>CAVZRJ010000004.1:0-263258 GCA_963777665.1 uncultured Acidimicrobiaceae bacterium
GCCCATCACCCTCAGATCTGATGCTGGTTCTTGGCTCTCGTGGCTCTGGGTCCGCCTCGGCCTCTGGGGAGGCAGCAGGCGACGGCTGGGACGGCTCATCGTCTCAGCCTCACTAACTCCACCGGAGGCGGCCGGACACGATTGCAAGGGCCCCATTGCCGGGGCTGGCGCCCGGCCAGGCCCGGGCACGGGTCCGCTGTCGCCTCTCCGGCCAATCTGGCCGGCTTTGGCGAACCGCTGACCTCAAGAACCCGAAGGCAGAGCACTGGCGGTCACATGTGGAACGCTCGCGCCTGAACTGATCGCGTCTGTCGCATCGGCTTCACTCACGAAGCGGCGCCCAGGCGGGCATCGAGCCCGCCTTCGCCAACGACAATGCGTAACTCTCGTCAGCTCCGCCAGACCGGTACAAAATTGTCCACACACCTGCATCATCGATGCGAACGATGCTCCTATCCGTGTCAAGCGGCGTCTGCCAGCCACTTTTCATACCTCTTGGCCAGGGTGACGTTGTGCTGAAGTCCGCGTTCGAGTCGTGACAGGTGGGTCGCCGAGATGCCCAGCGCGGAAGCCGCTGTCTCCAATGTCACCCTGGCGTTCGTGCGCGTCACCCTGAGGTCGGTGCCGACCGGAACGAGCTCGGGTGCGGTCAACAGCTGGAAGATCTCGCGGGCGATGTAGCGCTTGAGGCAGCGAATCACTTCGCGTCTGGACTTCCCTTCGGCAGTACGGCGGACCATGTAGGCCTGGGTGGCCGGATCGTTGGTGAGCCGCACCGTGGCGATGGTCCACAAGGCGTGGTTGGCCTGTCGGTTTCCGGCCCGGTTCAGCCGGTGCCGGGTGATCTTTCCCGACGATGCCTGGACCGGTGACGCTCCACACAGGGCGGCGAAGCCAGCCTCGGTGTGAAGGCGCTCGGGATTGTCGCCGGCGGCGACGAGGAGGATCGCAGCCACGTCAGGACCGACTCCCTTGGCCCCCCGCAGAGCCGGATTGGCTCGAGCGGTCAGATCGTCGAGGCCGGCGCTCAGCTCGGTCATCTCGGTGGTGAGGCGTTGATAGCGCCGGGCCAGGATCCGTAACGTGTACTTCGTCGCCTCGGCCGGATCGGTGAGCTCGCCGGAGCGCAATTTGGCGCAGCGCTCCACCCTCAGTTCAGCCGGGAGAGGGCTGAGCACGGCCCTGAGCTGGTCTGGAGCGGTCAGGATCAGATCCCGGATCTGGAGTGTCACTCGGGTCCGGGAGTTGCGGGCCGAGGTGAAGGCCACCCGGATCACCCGGATCGACTCGACCAGTCCGTCCTTGGACTTGGGCACCACGGTGGCCTCTCCGTTGAGGACGGCCCGGGCCGCGGCTTCGGCGTCGACGGCATCGGACTTGCCGCGCTGGCGCCGCATCTGCCGGTTCGGCCGGTTGACCTCGACGACCTCGACATCCTCGACGGCCAGGTATCGGGCAAGCCCTGCTCCATAGGCTCCGGTTCCTTCCACGCCCACCCGCTGGAGCGTCCCGAACGACCGCATCCAGGTGAGCAGCTCCCGATACCCGTCGGCACTCGATGGGAACTCCTGGGATTCGAGGAGCCTGCCCTGGTCGTCCACTACTGCGGCGACGTGGACGTTCAGATGGGTGTCGACCCCGCCGAGCACCACCGTTGGTTCATGAGCCATGCTGTATCTGCCTACCTTCGTTGTCGATGGGATGGCACCACCGGCCGGGACGGCGGACAGGACACACACGGTGCTTGGCAAGGCTCCTATTAGGTCACGTCCGTCCGACCGGTTGGTGTGAGACTCCAGCACGAGCGTGGTCGACAGATCGTGTTGCAAGGCACTTGGCCCGTCACCCTCGGAGTCAGACCACGCTCGCCTCAAGCCAGCCTGCATCATGTGTGTCACCCTCGCACGTCGCCAGACTCTGATTCTTGAGAGTGGCGGAGTCCGCCCGGAGACCGGCACATCCACGAGTGCAGATGTGTGGACATGATCTGTCCCGCTCCCGCTGAGCCGATCTGCTACGTCAACCAGGTGCCCGTGGCGGGCTCGATGCCCGCCTGGGCGCCTCTCTCCATCCCCTGGCAGCGGGATAACCGCCCGGCCGTCTGAGCACTGACGGGTACGGACCAGGAGCCCCGGATCGACTCCGCCACGGACGTCAAGGGGTGCGGCTCCCCTCGGCTCGATGCCGAGGGGTGCTGTCGCACACGGATTGAAGGCGTAGGCACGGGAAGATCCGGGAATTAGCTCAGGGTGACGTTCCCGCACTCGGGTGCACAGGTGTGGACATGTTCCGTACCGCTTTGGCGGAGCCGATGTGCTGAGTGACCCAGGTGCCCGTGGCGGGCTCGATGCCTGCCTGGGCGCCTCTCTCGATTCCCGGGTCGATGTGGGTCCCGGAACCGTCTTGAGTAGCGACACGGGAAGACGTGCGCTCCCGTACGGTGCCCCGCCGAACCGGGCCGGGGTACAGCACTCCCCCGCCTCGATGCCGGGGGAGTGCTGATGTGGGCACATGGCCTGTGGCGCTTCCTCGGTCACACCGACAGGGCTCTGACCTGGGAGGGTGACACACATGATGCAGGCTGGCTTCAGGCGAGCGTGGTCTGACTCCGAGGGTGACGGGCCAAGTGCCTTGCAACACGATCTGTCGACCACGCTCGTGCTGGAGTCTCACACCAACCGGTCGGACGGACGTGACCTAATAGGAGCCTTGCCAAGCACCGTGTGTGTCCTGTCCGCCGTCCCGGCCGGTGGTGCCATCCCATCGACAACGAAGGTAGGCAGATACAGCATGGCTCATGAACCAACGGTGGTGCTCGGCGGGGTCGACACCCATCTGAACGTCCACGTCGCCGCAGTAGTGGACGACCAGGGCAGGCTCCTCGAATCCCAGGAGTTCCCATCGAGTGCCGACGGGTATCGGGAGCTGCTCACCTGGATGCGGTCGTTCGGGACGCTCCAGCGGGTGGGCGTGGAAGGAACCGGAGCCTATGGAGCAGGGCTTGCCCGATACCTGGCCGTCGAGGATGTCGAGGTCGTCGAGGTCAACCGGCCGAACCGGCAGATGCGGCGCCAGCGCGGCAAGTCCGATGCCGTCGACGCCGAAGCCGCGGCCCGGGCCGTCCTCAACGGAGAGGCCACCGTGGTGCCCAAGTCCAAGGACGGACTGGTCGAGTCGATCCGGGTGATCCGGGTGGCCTTCACCTCGGCCCGCAACTCCCGGACCCGAGTGACACTCCAGATCCGGGATCTGATCCTGACCGCTCCAGACCAGCTCAGGGCCGTGCTCAGCCCTCTCCCGGCTGAACTGAGGGTGGAGCGCTGCGCCAAATTGCGCTCCGGCGAGCTCACCGATCCGGCCGAGGCGACGAAGTACACGTTACGGATCCTGGCCCGGCGCTATCAACGCCTCACCACCGAGATGACCGAGCTGAGCGCCGGCCTCGACGATCTGACCGCTCGAGCCAATCCGGCTCTGCGGGGGGCCAAGGGAGTCGGTCCTGACGTGGCTGCGATCCTCCTCGTCGCCGCCGGCGACAATCCCGAGCGCCTTCACACCGAGGCTGGCTTCGCCGCCCTGTGTGGAGCGTCACCGGTCCAGGCATCGTCGGGAAAGATCACCCGGCACCGGCTGAACCGGGCCGGAAACCGACAGGCCAACCACGCCTTGTGGACCATCGCCACGGTGCGGCTCACCAACGATCCGGCCACCCAGGCCTACATGGTCCGCCGTACTGCCGAAGGGAAGTCCAGACGCGAAGTGATTCGCTGCCTCAAGCGCTACATCGCCCGCGAGATCTTCCAGCTGTTGACCGCACCCGAGCTCGTTCCGGTCGGCACCGACCTCAGGGTGACGCGCACGAACGCCAGGGTGACATTGGAGACAGCGGCTTCCGCGCTGGGCATCTCGGCGACCCACCTGTCACGACTCGAACGCGGACTTCAGCACAACGTCACCCTGGCCAAGAGGTATGAAAAGTGGCTGGCAGACGCCGCTTGACACGGATAGGAGCATCGTTGCCGTCAGACCGCTGAAGCCCGAGGGTGAGGTTGGTGCTTCTGACGAGATATCCGAGGGTGACGTTGAGGGTGACGTTCGATCAGAGAATGGACCCATCGCTGAAAGGAACCTCGATGGGTAGAACACGGCTTGGAGCCAAAGGGATGAGCGCGCTCTTGAGCGTCGAGGAGGCGGCGACGCTTCTTGGGATTGACCGGGCGACCTGTTACCGCGCCATCAGGAACGACACGCTCCCGGTACCGGTCGTGCGCTTGGGTGGGCGGATCCGCATCCCGAGACGTGCCATCGAGCGTCTACTCGAGGGGGCCGAGCCGGCCGTTGGCAGCCAGCCCCGTCAGCTGGCGCCGACGGCTGATCCCTGCCCGGTCTGTGGAGCACCTGCACCGGCAGCCGCCTCCTCCCCCTCGAGGAGCCGGCCAATATGCTCGGCCGCCCGGAGATCTTCACCGGCGATCACATCCGTGTAGTGGCGGGCCATGTGCACGGTGGCCCAGCCCAGTCGGGCCTGCTTCTGACGCTCGGGAACGACCCGGTCCAACGCCGTGGCCTGAAAGTGCCGCAGGGAGTGGAGGTGGATGTCCTTGGCCGCCTTGGCCTTGGTCCGCACTTTCGTGAACTCGTGGCTCATGGTGTCAGGATGCGGCGGCTCCGCCGACCCTGGCTCGTAAGAGAACACAAATCCGTCCGCTCCGATCTCCACCTCACACATCGCCGCCAGACTCTCCTGGCTGGTCCGGAGCGATCGAAGGGACTCCACGGTGCCCGGGTCAAGGGCGAGCCGGCGGATGCTCGCCTTGGTCTTCGGCGCCTTGACCTCCGCTCCCCCG
This sequence comes from uncultured Acidimicrobiaceae bacterium, assembly GCA_963777665.1. Lineage (GTDB taxonomy): Bacteria > Actinomycetota > Acidimicrobiia > Acidimicrobiales > RAAP-2 > Bog-756. The sequence continues at coordinate 4,848 of CAVZRJ010000004.1, forward strand.
CTGGCCGCCACAACCGACTCGTCCACCACAATCGTCCCCGATTCCCAGTCGATGTCGCTCCACCGGAGCGCACACGCCTCCCCACGGCGGACCCCCGTCGCTGCCACAAGTCGAACGAAGGCGCCGAACCGCTCATCGTGTTCCGCTGCCGCAGTCAGGATGGACCTGACCTCGGCCACTTCGGGGGCCCGTACAGGTTCCCCCCGCTCACCGAGTGGCCATACAGGAAGTTCCGTGTCCACCACAGGGTTCGGGAGCGTATTGGCGCTCCACTTCCGGGCCAGCCGGCAGGCCCGGTTGAGCATCGCCCGGATGTGCTTCACCGTCGTTCGACCGGTGCCTTCGTCCTTCATCCGCCGGAAGTACCGCTCGACCTCGTACGGGTTGAGCTGAGCGATCTCGCGTCGTCCGATGGATCTCTTGATGTGCTTGTCCCACATCTCCTGGTAGTGCCGGACGGTCGTCGGGCTGAGGTCCTGCCAGCCGTTCTGCTTCCACGCCGTGATGGCGTCGTTGACCGTGGTCGTGTCGGTCCAGCGCACCGGGGCCTCCACGGCAGGAAGCGTGCCTTCGTACTTGGCCACCAGTCGGGCGAGCTCCCGATCCGCCTCGCGGGCCCCACCGTGGAAGGTCACGCTCTTCTGACGGACCCGCCCCTGCTCGTCACGACCGAGGAAGATCCGGAGCTCCCACACTCCTCGCTGCCCCGGCTTCGATCGCTTGCTGCCAGCCACCTGCTACCCCTCGCAGTGTTGGGATTGTTGGGATTTTTGTTGGGATTTACCCTAGTGCGATCTCGGGGTGACGACCTATAGGACTCTGAAATGGGATTTTGTCGTGGGCGCTATCGGACTCGAACCGATGACCTGCTGGTTGTAAGCCAGCTGCTCTGACCAACTGAGCTAAACGCCCGACCTTCAGACGCTACTGCGCGGTCGCGTCGACCAGCGCCTCGAGCAGGGCTGGTGTCGCCGCAGCCACCGGAGTCCGGCGTTCGTCATGGGACAGGGTGACCAGGTTCCGGCCGAGTGATTCCGCCACGACCGCTCCGGCCTCGGTACACACCAACATCCCACCCAGGTAGTCCCAGCTCCCGAGCTTCGAACCGCCGACCACTGCGTATCCGTCGAGCACACCTTCGGCGACCGCGCAGAGGTCGAGGGCGGCGGCGCCGAGCCCCCGGTACTGCAACCAGCCGAGGTACCGCGGCGGGTACCCGGAGAACCCCAGGATCGCCTCGTCCAGCCGCTGACAGCCCGATGGCCGGATCGCACGACCGTCGCGCCGGGCGCCTCCGCCCCGCACCGCCTCGAACCGCACGCCCAACGCCTGGTTGACCACGACGGCGGCCCGGGGTCCCGATCCGTCCACTGCGCACAGACTGGTCGCGTACCACGGGATCCCCCGAGCAGCGTTCGTGGAGCCGTCCACCGGATCGACGACCACGATCAGCTCCCGGTCGCCATGGTGGAGCCCGGACTCCTCGGACAGCACCCCGAATCCGGCCGACTCGAGCACAGCGAGGGCAGCGTCGTCGGCCGCCAGATCGGACCGGTACTGCCCCTCGCGGGTCCCCGCGAGACCCCAGTCGTCCAACGCGCCGAGCGCCTCAGCAACCGCAGCGGCGGTGGCGTGGAGGACCCCGAGCAGCACGTCGTCGTCCACACGTCCGACGTTACCGGAGTCGATCCAGGCCCGGTAGGCTTTGCCTCCTGTGGCAGTCATCGATGTGGCCGGATACGTGGCCGATCTCAAGGACCACTCGGTCGACCACGGCTTCCACGTGCACGACGAGCGCCACTTCGTCGAGACCTACTCACTCCGCCAGGTGTGGGAGGTGGAGCTCCACCCCGAGGACGGCTGCGGCGGCCCGCTCGACCTGCACCTTGCCCTGGAGGTCGATCCACGGACCTTGCTCTCCTTCGAGGACGCCGTTTTCGGCCTTCCGGAGGAGGAGGACCCTCCAGACGAGTTCCACTTCGCGCTGACGTTCACCTGGTCCCTTCCCCCGCTGCCCAACGGCCCCGACCTGCTCCGCCTGGCGATCGACCTCGCCGGGGTGGGCGGGATCGAGCTGCCCCTCGAGGTGTCGGCCATCGACTCGTACGCATCGGCGACGGAGGCGGCCGAGCGGCGGCTCAGCATCGTGGCCCGATCGCCTGTCTCCCTCGCCCGCGTGCTCGCCGGTGAGGAGATGATGTGTGAGGTGTTCGACCGCTGCCTGGCGGTCAGCCGGTACCTGCTCGACTCGGCCGGCAGTTGGCTCGGGTGACCCCTCCCGGCGGGGGGGGCCGGTTGGCCCGCCTCGCCATCGGCGTCATCGCCACCCTCGTCACCGGTTCCGCCCTCGCCGCCTGCGGGGCGAGTGCCAACGGACTCGCCAAACAAGCGTGCACCTATGTCGACCGGTCGATCAGCCTCATGCAGCGGGCCTCGGAGCCGGATTCGGCCTCAGACGCCAATGCCCTCCGCCAGCGCGCCTACATCGAGCTGCTCTCGGCGATGCCCATCGCGGCCCAGGCCGCCTATCACGACAGCCAGTACCAGGCGCTGGTGACGACGCTCTCCGAGACCAACCGGGTCTCCGAGCAGACGCTGATCCCGTCGTTACAGGCCCAGTGCCGCGCCGCCCAGAGCTCGGTCTTCAACCAGCAGCCACCACCGGGCACGATCCCGCCCGCGTCCGGGAGCTGAGGGCATCGGTCAGGGTCCGTGGGCACCACCGCCCGCCGAGGTGGTGCCAGAGGCCGACACGGTGACCGGCGGCGAGGGGACCGTCGATCCCGTCGGCGGGGTGAGCAGAGAGTGCCCGGCCATCTGCAATCTGCCCATCTGGACGATCCCCGGCAGAAGGTGCGCAGCCAGCCACTGGCCGGCGGCAGGAGTCGGGACGATGTGCACCCCGTCTCCGTCACGAAGCTGGATGCCGTCGACCGAGGTGGAGAACACCCCCCCGGGACACACCAGGGCCCCGAAGTCCTCCAGTCGAACCGTGGCCGGGTGTTCCGCTGCCACCTGCCGCACCATCTGGTTGTAGAGGGAGATCCGTGCGGGCGAGTCCTCGGGCCACGGCTGCCCGTTGGGCTGCTCCCCCGAGTCGAAGCAGGGAGCGGTCATGAGCACGACGAGCGCGCCGTCGGAGGTGGCCACTTGAACAGCCTGCTCGAGCGACCGGTGGAGCACCGCGTCGAAGGCCGGCTCGCCGATATGGAGCCACCGACCGTCGACGAGTCGGTCCATGACCTCCCACCGGCCGGCCAGGATCATCACCACATCGGGGTGGAACTGGTCGAGGTCGCCCTTCCACTGCGCGGGCCACTGGGAAGAGGGAGCTGACGACGAATTGCACGATGGGACCATGACATTGGTGACGCCACCGGCCTCGTACCCGGTGCTGCGGACAACCCCGCAGGCCACGATGGCCCCGTTGTCGATGCTCACGTCGTAATGCTGCTGGGGTTGGCCGGCCAGGAGGGCGAACCCCAGTCGCCAGGCCACCGAGTCGCCGAACACCGCCACCTTCACCGGTTCCCCGGTGTAGCCGGTACCCACTACCCGCACCGGGTCGACGGGGCCGGCTGCCGCGGGCACGGTCGCAGCCACCGTGACGGCGACCACTCCGAGGAAGGCGGTGGACGTGGCCAACCAGGCCCGCCACTCGGTGAGGGAGGCCATCCGACCCCGGCGGATGGGCAACTCGACCAGGTAGTAGGAGGCGGTGGCCACCACCAGCGTCACCGTCATCCGCACGGCCAACAAGGGCAGTCCGTAGAGGTGCATCCGGGTGGCGTCCAACACTGCGAACAGCGGGTAGTGCCAGAGATAGACGCCGTAGGAGATCTTGCCCAGGTAACGGAAGACCGGATTGCCGAGTGACCGGGAGAGCGATGCCGTCTGTGCGGTCACCGTACAAAAGATGACCGCGGCCACCCCGAGGGCGAAGAGCAGCTCCCCACCCTCGAAGAGGGCGGCGGAGGGACGGTCGACGCGGGTCCAGCACACGATCCCAGCGATCAGCACCGACCACCCGAACGCCTGGGTGACCGGGCGCACCAGCGGGCCGGTGATCTCCCAGGCGTTGATCGGTCGGATGCTCGGGCCCCGCCGACGGTGCATGTCACGCCGGTGCGGCCGTGGGGTCGCAGTCCCGGTCGTCCCGGCCGAGGGGTGGGCACGCCCGAACCGTCCAGCGGTGAGCTCGGGAATCGCCGAGGGAATCACCGTCCGGTGCTCGGCCCAGATGGTCATGGCGATCGCCAGAGCGGCCCCGACCAGGATGTCCTGGCTGCGGGTGTCGGTTCCCTCGTAGAGCCGGGTGAGCGATGCCCCGTGGAGGAACGAGATCCGCATGTCGAGTGCCGAGACAAGGGCGCCGGCCACCGCGGCGGTCAGCACCGGCCACAGGCGGCGCGACGGGCGGAGCCGCTGGCCGAGGCGGAGCAGCACCAGCACGACCGGGGGCCACACGATGTAGAACTGCTCTTCGATGGCAAGCGACCACATGTGCCCGAGCGGCGACGGCTGGGCGCTGGCGACGAAGTAGTTGGCGCCGCCGATGATGAAGTGCCAGTTGGCCACATAGAACAGTGTCGACAGCGCGTCGAGCCGGAGCGACGCGAACTCGCCGGAGGCCGAGAACACCTTCGCCAGGATCGCCACCCCGAGGAGCATGAGCAGGAGCGCGGGCAGCAGGCGCCGGGCCCGTCGGGCCCAGAACTCACCGAGCCGGATGCTCAGGCGGGTAGCCCACTCGCCGAGCAGCAGCGTGGTGATCAGGAAACCCGAGAGCACAAAGAAGACATTGACCCCGAGGAAGCCACCGGTGACCAGCGGGGCTCCACCGTGGTACAGGAGGACCCCGAGCACGGCGATGGCGCGCAGTCCGTCGAGCGCCGGGACGAAATTGAAGACGACGGTTCGCCCCCGCGCCCTCGAATGGGCACCTCCCCGGGTGACGGCGTCGGTCTCAGCGGTCATGGACGGGGCCTCCGGACCCACGCGTGCGGTCCCGACCATGCAGCGGGCGCCACAGGTCACCCACCATGTTGTCAGCTCTCCGCCACCCGCTGGGGGCATTTGGTGTGAGGCCCGACCGGCGCTGCACCCTGCCGTCCGAGCCGCTCCGGCCCGCCCGGGTCACACCGTCGGGCTGTACCCGGCAGGGAGGTTGATGGTCTTCTTCTCGAGGAACAGCTCGAGACCGTCCTCGCCGAACTCGCGCCCCACGCCCGACTCCTTGTAGCCACCGAACGGTGAGGAGAAGTCGATCGGGATGGCCGAATTCACCATGTAGGTCCCGGTGCGCACCTGTCGGGCGACGCCGAGGCCACGATCGTTGTCTGCGCTGAACACCGCACCGCACAAGCCGTAGTCGGAATCGTTGGCAATGCGCACAGCGTCAGCCTCGTCTTCATAGGGGATGACCGACAGCACCGGGCCGAAGATCTCCTCCTGAGCGATGCGCATCGAATTGTCCACGTCGACGAGAACGGTGGGCTCGACGAACCACCCGGTCGGGAGATCCTTGGGCCGGCCACCGCCGACTGCCACCTTTGCCCCTTCCTCCTGGCCGATCCGGAGATAGTTCTCCACGCGGTCTCGCTGGCGCTCGGCGACCAATGGTCCGACCTCGGTGGCCGGATCCAGAGCGTCGCCGACCTTCAAGGCCCGAACCTGCTCGACGAGCGCGTCGGCGACCTCGGTGTAACGATCGCGAGGGGCGAGGATCCGAGTGAGCGAGATGCACGCCTCGCCGTTGTTCATGATGGCGTTGGGCATCATGAGGGGAAGCGCCTCATCGAGGTTGACGTCGTCGAGCAGGATCGCGGCCGACTTCCCGCCGAGCTCGAGGCTGAACCGCTTGAGGGTGGCCCCGCAGGCGGCGCCGATCTTCTTGCCGGCGGCGGTCGACCCGGTGAAGGAGACCTTGTCGACGTCAGGGTGGCTGACCAAGTGCTCGCCGACCTCGCGGCCGGCTGGTACCACGCTGAGCACGCCCTTCGGCAGCCCGGCGTCGACCAGGATCTGGGCGAAGACATTGGCGTCGAGCGGAGTCTCCGGGGCTGGCTTGAAGACCACCGTGCTGCCCGAGAGCAGGGCCGGGCCCAGCTTGGCGGCGGCCAGGAAGAGAGGCACGTTCCACGGGGTGATGGCCGCCACCACCCCGATCGGCTCCTTGGTCACCAGGACCGGCCCCATGAGGCCATCCTTGACCGTGTCGAAGGCGAACGTCGATCCGAGGCCGGCGTAGTAGTCGAGGATCATCGTCGGGGCAAGCACTTGGGCCATCAAGCCCCACGAGACAGGCGAGCCCATCTCGGAGGAGATCAGCTCGGCAATGCCCTGCATGTCGTTACGGATCGCGTCGGCAGCCTTGGCCAGGATCGCCCCACGCTCGACGGGGGTCATGTGCGGCCAGGGTCCGTGGTCCACCGCGTCGCGGGCGGCCGCCACCGCCCGGTCGATGTCGGCCTCCTTGGCCTCGGGGGTCCGCCCCACCAGCTCGCCCGTCGTGGGCGAGTGGACGTCGAAGACAGCGGATGAGGACGGCTCCACCCATTCCCCTCCGATGAACAGACGGTCGTACGAGTTCACGGGGTCCTCCCTTGACGCGAGATGTGTGCCGGACGACCACCCCACCACGGGCAGGCGGCGTACCTGCCATGATCGTAGCCGCGGTCCGCCGGCTCCATCCGCGGGCGGTTACGCTCCACTCGTCCCGCCCCTCGGCGCCCTCATGTGCCCGGCCCCGGCCGGAGACTGGAGTGAATCCCGTGCTCTCCCCTCTCGACGACTACCCGGTCCACCAGATCTCCGAACCGATGCGGAATGTCGGCACATCGGACCGGAACTTCTACGACCGCTACTACTTCAATATCCACGGTACGGGCGAGGTGCACGGCACGGATCAGGAGCTGTTCTGTGTGATCGGCGTGGGCCAGTACCCCAACCTGAGCGTCGCCGACGCCTTCGTGTCGGTGCTGTGGGGTGGTGACCACCGGGTCGTCCGCTCATCGAGAGTCCTCGGCGCCGACCGGATGGACACCTCGGTCGGCCCGATCCGGGTCGAGGTACTGCGGGGCCTCGAGAAGGTGCGGGTCGTCGTCGAGCCGAACGAGTGGGGCCTCGAGCTCGACGCCGTCTACGACGGCTTCTCCGAGGCGCACCTCGAGGCGCGGCACTTCGACCGCCAGTTCTCACGGGTGACCTTCGATTCCACCCGCTTCGCCCAGCTCGGGAGTTGGACAGGCACCCTCACCCTCGGCGATCGCCAGATGCAGCTCGCCCCGGACCGGTGGTGGGGCTGCCGGGACCGGTCCTGGGGGGTGCGCCCGGTCGGGGAGGCCGAGCCCCCCGGCATCCGGGTGACCGACGCCGCTGGCGGCTTCTTCTGGATCTACGCACCGGTGCGCTTCGACGACCACGCCCTCGTGACCATCATCCAGGAACGACCCTCCGGAGAGCGGATCATGCAGGACGCCCACCGCGTCTTCCCACTGGGCTCTGGACGAGAGGCCGAGTGGCTCGGACGACCCGAGCACGCGCTGCGCTTCGCCGCCGGCAGCCGGGCGGTGACCGGTGCCACCCTCAGCTATTTCGGCGCCCACGGTGAGAAGACAGCAGAGGTGGAGGTCGAGACCCTCCTGGCCTTCCCCCTGCTGCTCGGGAGTGGCTACGGGCTGGAGCCGGACTGGAAGCACGGGATGTACCAGGGCGACCTGGTCGTCCAGGGCCAGGAGATCCCGCCGGCCGACCCGAGCTACCCGAACTGGGGCCTGACCGAGTACGCGGCCCGCTTCACCTCCGACGGCAAGGTCGGCTACGGCATGTTCGAGTGTGCGGTCATGGGCCCCCACCGGCAGTACGGCTTCGACGGCTGGGAATGACCGCGGCACCAGCGGGCCGCCCGGCCGTCCTGCTCAGGAGACCGAGCGGATCCTCTCCGGCTCCCAGTAGGCCCGGATGGCGGCGAGCTTGCCTTCGGGGGTACGCCGGTAGGTGTAGACGCCGTCCACCTCGATGGCCGCCCCACCGGGGAAGGTGATCCGGATCACCCCCACGTTGGCGATCTCGTCGCCACAGTGGATCGACCGCTGGATGTCGAACCGGATCGACTCGTTCGGAGCGATGACATCGTCGTAGAAGGCGGCGATGGCCGTAGCTCCGCGATGGCCGGTGCCGTCTGGGTCGAACGAGGACGGGCCGATCGGGTCCTCGACCACGGCGTCGTCGTCGAACAGCGCCAGCCACGCCGCACGGTCCCCGGCCTCCACAGCGGCCATCGAGGCCCTAGAGAGATCCACGACACTCGGCGCACCCTCCCGCTCGGAACTCACCGGTCGGCCTTCGCGATCACCGTCTCGGCGAAGCGACGGAGGTTGTCGAGCTTGGCCTGGAGCGGCTCGGTGTCCGGTCCGACCTCGTAGGGCCAGCGGAACCCGACGATGACGTCGGTGACCCCCTGTTCCTCGAGCCGGCGAACCCCGTCCACCGAGAAGGCGTCGAGCGAGATCACATGGATCTCGAAGGGCCGGTCAGCCGTCCCCGCCTCCTCGCGCAGCCGAGCGAGCTTCTCGAGCAGACCGGGGAGGTCGGCCGGGTCGCCGCCTCCGTGGAGCCAACCGTCGCACCGGGCGGCCCGTCGGAGGGCCGGCGCGGCATGGCCGCCGATCAGGATGGGAAGGGGTTCGGTCGGGACGGGGCTCATCTTGACCGGCGGGAGGTCGTAGCACTGACCGTGGTACTCGAAGTAGCCACCGGCCGCGAGACCCCGCACGATGTCGACCGCCTCGTCCATGCGGCGGCCGCGGTCCTCCCAGGGCACACCGACCAATTGGTAGTCCTCGGGCCAGGGGCTGGTGCCGACCCCGAGGGCGAGCCGGTTGCCGGTCAGGACGGCTACCGATGTGGCCTGCTTGGCAACCACCAGTGGATGTCGGGTCGGCAATTTGAGCACGAAGGTGACGAACCGGATGCGCTCGGTCACCGCCCCCATCGCCGGGATCAGTGAGAAGGGTTCGAGGAACGGCTTGTCCTCGAGGAACTCGCGGGTGTGATCGGGCGAGAAGGGGTACGTGGAGTCCGACTCCTCCGGATAGCAGAGGCTGTCGGGCACCACCATTCCGTCATACCCGGCATCCTCGGCCGCCCGGGCCAGCGGCAGGTAGTAGGACGGATCGACCATCGACTCCGCATACGAGAACCGCATCAGGACTCGACCCCCTCGACGTCCGACAGCGCCCGGACAACGAGGGACCCGAACTGCGCCCACCGCTCGAGCGTCACCGCGCGGTCTTTCAGATCCACCACGACCTCCATGTCCCCCACCGATCGGTGTGCCCGGCGGTCACGCGCCGATCGAACCGACGACCCCGGCGGCCTTCAGGCGATCGGCGACCCACTGGATACCGTCTGGGCTGTTCATCGCATCGTCCCAACCGTCGAGGACCTGTTCCACCTCGGCCCTGCTTGCAATGGTCCCGAGGATGGTGACCGTGAGGCCGTCGACAGCCAACTGGCCGACCTCGATGTCGCCGAACGGGGTCCACGAGTCGGCCTCCGGAACCAACTCGAGCATGGCATAGAGCTCACCGGTGTCTTCGACCCAGCTGAGCTCGTACCGGCTGCCCTTGGCATCGAACCAGTTGTTCCCGAACTCGACCTCGCCCGACTGCCGGCGCCGTTCGTCGGCGCTGTAGAACTGCTCGATGTCCATGGTTCCTACGGTAGCCGAACCCTCCGTGAGCAGCCGAAACAACGCGCAGCGTGCCCGTCCCCGCCCGCGGCCGCACCGGTGCCCGTGCTGACTACGATCATTGACGACCGAAAGGACTGCTGGTGACCCTCTCGCCAACCCGCATCGTGCTCGTACTGCTCTTCGTCTTCCTGGGCTTCTTCGGGGCAGCCTTCGCGGTGAGCGGCGTCCTGGTTCCCCTGCCCGCCCCGGCGGCAGGGGGCACCTGCGGTCCGACCACAGCATCCGAATCCGCGCTCGCTGCGCTCTCTGATCCGGCCTCCATCGGGGCCGGACCCCAGCCGCCCGCCTCCAACACCGTCGCACACGCCCAGTGGCAGGCCTTCGTCAGCCAGTGCCAGTCGTCGGCCGATCAGCGCGCGCTCGCCGCCGGGGCGATCCTGGTCCTTTCCGTTGCGGTCGCCGTGGTCGGTCCGATGCTGGTGCTCCGGCGGAAGCGGTCGCGGGGCCCCGGCTCGGAAACATCCGGGGCACACGGCGTCCCCGGCGGGCCGATCACCGGCTGGGGTCCGGGCGGACCGACGTGGAGCGCGACCGAACTGGTCGGCCAGCCAGGCATCGGGTCGGCTCCCGGGGGCCCCTGACCGGAAGGATCGGGCGGAGCGCCGGCGACCGCGGCTTGGTGACGCGTGGGTGACGGATTGGTGAACGGAGAGCTACGAGGCCCGTAGGGCGCGGTATTCGGAGTCCGACCAGTCGAGGTTGCACACCCGGCAGCGCCAGCACGGCTCGGTACCGAAGGTCCGTGCCGATCGCACGATGAGCTTGGGGACATCCTCCGACCCGCAATGGGGACAGATACGAAAGACCTCGACTTCGCTCATGTGCCTACCTCCGACCAGGTGGCTTTGTGGTGCATTTACTGTATCAGCAGTGTCAAGCGCAGCGTCAACACCCCCGCCGCGTTCTTCACCGAACTGCCGCCTCTCCGGCGAGCATCGGCTCCCTCGGGTGACCGCACGAACACCGAGGGCGTCGTCAAGAGGTCACCGCCCTCGCGACCGGTCGCGGTGCGGGTGCGCGATCGGCGCCAGTCGGCCACGAGCTCCATGATGGTGTCGTTCAGCTGCCGACACCGGGCCGGGTGTCGACCGCCACCTCCGCCCTGGAGAACTGCTCGCCGGAACACGGCGCCGTGTCGTCGACCCTGTGGGGCAGGCTGGGATCGAACCAGCGACCGAGGGATTATGAGTCCCCTGCTCTGACCACTGAGCTACTGCCCCGGGGAACGTCTTCTTCCCCACTGGTCCGACCAGTCACCGTCGCCGAGATCGGGTTCGAGCCGAGGCGGGGACGCCCGGTCCAGGCAGGGTAGCGGGTTCCATCGTCCGCCGGCGTGCGAGTGTTGCGGTAGAGCCGCCCACACATGCGAAGCGCCGCCGGCGGGTGCCGGGAGCGCCCGCGCTTCACTTGGGGACCGATCGGTCACCCGACCCGGCTCATTGCAGCTGTTGGTACCTGTACACGGTAGGTAAGCGAGGCGTGAAGGACCCGAAGACCCATGAGGTCCGGCGCTTGGAACTGTACGAGCACGCCATGTAGGTCTTGGCCGGACGCCTTCAGCGGATGGTCGATGCGGCTGCCCTGGACGAGATCGAATTGGTGGAGGACGCCTACGTGTTCTGCCCGCCATCGACGGATCGCTTCCAGTGCACCCGAACACAATCACCCATGCGTTCGGACGCATTTGCCGCCGGGTGCAAGCACCAGCCCGCGAGATGGCCCAGAGGGGTGGCAAGACACTGGGCCTTGAGCACATTCGTTCGGTCCGAGTTGACTCGGACTCAGGTCACCTGGGCGCCCCGTCCAACCCCGTCTTGGAGGTGAGCGGACCTGGTGCGGGCGGCGTCAGACGCCGTGGCGAGCCGGTCTGGGGGGAGCAAACTACTGCTGTTGCATCGGAAGGCGACTAGGGACGGACCAGCCCACCCAGCAGATGCTTCTCGAAATCTGCACGCTCATCTCTTGTGGAAGTGCGCTTCTTCGCCGGAGTCAGATAACGCCTCAGCGATTAGGGGGCTTGAGGGCATGCCAGCTGGAGCCTTGCCAAAGCTCGGCCACCGTAAACGGGCCACCAGACGGATTCACGCTATAACTGCCGACGGCCATGCAGTACGACCCATTGGAGCAGGACACGGCAGAAATGGCCGGGCCGTTGGTTGTCTGAATGGGACCAGGAAGAGCGAAGTCCACGGTTGGCGTCCATTTGCTTCCATTCCAACGCACGGGAGGCGCTACCGCCATGCAATTCGATGCACTCGTGCAGGAAACACTGGCCTGGGTGGTCCAGGACCCCCCGGGCATAAAGGACCACAGGTGACCGTCCCAGCGCCAGGGGTCGGCGATGGACACGCAATCGGTGGGACTGACACACGAAAGGCCGTTCGTCGTTACATTCGTTGTCGATACTGGCGTCCACACGGCTCCGTTCCAAGTCTCGGCGATCGGACCACCCCCACCGACGCCCAAGGGCAGCAACTGGTACTCGCCAACTGCCATGCAGAATGTGGCGCGACTACAGGAGACTCCCGTGAGGGCAGTTGGTCCCGCCCCCCCTCCGGCGCCGAACACGGGGCCGGCAAACGACCACGAGCCATGTCCGTGCCACACCCCGACGAGGTCCCCCCACTCGAAGTCCGTGTATTGCACCGAACCGACGGCTGCACACGAGATCGTCGGGTGGCTACTGCAAGAGATCCCGTCGAGGACGTCCCCGAGTCCGACCACCTGGCGTGCGGCGACAATCGTCCACGTTGTGCCCTGCAACCGCTCGACGACCATGCCATCTGTGGCATTGGAGCCAACGGCCCAGCAGGCTGCCGTTGCGATGCAGGAGACGGCCACCAGGGAGCCACCCGCAGGGAGAGGGGTGCTCTCAAATGCCCAGGTGCTCCCGTTCCAACGTTCAGCCAGCGTGTAGGAGACGTTGGCCCGCGTGTAGCTTCCCACCCCCTCGCAGTAGGTCCCGACGCATGACACGGCAGACAAGGAGTCGTCGAAACTCGTCGTGGCCACTGCGGAAGTGGTCGTCATGGCGAAGAGCGTCAGTCCGAGTGCGACGGCAGCGCCGACACATATCACGGCCCGTACCAACGGCCGATTCCGGACCACCCTTGCTTGACCGGTTGGAGGACGTCGATCAGGGCGCATGGCACGCTCCTTTAGTCGATGTCGACGCTACCTCTGATTGGATAGGCCTGTCTCGGGACACGTGGTATGTCAACACACTGATTCCTGACCCGCCACTCTGCGGGCCGTCGGCGAGCCGAGTCGTCAGGTTCCATGGCGCCGAATAGGTGGTCACAAGGGCAATCTGGCGGCCCAAGGGGTGCGCCCGACCACCGGCTCGGAAGCGCTACCGACTGGGGTGCGCTTGCCGACCGCGGACTGCCGTCGACCGGCTGCACCCTGGGGAACACCCTCAACTCCGCAATGGCGCGCGCCCTATGGGACACCTATCCAAGCGTAGAGGGCCGATTCGACATGCGCTGTCTCGTCGCGCGAGAAACACGGACATGCGTTTGTTTCTTGGCCGATCGCCCTTCTGACGCAGCAGCACGCGGTAGAGCAGTTCACAGGATTGACTAAGAGAGCGGCGATAGCGTGGGGTCATGGTTGCCGATCTGGAGGGCCGCGTCCTGCTCATCACCGGCGCCGGTAGCGGTATAGGTCGAGCGACGGCCCTCCGGGCGTCCTCGCTTGGTGCCACGATCGCTGGGATCGACGTCGATGAGGAAGGTCTGAAGGTGACGGTCGACGCCGTGCGGCAAGACGGTGGCCGAGGCGAAGGGATTGTCACTGACGTGACAGAGACAACGGCACTCGCTACCTCGATCGGCGCGCTCGTTGCCGATGTGGGTCCGCTTGACGGTGTGTTCGCAAACGCCGCCATCCTTCCGCCGCCGGTACCGGTTGGGACGCTGGACCGGAATGGGTGGGATCGGGTTCTGGATGTCAACCTCACCGGCGCGGTCTTCACGCTCGTGTCAGCGTTGGCTCACGTCGTCGATGGCGGTTCCCTCCTCGTCACTGGATCGTCGATGGCTATCAGGCCACGTGAGCAGCGCATCGCCTACGTCGCTGCGAAGGCGGGGCTTCACGCGGCAGCGCGGGCGCTTGCATTGGAACTTGCGCCACGTCGGATCAGAGTGAACGCCATCGCTCCCGGACTCACCGACACACCGATGGTCAGGAGTGTTCCCGGCCACATCGACAGCGGGCTGCCGAGCGTTCCGCTGGGAGAGTTGGTACCCGCCGAGGAGGTCGCCGCCCTGGCCACGTACCTCCTCTCCGATGATGCGCGCCACGTGACGGGCGCAGTGTTCAGCATCGACGCAGGACGCACGGCTGGCTGACGGCACTCCTGAGGCGGTGACGGGCGTCATCAGCGAGGTCGGCCCGAACGACGGATCAGGGAAGCGCAGGTTTCCCATAATGTGCGTTCCTAAGGTGTGCTGACGGTGTCCCCGACCAGGGGGACAAAGGCGCATATCCCTGTCCTCGACCGGCAGCCCGGGGCTTGTGGAATGCGTTCAGCACCCATCAGTCGATCGTCAGTCCCCTTTTCCAAACCAGCGGTGCCAATGCTCTTCTCGCCGCTTCTTCTTTGCTCTTTTCCGCATCTTGTGGTCGAAGGAGGTTTGCCATCCGGTCATACCGGAAGGGGCCGGTCCGCCGACCAGGCTGCCGTAAACGGCGTTGCCATCGAAGGCCACGTCGCCGTACGACGCTGAGTCCGGAATCGCCTGCCTGTTTGCATCATCAGCCCGTCGCATGTCCCATTGCGCCGAACCAGTGCTGACAGGGACAAACGGCAACGACGGAGGTCGACTGGGAGGCGTGTCCTTGGCTTCGACATTCCCATCCCGAACGAGATTGGTTGGTCTTCCCAGCGAAATCCACCGATGTTCGTGGATACCAAAGGGATCAACGAACCAGCCTTGCGCCGTCTCATCGACCTCCATACCCCAGAGCCTAGATTCGGTCGCAAGCAGGTGGCCGGGACTGTCTCGATCACCGGGAGCGGGGCAAGAGCCGTTCGGAGGCTGAAACCATGAGCGATCCGGAGGCTGTCCCTGAGCCCAAGACATTCAGAATGTCCGTTGTGCCATCGAACTTGGAGCTCGGGCGAGCGTTCAGCACACATGGAGCCTTACCGGAGGGTCTCCGCACATTGCGGCGGTCGCTCGGACGGGCATTGCGCAACTAGGTTCGTGGCGTGCTGCACCTCCAAACACCCGCCCTGCTGGTCGACGAACAGGCACTCGAAGCGAACCTGGCGGCCATGTCGACGGCGCTACCCGGCGACCGGCTGCGTCCCCACGTCAAAGCCCACAAATGCAGCGATCTCGCCCGCCGCCAGGCGGCCACCAGCCACTCCAAATTCACCTGCGCCACGATCCGGGAGATGGAGGTCATGGTGATGGCCGGGCTTGGCACCGACCTGCTGCTGGCCAACGAGGTCCTCGACTGCTCCCGCCTTACCCCTCTGGTGCAGGGAGGGGCCCGGATTACAGTCGCCGTCGATTCAGCCGAGACCGTTTCCGCGGTAACCGCAGCCAGCGTGCCCGAAGTGGTCATAGACGTGAACGTGGGACTGCCCCGTTGTGGATGTGAGCCCGCCGAGGCTGGCCGACTCGCCGATTTCGCCCGCTCACGTCGCCTGAACGTGCGGGGGGTGATGGGCTATGAGGGCCACGCAGTCGGCCTTGAAGACCGCGTCGAGCGGACCAAGCAGGTAGAGCAGTCGATGGAGCTGCTCCTCCTCGCCCACCGCGACGTCGGCGGAGAAGTTATCTCGGCTGGCGCAACTGGAAGCTACGACATCAACAAGGCCGCAACCGAGATCCAGGCCGGCTCCTATGTCCTCATGGACACGGCGTACGCCAAGCTGGGTCTCCCCTTCCAGCACGCTCTCAGCGTGCTGGCGACTGTGATCTCGATCAACCCGGCGGGCTGGGCGGTTGCCGACTGCGGACTCAAGTCCCTCGGGATGGACCACGGAGACCCATCGCTCGCGAAAGGCGGACGGGTGTGGTTCTGCTCCGACGAGCACATCACGTTCTCGCCGCCTGAAGATTCGCCGATGCCGAAGGTGGGTGACCAGATCGAGGTGCTCCCTGCCCATATCGACCCGACGATCGCGTATCACGAACTGCTGCACGTTGTGGACGCCGGCCGGATGGATGTCCTGGACGTCTGGCCGGTTGATATGCGGGGTTGGTAGGCCGTTACAGGCGGGTTTTCGGTGTCGCATTTCTGCCAGCAGACCGAGGCCTATTGAGCCAGTGACCTGTCCCATGATGCTTCCCCGAATATCGACGCGAGACGGCGTTGCGAACACCGAGACTGTGACCCACTGCGCTACGACGGGGACACACGCCCCCGTGCGGTATCCGGCATTCCCCGGATGGGCGGCCCCATCAATCGGTCACCCACGGACCGACCAGGAAGGCCAATGACCCTGGTCGCGCAACAGTGGAACAATCCCTGACATGGACGAGCTGCTGGAGTTGCAACACAACGGGCACTGGAGGATGGCCGTCTGGGCCCTCCGGGTGGGGTACGTCGGGCTGGCCGTCGCCATCGCGGGCCTCATCGTGATGTCGTTGGGATCCACCCTGTGGGTCCTGGCCGCCGGGGTGATCATCTGGCTCGCCGCTGCCGCCGCCACGTTAGCGGGGTTCTTCTGGTCCCGACACGAGCTTCCTGAGCCGCGACCTGGGTACTGGTCGATGCGGTTCATGCTCATCCACGACACCGTCCACGTCCAGTCGTCGGCCCTGCGGTCCTGACGGCTCCTCCCGTCGCTGCTGCGTCGCCGTGCGGCGGTCTCCCGTCTTGTCGCGCGGAGCGGGATGTGCTGATACCGGGGGGGCATTGACGTCCCAGACCACCGGGAGAGTGTCACACTCCGTCACGTTGGAGGCAGTCAGCCCGACGGCAGAATCAAAGGACCGAATCGCAAGTCATGAGTACCGCTCGACCAGCATCACGCACTTTCCGTAGTGGGAGGCGTCATTGATTCCGACTGCCGTACAGAGGTCGGGCGAGACGCACGACACCCCGTACAGGGCTGTACCGTTCGTCCCGCCGGGGTTCGGAGCGGGCTGGACTGCCCAGGGATGCCCGTTCCTGTGCTCGACCAGCGCTTCCAGCGCTCCGCTCGCGGTGTAGTAGTGGCCGACAGCCGTACGTGCATAGACATAGGGGCACGACACGTCACTCAGGAATGAGCCGCCCGCGTGGGATCCGCCTGGGTTTGGGGTGCCCCAGAACGCCCAGGCCGACCCATCCCACCGCGCGGCCAGCGTGAACTGCCCCCGGCCCGGCCCGGCCTCATTGACCCACTGCCCGACCGCCGTACAAAAGGTGACCGAGGGACATGAAACGCCACTCAGCACTGCGAAGGAGAAACCGTTTGGGGTGGGCTGGGTCGCCCACGTCGACCCGTTCCATCGCTCTGCCAGCGTGGCCATGCCGGCGCTCGAGCCCCCGACCGCCTCGCATGTGGTGACAGTGGGGCACGATACGCCACTCAGCTCTGGTGCCCCCCGGCTAATCCGAGTGGGTACGGGGTGGTCTGGACCGACCACGCGGAGCCGTTCCAGGTCTCGGCCAGCGTAGCTTGCACGTTTTTGGCGTTCGTGTAGTAGCCCACCGCCGTACATGCAGTGGCCGAGGGGCACGACACGCTAGTCAGGTCGGACCCGGTGGACCCGGCTCGGTTCGGGGTGGGCTGAAGATGCCACGCCGACCCGTTCCATCGTTCGGCCAGCGTGAAATCTGCGTGGCTGGAGTCTTCGTAGGCCCCGACCGCCTCACATGCCGTGGCTGAGGTGCACGACACGCCAGCCAATCCTGAGCCGATCGATCCGCGTCGGATCGGGGTGGGCTGGACAGCCCACGCGGACCCGTTCCATCGTTCGGCCAGGGTGACACCCATACTGCTGGCGTTGGCGTCGTAGCCGCCGACCGCCATACACGCAGTGGCCGAGGGGCACGACACCCCGTTCAGCACTGAGTTGGTGGACCCGGCCGGCTTCGGGATGGACTGGACATGCCAGCTCTGGGTGATCGCCCCCACTGGGCTTGCGGTCACGGTCATCGTGACCAGCACCATGACGGTCAGCGAAGTAGCCAAGACCAGTCCGGTGATCCTCCGCCCGACTTCGGTGCGCATTTGGTCGCTCCCGCCTTGGTCGGGATATCTCTTCCGGCATGCAAGTCTTTCACCGCTTCCCGAGCTTCGCTTACCGCAACCACGGACCGCGCTGCGGCAGCCAACCGTGATGGTGGCCGTGGTGGTCGGTGTCTCCGAAAGTGCGGTCGGGTGCGACCCACGGGGATAGGGCGCGACAGCTGCGAGAGAAAGGCCGGGGGAGGTCACGAGGAGGCGGGCTTCCAACAAGAGTCACAACGTTGAGGGCCACGGTGACCCCCAACGCGGCCGATTTCTCCGGTTCATGTGAGACGGGGTGGGACCGAATGGGACTGTCAATCCATCGGTCGCCGGGGTCCGAGTGTTGCGGTAGTGCCGCCCGCACATGCGAAGCGCCCCCGGCGGGTGCCGGGAGCGCTTGCACATCACGTGGAGACCGATCGGTCACCCGGCCCGGCTTACTGGAGCTGTTGGTACCCGTACACGGTGTTCGGACGGTCGACCACGGTGCCCGTGTTCTGTGTCACGGTGAGCGCGCCCAGCACCCTGTTGTTGATGACGGTCACGCCTCCGGAGTCCTTCTGGACCGCGATGACACCCAGTGCGTTCGCCCGCTGGACGGACACACCGCCGGCGTCCGAAGTGAGACTGACTGCTCCGATGAGCGTCGACCCTCCGCACGAGGACGAGCCGTCTCCGAGCACGATCGGTTTCGTGGCTCCGGTGACAGAGAGGTACAGCGCAAAGCTCGTACTGCACACACGAACGGTTCCCCCGTTGGCCACCAGCGCACCGAGGACGAGTGCCCCCTCGGAGTCGAGTGAACCGCCGGCCTCCACCGTGATCGACCCGATCACGATGCATCCCGGAGCGATGAGGTCGGCATGACCCGGGGCCACGGTCACCGAGCCGATCGTGAAGCACGCGAGTGTGGTCGATGCGGTGATCGTCAGCGTTCCGCTCACGAATTGGAAGGTGTAGTTGGTCGCATGGAGCGTCCCGGCCTGGCAGACGATCGGGTAGGTGCCGACCGGGGTGGTCGGGGTCACCGTGGCCGTGCACGTCGGCTGGCCGGTCACGCCCGACGTGGACAGGGTCTGCCCGTCGACGAATCCGGCGATCGTGGCACTCAGGGCGGGCGCTGCGGTCCCGAACTGCATGGTCTGGTTATTGGCCGTGACGGTCAGCACAGCTGGCGTGACGGTGACCGTCCCCGAGGCGTAGCTGACCGCGTAGTTGGAGTCGGACGCCCCCGAACAGGTCGAGGCGTACGAGCCGACGTTGCTGGTGGCGGTTGCGGCGGTGCTGCAGTGCAGTCCGGTGCCCAGCACGGACACTCCCTGACCGTTGACCAGACCGGTGACCGTCGGTGTGATCGCGGGCGGGGAGCTGCCGTAGACCATCGCCGCCGAGGACGCCTGCACGGTGACGGACGCCGCCACCACATGCTGGGATCCAGCGACATAGTCGATCGTGTAGTTGGCGTCGGACGCCCCCGAGCAGGTGTTCGCGTAGCTCCCGACAGCGCTCGCCGCTGAGGCCAGGGACGTGCAGCTCGGCTGGGTGGTCAGCGAAGCGGGCGTGTCCCCGTTCACGAATCCCGAATAGGACGGCGTGACGGCCGACGGGGATCCTCCGTAGGTCGAGGTGCCCGACGAAGCGGAGATCACCAGGACGGAGGGACCCACGACCACTTGTCCCGAGACATAGCTGAATGCGTAGTTGTTGTCGGAGCCGCCCGAACAGTTGCTCGGGTAGGTACCGACCGGACTCGAGGAGGTGGCACTCGTCGAACAGACTGGCTCGTTGTTGAGGACGCCCGCGTTCTCACCGTTGACGAATCCGGTGTACGCCGCGGTGATCGTGGACCGGGTGCCACCGTAGGACATCGAGGCGGACGAGGCGGCGACGATCAACGGCGCCTGGACGACCTGCACCGTACCGGCCACGTAGGTGACCGCGTAGTTGGAGTCCGAGGCCCCGGTGCAGGAGCTCGCGTAGGTGCCCACCGGGGTGGTCGGGCCGACCGTCGTGCCGCACGCGAGGACCGGACCGAGGACCGTGACCGACTCGCTGTTACGCAGTCCGGAGACGATCGGGGTGATGGTGGACGGCGATCCTCCATAGGTGATCGAGTCCGAGGACGCGGTGATCGTGAGCGGTGCCGGCGTCACCGAGGCCGATCCGTTGCTGTAGGCGATCGTGTAGTTGTTGTCCACGCCGCCCGAGCAGCTCGTCTGGTAGGAGCCCACAGGGCTCGTCGACGTGGCGGCCGTGCCGCAGGTGAGACCGACCAGCACCGAACTGGCCTCTTCGTTCTGGAGGCCCGTGATGACCGCGGAGATCGGTGGCACGGGGTCCCCGTAGACCATCGAACTGGAGGACGCAGTAATGCTCAGGGCCGCGGGAGAGACCGTGACGGTGCCCGGTGCGTAGGTGAACGAGTAGTCCGGGTCGACTGCTCCGGAGCAGCTGCTCGGGTAGGTGCCCACCGGACTGGTCGGCAGCACCGCAGAGGAGCAGGCAGGAGCTGTCGAGAGGTCGGTTGCGCTCTGCCCGCCCACGAAGCCGGAGTAGCTCGCCGTGATGGCCGGTGGCGCGGCGCCGTAGGTCGTCGAGACCGACGAGGCGAACACACTCAACGGTGCCGGGTCGATCTCGACCGAGCCGCTGGTGTAGGCGATCGTGTAGTCCGCATCGGCGGCGCCCGAGCAGGTTGCCGGATAGCTGCCCACGTCGCTCGACGAGGTCGCGGTCGTGCTGCAGGTCGGCAGGGTCGCCGGAACGGTGTCCCCGTTGGTGAGGCCCGAGTAGGTCGGGGTAATGGTCGGTGGGGTGCTCCCGTAGTCCATCGATCCCGAGGAGGCGACGATGACCAGGGTGGCCTGGTCCACCGTGACCGACCCGGTCGCGTAGCTGATGGCGTAGTCGGGGTCGGCTGCGCCCGAGCAGGTGCTCGGGTAGGAACCGACGGTGCTCGACGAGCTTGCGGTCGTACTGCAAGTCGGCGGTGTGGCCGGGGCGGTGTCCCCGTTGGTGAGGCCCGAGTAGGTCGGGGTGATGCTCGGCGGAGAACTGCCGTAGGCCATGGTTCCCGACGACGCGGTGATCGTGAGCGGGGCCGGGGTGACCTTCACCGTGCCCGCGTTGTAGTTGATCGTGTAGTTCGGATCCGCAGCGCCCGAGCAGGTGCTCGGATAGGAGCCGACGGTGCTCGACGAACTCGCCGTCGTGCTGCAGGTCGGCGCGGTGGCCGGGGCGGTGTCCCCGTTGGTGAGGCCCGAGTAGGTCGGGGTGATCGCCGGCGGGCCGGCGCCGTAGGTGACCGACGCCGAGGATGCGGTGATCGTGAGTGCTGCCGGGTCGACCGCGATGGAGCCGTTGCTGTAGGCGATCGTGTAGTTCGGATCCGCGGCACCCGAGCAGGTTGCCGGGTAGCTGCCCACGTCGCTCGACGAGGTCGCGGTCGTGCTGCAGGTCGGCAGGGTCGCCGGAGCGGTGTCCCCGTTGGTGAGGCCCGAGTAGGTCGGGGTAATGGTCGGTGGGGTGCTCCCGTAGTCCATCGATCCCGAGGAGGCGACGATGACCAGGGTGGCCGGACCGACGACGACCAGGCCCCCTGTGTAGCTGATGGTGTAGTCGGGGTCGGCGGCGCCCGTGCAGGTGCTCGGGTAGGAGCCGACGGTGCTCGACGAGGTGGCCGTCGTGCTGCAGGTCGGCGCGGTCGCCGGGCCGGTGTCCCCGTTGGTGAGGCCCGAGTAGGTCGGGGTGATGCTCGGCGGAGAGCTGCCGTAGGCCATGGTTCCCGACGAGGCGGTGATCGTGAGCGCAGCCGGGGTGACCTTCACCGTGCCCGCGTTGTAGTTGATCGTGTAGTTCGGATCCGCAGCGCCCGAGCAGGTGCTCGGATAGGAGCCGACGGTGCTCGACGAACTCGCCGTCGTGCTGCAGGTCGGCGCGGTGGCCGGGGCGGTGTCCCCGTTGGCGAGGCCCGAGTAGGTCGGGGTGATCGCCGGCGGGCCGACCCCGTAGGCGACCGACGCCGAGGATGCCGTGATGGTCAGTGCTGCCGGGTGGACCGCGACGGAGCCGTCGGTGTAGGCGATGGTGTAGTCCGGATCCGCGGCGCCCGAGCAGGTGCTCGGGTAGGAGCCGACAGTGCTCGACGAGGTCGCGGTCGTGCTGCAGGTCGGCAGGGTCGCCGGAGCGGTGTCCCCGTTGGCGAGGCCCTCATAGGTCGGGGTGATGGTCGGCGGAGAGCTTCCGTAGGCCATGGTTCCCGAGGAGGCCACGATGACCAGGGCGGCCTGGTCCACCGTGACCGACCCGGCGGCGTAGCTGATCGTGTAGTCGGGGTCGGTTGCACCCGAGCAGGTGCTCGGGTAGGAGCCGACCGTGCTCGACGAGGTCGCGGTCGTGCTGCAGGTCGGCGCGGTGGCCGGGGCGGTGTCCCCGTTGACGAGGCCCGAGTAGGTCGGGGTGATGCTCGGCGGAGAGCTGCCGTAGGCCATGGTTCCCGACGACGCGGTGATCGTGAGCGGCGCCGGGGTGACGGTCACCGTGCCGTTGATGTAGGTCAGGTCGTAGTTGTTGTCGGCCGCACCTGAGCACGTCGACTGGTAGCCGGACACGGTGACCGGACTCGACGAGACCGCCGAGGTGGTACAGGCCAAGCCGGTCCCGAGGACCGAGATGGTCTCCCCGTTCTGGAGGCCGGACACGAGCGGTGTGATCGTGGGTGGCGTCCCGCCGTAGGTCATCGACCCGGAGGACGCGGTGATCGAGAGCGGGGCCGGAGTGACCGACGTGGTCCCGGGGACGTACTCGATGGCGTAGTTCGCATCGGATCCACCCGAGCACGACGAGGTATAGCCGCCGACCGGCGCTGTCGTGGTGGCCTGCGTCGCGCAGGTGAGGCCCGTTCCGAGGACCGACGCGTTCTGGCCGTTCTGGAGCCCGTTCACGGTCGGCGTGATCGTCGGGACGTTCCCCGCGTAGACCATCGAGTCGGACGATGCCGTCACGGTGACCGGAGCAGGGGTGACCCTCACCGAGCCGTTCACGTAGGTGATCGCGTAGTTCGGATCGGACGCCCCGGTACAGGACGTCGCATACGTGCCCACGTCCGAGACCGACGTCGCGATGGTGGAACAGAGCACGTTGCCGAGGACGGAGGAGCCCTCGTTGTTCTGGAGCCCGTCCACCGTCGGGATGACGACCGGGACGCTTCCTCCGTAGATCATCGAGTCCGACGACGCGGTGATCGTGATCGGAGCCGGGGAGATGGTGACCTTGCCGTTGACGTAGCTGATCGCGTAGTTCGGATCGGATGCTCCCGAGCACGACGACGGGTAGATCCCCACCCCGGTGGTGGCGGTGGTCGCCGAGCTGCAGGTCGGCTGCGTGGTGAGGCTGGCGGCGGTGTCGCCGTTGAGGAAGCCGGAGTAGGACGGGCTGATCGCGGTCGCAGCGGTCCCGTAGTTCGTGGCGACCGACGATGCCATGATCACCAGTGGTGCCGCACCGATGACCACCGAACCGGCGGTGTATGTGAACGTGTAGTCGGGGTCGGATGCGCCGCTGCAGCTGCTCGGGTAGGTGCCGACCGGGTCCTGGGATGTGGCAGTCGTCGAGCACATGGGAGCGTGGGCCAGCGACGACGCGGTATCGCCGTTCTGGAATCCGTTGTACGAGGCTGTCACCGTGGGCACCGAACCGCCGTAGGTCATCATCGGCGATGAGGCGGCGATGCTCAGCGGCGCCGGGCCCACAGCCACCTCGCCGTTGGCGTAGTTGATCGAGTAGTTGGGATCGGACGCTCCGCTGCACGAGGTCGCGTAGTTCCCGACGTGGCTGGAAGCGCTCTCCGAGGTGGAGCAGGTCGGTTGGGTGGTCAGCGCCGTGGCGGTGTCCCCGTTCTCGAAGCCGGCAAAGGACGCAGTCACCGGGACCGGAGCGATCCCGTAGACGGTTGCCTGGGAGGACGCGGTGACCGTGAGGGGCGCCGGGGTAACCGTGAGCGCAAGCGTCGAGGAGTTGCTACCTGCCGATCCGGAGTCTCCGGAGTAGGCGGCAGCCAGGTCGTTGACGCCGGCAACGAGTGTGGTCGTGGTGCACTGGGCCTGGTAGTTCGATCCCGACGCGGTGAGCGACACCGCGTTGCACCCGGTGAGCGACGAGGTGCCTTGTTCGAAGTTGACCGTCCCTCCACCGTCCGATCCGGTGACCGTCGCGGTAAAGGTCTCTGTCTGACCGTAGACGGGCGACGCGATGGAGGGGCTGAGGCTCGTGGTGGTCACCGCGGGAGCCGGGGTGGCGATGGCGAGATAGTCGGACGAGGAGGAGTCGGTCGCCAGGGCGGTCACTGTGGATCCCGGTGCGAAGGACACCGCCTCCTGCGACAGGGTCGCGGTCTTGTTGCCGTCGCCGAGCTGGCCCAGGCCGTTCTGACCCCACGCGTAGAGGGTGCCGCTGGGGAGGAGGGCGTAGCTGTCGAACAGTCCGGCAGCGATTGCGGTGGGGGTGGCACCCCCGGCAAGCGTCGTGATCCGGGGGATGGTGGCGCCGATGGTCGTGCCGCGGCCGAGCTCACCGTCCGCGTCGTACCCCCAGGCGTAGAGGTTGCCGTCGGAACCGACGGCCAGGCTGTGGTAGAGACCGGCCGCCAGCTGGGTGGCCGAGACACCGCTCGGCATGTCCACGAGGGTCGGGCTCGACTCCGATGTGGTGTTGAGGGGAGCGAGGCCGAGCTGCCCGTTGCCGTTGAGGCCCCAGGCGTAGACAGTGCCCGCCGTGTCGCTGGCCATGCTGTGGTAACCGCCGGCCGCGATGTTGTCGGCGGTCGTCCCCGTGGGCAAGCCGACCTTGACCGGGATGGTGGGCGTGGTGGTCGTGCCGTTCCCGAGTTGGCCGTTGCTGTTGAGGCCCCAGGCGTACACGGCTCCGCTCGCGGTCAGTGCCAGATTGTGATATTGCCCTGCTGCGATCTTGGTGACCACGTTGACACCGGCCGGGAGGGAGACCTCGACCGGGACAGAGGAATCGGTGCTGTTGCCGTCACCGAGCTCGTTGTAGCCGTTGTCACCCCAGGCGTAGACCTTGTTGTTGGAGCCGATGGCCAGACTGTCGATGAGCCCGGCTGCGATCTGGGTGGCGTGGATGCCGGCGGGCATGTGCACCTCTACCGCGGTGTTCGAGGAGGTGGTGGTGCCGTTGCCCAGCTCTCCGTAGCCGTTGTCACCCCAGGCGTAGAGGTTCCCGTCGGATCCGATGGCCAGGGTGTGCTCGCCGCCGGCGGCCACCGCGGTGAATCCGGTGACCCCTGACGGCAACTTGACGATCTCCGGCACGTCGGCGTTGAACTTGGAGCCATCGCCCAGCTGACCGTAGGTGTTGTCGCCCCACGACTGGAGCACCGCCGTGCCGGCGGCGCTCGCCGGTTGAGGGGAGGTCACGACGGCGACGAATGCCGAGGAGAACGCCAGCAGCACGGCCAAGCCGGCGCGGCGGCCCCGCGCACGAGCCGGTCCGGTGTGCCGGTTGCCGCGATCCGTCCCGAACGCGTTCATCTGCATGCGGCCCTCCCCCTCGTTCATACCGCCGTTCCCCTCGGTCATCCGTGTTCCCCCTCGGTCACCCGTTGCAGGTCAACTGCTCCGCCGAATCTCGCCGTCCCCTTGGTTCAGGACCCCAGGTGGATGGTGCTCAGGACCGGGGAGATCGTCGCCGTCGCCACCTTGGTCGTCGCGCCCCCACAGGTGTTGCTGATCGCGGTAGCCGACGGGGCGTTGAAGTAGGCGGTGATGTTCGACTTCGTTCCGGCGAACGAACCGGTCGCGGTCCCGGAAGCGACGAATCCGAGTCTCCCGACCGCCCGGCCCTGCGTGCTCGTCTTGGTCACCAGTGAGGACTCCATGAGCGGGACCTTGGGGCCCGACCAGGTGAAGTGGGTGGTCACCTTGGCCCACAGCATCTGGTCGAACTGCGTGCAGCTGCCCACGTACCACTTGCCGCCGCCCAGAGACACCCCGGGAATCGTTGCGGTGACCGATCCGGTCGCCAGACCGCCGGACACGGCAGGGGTCGGGTTCGGGGTCCGGGCGCATCCGCCCAGGACCGCCTTGGAGATCGTGATCACCTCGTTCGGCTGTTTGGTGGCGTGCACCAGGGTGCCCGGAGACCTGCTCAGGGGCGGGTTGAAGGTGACCTTCACCGTCGATGCGATCGTGCCGTACGTACAGGTGATCGAGCCGAGGGCCTTCACCGGGGTGACGGCGGCCGACTCGGGGATGAGCACGGCGTTGACCGCCGCGATCGGGATGAGAACGGCAACCGTCGCCGTGATCAGCCTGCGTGACACCATGATCCCCGCCCTTCTCGCCGTGATGCCAGGTGACATCGCCAGTACTGCATTCCCCCCGACGTCCACTCCCCGACCGGCCGGACGCGAGCGCGGCGCCGCTTGGTCGCTTTGCCGCTCCCGGAAGTGTTAGCACCATTCGAACCGCCTGCACACCCCAATTGGCAGTTTTCGCGACACATCCTGGAGTTTTCGCCAGATTTGACGAGAGTCGAAAGAGGGAGCATCCGTCGACGAGTGCTCAGCGTGTTCACACCGGCACGCCACGCGCTCATTCGTCGTTGTGGTGCCCGAAAGGGATCCACGCGTCACGGCTCCGTTCACCCGTGAGTGACGGCTGCTCCTCGCCGCTCCTGTGACGGCATCCGCTGGACGGACGGCACGGGGTACGGAGGTTGGTTGGTGGCGATCTCGACGAGGTCGAGCTGCGTGCATCCCTTGGCAGCCAGGTAGCCGGGATCGTTCCGGGTGGGCGGGAGATCCGGAATCCGGACGTCGCTCCGGCCCGGCTGCAGGGTGGACACCAGGTCCCCGACGGTTGCGCGACGCCACGGCGAGATGTTCGGTGCCCGGACACCGAAACGCTCCTCGAGGAAGCGCAGCTGGGAGGTGTGGTCGAAGGTCTGCGACGAGATGCGCCCACCACGACTGAACGGGGAGATCACCAGCATGGGCACACGGAACCCCAGGCCCAGCGGCCCGGCGATGCCGGCGGCGTTCGGCGGGAGTGGCTGCACGGTGAGGTACTCCCCCGGCGTGCCGGGCGGGGCCACCGGGGGGGCGACATGGTCGAAGAACCCGTCGTTCTCGTCGTACATGTGGAACAGGACGGTCTTCGACCACACGGCCTGGTTCGCTGCCAGTGCACTCAGGATCTGGCCGGTGAACCATTCGCCGAGGAACGACGGTGCGGGGGGGTGCTCGTCGTAGCCGACGGGCGCGCTGATCCAGCTCACGTGGGGCAGCGTGCCCGATTGGACGTCAGCCACGAAGTCGGCCGGGAAGGTCGGGAGAAAGGCCTTCTGGTACAGCGGCGAGGCCGGGTTCTCGTATTGGGAGAAGTAGGGCAGCACACTGTCGGTGGTCAATCCGATCGAGCGCATGGACTCGATGCTGTAGAGGGATCCGGCGGGGTTGTAGTACTTCCAGCTGATACCGGCATCCTCGAGGACCTCGGGCATGGTGTCCCAGTGCACGCTGAAGAGCGCCGAGGGCGATTGGTTGGTCTGGATCACCGGTCCACCGGCCACACCCCCCGGGTCGAGGGTGCCCGACATCTGCATGAGCCGGTTCGGATGGGTCGGACCCATGACCGAGCAGTGGTAGCCGTCGCACAGGGTGAACGCGTCGGCGAGGGCGTAGTAGAAGGGAAGGTCCGCCCGCGTGTAGTAACCCATGGTGAGGGTCCCCTGGGCGGGCCCCTCGTTCGCCGGATCGGTGTGCACCAGGGCGAACGAGTCCATGCGCCCGCCGGCCCGGCACCGGTGCTGCGGTCCCCAGTCGTGGGTCAGGTCGAAGGTGCAGTCGGCGGTGTCACCGTGCCCCGTGTCGAGGTGGAACGGCAGCAGCCGTCCGACAGGGGATGCGGAGGTGTTGGAGGGGCACACCTGCGAGAACGACCGGAGGTCGTCGGCGGGGTGATCATCGAAGCCCCTGACGCCCGGGTAGGTCCCGTAGTAGTGGTCGAACGATCGGTTCTCCATCATCAGGAAGATGACGTGCTCGACCGCTCCCAGATCCGAGCCGGCCGGCGCGGTCCTCGCCAGGGTGGTCGCCGCCGGCGACACGGCACTCCGTCCACATCCGGACGCCAGCAGCCCGACGGCGGACACGGCCCCGGCCGCGAGGAGCTCCCTCCGGGTCAGTCCGCGTCGCCCGGTGTCTGTCCCCTCGTCCCCGTGTGGCGTCAATCTGACGCGGGCAGCGGTTTCGGGGCGTTGACCGTGAGCGTGATCCCGCCGAACGCGAGCGGTCCGTCACCCGCCTGGGAGCAGAGGACCTCGATGCCCGAAGAGTCCTCCGAATACCGCTTCCCGATGATGGTGGCCTCACCCGCGACGGCGTCCGCCGGGGGTGAGGGGGCCGCTCCGTCGTCACGGGGCACCATGGGAACCCCGGAACAGGTGAGGTCCCCCTCACTCTGCGGGGGCTTGATGACTACGACCTCGGTCGCGCCGACGGCGCTCCTCAGCCTGGCTCCGGGTGTGATCTCCATCATCAGCCTTTCTCGGCGGATTCAGCAGCGGCATCCTACTGCTACCAGAAATAGGCCCACCGCTGCGGGAGGCGGCCTACCGGTCCACCGTGAAGAGGACGCAACCCCCAGGGACGCCCCCGCCGGTCCCGACCACCGCCACCTCGGCCCCAGGGACCTGGCGATCGGCGCCGTCGCCCCGCAGCTGGACGATCGCCTCGTGGATGAGCCCGAAGCCGTGGAGCCTCCCGGCCGACAGCTGCCCGCCGCCGGTGTTGAGCGGGAGCTCCCCGTCGAGCGCGATCCTGCTGCCACCCTCGACAAAGGGACCGCCCTCGCCCACCTCGCAGAAGCCCAGGGCCTCGAGCCAGGTGAGGCAGTTGAAGCTGAACCCGTCGTAGAGCTGGGCCACGTCCACGTCGGCGGGCGAGACCGACGCCCGGCGCCAGAGGTGGTGCGCCGGGCCGAACACCTGGGGCTCGTGGGTGAGCGTCCCCTGGTCCCACGACAGCCTGTCCTCGATCTGGGTCCCGACCGCATCGACGAGCACCGGGGGACGAGGGCGGTCGGTGCTCGCGTCGCGGGCGGAGACGATGACGGCCACCGAGCCATCGCAGGGCACATCGCAGTCGAACAGCCCGAACGGGGTCGTGACGAGTCGGGCCGCGAGGTACTCGTCCATCGACAGGGGATCGCGGTAGATGGCGACGGGATTGCGGGCGGCATTGGCCCTCGCGTTGAGCGCGATCGCGCCCAACTGCTCCCGGGTCGTGCCGTAGCGACCGAAGTGCTGGGACGCGGTCATGGCGATCCAGTTGGCCGCCGAGAGCGCGCCGAACGGCGCCCGACCCTCAGCCATCCCGCTCGCGCGTCCGCCGCCGGCCGGCTGGCGCGTCCCGTTTCGCAGAAGCTCCGAGTAGGTCGCCTCCCACACCGTACGGAAACACAGGACGTGACGGCAGAGCCCCGCCGCCACCGCCAGCATGGCCGCCACCAGCGCCCCGACCTGGCCCGGCATCTCCCCTCCTCCGTTGTGCCAGACGGGCGTCAGTCGGAGGGCCTCGATGAGGGCGTTCGCGCCACCCTCGGAGAAGCCGCCGAGCGTTCCGCCGCCCGGGTAGGTCGAGAGCCCGTCGATGTCGGCATAGGTCAGCCCGGCGTCGTCCAGCGCCGCCTGGCACGCGTCGATGGTCAGGGCCAGGGGAGGACGCATCAACCGACGCCCGACCGCCGACATGCCGATGCCGGTGATCGCGCAGGCGTGCTCGAACCGTGGACCCGACAGGGAGGCCGGCGCCGAGGGTCCCGGCGGCGGACCTGGCACCGACCAGTCACCGTCCGGCTCACCGCTCGGTTCGAAGAGCGGGAGCCAGACGTCGTCGTGCTGTTCGAAGGCGACCCGGACCCGCATCCCGAGGTGCACCAGGTCGGCTCCGGCTCCGACGATGTTGGTCGTCAACCGGATCTCGGGGTCCTCGTCGATCGCCACCACCGCCACCACGTAGGGGGGAGGCATCGCCGGGGTCCACTGCTGATGGTTGACCGTCCACCCGACCACGGTGGCCGTGCCCCCGACGTCGGCGATGGAGGTCGCCGTCGAGTGGCAGTACGGGCAGACCGGCGCGACCGGGAAGCGCAGGCGCGAGCAGGTGTCACAGCGCTGGAAGCGCAGTGCTCCGTCGGCCCCTGCCTGCCAGAAGAACGCGTTCTCGCCGGTGAGCAGGGGAAGCGGCCTGGATGGTGTGCTGCTGGACACGTGACTCTCCCCTTGGGTGTCGGTTCGCCAGAACGGTAGTGTCCACCGAAAGGTACTTAGCGCGGCCCCCGTGCCTCGAAGAACCCCCGGAGCGCGGCGGTGGCCTCCGGGCTGCCCAGCTGCCTGGCAAAGACTGCGTTCTCCTGCTCGATGCGCTCGGTGATCTCCGACACCGGGCTCCGGAGCAGCTCCTTGGTGAGCTGGAGTGCCTCGGGAGGCTTGGCGGCGAGCGCCGCGGCAATCGATCCCACCGTTGCGGCGAGGTCCTCGGAAGCGACCACCCGGTTGACCAGGCCGCAGGCGAGCGCCGCTGCAGCATCGAACCGCTCGGCGAGGAGCAGCAGCTCCGCCGCCTTGTGGGAGCCGACCAGCCGCGGCAGCAGGAGCGAGCTGGCGGCCTCGGGAACCAGTCCGAGGTCGACGAAGGGCATCTGGAACCAGGCATCCTCCGCGGCGACGACGAGATCGGCGTGCAGCAGCATGGTGACCCCGATCCCGACAGCCCACCCGTCCACGGCCGCCACTACTGGCTTGCGCGCCGTGGCAAGGACGGTGAGGAACCGGCGCACCGGGCTCTCGGAGCCGACGGGCGGATCGTCAAGGAAGTCATGCAGATCGTTTCCGGCGGTGAACGTTCCCCCCGCCCCCTCCAGGACGAGCACCCGCACCGCGGCGTCCCGCTCCGCCTGGTCGAACCGCTCGGCGAGGGCCGAGTACATCGCCGAGGTGATCGCGTTCCGCTTCCCTGGTCGATCGAACGTGATCCGGGCGACACCGTCGGACGCTCCGTAGAGGATCGCTCCGTCCATGCGATATGGTAACCGTACTTTGCCAGACGGAGTATCCGATTCTCATCGCCAGGGGACGTCAACGATGGCTCGCTCCGTAGTCGAGGGTCACATCTGCGTCATCGTCGGCGACGATCCTGGCGCCCTAGTGTCGTAGCGAGATGTCCGACCAGACCGGAACACAGGTCTATTACGACCCGTACGACTTCGAGATCGATGCGGATCCGTATCCCGTATTCAAGCGCCTCCGCGACGAGGCCCCGCTCTACCGCAACGAGGCGCTCGACTTCTACGCCGTCAGCAGGTTCGCCGACGTCGAGGCGTGCTCGATCAACTGGCAGACCTTCATCTCCGGACGGGGGTCCGTCCTCGAGCTGATCCGCTCGGAGTGGGACATTCCCAGGGGAATGTTCATCTTCGAGGACCCTCCCCTCCACAACCTGCACCGCCGGTT
This sequence comes from uncultured Acidimicrobiaceae bacterium, assembly GCA_963777665.1. GTDB lineage: Bacteria > Actinomycetota > Acidimicrobiia > Acidimicrobiales > RAAP-2 > Bog-756. Next base: position 36,314 of record CAVZRJ010000004.1, read on the forward strand.
GCTGGGCCGGGTGTTCACGGCAAAGCGGGTGGCGGTGCTCGAGGAGGAGATGCGGGACTACTGCGCCGCCGTGCTCGATCCGGTGCGCGACGGCGCCGGGTTCGACTTCGTGCGCGACCTCGGGGCCGATCTGCCGATGCGGGTGATCAGCAAGATGCTCGGCATCCCCGACGAGGACCGCGAGGCCGTCCGCGACCGCTTCGACACTGCCCTGCAGATCGAGGAGGGCCGCGCACCGGACGCGGGCGCCGCGGTCAGCGGTGTCACCGACATCTCGAGGTTCGCCGAGTACATCTCCTACCGGCGCAAGCATCCGTCGGACGATCTCATGACCGACCTGCTCGAGACCACCTTCACCGACGAAGCAGGGGCCGAGCGCCATCTCGAAGAAGCGGAGATCCTCAACTACGCACTCCTCCTGGCGGGTGCGGGCAACGAGACGACGACCAAGCTCATCGGCTGGACCGGGTACCTCCTCGGGATGCACCCCGACCAGCGTCGCCTCCTCGTCGACGATCGCTCGCTGGTCCCGGGCGCGATCGAGGAGATCCTGCGCTACGAGGCGCCGTCACCGGTACAGGCCCGCTACGTGCAGACGGACGTGGAGCTCCACGGGACCATGGTTCCCGAAGGGTCGGTGGTCCTGATGCTCAACGCGGCGGCCAACCGGGACGATCGCCAGTTCGAGGACCCCGAGCGCTTCGACGTCCGCCGGCAGATCGACCACCACGTGACCTTCGGCTATGGCCTCCACTTCTGCATGGGCTCCGCGCTCGCCCGGCTCGAGGGTCGGGTCGCGCTCGAGGAGGTGCTCTCCCGGTTCCCGGAATGGCACGTCGACCTGGACCACGCCGAGCGGGTCCACACCTCGACGGTGCGGGGCTGGCACAAGCTACCGGTCCTCTTCTGAGGCGGAAGGCAACGTGACGGCCGGGATGCCACCCGTCGACGGCGCGTGCCCGGCGATGGCGCCGGCCTGATGTCCGTCGTCGTCACCGGGACCGGCGGCATGGGACTCGCCTGCGCTCGGCGCCTCGGGAGCGGGCGGTCGCTCGTCCTCGCCGAGTCCGATCGCGACACACTGGAAGCGGTCCTGTCCACGCTGCGGGACGAAGGCTTCGACGCGAACGGTCTCCAGGTCGACGTGAGCGACCGCGAGTCGGTGGCCGCGCTGGTCCGGTTCACGTCCGAGATCGGCCCGCTCGAGGTCCTGGTCCACACCGCGGGGTTGTCGCCCACCATGGGAAGCGGATCACGGATCCTGGCGGTCAACCTCCTCGGAACCGCGCTCGTGATCGACCGGTTCGCGGAGTCGGCCGTCCAAGGAACCGTCGGCGTGTGCATCGCGAGCATGGCAGGGCATCTCTGGCCGATGACCCCGGAGACCGAGGCGGCGATCGCGACCGCACCCGTCGAGGAGGTCCTCTCCGCCACCGGCCTCGAGGAGGACGTCGACCCGGGGACCGCCTACGCGGTCTCCAAGCGGGGAGCGCAGCTACGCGTCGTCGCGGCCGCTCCCGGGTGGGGGTCGCGTGGAGCCCGCATCCTCTCGGTCAGCCCGGGGATGATCGCCACAGCGATGGGTCACCGCGAGAGCGCCGCCCAGCCGTTCATGGGCGAGATGCTCGAGCACAGCCCGGTCCCCCGCCTCGGCACCCCCACTGACATCGCGGACGCCGTGGCGTGGATGGCCGGCCCCGAGGCGACCTTCCTCACCGGCACCGATCTCCTCCTTGACGGCGGTGTGGTGGCGGCGCTCCGCGGCTGGTCCTGACGGACCACCCCGACGCGGACCACCCTGCACGGCACGGTGCCGCCCAAGCGGGTCCCGAACCCGATCAGCGGGCGTCGCCGGCGGGGAAATGGAGGGCCACCGACCCGGGACCGGCACCGGTGGACGGATCGGGCCAGCGTGTGGTGACCGACTTGAGCCGGGTGTTGAAGCGGACGCCCTCCATGCCGTGGATGTGGGCGTCGCCGAAGAGCGACTGCTTCCATCCCCCGAAGGAGTAGTACGCCATCGGGACCGGGATGGCGACGTTGATGCCGACCATCCCGACGGAGACGTCCCGGCGGAAGCGGCGGGCCGCCGCCCCGTCCCGGGTGAAGATGGCGGTGCCGTTGCCGAACGGGTTGTCGTTGACCATGGCGATGGCCTCGTCGAGGGTGCCGACCCGCAACACCGAGAGCACCGGACCGAAGATCTCGTCCCGGTAGACCTGCATCCCGGGGGTCACCCGGTCGACCAAGCTTGGACCGAGATAGAAGCCCTCGTCCCCGCCGGGAACCTTGAGCTCGCGGCCATCGAGCACCACCGTGGCCCCCTCGGCCTCGGCCGACGCCAGGTAGCCGGCCACCCGATCGCGGTGACCCCGGGTGATGAGCGGTCCCATGTCCGAGGCCGGATCGGTGCCGGGACCGGTGGTGAGGGCACCCGCCCGCTCGGCCACGGCCGCGATCAGCGGATCGGCGTCGCCCACCACGACCACCGCAGAGACCGCCATGCACCGCTCGCCCGCCGAGCCGTAGCCGGCAGCAACCAGCGCGTCGGCCGTCGAATCGAGGTCGGCGTCGGGCAGCACCACCGCGTGGTTCTTCGCCCCACCGAGTGCCTGGACCCGCTTGCCCGACGTGTGGGCGCGCTCGAAGACGTGCGCCGCCACCGGGGTCGAGCCCACAAAGGAGACCGCTGCGACACCGGGATGGTCGGCCAGCGCGTCCACTGCCTCGGCATCACCGTGGACCACCGAGAAGACACCGTCGGGCAGCCCGGCCTCACCCCAGAGCTCCGCGACGAGTTCCGATGGCGACGGGTCGCGCTCGGAGGGCTTGAGCACGAAGGTGTTGCCGCAGGCGATCGCCACCGGGTACATCCACATGGGCACCATCACCGGGAAGTTGAACGGGGTGATCCCGCCCACCACTCCGAGCGGCTGGCGGATCGAGGAGGCGTCGACCCCGGTCGAGACGTCCTCGGACCACTCGCCCTTGAGGAGATGGGGGATGCCGCAAGCGAACTCGACCACCTCGATCCCGCGGGCCACCTCGCCCCGGGCGTCCTCGAACACCTTGCCGTGCTCGGCGGTGATCAACCGTGCAAGGTCGTCGCGGTGGCGTGCCACGAGCTCGCGGAAGGCGAAGAGGATCCGGCTTCGGGCCGAGAGCGAAGCGTCGCGCCATGCCTCGAAGGCGCCCGCGGCGATCCCGACTGCCCGATCGACGTCCGCCGTGGTGGCGAGGACCACCTCGGCGGTCTGCTCTCCGGTGGCCGGGTCGAACACGGGGGAGGTGCGAGCTGCTCCTCCCCCTGTCGCGCTCTCCGTCGATGTTCCGATCTGCTTCACGGGACGACGCTCCTCGGGGAGCCGGGCTCCCCCTGGTGGTGCTGGCCGGGCGGTACGGCAGGGTCGGCACCGGCCGGATCGCCAACCAGCGTACGCGGTGGACGCGGAGAGACGGTCCGGACTCGGAGGGTGCCTGGGAGAGCCGTCGGTCAGGTCGGCTCAATCTCAGGCGGACCGTAGCCCGGTCCCTCTCGATCACGGAGAACGGATCGTCGTGGAACTCCCGCATGGCGTTGAGGTGGGTGATCTTGTCGATGTCTCATCGGTGCAGTCCGGGAGGTACGTCATCAGGGACTCGGGCGCCGAGGGCCATGCCGAGTCCGAGTTGGGGGTGGTCGCACTCCCAGGTGACGTGATCGCGATTGAGTTGCCTGCGGCTCTCGATTCCCCAGGCATCGTCGATGAACCAGGTGATCGCCCGGTCGTTGAAGACCTGGCTTGGAAGCGCGGTGAATCCCGAGCAGACTGAGCACGAACCACAAGAACGGCGGATACTCGACGGCCCACGAGCATCTGGGTCCGGACGCCCCATCGACGAGAGGACGCTCAACCATGTACCAGCCGCCACTGGACCCCGAGCTCGCCCACCTGGCCGAGTTCGACGTCGGGTTCGATGACGACGGGATCGATCTCGCCACCGTCCGCGCCTCGATCGATGGACTGCTCGAGCCCCCGCCTGTCCGCAGTGGGGTCATCGCCGACCGCTTCGAGGTCGGTGCTGACCTGCCGCTCGAATTGCACGGATTCGCTCCGACGACCGACCGCCCACACCCGTGCCTCCTCTGGCTGCACGGCGGCGGGTACGTCATGGGATCCCCCCTCATCGATTCCCCCCGGATGCAGCAATGGGCGATCGAGCTGGACTGCGTGACCGTCTCGGTCGACTACCGGCTCGCCCCGGAGCATCCGTACCCGGCCGCCCACGAGGATGCGCGTGCCGCCCTCGCGTGGGTGCTCGAGACAGCGGACGTGCTGGGCATCGACCCGACCCGGGTGGTGGTCGGGGGTGCGAGCGCCGGTGGCGGCCTTGCCGCCGCCCTCGCCCTCGCCGCCCGGGACCTCGGTCAGGCGCTCGCTGGGCAGCTGCTGTTCTACCCGATGCTCGACGACCGGCAGGGCACGGAGTCGAGCCAGTGGGACACGGCGGTCTGGTCACCCCGCAACAACGCGTTTGGTTGGCGCGCCTACCTCGGACCGCTGTCGGGGGGCGCGGTCCCTCCGTACGCGGCGCCGGCCCGCGTGGAGGACTTGTCGGGGGCAGCGCCGGCACTGCTCATCGTCGGCGGTGCGGACGGTTTCGTCGACGAGGACGTGGCATATGCGATGGCCCTCACCCGTGCCGGGGTGCCCACCGACCTCAGGGTGGTGGCGGGTGCTCCCCACGGCTTCGACCTCATGGCCCCGGATGCCGAGGCTTCCCGCGGAGTCCTCGAGTTGGCGGCGTCGTGGCTCGCGTCGACCTTCCGTGCTGGAGCTCCGCAGAGTCCCTGACACCTCTCCGTCCTCATCCACCACCTCCTCCAGAGCATCATCGGGGCCCGCGTCGTCGGTTCGACGGCCTCCGTCGCCCTCTCGCCGGATCAGGTGTGGGACTTCTGTGCCTCCGCCCTCGGAACCGGCGTGCACGAGCACCTCGTCGGTCGGCCCTAACGCTCCTCGGTGCCGGCGGTCGGCTGTTATCCGTCGGTGAGCTCGGCCCGGAGCTCCCTCCGGAGGATCTTTCCGGTCTCGGTATAGGGAAGCTCGGGTCGGAAGACCACGTCATCGGGGGTCCGCGATCCGCGCAGACGCCCCCGGACCCACTCCCTGATCTCGTCCCCGCTGACTGGGATGTCCGGCCGGGCGACGACCACGGCCACCGTCCGTTGACCCCAGTCGTCGTCGTCGACTCCTACCACGGCGCACTCGGCCACCGCCGGATGGAGCAGGATCGTCTCTTCGATCTCCGCCGGCGCGATGTTCTCGCCGCCCCGGATGATCGTGTCGTCGGCGCGACCGGCGATGAAGAGGTAGCCGGCGTCGTCGAGGGACCCGTTGTCCCGGGTCGCGAACCAGCCGTCCGGGTCGGGAGGGCGATCCGCGCCCAGGTACTCGCCGGAGACCTGCGGGCCGCGCACATGGATCTCCCCCACCACGGACGGCCCGACCACCGTGCCTGCGGCGTCGCGGATCTGGATCTCCACCCCGGGGACGGCTCTACCCGCCGAGCGCAATCTCGCCCGAACCGAAGCATCCGCGCCCCCGATACCCAAGCGGTGGTCCTCGGGGCCGAGCAGGGCGATCGTCGACGCTGTCTCGGTGAGACCGTAGGCGTTCACGAACCCGACCTGCGGGAAGGCGCGCAAGGCCCGCTCGAGGACGGCGATCGGCGTCGCCGAGCCGCCGTAGACGATGGACTCCAACGACGGCGGTGCCGCCCTGCCGGAGGCCTCCAGGGCGTCCACGATCCGGGCGAGCATGGTCGGGACGACCATGGCGTTGGTGACCCCCTCCCGTTCGACCAGTGAGAGCCACTCGTCGGGGTCGAACGCGTCGAGGTAGATCACCCGCCGCCCCGCGTAGAGGTTGGTCAGCACATGGGCGACGCCGGCGATGTGGTAGGGAGGGACCGCGACCAGTGCTGCGTCCGTCGGCGCCGCCGAGCAGAACTCGACGGTCCCGAGGACATAGCTGGTGAGGTGCCGGTGCCGCAGGACCACGGCCTTCGGCTCGGAGGTCGTCCCGCTCGTGTACAGCAACACGGCGATCGCATCGGGGTCGGGGTCGACCGGTTCGACTGCGTCCGAGGACCCGAGATCCATGAACCCCGCAGCGCTGATCGCGTGATACCCGTCTCCGACGAGACCGGGGAGCTGATCCTCGGTCGCCACCACCAGGGCCCCTGGATGCCGGGTCAGGATCTCCTTCCTCCGGGTCTCCGCGAGCCGGAAGTTGACGGGGATCAGGGGGATGCCCGCCGCGGCAGCCGCGAACACCGCGACCGGGAAGGCGAGGCTGTTGGTGGCACCGAACGCGAGGGAGGAGACGCCGCTCCGGGCGAGCGCGGAGCCGATCCGTAGGGCGCGGTCGCGGAGGTCACCGCTCGTCAGGTCGGTGTCCTCAATGCGGAACGCGACCCGCTCGGGCTCGGCCGAGCTCGCCATGTCGAGCAACAGGAGGAGGTTCATCCCACCGCCCGCCCGAGGTCACCACTGGGTGCACCGACCACGGTCATTTCGGAGCGAACCGTTGGCCGGCGTCGAGCCGGATCGTCCCTCCGTTGAGCATCGGGTTCTCAACGATGGCGGCCACCAGCTTGGCGTACTCCTCGGGACGCCCCATCCGCTTGGGGAAGGCGGCATCGGCGGTCAGCCGGTCGGCAAAGTCGTCGGGGATTCCCGAGGTGATCCCGGTGAGGAAGAGGCTCGGCGCGATGGTATCGACCCGGATCCCGTAGGACCCCAGCTCGCGGGCCATGGTGAGCGTCATCCCAGCGATGCCGGCCTTTGCGGCGGCGTAGGCGACCTGTCCGATCTGGCCTTCGAACGCGGCGATCGACGCGGTGTTGATGATGACCCCGCGCTCCCCGTCCTCGGGCTCGTTGTGCTCCATGTGCGCAGCCTGGAGGCGGTTGAGGTTGAACGTCGCGATGAGATTGAGCTCGATCACCGCCCGGAAGTCGTCCAGCGGATGCGGTCCCGACTTGCTCAGTGTCTTCTTGGCGATCCCCCCGCCGGCCGTGTTCACGGCGATGTGCAGCCCGCCGAGCATCTCGACCGCCGCTGCCAGCGCGCGTTCCGTGCCCTCCGCATCGGTCACATCGCAGGGACAGAAGGTGGTGCCGCCACCGAGCTCCGACGCAACCGCATCCCCCGCCGAGGTCGGCAGGTCCAGGATCGCCACCGAGGCGCCCCTCTTGAGCAGCAGCTCCGCGCTCGCTCTCGCCATGCCGGACGCCCCACCGACGACCACCGCCTTCTTGCCGGCACATTCCATGTGTCCCTCTCCTCTTCAGCGTCGTTCGTCACTCGGCCCAGTCGGTGCGCGGATCTCGCCCTCGGCCTCGTCCGAAGAGGCAGTATCGCAGGATCCGGTCGGTGCTCCGGACCGGTCGCGGTCACCGCCTGGCTGGACAGGACGGCCAGACCCACTCACAAGAATCGGATTCTCAGCGCCCGCGTACGCTAGTCGTCGGGTATTCCGGCCGCCAAAACCCCGAGCGTGTCGCCCGTGCGGAATCCCGCGTCGTTCGGCATCCGGCTACTCGTCTGAAACCACGGTCGGGACCAGTGGCGACGGGTGGTTCGGCTGGTACAGACCCACCTCACCCGGGAAGTGCGATCTTGGTCACCGATCCCCAACGGGCCGCCGCGACCTCGGAACACAGGACACCCTTGTCCTCGAGCGCCCGCGTCTCGGCGTCCAGGTCGCCCACCATGAGATAGAGCTCGGCGAGGTTGTCATCGGCCGGATGCACGGCCAACTCTGGCGGCGGCAGCGCGAAGATGGGCCAATCGTGGCCGGCGTCCACCGACGGAAATCCGAGGACATCCCTGAAGAAGATGCGATCGGCGGCCGCATCCGTGCTGTGCACGATCACGCGGGCACCAAAGATCATCGTGGCTCCGGTGATTTGCTCCGGGGGTGAGACTCGAACTCACAACCTAGCGGTTAACAGCCGCTCGCTCTGCCGATTGAGCTACCCCGGATCCAGGCCCACCACTGCGGGATCCGCACTGGGATCCGGCCTGGCGTGCGAGTGGAGATTAGCCCGTCGCCACCGGCCTGACGGTGGGAGATGCACGGCGGCGCGAACCGGGGCACAATGACGCGATGAAGACACCGGTCGCCGCCGCCGCGGCGTTCTGCGTGGGCTACGCCCTGGGTTCGCGGGGTGCCGGCGGCCAGCGGCTCCGGGTGGTCGGGCGGGCCGGACGGGGTGCCCCGGTGGCGGGCACCACCGGCCTGGTGGGCACCAAGGCCCGGGCGGTCGTCCTGCTGGGGGCCGAGCGGGTCCGGGACACCATCGGGGTTCGCCTCGGATGGCGCGACGGCGACGAGGCCGCGGACGCCCTGGTGATCGAGATGGCCGGCGACCTGGCCTCGGCACTCAAGGGACGACGGATCTCCGCCTGACCGCTCGTGAGCGGCCGGCTGGAGCGCCGGTCAGTCCTCTTCGAGGTAGTCGCGGAGCAGCTGGGCCGACTCCGGGCGTCGCAGCTTTGCGAGGGTCTTCGCCTCGATCTGGCGGATCCGCTCACGGGTCACGCCGAATGCCTGCCCGACCTCCTCGAGGGTCCTGATCTTGCCGTCCTCGAGCCCGAACCGGAGCCGGACCACGTCCTGCTCGCGGGGCGAGAGATGGCCGAGCGCCTCGCGCAGCGCGTCGTCGAGCATCATCCGGGCCGCGGCGTCGTCGGGAACCACCGCTTCGCGGTCCTCGATGAGGTCGGACAGGCTGAAGTCGTCCTCGTCACCCATGGGCTGCTCGAGCGACACCGTGTCCTGGTTGATCCGCTGGATCTCCCGCACCTTGTCGATGGTGAAGTCGACTCGGCCGGCGACCTCCTCGGCGCTCGGCTCGCGACCGAGCTCCTGGAGCAGCTGGCGCTGGGCCCACACCACCTTGTTGATGGTCTCGACCATGTGCACCGGGATACGGATGGTCCTGGCCTGATCGGCGATGGCGCGGGTGATCGCCTGGCGGATCCACCAGGTCGCATACGTCGAGAACTTGAACCCCTTTGTGTGGTCGAACTTCTCGACGGCCCGCATGAGCCCGAGGTTCCCCTCCTGGATGAGGTCGAGGAACGCGAGGCCCCGGTTGCGGTAGCGCTTGGCGATCGACACCACCAGTCGGAGGTTCGCCTCGATGAGCGCCTCCTTGGCCTGTTGGCCGCGCCGCACGGCCAGCCGGTCGGTGGAGCGTTCGGTTCGGGTGACCGGGGGGTCCGTCATCTCGTCGGTTGCCAACCGTGCCGCGGCCTCGTTCCCGGCAAGGATCCGCTCGGCCAGCTCCACCTCGAGCGAGGCGTCGAGAAGCTTCACCTTGCCGATCTCCTTCAGGTACATGTGGACCGGATCGGCGGTCGAGCCCCGGAAGCTGTCCCCCTCGCCGAACCCGTCGCTCGCCGTGCTCCGTGCAGCGCGCGGCTTCCTCGGAGCCCGGGGCCGTGCGACCAGAGCCTCCGTCGCGGCGGCGGGGCCGCTGCCGTTGGGGTGGGCGCTCACGGGGCCCGGCTCGGGCACCACGAGAACCTCGAGGGTGGCCACCTCCTCGCCCTCCCCCGTCGGGTAGCACTCGCGCAGGTGCCCGGAGACCTCATCGGCGACTGCGACGGACATCGGGACGATGGTCGTCTCGCCGGTGTCGTAGGTGAACTCGATCCCGGCTGCGCGGATCCGCTCGACGACCCCGGTGATGAGGTCGGCGCTGAGCTCGACCGACCGGAGCACCGTCATCACCTCGTCCTGGGTCAGGCCACCCTGGAGACGTCCCCGCTGGATCAGGGCTTCGAACTGGTCGACCGGGAGCACGTCGAGCGGCGACAACCCGGCATCCTCGTTGGCCGGGATGTGACGCGGCGGGACCGCGTGCCTGGCCGTCATCCCCCGTGCCCCGTTCCGATCATCTGCGACCTCACCACGAGCCAGGCTACCAACCTGTTCGACGCCACCGCCGCGGTGCGGGGATCGTCCAGCTCCTGGAGCCAGGCGGCAACCGAAGCGGCCTCCTCCATGGCTGGTGTCGAGCTCCGGGCCTCGACGGTCAGGACCGGGAGCTCACGGCGCACGACGTCTCGGACCAGCTGGGCCACCACCTCGTCGGGATCGGACCGGGGCTCCTCGACGGTCAAGCGCACGAGCAGGGCCTGGACCTCCGGTGCAGCCTCGTCGATGGCCCGATGCAAATCGTCGGCCTCGACCAGAGCCTCGAATGCAGAACGCTGCACCGGGTCGCTGAACAGCGCGGCCTCCAGTCGGTCGCCGACCTCCTCTGGTCGGTGGATGGCCAGGCGCAGCGCCTCGAGCCCGGGGCGGAACTCGCGCACCGCGGCGCCGTCGGCGCGACGGGACACTCGCACGGCAGGGCCGTCGGGGCCGTCGACCGGACCGGGGGACGGCCGGCGGCCTTGTGCCTCCGCACCGTCCGGCGGGGACTGCGGACCCTGCCGACGGATGCGCTCGAGGCGGTCCCGGAGCGAGGCCGGCTCCAGGTGACACCGTTCGGCGACCCGCATCACGTACTGGTCGCGGACCAGATCGTCGGGGTGCTCGGCGACGGCGACGAGCGTGTGGTCCGCCCCCCGGGCCCGGCCCTCCGCGGTCGAGAGGTCGGCGGCATCGAGGATGCGCCCGAGCCGGAATTCGAGGAAGGGCTTGGCCCCCTCGACAGCGGCGCGCAGGGCCCCGGGATCGCTCCGGGCCAGGTCGGCAGGGTCGGACCCGGGGGCGAGCGCGGCAACGGCCACGTCGACCTCGAGGCGACGCTCCCACTCGTAGAAACGGCCTGCGGCCGACTGCCCAGCACCGTCGGCGTCGAAGGCCAGCACGATCCGGGTGGCGAAGTTCTTGAGCAGGCGCACGTGCTCCTCGGCGAGGGCTGTGCCGCAGGTGGCGATGGCCCGGGGCACCCCGGCCTCGAAGCAGCCGATCACATCGGTGTAGCCCTCGCAGACCACCACCTCGCCGGTCGAGATGATGTCCTGTTTCGCCCAATTGAGGGCGTAGAGGGTGCGCCGCTTCGAGTAGATCGGCGTCTCCGAGGAGTTCTTGTACTTGGCCGGATCGGGGCTGCCAGGGAGCACCCGGCCCCCGAAGGCCACAGGATGGCCGGAGGGATCGCAGATCGGGAACAGCACACGGGACCGGAAGGCGTCCTGGAGCCGGCCCTTGCGGTTGACGAATCCGAGCCCAGACCCCGTCGCGACCTCCTCGCTCAGCTGCAGCGCGGTACAGAGGGTGTCCCAGCCGTCCGGGGCCCATCCGAGGCGGAAGCGGCGCACGATCTCCCCCTCGTACCCGCGGCTGCGCAGGTAGTCGCGGGCCTGGCCGGCATCTGCTCCGGTCAGCAGCCGCTGGTGGTACCACTCCGTGGCACCCTCCATGGCGTCGAGGAAGATCTTGCGGCGCTGGCCGTGGCGTCCCGCATCACCGTCCTCCCGGATGGTGATGCCGGCCCTGTCGGCGAGGCGGCGGACCGCGTCGACGAAGTCGAGATGTTCGGTGGCGCGGACGAACGTGATGGCGTCGCCCCGCTCCTGGCATCCGAAGCAGTAGTAGAGCCCGGCTTCGGCGTTGACGCTGAACGAGGGCGTCTTCTCGCCGTGGAACGGGCAGAGCCCCACCCACCGCTGTCCCTGGCGTTTGAGCGCTGCGTGCTCCCCGACCAGAGCCACGATGTCCGTCGCAGCCCGGACCCGGGCCACGTCCTCGTCGGGAATGCCCATGGATGGACGGTACCGCGTCCGCTCGACTGACCGATCCGGAGGCCGCCGAACCCGCGGCTGCTCCAGGACGGGGTCCCGCCTACCTCGCCGAGCGGCCGCGGCCCCTGGCTGCCGGAGCGGCGGACCTGCCCGCCGATCGGGCGGCCGTGGCCTCCTTGGCCGTGGCCTTCTTGGCCTTGGCCTTCTTGGCCGTGGCCCTCCCCGAGGCACCATTCGCCCGGGCGGCAGGCGCCGTCTTGGTCTTCGCTCCGATGGCGGCATCGCCGGAGAGCACGGCCTGGGCGGCAGCCAGCCGGGCGATCGGCACCCGGAACGGCGAGCAGCTCACGTAGTCGAGCCCGGCGGCCGCGAACGTCGCGATCGACTCGGGATCGCCACCGTGCTCGCCGCAGACCCCGACCTTGAGGGTCGGCCGCACGGCCCGGCCGCGCTCGACCCCGAGGCGGACCAGCTCGCCGACGCCGTCCGGATCGACCACCTCGAAGGGATTCCGCTTGAGGAGGCCCTCCTCGAGGTAGGCCGACATCATCCGACCCTCGACGTCGTCGCGGCTGAACCCGAAGGTCATCTGGGTCAGGTCGTTCGTGCCGAAGGAGAAGAAGTCGGCGACTTCGGCGATCTCGCCGGCACGGAGCGCGGCCCGCGGCGTCTCGATCATCGTCCCGATGAGCACCTCGAGCGAGCCCGTCGTCCGCACGGAGCCCCTGGCGCGGGCGGCCGTGGCTGCGGGCGCCAGCTCTGCCGCCGTCTCGGCCTCGGCGATCGCGCCCTCCACCCACGAACGGGCCAGGGCCATCTCCTCGCGGCTCACGGTCAGGGGGATCATGATCTCCACGATCGGGTGCCCTCCGGCCGCCACCCGGTCGAGGGCGGCCTCCATCAGGGCCCGCACCTGCATCGCGTACAACCCCGGCTTGATCACCCCGAGACGCACCCCGCGGGTGCCGAGCATCGGGTTGACCTCGTGCCAGCTCTTGGCCGCCTCGTAGAGCTCGGCCTCCTCGTCGGTCAGCCCGACGGTCGCCTCCTTGACGGCCAGCTCCTGGGTGTCGGGCAGGAACTCGTGCAACGGCGGGTCGAGCAGTCGGATGGTGACCGGCAGTCCGTCCATGGCCTCGAGGATCGACTCGAAGTCGGTCCGTTGCGCGAGGCGGAGGGCCTCGAGGGCGGCCTCCTCCTCGACCTCGGTCGCCGCCAGGATCATCCTCCGCACCACCGGGAGCCGGTCCTCGGCGAGGAACATGTGCTCGGTCCGGCAGAGTCCGATGCCTTCGGCTCCGTGGGCGCGGGCGTTTGCCGCGTCGGCCCCGTTGTCGGCGTTCGCCCGCACGCCGAGGTGTCCGGACCGGACGTCGTCGGCCCAACCGAGGATCGTCGCGAACTCCGGGGGCGTCTCGCCCTGGATGACCGGGACCTGGCCCAGCACCACGGTGCCGTTCGTGCCGTCCACCGAGATCCACTCCCCCTCGGCCACGACCACGTCGCCGACCGAGAAGGACCCGGTGCCGATGCGCAGGGACTCGGCGCCGACAACCGCCGGCTTGCCCCAGCCGCGGGCCACGACGGCCGCGTGGCTGACCAGCCCACCGCGGGCGGTCAGGATCCCTTTGGCGGCCAGCATCCCGTGCACGTCCTCGGGTGAGGTCTCACTGCGCACGAGGACGACCGACTCGCCCCGCGCCGCTGCCTCCTGCGCGTCGTCCGCGGTCAGGTACACCCGGCCGACGGCGGCCCCGGGCGACGCCGCCAGACCCTTGACCAGCACAGGGTGCCCGGTCGAGGCGAACCGCGGATGGAGGACCTGCTCGAGGTGCTCGCCGGTGATCCGGCCGAGGGCTTCCTCCTTGGAGAGCGCCATCGACCGCTCCCCCACCATGTCGACGGCCATCCGGAGCGCGGCCCGGCCGGTGCGCTTGCCCACCCGGGTCTGGAGCATCCACAGCTTGCCCTGCTCGATGGTGAACTCGGTGTCGCACATGTCGCGGTAGTGGTGCTCGAGCCGGGCGAAGATCGCGAGCAGCTCCTTGTGGATGGCCGGGAAGCGGTCGCGGAGCGCCGACAGTGGCTCGGTGTTCCGGATCCCCGCCACCACGTCCTCGCCCTGCGCGTTGACCAGGAAGTCGCCGTACTCGCCCACCGCCCCGGTCGCGGGGTCGCGGGTGAAGCCGACGCCGGTGCCGGAGTTGTCGTCGCGGTTGCCGAAGACCATCGCCTGGACGTTGACCGCGGTACCGAGGTCGTGGGCGATCCGCTCCTGCACCCGGTAGGCCACCGCCCGGGGACCGTTCCACGAGGCGAAGACCGCCTCGATGGCCCCGCGCAGCTGCTCGGCCGGGTCCTGCGGGAAGGGCGAGCCGGTGTGCCGTTCGACGATCTGTTGGTAGGCGTCGACCAGGTAGTGCAACAGCTCGATGGGGATCCCGGCGTCCGAGGAGGTCCCGGCCAGCTCCTTGGCCGCGTCGAGCAGCGTGTCGAATTCCGCCGACGGGACGTCCAGCACGATCCGGCCGTACATGGCAACGAAGCGCCGGTAGGAGTCATAGGCGAAGCGCTCGTCGTCGGTCTGCTTGGCCAGTCCCACCACGGAGGCGTCGTTGAGGCCGAGGTTGAGGACCGTGTCCATCATGCCCGGCATCGAGAATTTGGCGCCCGACCGGACCGACACCAGGAGGGGGTCGCCCGGATCGCCGATCCGCTTCCCCATCTGCTGCTCCAGGCGGGCACGTGCCTTGGCGATCTCGCGCGGTCAGCCCCTCCGGCCACCCGTCCTCCATGTAGGTCCGGCACGCGGTGGTGGCGATGGTGAACCCGGGAGGCACCGGCAGCGCGAGCACCGAGGTCATCTCGGCGAGGTTGGCCCCCTTGCCCCCGAGGAGGTCCTTCATCTCCATCGGAGGCTTGCGGTGCGAGTGGTCGAAGTCGAAGACGTACGGCATCGGGCGGGGTCTCCTCTGGTGGCAAGTCCGCGGTGGCACGGAAGGGGAACGATCGGCACGCGGCCGTGGTCGCCGACGGAAAGCCTACCCGGCGGGACATCGGGCCACCGGACTCCGGGGGACCCCCGGTCAGGGTGGCGTCGAGGCGGCTGCGAATGTCGGCCAGCAGGTCCTCGACCGGCACGCGGACCTGCTCGGTGGTGTCGCGATCGCGGACGGTCACCGCGCGGTCCTCGAGCGAGTCGAAGTCGACGGTCACGCACCACGGGGTGCCCACCTCGTCCTGTCGGCGGTAGCGCTTGCCGATCGACTGGGTGGTGTCGTAGTCGCACATGAAGTGGGCCTGCAGGGTGGAGAGCACCTCGCGGGACAGGGGCTCGAGGGTCTCCTTCTTCGAGAGCGGGAGCACCGCGACCTGATAGGGGGCGAGCCGAGGGTGCAGACGGAGCACGACCCGGGCTTCACCGCCCACCTCGTCCTCGGCGTACGAGGACAAAAGGAACGCCATCATCGCCCGGGTCGCCCCCGCGGCCGGCTCGATCACGTAGGGGACGTACCGCTCGTTGGTGGCCTGGTCGAAGTACTCGAGGCGCTCGCCGGACGCCGCGGCATGGGCCTTGAGGTCGAAATCGGTCCGGTTGGCGATCCCCTCGAGCTCGTCCCACCCCCAGGGAAAGAGGAACTCCACGTCGGCGGTGGCCGTCGAGTAGTGGGAGAGCTCCTCGGCCCCGTGGTGGCGCAGGCGCAGCTCCGAGTCAGGGATGCCGAGGTCCCGGTACCAGCGGTAGCGCTCGTCCACCCAGTAGGCGTACCACCGGTCGGCCTCGGGCGGGGGGACGAAGAACTCCATCTCCATCTGCTCGAACTCGCGGGTCCGGAAGACGAAGTTCTGGGGGGTGATCTCGTTGCGGAACGACTTGCCGACCTGTGCGATCCCGAACGGGGGACGCTTGCGGGTGGTCTGGAGCACGTTGGCGAAGTTGACGAACATCCCCTGGGCGGTCTCGGGGCGCAGGTAGGCGACGGCGCCCTCGTCCTCGATCGGGCCGGCGTGGGTCTTGAACATGAGATTGAACGCCCGCGCCTCGGTGAATTCGGTCGACCCGCACGACGGGCACACCCCGTCGATCTTGTCCTCCCTCCAGCGCTGGTGGCAGTTGCGGCAGTCGACGAGCGGATCGGTGAAGTTGGAGAGGTGGCCCGACGCCTCCCAGACGGCTGGCGGCGAGAGGATCGCCGCGTCGAGACCGACCACGTCGTCCCGCCGCTGGACCATGGCCTCCCACCAGGCGTTCTTGACGTTCCGCAGCAGGTTGACCCCGAGCGGTCCGTAGTCGTAGGTGGAGCGGAACCCGCCGTAGATCTCGGCGGACTGGAAGATGAAGCCGCGCCGTTTGCAGAGGCCGACCACGTTCTCCAACAGGTCGGCGCGCCCCTCGCCCGCGTCGACGGGGTCGTCCGGCTCAGGCATAGAGGGGCATGGTACCGGGTCCCCCGGGACCGCCGGCCGGTGCGACCGCGCCCTCGGGGTCGCGCAGGCGTGCGGTCACCGCGTTGGCCAGCAGGCGGCCCCGCACGGTGAGCACGGCACGGCCGTCGACCCGGTCGACCAGCCCGTCGAGGTCCGGGTCGTCGGGCAGGGCACCGATCGGGACGCCCGCCGGCGTGCGGAGGGCGAGGGCGAGGGCCTCGACGCGGCGCCGGGCGGCGTCGAGCACCTCCTCGCCGGCGGTCGTGGGCCGGTCGGCCGCCACCAGGGACACGTACCGGTCCGGCGTGCGGACGTTCCACCATCGCCGCCCTCCGCGGTGGGAATGGGCGGCCGACCCGATCCCGCGGTACTCGCCCTGGGCCCAGTAGAGGCGGTTGTGGCGGCATCCGTGTCCCTCGCGGGCCCAGTTGGAGATCTCCTCCCACCGGTAGCCCGCCTCGGTCAACACCCGGTCCGCCGTCTCGTACCGGTCTGCCTGGACGTCGTCGACCGGATGCCGGTCGGGCGACCCGGCGAGCGGCGTGCCGGGCTCCACGGTGAGCGCGTACGCACTCAGGTGGGGCGGGGGCTCCTCCAAGCTGAGCACCTCGCCGAGACTCCGCGCCCAGTCCTCGTCCCGCTCGCCGGCACCGCCGAAGATGAGGTCGAGGTTCCACGAGGAGAACCCGGCCCGGGCCACCGCGGCGGCGGCCCGGGCGATCTCCAGGGTGCCGTGCCGGCGGCCGAGGCCTCCGAGCACGTGCGGCACCGTCGACTGGACGCCGAGCGAGACCCGGGTGACCCCTGCGGACCGGTAGACCTCGAGGCGATGCGGCTCGACGTCCTCGGGGTTGCACTCGACGGTGACCTCGGCGCCGCGACGGCGGGGCACCGCATCGAGGATCGAGACCAGGATGTCGGCCGGCAGTCTCGACGGCGTGCCCCCGCCGAAGAAGACCGAGGTTGCCGGCGGCATCCCCTCCCGCTCGACCGCGCGGGCCAGCTCGGTCACGCAGGCGGACGCGTAGGCCTCCATCAGGTGGTCCCGGTCGGTGTAGGTGGCGAACGCGCAGTAGTCGCAGCGGTGCCGGCAGAACGGCACGTGCACGTAGACACCGAACGGCGGCTGCTGTCCCGGCTCCGCGACGGTCACCTCAGGTCACCTGGCCGGTGTGGAGCGACCGCAGCCGGCGATCGAGGTGCACCTCGATCGCTTCGGTGGCGAGGGCCCCGATCTCGTCGGTGACGGCCGAGCGGGGCTCGGCGAGCACGCCGGACAGCCCGCCCCCGAGCGTCCGCCGCAGCAGCAAGAGCCCCTCGGGGGTGAGGGGACGCCCGCGCCGGCAGGTCTGGCAGAGCACGCCACCCTCGAGCAGGTCGAACGCCACGAGGCGCAGGTCGTCGTCCTGGCCGCACGACACACAGGCGTCGAGCACCGGTGCCGATCCCTCGAGGGCCAGCACCTTGAGGAAGAACGCCGGGGCCACCATCGGCGAGTGGTGATCGGCGAGGGCCCCGATCGCGCCAACCGCCATCTCGTAGAGGTGCGGATTGGCGTGCCGCTCCTGGCCGACCTGGTCGACCACCTCGAGCATGGAGAGCGCTGCCGACATCCGGTCGAGGTCCTCGCGGACCGCCCGGAAGGTGTCGATGGTCTCCACCTGGGTGATGGTGTCGAGGTCTCCGCGGCCCTGCCACCCGAGCAGGGCCACATGGGTCAGCGGCTCGAGCCGCGAGCCGAACTTCGAGGTCGTGCGACGCACCCCTTTGGCCACGGCCCGCACCTTGCCGTGCCGCTCCGTCATCAGCGTCACGATCCGGTCCGCCTCGCCGAGCCGGATGGTGCGCACGACCACCCCCCGATCGCGGAACTGGCTCATGGCGGCGCGCCGGGCTCCTCCGAGGCACCGGTGGCTCCGGGCCCGCCGGCGCCACCCGCTGGAGCACGGCCGTGGCTGCGGCCGCCGAGCAGGTTGCCGGCAGCGATGAGCCCGAGGAGGACCGGGGGGATGATCACCAGCGGCAGGACCGCCGAGAACCCGGCCATGGCCATCAGCACCACCCCGGCATAGACCAGGAGGCCGATCGCCCACCCGGTCAAGATCCAGACACCCCCGACGTCATCGGTCACCCGCGTGGCCGCGGGGCCACCGGCGACCATCAGGTGACTCCTCCGTACCGTCGTTGCCGACGCTGGAAGTCCCGGACCGCCGCAAAGAGGTGGGTGCGGCGGAAGTCCGGCCAGAGCACGTCGTCGAAGACGAGTTCGCTGTAGGCGAGCTGCCAGAGCAGGAAATTCGAGATCCGGTGCTCGCCCGAGGTGCGGATCACCAGATCCGGGTCGGGCTGGTCGGGGAAGTACAGACGTGAGCGGATGGCCTTCTCGGTGACCTTGTCCCGACGGACGCCGTCGGCGACCAGGTCGCGTACCGCGTCGACGATCTCGGCACGGCCCCCGTAGTTGAAGGCCATGGTCAAGGTGCACCGCCGGTTGTGCCTGGTCAATTCGGTGGACTCGTCCATCCGCCGGAGCACCCGCTTGGGGACCCGCCAGTCGCGGCGACCGGCGAAGCGGATCCGGACCCCCTTCTCGTGCAGCTCGTCGCGCCTGCGGACCAGGAGGCTCTCGTTGAAGCCCATCAGGTAGCGCACCTCGTCGGGTGGCCGCCGCCAGTTCTCGGTGGAGAAGGCGTACATGGTGATCCAGGGGATGCCGAGGTCGAGGGCCCCTTCGACCGCATCGAGCAACGCGGCCTCGCCGGCCGCATGGCCCTCGGTGCGCGGAAGGCCGCGGCGTGCCGCCCAGCGGCCGTTGCCGTCCATGACGCAGGCCACATGGGTCGGGATCGGACCTCCGGAGAGGTCGGCGGGACCGACCGCGGCAGCGGCATCCCCCTCGCCGCCTCCGGCACCCGTCCGGTCGTCATCCACCCTGCGAACCTATCCCCTGGGCCGACGGATCCGTCCCAACCGGTCGCGTCGGACCCTCGGTGGTTGAGTCCCGGGTCCCACGGGCACTAGACCCTCCCCATGACCCCCGAGGCAGCGTTGGCCATCTTCGCGGCCGGACTGGCGGCCGGCACCGTCAACGTGATCGTCGGATCCGGGTCGCTGATCACGTTCCCGACCCTGCTCGCGCTCGGCTATCCGCCGGTGCTGGCCAACGTCTCCAACACGGTCGGTCTGGTGCCGGGGAGCGTGAGCGCGGTCGTGGCCTACCGGCACGAACTGGTCGGTCAGCGGACCCGACTGGTCCGGGTCGGCTCGGCATCGCTGGCCGGGGGTGCGACCGGCGCCGTCCTGTTGCTGACCCTGCCCGGCAGCGTGTTCAAGGCGGCGGTTCCTGCGCTCATCGCCCTGGCGACATTGCTCATGGCCGTCCAGCCCCGGATCGGCCGGTGGCTCCACGCCCGCGGCGATCGCCCGCGGCACGGCGGGCCGGTCCTGTTCGCCGGCGTCTTCCTGTCCGGCATCTACGGCGGGTACTTCGGGGCGGCACAAGGCGTGATCCTCATCGCACTGCTGGCCGTGTTCATCGACGACGACCTCCAGCGCCTCAACGGCACCAAGAACGCCCTGGCCCTCACCGTCAACGCTGTGGCCGCGGTGCTGTTCGTCCTCTCCACCGCCGTCTCCTGGTCGGTGGTCGCGCTCATCGCGACCGGGTCCGCCATCGGTGGACAGCTCGGCGGACACCTCGGCCGCCGGCTGCCTGCCCCCGTGCTGCGGTGGTGCATCGTGACCGTCGGGGCCGGGGTTGCCATCGGTCTCGCCGTCGAGTGGCACTGACCGCGCCCCCGGCGCGCTCACGCAGGGCGCGGGCGGCGCACGGGCGTCACGGGGTCGACAGGGTGGCCCGGTAGTGTCGGCCAATGCCCGACGAGGTGACCGCCACCCTGGCCGAGGTCGCCGCTCGGCTGCCCGGGGGCGGTGAGGCGCGTTCGGGCCAGGCGGAGATGGCCCGAGCCGTGGCCGACGGGGTGGCCCGCCGCCGCCATCTCGTGGTCCAGGCCGGCACCGGCACCGGCAAGTCGCTCGCGTACCTGGTGCCCGCCGCCCTCTCCGGTGAACGGGTGGTCGTGGCCACAGCGACCAAGGCGCTCCAGGACCAGCTCGCCTCGAAGGACCTGCCCCTCGTGGCCGAGACCATCGCGGGCGACCTCTCCTTCGCCGTGCTCAAGGGACGGAGCAACTACCTCTGCGTGCAGCGGGTCTCCGAGATCGGGGGCCGCGGCGAGCAGCTGACCCTCTCCGGGGCGTCGGCCGACCCGCCCGACGCCGACGACCCGCTCCGGACGCGTACCGGGGAGGACCCGTCCGAACCGGGCGGCCTCGCCGAGCAGGTGCGGCGGCTGGTCCGCTGGGCGGACGACACGACCACCGGCGATCGGGCCGAGCTCCCCTTCGAGCCCCACTTCCGTGCCTGGGCGATGGTCTCGACGACCGCCCGCGAGTGCCCGGGTGCCTTCCGCTGCCCGTCCGGCCGCGACTGCTTCGCCGAGGAGGCGCGGAGCCGGGCCGCCGAGGCGGACGTGGTGGTGGTCAACACCCACCTCTACGGCGCACACCTGGCCAGCGGGGGCGCGGTCCTGCCGCCCCACACGGTGGTCGTCTTCGACGAGGCGCACGAGGTCGAGGACGTGATGACCGACTCGCTCGGACTCGAGATCGGACCCGGCCGCTTCCGTGCCCTCGCCGGTGCGGCCCGTCCGATGCTGTCCGACACGGACTCGGCCGCTGATCGGGCGCTCGACGACGTGGCCGACCTCGCCGACGCGCTCGCCCGGGCGCTCCGGCCCTGGGCGGGACGTCGCATCCCACCGGGAGCGAGTCCCGGAACCGCTGCGCCGGCCGGGGAGGTCGCGGACGGCACGCCGACCGGCGAACCCGACATCGGCACCGTCCTGACCCTGGCCTCGGGTCGGGTCGGGCGCCTCGTCGACAGCCTCCGCCAGGCGGGTCGGGAAGCGGGCGAGCAGGAGCCGACCGACAGGCGGGCCCGCCGCGACCGGGTGCTCCTGACCGCGGGCCACCTGGCCTCAGACCTCGCGCGCCTGGCCGCAGCGACCGACGACGAGGTGGTCTGGGTCGAGGACGACGCGCGGGGCGCCGCCCTGCGGCTCTCCCCGGTCGACGTCGGCCCGGTGCTCGCGGAGCAGCTCTGGGGAACCGTCACCGGGGTGCTCACCTCGGCCACGGTGCCGCTCGGGCTCGCGGAGCGCCTCGGGATGCCGGAGGAGACCGACGTCCTCGACGTGGGGAGCCCGTTCGCCTACCGCGAGCACGCCTTGCTCTACGTGGCCCGGACCCTGCCCGACCGGCGGCGGCCCGAGTCGGAGCCCTCCCTCCACGACGAGCTCGAGACCCTCATGACCGCGGCCGGCGGACGGACCCTGGCCCTGTTCACGAGTTGGCGGGCCATGCGTGCCGCAGCCGAGGTCCTGGCAACACGGATGCCCTTTCCGATCCTGTCCCAATCGGACCTGCCCAAGCCGGCCCTGCTCGAGGCGTTCCGGTCCGACGAGGCGGCCTGCCTCTTCGCCACGCTCGGGTTCTGGCAGGGGGTCGACGTGGTCGGGCGCACCCTCAGCCTGGTCACCATCGACCGGATCCCCTTCCCCCGCCCCGACGATCCCGTGCTCGAGGCGCGCCGCGAACGGGCGGGGCCCGGCGCGTTCTCGATCGTGGACCTCCCCCGCGCCGGGACCCTCCTGGCCCAGGGTGCCGGACGTCTCATCCGGTCGGCCACCGACCGCGGGGTGGTCGCCGTGCTGGACAGCCGCCTCGCCACCGCCCGCTACCGTGGCGCACTGCTGACCCGGGTGCCCCCGATGCGTCGCACCGTCGACCGGGCCGAGGTGGTGGCGTTCCTGCGGGCCGTGACCACCGAGGGCTGACCGGCACCCGGTCCCGCGTCCTGGACGGGAGCCGCCGGTAAGCTCGGGCGGCCATGGAACCCCCTCCGCTGGTCAGCGTGGTGCTGGCCACCAACCGCTCGGGTCCCTTCCTCCGCATCGCGCTCGACGCACTGGTCGCCCAGACCTGGACCGGGTGGGAGCTCGTCCTCGTCGACGACGGCGCACCGGAGCCCGGAGCCCTCGACCTGGCGGCGGCGGGACTCCCCCGCGCCCGGGTCGTCCACCAGGCCAACGCCGGGGTCAGCGTGGCCCGCAACGTCGGCATCGCCCACAGCACTGGCGCGTACCTGGCGTTCCTCGACGACGACGACGTCTGGGAGCCCGAACGGCTGCAGCGGGGGGTCGGTGCGTTCGAGGGCAGACCCGACGCGGTCGCCTCCTACTCCCAGTGGGACGTCATCGACGGTCAGGGCCGCACCGTTGTGCCAGGGGACCTCTGCGCCGGGGACCTGCGGGCGTTCCTGCGCCTCGACGCCCGGGCGCCGCTGCCGACCCTGATGGTCACCCGGGCGGCACTCGACCGGGCGGGCACCTTCCATCCCATGCTGACCCTCGGCGAGGACCTCGACCTCATCTACCGCCTGGCCAGGATCGGGGCATTCGTGTTCGTCCCCGACGTGCTCGTGCACTACCGCCGCCACGACGCCAACCTCACCAACGACCACCGTACGTCGGCCCTGGCCTCGGTACGGGCGCTGCGCATCCAGCAGTGGTGGTCGGCTGACCGGGGCGAGCTCGCCCTGCTCGACGACATCGCCCTCGGCATGCGGCGGACGCGGGGGTACTGGACCCGGGTGCTCGTGCGGGCGTCGGCCCACGACCTGCGCCGCGGCCACCTGCGGGAAGCCGGTCGCTCCGCGGTCTTCGTGGCCCGGCACGACCCCTGGCGCGGGCTCCGGTCGCTGGTGGAGCTGGCCCGCAGGTCGGGCGGCTGACCGGAAGCCGGGGCGCGGTCAGAGGCCGAGCCGGTCGAGGGCATCCTCGCGGTGCTGCCAGCGCTTCTCGACCCTGACGAAGAGCTCGAGGTAGGCCCCTTCCGGCATCTGGCGGCGCACCGCGGTGCCGACGTCCTTCAGAGTGGTTCCTCCCTTCCCGATGACGATGCCCTTCTGCGAGTCGCGCTCGACCAGGATTTCGCAGCGCACCCGCGGCCACTCCCACTCGGTCACCCGGCAGGCGATGCTGTGGGGAAGCTCGTCGACCACCCGACGGAGCAGTTCCTCGCGCACCAGGTCGGCCACCCAGAAGGCCTCGGCCACATCGGTGACCATGCCCTCGGGGTAGTACCGCGGCCCCTCGGGCATCATGGCCACCACGCACCCGACGAGCGCGTCGACCCCCTCGCCCGTCGCGGCGGAGAGCGGGAAGTACTCGACCGGCACCGGCGCTGCACCCTCCTCCGCGTCGAGCGCGTCGATGACCTCGGCCACCTCGGTCAGGTGGGTGAGCACCTCGTTCCCGCCGACCCGGTCGATCTTGTTGACCACCACCAGGAGGGCCGGCCCGTCGCCGCCCGCCCCACCGGAAGGGGCGGCACGAGCCATCGACCGCACCCGCCGTGCCGAGCGGTTCAGCACCATCCGGTCGCCGGGCCCGACCGCGCCCGTCGCCTCGACCATGGCCACGACCGCGTCCACGTCGTCGAGCGAGGCGGTCGCCGACTCGTTCATCCGCTCGCCGAGCGCGGTGCGCGGCTTGTGGATCCCCGGGGTGTCGACGAAGACGACCTGTGCGTCACTGCGGTTGAGCACGCCCCGGATCTGGGAGCGCGTCGTGTTGGGCCGGGGCGAGGTGATGGTCACCTTGCGCCCGACCACGGCGTTGACCAGGGTCGACTTTCCCACGTTGGTGCGGCCGACCACGGCCACGAAACCGGAGCGGAAGGGGGTCACCCGCCCTCCGGGGTGGGTGCCGGCACCGGCACGATGCGCACCCGCTCGATCCGGCGCCCGTTGACCCGGTCGACGACCAGGCGGAGGCCGTCCGCGGTGACCTGCTCGCCCGCGACCGGCACGTGGCCGAGCAGGTCGAAGACCAGACCGCCGACGGTGTCCCACGCCCCGGTGGGCAGGCTGGCGTCGATGAGGTCGTTGACCTCGTCGACGGCCAACCGGGCGCTGACCCGCAGCTCGCCGGAGGCCAGGTGCTCGACCGGAGCCTCCTCGACGTCGAACTCGTCGACGATCTCGCCCACCAGTTCCTCGATGAGGTCCTCGAGGGTCACCAACCCTGCGGTCCCGCCGTACTCGTTCACCACGATTGCCAGGTGGAACTTGTCCGCCTGCATCTCGCGGATCAGGGAGGAGACCCGTTTGGTCTCGGGCACGAAGTGGGCGGCCCGCAGGTGGGCACCGACCGGCTGGTCCTCCTGTCCGGCCCGGACCGCTCGGATCATGTCCCGGGTGTAGGCGATCCCGGCCACGTCGTCGATCTGCTGCTCGACCGCAGGCATCCGGCTGAAGCCGGCCTCGAGGGCGCGCTCGAGCGCAGCCTCGACCGTCTCGTCGGTCGCGATGGCGACCATGTCGGTGCGCGGCACCATCACCTCGCGCACCACGGTGTCGCCGAACTCGATGATCGAATGGATGAGCGCCCGCTCCTCGGTCTCGATGACGTCTCCCTCGACAGCCACGTCGGCCATGGCGAGCAGTTCGGACTCGGTGACACCGGCGCCGAGGTAGCCGGTCTGGTCGCCGATGAAGACGTTGGCCAGGCCGATCAGGCCGGTCGAGATCATGCGGATGGGCCAGAAGTGGATGACCGAGGAGACCACCGGTGCGCTCAACAGGGCGGCCCGCTCGGGGTGGTGGACCGCCCAGTTCTTGGGAACGGCCTCGGCGAAGACGAAGATGACCACGATCTCGAACACGGTGGCCGCCACCACCCCCCACGCCCCGAACCACCGCACGGCGAGGATGCCGACCAGGGTGGCCACGACGAGCTGGCAGATGAGGACGAGCAGGAGCACCGGGTTGAGGAAACCCCGGGGGTCCTCGGTGAGCCGGACCAGAACCTTCGCTCCACGCCGCCCGTCGTCGGCCAGACTCAGGGCCTTGGCACGGGTGGTGCGCACGAGGCTGGTCTCCGCAAGCGCCAACAGGGCCGAGGCGACCAGCAGGACCAGGACCACGATGACCAGGACCAGGTCCTCCCCGGTGAACGTGGCGGTGGCGGTCACCGGGGCGGGTCGACGAGTGGGGGGACTCGGTGGAAGCGGTCGAGCAGCTGTTGCTCGCGGCGCTCCATCCGCTCGGCCTCCTCGTCGGCGACGTGGTCCATCCCGAGCAGGTGGAGGATCCCGTGGACGACGAGCAGGGCGATCTCGTCGTCGAAGGTGACCCCGTGGTCGACGGCGTTGGCGGCGGCAACCGCCGGGCACACCACCACGTCGCCGAGCAGGAGCCTGCGACCGCTGTCCGCCTCGATCGAGGCCGGTCCGGTCCCGCCCTCGTCGGGTGAACGCCCACTCCGGTCGACCTCGTCCTCGATGGGGAACGAGAGCACGTCGGTCGGCCCCTCCTTGCCCAGGAAGCGCTCGTTGAGCGCGGCGACCGCGTCGGGGTCCACGAAGAGGAGCGAGACCTCGGTGTCCGAGGTGATCCCTTCGGCTTCCAGCACCGAGCGGGCGAGTGCGGCCCATCGCTCGACGTTGACCGGGTGCTCGACCTGCTCGTCGGCCGCGTAGATGTCAAGCGTCATCAGGCCCCCGGCCGTCCGAGTCGCGGTCGTAGGCGGTCACGATGTCCGCCACGATCCGGTGACGGACGACGTCACGGGCGCCGAGGTGGACGAAGGCGAGGTCGGGCACGCCGGTCAGCACCCGCTCGAGACCCACAAGGCCGGAGCGGCCCCCGGGAACGTCGATCTGGGTGATGTCCCCGGTGACCACCGCCTTCGAGCCGAACCCGATCCGGGTGAGGAACATCTTCATCTGTTCCGGGCTGGTGTTCTGGGCCTCGTCCAGGATGAGGAACGAGTCGTTGAGGGTGCGGCCCCGCATGAACGCCAGCGGGGCCACCTCGACCGTCCCCTTGTCGATGAGCCGTTGGGCCCCTTCGGCGTCGAGGAGGTCGTGGAGGGCGTCGTAGAGCGGACGGAGGTACGGGTCGACCTTCGCCATCATGTCCCCGGGCAGGAAACCCAGCCGCTCTCCCGCCTCGACGGCGGGCCGGGTCAGGATGATCCTGCTGACCTGGCGCGCCTGGAGTGCCTGGACCGCGAGGGCCACGGCCAGGTAGGACTTCCCGGTCCCCGCCGGCCCGATACCGAAGGTGACGATGTTGCGGGCGATGGCGTCCGCATACCGTTTCTGCCCGCTGGTCTTCGGGCGCACCGCCCGTCCGCGCGACGAGCGCAACAGCTCCGAGGTGAGGACTTCGGAGGGTCGGACGTCGTCGTGGAGCATGTCGATGGTCCGGGAGACCTGCACGGCGTCGAGACCCTGGCCCGACTCGAGGAGGATGATCAGCTCCTCGAACAGGGCGGCCACCCGGTCTGCGCTCGCTCCCTCGATCGAGATCTCGTTGCCCCGAACCGCGATCCGGACATCGTCGAAGGTCCCCTCGATGAGGCGGAGCAACTCGTCCCGTTGGCCGAGGAGTCCGACCATGAGGTGGTTGCCGGGAACGAGAATCTTGACCGGGGTGCCTGCCACGTGCGCTCTCCCGATGACCCTACCAGCGGCCCGGGTCGCAGACGCCGGAGCGGCGCCGCCGCGGAGCCGCTGCCGGATCAGCCGGGGGGCCAGTCGAAGGTCCGACCGCCGAGGAGGTGGAGGTGGAGGTGGGGCACCGAGTTGAGCGCGTCGGGACCGACGTTGAACACCAACCGGAAGCCGCGATCGTCGCCTCCGATCCCCTCAGCGTCGGCCACCGCCCGGGCGGCGACCAACAGGGCGGTCACGTCCTCGGCGTCGGTCGGTGCGATCGTCCCCGCGTTGACGATGTGGCGGGTGGGCACCACGAGGACGTGGACCGGTGCCTGGGGATTGAGGTCCCGGAACGCGACCACCCGTTCGTCGCGCCAGACGATGTCGGCCGGGACGTCGCCGGCCACGATCCCGCAGAACAGACAGTCGGCCGCGGCGCCCGTCACTCGACACGGACCGACGCGCCGTCGGCATCCCCCAGTGAGCGGACCGCTCCTTTGACCTCGGGATAGAGATGCTCGAGGCTGCCCGGGGCGATCCTGCTCGCCTCGATGAACCCCTCCACGTCGCGCTCCTGGAGCCGGATCACCCGACCGAACCGGTAGGCGGCGAGGTCACCCTCGTCGATGAACCGGTAGAGGCTCCGGAGGGTCACGCCGAGGCGTTTGGCCGCCTCTTTCGTGCTCAGCCAGACGATGGGCTCGCTCAACGGGGTACCCCGCGAGAGGCGGGCGGACCTCCGTCCATCAGACGTGCACGAGCAGCCCGAGCTCGTCCAGGCGGGCTCCCATGCTGTCGGGCGTGACCCCGAACAGGCAGGCGATGGCTCGCACATCCTCGGACCGGATGGTGATCATCCTGCCGTTGAAGTCCTGCCGGTGCACCTGGATCATGCTCAGGAACCGTCGCAGCAGATCGCGCTCCGGACCGCTCACCGTGTGGAGTTTGGTGAGGTCGATGGCCACCTTGTCCGCCCCGGCCCCGGCCTGGATCGCCCGGCGGGCGGTCAGCGGGGCGGCTTCCTCGCCGGCGGCGTTGGTGCCCCACCTGTTGGTGCCCTCGTCGGGCGGGAGCAGCTGGTCGACCGGCACGTCGTAGAGCTTGGCCAGGCGCTGGAGCCGGGGAACCGAGATGGCCCGCTCACCCCGCTCGTAGGCGCCGAGCACCGACGCCTTGAATTCCTGCTCGGACATGGCCTCGACGGCCTGGAGGGAGAGGCGCATCTGCTTGCGCATGGCGCGCAGCCGCGAGCCGACCGCACGGGCGTAGGCGATCCGCGCCGCCTCCTCCTGCTCGTCTTCCTCCAGCACCTCGACTGCCTTGTCAATGACCGACATGTCCACGTCCTCCGCTCCCCACCGATAACCACCGGTCCGGTGCCGTCGTGCGCTCCCCGAGCGCACAGCCGACTTGCGTCACGGGGCGGGGATGGACCGGCACAGCCGTCCACGGGTAACCCTGCCCCTCTGAGTAATTTCCCTGGCCCTCTGAGTAGTTTTCCTCACGGAGTGTGGTTACGCAAGAGTCTGAACTGGCCCACCCGTCCAACCAGTCTTCCTCACGGAGCGTGGTCACGCAACTGTGTGCACCAGCCCGCTGCGTATGCCGCACAGGATGGCGCCTGCGACGACCGCCGCCGTCTCCGCCCTGAGCACGGTGGGGCCGAGGCCGACCGTCGCCCCCGGGGCCGATCGCTCCGCCTCGTCCCACCCCCCCTCCGGACCCACCGCCAGGACCGGATGAGCGAGTGTGGGCGGGCCGCCGCCAGGCACGGCCAGCACCGGAGGAGCCCCGCAGAGGTCCGCGAGGTCGGAGAGCCGGGAGACCGGTGCCACCTCCGGCAGCCGCACCCGCCGGCACTGGGCGGCCGCCTCCTGCCCCACCCGCCTCAGGCGCTCGACCGCCCGCCCGCCCCGCTCCCCGTCCCAGCGCACCACCGAGCGGGCCGTCTGGAGCGGCACGATCCGGTCGACCCCGAGCTCGGTGAGCTTCTGGACCACCCACTCCGGACGGGAGCCCTTGGTCGGGGCGAAGGCGACGGTGACCGCGGGGTGGACGCGTGGGGTCTCCACCACCGGCCCGTCAGGAACCAGCAGCACCGTGGATGCCGTGCCGTCGCCGCGGGCGGACCCGGAGACGCGACAGGGGACCCAGCGTCCGTCCCCGTCCGCCGCGATGACCAGCTCGCCCGGCCGCAGGCGCAGGACGTCGACGAGGTGGTGGCGGTCGGCCTCCCCGAGCTCGGGAGCGGAGGGGTGGGGGACGAAGACCAACGCGGACGCGGCAACCAGCACCGGGTCCGGAGCCTGCGGGGAGGCCGCGCCGGATGCGGCCCCGGGCTCCTCCCCCGGCGGCACGGTCAGCCCAGCGCCGAGCGGATCTTGGAGAACAACCCCTCGCCGTGCGGGAGCTCCCCGAGGACCTCGCCCCGGGCTTCGGCGAGTCCGCGGAGGAGGTCGCGCTGGCTGTCGTCGATGCCGGTCGGCGTGTCCACCCGGACGTGCACGTAGAGGTCGCCGCGTCCGCGTCCCCGGAGTCTCGGCACCCCGAGCCCCTTCAACGTGATGACCGCGCCGCCCTGGGTGCCGCCGACGATCGCCAGGTCCCGCTGGTCGTCGAGGGTGTCGAAGGGGATCGATCCACCGAGGGCGGCCAGGGTGACCGGGACGTGCACCGTCGCGTGCAGGTCGTCGTCGGACCGCTGGAAGGCGTCGTCGCCCTCGACGGACAGGTGCACGAAGAGCGTGCCGTTCGGACCCCCGCGGAAGCCCGCCGGCCCGTGGCCGGCCAGGCGGAGGGTCGACCCTTCGTCCACACCGGCCGGGATGTCGACGGTCAGGGTGCGCCGTTCGGTGCGGCGACCCTCGCCGCGGCAGTCGGAGCACGGGGACTCGACCGACTGCCCGGTCCCCTGGCACCGGGCGCAGGCCACCGCGGTGATCACCTGGCCGAGGATGGACTGGCGGACCCGGCGCAGCTCTCCGGCGCCCTGGCACTCGGGACAGCGCACCGCCGAGGTCCCCGGACTTGCGCCGGTCCCCTCACAGGTGTCGCAGTGCACGGGGG
This sequence comes from uncultured Acidimicrobiaceae bacterium, assembly GCA_963777665.1. Lineage (GTDB taxonomy): Bacteria > Actinomycetota > Acidimicrobiia > Acidimicrobiales > RAAP-2 > Bog-756. Next base: position 66,126 of record CAVZRJ010000004.1, read on the forward strand.
TGTCGACCTCCACCTGGCGCTGGACCCCGAAGACGGCCTCCCGGAAGGCGAGCCGGACCACGATCTCGGCGTCCGGGCCCGGTACCGGCCCGGACCGGCGCCTGCCTCCGCCGGGGGACCCACCCATGCCGTTGAAGAACGCGTCGAACAGGTCGCCGAGCCCGCCACCGAACGGATCGCCCGGGGTTCCCTGGCCGTTCCCGAACACCCCGGCGTGACCGAACCTGTCGTAGCGGGCCCGCCGCTCGGGATCCTTCAAGACCTCGTACGCGAGGCTGATCTCCTTGAACCGCTCGCCCGACTCGGAGCCCTCCTGGTTGGTGTCCGGATGGTGCTCGCGGGCCTTGGACCGGTAGGCGCGCTTGAGCTCCTCGTCGGTCGCGTCTCGAGGGACCCCGAGGAGCTCGTAGAGATCGGTGTCGCTCATCGACCGGCCTCGCCGAGGCGCTGCCCGAGCCGGTCGCCGACCACGCGGGCCGCGGCCAGGGCGAGCGGGTAGTTCATCCGTGTCGGGCCGAGGAGGCCGATGGTGCCGGCCTCCTCCCCGTCGACCGAGAACGGCATGACCACGATGGCGCACGAGGCCAGGGGCTCGACTCCGTGCTCGGTGCCGATGGCCACGGTGAGGCCGGTGTCGAGGATGTCCCGGAGCAGCGAGACCACGACCAGCTGCTGCTCGAGGATGGTCAGGACAGAGCGCACCGTCTCCACCGCGTCGAAGGCGGCGGCCATCCTCGACGAGCCACCCACGAAGAGCTGCTCGGCCCCCTCCACCGCTCCGAGGCCCCGTACCGCGGCCACGGCAGCGAGCACCACCGTGTCGATCGTGGCGTCGCCACTCGGGGACTGGTCGGTGGACACCTGGGTCACCGGGAGTCCGAGCGTGTGGGCGGCCAGCCGGGCAGCGGCGTCGGCAAGCAGGGTGTCGTCGACCTCATAGGGGAGCTCGACCGACTGCTTGAGCACGGCACCGTCGGCCAGCACCACCACCAGGAGGGCCAGCCGCGGGCCGAGGCCGACCAGCTGGACCGACCGGATGGCCGCCGACTCGTGGGACGGACCCACGACCATGGCGGCGCAGTCGGTGAGATCGGCGAGGAGCCCCGAGGTGTGCTCGAGCATCTGCTCGATCTCCCCGTGGGCGTGGTCGAAGAACCGGCGGACCTGCTGGCGGCCTCCCGGGTCGAGCGAACCGGTGCCCACATGGTCGACAAAGAAGCGGTAGCCCTTGTCGGTCGGGATCCGGCCGGCACTGGTGTGGGGTTGGGTCAGGTACCCCTCGCGCTCCAGGCTGGCCATGTCGGAGCGCACGGTGGCGGACGAGACGCTCACGCCCGGGGCGTTGACCACGTGCTGGGAGCCGACCGGCTGGGCGGATCCGATGTACTCGGTGACCACCGCATTGAGGATGGCGGCCTTGCGGGCGTCCATGTCAGCGGCGGCCTTGCCGCCGTCCGTCTCCCCCGCCCCGGCCGGGGCCTTCTCACCTCTGCGATCGTCGACGGTCGGCATCGTCACTCATTCGTGGCCTGGTCGGCGGGCGGCTTTCCACCTGCCGGCTCGGGCATCGTTGGCACTCCACTCTAGTGAGTGCTGGCCCCTGTGGGACTGCCACCCGCCGCGAAGCGGCCGAATCAGGCCGAGGCGATGAACATACGCGCGGTCATCGCAGGACCGAGGGCGACGGTGGCGTCTCCGGTCACCAGGGTGAGCGTCCCGTCGGGGGCACGTGCGCTCACGACGGCGGTGGTGCCCGGGGTGAGCCCGTGATCTCCCAGGTAGGAGAGGGAGGCGGACTCGTGCTCGACGCTTTCGGTGATCCGTTCGAGGCGGACGTGATCACCGGGTTGGGCCTCCGCCAGCCGGCGCTGCTCGGGGGCGGTCGGCCCCACGCCGGGGATCGGGTTGCCGTGTGGGCAGGTCGTCGGGTTGCCGAGCAGCACCACCAGCCGGGCCTCCACGTCGTCGGAAATGACGTGCTCCCACCGGCCGGCCTCGATATGGGCCTTGTCCCAGTCGAGGCCGATGATGTCGACGAGGAGCCGCTCGGCGAGCCGGTGCTTGCGGACCACCCCCTCGGCGAGGTCCCGGCCGGTGGGCGTCATGGTGATCCGGCGTGAGCTGCGGGTGATCAGGTCGTCGGCCTCGAGCCGGTCGAGCATCTCCGAGACCGACGGGGCCGCCTTGCCCAGCCGTTCGGCCAGGCGTGCCTGGATGATCGGGATCCCCTCCTCCTCGAGGGCGAAGATGGTCTCGAGGTACTCCTCGGCCGGCGGGTGGAAGCGATCGAGCACGTGGCCGATCCTACGGCACGCCCCGCCTGCGTCGGCCAGTACCGTGGGGTGGGTGCAGATCGGCCCGGAACCGCCCCCGGACGACGAGCAGGCGGTGCCCGGCCCCGGGGACGACACGACGACGGATTCCTCGGACGCGCCAGAGGGTGCCGCCGATCCGCTCCGGTTCAGCAGCTGGATGAAGCGGTCGACCACAGGCGCTGTCCTCACGGGCATCGCCCTCGGTCTGCAGCACGCCCTCGAGAAGGAACGCGAGCAACCGGCCTTTGTGATGGAGGCCCCCGGCGAGCCGGACGAGCCCGAGGGCCCCATCGCGCTCCACTTCGACCCCGACGACCCGGGCAAGACCGTCGCCGTCATCCGCACCCGATCGGAGGACCGGGAGACCGGAACGACCGATCCCGCTTGATGCCCGCCGCCGCAGGGAGGCTCCGCACGGAGCTCACGCGCTGGACGGTGTGACCGGCTCGGGGTCGACTCCCCGGAGGCCGCCCGACCGGCCGGCCCAGCGGCGGGCGGCCCACCGTGCAGCGGCATCCGCCACCAGCACGACCCCGACTCCCCAGGCCAGTCCGGCAGCGGCGTCGGTCGGGAAGTGCCACCGGAGAGCCACGACGGCGACGGCGATGCCGAGTGCGTAGAGCCCCGCCACCGGAACGGCGACGGCGCGGAGCCGCTCGGGCGTGGCCAGCACCGCCGCGACGGCCAACGCAGCTGCACCGGCTGTCGATCCTGAGGGGTAGGTGAAGGATCCACCGAGGGTTCGACCGACCGCCGGCTTGACCACCAATTCGCAGAGCAGGAGGGCGAGCGGTGGCCCGACCAGGCAGGCCACCGCCCGGGGCCGGTCCCGTCGGACGGTCATCGCAGATGCAACGATGGACCCGATGACGATGCACCACGGGTACCGCAGCGCGGTCACGGCGGTCACCGCACGGCTCGTACTGCCCGGGATGACCTGCTGCAACCAGACGTCGACCGCTCCCGGTGCAGGGCGAACGGCCACATACACGCCGCCGACCACGACAGCGGCCAACAGCACGACCCCGACCAGCAGCTCGCGGCGGCTTGTGACCGACCGGTCGGTCGGCACGTCACGCCCGAGGGTGGTGGTGCCGCCGGCCGGGACCCGCGTGCGGTTCACCCGGTGGACGTTACCGCCGGGTACGGCGTCGTGACCGACGCGGGCGCATCGTGACCCGCCAGCTGGGCCTGGTCTCCCTCTCGGTCGCTCAACCGATGGGCCAGCAGCGCTACGAGCACGAGCTGACCCGACGCGCCCCGGCCGAGCTCGGGTCCGACTGGGAGGTGCGTCCGGTCGTGCTGCGGACACTTCGATCGCCCCTCCCCGGCACCGCCAGGGTCCCGTCCCGCCTCCTGAGCGGGGCCGCGGCCCCGCTGCGCCGCGCCGCGGGGAGGATCCTGTACCGGAGCTGCGATGTCGTGCACCGCATGGACCTCCGGCTCCCCCCGGCACCGTCCCCGGAAGTGCTCACGATCCACGACCTCGTGCCCTGGCGGTTCAGCGACGAGGGCGAGCCCCCCGCCGACGCCGCGGCGACGGCCCGGCGGGCCGAAGTGGTCATCTGCCCGTCGCAGTTCTCCGCCGACGAGGTGGCTTCCGAGTTCGGCGTGGCCCACCCGGTGGCCATACACAACGGGGTCGACCGGGCATTCTTCGACGCGGTTCCGATGACCGAAGCCGAGCTCGCCGCGTTCGGCATCCGACTGCCGTTCGTGCTGCATGCAGGAGGGTGCACCGATCGCAAGAACCTGTCCGGTCTGGCCGACGCCTGGGCACGGGTCCGGGGCGGCCGATCCGATCTCACGCTGGTGCTCCTCGGGCCGCCAGATCCTCGGCGCGACCGCTTCTTCGGCCCGCTCCCGGGGACAGTCCTCCCCGGGCGGGTGCCCGACGAGGCGCTCCGGGGGATCATGGCCGCGGCGTCGGCCGTCGTGGTGCCCTCCCTCTACGAGGGCTTCGGCCTGCCCGCACTCGAGGGGATGGCTGCGGGCGTCCCGGTGGTCGCCGCCAGACGGAGCTCACTCCCCGAGGTGTGCGGGGACGCAGCCCGCCTGGTCGAGCCGGACGGGTCGAGCCTCGCCGAAGGCATCCTCGCGGCCCTCGAGGACGGTCCCGCCACCCGTGACCTCGTCGAGCGCGGACGTCTGCGGGCCGGCCGGTTCACCTGGGAGGCCAGCGCCGCGGCCCACGCCCGGCTCTGGACGTCGTGCTCCGCGTGATCGGCGCACCCGCCCGCATCCGGCCGCCCGCGCTCATCCTGCGCCGCGATCCCGGCGTGCCATGCGCACGCCGGCCCAGAGCCCGCTGACGGTCGCGGCCAGGAGCACCGCGGTGTGCGCAAGCGCGCCCGACGCGGCGCGTGCCGCACCGGCCAGGTCCCTGTCGCGTGCGCGGGTTCCCGCCCGACGGGCCCGTTTCGAGCCGTCCCGGAAGACACCCTTGGTCGACACGGCGAGGTAGCGCCGCACGATCGGCGCGCCGGATCCGAAGTTGCGGATGAGCAGGATCAGGTGGTTCTTCTGAGCCCAGTACACATAGCGCAGGTCGAACCGCTCGCCCTTGGCGTAGGGAGCAGCGACGTGCTCGACCACCGCGTCGGGGGTGTAGACGAGGCGATAGCCGGCCTGCCGCACCCGCAGGCAGAGATCGGTCTCTTCGCGCATGCATGTTCCGGTGTAGCCGTCGCGGATGCCGCCGATCTCGTCGAGGACAGAACGGCGGAAGGACATGTTGGCGCCGAGCAGATGGTCGACGCCGACCGGTGCCCCCGGATCGGCTGCGAAATGGCCGGTCAGGGTGCCGTCGTCGCGGAGCCGGCCGATCGCGTCGACCCCGTCGGTGAGCTCTCCCGGCTGACCCCGGATCTGCCTGCCCCCGACCGCGCCGACCTCGGGGTCGTCGAAGAGGGGGAGCAGGTGCTCGAGCCATTCCGGTTCGGCGAAGGCGTCATCGTCGACGAAGGCCAGCACCAGTCCACCGGTGCTGCGGTATGCGATGTCGCGCGCCGTGGCCGTGGCGCCCCGACCGGCCGGGCAGACCTCGTAGCGCACGTCCGGGAAGCGCTCCCGGACCAGCCGTGCGGTGTCCCCGCTGTCCGAGGAGTCGACGACGATGACCTCACCGGGGGCCACTGTCTGGCCGGCGAGGTGCTCGAGACAGCGGGCCACGAAGTCCGGGCGCTCGTAGGTCACCACGGCGACCGCCGCGCCCGACGGCTCCGGGTCCGTGTGGTCGCGGAGCCCGGTCACCGCTCCATCCTACCGACGGCAGCCCTCCCACCCCCGGCCCCCGACCCGGTAGCCTCAGCCCGCGGCCAACCGCCCCTCACCATGCCGACCGAGACCACCGACACCTCCCGCGAGCCCGTGCCGCGGGCTCGACCGATCTGGTTTCCGGTCCGGGGACAACCCTGCGCCGGGTGGCTGTACGAGGTCCGGGACCGCCCCGCGCGCGGCGCAGTCGTGCTGTGCCCGTCGATCGGGCTGGAGTACGAGGCGACCCACCGGGCGTTCCGGGCGCTGGCCCTGCGGTTGGCCGAACGCGGGCTCGTCGCGCTCCGGTTCGACTACCTCGGCTGCGGCGACTCGGGCGACGATCCGGCGGGCGAGACCGGACCTGAGGCGTGGGAAGAGACGATCCACGAGGCCGTCGCGCTCCTGCGCACACACGGCTTCGGGCGGATCTCGTTGGTCGGTGTCCGGCTCGGCGCCGTGCTCGCCGCCATCGCCGCCACCACCGGACCGCCACCCACCGCGCTCGCCTACTGGTACCCGTCGAGGAGCGGGAAGGACTTCCTCCGGCTCCAGGTGGGACTGCGGCGGATGATCGCGCCCACTCCGGACCGTCCTCCCGGTGAGGTCGAGCTTCCCGCGCTGGTCCTCGCCGAGCACGTCGCCCGCGCTGTGCGGGAGTTGCCGCCCCTGGGCGCCACGGCTCCACCGAGCCCGACCCTGGTGCTCACCGAGGTCCGCAACGCGGGCGGGCTCTCCGAGCTCGCCGCGGTGAGCAGCATCCCGAACCCCGGCGGCGCCTACCGGCTGCTGGGCGTGGAACAGCAGGACGCGTCTCCGGACCCCGGGGACATCGACCGCATCGTCGACCACCTCCTCGAGTCCGTCCCCGGCACCGACGCGGGCGACACCGCGGCGATCCACTCCGCTGCGGCGCGGGAGCTCACCACGTCGTGGGGGACGACGGTGCGCGAGTCGCCGGTGAGCATCTGCGGCGACCGGCTGTTCGCGGTCCTCACCGAGCCGGCCGGCGACGGTCGGGAGGGCGCCTCCTCCGCGTCGGGGCCACCGGCGTCGGGGAGCTACGACAACGTGATCTTCCTCAACGCGGTCGACCTCTCCCACATCGGACCCGGGCGCGAGTGGGTCCAGCAGGCGCGTCGGTGGGCGCCCCTCGGGATCCGCTCGCTCCGTCTCGACATCGGAGGCGTCGGGGACAGCGCCTGGCCGATCACGTCGGCGATGACGGCGGACTACCCCACCACCGCGACCGACGACATCCTCGGCGCCATCGCGTTCCTGTCCAGCGCGCCGTCGGACCGCACGCTCCTGGTCGGATTCTGTTCCGGCGCCTTCCGTGCCACCGCCATCGCCGGCATGGGGGGGATCGCCGGGGTCTGCCTGCTCAATCCGACCCGCTTCGCGACACCGGCCGGAGTCAGAGGGGAGCGCCCGTCGGCGGCGACCCCACCCCCGGCGCCGCGCACCGGACTGCGGCGTGGGCGGGAGCTCATCAACCTGCGGACGATGCGCGGTCATCGACTGACCCGCGCGGTCGCCCCACATGTCCCCGATGTCGTGTGGCACGCGGTCAACGCGCTCGCCGGCACTGATCCCCCGGTGCGACAGCTCCGCGAGCTCGTCGCGAGTGGGGTGGCCGTGCACATCATCTCCGGGCCTGACGACGCCGTTCCGATGACCAGGGGGGCACAACGGCGTCTCCACAAGCTCGCCGCGAGCGAGCACTTCAGCTTCGATGTGGTGCAGTCCCTCGACCACAACTTCCACGCCGGAACCGGACGGACCGAGGCGATGGCGCTCGCCGGGAGATACGTGGCCGCTGACCGGCGCCCCTGATCCGACCAACGGTTGGCCGCGCGGCCGGTCGAGGACTCAGGCCCCGGCCGCCACCTCCAGATGGTGCTCGATGGCATCCACCATCGACACGAGGGAGAAGTGATCGGCCACGTGCGCACGGCAGGCCGCCCCGAGGCCGGCCTCGTCCCTCCGCCAGGTGGCGAGCGAGGACAGGCGCCGGGTCAGCTCGTCGGGATCGGACGGCGGGACCAGGAAGCGGGCGAACGGGCCGGTCAGCACCTCGGGGATGCCCCCGACCGCGGTGGCCACCACCGGCCGGCCGGTCGACATCGCTTCCACCACCACCCGGCCGAAGGCATCATCGACCACCGACGGGGCGGCGACCACGTCGGACGCGTGCAACGGGGTGACCACGTCGGGACGGTTGGGGAGCCAGGTCACCCACGGTTGCCGCAACCGGGGCCGGATGTCCCGCAGGTACTCGACGCTGGGTGGGGACCCGACCATCAGGAGGTGCACCCCGCTATCGCGGTCCCGCATCCGTGCGACGGCATCGAGGAGTGCGTCCACCCCCTTGGTCGGATCCAGCCGGCCGTAGAACAGGACCACGAAGGCCTCCTGGTCGAGGCCGAGGGCCTCGCGTGCTCTCGTGCGGGCCTCCAGGTCGCCGAACGGGTAGGCGTCCGGATCGATGCCGTTGTGGACCACCTCGACCCGACCGGCCGGGAAGCCGCCGGTGACCAACTGGTCGCGCAGGAACGACGAGACGGACAGCACGGTGCGGGGCCGGCGACCGAGGAGAGCGTTGACCACGCGGTGGGTACAGCCGGTGATCCCGTGGAGGTGGCTCACCACCGGCCGGCGCGCCCGGGCACCGGTGGCAACCGCCCAGGGCAGCGGTTGCATGCGGTGGGCGTAGATCACATCCGGGCGGAGGGCGGCACCGCAACGGACCGAGGGGACGAGGGACCGGGCGGCCCCGAGCCGCCCGCGCAGGTGCAGGTCGAGGAGGGGTACCTCGACCAGGCTTGCCCCGGCCGACTCGTAGTCGGCGCGGAACGGGCCATCGGCCACGTAGGCAAGGTCGACCCGGTGGCCGCGCCCGCAGAGGGCGACGGTGGTCTGCAGGGTCTGGACCGTGATCCCGTTGGTGGGCCCGAGGTCCTCGACGTTCGAAAGGATGCGCACGCTCAGATCACGTCGGCGAACCCGCGCTCCATCTGCTCGAAGACCACCGCGCCGGCGAGGAACACGACCACGGGGACCACGAAGGAGAGCACGAACTCCCACGTTGCCGGGACGGCCTGGCGGGCCAATGACCATTGGAACTCCTGGAGCAGCCAGGTCAGCGGGTTCACGTCGTAGATCAGGCGGTAGTTCTTGACGGCGGTGACCGAATAGGCGATCGGGCTCGCGTAGAGGAGGAACTGGAGCATGAACGGGACGAAGTAGTTCACGTCCCGGTAGCGCACGGTGAGCGCTGCGGTCATCAGCCCGACGCCACCGGCCAGCAGGATCACGAGGAGCGCCCAGACCGGGAGCAGGAAGGCCTGCGGTCCCGGGTTGATCCCGTTGATGATCCAGAGCACCGCCAGGAACCCGGTCGCGACCACGAAGTCGACGAGACAGGAGTAGACGGTGGCCAGGGGCACCAGCATGCGGGGGAAGAAGACCTTGGACACCAGGTCCCGGTTGGAGACCAGCGATCCCTGGGCACGGGTCACGATGCCGTTGAACAGGTTCCACGCCAGGAGTCCCACGAAGACGAAGATCAGGTACGGGACGTGGGGGACCGTGAGCTTGGCGACCTTGCTGAACACCAGGGTGAAGACCAGGGCGACGAGGAGCGGCTGCAGGACGACCCAGACCACGCCGAGCAACGTCTGGCGGTAGCGGAGGGTCACGTCCCGGGCGCCGAACCGGTAGAGGACCTCGCGCGCCTCCCACAGCTCGGCGACCTTGGGGAGCGAGAACTTCCGCGGGGGTGTGATGACGATGTTTGCCACGGATGCTCAGTTCTGGGAGTAGTCGAAGTCGGGGTAGACCACGCCGTGGTCGGTGCCGTCGGGAGTGGTCGGGAACGGGTACGGCGTCACCGGGAGCACCTGGAAATGGCAGGCCTGCTCCCAGATGTCCGTGGCACGTCCGCCGGCGTGGATGAAGAGGTCGACGGTGTACGCCCCCGGCTTGAGCCACGGCGTCCGGAGCCGCAGCCGGCCCTGGGCATCGGTCGAGGGATCGAGCCAGAAGTCCACCACCCGCGAGTCACACTGGGCGATCACCATTCCGTCCTCGTTGTTGATGAAGCACGACAGGTGGTAGCGGCTGCCGAACTCGGGATTGGCTCCGACCGAGAACTCGACCACCACGTCGTCCCCCGGCTTGGTGATGTCGTCGGCCGCCGCCACCTTGGAGAAGCGGATCTCGCCGGTGCCGGGCCGGTGGGTGGCCACCTCGAGCAGCGGGGCCTCCCGTGTGAAGCTGCGCTTGTACTCCTCGAGGGCGTCCTCCACGGTGCCGTGGAGCACCAGGTGGCCCGCGTTGAGGTAGAGCGCCGAACTGCAGAGGTCCGAGACGGTCTGGAGCTGATGGCTGACCACGAGCACCGTCCGGCCGTCCCGGGCGACCTCGCGCATCTTGCGCAGGCACTTGGCCTGGAAGTCCGAGTCACCCACCGCGAGCACTTCGTCGACGGCCAGGATCTCGGAGTCGAGGTGGGCGGCCACGGCAAAGGCGAGGCGGATGTACATGCCGGTCGAGTACCGCTTGACCTGGGTGTCGAGGAACTTCTCGGTCCCGGCGAAGTCGACGATTGCGTCGAAGCGCTGGCTGATCTCCTTGCGGCGCATCCCGAGCAGGGTGCCGTTGAGGAAGACGTTCTCGCGCCCGGTGAGCTCGGGGTGGAACCCGGTGCCCACCTCGAGCAGGCTGCCCACCCGTCCACCGAGTTCGATGCGCCCGGTCGTCGGCGCGGTGATCCGGTTGATGATCTTGAGGAGCGTGCTCTTGCCCGCACCGTTCCGGCCGATGATGCCGACCACCTCGCCCCAGCCGACCTCGAAGGAGACGCCGTGGAGCGCCTCGAACTGCTCGGGACGCTGCTTGCGGCCCCGCATCCCCTTGAGCAGTGCCTCGGCCGCATAGTTGGTCCGCTCCTCCCGTCGGAAGATCCGATAGGTCTTCGAGAGATCCGAGACCACGATGGCGGAACCGTCCGGCACCAGGGCTACGTTAGACGCCGCACGCGCGCGCCCCGGGTTCATCTGGCACCCGACAGGTTCAGTCGTCGAGGCGGAGGGCGGAGACGAACGCCTCCTGGGGGACCTCGACTCTCCCGATGCTCTTCATCTTCTTCTTGCCCTCCTTCTGCTTCTCGAGGAGCTTCCGCTTGCGCGTGATGTCGCCGCCGTAGCACTTGGCGAGGACATCCTTGCGGCGTGCCTTGACCGTCTCCCTGGCCAGGACCCGGCCACCGATGGCGGCCTGAATGGGCACGTCGAACAGCTGCCTCGGAATGAGCTCGCGCAGCTTCTCGGTCATCCTCCGCCCGTAGCTGTCGGCCTCCGACTTGTGCACGATGGTAGAGAAGGCGTCCACCGGGGTGTGGTTGATGAGCAGGTCGACCTTGACCAGGTCGGCGGTCGCGTACCCCTCCGGCTCGTAGTCGAGACTGGCATACCCCTTGGTCCGGCTCTTCAATTGGTCGAAGAAGTTGACCACCACCTCGGCCAGCGGGATCGCGTAGACGAACTCGACCCGCTCCGGGGAGAGGTACTCCATCTTCAGCATCTCCGCCCGCCGGCCCTGGCAGAGCTCCATCACGGTGCCCGTGTGCTCGGCCGGGGTGAGGATGGTGGCGCGCAGCATGGGCTCGTCCACATGGTCGAGCCGGGACGGCTCGGGCAACTCACTCGGATTGTCCACGTCGACCTCGGACCCGTCGGCGAGAAAGGCCCGGTAGGCGACGGACGGGGCGGTCGCGATGAGGGAGAGGTCGAACTCGCGCTCGAGGCGTTCGCGGACGATCTCCATGTGCAACAGGCCGAGGAACCCGCAGCGGAAGCCGAACCCCAGGGCGCGGGAGGACTCGGGTTCGTAGGTGAAGCTGGCGTCGTTGAGGCGCAGCTTCTCGAGGGCGTCCCGCAGGTCGGGCAGCTCGTCGCCGTCGACCGGGAAGAGCCCGCAGAAGACCATCGGCTTCGGGTCGCGGTACCCGTCGAGCGCGGTCGTCGCCGGATGGACTGCGGTGGTCACCGTCTCACCCGAGCGGGCACCGCCCACGTCCTTGATGCCGGCGATGAGGTAGCCGACCTCGCCGGGGCCGAGCTCGGCGACCGGCACGGTGTCCGGGGTCCGGATGCCGATCTCCTCGATCTCGTGGTTGAGCCCGGCCTGCATGAACCGGAGCCGGTCGGAGCCCTTCAGGGTCCCCTCCATGACCCGGATCGAGCTGACCACCCCCCGGTACTGGTCGTAGGCGGAGTCGAAGATGAGGGCCTGGAGCGGGGCCTGGGCGTCGCCGGAAGGAGCCGGGATCCGGGCCACGATGGTGTCGAGCAGCTCGGGCACCCCCTCCCCGGTCTTGGCCGAGAGGCGGAGGATGCCGGTGGCTTCGATGCCGAGGACCTGCTCGATCTCGGCAGCGCAGCGCTCGGGGTCGGCGGCCGGCAGGTCGATCTTGTTGAGCACGGCCACGATCTCGAGGTCGTGGTCGAGTGCCTGGTAGCAGACGGCAAGGGTCTGGGCCTGAATCCCCTGTGAGGCGTCCACCAGAAGGACCGCTCCTTCGCAGGCGGCCAGCGAGCGGCTCACCTCGTACCCGAAATCGACGTGGCCGGGGGTGTCGATGAGGTGGAGGGTGTGGTCGGCCCAGGGGACCCGCACGTTCTGGGCCTTGATGGTGATCCCCCGCTCGCGCTCGATGTCCATCGAATCGAGGTACTGCTCGCGCATCTGACGGGGATCGACCGCCCCGGTCAGCTCCAGGATGCGGTCGGAGAGCGTCGACTTGCCGTGGTCGACGTGGCTGATGATCGAGAAGTTGCGGATTCGGGAGGCGGGGAGCACGGGCTCTCCAGCGTACCCAAGCCGCCCTGCCGCAACGGTCGGCCGCCGGATGAAGGGGTCGGCCCGACCGCCCGGAGGCGAGCTGCTATCCTTCGTTGTCCCCGGTGGACGCCCGCGACGTGTTCCCGGGTGGCACCGCACGGGTGGCAGGTGGTGGCCGTTGCCGCCCCGGCCGAGCACACGAGGACGACGAGGACCAGTAGTGGCGAACATCCGCAGCCAGATCAAGCGCAACCGACAGACGATCAAGCACCAGGCGCGCAACAAGGCGGTCCGCTCGGAGCTGCGGACGCGGACCAAGCGGGCACAGTCGGCCATCGCCGCCGGCACGGAGCACTCGGCGGAGGAGCTCCGCCTGGCGATCAAGCGGATCGACAAGGCCGCGTCCAAGGGCGTCATCCACAAGAACCAGGCTGCCAACCGCAAGAGCCGCCTGATGAGACGCGCGGCGCAGGCCGCCTCCGCCGACTCCTGAGCACGGCATCCGGCCGCTCGGCGGCTGCTGACTTCCCGACACCACAGCGCCGGTAGTCCTCCGCGGACGCTCCCCCGGTGGGTCGTCCGTCGCCCCCTCCTAGATCTTCGGGGTAGAGGTCCGTCCCGCTCCTACTTCTTCGGGGGATAGTAGTAGTACGGCTCGTCGCACCGGTAGCCGTGGGTCGGACCGTTCACCGGCGGGTCGTCGAGGCGCTGGAACTGACCGTTGACGATGTGGCCGATGATGTAGCAGGAAGCCGGCACCTTTCCGGCCGGGTTGGCCGTGGCGAGGAGGTTGCCCGCGTTGAAGGAGGTGACCTTGCGCAGCTGCTCGAGCACCGAGCCCCGGGTCGGGTTGGGGCCTGCCGCCTGGAGGGCCTGGCTGAACAGCTCCGCCGAGGTCCAGCCGAAGAGCGTGTAGAGGTCGGCCTTGAACCCCGGAGAGGCCTTCTGGATCCAGCTCAGGAAGGTATTGACCGCCGGAATCGCTGATGCGTCCTCGCCGAGGAAGAGCGAGGTGGCCTGTGCGAGATAGCCGCCGTCGATGGCCGCCGCACCGCCCGAGTTCGGCACCAGCGCCTCGCTGTACGTCGAGGCGCCGAACACGACGACCGGGTGGTAGTCCTGCTGGTTGAGGGCCTTGACGACGGCAGCCGCGTAGTTCTCCGGCATCTGCTCGACGAAGAGGATCTTGACCCCGGCATTGCGCATGGAGACGACGTACTGGGTGAAGTCGGTCTGGGTGATGCCGAACTGGGGGTCGTAGACGACGTTGTAGCCCAGCGAGTTCATTGCCGCGTGCTCCGCTTCCCACTTGGAGATGGCCGACGGGACGTCCGCGACGAGGGCTCCCGCGTGCTTGACGTCGGTTGGGTACTTCTTCTGGAAGTAGGTGAGGGGGCCGAGCTGCCAGCCGCCCGAGGCGGGCTCCGGGCTGAAGCTGTTAGGCAGGTTCCCGGTGGCCGTGTCGAGGCTGACGGTCACGTTGGGCACGTCCGGGTTGGCGGCGAGGACGGTCCCCCCGAAGCTGTCGAACGTGGAGAACCCGCCGACGAGGGCGAAGTCCTTCTGAGCAGCTTCCTGGGTGTACTGCTTGTTGGGTGCACCGGCGTAGCCGTCGTCGTAGGAGTCGACGAGGATCTTGCGACCGTGGATGCCGCCCTGGGAGTTCACGTAGGCGGCGTAGGCCTGCGCCCCGATATAGGCACCCTTGAACAGGCCTTCGAACAGCGTCGACACGTTGCCGATGGAGACCGTTGTGGAGGTGAGCCCGGTGGTGTCGCTGAAGGCCGACGCCGGGATGCCGGATGTCGAGGACCCGCCGGTGGAAGACGGCGGCTGACTGGTGGTCGAGGAGCAGGCCGTCAGTGTGACCGCAAGCACCAAGGCGGTCAGCGTCACCGCGGCAGGGGCACCCCTCCGGCACGCGCCGGTACGGTTCCGAATGGAATACCTCACAGCAGGCTCCCCCTTGGTCGTCGGCGGTCCCGGCAGGTCATCGATCCCTCCCCGGGGAGACACCGTGACCAGACTCTAGAGAAAGTGAACGGCGCGCGCGTGGCGCACCCGCTCACCCGTCCCCTGTCGTTGCCGTGCGGTCCTCCGCCAAGTGCATCGCCTCGATGCGGGTGCGCTCCATGTGCACGAACTCCCCGACCGCCTCGACGGTGACGACGCCGTCCTGGAGCAGTCGGCCACGGCTGTGCACACGGCGGTCGGTCCGCCGGGTGACCCACGACTCGAACACCGACTCCACGCCCACCCGGGTCGGCTTGCGGTACTTGATCGTGAGCTCGACGGTGGGACCCGCCGCGTCAACCAGCACGTTGGCCGCGGTGAGCATGATGTCGAAGCACCCGGCGAGGGCAGCGCCGTGCACGCACCCCGGCGCCCCCTCGTAGGTCGGCGAGAAGACCACCCGGCCGATGGCAAGGGGCGGACTGAACTCGACCTCGACCGGGGGGGACAGCGGGTTGCAGCTGCCGATGACCATGTCGAAGGGCATGGCCGAGGCGAGGGCGCCGACCTCGTCGGACCCGACCGGGTGCTCGGCGAACCGTCCGACCGGCACCGGACCCTCCGCCGGCACCGAGGCCTCCAGCCGGTCAGCGAGCTCCGTGGCCCGTCGTGCCGCCTCGTCGAGCACCGCCGGCGGCGGGGTCGAGGTGACGGTGAGCTCCATCAGTCGACGTACCGCCGCGGCCAGCTGCTCGCGGCCTCCGCCACTCCACGGTCTGCCGGGTGGTCCCTCGCGGCGGGGCGGCTCCTCAGGCATCCGCGTCACCGAACCGCGCCACGTAGCCGGCTTGCTCGTCGAGCACCCGGAGCATCGCGGAGCGGCCACCGGACGGCACCCGCAGCACCACCTCGTCGACACCCAGGTCGCGGAAGTGGCCGAGCTTTGCGTCCGAGGGGACGGTTCCGAACGGGACCACCCGCACTGATCCGGGGTCCCGCCCGTCCTCCTCGACCGCACGCCGCAGTGCCGGCACCGCCTCGGCCAGCCCCGATCCGCCGACCGGGAGCCATCCGTCGGCGTACTCGGCGATGGCTCCGAAGGTCACGGGGCCGGCACGGCCTCCGACGAGAACGGGGACCCTCGGACGCTGGACGGGCTTCGGCGAGCTCCAGCACGGGTCGAGCTCGACATGGTCCCCGTGGAACTCGGCGGGGTCGGCGCCCCAGAGCGCCTGCATGCAGAGGACGTGCTCGCGGGCCACCTCCCGACGCCGCGAGAAGTCGATGCCGTGGTCGGCCGCCTCCGCCCGGTTCCAACCGAACCCGATACCGAGGACGACCCGCCCGCCGCTCACGTGGTCGAGGGTGGCGACCTGCTTGGCCAGCACGATCGGGTCGTGCTGTGCGACCAGGACCACCCCGGTCCCGAGACGGAGGGTGGTGGTCACCGACGCCATGGTGGCCAGGGCCACGAACGGGTCGAGACTGCGCCGGTAGTCCTCCAGATGCACCCCTTCGACCAGGGCAGGCGGTGAGTCGGCCCGGACCGGGAGATGGGTGTGCTCGGGGAGGTAGAGCGAGTCGAACCCGCGCTCCTCGACGGCGATGGCCAGGTCGGCGGGCGCCATGGCCCGATCGGTGAGGAAGGCGGTGATCCCGAGCCGCACGGCCGGTCACTCCCCGAGCCCGGCAACCAGCTGGGACCCCGGATTGCGCGAGGGGTCGGCGAAGAGGGCGGCGAACGCGGCCTCCTCACGCCGGCGGGCGTCGGCCACGGCGGAGCCGCGACCGGCCAGCATCAGGCGCTTGATCTCACGGGTGGCATGCGCCGGGAACGAGGCGATGGTGCGAGCCAGGGCGAGGGTCTCCCCGAGCACGGTACCGGCCGGGCAGACCCGCAACGCGAGGCCGGCGTCCACCGCCTCGGCAGCGCTGATCCACTCCGAGGCGAGCAGCGCGGCGGCTGCCCGTTGCCATCCCATCCGGGCCGGGAGCAGCACGCTGCTGGCGGCCTCCGGCGGCACGCCCATCTCCGCGAAGGGAACCCGCAGCCGGGCGTCCTCGTCGATGAGCACGAGGTCGACGTGGCCGAGCAGCGAGCATCCGAGCCCCATTCCCACGCCGTGCACCGCGGCGAGCAACGGCTTGTCGAACCCGACCACCACATCGAGCAGGTCTCGGAAGCCCGAGCCGGCGTCCGGGCCGGACTCCCCGGTGGCGATGGCCGCCATCTCCCGCAAGTCCTGGCCGGAGGAGAACACGGTGCCCCGGCCGGACAGCACCACGGCCCGCACCTCGTCGTCAGCCAACGCGTCGGTCAGTGCGTCGGTCACTGCGCGGTACATGGCCCGGTCGAACGCGTTGCGTGCCTCGGGGCGGTCGAAGGTGACGCTCATCACGCCGTGCTCGAGCCCGACCTCGACCCGGTGGTCGGTCATCGACGGCCGCGGGCCCGGATGCGCGCCGGTGAGGTACCGCCCTCGGTCATGGGCGCACCGTCGGTGGCATCCGCAGCGCTCACGTCCCCGCTCCGGTGGTGCCCGGCGGAGGAGCAGCGGCCTCCGCCATACGGCGCTGGGCGATGACCTTTTCGGCCACGGCGTTGACCTCGGTCGAGAGCGGCCATCCGATGTAGTGGGTCAGGTGCAGCACGAGCTCGCGCACCTGCTCCTCGGTGAGCTCGCCGCTCGAGCGCCGAGCGGAACTGGATCTCGACGAGCGACGCCTGGCCCAAAGCGGCCAGCACGCCGATGGTGGTCAGGCGGCGGTCCCGGACCCCGAGTGCATCCCTGCTCCAGACCGTCCCGAAGAGGTGGTCGACGGTGAATGCGACGTAGGGACCCTCGAGCTGGTCCGGGTCGACGGAAAAGCCGTAGACCTCCTCCATCTTGGCAATGCCCCTGGAACGGGGCGTCCCGCCCGCGCTCGGCTCGCTCATGGTTGCCTGCTCCCCCGGTCGGGTCCATCACGCGGGTTCGGCGCTCGACTTGATCTCGAGGTACTCCTCGAACCCGGCAATGCCCGACTCGCGGCCCACACCCGAGGGCCGTCGTCGGCGCCGTGGCCTGCACGCAGGCTGCGGAGATCGTGCTCACGATGAGGAAGGCGGTTTCCGGCCGGTCGCCGCGCGAGGCCACCCCGACGGTCGGCAGCGGACCCCCTCGGCACCATCGGTCGATCGCTCCTTGGACACGGTCAGCGTCACTCCCCGGTCGTGCGTCGCCAGCCGGTCGGCCGGCGCCGTCATCGGACGTCTTGTGTGGACATGTTGCCTGACCCGCTCGCCTCGGGCTGCCGAGGCCGGGCGCGGGCGGCGTGCCCGGAACGCCAGGGGGATTGGACAGGTGTCTGGACTATAGTATGCGTCGATGACCGACACCAGGCCGACAGCGGCCCGGGCCGAGCGGTGAGCACCTCCCCCCTCCCGAGCGGGGACGGTGCGCCGTTGGGCCTCCACGTGGAGGCGACCAGGCGCCGTCTGAGCGTGCGTCAGGCCGAAGTGGTCTCCAACCTCGTCCAGGCCGCGGAGGACGAGGTCGAGGAGGTCGGGTACTCCGGGCTCACGGTGCGCAACGTGGCCCGGCGGGCCGGCGTGGCCCCGGCTACCGCGTACACGTACTTCAGCTCGAAGGACCATCTGCTCGCCGAGGTGCTCTGGCGACGCATGGAGGCACTGCCCCCGGTCGCCGGCGATGACGGGCTCCCGATGGCGGAGCGCATCGAGGAGGCCGTGCGGGCGATGATCCTCTTCGCCGCCCAGAGCCCCGCACTGGTCGACGCCTGCACGGTTGCACTGCTCAGTCCCAACCCGGACGTCCGGCACCTGCGCGACCGGATTGGGAGCACCATCCACCACCGACTGGCGGCCGCGGCGGGCCCGGGCACCGACCCGCGGGTGATCCGGGTCCTCGAGACCTGCTACTCGGGGGCCCTCCTCACGGCCGGCATCGGCCACATGTCGTTCCTCGACATCCCCTCGTTCGTGGCCGGTGCGGCCACACTCATGATCGGCGTCCCGGACCAGGGGACGGCTGGCGCCGAAAGTGGCGAGGGCCGGTGACCACCTCCGATCTCCGCCTGCCCCTCGACTACAACCCGTACGTCGTACGACATGCACGAGAACCCCTATCCCACCTACGCGCGGCTACGCGCGGAGGCGCCCGTCTACCGCAACGACGAGTTCGACTTCTGGGCGTTGTCGCGGCACGACGACGTACTGGCAGCGTTCCGCAACGTCGATCTCTACTCGAACGCCTACGGCGTGTCCCTCGACCCGAGTGCTTTCAGTCCCGACGCCCACCGGACCATGTCCTTCCTCGCGCTCGACCCGCCGAGACACACCAGGATGCGCTCGCTGGTCGGCAAGGGGTTCACCCCGACCAAGGTGGGTGCGATGGAGGACCGGGTCCGCCAGATCACCCGCGAGCACCTCGAGCCGGCACTCGAGCGCGGCACGTTCGACTTCATCGCCGACTTCGCCGGCAAGGTGCCGATGGACGTGATCTCCGAGCTGGTCGGCGTTCCCCGCACGGACCGTCCTGAGCTGCGCCGCCTCGCCGATCTGGTCCTCCATCGCGAGGACGGCGTGTTCGACGTGCCGCCCACCGGGATGGAGGCGGCACTGACCCTGGTGGGCTACTACCAGGAGATGGTCGACGAACGCCGGAGGGTCGCCACAGGACGATCTGACCTCGGCACTGCTGGTGGCCGAGGTCGACGGCGACCGTCTCACCGACGAGGAGATCGTGTCCTTCCTGTTCCTCATGGTGGTGGCTGGCAACGAGACCACGACCAAGTTGCTCGGGAACGCGTGGTATTGGGGGTGGCGCAACCCGGACGAGCGGGCCAAGCCGTTCAGGGATCCGGCGCGGGTGCCCGACTGGGTCGAAGAGACCCTTCGCTACGACACCTCGAGCCAGATGCTGCTGCGGGTGACCCGCGCACCGGTCGACCTTCACGGTACGAACATCCCCGAGGGGGACCGGGTGCTGTTGCTGGTGGGCTCGGCCAACCGCGACGACGCAGTCTTCCCCGAAGCCGACCGCTACGACCTCGACCGCGACACCAGCCGCCTGGTCAGCTTCGGCAGCGGCAGGCACTTCTGCATGGGCGCGTCCCTTGCCCGCATGGAGGCCCGGATCGGACTCTCCGAGCTCGTCGCCCGGGTCGCGGGCTACGAGGTGGACCCCGCGGGCATCGAGCGGGTCCACTCGATCAACGTCCGGGGCCTCGCCGCCCTCCCCACCTCGGTGGTCCTCCGCTGATGGCCGGATTCGCCCGGCACCCGGAACGCCGGCCCACGGTCGAGGCCGCCGTCCGATTCTGCCCGACCCACGCCCTGTCCATCGTCGAGGAGGAGTAGCCCGTGCCGTCGTTCCCCCGCAGTGAGCTCGAAGAGATGATGCAGCGCTGGCTGGACCTCAACCAGCGCTGCGAGGCGGAGCTGGACTGGCGACCACTCGCCGAGATGTTCACAGAGGACGCGACCTACGGGTGGAACGTGGGCCCCAACGACGAGTTCATGGCCGTCGGGCGCGACCAGATCCGCGACTACGCGGTCGGTCTCGAGATGGAGGGGCTCGGCGGCTGGACCTACCCCTACATGCGCATCCTCATCGACGACGTCCAGGGGGAGATCCTCGGCCTGTGGCGACAGGTGGCCGACGCAACCCGCGCCGACGGGAGCCACTACGAGATCGCAGGGCTCGGGGGCAGCTGGTTCCGGTACGCGGGCGGATTCCGCTGGAGCTGGCAGCGGGACTTCTTCGACGTGGGGAACGCGACGGCCACCTACTTCGAGATGATCTCCGCTGGCGCCCTCAGCCCGGGCATGCAACAGCGCATCGAACGGGCGGCAACGGGTGGCCGGCAGCCCGGTCACTTCCCGGTCGGGAAGGCCCCGGTCGGGCTCTGGGAGGGCGTGCACTGAGCCCCGACGCACTACGCGGCGCCCCGGAGGGCGCCGCGTAGTGACGGATTTGCTGTAGTGACGCCGGGCTCCCGCGAGGCGCCGGATGGGACCAACGGTCCGGCTAGGTGGCCCGGTGGGTGTCTGGCTGGGATTCGCCAGGTGGTACAGCGAGCCGCCTCAGCGGCCAGCCACCTCCAGGGTCCCAAATCGTTTATCGCTCAGTTGGACCACCTCCTCTCTCTGGTGCGCCCATGGTAGCGCCGGGCGCGCTCCATGCGGCTCATTCGGAACCCCGGGCGACAGCCCGGCGGGCGTGCCACGGACGCGGCCGTCAGGGCGACCGGACCGGGTCAGGGGCGGAGCAGCACCTTGATGCATTCGGCGCTCCTGGCGGCCACCGCGGCATAGGCGCCCGCGGCCTCCGACAGGGGGAAGGCGTGGGTGAAGATGCCGTCGGTTCGGAGGCGCCCGTCGGTGACGAGCGGCACGAGCTCCCTCCAGGTCCGGTGGACCGGCGCGGTGGTCAGGCGCAGGGTTACGCTGTGCAGGAGGGCCGAGAGGACCGGCATCGGATAGGGGGTCAGATCGTGGACCCCGATGACCGAGACGGTGCCCCCAGGTCGCACCGCTGACAACGCGTCGTCGAGGGTGGCGTCGTGGGCGACCGCGTCGATGACTGCGTCGGCACCCAGGCCGTCGGTCGCCTCGAGCACCGCTTCGACGGTCGGGCCCTCCAGTGGCTCGGCGCCCGACGCTGCGGCCCGGTCCCTCCGACCGGCCACCGGGTCGGCGGCCAGCACCCGCCCCGCGCCGAGGGCGAGCATCGAACGGACAGCGCAGAGGCCGACCGCCCCGAGTCCGAGCACCGCCACCGTGCCGCCCGGCGGGACGTCGGCCCGCTGTGCGCCGGCCCATCCGGTGCACAGGTTGTCGGTCAGGAGGAGGGCCGCCTCGTCGTCCATCCCGTCGGGGATGCCCAGGAGCTGGAAGTCGGCGGCCGGCACCGCGACCGCGGTGGCCTGGCCAGCACCGAGCTCCCCGGACCCGAAGATCTTCGGCCCCTCGGCACAGAGGACGGGGTCCCCGGCGCTGCATCCCGCGCACTTCCCGCATCCGGTGACCGAGGCGGTCAGCACCCGGTCGCCGACCCGGAACCGCCTGACCTCGGAGCCCACCTCGACCACCGTGCCGAGGAACTCGTGGCCGACCGGGAGCCCCCCGCCGGCGGGGAGGTCTCCGTCGTAGAAGTGCATGTCCGAACCGCAGATGGCGGTCGCGTCGACGGACACCACGGCTCCCCCGTGTCCGGGCGGTACCGGATCGGGAGCCTCGGCCACGACGACCCGTCCCGCCCCCTCGATCACCACGTGGCGCACGGCTCTCCCCGGTCGTCCGACGTCAACGCTCCGTACTCTCGCACACCGGCTGCCGGAGCGACTCCCGTACACCGACCGCCGTGGGCCCACGCCACGGCCCGGCCCTGCGGCGTAGTGTCCGGCCGTGCGCAATCCCCATGCCGGCGAGCCGTTCGACACCTCCGACGCCGAGATCGCCGAAGCCCTCCTCGACGTCTCGATCCCGACGCTGCTGCTCTCGCTCGTGCACATGTCCGGCGACCCGGGAATCATCCGTGGCCGGCTGCGACCGGCCGGCCTCTTCCTCAACGAGGTGCAGGGGTACATGAGCGAGGAGGACAAGGCCGACGCCCGTGCCCTCGCCCTCGAGGTCATCGGTGACTACCGGGCCCGCGGCTGTCCCGAGCCCGTCCCGCTCCCCGCCGAGCTGCTCCACGAGATGATGACCTGGTTGGTCTGCGAGGACGTTCCCGAGGAGTACGTCCCGCTGCTGATGGAGGAGATGGAGCTCGACGGCCGGGACGCGCGCCGGGTGGAGATGGCCGGCAGTGACTCCGACCGAGCGGCGTTCCCGGTGGTGGTGGTCGGCTGCGGCCAGTCGGGCCTGCTGGCCGGCATCCGCCTGCTCGAGGCCGGCATCCCCTTCACGATCCTCGAGAAGAACGCTGGCGTGGGCGGCACCTGGTGGGAGAACTCCTACCCGGGTGCACGGGTCGACGTGGGCAACCACTTCTACTGCTACAGCTTCGAGCCGAGCGACCACTGGACCGAGTACTTCGCCCGCCAGCCCGAGCTCCAGCGCTATTTCGCCTCGGTCATGGACAAGTACGGCATCGGGAGCCATGTCCGGTGGGAGACGGAAGCCCTCGGCGCCATATGGGACGACGAGACAGCCACCTGGTCGGTGCGGGTACGCGCCGCCGACGGCACGGAGGGCGTACTCGACGCCCGCGCGATCATCTCGGCCGTCGGCCAACTCAACCGTCCCCATCTCCCCGACATCCGCGGCCAGGAGACCTTTGCCGGGCCCGCGTTCCATTCGGCCCGCTGGGACCACGGTGTCGCACTCGAGGGTCGGCGGGTGGCCATGATCGGGGCTGGGGCGAGCGGATTCCAGATCGCCCCGACCATCGCGCCGGCGGTCGGGCACCTGACCGTCTTCCAGCGGACCGCCCAGTGGATGTTCCCGAACCCCAACTACCACGCGACGGTGGGCCCGGGGGTGCGCTGGGCGCTCCGCCACCTACCCTTCTACGGCCGGTGGTACCGGTTCCTCATCTTCTGGCCCGGCTGCGACAAGGGCCTCGAGGCCGCCCGGGTCGACGCCGACTACCCCGACCAGCAGCGGGCGGTGAGCGAGACCAACGAGCTCACCCGGCAGATGTTCACCGACTGGATCGCCGGCCAGATCGGCGACGACCCAGACCTGCTGGCAAAGGTCGTCCCCGACTACCCGGCCACCGGAAAACGCACGCTGCAGGACAACGGTGCGTGGCTGTCCGCACTCACCCGCGACAACGTGGACCTGGTCCGTACCGCGATCGACCGCATCGAGCCGGACGCGGTGGTCACCGTCGACGGCGCACGGTACCCGGCCGACGTGATCGTCTACGCGACCGGGTTCGAAGCGACGCGGATGCTGGCGCCGATGGAGATCACCGGACGGGACGGGGTCGACCTGCGCACGATGTGGGGGGAACGGCCGGCGGCCTACCTCGGGATCACCGTTCCCGGATTCCCCAACTTCTTCTGCATGTACGGCCCGGGCACCAACCTGGCCCACGGCGGCAGTCTCATCTTCCACTCCGAGTGCCAGATGCGCTACATCACCCGGTGCCTCGAGGCGCTCGTGGTCGGGGACCACCGGTCGATGGAGCCCCGACGGGAGCGCTACGACGACTGGCACGAGCGGAGCCAGCGCGAGATCAAGAAGCTGGTGTGGTCCCAGCCCTCGGTCAAGCACTCCTTCTTCAAGAACTCGCACGGGGAGATCCACGTGCTGAGCCCCTGGCGCCTGGTCGACTACTGGGCGTGGACGAAGGAGCCGGACCTCTCGGACTTCGTCATCCGCTGAGCACCAGCGCCGGGGGCGTGGGGAGCGGGAACCGGCATGGGAACTCAGACCCCCACCACCTCGACGAGATCGCCGAGCCCGACGAAGTCGTCAGGGTTGCGGGTGTAGAGCACGAGACCGTTGGCGTGGGCCGTCGCGGCGATGAGCAGGTCGGCAACGCGGCGCCGGTGCGACCGGCCGGCGCCGGCGAGGGCGGCCAGGGCCTGACCGTAGCTCCGTGCCGTCGAGGCGTCGAAGGAGAGCGGCTCGAAGGTCGCCTCGACCTGTTGCAGACGAGCCTGGCGACGCGCCCTCTCGACCGGCGTCGAGGCGAGATGCGGGCCGGCGGCCAGTTCGGCGAGGGTGATCGCGCTCAGCGCGGCTTCGTCCGGCAGAGCGGCTGCCACGGCCGGATCGTCCCAGTCGATGACCACGGAGGTGTCGAGGAGCCCTGCCGACATCTACAGCCGTGGATCGATGAGCGCATCGAGATCGGCCCGGAACGACGCGCCGTCGACAGGCGGCCCACCGGCGGCGAGCGCCACGATCTCAGCCCTCGGGACGAAGGTCCGGCGCGCGACCCGCACCGGGACGAGCTCGGCCACCGGGACGCCGTTTCGGGTCACGACGAAACTCTCGCCGCCGGCGACCGCATCGATCACCTTGGCGTTGTCGTTGCGGAGCTCACGCTGAGGGATGGTCCTCTTCATTGGTATGGGTGATTGTAGCCCATAGCGCTACAAAGGGCTACGGATCTCCGGGAGCACACTGACCTGAGCGGACAGAACGGACTGGGCAGACCGTTCTGCCGCTCGCTACTATCGAACATATGTTCGTAGCACCTCCCCGACGACGGGACGCGGATACCCGGGGAACGGGGATGGCCGGCGTAGCGGGGACGACCCCGTCCCCCCGGGGGAGCCTGGAACGTGGGCTCGACACGACCGCCCTCGCCGCCCTGGCCCTGATGGGCGAGCGTGCCCGCCCGGTCGCCGCCGGCCGGACCCGCCTCCTCCCGGTGGCGGCACCGTTGGCCGGGCTGCTGCCGGACGGGGTCCTGCGCCGGGGGACGACCCTGATGGTGCACGGTCCCGCGGACGGTGGCGCCCTCAGCGTGGCGCTGGCCCTGGTGTCCGCGGCCTCGGCCGCCGGCTCGTGGTGCGCGCTGGTCGGGCATCCCGCTCTCGGTGCGGTCGCCGCCAACGACCTCGGCATCGACCTCGGACGGTTGGCCGTGCTCCCCCGGCCGGGGCCGGCATGGGGCGAGGCCACCGCCGCGCTGCTCGAGGGGGTCGACCTGGTGGTGCTGTGCCCCCCCTTCCCACCGCGGCCGGCCATGGCCCGCCGGCTGGTGGCACGGGCGCGGGTGCGCGGAGCCGTGCTGGTGGTGGTGGCGGGTCGTGCCGGCTGGCCCGAGCCACCCGACCTCCGGTTCCGGGTCGACGAGGTGGTGTGGGAGGGGGTCGGGGCCGGCGAGGGATACCTCCGCCGGCGACGGATGACGGTGACCGCGGCCGGGCGCCGGTCCGCCAGCCGGCCGGCCAGCCGGCAGCTGTGGCTGCCCGCACCCGACGGGACGGTGGGCGGGGTCGGGGACCCGGGGATCTGACATGGACCGCCTGCTCGTCGTGCGCTGCCCCGAGCTCGTGGAGGAGGACGAGGGCGGGGCCGCCCTCCGCGCCTTCGCCGCGGTGGTCGCCAGGATCGAGACCCTCTGCCCCTGGGTGACCACCGTGCGACCCGGCATCTGTTCGCTGCCGGCACGCGGGCCCGCCCGCTACTTCGGTGGCGAGGCCGCCCTGGCCGACCTCGTCCGTGACACGGCCTCGGCCGTCACCCCGGCCGAGGTGGGGGTGGCCGACGGGCTGTTCGCCGCTGTGCTGGCCGCCCGCCGGAGCCTGGTCGTCCCGGTCGGGGGGACCCCGGAGTTCCTCGCTCCGCTGCCGGTCGGCATCCTCGGCCTGCCCGACCTCGCCGAGTTGCTCGGCCGCCTGGGCATCCACACGCTCGGGGAGTTCGCCGCGCTGCCCGAGGCCCACGTGCTCGGGCGGTTCGGGGCAGACGGCGCCCTCGGCCACCGGGTCGCCGGGGGCCGGACCGGCGAGGCGGCCGGCCTGCGCATGGCCCGCGGCGACCGGCGCCGGACCACCGGAGGGGACCCTGCGGTGCCGGTGGTGACCGAGCCCGGCTTCTGGGGCGGGGTGAGCGACACCGACGCCCGGGCGGCCAGGTGCCTGGACGCCGTCCAGGACCTCCTCGGCCCCGACGGCGTGGTCACCGCCCACCTCCAGGGCGGGCGCGGGCCGGTGGAGCGCGCCCGCTTCGTCACCTGGAACGCCCGGGCCGAGCAGAAGGGCCGGGACGGTGGCGCCCCATGGCCCGGGCGGCTCCCCCCGCCGGCCCCGGCTGTCGTCCACCCCGCACCCCTCCGCGCCGATCTGGCCGATGCCCGCGGGGGACCGGTGCGGGTCTCGGGACGCGGCCTGCTCACCTCCCCGCCCGACCGCCTCTCGGTGGAGGAGGGGCCCTGGGCCGCGCTCTCCGGGTGGGCTGGGCCCTGGCCGTCGGACGAGCGGTGGTGGTCGCTGTCCCGGCGACGGGGTGCCCGACTGCAAGCGGTCACCGCGCCAGGCGCGCACCTGCTCCTGCTCGAACGGGGTCGCTGGTGGGTCGAAGCCACCTACGGCTAGCGGGACGGGACGATGGCCTACGCCGAGCTCCACGCGCACTCCAACTTCTCCTTCCTCGACGGGGCCAGCCACCCCGAGGAGCTCGCCGCGGAGGCGGCCCGGCTCGGCCTCAGCGCCCTGGCCCTCACCGACCACGACGGCTTCTACGGTGTGGTCCGTTTCGCCGGGGCGGCCCGGGCCGTCGGCCTGCCCACCGTGTTCGGGGCCGAGCTCACCCTGTCGGGGACGGGCGCCGGCCACCCGCGTACGGGGATGCCCGACCCGGACGGCACCCACCTGGTGGTGCTGGCCCGCGACCCCGAGGGGTACGCCCGCCTCGGGCGGGTCATCGCCGAGGCCCACCTGGCGGGCGGGGAGAAGGGCAAGCCGCTCCTCACCCTCGACGCCCTGGCCGACCACCACGGCGGGCACTGGCAGGTCCTCACCGGCTGCCGCAAGGGGGCACTGGCCGCGGCGCTGACCGGGGAGGGCCCGCGCGCCGCGGGCCGCGCCCTCGACCATCTCGTCGACCGCTTCGGGCGCGACCACGTGGCCGTCGAGCTCTGGGACCACGGCGCACCGCTCGACACCACCCGCAACGACGCCCTGGCCGTACTGGCCGCCGGACGGGGGGTGGACCCGGTCGCCACCAACAACGTGCACTACGCCACCCCCGCCCGCTTCCCGCTGGCCACCGCCCTGGCCGCCGTGCGGTCCCGACGGGCACTCGAGGACCTCGAGGGGTGGCTCCCCCCATCGCCCACCGCGTGTCTGCGGGGCGAAGCCGAGCAGACACGCCGGTTCGCCCGGTGGCCCGGGGCGGTCGAACGGGCGGCCGAGATCGGTGCCGCCTGCGCGTTCGACCTGCGCCTGGTGGCGCCACGGCTCCCCGACTTCCCGGTGCCCGAGGGGCACACCGAGCAGACCTGGCTGGTCGAGCTGGTCCGCCGGGGCGCCGCAGACCGCTACGGGCCGCAGGGGGCCGAGCGGGTCCCAGGTGCCTACGCCCGGCTCGACCACGAGCTCGAGGTCATCGGCGCGCTCGGCTTCGCGGGGTACTTCCTCACCGTCTGGGACATCGTCCGCTTCTGCCGGGAGGAGGACATCCTCTGCCAGGGCCGGGGATCGGCCGCCACCTCGGCCGTCTGCTACGCCCTCGGCATCACCAACGTGGACGCGGTCTCCCTGGGGCTGCTCTTCGAGCGCTTCCTCTCCCCCGCCCGCGACGGCCCGCCCGACATCGACGTCGACATCGAGTCCTCGCGGCGCGAGGAGGTCATCCAGTACGTCTACGCCCGCTACGGGCGGCTGCACGCCGCCCAGGTGGCCAACGTGATCACCTACCGGTCCCGTTCCGCGCTGCGCGACGTGGGCAAGGCGCTCGGGCACACCGCCGACGAGGTGGACGTCTGGGCCAAGTCGGTCGAACGGGGTGAGCCCCTCGGTGAGCGGGAGGACCTCCCACCCCTGGTCCAGGAACTGGCCGGCGAGCTCCTCGACTTCCCCCGCCACCTCGGCATCCATTCGGGCGGCATGGTCATCTGCGACCGTCCGGTGATCGAGGTCTGCCCGGTCGAGTGGGGCCGGATGCCGGGACGCAGCGTGCTCCAGTGGGACAAGGACGACTGCGCGGCGGCCGGCCTGGTCAAGTTCGACCTGCTCGGCCTCGGCATGCTCACCGCGCTCCACCACATGGTCGACCTGGTGCGCGCCTTCCATCAGGTGGAGATCGACCTGGCACGACTCGAGCAGGAGCCACGAGGTCTACGACCTGCTGTGCCGGGCCGACACGGTGGGGGTGTTCCAGGTGGAGTCCCGGGCCCAGATGAACACCCTCCCCCGGGTGCAGCCGCGCTGCTTCTACGACCTGGCCATCGAGGTGGCCCTCATCCGTCCCGGGCCCATCCAGGGCAACGCCGTCCACCCCTACATCCGGCGTCGCAACGGGACCGAGCCGGTCACCTACCTCCACCCGCTGCTCCGGCCCTCGCTGGAGCGGACGCTCGGGGTCCCTCTCTTCCAGGAGCAGCTGATGCAGATCGCCATCGACGTGGCCGGGTTCACCCCGACCGAGGCGGACGAGCTGCGCCAGGCGATGAGCGCCAAGCGCTCCGGCGAGCGCATGGCCCGCCTGCGCGACCGCCTGTTCACCGGGATGGCCGGCCGCGGCGTGGACGGGGAGGTGGCCGAGCAGGTGTACACCGCGCTCGCCGCCTTCGCCAGCTTCGGGTTCCCCGAGAGCCACTCGGTGGCCTTCGCCCACCTCGTCTACTCGACCGCCTGGTGCAAGGTGCACTACCCGGCCGCCTTCACCGCCGGGTTGCTCAACGCCCAGCCGATGGGGTTCTGGTCCCCCCAGAGCCTGGTCGCCGATGCCAAGCGCCACGGGGTGGTCGTCCGGCGGCCCGACGTCAACGCGGGGCAGGCCGACGCATCCCTCGAGCCCGAGGAGCCCACCGAGCCGGCGGGGTGCGGGGCCACCGCCGGGGTGGCGCGGTGCGCCTCGGCCTCTCGTCGGTGCGCGGGGTGGGTGCGGAGACCGCGGCCCGGATCGAGGCGGGTGCCCCCTGGGCCCACATGGAGGACCTGGTGCGCCGCGCCGGGGTGAGCCGCGCCCAGCTCGAGGCGCTCGCCACTGCCGGCGCCCTCGACGGCCTGGCAGGAGCCGGGGCGGGTGGCGGCCGGCGTCCGGGACGAGGGACCGGACGCCGGTCCCTCGTCTGGGGGGCGGGCGCGGCGTCCCAGGCCACCGCGGACCGGCTGCCGGGGGTGGTCACCGGAGCAGAGCCGCCACCCCTTCCCGCGCCCACCCCGTGGGAGGGAGCCTCCGACGACCTCTGGTCACTCGGCATGACCCCGGACACCACGGCCATGGAACTGGCCCGGGGTGGACTGGACCGGCGCGGGGTGCTGCCGGCCGGCGCCCTGGCCGGCCGGTCGGCCGGGGAGCGGGTCACCGTCGGGGGGGTGGTCACCCACCGCCAGCAACCCGAGAGCGCCCGCGGAGCGGTGTTCCTGAACCTCGAGGACGAGACCGGGATGGTCAACATCGTGTGCTCCCGGGGTGCCTGGATCCGGTGGAAGTCGGTGGCCCGGTCCTGCCCGGCGCTCCTGGTACGGGGTCGGGTCGAACGGTCGGAGGGGTCGATGACCCTGGTCGCCGAGAGATTCGAGCCGCTGCCACTCGGCCCAGTCCCGGCCTCACGAGACTTCCGCTGACGCCGAGGAAAATCTCCTCCCAACGCTTGACTACTATGCGTCACATGGTGAACACTAAGAGTGATGATGCAGTGCCTCCGCAACACCGATGATTCACATACAGCACGCAGTCATTGACCGACCAGGCGTCCCCGGACGTAGCAAGACCCGTCGTAGCCAGGCGGTGCGGGATCCACGACCCCCGGGATATCCCCGGGAGCACCAGAACGGACACCCCACACCGACTGAGCCTTCAGTGACCACAATCCACCCCGTGACATCGGCAACAACAGGAGGCAGTGCTCAATGACCGCACAGATCGCAGGTCCCAACGCATTCTCCATCGAGCTGGTGATCGCCCTGGTGGCCGTCTCGATGGCCGCCGGCGTGATCGACCTCTTCCGGCACCCGGGATGGGCCTGGCGGTCAACCGAGGAGAGCAGGATCGCCTACCTCGTCCTGATCCTCCTCCTTCCGCTGATCGGGCTCGGCATGTACGTCTTCGGGGCCCGGCCCAAGGTCGTGTCCGTCGCATCGGCGGGGCGGGCGGCGAGCCTCCCATTCGAGCGCTTCGGCGAGGAGTCGGTGCAGAAGCAGCGCCAGGACGGCCGGCCGCTCGGCACCATCGCCGCACCAGTGGCGCTCGGCAGCTTCGGCGAGATCCGCGGCGAGGGACCGTACCCCTTCGGGGAGCCCGCCTCGCTTCCGGTCGGTGGCGGCGGCAGCTTCGTGCACACCGGAGGCACCTCCACCCTGCGCTCACCGGTCGGACTGGCCCGCGCCTACCGGCCGCGCCAGCGCGACTCCGTCCCGGGCGTCGAGCGGGTGGCCGACACCGCCACCGGGAGCACGACCATGACCGTCCCGTCGGGTTGGAAAGCCGACCCGACCGGCCGTCACGAGTTCCGCTACTGGGACGGAGCGCACTGGACCGAGAACGTCGCCGACGCCGGGCTCCAGGACCGCGACGCCGTGACCGTCTGACCGGCGACTCCGCCGCACGGCACCCTTTCCCCTCTACCGGCTGGTCCGTCTGTCCCCCCCGTCAGCGTCCCTGGCGGACCAGCCGGCTGAGGCGGGCCACGAGCACCTCGAGGACAGCATCCCCCGGCAGTGCTGTCGCCCCGCGCAGGTCGAGGTCTGCGTCGGCCAGAAGACGGATGGCCCGGGCGATCCGACCCGGGCCGAGCTTGTGGGCCTGGGCGAGGGCCTTCTTGGCGGGGAAGGCACTCCTCAGCCCGAGCACCTCGGCGGCCTGCTCCGGCGTGGTCACCCCGGAGCCGTCCAGCCGGAGCATCTGACGGTAGTGCCGGTGGAGCAGCGAGAGGACCACGAGCGGGTGGGAGTCGCCGGCGGTCAGGATCCGTTGGAGCACGGACAGGGCACGCGCCGTCGCCCCCGCATCGATGGCATCGGTCAGGTCCCACGGGGCGAGGGCGCCGGCCTCGCCGAGGAACGGCTCGAGGTCGTCGAGGGTGACCGTGGCTCCTGCTCCGTAGGCGGCGGCCAGCGTGTCGAGCAGCCCGACCAGCCGGCCCATGTCCGATCCCAGGTGGTCCGCGAGCCGGGCCGCCGCCGCGCCGTCGAGCCGGACCGGGCCGCCCTTCAAGTGGTCGGTCAGCCACTGGGACCGGGCCCTGCCCGTCCCCACCGACGTGTCGAGGACCTCACCCGCGACCCCGACCGCCTTGGACAGGACCGGTGGGACCGCGCCGCCGCCGCCCACCAGTACCAGGACGGTCGTGGGCAGGGGGTCGGCAACGTACGCGGCGAGGCGCTTGGCGTCCGCGGCGGTGATCTGTCCGGCCTCCCGGACCACCACCACCCGCCGCTCCACCAGGAACGCCGGCGTCGTACAGGCGTCGATGACCGCTCCGATGTCGACGGGGTCGACTCCCGGGCCACCGAACTCCTCGACGGTCATCGACGGGTCACCGTCGCCGACCAGTCGGCCGACCAGCGCGTGGGCGGCCTGTGCCACCAGCCCCGGATCGTCCCCTCGCACCAGGTAGGCAGCTGCCTCGACTGGCAGAGCACCGCGGATGACGTCACCGGTGTCCGTGCGCTCACGACGCGACCGACGCGACCGCGGCGAGGACGTCGCAGACCTGGCGGTGGGCACCGACCTCGTGGACCCGGATGATCCGGCAGCCGAGGGCCGCACCGAGTGCGGTTGCGGCCAACGATGCGTCGCGGCGCTCGCCGATCTCGAGCCCGAGGAGCACGCCGAGGAACGGCTTGTTCGACGCCGACAGCAGCAGGGGGAACCCGAGATCTGCGAGCCGGTCCGAGGCACGCAGCAGGGTCAGCGACTGCTCGGCCGTCTTGCCGAGGTCGAGGCCCGCGTCGAGCACGACCCGGTCCGCGGTCAGGCCGGCGGCAAGGGCCGAGGAGGCCCGCTCTGTGAGGAAACGGCAGACCGTCTCGACGACGTCGGCATAGACGGGGGCGGGATCGGGGATCCTCGGTCCGAGACGGATGTGGGTCGCGACCACCGTCGCACCCGCGGCGACGGCGGCCGGCAGGTAGTCGGGGTCGGAGAACCCGCTGATGTCGTTCCCCACCACCGCTCCGGCTGCATAGGCCTCGCGCGCCACCGAGGCGCGCCAGGTGTCGACCGACAGCGCGACGTCGAACCGGGCGGCGAGGGCCTCGATGGCCGGGACGACCCGGTCGAGCTCCTCTGCCTCACTCACCTCGGGGCCGGGGCCGGCCTTGACCCCACCCACGTCGAGCAGGTCGGCCCCCTCCTCGAGCATGCCGGCGGCGCGCCGGACCAGGTCGTCGAGCGCAAAGGTCGCGCCCTTGTCGTAGAAGGAGTCGGGGGTCCGGTTGAGGATGCCCATGACGAGGGCGCGTTGGCCGATCGGGAGGACCCGCTGTCCGAGGCGGAGGGTCGTGGCGCGCACCGGTCCGACGCTACCGGCCTCTGCCGAGCCGGTGGAGCGGTCAGAAGAGCCGGGAGGCCAGGGCCTTGCGGTAGGTCGCGGTGCGAGGGTCCTCGGGCCCGAGCGTCTCGAGCAGGTCCAGGAATTCCTGATGGGCGTCGGGCTCGTCCCGCGCCCGTTCCAACAGCCCGGTGAGCCTGGTGTCCACGTCGGAGTCTCCGAGGTCGCCGTGGTGGGCGGCGAGCCGGGCCTCGGCCAGCAGGCGCCTCGTCTCGGGCGTCTCGGGGATCCGCTGCAGCAGCGTCACCGCTTCGTCCGTGGCTCCCCTGCCGATGAGCAACCCGGCCAGCGCAGCGATGGCCTCGGGGTGATCGGGCTGCAGCTCGAGCGCACGCCCGAGGAGGTCCTCGTCCCCCGCGGCACGGCCGTCGGACGCCAGCCGGTCGGCCTCGGACGCGGTGGGCACGAGCCCCTCGACGAACGACCGAACCGCCTCCTCGGGCAGGGCGCCGATGAACTGGTCGACGACCGCACCGTCCCGCAGGGCGAAGACTGCCGGGATCGACTGGACCTGGAACCCGGCCGAGATCTGCGGGTTCTCGTCCACGTTGACCTTGGCCAGGGCGACTGCACCCTCCGTGGCCGCCACCACCCGCTCGAGCATCGGGCCGAGGGTCGTACAGGGCCCGCACCACGGCGCCCAGAGGTCCACCACGACCGGGACCTCTGAGGAGCGCCGCAGGACCTCCTCCTCGAATGTGGCATCGATGACGTCGACCATCCCCCCGACGATATCGGGCGGACCGCAGCGGCCGGCCGTGGCGAGGAAGGTGCGGGTGGCGCGGGTAGCGTCGGGGCATGGATGTGGTCACGCACGCCGCCGGACCCGAGGTGGAGGGGATCGCACGAGGCCCGGTGAGCGAATGGATTGCCGGGGTCGTGCCCGGAGCGCGGCCGCCCTTCTCCTTCGAGCTCATCGCCGGGGGGAGATCCAACCTCACCTACAAGGTCACCGACGCGGCGGGCCATGCCGTTGCACTGCGCAGGCCACCGACGAGTCACGTCCTGCCGACCGCCCACGACATGGCACGCGAGCACACGGTCATCACCGCACTCGGCGGTACCGACGTCCCGGTGCCCCGCACGCTCGGGCTCTGTACCGACCCGGAGGTCAACGGAGCCCCCTTCTACGTGATGTCGTTCGTCGAGGGCCACATCCTGCGCGACGAGGCGTCCGCGGCGGAGCTCGACGAGGGCGCACGAGCCCACGCGAGTGACTCGCTCGTCGACACGTTGGCCGGCCTCCACCGGGTCGACGTGGACGCGGTCGGCCTCGGGGACTTCGCCCGCCGCGACGGGTACATCGCACGCCAGCTCAAGCGGTGGGAGGGGCAGTTCACCCAGTCCACGGTCGACGGCACCCGCGGGCCGGCGGTCGTCGACGCGGTGCACGCGCTGCTCGCGGCGCGGATCCCCGAACAGCAGGGGGTCTCGATCGTGCACGGGGACTACCGGCTGGACAACACGGTCCTCGACGATGCGGGTACCGTGTCGGCCATCCTCGACTGGGAGATCTGCTCCCTCGGCGACCCGCTTGCAGACCTCGGCCTCCTGCTCGTCTACTGGGCCGAGGACGGCGACCCGATCCAGGCGCTGCTCGGCGTCGCCCCGACCACCCTGCCCGGGTTCGCCACCCGCGCCGAGCTGCTCGACCGCTATGCCGCCGCGTCCGGACTCGACGTCTCCTCGGTCCCCTACTACCGGGCCTTCGGGTTCTGGAAGCTGGCCTGCATCCTGCAGGGGGTCCACGCCCGCTACGCCGGGGGGGCTGCCGCCGGCGACCGGAGCGGGGTCGACCGGTTCGCCGACCACGTCGGGAGACTCGGCGAGCTGGCCCTGGCAGAGGTGGAGTCCCTGTGAGCGGCGCCGACCCCGCTCCCCTCTACGAGATCGATCCCGGCTGGGGGCGACCGCCCGGTTCCCGGATCGAGCATCCGGTGATGGTCGTCGCCCTCGAAGGCTGGGTCGACGCCGGGATGGGTGCCACTGCTGCGATCACCCACCTCCTCACCACCTCCCCCACAGCGGTCGTGGCCACCTTCGACACCGAGCCGCTCATCGACCAGCGGGCCCGACGCCCGATCGCCCGCCTCGAGGACGGGGTGACCACCGAGCTCACCTGGCCGACCATCCGGTTGGTGGCCGGCAAGGACCGGGCGGGTGCGGACCTGGTCTACCTGACCGGGCCGGAGCCCGACTTCCGGTGGCGCAGCTTCATCCGTGCGGTGGTCGAGCTGGCGGAGATCCTCGACGTTCGACGGGTGGTCGGCCTCGGCGCGTTCCCGGCACCGACCCCCCACACCCGGCCGGTGCGGCTGGCCTCCACCGTCCCCCCGAGCTCCGCGGATCTGGCCGGGCGGGTGGGCACCGTGCACGGCACCCTGGAGGTGCCGGCCGGTGTGCAGGCCGCCCTCGAGGTGGCCCTCGGCGAGGCCGGGATCCCGGTCATCGGCCTCTGGGCCCGGGTCCCGCACTACGTCTCGGCCATGCCCTACCCCGAGGCCAGCGCCGCTCTGATCGAAGGCCTCTGCGCGGTCAGCGGGACGGTCCTTGACTCCTCATCGCTGCGGACCGCCGGGGAGGCCTCGCGGGCCCAGGTCGACGAGCTCATCGGCGCCAACCCCGACCACCTCGAGATGGTCCGCCGGCTCGAGGCGGCGCTCGACTCCGAAGAGGGCACGTCGCTCGGTACCGACAGCGAGCTGCCCAGCGGGGACGAGATCGCCGCCGAGCTCGAGCAATTCCTCAGAGGCGAAGGGCACTGAGGCCGGTCGCGCCCGACCAGGGTCGCCAGACCGGCAGCCCGGTGGACCGGACGTGGGTCAGGTGGGCCGCGAACACGGCCAGCACGACCAGCGAGACGACGAGCACGGCGACCAGCACGGCCAACACGAGCCATCGACCACGCCCGTCGAAGGACCGGTCGCCCGGAGTCCCGACCCAGGGCGCGTCGGGCGACGCGCCCCGTGCGGCGGAGCCCCAGGGGGCCACCGACCGGCGCCGTGAGCCGCCGTTGGTCTTGGCCGGCGGAGCGGCGAACACGGGGAGGTCGGTCACGATGCGGTGCATCTCCTCCATCGTGGTCGCCTCGGCGAGCTCCCCGAGCCGGACCTGGTAGTCGGCCGGCGAGAGCAGACCCCGGTCGGCGGCCCGGTCGAGAAGGACGCCGTAGCGGTTGCGGTCCTCGTCGCTGATCCGGGTGTCGACGGCGGCGGCTGCGCCCGCCGACGGCGCCGAGCCGGTCCCGGCTGCCGGTGGGTCGACCCCGGGAGCCACCGGCGCGCTCGGCACCGGCCGCGGGGTGAGCGGGTGCCGGGGGGCGGGCACGGCTACCAGCGGGCCGACCATGAGCAGCTCTCGAGAGTCCGTAGTCGCTGCCACGACCCAATTGTGGCGCCACGGTGAGTGGTCACGCAACTACTAATCCGACTTTTTCTCTTTTCGGGGTACTCAGCTGCCTCGCGGACCCGCTTGCTACCGTGCCGCATGCGCATCGACGGGACCATCGGCTTCGACCCGGCAGCCGTGGTGGACCGGGCCAGGGAGGCCGAGGCGGCCGGCTACGACGGGCTCTGGTCGGCCGAGACCAGCCACGATCCCTTCCTCCCCCTGGTCCTGGCCGCAACCCATACGGAGCGCATCCAGGTCGGCACCGGGATCGCCGTGGCCTTCGCCCGCAACCCGATGACCCTGGCCACGACGGCCAACGACCTCCAGACCATCGCCCGGGGCCGGTTCATGCTCGGTCTCGGGTCGCAGATCAAGCCCCATATCGAGAAACGGTTCTCGATGCCCTGGTCGCACCCTGCGCCCCGGATGCGCGAGCTCATCCTCGCCATCCGGGCCATCTGGGCGAGCTGGGCCGACGGCAGCCGCCTCGCCTTCCGGGGCGAGTTCTACCGCCACACCCTGATGACGCCGATGTTCGACCCGGGCCCCAACCCGTTCGGCAATCCCGCGGTCTTCCTCGCAGCGGTCGGCACACGGATGGCGGAGGTGGCCGGCGAGGTGGCCGACGGGCTGCTGGCCCACTCCTTCACCACCGAGCGCTACCTCCGCGAGGTGACCCTGCCCGCCCTCGAACGCGGGATCGCCCTCGGCGGGCGATCGCGGTCGGCCCTCCAGGTCTCCCTGCCGGGCATGGTGGTGACCGGGATCGATGATGCCGGGTTCGAGGCGTCCATGGCCGCGACGAGGAAGCAGCTCGCCTTCTACGGATCGACCCCCGCCTACCGGCCGGTCCTCGAGTTGCACGGGTGGGGCGCGCTGCAGGACGATCTCAACACCCTGTCGAAGCGCGGCGCCTGGGACGAGATGGCCGGTCTCATCGACGACGAACTGCTCGAGGCCTTCGCCGTGGTCGGCGACCTCGATGCCCTCCCGACAATGGTGCGGTCGCGCTTCGACGGCCTGGTCGACCGGTTCAACGTCTACGCCCCCTCGGGAATTCCTGCGGAGCGGTGGGCCGAGGTGTTGGCCGGATTCTCGTAGCGGCGCAAGGTCGCCTGGTCTACCGGGGCTCAGACGACGATGTTGACCAGCCTCGGTGGCTTGGCGATGACCCGCTTCGGGCTCGCCCCGTCGAGCACGGCGAGCACGGCGGGCGAGGAGAGGGCCAGCTCCTCGGCGTCGGCCTCGCTGATCCCGGGCGCCACCTCCAAGCGGGCGCGCACCTTGCCGTTGACCTGGACCACCATGGTCACCGTGTCCTCGGCCACCAGATCGGGATCGGCGGCAGGCCAGGGCAGCAGATGGATGTGGTCACCGTGGCGGCGCTCCCACGCCTCGGCGGCGAGGTGGGGAGTCATCGGTGCCAGCAGCAACAGCAGGGTGTCCACCGCCTCGTCGATCACGTCGGGACGACCGCCGTCGCGGGCGTAGGGATGGAGGAGGTTCACGAACTCCATGCAGGCGGCCACGGCGGTGTTGTAGGACCACCGCTCGAAGTCCCGGGACACCCGGTCGACGAGCCGGTGGGTGGCCCGCCGGACGGCCAGCGCCCCCGGAGCGGGATCGTCCCCTCCAACCGGGTCCTGGTGCGGCTCGGCGGGGACGGCCAGCCGCCACACCCGGTCGAGGAACCGCGCGCAGCCGTCGATCACGCTGTCGGTCTGGTCGGTCCAGTCCACGTCGTCGGCGGGCGGACCCACGAAGAGGTGGAACAGGCGCAGCGCGTCGGCACCGACCGTGCCGATGTAGCTCGACGGTGCCACCAGGTTGCCCTTGGACTTCGACATCTTGGTGCCGCCCATCCGGATCATGCCCTGGGTGAACAGCCGGGCGAACGGCTCGCGGAGGCCGTCGGGCGCGATCCCCACGTCGACGAGCGCCTTGGTGAAGAACCGGGCGTACAGGAGATGGAGGATGGCGTGCTCGATGCCGCCGATGTACTGGTCGACCGGCATCCAGTGGCGGGCGATCTCCGGGTCGAAGGGCACCCCCTCGTCCACGGGTCGGTGAACCGGAGGAAGTACCACGACGAGTCGACGAACGTGTCCATGGTGTCGGTCTCGCGGGTGGCCGGGCCGCCACAGGTCGGGCAGGTCGTATGCAGGAAGTGCTCGCTGGTTGCGAGGGGCGAGACGCCGGTCGGGAGGAACTCCACGTCGTCGGGGGCGAGCACGGGCAGATCGGCGACGGGCACCGGGACGATGCCGTGGTCGGGGCAGTACACAACCGGGATCGGGCAGCCCCAGAACCGCTGGCGCGAGATGAGCCAGTCGCGCAGCCGGTAATTGACCTTCCGCTCGCCGATGCCCTGCTCCTCGAGCCAGTCGGTGGCCCGCGCCTTGGCGGTCGGGATGTCCAGGCCGTCGAGCCACCGGCTGTTGATCTTCTCGCCAGAGCCGGTGTACGCGCCGCCCGGTCGTCCGTCCGGGCCGCCGTGCTCGTCCCACCCGTCGGGGGGGCGCACGGTGCGGACCACCGGGAGCCCGTACGCATGGGCGAAGTCCCAGTCCCGGGCGTCCTCGGCGGGGACGGCCATGATCGCGCCCGTCCCGTACCCCATGAGCACGTAGTCCGCCACGTAGACCGGGACCGCCGTCCCGGTGAAGGGATTGACCACCGAGGAACCGGTGAACGCGCCGCGCTTGGCCAGTGTGGCACCGGACTCTGAGAGTCGCTCGAGCTCCGAGCTCGCGGCGGCGCGGGCCCGCAGCGCTTCGACCTCGCTTCGGTGCTCGGGGGTCGTGAGCTCGTCGACCAGCGGGTGCTCGGGGGCGACGACCGCGTAGGTCATCCCGAACGAGGTGTCCGGGCGGGTGGTGAAGACCCGCAGCGCGAGCCGTTCGCGTCCGTCCGATCCGTCACGCCCCTCGACCACGAGGTCGAACTCGGCCCCCTCCGAACGGCCGATCCAGTTGCGCTGCATGGTCTTGACCCGCTCGGGCCACGCGAGGTCGTCGAGGCCGGCCAGCAGCTCGTCGGCGTAGGAGGTGATCCGGAAGAACCACTGCTCGAGATCACGGACCTCCACCAGGTCGCCCGACCGCTCGCAGGTGCCGTCGACGAGAACCTGCTCGTTGGCCAGCACCGTCTGGCAGCCGGGGCACCAGTTGACCGGTGCGTTGGCACGGTAGGCGAGCCCGGCGGCGAGCAGCTTCTCGAAGATGACCTGGTTCCACTTGATGTACTCGGGATCGTGGCTGCGGATCTCGCGGCGCCAGTCGTAGACGGCACCCAGCGAGAGGATCGACTCCTTGAGCTCGGCGATCCGCGCCTCGGTGAAAATCCGGGGGTGGGTGCCGGTGGTGATGGCCGCGTTTTCCGCGGGCAGCCCGAACGAGTCGAAGCCGAACGGCGAGAGCACGGCGTGGCCGAGCATGGTCCGGTGGCGGACGAGGAGGTCGCCGAACGTGTAGTTGCGGACGTGGCCCATGTGGGCCGGGCCCGACGGGTAGGGGTACATGGTGAGGACGTACCAGGGGGGGCGGGGGTCGTCGGCGTCCACCTCATAGGTGCCCTCGTCGTTCCAGCGGCGCTGCCACTTGTTCTCCACCGCGGTGACGTCATAGGCCCGTGCCATGGGGCACGATGGTACCGGTCAGCGGGCGAGCGCCCGCCTGCCGGAGCGCAGAGCGGGTGTTCAGATGCCGGCGGCGAGTCCGGAGAGGTCGTGCCCGAATCGCGAAATGTCGCGCGGCAGCAGGGAGAGGACCGAGCCGAGGTTGGTGACCTGTGCCGAGGGTGGCACACTCACGGCCACCGGCTCTCCGTAGTGGGAGAAGCCGACGGTGAGCGTGGTGGCTGCCGTGGACCGGGTGGCTGCAGACCCGTTTGCGGAGCCGGAGGCGACCTCCCCGACCAGTCCGCCGAGGGTCGCCCGGGTGAGGAGGATCGAGGCCGAGAGCTGGCGGAGGGTGCCGTCGCCGGCCACCCAGGCCGTGACCGGCACGGAGGTGTTCCCGATCCGGCCGAGGATTGCCGCTGCCCGGGCTCCGAGCGCGTGGCCGCGATCGAGGCGGGAGGCGAGTCCTGCGAGGCTCACCGTCGTCCGGTACTCGGTGGTCGGCACCCCGCCGAGGACGGCCGGGCCGACTCTGGTGACCGGTCCCGCTGATGAGCCGAGCAGGCCGATGAGCCGGGCCGGGTCGGCGAGGATGGCGAGGGTCGCCTGGCCGGAGGAACCGGGGTGACCGTCCTTCGGCAGCGTGCCCCCGAGCCATGTCTTCCCGCCGGTCAGCGGGGCGAGGGCCGGGACGCCGACGTAGACGGCACTGCCGCTCGTGACCAGCGAGACGGTGTCGTCTCCGCTGCCGACGATGCCCGAGAGCGCGGGAACGGACGCACTCACCCGGCTCACATCGGTAGCCAGATCGACCGCACCGGATCCGGAGAGCAGCGTGGTGGTCGTGGCGCCCGAAGTCTGGGACGCCTGCACGGTGAAGGCGACCGACCGGGCTGCCATCGACCGGGTGGCCGCTCCTGCCAGGGCGCCCCGGGAGGAACCGGGGGTCGTCGCCCCCGACCCGGACCCTCCGCCAGCGGCAGCCGCGCCGGCCGCGACGGCGACCGCCCCGGCGGCGACGAGCGAGACAACCACGGCCACGGCGGCGATCCGACGGGCTCGGCCGGCATCCCGGGTCGGAAGCGGCGCGAGGCCGGCAGGCCGCTCATCGAGTCCGACGGCTACCGGAGGACCCGCCGTGCCGGCCAGCGAGTCACCGGGACGGACCGCGAGTGCGGTGCCGGTGGAGGCCCGCGCACCCCCGGGCTCGTCGGTCGCCGCAGTGCCAAGGGTTGCCGGGGTCCCCACGAAGACCCCGTCCCGGTATTCGACCGAATCGCCCACTGCTGCCCCTTCGTCTCCCCGACTCGTCGGCACCACGCGGTGTCCGACCGTCGGCACCTGCCGGTGATCGAGGCTGCATGGTAGCGACAAGGGTGGCCGAATTGTCGGCAGGACGACAGGAGCAGCCGGGTGGCGCTCGACGGGACGGCCGCCACCCGGTTGGGGGCAGGGCCGCCACCCGGTTGGGGGCAGGGCCGCCACCCGGTCCGGCGTCGAACGGCCTCCTCGTCACCCGAAAAGGTGCTGATACTCTGAGGCGACCTTCGGGGGTATAGCTCAGTTGGTAGAGCGCTTGACTGGCAGTCCGTCGCCGATTGAGCATCCCTGTCATCGGTGTTCATATTTGACCTGGTCAGAGCCCATTCCGTTTCATTGGTGTCCTATATCGTCACCCGTGTTCAACGATGCGTAGCTACTTCGGTAGCTACTCGTTTTCGCTGCGAGCCTCACGACTGTTGGCAGCTAGGACACCGTCCAACGCAGCCACGTGCCCGGTCACCTTTGATGATGTGCTGTGTCGGTAGTTCTTCACCAACATCGTCAGATCCACGTGGCCGAGTAGGTCACTAATGGTTCCGAGCGGGACGCCAGCATCTACCAAGCGGGAGGTTGCTGTATGGCGGAACGTATGAGGTGTCACGTCCTTTGGATCGACACCGGCTCGACGTAGTAGTGCGAGGAACTGTCGCCGGTAGGTCTCCTCTCGCATTGGCTGGCCACGCTCCGTTGTGAAGATCAAGCCCAATCGGGTTCTCCCACACCTCCTCCGAAGCCGCCTCCTCCGCTTCTTGTTCAGTTCGCCGGACTGCAAGAGCCTCTCTCACGTCCTGAGGCATTGCCAATACACGCAGCGAAGCTTCCGTCTTCAGACCGCCTCTTGGAATGAGTCTGCCCCCTTCACGACGCTGGCTGTGCCGGACATGCAAGTCATTCCCGACCACGTCTTCCCATGCAAGTGCCAGCAGCTCACCGGGCCGCAGGCCAAGGCCGAGCTGAATCAGCCACGCTGCCTCCAACCGATCACCGTGCGCCGCCATCCGAATGGATTCCACCTCACTCTTCGTGAAAGAACGGGTCTTACGTTCTGGTGCATCAGGAATCTTCGCCTCACGAGCGACGTTCTCCGGTACACGACCTTCGGACTTTGCGTGCTGAAGGCCCATGCCCAAGACCTTTTTCGCCAGCCTGATAGTGGACTTTGCGTAGCCGACACGGCCATTGCCCTCTGCGTCCTCGCCACGACGAGCCGAAGCCATGCCAATCAGGAAGGCGTTCACGTCGGATGTCGTCAACTCCGAAAGCAACTTTGACCCAATGGTCGGGCGGATATGCAGGTCGATCATGCTCATGTAGTTCTCAGCCGTGGAACCCGCCACGCCTGACAAGTAGTGCTTGCTCCACTCGTCCAGACACTCAGCCACCGTTTGACCGGGATCTGGGATCCTGCCATCCGGGTAGGCATTCTGAAGTTCCTTGAGTGCCTGCCTCTTGCGGCCCATCTCACCGGAGCCGCCCTTCACGTTTCTGGTCTTGCGTTTCAGTCGGCCCTTGGCATCTCGTACGGTTATCTCGACCCGAATGCTGCCATTCGGAAGGCGGAACCAAGTGCCCTCGCCGTTTCCAGCCTTCCGAGTACCGGCCCGACCCTCATCGCTATCCCGGTTGTTGGTCATGGTCAAACTCTGCCAACTGGGTGAGACGGTCGATCTCGGAGGCCGGGATCATCCGCCTACCTTCGAGCTTGAGGCTCTTCAGGTGGCCCTTGTTGAGTAGTGAGTACACATAGCCTCGTGATGACCCAATGAGGTCGGCGGCCTCCTGTGGGCTGACGAAGAGTCTCCGAGAACCGAGATGGACCGGATCGTCGCCACCAGATGGGTCGCCCAAGTCCATGATGACGAGAGTCACGATGACGCCCTCGCCGTCGCTGTTTCTGTTCCCGAGGTACCTCATACCCCGTCATTGGCTGCTTTGCGGGGCTTGCAGGCCCCTTCTGGCGTGTGTATAGGTGGCCATCAGAGAGCCACGACTTCGTCTGTGCGGAACCAAGTCACAGTGCCCGTCAGGTCGACACCGACTTCGATGTCGGCCGGATTGATGGTCGCGACGGTCCGGAGCGACCGTGGTAGCGAGGTGCCGTACCACGGGTAGGGATTCGCCAGCTTCACGATGACGATCTCACCTAGCTCGAAGCCGACGACCTCGGCAGCAAGTCCGCTGCGTCTCCGATCTGCGTTGGTCCCACGGCGAAGGTTTTTGCCAGCGGATGGTCCTTCGGGAGGATGATCATGACGGTTGCCTCATTGGTCCTCTGCCCCGGGTCCGAGGCACTCGGCAGGTGAGTGCATCGAACTCGATCTCGCATTTTTCCGAGCTTCAGTGAGCAAGCCGGGGATCGTGCTGCTGTGCGTCGGCCACGAATAATGCGAGGCGAGCACCCCACTCTTCAAGTGTCTCGACCTGATCATCCACATCGGAGCCGGATGCGCAAAGCTCAAAGGAGGTTAGGGATTCCCCTATGTGTGTCTGGACGAGATCCACGAGGAACTCCTCCATCTCCGACTCGGTTGGCTCGAAAACATGATCAGTGAAGCCGTAGCGTGCGGCCATAGCCGATGCTTCAGGCTCCAACATCAGAACATCAATCACTTCGACCGCCGAGACGGCTTGGAAGATGATGTGGTCCGCTGGCATACGGGTGACAAACGAAGCGAGATCAGCCAACGACTGAGCTGATCGTTCGTTGCGGAAATCGTCAGGGAACTGCTCTGCGATCTCCTGTCGCCATTGTGACTCGGCTAGCAAATGCTCAGCCAAAAGCTTCTGCCCGGTGCTGTTCTCTACTGCATTGATTGTTGTCATTTGATGGTCCTACTTTCCGGTGGGCGAACCCACCTTTTTAAGGCGAATGCTCGACTTGAGCTTTCGGAGCCGACCAAACGACAGTCATTTACGCTTTTGTCAACCAACTTCTTCGGCCGTTATTCCTAGTCAGAAGATTTGCTTAAATATTTGCTGGAGGCGTCGTATTGCTAGCTATTCGTCTAAGTACCTAGATAC
This sequence comes from uncultured Acidimicrobiaceae bacterium, assembly GCA_963777665.1. Lineage (GTDB taxonomy): Bacteria > Actinomycetota > Acidimicrobiia > Acidimicrobiales > RAAP-2 > Bog-756. Next base: position 109,982 of record CAVZRJ010000004.1, read on the forward strand.
TGATTGAGCTACTACCTAGGTACATTCTTGGGCGTTTATTTTCGGTCGGTGCGTTCATCGTCCCTGCGTGCCCTCCGGCCGGACAGCTGGCGAAAGCTGCCCGATCTGCCTCGGGTGCTCCCCCACCAACGACCACAGAGGTATTTTGCGGGGCTTGGAGGCTCCTCCAGCGCTCTCATAGGTCACTGTGGGGCCAGTTCGGTAGGCCTGAACCAAGTGGTCGTGCCGTTGAGACTGACACCGACTTCGATGTCTGCCGGGTTGATGGTCGTGACCGGTCCGGTCCTGCCGTGGTAGTGGGGGCGGCGTTGGGTGCATGTGGTTCTTCGACGGCTAGCAATCCGACCACTACCGTGGTTGCTCACACGGCTTCGCCATCGACTACTTCACTAGCCAGCACCACGACCACAGCGGCGCCATCCGTGGGACCTCAAGTGCTCGGCATCCTCAACAACCTTGACAGTCAGGTGAATGCAGATGCCAGCGGTCCCAACTACTCAGCCCTTACGACCGCTTTTGGCATGCCGCTCAGCAACTTCAGGCGATCACGTTTCCGGCAGCCGATCAGGCAGACGCTAAGACTCTGATTCGTGACCTGAACAAACTGAGTGCGGATGCCACGGAACAGGACGCTGCGCAGTTGCAATCCGATCTAGAGACGGCACACGCTGACGATGACACCTTGCGTGGTGCTCTGCAACTAGCTCCGGCTCCTACGTCGTGAATGCTCGTCCCGTTGCGATGCAGGGCGGCCCGTTACACGTCCCAAGTCCCGGCCTCCCCTGTGTGCGCCAACGGTCGCTAAGCCCATCGCACGGGATCATCTAGCGGAGGTGGCAACTCAGGCGGCGCCAACCTGTAGCGGTGCTCACTCCGATGGACGGGACCGGTTCGATCCTGAGCGGATCGAGATCACCTACCGCTGTGCCACCGTCGCCAAGATCAGCGTGCGGGGCATCAGAGCCGCTAACGCTGCGTGATGCAGAGACCCTCTCACACCATCCGCACGGGGCTCTGAGGGCGTTCTACGGGCGGGGGTGAATGATCGTCGCTCTGTAGCAGACAGCCGCTCTAGATCCTGCTCTGCGCTCGTTCGACTACCGAGGTACTGGGGTCAGATGGGGACGACGGGGAGTACCTCGGTAGAGAGTCTGTGAGGAGAGTGAGAGCGCCAGCGGTCGGGAGGCACCAACTGCCCAGGTCGGTCGAAAGAAGCCCCTGCTCCCCTCCACCGGACGCAATGGTGGGCTTCTAGATCCAGGTCGCCAGCGGCGAGGAGGGGGACGTTCCGGTACTGGCCACCCGGAACTGGGCGTGGATTTCTCCTGCGGGAGCCGCTCAGGGACATCTCGATCAGTGAGGCTGCATCGAAGCACAGTAGGGTCCGTTGTGCCTTCCACTGACACCTGTCGCCATGCTTCTGCCGTGCATATGTGGCTCCTACAGAACCCGGAGCACCAAGTCGAAAGATCAGAGGATGCTTCTGCCCGAGACCCGTCACGCTCCCCCATTTCCTGACAAAGAGTGGGGGAAGGCGAAGAGGCTGGAAGAGGCCGCTCGATGGCTGTGGGAGTACCTGAAAGACAAGCCCGATTGTGCCGCAGACAGTTGGACCATCAAGCTTGATGCTTCGAGAAATAGTCAAGACCTGTGGATGGAAATCTGATCGACTACGCGGCGACCTCCTCGTCCAGCTCGTCTGATCGCTCGATCATCACCCCCTTTTCGAACTTCGCACCGGCCCGAACCAGCGCGACGAGGTGCGGTGCGTTGACCGCCCGCCACCGGGTCTGGGCCGACTCGATCAACTTGTAGGCCATGGCGAGTCCTGCAGCTCGTGAGCCCGGTCCCTTGGTCACCTTGGTCCGCAGTCGCACGGTGGCGAACGTGGACTCGATGGGGTTGGTGGTCTTCAAGTGGATCCAGTGCTCGGCCGGGAAGGCGTAGAACGCCAGCAGCTCCTCGCGGTCCTTTTCGACTTTCTCGGTTGCCTTTGGCCACTTGGCCTCGTAGTCCTTCACGAACTGATCGAGGGCCTGCTCGGCGTGCTCTTTGTCCTCGGCGTCACGAACCTCTTTGAGTGCGGCCCGGGCGGCGGGCTGGGCCGACTTGGGCAGGGCGTTCATGACGTTGGCCATCTTGTGCACCCAGCACCGCTGGTGGACGGTCTCGGGGAAGACCTCAGAGAGGGCCCCCCAGAATCCCAGCGCTCCGTCGCCGACGGCCAGCACCGGGGCGGTCATGCCCCGCCGCTTCAATCCCCGCAGCACGTCCGCCCACGACTCGGTCGACTCCCGATGACCGTCACTGATCGAGATCAGCTCCTTGGTCCCGTCGGTGCGCACACCCACGATGACCAGGGCACACAGGCGTGCCTCTTCCAGTCGGACGTTGAAGTGGATGCCGTCGGCGTACACGTAGACGTAGTCGACGTCCTTGAGGGACCGGTGGGCGAACTGGTCCTGGTCCTTCTGCCACTCGGTGGTGAGCCGGGTGATCACCGAGGCCGACAGCCCGGCGGCCGCGCCAAAGAACTCCTCGAGAGCCGGGACGAAGTCCCCCGAGCTCATCCCGTGGAGGTACAGCAGCGGCAGCACCTCGGCCACCTTCGGGGACTTCCTCGCCCACGGGGGCAGGATCGAGGACCGGAACCGCATCCTCTCCCCGGTCACCTCGTCGACCCGGCGGTCGTCCACCCGTGGGGCCCGGACCTCGACCGGGCCCGCTCCGGTGACCAGCGACCGGGCATTCGCATGCCCGTTGCGGACCACCAGACGGTGGCCCTGTTCGTCCCGCTCGTCGGCCAGGCCGGTCAGGTAGGCGTCGACCTCGGCCTCGAGGGCAGCGGCCAGCATCCGCCGGGCCCCTTCGGCGATCAGTTCGTCCAGGGTGCCCTGCATCTCCGCGCCCGCGGCCTCATCAACATGTACTCTCAACATTGGCGTTCCTTCCTCGCCGGCGTTCCACTGCCAGCGTTTCTCTGATGTGTTCAAAGAGGAAGGTACGTCGCGCCCTCGGTCAGGTGGTGCATCCACAAGTTCTGGTTATAACTCTGATGCTTCCAAGTCTGGGATCAAGACTCCGACGCTCATGAAGGCGAAGAGGAGGATGAGTATCCAGCACTACCTGGCTGGAAACATCAGTATCGACGACGAATCGTTCCCATCGAGTGCGTGGTCCCTACTCATCCAACACACCATCAACGTAGGTTCGACCACGTACCGACTCGCTCCGGCGAAACTGAAGATTCTCAGAGGTCCGCTAAAGACCACCAAGCCTCCTGGCCAAGCAACACCCACCGCAAAGGCGCCGAAGCCATCACTCGACTCCGCCGTTGGTGGCAACGAGGTCTACCGAGGGAAGATCCGCACGCAGATCGAGATCCTTGCCCACCGTGTAGCGAGCAGACCGTGGCCCAAGGGGGCGAGGGAAGCCCGAATCATGGCCACGATACTCAGGCGATGCGGGAAGCAGAACACACTGACGACTGCGTTCACCGTATGGAGTCTGGCCGATGAGTCTGGTTTTGCTGGTTGGGAGCCGGGCAGGAATGCGCTCCGAGTTCTTCAGGCTAATGGATGGATCACCCTCAAGCCCGGAGAGCCAGACATCTATGTCAAAGGTCAGTTCGAACCGACCGAGAGGGGCAAGCCGACCATCGTCACCCTCATCCCGAAGAAGAAGGGACCCCAGTACCCGGTCGAGAAACTACCCAACGGGGCACGAGACGAGTTCGCAGGCGCCCCTGGTAACTCCCGCTACCTCTTCGTCATGCGGCTGCTCTTCGAGGAGAAGACCGAGGGACTGACCCGACCTGAGATCGAGAAGCTGACCGGCCTGAGTCGGGAGACAGTCCAGCGGCTCGTGAAGACCGAAGCGCTCGTCTACAAGACCTCGAAAGGCACATGGACCGTCATCGCACCCGAGCTTCTCACCAGGGAGGGTGGGGACTCGAAGATGCAAGCTCGAAGAGCGAAATGGAAGCCACGGAAGAGGCAGGGGACCAAGAAGAGAATGCCTCCGGCAACCGACCAGGACCGAGCCAAACTCGAAGCACTCAGACGCCGGATGACGAAATGACGGAGCCTCAAGGGGGGTCAGTTCCTCACCTCTACAAGAAGCTAGTAGTTGTTGTTCACGTTGTTCCGGTAGCTATCTACATGCAGCTAACGCTGCAAAAGCAGAAGCCCAGTGCGGGGGAAGAAGACACTCAACTTCGCTTCGCTCGAAGGCAGTCGCTCGCTCCGCTCGCTCCTTCTTCGCTAGCTCAGCCTCGGTCTTCTACCCCCCATCACCCTCCCTTCGGTCGGGAGCTAACGACACGACCGTTCACTTTGACCTGCGTCTGAGGACGTGGTGGTCGACAGTGGTCATCCTTTGCCCACTGTGGCCATGAATGGGTCTTGCAGCGTAGCTGCTGGTTTTACTCTCTCTAGCTGTCAAGTAAGGGGTTCAAGCCGACATGGCTGTCTCTTCCTCCCCTACGGCGCAGCCGTACTGTCTCTAACGACCATAAGGGAATGAGATAGGAGGAGGAGAGGAAAGGCATGCTCGCGACACAGTAGACGCCGCCGAAGCTCCTCTTCACGCCATGGACTGGAGAAATAGTCAAGACCTGTGGATGAGAATCTGACCGACTACGCGGCGACCTCCTCGTTCTGCTCGTCTGTTCGCTCGACCATCACCCCCTTCTCGAACTTCACACCGGCCCGAACCAGCGCGACGAGGTGCGGTGCGTTGACCGCCCGCCACCGGGTCTGGGCCGACTCGATCAGCTTGTAGGCCATGGCGAGTCCGGCCGCCCGTGAGCCCGGTCCCTTGGTCACCTTGGTCCGCAGTCGCACGGTGGCGAAGGTGGACTCGATGGGGTTGGTGGTCTTCAGGTGGATCCAGTGCTCGGCCGGGAAGGCGTAGAAGGCCAGCAGCTCCTCGCGGTCCTTTTCCATTTTCTCGGTGGCCTTGGGCCACTTGGCCTCGTAGTCCTTGATGAAGCCGTCGAGGGCCTTCTCGGCGTGCTCCCGGTCCTCGGCGTCACGGACCTCGTCAGAGTGCGGCCCGGGCGGCGGGCTGGGCCGACTTGGGCAGGGCGTTCATGACGTTGGCCATCTTGTGCACCCAGCACCGCTGGTGGGCGCGTCTCGGGGAAGACCTCGGAGAGGGCTCCCCAGAAGCCGAGGGCCCCGTCGCCGACGGCCAGCACCGGGGCGGTCATGCCCCGCCGCTTCAGATCCCCGCAGCACGTCGGCCCACGACTCGGTGGACTCCCGATGGCCGTCGCTGATCGAGACCAGCTCCTTGGTCCCGTCGGTGCGCACACCCACGATGACCAGGGCACACAGGCGTGCCTCTTCCAGTCGGACGTTGAAGTGGATGCCGTCGGCGTACACGTAGACGTAGTCGACGTCCTTGAGGGACCGGTGGGCGAACTGGTCCTGTTCCTCTGCCACTCGGTGGTGAGCCGGGTGATCACCGAGGCCGACAGCCCGGCGGCCGAGCCGAAGAACTCCTCCAGAGCCGGGACGAAGTCCCCCGAGCTCATCCCGTGCAGGTACATCAGCGGCAGCACCTCGGCCACCTTCGGGGACTTCCTGGCCCACGGGGGCAGGATCGAGGACCGGAACCGCATCCTCTCCCCGGTCACCTCGTCGACCCGGCGGTCGTCCACCCGTGGGGCCCGGACCTCGACCGGGCCCGCTCCGGTGACCAGCGACCGGGCACACGGCATGCCCGTTGCGGACCACCAGACGGTGGCCCTGTTCGTCCCGCTCGTCGGTGAAGGCCGGTCAGGTAGGCGTCGACCTCGGCCTCGAGGGCAGCGGCCAGCATCCGCCTGGCCCCTTCGGCGACCAGTTCGTCCAGCGTGGTCGCCAGCTCCGCGTCCGCGGCCTCCTCAACATGTACTCTCAACATTGGCGTTCCTTCCTCGCCGGCGTTCCACCGCCAGCGTTTCTCTGATTTGTTCAAAGAGGAAGGTACGTCGCGCCCTCGGTCAGGTGGTGCATCCACAAGTTCTGGTTATAACTCCATGGACTGGACCTGGCAAGGCACCGGTCGACTCCGCTGGTATCAGGTGCCAGAAGACGAGAAGGTCAACGCATGAAGACCGCCGAAGTCGCTCGCACTCAGACGGCCTCGATGAGAACATGAGCCAGATGCCCGACGTCGATCGAGAACTGGCAGCACTGGGTCTTGTACTCGGTCTGGTCGGAGGCACGTACAAGCAGACTGACTATCGAGGTGGTCCGAGCGGAAAGCATGACTTCGAGATCGACACAGATGATCGCACTCATCGCCCTAGAGGTAACCAGCACGACGGTCGGGGAAGTACATGCGCTGTGGGACGCAGTGGGTAGGCAGTCGTGGGAGTGCGCCAAGTGCTCCTGGGGATGGGCCATCTTTGTTGAAGCTGCGGGTCCTGGCGACAAGGGTGCGCCTATAGGTGAGATCAGCAGATGGATCGAAGACCACCTCGTTGTGTTGGAGCAAGCTGATATCAACTACTTCGGCCTACCGCACCCGTTGCCCACTGATCTTGCCGCTGCAAACGCCGTCACAGCATTGGCCAAGCTTCGAGTTCGAGCGGGCAGCTCGGTGGGACCACCACCGCACCAAGACATTGCGCCACAGATCCTCGTGGGGACTTCGGGACCCGGTGGCATCGCTGATCCCAAGCACATCAATACTGCTGCGGAGAAGGCGATTGACGACAACATCGAGAAACTCAGAAGTGCTCCCGTGGACGAGCGCCACCTGTTCCTGTGGGTCGACTCGACAGACTCGGATTGCTTCGCCCCACTCTCGTTCGGGACGCTTCCGACGACCCCGCCCACGATGGCGGAGAGCCTCGACAAGGTATGGGTTGCTGCCGACCTTCGTGGCCCAACGGTGCCGACATCCGTCCTCTGGTCGGTGACGCCCACTGGTCCATGGGTGTCCGAGACCATCCGCTACAAGGAGATATCCCCGGATCTCGGTTTGTGACTCGGCTGGGGGTGAGGTCGTATCTGGGGCAGCGATTATCCTCATGTTCCCACGAGGAGGTGTTCTGATGGCAGAGAACATGCGAGACGACGAGGAGTCCTTTTAGCTCGATGAGCAAGCGTCGGCGTGGGTATCCCAGCGAAACAAGAGTCAAGCGGGGAGACCGGGTGGTCCACGGCGACAAGGAGTTCGTTCGAGAAGCTCGGTCGCAACGACCTCTGTCCATGCGGATCTGGACGCCGCTTTCAAGTGCTGCCTGAAGAGCGGGCGCTTCGATGGGTCCCCCAGGAACTACTACTGACGAGACTGATCGCTACCATCCCATCGTGCGGCTTAGCTCGCCTGCTTGCCCGGCTTGCGAGTCTGGATGCGCTTGCAGAGTTTGCAGTCCCGGCGTTCTGTGCTGTCGAGAATCCCGGCACGTGCCCACGGGGTCCACTGATGTCGACAGGCGGTTCGCTTGATCCGCTTGCTGACCATCGGTGTGCCGGTGCTTCCACGCCTCATTCTCAGTACCTCCCACATCTCCGACAGCCTCAATGCTCCTATTGGTTGACTGTGGCAGGCAAGGATCTGAGTACCTCGGTAGGACCATCGCCAGAGGCCCGATCTAGGGCCTCTGAAGGTTCGGGGGCTACCAACCAGTGGGCGGTCCTATTGAGGGCCTCTAGAGCCCCCAGCGGATGCTCTGAGGGCAATCCAGATGGCTCCTAGCGTCGACCTGAAGGAGCGCAAGCTCACGCATCTCCATCGACGCAAGTTTGACTACCTCGGTACCACAGCCAACTTCGGGTGGAGGAGCTTCTTGCTGTATCTCGGTAGGGAATCGGAGCGCCTCGGTAAGGCCATCGCTGTAGGCCCGATTCAAGCTCTCATTGTTCTCGTACCCAGGTACGGCCTGATTCATTGTCCTCCTATCTACTTCCCCCTGAAAAAGTCGCAGTAGATACTCGCGATTTGGGCCCCGATCGATGATGATGGCCCCGAACCGTAGGACTAGTACGGATCGAGGCCATCATGTTGAGAACTGTAAACGCGCAGCCCACCTTGTGGGAAGCGATCCTCCCCGAGATGTGCCTCGGGATGCCCTCCGAGCTGGAGGCGGTTGACCGTCTGCTGGACGATCCGGCCTTCTTCGAACCGTTCCGGGCCCACTTCCACGCCGCCCTCGGACGCCCGTCCGTGCCCATCGAGACGTACCTCCGGCTGATGTTCTTGAAGTACCGCTACCGCTTGGGGTTCGAGCCACTGTGTCGGGAGGTCGCTGACTCCATCTCGTGGCAACGGTTCTGTCGGATCCCGTTGGGCTTGGCCGTTCCCCACCCGACCACATTGATGAAGATCACCACCCGGTGCGGGTCATCGGCGGTCGACGGACTGAACGAGGCGCTGTTGGCCAAGGCCCAGGCGGCCAAGGTGTTGAAGACCAACAAGGTCCGTGCCGACACCACGGTGGTCCCCGCCAACGTCGCCTATCCGACGGACTCGGGCCTGTTGGCCAAGGGGGTGGCCAAGATGGCCAAAGGCATCGAGAAGTTGAAGGGTGCGGGATTGGCTTCCAAGACCACCTCTCGGGACCGGACTCGGATGATGCGGGCTCGGGCCCGGTCCATCGGTGCCAACCTTCGACGGCGCACCGGGGAGGCAAAAGACGAGGTCCTGGCCATAAACGCCGAGATGGTCCGCATCGCCCAGACGGCGGTCGCCGAGGCTCGACAGGTGGCGGCCAACGCCCGCCGGGCACTGAAGCGACTGGGTAATGCCGCGCCGGGAAGGCTCTGCGCGATTGCCGGCGAGTTTGGAGCTCACTGCCGATCGGGTCGACCAGATCGCCGAGCAGACCGACAAGCGTCTCCGTGGCGAAGTCCCCGACGGAGCAACCAGGTTGGTGTCACTGCACGACCCCGACGCCCGTCCGATCCGCAAGGGTCGACTCGGCAAGCCCGTCGAGTTCGGTTACAAGGCACAGGTCGTCGACAACGAGGACGGCGTCGTCATCGACCACAATGTCGAGGTTGGCAATCCACCGGATGCACCGATGCTCGCTCCGGCAGTCGAGCGCGTCACCCGCCGGGCCAAGCGAGTGCCCAAAGCGGTCACCGCTGACCGCGGCTATGGCGAGACAGCCGTCGGCGAACAGCTCAGTGCGCTCGGGGTGCGCACTGTTGTTTTGCCCACCAAAGGCAAACCGAGTGCGTCACGACGCGCCGTTGAAAATAGACCGCAGTTCCAGCGCCTGGTGAAGTGGAGAACGGGAAGTGAAGGCCGAATCAGCTGCCTCAAACGGGACTTCGGATGGAACCGGACACAGATCGACGGGATCGAAGGAGTCCGCACCTGGTGTGGTTACGGAGTCTTCAACCACAACCTGGTGAAGATCGGAGTGCTGACAACCTCCGAGTAGGGCGGATCGGACCCACAACCACCAGGATCGGAGTCAATATTTGCCCTCCGGCCGGACGCCGATGACAACCGATCTTGATCCGGGAGTCACTCCGAGTTTTTCAGGGCGAAGTATCTAGGTACAACCTCAGCCATGGCTGGGCGTTCTCCCAGGTGAAAGCTCTGCAACTGAAGCCTGAAGGGGCTTGCCGGTGCGGCAACTGCGGGAGGGCGTCCCGGATGACGTTGTACTCAGGTACTCCGAGGTCCATCTTGGCGCCCGCTGCCGCACTATGCAGAGGCGTTCAGCACCGACCCCAGCGGCTGCTTCAGGTTCGTGTCCAGCGCCGTCCCAGGTGCTCAGGGAGCGCCTCACCACTGTCCGCTACCTGTCTCCCTGCGTGGGACGTTCGTCGACGCCCGAGGCGTGCGCCACCGGGTTTCATCGTGCATGGATCATGGAGACGCTCTAGAGGATGACTGGGAGCGAGTCGAGCCGGTGGGGCATCGGTAGGGAGCGTCATTGGTGTTTGGGGGCAGGGTTGCCTCTTGATTTGCGTCAGAATGATCTCCTCCATGGCCGCAGCTCAGGAATGTCCCCCAATCAGCAAGCACGAGTGACTTGACCCCCATCGGATGACCTACCCTTCTACTTCTGACTTCCGTGGTTCGCCGCAGAGGAAACTGTCGGTGTGCTGTCTCACAGCATCTCCTCTTGTTCGAACGTCTGCGATTCTGCGTCAGTTCTCGGGAGTCGCAGACGAGATCGTTTGCGCCGTCGATTCCCGTGTGCCCACGGCGGAACTCGGTGAACTCGCCCGGCGGCTCCGTTCCGGTCCGGGTCCGGGCCCTGTGCGGCGCTGGGCGAACGGCGGCTTTGGGGTCGCCGCCGGGGCCCGGTTCTCCCTCTTTCCCGTGTGATGTGGTGCGGGGAGAGAGGGGCGGCTAGGTACTCGCTTACTGACTGGGAGCTTGACGACAAAGCCAAGTGAGACCGTGGCATAAGTGGGCTCCTCGCTAGATCGTGTGGGTAGGTCCCCCTGATCCCCCCTGACTGCTGGCACCCTGTGATCTGATCCCGGCACTGTGGTCGGGCTGGTCGATAGGGAGTCGAGCCTGATGAATGATCCGAGCCTGTTCGCGATGTTCGGGGCCGCTTTGGGGTTGGCACCACCGTGGCAGGTGACGTCGGTGGAGTTCGACGAAGTGATCGGGAAACTCGAGATCGGATTGGACTTCCCGCGTGGATCACGGTTCGCCTGTTCCATCGAGGGCTGTCGGGAGTCAGCGTGTCCGGTGCACGACGCGGCAGAGAAGCGTTGGCGACATCTGGACTTCTTCGAGCACCAGGCGTTCCTCGTCGCCCGGGTGCCGAGAGTGGACTGCACCACCCACGGTGTCCACCTGGTTGCGGTTCCCTGGGCCCGGCCTGGTAGCGGGTTCACGCTCTTGATGGAGGTGGCGATGCTGACCTTCGCCAAGCAGATGCCGGTCGCCCCGCTGGCGGCGATGGCTCGCGAGCACGACACCCGCATCTGGCGGGTGATCGAGCACCACATCAACGTCACCCGGGCCGGCCTCGACTTCTCCGGCGTGACCAAGGTCGGCTGTGACGAGACCTCGGCCCGGCGCGGTCAGGACTACGTGTCGCTCTTCATGGACCTGGAGGCACGCAGGGTGATGTTCGCCACCCCTGGCCGGGACGCTGACACGGTCAAGGCCTTCGCCGAGGACCTGGCCGACCACGGAGGAGCACCAAAGACCCAGGTGGAACAGGTGTGCTGTGACATGAGCCCTGCCTTTATCAGTGGCATCGGCGAGTACCTGAGCCAGAAGCCGCCAGAGGAGGGAACACAAGAGGAGGCAGGCACCGCAGTCGAGGCAGTCGAGCTGACCACCAGTGCCCCTGCGGTGGATGTCATGGCCGACCCAGCTGGTCAAGTGTCAGTCGAGGCGACAGAGGCGTCAGCAGAACTGCACAGCCCCCAGATCGTCTTCGACCGCTACCACGTGGTGGCCAAGGCCAACGAGGCGGTCGACGAAGTGCGGCGTGCCGAGTCGAAGATCCGTCCCGAGCTCAAGCGATCCCGCTACGTCTGGCTGAAGAACGAAGCCAACCTCACCTCCAAGCAACGCGAGAAGCTCACGTGGCTCACACGCCCCTCGATGCAGCTCAAGACCGCACGGGCGGCCCGTTGGCGCGACGACTTCAACGAGTTCTACAACAAGGCGAGTGCCGAAGAGGCCGAGACGTACCTGAGGCGCTGGTGCTACGGGGCCAAACGCTCACGGCTGGAGCCGGTCAAGGAGTTCGTCGCCACGGTCGAGGCCCACTGGGACGGCATCATCGCCTGGCAGCAGTGCCGGCTCAGCAACGGGCTGTTGGAGGGAACGAACTCGCTCGTCCAGGCGGCCAAACGCAGGGCTCGTGGCTACCGCTCCAAGGCCAAGATGATCACCATCATCTACCTCATCGCCGGGAAACTGCCCCTGCCCCAAATCCACACGATCTAGCGAGGAGCCCATAAGTGCCTGGTTCCGGGGCACCCTGCGATGGGGCTACGGGCCACGCCGGGAAGCCTCTACGTGGCGGTGTCCATGCCATTGGTCACCACGGTGACCACGGCTCCGGGATGCAGTTCGGCCATGGCGTTCGCCTGAACACAACTCCCGCCGTATCCGCCATTGACCATGACGATCTGGCCGGACTCGGGGTCAGTCTGCGGACCGGTCCAGGTGACAGAGCAGGCCTGCACCTCGGTCGGCACGCCCTGCGCTGGCTGTGGCTGTGGTGCGATCGTCACTGGTGCCGAAGCAGGGGCGGGTGTTGGAGCAGCGGTCACGACGGGAGCGGTCGCTACAACTGGTACCGGAGCCGGGGAGGTCGTGACCGGCACAGGAGCAGGAATGGTCGTGACTGGTGCGGGAGCAGGTGGAGCGGCGACAACGGGCGCCGGAGCGACGTAGACCCGAACTGGTGGTGCTGGCACGATGACTTCGTTGACCGGTGGTGCGGCTGTTGCTGCTGCGTGGCTGGTGCCGCCTAGGGCAACCACCCCTGCGCTGAGAGCCGCCATAGTGGCGACTGTGAGGATGATGCGCTTCATTTGGTCTCCTTGGTTTGCGTTACCTTGCCCGTGCTCCCCTGTTCTGGTCAGTCGTCATGCTCTAACTATCGGCACATTCGGGAATCAGATGTAGCTCGATCCCCTGCTGCTCAACGACGCTGTGTTTGAGATGGCCGTGGTGGCAGAATGGGTGTTGAAAGCGGCAGGAAGGAGGAGAGTGCCTTGACCGATGCGGGAGTGCGGGAGGCCGTAGTGGCCCACTTGGTCAGGCAACCTGCACCAACCAAGGATGACGGTCAGCCCACTCGAACCGGTTGGACTTCCTCCGTTCGCTACGGGGGTGGACCCGGCGCTGACCCCGCCACCATCGAGTTCGTCAAGTCGAAGTCCTTTCCCACATGTCAGTTGCACGAGGTGGACTACATCAACCACAAGGGCTGGGCAATGCACGTGCTCATCAAGACTTGGCAAGAGGAGGAGGGCACTTGGAAGGTCCACCCTTGCGGCGGAGGTGCAGGACCCCACCCACATCGGAGTCAGCCGTGGGTGAACTTCACTGCGGGATTCGGACCTAAGGGATTCATGGGTGGCGGCCACGTCGTGGGGGACGGAATCGAGAACGCCAGATCTGTCCGGCTCACTTTCGCCAATGGAATAGAGATCGAGGACACCGTCGACAACGGAGTGGTGCTCTTCTTCGAGCCGCACAGAGTCGTAGCCCCTGCCGAAGTTGCTGTCATTGACGGCAATGGAGGCGCCCTGGTGACGTACATGGAGTTCATCGACTTTGCCAACATCTCCTGAGGACGGCCTCTGCCTGTTACGCACTCATGACTACAACCCTGCCGTGCGTCGTGTCTGGCTGGTGACGGCAGCGCTCGGCCTATTGCTCAGTGCGTGCTCAAGCTCGTCGGTCGCCCAGGATCGAGCGTCGGCCAGGTCCACCTCGACCAGCATCGCCAGGTTCACCCATCCTTCGGTAACAGTGACCCCATCATCGGCGCTGACTGCCGGTGAGCAGGTTCAGGTCCACGTGAGTGGCTTCGAGATCGGTTGGAAGGTCTTCTTGTCCGAGTGCTCTTCCGCCGAGGCTGCGAACGAAGATGGGTGCGGCGAACAGCTCGCTGCTCAGCCGTTCATCATGACGGATCAGTCTCGGAATGGGTCCGGGACATTCACCGTTGAACGGACAGCGGCTGTGAAGCCGTACAGCACCGCTGATGCGATTCCGTGCACAACGAACTGCGTTCTGCTGGCCACGGGCGGTGGCGGCTTCGCAGATGCGCCACTTGGCTTTGCGGGTTGAGGCCGTTGCGTATCCGGTATGTGCGCCGATACCGATTAGGGAGGGTGCCCCCATCATCACCGGGTCGGCGGGACAGATTCAGAGCAGCCATCGAGGTGGCTCGCACTGTGGCCTAGGCTCTGCCATGTGGCTATCAGGCGGTTGGCGATCACTGTTTTGGGTCTGGGCCTGGCGGGAATGATCGTGGCCGCCTGCGGTGCACCCGTATCGAAGCCGAGGCCGTCGAACGCAGAGTTGGCTGCATGTACCCGGTTGAATGGGCAGACTCTCGAATCGGTCTCTCATCCTGGGGGCTGGACTTCCTTCTATGACGTGCCGCCGAGTCTGGTCAACGCCCTCCATCAGTCCGGCAACGCAACGTTGGAAAAGATCGGCGGGGAACTGGCCGTTGACAACAGTCCCAACCATGCAAGATCGTTCAATAGCGTGCTTGAACGTGGAAAGGCGCTCTGCCATTCGCTGTCAACTGCCTGATCTGTCCCCGGTCACCGGGAGCGGGAATGTTGTCGAGCGTGGCCAAACGGCACTTCTGCCATAGGTGATTCGACGTGTGCCTGACCCCCGCCACCGGGACGACACACGGCGGCGCTTCGGCGACAGCTTGATCTGGTCGCCCGGTACTAGATTGACCTCGTGGACGGCGCCGAGAATCCATCCCTTGGCTGGCGACCGGTTGTCACGCTGACCCTCTGTGTCATCGGTCTCGGCTTGTCGATCTACACCCTCTGGATTCACTACCAGCCCAGTGCGCTGGCCTGCATCTCTGCTGGGCCAATCGACTGCCAGGCCGTGCTCACCAGTGCTCAGTCAGTCGTAGTCGGCATCCCGGTGCCGTACTTCGGCATCGTGTTCTTTCTCGGGATGGGTGCCCTCTGTCTTCCTGCTGCGTGGCGCATCTCTGCTGTGTGGGTTCACGTTCTTCGGCTGGCAGGTGTCGTCGTGGGGATCGGATCAGTGATCTATCTGATTTCGACCGAGTTGTTCACCGTCAAGAAGATCTGCCTGTGGTGCTCGGGCGTTCACCTGGTGACGTTCGCCCTCTTCATCATCATCGTGACGGCAACTCCCGCCCTGATGGCTCGTAGCGGTCAACCTCCCGCTTCTCAGCAGTAACCCTGGCCAGCGGCACCTCTGGGATTGCCCATCTGGCAGACTGCTGCCGGTGTTTACAAGAGGCCATCGAGGCTGGCGGATCGGATTGCTCTCGGCAGTTGTCGGCGCCCTTGCTGGATGCGGTTCTGGTTCGCTGACCGCCAGAGGCTCGTCGACAACATCACTGTCCCAGTCCTCGACGACAATAAGCTCCACCACTACGACCGAAGTTCCAACACCGTCGAATGCCTCACCGAGCACAACGATGACACCGGCCACCAGTTCAGCCCCACCGTGCCAGGATGGCCAAATAGCAGTCTCGGATGCGGGCGGCGGTTCAGCCGGTGGCCACCAAGGTCAAGTGATTCTGTTCACCAACCAAAGTCAGTCAACATGCTCCCTCTCGGGTTATCCCGGAGTGGCCGGACTCAATGCACAGGGTGGCGAAGCTGTCCAGGCCCAGCGCACTCTCAGCGGGTACCTCGGCGGGCTCCTGACCGCTCCCACTCCTCCCGTCGTATCTCTGGCTCCAATGCAGATCGCCTCAGCCACGGTCGAGGCAACCGATAATCCGATTGGATCGGCCACGTCCTGCCCGTTCTATCCGTACCTCCTTGTCACGCCGCCCGATCTCACCGATTCAGTACAAGTGACCGTCAGCGGCTTGGGGCGCCCCAATCACCCCGGGCTCCCCGGGTGCACCGGGATCGAGGTCCACCCTGTGCTGCCAGGCAGTAGTGGAGCATCGGCGGGGTTCTAGAGGGGTTCGCCTATTCCGCCGCCCCCTCTGTTGGCAGCAACGATGGTCCGATGGCGCATCGCCGGACTCGTACACCGTCGAGGAGCTTGACGTGCCCGAAGCCTAGTTGGTGGAGTGTCAAACGAACCGGAACTCTCGAATGATCTTGATGATTACAAACGCATCGTGCAGGCGGGTCAGCGGGCGATGTCCAGGGCAGAGTTGTGGGGCCATGGCAAAATGGCTTCAATGCAGGCGTTTGCTTATGA
This sequence comes from uncultured Acidimicrobiaceae bacterium, assembly GCA_963777665.1. Lineage (GTDB taxonomy): Bacteria > Actinomycetota > Acidimicrobiia > Acidimicrobiales > RAAP-2 > Bog-756. The sequence goes on from CAVZRJ010000004.1 coordinate 125,819, forward strand.
AAGACAGGTGATCAGCGGACAGGACGGTCAACCGCCGCTTCGTCCAGGTAAGCCGCTCAAGTTCGTGGTGGAGGATCCCGCAACGGGACATCGCTCATCCACGTGGCGGGTTTGGACGAGCAAGTCCGCAGACGATGTCTTCGTCTGTGAGACCGAGAGCGGCGGCGAGTGGAAGACGAGCCTTCATAATGATTGGGGAAAGTGGCGGATAGCAATGACAACCGAGGCCGCCGATCGTCGTGACATCCCCAGGGTAGTTCTTAGTGAACAGGACCGGCCGGTTCAATGTGCTGACGGCTGGGCCGAGGGCACCGCACTCTTGATCCCTTGCTCTGATCTGCGACCCTCACCACGTATGTTCTCGGATGACGTGCTTCGTGTGCCTACCTCTCCCTCTCATTCAGCAATCGGCGTACGATTGCTCCTTCAGGAGCCGGGAAGTTCGACGTTCACGGCGCTAGAGAATGCCTTTGGATTGGGTGTCGTGGAGCGACCGAATGGAGGAACACTGTATGTAGTGGCACAAACCACCTCCCTGAGCAGTGAACTAATCACGAGCCTGGCAGCGATACGGGCAGACGTACGAACCACTGCACCTCACGCTGGCCGATACGTGGGAATCCTGGCGGGAGACGATCAGCGCATTCTCGTGGACCTGGCGCTCACGTAGATCGAGTGACGCATTCAGCGGAGACCGTCTCATTGCGGCAAGGCTCGCTCCCACCGTGGGCCAGGATGGCCTCGTGCGAAGGGCCTCAGCGACGAGTCGTTCCCGAAGCCGAAGTGGATCACACATCCAGCGTGCCATCGACAGGCTGCCCCGTCCCCACGGGTCGTCCCTTTCCCTCGGTCTCCTACGGCCAACCAATGGGCCGAAGAATCCCTCGCTACACAAGCAGGTGGTAGTCAGCCTGCTTCACACCACCAAGTAGCTGACGGGTCGAGCAGCAAGTGTCTGGAGCTTCCTCCCGGTAACTTCGGACGATCTGCTCTCTGCCAGCCTTCTCCCCTCCAAGTCTGCTGGGACGCTCGCAGAAGCCCCGCAACAGGTAAGGGTGACGGACGGTCAGAAGACCCTAGATGCTCTCTGTGCTCGAAGTTCGGATCGGCCCTTACAGATTCTCCAAGGATTGGCCCGCTAATCTCGCCGCCGTCAGAGCGGCGCTCTCGACCAGAAGCCGTGCGGACTTGTGTCGCAGATCGAGAGTGGACTCCGCTTGATCGACGGTGATCGCTGCCTCTGTGACGATACTTATGACGATCACTCGACCCGACTTCAGGAGTTCGAGAGCCTTGGCGTTGAGCCGCACGTTCGTCGCCTGGGATGGACCGGGCGTTCGGTAGTGCTGGAACCTGCGACAAAGGCGATCTGTCTCACCAATGTAGAAGTGGTTGTCCAAGTCGAAGCGGTATGCGCCAGGCGCTTCTGGCACATCCGGGAAGCGTAACTTGTCGCCTTCGAGTTGGAGTTCGCCAACTTCGTCCCATGAGAAGTCCACAGCAACTTGCATGATCCCACCTTGCCACAGCCTGTTGGAGGCTCACTTGGCAAGTAGGTCCCTTCGTAGTTCATGGCCCAACAAAGTCAAACAGCGCATCGCACCATGCTCGAAGCTGTTCGGCTCGTGACCTCCATCCAGCGTCCTCCCACTGGTGAAGTTCTTCGATCATCGTCTCGATAGACAGAACGTCCACGACACCGGTAGCCAGTTTCACCGAGAGGACTCCCTCGGGGGTAGTGGCGCCCCACACCAGCACGGCTCCATCCGTTCTCACTGGCTTGGCCCCCACCTTGACGGTCAGGCCATGACCCTCCCTTGCGACCTCCAAAAACCGGAGGAACGCCGCTCCTACATGGTGATCCAGTTGGCGAGGTTCGACAAGGCGGAGGTACCGGTAGTTGTCATAGGCCAACTCGCACTTCATCTCGGCTACGTAGGTCTTGGATGTCTCCCGATCCCGCAGCGTGAAGTCCAACGTGTGCCATTTGCCCTCCGAGGTGTGGATAGTTGGCCGACCGAGATCCTCGTACTTCGACCGAGGGCTTGCACACCAGTAGCGGACGATTTCCTCGCTGAAGATCCCGAACACTCTGGACAGGAAGTTGTCCCGTTTCGAATCCCCGCTGCGGAACACGCTCTCAAGGGTCGCCATGACACTTGAGTGTTGTACATCTGTCTCAACCAGTCGAGCGGCTTGGCGGAGCAGGTAGTCTGGTCCTCTACATCCAGAGGAGTCGAGGGACCTGGCCCGATGACGCTCCGCCAACCAGCCGAGAGGCGATGGTGGCAATGCCGGGAACGATGAGGAGGAATCATGACGGACATCATCGACGGCGCCTACGACACGCCCGAGGGTCGCAAGCTCTTCGTGAGGCAGCGACCGAATGAGACTGGGGATGACTTCGCAACTCGGGCGATGGGCTTCCTGTACGCCATGAGCGATAACCATGTCCTCGACAAGGTGCTGGCCAGCGCTCCGACTGATTGGGAGATCGTCCCGAGTACCAGGTGGATCGAGGCTGTGAACCGATCCGATCCGAGGCTCCGCCTGCGGCTCACCGCTCTCTCGTCCAGCAGCGGTGGCTCAGTCGGGCACCTCGTGGTTGCGTGCGAGGGCGATCAGATTGCGGACGACTGGGCTGACCTTCAGGACGGAGGAGTCTGGCTTCCCCGTGCAGAGGATGGCCGCATCAGGACTTGGCAGGCAGGCCTATGGTCTCTGGTTCATGCGATTCGGGGCCTGAGCAACCAGTTCGACGCCTGCCTTGAACGCAGTGGCATTGGGGTGGAGGGAGGATAGATGGCGACGAAGATGGCAGTGTGCCCTGACGGCATGTGGAGGGTGTACACCGTGAAAGGTGAACTCGCCACGGTGCAGGTGGGAGGTAGAAGCATCGAGGGGAGGATCACGGAAGCAGATGGCGTCACGAGGTTCAGGCAATCGGCTCATCATCATGGCGCTCATCTTATGTATTACCCAGCACGACCCGTCTAGCCATCGGCAAAAGCACGCTGTACTGATCGGTAGATTAGAAGTTCTGATCGGGTGACGGTGACCCGACCGCTATGTGGGACCATTTGCTGTGATCTCGACCCAAATCGTCGTCAAAATCGTCAGCCCTGGCGCATCCGGTACAAGCGCCGTGACGCTCGTTATTGCCATCTTCGGCCTCATGCTTGCCCTTGCGTCCCTCCTCTGGCAATGGTTCAGCTATCGACTCGGAGGGCCTCGGTTGAAGATCACCCTCAAGAGGGGATACATGGGTACGGGCGGACTCGTGTCCTCACCTGTGGGACTCGACGCCGATACTCAAATGGCATCGCAGGGCCTGACGCAGAAGCTCGTCGGTGTTGAGGTTCGGAATGTGGGTCGTCTACCTATCTCGATAGATGGTGCGGAGGCGAGCATGGAGAACGGGGCTTCGTTTACAGAGACCAACTTTCCTGCAAATCCTCCCCACGGCGCACGCATTGAGGCGCACAGTTCAGAGAGTTGGTGGGTTCGTTGGGACGCCGTGGTCGCAATGGCTTCGGCTTCGGCTGCCGTCAAGCCCGAATGGAACCGTCCACAAGAGGTGCGGATGGTAGTGCGGCCTGCTGCGGGCAAGCGCAAGCGAACTAGGGAACACCTCATGGTCTCCCCTCGCCCCTAACGTCGGCGCCCACGCTCGCCCAATAGCCGCAATCTCAACTGTGGGTGGCCTACCGGCGCCTCTATGGCGAGCATGGTTGTCTGATGGCGAATCGCCGGACTTCCCCCGTCAACCAAGAAGGGCTTACCGGGGTAGCTTCATGCGCTCTTGCAAGCCATCGAGAAGTTGTCCGGGCTGAACCTCAAGAGCTTTTGCCAGCTTCAAGATGTTGTCAAGGGACACGTTGCGCTCACCACGCTCAGCATCCCCGATGTACGTCGGATGCATCCCGGTCTCGTCCGCAAGCCGCTCCTGGGTCCAATCGAGTGCAAGCCGTGAAGCTCGAACACGGTGACCGAACTGGACTCGCCAGGCGGGTTTGGCAGCGGCTTTCATTGCCTGGCCATCCCAGCCTGGTGCAGACTATGAGTCCACAGGCTATGAGTGGGATTAGTCCCTCCACAGCTTCGTGATTTTTAGTGGGGCCGGGCAACCATGACAGTTGGGATCTGTCAGTAGTTGCCAGACGGATCGCTGGTGCGCTGGTGGCATTGAACTATCATTTGACCTGAGGGGCGGTGCGATATGAGTAATACGAGCCAAGGCGAAGGATGGTGGCAGGCATCGGACGGGAAGTGGTATCCGCCCCATCTGAAGCCGGAGCCTGTCCTTCCTCTCCCGCCTCAAGCTGAAGTCCCTTCGGACCCCGAGGCTGCGCCTATCAAGGTGCCGTCAGCAGTCGCCGCTTCTGAACCTATTGCCACGGTTCCCAATGCTCAAGCCCACACTCCAACTTTGCCGTCGACCACCCTACGACGTTGGAATCGATCGAAGGCACTTTGGGCCGGTGCCGCCGTCGCAGCACTCGCAGTCGCAGGAGCAGGAGTGGTCATCACGGCATGTGGCTCCTCTACCGCTGCCCCCCCGCCCACCACGACGGCTTCTGTGGCTTCTCAGTGGGACTCTGGCGTACTTGTACTGGAGACGGGTACTGCTGCGGTTTCCAGCGGTTTCCAAGAGGTTAGCAACTCAGCGATTAAGGCTGGCTGTCAACAGATCCTCAATGAAGTGCAGACTCTTCGGCCGATGCCTGCACCACCGGGACTTAGCTTCGGTGGGTACCAGGAGTTAAAGACAGCTTTGTCGTATTTCAAGACTGGCGGTAATCAGTGCATTACGGGAATCAGTTTGGGCGGCCTCCTCAACCCTGTCACCGATACCGGTGGCGGAGGTATCGGATCTATCGCCCTGGCAGGCGAATCTTTCAACTCTGGCATGATGACTATTCTCACCCAGACAGATAGCGAACTGTCGAGTGTGTGGTCGACCGCAGCGGGCCACAGTCCGGTGCTCTATCCGACGACCACGACAACTACGACACCGCCTCCCACCACAACGACCGCCGCATCCGATTCGCAATCGATTGAGCCACCTTTTCCGCCCGGTGGAGTGGGGGAGCCGTGGCAGCCTGCACCTCCGTCTCTTGTGTCTGCAGTTGCCGAAAGCGGCGATTCAACTGGCTCCCTCTGGATGGCGCAAGATCCGAACTCAGCAGCGTGGTACGAGGTGGTAGATGTGACCGAGCAACCGGGCGGGACTGAAGTGGTGGGTAACTTGGTCAACCACGTCAACGGCCAATGGGTTGGGGCCAATAACCTGGGTGTGACGGGATGGACTTGCGGCAAGCCCTCTAACGTGGTCTCCGATTTTGGGCTTCCACACCACATGGTGGACTGCGGTTGAGTGTCCGCCCTCAGCAGGTCTGGACTCAAGACTGCGAGAACGGCGTTGCAGCCGCCGCCGGTTAGCGAGGACTGGCGTGATTGCCGCCCAGTGCTCCTTGTGATTCCAGTGGGATGGAACTCGCATGAGTGACACAGGCCAGGGCGGGGGGTGGTGGCAGGCATCGGACGGGAAGTGGTATCCGCCCCATCTGAAGCCGGAGCCTGTCCTTCCTCTCCCGCCTCAAGCTGAAGTCCCTTCGGACCCCGAGGCTGCGCCTATCAAGGTGCCGTCAGCAGTCGCCGCTTCTGAACCTATTGCCACGCTTTCCAATGCTCAAGCCCACACTCCAACTTTGTCATCGACCCCCCTACGACGTTGGAATCGATCGAAGGCGCTCTGGGCCGGTGCTGCCGTCGCTCTAGTGGCCGCAGCCGTCATCGCAGCAGTGGCTCTTGTCCCTTCTCACAAGGGCGTCAGCACCGCTCAGAACGGTGCCAACCACAACAGCACACCCAATCAGACGAGGTGGTCAAATGGTCACCAGATTGACACCAGTGGAACCGGCTTGAACTCCATTTCTTGCCCAACAACCGATTTCTGTGTTGCCGTCAACGGCGGCGGATCGGTGCTTGCCGTCAACGGCGGCGGTGCAGTCTCCAGTCAGCAGATTGATTACAATACGAACGTTAACGGCCAGGTCGGTCTGTATTCCGTTTCTTGTGCAACGTCCACCTTCTGCGTTGCCGTGGACGGAGCGGGAAATGAGTTCACCTATTCCGGAGGCATCTGGTCGAACGGCCAGCAGATCGACAACAGCACCTTTTCCAATGGCGGCCAAGAGCCCCTGCTTTCCGTTTCTTGTGCAACTTCCACCTTCTGTGTTGCCGTGGACGGAGCGGGAAATGAGTTCACCTATTCCGGAGGCATCTGGTCGAACGGCCAGCAGATCGACAACAGCGGCTCACTTCTCGCCTCCGTGTCCTGCCCGACTGCGAGTGTCTGTGTTGCAGTAGACAATGTCGGAACTGAGTTCACGTACTCTCAGGGCGCATGGGCGAGCGGTCAACGGGTAGACAGCAGCCACTCTGGTCTCAACTCAGTGTCTTGCCCCACCACGACCTTCTGTGTTGCCTTAGGCAATGAATCCGAGTTCACTTACTCATCAGGATCTTGGTCTAACGGAACACAGATTGACAGTGAAACAAATGGCTTTGCTAAATCGGCCATCCTCGCCTCCGTGTCCTGCCCGACTGCGAGTTTCTGTGTCGCAGTGGACAACGGCGGATACGACTTCACCTATTCCGGAGGCGAGTGGTCGGACAGTCAGCAGATTGGCAGTGACATTGTGAACGGCAACAACCGGACCGTCTTGACCTCTGTCTCTTGCCCGACGACAAGCGTCTGCACCGCCGTGGATGGAGGCGGAAGCGGGTACGCATACACGGCCACGGCCGGAGATACACATACAAGCACGGCGCCTGCTCCGTTGACCCCGCCAACAACCACGACATCCGTACCTCAATCGACGACAACGACCACGGCTCCGACAGGTAGTCCTGGGTACCTTCCTGCACCTGCCGCCCTTCAACGGGCGGTCCTCGCTGCTCTAAATGGCGCATACCCGGCGAACGAGGTGCTGGTGACTTATCGTCCCGACCCGAGTGATCCGGCTTGGGTGAACTTCGGAATCAATCCGGCTCCGGGATTTGAGAATGACGTGCAGGGTGCGGGAGGGATCGCCTACAACAGTGGCAATATGTGGACGATCGCTTCAGGTCCAGGCACGGCATTCATTGGATGTCCCCCAACGCAGATTCCAATCCCCGAATCTGTTCTTCAGGCATTTGGGATCGGCAGTTGTCCCAGTAGCTGAGGGGCGGAAGATCAAGAGCGATGTCACCCATATGATCGATACCTGCTCAAGTGCATAACGGCTAACGACGATCCACGCTGGGCCACGGCGATTCACGAGGCGGGTCACGCCGTGGCCGCCAACGCAGACGGAGTAGGTCAGCACACTGCTCTACGTCACTGGCTGATTGACCGATGGGGAAGGATGATCGTCATGACGCCAGAGAGTAATGACGACACCGTCCGAAGCGATCACCCATGTCCAGATGTCATCCACCAGCAAGTACATGTCTTCACGGTTGCCGGGTTGCCATTCGCCTCGGACGAGAGTCTCGGACAATGCATGACGAAGCAGAACTTCTGTATCGGCCACCTTCCTATCCATCGAGCTCCTGGTGGCGAATGCCTTGACCGCCCGAGGAAGAACGGGGGCCGTGTAGGGATCGAATGTCTGACTGAGCTCGTCAATGGACAGCCGTGGCCCACCAGTCAGTCTGTGTCTCTTACCACCGAACCTGGACCGTTTTCCCGAGAACACCTGAGAAGGCAATCGTTCGAAGTGCCGGGTGGTGTAGTAGGTAATCATCCGTCCATTCGGTGATACGGAAACCCTGAACTTCTCTACTTCGAGTCGGTGAAAACCTGATGCTGTTCGGGAATACTTCCCTCTGAGCATTGCCTTCCGGGCCACCAGCCTGATCTCGTCAATCGCTGTTGGAGCCGTAACACGATGGTGATTTGCAAAAGCCTTCTGTGTGTTCGTGCTGACCTGGATGTGATCGGCATCGAACGTCTCGGGCGACAAGTCCGGAAGAGCCCGATCTGCCTCGACGTCACGGTCGGCGAAGCGCTGCTCTGCATCAAAGAAGTCAAAATCCTCTCTGACGGTGAGAGTTGGTCGTCGGGCCTGGGCCGTACGATTCGAGATGTGGGTCGGTCCGTCTATCGGTTTGGGATCTGGATGGACCGCAATGTGCGTTGGGTCACCACAATGCTCGGCGTCAATCGGAATCACCCGATCGCAGTCAGCCCCGGAGAGCTCTCTGCAACGGACCGTTGGGGTGTCTCCCCTGAAGGTTGGCACTACTCTCCCCTTGAAGGCTGTCGGCATTGCACTGTGGAGGTGAGGCTCGGAGGGGCACGGTTCGCAGTCCGATGTGTGCGACCAGTCCGACAGAGCTGGCAGCAATGAGGTCACATCGAGAGCATCGACCCGATTCCGGCCAACTTGAGACTTGGCGGACTGTGGTGGGTTCCACTTGGATGGACGAACATGTTTGTTTGATGGCAAGGCGCAGGAGTTCCAACTCGACCGATGAGCTTGAGGATCTCACCTCTGGTCTCCCCCGGTTCCTCGGTCGATAGAAGCCGGTGAACAGAGCTCCGATGTTCCGACCCGGTGTTTCTGGCGTAGGTGAGCCAACATGGCATTGTGACAATGAGGAGGCGCTTGTATACCGTCGAGGATCTTGCAGAGCTTGCCGAAGGTCTCCGTAGGCTTCTCGACGCCATCGAGGACGGTTCGCTGGAAGCTGATGCCGGCACGATCTCTCGCCTCGAAGGGGCGGCGGCGGCCATCCAGGCCCTCGCCGAAGGTCAGAAACCTCGCATCTGATGTACCTATACGGACGTTTTGGTATAATCAGGCATGGCTCAAGCGAAGAAGATCGGCTCGAAGAAGGCTCGGGACCGAACCGAAGCGGTCATCGGCTACATCCGGGTCTCGACCGACCAGCAGGCAGAGTCGGGAGCCGGGATGGCTGCTCAGCGATCCGCCATTCGTCGCCAGTGCGACCAGCACGGCTGGGAACTGGCCGCCATCTACGAGGACAACGGTGCCAGCGCCAAGACCCTGAAGGGACGTCCTGGGCTGACCGAGGCCTTGAGGTGCTCGCCAAGCGGAGGGGCTTCTGCTCTTGTCGTGGCCAAGCTCGACCGGCTAGCGAGGAGCGTGCATGACTTTGCCGGTCTGGTGCGGATAGCTGAGCGGGAGGGATGGGGAATCGTGGCGCTCGACCTCGGCGTGGACATGACGACGCCGACGGGTGGCCTCCTGGCCAACGTGACCGCCTCGGTGGCTGAGTGGGAACGGCGGATCATCAGCCTGCGTACGTCCGAAGCTCTGGCTCAACGGAAGGCGGCTGGGGTCCAACTGGGCAGGCCCCGGAGCTTGGACCCGGTCATTGCAGACCGCATTCGGTCTCGTCGGGGCCAAGGGGCCACATTGCAGGCCATTGCAGACGAACTGAACGCCGATGCGATTGAAACGCCATCAGGACGGGCATGGTCACCCGCCCTGGTGCGCAAGGTGACGCTTCAGGAGCCACGTTCCTAAGCGATGAGCTAGCACCCAGCGCACTGTCTACGAGCGAGGGCCGTGATCTCGCCACCACTTTACGACTGAGCTTGGGGACCGGTTGCAGCAACCCGAATCGTTTTGAACATGGCATCGATCTTGGCGTCACTTGCACCAGCAACTGGTTTGCCTAGCTCGATGAATGAGATCGATGCCTGGCTCAGCCCGGATTTCGCCGCAAGCTCTTCCTGCGTCAGACCAGCCCGGTTGCGTGCAGCCGAGACGACCATGCCAACAGAGAAGGCGGCGACTTTCAGAGCATCAACAGAACGCTCTTTAGCGATTGGTACCCGTGGTGGATTCGGTCCCGGTCTCGGCACGAACCCCCAATATAGACGATGGCCCACCGCCACCTCTGGCAGCCGACGTGACTTTCGAAGACCGACCAGGCGGCTTCGAGGTCTGGTTCAGTGAGCGGATCGCTCATGATCGATCATGACGATCTGGTGGAGGCATCGATACGGTGGCTCGAAGCCCAGCCTGGTGTTGAGAGCTTGCTCTACGAGGACCCTGTTGTGCTGATTGTGGACGGTCGGTGGGATGACGACCTCAGGAGCGAAATCAGGGCCTGGTGGAACGAGCACCTCGATGGGATCGACATCGCCTAGTTCTGTTTGGGTCCATGCTGATTTGTCAGCAGGCACGTATCGTTGTTCCATGGACTATGCGAGGGACTGGGACAAGCTCGCCCGGAATGCACGCAAGAAGCTCGAAGACGAAGCCCATCATCAGCACTCTCCGAAGTCTGCTCGGCTCAAGCGGAAGCCGAAGAGCAAGGCGGAGGATCAAATGGAAACTGATTCAAAGCTGGAGTCCTGACGGCTCGGCTCACTTCGCAGGCTGAGGCATCGAGAATCGGTAGGGGCACCTCCTGGGGGACGTGGAGCACAGGGGCCAAGAGCGGTGCGAAGCGGGGATACGGGACCGGCAGGGATTCCAAGCGAAGCAAAGGGTCGATGGGTCCGTCGCCCGAGCAGACCATCGTCAAGGCTGAGAGAGGAACGATCTGATGGTTGACGGAAGTGAACCAACAGGCGAACCTGTTGCATTCGGCAACGGCGATGTTCCCAATAAGCAACGTTCGGGCGTCAGCGGTCGGACCATCATTGTGGTGACGCTCATTGTGGCGGTGGCGGCAGTAGCGATCACGGCCATCATCACGCACTCGAACTCATCGAAGACCCTCGCCGTTTCTACAACTACTTCTTCGACAACGCACCTATCGACCACGACCGTTAGTCCGACGACCACGGTACCGCCGACCACGACCACGATGTCCACCCCTGCACCCGTTAGCATCTCGACCTACAGCACGGGCCTTCCAGAGTCGTCCGGAGAGTCCACGTACGACTTATTGACGGGTACCTGTCAAACCTTTGCCGTTTCGTACCAGCCGGACTACCAGGGTGCGACGGGACCACCTCAGGTCACGACAGTTGGCGCTGCCCAAGTCGTTCAGATCGGAACATCGACCATTGTCCCTCCCCCCCTGCCTGGAGGAGTTCCGGCGCCTAACGGAGATCAAGCGGGCATTCTCAGGAACGATCATGTCCAGGTTGTGAGCTACCGCTGCGGGTAGCACTCGTCCTGGATTGGGCACCGGTGATCCGCTGGCAGCACAGCTAGCCAGTTGCCTACGCCAGGCAGCACAGTCACAAACGGTCGATTCTGCGAGCGGTTACCCCACGGTTCCTCAGCCCGATCTGCCCTGCCTGAGGGTCATCGCAGAACTGATCTCACAATCAGCCTCTCAATACTTGTCGTGTGCCACGAGTATTGATAACGTTCCCCTATGGCGCAGACACGGATCGGTTATGCAAGGGTCAGCACCGAGGATCAGGATGCTTCCCTTCAGGTAGATGCGCTGAAGCAGGCGGGGTGCCTGAAGGTGTTCACCGACCACGCCTCCGGCAGCAAAGCGAGCAGACCGGAACTGGACAGGATGCTCGACCAACTTCGACCCGGCGATGTTGTCGTGGTTTGGAGGCTGGACCGGCTGGGGCGCTCCCTCAAAAATCTGATCGAGCTTGTGGAGGACCTGGCTTGCCGGGGAGTGGGCTTCCGCAGTCTGAGCGAGTCCATCGACACCACCACGGCAAACGGTCGTCTCTTCTTCTCCATTATGGGGGCACTCGCCGAGTTCGAGAGGGACCTCATTCGTGAACGAACCCATGCGGGCCTCGCCGCAGCCCGTGCCCGTGGTCGAGTGGGTGGCCGCCCTTCTGTGATGAACGCCAAGAAGATTGACAAGGCGAGGAAACTCTACGACTCCGGGCAGCACACGGTGGCCGAGATCGCTGAGATGCTGGATGTCAGCGTGGCCACCATCTATCGCCACCTGAACTCGGGCAAGGCCGCCTAGCTGGGCCACTTGGCCCATGGTGAAACCATCCGCCAAGACGCTCGGGGTAAGCCGCAAGACCGTCTACCGGCACCGCAGCCAATCATCGCCCTAGTCAGAGTTCCTCCTGAATCTCCGCCTGCAGTCCGAGCTGGTTGAGACCCTCTCTGACAACCAGGTCAAGTTCCCGGCGAGGCAGACCGTCAGGCTTGGTGGCCAGAATCTCAAAGGTTGTCGTCACTTCGGCACCCTTCGCTGCGAGAGGGAACAAGGCCACCTTGATTACGTCACGAACCTTGTCAGCGGGCACATCCCTTACGGTGATCAGAACTGAGGTGGGGTCAACCCGTTTGCCGGTTTCCGGTGTAACGATCCCTTCTGAGTTGCTGCCCGCTTGCGGCTCGCTGGGCGTAATGGCGGGACTGGGTCCGGGAGCCACCGCATGTGACACCAGACCCCGCTCGGCTAGGAGCGTTTCAATCGCCGAGGCTCGAACCAGCCACGTGCCGGGCTGGAACTGGATTTCCCCGGGGTCAACATGCTCCCCATACCTCAAAATGGCGTCTGATGCGGTCCAGTTCGATCCGGAGGCCAGACCAAAGATCCGGCCTTCTACTCCTGCCACGAGGCAACGTCGGAGGACATCCGGACTGCCGAGACGAGGCAGGCGAGGAAGTCGGTAGAAGAACGCCAGTAGCCGGTCAATCTCCACCGCATCGTCATCGTCCGCCATGATGTGGAAACGGCCTGAAAGCAGGGCGGCTGGAGAGAGTGACCCATCGAGAAGTCTGTCGTTGGCAATCAGGTAGTCCTTTACCCGCAAGGGCACCGTGTCGGTGATCCTTGCGGGTCCTAAGTCAACGAACTGAAGTTCCATCCCGCCATTGCCGTCACCGCTAAGCAGAATCAGATGGCGGTAAGCCATAACGATCTGCTGAGGGAGCCGTTCTTCGCTCTCGGTGAGTCGTTGGCTGAGCTGCTCCCGCTGCTCCTTGTTGAATCGTTCTAGGCGACGGCGGTCGTGGTTGATGTCCCGCATCGCCGCAAGAGTCCGAGCCGTTTGCCGAGCCTTGCTTAGCGCCGACGAGTCAGCGGCAACCACGCATACAGCGCTCTTGTTGGTGCGAGCAGTGGATCCCCTTGTGGTGATGACCTGTTCGGCGATCGAAGACGTCTCAGCCGTGAGTTCAGAGCCGAATGTATGGGCAGCGTCCAGTAGCCCGATAGCGAGGCGTTGCTCGTCTTGGACGTCGGTCCCAGTGGATACCCCAACCTCTACCCGGAACGGGTTCAGTTGCGGAGCTGCGGTTCTTGAGGCTTCACGAAGGAGTTCGCCGATTCGACTTTCCTCAATCGCACCCTCTCGCTCGATGATCACTTTGTTCAGGTTCGGCTCGGTGGTGAAACGGTAGCGCCCGCCCTCGTAGCGCATGTACCAGAGTTGCTGAGCTAAGGCATCACGCACGTCTTCGATGACACCCCGGGAGATTCCTGGCCGAGCTACACCGAGGAACATCTGGGACACCGATGCACCCACCACCTTGTCCGGTCCGAAGGAGTCCAAAAACGCCGTAGTGGCCAGACCCACCCCAAGATGGTTGCGCTCCACTTCACCGCCTCTACGCTTGTCCTCCTGAGGCGCCTTCGAGTCGGCACGAATGATGTCAGAGTTGAGCGCTGACTTGAAGGACTCACCGGCAAATCTGAGCACCTCGGCACGGACGCCCGAGTCATCGAGCGGAACGTCACCTGGGCAAATCAAGGTCGCCTCGGAGTGCCTCTGGGCTAGTCCTTTGACGGTGTGCGCCAGGGCACGAAGCGCTCCCCTGGTCCTCTGGAACCCAGAAAGTGAACCCCAGCGGTTCGTAAGAATGTCAATGAGTTCCGGGTGGAAGGGATAAGCCGCCTCGATCCGGTCCCGGTATCCCGCATCACGGTACGAGGCTGGCACGGCATCGCCGATCTGCTCGTAGTAAGCCCCATACTCATCCGCCGCCTTCCGCCGTTGCTGCTGGGTGCCAACCGTCTCAAAAAGACGGGTTTGGAGAATCGGGAAGATGTCATCTCCCTCAACAGGCGTGACGATATTTTCGGTTCGGCCAACAACCAGGGAGAGTCGGTCCTGCATTTCCTGACCAGCGACGGTGGCGTAGTCCTCAGTCCGAGAAGATGTCAGCGTCGCAATCACCATTGCGCCGCTGACATTGGAGGCAGCAGTGCACAGCTCCTTGATGGCAGTCAGAGTCGTTGCAGCCAAACTTCCGTCCACAGCTTTCACTTCCAGGACCTTGTTGAGATATTCGAGCGTCTCATCCAACAGGATTAGGCAAGGCGTGGCAGCGTCAAGAAGTTCCACTAACTGAAGTGTCGAGGTGGCGAGAAGTCCTTCGTCCTGTACCCGGACCTTCTCGTAGAACTCTCTGCCACCGAGCTTCCATGCGAAGTGCCCAAGCCACGTGTGGATAACTACACCGTCTTCGACCTCCATCGGGTCCGCACGCATAGCGGAACCGTCCAATACGGCAATCTTGGCCTTCGGCAGCTTGTGGATCTTGAGATGCTCGACTAGATCTCTGGCCAGGGCGGTATCGGCGATCTTCTCGGGAGCGCCGAAGCAGTGGAAAGCAGTGAGAAGCGTGTGGGTCTTTCCTCCGCCGAACTCAGTTTGCAGGCGGATGACCCCCGGAGCGGTGTCGTCACCGTTCAGGCGGTTGCCAACTTCTACCATTGAAGACTCAAGGCTCTTCGTGAGGTAAGTCTTCGAAGCGAATACTTGCGGATCTCTGTAATCGATTGGACCACGGCCCTCTGCCACCAGCCCCAGATCGGCGGCAAAGAGCGATTCGTCGAAAGAACCGTCGGCGATGTCCCTGTGAGGAACGGCAACTTCAAGCCATGGTCGCATCGTCATGAGGGGCTCCGATCGAAGAGAGTTGGGTCCTCGTCGCCGAAGAGCGACGGCGTCCGATGGCCAAACGATGATGACAGAGTCTCTGTCGATTCTGCCCGCTTGGCGGCCAATTCGAGTGCGCTCCGATTGGCAGTCAGGCCCAGCAGCATCGTCCTCTCTTTGTCATCGTCAGGAAGGCACTGCGCAATTGCGGCGGCGAACGCCCAGAAGCCAGGGTCAGTGCCTGCACCCGAAGACGCAAGAAGCTCGGTCAGTTCTTTGCGTTGCCCAGAAGAATGGAGTTGGCAGGCTGCATGCAAAATGTCCACTGGTGACGCTCCGGGTCCGACTGCGGGTGCCTTCCTCTCGTGTGGGCCGACTAGACGGAACGAGTCACCCTTCTTCTGAACCATGCCACCCGCTTTGGTCAGATCGCCGAAGTCGACATCCAGTGCCCTACCGAGTTTGTACGCCTCGTCTGCCGGGATTGCCTCGCCGTCGTAGGCCCACCGCCAAGTGAGGTACAACAGCGACCTGTCATCGAGGGTTGCGAGACTCTCGCCTCCCAGAAGCTTCCTTGCAGCATGCCGGGCGACCACCTGACGGGCCAGCACCATCAGCTCATCGACTCCGACCTCTTCCCCAGACAGTCGGACTACACGCTTATACCGAGCAAACACCTCAAATGCTGGTCCAACAGCGGAAACGAAGTAATCAGCCCCATGAAGGTGCATCTCTTCGAATACGGCGAGACGCTCTGCGATTCGGGCTTCAAGCTCACGCACCACATCGTCGTAGAACCCATCTACTTCAGCATGCTGTGGTCGGCATACCAATACAACGGAGGAACCGAGGACGGCGCTAAGGAGAGCCGTCGGTCGACTCGCTGCTTCAGAACGCATTGGCCAGGAAGTAGACGGGATCAATCCTGCAGACCGAAGTGCTCGAAGCAGACTCTCCCAGGCTTCCACATCAGTGTGAGCAAAGACGATCGATACGAGACCATCGTCCTTCACAACACGAGCAACCTCCATCAACGCACGCTGGAGTCTCAGTTCGAACTCTTGGGAAGATATGTACCGAGGGTGTTTCGGATTCACCCGATTCTGGATGACTTCTTGGTCCTTTGGCGTCCACTGGGTAGCAAACAGTTCAGGATACAGAAACCCCACACTTCTCTTTAGCCACACGTAGAAGAAGTCAGACAAATCCGAGTACATCACTGAGAAGTAGTAAGGAGGGTCAATCACCACTGCATCGAATAGACCGTCGTCGAAGGGAAGGTCCTGCGCATTCCCACGATAGATTTCGGCAGGTGCGTCGGATACCTGGGCGCAGTGTTCGATGGCAAGCCGAATCCAACGAACAGCACCGCTCCAGCTCCCCGAAACATCGACGAGAGGATTAATTTCAGCGTAGTCCCACACCATCGGGATGGCTTGGAAATTGAATGTGTGAGCGATTAGCTCACGTTGGACATTCCAAATACAGAACGAGGAGTCGTAGTCAGCGATCCGGTCCACGCACAGCCCAAGGTATGTTGTCAGCGCTCGTGCTCTGTCAACGTCTACACCCGCATCCAACATTGCAGTGTATGCGTCTCTGACGGCTTCGCATAGCGTTCCAAGTACACAGAGTTGGCGATCGTTGAACAATGAGCGCCACGTATCGAAGCCGAAAAGCAGGTTCTGAAGGTTTCGATAGCCGATTTCGTCGCATGGCTCATCCGGCAGCGGAGTAACACCATCGGGCGTCTCTGAAAGTTCGGTCAGCAGCTGGGAGGTGATCTGGTCGGCTCCCTCAATGTCGGCTGCGGAAGGATTCCGATAGTTCTTATTTCGTTTTTCGATGTCCAGAACTGCCATCAGCCGCCTACCGAATCCATGCTTCTTTCCATGCGCCCTTACCGACTTGGCGTCGCTTGACATCCCGCACGCCGGGCAAGTCACCGAACTTGCCTTCACTGTGCCGTTGTCGGGGTCCACGCCCGCAGATGGCTCACCCATCCTTACGTCGAGCGCTATTCTTGGTCCCCGAGCGATACGGCTACCCAGACTTTGCGACGACTGTTGTTCGCAAGCCAAAATGACTTTGCCAGCGGTATCTCGATCGCACAGCTCGGGTTGGGGCATCTCATGGTTCGAGTCCAGAGATACATTCCCGGCGCCCTCCCGCTGGAGTTAACAGGAAATATGGCGGAGAGTCTTGGTTCGACCCGCTTGCGTACCCAAGCAGCCCACTCCTCGAACTCCGTTGCAAGAAGGCAATCGCCGAGCGGTGAGGTTTGACCGAACCGCTGTGGGTATTCAAGGACACATCGCTCGATAAGGTGAGCCACAGGGTTGAGGTCAACCGCCGTCGTTTGACAGCCGAGTCTCAGGGCTTCAAGGGGGATCGCTCCGCCTCCTGCGAAGCAATCAAGCACTTTAGGGGGCCCGTCCGGGTAAGCCTCTGACAAGAGGCGGCGAAGAGGATTGATGCGGCTCGGGTTCAGCGATGACTCGAAGGATGCACCTTGTGCGATGTAATCCAGAATCTCTCTTCGGCTTTCGTCGTCATCTGGATCTGGGAGCAACGTTCCGAAGACAACTGCCCGACTCATGGCTAGAGGCCGACGTGCCCACCAGATGTGCATGGTCGATATGTGGCCATGGCGCAGTGACTTCTCCCGGCCTGATTCCTTATTGATAGCAACGAGCGGCAACTCTTCCTCGATGAGTTTGCGCTTGGTCACTGGGTCTCCGAAGCGTTGATGACGGGCTCAGGGGCGACCCGGTACTGCACGTTGAGGTCAGGCTGCCACGAGTCCTTGAGCGTCTTGGCCGGATCCTGGACCCGGTACAACCGGGGTGCAGGACTTCCACAATCGAGGACGACGTATAGCCAGTAGTCGTCCCCAAGCTCGATGGCCTTGGTGAACTCGGTCCAGGACAAAGACACGAGTCCCACTCCAGCTCGCCCTTTTACCTCGATGCAGCGACGGTTGATTCCTTGGACGGAAAGTAGGTCGAATCCGATGTTCTCAGACTCGACGCTCTTCAGGAAGTCAACCCCTCGGGACTCCTCGTACTTCCAGGCTACGCCGACAGCAATCTGCTCGATCTCGGCGTTGGTGTGCTGGTCCGCACCCTGCCTCTCGGTCTTGGTGTCACCCTCACCATTCGAGCCCGATCCTGAAGGCAGCACGAGGGCGGTGCCGAGAAGGCGGACCTGTCCTCGGCGAACCTGGCGCCCCCGCTCGGTCTCATCCAGTCTCCGGTCCCGCTTTTCCCGAAGCATCGTCTTGCCCAACTCGGCCTGACGGAGTCGACCCTCAGCCCCTTGGCGACCCTTTTGGCACCTCTTTCTCCAAGTCATCGAGACCCATGTCGGCACGAGCGAGCATCGCCGTGAACGACCGGCGCAGGAAGCTCTCCTGGATGTCTGCGACGACCTTCCGCTCGGCAACCGCCTCTTGGTACCGGTTCTCGAAGACATGCTGGCGAGCCCAGCCACGACGATGTCGGCTCGTCAAAGTTCGCATCGGCTGGGGTGGCCCGGTAGGCTGGCACGAGGTCGTAGAGGAAACGCCTGGTCCCCTTGTAACCGGAGCCGTCGGACGGTCGACTGAGGCGAAGGCTCGGTGTACCAGCTCGTCGTTGCCGTCGATGGTGTCCCCAACGAGAAAGTGGACGAGTTGGGGCTGGTCGAGGTCTGGGACCTACGAACTGGCTCCCACAGCCACATCAGCCATCGTGGCCTCGATCACGTAGCCGACGAGAGAGTCGAAGAGGGGATGGCCAGGGCCGCAAAGCTCAGGGACGGGCAGCGTCGGATCGTCCTGCTCGGGCCGTGGCGTCATGGCGACCGACTTGTCGAAGGTGAGCCGCTCGTAGGCGGGGCGATCTTCCGGGTGGCCCCGGCCAGCCGTGACCGGGCGACAAGGGTGTCGGGGCTCCGGGTGACCCGGAGGGTGCCGTCGAGCCTTGGCTGCACAACACCCCCGGCGTATTCGACGGCCTCTCTGAAGAACCGTTCGAGGTAGCCCGCCGGCAGCCGCCGCTCTTCGGCACGTGCGGCCTTGTCCCGCTGAAGCTGCCAGTCGATGTGTTGGATGGCGAGCGCCTTCCAAGGAGCTGCTCGGCACGCTGCGCGGATCTCTGGGTCCATCCCCGTCCCGATCTTGGCCGCCGCCTCTTCCTTGACTAGGTCGCCGGCAATGACCTCTCCAAGAGTTCGGACAAGGTGGTAGCCGGCCAGCAAATCACCGATCACATCGAACACCGAGTCGCCTATTTCTCGCCCATCATCTCGATCTTCTTGAGGATGGTGGCCAGGACATAGCCCTCTCGGGTGTTGGTGGCCACGAGGTTGAAGATGTGGACGTCCTGGGTCTGCCCGATGCGGTGGATGCGTCCCATGCGCTGCTCAAGCCGGTTGGGGTTCCATGGGATGTCGTAGTTGACCATGAGGTGGCAGAACTGGAGGTTGATGCCCTCTCCAGCCGCCTCGGTGGCCACCATGATCTGTGCTCGCTCCCGGAAGTACCGCTCGGCCTCGATGCGCTCAGCAAGGCGGAGGCTGCCGTGAATCTGGGCGACCTCGAAGTCGGGGTTCGAGCTTCTCGACCAGGTAGCGCAGCGTGTCCCGGTGCTCAGTGAAGATGAGCAGCTTCTTCGTTGGTCGTCGACGAGGCCCTTCGGCGTTCACGACGTCGAGCAGCTCGTTGAGCTTGCGCTCGGTGCCCGCCTGCTTCGGTCTCCTCGGCCATGGCCAAGCAGCCGCTGCGAACTCCTCTAGCTCCAGGCGGAGCGCTCCTCGGTCTCGGGGAGCCACTCCTCCAAGCGCCTTCTCCTCAAGCCGCCAGAGGTCGTCCTCATCGAGGTCGTACTGGCCTCGTCCTCGTCGGGGAAGATCGATGCTGGAAGCCTTCTGCTTCCGAAGGTACGCCGGGATGTCGTCAGCGCCTTCCCAAGCGGCGACCCTTCGGTCGAGCGTCAGGCGGATAGCCCGCACCGAAGACGCCAGCCGCCGCTGCATGGCCGTGAGGGCGAATCCCGCCACGCCTCGGGCGTTCTCGCCACGAATCTCGACCAGCTTCTTCGAGACGAACTCGGTCACAGCGTCGTAGAGGTCCAGTTCCGGACCATCCAGCTCGTACCCGATGGTGTGCGGGTGGCGGGGATTGAAGAGCTTCTCGCCCCGAGGTCGACCATGCTCTTCCTTGGCCACCTTGCGGTACTGCTGCTCGTTCAGCTCGATGTGCTTCGGGCAGCGGTCCCCGTAGGCGTCGGGGTCGAGGAGCCGGAGCAGGCCCCACAGCGACTCGGTTCTTCCCGAGTGCGGAGTGGCGGTGAGAGGATGAGGCGATGCGCCTTCTCGGCGATCTTCTCCGCCGCCTTGTATCGGTCGCTCTTCTTGTTGATGGCCCCTTGCCGTCGACGTGCAAGGTGTAGCCGTGGGCCTCGTCGATGATGCCGAGGTCCCAGTCCCGCTCTGCGGCGACGAACGCATCGAGGATGCCCTCGGCCTTCATGAAGTCACGGGACACGATCATGAAGTCATGGACGTCCCACGGGTTCTGGGTGGGCGAGGAGTCGAAGAGTGCTCGGTCCATCTGGACGCACTCGATGTCGAACCGCTCTGACAGCTCCCGCTGCCACTGCGGGCGGAGGTTGGCCGGGGTAACAATGAGCACCCGGTCGGCAGCCCGGCGGAGTTGAAGCTCCTTGATGTAGAGGCCCGCCATGATGGTCTTGCCCGCACCGGGGTCGTCGGCCAGGAGGAATCGGAGTCGGGGCTGGTCGAGGAAGTCGCCGTAGACCGCTTCGAGCTGGTGGGGCAGCGGCACGATGTTCGATACCGCCAGGGCCGCCATGTCGTGCTGCAAGCCGACCTGAATGCGGTGTGGCCTCGATCCCAAGCCGGAAGCGGCTGGCGTCGCTATCGAAGCTCACGCCGCCGGTCTCTTCGACCATCTCGATGCTCGGCAGCTCATCTAGCGAAAGTGTGATCTCTCCGTACACGCCGAACCGATCCTTGAATACCAAGGTCCAGAACTGGCCGCTACCTGTATCTCTTGCCTGTACGAGTACGACCTCACCCGTCTGACCTGGAAGTTTGAGCCGGGCGTCAGGAACGAGGACATCAGGGCTGGCCACCACTAGGGACCCTCCCGAGCCATGTCATTCGGATGGCGAGCACGATTCGTGTCCGCCGCCATTGCGAGTTCCATCTGGCCGATCGTAGGTGAACCATGTCGCTCATCTCGGGAACGTGAGTCCGCAACGAGTTAGATCTCGCCGTTGACCAGGCGATCTGACACAGATCTGACACAGATAGCACGGCAAACACGGGTAATCACCGGTCGACAGGGGCTACCCGTTCTTCCTGTCCTGACCACTCCGATTGCCGAGGTGGAGATCAGGTTCTCGCTGAGACGGACGGTAGCGGGCTTGGCTCGGGAGGTTGAGCGTTTCGGTACTGGACCGACAGACGGTGGAGGACACCCAAGACCTGTTGTCGGAGCAGGATCGAAGGCCAGGAACACCCCGTATGCCCTCGGCTAGGATGCCATTTCCGCTGTAGGGACGGAATCAGCGTTGCTACTCCGGTTGCTACTTGACAGGCATTGCTCGGAGGAAATAGTGCCTCTGAGCAGGCACGGGGGTATAGCTCAGTTGGTAGAGCGCTTGACTGGCAGTCAAGAGGTCAGGGGTTCGAATCCCCTTACCTCCACGGTGTTGTAAGAAATACGACGTCGTCTTCCCTTTTCGGGGCGGTATCCCATCTACCGATGCCATGCCTACTGCGACCCCGCGGTCATCTGCGCCAGCATCTGTTCGAGTGCGGTCTGGTCGGGTCCCACGAACGGTCCGGCGTCCGGAACCGCCGCCAGCGACGCGAGGAACTGGTCGATCATGCGGCCGGGGGCGGCAGGCAGGTGGCTGCTCAGGATCAACGATGGCTTGAATTTGGCGACTGCATCGAGCTCACGGGCCAACTTCGCTCGGTCGACCTCGTGCATCCATGGCGAATCGATGGTTGCCCAGAACACCTGCCCCTCGCGCAGGTCACCATCGGAGAGGTCGGCGGCGCTCTGCGGGATGTCCTGCAGGAGCGCGCCGAAACTGTCGGCCGGGAAAAGCAGGCCCGAGCTGGTGTCGAGGAAGCCGGTGGTCGATGGATTGTCGAAGGTCGGAGGTCTGAATGCGGTGAGGGTACGGCTGCCGAGCGTGATGCTCTGTCCGGGGTTTACGAGGTGGACCCTGTCCATCGGGAGCGGATCGGAAACGCTCATGATGCCGACGCCCAGGAACGTGGTGACGACCTTGATGTCGGGGTACTCGGCGAGCAGTTGGCCGAGTACTCCGATGTGGTCGCCGTCGGTGTGGGAGAGCCAGATCCAACGGAGGTCAACCGGGTCGATGACCGACTTGAGTGCAGTCATGAAGCTCTCACGTTCGACGACCGGACCGGTGTCGACCAGGACGGGGACGTCCCCGTGGAGCACAAAGGAGTTGATGGCGAGTTGGCCGAGGCCGGGGATGGGGAAGTTCGTGGTCAGGACGTCGATGTCCGATGCTGCCTTGTAGGTCGTGATCATGACGTGCTCCTTGGTGTTGGTTGATCTGACGGTCATGGAACGGGGTGCATCAGGCATGGCTTCGCCCAGGGTCGGTCACATGGGACCGGTTGGACGGGTGACTTTGCCCCTACGTCGACGTGATGTCGATGCCGTGCCGTAGGGCTGCGGCGACGAGTTCCTCTTCGCTGCGGGGAGACAAGTCGGGAGGCGGGAGGGTTCTGGCCATCGCCGGCCGGCCGCACGCCCGGGTGAAGTCCTCGAACCCGGCCGGAGCGACGAGGATGAGGAAGCGGGCCATCTCGGAGTCGACGCGGAACCGGTGGCGAACTCCACGGGGTCCGAAGACGAAATCGCCGGTGGTGGCCGTGCGGGACTCCTCACCCAGCCAGAACGTCAAATTCCCTTCGAGGATGTACCAGGCCTCGTCCTCGTGGCGGTGTGCGTGAACGGGCGATCCCGACCCATGGGTTGCACGGACCTCGGCTAGGGCGAGCTGTCCGTGCGTCTCGTCACCGGTCACCTTGTAGCTGAGCAGGCTGTCCGCGAACCAGACCCCCTCGCCTTCGTCAGTGCCCAACAGGAATGCAGCGGGTGCTACCCCGGTCGTCATGACGCTGCCTCCGGTGCGGTGGCCCCCTCGGCGGCCGTCTTGAGCCGGCCGAGCGTCTGGTCCATGCCGTCCCTCAGTTCGCGGGCCCGGTTGGTCGGGACGTCCACGATCCGGGCCCACAGCGGGATCCATCGCACCACGTAGGACTCGACGACCCGGGTACCCCCCTCGATCGGCTCGAACCGGAAGTGCCTGATTGAGACTGATGGCAGACGCTGCTGCTGATTCGTAGCGTTCAGAGGACCCTGGTGGGGTTGTTCCTGAAGTGCCTGCCGGCGGCTGATGTCGTCTGGCTTTCGAACGAAGAGCTCCCCACCAGGTCCTTGCCGCCGAGTGGCTCAAAAGAGGAACGTGCACCACGATCGGAATCAGGAGTGCCCTGGCGGTTCCTAACCGACGAACCAGGAGGTACTCATGAACGTCATCATCGGGATCGACCCTCACAAGGCGACCCACACGGCCGTCGCCATCGGCTGTGACGAGGCCGAGCTGGCGACCGTCACGGTCCGGGCCACCAGGCAGCAGACCGACAGGTTGGTCGGGTGGGCCGAAGCCGTTCAAGGTAGCGCACCTGGGCCATCGAGTCCGCCGGAGGGCTCGGCTACTCTGCTGGCTCAGCAGCTCGTCGATGCCGGCGAGCACGTGCTCGACGTGCCGGCCACCCTGGCCTCGAGAGTGCGGGTGCTCGGGACGGGCAAGTCGGACAAGAACGACCCCAACGACGCCCGGTCGGTGGCCATTGCGGCCCTCCGCTCCCCGGGGCTCCGGTCGGTCCAGCCGGCAAACCATGCCGACGTGCTGCGTCTCCTGGCCAAGCGCAACCGGGACATCGGGGAGCCTCCGCACCAAGCTGGTGTGTCGTCTCCATGCGCACATCGCCTCCCTGGCTGCAGGCGGAATTGCCAAGGAACTCAACGCTTCTGACGCCGATGGGCTGCTTGGGGCCTTCGAGCCGTCCTCCCCGGCGGAGGCCACCCGGCACCAGTTGGCCCTGGAGCTCCTGGAGGACGTGCGTCGTCTCGATGCCCAGCTGAAGGAGTCCCACAAGCGGATCAAGATGGCGGTCCGAGCCTCGGGGACCTCGCTCACCGAGGTGTATCGGGATCGGTCCGGTGTTGGCCTGTGCGCTCATCGGCTACACCGGCGATGTCACCCGCTTCAAGAGCCGGGACCAGTTCGCCTCCTACAACGGCACCGCACCGGTCGAGGTCTCCTCGGGGGGCCGGGTGGCCCACCGACTGTCTCGGACGAGGGAACCGGCAGCTCAACCACGCCATCCACATGGTGGCCATCTGCCAGATCCGCCAGACCCACTCGGAGGGCCGGGCTCTACTTCGAGAAGAAGGTGGCCGAAGGCAAGACCAAGAAGGAAGCCATCCGCTCGCTGAAGCGGCAGATCTCCAACACCGTCTATCCGGCACCTGGTCCTCGACGCCCAGCGATAAGGGGCCCGGGAGGACAAGCGGGAACGACTCGTAGCCTGCGTGACCGGCTCTGCACCCTGACGACCGGCTCTTCGGCGAAGTCACTCCCGGACCCACCAAACCTTAGGCATCTGCGCCCTCGACGGCACGCTGGCCTCATCGCGCCCGAAAGCCTCCGGAAATCGCCCTCTTGACTCAAAGAGGATTCACTCGGTGGACTCGCGCCCGCCCTCCTCGGTGACGAAGGCGAACTCGCGACCCGGCTCAGCCGTCAGCACCCGGCCCGTCCGGGACCACTTCATCAGGTTGGCCGGTCCCCCGACGTTGTGCCCGAGGAACGTCGCCCCCACGACGGGGTCGCCAGAGCCATTCGACCACTCCACCCGCTGGCACTCCGGGCTCCACTCCCCCATCCGGGGCAGGTCGGCCACCAGTGCGTAGACGCGCTCGGGTGACGCATCGATGACGGTCTCGGTGCAGTCCTGCGTCAGCCACCACCGCGTGCTCGTCTCGGCCATGTCTCCTCCATCGATCGGATGTTCCCTACGGAAAGAGAAGCTAATATACTTAGCTTGTGCTGTCAAGCCTCTTTTATGCTATAGTTCAAACAATGACGAGGACGACCAGCTCGGAAGCGGCCGCCATGCCTCCGGCGGACCGCCGGGCCCGCCGACGGCAGGAGACCATCGACGAGATCCTCGATATCGCCGTGGCCATCATGTCCGAGGAGGGTGTGAACGGGCTGAGCCTGTCGGAGGTGGCGAGGCGACTTGGCGTCCAGCCCCCCTCGATCTACAAGTACTTCCCCTCGCTCATGGCCATCTACGACGAGCTTTTCCTGCGTGGCCAGAGCGTCCACCTCGAAGTCATGCGCGACGCCATGGCCACCGCCGATCGCGGACTCGATGCGCTCGTCGCCGGCCTCGAGGCGAGCGGGCGCTGGTTACTGGCCAACCGCCCGGTGGCCGAACTGCTGTTCTGGCGGCCTGTACCGAAGTTCGAACCCTCGCCAACTGCGATGGCCATCAGCCGGGAGATGATCGACATCCAGCGCGCCGCGTTGGTCGACGCCGTGACAGCCGGCCAACTCGGGACCGGTGCCGACTCCGATGAAGCCGTCTTCCTGATCTCCACACTGATCATCGGGGTCCTGAGTCAGGCGTTCGCCAACGAACCCGGTCTCGAGTGGGGTACGGGGCGCTTCACCCCATTGTTCCCCAAGCTCATGCGGCTGCTCGTAGCCGTCTACCCACCTTCGTCCTGAGGGGTGAAGAGCCTGGCGCTCCGGTGGGAGCGTCACTTCTGATGTGACCGAACACCCAACTCGACAGCGCCTTGGGAGAGGGGTTCGAACATAGTCCCATCACGTGCCTGACCACCCCTGCGGCAAGCACCTGAGCGCCCAGATTTCGCCCATGCTCACGCGTTCGAGCCACATCACCCCAGGTCAGCGGGCCAGGAGGGGTTCGAACATAGTCCCATAACCTCCACGGTGTTGTCGGAATGACAACGTTTTCCCAGTTCACAGGCTGTATTTCATTGGCTTTTCCCAACGGAGGAAAACGCCGATGTTCGAACCCCTGCGTGCCGGCTTGCACTCGGAAACTTACGCCGTTTGCGCCAGCAAGCAGATGTCGACTCTGTCACCAGAAAGTGCCCCACCTAACCGGCGATCGGGGGCAGGGACAGTCAGCTAACCGACCGTGGCTGGGATCAGGCTTCCCCGGACTTGATGCCGATCCCGAGCGAGATGCTAACCGTGAGGAAGAGGGTGCACAGAGTCACAAAGGCGGTCACTCCGACGGTCGTTGGGTCGGTCACCTGACCACTCCCCACAAGGAACCAGCAGAGTGCTGTACCCATCCACATGAGGACGGCGATCGACCAAGCCCCCCGTTTGTTGCGCCGGTCAACGTCACGGTCGTCCTTGCTCACGGCTTCAGTCAAGCACCTCCCGGCGTTCGGGGACGCTCGTTGGCTCCCGTGCTCTGACTACGGGATAACGACGATCAACGGAAATGCACAAGTCGACAACCCAGATTGTTATGACTCAATCCGCCTAGGCTGGCTTCTCGATGGGAGCACTGGTCTGGGCCACGATGCAGCGGCGCTGGGCCACACTCGCAGGACTTGCGGGGTTGGTACTTGGCGCTGGGTTCCAACAAGTCTGGCTGCTGATCCTGGGCGGAGTCGTGTTTCTCGCCGACCTGATTGTCCGGTCTCGGCGGGGCTACCGGGAGTCGAAGGGTCGGCAGGCAGCTCGGGTTCGTCCTCCGGGTGCTCCCCGGTCTCCATGATGAGCTTGACTCATCGGGTCCAGGTTGAGCAGGGGGCGCTCCTCTGAGCATTGTCTGATCGGTCGATAGTGCGCCCTGACCCGGTGATATCGGACAGGGGTCGGCTCAGAGAACTGTCCCCTTGATGAAGGGACGATTGCCCCTGAAGTTCCTCCCCGCCCTTACTGTCTGCCGCACCCGGAAGAGTGTCAGGCAGAACAGGACGAGACTCAGTCCCAGAAGAATGTCCGTCATCGCTGTCACTCCACCGGATGCCACGAGAAACACGAAAAACAGAAGGCCCACGCAGGCCTCGCAGCAACCCCACAGGATCGCCGACGACAGGAAAACCATTCCATCAGGGCCGTAGTTTTGTTCCAGACGAAGGACGGGAGGGGTTCGGTGTGTCTGCTGACGCCTTAGCATCAGAGCGGCGAACCAGACCTCGGGCGGCGTGAGTCTGGGCCTATCTGAGCACGCTGACGCACCGGTCCTAGAGCGATCCACGTGGGCACTATCGGCCCAGACTGGTGCTGGCTAAAGCCGCCGACCTGTTTCCCGCATGTGCCTGTGGGTGGCACCCTGACCCGGCGTTGTGGGTCACTCGCAGCAGAAGTGCCATCGTGTAGCGGCCGCACCACGGTGTGTGATGGAGTTTGAGCGCAGTGATGAGCCACGTGCAAGACTCTGCACCTCGGGAGATTGACCGATCATGGCGGGAGCGTCCACATGCGCACCAAAGTCGGACCGATACTCAATTCACTGGAACGTGCGGCCGCACTGATGTTCATCGGGCTAGTCACTGCGACCCTTGGTGCGAGCGCAGCGGGGGCAGTCACCCCTGCCTGGCACATCCAGCCCACTCCGAATCCAGCCGGGGCAATCCTGTCAGCCCTGACTGGCGTGTCGTGCACCTCGGCCACCGCGTGCACGGCGGTCGGGTACGACTACAAGGCCGGCCCGGTGGTTGTCACCTTTGCTGAACGGTGGAACGGGACGGCCTGGGCGGTCCAGGGAACCCCGAACCCGGGCGGGACGCTCGGATCGATCCTGAGTGGCGTGTCGTGCACCTCAGCCACAGTGTGTACGGCGGTTGGGTACTACATCAACGCCAGCCATGTGGAAGTCACCTTGGCTGAACGGTGGAACGGCACGGCCTGGGCGGTCCAGGGAACCCCGAACCCGAGCGGGACGCACGGATCGAGCCTGAGTGGCGTGTCGTGCACCTCGGCCACCGCGTGCACGGCGGTCGGGAACTACATCAACGCCAGCCATGTGGAAGTCACCTTGGGTGAACGGTGGAACGGCATGGTCTGGGCGGTCCAGGCAACCCCGAATCCGGGCGGGCCGCAAGTTTCGGACCTGACTGGCGTGTCGTGCACCTCGGCCACCGCGTGTACGGCGGTCGGGTACTACTACAAGACCGGCCCGGTGGAAGTCACCTTGGCTGAACGGTGGAACGGGACGGCCTGGGCGGTCCAGGCAACCCCGAATCCGGGCGGGCCGCAAGTTTCGGACCTGACTGGCGTGTCGTGCACCTCGGCCACCGCGTGTACGGCGGTCGGGTCCTACTACAAGACCGGCCCGGTGGAAGTCACCTTGGCTGAACGGTGGAACGGGACGGCCTGGGCGGTCCAGGGAACCCCGAACCCGGGCGGGACGCACGGATCGAGCCTGAGTGGCGTGTCGTGCACCTCAGCCACCGCGTGTACGGCGGTCGGGGAATACACCAACGCCTCAAATGTTGCGGTCACCTTGGCTGAACGGTGGAACGGGACGGCCTGGGCGGTCCAGGGAACCCCGAACCCGGGCGGGACGCACGGATCGGGCCTGAGTGGCGTGTCGTGCACCTCGGCCACCGCGTGCACGGCGGTCGGGGAATACACCAACGCCTCAAATGTTTCGGTCACCTTGGCGGAGCGTTACTCCTGACCTTCCCGGGCGCTCCGACGGGCCGGCGGTGCCATGTGGCGGATCACCCATGTAAGTGCCGTTTGTAGGCAGGCAACCATCGCGAGAACTCATGAAGTTGAGCTTTCCAACTTTGCTGCAACCCGGTGCCTGCGCGTACGCGCAGCCACCTCGGCTCGCCGGCCGATTTGTTCGACGCAGCGCTCCTCCGGCAGGGGTTCGAACATAGTCCCGTTTACTTCCGGAGCCGACCCTGCGCCGAGCGTTCGGCACCCAGAATTCGCCCCAGCTCAGACCTTCGTGCCGTATTTCCCCAGGTCAGCGAGCCAGGAGGGGTTCGAACATAGTCCCATAACCTCCACGGTGTTGTGGAAATTGCAACGTTTTCTCAGGAACGTTTTCCCTGGTCAAGGCCAGTATTTCCTTGGTACTTCACGATCGAGGAAGGTCCAGACGTTCGAATCCCCGCGTCACGGTGCACAGAAGCATCGAGGGTGCTCGCGCCGGCAAGCGGATGTCAGCATTCTTCGCCAAGGGTGCCTCACCCATCCGGCATTCAGTGGGTCACGCTTCAGCCGACCGTATCCCGTCGTCTCGCCAACTCTCGACGGCGAAGAGTGACCACATCCCAGGCACACCCTTCAGTTCGTGTTCACCCCGCTCCGCGAATCTCACAGGTGATCCGAGTACAGCCTCCTTGACCGTCGAGCTGACAAGAACCTCTCCGGACCCCGCCAATGCCGAGACGCGCGCACCTACGTGGACCCCGATCCCGGCAATGTCGCTTCCTCGCAGTTCCACTTCCCCCGTGTGTATCCCGGCCCGGACTTCGATGTCGACCAGCCGCATGGACTCGATGACCGAGGTCGCACAGGCGATTGCCTGACTGGGGCTTGCGAATGTAGCAACGAACCCGTCACCGACCGTGTTCACCTCGTGACCTCCGAAGCGCTCGATCTGCATTCGTACGGCTCGGTCATGCCGATCAAGAAGGTCACGCCATCTGTCGTCTCCCATGTCCGTCGCCCGGCGGGTCGACCCCACGACGTCGGTGAACAGGACAGTGGTCAGCACTCGCTCTGGCGCACCGCGCCGACTTCCGGTGGCGAACTCTTCGATCTCGTTCAGGATCGGAGCCGTGTCACCAATCCAGAAGAAAGCGTCGGATCCCGGGACAGCTACAAATGTTGCTCCGGGGATGTGGTCCGCCACGTAGCGCCCCGCGCTTTCGCCCCGATTGCTGTGGCTCCTGGCGAGCACCAGCGTCGGCACCCGAACCTCGGGCAGAAGGTGCCTGCAGTCGGCCGCGAACCACCGCATCCAGATTGCATTAGCCATGGCTGGCCCGCACCCGACATTCCCTGCCCGATCCCACCACGACCGAAAGACGTCATCTTGAGCAACACTTGGACCTTGCAAGGCGATCGCGTCATAGCCGAGCTCGACTGCGTCGGGATCGGAGAAGACCTGCGCCTGCTGGTCGAAGTCCTCAGTGAACCCAAAGGGATAGTCGGTTGCCGCCATCAGCCTTGCAAGTCCGCTGATGATGACGAGTCGCTCGACGCGATCAGGGTGATGCGCCCCAAGTAGCAGGCCGGCTTCAGTGTGGAGAAAGGGGGCGATCACCACCGCACGTTCCGACTCCGCAGCGTCGAGCACCGCGATCGCATCCTCTGCCCACTGCCCCTGAGTCGGGGGGTCCGACGGGTCGCCTCGGTCAGACAACCCGACTCCCCGGACGTCGAAGCGGATGAGCCTGCCCATGGAGGCCAACCGGCGATGGAAGCGGGAAAGGGATGGCTCATCGTCGACGCTGTCGAAGGAGAAGGTCCACCCGGTCAGGAGAAGGATGTCGGTTGGGCCTTCGCCCAGGACCTGATACGCAATGTCTGCGTCCCCGGCTCGGGCGTACCTCGTACGCGAACTCGCCGCCATCCGCAGAGGGTAGGCGGTGAACGGGGACCGTGCTGGGTTGTAATGAGTTGCGATTCAGCGGAGTCGACCCGCCGGGACCCGCCGCCCGTTGTCACAATCCCGGCATTGGGGACTTCTCCTTATTGGCGAAGTAGTGATACATCTGGGACTTGCTTGTGGATGTGACACGTCCCACGTCATCCAAGCTCACCGCCAAGACGCCCCGTTCAACCATGAGGTCCGCTGCCGTGTCTACGATCCGTCGACGCGTGGCCTGACCTTTCGCCGTCAATGGGCGGCCATTGATGGCATCCGCTCTGGTCGCATCGCGACTCCCGTGGTGGAGGTGACGGTTCACCTCTGAGGAGGCGGCTTCTGACTCAGTTGCCATGCGCAGATTCGGAGCCAGCCAAGGCCGCGGCGATCCGGTCAAGTTGACGCTCCCAGAGTTGCGTATGGAACGCGGCATCCTCTGCAGGTAGACCGGAGAATTCCACCTTTACATCTGTGCCACCATCCGTCGGCATGAGCGTGATCTCCATGAACGTAGGTCGCGAAGTCGCCGTGTCGGCTCCTTGACGGTCCCATCTCAGCAGCATGCGGTGTGGGTGATCTACTTCGATGAAGCGGCCCACAATTACCGACCCATCGAGGTCGAAGTGGAATGTCTCCCCCACGATCGGAGCTGTCACAGGGTTCCGATCATCCTGACGAGGCCAGCCCACATCCAAGAGCCGTGAGACGACCGCTCTGACGGCCAACATCGAGCCCGGCTCGGGCTCATCTGTCGATGGTAAGGGCGAGAAGGGTATTGACGGCAGTCTCGAACGGACGGGGACTCTGCTGTACCTGGGCGAGTAGAAGTCCCCCTTGGAGCGTGGCGAGCAGAGTCACGGCGAGGTCGTCCGGGTCGATACCCGACGGAAGTTTCCCGTCAGCATGAAGGGATCTGAGTCCATCGCTGATGGCGGCTGCCCACTGATCGAACCCTGCCGCGATGAGCGCTCGGGCCTCGGGGTCACTCTCGGCGAGTTGACCAACGAGCGAGCCAAGTTGGCAGCCCCCCTTTGCTCTGGTGCGCTTCGCTGCGGTGATCACCATGTTCCGCCAGGCTTCGACTCCGTTCGCGCTGCTGAGCGCGCGCCGCTGGCGATTGACGATGGTCTCGGCCTGGTAGTCGATGACCGCCTTCACGAGGTCGTCCTTGTCGGGAAAGTAGTGGTACATCTGCGAGCCGCTGACTCCCGCCGACGCCTTGACGTCTTCCAAGGTGGTGCCCGCCACTCCGCGCTCATGGATCAGTGCGGCGGCGTTCTCCACTATTCGTGCCCGGGTGCGTGCTCCCTTGGGGGTGAGCTTCGGCCGGTCACTCGTCTCGTTGACCATGCAGCAATGCTAACAGCGATTATGAGTTTGACAACCCAGTCCTCAACCGTCATAGTGGGTTGTGCCACCCATTTTCGACGAGAGGAAAACAACGCATGACTGATCTAGGCGGAAAGACAGCACTGGTAACGGGCTCGACGAGCGGAATCGGCAAGGCCACGGCCACCGCCTTGGCCGCACGCGGCGCTCACGTACTGATCGTCGGACGCAACGAACAACGAGCCAAAGACGTGGTCGCCGAGATCGAAGGCAGCGGAGGCAGCGCGACGTTCCTGCTCACTTCCTTGAGCGATCTGAAGTCCGCACAGGACCTGGTCGAATGGGCCACTGAGGCAGGTAGCGGTCACGTCGACATCCTCATCAACAACGCCGGTGTCGCCTTGCTCGGACCGAGCAACGCAGCCACCGAGGCTCAGTTCGACGAGACCTTTGCCCTGAACGTCAAGGTTCCGTTCTTCCTCGTCGCATCACTGGCACCCGCCATGGCCGAACGTGGATGGGGTTCGATCGTCAACGTCTCCACGATGGTCGCGAGCTTCGGACAGGCCGGCATGGCCATGTACGGCGCCAGCCGGGCGGCTCTCGAGCTGCTGACGAAGACCTGGGCAGCCGAGTACGGCCCGAGTGGCGTTCGAGTGAACGCCGTTGCCCCCGGCCCGACGCGCACCCGCATGATGGAAGCGGTACCCGAGGAGATGGTTGATCAGCTCGCAGCACTCGCACCAGCAGGTCGCGTCGCTCGGCCTGAGGAACTTGCTGCGGCGATCGTCTTCCTGGCCAGTGATGATGCCAGCTTCGTCCACGGCGTCACTCTTGCAGTCGACGGGGGCCGATCGGCAACATAACGCCTGTTGGCGTTCACGTTGCCGAGTGAAGTCCTCGAGCACACATCACAACTCACTACGAAGGAGCATCAGCATGAGTGCATACGTAATTGTCGAATTCACGGTGAAGGACCCCGATGTCTACCGTGAGAAGTACGCCCCCATTGCTGGGCAGACAGCCAAAGAGTACGGAGGTGAGGTAATCGCCGCCGGGAACTGGGAAGTCCTGCACGGCGATGGCTCGCTCACCTCAGGAGTTCTCGTGCGATTTGCCGACCGTGAGACGGCCCTCGGGTGGTACAACTCGCCTGAATATCAGCAGCTGATTGAAGTCCGCGGTATCGCTATGGATGTCCGGTTCAGCCTGCTCGACGGCCTCCCCACGCCCACCGAAGATGAGGGGGACTCCGAATGAGCGCACTCCAGGGAAAGACGGCGCTCATTACGGGTGCCAACGTCGGGATCGGTAAGGAGGTAGCCCGGCAGTTGGCATTACGTCCCGAGTTCGCGCAGATCTACCTTGCGTGCCGGAACCAAGATCGAGCAACAACGGCAAAGGCCGATCTCGAAGCCGTGACCGGCCGAGACATCTTTGACATCATTCTCATGGACGTCACCGATCTTGGTTCGGTTCGCGCTGGCCTAGCGGCCGTCAGCGGATCCCTCGACGCGCTGGTCATGAACGCTGGCATAATCGGCAACGAGGCCCTGATGGAATTGACCGCTGACGGGGCAACCAAACTGTTTGCAACGAACGTTCTCGGTCACGCCGTTCTCCTCGAAGGACTCCTGACCCAGAACCGACTTAGCGAGGTAGCGGTGTTCGCCGCAAGTGAAGCAGCAAGAGGAATTCCGAAGTTGGGGTTCAAACGGCCAACCTTCGTCTCAACCTCGACCGATGAACTCACTACTGTCATCGACGGCAGTTACTTCGCTGACAGAAAATACGATCAGAACCTCGCCTTCGGTCAGGTCAAGTACATCGGGGCCTTGTGGATGGCCCACCTGGCGCGCCAATACTCTGACCTCCGCTTCATCACTGTGAGCCCCGGCAACACCACGGGCACCGAAGCCGCCGCCGGCGCGGCACCACCGCTACGCTTTGCGGCCAAACACATCATGCCCCGCCTCGGTATTTCCCACGAACTTGGCGTGGGCTCGAAGCGACTCGTTGACGGTGTCACCGACCCGAGGCTTTCGAGTGGCGTGTTCTACGCCAGCGCAGCCGGCAAGTTGAAGGGTCCCATGGTCGACCAATCGGACATCTTCCCTGATTTGGCCAACCCGTCCCATCAGGACCACGCCAGCGAGGCAATCCACCGCTTCATCACCTAGTGAAGCTTGCGCAATCTAACTCCTTGCCGCGGGCCTGCTATCCCCCTCCAGGTTCAGGACGTCGGGTCTGCTGCACGTTCTGGTGACGCGTTGGAATGAGCCGCACGGGCTGTCCGCACCGACGGGAACATCATGGATTCGGTCAACGCGCTGCTGCGACTGAGGCGTGGGCCATCCTCAACCGCCATCCCCTCGGTCCAGAGGTTCATCAGCAATCAGTTACCCCATGTCTCGTGAGCAAGCTACGAAAACCCGCCCTCAGGCCGTGAACCTGTAGCTCAGTGCCTCGATAAGCCTATGATCGTCCGGTTAGCTGGGGCGGTCACCTACGAGTGCATTGACGCCTTTGGGGTGCTCCCTGCATCAAGCGAGTCTTCAGCTGAGTCTGAGACGTAGCGACGAGCAATCGGCCCTCTTGGGGAGCACCTCGAGGGGTCGCGTGCCGCACAATTGGCGGGCTATTCGACGGCGTCGATCGGTTGGCCGTGGACAAGGGTGCGCCAGGCAACGGCCGGTGCGC
Source organism: uncultured Acidimicrobiaceae bacterium (assembly GCA_963777665.1). Taxonomy (GTDB): domain Bacteria; phylum Actinomycetota; class Acidimicrobiia; order Acidimicrobiales; family RAAP-2; genus Bog-756. The sequence goes on from CAVZRJ010000004.1 coordinate 160,383, forward strand.
CCTTCCATCCCTCGCTCCTGACTGCCTGGGCGAATTCCGAGCCCGCAAGGGCGAGTCCGGCAATGCCGAGGAGAATCTCGAAGGTCCATGCGGCAGTGAGCCACACACCGGTGAGGCCAAGAATCAGCCCGTAGGGCACCCACGACAAGATCCACATTGTGATTCCCAGGCGCAGCTTCACCCGATGATCCTGGCAGATCCATTAGTCGGGGCATCGCACGGCTGGCGCCTCCACTCCCCCGCAATCCCGGCGAGCGGCCATGATGAGGCGACAGACGTTTCGCCAGGCAATCAGAGAGCAGGCATCCATGTCGGATTCAACGAATGAGCCGGAGCTCGCTGTACGAGCCGTCCAACATCTGACGGCCGATGATCGTGTCCGACTCGGCAAAGAGGCGCGTGCACGTTCCCCGCGCTCTTCGCAGGCCGAGTACCACCCTGCCGCCGAACGACCGGATCCGGTTACTCTCTGCTCGAACGCCAGACCACCAGTCGAGTACCTGAGCTCGTCCCGATTCGCTACGGACGGATGTTGGTCTCCCCCTCACCTTCTTCCGGGGTGCCGCGCTGGTCATGGCTTCTGACCTGGCCTCCACTCCTGTGTCCGGGCTCCGAGCACAGATCTGTGGAGATGCCCACCTCTCCAACTTCGGACTGTTCGCCTCACCGGAGCGGAAGTTGATGTTCGATGTGAATGACTTCGACGAGACCTTGCCGGGGCCGTGGGAGTGGGATGTGAAGCGACTGGCCGCCAGCGTCGTCATTGCTGCCCGAGACCGGGAGTTCACAGAGAAAGAAGCTCGCACCTCGGCAAACGAAGTGGGGGCGAGCTATCGCCGACAGATGGCTCGACTGGCCGGGCTCCCCACACTGGACGGCTGGTACTCCCACATCGACGTTGCTGGCCTACTCGCCGACCTCGAGGCGAAGGCCGGCAAGTCGGGGTCCAAGGCTGACAGGTACATGGCGACCCGGACAGCCACTGCCGTCACCAAAGCGCGGACGAGGGATAGCCTCCAAGCCCTCAGCAAACTCACCACGACCGTCGACGGCAAGCCTCGGATCGTGAGCGATCCGCCGCTCATCGTGCCGACTGAGGAGTTGTTCCCACAAGACGTGAGCGATGCACTTCGTGATTCGCTCCACCAACTCGTGCGGGGCTACCGGCACAGCCTGCAATCCGATCGACGCCATCTGCTCGAACAGTTCAACCTCGTCCAGATCGCCCGAAAGGTGGTTGGCGTGGGCAGCGTCGGTACCCGGGCCTGGATCCTGCTCATGGTGGGTCCCCGTCCGAATGACGTCCTCTTCCTGCAAGCTAAGGGCTCACCGATCGTCTGATTGCGCAATCGTGTAGTTCCAGTCGCCATGGAACTTGTGGAGCGTCAACGGCACCGCGGCCAGATCGGCGGCGCTGACTTTGGTGCCGGTCTCGTAGTAGTTGAGGTCTTCCTCGGCCCGGATCTTGAGTCCCTTGGTCGTCGTGGTGTTCGAGATCAGCTCGACGATGGTTCGATACGAGACAAGAGGACGGCCGCGCCAGTTCATCGAGATGAAGCTGAACATGCGGTGCTCGATCTGGGGTGAAATGCGTAAGTTGCGGGCCGAGTGTGGGCGCGCACAAGCGGGTCGGGGCAGAGCCCCGACACTGCAACGATGAGAGAGGTCTGTGCCTATGCAGCGATCGTGACGGTGAATCCGAGGTCTTCGAGTTGAGCGACGAGACGCCGGGATTGGCGCGCAGGGTCATGGCGTCGCTGGAAGTAGTCGTCGCCGAGATCTGCGAATACCTCGCCGGTGCTCAGTAGGTGCCAGATGAGATCGATGAGGCTGTGGGCGACGGCCACTGCCGCTTTGTTCGGGCCACGGCGACGCGCGATCTGACGATATTGGGCGCCAAAGTAGCTGCCCTTGGTTCGTGCTGCAGCCCTTGCTGCTTGGATAAGAGCGCGCCGGAGCCACTGATTGCCCTGGGTGGTTCCGACCCGTCGACGTTTGCCAGCCGACTCGTGGTTGCCGGGGCAGAGACCAGCCCAGGAGGCCAAATCACCGGGAGTTGGGAACCGTCCCATGTCCGCACCAGTTTCAGCGACAATCACGTCGATGGTGGATCGCTCGAAGCCGGGAACAGGAAGAAGCAGGTTGTACACCGGTTCGAACGATGCCGTGCGGGTGTTGATCTCCGACGTGAGAGTAGCGATCGTCTCGTCGAGAAAGTCGAGATGACTGAGGATGCGCCCAGCTGCGACCGCGTGGTGAGCCCCAAAGTGACCGGTGAGAGCATCGGTGAGCTCCGAGATCTTTGGTCGCATCTTGCCCTTGGCCAATTCAGCCAGGACAGCGCCATCGTTCTCGCCGGCTATGAGCCCTTCGATCATCGCCCTCCCCGATTGGGTAAGCACCTTCGATGCCACCGAGGTCAGCTTGATCCCTGCATCTTGGAGCACCTTCTCGAGTCGCTGGATCTCGGACACTCTGGCGTCGATCTGGGTCTTGCGATACCGGGTCAGTTCGCGCAACTCGCGGATCGGTGGAGGCGGCACGAAGTTCGGACGGACCATGCCATGAGCGGCTACATCCGCCAACCATTCGGCATCTGAGAGATCCGTCTTGCGGCCAGGCACCTTCTTGACATGGGCCGCGTTGCACAGCCACAGCTCGAAGTGGTCCTCCAACGCATAGAACACCGGCTTCCAGTACACGCCGGTGGCCTCCATGGCCACCAGCTGGACGCCTCGATCAGCAAGCCAACGGGCAAGGACTTCTAAGCCCGCGGTCGTAGTCGCGAAGCGGTCCTTCTCGCGGACAACGCCGCCTCTTGGGCCAAGTTGACGGAAGCAGGCCGTGACGCTGTCACGGTGCACGTCCAGTCCGGCCACTTGGTCATGGATCTGTTCCACTGGTTTCCTCCTCCACTTGAGTCATTGGTGACCCGCCAGGGAGGGACCTTGGTAAGAACCGAATCTGGGGTTCGTGCTCGCGGCGACAATCCCAGGTCCCGCGGCCCTGCACCAGACTTGTTGCGGACTCTTTAGCGTTCCAGTATCGAGACGGTGACCGCGCCTGGCGAGCCACCAACAGCATTTCATTGCTCCGGGGTGGGCGCCTCGGTCATGCCGACTTGTTCCATTTCGACGTTCCCGGTGGGTAGTGGCAGACGGTGATCTCGAGGCCGGTCTCGGCTGCGAGCTTGGCCAGCTCGACCTTCCAGAGCTTGACCCGGTAGCCGTTCGACCCGCCGGCATCCGCGGTGACGAGCAACCTGGTGGCCTCGGGGAACCGGGGGCGTCCCATCGAGTACCACCAGCGGCGGATGGCCTCGACCGCGAAGGCGGCCGTGTCGGCGGTGTCACCGACCGAGACCCAGCCCTCGTCGTTGGCCAGGTCATAGACCCCGTAGGGGACGGCCCGGCCCAGTTCCTTGTCGACGAAGTCATGGGTCTTGGTCCGAGTGGGCTCGCCGACGGGATGGAGGTCTCGCCCGCCATTGGAGAACTCGCCCACCAGTTCCTTCTTCTTGGTGTCGACGCTGATCACTGGCTGGCCCGCCTTCATGAAGCGGTCCACCTCTTTGTTCAGGTAGTTGAACTGGGCGTCGCGGTCGGGGTGGGCGGTCCCCTCCTTCTGCTTGGAGGGGGCCTGGAGGGAGTAGCCGAGACCCTTGAGGATCCGCCCGACGGTGTCGTCGGTGATCTTGAAGCCCTGGCGCACCAGCTCGGTGGCCAGCTTGCCCGTCGACTTGGACGTCCATCGCATGTACGACATCGGGTTGCCCCGGGTCTCGGGGTGGACCAGCTCGTCGAGGGCCTCGAGCAGGCCGGGCTGCTTGTCCTCTGACTTGATGTCGCCACCGCCGGGTACGCGTTGACGATCAGAAGGCTCAATGCGGCTCCTCGCTAGATCGTGTGGATTTGGGGCAGGGGCAGTTTCCCGGCGATGAGGTAGATGATGGTGATCATCTTGGCCTTGGAGCGGTAGCCACGAGCCCTGCGTTTGGCCGCCTGGACGAGCGAGTTCGTTCCCTCCAACAGCCCGTTGCTGAGCCGGCACTGCTGCCAGGCGATGATGCCGTCCCAGTGGGCCTCGACCGTGGCGACGAACTCCTTGACCGGCTCCAGCCGTGAGCGTTTGGCCCCGTAGCACCAGCGCCTCAGGTACGTCTCGGCCTCTTCGGCACTCGCCTTGTTGTAGAACTCGTTGAAGTCGTCGCGCCAACGGGCCGCCCGTGCGGTCTTGAGCTGCATCGAGGGGCGTGTGAGCCACGTGAGCTTCTCGCGTTGCCTGGAGGTGAGGTTGGCTTCGTTCTTCAGCCAGACGTAGCGGGATCGCTTGAGCTCGGGACGGATCTTCGACTCGGCACGCCGCACTTCGTCGACCGCCTCGTTGGCCTTGGCCACCACGTGGTAGCGGTCGAAGACGATCTGGGGGCTGTGCAGTTCTGCTGACGCCTCTGTCGCCTCGACTGACACTTGACCAGCTGGGTCGGCCATGACATCCACCGCAGGGGCACTGGTGGTCAGCTCGACTGCCTCGACTGCGGTGCCTGCCTCCTCTTGTGTTCCCTCCTCTGGCGGCTTCTGGCTCAGGTACTCGCCGATGCCACTGATAAAGGCAGGGCTCATGTCACAGCACACCTGTTCCACCTGGGTCTTTGGTGCTCCTCCGTGGTCGGCCAGGTCCTCGGCGAAGGCCTTGACCGTGTCAGCGTCCCGGCCAGGGGTGGCGAACATCACCCTGCGTGCCTCCAGGTCCATGAAGAGCGACACGTAGTCCTGACCGCGCCGGGCCGAGGTCTCGTCACAGCCGACCTTGGTCACGCCGGAGAAGTCGAGGCCGGCCCGGGTGACGTTGACGTGGTGCTCGATCACCCGCCAGATGCGGGTGTCGTGCTCGCGAGCCATCGCCGCCAGCGGGGCGACCGGCATCTGCTTGGCGAAGGTCAGCATCGCCACCTCCATCAAGAGCGTGAACCCGCTACCAGGCCGGGCCCAGGGAACCGCAACCAGGTGGACACCGTGGGTGGTGCAGTCCACTCTCGGCACCCGGGCGACGAGGAACGCCTGGTGCTCGAAGAAGTCCAGATGTCGCCAACGCTTCTCTGCCGCGTCGTGCACCGGACACGCTGACTCCCGACAGCCCTCGATGGAACAGGCGAACCGTGATCCACGCGGGAAGTCCAATCCGATCTCGAGTTTCCCGATCACTTCGTCGAACTCCACCGACGTCACCTGCCACGGTGGTGCCATCCCCAAAGCGGCCCCGAACATCGCGAACAGGCTCGGATCATTCATCAGGCTCGACTCCCTATCGACCAGCCCGACCACAGTGCCGGGATCAGATCACAGGGTGCCAGCAGTCAGGGGGGATCAGGGGGACCTACCCACACGATCTAGCGAGGAGCCCTCAATGCCCTCGGCCACCTCGTGCTCAGCCTTGATCACCGTGTTGCGGCTCATGCCTGACGTCTCGGCAACCGCGCTCTTGCCACCGCGCCCGAGCGCCTCGGACATCGCGCCGGCCACCACACGGCGCTGCAGCTCGTTCAGATGGGGCAGGACCACCTCGAAGAATCGCGCGAGCTCATCTCGACTGGCCTCCACCCGGCCATCCTATATCGCGCGTACTAACTATCGGAGGACCCTAAGGAGGCGCAGGCATCAGTCCTCGAGGAGTTCGTCGGCAAGAGCGGCTATGCCAACCACGGGGCCAGGGTGGTGGCCGGTCAGCACCTGATGCAGGCGGCCAGCGACATCTTCCTCGGTTGGCAGAAGGTGAACGGACACGACGGCGTCGCCCGGGACTTCTACCTTCGTCAACTCCGGGACTGGAAGGGCAGCTACGACGTCGAGAGCGCCATTCCGAAGGGATTCGCCGTGTACGCGGGAGTCTGCGCCCAGGCACTGGCACGGGCCCATGCCCGCTCTGGCGATCGGATCGCCATCGCCAGCTACCTCGGGTCCGGCCCCAGCTTCGACCGGGCAATCGCCGAGTTCGCCATCACCTACGCCGGCCAGAACGAACGTGACTTTGAGGCGCTCCAATATGCTGCAGCGACCGGCCGGATCCAGGTCGAATCCGGTCTGTAACCGACTACGTGGCCACCGCTGGCGCGAACCCGACTGCCCGTGGCCGCCCAGGTGGCGATCCGCGCCATGTGGCGCCCGTCGGGACAGACTCCACGCCATGGGTCCTGCGTCAGGAATCGCCGCCATAGCGGGACAACCCCGTTCCGATCACGACGCCTCGGTGTTGGCGACGTTCGACCGCTACATGCGGATCCCCATCGTCCTGGCCGCGATTCTCCCGCTCGTCGTCGTTCCCGAGTCCGGTGGTCTGGTCGGTGTCCTGGTCGGAATCATTTCGTGGCTCGTATTCCTTGTCGACTACATCGTGTACGAGCGACGCCTGGTCACGTACACGAGCACCTGGTTGGGGCGGTTCGATCTCGTAGTGGTGGTGCTGACCGCTCCGTGGTACCTGCTTCCGGGAGCCCAGGCCGGGAGCTTCGTCGTGATCCTTCGCCTGGCCCGGCTGGCCCGGGTCCTGATGGCATCGAAAGGGGCGAAGCGGCTCCTGGCGCGCTTGGGCCGGGTGGGACTCGTGGCTCTCGGAGTTCTAGTTGTCTGCTCGGGAATCGCCTTCCACGCAGAGCATGCAACGAACCCTGAGTTCGCCTCGTTCGGCGATTCGCTTTGGTGGGGCATCGTGACGCTCACCACCGTCGGCTACGGCGACATCGTCCCCAGGACCCCTGTCGGTCGCTGGGCCGCGGTGTGCATCATGTTGACCGGAGTCGCCGTCATCGGCGTGCTTGCCGGGTCGTTGGCCAGCTTCTTCCGGCTCGATGGATCGACCGACAGTGATTCGACAGCGAAAGCTGAGTCAGCGGATGGGTCAGATCCGACGTCGGATGTGCCAACACCCGAGGCTCTGGCACAGGAGATGGCACGACTCCGGATCCAGATGGAGCACCTCACGGTCCTCCTTGCTGGGCAGAACACGCCAGAGCCACCACAGAGTCCTTGAGTGCTGGCCTCCCAGAACCGACCGGGATGCTGTGCCGATGGGGCGAAGGAACGGGCGTCACCTAAGTTCTGGACATGAGTTCCCCCAACATCTTGCTGATCATGACCGATGAGGAGCGCTACCCGCCCCCCTACGAGACCGACGCAGTCCGGTCGTTTCGGGCTTCGCAACTGCCCGCCCGAGAGTCGCTCCGGTCCCGTGGAATCGAGTTCCACCGCCACTACGCAGGGTCGACGGCCTGTGTGCCCAGCCGGGCCACCCTGTTCACTGGGCAGTATCCATCGCTACACGGCGTATCCCAGACGGACGGCATCGCCAAGCAGAACACCGACCCGGCCATGCAATGGCTCGATCCGAACACGGTGCCCACTCTGGGTGACTGGTTCCGGGCCGGTGGATACCGGACCCACTATCGGGGCAAGTGGCACGTCTCGTTCGCCGATCTCACGACGCCGGGTTCGCATGAGGGCCTCAAGACCTCGGACGACAATGGCAACCCGCTGCCGGCGGCCGTAGAGGCGTATCGGAAGGCCGATCGGCTCGACCCGTTCGGGTTCTCTGGTTGGATCGGGCGCGAGCCCCACGGTGCCGACAAATCCGATTGCGGGACGGTTCGAGACGGGGTCTTCGCCGAGCAAGTTGTCGAGCTGTTCGACGAACTTGCGGCTTCCCGGGCAGCCGGCCCATGGCTGACGGTGGCCTCATTTGTCAACCCGCACGACATCGCCTTCTCGGGCTTCGGGTGGGAACAGATGCTCAAGTTCGGGCCGCCCGACGACTCGGTGCCCGACGTGCCCGAGGCGCCGTCCCAGTCGGATCCGTTTACCGGACGCCCTGCGTGCCAGGAGCAGTTCAAGGCGGTCTGGCCCCAAATGGTCTTCGAGACCGCGACCGATCTCGGCTACCGGAAGCTCTACTACTACCTCCTGAAGTTGGTGGACAAGGCCATCGGGCGCATTCTCGGGGCGCTCGAACAATCGGGAATGGCCGACGGCACCATCGTCGTCTTCACATCCGACCACGGTGACCTCCTCGGCGCCCATGGTGGCTTGATCCAGAAGTGGTGCAACGCATTCGACGAGGCCACCCGGGTGCCACTACTCATCGCTGGTCCGGGCATTGAGCCTGGACGTGGCGGCATCAATCGGCCGACCAGCCACGTCGACCTCATACCGACGCTCCTCGGACTGGCCGGGATCGACCCGGAGAAGGCGGCCGCCGGAGTCGCCGTCCACCACGATGAGGTCCAGGCCCTGCCGGGTCGGGACCTGAGCCCCGTCATCCAAGGGCAGGTCGACCCAACCTCACTCGTGTCGCCGATCTACTTCATGACAGAGGACGACGTCACCCGGGGATTGACCGAAGCCAACATCCTGACCGGGGCTGCATTCGACCCGGTCGCACCGCCGGTGAACATCGAGTCAGTGTTGGCCACGCTCCCAACTGGAGACGGTCGCGCACCCGAACTCTGGAAGTTGAACCACTACTACGAGCGACTCGATGACTGGTACGCCGCCCAGGGCGTTGCTCCCAACCCGTTCTTGGGTCCGGCCGCTGAGCCGGACTGGGAGCTGCACAACCTCACCGTGGACCCCGAGGAGCGTCACAACCGGGCTGTCGACAATCCTGCGGCTGCGTCGAGCATGAGATCAGTGCTCGAGTCGGAACGTGACGCCAAACGTCGGATCCCAAAGCTACGGAATGCCACTTAGGGGATGGCAATCCAGCTGCCTCTGGCCGGACTTCCGCAGATGATGGGCACACAGCACCCCCAGATATAGGGATTGAGCTGGGAGAACGAACGCGATCGGCTTTCGGAGGCGTGTTACTACGCGAGCCTGTGACCTGGGACTACGCGGAGGGCGTCGGAAGCTCGAAATCGAGGAAGCGACCGGGCTCGGCGATGTCGAGCTTGGCCAGGATCTCGGCTTGGCCGGCGGTCGTGGTGGTGCGTTGGGACACCCGGCCGTCGGAGTTCTCCATGGTGACGAGGTGCATGCGGTCGAGTTCGTGGCGGACGTTAGGCCAGGTATCACCGGTGCCGTTCTCGACCACCCGGATGAGGAGGAGGGCCAACCAGCAGAGCTGGATGTGGCTCCGGATCCGGTCCTCCCGGTGGTGGAAGACGGGACGCAGTCCGAGCGATCCCTTCATGTCCCGCCAGCCGCGTTCCACTTCGAGGAGCTGCTTGTAAGCGAGGGCGAGATCGGTGGGGGTGAGGCTGTCGTCACTGGTCCGCAGCAACCACTTGCCGTCGAGTTTCTCCTCGTGCGCGATGGCCGCCTTGTCGATGCGGAACCGTCCGTCGGACAGACGTCGCACCAGTCGCCAGAGTGCCGGTGTGGTGCGCAACCTGCCGGCCAGTTCGTCACGCTTGGACTTCGTCCACTCGTCGGTGCCTGCGATCTGGGTCGTGAGGTAGGCGACCAGGTTGGCCCGGACCTGTTGGTCGCGTTCGGCCGCCTCGGGATTGAAGCAGACCACGAAGCGCTGGCGGCGCTCGCCGTCGCCCACCACGACCTCTTTCACCTGGAGGTTGCCGGCGGCTGTGTGGAAACGGCCGGGACGGGAGAGTGCTTCTTTCGCCTCACCGCTGGCGTTGCGCAGCTTCTCGGCCACGATGTAGTGGCCCCCGCCCTTCTGCAGATAGGCCCGGTTGGCGGCGGAGTTGAAGCCCCGGTCGGCCACCCACACCACCCGGTTCAGCATCCATCCGGCCAGGTCGTCCTTGATGGTGCGGATGATCACCTGGTCCGAGGTCTTGCCCGGGAACGTCCAACACCGCACCGGCACGCCTTCGGCCGTGACCGCCATGCCGATGACCACCTGGGGAAGGTCGGGCCGGTGGTCCTTCGAATGCTTGTTGAAGTGGCGGGTAGCTTGCTCTTGCGGCCCAGGATCGTCGGAACCAACGCCCGTGGCCTTGGCCTTCTCTTCTGCACCCTTGGCCAAGTCGAGGTCGGCCTCGCCGTCGGCCACGTCCCGCTCGAAGTAGGTGGAGGTGGTGTCGACGAAGATGATGTCGCAGCACAGGTTCAACAGATTGGCCGTCGTCGAGAATATCCGTTCGGCGATCTCCGGCAACGACGCCAACAAGAAGTCCATGGCCCGATAGGTGGCGTCGTCACCGAACTCCGGACAGTCGGGGATGGCCACCCGCTCACCCACCCACTGGACGGCGGCCAACTTGGACGCAGGCTCGAGACAGCGCTGGGCGACCAGCGCGAAACAGATCCGTTCGACGAGATCACCATCCAGTCGACGCCCGGTGGCAACAGAACGCAGGGCATCGGCGATCCCGAGCCGGCTCCACAGCTGGTCGAGCACGAAGGCACCGCCCAACCGGCGGGAGTCGACGATCTCGACGTCGGCTGAGGTGACCGACGAGTCGGTCATGGACAGATCGAGGATCCGGCTGATGGAGGACACCAGCCGGGCCAAGGCGACCTTGTCGACCTTGTCCTTCCGGCCGAAGTTGTGGATGACCTTGGCCACCGGCGAACCGGTGACCGGGTGGCGCTCGTTGTGAGCCAGCTGGAGATAGGTGACCTTCGAGCCGTTCTTGTTCCGCCGACTCGACTCACGCAAGTACACGCCTACATCTTCACCGACTCTCCCAGCTCAGTCAAGTATTCGTGTGCCTACGCCTTTTACCTCTTTCAGAACGCTCGCAGCACGTTGACCAGGGACGATGTCACGCCAGACCCCCGAATATGCCTACCAGCCGCGGAACCCCGGTCAGGGTGCCCCGCATTTTCGGGCAATGGGCACGCAACCCCTGCGAGCGGTCACGGGGGCTGAGCCCTCAGGTCTTGCCGAGACCCGCTGTCTCCGCTGCCGCTCCCGCCTCGACGTCGCCAGGATTGCTCGACATCGGCGATGCTCCGGGAGGGGTTCGAACGTAGTCGCATTACTTCAAATGCCGACCTTGCGGTGGATCCCGATGTCCCCGGATTCGGCCATTTGTTCACACGTTGCTGCCACATCTCCCCTGGTCAGCGAGCCAAGAGGGGTTCGAACATAGTCGCATAACCTCCACGGTGTTGTCGGAATGACAACGTTTTACCTGGTCAGAGGCACTATTTCATTGGCATTTGCCGACCAAGGCAAATGGCGATGTTCGAACCCCTTCGTGTGTCGGCTGCATCTCCGTAGGTGACACGTTTCGCGCCGGCAAGCAGTTGCCGGCGACCTGAGTCGGTAAGTGTCCCTCCGAACCCTTGCTGTGGGGCACCCCTTAGCACGCTTGATAAACGGTACTTACATCGCGGTCCAAGCAAATGCACGCATCGACCCGGTATCGGCAATTGCTTGGCGGGGCCAGCCAACACGCCATATGTTTCCGACGGGTTGAGCTGAAGTTAAATAGGGTTACAACCTGAAGTCCCTCAGGTGTCAACCTATGGCGTGGGCAACGCGCGCGAGTCCATCATGCGCCGATAGAGACTCGGCGCTGCCATCTTTATGAATGGTGTGATTGTCGTTGTGCGGCTTGTATTAATGTCAATCCGCCTTCCTCCCAATCTTGCCAACGTTAAAGTGCTCACCTGTTTGGGAGACTTCACGATCACCCTGGGAGGTGGTTTCATGCCGTGCTCGATCGATTCTCGTCCCATAGCCGAGTAAACGAATCCTGGGTAAAGAATGTGAATATGGACTCCTTGCCGCTTTAGCTCTAGAGCGGCACTCTCACTAAACCCGGTGAGCGCACCTTTTGAAGCAATGTAGGCGGAGGCTCCAGCGATTGGCGAGCGAATCGAGTCGGAAGAAACATTGACGACATAACCGCGACCGCGCGCGACCATCCCAGGCACCACTGTCAGAGTCCCAGCGAGCGGGGCGAAGAAGTTCACCTGCAGAATCGTCCTGTAGAGTGCCAAGTCCCGACTCGTCGCTGCTACCGGCCGATCGATACCTGCGACGTTGGCAAGAATATCAATCCGGCCGTGTTCTGCCTCCACCTTGGCAAGAAGATCCACATAGGCGTCGACATCGGCGAGGTCACACTGAATTGGCGTAATGGTTGGATTCTGCGACTGTTCGAAGTCTTGGACATCGACACCGACGACTGTTGATCCCCTTGCCGCAAGATCCGTGGCGAGCTGTTTGCCGATTCCCGAGGCTGCGCCGGTGACCACTGCGACATGGTCTTCGAACCGTTTCACATCGACAGCGCCTGCAGACGGGCTGCGCGACCTTTTAGTCCTTCGAGTCCATACTGGTCGGCGAGCTGACTTGCTCTCGCAAGCATCGGGAAGGCAGCGGGTTGCTCGGATCCTTCGGCTAAATGGAACTTCTTTGCCCACTCCAGGCACTTACTGGCAATGCGGTAGGGAGCACCGATCTTCTCACCCATCTCAAGTTCTCCCGTCAATTCGCGACCCTGGCGGACTTGATCCGCATCTTGGGGCCCAAGACGAGAGGCCACAGCCGTCGATCCGACAATATCGGTGAACAGGATGGTCACAGTCTGAGTGTTGGGCACCGCCAAACCCCCCGTTAGTGGCCGCATGATAGACGGTGGCTGACAATGCCGTCAGCCGAAGGGCTCTGGGCTGCCGTTCGCCTCGTCCACGTTGGTGTCCGACGGTCGGTACCACTCAGATTCCCCTGGGACTGACCCCCGCTCCAACCGGTCGGCGCATAGCCAAACCACAGTTATCCACGCGCCCGAATGTGCCGGAGTGGGGCGGTTAGCTCTCAGCAATCGCACCCGGTTCGATATCGCCTCCGAGCCGGTGTCGGGGGGCACCCCGCTGCGGATTCCGACGCGTGACTTAGACCTGCCCCTCAATCTGTGCTACGAGCGCACCGAACCCACGGCGTTGAGCAGATTCAAGAGCCTCTGCAAGTTTCGAATCTGACCTATCGGTCATGCCGACCTTCCGATCGAGTCGTGCCCACTCGATCTGTGTCCGAGCAATCCAATAAGCGGACTCCAGCTTCTCGCTTATCTCGAGTGCACTGGCGAAATGCTCGTCGGCCACCTCATACTTGCCGAGGAGGGCCGCCATGGTGCCGAGATGAAAAGCGACAGGGCCTTGCGTCGTGACACTGACGGTTGATACCAGGGCTGCCCAAGGCAGCAGCCATTCATAAAGCCGGGCTGCCCCATCCGCGCGTCCGAGGTGAGCACATATTTCACAGAGAACTGCCATGCCCGGCATCCACGTCACGTCATATGGGAACTGGGCAAAGCCATCCGCAATGTCTTCGTCGATGACCGAGTGCGCCTCGTCGTCCCTGCCGAGATCGCAATACGTCCGCGCCAGCGCCGCCCGCAGAACGGGTAATCCAGGGTTCTCAGCAGCGGCGGCGGCCATGAGATCGGCCATTTCGCTCAGTTCGGACCAGCCTCCCCGGACACGCTGGATCTCTATGAGCTGGGCGGCGTAAACGGCCATGCCTTCGGGCACGCTTTCAGCTCCCAAGGCGAAGGCCGCTTCGGTTTCTTGTTGGGAACGATCCAGATCGCCCCGCAAGTGTGCCCGCATCGCCTCGACGATTTTTACCTGCCACAGCACAAACGTCTCACCGACACGCTCAGCCAGACACAACGCGGCGTCCAAATGCGAGTCGAAGCCCGACCGGTCGGCCGCTTGCAGGCACGCGACAGCTCGGTAGTAGTGGGCATCGAAACTGGCCTTCGGATCACCGAGCGAGTCAGCCAATGTGACGGCTCGAGCCAAATCGACGAGGCGATCCTCGACGGTGTCGGGGGTGTAGCCAGAGGCGTAAACGGTGCCGGTGACACGCAGGAAGCACAGGGGATCATCGAGACGCCGGGCCATTTCCAGGGCTTCGGACATGAGCGGCCACGCTCGACCAGCGAATGACTCATAGATCAGCTCACACCCCAAGATGGCGATCAATCGTGCTCGCTCACTGCTGTCGTCAGGCCCCACAGCTTCCAGGGCAGCTTCCAGGACCGTCACCCGATCTTGATCCACCTGGCCCGATGCGCTCCCGCCGAAGCGGTTGTTCGCCAGAACGGCCGCCACCAGTCGGTCGCGGTCGCCTTGGTCCCGGGCGATGGCGGCCGCGTCGAGGAGCGACTCGCGGTGCGCCGGGTCCCCAGTGCGAATCTGGGCCGTGCCGAGTCCGATGAGCAGATCGCAGTGGAGGCTCTCGTCGGCGGGGAGCTGAGGGTAGAGATCGAGCGCCTGGACGAACCAGCTCAGGGCGTCGGCGGCAGCGGCCTGGGTGAGAGCTTGGTCCCCGGCCATCTTGCAGTAGGTGAGTGCCTTCATGACGTCCGCGGACTTGGTGGCGGCCAAGAAGTGATGAGCGAGCTCGGCGGCCCGGGACTCGGGTGCGGTGCCGTAGATCTGCTCCAGGGCGTCGGCCACCTTTCGATGGACTCGAGCGCGCCGTGCCGCTCCGAGGTCCTCATAGAGGGTGTGCTGAGTGAGCGCGTGCGCGAAACTGAGACGCTCGGCGACTCCCTCGACCTCGGTCAAGAGCCCGGCCTGGACCCCTTGGTCGATGATGTCCAAAACTGCGTCCTCGTCCATCTGGGTCACGGCAGCCAGCACCGCGATGTCGAAGTCCCGCCCGATCACCGCCGCCTGGGACAGCACCTTGCGCACATCCTCACCCAAGCGGTCCACTCGCTGTCCCACCACCTGGCGCACACTCTGGGGGAGGCCCTTCTCATAGAGGTCGTCGCTCGCCACCCAGCGTCCGGTGTTGTCCTGGTAGACGAGCCCGGTCTCTCCCAGGTGACGGAGCAGCTCGGTCGTGAAGAACGGGTTGCCTTCTGTCTCTCGCCGAACCGCATGGGCTAGGTCCACCCCGTCCTGGTTCATGTCGTGTCCGGCGACAGCCTCCATCATCTCGATGATCTCGTAGTCCTCCAGGCCCACCAGGTCGATGCGCTCGGCGTTGGCCTCTCGGTGCAGACTGGCGAGGGTGTCGGACAGTGAATCCCCGGCAGCGATGTCAGAGCTGCGGTAGGTGGCGAGCACCATGACCTTGGGGAGCTGCTGGGCAGCGGCCACATGGCGGAGTAGTTGGAGGCTGGCCTTGTCGGCCCAGTGCAGGTCGTCGAGGACGAGCAGAAGGCCGTGGTCGGCCGACGCCAGCGCCAACAGGTTCACCACAGCCCCGAACAACCGCAAGCGTTCAGAATCGGGGTCGGCGTTCTGGATCGGCCGCACTTCAGGCATCCGCTTGGCCAGCGCCGGCACCAGGTGGAGGAGCGCGCCTCCGCTGTCGGCGATGTGTTCATCCAGGAGGGAATCCTGGGAGTGAACGGCCAAGTGGGACAGGGCTTCGGCAAAGGGCTGGTAGCTGACCACCAGGTCCTCATCGCAACGGCCATAGAGCACGGGGATGCCGAGATCATGAGCTTCCCGTGCCACCTCCTTGCACAGCGAGGTCTTGCCGATCCCTGGCTCACCAGAGAGAAGGATCGTGCTGTGGTTGCCCTCGGCAGCTTGCTTCAGCGCCTCTATCAGTTGCTGCCGTTCCGGTTGGCGTCCAAGGAATCCGAAGAAGGTGTTCGTGCTGGCCTCTAGTCGGTCAGGCACTGGCATTCCGGTGCTCTCCGCTATGGGCTCCCACTCCACCTCACACACGGTGACCGCATCGGCTAGGCCCTTCAGCTCCCGGTCTCCGAGCACGGTAAAGGGATGCGGACAGCGTCGCCCGGCCATTATCTTGACCGTCTCGGTGACAAGAATCTGGCCTCCCTCGCAGAGGGCGCAGATCCTGGCCGCCTCGACAACGGGGTCGCCGAAGTAGTCATCGTCCTCCACGGTGGCCTCGCCGCAACTCATCGCCGCTCGCAGGCCGACCGGCTCGGCCGTCCGACGGTTGTCCTGCTCAACGGCCTGTTGCATGGCCACCGCAGCTGCCACCGCTCCGGAGGGACTTCCGAACACAGCCATCAAGCCATCGCCAAGGTTCTTTACCTCGGTGCCCTCGGTGGCCGCCAGCGCCTGTCGCAAAAGGGAGAAGTGTGCCTGGCGCACACAGTCTGCGTCTTGGGGTCCGAGACGAGCTGCCAGAGCCGTTGATCCGACAATGTCGGTGAACAGGATGGTCACCGTTTGTGTACTGGTCACCGCCAAGACCTCCGCTTGCCCTGGTACGCAATGCTAGACGGCCCGTGACCCTGGCGTCAGAGGCCGCCAGAATCGACGTTTGGGAGTGCCAGCAATCGCCATCACTCAGAGTCGCTCCTTAGACTGACCTGGGCTCTAACCGGTCGGCGCACAACTGAAACCACAGTTGTCCACACGCCCGGAGTGCCGATAGTGGGCAGGCAACATCCGCGAGCGCCCATGGGGATTCGGCCCTCAGGTCGGGCCGAGACCCCCGCTGGCTCGATAGCCGCTTCTGCCTCGGGGCCTCGCCAGGATTGCTCTTCGCCAGCGACGCTCCGGCTGGGGTTCGAACAAAGTCGCATTACTTCACCTACCGACCTTGCGGCGGACTCCGAAGTGCCCGAATTCGGTCATCGTCCACACTTACCCACCACATAACCCCTGGTCAGCGAGCCAGAAGGGGTTCGAACATAGTCGCATAACCTCCACCCGATAAATGCAGATGGGGCACGGTGCGCCGTTGAGGCACCGCCGCTTGCCGGGAAGCGCGGGCACGGATTGGTCACATTGCGTTTGACGCAAGGGCCGCGGCCACCCTCTCGGCGGAGTCCTTCGCGATGTCGGAAGTGACGTGGCTGTGGACGTCTGCCGTGATGCCTAGCGACGAGTGCCCGAGGTTCTCTGACACGACCTTCATGGGTACGCCAGCTGTGAGGGCCATCGACGCTGCAGAGTGCCGGAGGTCGTGTAGGTGGATCCTCGGCAACTTCGCCGCCTCGGCAAGGACGTGGAACCTCTTGCTCACCCACTCCGGACGCAAGGCTACGCCGGCCTTCCGGGCGAAGACGAGATCGGTGTCTGAGTAGCCGGCCCCCAGGGCGAGCTTCTCGGCGCCTGGTGAGCCTGGTGACTCCGGAGCATTCGGAGGGTCGTGTCATCGAGAGCCACCGTGCGAACCCCACTCGACGATTTCGGAGGGCCCCGAGACAGGCGACCGTTCACAACGCCGAGGGATCGTTCGATGCGGATAGTGCTGGCGTCGAAGTCGACCACCGACCAGGTCAGGGCCAGACCCTCGCCCTTACGGAGTCCGATGACCGCATAGAGCCTGTGCGTGCCGAGAATGTCATCGGGGTGCTTTTAGCAGGACGTTCGTGGAATGGCTCGGGATGATGACCCTGGGCCCGACGGGTGCGGGATCCCCTCCCGCGGTCATCGTCGCTGCCGGGCTGGCGGCCCGTCAGGGGGCGACGGGCCCCAGTGGAGCCGTCGTGAGGGTCACCTGCCCAGCGTCGTTCTGCCCCGACACGTAGAGCACCAGATCAGTACCGACGTCACCGGCTGGGATCGCATAGGTGAACGCCGTGGAAGACGGGTTACCGGTGGTCGTGACCGCGGTGGTGTAGGTGGACGCGATATCGCCGCTGCAGCCGCCGCCGTTGCTGTGGCACAGCTTGGCCCACAGGGAGATCGACCCGGTGCCCGACCAGGTGCCCCAGGTGGCGGTGAGCACCTGGCCGACCTGGGCGGTGCCCGTGAGCGTTGGCGGGGTCAGGTTGAGGATGGGCTTGTTGTAGATCGTCACCGACGTGCTCCCGGTGAGGGACGACCCGCTGGCCACGAAGGGTGACGTCGTGCTGGCGAAGGCGCCGGCCGTGAAGGTGGTCCCGGTACCGCTGACCGCCGGTGCCTGCAGTGTGGCTACGAGCGTGACCGACGAGTTCGCAGGGACCGTGCCGAACGCGCAGTCGATGCGGCCGCCGACCCTGTAGGCGCTGTGGTAGGCGCAGGTCCCGGGGCCGGTGGTCCCGTCGACCAGGAAGGCGTAGGACATGTCACTCAGCGCCACACCGAGCGCCTCGGTGCTTCCGGCATTGGTGACGGTGTAAGTCCGCTGGAAGGTGGTCCCCGCCTCGACGGTGGACGGGTTGCTGATCGACAGCGAGAGGCGGGCGCCGGTCCCGACGACTGCGACCGGCGGCGCGGTCACGGAGAAGTTGCCCGTCGAGTCCGTGGCTCCAAGCAACAGGGCCCCCCCGGCCGGCGCCACCGGATAGGCCGTCACGGTGAACACCTGGCTGCCCCCGGGGGCGATCGGGTCGAGCGAGCACAACAGGCCGTCGGGACTGCCCGAGGCCAGGTCGAAACCGCAGTACTGCTGGGCGTACCCCGAGGGCCACGACATGCCGAGCCAGCCCTGGTTGTACTGCGTGGGATCGCTCGGGCGGATGGCCACCGTCGGCGAACCCGTGGTCGGCCAGATCCCGTTGTTGGTCACGGTGAGCGTGGCCGTCACGGGGGCACCCCAGTCGACGCTCGTCGGCAGGTTCGTCCAGGTGGCAACCAGGTGCGAGTACGGCAGGACCCACATCCACGTCCGGGGGACGACCGAACCGTCGGGACCGATGACCCGAACCGTCACGCTCGTCGGTAGGCCGGTGTCGTAGGACTCGGACCCGACGATCGTGGCGACCGGCTGGGACGCCCCAGGGGCCAAGGCGGCCACTGGACACCGCCAGACCTTGGCGCGCGCCGTGATCGTGCTCGTGCACGTCCGGTGAGCGAGCGTCGATGTGACGGTGAAGGTGGCCGTCCCAGCGCTCAGCGGGACGTCGACCCGGACGGACGTGCCTGTGGTGGGGGTCGTCCCGCGATTGGAGGCGGTGACGGTGGAGAAGCCGGCGTAGTAGCCCTGCCCGGCGATCCCCGACACGAATGGGCCGCCAGGGGCGGACGCCGTGACGTGCACCGCCGAAGTCGCCGCCTGAGCCGCGGTCGTCGCCGCGGTCACCGCCCCGAGGAGCACCAGCACTGCCGCGAACAGTGGTGTGATCAGACGTCGCATGTGCCCCACCATCTCGTTCATGGCCACCATGGGTAGCCGTCCGGGAACCGGCTGCACGGCCCATTGCCAGTAACCCAGGTGACTGTACCATCGCCTTCCTGATCACACACGGCTCGTTCGCCCTCGCCGGCGCGATGGCGAAGCTCCTCCTGGTAACGGGTGACGCGCAGTCGGTGCAGCACCGACACTTCGATCTCAACGACCGTCTCGTCAACTACGGGCACCACGTCGCCGTTCGAACCCCTGCATGTCGGACTCATCCGAGCAAGTCCCGCCGTCAGCGCCAGTAGGTAGTTGTCCTCGCCCGCTCCGACTTTCGGCCCTACCCCCCGGGGAGCCGGGCCATCACCACGGGTCAGGTGGAGCTGCGGATCCGGATGGCGTCGCCGGTGGGGGGAGCCGTGCCCCTTGCGATCACCTCCGCCGGGCTCGGGGTCGGCGGACTCCTCCACTGGGCGGGCCTGGGGGCGACCGGGAACCTGATCTGGATCGTGGTGGCCGGGTCTGGCATCGCGCTCTCCTTCTACTCGACGCTCGAGAGTCTGGCGACAGGGCGGCTCGGGGTCGACATCATCGCCCTCCTCGCACTGATCGGTGCGGCGGCCGTCGGCGAGTACCTGGACGGCCATGGGCTTCGCTGCAGCCGGACTGCTGCCCGCTGTGTGGGGCGCGATCCTCCAGGAGGTCATCGACGTGGCGGTGATCCTCAACGCACTGCGGGCGCTGCGGTCCGGGCCGGCCGAGGCCCGGTTGGGCAGGCAGGACTCGGTGCTCACCCGGCGCTTCCAGGAAGAGCACCTGGCCATCCGGAGCGACATCGACCGGCTGCAAGCTGTCGCCGAGGCGCTCGACGGCCTCGATCCGGAGACGGCCCTGGTCCAGGTCAGAGATGTCCACCGGATGCTGGTCGACGAGGTCCAACCCCATGAGGACGCCGAGGAGCAGGTGCTCTATCCGTCCCTCGGC
Source organism: uncultured Acidimicrobiaceae bacterium (assembly GCA_963777665.1). Classification (GTDB taxonomy): domain Bacteria; phylum Actinomycetota; class Acidimicrobiia; order Acidimicrobiales; family RAAP-2; genus Bog-756. The sequence goes on from CAVZRJ010000004.1 coordinate 180,270, forward strand.
CGCTACTTTGGTGGGAGCGATCCGATGGCCACCATGAGCCGGGCTCATATCGAGATCACGCACCAGATCCGCAGCCTGGGCCAAACTTCTGGCCGACATCGATCCAGCCGGGATGGACGACGTGGACGTCACGGAGGTTCGCAGCCTGCTCTATGGACTCCACGCCATCCTCAAGCTCCACACCGCCCAGGAGGACGAGAACTACCTCTCGCTCGCCGACGACAAGAACGAACCCCAGAGGACGGCACGTGTCCCATGAGCCTCTGCGACGACATGCGGTCGCTGACCCGGTGACCCGTGCCGGTCGTCTCGGCCACCGGGATGACTGTTGCGGTTGCCGGCCACCGCGCCTGTCGATGATCTCAGCGGCCTGGTCCGATCCTTCGACGCGGGCAGGGGCAGCCCACCGAAGTCAGCATGCTCGTCTGCGAGCCAGCAGGTGCCACCCGATGGCCTCCGCAGCATGAGGGACCGCGGTCACGACGACAACACGTCGGACCAGGTCGCACGGCCAGGTCTCGTCGTCGAGACCCGACCAGCGGGCCTCGATGCACGAGAGGTGGCACGACGGGTCGCGCAGGGCCAGAGCAACCTGAGCGGCGAGCGCACCAGTCGAACCGTCGGCGAGATCCTCCGCTCGAACGTCTTCACTCGCTTCAATCTGCTCCTCGGGATACTCCTGGCGGCGATTCTCGCCGTCGGGCAGCCGCAGGACGCCCTCTTCGGAATCGTCCTGGTCACCAACGCGCTCATCGGGATCGTGCAGGAACTCCGCGCCAAACGCACGCTCGACCACCTCGCCGTGCTCCATGCCCCGCGCGCTCGCGTCGTACGCGGCGGCATCGAACACGAGGTACCGGTCGCAGGCGTAGTGCTCGACGATCTCGTCCGGGTCCACGCAGGCGACGAGATCGTGGCTGACGGGGTCGTACGGACATCCTCCGGTCTCCAGATCGACGAGTCGCTGCTCACAGGCGAGGCCGAGCCGGTCGAGAGGCCAGTCGGTGACCAGGTTCTGTCGGGGAGCTTCGTCGTGTCCGGCGCCGGGAGCTACCAGGCTTCCGGGGTGGGAGCCCACGCCTACGCCCACAAGTTGGCCGCCGAGGCACGCCGATTCGCTCCCACGCGCTCCGAGCTCATGGAGGGCATCAACCGCATCCTTCGCTATGTGACCTGGGCCATCGTACCGATCGGGGCCATGCTGCTCTTCAGTCAGCTCCATGCCAAGAACGGTCTTGTCGATGCGGTCAGCGGAACGGTCGCCGGGCTCGTCGGCATGGTGCCCCAAGGGTTGGTCCTCTTGACCAGCATCGCCTTCGGAGTGGCCGCGGTGACGCTCGCACGACGCAATGTCCTGGTGCAGGAACTCCCGGCGATCGAGGTGCTGGCACGCGTCGATGTCGTGTGCTTCGACAAGACCGGCACGCTCACCGACGGTTCGATCGTCTTCGAGCGGTTCGAGAGCGTTGCACATGCGGAAAGCACGCCCGTCGAGGCAGCTCTCGGGGCCTTGGCGGACGACGAGGACCCCAATCCGACGCTGGCCGCGATCAGACAGGCCCTTCCGGCGGCCGACGGGTGGGTCCGCGAAGCCTCCGTTCCCTTTTCGTCGGCTCGCAAGTGGAGCGCCTCGACCTTCACCTCCCGCGGGACCTGGGTGCTCGGTGCTCCGGAGATGGTGCTGCCTGCAGACGACGGACCGATCCTCGAGCGGGCGAGTGAGCTTGCCGCCACGGGCCGGCGCGTCCTGGTGCTCGCCCATTCCGAGGCCCCCGTCGACGGCAACGTCCTGCCGTCCGACCTGCGGGCTGCCGCGCTCGTGCTCCTCCGTGAACAGGTGCGCGACGACGCGGCGCCGACCCTCGCCTACTTCGCAGCGCAAGGGGTGGCCATCAAGGTGATCTCGGGTGACAGCCCCCTGACGGTCGGCGCGGTCGCCGAACAAGCGGAATGTCCGGAGGCTGGTCCGCCGGTGGACGCCCGAACACTCCCGGAAGACCAGGCTGCCCTCGGAGCGTTTCTCGAGGAACACTCGATCTACGGCAGGGTGACACCCCGACAGAAGCAAGCGATGGTGACCGCGCTCCAGGCCCGAGGCCACGTGGTGGCCATGACCGGCGACGGCGTCAATGACGTGCTCGCCCTCAAGCTCGCCGACATCGGAATTGCCATGGGCTCCGGTGCTCCAGCGACCAGGGCGGTCGCCCAGGTCGTCCTCCTCGACGGGCGTTTCGGGACGATGCCCGGCGTGGTCGCCGAAGGGCGCAAGGTCACCGCCAACATCGAGCGAGTCGCAAACGTCTTCGTCACCAAGTCGGTGTGGGCGACGGTGCTGGCTCTGGCGGTCAGTGCGCTCCTGTGGCCGTATCCGTTCCTGCCTCGACATCTGACGATCATCGACACGTTGACCATCGGCATCCCGACGTTCTTCCTGGCACTGGCACCCAATCCGCGTCGCTACGTGCCCGGATTCGTCGACCGTGTCCTCCGCTTCGCCGTTCCGGCGGGACTGATCGTCGCTGCCTCTGTCTTCGGTGCTGTTGCGCTTGCTCGGTCCAGGGATCTCCCACTCATCGAGCAGCGGACGAGTGCCACCCTGGTCGCCCTGATGCTCGGTCTGACCGTGCTGGTGCTCGTTGCCCTGCCGATGACCTGGCGCCGCGTGCTGCTCGTGGGATGCGTCACTGTCGGCTTCGTGCTGCTGCTTCCGTTCGCATTCGTACGCACCTTCTTCGCGTTGGAACTACCGGCCGGCCTCCTCGGATGGACCGTTGGGATCGGTCTCGCGGGAATGGCGATGATGATCGCTGCCTGGAAGGTGTCCCGCGGGCTTTCCCATCGGGAAGCGGCCATTTGACGAGATCATGTCAGCCCCACTCGAGCTCCTCCCTCGACCTCTTCGCATCGTGGGCACTCCCCTTCCGAATGCCAGAGACAAACACCCTGATGATGAGGGAAGGTGGACGGGTCCGAGAGCTTGTGACATATGGCCCTAGGACTGGCCCTAGGACGTCACTCGCCTCCAGGCAATCCGGTTGGACAGCGGTGACCCGGATCCCGTAGCCGAGCACGATCAAGGTGACAACGACGAACGCCACTGACAGCGGGCTCCGGGCTTGCCCGTGGAGGTTGAAGGCGCCGCGCACCAGCCAGAAGGCGGCAAAGGCGAGTTGGGTGAAGCCGCCGACCCGCTTCACCCGCTACGACCACGCCTCGATCGGGCCGAGGTCGGTCCGCTACGTAGTCTCCAATGTGATCATCTCGAGCTCCCGTGGCTCCGATACCAGTCGACCGTCTCGCCTATTGCGACATCCATGGGGGTGCCAGCTGCTTTGAATATGGACTCGTACTTGGTGGTGTCGAGCACGAACGGCTGCTCGAATTGGTAGGCCATCTCGGCCAACCCGCGCATCATCGGATTGACCAGACCGAGGGTTCGCAGGACGAGCCTCCGCACCGAGCGGATCGGAACGGGATGTCCCACCTGGCCCGCAATCAGTTCCAGCACGGCTCGGGTGGTCAGGGTCTCGGGACCGGGGAGATGCCACACCTGCCCAACAGCCCGCTCGTCGGTGCCGAGGACGGCCAAGCCGGCAGCGATATCGGGAACGTAACTGTAGGTGTGGGGTAGATCGGGGTCGCCGATGAAGTCAGCGCGCTTATCCGCCACGGCGTTGGCGAACACCCGCAGAAGTCCGATGCCCGCCCGATCGCGATGCGAAGCCGTCCGGCCTCCGACGCCGAAAGGAGTTCTCGAGTCATCGCCACTCTGGCCCGTCCTTTGACAGTCGTCGCTGCCAACGGCGTCAGTTCGGTCATTGGCGTGCCACCGGTCGGTCCGTAGCCGTAGACGTTCTCCAAGGTCACGAGAAGTGCCCCGGACCGCTCTGCGGCCGCTATGACGGCCTGTTGCAACGGCGGGAACCGTGTAGGCCAATCGGTATAGGGGGCGTTGAGGCACTGATAGACGACGGAGGCGCCCTTGGCCGCGTCGGCGGCTGCCTCACCATCAGTGACGTCGACCACCCGTGAGTCGACTCCTTGGGACAACGTCCGCGGCCGGTGCAGCGAGACCACTCGGACGGTCTTGCCCTCTCCTGCCAGGTGGGCGACAAGGGCACGGCCCACCTGTCCGGCCCCGAAGACAACATGTAGTCGCGAATCGGTCATTGCAGGAGCCCGCATCGGATTGGCGACCGGGAACCACGCAACGCCCGAACGTGGGATGTGACGTCTAGAGCAGGCACAGGCGACTCCGTCCTGGAAGGAGGCGTCGAGCCCGTACGGGGCGACTACCGCTGAGCGGTCGTCCAGCCCGAACCTGGCGTCTCGAAGATCTCGCGATACCTGCTCGTCGGAGATCTCGGAGGCCGATTGGCACGTCTTTGCGCACAGGTTCGCCATCTTCACGCTAACACCCTTCGAGTGCCGCCGATGGGGTTGCTGGACCATGTACCCGTTGTGCGGTGTTCTTCCGGGTCACCGGCGTGCAGGCATCGGCCTGCGGACGGCGTCGCGGAGTTCATGACAAGGGCACCTGATGTTCGCGCTCCGTTCACTGTGGGTTCGCCTACCGTTCACCTCCAGTGGGTACGGTCGAATCGGGTGCCTCGCGCCCGCCGGTCCGGGGTTGGGCGCCGGTCAAGCCAAACTCGGAGGTTCAGCGAACCGTGGACTCAGTCAGGACCCTTCAGGCGGTTGCACGGCCGTCACGCGAGCGGAGGCGTGCGTTGACCGCGGGCTTGCTCATCGCCGGCCTCCTCCTTGCCGCGTGCAGTTCGTCGTCCACTTCCTCGACCACCACCGCACCTCCCGGGGGACAACTGACCGGCAACAACGCCGCGTACATCGCCTCGGACCTCAAGGCCCCGTCCGGTTCCCTCACCGCTGCGGGCTCGACGTTCGTCCAACCGTTCTTCACCAAGGCCTTCTACACCTACACCTCCCTCAATCAGGGCTTGCAGATCAACTACTCGGGTGTGGGCAGTGGCGAAGGCATCACCAACTTCCAGGCCGGGTCTGTCGACTTCGCCGCCTCTGACGTTCCGTTGTCCTCCTCCGATCTGGCCAAGATGCCGGCGTCAGCCGGTCCGGTCATCCAGATCCCCGACATCCTCGGTGGCGTCTCCATCTCCTACAACCTCCCCGGAGTGACCAAGCGGATCCGACTCGACGCCGCCACACTGGCCGGCATCTTCGACGGCACGATCAAATCATGGGATGCCTCCCAGATCACCGCCCTCAACCCGGGGGTAGCCCTGCCCTCCAACGCCATCGTGCCCGAGGTACGGGCCGACAGCTCGGGCACCACCTACATCTTCACCGACTACCTGGCGTCGGCCGCTCCCTCCGTGTGGACGCTCGGGACCAGCAAGACCATCGCCTGGCCCTCCGTAGCGGTGGCGACACCGCACAATTCGGGCGTGGCCTCGAGCATCAAGTCCACCCCGTACTCGATCGGTTACGTCGAACTGAACTACGCCATACAGAACAACTTCACCGATGCCGCCATCAAGAACGCCACCGGAGCGTACGTGGTGCCCTCGACGGCCACGGTGGCCGCCGACGCCGACCAGAAGTTGAGCGTGACCCCGACCGACTTCTCCATCGTGAACGAGCCCGGCGCGGCCAGCTACCCGATCGCGGGCTACAGCTGGGCCATCCTCCTGAAGAAGCAGACCAGCGCCACCACCGGCGCAGGCGTGGTCAAGGTCCTCGACTGGACCACCCACACCGGTGGCGGTCAGGACCTGGCCTCGAGTCTCGAGTACGTGATGCTTCCACCGGGGATCCAGAACTCGAACCGGACCCAGCTGCTGACGGTGACCGGCCCGAGCGGGCAAGCACTGCTCACCAAGTGAGGCTTCCGGGCCGCGACCCACTGACGACCTGGGTCTGACCGCCCGCCGTGCGGACTGCCGGGACACCGCCACCGGGACGTGAGGAGGGCGCCCGTCGCCGCTCCCTATCCAACGGCGTCTACCGGGGCCTGCTCATGGTCATGGCCGGAATCTTCGTCGGCCTGGTTGCGTGGTACCTGATCTCGATCATCGTCGAGTCCAAACCTGCCTTCTCCACCCTCGGATTCTCCTGGATCTTCCAGAAGGTCTGGGACCCGGGTCACGGCAAGTACGGGCTGCTCCCCTTCATCCTCGGGACCATCGAGACCACTGCCATCGCCCTGGTGCTGGCCGTGCCCATCGGCTTGGGTACCGCCATCGCTCTGGCTCACCTCGTCCCTGACCGACTGCGTCCGCCGCTGTCCACCGCGGTGGAGCTCCTGGCCGCAGTGCCCAGCGTGGTCTATGGACTGTGGGGCCTGATCGTCCTCGCCCCGTTCTTCCGCAGCACGGTCGAGCCGTTCCTCACCAGCATGCTCGGCTGGACCGGCCTGTTCAACGGGCCGAATAACGGGGTCGGTCTGCTACTGGCCGGCGTGATCCTGTTCGTGATGGTGCTCCCCACCATGGTGGCCATCTCCCGCGACGTCCTGGTGGTGGTGCCCGAGGAGCAGGTCGAAGGGGCGTTGGCCCTCGGCGCCACCCGGTGGCAGGTACTTCGCAAGGTGGTCGTCCCCGGCGCCCGCACCGGCATCCTCGGTGGCTTCAGCCTGGCCATGGGCCGTGCCCTCGGGGAGACGGTGGCCGTCGCTCTGGTAATCGGGAACTCGCCTTTCATCGCCCACTCGGTGAAGTCTCCGGCCGCCACCCTGGCCTCGCTGATCGTCAACAACTTCGGTGAGGCAACCGGTACCGAGCTCGCCGCCCTCTTCGGCGCCGCGCTGGTGCTGCTGATCATCGGGGTGTCGGTCAACGCGCTCGCCCGGGCGCTGGTGCGCTCGACTGCCCGCGGTGGCCCGGCCTCGGTTGCGGTGGCCTGATGACGTCGACTTCCGTGATCGGCACGATGCCGGACCCGTTGCTCGAGCGGAGACGTGAGATCCAGAGCGTGGCCGCCGGCTCGCTCCGGCGGCGCAAGCTCTACTCGAAGATCGCCGTGGGCATCTGTTGGCTGTTCTTGGCCATTGCCATCGTCCCGCTGGTCGGCGTGGTGCTCTACGTCATCATCAAGGGATTGCCCGCATGGAACGCCGACTTCTTCACTCATCCGACCACACCGGAAGGGATCCCAGGCGGCGGCGTGTCCAACGCCATCGTCGGCACCGCCGAGATCGGAGCCATTGCCACCGCGGTGACGGTGCCCCTCGGGCTCCTGTGCGGTCTGTACCTGGCCGAGTCGGGCAGGAGGATCGCCGCCGGAATCCGATTCGCCGCCGATGTGATGACCGGTGTGCCCTCCATCACCATCGGCATCTTCGGGTATATCGCCATCGTCAGGAACTTCGGCTACAGCGGGCTGGCCGGTGCCTTCTCCATCGGGATCGTCATGCTGCCGGTGATCATCCGGGCCGCCGAGACCGCCTTCCGGGGGGTCCCCCACACCCTCAACGAGGCGGCCCTCGCGCTCGGCGCCAGGGACTCGACGATCGCCCGAAGGGTGGTGCTGCCTGCCGCCCTCCCAGGGGTGATCACCGGAGTGCTGTTGGCATTGGCCCGAGGGCTCGGCGAGACGGCACCATTGTTGTTGACGATCTTCGGCAACCAGTACATGCAGTGGAACCCGACCAAGCCGATGAACGCCCTTCCACTGGTGATCTTCAACAACAGCAGCCAACCGTACGCCGACCTGGTGCAGATTGCGTGGGGTGCCGCCCTGCTCCTGATGGCGGTGGTCCTGGCGCTGAGCGTCGGGAGCCGGGTGATGGCGGCCTTCCTGCAACGGGAGAGACGATGAGCGATCCGACGCCGTCGTCGGCCAACCCCTTCATCGGCGAAGGAGTGAACCTCGCACCCGACAACCTTCCGGTTGATGAACCGTCCAGCACCCCGGTCATGCGGTTGAGGGACGTGGCCGTCACCTTTTCCGGCCGCACCGCCGTGCGTGACGTCACCTTCGACGTACGCAAGGAGGAGATCACCGCCCTCATCGGCCCGTCGGGTTCGGGGAAGACCACAGTGTTGCGGGCGCTCAACCGGTTGCACGACAGTATCCGGACCGCCTCGGTCACCGGCACCATCATGCTCGGGGACCTCGACGTGTACGGCGCCTCCACCGATGCCGCCCTGCTGCGGTCGAAAGTGGGCATGGTGTTCCAACGGCCCAACCCGTTCCCCACAATGAGCATCTACGAGAACGCCGTGGCCGGCCTCAAGTTCAACGGGGTGAGGAAGAAGGCGCTCCTCGACGAGGCCGCGGAGTCGGCCCTGATCGCCGCAGCCCTGTGGGACAGCGTGCGCGACCGCCTGAAGGCCCGGGCCAGCACCCTCTCGGGCGGTGAGCAGCAGCGACTCTGCATCGCCCGCGCCCTGGCCGTCGAGCCGGAGGTGCTGTTGATGGACGAGCCCACCTCTGCCCTCGACCCGGTGGCCACCCAGCGCATCGAGGAGCTGGTCGGGGAGCTCAAGCACCGGGTGACCATCGTGATCGTCACCCACAACATGCAACAGGCCCAGCGGGTGTCCGACCGGTGTGCATTCCTCCTGATGGGCGAGGACAAGGCGGGTGAGCTCATCGAGTTCGGCACGACCGCCAAGATGTTCAGCGAGCCCGACGACCCGCGGACTCTCGACTACGTCAACGGTCGATTCGGCTAGAGGACAGCCGGTCGGACAGCGACAGCCGATCGTCGTCCGACCGGCCCGGGAAGCACCGAGGATGGGGACGGTCAGAGCTCGGGGGTCGGAGCGCTGCCGGCGATCTTCCACCCCGGCTTGCGAAGCCGGTCCATGAGCAGCGGTGGAACGATCCCGATCAGGAGGATCCCTCCCAGGACGAGGAGGGCGTAGAGCAGCCGATTCGAGTGGCCGAATTGCGACGGTGCGATGAAGCCGATGACCAGAGCGGAGACCGACGACAGGGCTCCGACGGAACACAGGAGGCCGAGGGCCGGTGCACGGTACCCGCGGGCATGGTCCGACTGCTTCCGGCGCAACCTGACCGCTGCAATGAACATGAGCACGTACATGATGAGATAGATCTGCGTGGCCATCACGGCGAATATCCAGTAGTCACGCGAGACATCCGGTATGAATGCGTACAGCAGGGCGATGACGGTGATGACAATCGCCTGTCCGGTCAGGATGCGTACCTCGATGCCCCTTGGGTTCACCTTCTGAAAGAAGGGGGGGAGAAAACCCTGCTCGCGCCCGATCCTGAGCAGCCCTTCGGAGGGACCGTCGAGCCAGGCCATCATTCCTGCCAGGGCCCCGATCGCGAGAGCGATCGCGATCACCGGTACGGCGAATTTGATCCCGAAATGCGTGAAGAGACTGTCGAAGGCTTGCATGACACCGGCTGTGAAGCTGATCTTCTGCTCGGGGATCACCCAAGCGATCGCCAGCGTGGGGAGGATGAAGATGGCGAGGACGAGCGCCATGGCGAGGAAGATGGACTTCGGGAACTCCCGGCCGGGGTTCCTGAGGTCGTCGACATGTACGGCATTCACCTCGATCCCGGCATAGGTGAAGAAGCTGTTGACGACCAGGACGATGCTGGCGATGCCCGTCCACGCCGGCAGGAGATGGTGCGTGTTCATCGGGGCAGCCGAGTGGTTTCCCTGCAGCAGGTAGGCGATGCCGAGAGCGACGAGGATTGCACCTGGGATCAGGGTCCCGATCAGGGTCCCACTCGAGGAGAGCTTTGCCACGAGTCCAACGCCCCGCGAGGAGATGAACACGCCACCCCAGAACAGAACGATGATGACCACGGCGTTGTAGACGCCGTTGGCGGCCAGACTCGGATCGATGACGTAGGCAAGCGTCCCGGCGACGTAGGCGAGCAGGGCGGGGTAATAGAAGATCGTCTGGGCAAACTCGCACCAGACGGCCAGGAGCCCCATCGGGGCAGACACACCTTCTCTGACCCAGTTGTAGACGCCGCCCTGCCAGCCCGACGCCAACTCCGCGGCGACCAAGGAGACGGGCACCAGGAACACGAATGCAGGGAGGACGTACAAGAACACCGAGGCGAGGCCGAAGACCGACGTGGCCGGTGCGGACCCGAGGTAGCCGACGGATCCCACCGTCATCATCGCCAACACCGTCCACGAGATGTACCGCCGAGGGGGAGCTTTGGCCGCTCGGAGGGTCATGCGGGTCGGCCCGTCGCCGGAGACGGGTCCCTCGACAACCGCTGACCGGGGTTGACGGTGCGTTCTTACCCACATGGACTACGGAGCCACCTCTTCTCTTCGGGCTGCCGCCACGTTACGCGACGCGAGCGACGTCGCTCGATTCATCTGCATGTTCACGGTCGCCGGCTAGCCGCCGGTGCCGCACCGGACAAGTGAAACCGGAAGTCGTCCGCCGTTGCCCTGTGACGTGCTGACAATCCTTGTTCCTCCCTCCGCGACGAGCCGGGAGCCGTGAATGCCGGCGCCGACGAGATGGACATGGGCGCCCTTCGGACTGCGAGGATCGTCGGCCGTCGCCGGTTGGACCGTCGCAGCGGTCGTCGGCGGCCTCGGCCTGCTGTTGTGCTCGCGACTGCGCCCTGAAGGGGGCCATGCCCTCAGCGAGTCGGTCGTGGCTCGTTTCAGGACTCGGCCCTTCCCTGGAGGAACTGTCGTTCGGGTCCGTTCGTTGCCAGGCGCGCCGCATCCCCAAAGGCCCTCCTCGCCGCTTCATGTTCACCAGCCAGTTCGTGGAGATAGCCCAGGGTGGCGTGGAAGCGGTGGTAGTCGATCAACGAGGTGCCCAGGGCATCAATCTCCTCAAAGGCGGCTTCGGGTCCATCGGTGTGTGCAGTGGCAACGGCTCGGTTGAGTCTCACGAGGTGGCTGTCGCTCTGATCGGCGAGCTGGTTGTACAGCGCCCGAAGTTGGGTCCAGTCGGTATCCTCGAAGGACCCGGCCTGGTCGTGCACGGCCGCGATCGCAGCCTGGAGTTGGTACTCTGGCTGGTCCGACAGGAGCTGGTGCAGCTGGCGGGCCAGGCGAATTGCCTCGTCACCCAGGTCCACGCGAATGAGACTCGAACCGCTCGTGGCCGAGTGGCCCTCATTGAAGATGAGGTAGATGATGTGCATCACCGCAGGCAATCGGTCGTCGATGAGATCTCGTGGCGGGCGGCGGAATGGTTCCTCGGAGCGGGTGATCGACGCCTTCGCCCGACTGATGCGCTGGGCGATCGTGGCCTCGGGCAGCAACAGGGTGTGGGCAATCTCCCGAGTCGCGAGACCACAGACCGCGCGCAATGAGCGGGATCGCTGCGCTCGGGGCGAGCGAACTGTGGCAGCAGAGGAAGAGCAACGTCAGAGAATCGTCCCCGGATGCTTCAGGCTCGCTCGGCAGGGTCGCCCACGAAACCACGAGCGCTTCGCGCCTGCGCCGTGCGGTGTCGCGGTGGTGCTGGTCGATCAGCCTCCGTTGAGCCACGCGAACCACCCAGCCGATCGGCCGGTCTGGCATCCCCCTCGTCGGCGAGGAGTCGGGAGCGACGAGGACGGCGTCCTGGACAGCGTCCTCTGCGTCGGCGAAGCGCTCGCCTCGCCTCAACAAGACACCCAGCGCATCTGGAGCGGTCGACCGGACGCGACGGGACTCGCGATCCCCAGTCGACGTCGGACCACCACGTTGAATCCCGTGGTTGACATGTCGTCCGCCTCTCACGGATACCACCCGACCGCCGGTGTGACGCCGGCGGTCGGGTGGAGGATCGTCCCAGCACCCACAGGGCCCTCAACGTCGATCCAACCGCGCCACCTGTCCAAGGCGACCGATTACCTTCTCGGCGCACCCAGTGTTCGTGCGGACATGGTGACGAAGTCCCGTGCCCACCAGGCTTCGAAGAACGTTGCAGGTCCCTGCACGGTGTTGGCGAGCAGCCTGTTCCCGTTGCCCGGTGTGGCCAGCCCGGCCGGGGTAGTCGGGTCATAGGTGACCAGAACGGTCCAAGAGGGGTTGATGTCGAGCTGCATGCCCCGCACGACCCCGGCACGGGCCAGGAGCTGGGCGAGCTGGAGCGGAGAGAGCAACGGTCCGGCTGCGTACACCAGCGCTCCGTCGGCGGTGACCCCGACCCCGGAGCGCCACTGCTGTTCGACACCGGGGACCGAGTGGGCGCACGAGACCGCACCGCAGGTATTGCCCCAGGACTGCCAGTTCGGACTCGTCGCCTGCGAGGTCGGCCGACCCCCGGAGACGAGAAGGACCAGATTCTGTCGGACACTCACGACATCCGGTGTCATCGACACATCGCTGTCCCAGGCACCGACGTCGACGGTCCCATCCGCACGGATGACCAGCGATGCTGCCCCGGAGACCAGCGGGTCGACCGTTCGGCCCTCGGTGAAGTAGCCGCCGCCCGCAGCGTCCATGCGGAAGCCACCGTTGAACGCCGCCACCAACGACGAGGCTTCCGACGGCTGAACCGGCGCCGTGTAGTGGTACGGGCCCCCACCCGGGCTGATCGAGCCGGAGTAGAGCAGCGCTGACAACAGGTGGGTGTCCATCCAGGCGACCCCTGCCGGTTGCGATCCTCCGAGCGGTACCAGGGTGGTCTCGTAGACAGCCGGGACGCCACCGACGAGACGCCCGGCAGGTCGCCACTCGCCCTCCCCAGGGGCGGCAAGTGAGTCGAGCGGTGCCACTGCGGCAGGCACGGGCAGGGGGGTTCCGAGGCTGCCCGACTCCGGAACTGCCGAGCGCAAAGGCACGGTCGTAGATGCCCGCGCGGACGCATGGGTGACCGGCGTCCGGGCGGCGATGGTCGGCCCGCACGCACCGCAGGACACGAGGATCAGGAGTGCCGCGACCATCAGCACCGACACATGCATCCGGTTCGCAGCACCGGGGCGAGCGGGGACAGTGGCCACCCACTCAGACTAGAGAGGGCGTCCCACCCTGGCAGGGCACGAGCACCCCCCGCTCATCCCGCGGCCGGCAGGGTCTCGTTACCTCGGAGCATCCCGCCAGATCGCCGACTACAGCAAGTATCCCGAGGAGAGAATCCACCAACCCCCTACGAACATCCCGATGGCAACCAAGACCCCGACGACGATCGCGGTCAACGGAAGGGTTGCTCCCCCAGAGACGCCACTCGACTTGAGCAGCACCTGAGCGGCGATCCCCAGACCGATGGACATGCCGACCAGAACCCCGGCGAGGCTCACAATGGCCATGTCAAACGTCGACGGAGGCAGTTCGATCCACACTGCGAAGGCGATCGCCGCTATGACAGCCAGCAACACACCCCCCATGGCCAGGCGATTCTCGGTCTCCACCGCCCTACCCGGCAATGCATCCGGCCGTGCTTCAACCGGAGGAAACCCTGACGATTCCGTTGATTGGGGCGAGTACACGCTCATCGGACCCTCCTTGCTCTCTGGTCATATTCTGAGACCAGACCGGGAGCTGGGACAGAGTCGAAGGTCATCTCCCGTCACGGTCCTCGCCGAAATCGGAGCCGTCGCGAGGACTTGGTCGCCTTGGATGGGGGATCTTGGGCTCCTCCCCAAGATTCGACGGGACGCAGGTTCCGGATCATGGATTCGAGACCTTCGTCACTTCTCAGGGCGGCCTCGCAGCGCGACAGTGAAGGCAGCGGAGCGCTCAGGGGATCAGGAGGGCTGAACCAGCCATGGAATCGGAAGGCGCAATCGACCTGTACTGGATTCCCCTCGGCGCTGGGGCACAGATCGTGAAGGCTTCCGGAATGGTTTACGAGTGGTTCGCGGCGAAGATCCAACGGCGCCACCGGTGCGCCCTGTATCACTCCGCACTCGTGGTGACCCAACTCCAATTCTGTTGTGGCATGGGCCTTGTCCCGCTGCGGGGTCGACATGTCAAGGATTGCCCCTCCTGCAGGCGGGCGGGCACCGGGCTGGGAAGCCGGCATGCGCGTTGCCGAGCAAGACAGCAGCCGGCCTGGTCCCCAGCAGTACAGCTCTGCATCACCTGCCCCGCAGCAGTAGGGGACGGTGTGCCAGTTCTGTCAGGTCACGTTGAAGTTGGAGCTGGCGAAGTCGCCGATGCAGGCCGGGAGGCGAACCTGACGCAACGCTGACGATCAAGGGCTCATGTTGGTCATTTCGGCCGGTCGACCCCAGGGCTCTTCCGTGTGATCCCCGTCCCCTCACGGGTCCCGGCCGCTCACGTCACTACGATCACTTGACTGATGGACACCGTGCCGAAATCGAGATCCCTCCGTCCCGGATGAGCATTCGTCGACGGCGGCACACCATCATCGCGGGGGCACTGGTGGTGATCCTGGCTGCCGGGACCACGCTCGTAGCTGTCTCGGCTCATGACGATGGCATTCATCCCGCTGCCCCTTCAGCCATACGACGCGGAGGCGACGAAGGGCGCCACCAGGGCATCGGGTCGGCTGCGACGATTCGTCCGGTCTCGACCACCACCACGACCACGACCGCGCCGACCGCTCCGACCGCGCCGACCACCACGACCACCACGACCACCCAGCCTGGGGCGTTGCCGCAGACCGACACTCTCCCCTCTGCTGACACTCCGCAGTTCGCATCCCAGATGGCAGCACTGTGGACGGGCATTGCCAACGACTCTCCCAGTGCGGCGATGCCCGCCTTCTTCCCCGAGGCCGCCTACCTCCAATTGAAGTCGATCACCGATGCATCGGGCGACTTCGAGGACCGGCTCGTGCACGACTACGGACTGGACATTGCTGCAGCCAATTCGCTCCTTGGCCCCAACGCTGCCGTCGCCACGCTCGTCAGCGTCAACGTCCCCTCCCAGAATGTGCACTGGATCGCTCCGGGGGTCTGCGACAACGACGTCGGTTACTTCGAGGTGGCCAACTCGAGGATCGTCTACCAGGAGGACGGCCAGACCCGCTCCATCGGGATCGCTTCGCTGATTTCCTGGCGTGGTGTGTGGTACGTGGTGCACTTGGGGGCCATTCTCCGCAACACAGACTCTGGGACGGTGCTCGATCCCGAGACAGGGCCCGGCTCGTCACCCCCGTCGTCCACCTGCTGATGGACCTCAATGGGCGGCGATGACAGCGATGAAGTCGCGCGTCCAGCCCAGCTGATACTGATCGGCCGGCCTGTTCTGGCCCGGGATCAGGGCGACCAGGGGCACGCCGGCGGTCGGTGCCGCGTCGGCCTGCACCCATTCAGGATTGATGTCGAGTTGCATGGCGTTCACCGCGCCCGCCTCCACCAGGGCGGCCGCCAAATCAGTCGGGGTCAGCGACATTCCCGCAGCGTAGAGAATGTCACCCTCTGAATTCTGTCCCAGACCGCTCCGGGCCACTGCGGGCCCGGGGCCGAGCATCGCACCCCATGCTGTGGCGTCACCGAGGGTCGAGCTGGCCACCCCGCCCCTGACCAGCGGAGGCAGGTTCTGCCGGACGCTCGCCACCTGCTCGCCCAGTGCAGGCAGCCCGGCACCCCAGACGCCGATGTGGGTCGCGCCGTCAGCATCGGTCACGAAGCTGGCCATGCCGTCGACGAGGGGGCTGAGCACCTCCCCGGCGAGTTCGAAGCCGCCTGCCTGTGACGACTCCTTGAACCCGCCGTTGAATGCGGCCAAGAGGAGCGGGGCCTCGTCCGGGCCGATCGAAGCTCGGCTGTCAACAGCGATCACTGCGCTGCCAACTGTGGGATCGGTGGTCCCGACGTGGAGGTCGAACCGAACGTACCCGGAGCGGAACCGGACAACGGTCACGGCCCCGCCGAATGGTCCGGTGATCGTCCGCTCATCGATGGCGATGCCGATTGACTCCCGGCTGACAGGAGCCCACCCTGGCTGATCGGTCGTGGTGGTGGTCGAAGGAGCAGCCGTCCCTGACGCGCAACCAGACCCGAGCAGTGACAGGACCGCGGCGATGCACCATGGGTGTAGATGTCTGCGCCGCCGGGATCCCGGCACCTCACCTCGCCCATGGCGTGCCGCGGCAGAGGAGATCGCCCCTACGGCCTGCGGTGCCAACGGTCCGACCTCTGACCGCCGATCCGGAGTACGAGAGGCGCATTTCGTCCCGCGACAGACATCACTAGCTCCTCTACCCTGGCGAGCACCATCTCCTCTATCGCAAGCGAGCAGCGACGGGAAGGTGCTTGACGCCGCCCACGAAGTTGGCTTGAGCGAACTCGGGCTCCCCGTCGAGATCGATGCCGTCCACGGCGGCGAGCAGCTTGGGCAGGATGGTGCGGATCTCACGCCGGGCGAAGGTCGAGCCCAGGCAGAAATGCTCGCCGCCCCCGAAGGCGATGGTGCGGTTTGCGTTGGGCCGGGTGATGTCGAACGCCATGGAGTCGCCGAACATCCTCTCGTCGCGGTTCGCTGACGGGTACGACAGCAGGAGGCGGTCGCCGGCGGGGATCTGCACGCCCGACAGGACGGTCGGCTCGGTCAGGTAACGCAGGAAGTGGCGTACCGGCGAGGTCCACCGGATCATTTCGTCGGTGGCGTTGCCCACCAGTGCCGGGTCGCGCTGCACCGCCGCGACCTGCGCGGGGTGACGCAACAGCGCCTCGAGGCCACCGGAGAGCGCGAACGACGTGGTGTCGTGGCCCGCGGTCGCCACGATGATGAAGTACCACATGGTGGCGTGGCGGTCCATCGGGCAGCCCGCCACAGTGCCATTGGCGATCACGGTGGCGAGGTCGTCGGCTGGCCGGGCACGGCGCTCGTCCGCCAGGGAGGCGAAGTACTCCTCGAACTCGGCGATGGTGCCGGTGACCATGGCGAAGGGGTCACTGAGTTCGCCGAGGTACTCGGGGTCCGCCGCGCCGAAAAGGCCCTGGGTGAGGCGCAGCATCGTACCCTCGTCCTCCTCGGGAACCCCGAAGATGCTCATGATCACCCGCAAGGTGTAGGGGACGGCGATGTCTTGGGCGAAGTCGCAGTGGCCTCCCATAGCGCGGAAGACGCCGACGAACTCGTCGGCGATGGCGTCGATGCTGGCTTGGCGCTGGGCCACAGCACGGGGCCGGAACCAATCATTGGCCAGCGCCCGATGCTCCCGATGCTCCTCGTCGTCCATGTGGATGAGAGTCTTGGGCTCCACGCCCATGGCTCCGAGCATCTCAAATTGAAGATCGGGGCCGAGCACCGAGTTGCGGGTATTGCGAAACAGGTCATTGTGGCGGGCCACGGTGAAGACGTCGTCGTAACCGGTGACGGCCCAGAACGGCGTGTAGCCCTCGGCCTCGACCCGCAGCACCGGATCGTGGGCCCGCAGGTCGGCCGCCACCGCGTGCCACGAGTCCTGGTCGGCGTAGGCCACCGGGTCGATGAAAATCGCTCCCCGGGTATCGGATAGTTGGGTGATCGTCGTTCGCTCCTTCGCTCGTCCTCGCCGAGAGGTCACAGGTGGATCGGGACCGCAATACGCCAGACCAACCTGTGGATGGGCTCGAACGTAGTCTCATCTCTCTCTACGGCCATCACCGACTGGAAACCGCAAGGCCAGATCGAGTGCCGGCACAGCGTCCGGTGCCGAGTTCTCCCAGGTCAGCGCGCCAGAGGGGGTTCGAACACCGTCCCATTGCCTCCACTCGGTGTGAGATCTACAACGTTCCACCTGGTAGATAGGGGTTTTCCGGCCCTGCATCGCCAACCGAGGAGGATGGAGCGTCCGAACCCCTCACGCTGCGGGGTCATCGGACGTGACCTTCAACTCGGCATGTGGCTGGGCAACTCGAGCCGATCTATCGGTGGGTGAAGGTGACGTGCGTCACGCTGCTCGGGGTGCTGACCGCCTCTACATCGAAGCGTTGTTCCAGTCTCTCGAGTCCGTCCCAGAGACGTTCCCCGCGCCCCAGGACTATGGGGGCGATCACAATGTGCATGTGATCGATCAGGTCTGCGGCGAGGAATTGACGGACGGTCGAGGGACCTCCGCCGATCCGTACGTCCAGTCCACCGGCAGCTTCCTGGGCGATCCTGAGCGCTTCGGCGGGAGTGGCATCGATGAAGTGGAAGGTCGTACCGCCCTTCATTTGGATAGACGGCCTCGGATGGTGTGTCAGCACGAATACCGGTGAGTGAAAGACAGGATCGTCACCCCACCAGCCCTTCCAATTCTCGTCGACCCACGGGCCGCGCTGTGGCCCAAACTTGTTGCGGCCCATGATCTCCGCACCGATGCCTGGCCCCCAATTGCTCGCAAAGGCCTCGTCGACGCCAGTGCTTCCGCCAGACTCGCCGTGCATCTCGCGGAACGTGCGGGTGCCGAGGAACCGGTCGAGGAGCCTGCTTCCGGCGTGTCCGAACGGTTGTTCGAGTGTTTGTCCCTCACCGGTACTGAAACCGTCGAGCGAGACAGCAAAGTTGTGGACTCGGACCAATGACATGGGAAGGGACTCCATTCAGAAAGAGAGGAACCTGGTGCTCGAGGCCCGGACCCCGAGATCCTCCAGAATGCGGCATGGGCCACCGTGTCGAGCCATCGAGGAACGCCTTTGCTTGGAAGAACGAGGCGCTCTTGGGCACTTCGCTGTGGAACTGGACCGTAGGAAGGACACGGAGTTCCGAACGTGATCGGGTGAGTCATTCCAACATGGTGCGCCTGCTCTTTTCCGCCAGCGCTGGAACGTCCGATCCAGGTCGATCGTTTGGTCAAGCATCACCTTGACTATAGAGTCTGTGGATTCGACAGTCAAGTACATCCTTAAGTCTTTGGGGTGCCACGCTTGTTGTGAGTAGCCAATAGTCGCCAAGAATCCGGGAGGTCCCATGACCTCCACTCGTTGTGAGGATTCACAGCGGATTCCCTCGAGCAGTCGCCGGCCGGCGGCGCGTTTGGTCTGAATCGACCACATCGGCGGGGTAGCCCAGACGAGCACACCGAGGACGCACCTTCTGCCAGTTGCCCAGCCGAAGTGGGCCTCGGGACTCGCTCGTCAGCGTCGCTCCAGCAGCTCCCCGGGGTTCCTGCATCCGCGGAACATGGCTGATTCGACGGAGGTCGGGTGGAGCAGGCTACGTCACGTCGAAGTTGGCGCTTGCAATGTCACCGATGACACCGGTGGCAACGACGGAGTGGAAGCCCTTGGCTCCCGCCGCCTTGGTGGGGATCGTGCCCTTGCAGACGAACGTGCTGGTTGCGGTGGCTCTGGCGGTGCAGATCCTCACGCTCGAAGGCCACGGGGCCGGCAGCCCTGTCAGGTATGCGACAGTCACGAATTCACCGCTGGCGAAGCTGGCACCCTTGACCGTGACCGCCGCCCCCGGCAAGCCCTTGGTGGGAGAAACGATCACCGAGGACGGTGGGTTGTAGGTGAACTGGTCGGCGAGCGTCACCGGGCTCGTTCCCCCTAGTGAGGTCACCGTGATGTCGATCTGATCACCGGCTGTCTCCCCGGCCACGATGTACACGCGGAGCGTCGTGTTGTCTACGACCTGAAAGGCGGTCGGTGTGCCACCATCGTTGACACCGGTCGTCCCGACGAAGTTCTTCCCTGTGACCGAAACGTAGTAACCACCGCCCATCGGGCCGCTCTTGGGGTTGACCTTGGTGACCGATGGCCGACCGTAGAACGTGAACTGGTCATTCGAGCTGGTCGTGCTGGTCCCGCCCGGCGAGGCCACGGTCACCTGCACGGTGTCCGGGCTGGTGCCGGAAGTGTCTGCCGGCGAAACCGCGGTGACCGACGTGTCGCTGTTGATCGTGTAACTCGCGGCCGGGGTCGTGCCGAAGTACACCACGGTGGCGGCAGTAAAGGCATCCCCGGAGATGGTAACGCTGGTGCCACCCGTGGCCGGCCCCTGCGTCGACGAGATCCCGGTCACCCTGGGTCGGGGGGTGAAGCTCGGCGCCAGCTGGAGGCAGGCGCTCGGGACAGCACCGACCTGACTGGTGCAGTTGAAGTTGGTCGTGTTGTACACCTGGTTGCTCGTCAGCGGGTCGGTGGCTGTGAAGTTGGGATCGACCGCCGGGGCGGCCGACAACACCGAGTAAGAGAGCAATGCCCCCGTGAGGTCCCACGTGTCGCTGCTCCACGCCGTGTGGGTCGTGGAATGCCCGCCGCGGCCGCTGCCGCTACACGTCGTCCTGAGCAAGACGTCACCGGTCGGATACCCCGCGGCCGGGTCGATGGTCGTATCGAAGCCGGTGGCGTAGGCGTTCTCCCCGATGCCGCCACAGTCGTAGCCGAGAACCGAAAAAGCGGTTCCCTGCGGGACGAGGAGTTGGATCGGGGAGGTGGCGGCGGCCGCGCTTCCGACCCAGAACATGCCGACCAGCACCGTTGCGATCGCAGTCAAACAGACAATTGCCCTTCGAACCATCAGTCTGTCCTCCCGATCGTTGACGTCATCGATTGCTCCCACGGTGGTCTTCCCACATTGCGCCCGGGACTGACGGGACTCGCCGACACCTAACGCAGGCTACGAGGGGAACCTGACGCAGTGATGACGGTCGTGTTCGGACCCAGTCCCACGACCTCCGGTCGGGTGCCCGAACTACAACGCTTCCCTGGTAGATGGGGATTTCTGAGCTCCATTCGTCAACCCGGACGCACGATGGCGGCATCGAAATCGGCTGGCCGCTCGCACGACGTCGGCCGGATGACCCCAGGGCTCGTCCGTGTGATCCCGTCCGTGCCGGGTCCCGGCCCCACACGTCACTACGATCATTTGGCTGATGGCCAGTGTCCGCGATAGACGACCCTCCATCTCCGGATGAGCAGTCGTCGGCGGCGGCTGGCCAGGACCGCGGCGGTCCTGGTGATGGTCCTGGCTGTCGCGACCACGCTCGGGTATCTCTCTGCTCATGACAATGCTCATGATCGCCCGACCACATCAGCTCTACCCGCGGGCGGCGATGGGCACCGAGACCGGGGCACCGGACCGGTTTCGACGACCCTTCCGGCGGTGACAACGACCGCTCCCACCACGACGACCACCTCGCCTGGGACGTTGCCGCAGACCGACACAGTCCCTTCGGCGGTGACTGCGCAGTTCCAATCCCAGATGGCGGCACTGTGGGCAGGCATTGCCAACGACTCTGCCAGTGATGCGATGCCCGCCTTTGTCCCAGAGGCCGCCTACCTACAGTTGAAGACGATCGCCGACGCATCGGGAGACTTCGCGAACCGACTGGTGCGCGACTACGAACTGGACATTGCTGCCGCCAACTCGCTCCTCGGCCCCGACGCTGCCGGCGCCACGCTCATCGGCGTCACTGTCCCGTCCCAGAATGCGCACTGGATCTCACCGGGGGTTTGCGACAACGACGTCGGTTACTTCGAGGTGGCCAACTCGAGGATCGTCTACCAGGAGGACGGCCAGACCCGCTCGATCGGGATCGCTTCGCTGATTTCCTGGCGTGGTGTGTGGTACGTGGTGCACTTGGGGGCCATTCTCCGCAACACAGACTCTGGGACGGTGCTCGATCCCGAGACAGGGCCCGGCTCGTCACCCCCGTCGTCCACCTGCTAATCGACCCTCAGTGGGCGGCGATGACAGCGATGAAGTCGCGCGTCCAACCCAGCTGATACTGATCGGCCGGCCGGTTCTGGCCGGGGATCATGGCGACCAGGGGTGCGCCCCCGCTCGGTGCCGCATCGGCCTGTACCCATTCAGGATTGATGTCGAGTTGCATGGCATTGACTGCGCCCGCGTCCACCAGGGCGGCGGCCAGATCGGTAGGGGTCAGCGACATTCCGCCAGCGTAGAGAATGTCACCCTGCGAATCCTGTCCCAGACCGCTCCGGGCCACCGCGGGGCCCGGGCCGAGCATCGCACCCCATGCCGCGGCGTCACCGACCGTCGAGCTGGCCACCCCGCCGCTGACCAGTGGAGGCAGGTTCTGCCGGACACTCTGCACCTGCTCGCCAAGCGCGGGCAGCCCGGCACCCCAGACGCCGATGTGGGTCGCGCCGTTAGCGTCGATCACGAAGCTGGCCAAGCCGTTAGCGAGGGGGTTCAGCACGTCGCCGTCGAGCTCAAAACCGCCGGCCTGCGACGACTCCTTGAAGCCGCCGTTGAATGCGGCCAGGAGCAGCGGGGCCTCGCCCGGGCCGATCGAAGCTCCGCTGTCGGCGGGGATGACTGCGCTACCAACAGTGGGATCGGTTGTCCCGACATGGAGGTCGAACCGGACGTACCCCGAGCGGAACCGGATGACGGTCACGGCCCCTCCGAGTGGTCCGGTGATCGTTCGCTCATCGATGGCGATGCCGATGGACTCCCGGCTGACAGGAGTCCACCCTGGCTGATCCGTCGTTGTGGTGGTCGGAGGAACGGTCGTGGAGGTGACCGGCGTCTGGCGGTGCACCGCTTCGTGCCCGGGTTTGGCAGCGAACGGACCAGCGGTCCCGGATTGCGTTCCCGAAGCGCAACCCGACGCGAGCAGAGTCAGCACCGCAGCAAGGCACAAGGAACGGAGAGGTCTACGCCCCCTTCGGCGATCCACTTGCTCCTTCTTGCTGCATCTCCCTAGTTCAGCGAGCCAGGAGGGGTCCTTCACCGTCGCGGCGACACCCCGGTGGCCCGTGACTTCAGCCAGAGAAGTGCGGCAGCGTCACCCACGACAGCCGGCCCGGCTCGTGGTGCACGGCCTGGTCGGCGGCCCGCAAGGTGGTGGCAGTGGCAGGCGGCTCTCCAGTGCCGAGATTGCGCGCGTAGACGGGATGGGCGCCGCTGGAGACCTGGACCCGCAGGCGGTGGCCGGGGGCGAAGGTGTGTCCTACCGGCCACAGGACCACCGCCACCGTGAACGTCTGGTCCGGGTTCCGGTGGATGGACGCCGGATCGAAGCGCTGCAGGCCGTCGCACACGTTGACGGACCGGCCGTCGGGGGACACATCGCAGACCCGGACGAAGAAGTCGGTGTGGTCCAAGCTCGAGCTCACGTGCAGCTCCGCCTCCACCGGACCGATGAGCTCGAGGGGCTCGCCCAGCTCGTCGGATGTGTAGACCAGGACGTCGGAGCGCGCCTCCAGGGGACGGTTGTCGACGGTTCCCCCGGTGAGCATGCCGATGCCGCCCAGCGACGGCGTCGGGTCAGCGGGGTCGTAGCGGTAACGGTCGGGGTCCGACGGTGCCGCCGGCGGGACGGGCGCCAGGTGACCTCCGGCATGGAGGTACCAGCGGGTCGGCCCCGAGGGCGGGGGCCAGTCAGGCAGGTCGCGCCAGCGCCCGCCTTCGCCCTGGACGTGGACCTTCACCGGGGTGGGGCCGAGGAGCCCCTCCCGGCCGAGCAGCCAGGTGTCGAACCAGTCCAGTGGAGCGTCGGTCATGCCACCCTCCCCGCCTCCGGCGAGGTGTCCGCCGGCGCCGATGCGCAGCTGCACGGGGCCGGGCGACGCGCGGAGGACGGCGTAGTCCTCCAGCACGCCGGGCAGCGGGTAGTCGTTCCAGCCGTCGACGAGAAGGGTCGGCACCGTCCATCCCGCCAGCAGGGACCGGAAGTTCACCGGGTCCCAGAAGGCATCGCCGGCGCCGCCATGAGCGAGCTGGTCCCGGTACAGCTGCAGGTCGACGCCGGTGAGCCTGTTGATCACCTCACCGAGAGGGAGGTGGTCGAAACCCGCCTTCAGCTCGGTCATGCGCTGCTCGATGCCCTCCGGGGAGATGTCGGTGGTGGGGACAGCGTCGGTCCGCTTGTTGAACTGAGTGGCGCCCACGTCCCAGGGGATGATCACCTCGAGAGCCAGCGAATCCCCCGGATACCACGAGTAGGCCCGCATCGACGTCGACAGGGCGACGGCCATGGCCTTGAGGTGCGGCGGCTTCGTGGAAGCCAGCGCCCACTGGGTGAAGCCCATGTAACTCGCGCCGAACGTGCCCATGCTGCCGTTGAACCACGCCTGGGAGCCGATCCAGTCGGCGGTGTCCCGCCCGTCCCCGGCTTCCGCGAAGTAGCTATGGGTACCACCCGACCCGTCAGTGCCCCGGCACGCCTGCAGGACGTACCGGTAACCGCGGGCTGCGAACTCCGGGCCCATGGCCGACGCGAAGTTGGCCCTGCCGTAGGGCGTGCGCTCCAGGATGGTGGGAGCGTCATCGACGCCGACGGGGTGGTAGACGTCGGCGAGCAGCACCGTCCCATCCGAGACAGTGACCTTGACGTCACGCTCGACCTCGACTTCGTTGGTGCGCTTGCGCATGGCAACCCCTTCGCCACCGTCGCCCCCCGATGGCCGGCGACGGACCTGACTCTATGTCAGGTATCGTTGGCCTGGACGCCGCCCTCCGGGCGCCAAGCGGGCCTGAGCCGGCAGCTCACTCCAACGGGGTATGAGACGGTTCCTCAACCCTGGGAACGCCCCGACCCCGGCGGGTCGGGTACGCATCGGGTCGGCCATCGCCCCCAATCTGGCCTCCGCCCGGCCGGACGGGGCGGGACACCGGGAGGAGTCGGTACTGTCGGAGCGCTGCTCAGGGGACGCGAGGAGTGGAACGATCATGAAGCACGTCAAGCTGGGGAACCTCGAAGTCTCCCGCATCGGCCTGGGGACGATGGGCATGTCCACCGCGTACACCGGGGCCGGTGAGGATGATGCGGAGTCCATCCGCACCATCCACCGAGCACTCGAGCTCGGGGTGACCCTGATCGACACCGCCGAGATCTATGGGCCCTATCGGAACGAGGAGCTCGTCGGCCAGGCCATCGGCGGCCGGCGCGACCAGGTGGTGTTGGCCACCAAGTTCGGCATGGTCTCCCACGCCGGCGATGGTCCCGGCACCCTCGACAGTTCTCCGGCGAACATCCGCACTGCCCTCGCGGGCTCCCTCCAGAGGCTCGGCGTCGACCACATCGACCTCTACTACCAGCATCGGGTCGACCAGAAGGTGCCCATCGAGGACACGGTGGGAGCGCTCGCCGAATTGGTCGCCGAGGGCAAGGTCCGCTACATCGGGCTCTCGGAAGCGGGAGCCGACACCATCCGCCGGGCCCATGCCGTTCACCCGATCACCGCGCTGCAGACCGAGTACTCACTGTGGACCCGGGACCCCGAGGCCAGGATGCTGCACGTGCTGCGGGAGCTGGGCATCGGGCTGGTGGCCTACTCCCCACTGGGCCGCGGGATGCTCACCGGAGCGGTGCGCTCGATCGACAACCTGGCGGATTCGGACTTCCGCAAGTCCAACCCGCGGTTCAGCACTGAGAACTTTCAGCACAATCTGAGCAGTGCCGAGGAGGTCCAGTCCATCGCCGAAGAGGTCGGGTGCACGCCGGCACAGGTCTCGCTGGCCTGGCTGCTCGCCCAGGGTGACGACATCGCCCCGATCCCCGGGACCAAGCGTGTGTCCCGGGTCGAGGAGAATGTCGGCGCCGACGACATCCAGCTCACGACCGACCAGCTCGGCCGCCTCGACAAGATCACCCCTGCTGCCGGCGATCATCACAGCGAAGCACAGATGCGGCTCATCGAGCGCTGACAGCACCTGGGACAGCGGCACAGGCGGAGCCATCCCAGTGGTTCGCGAGCTCAGCGAATCGATGACGCTACGGCCATCGTCCTCGTGTGGAGGGCATCGCAGTGGCTTGTCGGATCTCATCAGGGCAAAATGAGCGTTCGCAGAGGCAGATCGATCACCGGAGGCTGACACACTGACGAAAGGAGACACGACTGGTGGCCTGTGAAGGATTCCATGAGCCAACTGAACTACTCGACGAGGCGACCATCGACCACCATCGGGCCATGACCTCATTGTGTGAGGAGCTCGAAGCAATCGACTGGTACGACCAGAGGGTGAAGGCGACATCCGATGCCAGCCTTGCTGCGAATTCTCGCGTACAACCGTGACGACGAGAAGGAACACGCTGCGATGGTCCTCGAATGGCTGCGGCGTCGCGATCCTGCGCTTGACGCGAACCTCCGCACCTATCTGTTCACCTCCGAACCGATCACTGAGCTCGGTGAAAATGGCAGCGTCTCTGCCGACGACGCGCTGCTCGCAGACGGGTCGGGATCGCTCGGCATCGGGAGTTTGAGGGGAACCGAGTGATGGCGCGACAGCGACCACCGAGACCCCCACTGTCCCAAGCCTCGACGATCGCCTGACCAAACGAGTCCTTGGCACGGCGCCAAGGGTCAAGGGCTCACGACTTCGTGGAGCGCGAGGTGCTCGGTCGATCGGCAGGAGCCTGCAGGGGGGTCCATCCGACGAACCGGTCGGGGGACCACCGGGCGAGCTCGCCGGCCACGACGGGGTCCAGGGCCGGTCCAACAGTGAGATGTCCGGCCCCCGACGCATCGAGCATCGAGTCCGCCAGCACCGCCGCGCTCAACGGCCCGAGCAGCAGCCCCTCTGCCCCGTGACCGGTGGCTACGAAGGCGTTCGACCACCCGGGCACCGGGCCGAGCAGCGGCTTCCCGTCGGCACTGACCGGCCGGGTCCCCACACGCACCTCGACCAACTCGGCCGCACCCAATCCGGGGGCAGTCCTCAGGCACTCCCGCAGCAGCTGGTGCACCCCGTCGGCGGTCACACGGTGGTCAAACCCGGCAGCGGCCTCCATCGTCCCGCCGCAGGCCACCCGGCCGCCCGGCCAGGGGACCAGATAGAACCCGAGCACTGGCTGGACAATGGGCCACATCGATGTATCGGCTTCCGGCAGACGCAGATGCGCGATCTGGCCTTTGAGCGGCCCGACCGGCAGGACCACCCGGAGGTCTCCCGCCAGCTCCTCGGTCCAAGCACCGCTGCAGAGGGCCACTGCCCCGGCAGGGATGTCACCTCTGTCGGTCCGCACCGCCTGCACCCGCTCCGCACCGGGACTCCCGACAATGCCGGTGACCGTAGCCTGCCGCCACCGCGCACCCCGGCGTTCGGCCGCGGCCTGCAGGACACCCCGCAGGACCCTGCCGTCCACCCGTCGGCCGTCCGGGTTGTAGAGCGCCCGCCGGACGGTGTCGAGGACCGGAAAGCGTCGGCGAGCCACTTCCGGATCCAGCTCCTCGACCCCCACGTCTCGGCCCAGAATCAGCTCCGAAGCTGCCCCCATGGTCGCGTCGTCACCGGGACGCTCGGCGACCAGCAGCGAGCCGGTCCGGGCATACCCGGTGTCGACAGCCCCGTCGGCGCCGAGCTGGTCGACCAGGCTCTCGTAGTGCCTCGCCGCGGCGTGCCCGACGGCGAAGGTGCCCGGTGCGGGGTCCAAGTTCGTCTCGGGTGAGAGGATGCCGGCCCCGGCGTCGCTGGCCCGACCCGGGTCGTGGCGGTCGACGACCACAACCGTGGCACCACGGTGCACCAGCTCGTAGGCGAGCGCCGTCCCCACCAGGCCGCCACCCACCACCACGCAGTCCGCAGACCGGCCGCCCCGGGCTGATCGATCGCTCCCCGCGGAAGTCGTCGATGACCGTCGCCGTCGCTTCAACGGTCGTAGGCAGCTTGCAGTGCGGCGATGTCCAGTTTGCTCATCTCCATCATGGCCTCGGTTGCCTGTTGGGCACGGATCCGATCGGAGGAACCGAGCAGCGATCCGAGAACGGTCGGTACGACCTGCCACGACAATCCGTACCGGTCCTTCAGCCAACCGCATCGTCCGGGCTCCCCTCCGTCTGCGGTCAACCGCCCCCACAGATCATCGATCTCGCCCTGGGTATCGACGTTGACAAAGAGCGAGATCGACTCGGTGAAGCCGTCATGGACCGGGCCCCCATTGAGCAACATCAGCTTCTGGCCGCACAGCTCGACGGTTGCAGCGAAGACTGGTCCGTTGTCGGCACCTGGGCGCACGTCGGGTGCTGCGACCTCGGGGAAGATCGACGTGTAAAACGCGATCGGCTCGACCAGATCAGTGTCGAACCACAGAAACGGCGTGATGGACGGCATCGTGGACCTCCTGAGCATCGATCATCGCCCGTGGGGGTCGACATGGGGTGGGCGAACCTTCCCATTTTCGACGACTTCCGGCGAGAAATCTCGGAGCGATTGGGGCAGCGGACCGACGAAGGGGTCGATCGGCCGGTGATGGCGGGTTCACGCCTGGTGCAGCGCGACGCCGTCTCGATCTCATCGACAGGTATCGATTGATGACCTGACCTGGCCGGATTCCATGAACCCCTTCTGCACCCCCCAAGCCAGCTCCACGGACCACTGGCATCGAGATCCCC
This sequence comes from uncultured Acidimicrobiaceae bacterium, assembly GCA_963777665.1. GTDB lineage: Bacteria > Actinomycetota > Acidimicrobiia > Acidimicrobiales > RAAP-2 > Bog-756. The sequence goes on from CAVZRJ010000004.1 coordinate 208,326, forward strand.
TCGGCTACCACAAGGGACCTGCTCTTTCTACAGCGAATCCGTCGAAACGCCGGTTCTGGAGGGCTGCACCGACCGTATGTGCCCGAGGTGCCCCAGCCTCCTCGTGCGGCCCAAGTTCTTGCACTCCGGGTCTTCGCTGCCCTGTGGGTGACAGTGAAAATCGGCAGAGGCCTTGGACAAGACCTACGATTCAGTCGTGCGGTTCAACCACATGGAGCTGACCTTCGCCCGCGGCACCTTGACCGATCAGTTCCGCGAGGAGGTCGATGCCTTCTACGACTCGGTGTTCGGTTGGACGGCAACTGATGCCGACGTCGTGGGTCAGCGATGCCACATCCTGCTACCCGACGCCGATCAGTTCATCCTGCTGGCCGAGAGCGGCAAGCCGATGAGCTCGCCAGGTTTCGATCATCTCGGCCTGCTCCAGGACTCGCGGATCGAAGTCGACGATCTTCTCGAGGCATGCAAGCGCTACCGGGAGAAGGACGATCGAGTACAGATCCAGGAGTACGAGGATCTCGTGTATCCGAACCTCACGGTGCACGCGTTCTATGTGAAATATCTGCTGCCGATCTATTTCGACGTCCAGTCGATGGATCGCTGCTGACCGGTCCCTCACGTGTGGCAGTTGAGTCAGGGGTCGATGTCCGGGCTGCGTGGACTGCCCGCTACTCCCGAGACATCATTGCCACGGCTTCACGTTCGAGGTCGATATAAGGCTCACCACTGACATCCACCACCACGCGATTGATCGTCCCGCCCGTGAACGCGTGCGGGTGAGGACCGGGGTAGTCGTCGGTTACCGGCTCGCCGCTGTCGCGTCCGATGCAGAGACCTTCGCCTCCGATGGCGAACTTTCCCGGTTGGGTCCTGATACGACCCTCTCCGACCTTGGTCTCTCCTTGGAATAGGGACAGGGTGCCCGTTGCGACACCCGGTGGGTCCTCCCCGTCCTTGTCAAAGGCGGCGGACAGGATGAGATCCTGGCCGATCGGTACGCCGACCGTGGCCACGACGGTCTCCACGGCCATGCCGACGAAATTATAGGCATAGGTGAGGCGGTCCTCCTTGATGTACAGCGCGTGGCCGCCGAACCGGGCACCGTGGGCAAAGAGCACCCCGCTCGCCCCCGGTGCGGGAATGTCCACGAGCGCGCCTATGGCATACGAGCGGTTGCGGACGTTCACTGCTTGGGACTCGGGAACCTCGGCAGCACCGGGGTAGTAGACATAGCGGTTTCGAGCCGGCGTCAACATTGGACGCGGCGTGAGGATGATCTCAAGGGCGGAGCGGTCGTCTAGGGGGAACGCCCCGTTTGCCCCGGCCTCGGCGTGCCACAGGTTGATCATCTCCTGGAGCCGCTCCGGCTCCTGCTCTGCCAGGTCATGGACCTCAGAGCGATCGACATCGGTGTGGTACAGCTCCCAGGTGTCAGCGCCGAAGTTGCCCCAACCGGCGATGGTGGGATGGGTGGTCACGGCTTTCCATCCATCGTGCCAAATGCTGCGTGAACCGAGCATGGAGTAGAACTGCGTGGTCCTGGAGGTTGGAGCGCTCGGGGCATCGAAGCTGTAGCGCATGCTCACTCCGTCGAACGGGCTCTGGACGTGGCCCTTGATGGTCTCAGGTGCCTCCTGGCCGAGCACGTCCAGCAGCGTGGGGACAAGGTCGATGGCGTGGTGGTACTGGGTCCTGATCTCGCCGCGTGCCTTGGTTCCCTTCGGCCACGAGATGATGCAGGCATCACTGGTGCCCCCGTTGTACTCGTAGCGCTTCCACAACTTGAACGGTGTGTTGAACGCCATGGCCCATCCCGTCGGATAATGGTTATAGGTCTTGGGGCTCCCCAGGTCGTCGATGGCTGCGAGGTTCGAGGTGATGTCGTCGGGAATACCGTTGAAGAACTTGCATTCGTTGACCGAACCGTTGGGTCCCCCTTCGCCGCTGGCCCCGTTGTCCGAGACCACCACGACGATCGTGTTCTCACGTTGTCCCGTCTCCTCCAGATAATCGAGGAGCCGACCGATCTGGTCATCCGCATGGGCCAGGAATCCGGCGAACACCTCGGCCATGCGACGAAACAGTCGCTTCTCGTCGTCTGACAGCGAGTCCCACGGCCGCACGATGTCGAGAGCGGGAAAAGGCTGTCCCTCCGGGCCGGTACGGGTCTCAGGCGTGCCGATCGGGTTGAGAGGCGAGAGACCCGTCTCGGGAGGCAGGATGCCCAGCTCCTTCTGGCGGGCCAGCGTCTGCTCGCGCAGGCCTTCGTATCCCATGTCGAAACGACCCTTGAACTTCTCGATCCACTCCACCGGTGCGTGATGGGGAGCGTGACAGGCTCCGGGCGCGTAGTACAAGAAGAACGGCTTGTCGGGGGCGAGCACTTTGGCGTCCTTGATGAATTCCAGCGCTTTGTCGGTGATGTCCACCGAAAAGTGGTATCCCTCCTCAGGCGACTTCGGCTGATCGACCATGTGGTTGTCGTAGACGAGGTCGGGGTACCACTGGTTGGTCTCGGCCCCGAGGAACCCGTAGAAGCGCTCGAAACCCCGCCCGGTCGGCCAGTTACGCCTGGTCGAAGCCAGATTCATTTCGGCCTCGGGACAGAGGTGCCACTTGCCCACCGCGTAGGTGTTCCAGCCCCGCTCGCCGAGGATCTCGGCGATGGAGCCGTTCTCAGGTGGGATCACGCCGCTGGCGTTGGGGAAACCAATAGCCGCCTCCGTGATGCAAGCCATGGAGTTGCGGGTGTGGTTCCGCCCCGTGAGTAGACACGCTCGGGTCGGTGAACACAAGGCGGTGGTGTGCCACTGGGTGTAGCGCAGCCCATCGGCGGCGATGCGTTCGATATTGGGTGTCTCGATGGGACCGCCGTAGCAGCTCATGGCCGAAAACCCAACGTCGTCGAGCACGATGTAGACGACGTTGGGCGCCCCCTCGGGTGCCCTCGGTGCGTCGAAAGGGGCCCAGTCCGGCACCGAGTCCCGAATGTCGAGATTGACCACGCCCTGGAACTTCGTCATCGCCTCCTCCTTCCATCGACAGTCTGATGGTTGCACCTGCAAATGGGTGTTCGCTCAGCCCGCCCGGAGGCCGCTGTGGAGGGACTCCCCAAGCCGTTCGGGATTGCCGGGACCTCCTGCGAACGTCCGGCAGGTGACCCTCAGGCCGGGAGGAGGGCGTCTCCCTGCTTCAGGAATCGGACGCCCCCGCGCGTCTCGATCTTTGTCGCCGTCTTTAGGTGCCCGAGTAATCGGGCCTCCGACCCTCGGTCTTCGCTGCCTTGAACTCGGCAAAGTCCGCTGACTTGTTGATGAACGTCTGATAGATGAGTTCATCGTCCATTGAAGAACGAACCTCAGGTTCACTCAGATGCTGCAAGACACGCCGAGCCATCTTGACCGTCACCATTGGTGCCGAAGCAATTCTCTCGGCCATCTCCCAGGCGGTTTCGTCGAGCGTCTCGGGGGCCACGATACGCGAGACAATCCCGTGGGCATAGGCTTCTTCAACACTCATCACGCGGCCTGTGAGAATCAGGTCGCTGGCAACTCCCGTCCCGCAAATCTGGTACAACCTTCCCATGCCACCGGTGTCGGGAATCACGCCGTACCCGACTTCGGGAAGCTTGAACTGCGCCCCCTCAGCTGCGATCCGAATATCGCAGAGAAGTGCACGCTGAAACGAGCCACCTATGGCCCATCCTTGGATAGCGACGACAATAGGAATGTCGAGATCAAAGATCTGCAAGATCCCTCGGTGGCCTCGTGACATGAGCTCGTGATGACTGAGCTTGGTCGCGTTGTGGCCGATGACAGCCGTATCCCGTCCCGCGGACCAGACCTCGCCCTCACCTCGCCAGATCACAGCCCGGACATCTTTGCGGTCCTTGAGCTCGGCCAAGATCTCAAACAGCAGGACGTCCATATCATCATCGAATGCATTCCGCTTCGCAGGGTTGTTGTTCGAGATGACAGCAATCTGGTCCTTCACCTCGAACGTGACTTTGTCACTCATGTCATCCCTTCACATCCAGGTTGTGGGTAACGATGTGCATCCTATTCCGACGGGTGTTCTATGCGACGACGGCCCATCAGAGCGATCAGGCCGCCATGGCTGACATCCTCGGACTGCCGAGTGGATGGGACCAGACCTGCCCGATCCCCGTTGGGTTCACCATCGATGGGTTCTCGCCTGCACCACGCAAGCCGGTAGTGGACGTCGTCGTCTGGAACGCACTCGTATCGTGATGATCGAACCACGTCCGCTTGTCATCCATGTGGCGTTCGATCCGCTGAGTCTGGTCATCGATCGAGTGCGCGTCCGCGAGGTCGCCCCCGAAGCAGAGATCATCGTCGCGCCGTACGACCTGGGTCACGATGAGCGGACCCGTCGTTCCGAGACACCGACGGGAAGGGACCTCGCTCGTGGCGAGCCGGTCATGACCGATGCTCTTCGTGACGCCCTCGCTCGGGCTGAGGTGATGATTACGCTTGATGCTCCGCTCGATCTACCTGCTCACGCTCCTCGCCTACGGTGGATCCAGGCCGCCGGTTCAGGCGTCGGGCAGTTCGTCCCATCGGGACTACGGAACAGTCCTATCGTCCTGACAAACGCAGCCGGGATCGGCGCCGTACCGATTGCCGAGTGGGTACTGGCACGGGTGCTTGCCGTGTACAAGCGCCTGGATGAGCACGCAGAGCAACAGCGCGATCATGTGTGGAATCAGAAACTGGGGGCGCTGGTGGCCGGCCGACAGGCACTTGTGGTCGGGTTGGGTGCTATCGGCAAGCAGGTAGCGCGGCGATTGAAGGCGTTCGACGTCCGTGTCGTGGGAGTGCGGCGTTCGTGGACACCTGGTATGTCCTCGTCCGACGCGGACGAGGTGATCGGGCCCGACCAACTCATGCAGGCGCTCGGATCCGCGCATATCGTCGTCGTGTCGGCACCCGGAACGGCCTCGAACGCAAATCTCTTCGATGCGCAGGCCTTTGCGGCGATGCGTCGAGGGGCGGTATTCGTCAACGTGGCAAGAGGCTCGCTGGTAGACGAGTCTGCACTGATCGAAGCGTTGCGTTCGGGCCACCTTCGCGCCGCCGCGTTGGATGTGGCCAAGCAGGAACCACTCCCTGCAGACAGCCCGCTTTGGGACACTCCCAATCTCTCGATCTCGCCACACAGTTCAGCGTCCGCCGACCGATACATGGAACGGGTCGCTGAGCTCTTCTACGACAATCTTGGCCGGTATGTCGCTGGCCAGGACCTCGTCAATGTGGTCGACCTGGCCCGAGAGTATTGATCGCCAACCGTCGCTCGCTCTCGCGGCGACGAATGGGAGCTCGACACGTCGTGACGCGGCTCTCCAGGTCACCGGACCCCGTTGGCTTGCTGTCCTCCTTTAGGCACCTGTCGATCCAGACCGTCCTCAGGGGACGCGACGTCCGCACGTCGCGGAGAGCCCGGGATCGAGCCTGGTCACCTCACTCGCCTTCTTGGGTGCCGAGATCCCGTTCTGAGTACCATTGTTCCGGGTGACTGAGGGTATTGGGCGAGACTGGAGGCGGAAATGAAACTGCGCATGTACGGGCTTGTGGGGCTCCTGATGACGGGAGTGGTCACGCTGACCGCGACGTCGGTGCCCGTGGGTGCTGTGAGTTCGTCAGCTCCAACTGCAAGTCGGCTAGGAATCAAGCGGATCCATGCCGGACCCGTGACCCCCCTGACCGTCACACCGTTGTCGTTGCACTCGAGCAAGCCCACCGGGGTGGTCCTCCCCAATCCGAAGGTGTATCTGGTCTTCTGGGGATCACAATGGTCGAGCGACCCGGCACATGCGGCGAAGGCACTCCAAGGGATGTTCAGCCACCTCTACGGTCCCTCCGACACCTGGGGAACCATCCTGACCCAGTACTGCGAGGGGTTGCCGGTGGGGACCACGCTCTGCGGCACCAAGGGAACGCACATCAAGCACCCGACCTCGTCCGTCGTCGGCGGGATCTGGTTCGACAACGCATCCGGGGAGCCGGCGGCGGCCACCTTCGCGCAGCTCGGTGCCGAGGCCGTGCGTGCGGCCGCCCATTTCGGAAACAGGACCCAATCCCCGAATCTCGATGCGCAGTACCTCATTGCCTCACCCACGGGAACCGACCCTGACGGCTGGCTCAATCCCACGACCGGGTACTGCGGTTATCACTCCACTATCGCCAGTGCCTACGGCAAGCTTGCCTGGACGAATCTGCCCTACGTCCCCGACCTTGGCGCGAACGGCGGCTGCAGCTCGTTTGCGAACCCCCGCCTTCTCGATGGATACGAGTCGACAGCGACCCACGAGTACGCCGAGTCGACGACGGAGCCCTTCTACTCGACGGGATGGTATTCCGGCGCCTTCAACGAGATCGGCGATCTCTGTGCGAACCTGGACGCATACCTCTCTCTTGGGGCGGTCAAGTACGACGTGCAGGGATTGTGGAGCAACAGTGCCAAGAAATGCGTGACGGCTGCCTAGCTGCACTGCCTGGCTAGCTGCACTGTCCGGGCCGATTCGCACGGGCCTCGGGCCGATTCGCACGGGCCTCGGGCCGTGTCGCCCGCCTCAGCCGACGGTGCGGAGTTGGGGTACCAGCGCGCCGGGCTCCCGCCCGGCGCCGGCACCGGCAGTGACGTCGCGGGGGCCCACCGGCTTGCCGCAGTCGGGGCACACCAACACCAGGGGATCAGAAGACCCGCACGCCTTGTGGGTGACTTCGATGGGACGTCCCTCCGGGGCGGCATGGGCGTCGCCCCACTGGCGCATCGCCGTCAGCACCGGCCACAGGTCCCGACCCTTCTCGGTCAGGCGGTAGTCGACCCTGGGCGGGTGCTCTGAGTAGGGGACCCGGACCAGCACGCCGGAGTCGACGAGCCTGGTGAGGCGCTGCTGGAGGATGTTGCGCGAGATCCCGAGCCGGCGCTGGAAGTCCTCGAACCGGGTCACGCCGAGGAATGCGTCACGAACGATGAGCATGGTCCACCACTCGCCGACCACCTCGAGACACTGGGCCACCGAGCAATCCATGTCGGCGAAGCTCTTCCGTTCCATGTTGCAAGTCTAGAGGGTTGCATCATAAAATGCTATCCGTTAGTGTGCATTGCATGAGAGAACTGACTGCGTCGGTGCCGATCGTCGACAACGTCGCACGGCGGCGCCTGCGGGCGATCTTCGTGGTGACGGCGCTCGGGGCATTCATGGCCTCCCTGGACCTGTCCATCGTGAACGTCGCCTTCCCCGCGCTCGAACGGACGTTCCGGAGCGACACTGCGGCCTCCCTGACCTGGGTCATCACCGGGTACTCGATCGTCTTCGGCGCCCTCCTGGTCGTGGCCGGGCGCACCGCCGACCGGCTCGGGAGCCGCCGGGTGTTCTTCGTCGGACTCGCCGTCTTCTGCCTGGGGTCCGGCCTGGCCGGTCTGGCCCCCACCGTTCCGCTGCTCGTCGCCGGTCGACTGATCCAAGGGGTGGGGGCAGCAGCCCTCCTGCCGTCGTCGCTCGGTCTGCTGCTTGCCGCGTACCCTTCGGACAGGCGCTCCCAGGTGGTGGCGATGTGGGGCGGCATCGGCGCGCTGGCGGTCGCCACGGGTCCGTCGCTGGGCGCCGTCCTGATCACCGGATTCGGCTGGCGGGCTGCGTTCTTCGTCAACCTGCCCATCGGGCTCGCCGCCTGGCTGGTCGGTCGCACCGTGCTCCCGTCGGTGCGGGGCGACAGCTCGGCCTCGTCTCCCGACTATCCCGGGGTCGCCCTCCTGGCCGTGAGCCTCGCCGCCCTGGTGCTCGCCATCTCGGAGGGGCCGACGTGGGGCTGGAGGAGCACACGGGTCGTTGGCGCCGTCGTGATCTTCCTGGTGCTCGGTGCCGCATTCCTTCGGCGCTCGTCTCGTCATTCCCAGCCGGTGCTGGACCTCACCCTCTTCCGGTCCCGCTCGTTCAGCGTGGCGAACACCGCCGCCCTGCTCTACTCGATGGGCTTCTTTGCCATGCTGCTCGGGAACATCCTGTTCCTGACGTCGGTGTGGCACTACTCGATCTTGCGGGCCGGTCTGGCCGTGACTCCGGGCCCGCTGGTGGTGGCCGTAGTGGCGGGTCCGGCCGGCAAGATGGCCGGCCGCTACGGCTTCCGCCGCGTATTGCTCACAGGCTTCGTGGTGTTCACCGCGGGCCTTGCCTGGTACGCCACCCACGTCGGACTTCATGCCCGCTACCTCGAGATCTGGTTGCCGGGCACCCTGGTGGTGGGACTCGGGATCGGGCTCACCTTCCCGGTACTGAGTGCCGCGGCCGTCTCCAGCCTCCACGCCCAGCGGTTCGCCGTGGGCAGCGCTGTCAACCAGACAGCCCGTCAGGTGGGTGGGGCGCTCGGGGTTGCGCTGCTCGTGGTGATCCTGGGGACCCCGACCGGTGCGGTGGACGCGCTGGCCCACTTCCATCACCTCTGGTGGTTCGCCGCCGCCATGGCCGCCTCGTCGGGCCTGGTGTGTTGCCTGCTCGGTCCACCGGGATCGGTTCAGGTTGCGACGGACGGGCCCGGCGACGTCGCAGGCGTCGAAGTCGGGGCGCCGGTCGTTGTCCTGGCGGAGTCGGTGTGACGACGTCGGCCGAGGCCAGCAGCGAGATCACGGCCGCACCATGGGGACCGCGGAGATCGCGAACGGTCACCTGGTACGACCCGCTGCCAACGGCAACTGCGGCGGCGTCGATGAGCGGGGTCGACTTCCTGTCCCGGCTGCGGGATGGGTCGGGCCCGCCGCCGCCCATCGCCTCCTTGCTGGGGATGCGGATCCGCGACGTGGAGCCGGGCCGGGTGGTGTTCGAGTATGAGCCCGACGACTCCGTCTACAACCCGATCGGGATGGTCCACGGCGGCGTGGTGTGCACACTGGCCGACACCGTCATCGGATGCGCGGTGCACTCGACCCTCGAGGCCGGAGTGGGCTACACCTCGATCGACCTCCAGGTGACCTATCTCCGCCCGCTCACCTCGACGAGCGCCCTCGTGCTGGCCACTGGCACGGTGGTCAAGCCAGGGCACCGGGTGGCCTTCGGCCGGGCCGAGATTGTTGACGGCACCGGCAAACTCGTCGCCCAGGCCACAGGATCATGCCTGGTCAAGGATCTCGGGGGCGCCCGGCCTGCTTCACCGGGTTGTGGAGGCCCGCAGGCATGACCCGTCGGGTTGGGGCAGCTGGGTCATAGACGCATGCCACAGCCTCGGCGGCCAGCAAGCCTGTAGTTTGCCAAGAGACCCGACCGGGGGGAGGTGGAGGGGGCCATGACGACATCGCTGGCGTTCTACGGGACCCTCGGCATCATCAGTACGGCGATTGCCTTCTATTGCAACCGGCGTCTCTTCGTCACGGGAGGTGCCGGACGATCCTCTGCGCTCGAGTGCCTGTACTACTTCTTCGGTGTCGCATCACTGGGCCTCGGCTGGTATTTCAATGTCCGCTACACCCATCAGTACCACAACGCGAGCTACGTCAACTACACCAAGGCGCTCTTCTCGAACTGGGCGGCGGATTCCGCAGCACAGGACTACATCATGGTCAACCTCGTCCTTCTGCCGCTGTGGACGATCATCGACGGACGAAGGCGGGGGTTACGAGTCCCCTGGATCTTCTTTGTGATGAGTCTGTTCACCAGCCTCGCCTTCTCCATGGCGATGTACCTGGCATTTGTCGAACGCCAGATCCGATTCAGCCGAGACGAACATTTCGAGGCGAGTGCCTCGTCCGTGCAGGCGCGATGAGGCGGACCCTGTCCCTCGGTCCAGCGGACGGACGCACACACCGTGGGTCTCGGCACTTTCCACGGTGGGCCCAGACTCCTGACTGGTCGGTCGATCGGGACGGTCACCGCGCTACGCCGAATCGGTAGACCGAGCACGCGGCTCGGTCCGGTGTCCGTGCGCCTGGTTCCCGGAGACCCGTGATGTCAGAACTGCCGGGGGGTACTCCGATGGAACGACCGACGATTGTGCCGATGCCACCCGCAGCGGACGAGTGCGCCCTACCGTGGGATGCGCCGCTTGTGGACCCGATCGCTGCTCTCGCCGATGCCCGGCGAACACTTGGCGACACATTCGTCGTTGACAGTGGTGAGGATCGCTATCTCTTCACCTTTGCTCCGGTGGGAGTGGCCGCCTTCTATGCCCTCGCCGAGGAAACGGCCAGCAAAGGTGTCGCCGACTGGAGAATGCTGCGCCGCAAGCTCCCCGACGAGCTCTTCGTGGGACGGCGAACCCTGCCACATCAGCTGTTCGGCCGCGAAGACGTCAGCCGATTCTTGGCCAACGTCGATCAGGCGTTGGACGACACGATCGACGAGCTCGGCGACCAGGGAACCGCCGACGTGTTCGCGTTGACCCGACGACTGGGTCACCGGGTCGGACTTGCCTCCTGGGGTGGTCCCGGCGCGGCCACCGGCACCCGGTTTGAGGCACTCGTGGTTGCGTTCGATGCCCTGGACGGGTCCGAGGCCTTCGTCCATCCAGATGCGATGGCTGCGGTGGCCGCATCAGGGAAGGCGGCGGAAATTGAGGCACTCTCCGTAATTGCAGACCATCTGGGTCCTTCGCTCGAAGAGCTGGCCGGAAATGAAGCGGATCATCCCCTGTTCGCTCGCTTGGTTGCGGCCTGGGCCGACCAACCGCGGTCAGTTGCGGCCAGAGGTGTCGCTGGTGACGTGGCACTGATCCACATCGCATCGATGTCGAACCTCTTTGCAGCGTTGGGATGGGCCCTGGTCGACCTGCTTGCCCACCCCCTCGAGGCGTCCCGCGTGGAAGGAGGTGACCGAGTGATGGCCGAGGCGTGCGCGCTCGAGTCGATCCGTCTCGCCCAGCGATCGATCATGGCCCGGTACGTGATGTCTCCGGTCAGCTTCGACGTCGGAGATGCCGTCCTTGAGGTTTCGCCGGGGACGACCGTGGCCACGCTGCTCCCACTCACCAACGCGTCGTCCGCGCCGGGTCTCGCGGTGTGGGACCCGACCCGCTGGAAGGGACGCCGCCTCGCCGATCCCTCGACCCTGGCCGCCGTCGAGTTGGTGACCGCGTTCGGCCACGGACGTCATACGTGTCCGGCCCAGCCGTTCTCCCTCGCCGCCATGACCACGACGCTGAACCGGCTCCTGTCCGAGTACCTGTGGACTCCGGGGTGGACCGATCGACCGCAACCGGTCCGAGCTCAGATCGGCGGGGTGGCTCGTGCCGGCGGCCCGTGCCCGCTGACCTACCGCCGGGTCGGCGAATCAGGTGCGGAGACCGGGATGGCCACGGGCAAGTAACGGGACGAGCACCCGATTGGGGATCATCCTGCTGACCACAGTGGCAGCGCGGTTTCCGGCTCCGGGGATCACGACCGCCCGACCGGACGCGAGACCGTCGATGCCGGCCCGGGCCACTGCGGGAGCCGTCTCCCACAGGAACGCCGGCAGAGCCGCAGAAGCATCCTCCTTGCTGAATCCGGCCCGCTCGCCGAATCCGGTGTCGACAGGACCGGGGCAGAGGGTGGTGGCAGTCACACCCGTGCCGCGAAGCTCAGCACCCAGGCTCTGGGTGTACGAGAGCACGAATGCCTTGGCGGCCCCGTAGCCGGCCTGACCGGGCAAGGGTTGAAACGCTCCGGTCGAGGCCACGTTGAGCACTGCGCCCCGCCCGCGTTGGACCATTCCGGGAAGGAACCTGCTGCACAGATCCACGACTGCCATGACGTCGACCTCGACCATCTCCATCTCCGCATCGGGATCCGACGAGGCCACCGGGCCCAACGTCGACACGCCGGCATTGTTGACGAGGATGTCGGGCTCCAGACCGAGATCGGTGATCCGTGCAAGCAAGTGGGACCGAGCAACCCGGTCTGAGAGGTCCGCCCCGACCACATGAGCAGCGGTCCCGCCGGTGCCGATCTCGTCGGCAAGGGTCTGGAGCTTGTCCATGCTCCTGGCCACCAGCGTGACGCCGTGGCCACGTCGGGCGAGCTCACGGGCGAGCGCCTCCCCGATTCCCGATGAAGCCCCTGTGACAACGGCGGTGGAGCGATCGGAAGGACGAGGGAGGGCCATCCCCCAACAGTAGGAGGAGGAGGCGGTCCGTCCGTCCCGGTGGCCGCGCTACAGGGCCGGACCCGGCGAGCCCTGGTGGCATCTTCCCTTCCCTGTTCAGACGGCCCAACAGGCGTACGCACATCGTCGCAGGACCGCCGCAATGCCGTTATGCAGGCGAGAGCAGGCCGGCTCTCCGCGCACGGCGGGTTCACCAGGGCTCGGCACGTGCCAGCGCAGCCGACAGCGCATGGACCAGACTCACTGGTGGACCATGAGTGACGACCTCGGTACACCGAACCTGCGGCTCGAGCGAGACGGGTCGATCGCGTGGTGCGTCATCGACCGGCCATCTGCCAGGAACGCCTTCACCCCGGCGATGTACTACGGACTCAAGCGGGCCGTTCAGCTCGTCAATCTCGATCCCGAACTCGCAGCCCTGATCATCACCGGCGTGGGCGACGTCTTCGCGCCGGGTGGGGACCTGGGTGGTCGCCGCGACGACGGGGAGTCGTCACCTGATGCGATGGGCGCCGACGTGCTCCCCTTCCTCGCCATCCGGGACAGCCAGGCGCCGGTCATTGCCGCGGTGAACGGGATCTGCCAGGCCGGTGGCCTGCTGGTCGCGATGATGGCTGACATCGCGGTCGCCAGCGACCGGGCCACCTTCCGTGTACCGGAGCTCCTGCGGGGGATCCCGGACGCGACCTACGCAGCGGCCCTGCCGGCCCACGTAGGCCTGGCGGTCGCCAGGGACCTCCTGCTGTCGGCCCGTTCGTTCGATGCAGCCGAGGCCCTCCGGATGGGCCTGCTGTCGCGCGTCGTCCAGCACGACGACCTGCACGACGCTGCCACGGAGGCCGCCCGTCAGGTGCTGCGAACTGCGCCGACTGCGAGGGCGCAGGTGAAGCGCATGTTGAACGAGCGCTACGGGCTCATCGATTACCAGACGATGTTCTGGGCGCTCGATCACTCAGAGGAGCCCCGTGAAGGGATGCGGGCGTTCATGGAGAAGCGGCCTCCGGCATGGGTCCCACCCGACCGGTGAGCCGACCGACGTCCGGTGTGAGGGACGTGCCGGCACGGATCCACGTTCCGGATGATCCCTCACAGACGGGTTGCCAAGGCCGGCCCGCAACGCTCGCGTCGTTCAGCTGGAGCCCGGCTCCCTCACGAGGAAGGCGGCGTTACCGCCGAAGAACAGCGAAGAGCTCTCGTCCAGTGTGAGCCCGGTGGCGGCGTAATCCTCGATCGCCGTCGACGTTCCTTCGGTGTGCGGATAGTCACTGCACGCCATGAAGATGTCACCGGCCCGGGCAACCAACCGATGGGGCTGCTCATACGAGAAGGCAGCCACGCGGACCTGGCGTCGGAAGTACTCGCTCGGCATGAGCGACAACTCTGTGGACTCGCCGTTGAAGCGGGACGTGTGACGGTAGCCACCATCCATCATCTGCAGGTGGAGCGGCACCCACCGTGCCGACAGCTCCATGATTCCCATCCGGAGATCCGGGTACCGGTCCAGGACCCCGTTCAGGATCAGGTCGGTCATCGCCAGGGCTGCTCCGGTCCAGATGAAGACCGTGCTCATCGGCGTGATTCCCCCTTCCATGTCCGGTCCGTACCACGCCTCGTCAAAGGGGCGGGCCTGGTTGGCCACGTGGAAGACCGGGGTGATGCCGTGATCGACGAATGCAGCCCACGCGCGATCGAGGTCGGGGTGCGAAAGGGGACGCCCGTCCACCAACGCCGGTGGAATCAGGCCCAGGCGGATGCCACCGGTGGCCAGCGTCTCCAATTGGGCTTCGAGCCACCCGAGATTCCGGAGGTTCAGGTGGGCCACAGGGTAGAGCCGTCCATTTCCCTGGGCTGCGACCTCCACGATCCAGCGGTTCCAGGCGGTCATGTTGGCCAAGGTGGCGCGCAGATCATCTTGCAGCGGTCGCTCCCAGCTGATCCCGTAGTTCGGGAACATGATCGAAGCATCGAACCCGGCTCGATCCAACTGGAGCAGTCGAGCATTCGGATCGGAATAGCTGGCATTGAACTCTTCGAGATCGAAATCGACGGGCACACCGTCCATCAAGCGCTGCCGAAACGCGCCGATACCGTCGACATCTCCCGGGCGATGCGGACCTCCCAGGCTCAGGCGACGGTCCCCAAACATGAGCCAGGTGTAACCGAGGTCGTCGACGGCCATATGCAGCGCAACATCGCGGTCCGCAGGATCGACGTACTCCTGCCACATTCCGGACGGCTCGAAGAGGTGGGTATCGGAGTCGATGAGTGCGTTCACTGCACTCCTCCCTTCAAGAACTCTCGACGGAACCGGGAGTACTCGGTTTGAGCCTACTGCTGGAGCGGATACAGCGCCCGGCGCCTCGGCCGTTGTGGAAGCCACAGTGCCGGGGGTAGTCTTCGGGAGTCGAGTTCGGGGAGTAGGGGGGCAGGGATGCGGGTCGCAGCCAGTGGTGTCGTCCGGCGTGCCGGTTGCGCGGTGCTTGCGCTCACCGCCGTCGCGTTCGTCCCGTCGTCGGTGCCGGTAACGGCGGCCCTGCACGCGCCACTGATGATGACCGCTCCAGGCGTCCCTTCCACCGCAGGTGCCACGAGCTCGAACTGGTCGGGATACGTGTCCACTGCGGGCCCGTTCACGAGTGTCTCGGCCACATGGATCCAACCCAGGGCGACGTGCACGTCGGCTGGCACATACAGTGCATTTTGGGTCGGGTTGGACGGCGATGGCAGCAACAGTGTGGAGCAGACCGGCTCGGAGGTGGACTGCTTCGGCGGGACGCCTCGCTACTACAGCTGGTACGAGATGTATCCGAAGTACCCGGTGAATTTCGCCCTCCCGGTTCATCCGGGTGACGTGTTCCACGGGTCCGTCGTGGCAGCGACCGGCGGGGCGTTCACCTTGGTGCTCAGCGATCTCACGGTCGGTTGGACGCGCACGGTACACGCAACCTATGCGCCCGCAAAGCTGCACTCGGCCGAGATCATTGCAGAAGCACCATCTTCTGCTTTGAGGGTTCTCCCCTTGACCGACTTTCATGCGGTGCTCTTCAGTTCGGCGAAAGCCAACGGCAAGGCCATCGGATCCGACGCACCGGTTTCGATCAACATGGAATCGGGGTCGACCCTCAAGGCGGCGACCAGCCTGCTCTCAAACGGCCAGAACTTCGAGGTGATCTGGAAGCACACCTGAGCGCGCAGCCCGGCGGATCACGACAGACCGCCTTCCTCAACTGGCCATCGCGAGGACTAGCGAGAGTCCACTGCCTGAACTGGTCGTGGCGGGGGATGGCGATCGGCCTACTGTGTGCACCATGAGGAACCTCGACCGGCGGCGATCCGTCGCTCTGAGGAGACTGCTCCCGTGAGAGAGGTGCGGATCGCCGACCTGCGGGAGCCTGTGCGCGACGATGCCGAGCGGGCCCTCTACGAGATGGCACTGACCATGCAGGTCGACCTCGACCCCGACGGGATCGTCACCGAGGCCTGCCGGGCCACCGGCCTGTCCGATCTCGGCGACCCCACCCTGCCGGATCGCCTCGCAGCCATGTCCGCGGCACTCGACGCCGACACGGGCCTGTCCGGGATCGGTCGGCACATTGTCCGCGATCGCATGGTCGGGCTCGTGAGAGCACGTCTTCACTTCGAGGACTTCGTCCGACGTCACCCGGAGGCGCTCGAGGTCGCGCTGGAGCCGCCGGTGATCGTGGTCGGTCTGCCCCGCTCAGGCACGACCCACCTGGTGAACCTGTTGGCTGCGGACTCGCGGGTCCGTTCCATGCCCTGGTGGGAGGTGATCGAGCCGACGCCGGTGCCCGGTGACGGGCCGGGACGTGACGGCATCGATCCGCGCTACCTGCGGTGCCTCCGGGCTCACGAGACGACCCAGCAGGTTGCGCCGTTGGCGGCTCTCATGCACGACCGGCCGCCATGGAGCATCGAAGAGGACTGCGAGCTGGTCGATCTCGACATCTGTTCGTACACCACGGAGTGGCACGCCCGGGTGCCTGCGTGGCGCGACGTCTACCTGGGCCTCGACCAGCGCCGGCACTACGCGTTCCTCCGCCGGGAGCTGCAGGTGCTCAGCTACGTGCGCGGGCCGAACCGCTGGGTGCTCAAGTGCCCCCAGCACCTGGAGCAACTCGGTCCGCTTCTCGACACCTTCCCGCAGGCCACGATCGCCTTCACGCTGCGCGACCCAGTCGCTGTGCTGCAGTCCGCCATCACCATGCTGGCCTACGGGGACCGGCTGCGACGGGTGGAGGTCGCGGCCGACCAGCTCGCCGCCTACTGGGTGGACCGGATCGAGCGCCTCCTCCGTTCCGCAGTCCGAGACGCCCACCTCATCCCCGTGGCGCAACGGATCGACGTCGAGTTCAACGAGTTCCTGTCCGACGACCGGGCCATGGCTGAGCGGATCCTCGAGGTCGCCGGCCTCGAGGTCACCGATCGGGCCCGCTCCGAGCTGACCACCTACCTGGCGAGCAACCCGCGTGGCAAGGACGGGCGGGTCGTCTACGACCTACGGGAAGATTTCGGCATCGATCCCGCCGACCTGCGGGAGCGGTTCGCCTTCTACTACGAGGCGTTCCCCCAGATCCGTGCGGAGGTCCGCTGACCGTGCCGGGCATCCACCGCGAGCGACCCGGCGCCGACGCGATCGCGGCCTCACGCGGCGAGCCGGCGATCGACCTCGGAGACGGCATCTGGCTGTCCCCGGGGCTGTCGAACTCGTACCTGCTCACCACCGGGACGGGGCGCGTCGTCGTCAACACCGGCATGGGTTTCGAGGGCCCCCTCCACCGGCGGGTGTTCGACGTCGTCGACGCCGCTCCCACGAGAGCCGTGATCCTGACCCAGGGCCACTTCGACCACGTCGGCGGCATCGACTGCTTCCTCGGGGAGGAGACCGATGTCATCGCCCAGGCGAACTTCGCCTCCTGGCGTGCCGACAACGAGCGGCTCGAAGCCTTCCGCTCACGGAACGCAGCGTTTGCCTGGATCGACGCCATCCTCGCCGCCATGGAATACGCGGAGTCGCTCGGAGACGGCCCTGCACCCCAAGCGCGCCCCGAGCCCACGACCACCTTCACCGAACGACTCGACCTCACGATCGGGGGGCGCCCCCTCGTGCTGCTCTCCGTGCCGGGAGGCGAAACCACCGACGCGCTGGTGATCTGGCTTCCCGACTCGCGTACGGCACTCACCGGGAACCTGTTCGGCCCCCTGTTCGGCCACGTTCCCAATCTCGTCACCATGCGGGGCGACCGCTACCGAGACGCGCTGGCCTATGTCGACTCACTCGACCTGGTACTCGGCCTCGGTGCCCAACGGCTGCTCACCGGTCACTTCGCCCCGGTGGAGGGAGCGGACCGCATCGCAGAGGAGATCACTGCGATGCGCGACGCCACACTGTGGGTCCACGACCGGACGGTGGACGGGATGAACGCCGGCACGGACGTTCACACGCTGATGGGCGAAGTACGCGTTCCCGACCATCTCGACGTGGGCGAGGGCTACGGCCGGACAGCGTGGAACGTGCGAGCGATCTGGGAGACCTACGCAGGGTGGTTCCACCACCGATCGACAACCGAGCTCTACGACGTGCCCCCCTCGACCATCGCCCCAGACCTGGTGTCGCTCGCCGGGCCCGACGCCCTGGCCAGTGCCGCCCACGACCGGCTCCGCGCCGGTGAGGCGGTCGCAGCGCTGCACCTCACCGACATCCTCCTCGCCGTCGAACCCGACCACGCACCTGCCCGTGAGGTCGCCACTGCGGCCACCCGCACCCTGCTCGACGGCTCGACCAACTTCTGGGAGCGGGCCTGGCTCACCCGATCGCTCCGACGACTGGAGGACCGATGACCAACAGGATCACCTTCGACTTCACCGGTGCGTCCGTGTTGGTGACCGGCGGCACGAGCGGCATCGGCCACGCGCTGGGCACCGGCTTCGCCGACGCCGGCGCCTCGGTCACGGTGACGGGCACCAGAGCCTCTCCCGGCGACTACGAGACCGACCTCGAGCGGTTCACCTACCGCCGGTGTGAGATGACCGACCCGACGACCATCGACGCCCTCGTCGAGACGCTCGGGCGGCTCGACGTCCTGGTCAACAATGCCGGGGCCAACTTCCCCGGAGGGCGCGACGAATGGGAGCCGGAGGTGTTCGCTGTCGCGCTCACCCTCAACCTCGTCGGGCCGATGCGGCTGACCACCGCGTGTCGGGGCCTGCTCGCCGCCAGCACGCTGGACGGGGGTGCGAGCGTGGTCAACATGGCCTCACTCTCCGCCTTCCGGGCGATCCCGATCGTCCCCGGCTACGGATCGGCCAAGGCGGGTCTGGTGGCCCTCACCGGCAACCTGGCCCGCCTGTGGGCCCGCGACGGCATCCGGGTCAATGCCGTGGCCCCCGGTGTCATCGACACACCGATGACCGCGCCGATGGCCCAGTTTCCGCAGCTCATCGATGCCGAGCTGGCCCACACCCCCATGGGCCGGCTCGGGACCCCGACCGACGTCGTCGGTGCCGTGCAGTTCCTGGCCAGCTCTGCGGCCGGCTTCGTCACCGGCCACACGCTGGTCGTCGACGGCGGATACCTGCTCCCATGACGACCGGACCGCTGTCCCCGCTCTACCACGTCGGCATCGTCGTCCCCGACCTGCCGCAGGCGCAGGCCACACTCACCGACCAGCTCCACATCACGTGGGGGCCCGTCATGCACCTCGACGCGACCGAGCACCGCGACGGAGACGGTCACGACCTCGTCCTCCCGACGACGATCTGCTATTCGGTGGAGGCGCCCCATCTCGAGCTCATCGAGGAGGTTCCCGACACGGTCTGGTCCTGCAACGAGCACTCGAACCTCCACCACATCGGGTTCTGGAGCGACGACCTCGGAGGCACCAGCGCCGCCCTGTCGGCTGCAGGCTGTCCGCTGCAGCTGTGCGGCAGGGCGGATACCGTCGCTCCTGCTGCGTTCGCCTATCACCGCAACGAGCTCGGCGTCCGAGTCGAGATCGTCGACGCGGGGATCCGAGACGCCATGGCGTTCCTGTTCGAGCCGGCGCCCTGAGGAAATCGGCACGTGCGACAGGTCCGAGTGCATGGCCCGGGGGACGTCCGGGTCGACGAGGTCGAACCGGCAGATCCCGGACCACGCGACGCCCTGGTAGCGGTGGCCGCCTGCGGCATCTGCGGCAGTGATCTCTCCTATATCCGCCTGGGAGGCGTCGCCGGGCCGAGCGGTACCCCTCTGTGCCTGGGCCACGAGATCTCCGGCACGGTCGAGTGGGTCGGTGCCGACGTCGCCTCTGTCAGGATCGGTGACCGAGTCGTCGTCCATCCGGGCGACGACGAGCGGGGCCGCATCGGCAATGGCGCAGCCCAGGGAGGCTTCACCCCCCAGCTGCTGGTCACCGACGTGGACAGGGGACGGCTGTTCCGCGTTCCCGCGGGTCTCCCCCTCGACATCGCCGCCTTCAGCGAACCGTTGGCCGTCGGGATGCGCGCCGCCGACCAGGCCGACGTGCAGGACGGTGACGGGGTCGCCGTGTTCGGCTGTGGGCCCATCGGGCTCGCAGCCATCGCGACCCTGGTCGACCGCGGACACCGGAAGGTCGTCGCCATCGACCTCGAGTCCCGCCCGCCTCGAGCTGGCGCTCGGCCTCGGGGCGCAAGCGGCCATCGACCCCGTCGCGACCGACGTGTGGGCCGAACTCGCTCGCCTGCACGGGACCTCGCCGTTTCTGTTCGGGGCCACGACGGCCACGGCAGCGTTCATCGAGGCGTCCGGGGCGCCTGGCGTGCTCACGGATGTGCTCGAGCACGGACCGGTCGGCGGGCGCCTCTCCGTGGTGGCGCTGCACTACGAGCAGGTCCCCACCAGCTACCTCATGTTGCTCATGAAGCAGTTCACCATCCGGGGCTCGATGGAGTACCCGCCCCGTTTTCAGGACGCGATCGACCTCCTCGCTCGCCGCGACGTCTCGGCGTTGGTGACCCACCGGATCCCGCTCGAGCAGTTCGACGATGCACTCAGCATCCTCACCGGCCCAGAGGATTGCGGCAAGGTGCTGATCACCGTCGATCCGTCCCAGGCGTGAGCCTGTGGCCCTACGGCACCCTGACGGGGCGGCCCACGGAGTTGAAGGTCGGTCGGCGCGGCGCCACAATGGCTTCAATCCTGAACCGGTTCACGCGGTTCGAGCACAGCAGAGGAGGAACTGATGAGGACCCTGGAACGTGGCAGCGATGGATGACGGCGAGCTTGCCCAACGCATCAATGCCCTGGTCGAAGAGGAGCACCACCTCGAGCGGTCCAGGGTCGGTCAGGAGCTGACCGACGAGGAGAATGCCCGAATCCAAAGCATCGAAGTCGCCCTTGACCAGTGCTGGGACCTCCTCCGGCAACGCCGTGCACGCCGGGTCGCAGGTCTGGACCCTGACGATGTGGCGGTGCGACCCGCCGACGTGGTCGAGGGCTATCAGCAGTGAGCTCGCGGCCGGGGCTCAGCGCCGGCCGCCGTGGGCCGAAGACGTCGTTCGCACGTCACTTGTCTATCCGGGCTCCTGTCAAAAGATGAACGGAACCAGCATCTTGGTCGACCGTTTGTACGGTGGATACGACTCCGGGAAGAGGCGCCCCATGATGCGTTCTTCGACCGTCGCGGCATAGACGAAATACGCGCCCAGGAGGACGGCGGCCACGATCCAGTACAGGCTGGACGCAATCGTGGTCCCGATCGCCGCAAGGATGATCCCGGAATAGATCGGGTGGCGAATGTACCGGTATGGGCCGGTTGTCACCAGCTCTGGATCGGCTTTCTGGGACATCGGAGTTCCCCAGTTTCGGCCGAGATAGACCCTGGCCCACACCGCCAAGGCCAACCCGAGCAGGAACACCCCGAGGCCGATGCCCTGGAGCCACGGGTCATCGACAGTGGCGGAGTGTCCGTTGAAGACTCGGGACCGGACCGACAGGAGAACGATCAGAATGATCGCTATCCGGATGGGAACGGAGGATGTGGACCGGGTCTGAGTCGCTTTGGTCCGGACTGACGCCACGATCCAGTAGATCCAGAACGCAATCCAGATCGCTGGAATGATGATGTCAACGATGTGCGTCGGCGCTCCGATCGAGCAATGATAGATCGGTGCTGATCACCTGTCCGTTCTGTGCAGCGGCCCGCTCCCCACTGGTCCTGCTCTGACGAGCCACACGTCGAATCGTTGATCCGAAGTCGATCTCATCGCCTGCCGTCTACCCCCTTCGTGACGGCCTCCCCCACCCGGTTGTGCCGGCGTCAGCCGTTCGGCGGCAGGTCTCCGGCAGTCCGCAGGTAGGCGACGAGGTCCCGGAAGGTCTGGAGGGTCGGCCGATAGGTGACCCCGAGCGCATCGAGCGTCGCGGTATCGTCAGTGGGCACGCCGGTCGTCATGACGATCGCCGCCTCCTCGGACAGCGGTCCCGGAGTGTCCGCCCCTCCGGCGCGGTGTCGGTCGAACTCCTTCCCCAGGTCGACGATCTCCTCCCGGGAGATGTCCTGTCGCATGACGGCCCGGCCTGCAGCCTCCCCCAGGATGTCGGTCCACTCCGACCAGGACACGAACCGCCCGCCGGCCATGAAGTGGCGGGGGCCCTGCCCCCTCTCGACGGAGCGTTCGAGGAGGAGTGCCAGGTCCCGGACGTCGACGACACCCATGCCCCCGGGTGGCGCCAGCATCATGAACTCCAGCGCGCCCAGCACGGCGGCGAAGCTCCCGTCCCGGTGGGGGCTCCCCGGCCCGTAGACCCCTCCGACGACGAAGCTGGTGACCGGCGCACCCTCTTCCTGTCTGGCCCGGACCAGCAACTCCGCCTCGAGCTTGGACGCCCCGTAGGCGGACAGCGGTGACGCCAGCGGGGAATCACGGGTCAGGACCTCCTCGACAGCCGGGAGGTAGGCCATGACCGTGGAGGTGTAGACAATCGGGTCCGCCCCGACTGCGAGGCCGGCATCCAGGACGGTGCGCACACCATCGACGTTCGCCGTCGCCGACGCCGGGCCTGTGCCGCCGGAGACGCCGATCTCCCCCGCCAGATGCACGACCGAGTCACACGCGACGAGCGCGAGCTCGACCGCCCGCCTGTCGGTGACGTCGCCCACCGCGACGTCGACGTCGCCCCACGACGACCCGAGCGCACGCTCGGCACGGGTCGGGTTGCGAACCAGGACCCTGACGTCGTGGCCGGCATCCAGGAGCGCATGCACAGTGTGGGATCCGATGAACCCGCCCGCACCTGTCACCAGCACACGCATCGGAGTCCCTTCGGTTGAGCTGGATGGTAGCGAGTTCGACGACGCTCGCTCAGTCCGTGGCCGCGCCTTGGTCGCTGTCGGCAAGGAACCGCTCCGTCTGACCATAGCGATCGCTGGTCACCGGCGGCTCATCGCTCACGCCAGGAGCTCAGAACGGGAATGATGCCAGGGATCCCCTCCCGATGAGCCTTACGATGGCCCTGTGCCGGAACACTTGACGACGATCTCCAAACGGTGGACAGCGGGTACCTTGAAACAGGGCAATGAGACCGCAGGACTCTAACGCCTCGCCAACAGGAGCTGTCGGAGCGTCGTCGCCACCCGGGGTGACCGACTCGCCTCTCGAAGAAGAACGAACCGGGAGCAAATCGACTGTGCGCCGAGCCTGGCCGATCGGGAGGTACCTCGTCGGCATCGGTGCTGTCACCATCGCTGTCTGGGTCCTCAGTTCGCACACCGACGAGCTGTCCGGCATCACGGCAGTATTCGACCATGTGAACTGGTGGTGGATTCTGGCAGCTGTGGGGGCGGAGGCACTGTCGTTCGTCAGCTTCACAGCCTTGCAGTACCAGCTCCTGAGCGCGAAAGGCGGGTTCACGCCACCGATCTCTCCTCTGTTCAGGATGACGCTTGCCTCGCAAGCTCTGACCAACTCGCTCCCCGCTGGGAATGCTGTTTCAGCCGTGTACGGATTTCGATGGTTCCGGCGTTTCGGCGCCGACGAGACGCTCGCCGTGTGGGCCATGGTGGGGACGGTCATCGCATCGATGGTTTCGCTCTCTCTCGTGGCGACGGCCGGATTGGCATTGGCAACCGAGGAGGGTGCTTCCCTGGACCTGGTTCCGGTCCTCGTCGGTGTCCTTGCGGTAACCATCACGGTGGGGGTGCTCTTCGTCTACGAGCGCCCGCTGCTTGTCGTTCTGCCATGGGTCTTGCGTGCATCGCAAACGATTCTGAAACGGCCGAGGGGTGACATCATCGAACGGGCCGACCAGATCGTCCGTCAGCTCACGTCGGTCAAACTCGGAGGGCGGCGAGTCGTTACCATCGTTGCGTGCGGTATGGCGAACTGGCTCTTCGACTGCGCCTGCTTTGCCTTGATGTTCCTGGCGATCGGTGCCTCGATCCCATCGAAGGGACTTCTGCTCGCGTACGGGGCGGGCCAGCTGGCCGCAGCACTACCGATCACGCCGGGAGGACTGGGTGTGGTCGAAGGAAGCATCACAATCGCCCTGGTGGCCTTCGGCGGAGCTCAGGTGGCCACGGTCGATGCTGTATTGCTCTACCGCCTGATCAGCTTCTGGTTGGTCCTGGCCGTCGGGTGGCTCCTGATCGGCGAACTCGCACTCGAGGTGAGAAGGGGCCGTTGGAGCCGACGAGCCGTTGTCTCGCCCGTCCAGGCAGAACTCGAGGCTCGAACGGGCTCGGCATCAGTCACGTCCGTGCCGACGGACGGACCGTCCGGGTCGTGAGCATGGTGGCCACATCCAGGGTGATCCGCCAGCATCTGTCCTCACGAGCCCGCGGGCTCGCGGCTTGCGCCTTGGTCATCTTCCTTGCGGCCGGCTGCACATCAGCACGCAGCA
This sequence comes from uncultured Acidimicrobiaceae bacterium, assembly GCA_963777665.1. GTDB lineage: Bacteria > Actinomycetota > Acidimicrobiia > Acidimicrobiales > RAAP-2 > Bog-756. Next base: position 232,301 of record CAVZRJ010000004.1, read on the forward strand.
ACCTCGGGACGAGCGACAGCTCCTGCTTCTTGGCCCTGCCCGCGGCTACGAAAGCGGTCGGTTCGCACAGCAGGCTGCTCGGAGCCCGTCTGTTCTCCCTCACCGAGCTCCGTCGTGAGGCTCCGAAGCTGGCCGCTCAGGTCTCGCCGAAGGGCTCCCCCAAGCAGAGTCTCTGCGTCCTCGCCTTCTCCGGGCACTTCAGTTCAACAGCGGTGTCCATGCCGCACGGGCGGTCGGTGGGTCAGGTTGCGGTTGTGGTCCTGACGAGGCCTTCGAACATGCTCCTCGGGACCGTCATCCTCAAACGGGTGCCCCTCAGCTTCGGCCATTCTCACATCGGCTGAGTGCCTCCTGCGGCGCTGCGCAACGGGAAGCCACTGACGGGCGCTGCCTTCGATGTGTCTGAGGAGCTGGCCGCGCTGATGCACCCTGACCGAATGGGCTGTATTCAACCGATAGATTGCAAACAGCGCTCCGGAGGTCTACTATTCAACGTGATGGTTGAAGAGCGGACATCCGGGGTCGAAGTCGAGGATCACAAGCTGAACGCTGTGTTCTCGGCGCTTGCCGATCCGACTCGCCGGGCCATCCTGCGCCGATTGGCGTGCGGAGAGGCCAACGTGAGCGAACTGGCGCAGCCATTCACCATGAGCTTCCAGGCTGTCTCCAAGCACTTGCAGGTGCTGGAGCAGGCCGGGCTGGTCAACAGGAGTCGAAGGGCCCAGCAACGACCGTGCCGCTTGCGACCTGAGGCGCTGGCCGATGCCAGCGGATGGCTCGGCGATTATCGCCAACTCTGGGAGACCGCCTTCGACCGCCTCGATGAGCACCTCACGAACCAGGAAGGATCACCACAATGACCGAATCAGGAGGGACCACCACCATGACCGACCGAGAGCCCTACATCTCGATCACTCGCACGTTCAGCGCCTCGCCCACGGCTGTCTTCGAGGCCTGGACGAGCCCGGCTCAGTTCGGCCGTTGGTTCGGCACAGAGTCCACCGCAGTGGAGGACGTCAGCATGGATCTACGGGTCGGTGGCAATTGGAGCGCACGCATGATCCTCGGAGACGGTACGGAGATCGCCTGGCACGGTTCCTATCTCGAGGTGGAAGCCCCGCATCGACTCGTCCTGAGCCTCAGTGACCGGCCCGGCGACCAGTTTGAACGAGTTGCGGTCGATCTCAAGGAGGTCGAGGGCGGAACCGAGATGACGTTCACCCAGTCGGGCGGCAACATGCCCCCGGAACATTATGCCCAGGCCGAGGAAGGGTGGCGGTCGTTCTTCGACGACCTCTCGAAGGGGCTCTCCGGCTGACGCAGTCGCCCCGCCCGGCGCTCTGGATCATGGTGCAGCGACTCTTCAGAGTCGACTGAGTATCGCGGCCAGGGTTCGTTGGTCTTGCGACTCGGACAGGCTCATGGATGTGAGGTCGATGACGTAGCCGCTCTTCATTGCGAACAACTGGTCCAGATGTGCTGTCCGTCCGTTGCCCATTGGAGCGGGTTGAGAGGGTAGCCAGTATGCGGGGATGCCACCCACTGACACCCTCGTGAAGTTCGGCGCTGGAATCGTCTCAGTCTCACTGCCGGGGAAGGTTCCTGAGACGAACTGTGGATGACCATGATGGAGGTTCGTGAAGTTGGCCACCGATTTCGGATTCCAAGAGAGGTCCACGCCAAAGGTTCCCGGCTCCGACCCTTCAGGAACGTACAGACAGGTGCTTTGCTGACCAGCAAGCGAGTTATTGGCCTCAGATGGCCGAACGGGATGACCGAGCGCTTTCGTCGCGGCCTTCATCGACAGCAACGAGCAGGCGGAACGGGCTGGTGGTGACTGCGCTGCCGATGATCCACAAGCCGCAAGCATGAGTGGGAGAGGCGTCGCCAAGAATACGAGCACGAGGTTCCGCCGAGTCACCTGCGCAGTATCGCCCAATTCCGATTATCGAGCTCGCGCCATTGCCTCCGGAAGCTCAGGTACCGCCCCCGCTCCCTCGCGAGCTGGAGCAAGGATGGCCGGGCATCTAACGGGCACTCGCTGTCAGCTGGACCGCGACGGGGTGAGGTTCGGGTAGTGGCAATACGAAGCCAATCAACACTGCGTCGTAGTTCCCCCCGGGAAGTGGAGGCGGTCCACCATTCGCGGTGCATGCAGGCTCGGGTGCCTGCGGACCGCCTGGACTGCATCCAACATACGTCGTCATCACCTGGATCGGGAACCGGTTGGTGCCTGAAGCAATGATGAGGGGAGCACTGCTGCACATCGTTGCAAACGCCACCTGCGGTGCGTAGCTGCTGTTGGTGAGCGCCACAACGAAGTCCGGCCTGCATGGTTTGGTGAGGTTGATCGGAGCGGTTCCATCGTTCACCACCACCAGCGTTCCGTTGAGAACGCGCCCCGGTGTGACCCGGTCGGCGGTCAACGAGATGCGGTCAGTGAGATGTGGATCCGCTGGCAGCAGTCCATACCCACCTGGCAGCGGAGGCGCTGTCGTGGTTGGCGCGACGGTCGTGTTAGGCAGGCCCGATTGGGCTTGGCCGCAGGCGGCCGCGGTGGATAGGAGCGGTAACACCATCAGTCCCACGCACCATCGACGTTTCATCGTCAGGTGAGTTTTCCACATGTCCACCTGCGCCTGGTTGCGGCTCACCCCTTCGCCCCCGACGGCGTAGCCGATCAAGAGGCCGATGACCGCACTAGACCTCCCTGGAGTAATCGGGTTTGTCCCGGAGGTGTCAGCCTTGGGCAGGCGTAACCGCCGCTGGCCCGATGACCGGACATAGTGGCCGGCGGAGGTCCATCGGGGCTAATTCTTGGAAGGAAGTGAGCGGGCGTAGGCGGTACCCAAGCCCGCCCATCTCGCAAGTTGTCGTCTTGTCCGGAGATGATCGGATGCGACACGCACCCAGCCATCCATGGGGCGACCACGCATCACCGCCAGCTCTGCATCGGAGGTGTCGATGAGTTTGGCGGACTTTCTCGGATCGACGCGAACCAACACCCCGCCTTGGCCACTCGCAGCAATCGCCATGTTCCCATTGACCAGGAAGGCCAGTCCCCCGAAGATCTTCTTCTCGGTTACTCGCGGCTCGCTGTCCAGCAATTCGCGAAGTCGTTCTGCCAACTCCTCGTCATATGCCACCAGCCGGATAGTACAGGGCCGTCCGGCGCGTCACTCATGCTGACCACGAAGGCCCGGGCACAAGTCCAAGGTGATCCCCGACGTCACCGACGTTCAGGCCATCTCCGCTGGTATGGGGCACCTTTGGCTTGCACGGGTACATGCCGTAGCGTGCGTATGAGGTCGCGTGGTACACGATTCGGCAGTTCTCCGGATGCCCCGAAATTGCCGGGTCCGTCCCACGGACCCGGTGGCGTCCTGGACTGCCGGTTCGATGACCGATGTCACCTCCGACTGAGCCTCATGTAGCCCAATTCTAAAGGATCTCTCTCGGCTTGCCGACTCACAGAGTGTGGCCCGTCCGGAGAACCCGAAAGTGAAGGAAGCCATAGTCACGGCGCTGGTTACGGCCCGTTCGCATGGCAATGCAATGGCGCCTGAAGAAGGCGCGAGTCTCTGCGACGCCTGGAACTATGCCCTGTTCACTGCATTCGGCACGGCTCGCCCACCCGGAAAGTTCGAGTCCTGGGCCAGGAGGTCACTCCCAAAGATTGCGGGCTGTCTCCATATGGCGAAAGTGGAAATGACCAGTCCAGAACAGAGCGACGCGATCCGTCTGTCGGCCGTGGCCCTCTTCGAGTCGCAACAGTGTGAGCTGCACGCCCAAGAAGGGTGACCGAAACGCAGAGCGCCGTCACCTGTCACAAGAAGGTTCCCCCGTACGTGCCGGATCGCGTCCGTATCGATGCGATTGGCTGGCACAGGTCCCGGTGTCCAACGATGCCGCCATTTTCCTTGACAGTCCGAACCTGATCAGACGCCTCCTGTCAGACGAACCTGATCTAGCGAGAGCGAGATTCGAAGCCGGAGGCGGTACGAGCACGGCGCTCCATTTCGTTACAGATTGGCCTGGTTACTTTCCAAACGGGCCGGACATCGTGAACCTGCTGATCGACGCCGGAGCCGACCCGAATGCGCGCACGACCGGAAGTGGCTCAGCAACACCAGGATACGGCTCCGAAACGCCCCTCCACTATGCCGCGAGCAGCGACGACGTGGACGTTGCGGTGGCACTGACCGACGGGGGTGCCGATCTTGAAACGCCCGACGGCTCGATCGGGACACCCCTCGACAATGCAGTGGGTTACGCCTGCTGGCACGTCGCTCGCCTCCTCGTGATGCGTGGCGCCCAAGTGGAGAAGATCTGGCACGCTGGTGCCCTCGGCATGCTGGACCGATTGGACGATCTGCTCGTGTCCGAGGTCGACCCGGTGCAGATTTCACAGGGGTTCTGGCACGCCTGCGCAGCTGGTCAACGCCGTGCAGCCGAGCGTTTGTTGAGCGCTGGGGCTGATCTCAACTGGGAACCGGACTATGCAGAAGGGACTCCTCTCGACGCGGCCGGTGGTCTCGGGACACGTCAGGAGAATGTCATCACCTGGCTCCACGAGAAAGGCGCCCACACTTCAGTTCAATCGGAATAGGAGAGAAGGTCTTCCATGGAAATGCGTTGCGCAGAATGCGGGTGCCTTGTCGACTCCGGCAACGTGGTCGAACGGTGTCACGACCCCGAGTGCTGTTGCAAGAACCTCCCCGACAAGGCGTGAACGTCCCCGGTGCCGGACGGTGCCACTGGACAACCGCGGCTCACGGTGATCTGGAGCACCTGGACCCGCTCGTGTATCGGCACCTGTCGGATGAGATGGCGGGGACAATCACCCACCAAGTGCAGTTCCGGAGGACTCAATGACTCGAAGTGGTCAGGGGACGTTCGGTCCGAACCACCGATGGACTCGCGTGGACTCCCACGCTTGCTTCTCCTTCGAGAGCGCAGCACTTGGAGCGGTGAACTTTGCCACTGGGGTGTCGTACGACAAGAAGTTGACATCGATCCGCCCCACGAGGTCGTCGCCCAGCTCCACGTAGCACCCCGCCGAGCCGTCGTATGGCAAGGGGTCGCTGTCATTTGTGAGCTTGGCAATGAGGACCTTGGTGACCGTCGCCGCCTCACCCTCAGCGATTCCTCCTGCGCGCGGCACCGGTGCGCTCGTCACGTCGCCGATTGCATACACGTTAGGAAACTTCGTAGCGAAGGTGGCCGGATCGACCGGGATCCACCCGTCCTCGACGAGCTCGGACACGGCTACGACCTCGGGGGCGCAATGCACCGGGATACCCAGAAAGAGGTCGTAGGGCAGCTCACGCCCATCCTCGAGATGGGCGATGTGATGCTCAGGATCGAGACGGATCACCTTCGACCCGGGCCAGTACTCGATACCGTGCTCCTCGAGGATGGCCGTCAGCGCTGACGACGTTCTCTGCGAGATCGGAATCGGAGCGGGCATCGGACTGACGAGATGAATAGTGGATGACTCACGCAGTCCACGATGAGCGAGGAAGTTGTCCACGAGTAAGGCAGTCTCGACCGGCGCTCCGGGGCACTTGAAGAATGGACCGAGCACACTCACGACGACGGCGCCACCGTTGTTGAACGCGACAAGCGCGTCTCGGGCCCGCTCAGCGCCGGCGAAGGAGTAGAACTCGACTCCATCTTCCGCGAGTCCCGGCGTCGCCGCCACGTCATAGTCGGCTCCGAGTGCCACGACGAGGATATCGGCATCGTAGGTGGCGACGTCTGTGACGACTCGGCGACGCTTGGGATCGATCGCCGTCACTGTCTCTTGGCGGAACTCAACTCCCGGTTTGTCGATGCCTCGATAGGGGTTCCACACCTCGGATGCCTGGCGGCGCCCGAACATCACATCGAGCTTCGAAAATCCAAACATGAAGGCATCGCTCTTGTCGATGAGCGTGATGTGCACCTTGTCGGGGATCGCCTCGGAAAGCCCGGCGACAAGTTCAAGGCCTCCGAATCCCGCTCCCAGAACGACAACGTGCTCAGCCATGATGGCAAGATAACAGAGCGATGGAATGTGCCCCGATCAAGGGCAGGGTCCGTCCCGCGATGGCGCCAGGGTGTGCCACGAACCTTCGGAACGTTCAGGGATCCGTTCCTAGAGCTCCTCGTTGGTTCCTCACACCTTGCTTCAGGTCCCAGAATCAGCGCAGCTCAGCCCGCGGTCGCACGGCAATCGTGACACGAGCCGTTGCGCAAAGCCGGTCCTGATCGTCGTGCATCTCGACGTCCCAGACCCAGCTTGTCCGACCCCTGTGTATCGCGACCGCGGTGCCGTGGACGGAACCGTCGGTGATCGGCCGCAGGAAGCTGGTGTTGTTCGCCATCCCCAGAGCAGCACCCCCTGTGGCGAACACCCCGCGGGCGGTACCAGTCGAGGCGAGCGTTTCGGCGATTGCCGCATAGACGCCGCCATGAATCATCCCTAAGGGCTGGCAGACCTGCGGTCGAACTGGGAGAGTGCCGGAGCACCGGTCGATCTCGTCGCTCTCATGGACGACCAATCCGATCGTCGCGTCGAACGCTGACTCAAGGGGGACGCGCAGCTTGTACGGAGGAGTATCGGGCATGATGCCGAGGTTACCGCTGCGCAAGTATGAGGAGATTCTCCAGGTTGGGAGGGCACTCTCCACACCCCTCTCAAGGTGGAGACACGGTTCGAAACCCCCTTGGACTGCGTGTTGGCCAGCCATCGGGCGAGGACAGCTGTCCCGGGCCGGACCCAACTGATGTCGGGCAGATGCGGCTGATCTTCGAGCGAACACCCCAGCACATCCTGGCATGGTGCACAACATGGCGCGGGGACCGACGTCACACGCGGAGCTGACCTCATCTGCCACCCAACGCGCCCCGGCCGCACCACGATGTGCGTCTGGTCGAGGATCGTGGCGCACAGCACTGATCGCGGAACACTGGTCGAGCGGTCGGTCATCGAGCGAAGTAGCCTGCCGTCGTTGCTGGGGAAAGCGACCACGCAACCGTGCACTCACCGGAAGGGGGAGCCATCTCCAGCGCCGAATCATCCATTCCGGCCGAGCTCTCGATGGTCGTGTTGACGTCACGTGACGTACCGAGACTCCGCCGCTTCTACCGGGCGCTCGGCTGGTCCGAGCAGGCGGGGGCCACCGACGAGTTGTGCCGATTCCAGCTAGGGCCGGTGGTCCTGACGCTGTACCCGGACGAGCGTCGTGTAGACGAACACGAGCCTGTCGCGCCGTCGCACATCACCCTGGTCGTGCGCCCGCCGTCCAGGGAGCTCGTCGATGAGGCGTACCGCACCGCGGTCGACGCCGGAGCCGAGGTCGTGAGTCCTCCGACCGATCACTCATGGGGCGGCCGGTCGAGCGTCGTGGCAGATCCCGACGGACATCGCTGGGAGCTTCTCTGGATCCCCACCCGCCAGCCCGAGGCTTGAACAGTGGACCGCTGAAAGGGAAGCTGCGGCCGGTTCCGACCCTCAGAACGTCCTCGTCGTCTCGTTCCTGGGTGGCTGAATTCATTGTGTCGGGAGTTCGCCAATCTTGGCCTTTCACCGGGGCGTCGACCGAGCTGATCGCCCGAAGAGCCGATATCGTTGTGTGGTGAGCGACGACACCTGGGCCGGATTGGCTGACCAATTTGCCGACGACGCCTATGCCTCGGTGAAGGGACGCGTGCGCACCTATGTGTTGCACCAGCAGCTGCTTGAGCATTTACCAGCGCCTCCAGCGTCTGTGCTCGACGTCGGCGGCGGCGCGGGCCATCAATCGTTTCCGCTGGCCCAGGCCGGTTACAACGTGACATTGCTTGATCCGTCGCCGGCGATGCTGGACAAGGCTCAGCAGCGCCTCCAGCGGCTGCCCGGAGATGCCCAGCGACGGGTGACGCTCTTGCAGGCCGACGGCGAGGACACCGTCGAGGCGGTCAATGGCGGACGGTTTGCAGCCGTGTTGTGCCACGGCGTGCTCGGGTACCTCGAGCAACCGGAGCCGTTGATCGACCAGCTGTGCCGGTGCGCCGCCGCCGATGGCGTGGTCTCGATCATGGCGGCGAACGCTAAGGCGCTGGCGGTGCGCCCGGCCTTGGAACGGCGGTGGGACGACGCCCTCGCGGCGTTTGACGCCACCGGCGAGGTTGGGGTGCTCGGAGTACCGACCCGAGCCGACACTGTGGAGCACCTCAGCGATCTCATGCGAAGCGGAGACGTAGAACCACTGCGGTGGTACGGGGTATGGCTGTTTGTCGACTGGCTCGAATTCAGCGGAGCCGAGTTGGATCTCAGTGACTCAAAGCGGCTCGCGGCAACGGCCGCTGTCGAACTGGAAGCCAGCCGACGAGACCCCTACCGCCAACTCGGTCGCGTCTTTCATCTCGTGGGACGCAAAGCTCCGAGCTGACGAGCAACAACAGCCAAGCCCTTGTAGGAATTGGGGCGTCACGAAGCCTGCTGCGGCGTCGCGAGGCCGGCGCGACGAGGACTGACGAATGGCGTTCAGTCCAGCTCACTCGCCCGGTACCCCAGCCAGTGTCATCACGAGTGTCCCGCCTCGTACGGCTCGGTGAAGAGGCCGCCCTGTGCGGCACCCGAGCTCGATTTGCCGCCTCCTGGGCCACGCAGGACGAAGGCGATGATGACGGCGAGCAGGGCACCGGCAATGGGGCCGGCGATGTACACCCAGTAGCCGGTGAAGGTGGTGCCGACCAGATCGGGACCGAAGGTGCGGGCCGGGTTCATCGACGCACCTGAGATGGGGCTACCCCACAAGCCGGCCAAGGCGATGTACCCCCCCACTCCGAAGGCACCGAACAAGCCGACGTTCTGCGCGCCCGAGGCTGTACCCAGAATCACGCTGACCAGGCCCAGGGTCAAGATCAACTCCATCCAGAACGCAGACAGGTCGGAGTAGCCATGCGCTGGGTAGTTGGACCCGTAGATGGCGGAAACGTGGACCACCGAGCGCAGGAAGAGGGCGGCGAGCGTGGCCCCGGTGAGCTGTACGACGATGTAGCCGGGCACCCGCCGCCACGGGAAGTCCCGGCGCAGGGCAAAGGCGATGCTGACTGCCGGATTCAGGTGGGCACCAGACACCTTGCCCATGAACAAGATGATGGCCAGCACTGTCAGGCCCGGTGCCACGACGGCGGAGGTGCGGCTGACCACACCGGGGAAGGCGTGTCCCATCATCCCGGCACCGGCCGCCGCCAGGACCAGGAAGAACGTTCCCAGAAGCTCGGAGAAGAGGCGACGCCACTCTTGGTGGGGGTCGTTGAAGTGGGTGATGCGGTCGATGATGTTCTGCTCGTAGCGGGCGATGGGGCCGAGCGTGGGGAGTTGCTGTGTCGCTGCCATCGTGGATCACACCTTCCGGAGCTAGAGGTTGTTCGGGGCGTCGGCGTTCTTCTCCAGTCGGTTGGCGGATGTGGGCGGGCCCGCCGAGACCGTACGGAAACGTACCAACAGAGTGCAAGTACCTGTCCGAGCGCCCTCTCCTCAGTAGGGCAGATCCTCGGGTGAGCAGTCCCGATAGTCAGGATCGGGCTCAACGACGAACTGCACCGCTCTGATGGTCGAGTGACCGTCCAGGATGGCTCGAGCAATACGGTGCATTCCGTCCATCACACGGCCATCGGCGCCGAGGATGACCGGATACGAGGGATCGACTTCCTGGATGAGCCGAATATGGTCGATGATCCGGCGGACTGTCGGGGTCGGCCCGAACGTGAACCAGAAGTCCGTGCCGACATCAGCGATGGAATCAAGCGGCACCTCGCTGACCGGCAAATCAGCGCTAGCGGCGATGAGATTGTCCACGTCCCAGGCATCCAACCCCTTGCTACTCGGTCGGAAGTTGTACTGCTTGCGCACCGGGCAAGTCTTTCGCACTTTCGGGACCGAAGGGATGGTCCGGCGCGGAGTCCACGGAACGGATGCGTCAACTATCCGACAACGGTGATCTGCCAGACCAGCGGTGCTCCGGGGACAGGAGTGCACGGCGTAGGGTTGCACACGTCAGGGCCTGCGACGAACGGCACATCGACGGAGGCAGAACCGTTCCCGATCGCTCGGAGATCGGCGGTGAAGGTGAAGCCGGAGGCATGGCTCGACAGCAGAGTCAACACTCGACCGTCTGAGATGGTCGGAGGTCCCGGCCACCGACCGCCGGACGTGGCTTCCCCACCGGTCAGCACAAGGATCGAATCGACTCTCACGCACACCGGAGTCACTCCCTCACTCGGCTGCCAGCTGACATCGACTGTTCCACTCGCACAGGCAGGGCTGCTGGGATTCGTCGATGCCTCGGCGATCCCTCCCATGGTGGTCCGTGTCGCTGGGGAAGAGTCGGGCATCTTCCTCGAGTTGACCGAGGTCGACGGCGAGGAACACCCGACCACGGACAGACTCGCCGCCACCACGAGGGCCAGTCGCCACTTCACCACACCAGCAACTTAGCAATGGGTTCGTCGTCGAGCCTGTGGGGTTTATGCCGATCGGCCTGCCGGAAAGGACCTACGTCACCACCGAGGCAGGTATCCCTCAGCTGGCGGTGGCGATCCGGGCGAGGTTGTCGACCGATTGTTCCAGCATCGCCACCGGTACAACCGGCCATGTCACGCCTGAACGCATCTCCTCAGAAGCATTCGCCCAGTCGCAATAGTTGGTGACTTCAGTCTCCTCCTCGCTCACGGGATCGAGCAACCATCCATAGACGTGACCGAATGGCGGATTGTCCCCAAATCCGATCGTCCACTCGATCAGATGGTCGGGGATGATCTTCGTAACCGTGTTGCGAACCTGGTACTTCTTCAGGTTTGGGATGTCGCCCAGCGGCTCACGGTCCATGTCCATGTCGAACGTCTCACCGACCTTTGTCAGTGGTCTGTCGTCGGGAGCCGCATCGAGCATCCCGGATCCATCGATCGCAACCTGGCCAGAAGGACTGGAGACGATTTCAAAGAGCTTGCTCGCGGTAGCAGCGATTCGTCGGGTTGCGGACACACGATCGGTTGACACAAACACCTCTCAATCGTTTAGCAGGTTGCTTTGCGTAGCGAGACAAGGTCCTAACACCAAGGTTCGGTCGGTGCAGTCCTCACTTCTTGGTGGCCGCTCGCCACTTCTCGACCACATCGTTCGAAATCCTGCCACGCGGTGCGATCTTGATCCGGTGGGCCTTGGCCCACTCGCGAACCTCACTACGGTCGTAGCCTTCGGAGCGGCGACGGGATTGGCCAGTTGCCCGTGTGGATTTGCCAGCTCGGCCGCTTGCCGACCGGCGAGTACCTCGTGCCCGGTCCACATACGGTCTCAGCGCTCTTCGGAATTCGCTGGCGTTCGACTTTGACAAGTCGATCTCATAGTTCTTTCCATCAACGGAGAACTTGACGGTCTCTGCGGCCGCAGTTCCATCGAAATCATCGACAAGTGAAACCGTTACCTCTTGAATACGTGCCATGCCACTCCTTGTGGGTCGCTGTCAATCGGACAACCTAGCAAGCATGACTGCGCACGACAGACGCGGCAGCGGGATCCCGTCCGATGACCAGGTCACTAATACCGGGTCTTGTCAGGCCATTTCCAACGATGCATCCGGCCTCGAGTTTGAGGTCAAAGGGACAGAATCCCAGGCCCGGGGCGATCGTTTGGCGAAAGTCATGACTGACGACCTCTCCCCCTCCAGGGGGCATCATCGTCACCCACAATGGAGTCTTATTGCCCCGGAACGTGCTCTCGGAGCCATAATTCCTGTCGCTGCGACCACAGCTTGGTTATCCCACAGTCGAACATGATGAACGCGTGCGGCATTTCTGGTGCGACAAAGAGCTCGACCTCAACACCGGCAGCCGCGGCGCGGTTCGCCAACATGAGAGAGTCGTCGAATAGGTGGTCGCACGTACCGACGGTAACGAAGCATGGCGGAAACCCACGCAGGTCGGCGAACGCGGGCGAGATCTCGGGCGCGCGGCGTTGGTCGTCGGTCAGACCCGGCAGGAAACAGTCTGAGATGAGGGACGTGGCCTCAGGGCTCAGGACATCAAAGCCATCCTGAGGGCGACGTCCGCGCTGGCTCGGCGATCGCCCCCAGTCAAAAACACCGAAAAGGAGATTCAAGCCTTGCACCCGGTCGATCGCTTGGAGCTCGTCACGAATGCGGAGTGCCACGATTGCGGCCATATACGCCCCCGCCGACTCGCCGCCGATGAGCATCGACGAGCACCCGAACTCTTGTTCCGAGTGTTGAAGGAGCCAGCGTGCGACCGCGGTGCCGTCGTCGGGACCCGCAGGCCACGGGTGCTCGGGGGCCTTTCGATAGTCGGAGGACACCACTGCGACGCCAAAGTTCTTCGACAGCTTGCTGTTGGGAATGTCCATCACCGCAGGCGTACCCGAGACCATTCCGCCACCATGGAAGTGGAGGTACACAGCACGAACCGGTCCGTCGGGCCGAAAGATGCGACACGGAACACCAGCGATCTCGCGCACCTCCGCATCAGCCAAGGGAAACGTCACCGCGTCCATCGATTGCCGCAGTCCCGTGAGCATCTGCTCCCGAGTGGCGCCCTCGGGCGTGGGTTCTCCCAGGGCGAGTGTGTCTCGGCCGGAATCGACCGCGGCCCGAGCTTCTGACCGCAATGCCTCGATCTCGTCGGACCACAGTTGGATTCTGGCCACGTCGGCTGCGTCTCTCCTCATCGGCGGAAGCCCCAAAATGATGCCATAGGTCGCGACAGGGTTCGAATGCCACACCAGGTCAAGGGGCTCTGTGCAGACCTCGCCGGGTCCTCGTCTCGACAATACGATGTCGGTGTGAGAACGCAGCCCGCAGGGGACTTCGACTACGAACGCTTCGGCCAGCACTACTCCACGGTGAGGCGCCCTGATCCACGGATAGCCACCCTGGTCCGTGGGGCGCTCGGCGAAGCCACTTCCATCATCAACGTTGGCGCTGGTGCCGGTTCCTATGAGCCAGTCGATATCGAGGTCACTCCGGTGGAGCCGTCGGCTTTGATGCGTTCGCAGCGGTCATCGATCTTGGCGCCGGCCGTCGATGCAGTAGCCGAGCACCTTCCCTTCCCTGACAACACATTTGACGCGGCGCTCGCCTCGATCACGATCCACCAGTGGAGGGATCTCCCCAGGGGATTGAGCGAGATCCGCCGGGTCACGACAGGGCCCGTCGTCATCTTGACCTTCGACCCCCTGTCACTCCGGGAGTTCTGGCTGGCGGACTATGCCCCGGAGCTCATGGCACACGAGACCGGGCGAATGCCTCCCATCGAGTTGATCTTGGAATTGCTCGGCGGGCAGACAACCGTCCAGCACATCCCTCTGCCGGCCGACTGCACTGACGGGTTTGCTGAGGCACTCTTCGGACGCCCCGAGGCGTTCCTCGATGAAACGGTCCGACGGTCGCAATCCGCTTGGGGTTTCGTCGACCGCCAGGTCGAGGAAAGATCGGTCGAAGCCCTTCGCATCGCCCTGGCCGACGGAACCTGGGATCAGAAGCATGGGGCATTGCGGACAGTGGCGGACTACGCAGGCTCGCTCAGGTTGCTATCCGCACATCAGGCATGATCTTCGTCGCCGTCAGTCCAACTCGACAGACGGTCCCAATGAGAGGAGCATCAAGAGATGGGCTACCGAGTGATCCAATGGGCCACGGGAGGCGTGGGACGTGCAGCCATCGAAGGGGTCCTCGGGCATCCTGACCTCGAGTTGGCGGGGGCCTGGGTCCACAGCGCGAACAAGGAGGGAGTCGACCTCGGCACACTGGTCGGCCGAGACCCGGTCGGGGTGACGGCTACGCGCGACGTCGGTGCCCTGCTGGCCACCGAGGCCGACTGCGTGCTCTACAGTCCGTTCATTGCCGACCCGGCGACGGTGACCGCCATTCTCGAGTCAGGTAAGAACGTGGTCACGCCGCTCGGTTGGTTCTATCCCACCCCGGAGGAGCGGGCTCGAGTCGACGCGGTGGCGGCGGATGCCGGAGTCACCCTCCACGGAACCGGAATCCATCCGGGCGGCATCACCGAGCGGTTCCCGCTCATGGTCTCCGCCCTGTCGGGATCGATCAGGCACGTGCGGGCCGAGGAATTCTCGGACATCCGGACGTATGGCGCCCCCGACGTCGTGCGCGACTGGATGCTGTTCGGCGCGACCCCTGAAGTGGCTGCCACGAGTGTCATGGCCGACGCACTGGGGGCCGGATTCCGCCAGTCAGTGTTCATGGTCGCCGATGAGTTGGGATTCGACATCGATGTGGAACTCCGGACGACCCACGAGACGGCCGTCGCCACGGCGCCCATCGATTCGCCGATCGGCTCGATCCAACCCGGCCTGGTCGCCGCACAACGCTTCCGGTGGGAGGCGACAATCGACGGAGTTCCGGTGATCACGGCCGCCGTCAACTGGCTCATGGGACAGGAGCACCTTGACCCCGAATGGCGATTCGGCCCAGAAGGAGAGCGATTCGAAGTGGAGATCACGGGCGATCCGAGCTGCCTCACGACGTTCAAGAAGCTGCACCCCGAGACAGTAGAAGCGGGCCTGGCGCGGAATCCCGGTGTGGTGGCCACCGCGATGCACTGCGTGAATGCCATTCCCTATGTCTGTCGTTCTCGGCCCGGACTCCTGACGTATCTGGACCTCCCGCTCGTGGCGGGGCGGGCGGCTCGCGATCTCAACCGGAACATGCGCACGCCCATCCGCGGCACCAACGGTGCGACGGGTACCAGTCTCCACCCATGATCCTCGACCGGTTCGCCCTGAACGGCCGAGTTGCAATCGTGACCGGTGCCGGGCTTGGAATCGGGCGCGGAATCGCCATTGGGCTGGCTGAGGCGGGGGCGGACGTCGTACTGGCAGCCCGCACGGAGTCTGACCTCGACGAGGTGGCCGGCCACATCGAGCGGCTCGGCCGTCGAGCCGTGGTCGTGCCGACCGATGTCACGGTGGCCTCGGCTTGCGAGCACCTCGTGTCCGAGGCAGTGGAGCGGTTGGGCCGGCTGGACGTCCTCGTCAACAATGCAGGGGGCGCCATGCCGC
The DNA here is from genome assembly GCA_963777665.1 of uncultured Acidimicrobiaceae bacterium. GTDB lineage: Bacteria > Actinomycetota > Acidimicrobiia > Acidimicrobiales > RAAP-2 > Bog-756. The sequence goes on from CAVZRJ010000004.1 coordinate 247,365, forward strand.
GGTCCGCGATGGACACCAGCGAGGGATTCATGGCCCGGACGTTCGCCTTCAATGTCACCGCCCCCCTGACCCTGACCAAGTTGGCGGCGCGGCAAATGGTCGACACGGTTGGCCGTGGCGCTGTCGTCAACATCTCGTCGCGGTCGGCCAGCATGACCCAAACCATGTTTGTCGCGTACGGGTCGGCGAAGGCGGCACTCGACCGGATGACCCGAAATATCGCTCCCGAGCTGGCGCCACGTGTGCGGGTCAACGCCATCGACGTGGGAGGCGTCGCAACTCGATCGCTCGACGTCGTGCTGACCGACGACGAGCTGCGTGAGCGATTCATTGTCGGGACGCCGATGCATCGCCCGGGCGAGCCGGAGGACATCGCCTGTGCCGTCCTGTACCTCGCGTCTGACGCCTCGTCGTGGGTGACCGGGAAGGTATTCGAGGTCGACGGTGGCGCCGAAGCCCCCTCCATCCAGGTCCCGCCGCCGCCGCTCGAACCAGAGCCTCGGGACGATCTCCGTCGAACGTAGGCTGTGTCGAGTGGCTCCTTCCACCAGGGCTCCCGTTCTGGCAGGATCTGAGGGCCGACTACCCGCCGCACGAGGACGACGCCCATGGCTGAGATCGTGGCTGATCGTGAACACATCGAGCTGGACCTGACCGATGCGGAGATCTACCGACGCGGATTCCCTCACGAGATCTTCACGACCCTGCGTCGGGACGCACCGGTCCGATGGCAGGCCTTTTCAGACGACTTCCCCGGCCGTCACGATGCGGGCTTCTGGGTACTGTCCCGGCACGAGGACGTACAAGCGGTCAGCCGCGAACCTGAGCTCTTCAGCTCATACGACGGGCCCAGCCTGAGCAACCAGCCCGAGATACGCGGGAACATGCTGGTGAGCATGGACGGACGCGATCACGTCAGGCAACGGCGCCTGATCAACGCGGGGTTCACCCCGCGCATGGTCCGTCAACTCGACCAGAACACCCGGAGATGGGCGGTGTCGATCATCGACAAGGCCCTGGAGCTCGGGACGTGCGACTTCGTGCGGGATGTCGCCTACCAGCTCCCGATGCACGTGATCGCGGACATCGTCGGGATCCCACTCGAGGACCGCGAGTGGTTGTTCGCTCTCACCACACAGTTCCTCCAGGCGGGGGACGCCGAACATCCCGTCACTCTGGAAGAGCAGTGGCAGCTCCAGGCCCAGATGTTCGAGTATGCCCAATCGCTCGGGCAGGCGAAGCGGTCAGACCCGAAAGACGATGTGTGGACGATCCTCTCGACCGTGGAGATCGAGGACGATGAGGGCAACCGCACAGCCCTGAAGGAGATCGAGCTGGACCTGTTCTTCCTCCTTCTCACCGTCGCCGGCAGTGAGACAACCCGCAATGCGCTCTCCCTCGGTCTGCTCACTCTCCTCGACCAACGCGATCAGCTCGACGCCCTGCGTGGTGAGCCGGAGGCAATCCCGGTCGCCGTCGAAGAGATGCTGCGCTGGTCCTCTCCGGTTTCCTACTTTGCTCGAAGGGCCACGCGCTCCACCGAGATCCGAGGTGTGCCGATCGCGGAGGGAGACCGGGTGACGATGTGGTATCCGTCGGCCAACCGCGACGAGGACGTCTTCGCCGAGCCATTCCGGTTCGACATCCGCCGGTCCCCGAACCCGCACGTTGCGTTCGGTGGCAGCGGTGCTCACTTCTGCCTGGGTGCCAACCTCGCCAGGCGCGAGATGATCATTCTCTTGGAGGAGCTCTTCGCCCGGACGCGGGAGATCGAGGTGCTCGGACCGCCTTCGTACAGCTGGCTCGGGATCTACAATCCCATTCTGCTTGCCATGCGGGAGTTACCCGTGCGCCTGGCGTGACCCGGCCACTCCTGCTCGATCGTCCATGGATTCTCCATGAGACGACGTTCCGGGGAGCTCATGGCTCGATCGGACGCGTACCCCCTGGGGTGAGAACGGCGACTCCCGCTGGCTGAGACACGTACGAAGACCCGAGTCCCGTCACGAGCGCGTCGCCGACAGTGGCCACGCCCGACCAGGTTGGCCCGGGGACAGCAACCGTGTCGAGGAGCCTGCCGGATGAGCCGTCACGGACCGCGATCGCCGTCCCGTTGGCCGGACCGTTGAAGGTCATGCCCCCGGCGACCGTGGTGGGGGCGAACGACGCTGAAGCATCGGCCTGCCAAGCGACTGCACCGGAGGCAGCATCGAAGGTGTTCACGGTCGGTTGCTGCGTGGGAGTGTCCCGGGGATTGCCCGGGTCACACAGGACCTGAGTATCTTTCTCGAAGCGGCCGAAGTCACCGATGGCGGTGGTTGCGTACACCCGCCGGCCGTCGAATGCGGTCGTCGCGATGAATCCGCCCGAGAAGCCTCCGAAGACGACGTTGGTGGCCCATCGAAGGTGGCCGTTGGCCGGATTCAGTGAGTAGTAGGTCCCGTTCTTACTGCCCGCTCCGATGAACGTGGCAATCCCTCCAGCGGTAGTGCCTGCATTGACGGAGGCTCCGAAGTCCCAGTCACAGGCGAGATGGCTGATCCGCGGGCGGTACACCCACGCCAGGTGCCCGTTGTCGATCTGGAGGGCAAGGATCACTCCGGATAGCGGCTCGGTGTTGGTGAAGCCGCAGTCTGCCATACCGAATACGACGTACCCGAGTTGTGGCAGCACCGTACCTGACGACCATGCACTCCCACAGCCGTCGTTCATCACGTGACCGGCAGCATCGACGTCGGTCTGCAACTCCCATACGGGGTCACCGGAGTTGACGTTGGCCCCGACGATGTAACCCCGCGATTTCGACTGGCCGTCGGTGTCCACTCCGAAGAGCACGAGGCCGTCGGCCACCACCGGCGAGGAGAAGATGCGGGTGTTGTCCGTGTTGGGATCCAGCGGTTGGTTGAGACGCCCGGAGTAGTCGTGTCGCCAGAACACGGCCCCCGTCGAGGCAACGAGCGCGTACAACGTATAGCCGCCGCCGAAGATCACGAGAGCGGGATGACCGTTTTCGGCAGGCTGGTACCAGGCCGAGGAGGTCACGAGGCCCCCGTCGGATGTGCTGTCACGGGGGTTCTGCCCGGGGTACGGCGTCACGCCGTTCTGGGCGCTGAGGTGGTACTTCCAGCGCACCGCACCTGTTTCGAGATCGAGCGCATAGAAGTAGCCGTCCCACGACCCGACGTAGACAGTCCCGTCGACCACGGTCGGCGTAGCGGTCACCGCATCGCTCGTGGGGAAGTACCAGGCCACCTTCAACGTCTTGACCGACGCCTCGGTGAGTGTGGTCCGACCATGGAACGTGTGTTGGGCGTCGTGACCGTATGTCGACCAGTCCCACGGGCTCGGCACGGTCGGACCTGTGCGGACCACGTTGGCAGTCGGCGATATCGTCGCGCCGCATCCGGCCGCCAGGACGGCGACGGTCACACCCATCGACAGTAGCCGCCAGATGGCGAGATGGCCCTGCCCGGTCATCGGCACCGATCCTTTCGTCGTCCTGAGGTGTGAGGGCTATCCAAAGCCAGCTTTGGCTGGAGCGTGGGACGTGGGCCCGGCATCAGGTGCAGGGTTCTCTGACGGTCCCGACAGGGGCGCAACAATCTTGCCTGTGGGATACGGGCACACGCTGATAGCCGGTACGCACACCGTCACGCTCGTCGGGAAGTCGAACCCGGTCGCGACTGCGACCGGGGTCGCCGGCTGCCCGTTGGCGACGGTCACCTTCATCACCCGACCCCCGTAGCTGGCCGGACCACAGCCGGTGAGTGTCCCCCCGGTACAGGTGATGTGGATGTCGATGAAGTACAGCGTGCCGTCCGGAGCAAACGCCATTCCGAACGGGTTGTACTGATCGGGACTCTTGCCGAGGTCCGCAATCGTCGTCCCCGGCACCGTGCCACGAGTCGGAACCGGCTGGCCACTACCGGTGAACCAGCTGATGGCGGGAGTGCCGATATAGCTGCTGACAGCGAAGCAGTCACACGTCGGGTCCTTGGCGACACCGGCAGGAAAGGACACGTTCTTGACGAAATTCGTCAGGTGTACCTTGCTGCGCGGGTAGACACCTCCCGGGCATTCCGAGGCGCTGGTTGGCATCGAGGATTGGGCGAAGCGCAGCACGCTCGATGTGCCCACGTTGGGAACCAGCACGTCGCCGTTGTCGGCCAGAGCCATCATCCCCGGCTGGGCCAACCCGCCTCTTCCGTCGGTGTGGTGCGGCCCCACCCCTCCCGTGGTCGGGCCGTACACGATGCATGAGTTCGTATAACTGGGCGCAAACCACTCGACCAACCGTCCGCTGCTCGGCGGGGGGTACTGACCCTGTGCAGTGGCGATGTCGTTTCCGAACACATTGCCGGATTTGTCAATCGCGCAGCCGGTATAGGTCTGGTTGTTGTTGAACACGCCATTGGCGGTGGGCGGGGAATCACCACCGATCGGCTGTCCCGGAATCTTGTACGGGCCCGGCACGTAGAGCGTTTGTCCGCTGAACGAACCGTTCGGTTCGTCGAGCTCTTCTCCGTCAGCCGGCTCCTTGTAGGGTTTCGCACTGCCAAGGTTGTCTTGGTTGGGCAGCGTGGGGTCGTAGCCTCCGACGAACCGGCCGTCGGGCAGGATGCACATCTGGCCGTTGAGGTCCCAGGCAGGAAGCAGTTGACCCTGGAGTCCCGAGGGCATGGACAAGAAATCCACCTCCTCGTTCTGGTCCCAATAGACCAGATATGCCGACCGCCCCGTCGCACCGCCCGAAACCAATGGAACACTGTCGCCTGTTGGTGTTGTGGCCGCCGGTGATCCCGACGAACAGGCGGCCAGGAAACCCCCGAAGCAAACGGCGACTACCGACCACGCAAGACTTCCCCTGAGCCGCATCCGTCCCCCAGCTTTCCGGCGCGCCTTCCCGAGGCTGACGCCGCCGTCATAGTAGATGAGATCGTTGCGCAGAGCCTCGATTCGAATCGGAGTCTGGTGCCACCCACTGGGGCGTCCACACTGGCTCAGGGTGCCACCAGGACGAGCCACGGGCCGACCGTCGCGGGCACGGCTGAATCCCAGTCCTGAACGGAGTAGCTCGAGGTGGACCTGGATCGCTCCCGGATCCAGCCCACAGTGCAGGCGAACGGTGAGCCGTCGATCACTTCGACCGACCATCTGCGTGACGGCGAGACGGTGCGAACAGTGCGCACGGCCTGTCCCGTCGACATAGGGTGCATCGACGGACATTCGCGCGATGACGAACCGTTGGGGAGGTGCTGACGTGCTGTTCATCGAGTACGACGTGGCCGGGGACGGTGAGATCGAAGTTGTCGCGCTCATCAACGCGATCGAAGAGACCGACGAGGATCCCGACGGGGAGGCGTGGCTCACGTGGCGCCGCACCCATGACGACCAGGGCCTCGGTTGCGCGCCGGTTTCAGCGGAGGACCTCGCCCGGATGGAGGCGACCTCCGACCCCGAGGCGCTGCGGTCCATCGTCGAGCGGGTGATCCTGGCCGACCGCCGGACGAAGGAGGTGATCGACACATGAGCACGACCCGGTCGCAGCTCTACCGCTTCGCCCGCGACCTCGGGAACGTCGAAGCTGTGGAGCACGGCTATCGGCGTGGGGGCCTCGCCGGTGGGGTCGAGGGAGCTGCACAGCGACAGGCCCGCCGGGCGATCTACCGGGAGGGGAACCGTCAGATCAACAAGGCAGTGCGTGCCGTCGGACTCGGGTACAAGCGGTGACACGTCCGCTCTGGCGGCATGGTGGTCGAGAAGCCCGTAGACGAGGCCTTTCCCCTGACCTGTTGCCCGGGGCACAACCAGGTCCTATGGTCGCTGACATGAAGAAGCGCACCGCGTTGGCGGCGGGTGCCCTGGCAGTCGGCTTCCTCCTCGCCGGTTGCGGGTCGGGGAGCTCCAGCCCGACCACCAGCTCACCGTCCTCGTCGACCACAACACCGTCGTCGACCGCCACGACGTCCGGAAGCACGACGACCACGGTGGCCGCGACGGCCGGCGCCGCCACCTGCCCGCCGTTGAACCAAGCGGAGACTGCCCTTGGCGGCTCCTTCAGCGGCCCGGTCCAGACTGCGACGCGTGGCGGCGGCATCGTGTGCGAGTACATGAGTGCCGGCGGCAACGCCGCAGTGGCGATCTTTGCGCACCAATCGGCGGCAGTCTTCGCCGGGCAGGTGGGCAACGCCCCGGGAGCGCCGGCGATGCCAGCGATCTCCGGAGTCGGCAATGGGGCGTTCGGCGCGACCATAGGCGGTCGATCGATCGTGAACGCCTATTCCAATGGAACCCGCACCGTCGTGGCCGCCCAAGGTCCTGGCTCCCTCGCCTCCGTCGAAGCACTCGCCCGCACCGCGCTCGCCGACAACTGACCGGTACCACACGGTCCGGGTCACTCGGCTCGACCTCGGCACTCTTCAGGCCGCCTACGGGACCGGCGAATAGAAGGGCGCTCGTAGAGCGTGTCCCACGACCGCTCCCTCGACAGTTTGTATCGACTGTCCATTTCCGAGTGCATGATCCGACAGCCGAGTGCTCGGGCATCCAAGAGGGCCGGATGGCTGACAGCTCGACTCAGCCTGTGACCCCGATACCGCGGATGGGTGGCGGCAAACGCCGTCCAGCCGATCGCATCTCCGACGGCCAGGGCCAGGACTGAAACGAGCCGGTCGCCGTCGAAGGCGCCGTAGTGACGAAAGGTCTGGGTCCCAACGGTGCACCCAAACCATGTTCTCAGCGAGTCCGAGGCCTCCCATGCTCCCCATGCCACGACATTCAGCTCGGCGACCCGCATCTCGGTCCTCTCGGCCCAGCATGCGGACTTCGACGTCGGTAGCGGGCGGCGCAAGATCGTCCGTGGAACGCACCTTCTTGGTGATGCTCTGATCGAGAAGCGGAGCCCGACCATCTCCAGTTCCTCCGCGAGGTGCGGCGGGCCGGCCACCGGTGACAGTTCGATGCGGAACGCGGATTGCCGAAGGACTCAAAAAGGGCGACGACCGTCGAAACGATCTCCCGGGAGGTCGGCGCAGAGACCCCCAGGCCCACGATTGCCATCGAGTTGGGTCCGAGGGTCCGACCCAGCCGGCGTTCCCGGCCCCGGCGGGTCGCCCCAACACAAGTGGTGTGGGGCGACCCGACCCGGCTACCGAGTAGACGTCAGGCCCGCTACTTCAGGACCGTCTTGTTCGATGGCAGGCAGAGGTACTTCGTCACCCGGATGCTCACGGTGGCGTTCCCGAACTGGTTGAGGTCGAACACCGGGTTCCGGATGGGCGTTGGACTCACGTTGAAGCACAGCAGGTGCTTGACGGGGTTGATCATCGGGTAGGTCTTCGTCCCGAGGGGCGTCACGATGATCTTCTCAGTTGGCAGACAGAGGAGCTGAGGCGTGCCCACGGTGACCCCAACTGGCGCCTTTGCGAATTCGTCCTTCAAGGACACGGGACCGGGGACCTTGTACGGAGGAGTGCCCGGCACGTAGGTCACCGAGTAGCAGGTGAAGTGATTGAGACCCGGCGGCTGGTTGGTCGGCTCTTTGGGGAGCGGGGTCAGGCCCTTCCACGTCGGCAGGCACAGGAGCTTGGGCTGGCCGGTGTTGAGCGTCCCGGTGCCGAACTGGTTGGTCACCCTCACCACATGGGCGGGCTGGGTGGCCGCTGTGATCGGGAAGCACGCCAGGTGAGCCATGGGATTGGTAATGATGGTCGTCTTGGGGCCCGCGGGCAGAACCACCGTCTTCTGAACAGGATTGCAGTTGATACTCAGCGGGCTGATCCTCGGTACGAACCCGTTCGCGGCGAACTGGTCGATCAGACGCACGCTGCCCGCTGGGGGGAGCTTGAAGCCGGTTGTCGCAGCGGTGTAGCAAAGCTGGTGGTCGACAGGTGGCAACGTCGTAACAGCGCCAGAGGTTCCTTCGAGCGCCAACACCGTGCCGCCGATGCTCAACGCGACCAGGACCACGGCAAGGGCCATCTTGATGGCCGGGAACCGGAACAGACGGGACATTTACGAACCTCCTGGATTGAGCTGGGCGAACGCCAGATCGTTGCGAAGGCAAACTCGCCGCTCCATCAGACGAGGCGCCACCTCCTCAACTACCCGCTGGTCACTTGTATCACGCGCGGGAAAATGTCGACGGAGTTCGCGGCGATGACATATGGAACAACTGACACACGCTCTCCTCGGGCGGATCAGGGCGGGACTCCTGCGACGTGGCGCCAGCCGATCCGTGCCCGCTCAGTCGTTGCCTCGCCCATGCGCGACCGCGTGCCGTCTCCGTTCCTTAGCTCAGCCCTCAGCTGGTCGGCTCAGCCGATCTCGGAGCTCGCGTTTGAGGACCTTGCCGGACGGGTTACGCGGCACTGCTTCGACGACCACGATCTCCTTCGGAACCTTGTACCGGGCGAGATGGACACGGCAGTGCTCGAGAAGTGTCTCCGCCGTCGCGGTCGATTCGTCGCGCAAGACGACGAACGCCACCGGAACCTCGCCCCATCGGTCGTCAGGGCGTCCGACCACAGCCGCTTCGAGCACCGAGTCGTGCTCGTAGAGCACCCGCTCGATCTCCGAGCTCGCGATGTTCTCACCCCCCGACACGATCATGTCCTTGAGGCGATCGACGACGTAGAGGTACCCGTCGTCGTCTCTGACGCCGATGTCCCCGGTGTGGAACCATCCTCCCGCGAAGGCGACAGTCGTGGCATCGGGGTCCCGCCAGTAGCCCTTGAAGACCTTCGGGCCCCGCATGACGATCTCACCGCGCTCACCCGCAGGCACCGACCTCCCCTGCTCGTCCCAGATGTCCAGCTCGAGGTAGAGGCACGGCCGACCCACGCTGCCGAGCTTCCGCACGATGCTGTCCCGGTCGAGAAAGGTGTCTCCGGATACCGTCTCGGTAAGGCCGTACGCATCGGCAAACCAGGCCGAAGGAAAGGTGTGCTGGAGCCGCTCGATGAGCGGGATGGGCATCTTTTCGCCACCGTTGATGATCAGCCGCACCGATGACAGATCGCGCTCACCGATGTCGGGTAGTGCCATGATTGCGTTGACCATCGCGGGAGCCAGCCACACGGTGGTGACCCGAGATCGTTCGAGCTCCTCGACGACGTCGGATGCGTCGAACGAACGATGGATGATCGTCGTCGCACCCGCCGCGATGAGCGACGTGGTGGTGAGGTCGAGCGCGCCGACGTGGTAGAGGGGCCCGCAGGCGAGTCCGAGATCGGCACTGGTGAAGCCGAACTCGATGAGGTGCGCCAGGTTCTTCCACGCCAGGTTGGCATGGGTGATCATGACGCCCTTGGGGCGTCCTGTGGTGCCCGATGTGTACATGAGGCGGTGGACATCGTCAGCGGACGTCGGGGTTGGTCCCACCCTGCTCGGGATCGCGGCCAAGTCGCCGAACGTGATCCACCCGTCGGGAGCGATTGGGGAGACGCACGCACGCAGCAACGTGGCTTCGATGCCCGTCGTCGCTTCGCCGGCAAGATCGGCGAGCAATCCATCACACACCAATGCAGCAGCGTGGGAGTGCTCGAGGATGTACCGCACCTCAGGCCCGGCAAGTCGCCAGTTGATCGGCATCGCGATCGCGCCGAGGTAGTTGGCGGCGAAGACCGTCTCCAGGAACTCGGGGCAGTTGTAGGCGAGGAGCCCCACGACGTCGCCGCGACCGACCCCACGTTCGCTCAGGCCGCCAGCCAAGGCACCCGCCCGGCTGGCCATCTCCCCGTACGTGATCGCGTCACCCTCGAACACCGTGATCGCCTTGTCGGGTGTGCGGTTGGCGTGGTGGGCGAGAACGGCGAACCAATTCATGTCCGCCTGCATCGCGGCTGCAGCCGTCACCGCCGGGACCTCATGGTCTCGGCACACGCGGCGACAGCGGTCGATGCCTCGGCTGGACCTCGTCGCTCGGGAGTCTCAGGTGGGCTCCACCGAAGGGGGTTCACTTGACCACTCCGACTTCCCTCCCGAACCGTGACAGACTTGTACCGACCAGTCATTCTACTTATCCCGACGTCAGTGGGCCGACGGCCGCAGGGAGCTGCAGATGTCCGAAACGGTGACGACCGACGACTCCCGACGGAGCGCCAAGCGGCACGCGCGCACCGAGGCGATCATCGATACGTCCGCGCGTGTCTTCGCCCAGCAGGGGTATCACGCCACCGGTATCACCGAGCTGTGCACCGCCAACGATCTCGGCAAAGGCGCGCTGTACCACTACATCGGCTCCAAGGAGGAGCTCCTCGCCGCGATCCACGATCGGGTGATGGACGAGGTGATGGTCGGCGCCGAGCGAGTGGCCGAGGCGGGCGGTTCGCCGTCTGAGCAGCTGGCCATGCTCGGTGAGGAGCTGCTCGACGTGATCCACCGCTATCCGGATCACGTCTGGGTCTTCCTCCACGAGTTCCCGGCGCTCACCGGCGAGCGGGCTGAGCGGTTCCGAGGGCGCCGCAGGGAGTACGAGCGACGGGTCGAAGCTGTCGTCCAGGCCGGCGTCGACGCCGGCGAATTCCGTGAGGTGCAGCCGAGACTGACTGCCATGGCGTGGCTCGGGATGCACAACTACACCTACCTCTGGCTCAAGGCGGGTGGGCCGTTGTCCGCTCGCGATGTGGCGAAGCCATTCGCCGAGATCTTCATGCACGGGATCGTCGACAGCGCCGGGGGACGCACCTGACGGCCGCTCAAGGAGCCGAATATCCGCCGTCGACGACGATCGCCGATCCGGTCGTCCAACGCGAGGCGTCGCTGGCGAGATAGGAGTACGCGCCCACGACGTCGCCGGCCGATCCGAGCCCGAGGGGATGCCGCGCGGCGACGGCGTCGAGCGCATCCGGCGGAAGATCGGCGTGGATCGCCGACCGGAAGGTCCCTGGACACACGCAGTTGACCCGGATCCCGTCACGGGCGTACTCGACCGCGGCAACCTTGGCCAGCTGGATCACTGCGGCCTTCGTCGCGCAGTACGGCGCTGCATGGGACCACGCCGTGATGCCGGAGACCGACGCCGTGAGCACGATCGAGCCCGACCGTTGCGGGCGCATGACGGCCACCGCGGCTCGGATGCCGTTGACGGCGCCCAGGAGGTTGACCCGGAACGCTCGCTCCCAGTCCTCGGTCGACAGATTGTGGATCCGCCCGTTCGGTGAGAGCACTCCTGCGTTGCTGATCAGCACGTCGAGGCGTCCGAAGCGCTCGACCGCCGTCGCGACCACGGACTCGACCTCCGTGAAGTCGCTCACGTCCGCGAGCACCGTCTCGACCATCCCGTCGGCCCGAGGGAGCCCGGCAACGGTGGCCTCGAGCGAGGGTGCGCTCACATCGCTCAGCACCAGTGTCGTGGCGGGCTCGCGTGCGAGTTGCTGCGAGAGTGCTGCACCCAGTGCGCCCCCTGCTCCGGTGATCACGACGACCCGTGGCGACACCGTCATGCGATCGGGTATCTGCCGGCGGCAGCCGGACCGCACCGTCCTGGAGCGACGAGCTTCCCGGGGATCTCGATCGGATCGGTCATCGCTCTCCGCCTCATTGTACCGACCAGTACACTACACGTCGTGGCTGCCAGTCGACCATCGGCGCCAGGGTTCTCGCTGGCCGACCTCACCGAGATGTACCGCCGGATGCTGCTCATCCGTGGGTTCGAGCAGCGGGTGGCCACCCTCTACCGCGACGGCGAGATCCCCGGCTTCGTGCACCTCTCGATCGGGCAGGAGGCGGCGGCCGTGGGCGCGTGCTGGCCGCTGCGCACGGGAGACGTCATCACCTCCACCCACCGCGGCCACGGCCACTGCCTGGCGAAGGGCCTCGACCCGCTCGGGATGTTCGCCGAGCTCACCGGCAAGGACCAGGGCACCAATCGTGGCCGCGGAGGCTCGATGCACATCGCAGACCCGACGCTCGGGATCTTCGGCGCCAACGGGATCGTGGCGGCGGGCCTGCCGATCGCGGTCGGAGCAGCGACTGCCGCGCAGCTCCGGGACGACGGCGGCATAGCCGTGGCCTTCTTCGGTGACGGCGCGCCCGCGCAGGGTGGGTTCCACGAGGCGTTGAACCTGGCGGCCGTCTGGCACCTGCCGGTGGTCTTCTTCTGCGAGAACAACGGATACGCCGAGTTCTCGCACGTCTCGACCCAGCACGGGGCGCCACTCGAGCGACGGGCCGCCGGCTACGGCATCGACTATGTCGCTGTCGACGGCAACGACGTCGCCGCGACAGCAGCCAGGATGGAGGACGTCGTCCTCGCCGTACGCACCGGTCGCGGTCCAGCGGTCGTCGAGGCGGAAACCTACCGGTGGCACGGGCACTACGAGGGAGACCCGCAACGCTACCGGTCACCGGAGGAGGTCCGCGCATGGGAGGCGCGCGACCCGCTGCTCGCGCACGAGCGGCACCTCCGACAAGCCGGCGCCGGTGACGAGGAGATCAAGACGCTCGAGTCGTCCGTCGCTGAGCAGCTCGACGACGCGGTCGAGACTGCGCGGCGGCTCGCCACCCCGGACCCGGCCACCCTGACCGACTTCGTCGTACGGGCGAGACCCGAGCGGGCAGAGCCGCCTCCGCCGGGTGACGATGCGCCGGTGTTCCGCACCATGGATGCGGTCCGTATGGCGCTCGAAGCCGAGCTCGCCTGCGACGACCGCGTGTTCGTGGCCGGCATCGACGTCGGGGCGGGCGGTAACGTCTTCGGGCTCACCAAGGGACTGCGCGATCGGTTCGGGGACCGTGTGCGCGACGCCCCGATCTCCGAGACGGCGATCGTCGGACTGGGAGTCGGTGCGGCCATGGCCGGGATGCGGCCCGTGGTCGAGATCATGTACCTCGACTTCATCGGCGTCTGCTTCGACCAGCTGCTCAACCAGGCCGCCAAGCTGCCCTTCATGACCGGCGGAGCCGCCGAGATGGCGCTGACCGTGCGGACCCAGTTCGGAGCCGGCCGCTCCTCGGGAAGCCAGCACTCGCAGAGCCTCGAGGCGCTGCTCGCACACATTCCCGGGCTGAGCGTCGTCATGCCGTCGACGCCGGCCGACACCTACGGCCTGCTCCGTGCCGCGATCCAGGATCCAAATCCTGTCGTCTTCATCGAAAACAGGCTCCTCTACGGCATGAAGGGGCCCCAGCCGCCACCCGACCATCTGGTTCCGATCGGCAGGTCCGCGATCGTCCGTGACGGATCGGATGTCACCGTGGTGTCGATCTCACGGATGGTCCACGAGGCAGTGGCGGCGGCCGAGCAGGTGGCCGGGGACGGGATCTCCGTCGAGGTCATCGACCTGAGGACGGTGGTTCCGCTCGACATGGTGCCGGTCCTCAATTCGGTGCACAAGACGAGCCGGCTCCTCATTGCGCACGAAGCGGTCGTCCCCTTCGGCATCGGCGCCGAGATCGCAGCCACGGTGGCTCGCGAGGCGTTCTGGGACCTCGACGCGCCGATCGAACGGGTCGGAGCCGCGGCGACTCCCCCGCCCTATGCTCCCGACCTCGAACGGGCCTGGCTCCCCGATCGCGGCACCATCGCCGCAGCCATCCGCCGCCTCGTGTCGGTCTGACTCAGCATCCCAGGGCGCGTGCGATGACCAGGTGCTGGATCTCGTTGGTGCCCTCACCGATCTCGAGCACCTTCGAGTCGCAGTAGAAGCGGGCCACCGGTGTGTCGAGCATGTACCCGAGGCCACCGTGGATCTGCACCGCCTCCGACGCGGCCCAGGTGGCCACGCGGCTGGCCTTGAGTTTGGCCATCGCCGCTTCCGTCCGGAACGGCTGGCCGGTGTCCCGCAGGTAGGCAGCCCGGTAGGTGAGCCAGCGTGCGGCCTCTAGCTCGGTTGCGATGTCGGCGAGCTTGAACTGGACAGCCTGGAACGTCGAGATCGGCCGCCCGAACTGCACCCGCTGGCGCGCGTAGTCCGCTGCCAGGTCGAGCACGGCCTGGATCAGGCTGAGCGACAGGGCGGCAACCGAGATGCGGCCGACTTCGAGCGTGCGCAGGAACTGGCCGAGCCCGAGGCCCGGATCGCCGATGAGATGCTCGTCGGGGACCCAGACGTCGTCGAAGTACAGCTCACGCGTGTCGAGGCCCCGCCACCCGATGCCGCGCATCTTCGGGCCCATGGTGTACCCGGCGGTGTCCTTCTCGACCACGAAGCTGGCGAATCTCGGCTCCTCCCCTTCTGTGGACTCCGTGCGGGCCAACAAGGTCACCCCGAACGACATGTCGGTTCCCGCGTTGGAGATGAACGTCTTGCGGCCGTTGATCAGCCAGCCACCGTCACGCCGCTCTGCTCGGGTGCGGATCCCCACGCGCGTCAGAACCGGCGTCGGGTTCGGTGAGCCCGAACGCACCCAGCACGCGCCCCTCGGCCAGCGGTCGCAACCAACGTTCTCGTTGGGAGTCGGTGCCGAACAGGTACAGCGGCAGCGAGCCGATCGTGACGTGGGCCTGCCACGCCGCAGCCACCGACTGATCTGCCAGGCCGATCTGCTCCATTGCCGCGACGAACCCGACCGTCGACATGCCGATCCCGCCCCACTCCTCTGGAATGAGGATGCCGAGGAGGCCGAGCGCTCCCATCTCCCGGAGCAGATCGGTCGGACACCGGGCCTCGTCCCACGCCAGCGGGGCGCGTGCCGCGATCTCCTTCTGGGCGAAGTCGCGGCAGAGACCGACCAGCTCCCCTTCCGGCCCGCTGAGCGAGAAGTCCATGAAGCGATCCTATTGGACCGAGCGGTACAGATTCGCGGCTCAATGGCCCGGTCCGGCGTCGTCCGCGCCGGCGTCCTCCGGGCGCAGGTGGTCCATGAAGCCGGCCGACCAGGCCATGAGGTCGGCAGGCACGGAGTACCCGGCCTCGTCGTTGATCGTGGCCCAGTGCCGGGCGACGTCCTCCATCGTCGGCTCCGGGCCTCGGTGGACGTACCCCCTGGTCGAGGCCAGGAACAGGCGGCGCGAAGCGACCAGCTCCGGCGGTGTAGATCTCGCCGCTGACCGGGCAGGACTCGTGGGCGAGGAACGCTGCCATGGGCGCAACGAGCTCCGGCGGCATCTCCGGGACCCCGGAGCCCTGGCCCGCCATCCGGGTCGTCGCCGCAGGTGCGATGAGGTTGATCTTGATCCCGTGGGAGGCCCCGCGGTCGTGAGGCTGCGGGTGAGCCCGATGACCGCAGCCTTGGCGGTGGCGTACGAGGTGTTGGCCGGGAGCCCGAGCATCCCGGTCGACGTCGTCATCACGATGCGCCCGTAGTGCTGGTCGACCATGTGCGGCCAGGCGGCGCGGGTGGTGTTGAACGAGCCACCGACGTGCACGGCCAGGTGCCGCGCGAGGTTGTCCGCATCGGCATCGGGGAATGCGGCCCACCTGATGATGCCGGCATTGTTGATCACGATGTCCAGACGTCCGAACTCCCCGACCGCCGCAGCCACGAGCGCCTCTGCACCTGCGACGGTCGCCACGTCGCTACCGTCGGCGATGGCTGCCCCGCCCGCGTCGACGATCTCGGCCGAGACGGTGGAGGCCGGACCGGTGTCCGCCCCGACACCGTCCATCGAGCCGCCGAGGTCGTTGACGACGACGCTCGCGCCCCGCTCGGCGAGCAGGCGCGCGTAGGCGCGGCCGATCCCACGCCCTGCGCCGGTGACGACCGCGACGCGACCCTCGAAGCGGTGCTCGGTCAGGCGGCCACCGAACTCTCGATTCCACTCGGCGAGTGGCTCCACCTCGACGTCTGCGTCATCACGGTGACCTTCCTGCCCCGACCGATGTGGCGCCGTCGCGGCGCAAGTCGAGGTTCACCGCGTAGACTAGACCAACCGGTCGGTACACGCAACGGAACGGCGGCGTCGATATGACGATGGAACTGATTGCCACGAGCCCGTCCACTCCTTCGCCG
>CAVZRJ010000005.1:0-268567 GCA_963777665.1 uncultured Acidimicrobiaceae bacterium
TTCGCTCGGACTGTCGAACGTACATGTTGATCACGAGGCCCTCGACCGTCCTGAGGTCCTCCGGCCGAGGTGGAACGTCCTGGAGGACCACCGAAACCAGACCGATGACCTCACCCTCCTTCTCCGCCAGCCAAGAGTCCATGGTCCCATCCGAGTGTGATCGTGCGATGAACTGCTGCGTCGCCTCGTGGAACCGATCGGGGAGGGCGCTCAGAGCGATCCCCTTGTGTTCGGCCATGAACTCGGAACGCAGTCCGCCAACGACACCGAAGTCCCGACGTTCGGCAGTGCGAATCTCCATTGGCACATTCTCTCGCAGTCCTGGCTCCAACTTCCGCACACCTGTCCCCGAACGATGCTCCTGGGAGTCACAGACCGACGCGATACTTGGCGGCGTGCCGCAAACCCTTGAGCAACTGGAGGCCTCCCGCAAACACCTTGGTTGGGCGAAAGACTCCAACAATGCGGCTGCCGCCGGGGGTGGTGCTGCCTTGCTCGCGATTCTGTTCTCCCCCAGTTGCCCCGTGTGGCCGCTGCCAGCCTTCTGATTCTTTACGTGGCGCTCATGCTCGTCTTCAACTTTTCACTGGCAGCCGCGGAGGTAGCGATGGGCGCCAAACGGCCAATTGGGCGTCAGGGGAGACGCTACGAGGTATTGGGCGAAGCCGCCGTTGGGATCGCCTTTTCCGTGGTGGCGATCGGGGGAACGAAATGGCCGCTTGAACGGGACACGCACGATTGGTACGAGGTGGTCGTCATTGTCGCGGCGATTGGCCTTGTGGGACTCTTCAACCGTCGAGTCGTTGAGCGTCGAGACGCCGAGCTGACCGGCAAAGGCGGATGACGTATGGCCTTCCCTCGCCTTCACCCCATGACCCTGTGCTGCTATCCCACAACGCCGGTTGGTGGGCGAATACCGGGGATGGTGATCCTCTACCTGGGTCGGAACCCCTCGTACTGATCGGCACCCTCAACAGGCGAAATCCAACTATGCCGATTGGGCGTGTGCAGCTCAATCGTCGGTGCGGGGAACTCTGAGTCAGCAAAACTCCCCACTGCGACGGCCACAACCGGACGGTCCTTGAATCGCCAAAACACCGTGGAGCCGCATGTCGGGCAGAAGTTGTAACTGACCTCATCTCCATTGGAGGTGCCCACACCGTTGACCTCCAGGCCATTGAAAACACTCGTCTCGCCGGCGATGGATACACATTCCTCGGCGAACACGGCGCTTACCTGCACGATGCTGCCTGTGCGCCGCTGGCAAAAATCGCAATGACAGGCTGCGACGAGGACGGGCTCACCCTCTACGGTCACCCGTACTCGTCCGCAAGCACACTCTGCTGTCCGAGTCATCCCTCAACCGTGGCATACGGCGAGTTCAACAGCAACGATTGGTGAGTGCGTCCCTGATCACCGGCTCGGAGGCGGTAATGTCCCTCTGCGGCTCGATCGAATCACGGTGCTAGGAATGACGGGTGCCTGCATGGCTGACCCGGCAGCGTGGTGATGTTCGACTGGCGAGTCTCGATTTCGGCGGCTCGGGACGTGAGGTCGTACTGCTTCATGGACTCGCCGGTCACGCTGGCGAGTGGGAAGACACGGCGAGATGGCTGACTGACAAGTATAGGGTGATTGCATTTGATGCCCGAGGTCACGGTCGCAGCGAACGCTATCCCGCAGACGTGTCCCGCTCGGCCTACGTCGAAGATGCCTGTTTCCTGATCGAGGAGCTAGCCCAGCCTCCGGTCACTCTGATCGGCCAATCCCTTGGCGGTCAGACAGCCTTGCTCCTTGCCGCCCAGCGGCCAGACCTAGTCGAGGCGCTCATCCTGGCCGACGCTGGCGCAGGCGGGAAGGGTTCGATGAAAGCTGCCGAGCAAGCTGCCAACGATCTAGGCCGATCGTTGCTTCGCTGGCCAGTTCCCTTTCCAGATTGGAACGCTGCGATTGCCTACTTCGGAGGGCCGTCATTGGCTGCTGAGGCTTGGGCTGACGGACTCGTTCAAGACGACCAAGGGCTGTGGCCGTCCTTCGATGTTCCCGTGATGATCGAGACGCTTCGCCAGGCAGCTTTCCGTTCCTATTGGGAGGAGTGGAGGACTATTCAGTGCCCAACCCTGGTGGTGAGAGCGGGCCATGGGGTCATCGAGCTGAACGAGATGCAAAGGATGTCTGACCTGTTGCCACAGGCTGAGATAGTCGAACTCCCCGAAGCCAAGCACGACCTTCACTTGGACCAGCCTGAACAGTGGCGAGAGGTCACCCTCAGGTTCCTCGGGTCAACAGCCACGTAAACGAGGGGCCGTCTCTGGTCGCAGGACAAACCTTCTCGCTGCTAGTCATTCGGCTTTAGCAGAACGATTGGGAAGGGTCTCTCGGTCTTGGCTTGCATGTGCTCGTAGCGTGCAAAGTTGACCACGTTCATCAAGGTCCACAAACGCTCATAGTCCGGGGCTTCGCAATGGAGAATGCGTGGAGTGGTTCGCAGCTTGCGGCGGCCGATCCACACTTCGACATCTGGCGAGGCTTCGAGATTGCGCAGCCAGTTGGGGGATGCGTCGCTGCCCTCATTGGAGGCCACAACAACCAAGTGGCCTGCATCGACGGCAAATACCAAGGGGTTCGATCGCCGCTTTCCTGATCGCCGTCCCCTTGTGTGGAGAAGAAGGATCGGAACGCCGAATATTCCGTATCCAAATCGACCCTGCGTGTGAAGGTATTCCCATCTGTGGAGGCGAACCACTAAGCGAGGAGCACTCCGAGGAGCTGTCAAGCGGGCAAAGGCCCTGGCAACTCGGGGAGGCTGGTGGAGACCTTCGAGAGACTGGCTCATTCCCGACTCGAAGTGTAGTCCCACTGTCGTTGTGGGTTGTTGGTGACGAATGGGATCGCCATCCCCAAACATCAGGTCAGGGGCTGCACTTGCTCACCCTGCGAAGGTGATTGGTGCGAAGCCAAAAGACCCATCAGCTCCTGAGGTGGCGACGATGACGCACTCTCCTGAGCAGGGGACTGAATCTGCGCTAAGGGGTTCGGTTGCGGCACTCGGGTGGACCGTGAATGAGACGGAGCCTTGGCCATTCTCGTCGGTAAGGCCGAATGGCTGGGCCGCCAACTGCTCACCGCAACCCAAACGGTTTGCCTGTGTCGGTGTCTCACATTCTGACAGATAGAACTTTGTGGTCGGGAAGAAGCCCTTGACGCTGACCGTCACCTGCTGTCCATCCTGGAGGCTTGTCCGAGGTGTGACGGTGACTCGCTGTGCCATTAGACGGATAGATGGTCTGGCAGTGGTCGAGGTGGGCCGATGGCTAGCCGCTGGCGATGAGGACCCGGCCCCGCATCCGGTCTCCAACAAGGCCACCGAGAGCAAGCACCCAACGACGCCAACCGCCAATCTGTTCATACCCGCAAAGCTTTCCACAAGACATCCTGCCGAACATCGGTAGGGTGCCCCCGAGCACTTTGATGGCAGGCGATCAGAGGTGCGAACTACGCCCCGGCCGACGCCTCTAGTGACCTGTCCATGGCCGTGCCAACCTGCCTTGTGACTTGGTAGCAAGTGTTCGAGCTATAGCAGTTCGACGCCGCCCACACCAACGTTGTTCCGGTGGCGAACAGGAAGGTCGAAGGGGTCGGATCATCGGAGGTCCATGAGAAAAAGACGCCGTTGGAAAGAGTGGACATTCCAGGAGGCTTCTTGACTGCCACCGACTCAATATGCCGCCACGCCGACTGGGCGCTCCTTGCGCTATTGAACCTGAGAAATACGACGTTGAGGTCTCCAAAGCTCTGAGCAGCCGTTGGAGACGTGGACGGAGCGATGAGCAGCCAGTCATCCGACGAGTCCAGGAAGCTGCCATCGGCGACCTTCCCAGCACTCCCGAGGATTTGTCGTGTATAGCTTGGTACAGATAGGGCCGTCTGTTTGATGACGAACTTGGACGAGCCGGTCCATTCTGGATTGGGAAGATACCGGGCGTATTCGTGCGCCAAATCGACTGCTGTGGTCGAGCCAGTCACCACCACCTTCGGCAACACGGGCGTGTCGGACGGCAGGTTGCGGGTTGCTTCTGTGACCGCAAAGACTGCCCCGACTACCGCCAGAACGACCGCACCACAGACCAGCAACCGGCTACGACCGTCAATCCACACGTATCGGGTATCGACCAGTTTGGTCTCCACCCTGAGCAGGGCACCTGAACCAAGGACGACGTGCCCCTAATCACCGGGAGCGGGGCGGTATCGACCGTGCCCGATGGCAACTCGGTGACACCCTTTAGAGGTCAGCTCAGGCGGCCGATGAAGTAGCCATGGCCAGCCCGTCGCCACTCAGCCCGAGGTTCGTGCCTTACTGGACGCCAGAAATCGGTCGGCGGGCTGCTCAGTTGCAAGGGCGAGCGATGCGCTGCGTGGGCATTGCTGGACTCCTCGTGGGTCCTGTCGCCCTCGTATTTGGAACCGCAATGAACAGCACCGATGTTGCCTACCGGACCGTCGGATGGGTCGTCCTCTGTCTGGACATCATTTTGATCGCCGCTGGCATTGTGATGTTGCAGCTGGCCGCCAAGGCAATGAGCAGGCACTACGGAATCAGAGTTGGAGTCATCACGGGGCCTACCTTCCGAGACGACAGATTCAAGGAATGGAAGCGGCGAAGACGGTTGGGCGAACTGCAATCGGAACCCCGCTGACTGCCCCCGATCACCGGATAAGCGTGGCAGGCCCGTTGGAGGGCAAGCGGCGAACGCTCCTGGGTCGAGGCGAGGATCAGGTCAGGGTGAAGAAGGTGCTCGCATGATCGCCGGCCGAACCCGTGGCGTCGATCCCGTGAGAACCCGTGGCTCCTGCATTGTACTTGTACGGGATCTTGCCACTGCAAACGAAGGCACCCGAGGCCTTCGTGGTCGTAGAGCAGATCGTCACCTCGAAGGGCCTCGGAGAGGGCAGCCCGGTGAGGTAGACAATCGTCACCTTCTCACCCCCGAGAAAATGTGCGCCACTGACCTTGACCGCCGTGCCGGGAAGGCCCTTGGACGGAGTGAGCGTCACCGAGGCAGGTGCCGTGTAGGTGAATGTGTCGGCGGACGTGTTCAGACTGGTTCCACCCGGTGAGGTCACGCTGAAGCTAATGCTGTCACCGATCCCGCCGTCACCGGCAGGGACGTAGACGCTCATGGTCGTGTTACCGATGACCTGCCAGGCGGTGGGTATGTCACCGGCCATGACCCCCGTGGTCCCGATGAAACTGGTGCCGTGCAGGGTCACGTAGTAGCCGCCATAGATTCCGCCGTGGTTGGGGCTCACTCCAGTAATGGTCGGTCGGACATACGACGTGAACTGGTCGGCAGAGGTCGTGAAGCTGGTACCACCGGGCGATACCACGGTCACGTCGACTGTGTCCGGATTCGTGCCGGACGTATCGGCGGGTGAGACGGCGGTGATGGAGTTGTCGCTGTTGACCGTGACGCTGGTGGCGGCGGTGCCACCGAAGTCGACTCCGGTGGCGGCACTGAAGCCGTCGCCGTAGATCGTGACGGTGGCGCCCCCGGTGGCTGGACCGATGGTCGGTGTGATTCCGGTGACCCTCGGCCGCGGTGTGAAGGTGCTCGCCCATGCCAAGCACGCATATGCGGTGCTTCCCGTCCCCCCAGTGCCGGGGCAAGGGCTGGGGGAGTTGTTGATCTGATTCCCGGTGAGAGGATCCGTTGTCGAGAAGCCGGGGTCGACGCTGGGGGTGCCCGAGGAGACTGAATAGGAGAGCAACGCTCCGGTCAGGTCCCACGTGTCGGCGGTCCACGCCGTGTAGGTGGTCGATCCCCCGCCCCCGCCCCTCCCACTGCCACCGCAGCGGGTGGAGAGGAGGATGTCGCCCGTTGGGTAACCCGCCGATGGATCGATGGAGTTGTCGAACCCGGTCACATACGCGTACTCCGTGATCGACCCGCAGTCGTGCCCGAGGATCGAGAACGCAGTCCCCTGGGGCATGACCAGTTGAGGCTGTGGGGGGGTCGCCGCTCCGGCCGGGCTGCTGATCCCAGCCATCCCGAGCAGCATCGCCGCAATTGTGCTGATCCCGATCGTCACCTTGCGATACATGTTTGATCCTTTCGGCAGCCCCAGCTTCTTGAACCTTACCTTGGCTGCCTTACGTCTTCATGAAGCTGGCACGAGCCCAATCCCTGCCTGGGATGGTCCTTCCTGGCTCAGCTTTGAGAGGGCGCTAGAGGCATGACCCCGCGCGTCGCCGGTGACAACCTGGGCGCCTCCTGGAGCACGGCAGCACGAGTACCCGGTCACTGGGTATCCCGTTGTACGGGGCTCGCAGGGTGCCCCACATCACCGGTTATGCACCCGCCTTGTCCCAGAATTTCGGGCGATTCAATGACGATCTTCAGGCAGACGGCCGAAGTTCGACGTTGACCTCGAGTCCAAGTGCAGTGGCCACCCGCTGAAGGGTCGTCAGTGTGGCACCCACACCTCCAGACTCGAGACGGTCGATGGCCGCTTGGCTCGTACCCATGCGACGGGCCAGTTCTCGTTGGCTGAGGCCGGCGGCCTCCCGGGCGTCGTGGATGCGCTCACCGACATCGGCGGCCAGCTTGGCCTCGGCGAAGGCCCTGTCGTACTCGGCCCGCTCGGCGATCGACATGGCGTCGAGCTTCGTTTCCTTCAGCTGTACCCAACTTGATCGGGTCATTCTGCCTCTCCTTCAACTGTGTGGTCCTCGGCGATGCAGCGGGCCATCGCCTGTCTGGCTCGGGCCACCTGAGCCCGCTCGTTCTGACGTTGCTTACGAAATGTGGTCAGCAACACGATCCGCTTCCCTGCGGGGAAGAAGAACGTGATGCGCTGGGCCTTCTGGGCCAGATCGAACCGGAGCTCGAAGAGGCCATCACCAAGCGGCCTGGACCGCGGCATGCGGATAGCCGCACCATGCTCACCCAGGTACTCGATCCGAGAAGCGACCGTGGCGAACTGGCCAGCCGGAAGCGAGTCCACCCACTGCTCAACCTCCGGTTCCAGTTCGATGGACCAACGTGACATCACAAATGATGTCACTCCTCAGCGATGGAATCAAGTGGATCAACCCGGCGGCAGGTCAGCCCTCACCGTCCGGTGCGCGCCAGACGTCGAGGACCCGCTGGATCTCCGATCGCACCTGCTCGCGAGCCTGAGCCCTAGGAATACCGGACATGAGGAGCTGGTCGTAGCCGGTTTCGCGGTGACGCACAGAGGCCACGACAGCGAGCGTCACGGCATTGGGGTCCAGGGCCCGGCCGTCAGCGCTCCTCCCGACCCACCCACTGCCCCGGGTCCCAGCGTGGGCGGCGATGGCCGTGGCCCTCTCCACCGGACAGCCGGGGAACAGTCGCGTGATCTCCTTGCCGAATGCGTCCTGGAAGACGAGATCCTCACCCAATCGGTACTCGGCATCGCGCCGGCGGCGCCTTTCCCTCACTTCCTCGTCGGCCAGGCAGGCCACCTCGGCCTGGGCGAGTGCCTCCTCCTCGACGAGTAGTCCCTGGCGCTCGTAACGGCCTCTCGACCGACTGAACCGCACGACCACCGCAGCCAGTCCGCTCGCCTTCCTGGCTCGACGGGTGAGCGCTGCATCACCAGAGGGCAGGAAGACCAGGTGGCCGAGGTCTGCACAGTCAAGGCACAGCGGGCCGTCTCCCTCCATGAACAGGAGACCACCGCTGCCGCCGCACTCCCCGCAGATCCACTCCTTGAGCGGCGAGATGACGAGTAGATCGGGAGGCCGGCTCTGCTTATCGGCCAGACGAGTCCTCTTGGCCTCGGAAAGCATCGGCGAGACCCAATGCGTTCGATAGGCAGCCTCAATTCGTGGGTTCCCACTCTTCGAGAACTGCAACCGGCGATGATCCCTGGTTCGCGCTACATAGCCAGTTTCACTGGGCTGCAGCCCCTCACTCTGGACCCAGCGACGGAATACGCCCATCGCGGTCGAGACCTTGGAGAGATTTGCGTTCACCACACGTTCCAGGCAGTCGACCCGGCCCTGACGCCATTGGTCGACCTGGGATGTCGTGAGCCAGCCCATTCCCACCAGCACATCAATGGAGGTCACATACTGGTGATCGGTCAGCGCGGCTCCGGCCGCCCTGATCACCCGCTCTTCGAGTTTGCTTCGGACGGCCGTGCCCACGGCCACCAGTTTCGACCAGACGGGGACCGCTGTCTACCGGTCATGGCTGCTCGGAAGGGTGCGGTCACGGCGCCGGTACCACCACCTCTAGATCCGTGCCGGATCTGGCGCAGTCGTGGTGACTCTCCGGAGCACGTAGTCAGGCGCTGTTGGACGGACCGGTACCCTGCTCGTCCACAAGCATCCTGAGGATCGCCGAATCCTCGGCGAATGTCGAGGCGAGTTGCTTCAATGCGGGTGGCGTCAGTTCGTACGCGGTAGCCGCGCCCTCGGCCATCATCTCTGCGGTGGCTTCGAGCAACCGGGCGCACCGAGTCAGTGCAGCCTGCGGAAGCTGGACTTCATCTTCGCTGTCAGTAGCGGGGCGTTGGCTCAGGATCTGTCCGAGCAACGAGATCATCTCGAGAAGACCATGAGCGCCGACCGTGTCCTGATTCGCGACTCGGACGTGGGCGGCTTCTGAAAGGGCGGCCAGAGTTCGTCCGATGGTTCCGATGCCAACGCCGATGTTGCGAGGCTGCGCGAACAGGTCTGCTCCGGGCCGTTCGTCCGCC
This sequence comes from uncultured Acidimicrobiaceae bacterium, assembly GCA_963777665.1. Classification (GTDB taxonomy): domain Bacteria; phylum Actinomycetota; class Acidimicrobiia; order Acidimicrobiales; family RAAP-2; genus Bog-756. The sequence continues at coordinate 8,731 of CAVZRJ010000005.1, forward strand.
AGTTCCACCGCCGCATCGCGGGCAAGATCACGGAGGACCTCATCGGTCATGTATCGGCGTGCAGTGCGCTCGGAGACTCCCAACTGCGCAGCGACTGCTGCGATTCTCTCTCGTATGAGCTCTCCAACTGGGGCCCTCCCGACTACGAGCTCGAAATGACTGAGCTCGTCGGCGAACACGTCAACAAGAGCTTCGATTGAGTCCTCGGTTTGCGGATCGAGTTGGTCATAGAGTTCGTTCCACCGGTGTCGCTGCAATCGATAAATGGCATGGTTCGCCTCGGAGGCCACAGCATCCATCAGGACATCGAAGTCGTCCTCGGGGCCCGACAGCTCCACCCCATCGGGGTGCGGCCGGGCACGGTAGAGGATGCGCTCACAGTCCTGGTCGATGATGAGTTCGTCCAGCAGAAGCTGATACCCCGCCCTCGAAATCACCTTGCGAACTTCACTACCAACGGAGCCGATGTCGGAGACCGTAGACAAATCAACATCCGACCCCGTCCACCCGTCGATCACTCCGGCTTCCCCACATTCCGGACATTCCCAGTGGATTCGAGGTGGGGCCTGCTCAAGGCTGACAGCCAGAAGGCCGGGGCACGGCTTCCGGCCGGGGCGTCGGCGGCACGGGAGAGCGGTTGGGTGAAGGCCAGCCCTTCCGTCATTCGATCATGGGACCACTCGCGCCCACCCCTGCCGGCCGACCTGATGATCCCGGCTGCCGGCGGTGGCGTCAAGCGTGTGGGCGCTTCGGCCTCGTAGGGAGGGAGTCGTTGGGCTCCGCGCGATGCTCGGCTTCTCGTGTTGGCGGTAAGACTCGCCCTCGATGATCAACTCCCACGCGCGCTCTTCAACCGGTCGACGGCCGACTGGGCGAGCAACGGGTCGGCCATGACGGCCAGCCACTCACTCGGGTCGCGGTTGGACGTCAGGACCGTCGACGTGGTGCGGTGTCGTTCGACGACCAGTTCGTAGATGTCCGCCGTTTCGGTCGGGTCGAGCATGGTGAGGGCGAAGTCGTCGATGACGAGGAGGTCCACGCTGATGAGCTTGCGCATCTCGACGTCGAAGCTGGCGTCGAGTCGTGCCGCCTTCAGTCGCTTGTGCAACCGATCGGCTCGTTCGAAGTGCACGCTGATGCGCCGGCGACATGCGATGTGTCCGAGGGCGGTGGCCATGAAGGTCTTGCCCACCCCCACCGGTCCGAGGATGAAGCGTTGCGGGCTTGGCTGACGAAGCGCAACGAGACGAGCTCGGACCACACCGCTCGGTCGTAGGTGATCTTGGCGTCTTCGTCCCACGCCTCGAGCACCATGTGGGGATCGAGGCGAGCCGCCGTGCTCGTCGACCGGCCGAGTCACCGTCGCGGCGGGTGACCTCGTCGGAGAACAGCTGCTCCAAGAACTCGGTGTGGGTGAGGTCGTGGCTCTTGGCCAATGCCAGGCGCTCGGGCAGGGTGTCGATGAGTCGACCCAGCCGCAACTTGCGCATGAGGATCTTCAGCTCGGGAGAGACGGTCGGGGTCGGACCGATGGAAGTCGGTGCGGTCATCGTCCGACCTCCGTTGCTGACGAGAACTCCGACGGGTCGCGGGCGAAGCGCCCCTGGATGACGACCGGGTCGGGTCGACACTCGGGTTCGGTGGACTCCCGGGCCCGCTCCAGCATCCGAGACACCAGGTTCACGTCGATGGCCTCGGCGTCGAGGGCGCGCTGACACGCTTCGTTGACCCGGGTCGCTCCCCACTTCTTCACCAGTCCGAGGAGCCGGTAGACCTGGCGCATCTTGGTCACGGCAGCGGCGTGTCGAGCAGGGCTGTGGCGTAGCGCCCGATCGCTTCTCCGTGCTCAGCGGCCATCTGCTGCAAGCGATCGACGTCTCGGGTGGCGTAGATCTCGTGCCGGTGGGCATGTCGTCGGGGTTGGTGCGCCTTCTACCTGGGGGTATGCGGGGGTGGACCTTCACCAACTCGCCCTTGGCGTAGAGCTTCACCGTGGTCGAATCGCACCTGGCGGTGAGTCTCCGGCCGACCAGCAGATGGTGGACCGAGTAGATGGCCTTGGCCACCTCGACGTGGAAGTCACGGTGCACCTTGGGCTCGGACCACTTCGGCGTGTCGAACGGTGCGCAGGGAAGTGCGACCAGGAGCGGCTGCTCCTCGGTGCGGAACGCCTCGATGGGCCGGCACTGGGTCGTCCCGTGGATGCGCATTCCCGCCGTCTCGACACACCAGGTCTCGGCCCGGGCCCGACAGTCGGCCAGGTCGACGAAGGTCTCGCCGGCGAAGAAGTTGTGCTGGACGTAGTGGACCACCCGTTCCACCCGCGGCTTGTCGGTCGGGGTCCTCACCCGTGCCGCGTCGATGGCGAAACCACGAGACTGCGCGTACTCCAAGAACACGTCGTTGATCCGAGGCGCGGTGTGTTCGGCCACGATGACGATCGACTTCATGTTGTCCGGGATGACGACGGGGAACACGCCGCCGAAGTATCCCCAGGCCGCTTCGAATCCACGGATCACCTCTTCGGTGGTCTGGGAGAACGTCGGCCACACGAAGACGTGGCGGCTGTAACACGCGGTGAAGATGAGCCCTTGGCACACCCGTCGCTTGTCACCTTCGGGGACGAACCCGAGACGACCGAAGTCGACTTGGAGTTCGATGCCCGGGGGCGGGTCGTCCACCCGGACGGTGACCGTCGCCGTCCGGCTCCACAACGTTCGACCGCGAACCGGGCCAGGGTGCGGGGCGGCACCTCGACGCCACGACGGGCGAGCAGGATTCCGATCTTGGTGACGGTGAGGTCTTCCTTCACCCAGGTCTTGATCTGTGCTTCCTCGGCGAGCAGCGTCCTCCATGCCTCGCCGTGACCGTCGGTGCGGTGCGGGCGGACCCGCTCCACCACTTGGCCGATCAGCTCGTCGGTGAGCTGTTCCTCACCGCCGGACCGGTCGATCCCGAGCTCGACCGCGGCTGCGATGTAGCGCCGAGCCGTCTTGCGGTCGACCCCGACCCCGTGGGCAATCGGGCGCTCGCCCTCACCCCTCAGCCAACGCCGGAGCGCCTCTCGTATCTGAACCACGGATACCTCCCTGAATGCCATGGGGCCTCCTCCGCATCGGCGTCGGAGGCCCAGCCGAATGTCTCTTCGGCCGGCACGGGTGGATCCTCAGGGTGGTCCCATAACTGGCAACGAGGGTGGTCCCATGTCACTGGCAAAACCAGCGGTAGCTGGTAGGAGGCAAACAGCGGTTGCAGCTCGAGTGAGACGACGCAGGTAGTGAGCCAGTCGGACGGCCGGGGCGGGGGCCTCCGGGTCCAGTTCGATGCCCTCGAAATGACGAAGATCGGACGAGTAGAACACTTGCACAGAGAATAGCTACCGGAGTTGTCCACGCCCCTCGATAAGGTCGCCGATGTCCGGCCCAGTGGGACCCTCCTATCGGCTGACGTGACCTGAATCCGCTCGTACGGCCTCCGGAATCAGAATCCGCACCCCGAGCCGGCGATATGGGGCAGTCTCCATGTGTCAGCTGCGAATCTGACGCTCCAGTTCGGGCAACGCCCACTTCGTGATTGCGGTAACGACTTCGTCGCCAACCTCCGAGCTGTCGCTGGCTGCATCGAGCCACCACCAGTGGTCTTCGTCGCCGGGCATCAGACGACCTATTCGTGCCTGCCAGAGCCAGCTGCCGTATTTGGTGTTCGCAGCGGGCTTTGCGGGAAGCGATCGCAAGTGCCTAGCTTCCTCCCACTCAAGTTTTGGGACGACGGTTGCGTTGATGGTGAACTTCAGGCGACTTCGATCGCTGAATGCTGACTTCTGGATGCCCAATACGGCGAAGTAGTCAGATGAGGGCCAATCGAACGTGGAGCCGGAGCCTCTGAAGCCAACCTCCCGGAGTCGAGGGCGTACGACCGTTGCCAGCATCTCGGTGAACACTTCCTGCGCCGTTGTCACGTTCCCATTCTGGCCTGCGGCCCGAACGGGACGGAAGCGACACTCTCCCGGTGTTCGGGGACGCCCCACTCGCCATGCGAAGCTGTACCGGTGGCGAATGATCAGGACCGACAAACGTGGTGGACAATACGGAACTTCTCGCAGGCAAATGGAGTTGGTGAGCAGTCAGTCCGGCGAGTCCCCGAGCTGCTGAGACGGGTCGCAGACACAATCGACGGGCTGGGTGAGATTGAGGTTCAAGACATCACCTTCGGAACCGAGATCGACGAGTACGGCCCGCATCATCACCTGACGGTGTATTTCCATCCGCTGCACGAAGAGAGCGACGAGGGCGAGGGCTGACGCCCTGTTCCGGTGTTGTGGGTCACCTTGCTGCACGACGACGTGGTTAGTAGACGACTCGGAAGCCTTCTATGAAGGTGACCTTGTTGCCATCGGGGTCGGTGATACTCGCAGTCCTGACACCCTTGTTGGCCGTCTGAATATCATCGAGCACCAGGCCTCTCACAGCGAGTTGAGCGGCCTGTTCCTCTAGATCGTCAACCGCGAAGTTGAGGAGAGTGGACCCAGCTCTGCCAGGGTCATGAAAGACCTGCACCCAGCCGGTTTCGGTGACTCTCCACTCAACCAGCGTGTCCATGGGGTGGTTGTCTTCGGGACGACCAAAGAGAGCTTCGTACCATCGCTGCGCCTCTTGCATGTCTGAAACGGGGACTACCGCAAGAACGTGGCCAATCGACATGTCTGAGGTCCTTCCCAGATTTCAGAGTGCCCAATTGCTTTACTTTCGCCGTCTGTTGCCTCCCGGGCGAATCGCTCCTTCCCCATTGTGCCGGTGGGCGGCACTCTGGTGCTTCCCTGAGCCGACGATATGGGCAGGGAGGGCATCCCGGCGGCCCAAGGAATGCCGGTTGACGGTGGTAACAGGCTGACCTACGTTGCGTGGGGCCACTCCTAGGCGGATCCCAGGATTGGCTCTTCTAGCGGTATTCGCTACTCGAAAGCAGGTCACGATGATTCGTAGGACGCTGGTGTTCGCTGCAGTGCTCACGACCATGCTCGGCGGACTCTTCGTCGCCACCCAGGAGGCAGCGGTTGCTGCCCCGATCGCGACAGGGACTGCAACCTGTCCCGTCACCGCTGGATCGGGCGCCGTGAGTCCAGGGCTTTCGGCAGTCGGCCACCTCTATGGGGTCAAGATCAACTTCACCGCCGTTCTGGGTCACCCAGGCTCGACTCTCTTGTGCGGCGGAGCGGTGGCCACACCCGCAGGCGTGCACGTCATCGGCGGGACAGCCACCGGCACCGGCTACTACAACGCACCCTCCGCGATTGCCCACGGAAGCTCCTGTGCGAACTTCGACGGTCCGGACAAGGTCGGTGTGATCAAGGAGACCATCGTCTGGGCGACCATCGGTGGACCGATTGCGAACACCAACGTCACCTACGCAGGCGACGTTGCATCGACCACTGGTCCCGTCAACGGATTCGACACGCTCACCCTCAAGGCTCCGTATGGCGTCAAAGCCGCCGGATCGTCGTTCCTCGCGCCTGCGCTCCCGATCACGAGCAAGTTCGTGACCACCCTTCCGGCACCCGGGACGCATTGCGTGGGAACGACCACTGCCTTCAAGATCACAGGCGGCGCGGTTGCCATGTAGTTGGGGTCGTGTTTGACTGACGACTAGGGCGTCCACCTTCCTGAATGGGGGGTGGCCAGAAAGAGCCAGACCCGTTGAGCAGAGGTCCCACCACCTCGCTCCGGGCTTGGCTCTTTTGCTTCGTTCGCAACGGCACCACCCGTTGGGACAGACCAAGCACCTGCTGAGGCATCCCACCCATCCGGCGTGTATTAGGCGATCAGGGGCACCCAGCAACCTGCTAACGCACGTGGAAGACGGGGTGCTGACCCTCGTGGAAGACTGGCCCCCCGGGGCGTCCGTCCTGAACGTTGGAAGGTGGGACGATGAAATTCGTTAGCTGCCAGAGACTGGCTGCGGCGGCGGTTGCCACGCTGGCTGTGGTGCTGGTCGGGCCTGCACCTCAGGCCGATGCGGCGTCGCCGAGTTGGACAGTCCAGGCGACCCCGAACCCGGGTGGGACTCACGGATCGCAGCTCGGCAGCGTATCGTGCAGCTCGGCCACTGCGTGCACAGCAGTCGGGGCCTACGCCAACGCCAGCGGTGTGACGGAACCCTTGGCCTTGCGGTGGAACGGGACGAAATGGACCGTCCAGGCGGTCCCGAACCCGGGTGGGACGCACGGATCGGGGCTCGGCGCCGTGTCGTGCACTTCGGCCACCGCCTGCACCGCGGTCGGCGACTACGTCACCGCCAGCCAGGGGCAACTCACCCTTGCCGAACGCTGGAACGGGGCCAAGTGGACGGTCGAGGCAACCCCGAACCCGAGCGGGACACACTATGTGCTGCTCAACAGCGTGTCATGCACCTCGGCCACCGCCTGCACGGCGACCGGGTACTTCTTCAATGTCGAAAGCCAGCCGGTCACCGTGGTCGAACGGTGGAACGGGACGCAGTGGACGGTCCAGTCAACCCCGTACCCCGTGTCGTACGGCCTCGAAGATGTGTCGTGCACCTCCGCCACCGCGTGCACGGCTGTTGGGCACAAATTCGACGCGAGCAACGTGCAAGTCACCCTTGCCGAACGCTGGAACGGGGCGAAATGGACGGTCGAGGCGACTCCGAACCCGAGCGGGACACGCGATTTGCACCTCTCCGGCGTGTCGTGCATTTCGGCTACGGCATGCACGGCGGTCGGCGACTTCTACAATGTCGAGAGCGAATTGGTCACGGTGGCCGAAAGGTGGAATGGGACGCAGTGGACGATCCAGACAACCCAGAACCCGGGCCCGGCGAACGAGCTCTACAGCGTGTCGTGCACCTCCGCCACTGCGTGCACGGCGGTCGGGTACGGCAGTGCCAGCACCCGGGAGGGCAACTTGGCCGAGCAATGGAACGGGACGGCCTGGACGGTCCAGACAACCCCGAACCCGTACGGATCATGGCTCAACGGCGTGTCGTGCATCTCGGCCATCGCGTGCATGGCCGTCGGGACCTATTACAACGCCAGCCAGGAGTATTTCACCTTGGCCGAACGTTACTCGTGAACTTCCAAAGGGCGCCCCGCCGGGCCGAGGGTGGTTGACGGGTGCCCCACTCGTGCCGGTAGGGGATACAAAATATCGAGCATTGAGCGACTCATCCCGTCCAGAGCACCGATGTGTATTGGGTTCTTCGTCAACGCCAGCAATGACCTCGACGTCGATCGTGGTATTGCCTCCACGACGAAGGTGGATCCCGAGATCTGCGTCCGACTGCGCCCGTAGAAGCAACCGGAGAATCCCAACTCGCGTCCCGAACAATTGGGTCGCAACATGTCGCAGACCGTTGCGATAACACTGGCAGTTGGTAGACGTCAGTACCTGTGAACAGGTCAAATAGACACAGAATGCGATTGTTTGCGATCCGGTGCTTCCATCAGAATCCGCCTTACAACCAGCAGGTCGCCGGTTCGAGTCCGGCAGCGCCCACTCCGACACGCCTCTCCGACACGACGGCGCCCAGATTGCAGGTCGCAGATCGGTGGGCACTCTGCCGGCACCGATTGGACCTGACGTCGGACCAGGTGATCGCTCAGCCCGGCATCTCTCCCATCCTCCGCTGCATCTCCTCAGGGGAGACGTCTTCGATGTGGGTGGCGATGCTCCAGCGGTGACCGTAGGGATCCTCGAACTCTCCGCCCCGGTCTCCATAAAACTTGACCTCCACTGGGCGCGTCATGGTGGCACCGGCCGTGACAGCGAGTGCGACGGTGGCGTCCACGTCCTCAACGTAGACGTGAATCGTCACAGGCGAGCCGCCGACCGCCTTGGGACTGCGTGCACCCATATCGGGGAACTCGTCCGCCAGCATGATCAGCGATTCTCCGATAGCCAGTTCGGCATGGCCCACTTTGCCGTCTGGACCTGGCATTCTCATCCGCTCTTTCGCGCCGAGAACCGAGGTATAGAAGTCGATTGCGGCGTTGGCGCCGTCGACGATCAGATAGGGCGTGACTCGGGGGTACCCGTCCGGGATCGGCTTTGTCATTGGTCTCTCCTGTGAGGATCGAATATCGGGTCAGTACTCGGCATCACTCTTACATCCCCGGAGTTCTCTGAGCAGGTAGCTCACCTGGACCATCGTGAGTCGCTGTGCGTACTCGCTGCACTGAGCCCAGCCATGCCCACCCCTGCGAATCCGGTGAGCGCGAGCGCGCTCAGGGCAATCCGCGTCAGCTTCATAGGTGTCACTCCTTCAGTAGTCGTTTCGGTTGGGAAGTGCTCCCTGCTCCCAACACAAGGCCCCATGGGGCTCATGGGACCTGAGTCCGACGGTAACGACCAGAGGTCGACAATCAGTTACGCAATGCTGACGTGCGAATGAAACTCTGGCAATGATCACGTGGCAGTCCGGTGACGTCGATGTGAACTCTCATCGAGGACCGTGGGATCACCGGCGGACATCGACGTAGGGTGTTTTCGAGGTGCGGCAAGGTCACGGGAACCGCGAAGTCCGCGGCGCCCGACAGGTTGGAGGAGAATGTCGCCATGGAAAGCCAGCTCGACCACGTCTTGATCCATGGTCACGACACGGCGTACCGGATGGAGGGACACGGGCCAGCTCTCCTGCTCCTCCACGGCATCGCTGGCAGCTCGCGCACGTGGCGGGACGTGATCCCGCAATTGACAGATCGCTTCACGGTCATTGCGCCGGACCTCATGGGTCACGGTCAGTCCGACAAGCCCGTCGGGGACTACTCACTCGGTGCATTCGCCAGCGGGATCCGTGATCTGCTCGATGTGCTCGACATCGACCGGGCCACTGTCGTCGGCCAGTCCTTCGGTGGTGGGGTGGCCATGCAGTTCGCCTACCAGCACCCTGAGCAATGCGAACGTCTCGTCCTCATCGACAGTGGAGGTCTCGGGCGAGAGGTGAACTGGATGCTCCGGTTCATGACGTTGCCGGGAAGCGAGTACGTGATGCCGGTAATCTTCCCGGGGTTCGTCCGCGACTGGGGAGACAGCCTGTTCCGGATGATCAACGACCGTGGCATTCGCCCGGGGCGTCTCGCCGAGATGTGGAGCGCGTACGCGTCCCTGGCCGAGGCGGAGAACCGCCAGGCGTTCGCCCGCACCATCAAATCCGTCATCGACCCCGGCGGTCAGACGGTGAGCGCGATAGATCGGCTCTACCTGGCGTCCCCGATGCCGACCCTGATCGTCTGGGGGGACCGGGACGACATCATCCCGGTGAGCCACGCCTACGCAGCGCACGACGCCATGCCCGGGAGCCGGCTGGTGATCATTGAGGGCGTGGGCCACTTCCCCCAGATTGAAGCGCCGGAGCAGTTCGTCCGTGCACTCGTCGACTTCATCGACTCGACGGTGCCCGCCCGACTCGGCGCAGAGGACCGCCAGAGGATGCTCCGACAGCGATCCGAGCTACTCGAGCCGTAGCGAATCGAGTTGAGTCGGAGCCTGTTCCTTTTACGGCCCTACGCGTTTGACTGGGGAGACCGGATTCGGATCCGTGGCGGACGAGGACGCTGACGCCAGGTGACACCACCGGCGTGGAGCAGCACCCGCAGGCGGTAGTGCTCGAAGCAGGTGAAACCCCGTCCAGCCCGCTTGACCTGCTTCACACAGAAGTTGAGACCTTCTGTCGGACCGTTGGATGCTCCGGTCCGGTGATGGTTCAGGGTCTCCTTCCGCCAGCGCTTCAACGTGTCGCCGAGGGAGACGATCTCCTCGACCTCGTCGGACCGGCAACCGACGATGGCTTTGTCGAGAAGGACGGCGGCCTCCTTCGGATCGTCGGTGAGATAGACGTCACGGACCGACTCCTTGGCCAACCAGGCACCGAGCAGTTCGTCGTGCGGGTCGCCGAGGCGCAGGCCGAGCAGCAGGCGGTCGTGTCCTCGCTCGTCGAGCCGTTCGGTCCCTTTGAGGAGCAGCTTGCGGATCCGATAGAGCGGGTCGTGCTTCCGGCCGCGATGACCCAAGGTCTCGTTCTGGACCCGCCGGCGCACCTTGTCGACGCACCGGTTGGCCACCCGCACCACAGGGAAGGGATCGGCCACCCGGCTGGCGTGCTCGAGGTGGGGAGAGAGCCCGGCCCGGTAGCTCTCAGCCAGGTCCGTCGCCACGACCCGGACGGCACCGAGCCAGGCCGGATCCCGGGCGGCACACCATCGACACAGGTCAGAGGCGGCATTCCCCTCCACCATGTCGACCATCTTCCTGCCCCGAAGATCCACCATGCCCGTGACGTAGGCGGTCGAGCGTTCCCGGTTGGCCGTAAGGAACGAGGTCTCGTCGACCCCGAGGGCTCTCACTGTTCCGACTCGTTTGGGATCATCGACGAGCGGGGTGCCGTGGAGGACGACCGCATCCATCACCGTCCACCAGCACACCCCGAGCTCACGGGCGACGACGGCGACAGGCATGGCCAGCTCACCCACCTGGCGGGTGGCCTCGGCTCCTGCCCGCAGAGTCAGCACCGCCCGGGGTGCGACATGGTCGGATCCTTCAGTCCACGTCTTGGCTTCGCAGTCGGGATCGGCACAGCGCCACCGGCGCTTCATCCACACCAGCCGTGCCGGACGGCCGAAGCACGGCAGATCCCGGATGTTGACCCGCAGACGGTCCTGAGCCTCGGCACGCACACCACAGGTCGCACACCCGACCAGATCCACGGTCGTCTCCACCGTCACCACCACTTCCGCCGGCGTCTCCTCCACGTCCAGTACTCGAAAGCCGTCCAATCCCAGCAGTGCCTCGGCAAGGCCGGTAGCGTCGTCCATAGTCAGAGGTCCTCCTCGTTGAAGTCGTCGAAGAACTCCAACGATGGCGGGACCTCTGGCCGCGTTCGCGGATGCCTCGGTACCTCACGTTCCCCAGTTCAACGCGGAGACCCAGTTTACCTTCGAGACCTTCGAGTTACGATCCTCCAATACGGGCGGTACATTGGGACATCTGGTCGTGGGCTATGACGACGATCAAGTGGCCGACGAGTGGGGCGATGAGCAAGAGGAAACCTTGTATCTGCCTCGACCCGAGAATGGCCGAATCTCAGCACGACAGGCGTTCCTATGGCACCTTGCCCACCAGATCCGGGGAATGGGCGAACAGTTCGATGTTGCACTCGAACGCAGCGGGTTGATCGTTACGGGGTGAACGTACGAAGGAGGGGCTGCCTCGTTGGGGTCTGGTCTACCTTGCAACCGCCCGGCTCAAGGATTTAACCCCTCGCCCGTAACAACACGAGTGGGGCACCCAAACGCCAGCTGACGAGGTGGTCACCGGGCGCCCCTCAAGCTGGCTGCTCGCCGAGTCGATAGCATGGAGTCACCACGGCGAGAAAGGACCAAGGCATGGTCGAAACGATGACCAAAGCCAGTGAGGAGTCCCGTGCGCGACCCACGGGACGGTCCCTTGCGTTCCCTTCCATTATGGCGCTCTCAACCTTAGCCGGCATCGCCTTCGTCGCTGTAGTGAAGCCCGGAATCCCCTATGACGAGCCGTCGCACTGGCTCAACGTTCTGTACTTTGCTGCCCATCACAGCATTCCCACGATCGGCGATCCATCGGTCTCGTACGAGGCCCAACAGCCTCCATTTGCCTATTGGCTTGCAGCCCTGGTGGAAGAGCCGGTGCGGATGATTACATCGCTCTCCGTAGCGCTCTACGCCACCAGGATCGTCGGAGGTGTCGAGTGGCTGATCGCATTGCTCTTCGCGTGGCGTATTCTCGGACGCCTCCTACCTGACAGCTCCGTCGGACGACTGGTCGCCTTCGCCTTCCTGGGCCTCAATCCGATGTTGCTGGCTATGGCTTGGAGCGTGCAGAACGACTCGCTCGCGCTGCTGTTTGGATTCGCCGCCCTCGATTACGCCTCAATGGTGGGCCGAAGATCTTTCGATGGATTCCGTGGGGCTGTGCTCGGGGCCATCGTGGCTGCTGGCGTTCTTACGAAGCTGACGGACTGGGCGCTCGTGGCCGCCATTCCGCTTTGGCTGCTGCTGGCGCCCCGTGCACGCCGACCGTGGAAAGCAGTCCTGACCTTTGGAGGTTCGGTCGCGGCGCTCTCAGGTTGGTGGTTTATCCGGAACATGGTCCTTTATGGCGATCCGGGAGGCCGGGGCACGGCGCCGCCCTATCGACTCACAGGTATCAATAGCCTGGTGCATGCGGCCGAGAATGTCATCACCTACTTGTGGCTACCCACGGAGTACTGGCGGGGCATCGTCCACGCATCACTAGCCGTAAAGGGCCCGCTCGTGGCGATCACCTTGACCATCGTTGTCGTGGGTCTCATCGCCTATGTGCGTGCTTGGCATGGTCACGGCGATGACCTCCTCCCCATTCACGGTATCGGACCGTGTTCGGACACTTGGTCGCTGGTGATCATCACCGGAGTTATCACATGTGTCGCCTGGCTCTCTCTGTATTTCTCCTGGGGTGCCCTTGCCCCACGGCTCGCCTACCTGGCCTTGCCGTTCTGGACAGGTCTCGTCGGTCTTGCTGTGCAAAAGGCTGTCACGCTTGTTCCCAGGATCCGCCAAGTCTTACCGGTGACCGCTGTCGTCCTCATGCTTGCCCTGTGTGTGTGGAGCCTCCACGCGCTTCGTGAAGCCGACACACCCTGGCATTTCATCAACCTCCTGGGAGTCAGTGGGTGACTATCTCTGATAGCCGGACCTGTCCTCCGACACATATGGGGCAGGAACCGGCGGAGAGATTAGAGCTGCCGACCCCACCTTGCGTCTTGTCCGGCGCCAGCCAACCACCTGATGGTTCGGACCTCCACTTGGCGATGACTTTTGCACCTGACTTGCAACCGAGTGGGCCTCATGTCCGGTCCACCCATCCGCCGACACGAATTGAACGGAGAAGGACTCCAACGGACTGTTCAACACCGGGCACGCGTCGTCCCCATGCCCAATCAGCACGAAGTGGTGCATGCACTCGCATGTTCATCGACATCTCCCGTCCGCCGAGTTCGATCCCGTCGCTACCTGGTCGGGTTCCTGACAGTCAACGTTCGGGGCATGAGGAGTGACGACGTTTCATGTCGGCGATCCATTTAGTCAACAGGAGGCAGCAGAGGATGCGACCCAATGTCGGTCGGGAGACTTGCAGGCGGATTGCTCCGGCCGACCCGGACGGCGACGCGGGCTTCACCTTCATCAAGCCCGTAGTCGCACTCGTCGCCATCTCGATTGTCATCGTGACGATAGGAGTGGTGTCGGTCCTCCCAGGATCGATTCCGCGAAGGCTGTTTCACGATATCCGGAATGAGCAGTGCCGCAAGGGTCCAGAGAGCCACGCGACCGTCGCCCTTGGGGACTCGCTCACCAGAATGAACAGTGATCCCGGATGGAATTTCCTGGGGACAAACACCTGGTTTGCCATTGATGCGTGCGACGGCCGGATGGCCTATGGCTATGACGCTGGAGCCTATGGGAATACCACCGCCCAGATGCTCGCTCGCTTTCACGCTGATGTCGCTGATCATCATCCGAAGCTCGTCATAATCCTCGGAGGAACCAATGACATACTTCAGGACGTACCGGCTCCAGTGACAATCAATCATCTTCGGAGCTTGATCAATGACTCTCGTGCCCTCGGGGCAGCAGTAGCCATCGGCACGATCCCGCCGATCAACGCCAAGCCGTTTTCGGATGCAGTGGCTCCTCTCAATGCGCGGATCGTGGCACTGGCCGCGGCAACTCGTAGCACTCTGATCGATTTTCACGCGGCTGTCGCCAACGGTAATCAGTACCGGACAGGGTGGACAACTGATGGCATTCATCCGACCCATAGTGGAGCAGAAGCGATGGCATCGGCGGCTGCTGAGGCTGTTGCCTCTCGACATTGACGCCCGACATGGCTCCGCATCTCCTCGACGGCGACCGTGTCCCATGACGCGCCGAGGAGCCACATGGTCGGCGACGGGCATAGAGATTGCGAACCAGCCGTTCATCAGTGCTACGAGCATGATCCCGCGGCTACCACTGCCGCCTCATTCGAACGCTGCCCTGACTGCCCAGATCGGATAGGTGGGGCACCCCGCCGGCCCCGACTTCCACCGCGAATGGTTGCTGAGCACGGGGTCATTCCTGTGCTCAATGGCACTGGTTTGGCAGATTCCCGCTATCCGAAGTTTCAGACCCGGCCAACTCCGTCGGAACCACCCCACCGCATGCGCCCTGTAGATGTGGTCAACTCGTCCAAGTGGTCCAGTGGTCCTGGTCCAGTGGATCACCGGGGGAGCGGAGGCGGACAATGAAGCGGATGCGCGTTGCAGTGGGGACAGGAACCCTTTTACCCGGTCCTAGGCAGTTGGCGGTCAGGCAAGCGAACTTCGGCAGATAGCGCGCCCACAGCCGGCGCATTCGCTGACGCCGTCGCGTTGACCGGTTGAGGACACAGGCGATCGGGGGCAGTGTCGGGCGTCAGGCGATGTAGTGAGGCTTCGTTAGTTTCATCCTTGTCCTACGTATTGGCCTGTACAAGTATCAAGTGGTTGGACGAACTGAAGAGCTGACTCGTCGAAGTCCACTCCAGTGCCCGATAGCCGTAAGTGCTACCGCACGAGCCAAGGTCGAATGCAGTCAGTGTCTCCTCGTTGCTCTCGCCAGGACCGGTGAAGTAGGCGGTGACGGAGGCGCTCGCCTTCTGCGAACCCCATGCCTGCCATTGGATCCCTCTGAAGTCCACTTCCGGGATGACGGCACCCGCTGAGCTGGCTGTGAGGATCTTGACCGGGAGAGGCTCCGACCTCTCCGCACCCGAGACAGGTCGAAGGGCTCGGGATGCCCAGGGTCGGGGTCGCCGTCGGAGTGGTCGTCGTCGCCGCCACCGTGCTGCTTGTGGTAACCGAGGACGAGGTTGGGTTGGACGAAATCGTGCTGGATGCCGACGAACTAGTCGTAGAGACTGACGTGCTCGCCGAGGTCGTAGAAGAGCTGCATGCAGGGAAGGGAACCCCAAGTGCCACCATCAGGACGAGGACATTCAGCGTGCGTCTGACCTTCACGCCCCAGTTTCACGCGTTTCGTTTTCAATGAGTGCAGGTGAAGAGCGGCGCTCACCTAACCATGGCGCCCAAAGGGGGCACTGATCACCGCTCGTGCAGGGGGCCGCCCGTGAAGGACCGGGTGACGCTGCCTACGGCCCTTCCTTTTCGCTGAAACCAGCGGTCTGAACCAATCCGGCTATCCGCCGGTCGCAGGTCGTCGGAGCTTGTTACACGGGGTCTGGGGTCACCGCTTGGCGTAGTCGGCGTATCCCTGCCAATCGATCACCACACATGTCTCATCCCCAATGATCCACGCGTCGTGGCCAGGTGCCATGACGGCAAAGTCTCCAGGGCCGTACTCCATTTGTTCACCATCGTCCGTGACGACCTTCATCCGGCCCGATACGAAGTAGCCCGTATGGGCAGCCTGACAGCTGTCTGTCTTGGCAATCGGCTTCACATGCTGTGACCACTTCCATCCGGGATACAAGGTGGCCCGACCGACAGCACCTCCGTCAGCATTCACTACTTCGAGCTGGCCCGTCCCCCCCTCGAAGGGCCGGGTCTCGTCGGGTGAATCGAGGCTCTTGCGAATCAGACCGGACATCCTGATCTCCTCTCTGACAGTCGCCCCCGGTTGGGACGACGAAGCCTTGATCCATCGTGTTCTCTCGGCCATCACATGGAGATGGAAGCCTCGTCCTTCAGATGTTGTCGCAACCAGGTGCGGACCTCTTCGGTGTCCTCGTGTCCGTGAGCTGTGACCGCATGCTGGGTGGCAGCAGTCACCACTTCGTCCTCTTCACCAGCGATCGTGAGGGTGCAGCCATTCTCACTGGGGAAGTCTCGACAATCCGCAACTTTCCGGCTCATGTGCGTGCTCCTTCGCTTGGTTGCCTGGTCGTCACAGCTCTTCGATGCTTCGCACGTCAAGATTGCGGAACAACATCGGTCCATCGCACAACCCTCAGGCCTTCGGCGAAAGCCGCCGTCTCGGGGAGGCCGAGTTCGCCATCGCATCCTCGTAGGAGGGGAATTCCACGATCTGGAGGCAGGTATTCGGCCGCTCTCGGTCCCGGGTGAAGGTGCCCCGCTGGACGGTCCGCCGCCCTTCGGTCTTCGTTCGCCACTCACGGACCAACGCTTCGACCTCGTCAGGTCGGGTGGTGTGATCTCGATCACCTGGATGAACGCAATTGAAGGCCTCGCAGAGGTTGGGCCCCAACCTGAAGATCGTTCCGCGAAATGGAAGTTCAATCGGCTTTCGTCTCATCGCACAGTACGCAAACGTGCCATGAATCGCCTGCGACGGTGGGTCACCGAGCGGGGCTCGTGAAGCGTCAATGGGACTGGCTACGGCCTGGTCGCGATCGCCATGAGGTGAGGGCTGGCTCCGAGCAGGCTCGGCTCTCGCTCGACTCGGGCGATTGCTTCCAGCACGGTGCGCCGCCTGATCGGATCGTCGAGTGCAGCGTCGAGATCGGCTCCAGCTCCGAGCCCCTCCACTGCGTACACATCGGCGTCCGGAAAACCTGCCGAGCGCACCTCGTCCCGTAGGCCGTCGGGCGTGTGCAAGAAGGCGAGCGTGAACCACTCGGGATGGCCGTTGACGTCTGGATTCCGATGCACGCCGTCACGAAGGTCCCCGAGAACGATCGTCTCGAATGCCGGCTGCGTGATGAACCCGTGGCGCAAGCCCTCCCACGTGGAGGCAAAGCGTGAGATCCCAGCGGCGAGAAGGACACCCCCCGAGCGGAGCACCCGGTGCGCTTCGGCAAGAGCCCGGGCACGGTCACCTGCGTCGACGAGGTGATAGAGGGGTCCCAGCATCAAGACAGCGTCGGCGGACGCCGCCGACCGCGGAATCGAGCGTGCATCGCCGATTTCCGCCGAGGTCAACGCAGATGACGGCAGAGCGGCAGACGCGGCTCGAGCTGTCTCGACGTGTGCCGGAAGGGGATCGATGAGGTGGACCAGGTAGCCCTGGTGGGCGAGAGGGAGGGCGTAGGCACCCTCGGCACCGCCGACATCAAGAACCACAGCCGGGGGTGGTGGCAGGAAGCGGGCGAGGAGTTCGCGGGTCCGTTCGGCCTCCAGGCGGCCCCAGGTGGTCAGTCGGTCGCGCTCAACGCCCTGCAAGTAGTGGGCTGCGATGTCCGGCTCGAGCTCCATGCCCCCAGCTCACCAGAGTCTCCGGCGATCTGCATTGCGGTCCACATCGGGTGGGTCACCGCTCCCAACGCTGCCGGGTCGGCGATGGACACAGCGCAAAAGCATCAGGTGGGCTTCACCGGCTCAGGGTGCCACGAGCTCGATGGCGACACCGTCAGGATCGCGCAACTGCAGAGACGGGTGACCGTTCTCCAGGACCACCCCCGCATGGTCGATACCGATCTCGGCAAGGTGTTCGGCCCAGCTGTCCAGCGAGACGGCGTCCGCTACGGCGAAAGCCAGATGGTCCAGGGCGACGCCGGTTGGTTCAGATAGCCGATCGGCCGGAACGTAACCCGTTGTGAGCACGATCACGAACTTTCCTTCCCGCTGTCTCAGCGCGGCGTACCCGATGTCTGCGTTCTCGGCGTACGGAGCGAGGCCGAGAACGGCGCTGTACCACCGTGCACTCGTCCCGAGATCGGATACCAGGAGCTGCACATGCGACAGTCCGGTGATCGGCGCGCTCGGTCCGGGCTCCTCAGCCGATCTCACCTCCCGAATACTACGGGACGCCCCGATGCCGAAGCTGATGGTGGGGATCGGTCGGGGACGGTCCGCTCTTGCTGGTAGGCACAGAATCCTGTCCGGCAATCGTCACCAGGCCGTTGCAACTTGCAGTTGCATTCGAGGTCGTGCTGCGACAGGATCTGTGGGGGCGGGACGGCGGATCTCCCCCCGAGCAGGCCCGGCGCATCTGGGGCGGACCAGATGGCGCTGGTCCTGTTTGCGAATCGCAATTCAAGACCTGGACCGGGCTCACTGGGATGCTCCTTCGCCCGTCCAATCCGGGTCGATTTCGAAGAAGTGGAACACCAGTGCCTCGAATGCGAGGGCGAAGAGGGTCCACTCCTGTTGCTCACCCGCAGGACCTGTCGGTCTGTGGATGACCTCGGCGTTGGATCCGTCGAATCGGTCCCGGAGACCGAAACCCTGCCCCAACGAGTCGGCAGCGATCGAGAACTGATTGAGCGTCAACGGATCCCGGATGCGAAACCCGAGGAACGACGCCACTGCTCGGTACACCTCTTCGATCCGCTTGCTGAAGTTCTCGTACCCCGACGTCAGCGCCACTTCGATCTTCTTGCGGTGCTCGGACTCTTGGCCGAGTGTCGCGACGCCCCACACGTTGATCCACAACGGCCAGTTGCTCGAGTCTCGGACCGCCTGCATGTTGGCGGCTCCACCGACCCGGCAGAGATCGCGCATGGTTCGCTCACGGAGTTCGGGTGTCCTCAGGTCGGCGTTGTCGAGAACGGGCGCGACGGCCCCCACCGTGAGATCGATTTCCTCCTCATTGCCTTCGAGGGCGATGGCTGCGAGCACATCGGACTGGTAATCGGCGAGGTTCAGCCACAACCGACCGATGATCGATGCGTTGGTGAGCCGAATCCCGGACTCGGCCTCCACGCGTCCGAACACCTTCTTGAAGGTCAGACCCTCGGCGCCGGTTCCCAGCCCCTCCTCATGCAAGAGGGACTTGCCGGCGGACATCAGCAGGTCCCGGATCTCCTCTCGGGTGTGCCTCGTGTGCCGTTCCGCCATGGTCCGTCCCCCTTGGGACGATGCGGATCGCCCCGTCCATCATCGACCCCTGTGGGTGCCCGATCAAACCATCTGCCCGGCACTTCTCCCTGAGGCAATCAGAGACGCACCACGGTACTGATTGTTGCACCGACGATCGACCACCCGAGAGGCATCTCGGATGGCGCGGCGTGCGGCCCTCACTCGACGATGGTGAACCCCGCCATGCCGGACGTCACGGCCCGGTTTGCGCCTTCATCGACCATCAACAGCTGCACGCCGACTTGGCCACCGGCTCCGTGCACCGCTTCACCGTCGACACGGAAGGGCCCGGTCTTGCCCCTGGAGAGGAACATGACATGCCACGTTCGTAGCTGGAGCCGATCCGTGCCGGCGAGGTCGGTAGCGAGGTCCATGGCTGCAGTCTCGAGCACAACGTGCTGTGGTCCGATGTGCAGCGCCGCGTCGGGGGACGCGAACTCCGGAGAGAGTTCGGGCAGTGTCCAGTGGCGGTCAGGTCGGCGGGAAGCGCCGAACACCTTCCAAAGGGGCGGCAGGTCTGGCGAATCGACGATTTCAATGGGGTTCTCGGGCATCTTCTCCAGCCCTTGGGGCACCTCGCCGATGCTGATGCCCTGACCCTCGGTGAAGGCGATCACCCTGTCGGGGCTGTCGGCATCGACGATGCGCGACCGGCTGAAGCCCATCTGGCTTCCGATCTTCAACGTCTCCGATCGGACCTCGATGCGCTTCACGTCGTACCCAGGGTCGAGGATGCATGCGCTGTGAATCACCGGGTTGGGCACCGCTTCCAGATCGGAGCGTCCCCCGCCCTCGGGTGAGCTGATGGCAATCGGCGCAACCATCAGCCCGCCCGTTGCGTTCCGGAAGTCGTGGCGCACAGTGACAGTGCTGTCGCCTTCGACGCCCACATCCATCGAACCGTACCGTCGCCCGATGTATCGATAGCTCAACAAGCCTGTCCACCGGCGCTCCAACTCGGCGGCGTAGGCGTCCTTGTCTTCCTTGAGGTCCCGGATGTCCTTCACACGTTCGCTCTTTCTCCGTTGCGTTGCTCAGAGAGCGCCTTTGCGCGAGTGCAAGACGAAGCCTAGAACGTTCCAATGAGCACACAGACCCCGGCCGTGGCAGGACGACCAGACGCGAACCGACCCCGGATGGGCAGCTCCGGGGCCAGCGCGTGGTCAATGGTAGGGACACGGCCGAGCCGAGTCCGGTCGCCCCTTCAGCGGGGTCTCCCGTCCGGGGTGACACCCGCATCCCGGAGCAGGGCTCGGGTGAGCGTGCTCATCTCGTCGCGAGGAAGCTGATCGGGACGCCACCATCCGACCTCACTGGTCTCGTCGCCGTCCGGATGCGGAGTGCCACCGACAACGGTGGCATCGAAGACCGTCGCGACATAGCAGGTCTGATCACCGTTCGGGTAGGTCAGCCGGTACTCGGGACCCCCGAGCACCGCAAGGATCGGACCGAGGCTCAGCGCCACACCGGCCTCCTCCTCGGCCTCCCTGATTGCTGCCTGCTCGGGCGACTCGTCCGGTTCGACGGCCCCGCCGATGGTCGCCCATTGGTGGGTGTCGGTGATCCGGACCAGGAGGATCCGCCCTGATTCGTCCCGCGGTATGGCTGCCACGGACGGGAGCACCAGGAGCTCGTGGCCGACCAGCTCGCGCAGCCGCCGGATGTGGGGCGAGATGGGCATCCGGTCGAGGCTACCCGCAAGTGCATCACGACGATCGTGGATAGACACGTGCGGTGTGGTGGGAGCGGTGCTGACCCGGCGAACCGGGCTACTTCGGGTCGACGACCACCGTGGCCTCGATCCGGATCTCCGTACGGAGAGAGTTGGCGACGAAGCACTCCCGGTGGGCGACGTCGACGAGGTGCAGGACCTTCGCCTCGCTCGTGCCTGGCGCCACCCGGATCCTCGGGTGGAGGGTGATCACCGTCAATCGCACCGGCGGTTCGTCCTCGGGCATCACCCCCTCGCCATTGTCCTCGTACGCACGGACCTCCACCCGGGCGCGAGCGGCGACCGCGAGAAAGCTCAAGAGCTGGCACGAGACGACCGCGGTGACGAGCAGTTGCTCCGGATTGAGCAGCCGCGCATCGCCGCGGAAGGCGGGGTCGGCCGAGAGCCGCAGGACCGGCACGTCGGGCGACACCCGCGCTTCATGCCCACGGTCGTAGGTCAGGTAGCCGTCGCCGGTCGAACCGGACCAGCGGCAGCGGACCGCGTACCGGTGTGTGCTCGGTGCTCGGTCAGGCCGAACCATGCGGAGAGGGTACAGGCGGATCGACGGGCGGTCCTCACGCGTACGAGAGCACCAGCGTGTCGGAGGCCGTTCCGGTCGGTCCTGGGCCACTGGGGCTACGGTTGGCCCACCATTCCGTGTCCGGGTCGAGGAGCGATGCATCAGGACGAGCGTGCGACAACTGAGACCGTGGCCCACCCACCAGAGGGGTTCGCGCCGGCTTTACCCGGACCGTTCGCGCCGGGACGCGCGCCGTCGTGGCGAGCGCGGTGAGCGGCGAACCGAAGCGTCCGGCACTCGTGGTCGGCGGAACCTCGGGAATCGGTGCCGCACTCGTCGAGCACTACCGGGACCAGGGAATTCCGGTGGTCACCTGGGACATCAAGGACGATCCGGACGTCGTCTGCGACATCTCCGAGTCCGACCGGGTCATCGGAGCGGTGGGGGAGACTCTCGCCCGGTTCGGCCTCCCGAGTGAGGTGACGGTGACCGCCGGGATCGGGCACGCCGGCCACCTGAGGACGATCACCACCGACGAATGGGACCGGGTGCTCTCGGTCAACACGAAGGGCCCGCTGCTGGTGATGCGCGCGCTGGCCGACGCCATGGTCGCCCGCTCCGAGGGTGGATCCATCGTGGTCACCTCGAGCATCAGCGGACGGGTGGCCGATCGCGGCATGGGAGCGTACTGTGCATCGAAGGCGGCGCTCGACATGCTCGTACGGGTCGCCGCTGTGGAGTGGGCGCCCCATGGGATCCGCGTGAACGCGGTGAGCCCCGGGGTGACTCGGACGCCGATGCTCGGGCGGGCACCCGTCGACACCGGCTGGCTCGCCTCGGTCGGCCGGCGGACCGCCCTCGGCCGCCTCGGGATGCCGGCGGACATCGCCGAGGCGATCGGCGCGCTGCACACCATGACCTGGGTCACCGGCGAGATCCTGACCTGCGACGGCGGGCTTTCCCTGCACAGCCCCATCGACTCGTTCGGCGACGACGGTTCGACGCCCGTGAGCGCAACCGGAGCGGGTGATGGTCCGTGACGACCGCCTCGACACCTGTCGCCCGGTCGGAACCGTCGCGTCGCACCCCGAAAGAGAGACCGACCCGGTGGCGTCCGACGGTGGCCATCCTCGGGGCCGGGGCCGGGGGGATCGCCATGGGGGTGGCGCTCACCCGTGCCGGGTACGACTACACGATCTACGAGAAGTCCGACGGCGTGGGCGGTACCTGGCGTGACAACACCTATCCGGGAGCAGCCTGTGACGTCCCGTCGCACTTCTACTCCTTCTCGTTCGCACCCAACCCGTGGTGGAGCCGCACCTACGCGACCCAGCCGGAGATCCTCTCGTACCTCGAGCGGTGCACCGACCAGTTCGGCGTCCGGTCCCACGTGCGGACCGGTACGGCCATCCGCGAGGCACGGTGGTGCGAGCACGATCAGCAGTGGACCCTCACCTCCGAATCCGGCGTGACCTTTCGTGCCGACATGCTGGTGAGCGGATTGGGAATGCTCAACATCCCGTCGATACCCGATTTCCCCGGGGCCGACCGGTTCCGGGGGAGGGCGTTCCACTCGTCCCGCTGGGACCACTCGAAGCCGCTGACCGGCGAGCGGGTGGCGTCGATCGGGACCGGAGCAAGTGCTGTGCAGTACGTGCCGGCGATCGCCCCCGAAACCGCCCATCTGACCGTGTTCCAGCGCACGCCCATCTGGATTTCGCCGCGGATCGAGGGGCCCTATACAACTGCGCAGCTGCGCCGGTTCGACCGCGTGCCGTTCGCCCTCCGCTGGCAACGGGCGAAGATCTGGTGGACCTACGAGCGCGCGGAATTCGAGGCGGGATCCGAGGGCATCCGGCTCCAGACCGCGTTGGCCCAGTCCTACCTCGAGCGCAAGATCGAGGATCCCGATCTCCGGGCCGCCTTGACTCCGGACTACCCGGTCGGTTGCAAGCGTCCGCTCATGTCACGCGAGTGGTACCCGACCCTGGTCAGGCCCGACGTGCGTCTGGTGACCGAGCCGATTCGCGAGATCACCGAACGGGGAATCCTGACCGCCGACGGCGAGGAGCATCTCGTCGACACCATCATCTTCGGGACCGGGTTCCGGGCGAACGAGTACCTCCGCTCGGTCGAGATCCACGGCCGGGAGGGAGAGTCCTTACGCGACCGGTGGCGTGAGGGCGCCGAGGCCTACCTCGGCGTCGCGGTGCCGGGCTTCCCCAACCTGTTCCTGCTCTACGGCCCGAACACCAACGGCACGACGTCGGTGATGTTCATCCACGAGGCGCAAGTGCACTACGTGATGGGGGCGCTGCGGTCCATCACCCGGCGGGGCGGGGGATCCGTCGAGGTCCGCGCATCGGTCTCCGCCCGCTACAACCGCGGTGTCCAGGCCGCGCTCGAAGGGACCGTCTGGGCGGCCGGATGCACGAACTACTTCCGGGCTCCGAGCGGAAAGCTGGTGACCCAGTTGCCGATGAAGGGCAGTCGCTACTGGTTCCGGACGCGGGTCTTCGACCGCTGGAGCTACCGCTACGGGAGGCAGCGGGCGTCCACCGGGCCCAGGTCCGAGACACCGTCGGACAAGTAGGCTCGCCGCGACCGTGCTCGACGACAGGAGGTCGCAGGTGGGAGTGATCGGTCTGGCCAATCTGGCGGTGAAGGTGGCCGATCTCGACGCCGCCTGCGCGTTCTACGAACGGGGCGGGTTCGACGTACGAGATCGGATGCAGTGGGCGAACGGGGAGCGTGCCGACGTCTACCTCGGGCCGGTGATGATCACGTTGTTCACCCGCGCCATCTACGAGGACGCGGTGGCATTGCCACCGGAGGGGTTCCTCCACCCCGCCCTGTTCACCGACGACCTCGACGCGGAGCTCGAGGGCCACGAGGTGCTCTGGGGTCCCGAAGTGGTCGAGGGCTCGTTCGGCCGGCGTCGCATCGCGTTCGTCTCGGCCCCAGGCGGGATCCGCCTCGAATTCATGGAGCAGCTCGCGGCGCCGGCCTGACCCACCCGGGGACCGTCGGTCATTTCCGCCACATGGCCGAATTGGTGGGGAACCCGACATTGACGCCAGTGCCGCGGTGCTGCACGCTGGCCCCATGAGGATCGGACGATGACCAGCACCCGCCGCCGACTGCGTGTGGTGATCGCGGCGTACCCCGGCATCCAGTCGCTCGACGTGGTGGGCCCGCTCGAGGTGTTCCACGGCGCCGACCGGGTGGCAGGCGAGCTGGGCCGCTCCGGGGGCTACGACGTCACACTGGTCTCGAACGCCGGTCCGACCGTGACGACCGCGAGCGGACTCACCCTGGCGACGGCGCCGCTGCCCCCGGCGACGACGCGCGTCGACACTCTCGTCCTGCCGGGCGGCGACGGCGCCCGGCAGGCCTGTCATGACGAAGTGCTGATCTCGTGGATCCGCGCCATCGCTCCGCGCTGTCGCCGCGTCGCCGGCGTGTGCACAGGTGCGTTCCTGGCCGCAGAGGCCGGCCTGCTCGACGGCCGGCGTGCCACCACCCACTGGGCCCGGGCCGCGCGGCTTGCTGACGAGTATCCGTCGGTGCAGGTCGACCCGGACCCCCTCTACGTGCGCGACGGGCGGATCTGGACGAGCGCCGGGGTCACCGCCGGCATCGACCTCGCCCTGGCGCTGGTGGAGGACGACCTCGGCGTCGAGGTGGCCCAGACCGTGGCGCGGTGGCTGGTGATGCTGGTTCACCGACCGGGTGGACAGACCCAGTTCGCCTCGCCGGTGTGGGTGCCCCGCGCCGAGCGCTCGACCGTGCGCGCGGTCCAGACCCTGGTCGAATCTTCGCCCGCCGGTGACCACCGCCTCCCCGCGCTGGCAGCCGCGGCGGGCATGAGCGTGCGCCACTTCTCCCGGGTGTTCGTCGACGAGATCGGTGAGACCCCGGGGCGGTTCGTCGAGGGGGTCCGGCTCGAGGCGGCGAGACACGAGCTCGAGACGACCACCGACACCCTCGAAGCAGTGGCTGCGCGGTGCGGCTTCGGCACCGCCGAGACCTTGCGACGCGTCTTCCGGCGCCGCCTGTTGGTCGCTCCGGACGCCTACCGGAGGCGGTTCCGTGTGATCCCCGGCGGGCGGCCCGACGATCGGCCGTCCGAGCTGCCGAACCGCGGACGGAGTCCACGGGAGCAGACCCCGGCATGAGCACCGCGGCCCTCCAGGTTGCCATTCCTCTGTTCCCGCGCTTCACCGCGCTCGACGCGATCGGACCCTACGAGGTCCTCCAGCGGATCCCGTCGATCGACGTCACCTTCGTCGGCCACCGACGGGGGGAGGTCCGCAGCGACAACGGCATGCTCGGTGTGACGGTCGACGCCGGCTTTGCCGACCTACTGGCGCCCGACGTGGTCGTGTTCCCCGGGGGGATCGGCACCAGGGCGCTGATGACCGACGACGTGGTGCTCGAGTGGGTGCGCCAGGTCCACCGCACCTCCCGGTTCACCACGTCGGTCTGCACCGGCTCGCTCGTCCTCGGTGCGTCGGGCCTGCTCGACGGGCTCACCGCGACGACCCACTGGGCCTGCATGCCCGAGCTCGGTGCGGTCGGTGCGGTCCCGACCTCCGAGCGGGTGGTCGAACACCTCGCACACCGCATCGTGACCGCGGCCGGCGTCTCGAGCGGCATCGACATGGCGCTCCGCCTGGTCGAGCTGTTGGTCGATCGCACCGCAGCCGAGGCCTCCCAGCTCATGATCGAGTACGACCCGAGTCCGCCGGTGCACTGCGGATCCGTGACCACCGCCGGCGAGGCCGTTCTCCGAAGGGTGGCCGAGTACGGGCGGGTTCGCCGCTAACCGGCCCGCGTCCGCGTTGGGAACGGGCCTGCCGCAAAACCGGGAGCCCTCGGCACATCGTTCCTGGTCACGAGCGGATTCTGTACCGCGCCCTATTGCCGGGCGGTGCCCCCCGGTATACTCCTCCCAGCGCAACGCAGCCTGTCCGTCATCGGACCGGGGTGCCGTCGACGGGGTCAGACGGATGCGGGCGATCGGGTGCGAAGGGGCTCGTCGATGAAGCAGTGGGCGCAGGCCATGCGGAAATGGTGGCTCTGGCTGCTCGGCGACGAACCGCTGCCTGGAAAGGGAACCCGCGCCATGCTGGGCGGCACGGTGGCCGTGCTGGTGGTCCTGGTGGCGGGCGGCCTCACCCTGATGCCGGGATCGACCCCGCCCAAGCCCACGACAGGCAGGACGTCCGACGCATCCCCGGTGCCCACCGTGGCCACACCCGCCGCGACCAGGCAGCGCAAGGCGCGGTCGCCAGGGGCGGGGTCGCTGGGGGGGCCGGCCACGACGGCACCGAAGGCACCGAAGTCCGCGGCAGCCCGTGCCCGCGCCCGCCAGCGCGCGCGAGCGCACCCACGCCGCCCGGCGGCCGGGACCAGAGCCAGGCGGTCGCCACGGAGCACGACGACCACCACCACCGGGTCGGGTTCGCTCGCCGCGCCCTCTTCGTCTCAGCAGAGTTCAGGCAGCCTCGCCTTCTCTGCACCGGCCGTCGTACCTCCCGCAGCCGCAGCCGCTCCGGTCCTCGGCGGGACGGTGGCCGGGTTGGCGTCCCCGGCGCACTCCGCTTTCCGTGCGGTACCGCAGGCCCCGTTGGCGACCAGCGCCTCCACCGGAGTCGGGACCTCCCTGATCACCTGGAAGGAGCGCCACCGCGCGCGGGTCACCGGGTACAACGTCTTCGTCGGCGCCGCGCCGGACCAGGAGTGGCCGGTCCCGGTCAACGGGACCACGCCGGTGGCAGGCACCTCCTATCTGGTCACCGGGCTCACCACCGGCCAGACCTATTACTTCACGGTGCAGGCTGTCGGCGCCGGCGGGCATTCACCGGTCTCCAACGAGGTGTCGGCCACCCCGGTGAGTGCCTACGTCCCACTCGGGTCGTTGCCCGGACCGGTCGCGAGCATGACGGCGACCGCGGATGGCACCGGGTACTGGGTGGTCACGAGCTCAGGAACCGTGTCCGCCCACGGCTCGGCGCAGGACTACGGTTCACCGGCCTCGCTCGGCCTGGCCGCACCCATCGTGCAGATCGTCTCGACCCCCGACGGCAAGGGCTATTGGCTCGTGGCCGCCGACGGTGGTCTTTTTGCCTACGGCGACGCCCCCTACGAGGGATCCGTGGCAGGCCTTCAGATCAACGCCCCGATCGTGGGCATGGCCGCGACGGTGGACGGCAAGGGCTACTGGCTCGTGGCCGCCGACGGTGGTGTGTTCGCCCTCGGTGATGCAGCATTCCTCGGATCGCTCGCCGGAGCGTCGGCCTCGTCGGGGGCAGCCCCGCTCACCGGGATGCTCGGACTCCCGACCGCCTCGGTGACCGGGACGCCCGGAGCGGCACCGACTGCGACGCCCACCAGCACACAATCAGCCGGGATCGCGGCAGATCCGGCCACCGACGGCTACTGGGTGGTGATGGCGGACGGGACGGTCGCCGGCTTCGGGGCGCCCAACCTGGGACCGCAGGCCGGTGCATTCCCGGTGGGCACCGTGGTCGGGATCACGGCATCCCCCGGCGGAAAGGGGTACTGGGAGGTGACCCGTTCCGGCGGTGTCTACGCCTATGGGAACGCCCCGTTCCACGGGTCGGCCGGGGCGGTGCCGCTCGACACACCGGTCTCCGGGATGGCCGTCGACAGCACGAGCGGCGGCTACTGGCTCATCGCCCTCGACGGTGGGGTCTTCGCGTTCGACGCACCCTTCCACGGCGCCGGCTGATCAACCACCCACCAGGCGCTCGAGCGCCCGGGCATGCCAGGTGGTCCTCCCGCGCCGTTGCTCGCCCCGGTCCGCGCCACCGGCCAGGCGCAGACCGGCGTTGATCCCGAGGTAGCGCACGGGCTCCCGCTCCCACCGCCTCGAGCGGTGGTTGACCCAGGCCAGGGAAGTCAGCTCGGAGGAACGACCGAGGACGAGGTCGCGCAGCGTCCGGCCGGCCAGGTTGGTGGTCGAGAGGCCGTCTCCGACGTATCCGCCCGCCCAGGCCATCCGGGTGGTCCCGTCGATGCCGACCGAGGAGAACCAGTCGCGGGCGATGCCGAGCGGTCCGCCCCACCGGTGGGTGATCGCGACGCCGGCCAGGGCCGGGAAGAGCTCGACCAGTGTCCGGTGCAGTGCCCCGTGCACGCCGGGGTCGCGGTCGAACTCGGGCCGGATGGACGAACCGAAATGGTATGGGGCGCCCCGACCGCCGAACGCCAGGCGTCCGTCCGCGGTCCGTTGCCCGTAGATGATCGTGTGGCGGTGGTCGGAGAAGGTCTCGCGCGCGGCCAGGCCCGCCTCGTCCCAGAAGGCCTCGGGAAGCGGTTCTGTCGCGATCATGAGGGAGTAGACGGGCACCAGGGTCCGTGCTTCGCCGGCCAGACTCCGGGTGTATCCCTCGGTGGCCCGGATCACCGTGCCGGCTCTTACGGTGCCGCGGGTGGTGGTGACGGTCCCGGGGCCGATGGAACGGACCCGGGTCTGCTCGTAGAGGGTCACGCCGCGGCCTTCGACCCGCGCCGCCAGTCCCCGCACGAGCCGGGCCGGATCGAGCGCCGCGCAGTGGGGCGTGTAGGTGGCGCCGAGCACATCGGTGGCCCCGACACGTGCCGCAGCCTCGTCTGCCGACAGAAGACGGAGGTCCTCCTCGCCGACCCCCCGGGCCCGGGCGGCGTCGACCTCGGCCCGGGCGCGCCCGAGCTGTGCCGCGCTTCGGGCGAGGACGACGGTGCCACCCCGCGCGTAGCCGCAGTCGATGCCCTCGGCCTCGACCACCCGCCCGACCTCGCGCACGGTCTCCTGCATGGCCCGGTCCATCGCCGCTCCGGTCCCTGGTCCGCCCACCCGGTCGAGCCGCTCCGCGGACACCGGGAAGAGCGCGGAGCACCAACCGCCGTTCCTCCCCGATGCGCCGAAGCCCATCACCTCGCGCTCGATCACCGCGATGCGGAGATCGGGGTCGGCCTCGCTCAGGTAGTAGGCGGCCCACAGCCCGGTCAGTCCTCCACCGACCACGGCGACGTCGACCTCGATGCTGCCGGGGAGCGGATCACGGAGCCGGATGGGGCCGACAAGGCCGTCCCACCAGAGGGAGAGCCGGCGGTAGCCCTCGCCCGAGGGCGCGCTCAGAGGTGCGTCCACGCCTCGGTGAGCACGGTGCGAAGGATCGAGGTCATGTACTCGAACTCCTCGGGCCCACAGATGAGCGGTGGGGCCAGTTGGACCACGGGGTCCCCCCGGTCGTCGGCTCGGCAGATGAGCCCGGCATCGTAGAGCGCGCCCGACAGGAAGCCGCGCAGGAGCCGCTCGGCCTCGTCGTCGTCGAAGGACTCACGGGTCTCCCGGTCCTTCACCAGCTCGATCCCGTAGAAGTACCCCGCGCCCCGCACGTCGCCCACGATGGGGAGGTCCCGCAACGTGTTGAGCGAGGCCTTGAACTCCTCCTCGTGCGATCGCACGTGCTCGAGGATGCCCTCCTTCTCGAAGACGTCGATGTTGGCCAGGGCCACCGCCGCGCTGACGGGGTGGCCGGCGAAGGTGATCCCGTGGAGGAAGCTCTCACCGTGGAGGAAGGGCTCGACCAGTCGGTCGTCGACGGCGAGCGCCCCCAGGGGCGAGTAGCCACTGGTCAGTCCCTTGGCCATGGTGATCATGTCGGGGACGTACTCGTAGCGCTCGGACCCGAAGTAGTACCCGAGCCGGCCCCACGCGCAGATGACCTCGTCGGAGACGAGCAGTACACCGTACCGATCGCAGATCTCGCGCACCCGTTGGAAGTAACCCGGCGGCGGCGGAAAGCACCCGCCGGCGTTCTGGACCGGTTCGAGGAAGACGGCCGCCACCGTGTCCGGCCCCTCGATGAGAATGGCCTGCTCGATCGCGTCGGCCGCCCACAGGCCGAAGGCTTCGATGTCATCGGCGAAGTACTTGGCCCGGTAGAAGTTGGTGTTCGGCACCTTGACCGCGCCCGGCACCAGGGGCTCGAACGGGGTCTTGATGTCAGGCAGGCCGGTGATCGAAAGGGCCCCCATGGTGGCCCCGTGATAGGCGATGTTCCGGCTGATGACCTTGAGCCTGTCGGGTTGGCCGGTCACCCGGAAGTACTGGCGGGCCAGCTTCCATGCCGACTCGACCGCCTCGGAGCCCCCGCCGGTGAAGAAGACGCGGTTGAGGTTGCCCGGGGTCAGGTCGGCGATCTTGTCGGCCAGCTCGATCGCGGTCGGGTGGGCGTAGCTCCACACCGGGAAGTAGGCCAGCGTGGACGCCTGGCGGGCCGCGGCGTCGGCCAGCTCGGTGCGACCGTGGCCGATCTGGCTGGTGAACAGGCCGGAGAGCCCGTCGAGGTAGCGCTTCCCGTGCTGGTCGTAGACCCACGCTCCCTCACCGCGGACGATGACAGGGATCTCGTGCGCATCGCTCGCCGACATTCTGGTGAAATGCATCCACAGGTGGCGTCGTGCGTCCTCCTGCAGCTTCTCGCTGGACGGTTCGGTCATCGGGTCCCCCAGGTGTAGGTCTGCTTCATGAGCTTGAGGTAGATGAACATCTCGGTGTCGCGGACACCGGGGATCTTCCGGATCACCCCGTTGAGGATCTCGAGAATGCGCTCTTCGTCCTCGCAGACCAGCTCTACCAGGATGTCGAACGTTCCGGCACACATCACCACGTAGTCGATGTCGTCCACGGCTGCCAGCCGATCGGCCACGTCCCGCGCGTCCCCGTCGGCCCGGATGCCGACCATGGCCTGGCTCCGGAAGCCGACCTGAAGGGGATCGGTGACCGCCACGATCTGCATGATCCCGGCCTCACGCATCTTCTGCACCCGCTGGCGCACGGCGGCCTCCGACAGTCCCACCGCCTCGGCGATCGAGCCGTAGGTGCGCCGGCCGTCCTGTTGGAGCTCCTCGACGATGGCCTTGTTCGCGTCGTCGAGGAGCCCGCTGGCAGACGTGGCCGGGCCGGGAGTGGTCACGACCGGACCGTCCGCGTTGGATGACGCACGGGGAACGCTGGAATCCGACGGCGAGCTCTCGCGGTGTCCATGCCGAATTCTTTATACCAGTTAACGCGGATTCAAGGGGAAAATTCGATGGAATCCGTGGCCCAGACGAGAGGAACTTTCAAAAATGCTTGTCTGGCTCCGGTTCTTCAGTCACTATGACGGTGCACACGGCGGGGACCATGAGGGTCCTCCGCCCGACGGCGGTCCGGTCCGGATGACCGGGCGCCCTGGGGAGGGCGAGTGAGCGAGCAGACGACCAGACCGGAGACGCTCTCCAATTTCGTCGGTGGCAGGCAGGTGGCGGCCCGGTCGGACTCGGTCTTTGGGCTGGTCGACCCGAGCACCGGCGAGGTGTACCTCGAGGCGCCGGTGTCGCGCGCCGAGGACGTCGACGCGGCAATGGCCGCCGCAGTCGCCGCCTTCCCGGGCTGGCGGGACGCCACTCCCTCCGAGCGCAGCCTCGCACTGTTCCGGATCGCCGACGCGATCGAAGCCCGGGCCGCCGAGCTGGTGGCCGTCGAGAGTGCCAACACCGGCAAGCCCCGGGCGGTGACCCTCGCCGAGGAGATCCCGCCGATGGTCGACCAGATCCGGTTCTTCGCAGGCGCGGCCCGCCACCTCGAGGGCAAGTCGTCCGGCGAGTACATGGCCGACCACACCTCGATGATCCGGCGCGAGCCGATCGGGGTCTGCGCGGCGGTCACTCCGTGGAACTACCCGATGATGATGGCGGTGTGGAAGTGGGCTCCGGCCATCGCCGCCGGCAATGCGATGGTGCTCAAGCCGTCGGACACCACCCCGGCATCCACGGTCCTGATGGCAGAGATCATGTCCGAATTCCTGCCGGACGGGGTGTTCAACGTCGTGTGTGGCGATCGCGAGACCGGCCGGCTGCTCGTCGGGCACCCGGCACCGGCCATGGTGTCGATCACCGGGAGCGTGCGGGCGGGCATGGAGGTGGCCGAGGCCGCGTCGCACGACGTGAAGCGGGTGCACCTCGAACTCGGTGGCAAGGCGCCGGTGGTCGTCTTCGACGACGCCGATCTGGCGGCAGCCGCCGAGGGCATCGCGGTTGCGGGGTACTTCAACGCCGGACAGGACTGCACCGCAGCCACCAGGGTCCTCGCCGGTCCGGGGATCTACGACGATTTCGTGGGCGCTCTGGCCGACCAGGCGCGCGCCCAGACCGTCGGCGGGACCGAGGTCGAGGACGCCGACTACGGCCCCCTCAACAATGCCGCGCAGCTCACCCGCCTACGTGGGTTCTTCGACCGGCTCCCCGCCCATGCAGAGGTGGTGACCGGGGGAGCCCCCGTCGGGGATCGCGGGTACTGCTTCGCGCCATCGGTGGTCACCGGGCTCCACCAGGACGACGAGGCCATCCAGGAGGAGCTCTTCGGACCGGCCATCACCGTCCAGCGCTTTCGCGACGAGGAGCAGGCCATCGCCTGGGCCAACGGCGTCCGGTTCGGCCTGGCCTCGAGCGTGTGGACCCAGAATCACGGCCGGGCGATGCGCATGGCCAAGGCGCTCGACTTCGGGTGCGTCTGGATCAACACCCACATCCCGATCGTCGCAGAAATGCCGCACGGTGGCTTCAAGCACTCCGGCTACGGCAAGGACCTCTCGTCGTACGGCTTCGAGGACTACACCCGCATCAAGCACGTCATGAGTTACATCGCACGCTGAGCCGAACGGCCCGTCAGCCACCACCAACTGCAAGGGGAGAGCACATGAGCACAGACGTCATAGACAGCGGCGGCCCGCCAC
This sequence comes from uncultured Acidimicrobiaceae bacterium, assembly GCA_963777665.1. Taxonomy (GTDB): domain Bacteria; phylum Actinomycetota; class Acidimicrobiia; order Acidimicrobiales; family RAAP-2; genus Bog-756. The sequence goes on from CAVZRJ010000005.1 coordinate 41,576, forward strand.
CCGAGGTGCCCGGGCCGTTCGGGGCGCCGGTCCCGAGCAGCGAGGCGCCCGCCACACTGCGCGCCGACACCCTCAACCTGTTCGACTCCACGGTGATCGCGGTGTCTTCGGTGGCGCCGGCCTACACCCTGGCCGCCACCATGGCCGTCCTCTTCTTGACCCCCGGCATCCTCTACGCCGGACCGGCGATCATCTGGATCGCCTTCGTCCCGGTGCTGTTCATCGCCATCTCCTACTTCCACCTCAACCGGCGCGACCCCGACTGCGGGGCCTCCTACGCCTGGCTGTCCAAGCTGGTCCACCCGGCGGTGGGGTGGTTCAACGGGTGGGTGCAGATAGCCACCAGCATCCTCTTCTGCGTCTCCGCCCCCATCGTCGCCGGCCAGTACACCCTCCAGCTGTTCAACGAGTGGGGGTGGATCTCGGCCTCTACCGCCGCGTCGGTGGGAACCGCCGCGGTGGCCGCCGGCGCCTGGTTGGCCCTGATCACCTTCATCTGCATCTGGGGGATCCGCTGGACCAGCAATTTCCAGTGGTTGCTCCTCATCATCGAGTACGTGGCCGTGATCGGCTTCTCGCTCTGGGGGATCATCAAGGTGGCCGTGAGCCATCCGGCCGGATCCACCAGCTTCCACTGGTCGTGGCTCAGCCCGGCGTCCATCGGAGGCTTCACCGCCCTGTCGGCGGGACTGGTGCTCGGGGTCTTCTTCTACTGGGGCTGGGACACCGCCACCAACCTCAACGAGGAGTCCAAGAACCGGACCAAGATCCCGGGCCAGGCCGGGGTCATCTCTATGTTCCTGTTGCTGTTGGTGTTCGCCATGAACATCATCGCCGCCCAGATGCTCCTGCCCGAGAAGACCTGGAGCACCCATTCGAGCACCATCTTGTTGTACTTCGCCCAGCAGGCCGCCGGACACTGGGCCGGCTACATCATGCTGATCGCCGTGCTCTCCTCCACCGTGGCCACCACCCAGACCACCTTGTTGCCGGCGGCCCGGATCACCCTGTCGATGGCCCGGGACCAGGTGTTCCCCAGCGTGTTCTCCACCATCCAGGGCAAGCTCAAGACTCCCATGGTCGGCACCCTCATCCTGGCCTTCGTCTCCCTGTTCGGCATCGTGCTGGTCAGCAACGTGAGCTCGATCAGCACCGTGTTCGGTCACCTCATCTCGAGCATCGGCGTGCTGATCGCCTTCTACTACGGAGTGACCGGCGTCACCTGTGCTTGGGCCTACCGAAGAGTGGCCTTTCAATCGACCAGGTTCTTCTTCACCGGGATCCTGCTGCCTCTGCTGGGCGGCATCGCGCTCCTCGGCGTCGGCGCCTGGGTCATCAAGACGTCGGGGTGGAGCGGGGCCGGCGCCGACATCATCACCCTGGCGCTCGGCGTGCCGCTGGTGATCCTGGCCCGGTACACAACCAAGGGTGACTTCTTCAAGCAGAAGCCCATCGCCTACGACGAGATCGGCGACTGAGCCGACAGGCATGATCGTCGGGGTACCGAAGGAGCTGAAAGAGGACGAGTACCGGGTGGCCGTCAGCCCGGCGGGCGTGCGCGAGCTGACCGCCGTCGGGCACACCGTCTATGTCGAGCGCGACGCCGGGGTCGGCTCGTCCATTCCGGACGCGGACTTCGTCTCGACCGGGGCCACGATCGTGGAGGACCCGCACGACATCTGGGCCGCGTCCGACCTCATCCTCGGGGTCAAGGAGCCGGTTGCCGAGGAGTACCCGCGGCTCGCCCTGCGTACCGATCAGGTCCTCTTCACCTATCTCCATCTGGCCGCGTCCCGTGCCTGCACGGATGCGCTGGTGGCCGCCGGCAATACCGCGATCGCCTACGAGACCGTCCGCCAGAGCGACGGCTCACTGCCGCTGCTGACCCCGATGAGCGAGGTGGCCGGTCGGATGGCGCCCCTCGTGGGCTCCCACCACCTGATGCGTCCCGGCGGCGGCCGGGGCACCCTGGTCTGCGGCGTGCCCGGCGTGCGTTCCGCCAGGATCGTCATCCTGGGTGCCGGGGTGGCCGGTATGGCAGCGGCGACCCTAGCGGTCGGTCTGCACGCAGACGTCTACATCCTCGACCGTAACCTCGAGCGCCTGCGCCAGGTCGACCATCACTTCCGGGGAGCTCTCGAGACGGTGGCCTCGTCCACCCATGCCATCGAAGAGGCCTGTCTCGACGCCGACCTCGTGATCGGCGCGGTGCTCGTGGTCGGGGCGAGGGCGCCCACGCTCGTCACCGACGAGCTGGTGGGCAGGATGCGGGAGGGTTCGGTGCTGGTCGACATCTCGGTCGATCAGGGGGGCTGCTTCGAGTCGACCCGGCCCACCACCCACTCCGATCCGACCTTCGAGGTCCGCGGCTCACTCTTCTACTGTGTGGCCAACATGCCCGGGGCGGTGCCCCACTCGTCCACCCACGCGCTGGTCAACGCAACCCTGCCGTACGTGCTCGAGATCGCCAACCATGGCTGGCGCGACGCGGTCCGCGCCGATGCCGCCCTGGCCGAGGGGGTCAACGTCGTGGACGGCGCGGTGGTCTACCGGCCCGTGGCCGAGGCCCACGGAACCCCCTACACCCCGCTCGACACCCTCCTCGGCTGAGCAGCGCACTCCGGATCGGCGCAGGCGGTCGGGGGCGGGTGGGCTGGCTATTCTGCGGTCATGAGCACTCCCCGCGTCGCCGTCGGTCCCTTTCCTTCCGAGTTCGCGACCGACGCGGTGGCCGCCGGTGGAGGCAAGACGGTCGAGCTCGGGGAGCAGCCCGACGCCCTGGTCTGGCTCGATCCTGGAGATGTGGCCGGGCTCTCGGACTGGCTCGTCCAGGCCCCCGAGGCGCGGTGGGTGCAGCTTCCGTTCGCCGGCGTCGAACGGGTCGCCGAGGCCGGCCTGCTCGATCCGAAGCGCATCTGGACGTGTGCGAAGGGCTCCTATGCCGAACCGGTCGCCGAGCACGCCCTCGCCCTCGCTCTGGCCGGGCTCCGCCACCTGCCGGCCCGGGTCGAGGCCCGGTCCTGGGGGATCCCCGCAGGCACCTCCCTCTACGACCAGAGGGTGACCATCCTGGGAGGAGGCGGGATCGCCACCTCCCTGCTCCAGATGCTCGCCCCGTTCCGGGTCGAGGCGACCGTCGTGCGCCGCAGTCCCGACCCGTTGGCCGGTGCGGTACGCACCCTGCCGGTGACCGAGCTCCACGACGCCCTGCCCGGTGCCCTCGTGGTGGTGCTGGGCCTGGCCCTCACTCCGGAGACGACCCGCATCATCGGGGCGCGCGAGCTCGAGCTCATGGACGAGACGGCCTGGCTGGTCAACGTGGCCCGGGGTGGCCACGTGGACACGGCGGCCCTGGTCGATGCATTGCGGCGGGAGGCGATCGCCGGGGCGGCCCTCGATGTGACCGATCCGGAACCACTGCCCGACGGTCACCCCCTCTGGGACCTGCACAACTGCATCATCACCCCGCACACGGCCGACACCATCGAGATGGTGATCCCCCTCCTCGCCGAACGGATCCGGGTCAACGTGGAGCGGTTCGCCGCGGGCGGCACCATGGTCGGCCTGGTCGACCCGTCCGCCGGGTACTGACCTCAGCCCGGTCCTGGCCCACCGGTGACCTGCCGGTCCCGGACGACGCGGCGGGGACCATGCTGTGGGGACCACGCGGTGTGGGCCGTCACACCCGCCCGCAACGATGTGGGTGTCAGGGAAAGGGCCCGCAGGATCACCGACCCGAGGAGACAGGACCATGCACGGACCGGAGACCGACGGCGGCACGTTCACCATCGACTGCGCGGAGTGCGCTCACCGCGACACCCCGGTCTGTGAGGACTGCGTGGTCTCCTTCATCGTGAGCCGCGACCCGGACGACGCGCTGGTGGTCGACGCCGCAGAGGCGCGTGCCGTCCGACTGCTCGCACACGCAGGACTGGTCCCCGGTGTCCGCCACGAGCCGCGGGCCGGAGGTCTCTGACCGAACTGCCGCTCACCGAGCTGTGCCAGCCCGCCTCCGGGCCGGTGGGACCACCGGCCCGTGCCAGCATGGAGCGTGCGCCGTTCGCCGATCTCGCCATCGCCCGACCCGGAGCGCAACGCGGCCCGAGGCGACCTGCGCGAGGAGCTCCTGCGAGCGGGGCTCGACCGGGGCCTCGCTGCAGTCGGGGTCGCCGGTGTCGGCGTGCTCGGTGAGGCACGCACCGCTCTCCACGCCCGACGCCGGGAGGGACTCGACGGAGGGATGCAGTTCACCTATCGCAATCCGGACCGGTCGACCGACCCCGGGCGAATCCTGAACGGCGCCCGGTCCCTGGTGGTCGGAGCCTGGGGGTACCGCCGTCGAGATCCTTCCGACAACGGCCCCGGCCCGCGCCCTGTCGGCGCTGTCGCCCGCTACGCGCACCGCGATCACTACGCCTCGTTGCGTGCGGCGCTCGGAGCGGTCGCCGACCTTCTGACCCGACGCGGGTGGCGGGCCGTCGTGGTCTGCGACGACAACGCCCTGGTCGACCGTGCAGCGGCCCAGCGCGCCGGCCTCGGATTCTACGGACGCAACAGCATGCTCCTGCTTCCCGGGCTCGGCTCGTGGTTCGTCCTCGGCTCGGTGGTCACCGACGCACCGCTCGAGCCCACGGCGGCCGCCGGACCGAGCAGCCCGGCCGAGGGGTGCGGCGGATGCACCCGGTGCCTCAGTGCCTGCCCGACCGGCGCACTGGTCGCTCCCGGCGTGCTCGACGCCCGGCGCTGCCTGGCCTGGTTGGTGCAGGCCCCCGGGACGTTCCCGGTCGAGCTCCGCGCCGCGCTCGGCGGCCGCCTCTACGGGTGCGACGAGTGCCAGGAGGTCTGTCCCATCAACAGGCTCGCCGACCGGCGCCACCCTCCCGCCGAGCGAGAGGCCGACGCGGAGCCGGCGGTCGACCTGCTCGACCTGCTGGCGGCGAGCGACGAGGAGCTGCTCTCTGCGCACGGTCGGTGGTACATCGCCGGACGCGATCCCCGCTACCTGCGGCGCAACGCGTTGGTCGCCCTGGGCAACGTGGGTGACGGAGCGGACCCGGCCACGGCGTCGACGCTGGCACGCTACGTGCGGGCGGACGACCCCCTCCTCGCCGAGCACGCGCGCTGGGCTGCGGACCGCCTGGGCCGGGTGGACCTCCTGGCCCCGCCGGACGTGCCCGTCCGGTGACCCACCTGCTCGTCACCAACGACTTCCCGCCCAAGGTCGGAGGGATCCAGGCCTATCTCTGGGAGCTCTGGCGCCGGCTCGATCCCGGCTCCTTCACGGTGTTGACCGCCTCTTCCGATCCGGATGCCGGCGCCTTCGACCGGGAGCAGGCCGAACGCGGTGTCCGCATCGAACGGGTGCCGGCCAAGGTGCTGGTTCCCTCCCCGTCCCTCGTCCGCCGGATCCGAGCGACCGCGGCGCGGGTCGGTGCCGGTCTCGTGGTCGTCGACCCCGCGTTCCCGCTGGGCCTGGTCGGTCCGAGGTTGGGCATCCCCTATGCCGTCCTGCTCCACGGCGCCGAAGTGGCCGTCCCCGGCCGCCTGCCGGTGAGCCGGCCGGTCCTCTCCCACGTGATCCGCGGCAGTGCGTTGGTCGTCTCGGCCGGCGGGTACCCGGCCGCCGAGGCCCGGCGCGCGCTGCGCGGGAAGGTGATGCCCCCGGTCGTGGAGATCCCGCCCGGCGTGGACCTCGACCGCTTCTACCCGCTCGGCGCCGACGAGCGCGCCCTGGCCCGGGCGGACCTCGGCCTCCCCGTCGACGGACCCCTCGTGGTCAGCGTCAGTCGGTTGGTCCCGCGCAAGGGCATGGACGTGCTCGTCGACGCCGCCAGCCGGCTCGCCCCGCTCTTTCCCGCCCTCACCGTCGCCATAGCGGGCCGCGGCCGTGATGCGGAGCGTCTGGCCGGCCGGGTCGCCGAGCTGGGAGCGCCGGTGAGGTTGCTCGGCGGGGTGTCCGACGCAGACCTGCCCCGACTGGTCGGCGCCGCCGACGTCTTCGCCATGATCTGCCGGAACCGTTGGCTCGGCCTCGAACGCGAGGGATTCGGCATCGTCTTCCTGGAGGCCGCCGCGGCAGGTGTGCCCCAGGTCGCGGGCGCGTCGGGGGGAGCCGGCGAGGCGGTGGTCGACGGGGAGACGGGCATCCTGGTCCGCCGGCCTGCCGAGGTCGCCGAGGCGACCCGCGCCATCGCCCGGCTGCTCGAGAGCGACGGACTTCGTACCCGGATGGGAGAGACAGCCCGCAGCCGGGTCGTGGCATCCTTCGACTACGACCGACTCGCCCCTAGGCTGGCCGCGTCGCTCACGGGCGTGGGAGGCTGATCCCGTGTGGGTCGCGGCAGACGAGTCGAGGAGGAGGGTCGATCGTGGCGGAGCATGCCACTGAGCGAATGGTCGTGTCGGCCACCCCCGCGCGCTGCTTCGCGGTGAGTGCTGACATCGAGAGCTATCCCTCGTGGGCCGCCGACATCAAGGAGGTGACCGTCGACGAGCGCGATGACGAGGACCGGCCGCGGCTGGTGACGTTTCGGGCCGCCGCGTTCGGACGCAGCACGAACTACACCCTCGCGTACGACTACTCGGAGGCGCCGGGTGTCCTGGCGTGGATCCAGACCGAGGGCGATATCACCAACAAGCTCGACGGGCGCTACGTCTTCGCCCCGGCGCCTGACGGGGGAACCGAGGTGACCTACCACCTCGAGGTCGAGATGAAGGTGCCGGTCCCGGCCTTCATCAAGATGCGGGCCCAGAGCCGGATCATGTCGATCGCCCTGCGCGACCTGAAGGCCAGGGCCGAGTCTGCGGCGTGACCCCGCAGGCGGGCCCCGCACAGCGCGGTGCGCCCCTCCGGGTCGGGGTCACCCTTCCCCAGTTCCGGGACGATGCCGACACCGCTCTGGCCGCCGCCCTGCGGGCCGAGGCCGCTGGCATCGACGGGGTCTTCTGCTTCGACCACCTCTGGCCCATGGGCCAACCCGGGCGCCCGGCCCTTTCGCCGGTCCCCCTGCTCGGGGCGCTGGCCGCCGGGACATCGACTGTCGTGCTCGGCACCCTGGTCGCCCGGGTCGGGCTCCTGCCCGATGCGGTCCTGGTCGAGGCGCTCACCAGCCTCGACAGGATCAGCGGGGGTCGCTTCATCGCCGGGGTCGGCACCGGCGACCACCTCAGCCGCAGGGAGAACGAGGCGTACGGCATCCCCTTCGAACCGGCCGGCGTCCGACGCGAGCGTCTGGCCGGGATCGCGACCGAGCTGCTGGCCCGCGGCGTGCCGGTCTGGGTCGGCGGGGGACGGCCCGCGATGGTGGCCCTCGCCCGGACGGTCGGTGCCGCGGTCAACCTGTGGGGTGCTGATGCCCGCCGGGTGGCCGAGGTCGCCGTGGTCGCCCCCGAGGTGACCTGGGGCGGGCCGGTGGGTCGCACCGTGGCCGAGGCGACCGACCGGCTGGGGGCGCTGTCGGCCGCCGGTGCCACCTGGGCGGTGTGTGCCTGGGAGGATTCGCTCGAGGTCGTCGCCGAGGCGGCCGACGCGGTCCGGACGACACGCGGACCGGTGTCCTGAAACCCGCGGCAGGTCGCAGTGCCCACACCGCCGAAGCCGCTCGGGGGATCGGATCACGATGGGCGCGTCGGGCAGGGGGGCAGCGGTAACCTGAGGCATGGAATTCCGCCGGATCAACGGGCTCCCGCCGTACGTTTTCGCCACCATCAACGACTTGAAGGCTGCTGCACGGCACGACGGACGGGACGTGATCGACCTCGGATTCGGCAATCCCGACATCCCCTCGCCCGACGTGGCCGTCGAGAAGCTGGGTGAGGCGGCACACAATCCGCGCAACCACCGGTACTCCTCCAGCCGCGGCATCCCGAAGATCCGCCAGGCCATCGCCGACCTCTACCTCCGCAAGTTCGAGGTCGAGCTCGACCCCGACACCGAGGTGGTCACCACCATCGGCGCAAAGGAGGGTCTCTCCCATGTGATGTGGGTGCTGGTCGGCCCCGGCGACACCGCACTGGTGCCGTCGCCGTCCTACCCCATCCACATCTACGCGCCGCTCTTCGCCGGCGCCGACGTGCGTCACGTACGGCTCGACGCGCCCGGAGCGGGGAGCGGCGACAGCCCCGGATCGACCTTCTTCGGCAACCTGATCGAGGCGTGGGAGTCCGCGTGGCCCAAGCCCCGGGTGGTCGTGCTCTCGTTCCCGCACAATCCGACCACCGAGTGCGTGGACCTGGCGTGGATGGCGCGGATCGTGGAATTCGCCCGCGAGCACGAGATCGTGCTGGTCCACGACTTCGCATACGCCGACATCGCCTTCGACGGCTACACCCCTCCCTCCATCCTCCAGGTGCCCGGGGGGAAGGAGGTGGCTGTCGAGCTCTACACGATGACCAAGTCGTTCTCGATGGCGGGCTGGCGCGTCGGCTTCCTGTTGGGCAACGCCGAGATCGTGCAGGCCCTGACCAAGCTCAAGAGCTACCTCGACTACGGCACCTTCCAGCCCATCCAGATCGCGGCCATCGTGGCCATGAACGAGGCGCCCGACTATCCCAAGGTCGTCAACGAGACCTACCAGGCCCGCCGCGACGCGCTCTGCGAGGGGCTCAACCGGATCGGCTGGGAGATCACCCCACCGCGCGGAACCATGTTCGTCTGGGCACCGATCCCCGAGCCCTATCGCGAGATGGGCTCGCTCGAGTTCTCCAAGTTCCTCGTCCGTGAGGGCGACGTGGCCACGTCACCGGGGGTCGGGTTCGGACCCGGGGGGGACGGCCACGTACGGTTCGCCCTCATCGAGAACGAGCAGCGGATCGGCCAGGGGGTCCGCAGTCTCCGCCGGGCCCTCACCCGGCTGCGCTAGTCCGACGCCTGCCGAGCCGTCTGGTCGCGCTCGGGTCAGGCATCCGGCGGATCGCCGGCGCCCACGATCACCGCCCCGCCGAAGGTGGCACGCATCCGCGCTGCAGTCGACGAGAAGAGCGCCGCGTCGGGGCAGTCCGAGCGAGCGCAGCTCGTCTGCCATCGGGTGCCGTCCGAGCACCAGGGTTGCGCCGCCGGGCCGTCCGTTGGTGCCCTCCGAAGAGGTCGTCCACTCGGTCCGGCGAAGGACGCCGTCACGGAACGAGTAGCTCGGGGGTGCCTGCGGCGGCAGATGGATCCGGCCGCCGGCCGCCACGGTCAGGGTGAGCACGTGGACCCCGTCGTCGACCAGGCGCACGGTGGTGCCGGTGCCGGCGCGTGCACCGTTCGGATCCGGCTCGTCGATCGTGATCGAGGTGACCCACTTGGGGAAGCCCCAGATGTCCCGACCGGCGGCGCAGGTGAACTCCTGGTCGACCGGGAGGCGGTGGATGTAGACCCCGATCGCCCCTGTGGCGAACTCCCTGATCCGCTGCGCTGGGGTCGGGCCGGGCGGGGCGTCGTGCGCACGGACCACGAAGCCGACGGCCACCTCGTGGTACGGGTCGAGGTCGGTGTCGTCGTAGCGGCAGACGGCCAAAGCGAGCAGCGCCCGCCCGGGCACCGGTCCGGTCACCTCGAGTCCGGTCGGACCGACCAGCCGCTGGGCCGCCGCCGCCGGCACCAGGTACTGGACGCCCCACTGGGCCGCCCGTCGCACCTCGACCGGCAGCTCGAGCTCGCGTCCGAGCACGGTCCAGGCGCGGCGCTCGCCGGACTGGGCGTCGCCGTCGGGGCGACCCGGGGCGTGTACCGGAGCGCGGACGGACATGGAGTGCAGTTCAGCACAGGTGGGGTTACCGTTGCCTTGTGGCCTACTGGATCATGAAGGCGGTGATCAGCCCCTTCCTGTACCTCCTGTGGCGGGTCAAGGTCGAAGGTCGGGAGCACGTCCCGGCGCACGGACCTGCCGTCCTGGCCGCCAACCACCAGTCCTTCTGCGACTCCTTCTTCCTGCCGCTCGTGGTCCGGCGCCGGGTGACCTTCGTGGCCAAGGCCGAGTACTTCGACAGCTGGAAGACCGCGTGGTTCTTCCGGGCGGCCGGACAGATCCCGATGAACCGGAGCGGGGGAGACGCCTCGCAGCGGGCGCTCGACACGGCCACCCGTGTGCTCGAAGCCGGCGGGATCCTGGCCATCTACCCCGAGGGCACCCGAGCCCCCGACGTCCGACTGCACCGGGGGAAGACCGGCGTGGCCCGGCTCAGCCTCGGGTGTGACGTCCCGATCATCCCGGTGGGCATTGTGGGCACCCGGGCCGTCCAGCCCCCGGGCAGCATGTTCATGCGGCCGTTCCACCCTGTCACCGTGAGGTTCGGACCGCCGGTCGCGTACCTCCACCGGGGGACCCGGATCACCACCGGCCGATGCGGAAGACCGAGCGCCACGTCCGGTCCGGAGGGGAGCGCCTCCGCCGAACAGGAGGAGCTCCGGGAGTTGACCGACGCGCTGATGACCGAGATCGCCGCGCTCTCGGGCCAGGAGTACGTCGACGAGTATGCGAGCAGGAGACACCGGGACCGGACAGCACCCGGGGGCGACCCGGGGACGGCGGATCAGGCCGGCGAGCGGGCGGCCGGTTGACGCAGCGGGTGCGGCCCGTCCCGGCCGTTGTTCGTAACCGGCCGGAAACCGAGCGGACACACTGGCCGTCTACCCTGGCCTGGTGCGGAACTACCTGATCCGGGTTCAGCTCCCCGACCGACCGGGTGCCCTCGGGGCAGTGGCCAGTCGGATCGGCTCGGTCGGCGGTGACGTGATCTCGATCGACATCCTCCAGCGGGACAACGGGGTGGTCGTCGACGAGCTCGGGGTGGGTCTTGCCGGCGACCACCTGCTCCGACTCATGCAGGACGAGATCCTCGAGGTCGACGGCGTGATCATCGAGACCCTGCGTCCCGTCGAGGGTGCACTGCCCGATCGGCACTCCGAGCTCATGGACATCGCGACCGACCTGTTCGTCCAGTCCTCGACGACAGCCCTTCTCGAGCACCTGGCGGAGCGGGTGTGCCGCAGCCTCGCTGCGGACTTCGCGGCCGTGGTGGATGCCGACGCCAGCCGGGTGGTCACGTCGGCGGGTGAGCCACCCGGTGACGACGAGGTGCGGAAGCTGGCACTGTGGGCGGTGTCGCCGCTCTCGCCGCCGATGCGGGCGGACAGGTCGGCAGTCGAGGAGTCCGACGAGAGCCCCGGCGTGGCCGCCGCGGAGATGGCCCGGGCCGGGGTGGTGCTCGTGGTCGGTCGGGTGTCCCCGGTGTTCCGGGCGCGTGAGCGTCAGTGGATCGCCATCATGGCCGAGCTGGCCGACCACGGCTGGCGCGAGCTGGCCTAGTCGGCGTCACCGGTCCAACCCCGGGAGCGTTCGACCGCCCGCCGCCACGCCTGGTGGGCGACCTCGTTCTGCACTTCCGGGGAGGCCGGGGAGAACGCGGCTTCCGCGGTCCAGAGCCCGGCCAGGTCGTCGAGCGAGCCCCAGACCCCTTCGGCCAGGCCCGCCATGGTGGCGGCACCGACGGCGGTGCTCTCGACCGACCGGGGGCGGATGACGTCGAGCCGGGCCTGGTCGGCGAGGTGCTCGAGGAGCAGGTCCATCACCGCCGCCCCGCCGTCGACCCGCACCACCGAGGGTCGTGTCCCGGTGGCGCACATCGCGTCGAGCACGTCGCGCGCCTGGAAGCCCATGGCCTCGATCATGGCCCGGGCCAGATGGGCGCGACCGGAGCCGCGGCTCAGGCCGAGGATGGTGCCGCGTGCAGACGGGTCCCACTGCGGGCTGCCCAGCCCGGTGAAGGCGGGGACGATGACCACCCCCTCGCTCGAGCCCACCGAGCGGGCCAGGGGTTCGAGCTCGGCCGACCCGGCGATGATCCCGAGCCCGTCGCGGAGCCAGTGGACGCCGGCCCCGGCGATGAAGACCGAACCCTCCACCGCGTATGCAAGTGGGCTGCGCCCCGAGTTCCGGCCCTCGCCGCCATCTGCGCCGAGGTCCCAGGCGATCGTGGTGAGGAGGCCATCGACCGGCTCGGGACAGGCCTGTCCTGCGTTCATGAGGATGAAGCTCCCGGTGCCGACGGTGGCCTTGACCATGCCCGGGTCGAAGCAGGCCTGGCCGAAGAGGGCGGCGTGCTGGTCACCGGCCATCGCGCCGATCGGCACCCCGGCGATCGGGGACGAGCCGCCGAGCACCGAGTCGTCGACCCGGCCGAACCGTCCGCGGGACGGGCGCACCTCCGGCAGAACCGCCCGGGGGATGGAGAAGAGGTCGCAGAGCTCGTCCGACCACTGCCGGTCCACGATGTCGAAGAGCATGGTTCGAGAGGCGTTGGTCACGTCGGTTGCGAAGACCCCGTTGGCGGTCCCACCGGTCAGGTTCCAGAGAAGCCAGGCGTCGACCGTGCCCATGGCCAGTCCCGGCCCGGCCGGGACCCCGCCTGGGCCGAGCAGCCACTGCATCTTGGACCCCGAGAAGTACGGATCGAGCACCAGCCCGGTCCGCCGGCGGACGAGCGGGAGGTACCCGGCCTCGGCGAGTGCGCGGCATGCGGCGGCCGTCCGGCGGTCCTGCCAGACCACGGCCCGGTGGTGGGGGAGCCCGGTGGACCGGTCCCAGGCGACCACCGTCTCGCGCTGGTTGGTCACGCCGACGGCCTGCACCACCCGCCCGGTTCCATCGATCCGGCCGGCCACCTCGGCGAGGGTCGATCGCACCGTCGACCAGATCTCTCCGGCGTCGTGCTCGACCCAGCCGGGCCGCGGGAAGTACTGGGTGAGCTCGCGGTACGCCGTGTCCACCACCCGGGCCCGGTCGTCGATCACGAGGGCACGCACCCCGGTGGTGCCGGCGTCGACGGCGACGGTGACGGGGGTGCGGGCGACCACAGGGGGACTGTAGTGAGAGCTGGGGTCGCGGGCCCGGGCGCCGGGTGGCTCGAAGTGCTCGCGCTCCGCAATGATTTGCAAACCTTCGCGAACGCCCTCCGAACTGGGAATTCTCGGCTACCGGGGAGGGCGGATCCGGTCCTTCACTGTTGACAGGGGTGTAACTACGCTGCTGTAATGAACCCCACTATCTCGTGCCTCGGGGGAGGGCCAACCACAATATATTGTGTTTGTATCGTGAGTACCGGGCCGATCCAGGAGTCCCTGGACGGCACCCCGATGGGGCATGGCACCCGCAGCAGGTAGCACCGCAGCAGCAGACGACGCACCGAAGTCGGACGGAATCGGCGGACACCGAGGCCGTAGAGAGAAAGAGGTCCCATGGCCATCGCACCCCAGCGAGTCGACATCGGCATCCGCCGCCACTTCACTACGCCCGGCACCGACCCCTACGACCAGGTGGTCTGGGAGCGCCGGGACGCGAGGATCACCCACTTCCGCGACGGCACGGTGGCCTTCGAGCAGCTGGGGGTCGAGGTGCCCGAGTCGTGGAGCCTCAACGCCACCAACATCCTGGCCCAGAAGTACTTCCGCGGGACGCCCGGCACACCCGAGCGCGAGTGGTCCCTCCGCCAGGTGGCCGATCGGGTGGTCGACACGGTGACCGCCTGGGGATCCAAGGACGGCTACTTCGCCGACGAGGAGGAGGCCGAGACCTTCCGGGCCGAGCTCAAGTACCTCATCATCCACCAGATGGCGGCCTTCAACTCGCCGGTGTGGTTCAACATCGGGGTGGCCGGCGTCCCCCAGCAGGGCTCCGCCTGCTTCATCCTCTCGGTCGACGACACCATGGACTCGATCCTCAACTGGTACTCAGAGGAGGGCGTGATCTTCAAGGGCGGTTCGGGTGCCGGGGTCAACCTCTCGCGCATCCGTTCCTCGCACGAGCTGCTGAAGGGCGGGGGGACCGCTTCGGGCCCGGTCAGCTTCATGCGCGGTGCTGATGCCTCGGCGGGGACCATCAAGTCCGGCGGCAAGACCCGCCGCGCGGCGAAGATGGTCATCCTCGACGCCGATCATCCCGACATCGAGGACTTCATCTGGTGCAAGGCCATCGAGGAGCGCAAGGCCCGGGTCTTGCGCGACGCGGGCTTCGACATGGACCTCGACGGCAAAGACGCGATCAGCCTCCAGTATCAGAACGCCAACAACTCGGTGCGGGTCACCGACGAATTCATGCGCGGCGATCGTCGACGGGCGCGACTGGGAACTGACGGCACGCGGTGACGGCGCGGTCGTCAGGTCGGTGCCGGCCCGCGACCTCTTCCGTCAGTTCGCGAAGGCCGCGTGGGAGTGCGCCGACCCCGGCATGCAGTTCGACACCACCATCAACCGGTGGCACACGGCCTCGAACACCGGCCGGATCAACGGATCCAACCCGTGCTCCGAGTACATGCACATCGACAACTCGGCCTGCAACCTGGCCAGTCTCAATCTGATGCGGTTCCTCCACCCGGACTCGTCGTTCGACGTGGACGGGTTCCGGTCCGCGGTCGAGGTCGTCTTCACCGCACAGGAGATCATCGTCGGCAACGCCGACTATCCGACAGAGAAGATCGCCGAGAACTCGCGCCGGTTCCGTCAGCTCGGGATCGGGTACGCCAACCTGGGCGCCCTGCTCATGGCCCAGGGTCTGCCCTACGACTCCGACCAGGGTCGGGCATGGGCCGGCGCCATCACCGCCCTGTTGACCGGCCACGCCTATGCCACTTCGGCGAGGACCGCCGCCCGGATGGGGCCGTTCGCCGGGTTCCACGAGAACGTCGATCCGATGCTCGACGTGCTGCGTATGCACCGGGACGCGGTCGCCGGCATCGACGAGGAGCAGGTGCCGATGGAACTGCTGTCGGCAGCCCAGGAGGCCTGGGACCTGGCTGTCGAGCTCGGAGAACAGCACGGCGTCCGCAACGCACAGGCGAGCGTGCTCGCCCCCACGGGCACCATCGGACTGCTCATGGACTGCGACACCACCGGGGTGGAGCCCGACCTGGGCCTGGTCAAGACCAAGAAGCTGGTCGGCGGTGGAACCATGTCGATCGTCAACCAGACCGTACCCCGCGCTCTCACCCGGCTGGGCTACCGACCCGACGAGGTCGACGCGATCATCTCCTACATCGACGAGCACAAGACCATCGTCGGGGCACCACACCTCCAGCCCGGGCACATGGCGGTCTTCGCCTGCTCGATGGGGGACAACACGATCCACTATCTCGGCCACGTACGCATGATGGGTGCGGTCCAGCCGTTCATCTCGGGGGCCATCTCCAAGACCGTCAACCTGCCCGAGGACGTGACGGTCGAGGACGTCGAGCAGCTCCACATCGATGCCTGGCAGATGGGCATCAAGGCGATCGCCGTCTACCGCGACAACTGCAAAGTCGCCCAGCCCCTCTCGACCACCACGAAGGAGGAGTCGGGTTCCGAGGCCGATGTGCCTGCGGCATCCGAGGCGGAGGCGCACGCCCGCGAGCTGAGCGGGCGGATCGCCGAGCTCGAGGCCGCGCTCACCCACGAGCAGGCACGTGCATCGAGCACGGTGGTGGTCGGCGCGGTGCGGGAGCGGCTGCCCCGTCGTCGCACGTCGTCGACCTTCGCCTTCCGGGTGGCCGACTGCGAGGGCTACGTCACCGTCGGCGAGTACGAGGACGGCCGGCCCGGAGAGGTGTTCATGAAGGTGTCCAAGCAGGGTTCGACCCTTGCCGGCATCATGGATGCCTTCTCCATCTCGGTCAGCCTCGGCCTCCAGCACGGCGTGCCGCTCGCCACCTACGTGCGCAAGTACACCAACATGCGCTTCGAGCCGGCCGGCATCACCGACGACCCGGACCTTCGCATCGCGACGAGCCTGGTCGACTACATCTTCCGCCGGCTCGCAGTGGACTACCTGCCGATGGAGGAGCGGGCCGAACTCGGGGTGCTCTCGACGTCGGAGCGGCTGCAGCCCACCCTGCCTGGTGTGGAGGAGACCTCCACCCCGTCGCCCGGCATCGTCGAGTCCGAGGCGGTCGACCCGGTGATCGCCACCGTCGTCGACGGCAGCGCCCCCGCTCCGAATGTCCCGGCCGAAGGTAGGCCTGCCGCCGACCGACCCGCCTGGTACGAGCAGCGTGACGCGCCCTACTGCTACCAGTGCGGCAACGCCATGCAGCGGGCCGGCTCCTGCTACGTGTGCGCGAGCTGCGGGACGACCAGCGGGTGCTCGTAGGGCGGGTGATCGTCAAGCGAGGCGCGGCCAGCGTTCGGTGAGTGCTGATGGCGCCCACACCGGCCACTCCGGCCTTCCGACGGCCTCGCCCTCGATGAACGCGGCAACCTGTCTGGGGCCGTTCAGCTTCGAGTTGTCCCGGAAGGTTGCCGAATCTGCCTTCGGTACAGCATCGGCCACGATCGCCCAGAGTCGCCGGTAGCGCTCTCGGATCTTGTCCACGGGAACACCGTGGCCGCCACTCGCCTTCCGATGGTGCATGCGCGCCACGGCGAGGTCTTCGGGGACCATGAGGACGTGAAGGGCCACGTAGTACCCCGCTCGGGACGCCTCGTCCATGAGGTCGAGCTTGGATGGGTGGGAGAACACGGTCTCGGCGATCAACGGCCGCCCCAACTCGATGAGCCGCAAGCGGGTGGCAGCAGCGATGGCTGCCGCGTCGTAGGCATGCCTCTCCTGGTCGTCAGGCCAGCGCTGAGCGGCGATCTCATCGGCGTTGACGAAGACGGCTCCCGGCCATGCCGGGGTGGCGGCCAACCGGACGAACGTCGACTTCCCCGCCCCATCCGGCCCGACCACCAGGTCGAGGCGACTCACGTGGAGGCGTCGGGTGAGGCGAGGATCTCCTCTGATCCATCCGGCCGGTGCTCGACCAATGTGCCGTCATCGGAGAGTGCAACCATCGTCACTCCCTCGGTGGTCAGGTGCGCCCCGAACGAGATCGACTCTGCCCGTGTCTGGATCGCTACATCCAGTTCAGCGTTGGCCACCAACTGCTCGCTCTCGTGGAGATTGCTGAGTGGCATGTCCCCGGAGAGTGCCGCCTCGACCCGCCGCCGAGCTGCGGTCTCGTGGAGAGAGACGGCACGTCCCACGCGAGCCCAGTGATCGAGTTGCTGCTTGGCCGAACGGCTCTCACGCAGGCCCTCGATCGTGGCCGACTCAACGAGATCTACTGCGACGCGTGTCGGTCGGTCAGCGGGCACCGTTGCCTCCTCGTGGCTGTATCACACTAGATGTATCAAACTGCTACCACTGTATCAGTATGATACGACCAGGTCAACGGGCACCGCGTGGGAACGGGCCGTCCCGGTCTCGCCGGAAGCGACACCGCTGATGACTCCCACGGTCCCGAGCGCGGGGGAGCGCCGCGCTCGCACAGAGACGGGGCCGGGAGTTCCCGGTTCAGTCGACGTCCTTGTGGTTGGCGCCGAGCAGGGTCACCGCCACGACCGCAGGGATATCGCCGGAATTGGTCCAGCGGTGCCGTGTCCCGTTCTGGATGTAGGTGTCACCGGGGCCGAGGGTGATCGTCGCCCCGTTGTCGAGCTCGAGGGTCGCCTCGCCGCTGAGGACGATGCCGTAGTCGACGGTGGCGGTGGTGTGCATCCCGGGGTCATCCGGCTCGGCGTACTCGGCGAGCCCCGGGAGCTTCCGCTCGAGCTCGGCGACCGCCACGTATGGATTGAGATCGGGCGGGGGAGCGGACTGGAGGTCCGGCGGGATGGTGAAGAACCCGAAGCGGAACCCACCGATCGGCGGGAAGTAGCGCACCCCGTCCGGTCGGGTCCCGTCGTCGGGGAACGACAGGGTCTCGTCGGCGCCCCAGAGACGGTGGAAGTGGTAACCGGGCATGAGGGAAAGGGTGATCGGCGGCACCAGCTCGTCGCTCACGAACACCGCCTTTCCGTGCTCGTCGTGTCCCGTGACGACCCGTCGGATGTCCATGCTCGCCTCTCCTTCTCGCGGCCGCGGGCCCCCGATGGGCACTGCCCGCCCGCACGTTTCCAGCACCGTAGGCGGTGGAAAGACCGCTCGCGTGGCAACTCGGGCGAAAGGGTATTGCGCAGCAGCACCTGCCGTGTCCTTCCACGCGCCTGCCGTGGTCCCCGGTGGGTCCCAACGGCGACACGGCTGTCTATCCTCGGCGGGGTGACGCGACCCCACCCACACCATGGTTGACGCGCCCGCAGACGACACGGAGGCACCCGGGCACCCCGGGGCCGTCCACTGGCTCACGGACTACGTCTACGGGACCATCGCGACGCTGGTGGCAGTGGCCGGTCTCACGTTCGAGTCGCACCCCGGAGAGCTGACCACCGCCGGCGTGGTCATCGTGAGCACCCTGGCCATCTGGTTCGCCCACACTCTCTCCCGCCTCGTGACCAAGTGGTCATGGCAACACCTCGAAGTCCACCCGGCCGATGTCTGGTGCGAGCTGCGGGGCTCGTGGTCGATCGTGGCAGCGGCCGCCCCGGCCACCCTGATCTTCGTGCTGGCCGGCCTGCACGTGTGGTCGATCCAGACGGCGTTCGCCATTGCCGAGGGAGTCGGCGTCCTCTCCCTCGCGGTGGTGGGGATCGGGACGGTGGGGGGGCGCGACCGACCCCTGCTCCGTCGCATCGCCTACGTGGTGGGGTTGGTGGCGGTCGGCGTGGTCATCGTGCTCCTCGAGGCCGCCACCCACCTTCTCTGACCGGCCGGTACAGTGGGGACACGCCGGGTACGGCGCACGGAGGTGGGACGATGGCCGACAAGTGCGACTCCACCGAGCGGTCGTCGGCGATCGACGGCGGGGCCCCGATCGAGAATCCGCTGACCGAGGCCGAGCTCACCGAGATGGCACTCGCCGACCCGGGCGGAGCGGTGGCCGACGACGCGGTGCCGCTGTCGGTTTTCCTCGGTCAGAGACCGGGACTGCTGCCGGCGTGGTACATGCCGACTCCGATGTCGAGGTGCAGCCCTCGCTGGCGACTTCCGGTGGTCCTGGTCATCGTCGCCGCATTCCTGACCATCGAGGCCTTCGGCCTCTGCAGCACCTTCGGCCAGGTCGTCCCGGCCTGAAGTGCGCGGCTGCAACCGAAATACCACGTTCAACGGTGCCGAAACCGCGATGAGTGGTAATCCGACCGATCGCGCGGGGCGTGTATTGCAGCGGGAGCCCGAGGGCGTGCAAGATGGTTGGGCGAGAGCAACCGGGCCGGATATCTGGCAGGTTCGGGCAACACGGGGCAACGACCGCGTGGGGAGAAGGCAGCGATGATCTGGGTGAGACGGTTGATGATCGGAACTGGGCTGGTGGCCGCATCGTTCCTGGTGGCAGCGCCAGTGGCCGGTGCCATTGACACCTACACCTCCACGCCTCCGGCGGTGGGCTCGACCGTGACAGCTCTTCCCTTCACGAGTGAGCCCCCGGCCACCGGTGCAACGGGGACCGCGACCCAGCTGGGCTCCTCGAGCCTGCCCTTCACCGGTGCGGACATCGGCGAGCTGGCAGTGATCGGTGTCGGCGCGGTGGCAGCCGGTCGGCTGCTGCTCGTGCGGCGTCGCCGCTCCGCCGCCTGAACCACCCCCTTCCCCCTTCAGCGGGTACCCGCGGACAACCGCGAGATCAGAAGGTCGCAGGCAGCAGCGGGGCCAGGGCTTGGAAGAAGAGGAACACCACGCCCAACCAGGCGAGGAGACCCGCGACCAGCACCGTTGCGCGCCGGCCCCCATTCGTCCTGCGGGCGAGGACCCAGACCGCTGAGATGATGATGGCCACGGCGATCCCCCAGACGATTGCCGCCGCCAGGTTCCGCGGCTGTTCGACCGGTGCCGCCCGGTGAATCGCGGTCGGCGTCGGATTCCCCGGGACCGCAGGGACCCCGGGGACCGTCGTCTTGGCGTGGGTGAGCACGTCTGCGGTCAACGAGGCGTGCACCACGAGCCGCTGCGCCGCGCTGTAGCGGGGGTTGCAGGTGGTCAGGGTCAGGGTCGGGGTCGGGGTCGGGTCGACCACGGCGACGTCGGTCGGGGGAACTGCCTGGCTCGTCGTGACGCTGTAGACGAACAACCCCTGCACGGTCGCGATCTCGATGGCATCACCCGGGACGAGCTCGTTGAGGTTGTAGAAGGGATGGAGATAGGTCGTGCGGTGACCGGCGATGGCCACATTGCCGGCCTCGCCGGGCAAGGGTGTCGTCGGGTAGTGGCCCGGTCCGTCCTGGAGCTGGGCCTCCCCGGTCCCCTCCACGATGACCATCGAGAGCGAGATCCTCGGGATCGAGATGACGCCGACCGGGTCGCCGAGGGCGGGGTCGGCGATGGCGGCGGCGATCCTCGGGACCGCTGGGGGAAGCTTGGTGGGAAGCCGGGACACGGTGACCCCGGCCCTGCGTTCGGCCGTTGCGAACTCGGTGCGGAGCTGGGCCTGGGCGCGGGCGGTGTAGAGACCGGTTCCCCACAACAGGTAGGGGATGAAGAGGAGGACCAGGGTCCCGGCGACCAGGAGGACGCGCCCAACGGCCATGCGGATGGTCGTGAACGACACGGCGCAATGCTACCGGCACCACCCTGCGACCCTCGGGCGGCCTGCCGCCGGCCGGGCGACCTCCGAGGGTACGATTGCCACCGCACGCCCGCCGCGCCGAGGTCCGGCGGGTCCTGCCCATCGGGTCGGTGCCAGCAGGATCGAGTGACGCCGTGAGCAATCCAGGGGGACGACGGCGACGCAGGTGGATCCTGGCGGTTGGCATCCTGCTGGTACTGCTGGCATGGTCGGGTGTGCTGGCCGCCAAGACCTGGTCGGCCTACCGTCATGACCAGCAGGGCCTGGCCCAGCTCGACGCGGTCCGGGCCAACCTCGCTCCCGGTCAGGTCACTGCGCCGTCCACCCAGCGCTCCCTCGAGGCAGCGCAGGCCGCGTTCGACGCGGCCCGGGCCGACCTCTCCTCGCCGCTGTTCGCACCGGTGACCGTGGTGCCGGTCATCGGGCGGCAGCTCAACTCCGTCCGGGCGCTGAGCTCCGCTGCGGGCCAGGTCTCCGCCGTCGGCGCCAGTTTCCTCGGCGAGGTCCACCAGGTGCTCGACCTCCCGCACTCGGCCGGCCCCGAACGGGTCGCCTCGCTGAAGCGACTGTCCGCGCTCTCGCTCTCGTCCGCCCGACAGCTGTCGGTGATCGACACCGGGCCGGGAACGCGCTGGTCTCGCCGCTCGCCCGCAAACACGAGCAGTTCGTGTCACAGCTGGACGACGCACGCACCCGACTGGCCGACGCGGCAGCTGTCTCGGCAGTGACCGCCACCATCCTCCAGGGACCGCAGTCGTACCTGGTGCTCGCTGCCAACAACGCCGAGATGCGGGCCGGCTCGGGCGCCTTCCTCGACATCGGGACGGCAACCACCGCCGACGGCACCGTACAACTGGGTGGCCTCGGGCCCTCGGGAGCGCTCACCCTGCCGGTCGGCGCGGTCACCGCGACCGGGGACCTCGAGCGCAACTGGGGCTGGCTCCTCCCCGGGGTCGACTTCCGCAACCTAGGGGTCACCCCGCAGTTCGACGTGACGGCACCTCTGGCGGTCCGCATGTGGCAGGCCGCAACCGGACAGCTGGTGGACGGGGTCATCGCCATCGACGTGGTCGGCCTCCAGCAGATCCTCTCAGCCACCGGCCCGGTCGAGGTGAACGGCCAGTCCATCGGCGCCGGCAACGTCGAGTCCTACCTTTTGCACGACCAGTACGCGGGACTCACCGACAGCACGCTCGGGATCGTCGACCGCCAGGACGAGCTCGGCGCACTTGCCTCGGCGGTCCTGCGCCAGCTCCAGGGCGAGTCCACCGATCTCCGTTCGTTGGCCTCGGCGGTCACCGGGGCGGTCGCGGGGCGTCACCTGATGGTGTGGTCGTCCACGCCGGCGGCCCAGGCCGCATGGGTGGCCAGCGGGGTGAGCGGAGCCATCGCTCCGGACTCCCTGGCGGTGACCGTGATCAACCGCGGCGGCAACAAGCTCGACCAGTACCTGCCGGTGTCGGTGGGTGTCGGCACCCGGCCCTCGGGCACGGGTACGGAGGTCACCGTGACCACCACGCTCGAGAACCGGACCCCGGACGGACAGTCCCAGGTCATCGCCGGTCCGTATCCCGGTCTACCCGTCTCCTACGGCGCGTACACCGGGATCATCGCCGAGAACCTCCCGGCTGCGGCCTCGGACATCACCCTCGCCGGAGCCGGCCCGCTGAGCGCGAAGGGGGGAGAGGGGCCGACCTGGCTGATTGCCGCACCCTTCACCCTCACCCAGGGTGCGACCCGGACGGTGGTCGTCCGCTTCCACCTCCCGACCCCCCACGGGTCGATGATCGTGGTGCCGTCGGCCCGGATCCCGGCCGAGCAGTGGACGGCGGGAGGCCGCACCTTCAGCGATGACCGCCACGAGGTCATCGGATGGTGAACCGGACCCGCGGTCCCATTGTCAGGAGGACCACACGCCGGTGACCACCGCGCCGGGGGCGACGTCGGCCAGTACGACAGCGTTGGCCCCGATCCAGGCGCCGTCACCGATGGTCACCGGACCGAGGACCTTTGCCCCGGCCCCGATCCGGACACCGTCGCCGATGCGCGGCTGGCCGTCCCCCCTGCCGGTGTGACCGAGGGTGACCCCGTGGTAGACGGCGAGGCCCGAGCCGGCCACCACCTCGTGACCGATGACGACGCCGACCGTGTGGATCAGCGCGAACCCCGGGCCGAGCCGCGCCGCCGGGTGGATCTCGGCCCCCGACGAGCGGATGGCCGACGCCTCGAGCCAGAGGGCGAGCGGCCGCAGGTGATGGTGCCAGCACCACGACGCGGCACGGTAGGCGATCACTGCGCCGAGACGCGGGTAGAGAGGCAGGCGGAGCACCGATCCGGCGACGACCTCCGCGGGGGTCCTGTCCCATGCCGCAGTCATGTGCCGCAGGTCCTCCACGAGGGCTGACATGGCCCGTAGTGTCGCACACGTCGCAATCGATCCCCGGGTCCCGGGAGTGACCTCGCGCCCCTCGCAAGTGGCCCGGGATGTCGGGTTGTGCTCCAATTGGTGGGTGAGCGACCCCGATGATCCGCCCCGGCGCGTGGCACCGAGCGGCGAGGGTCGGGGGTCGGGGCGGATGAGCCTCCGTGGCTATCTCGATACGCGTGCAGCGGAGGGTGGCCACTCGAGCATCCCGTTCTCCGACGCCCTCCGCCCCTTCATGGCCCCGGGGGTGCGGCTGCGGGCCAAACAGGTGGCCACCGCCATCGCCACACCGCTCGAGCGGCGCAAGGCAGGCTCCCTCGGGTCGGGCGCCCCCCTCCGGCTCCACCTCGGCTCGGGCGGCAACAACCTTCCCGGGTGGGTCAACGTGGACCTGGTCGGGGCCCATGCCGACGTTGCGTGGGACCTGCGACACCCCCTGCCCTTCGCAGACGACTCGGCGGAGGCGGTCTTCCTCGAGCACGTGCTCGAGCACATGACCGTCGCGGTCGGAATGCAGGTGTTGCGCGGCATCCGCCGGGTCCTGGCCCCGGGCGGCGTCCTGCGGGTGGGCGTCCCCGACGCGGGCCTCTACGCAAGGAGCTACGCCGCCGGCGACGCGGTGCTCGACGTGCTCCGACCGGGCCGGCCGACCCGCATGCTGGCCCTC
Source organism: uncultured Acidimicrobiaceae bacterium (assembly GCA_963777665.1). Classification (GTDB taxonomy): domain Bacteria; phylum Actinomycetota; class Acidimicrobiia; order Acidimicrobiales; family RAAP-2; genus Bog-756. The sequence continues at coordinate 65,101 of CAVZRJ010000005.1, forward strand.
GGTGAGGTCTTCCAGGAGCACGGGCACGTCTCGGCCTGGGACGGTGAGACCCTGGCGCTGGTGATCGGCGAGACCGGCTATGTCCAGCCGACGGTCATGCCCGGGGGCACCTCCACGATCGTGCCGGCCCCGGACAGCCCGGTGCGGGTACCCGAGACCGTCTACGTGGAGGCCGTCGTCCCGGGGTAGAGCGCGCTCGTTCGCCTCCGTCCCACGACCGCGCGGGCACCGGTAGGGTACGGCAATGCGTGCGGCCCAGGGAGAGGGGGACCCACCCTCCTCCGGGTCGTCGGCGGACGACTTCGGCCTCGGACGCCGGGCGCGGGGCTTCCTCCGACGCAGACTGGGCCTCGCCCTCTTCCGGTTGGGTCACCCCCGCATCCACCTCGGGCCCCGGTGCGACGTGCGATCGGGCGGGCTCTTCCTCGTCTCGCGTGGTGCCGTCGTCCGTTTCGGCGCGCGGTGCGTCATCGACCGCGGTTTCACCCTCGAGTGCCGGGGCCGGCTCGAGGTCGGGGAGGGGACTGTCTTCGGGCACCACTGCACCCTCGCCGCGGATCGCAGCATCGACATCGGACGCGACTGCCTGTTCGCCGAGCTGGTCTCGATCCGCGATCACGACCACGCGTTCGCCGACCCGTCCACGGCGATCATCGATCAGGGACGCTCGACCGCCCCGATCCGGATCGGCGACAACGTCTGGGTCGGGGCCAAGGCGACCATCACCCGGGGAGTGACCATCGGCTCCAACACCGTGGTCGGCGCGCACGCCGTGGTCACCCGCGACCTGCCGGCGAACAGCGTGGCAGTCGGTCTGCCCGCCCGGGTGGTCCGCATGCGCGACGGGGGGGCCGTCGGCCCGGAGTGAGGACGTCCGGCACCGGACGGCCGCTGCCACCGAAGATCGGATGCCATGCACCATGAGAGCCACCGGTCACAGGGGTCACGATCGGTCTGGTCGGCGGGCCACCGGGGTACGATGCGGCCGGTGGGCGCACCCCCGACGGACCCGGCGGCGTCGGCTCCGCGGGGCGGGCGACGCGTGCTGCGCATCTCGCACAGCGGCGTGGTCACGGCCTGGCGCGAGCGGGAGCGCCTGCTCTGTCGGCGGGGGGTGGACCTGACCCTCGTGGTCGCGGCCCGGTGGGAAGAGGGCGGCTCCGCGGTCGAGTTCCGCGCCGAGGGCGATGACTTCGTCGTGCCGGTGCGCACGGTCGGGCGTCACCCCAACCTGTTCCTCTTCGATCCCCGGCCCCTCTGGCGCCTGCTCGGCGGGACGCGGTGGGATCTCGTCGACATGCACGAGGAGCCCTTCGGCCTTGCCACGGCCGAGGTGCTCGCCCTCCGCTGGTTGCGGGCGCGCGGCACGCCGTTCCTGGTCTGCTCCGCCCAGAACCTCGAGAAACGCTACCCGCCGCCCTTCCGCTGGTTCGAGCGCTGGTCGCTCCGCCGCGCGGCCGGTGCCTACACCTGCAATCTCGAGGCCGGGCGCATCCTGCGGCGCAAGGGCCTGACCGGCGAGCTCGAGCTGCTCCCCCTCGGGGTCGATGTCGACCGCTTCCACCCGGCCGACCGGGACCCGCCCACCGGAGAGCTGCGGGTGGGCTACGTCGGACGGCTCATCCCGCACAAGGGGGTGGCCGTCCTCTTGCAGGCGATTGCCCGCGAGCCCCGTCTCCGTGCCGAGGTCTACGGGTCCGGGCCCGAGGCGGGGGCCCTCGCGGAGCTGGCCGAGCGGCTCGCGGTCACCGACCGGGTCGTGTTCCACGGCCACGTGGACGAGGTCGGGATGCCCGACGTGTATCCGCTCCTCGACGTGCTGGCGGTGCCCTCGGTCCCGATGGCCGGCTGGGTCGAGCAGTTCGGCAGGGTGGTGGTCGAGGCCCAGGCGTCCGGGGTCCCGGTGGTTGCGAGCGCGAGCGGGGCTCTCCCTGATGTGGTCGGCGATCGCGGGCTGCTCGTCCCGCCGGGCGACCCTGCGGCGTTGGGCGACGCCCTGGTCCGCTTCCTCGACGAGCCCGGGCTCTGGTCCCGGCTCGGCGAAGCCGGCGCCCGGGGCGCCGGGCGCTACTCGTGGGAGCGGGTGGCCGCCGACCAGCAGGCGCTCTACGAGCGTGCGCTGTCCGCAGCGGGCACCGGAGCGGTGGCTCGGCGGGGCGCAACGGCGACCGACCGGTAGAGCTCCTCGAGCCGGTCGAGGTGGCGGTCGAGCGAGAACCGCTCCTGTTGGCGGACCCGGAGGGCACCCCCGACCTGCCGTCGGAGGGCCGGATCGGCGGCCAACTCCTCGAGGGCGCGGGCGGCAGCCCCGGCGTCCCCCGTGGGGAACAGGATCCCCGCCCCACCCACCGTCTCGAGGTGGGCTCCGCCCCCGGCCGCCACCACCGGCACGCCGTGCGCCATGGCCTCGACCACCGAGAGGCCGAACGGTTCCTCCGGTGCTGGAGCGAGGAGGATCGACGACCGGGCGAGCAGCCCGTCGGTGTCGGCCACCTGCCCGGCGAAGGTCACGCTCCCTGCGCACCCGAGCGTGCGGACGAGCGTCTCGAGGTCGGGACGGAGGACCCCGGATCCGGCAATCACCAGTGTCCACCCGGAGGCGGGGAGGGCACTGCACGCCCACGCCCGGATGCCGACCTCGGGGGCCTTCTCCCGGTCGAGCCGTTGCAGCATCACCACGGTCGGCGTGTCGAGGGCGGCCTGTGGCCGCTCGGTCACCCCGTTCGGGATGAGGACGGACGGTCCCGAAATGGTCCGGGCCACGAACTCGCTGATCGCGATGTCCCGGGTGATGGACCGCGACGCGACTCCGGCCAGCGCGCGTGCGGCCGGCGTCGAGCCGCGCCCGCTGGCGAAGTGACGGGTGGCGACGGTCGGCAGTCGGTCGACCGGACGGGCCAACCAGGCAGCGACCTCGGCTGCGGTCATGTGGGCGTGGACCAGATCGGCGTCGCGACGACCGGCGAGGATCGCCGCCCCCCGTCGCACCGAGGTCGCCGGCCGGTGGTCGACCGAGGGGACCAGCTCGTCGCGCATGCGCAGGGGATCTCCCCCGATGACCTCCACGCGGTGTCCCCGACCGGCCAGGCCGTTGGCCACCTGGCAGACATAGCGCTCGACGCCGGCGAACGCGCCGGTCAGGACGACGTGCACGATCGAGACGGTCCCTGTGACGACCCGGTCGTCGGCCGCCTCCACCCGCAGCGGTCCGCGCCGGTAGAGGGAGAACCGGGCCGCCGCCAGTCGGCCGCGTTCGCCGCGGAGGAGCACGGCCCGGACGGCGGCGCCGACGAGGGCGGCGCTCCGGTAGATCCACCAGCCGCCGGTGCCGTGGTGCTTGCGGAGGTAGCGCTCGTGGGATGCGTGGAAGTGGGCCTCTCGCCGGGCCTCCGCCCCACCGGTGCCGGACCCGACGTGGGTTGCGGTCACCCCGGGGCAGAGGGCGACCGTCCAGCCACGATCGGCGGCCCGGCGCTGCCAGTCGGCCTCTTCGGCGTAGAGGAAGAACCGCTCGTCGAACGGGCCCACGTCGTGCGAGGGCCTCCCCCCGGAGCAGCAGGACCGACCCGATGAGGTAGTCGGTGCGCCGTCGGAGCCCGCCGAGCCCGACCGCCTCGACCCAGGCGCCGAACGGGGAGGGGAAGGGCCAGCCGACCCGGGCCGGTACGCCGGTGGCGGGATCGTGCTGGGGCGGCGCCACCGCGGCCAGCCGGTCGTCTGCCAGCAGCCGACCCTGGAGGAGGGCGACCCCCTCCGGGGCGATGGCGGCGTCCGGGTTGAGGAGGAGCACGTCGGTCCCCGGGGCGATCCGACCCGACGTCCCGAGGTTGACACCGCCGGCGAATCCCAGGTTCCGTCCGGGGTCGACGTAGTCCGCGCCGAAGCGGTCGACCACCGCCCGGACCTCCGGATCGGAGGAGTTGTCCACGACGGTGACCGGGTAGGCGCCCGCCAGCGATTGCAGGGCTGCGTCGAGCAGGTCCGGCGCGCCGTACGCCACCACGACCACGGTGACCGGCCGGCGGTCCCCGGCGGTCACCGTGGTCTCACTGTCTGTACGCGTAGGCCCGGTAGCCGTCCGAGTTCATCCGCCGCACGTGGTTGAGGACGAGGCCGAGGACGTGGCAGTTGGTCGTCTCCAGCCGGTGGACCGTGCGTTCGAGGTCGGTGCGGTCGGTGCGCCCCTCGGTGGCCACGAGTACCGCGCCGTGGGCCATGCTCCCGAGGATGGCGGTGTCCGGGGCGGACAGCACCGGGGGGGTGTCGAGCAGGACGACGTCGGCCAGCAGGGGAAGCTGGTCGATGACCGGCTGCATGCCCGGGCTGCCGAACAGCTCGCTCGGGCTGTCGAGGAAGGTGCCGACCGGCAGCAGCTGGAGGCCCTGGATCCCGGTCTCGACCAGATGGGCGGCGACCGAGGTGTCGCCGAGCTCCGGTTCGGGCGCCCGGCGCGGCAGGGGGGCGTCGCCGTCCCGGCGGGCCGAGCGGCCATCGCTCCGATCGAGCCGGGGGGCGCCGCGGAGAGGCGGCAGACCGGCGGTTCCACCGGGCCCGTCGGGCTCGGCATACTTCCAGTTGGCCTTGATCACGTCGGCCAGGCCGGGCCGGCCGGCTGTGTCGATCCCGAAGACCTCCTCGAGCCGCGGACGGCGGAAGTCCGCCGAGACCACGATGACCTTGCTGCCGCTGCGGGCCCAGGCCGCGGCGAGGTTGGCGGTCACGAACGTCTTCCCGTCGCCCGGCTCGGGGCTGGTCACGACCAGCACCGGGCACGGGTGCTGGTCCAGCAGGACCCGAAGGCTCGTCCGCAGCTCGCGGATGGACTCGGCCATCGGCGACTGGGGCGCCTGCACGATGGCGATCGCCACCTTTCCGTTGCGCACGTCGTCGTCCTGGGGCAGCTCTGCGAGCACCGGGGCGTCGATGACCGACTCGATCTCCGGGCTGTTGCGCAGGCGGTCGTCGAACTGCTCGCGCACCAGGGCGATCCCGCACCCGACCAGGAGCCCGGCGAGCACCCCGATGGCGAGGAGCTTGCTCTTGCCGAGGCCGGTGGGCACGCCCGGCAGGTCGGCCGCCACCTGGATCGAGGCGTAGGGGACGCCGAGCTGGATGTTGGACTGCTCGGTCTGCAGCGATGCGTAGGTCTGGGTGTAGGCCGCAACCTGCTCGGTGATCAGGGGGTTGACCGACGAGCCCGGCTGGGACTGCAGAGTGGCGATCTTGGCGCTGATCTCGGCGAGGGCGCCACCGATCTTGTCGATCTGGCTCTGCACGAACAGCCCGATCTGGTCCACGAAGGCGGTCGAGTAGGCCTTGGCGACGGCCTGCGCCTGCTCGGCGCTCGAGGCTGTCGCGGTGATGGTGAGCGCCCCGGTGGTCGGATCGACGGTGCCGGTGACCCCGGCGGTGGCCGCGGCGACGTCGGGGTTGCCGAGGAGTTTGGCCGCCTGGAGCTGGACAGCGGAGCTTCCGAGCTCCTGGACCGGGTCGGGCAGGGTGAGCGAGGAGGCAGCAGTGCCTCCCTGGGCCGGCGTGTTGATCTGCACCAGGGCACTCGACTGGTAGGTCGGGGTGTGGAGCTTGGCGTAGGCGAACGCAGCGGCGACCGCGACGACGAGGCTGACCACGATGGTCAGCCTCCGGCGCCAGAGCGTCGAGAGGAATTGGTGAACGGTCAGTGGAAGCTCGCTTTCCGTGCGGAGCTGACAGTTCGAGGATACGACCTGTCCCGAGGTGTGCGCAGCATCGCACCCCCGGGTGGGCTGGTGGATGCCGGCCCCGTCAGCGGATGCACCGTTGCTCCCGCACCCGCACCATGACCGCATCCATCGCCTCGGCCCGCTCCCGCCAGGTCGGGACCCGGGCCCGCTCTCCGCTCCCCGACGGGGGCGCGTCTCCGGTCAGCGCCGCTCCGGTCGCCTCGACGAACGTCTCCCGCGGGGCGATCACGACCGGGGGCCCGAGCCCCCGGAACCCGGCGACCGGGGTGGCCACCGTGGGGCGCCCCGCGGCCAGGCATTCGTAGGCCTTGATCGGGTCGAGGCTCTCGGTGAAGGGGTTGACCTGGTGGGGGACGATGACCACGTCGGCGTGCTGGAGATAGGCCGGCACCTGGTCGTAGGGCCGGGGGCCGAGGAGGTGGACCGAAGGGTACGCGGCCACCCGGGCGCTCTCGGCCGCGGGCAGGTTGTCCGGTCCGACGAGCACGATCTGCAGGTCGGGTCGGGCCCGGGCCAGGTCGCCGAGCAGGCCGAGGTCGATCCGTTCCTCGTGGAGCGTGCCCACGTAGAGGGCGACCGGACCCTGGGGGAGGTCGGCCGGCCTCGGATAGCTGCGCCCGAAGCGGTCGACGTCGACTCCGTTCGGGATCACATCGACCGTGCGGGTCCTCCCCCGCGAACGGGCCAGGTCGGGTGAGCACACCACCACGGCGTCGCTCCGCGCCACCAGGAGGGCGTCGTCGGCCCGCAGCCGGTCGCGCTGGCGGGGGGCGAGGGGGGCAAGCAGCCAGTCGTCGGTCACGTCGTAGATGATCGGCCAACCCGACGCCACGCTGAAGCGCGGCATATGCGGCGTCGTTGACCCACAGCAGCGGCTCGTGCAGGCCGACCTGGTCCGCCGCTCGTGCCAGCTGGCGGCCGAGCAGCCGGTCGGACGCCGGTCCGAGCGAGCGGGGGAGCCACTTGCGGGGGCGCAGCACGTGCACCTGCGGATGGACCTGTTCGAGCCGGCGACCGGGCCGCGGCCGCAACACGCCGCGGCGGATCTCGTGCAGGACGTCGAACGCGGGGGCGACGTAGAGCACCCGCATACGGGGCTCGAGCGCGGCGAGCTCGTTGACGAGGATCCGGATCCTCCGCCGGACCGTCCCCCATGGCTCGAGGGAACAGACGATCACGGAGGGGCCGGGAGCCGGTTCGGTGGGCGCGGTCACCGCGCCCACTCCGTCTCGTCCAGAGCACGGTCGCGCACCCCTGGAACGCTACGCTTGCGGTGCCGTCCTCGCGTTCCACCCGAGCACCAGAGGCCCGATGACCCGAACGCAGTCACCACCGTGACCCGCAACTCCTCCACCTCCGCGCCCGGCTCCACCGAGACGGGGCCGGCGCGGATCGAACGACTGGTCGCCGGCTCGACCGGCTGGGTGGCGGTGGTCGCGATCGCGGTGGTCGTCGGGGTCACCCTCGCGGTGAGCCCGATCGCCGGTCTGGCCCTCGCCGGCCTGGTCCTGGTGGTCGGCGTGCTCGTCGCCGACCCGATCCTGTTGGCGGTCATCGTGCTCCCGGGCTCAGTGCTCATCCAGAGGGTGGGCGGCACAACCACCAACTTGAGCGTGGCCGATCTCCTCGTCCTCGTGGGTGGGATCGTCTGCCTGTTCCAGGTCCGATGGAGCGAGGCCCACTACCTGCGCCGGTTCCTGGCGGGGATCGTCTGGTACGAGGCGGTGCTGATCCTGGTGGTGGTCGACCATCCGTTCCGGGGAGACATGATCGAGTGGTTCCACCGGCTCTCCTACCTGGCCGGCAGCGTGCTCGTCGGCTGGGTCGTCGCGACCCACGGTCGAGCCAGGCAGGCGGTGCAGCTCTTCCTCCTCGCCTCCTCGGTGCTCGCGGTCATCACCATCGAGCACGCGTTCACCCTCCACTTCCACCCGGCCCAGTGGGGTGTCTACCAGAAGAACGCGATCGGCTCGGTCTTGTGGATCGCGATCGCCGTCGCCCAGATCAACCCTCCGTGGCTGGGGTTGGATCGGACCCGGGCCCGGATTGGGAAGTACCTCTGGCTGGGAGGGCTCCTGGCCTGCCAGTCGCGTCAGTCGGCCATCCTGCTGGTCGTCGCGGTGGCGACGGCCGTGGTGCTCAATCCGGAGGTGCGGAGGCGCTCGAAGCTCCTCGTGCTCGCAGCCGTTCCCATCTTGGGCCTCGTGTACTACAGCCTGGAGCTCGCCGCCCAGAACAACCCCAAGTTCAACTCGGTCGCGATCCGCTTCGGGCAGATCGGAGCGGCGGTCCACGTCTGGCACCTGAGCCCGGTCCTCGGCGAGGGACTTCGTTTCTACAACCTGCCGCAGTTCGTGACGGTGGCCCCGCCTCCCAACGTGTTCGTCGACAATCTTGCGTCGGACGGGCTGCTCGGCTCGCTGGCGTTCGTCGGCCTGGTGATCTTCACGATCCGGGTCCTGCTCCGGCTTCCGCGCTTCTACGGCACGCTGGGTGTCGCCATCCTCGTCGCCCACTACGTGCACGGGCTGTTCGACACGTTCTGGATCGGGTCCCTCTGCATCACCCCGTTCGTGATCGTCGGCATCTCCCTCGGCATGGCCGACGCCCACCGGAACGACCGGGAGGAGCTGCCGGCGGGCGGACTCGAGCGGAAGGACGCCCGCCGGGTGGTCCCGGCAGGTCGCGAACGGGCACCCTGGCTGCCAGCCGGGTGAGCTCCCGGTGACCACGGGCCGACCGCGCCTGGTGCTCAACGCCCTTCCGCTCGACCCGTCCGGGGGAGGGGTGAGCACCTACATCAGGGAGCTCCTCCGGAGTCTGACCGAGGTGGTCGACGCAGAGATCGTCGTGGCGGTCCGGCCGTCCGGTCTGGTCGTGCTCCCGCGCGGGCTCACCCCGTTGGTCTCACCCGAGTCCCGGGGGGTCCGCCGGGCCCTCGCCGGGGCACGCGGATTCGGGCCGGCGGAGCTGACCCACGGTCTGGACGTCGACCTCCCCCTCCGCAGGCCGGGGCCGACGGTTTCGACCGTCCACGACATGGCCGTCTTCGACGTGCCCCGGACGTTCCCGCGGCACCGGGTGGTGGGGGAGCGCATCCTCGTCCGGGCGGCGTTGCGGCGGGCGGACGCCGTGGTGGCGGTGTCCGCGTTCACCGCCGAACGGGTCCATTCACTGACCGGGCGCGACGCGGTGGTCGTGCACGAGGCCCCGGGCCACGACATGGTGCCGGCGCTCCCGGACGCTGTCGCCGGGGTCCGCGCCCGCTACCGGTTGCCCGAGCGGTTCGTGCTCCACGTGGGCAACATCGAGGCCCGCAAGGACCTGGCCACCCTCGCCGAGGCGTGCGTCCGGGCCGGCTGTACCGCTCGTCGTGACCGGCCACGGCCTGTGGGGCACCCGCGCCCCCACGGGGGTCCTGGCCATCGGCCACGTGCCGGATGCCGACCTGCCCGCTCTCTACGGCGCGGCCACTCTGGTCGGGTACGCATCCCGCTACGAGGGCTTCGGCCTTCCCCCGGTCGAGGCCATGGCCTGTGGTGCCGCGGTCGTCTCGACCCCGGTCCCGTCGGTGGACGAGGTGGTGGGGCCGGGCGCGGCGACCTTCCGGCCCGGTGATGTCGAGGGACTGACCGGGACGCTCCGGGACCTCCTGGCCGACGACGACCGCCGCGCCGAGCTGGCCCTGCGGGGGGCCGACCTGGTCCGGTCGCTGAGCTGGCGTCGGACCGCCCTCGCCACCGCCGGCGTCTACCGGTCGCTCGGCGTAGCCGTCTGATCCGGCGGTCGTAGGGCCGACCCGGGCCTTCAGGTCACGGGCCGCACTGCCGATACCGGGCTCATGACCGGGCACGGGCAGGACCAGGGGCACGGTCGTCCGGCCCTGGCGGAGCCGGTCTGGCTCGAACCGGACGAAGTGCGGTCGGGAGCGAACCGGTCGACAACCGCCACGGCGGTCCACCCGGTCGAGCTCCACATCATCCCGCCGGAGCTCCTGGACGACCTCTACGTCCCCGACCTCGTCATCGATCCCGGCTACATCGGGCCGGACCGTCGCCGGACTCCTCGCGAGCTGCGGCAGACGAGCCCGATCCACGATCGCTCGTCCGGGATCATCCGCACGCTGCTGATCGTCCTGGCCACAGCAGCGTCTGTGGTGCCGCTGACCCTGATGGCCATCCACCCCGCCCCGTCCGCCACCGCGGCAACCCCGGCGGGACTGGTGGCGGCCCGTGCCCAGCCCCACGGGGCGGGCGGTCTCGGAACGTCAGGGCCGACCGCGCCGGCAGGGGCCACCGGACGGGCGGGTGTCGGCAGGACGCATACCAGGGGGACCGCCGCGGCATCGCCACGCATCGCCTGTGCCCCGGCCGGCGGAGTAGGCCACAGCTCGTCGTGTGTCCGTCGCCGCGAAGCGGCCCATCTTCGGGCGCTGGCCCACCTCCGGGCCGCACGCAGGGCGCTGCGCACCGAACGCGCAGCGCGCCGGGTCGCCCTCCGGCACCCACCCGGCCCGGCCCGGTAGCGATTTCGGGCGTGGGCCTCGACGCGTCCGCCGCAGCGGATGCGTCACCAGGGGCGCTTCAGATGACTCCCGGACGTGCCGATCGTGAGGCATGGAACGTGTACTGAGCGCTGATCGTGACGCCCAAATGTCCCCCGGGACGATGGATCCGGCCCTCGAGCCGACATCCGAGGGGACGATCGGGGCCGTTCCCGACCTGGGCGACCGTCCCGATGCCGGGCTCGCCGACCTGGCCGATCTCGACGATCCGAGACGGGTCCTCTCCGAGGGATACATCGGCGTCGACCGCCGGCGAGCGGGGTTGGCCTCGGCGCTGGCCAGAGGCACCTTCAGCCAACGACGCTCGCTGCTGCGTCTCGAGTTCCTGGTCGTCGTCGGGGCCGCCACCATCCTCGCCGCCCTCGTGCTGATCCCGTCGGCCGGCAGGCAGAGCGGGACGAACGCAGCCGCGACAACGGCCCTGTCGCCGCGGACGACGGTCCACGCGTCCGCTCCCCACCCTGCTATCCACCACTCCGCCGCGCCAACGCGGGCCGGATCGTCTGCACCGGCGCCTGCAACGAGCGCCCCCGAGCGCGGGCAGCGGCACCACCGCCCCCGACCCGACCACGACGGTCCCGGCGTCGGTGCCCCAAGCCGCCCCCCCTCCCGCCCTTCCGGCCACCCCCGCGCCGGCCCCGACCACCACGGCTCCGGTCCAGCCCCCGTCGACTCCGCCCGCCACCCCGGGCGAGATGGGAGCGGCCGCCCTCGCGCTCGTCCGGTACCCGTGGCAGAGCATCCCCGGGTACTCGATCCAGTTCCTCCCCATCGCCGACGCGCCCTCGCCCGGCTACTACGGCAACACCAACTTCACCTGGGGCCAGCCCGGTGGCGTGTCCACCCTCTACGTCTACCCCGGTGAGTCGATCAACCAACTGGCCGGGATCATCGCGTTCGAGATCGGCCACGAGGTCGATGCGGCGGGGGTGGATCCCCAGGGCGGCCATACGCAGATCGAAAACATCCTCGGGATGCATCCGGCCAGCTGGGCTCCGCAGTGCGACTGCGCGGAGCAGGGGTACCTCTCCGGTTGGTATGCGGCGGCCTTCTCCAATGCCTGGTCGCCGGGGGTCGGCAACTGGGCGACCATCGCCCCGGAGCCGACGGGCGCCGTCCTGGACGCGATCCAGCCCTGGCTGAACCCGAGCATCTCCTAGGACCTGACCGATGCTCTCTTCGTCGGCGATCGGCCCGGTCCGGTTCCCCGACCATCGACGCGTGCCCGGTGACGCCCGGGTTACGCTCGCTCGCACGACCGAACGCAGCCCATGACCCGCATCGCGCTCCTGCCGAGCTCCTATCCGCCCTCGCTCGGCGGGGTGGAAGAGTTGACCCGCCACCTCGCGCTCACGCTCGCCGGCACCGGCGACCAGGTCGAGGTGTGGACCGGCACCGCCGACGACCAGGCGCCCGAGTCCGCCGAAGTGTGCGACGGGCTGGTGGTGCGGCGGCTTCCGATGCCGTTGCCGGCCGCCAACCTGGCGGCGGTCTCCCGGTCCGTGACCATCGGGAGCCGGACGCTCCGGTCGCTGCGGCGGGCGGTTGCCGCGTTCCGGCCCGACGTCCTCCATGTGCAGTGCTTCGGGCCCAACGGCTCCTACGCCACCGCCCTTTCGCGGCGCAGCGGCATTCCCCTGGTGCTCACGCTGCAGGGTGAGACCCTCATGGACGATGGCGACATCTTCTCGGTGTCCCGGACCCTGCGGGCGTCGCTCCGGTCCGGGATCCGGGCGGCGGCTGCCGTGACCGCCTGCTCCGCCTTCGCCCTGGCCGATGCCGAGCATCGGTTCGGCCTTGCGACCGGTCGGGGCACCGTCGTGCCCAACGGGGTGTCGCTCGCCGGGGCTCCCGGCGCGTCGGGCGACCTCCCGGGCCCGGTCGCCGCCCTTCGGGGCCGGCCTTACGTCCTGGCTCTCGGTCGGGTGGTCGAGAAGAAGGGATTCGACCTGCTGCTCGACGGCTATGCAGCCATGGATCCCGGGATGCGCTCCGCGGACCTGGTCATCTGCGGCAGCGGACCGGCGCTCGAGGCCCTCGAGGCCCGGGCCGAGGACTCCGGCCTCGCCGGACGGGTCCATCTCACCGGACGGCTCACCCGCGAGCAGGTGGCGGCGACCATGGCCGGGGCGACGGTGTTCGTCATGCCCAGTCGCCTCGAGCCGTTCGGGATCGTCGTGCTCGAGGCCTGGCGGGCCGGCGTCGCGGTCGTGGCCAGCAACCGGGGTGGCGCACCCGAGTTCGTCGACGACGGGGTGAACGGACTGCTGGTGGATCCGTTCGACGCGGTGGCCATGGCACGCGCACTCGAGCGCATGCTCTCCTGCCCGGACGAGCGCCGGACGCTGGCCGCGGCCGGACGACGGCGGGTCGAGGCGTTCGCCTGGCCGATGGTCGCTGACCGCTACCGGGCCGTCTACGACTCGGTCCTGCCGCACCCGGACCGGACCCCTGCGGCTGCGGGCGCGTCCCCAGAGGCAGAACCGGCCCGACGGAGCGGGATGGAGCGGTGACCACGGCGCCCGCCGAGACCCTCCGGGTCGGGGTCGACGTGGTGTCGGTGGCCGATGTGGCCGCATCGGTCCGCCGGTTCGGTGACCGCTACGTGCACCGGATCTTCACTCCTCACGAGATCGCGGCCTGCCGGACCGCGTGCGTCCCGGCGGGAGGCGACCCCACCTACTCGGCGGAGTCGTTGGCGGCGAGGTTCGCGGCCAAGGAGGCCGTGGTCAAGGTCCTGCGTCCCCGAGAGGCGCGCCCCGAGTGGCGTAGTATCGAAGTACACCGGATGGCAGGAGGGTGGTGCGAGATCCGGCTCTCGGGTCTGGCCGCTGCGTTGGCGGCTGCCGCCGGAATCGACGAGTTCGCCGTGAGTCTGACGCACGAGGCGCCGGTTGCCGCGGCCGTGGTGGTCGGCCGGTGCGTGAACGGGCACAAGGAGGAGTGATGGTGGACGACACGATTCGCGGGGTGCTCACCGAGCACGGTCGCCTCGCGGTGCCTGTGGAGTCGCTGGCCGACGACGCGGACCTGTTCGGGGCGGGGATGACCTCGCATGCGAGCGTCAACGTGATGTTGGCCATCGAGGACGCCTTCGACTTCGAGTTCTCGGAGCAGATGCTGAAGAAGTCCACCTTCGAGTCGATCGCATCCATACGGGCCGCCGTCCTGGAGATGAAGGAAGGGTGACCGGCCGATGACCACCGACACGTACGACCTGGTGGATGAAGGAATGAGCGCAGTCGCCGCCCAGATGGCCTCGATCGCCGACAAGGTCGCCGGCCCGGCCGCGGGCGACGTCGACGAGCGGTCGCGGTTCCCGTCGGAGACGATCGACGCGCTGCGGGCCGAGGGCCTGCTTTCCGCACTCGTCCCGGTCGAGCTCGGCGGTCGTGGGGCCACCATCACCGAGGTGTCCGACGGGCTCATCGCCATGGGCCGCCGGTGCGCGTCCAGCGCAATGGTTGTCGCGATGCACCACATCCAGGTCGCCTGTCTGGTCGGTCACGGACGCAACGAGTACTTGAGGTCCTACCTGCGCGAGCTGGTCGACCACCAGTACCTGCTGGCATCGGCCACCACCGAAGTCGGCACCGGCGGCGACGTCCGCAGCAGCCTCTGCGCGGTCGAAGTGACCGGCAGCACCTTCCGCCTGGAGAAGCAGGCGCCGGTGATCTCGTATGCGACCCACGCCGACGCGGTCCTGGTGACCGCCCGGCGCACGCCGGAGAGCCCGGCGAGCGACCAGGTGCTCGTCCTGTGCCGTCCACCCGACCTCGAGCTCGACCAGGTGGGTGAGTGGAACGCACTGGGCTTCCGTGGAACGTGCAGCACGGGATTCGTGCTCCGGGCCAGCGGAGACGTGTCCGCCATCCTCGTGGACCCCTACGCCGACATCTCGACGCGGACCATGCTCCCGGCCGCCCATCTCCTGTGGAGCTCCCTCTGGCTCGGCATTGCATCCGACGCGGTCGCCCTCGCCCGCAAGTTCGTGCAGGCCGAGGCCCGCCGGCGTCCCGGGATGACGCCGGCTGCCGCGCTGCGCCTAGCCGATGTGACCGCGCTGCATCAGCAATTCGTGGACCTGCTCCGCGCGTCGGTGGCCCGCTACGAGGCGGCCCGGGACGACCCCGATCGCCTCTCGTCGATCGCCTTCGCAATCGCCATGAACTCGCTCAAGGTCTCCTCGTCCACGCTGGTGGTCGATGTCGTCCGGGCGTGCATGGTCATCTGTGGCCTGGCCTCGTACCGACTCGACTCCCCCTACAGCCTCAGCCGGCACCTGCGCGACGCGATGGGCGCCTCGCTGATGGTCAACAACGACCGGATCATGGGGAACAACGCGCAGATGCTCCTGGTCCACCGCGGGGAGTGAAGTCGATGGTCGTGGCACAGCAGGACCGGCCCGACGAGGAGCAGCCCTGGGCGGAGTTCCGCCGCCAGCTCCTGGCCACCGGGCTGCTGCTCGCAACGGAGGTGGACGGCATCTACGGCCGGTCGGAGACCTACGAGGGGGTCGTCGACGCCGTCGACCGGCTGGTGCTCCGGGTCGGGGTCGACCAGGACGCGCTCAGCATCCGGTTCCCCCCGGTCATGCCCTGGGCCACGTTCGAGCGCAACGGCTACCTCGAGTCCTTCCCCGACCAGATGGGGTCCGTCCACACCTTCCGCGGCGACGAGGGACGTCACGCCGAGCTCGTGCGCCGGGCCGAGGCCCATGAAGACCGGGGACCGCTGCTCGAGACGACCGACATGGTGCTGTGCCCTGCGGTCTGCCATCCCCTCTACCCGACCCAGTCGGGCGTGCTGCCCGAGGGTGGCCGGAGGGTCGAGGTCTACGGCTACTGCTTCCGTCACGAGCCGAGCTCCGATCCCTTCCGGATGCAGGCCTTCCGGCAGCACGACTATGTCTACCTGGGCACGCCGGAGGGCGCCCGCGCCCACCGCGACCAGTGGGTCGAGCGCGGCCTGGACGTCCTCTCCGGCCTCGGGTTGGTGGTCGAGCCCGTCGTGGCCAACGACCCGTTCTTCGGACGCCCGGGGCGCATGCTGGCGGCCAACCAACGCTCCGAGGAGCTCAAGATCGAGCTCGTGGCCCCGGTGTTCGCCGACGGCAGGCCGACAGCCATCTCGTCCTCCAACTGCCACCTCGACCACTTCGGTCGACCGTTCGGCATCGAGACCGCCGACGGTGAGGTCGCCCACTCGGCGTGCTTCGGCTTCGGCGTGGACCGGATCACCCTGGCTCTCGTCGACCGGCACGGGACCGACCCCGGGAGCTGGCCGGCAGCGGTCCGGTCGGTCCTGTGGCCATAGCCGGCAGGCCCGGAGGGACCGCGGCGGCCACCCCGGTCCTGGCGGTGGCCGCGGAGGGATTCCGGCCCCACCCGCTGCACGCCGGGGAGCGCAGCTGGACCGAGACCAACTGCTATGTGGACGTCTGGATCGAGGTGCTCCACGCGCTCGGCCTCGACCCGCTGGCCGCGGGAGCGTTCACCCTGAGCTGCGACTACGACGGTGATCAGTGGACGTTCTTCAAGTATCCGCCCGAGGACCTGCGCGCCCTCTACGGTCTCGAGGTCTCCGAGTACAACGTCTGGCGACCGGTCGTCGACCATGTGGTCGAGCAGCTCGCATACGGCCGCCTGACCACGGTCGAGGCCGACTCCTGGTTCCTTCCCGACACCCGCGGCGTCTCGTACCGCACGGCCCACGCCAAGAGCACCATCGTGCCGAACCTGGTCGACGTCGCCGGCCGCCGGCTGGGCTACTTCCACAACGCCGGCTACTTCGAGCTCGACGGGGAGGACTTCGACGGGGTCTTCCGCCTCGGGTCCCACGCCGACCCCGAGGCCCTGGCGCCCTACGTCGAGCAGGTCCGTCTCGAGGGCGTCGACCCGAACGCCCCCGACCTGGTGGCGCGGGCGGTGGCGGTGACCGCCGGGCACCTGAGCCGCCGGCCCACGGACAACCCGTTCCCACGGATGGCCGCCGGGCTGGCCCGGGACCTCCCCTGGCTCTCCGAGCAGGATCTCGACACCTTCCATCTCTACTCCTTCGGCGTCTGCCGGCAGTGCGGGGCGAGTGCCGAGCTGGCTGCCTCGTTCGTCGACTGGCTCAACCTGCACGACGGTCCTGGCACCGAGCCGGCCGCTGTCGCCTTCCGAGCCCTGGCGGACGGTGCGAAGGCTCTCCAATTCGCCCTGGCGCGGGTGGTGCGCGGGCGGACGGTCGACCTCGACGCCGTGCTCGGCCCCATGGCCGAGCGGTGGGAGGTGGCAATGGGCATCCTCGTCGACCGCTATGGACGCTGACGGCGACCAGCTGGCCGCCGGCGAGTGGGCCTGCGCGGGCACGGCCGCCGGCCGGGCCGGGTCCCCCGAGGAGCTCGCCGGTCTCGCCCTCCGCTGGATCCGCGCTGCCGTGCCGGGCACCGTCGCGGGCGCACTGCTGGCAGCCGGGGCGGAGGAACCCGCCTCTGCGCAGTTGGACGCGCGAGGACTGGTGGTTCCGCTGTCGGTTCGCCGCACCGGACGCAGATCCCGATGGGGGGTGGACCCTGACACTGGAG
Organism: uncultured Acidimicrobiaceae bacterium; assembly: GCA_963777665.1. GTDB lineage: Bacteria > Actinomycetota > Acidimicrobiia > Acidimicrobiales > RAAP-2 > Bog-756. The sequence continues at coordinate 81,959 of CAVZRJ010000005.1, forward strand.
GGCCTGGCCACCCTGGCCGACGTCTGGCTCGACGGCCGTCACCTCCTGCACTCCGAGTCGATGTTCACGCCCTCCACCGTGCCCGTCGAGTGCCTCGGGGGGGAGCACGAGCTCTGCATCCGGTTCGCTGCGCTCGCACCCGAGCTGGACCGGCGACGTCCCCGCCCACGCTGGAAGACGGGGGCCGCCACCAGCCAGAACCTGCGCTGGTTCCGGACCACCCTCCTCGGTCGGCAACCCGGCTGGACGGTGACCCCGGCCCCGGTCGGGCCGTGGCGTCCGGTCCGGCTGACCCCGAGAGCGCCCGTCACCGTGGTGCGCCGACAGGTGGCGGCCTCCTGTGGGGCAGAGCGCGAGGGGCGGGTCTCCGGCACGGTGCGCGTGGACCTTCTGGTGGACCGTCACGCAGGGCCGGCCCGCGATGCGGAGCCGGTCCGGGCCAGCCTGGTGGTGGGCGCCCGATCCGCACCGCTCGAGGCCACCGATGCCGATGGCCTGCTCGTGCTCCGGGGTGCGGTCACCCTCGACGAGGTCGAGCGGTGGTGGCCCCACACGCACGGCCTCCAACCGCTCTACCCGGTCAGCGTCGATGTCGGCGCCGAAACCCTCGACCTGGGCACGGTGGGGTTCCGGACCGTCGAGGCAGACCGCTCCGACGGCGGGTTCCGGCTGAGCGTCAACGGGGTCCCGGTCTTCTGTCGCGGGGCGTGCTGGTACCCGATCGACCCGGTCGGCTTCGCCGCACCGGACGAGGAGGTGGACCGCACGGTCGCACTTGCCCGCGCCGCCGGAATGAACATGCTCCGGGTGCCGGGAGGGACGGTGTGGGAGGACGAGCGCTTCTTCGAGGCGTGCGACCGGGCCGGCATCCTGGTCTGGCAGGACGCCATGCTCGGCTTCCTCGACCCGCCGGACGACGAGGGATTCACCGCCACCCTGGTCGCCGAGGTCGAGGGCCGGTTGTCCCGGGCCGCCGGCCATCCGTCGCTGGCCGTCTTCTGCGGTGGCCAGGAGCTCGAGGAGCAGGGGGCAATGCAGGGTCTCCCGCCGCAACGGTGGGCCACACCGCTGGTCGACGACATCCTGCCGGCGGTGGCGGAGGAGGTGGCGCCCGGGCTGGTGACCCTCCCCTCGTCGCCGACAGGCGGCCAGCCCCCCTTCCGGGTCGACACCGGCGTCTCCCACTACGTCGGGGTGGGGGTGTTCCTCCAGCCGCTCGGTGACCTGCGCCGAGCGGCGCCCAGGTTCGTGAGCGAGGGGTTGGCGTTCGCGATCCCCCCCGAACGGGTCACCGTGGACGAGGTCTGCGGCGGCGCCGCAAGGGCAGGCCACGATCCGGGCTGGAAGCGGGCCGTCCACCACGACACCGGGGGATCCTGGGACCTGGAGGACGTGCGCGACCACTACGTGCAGGTCCAGTTCGGGGTGGATCCCGCAGTCCTCCGGCGCACCGACCCCGAGCGAGCCCTCGATCTCGGGCGGGCCGCGGTCTGCGAGGTGATGACCCAGGCCGCCGCCGAGTGGCGCCGTCCGGGATCGCCGTGCGACGGGTTCCTCGGGCTCGCGCTCCGCGATCTCCGTGCCGGCGCCGGATGGGGCCAGCTCGACGCGCTCGGCCGGCCCAAGGCCTCCTGGTTCGCGCTGGCCCGGGCGTTCCGGCCGGTGGCCGTCCTGGTGACGGACGAGGGCCTCAACGGGGTCGCCCTCCACCTGGTCAACGACACCGGGGCGCCGGTCGAGGCCACGCTGGTGGTCGGGCTGCACACCGCCGCCCACCTGGTGGAGGAGGGCTCGCTCCGGGTTTCGGTCCCCCCGCGTGGGGGAATCGAGGTCGCCGCCGACTCCCTGTTCGACGGCTTCCGTGACCTCGCCTACGCCTACCGCTTCGGTACCCGGCCCTACGAGCTGGTCACGGCCGACCTGGTCGACGATGCCGGCGGGGTGCTCGCCTCGACCGGGTTCCTCCCGGGCGGTCCCGTCCGCCCGATGGAGGTCGACGTCGGGCTTCAGGTGGGGACTCGAACCGGCCGATGGAGGGGAGTGGTCCCTGTCCATCGCCGCCCGCAGGTTCTGCCTCTACGCCCACGTGGACGTTCCCGGGTACCGTCCGGACGACTCCTGGTTCCACCTTCGACCGGGGGGGACCCGGGTCGTCTCACTGATGCCCGAAGCAGGAGCGGGCCCGGAGCCGCGGGGCAAGGTGCGCGCGCTCAACGCCGAGACCGAGGCGCGGGTCTCGACCTAGCACCGGGCTGCTCCCGGTCACGAATTCGCGGTTGTGTGACCGGTTGCTGCTCATCTACCATGGAACAGCAGGTCACGTTCGGTGCACCTGTCGGTTCTCATGGTTGATGCAGCCGGCCTGTCGGCGGATAGCCCACCGTCGACCGGCGAAGGAGAGGGCAGGCCGGCTGGCATGGCGATTCTGGATCCACAGATGGAGCGGGTCACGCGTGATCGCGTGGCGCCCGCGACGGTGCGGCCGCAGGTTGTTGCCGAGCCGGGTGGGCATGCCGGGGCCGCTGCCAAGGTGCGTCGTCACGCGCTGCGCCGGCTGCTGGTGGCAGATGTCCTCGGCCTGACCGCGGCAGCCCTCCTCGGGCCGCTGCTGGTGTCGGCCGTCTCCAACAATCCCGAGTCGACGGCGGGCCGCAACTGGACGGCATCTGTCTTCGACCTCGCGGTGATCCCGCTGTTCATCGCGGTGTTCGCGCTCTACGGCCTCTACCGGGGCGTCACCCGCCGGATCCGGAGCAGCGTCTTCCCCGATCTGCGCAACATCGTCCACGCCCTCATGATCAGCGGCTTCCTCTACGCGATCGTCGGGTACGTGGTCAAGCGGGCCTGGAACATCGACGAGCTCTCGGTGGCCAAGATCGCCTCCATGTGCCTGATCGCCTTCGTCATGGTGCCGCTCGCCCGGACCACCGCCTTCGGCCTCGGCGGGCGCGACTCGGAGGGCTCGGTCCCGGTCATCGTTGTCGGTACGGGCAAGCTGGCCCAGACGGTGGCCAGCCATCTGCGCGCTCACTCCAGCGTCGACTTCGTGGGCTTCGTCGACGACAACCCTCTCGGGCGCAACGACGTGCTCGGCGAGCTCGAAGACCTGCCGGATCTCTGCCGGCGTTTTGACGTGGCACGGGTAGTGGTGTGTTTCTCCCAGACCCATCCCGAGCGGACGACGGAGATGCTGAAGGGTCTCACCGGCACGGTGGGGGTCTCCATCGTGCCGCGCTACTACGAGCTCATCACCAGCCGCTCGCACGTGGAGGACCTCTCCGGACTGCCGATGGTGGACATCGCGCCGGCCTCGCTGAGTGCAGGGGCGCGGTTCCTCAAGCGGACGGTCGACTTCGTGTCGTCCACGGCCATCCTCATGGTTGCCTCACCGTTCCTCCTCGTCGTCGCGTTGGTGATCAAGTGGACCAGTCCCGGTCCGATCTTCTTCCGACAGGAGCGGACCGGGCGCAACGAGCGAACCTTCTCGATGATGAAGTTCCGCACCATGATCGACGGCGCCGAGGAGCACCGTCACGAGATCGAGCATCTCAACGAGATGGACGGACCGCTCTTCAAGGTCACCGACGATCCGCGGGTCACCCGGGTCGGGCGATTCCTCCGGAGGACCAGCCTCGACGAGTTTCCGCAGCTGATCAATGTCTGGAAGGGCGACATGTCGTTGGTCGGCCCGCGCCCCTTCGTGGTGGACGAGGCGGCCAGGATCGAGGGGTGGGCCCGCAAGCGCTTCGAGGCCCGCCCCGGGATGACCGGCCTCTGGCAGGTCTCCGGGCGGAACGAGCTCTCGCACCTCGAGCTGTGCCGGCTCGACTACCTCTATGTCGCGTCCTGGTCGTTCTGGTGGGACATGCAGATCCTGTGGCAGACCCCGGCGACCATCTTCAGGGGCCGCGGCGCCTCGTAGCCCGGTGCGGGTCTTCGCCGCGCGCGTCCTGTCGGCCGGTCGTGGTCACCCACCCGTTTCTCTGTTCCGGCATTCGGGCGTTCAGGCCCGGTGCCGACGCACCTCTTCGATGACCTCCTGGATCCGGGCCAGGAATCGCCCTGACGAGAAGCGCCGGGCGTGCGCGGTCATCGCTTCGGCGTCCCAGGTCTCAGCGGCCAGGCGCGCCACCGCCGTGGCGATCTCGGTCGGGGTCGCCTGGTCGAAGAAGACCCCGGTCGCCCCCTCCTCGGTGGTGTCGAGGAACCCACCCCACCGCAGCGCGGCGGTCGGACGGCCGAAGGCCGCCGCCTCCACCGGGGTCAACCCGAAGTCCTCATAGGAGGCGGCCACCAGTCCGAGGCACGACGCATAGAGCCAGCGGAGGCCCGCGTCGTCCACCCGCCCCAAGAGGGTCACGTTGGCCGGGGCGGTGGCGGCGATCCTGTCGGCTTCGGGGCCGGTGCCCACCACCACCAGGCGCAGGTCGGGCAGGTGGCTGAAGGCCTCGGTGACCGCGGCGACGTTCTTGTACGCCAAGAGCCTCGACACGCACAACAGGAACCCCGGCTCGAGATCGGCCGGCGCGTGGCGCGGTCCGTCCGTCTCGATGTCGACGGGTGGGGGGACCACTTCGGCGTCGATGCCGTAGAGGTCGGCCACCCGTGTCCGCACCGCGTCGGAGTTGACCAGGTACCGGTCAGCCGACGCAGCCGCCCGTCGGTCCCAGCGGCGGAGGGCCGGGGCGAGCGCGGCCAGGACAGCCGCCGATCGCCGGGACGAGCCGGCCAGGTACCGGTCCGGCTGATAGAGCCACCGTGCCGGTGTGTGGCAGTAGACGATCTTGCGCCCGCTGACCCGGGCCCCGTGGGCCCACCCGCTCGACGAGCAGAGTGCCACCTCGGCCTCGACGTGGAGTCGGGAGAAGGCGGGTGCGAGGACGGGCAGGGCCAGACGGTGGTGCGCGCGCAGGATGCCGACCCGGTCGAGCGGCAGCGTGCGGATCTGGTGGTCGGCGAATCCGGGGTAGGTCCCCTGCGGATCGTAGAGGGAGGTGTAGAGCGGGGCGTCGGGGTAGGCGGTGGCCAGCGCGAGGACCACCCGCTCTGCGCCGCCCTGCTGGGTGAGGTAATCGTGGACCAGTGCCAGCGGGCGGGGTCCGCTCACGCGAAGGCGGCGCCCACGGCGGCGGTGTCGAGCAGCGTATCGACCGAGACGATCTTTCCGTCGGCCAGTCGCCAGATCTGGACCTCCTCCATGTCGACCGGTCGACCCTTCGGGCTGGTGAAGGCCACATGCAGCCAGGTCATCACCAGGTCACCGTCGGACAAGAGGGCCTTGAGCTCGAACTCGCTGAACTCGAGCTCGGCGAGCTGGGCGAAGAAGTCGGGCAGGCTCCGCTTCCCCTGGTAGACGCCGAACCATGGTGCGGCGTCCCGGTCGGCCGCATTGACCGCCCACCGGACGTTCCGGTCGACCATGCCCATGACGGCGAGCAGGTCGCCGCGGCCGAGGGCCTCGGTCACGGAGCGGACGATGTCGGCATTCGCCGTCACGGCTACCTCCTGTCGTCTCGGGTGCGGACGTCGCGTCCCGTCCCCGAGCGTAGGGGCTGGTGCCCGAGATGACCGACACCGCCCGGCGCCCACCGGCCTGTCCGATGGCGACCGGTACACTGCCGGCGTTCACGTCCTCTTCGTCTGCACCGCCAACATCTGCCGGTCGCCCATGGCGGCCGCGCTCCTCGCGGCGCAGCCGGATGCCCGTGCGGGTGCCGTCGGCGTCGCCTCGACCGGCCTGCTCGAGGCCGGTCGGCCGGTGCCCGACGAGGTGCTGGACGCCATGTCCTCCCGGGGGATCGACCTCTCGGGCCATCGGAGCTCCACCCTGTCGTCGGCGGAGTTGGCGGGTGCGGACCTGGTGCTCGGGATGACCCGCCGGCACATTCACGAGGTGGTGCTGCTCGACCCGGGCTCACTCCCGCACACGTTTCGCCTGAAGGAATTCGTGCGCCGCGCCACCGTGGTGGGCCCCCGAGGCGACGGACAGTCCCTCGAGGACTGGATCTCCGAGGTCCACGGGACCCGCGATCGGGCCTCGCTCGTCCACCGGGATCCGTCGGACGACGTGCTCGACCCCTACGGGGGGCCGGCTGCCGGATACCAGGCGACCGCGTCGGAGCTGGAGCTGCTCGTCGGAGACCTGATCCGCCTGCTGCGTCCGGGGTGACATCCGGGTAAGACGTGCGGCCGCGCGGGTCAGGTGCGAACATTGTCGAGTGCCCGACGGCTGCATCATCAGGGAGTTGCCGGACGGCGGCAGGGAGTTCGTGCTGGACGACCCCGTCCTTGTCCACATTCAGGTCGACGTGGCCTGCCGGCTCCGCTTCGGGCTCACCGACGTGGCGGTCGGGAGCCAGTTCGCGGTCGAGATCGACGGGATCGGCCACCGGCTCGACCCGCGGCGGTCCGGGGAGCTCGGCCCCCTGCTCGCCCTCTACCCAGGCACCGCGCGTTGGCTCTGGGCCTCGACCGAGGGCATGCTCACCCTGGTCTTCGAGAACGGGTCCCGCCTCACCGTCGTCCCCGAGGTCGTCGCACCGGCCTGGTCGGTCGGGGCGATGTCCTGGCCGCCGATTCGACAGTCCTGATCCTCACCATCCCCGGGGACCGAGCGCCGGTCATTCAGGAACGGATCAGTTCCGGGTGCCGGGACGCGACCATCCGTTGCATGCCCTCGCGCCAGTCGACGGTCGTCGGGCCGACCAGCTCATGCATGCGGGTGAGGTCGATCTGCACGCTGTCGATGGTGTCCCGGGTGGGGGCGAAGCTGGGCGTGCACCCGGTCAGCTCGCCGAGGTGGCCGCACCACTCTTCGATGCTGGCTGCCTGGCTGCCACCCCAGTTGACCACCGTGGCCGGCGTGGAGGCCGCGGCGAGCAGGCGGGGGACCATCGCCACGATGTCGTCCTCGTGGATGGGGTGGTAGACGCTCGGTGCGTCCAGGTGGACCGGGATCTCGTTCCCGTTGAGCATCATCTCGAGGTGGATGGCCGGCCACCCTCCGCGTGGGCCGTAGGGCACCGAGAGCCGGGCGATCGTGGTTGGGAGCCCGAAGCGTCGTGCCGCCCAGCGGGCCGTCGCCTCGGCTGCGATCTTGCTGATCGAGTAGGTACGGAGGAACGGCCAGACCCCGTGGTTGTCGCCGAGCTCGTCGCCCTCGGCGAAGACATGGTGGCCCATCGGCTTGTAGATGCCGGTGGTGGAGCAGTGCAGGAAGGCGTCCGCCCCCTGGTGGTGTTCCATGAGCCAGGCGAGCCCCCCACTGTTGGACTCGAGGTCGGTATCCCAGTCGTTCGACTTGGCCACCGCGAAGTTGACCACGAGGTCGGCATCACGGGGGAGTCCACCGACGTCACCCGACGCCAGGTCGATGGGGACGCAGCGGATCCCGGCGGCCTCGAGACGCTGGCGGGCGGCGGGGTCGCGGAATCGGGCCGCCCCCACCACCTCGTTGTCGACCGCGAGGGCATGGGCCACCGGTTCGGCCACCTGCCCGGTGACCCCGGTGATCACGATGGTCTTGCCGGTGAGCGGCGGCGGCATGGGCACTCCTCTGTGCTGGCCCGGTCCGGCACGGTCACGAGGTCGTGCCGGACGGGCGGTCGGGACGGACGCCGGGTGATCCTACCGGTGCTGTGGACACCGCCCGTTCCCCTGAGCCATACTGTCTGTTCCGCCAGTTTTCGTCGGGAGGCCACATTCTCCCAGGTCACCGATGCATCGCCCTGGCGGGCCGACCAGCAACCGCAACCCCAATTTCTAGGAAGTGACTGTTCCATGAGTGCCACCTGGCGCAAGCACGCAGCCTGCCGGGGCATCGATCCTGACGTCTTCTACCCGGTTTCCGACGAGGAGGCCGCCGAGGCCAAGGCAATTTGCGACCAGTGCGCCGTACGTGAGGCGTGCCTCGAGCACGCACTCGGCAACCGGGAGCGCGAGGGGATCTGGGGCGGCACCACCGAGAGGGAGCGCCGCCGGATCCACCGGCAGCGCCGCAAGTCCGCCTGATCCCACTGGGCGTGGCCAGGACACCCCTGCGGCCACTCCTCACGTCGTGACCTCCGGATCGTGCGACACCGCCGGAGCGGTGGCGCGGCTGCGGGCGACCCTCCGTGCGCACACGGCCGGCGATCGGCGTGAGGAACGCTCCGTGCTCGTCGCCCTGGACGCGTTGGACCGGCTGCCCGCCCCCTTCGACCGCACTGCCGACCCGACCCACTTCACGGCCTCGGGCATCGTGGTGGGCCGGCAGGGGGTCGTCCTCCTGAGGCACCGCCGGCTCGACCGGTGGCTCCAACCGGGTGGCCACATCGATCCGGGCGAGTCCCCGGAGGACGCGGCGGTGCGCGAGTGCCGCGAGGAGACCGGCCTCGCGGTGACCCACATCCCAGCGGGTCCGTTGCTGGTGCACGTCGACGTGCACGATGCGGCCGACGGGCATGTGCACATCGACCTCAGGTACCTGCTCGACGGCCCTGATCTCGCTCCCGACCCTCCGGTCGGCGAGAGCCAGCAGGTGGCCTGGTTCGGTTGGGACGAGGCCGCCGGGCTCACCGACCTGGCGCTGGCCGGGGCCCTGCGGGCTGCCCGTAGGCTGAGCAGGGCCGCGCCCGGGGACCACCGGGGAGGTCCCGAGGAGGACGATGGCTGAGCCGTTCGACACCCTGTTGCAGGTGCAGGCGCACGACACCACGCTCGACCAGCTGCGCCATCGGTGGGAGACCCTCCCGGAGCGGGCGGCCCTGGCCGCAGAGGCGGCGCGTCGGCGTGCGCTGGCCGGCGAGGTCGCAGAGGTGCAGGCTGCCGTCGACGACCTGGTCACCCGCCAGCGGGCCCTCGAGGAGCGCATCGCTTCGTCGGCCCGGCGTCGCCACGAGCTCGAGGAGCGGATGCGGACCGGGGCGGTGTTCGCGCCCCGCGACCTGCAGGCGATGGACCACGAGGTCCACCAGCTCGAAGAGCGCCAGCGCCATCTGGAGGAGGAGGAGATCACCCTGCTCGAGGAGGAGGAGCCTCTCGACGAGGCCCTGGCTGGCCACCGGAGGACCGAGGCCGAGCTGGCAGTCGAGGTGGAGCGGCTCGAGGCGGCCGTCGCCGAGGCCGGGGTGACCATCCGCGCCGCCGTCGCCGAGAAGGAGCAACTGCGCGCTGCCTGCGCGGCCCGACTGCCGACCGATCTGTCCGAGCGCTACGAGCGACTGCGGTCCCATCTGGGTGGGGTCGGCGCGGCCAGACTGGTGGGTGACCGGTGCGACGGCTGCCACCTCACCCTGCCCTCGGTCGAGGTCGAGCGCATCCGCAGCCAGCCCGCCGACGCCGTCGTCTCGTGCCCCCAGTGTGACCGGATCCTGGTGCACGCGTGAGTGAGGGCGAACCGGGGGCCGAGTCGGCCGGAGGGCCCATGCGGTGCTGATCCTCGTCCGGCACGGGGAGTCGACGGGCAATGCCGACGGGCTGCTCCTCGGACGGACCGATGCCCCCCTCACCCGACGAGGCCTCGACCAGGCCCGATCGCTGACCGCAGCGGTGTCCGGCGTGACACGGATCATCTCGAGCCCGCTGTCCCGCGCCCGCGACACCGCCGAAGCCCTCGGCACCGGTCTGCCCGTCGAAGTCGACGAGCGTTGGATCGAGATCGACTACGGCGAGTACGAGGGCAGTCCGCTGGGCTCGGTCCCCGCCGAGGTGTGGACCCGCTGGCGCGCCGATCCCGGTTTCCGGCCCCCGGGGGGTGAGAGCCTGCTCGAGGCGGGCACTCGCGTCCGGTCCGCATGTGAGGAGCTCTTCGGGCCCGACGGCGCGGGCGTGCGGGATGCCGGGCCGGTGGTGGTGGTCAGCCACGTCTCGCCGATCAAGGCGGCGGTCTGCTGGGCGCTCGGGCTGGGCGACGAGGTCGCCTGGCACCTCTACCTGGCCACGGCCTCGGTCACCCGGATCGCCTGGGGCCGGGACGGTCCGCTGCTCGCAGGCTTCAACCACACCCCCTGGTCCTCCGACGGCTGAATCCGCCGCCCTGTGCAGGAGCCCGCGGCCTCCTCAGCGGAGGAGCTGGCCGGCGGCGAACGTCATCGCCCGCTCGGCTGCGGAGGCAGACTGGAGCGCCAGGTCCCGGAGCCCGCACCAGGCCTCCCACCCCGTGGCCAGCTCGAGCGCGTCGAGCAGGAGCCCGGCGTCTGCACCGCTGGCCTGGAGCTCGGGTGCCATGGTGTGGGCAAGCTGCCCGCGGAGGACGGACCGCTGGGCGGCGAGGACCCGCACCAGTCCGGAGGACATCGAGGCCCGGGCGTACGCAGTCCGGTAGACGGGGCCGAGCTGCTCGAAGAGCTGCCGACGCTGGCGGCACAGGGCGCGGACCCGGGGAGGCGTCGGACCACGGGGCGGCACCCCGCGCACCTGGCTGTGCTGGCGGGCGAGGGCGAGCTCGACGGCGCCCACCAGGAGGCCGTCCATGCCGCCCTCGAAATGGTTGAAGATCATCCGCCTCGAGATCCCGGCACGTCGGGCGACCTTCTTGGCGGAGGGTGGTTCTGCGCGGCCGTCGATGAGGTCGATCATGGCTTCGAGGAGGGCGAGCCGGCTGTGGTCCCCGCGCGCCAGCCGGCGGTCGGACGCCTGGTCCGGCGCGGCGCGTCCACGGCCCACGGCGCGCCCGGCACCGCGCGGCGACTCGCGCGTGCCACCCCTCCCCCCCTGCCCCCACCCCGCCAGACTACGACGCTTTCCGACGCCGATGTCCGGCGAACCGGCCCCGCTCCGCGACGGTTCAGGGGTGTACGACCACTTTGATGGCATCCTGTTCCCGGTCATCCGCCACCCGGAAGGCCTCGGCCGCGTCGTCGAGGGAGAAGTCGTGGGTGACCATCGCGCCATGCAGGTCCGGCGTGTCCGCGAGGAGCCGGGCCGCCTCCCCGAACTCGTCCACGCCGTGGTGGTGGCCGTAGGTGAAGGCCGGCACCAGGGTGATCTCCTTCATCTGGATGGAGAGACCGATGGTCACCGGCGACCAGTAGGTGCCGAGGATGGAGACCGTCCCCCCGGGACGCACCAACTCGGTGGCGGTGTCGAGGGAGCTCTGGGTTCCGGCCGCGTCGAGGACCAGGTCGTACCCGGTCCCCGCCCCGATGCGCGCACCGAGCCGGGCACCGGCCTCCACCCGGCGCTCGCGGTGCCCCACCAGGTCGACCTCCGCCCCCAGGTGGCGGGCTCCGGCGATGGTGCACAGTCCGATCGGGCCCGCTCCGATGACGAGGACCCGCATGCCATCGACCACCCCGGCCCGGTGGAGGCCGTGGAGGGCGACCGCGAGCGGCTCGACCAGGTGTCCCTCCTCCAGCCGGACACCGGGCGGGAGGGGTTTCGCGCAGGCGGGGTCGACCCACGCCTCGTCGGCCAGGCCGCCGTCCCGGCTGACGCCGTACATGGACCCCAGGGACGCAGCGCACTGCTGCTCGTCGCCGGCCAGGCAACGATCGCAGGTGCCGCAGCGGGCGACCGGCAGCACGGCGACGGCGGAGCCGTCGTCGAGTCGGCCGCAGAACTCGTGGCCGAGAGTCACCGCGGAGGGTCCGAAGGTGGCCAGCTTGAGATCTGAGCCGCAGATGCCCGAGCTGGTCACGGTGACCCGCACCGTGTCGGTGGTCTCGGGTTCGGTCGTGACGACCCGGATGCCGTCGGCGGTGATCCGAACGCCTCGCACGGCGGTGGAACCTAGCATCGGGCAGGCCGCTCACCCCGGCCGGTGCGCCCGGCGATGCGGACCCCGGGTGCCGGGACCCGGATGCGCCCTGTACGGGCAGCGAGCCCCATGCACGCGGAACCACCGGGTGCACCGACCGGGAGTGCGTGCGTAGGCTCCCCGCAGGTCGGCGCGGTCTGGCGCGGGAGCGGGTCGTGAGGGGAGGCGGGCGTGTTTGGCATCACCGTGAGTGACCTGCTGTTCCGCAGGCGACAGTTCCTCATCGCAATCGGCGGGGCGGCCCTGGTGTTCGCCATGACCCTGCTGCTGGCCGGCCTGGCATCGGGGTTCGCGGAGGAGATCGATGTCACCGTGGAGTCCTTCGGGGCGGAGGCATGGGTCGTGGCCAACGCGTCGTCCGGCAGGGTCGCGGCACTGACCCCGATCACGGGCAGCGCGGCCGCCCGGGTCGCCGCCTCGCCCGGCGTGCGGCAGGCGACACCGGTGGTCATCGTGCCCCAGACTGCCTCCGTGGCGGGAATGTCCCCGGTCGGTGTCAACACGGTCGGACTACCGATCGGCGGCATCGGGACCAACCAGGCCACCCAGGGCACGAACGTGCGGGGCCCCGGTGAGGCGGTGGTCGACGCCCGGATGGACCTGGGGATCGGCAGGACCTTCTCTGTCGGTCCGACGACCTTCAGGGTGGTGGGACTCACCAGCAACCGGACCCTGTTGGGCGGTCTGCCCAACGTCTACGTCACCCTCGCCGACGCCAGGACGACAGCGTTCCGGGGGGCCGACCTGATCAATGCGGTACTGGTGACCGGCATCCCGACGGCACTCCCGCCAGGCCTGACGGTGCGGTCGAACCAGGCCATCGAGCAGAGCAGCCTCCAGCAGATGTCCGGCGCCATCTCGTCGATCAACAACTCGAAGATCTTCATGGGCGCGATCGCCGCGATCATCGTCGCCTCGCTGGTCTACGTGACCGCGCTCGAGCGGAGCCGCGACTTCGCGGTCCTGAAGGCGCTCGGCGCGTCGTCTGCGACGCTCTTCGGGGGTCTGGCCCTGCAGTCGAGCATCGTCGCCCTGGTCGCCGCCCTCCTGGCCACCGTGCTCGCCCAGTTCATGACCGGCGTCTTCGAGCAACCGGTCTCCATCCCCTCGAGCGCCTATCTGGTCCTGCCGCTCGTTGCGATCGGCATCGGTCTGCTCGCCAGTCTCATCGCACTACGGAGAGCCGTGGCGGCCGATCCGGCCAAGGCCTTCGCGGGCTGAAGGGGGAGCCGTGGCCGACCTCGAGGTACGCAACCTGACCAAGGAGTTCGACTCGGGCGGCTACCTGGTCCGGCCGCTCGACAAGCTCACCCTCGAGGCCGAGGACGGGGAGCTGGTCGCGCTGCTCGGCCCGAGCGGCTGCGGCAAGACCACGCTCCTCTCCTGTCTGGCCGGCCTGCTCACACCCACGTCGGGCACCATCACATTTCAGGGCGTCGACATCGGGAGCCTGACAGGGGCAGCGGTCAGCGTGCACCGTCGGAACACGGTGGGTGTGGTGTTCCAGGCGTTCAACCTGCTGGCGAGCCTCTCGGCCCGCAAGAACGTGATGGTCCCGATGACGTTGGCCGGGGTCGGACACCGCGAGGCAGGCCGCCGTGCCGACGAGCTGCTCGAGCGGGTCGCGCTCTCCGAACGGCTGCACCACCTGCCACGACAGCTCTCGGGCGGACAGCAGCAGCGGGTGGCGATCGCCCGGGCCCTCGTGCACAACCCGCCGCTGGTGCTGGCTGACGAGCCGACCGCCCATCTCGACCACATCCAGGTCGAGGGGATCCTGCTCCTGTTGCGGGAGCTGGCTACGGCCGGGCGGATGGTGGTCGTCTCGACCCACGACGACCGGATCACCCACATCGCCGACCGGGTCATCGAGCTGGTGCCCCATGCGTCGACCGCCGAGCACGAACCGGTCGAGATCTGCCTCGCCGCAGGCGAGATCCTCTTCGAGCAGGGCGACCGCGGGGATCTGGTCTACGTGATCGAGGAGGGCAGCGTAGAGGTCTTCCGCGAGCGGGCAGACCGCAGCGAAGAGCTGCTGGCCGTCCTCGGCGCGGGGAACTACTTCGGTGAGATCGGTCCAATGCTGAATCTACCCCGCAGCGCCTCGGCGCGCGCAGCCGAACCGACCCGCCTGTGCGCCCTGACCGTTCGCACCTTCCGGAAGCGCTTCCCCTCGACCGCGCGCGAGGCACGGGCAGGGTGAGGGACGGGTGGACGGGCTCGCGGAGCGTCGACAATCAACGGTGCCCGGTTTAGAGTGCCTGCATGTTCGACTCGGTGGTGGTCGGAGCGGACGATTCGGCCACGGCGGCCAAGGCGGTGGAGGCGGCCATCGACCTGGTGAAGCTCGCCGGTGGCGCCCTCCACGTGGTGACGGCCTACAAACCGACCTCGACCGGCGCGAGCGGCCGGCCCGGCGAGTTCCAGAACGTGGTCGTCGCAAACGGCCACGCACAGGGGTTGCTGGACGAACTTGCGGCACCGGCCCGAGCCGGATCGATCAGCGTGCAGACTCACGCCCTCGAGGGCGACCCGGCCCAGGCGCTGGTTGCGGTCGCCGAGCGCGAGAAGGCCGACCTCATCGTGGTGGGCAGCAAGGGCATGCACCGCAAGGTGCTGGCCAGCATCCCCAACTCGGTGGCCCATCAGGCGCCGTGCTCCGTCCTCATCGTCAAGACGGTCTGATCGTGTGAGTCGAGCCATCGGCCCTGTCCCAGCGTGGTTCCGCAGTTCGATACCTAGCCACAGTCCGGTCCCGTGAAGGAGCGCCCATGTACGACACCGTGGTGGTAGGAGCCGACGACTCGCCGACGGCCGCCGATGCGGTCAACCGTGCGGTCGCCCTCACGAAACTCTCCGGGGGGACGCTGCACATCGTGACCGCGTACAAGCCGAAGCCGGTCGGCGGGGGCGACCTGCCCGACGAATTCCGCTACACGGTGCCCTCCAACATCGAGGCGGACGGTCTGTTGCGGAATCTCGGTGGCGTGGCGGCCGGGCAGGGCGTGCGGTACGAGACCCATGCGGCGGCCGGCGACCCGGTGGATGCCCTCATCGGCGTCGCAGAGCGCGAGAAGGCCGACCTCATCGTCGTCGGGAACAAGGGGATGCATGGCGCACGCCGGGTGTTGGGGAGCGTGCCCAACTCGGTTGCCCACCGGGCACCGTGCTCGGTGCTCATCCTGGCGACCACCTGATCCTGCCGTTTCGTGTCCGCTCGCTTTCCTCACCCACCAGGGCCATACTGGCGGGCGGCTCCCGGCTGAGCACGGGAAGACGACGACGGAGGACCAGGCGATGAGTGATCAGGCACAGGCGGGCGGCGTCCCGACCAAGATCGTGGTCGGGACCGACGGCTCGGCGACAGCCGAGCGTGCGGTCGCCAAGGCGACGGCGCTGGCCGCAGCTCTCGGCGCCGAGCTGATCATCGTGTCCGCCTACAGCAACCGTGCGCCGTCCGGCGTCGCCGCGGCCGGCATCTCGATCGACTCGGGGTGGGTCGCCGCCGCCCACACGGCAGCGGAGGCGACCGCCAAGGAGGCCGGCGAGAAGGCCCGTGCGGCAGGCGTGGAGAAGGCCGCCTACCAGGCGGTCGCCGGTGAGCCGTCGGAAGCGCTCATCCGGGTCACCGAAGAGGAGAATGCGGACCTCCTGGTGGTCGGGTCGAAGGGGATGCAGTCGACAGCCCGGTTCCTGCTCGGCCCGATCGCCAACAAGGTCTCCCGCAAGGTCTCCTGCGATCTGCTCATCGTCGAGACCACCAGCGAGTAACAGCAGCCCCAGCCGGTCAACCGGCCTCCGGGCTCGCGGCCTCGCGCTGGAACACCACGACCATCTGGAGGACGCAGGCGACGATGATCAGCCCGAGCAGCACGCTGACCAGCCATCTCCCCACCCCAGCCCGCTGAGCGACGGGGGCTTGCCCGGCCAGTCCGCGATCGACGCCCCGAGTGGACGGGTCAGGACGTAGGCGGTCCAGAAGGCGAGGACCTCGTTCATTTCGAAGCGGAGGTAACCCATCGCCGGGATTGCGATGAGCGCGGCGAACAGCACCGCCGAGGACAGGTAGCCAAGGTTGAGCGTCTTGGCGGTCAGGTCGCCCACTGCGTGCCGAGAGCCAACGTCGCCATGACGGTGGCCCAATAGAAGGCCTCCCGGCGGGGGGTGTTGACGCTGTGGATCGACAGGGTCCGCTCGGTCCGGTTCCAGGCGACGAACACAGCGGCGAGGACGATGGCGAAGAAGGTGGACGAGACTGCGTAGAGCACGCCGAACTGCTTGTGGAGCACGTCGGCCGCCATGGTTCCGGTGACAGCGACCATGAGCACGGCGAACCAGTAGACCCAGGGGATGTACCGATCGGCGCGGAACTGCAACACCAACGCGGCGATCAGGATGACGCCACCGATCCCGACCGCAACCACCGGGCGCATGCGCTTCACCAGGTAGTCCGAGGTCGACTCGCCCATGCCGGTCGTCAGGAGCTTGGTGAGCCAGAACATGCCGGTGATCTCCGGCACCTTCAGCAGCGTCTGCCCGGGTCGATCCATGGCCCGGCATCGTGTGGCACGCTGCTCGTGGACGGGGACCACCGCATTCGCGGAGTCGGATCGTCCGGGCGGTGTGAGCGGCAGGCGGCGCTCGGGTCAGCCAGAGGGTGACGGAGCGGTGAAGGGGCCCGAGGGTTGCCGGTAGGTCCATACCTGGGTGCTGTTCTGCCCCTGGGCGCAGTCCGGTGTGCAGTTGTCGTACTGCGAGACCAGAGAGGACCCCTCGATCTGTGGATTCCGGCCGACGACCTCGGTGGTGCCGGCGGCGCCCTGGAAGGTCGCGTAGTGCCAGGACCCGCCGTCGTGGGTGACGACGAAGCCGGGGGTGTTGTCCGCTGCCTGGAGCAGGATCAGGAAGTCGGGTCGACCGTCACCGGTGACATCACCGACGGAGATCGGTGAGCCTGGAAGGAGGTAGAGGACACCGGGCGGCACGTTCGTTCCCGGTTGCCAGCTCGGGGCTGCCAGTCTGGCGAGCGGCGACCAGGACCCGTCGGTGTATCCGAGGACCTGGACCGGGTGCCCCCCGGGATCGTACGAGGAGGCCACGACCGCGACGAGTCGTCCACGGTCGGCCACCGGGTTGCTATGGACCAGGGTGTACGGGTTGGAAGGTGCGTTCTTGATCGCCGCCGCCGAGTCGGTCGCAGCCTCCGCCGCAGCAAAGGCCGCGAGCTGGGTGGACGCCTGGAGGACGGACGCGGTCACCGCGGTCGGCGTCGTGCTGCCGGAGGGGACGTGGGTGTGGCCAGTGCTCGGGGCCGGCGTCCCGGACACCGGAGTCGTGCCACAACCCGCGAGGAGCAGACAGCCGGAGAGCAGCGCGATCGTGACGGTCACCTGGGCGATCCCGGCGGGCCGCTGCCAGCGTGCGGATGCTCCCGGGCTCACCGGACCGGAGCGCTCCGGATCCTCACGGTTCCTCACGCTGGTCGTCCGGCCTGGGGGGGTCGAGGCTCGCGGTGGCATCGATGACCCGCCCCGGGGGCTGCAGGTGCGTCCTTCGCGCTCGGTACCGGGGATTGAGTGCCATCACCACCCGGTCGAGGGCGAAGGCGAGGAGTCCGATCGCCAACACCGCGGCGGCGATCACAAGCAGGACGAAGGCGCCGAGGAGGATGACCGCCACGAAGGCGACGACCACGACGATGCTGAGGATCGAGCCGAAGCACCCGAGCCCGGCACCCGGTCGGCGAGAGTGGACGGTCACCCGCATAGCGCCAGTCTGCCATTGCCCGGTTTCCGGTTACTCCAGGGTGCGGACGAATCGTTGTCCGTCGAGGTAGCTGGCAGTGACGAGTGCTGCGGCCACGAGTCGGTTGTCCGTTCCGACGTCGAAGACCCGGACCTCTGCCACCCCCTGTGACTCGGACCTCCGCAGGGTCCGGGCAACCGCCCGGATCGGCCCGATCCGCGCAGCGGCCGGGTAGTCGATCGAGGCATGCGACGTCGCGACGGGACGGCGTTCCCCTGCCGAGGCGAGCGCACTCGCGCCGGCGCAATCGACGAGCATGGCCACGAGCCCTCCGTGCAGCGATCCGGCCGGTCCGCGCAGATCGTCCCGCATGTCCAGTTCGACGATGTGGGCCCCGTCCTCCAGGACGTGTGAGTGGGGAAGTGCGTCGAGGAGCGCGCAGCCGAGCATGACGGTCACCATATCCAGCATTCCTGTCACTCCGGAGCGACCGGCGCCGCCCACCGGCACGGTCGCTACCGTGGAGACGTGACCCAGCTACCCGATCTGCCGGATCGCCGTGCCCGAGACGGTGAGGTCGGCATCGATGTCCCCGTGGACGTCTTCGAGCAGTTCGTCGCCGACGCACTCGACTCTCTGCCCGAGCAGTTCGGCAGGGCGATGACCAACGTGACCATCAGAGTGGAGGAGGAGGCGGAGGGCACCCCGCTCTTCGGCCTGTACACGGGGGTTCCCCTCACCAAGAGACCCCGGGGACCCTGGTATGCCAATCCGGACCACATCGTCATCTACCGGAAGACCATCTGCAGCAGTTGCCGGTCGGACGCGGAGGTCCGCGCGCTGGTGCACAAAACCGTCCTCCATGAGATCGCCCACCATTTCGGGATCAGCGACCCGCGCCTCGAGGAGCTCGGGTGGGGGTGACCGGCTCGGGGCGGTGGGCCGGTCGTTCAGGGCGGTCTTAGGAGATCATTACGAAGGCTTCATCTGGCCCTAACTTCTGCCGATCATCCTGGAAGGAGCGATCACCCGTCACCCACTGTGGAAAGGATGCGGCAAGTGAATCTGTCACGGCGCCAGCGCTCGACCGGACATCGAATCGGTCCGTGTCAACGATGTGGACGGACCCTTCCCCTCGCCAAGTCGACGTCGGTCTGGACGCTCATCCTCGGAAGCGGGCCCGAACGCCGGTGGATGTGCAAGGGCTGTGTGGCTGACTGCGTGGCCGAGATCGACTGGTTGGAGGACGCAGCACCGTTGGCGGTCCCTGGTGCACGGACCTCCTACCACCATGGTGAACGGAACGTGGCATAGCTGCACCTCCGATTGTCCTGTAGTGGTGACCTGGGAGGACGCGGTCCTCGACTCGGGGTCCTGAACCGGTTGCGTGCCGCCGGGTCGGTGCTTAGATTGTGCCGTGACCGCACTGGCGAAGAGCGGGCACACCGGTAACTGGCTGGCTTGGCGCGCTCTTCGGAGTTGTTGCGCTGATCACCGGCATCGTCGGGGCGGTCCCCGGAGGCGACGCAGTAGCCGGACCCCAGCTGCTGCTCCCGCTACCACCTTGGTGGTGCGCTGTTTCCCGAGCCAATTCCAGGGGTTCTCCACCATCGGTGCCGCGGTGAGTGCGGCGACACAGGGTGACACCATCCAGATCTGCGCGGGCACCTACAACGAGGACGTCGTGATCCCCCCGGGCAAGCCATTGACCATCCGCGGTGTCGGCAATCCCATGATCGATGCGACGGGCCTCGACAACGGGGTCCAGGTACTCGCTTCCGGCGGCAGGGTCACCGGTCTGACCGTCACGAACGCGATCGGGGAGGGCATCCTCGTCATGGGGGCACCCGGTGCGCCCGTCCAGAACGTGACCATCAGCGGGAACACGGTCGTCCACAACGATCAGGGCAACCCGACCGGTGCCACGATCAGCGAATCAAGCTACCCCGAGTGCAACGGCTCGGGACATATACCCGGCGACTGCGGCGAGGGGATACACCTCATGGGGGCGGACAACTCGACGGTCTGGAACAACCAAGTGAGCGGCAACAGCGGGGGAATCCTCCTCACCGATGAGTTCGGACCGAACGGGCTCGCAGGGGCCACCGTGCACAGCCACGCACCCGGTCAGGACCTCAACGGCAGCGTGATCAACGGAAACTACATCGGGACGAACAATCTGGACGGGGACTTCGACTTCGCGCCGGCGATCGACCCGGTCACCACGGGAGTCCTCGTGGCCGCAGTCGCCCCGCTCAGCATCACCGTCGACAACAACACCATCGCGGGCAACACCTATGGCATCTGGATGGTGCCGGCGGTGTCTGCCACGGGCACCACCACGAACACCTTCATCCAGGTCGGCTTCCCGGTCGTGGTGGCACCCTGACCCCGGGAGGTCCGACTTCGGTGGCGTGGATGTCTCGGACCAGGAGCGTTCTGGCGTAAGCCCGACGTCTGACCCGGGTTCTGGTCAGGTCGTTCGCTCATACCCCCGGTGTACTGTCACGGCACGTCACCCAACCACCAGCGATCGGCCGAACCATGACGCCCACTGGAACCGAGAGCGCTCCAGCGGGATGGTATTCCGATCCCTGGGGTTCCCCGCTGTGGAGATGGTGGGACGGTTACGCCTGGACCCCACACCTTTCACCAGGTGCAGCAGTCGTCTCGGGTCTGCAGGCCGACGAGCAAAAGGCGGCTCCGTACGCCAAGGCGGCATTCGTCTGTTGGGTGCTGGTGATCTCAGCCGGTCTGTTGATCGCGTGGGCGGGTGCACACCAGGAACGCGCGCGTCCTGGGATAGGACGCGAACGCAGCTGCAGAATCATGACCTGAACTCGGGTCAACGTGTCCACGTTCCTCTGTTCGGTTTAAAGGATGTGAACGTCTTCTTCCAGCTGCTGATCTACGCCGGGTTGCTCGTGTGGCAGTTCCGGGCCGCAAAGGCGGCTCGAGCTCTCTTCTACCCGGCACGGCATTCTCCTGCACTTGGCGCGTGGAGCTCGATCATCCCCGTGCTGAATCTCCGGTTCCCCTACCAGGCCCTCCGAGACTGCCTTCCGCCGGGTGATCCTGCTCGCAGGGACGTCGTGCGGCTGTGGGTCTGTTACATCTGCATGCTGGTCATGCATCTCTCAGCAGTTCTGCTCATCACGCTCGGACTGTTCGAAGGTGCGATCGTGGGCAGCCTCGCAGTCGCCCTTGCGATCGGCTTCGGATTCCTGGGCGTCGGCACGGTGAATGCGATCGCGGATTCCCACAGCAGATCGCTGGACCTCGGATCCCTCATGTGACCAGATGCTGAGCGAGAAACGCAAGTGAAGGCGGCTGCTGCGAAAGGAAGAACGGATCGGTATGGCAGCCGTGTGAAATGTCAACGACCGCTCCCGGGGGCAGGGCCTGCATGAGCGCTTCGACACCAGGGTGAAACGGGTCTTGATCAGCTGACGTCACCCGGACCGGCGTGCCCGCCAGCGCGGTGGCGTGCGTGACGGCGTTGTAGGTGCGGAACGCCCGCGGCGAGGCGTAGGCACCGGTATTGGCGGAGTAGGCCTCGGTGTAGCTCGTCCAGATCGCCGGGCTGATCGCAGCTACGGCGGAGATGAGATCGGGATAGTGCTCAGCCAGCACGATCGCACCGTAGCCACCCATCGAGATTCCCATCGTGCCGATCTTCTGCGGCGGTCGGCCCAGCCCGAGCTCCTGGCAGCGGGGTATCAATTCGTTGACCACCATGCCCATCGGATCGTCGCCCGGGTGAGGATTCCAGTACCCACCGCCGCCGTCAACGGTCACGATGGCCATCGGTGCCAGATCGTGGCCGTCGACCCGGAGCGCGACCGCCTGTGCGGGCGACATTCCGGCCAAGGCGTCTGTGTGGTTGCCACCGAAGCCGTGGAGCATGACGACAAGCGGCAGGGTGGTTCCGGCCCGGTGGTCCGGTGGGTAGCCGATGGTGTATCCCACTGTCCGATGCCGCGCAGATGAGTAGAAGGTGCCGCTCGTCGAATCGCCGAGCGGTGCATAGGCGGGAGTTGGGCTCACAACGGAGCACGCTCCGTCGATCTGGTCGAGGGTCTGCTGGCCGGGCAACACCCCGTGGGATATCAGCTCGAACCCGGTCGCCCCGGCCACGACGACAAATCCGGCCCCTCCGATGCCGAGTTTGAGGAACCGGCGTCGGTGCCACCTCCCACGCTTGGTGTCGACGGACGCAGCCGTTGGTGCGGCCTCCCGATCTCCGTCATCTCTCGTCTCTTCCGTCATACGGGGATCATGGCCCGAATCCGCACCTCGTCCGCCCGTCTGGGTTCCGGCGCCACCCATGGGCAGGTGGTGAGGGATGCGTGATCCTCGATGGATCCGATCGGAGGGGTTGAGAATAACTAGAACAGGTTCTAGTATGTACGAAGGCGACGATTGGAGACCAACCGGAAATGCGTACTCCAGGAGACCAACGAATCGCCTTCGTCCAGTCCACGTGGCACGAGACGATCGTCGATCGGTGTCGGCAGTCATTTGCTGATGAGGTCGCCGAACTCGGGGTGCCGCGTGACCGTGTCGATTTCTACAAGGTCCCAGGATCGTTCGAGCTTCCGCTCCACGCCAAACAGCTCGCGCTCACCGATCGGTATGCAGCGGTCGTTGCGGCCGGACTGGTGGTCGACGGGGGAATCTATCGCCACGAGTTCGTTGCCGAGGCTGTGATCAATGGCCTGATGAGGGTGCAACTCGACGTGGATGTCCCGGTCATCTCCGCGGTGCTCACACCCCATCATTTCCACGATCATGAGGAGCACGTGGCCTTCTTCGCCTCGCACTTCGAGCTCAAGGGCAGGGAGGCCGCCAGGGCCTGCGTCGGAACGATGCGGTCACTCGCCGTCCTGTGAGAGCCAGCTGGTGACCGATCCAGCGGGCCCTCGGTGGGGCTGCAGGGACCCGGCCGACCTGGTCTGATCAGGCTCAGCGGTCAGAACCGATCAGCCTCCGGGCCAGGTCTGATTGGGCACGTTCCGACCGGCCTCCAAACGGCCTGCTCCGACCTCCTGCCGACACGTGCCATGCAGTCTCGTGCCTCCTGAATGCTCCCCTTTGGTCCTTCTCCTCCGATCCCTTCAGATCCTCGGTCCACTGACCGATGAGAGGTCATGGGTGGTGCGCAGAGGAACCAGGGTGTGGCAGTTTCCCCGCTCTGGTTCACCATCTCCGAGGCGGCCGACGTCACCGGTATCGACGAATCGACCATCCGTAACGAGGTACGGGAGAACCACCTCCATCCTCGGCGGCACGGGACGACCGCCATGATCGTCGATGCAGAGTTACAGCGATGGCTGCGGGTCCGCTTCCCTTCCCATGAGCCGATCGATGGACGGCGGCATCTCGGGCAGCCAACCTCGGGATCCGACGGTTCGAGTGCACGAGGTGGGTTCTCGGTTGAACAGTGGTTGGATCAAACCGAATACCGGAAACGACAGTAGGTCACCTCTTACCGGATCAACCGTCGCCCGTGTCGGTTGTGGACCTCACTGTCGGTGGCCCTCGGCGGTCTCCTCACATTTGACGGCGACGCCTCCAGTCCGTGTTTGTTACGGTGAGCCGGGACGGAATTTCTGGCGCCACCATCTCGGCGGAAGGGCGGTATTCAATGACGAAGGCATCGTTCGCGGGCCGGGGGCGATCGGCACTGGTCGGCCTGGTGGCGCTCGCCGTGGTAGCGGGCGTCGTTCTCGTCGGCGTCACGCCGAGCGGAGCGTCAACCCGTCATGCCACCGCCGATCCGCACACGTCAACCGCCTGAGGCACACTCATCGCCGACCATAGCCTTCCGCCCGTCGGTGTCACCGGTGCCTCCGCCATCTACCTGATCGAGTACCACTCCGAGACACTGCAGGGATCGCCGGTGAAGCTCACCGGTTTGGTGTTCGTCCCAACGGGCACGGCGCCCGTAGGGGGCTGGCCGGTGGTGAGCTGGGCGCATCCGACCGACGGCACCAACAAGAACTGCGCGCCGTCGCTCGATCCCGCGACCGACGTCCCCAATATCGACGCCCTGCTGGCGAAGCACTGGGAGGTCGTGGCCACTGACTACCAGGGCGAAGCGAACGCCAACATCCTGCCGACCTCCACCGGGCTTCTTCCGTATCTTGCGGGAACGAGCGCGGCGTTCAACACGATCGACATCGTCCGGGCAGCTGGACACCTGGCGGCCGCCCACGCGAGCAAGGATTATGTCGTGTGGGGATGGTCCGAGGGCGGCCAGACAGTCATGTTCGTGCTCGACAACGCCAAGACCTATGGCGCGGGCCTCGATCTCAAGGGAGCGCTTGCCATTGCGCCTCCATCGAACTGTGGTACGGAACTCCCCTATGTCGAAAAGGACGTCATCTACTGGCCCCTTCTCTTCATGGCAGTCGGCGGCCTCAATGCCGCCTATGGCAACACGCTGGCCCCGACGTCGGCGGTGCTGACGGCGGCCGGCCAGAGCGACCTCGGCCTCCTGGGCACAGAGTGCGTCGCGGCCGTGGTCACCACGTTGGATCATTCGAGCTTCACGACGATCTTCAAGGTTCCCCGCGGGGGTGCCTTGTCCATGCTCCCGGCAACATGGCGGTCCGTGCTCTATAAGAACGACCCAGCGGAGGCGGCGAACCTCGCGTTGACGGACACCGCCGTCCCCCTGGTCATTGCGGGCGGGTCCCACGACACGCTCGTCGCTCCGGTCACCACTGCGGCTCTGGCCTCCGAGATGTGTGCCCTGAGCACCCCCCAGAACCTCCAGCGATGGGTCTACACCGGTCTCGATCACGACAGCATCGTCGGGCCTGCGTCGATCGACGATTTCGTGTCCTGGACGGCCGACCGCTTCGCCGGCACCGGCTCGTACACGCCCAAGGGAACGACCGCCAACCCGGCGACGGTGACGAAGAGCTGCGGCTAGGCCACCGCTCGGTATCCCTCATCGGCCGAGCGAACTCGCGCCGACTCCGACGCGTCACAGTTCCGGTGTCTCGACTGCGGCAAAAACACTCAAGCCCAGCCCACCCCGACCAGCGACAGACGATCGGCCTGGCGGGTGGCAGTGGCACGGACCGATCGAAGCGTTCACAGTTGGGCCACGAAGCACTCCCATGGCGGGCCGGACTCCTCGACGGATCGACTCTTGTCCGAGCCGTGGCGATCCTTCAACCTCCCTCCAGAAGGGGGTTGACCCGGACCATTGTTGAGCATATGCTTTGAGCATTCGCTCAAAGATGGGTGCAGATGTGGCAAAGCCAGGCACTCCCAGCAAAGTGGCGGAGCGGGGCAAGGGTCGATCCGAAGGAACCCGTTCTCTCTTCATTGATGCAGCCATCGACACCCTGAAGGCGGAAGGCTTCGCTGGAGCAAGCGCCAGGGCCATCGCCGAGCGGGCGGGTTCGACCCAAGGACTGATCTTCTACCACTTCGGTTCGGTGGCCAATCTCTTGTTGGCCGCCCTCGACGCGGTCAGTGAAGAGCGGTTGCATCAGTACCGGGACGTCGTCACAGCAGCGAACACTCCGAGTCAACTGGTGGAAGCCGCAGAGGTCATCTTCCGCAAGGATCTCGATGCCGGGTACATCACGGTCCTCGTCGAGATGATCGCCGGAGCATCGTCAACTCCCGGCCTGGGTGTCGAAGTCGCGGCGCGCATCGAACCGTGGAAGGAGTTTGCGCAAACCGCCGTTGAGCACGCTCTCGGCAGCTCGCCATTGAGCACGGTTGTGCCATCACGGGATCTTGCCTACGGCATCGTCGCTCTGTACCTGGGCCTCGAAATGCTCAGCCACCTCGACGGTGACCCGAAGCCGGCGCTCGATCTGTTCGCTCAGGCGCAGCGGCTCGCCGAGCTGTTGGAAGCCATGACCGGACCCACCACAAAGGAGCCTGCGTGACGACGACACTTCCGAACTCCAGACGGGATCGCACAGCCGGAGACACGAATCTCGATGTCGTGACCGGAGCCTTCAGCTACTCGGGCGGTGCCATCGCCAGGTCCTTGAGAGAGAGTGGTCGCCAGGTTCGAACGATCACCGGTCACCCGGGCCGCTCAACGGGAGACGGGTCCATCGAGGTGCGCCCACTCGACTTCGATGACCAACTGGGATTGGTCGAGTCGCTACGAGGAGCGACGACCTTGTACAACACCTACTGGGTCCGCTTTGCCCATAAACAGATCGACCACGACCGTGCGGTCATCAACTCACGCAGTCTCTTTCAAGCGGCCAAGCGTGCCGGCGTACAGCGGATCGTCCATGTCAGCATCACCAACCCCAGTATCGAGTCCCCCTACCCCTACTTCCGCGGGAAGGCTCTTGTAGAGCGTGCGTTGGCCGAATCCGACGTTTCCTTTGCGGTCGTTCGTCCCGCCATCCTGTTCGGCGGCAACGGGGTGCTGATCAACAACATCGCCTGGCTGTTGCGGCACCTGCCCATCTTCGCCATCGGGGGCCGCGGCGACTATCGGATCAGGGCGATCCACATCGACGATCTCGCCCAGCTGTGCCTCGAGAAGGGGAGCGAACGCCACGACAGTGTCACCGACGCAGTTGGTCCCGAGCGGCCGACATTTCAGGAACTGGTGCTGCTGATCCGCAAGGCTGTCAGCAGTCGGTCTGCGATCGTGCACGTGCCGGGTGCTGCGGTTCCCGTGCTCTCACGGATGTTGGGGTTGGCACTCCACGATGTGCTGCTCACTCGGGAGGAGTACTGGGCGATGGCGGACGGGCTGGCGGATTCCGAGGGTCCGTCAACGGGCACCACCGCCATTTCGGAATGGGTCTCCAGATCTGGGGACACGCTGGGCCTCAGCTATGCCCACGAGCTCAAGCGCCACTTCTCCTGAGCCATCTCCGGGGGACGCGGCGCCTGGCGTAGCTCCACGTCGACCCTAGGCTCACGCAGCAGCTGCTCTCCCAGTCAGTAGTTTCGGTCGGACCGCGGGAACGACGGCGACGATGGCCGCTGCAGCGGCGAGGAAGCCGAGGGCGCCGCGAAGCCCGACAGCGCTGGCCAGCCACCCAACGAGGGCCGGTCCTGCGACAAGCCCCACATAGCCGCCGGCGGTGACCGCCCCAACAGCGGCAGCTCCGTGGGGGCGTCCCTTGCCAGCGGCGGCCACGAGCAAAGGCCAGCACATCGAGATGCCGCCCGCCGCCAGTACGAGTCCGATCGCCCCCGTGACAGCCACCTGTGCGGTGGCCAACAGCGCCGTCCCGACTGCTGCGACGCCAGCGCCGATTGCCACGCCCCTCGGCGGTCCGCGCCTGCCGATGGCTGGTCCGAGCGTGGTGCGAGCCACGGCCGCCACGGTGTAGCCAAGGACGGCGCCACCTGCCCCGAGCAACAGGCCGGAATCGAGGTTCGATCGAAGGAAGAGCACTCCCCACAAGTCGATCCCGCCCTCGACCATGGCAGACAGGGCGAATATTCCGGCGATGACGAGCAGCCCGTCGTGGCGCAGCAGCGTGAGAGCCCCGTGCCAGGGGACCTGTTCGCCCCGCTGAGCGCCCGGTAGGGGCGACCGGCTGCAGACGACGGCGAGAACGCCAGCCGCTGCGGCTACCGCCACCCAGATCCACCGCCACGAGATGTGCGCGGCCAGCAGTCCACCGCAGATGGCGGCACCGGCTGCGGCACCCACATTGAACCGGGCGTGGAACGCGACCAATCGGCCTGGTCGATCGGCCAGCGCCGTCATCGATGCCACGTTGATGGTGACATCGATGAGCCCGGCATTGACCACCACCAACACGATGGCGAGCCCTAACAGGTCCGGTGGTCGGCTGACCGCGCCGAGCACCAAGAAGGCGGTCCAGGTCCCGAGGGCGAGGCTCAAGATCCGCGCCGTCCCGAACCGCTCACAGAGTCCACCACCGACGACATTGGCTGCCGCGCTGCCGATCAAGCTGACCGAGAGGAGGAGTCCGAACTCCCCGACTGACAACCCGAGCGATCGCTCGATGTCGATGGCAGCCACAGCCCAGGCACCCCAGAAGACACCAAAGAGCGCAAAGACCACGGCAACCGGTCGCAAGCTCACAGGCCTGTTCTACTGCGCGACGGGGGCTCGGGGTCTCGGTCGCCCCGAGCAGTCGGAGAAGCTCCGCAGTTGCCAGAGGCATCAATCTCGTGTTCCCTTCAAGTGGACCGTTCAGACCGCCTGGTTCATCGAAGCCTTGTTCGGCTGCTCGGGTTGAACGCAGAAGGGTGATCTGTCGTAGCCCATGACAAGAGGCTGAGAGTTTCCTTCGTCCGGACCACGCACATTGCAGCTGGGCTTCCAACAACAGGTTCCTGATTCGATCCTGCGGCCCTCGTCGCCGAGACCAAATAAGGGTCGCCCTTGGGTCACAGTGCCCTTCCAGTCAGCCGCCCCACATCGGTGACGCACGCCTCTGTACTGTTCGTCAACGATCGCATGGGCGATCACTCAGCCTTCGAACCGTTGAAGCGGCGATCCGGACTACTTCTCGGGGCGCCGTACCCGCTCGCCACTCGCACGGGGGAAGAAGATGCGACACCGCCTGGCCCTCTCCGCCACACTGATATTGGGCGTCGGGTCTGTCGCAACATTGTGGGCTTCCGGTGTGGGTACGAGCTCGCACTCAACCGACGCATCAGCCGGCGTCGTCTTCACGCCGATCAAGCACATCGTCGTCTTCATGCAGGAGAATCACAGCTTCAACAATCTGCTCGGCGCTTGGTGTGTCCAGCAGGGGCACTGCACGGGGACGACCACTGGCACCCTGTCGAACGGCAAATCGATCTCACTTTCGGCGGCATCCGATGTGGTGCCCGGAGTCGGCCACTCCATCAAGACCCAGACGACCGCCATCGATGGCGGAACAATGGACGGGTTCGACCAGAGCCCTGGGTGCGGCGGCCCGCAGTATGCGTGCTACTCGGTCTACGAACCGACCCTGTCGGGCGGGGGAGCCAACCCCTCGGTCCAGAACGTCATCTCTCTGGCAAAGTCATTTGCGGTCAGCGATATGACCTTCGAGCCGGGCCCCGTTCCAAGCTGGGGCGAACACCTGGGGTTGGCCACCGCCAACAACCTCGATGGCTTCTCCGGCGACAACCCGGGAGGACACGGGACGGGGTGGGGATGCGACTCGGGAGACACCGCTTCGTGGTCGTCGACCGGGAGTCCACCGTATCTGAATGAACCGTCGTGTATCCCAGCCCCGAAGGGCAGCCCCGAAGTCCGGAGTGAGCCTCCGGCTGTTCGCAGCAGCCCGGCCCACTGGGTGCCGACGATCATGGACAGCCTGACCGCGGCCGGGGACACCTTCAAGATTTACGGCGCCTCGAAGGCGGACTCGAACTACATCTGGGACGTCTGCCCGACCTTTGCCGACTGCCTGTACACCAATGAGGCCAAGAGCATGGTTCCCACGGCCAATGTCCTTTCGGACGCCAAGAACGGCACGCTGCCGAACTTCTCGATGCTCATGCCCGCGACCGGCCCGAGCGGCTCGACGTCCCAGCACAACCTGGACTCCATGGCCGTCGGGGACAACTGGATCGGTCAGGTCGTCTCGGCCATCGAGAACGGTCCCCAGTGGCAGTCGACCGCCATCTTCCTTACGTGGGACGACTGCGGGTGCTTCTACGACCAAGTCCCTCCGCCCACAGGTCTCGGCATCCGCGTGCCGATGATCCTGATCTCACCGTGGGCGATCAAAGGACATGTCGATCACAACGTGGCCACCTGGGCCAGCATCCTCGCATTCACCGAGCACGAGCTGGGCGTTCCTCCGATCAATGCGACGGACCAGAACGCCTATAACTACCTGAGGTCGTTCAGCTTTGCCCCGTCGCAGACGCAGAGTGGCCGCCACAAGGCGCGGCTCTCTCAACACGCGGTGCCACAGTCGTCCACCGCCTGGATCACAACCCACCCCCCAGACCTCAGTGATCCGACCTGAGACGCTGGGCTGGCGAAGTGACACCTGCAGGCGAAATCCACCTACTCAAATGTGACGAAGCTTTGGGTGAGGCGGACAGTGCTTCTGGCCGTCTCCGACTGGTCGATCGAAGTGTCGGCCGTTGACGGAGTCTCTGTGGTTTGTTAGAAGGTCACAGATAGCGTAAGGCACTGCGAGACGAATCCAGTGCCCAGTGGCGTGGAGGTGGGCTCGTGATCGTACGCTGGCAGCACGAGGCTGCGTTTGGGACACGAGGACGTGGGCGTCTCAGTCGTAGTGCGCTTGTGGCCGCCCTCGGTGTGGTATTGATCCTCGTGTCTGTGCCAACGACGGCTGGAGCCACTGGTTCGTGGTCCCTCGTCACGAGCGCCAACAAGGGGGCAGGCGGCGATGGGCTCAATACTGTGGCCTGTCACGCCAGCACCTCCTGCGAAGCCGTCGGCACCTATCTCACAGGCGGTAACGTGAGGCGTGCCCTTGCAGAGTCTTGGAACGGGACATCCTGGGCGATACAGTCGAACCCCAATAACAGCGCAGGGGACAACGATCTCATTGGCGTCGCATGTGTCACGAGCACTTCGTGCAAGGCCGTTGGCTACTTCGTCAATGGCAGCAGTGTCGACCGGACCCTCGCCGAGTCTTGGAACGGCACGGCCTGGACGCTCATCCCGAGCGCCGACAACGGGTCGAAGGCGAACTATCTCTACGACGTGTCCTGCTTCTCGTCGACTTACTGCAAGGCGGTCGGGTACTACTTCAACGCCAGCAACGTCGAACAGACCCTCATCGAGTCCTGGAACGGATCTACCTGGTCGCTGATGACCAGTCCCAACGTTGGGACCGGCACAAACTGGCTGCGGCGAGTGACGTGCTTCTCGGCCTTCTCCTGCAAAGCCGTCGGCGATTACCAGAGTGGCACCGTTACGAAGACCCTCGTCGAGTCCTGGAACGGATCCATCTGGTCGGTCATGTCCAGTCAGAATGTCGGAGCCGGGAGTAATGAGCTGGACGGGGTCTCCTGCTTCGCTGCCACGTCGTGCAAGGCCGTCGGCACCTACTACAACAGCTCCAACGTCCAGCGCAATCTTGCAGAATCGTGGAACGGCACGTCCTGGACAGTCGTCACTACTCCGAACAAGGGAGCAGGGATCAACTTCCTCAACAATCTGTCGTGCGTCTCATCGGCGTCATGCCAGGCCGTCGGCAGCTACGTGAATGGGAGTTCGGTCAATCAGACGCTTGCCGAGGCGTGGAACGGGACGAGCTGGTCGCTTGAGTCATCGCCCAATGGAAGCACAAACACGAACTACCTATTCAACGTCACGTGCACCGGAGCCTCGTGTAAGGCCGTTGGGACCTATCTGAACGGCAGCTCCATCCATCAGAGCCTCATTGAGTCGTTCGGCTGAGCGTGACAAGAGAGACATTTGGGTATTCGGTCTGGGAGGTCCGATATGAGAGAAGCAAGATGGAATCGTCGCATGGTCGTGTGGGTGAGGGCCTCTAGAAGGGTCGCATTGGCAGCTCTCGCCGTGCTCATTGTTCCCCTTGGGATGCTCGTTGGAGTCAACTCCGCCGCAGCTCTCGGTACCAGCACCAAGATGGCGACCGGAACCTCCGACCTGTATGCCGTGACCTGCTCTACGACAAGCTCGTGCGTCGCCGTGGGCACGGTTGGCATCTACCCCAATGCAAAAGGGGTCGTCGTCGCTATCGTCAACGGAGTTCCGGGCACGCCACACACGGTGAGCGGTACCGGGGCCCTCTACGACGTGGCCTGTACGTCGGCGTCGGCTTGCGTGGCGGTGGGTGAAAAGACGAACAATGGCGGTCAAGGCGTGGTCGTCAAGATCACCAGTTCGATTCCAGGGTCTGCCCAGTACGTGACAGGTACGACAGAGCTGAACCGGGTGGCCTGCGAGCCGTCAAGGGTCACTTGTGTGGCGACGGGCTTTGGCACCAAGGGTGCCGTCGTTCCCATTGTCGCAGGTTCGGCCGGGGCAGCGGCCCTCGTGTCGGGCACGGGATACCTGGGTGGGGTGACCTGTCCAAGTGCCACGTCGTGCATAGCTGCCGGGCAGTCTTCGACCACGCTTCCTTCTCTGGGCCTGGTACTGCCGATCGCAAGCGGAGTTCCAGGGACACCGAAGGACGTGACAAACACAGCGGATCTGGGAGATATTGCATGCCCGAGTGCGACACATTGCGAAGCCGTCGGGGCCAAGCTCTCCGGCACCGGTATCTATTTGGGCGCAGCTGCAGTCAGCGTCACCAGCAGCGTGCCGGGTGCAGCCAAGATCGTCACCTCGCTCAATACCTTCAATGGCGTGGCTTGCGGGGGTCTTTCGACGTGTGAGGCGACGGGCGGGGTGTTCTCGCCCACTTCGACATCGATTACCACCATTACCAACGGCATACCTGGAACACCCCAGCATGCGCCTTCCTATTTGGGCGAGGGCCTAGGGCCCCATCCCGTGGCTTGTCCGAGCAGTACGAGATGTGTCGTCATTGGGTTCAGTGGAGCCACTCCTGTCGGACGGGTGATTCCGATCAGCAGCGGGATCGTGGGCGGGGCTCACGCAGTAGTTGGAGCGTCGTACCTGGTTGATGTGACATGCCCCACCACCTCGCTGTGCCTGGCGGTCGGACTCGTCCGTGGAACGACGCAGACTGGCGTGGTGACCAAGATCACGTTGCCATGAGCTGAGGGTGCGAAGTCACCGCTAATGAGCAGGGACAGTCGGTCCATGGCGCCAGAGTTGGCGATCGCTGCATAGGTTGCCACTCCTTGATGGCCATCTATGACCCCTCCTACCTCTAACCGTTTGCGAATGTGAGCTTCCCCCGGTCCAGCGGACAGTGAGCTTCCCCCGGTCCAGCGGACAGGTTGATTGTGTTGATCATGCCGCAGCTGCGGTGGGCGTGTGGTCTCGTTCGTAGTCGACTGGACTGAGCATTCCGCAGTAGGAGTGCCGCCTCGACGGGTTGTACCAGGTCTCGATCCAGTCGAACATGGCGAGGGCCAACTGCTTGCGTGTCTCCCAGCGGTGCTCGTCGAGTAACTCGATCTGCAGGGTGGGCGGATTCAAGCGGTCCGCGCAACACCTCGGTCTGTAGGCAACGCTTCGTTGCCCTGACCAAGGAGGACCCAGATGGGTGCGCACGTCATGACCGTTGGGCAAAAGCAGATGGCTCGTCGTCTCAAGTCCAAGGGCATGAAGTTCAAGGAGATCGCCAGAGAGCTCAATGTCAGTCTCGATTTGGCACGCGCCACCCACTATCGAAAGCAGGTGAGGCCCGGGAGACCAGATGGTTGGGAACCGGCTGCCCGGCGACTCAGCGCAGAAGAGCGCGAGGACATCATGATCGGGCTGCGGCAGGGTGAATCGATGACCTCGATCGCCGGCCGTCTCGGACGAGCACCTTCGACGGTCACACGGGAAGTGTCAACGGACACCGGTTTGTCCCCGCTGGCGGCCATCCGATCACCCCGGGTATGGCCATCTGCCTCCCCGGGTATGGCCACGGAATTCCGCACCCCCGCACTCAGGTCACTTGGTCAGTGGCTTCACCCCCTTCCCGCTGGTGGCGTCCTGCAGCCGAATCGACTCTCCCGAAGTCTGGACCACGTGGGCATGGTGGAGCAGACGATCGACGAGGGCGGTGGCGAGACTGGGCGGCATGAGCTCGTCGAAGCCCGAGGGGTGGAGGTTTGACCTGAGTGAACCGGCCTGGCTTTCCTGGAGGCTCCAAACCTTGGGAAAGTTGGAGTCATGGAAGCCAAGAGGCACCCCTCATCGAAGCGCTATCCGCCTGAGATGCGAGAACGGGCCGTTCGCATGGTCCAACAATCCATCGAGGAAACCGGCGAGCGCTGGGGCGTGGTCTCACGGGTGGCCCGCCAGCTCGGCACCGGCGAGCAAACGCTGCGCAACTGGTCAGAGCGGGCTGACGTCGACGCCGGCCGACGTCCTGGAGTGACCACCGAGGACAAGCAGCGGATCGCCGAACTGGAAAGGGAGAACAGGGAACTCCGAAGAGCCAACGCCATATTGAAGTCGGCATCGGCGTTTTTCGCGGCGGAGCTCGACCGCCCAAAGCCGTAGTGCGCTACATCGACGCCCACAAGGAGGAGTTCGGGGTCGAGCCGATCTGCAGGGTCTTGCAGTTCGCCCCCTCCACGTATTACGCCGCCACGTCCCGGCCACCGTCGGCCCGAGCGCTCTCCGATGAGCGCCTCGGCAGGGAGATCCAACGGATCCATGAGGAGAACTACGGGGTCTATGGGGTGCGCAAGGTATGGCACCAGCTCGTTCGAGATGAAGAGCGGGTCGGACGGGACCAGGTGTGGCGCATCATGGGCGCCCTCGGCCTCCAGGGCGTGCGCCGGGGCAAAGCCAAGCGCACCACTGTTCCCGGCGACCTCTCGGCTCGCCCGGCCGACCTGGTCGATCGTCAGTTCGTCGCCACCGCCCCCAACCGCCTGTGGCTCGCCGACATCACCTACGTATGGACCTGGTCGGGCTTTTGCTACGCCAGCTTCATCACCGACGCCTTCGCCCGGCGCATTGTCGGATGGCGAGTGTCCAAGTCCTTGCGCACCGATCTGGCCCTCGACGCGCTCGAGATGGCCATTTGCACCCGCACCGGCGAAGACCTGACCGAACTCGTCCATCGTTCCGATCGCGGCGTGCAATATCTGGCCATTCGCTACACGGAGCGTCTGGCCGACGAACAGGCCGTGGCCTCGGTCGGCTCCAAGGGCGACTCGTTCGATAATGCTCTCGCCGAGACGGTCAACGGGCTCTACAAGACCGAACTGATCTACCGCCGAGGGCCCTGGAAAACGATGGAGCAACTCGAGCCGGCCACGGGGGCCTGGGTCAACTGGTGGAACGAGCGGCGTCTGCACGAGGCCTGTGATTACGTCCCGCCGGCGGAGTTCGAGGAGAACTACTACCGTCGCTTGGGCGAGCCCAGCTCGGCAGCATAAAACCTAACAACCGAGCCTCCACTATTCCCAGGACGATTCGGGATGCCTATCTGGCGCTTCTGGCTGTTCCAACTGTTGTGCCATTGTCAACGACGCGAAAGAGCCAGGCCCGGATCGGGGTGGCGGAACCCCGCTCGACGGGCCTGGCTCTTTCTCACCACCCTCTCCTGCCAAAGGGGGACGCCGCAGATCGTCAGTCAACGACGACCGTAGCTACATGGAGACCACACCGCCTGTGATCTTGAAGGCGGTGGTCGTTCCGACACAAAGCGCCCCGGGTGCCGGAAGCGTGGTCACGAACCTGCTTGTGATCGGCAACGCAGGCGCAAGAAACGATGATCCAGCAGCTTTGACACCATAGGGAGCCAACAGTCGGAGCGTGTCGTGTCCGTTGAGGGGACCGGTGGTCGAAGCGAGGTCGCCCGTGTAGGTAACGTTCGTGTTCGCAATCGGTCCACCGATGGTGGCCCAGACGATGGTCTCCTTGATCACACCGACCTTGTCGGGACCGTCGAAGTTCGCACAGGAGCTTCCGTGGGCAGCAGCGGTCGGAGGGTTGTAGTACCCCGAACCGGTCACGGTTCCGCCTACGACGTGGACGCCCGCGGGGGAGGTGACCGTTCCGCCGCATAGAATCGTCGTCCCTGGGTGACCGATGGTCGCCTTGTATGTGATCTTGACGCCGCCAGGACTACCAGCCAGAGAAAGTCCCGGACTGACGGTGCCCGACCCCCCGACCACCGGACAGCTTGCCGTCCCAGTCGCGATCGGGGCAGCGACCGCTGCCTCCTGGGTGGCGACGAACAGTCCGCCGAGCATGGTTGTGAGCACTGCAGCGAACAGCAACGTTCTACGAATCATCGTGACCTACTTTCGAGTAGCGAATAGGGCCAATCCTGGGGTCCGCCGAGGAGTGGCTCCATGCAACGTAGGCCCACCTGTTACCCCCGTCAACCGACATTGGTTGCGCCGCCCGGATGCGCTCCCATATAGCGGAGCCTGCCCATATCACCAGCTATGCGATCAATCGAGGACGGCTCTCCCAACCATTGGCTGTCAAGTCCGGCACCGGTCTGCAATCGAGTCGACCCCTAGAAGGTTCCATTCGTACCGAGCGCACGAATGGCGAGAGAGGTGACGCCTCCGACGCTTCCACAATCACCGGGCCCTGCACTTCTGATCGTGGCGTCGGACTTGATGGTGTTGAGCGACTGAGTAGCTGTAAGCGTTGGGAACGAGGCAACAGCAGGCGTGGTCACCTTCATTGTCGGGAAGCCAATAATGGTCGGCGACACTGTCGTCAGCTGTGAACACGGTCGGAGCCATGCGGCCGACCAGCAGACCTCAGGACAGAGCGAGGTAGTCGAGATTGACCGCACCCTGATCGGACGTATCGATGCTGCACACCACAAGGTTCGTGCCGGCCGCCATGGTCAGCGTGACCGACACGGTCTGCCACGAAGTCCACGCCGGCGTGCTCGGCACGTGGAGCGTGGCCGTGCCGTGGAGGTTGCCGGTCGCTGGGTCGAGCGCACGTACGGTCAGTGTTGACGGACTGCCGGTGGAGTTGGCGACGTGGCACCGGATTGGGCGACTGCCGGCACTAGGCACTGAGATGGCCACGGCCACACTGCTCCCCTCAGTATCGAGACCGGTGACATAGCCCATGCCTTCGTAGCCGCCGAAGGTGTTCTCGAACCGGGCCGATCCTGCCCACGCCCCGACCTCGGCCTGAAAATGGGCAGGACCTGGCGGCACCACCGACAAGAGGACCGAGGCGTGGGGCGCCAGGGTCATCTGGTAGCTGGTCATCGACCCCAGGTCCTCGTGGGCCCAAAGGTCGCGTACCGTTGCCGGACCGGTTAAGCCGAGGACCGCGGCGAAGTCGATTGACTTGCTTGCGGTTCCCGGGCCGTCTTCCCGGTTGAACAAGGCCACCGCCCAGCTACCGTCGGGCAGCTGGCCGATCCAGCGCTCGGGGTCCCGGCTCGAGGGGTCGTAATAGAAGCCGTGGGTGTTGTAATACACCGGCTTGCCAACCAGTCCGGCCTGATGTACGGCGAGAACCTCTGGGTTCTGGAAGAAGGAGGCGTAGGGTCCGATGGTGTCGTACTGGTCGGTGATGGCAATTGCGGCACCGGCCATGGTGAAGAGGTTGATAGCAGTCTGCCTTTCGTCGTCGCTGCTGAACGAGCTGATAATTATCGGGTCGCCGTCGAGAATCACCTGCCCGTGGCCTGAAATATCCGAGAAGCCGGTGAATCCGAGAAATGGGCTGCTCCACTGGGACCATGTGGGCTGCCAGCCCTGAGGACCTTCACTGAGGTTGTACCACTGGCCGAAGGTGACGTCATTGTCGATGCGGATCAGGTCACCGAATCTGCTCTCTGCGGCGGCGTGGTCAAAGAGATTGGCTTGCACCAAGCTGAGCTGCATGTCGCCGGCAGCTTGACGCATCCAGCTCAGAGACTTCAGGTAGTTATCGCGTCCGTGAGCTACCCCAACGGTACCGTCACCCTGGTCAAAGCCTGCCTCGAAAAAGCCCAGGAAGTCGATACGCAGGAAGACGGCACCGAGATTGTGAAAATACTCCACATATCCCTTGACGTATTCCTCAGCGCCGTCTCGGGTCACGTCCACCCAGTACAGGTCTCCATCGCTGTTGAGGAAATCGGCGGGATTGACGATGTCTCCTACGTTGACGTCGGGGCGCCCGACGACCTTGATGCTCGGATCCATGACCGCTGACTTGGTCGCCCATAGTGGGTTGTAGTAGACGCCCAGCTTGAGGCCGCGGGCTGCCACGTACTTCGCCCACCAGGCCCAATCGTGGATCCAGGTATCGCTGAGGCTCCGGATGTAGCCATGGGCATTCACCCTTTGGGTGGTGTCGACCCAGCCATCGGTACACACCATGGTGTAGCCGAAGGCGCGAAAGGTCGATGCTACCCAGTCCACATTGGCCTGCCAGATTTGCTCCGGCATGGCGCTGTTCTTGGGGAAGTTGTAGCCGTAGGTGCTCCAGTAGAGGGGGCCTGCTCCACCAGTTCGGAACGCGGGTGTGATTGGGGGTACCAGTCCCGACGCGGCCGCAGAGGTTCCGGCGTCAGCCGGCGTCTTCGCGGCCCCCGTCAGATCGCAGCCGGCCGACGACACCGCCACGCCGGCGAGTAGGGCGCTCCCACCGCCCTTCAGTACGTCGCGTCGCGTCGGCACCCGATCACAGCCCTCCGATTCGAACCCGCGGGGAATATATGACTAAATAGCTCCCGAGTCCCCCCTGGTCAACGCCCGATCTGCGCCGATCGTCAGTTTCGGGCGGCATTCCTGAGGAGGATCTCGCCGGCCTTGGCTGAGACCTCCTCCATCTGGGCGATGACCGCTTCCATGTAGCGCCTGTTGGCTATCCACTGGCGGTATAGGTCGGCCTCGTCCTCGTCGAGCCGGCGGCTCACCGTCTTGCCGTCCTTCAGTCGGCTCCACTGGAAGTAGGGACCGTGGCGTCGGGGTGGATCGCCTTGGCAACGACAGCCCGGCTTTCCACACGACGTCTCTCGGGAGATCAGGCTGCCCGGGCTGATGAAGCCGAGTCCATCGAGCTCAGCGATGAGGGACCGGTACTTGGCTTCGTAGTGTTCGAGTCGGCTGGTCATCGGTGTCTGTCCTCGGTCGAGGATCCACATCGGTGGATCGGTCAGTAGGTATGCTGACCGATAGCCGACCAGCTGTCAAGGAGCCCCTGTGGAACCAGACGAGGTGGAGTTGCATAGCGAGACCCTCGGTGCCCTGCCGGTGGTCAACTGGTTCGTGGAGCGCTCGGGCATCGAAGGGATCGTGGATCGGTTCGTGCCCACAGACGATGCCCGACTGCGTCTCTCACCGGGTGCGGTCATCGGCGTGGTGTTGCGCAACATCCTGGTCGCCCACCGGCCGGTCTATGCCCTCTCCGAGTGGGCCGAACCCTTCGTGCCCTCCGCACTCGGATTGAACGACGGCGACATCGCAGCACTCAACGACGACCGGGTGGGGCGCACGCTCGACCGGCTCTTCGACGCCGACCGGGCCACCATGATCACCAGGTCGTCTTAGAGGTGGTCCGGCGGTTCGACGTAGATCTGTCCGAGCTCCACAACGATTCGACGACGGTCACGGTGACCGGCACCGACTACCCCGGGGGCGGTGAGGAACGTGGCGGCAAGGCGATCGTGAAACCGACCTTCGGCCACAACAAGGACTTCCGTCCTGACCTGCGCCAACTGCTCTTCGTCCTCACCATCTCGGCCGATGGCGCGGTGCCCATTGCCTATCGGGTCTACGACGGCAACACCACCGACGACGTCACCCACATCCCCACCTGGGACGAACTGGTGACCCTGGTCGGGAAGCCTCGTTCCTCTACGTAGCTGATTCCAAGTTGTGCTCCAAAGAGGCGATGGGCCACATCGCCTCCCACGGAGGCCGTTTCGTCACCGTCATCCCCCACGGCCGCCGAGAGGACACCTGGTTCAGGGATTGGGCCCAGACCCACGCACCGACCTGGGAGGAGGCGGTGCGCCGTCCGGCTGCCCATGTCGGGGATCCCGACGTGGTGTGGCGCACCTTTGCCGCACCGGTCCCCTCGGTCGACGGCTACCGGGTGATCTGGGTGCATTCGACCATCAAGGCGGCCCGGGACGCCGCATCACGCTCGGCCCGGGTGGAGAGAGGGCTGGCCGCCATCGACGAGATCGCTGCCCGGCTGGCCAGTCCGAAGTCCCGCCTCAAGACCCGGGTGGCCGTCGAAGAAGCGGCAAAGGCAGCGCTGGCCAATGTAGGTGCCACCCGGTGGGTCGGCTTTGTCGTCGCCGAATCACACGAAGAGACCTTCACCCAGGAGAGCCGTGGTCGTCCCGGCTCGAACACCCGCTACCGCAAACACGACAAGGTGGTGTTCACCGTCACCGCCAAGGTCGACGCCGAGAAGGTCTCCGATGACGCCACCACCGACGGATGCTTCCCACTCATCACCAACGACACCGAGATGACCCCGGCAGACATCCTTGCCGCCTACCGCTACCAACCCAATCTCGAGCGGCGCAATCACATGCTGAAAGGTCCCCAGGCGGTGGCCCCGGTGTTCTTGGAGAACCCGCATCGCATCGAGGCCCTACTCACCTGCCACTTCCTCGCCATGATCACCGAGGCGATCATCGAACGGGAGATCCGTGCCTCGATGAAGGCGGAGGGGCTCACCGGCATCGAGCTCTACCCCGAGCTGCGCAACTGTTCGGCCCCGAGCGCCCCTCGCATCTTCGAAATCTTCAGCGGCGTGCAGCGTCACCGACTGATGGAGGCCGGTCGGGTCGTCAGGGTCTTCGAACCGAAGCTCACCACCGTGCAGGAAAAGGTCCTGGACCTCCTGCACATCCCGCACTCGGTCTACACCCAGGCTCGATCCTGAGGTGGGGGGCTATATCGGTCCCGAGAAGTGCGGAACGTCAGCTTTAAGGCGGCTACCCATGGGACTCGCACCCGATCTTCGGTCGTGATCGGAAGTTTGCCCGTGAACAGGATCGCCACGTTCTCGGTGGTCACTGGAGTCTTTCCGCCGCCTGCACACCCCTACCGTAGATGAATGGGGGTTTGGTTCTGCCCAAAGAGTAGCCAGCGTTACGGGGTGTATGCGATGGTGCCCCTAATGTGAAGTGAAAAGCGGCTCTCAAGGTCGCCCCGAACAACCGGATGGGTGGGCACAGGTCTCCTTTGCGAACTTGACTGTCCTTGCTCCCGCGAGCATGGCAGACCGCTTTGACTCGAAGAGCTGAGAAGACCCAACCGCACTGATCGTTGACGTGCGTCGGGACTCCTCTCGCGCCCTTTTCGCGCCCCGACGTTTTGGTCGCATCCCCAGGCCAGGGGGCGTGGTGACGGTGAGCCGGCCTGTAGGCGGGATTCTGTCCACCCCCTGACGTGGGGGTTGGGTGGCCATCCATCTGAGCGGTCTACCCGGGGGTGGAGCTCCCGAGGGAGCGCCGGACGGGCCGCCCGTCCCCCTGTTCGACCTTGCTCCGGGTGGGGTTTACCGAGCCGACCGGGTCGCCCCGGCCGCTGGTGCGCTCTTACCGCACCGTTTCACCCTTACCTGTGCGTCGCCCGGGGGCCACGCCATCGGCGGTCTGTTCTCTGTGGCACTGTCCTGCAGGTCGCCCCGACTGGCTGTTAGCCAGCACCCTGCCCTGTGGAGTCCCGACCTTCCTCGGCCTGTTCCCGTCCGGGGTTCCCCCCGGCCGACACCGGCCGCGGCCACCCGGCCGGCTCACCGTCACCACCATCGTCCCACAGGACACGGCTTCCCAGCGCACCCCCGGTCTGAGGGCCCCTTCCGGTCGCTACGCGGGCAGCTGCCGGCCACCGTCGGCCGTCCCGTCCCACCGGGGTTCTAACCTGGCGCCGTGTCCCTCGAGTCCCGGGCCCGCCGCCTCGTAGCCGACCATACCGGTAGCGACGCGCTCACCATCGCCGACCTCTACGCCCGCGTCGACCGCGCACTCAGGGATGCCCTCCGCGGCCAGGTGTGGGTGTCGGGCGAGGTTCGCTCGTTCAACGTCAGCTCGAGCGGGCACTGTTACATGGACCTGGTCGACCCCAGGCACGCCCACGACAACGGCTCGCCCGTCCTCAAGGTCGTCTGCTGGTCCACCAAATGGCGAACGGTGCGCTCGACCCTCGATCAGCTGGGCATCACCCTCGATACCGGCATGGTCGTCCGGGTCCGCGGCGAAGCGCAGCTGTACAAGCCCCGCGGAACCATCAACTTCAACCTCTCCATGCTCGATACCGACGCGCTGCTCGGCAAGGTGGCCGCCGAACGTGCCCGGCTGATCAAGGCACTGGTCGACGAAGACCTCTTCGACCGAAACCGTCGCCTCCCGGTTCCCCGCCTTCCGCTCCGCATCGGACTGGTGGCCAGCCCCGGAACCGAGGGTTACCGTGACTTCCTGGGTCGCCTCGAGGAGTCCGGGATGGCGTTCGAGGTGGCGGTCGCGCCGGTCCAGGTGCAGGGTCGTCAGGCCCCCGCCGCGGTGGCGGCGGGGATCACCAGGCTCCAGGGCCCAGACCGCGACATCGTCGTCGTCGTTCGCGGAGGGGGTTCCAAAGCCGACCTGGCCACGTTCGACGCCGAACGGGTGGCCCGGGCCATCGCCACCTCCACCACCCCGGTGTGGACCGGCATCGGCCACACCGGCGACCAGTCGGTCGCCGACGAGGTGGCCAACCGTTCCTTCATCACCCCGACCGAGTGCGGCCAGGAGCTCGCTCGACTGTTGCTCGAATTCTGGCGGTCCAGTGTGGAGGCGGGCGTCGTCGCGGCGCGGATGGCCGGCGACGAGGTGGCCCGCGCCCAACGCGGCCTCGACCGGGGCCGCCACGGGATGGCCACCGGGGCACGCTCCCAGCTCGACCGCCACGCCGACCGCCTCGGCCACCGGGCGGGCATCCTGCGCGGCGCGGGCCGGAGCCAGCTGGACGCCCACGCCCACCGCCTGACCACCCGTTGCGGGATGGCGACCCGGGCGGCGACGCGCGGCCTGCACACCGAGGACCTCCGTCTCGACCAGTGGCGGCGGCTGCTCGGGGCCTACGACTACCAGCGCCAGCTCGAGCGCGGCTACTCGGTGACCCGCGACGCCTCCGGCGCGGTGGTGCGCACGGTGGCCGGCCTGTCCCCGGGCACAGCGCTGCGCACCCTCGTCTCTGACGGCCAGGTGTCCTCCACGGTCACCTCCGTCGAAGCGCGCGAGGACAACGATCGCGACGATCTGGATGGAGGGATGCAGTGATGGCGACAGACGCAGATGGTGACCGCGGGCCCGGAGCGCCGGAAGTCTCCGGCCTCAGCTATTCGGACGCCGGCGCCGAGCTCGACGCGATCATCAAGGAGTTCGAGACCGGGGTGGTCGACGTCGACCGCCTGGTCGACCAGTTGGAGCGGGCTACCGACATCGTCGACGAGCTCGACCGTCGCCTCCGTCGCACCCGGATGCAGGTCGAGGAGCTGGTTCCCCGGCTGGAGGCCGTCGGACGCGCTGAGGTCGGTAGCGACAGGATCGACCCTGAGGAGGGCATCGCAGACGACACCTCGGACGCGGACGCCGACGATGGGGGTCCGCCGGGACTGTTCTGAGCAGACGGGCCTCAGCCGATGTTGCGTTCCCGGTCCGCCCAGTAGGGGGCCCGGAGATCACGCTTGAGCACCTTTCCCGACGGGGTGCGCGGCAGCTCGTCGCAAAAGTCGATCGAGGTCGGGCACTTGTAGTGGGCCAGCCTCTCGCGGGCGGCAGCGAGGATGTCGGCGGTGAGCGCTTCGTCGTCGGGTGACGACCCCGCCGCCCGGACGACGATCGCCTTCACCGTCTCGCCCCAGCGGTCGTCGGGCACACCGATGACCGCGGCGTCCGCGACCGCCGGATGGGCGAGCAGGGCGTTCTCGACCTCGGCCGGGAACACGTTCTCTCCCCCGGACACGATCATGTCCTTGATCCGGTCGTGCAGGAAGAGGTACCCGTCCTCGTCGAGCCATCCGGCGTCACCGGTGTGGAACCACCCGTCCCCGGAGAGGACCGCGCCGGTCTCGTCCGGTTTGCCCCAGTAGCCGAGCATGTTCTGTGAGGAGCGGGTCACTACTTCGCCGACCGTCCCAACCGGAAGCTCCTCGCCGCTGGCCGGGTCCACGATCCGCAGTTCGACGTGATCGAAGGGCCGGCCCGCCGAGCGCAGGAGGTGTGCCCTCGGGCCGTCGGGGTCGTGGTCTCCGGACTCGAGCGCGGTGATCGCCCCTGTGGTCTCGGTCAGGCCGTAGACCTGGACGAACTGACAGTCCAGCGCCCGCATCGAGCGCACGAGGACGTCCTCGCTGATCGGCGAGGCGCCGTAGAACACGGTGCGCAGCGATCCGACGTCGGTGGTTGCCAGCTCCTTGGTGGCCAGCAGGAACATCAGGACCGCGGGCACGACGAAGGTCTCGGTGATGCGGTGCTCTTCGATGACCCGCAGGATGGCGGCGGGGTCCAGATCTCGCACGACGACCGAGTGCCCCCCTCGGGACATCCCCGAGAGTGCCCATCCGGTCCCCCCGATGTGGAACAGCGGCATGGCCACCATCGACACGGTGTCCTCGCCGATGTGGAAGACCTCGCTGGCCTTGGCCAGGATCGTCGCGAGGTTGTCGCCCGAGATCATCACGCCCTTGGGCAGCCCGGTGGTCCCCGACGTGTAGAGCTGGGTCACCACGTCCGCCGGTGCGGGCTCGAACCCGGGATCGATGGGGTTCGGCTGCGCCGTGCTGTCCACCCAGTCGGCGAAGTCGTCGAGCTGGACCCAGTGACGGACGGTGGTCACCAGCGGAGCCATCTCC
Organism: uncultured Acidimicrobiaceae bacterium; assembly: GCA_963777665.1. Lineage (GTDB taxonomy): Bacteria > Actinomycetota > Acidimicrobiia > Acidimicrobiales > RAAP-2 > Bog-756. The sequence goes on from CAVZRJ010000005.1 coordinate 125,782, forward strand.
TTGACCGCGGCGGAGTAGTCGCCACCGTGGAAGAGCAGCGTCGCACCGGCGTCCTCGAGGACCGCGGCCATCTCGGCCGGGGCGAGGCGCCAGTTGACGGCCACGCTGACCGCTCCCATCAGGGCGCAGCCGAACAGGACCTCGAAGTACTCGATGCAGTTGCGGTCGAGGAAGGCCACCCGATCACCGGGCTCGACCCCGGTGTTCGCCAGTGCGCTCGCCACCCGCGTGGCGTCACGGTACATCGATCCCCAGGTCACGCTCCGCCCGTCCTGGGTGAGCATCGGCGCGTCGGGTCGGACGGTACCCCAGTGCCGGAGCATTGCGGCGGCCGACCCGATGTCGGGACCTCCGGTGGTACTGCGCTCGTCGGTCATCGCTTGGCCACCCCTCCGGTCGCGGTTGCGGGGATCGTAACCTGCACCGCGGTCCGGGCCCTGGGAGACCCGTAAGGTGGGGGGGTGAGCGACCCCACCCCGGACACCGACGGCGCGGTTGCGCCCGAGCGTCTGTACTTCCGCCAGCTCCTGGCCGGTCGGGACTTCGCGGCCGACGACGATGTGGCCCGTCAGATGGTCAACTTCGTCTACCTGGTGGGCGACCGGGAGACGCGGGAGGCGGTCATCGTCGACCCGGCGTACGGAGTGGACGACCTCCTCGGGATCCTCGCCGCCGACGGTATGACCTGTGTCGGCGCGCTTGCCACCCACTACCACCCCGACCATGTCGGTGGGGACCTGATGGGTTGGGGCATCGAGGGCATCACCCGGCTGCTCGAGGTGTCCCCGGTTCCGGTCCACGTCCAGGCCGCCGAGGCTCCGTGGGTGATCCGATCGACCGGTGTCGCGGCAGGGGAGCTGGTCACCCACGAGGGCGGCGACGTCCTCCACGTCGGAGCGGTGCCGGTGACTCTGGTCCACACTCCCGGTCACACCCCGGGCAGCCAGTGCTTCCTGGTCGGGGACCGGCTCATCGCCGGGGACACCCTCTTCCTCGAGGGGTGCGGTCGCACCGATCTGCCGGGCGCCGATCCCGCCGCGATGTACGAGTCGCTCATGACCCGCCTGGCCAGGATCCCCGACGACACGATCCTCTACCCCGGGCATCTCTACTCGCCCGAGCCGTCGGCCACCATGGGGTACACCCGGGCCCACAACTACGTCTTCCGGCTCCGCACCCCCGAGCAGTGGATGACCATGTTCGCCGGGTGAGACGCTGCCGCCACCCTACGATGCCGGCCATGAGCGAACCCCTGTCACCGGACTCGACCGTCGTCGTGGTGGGTGCATCGCTCGCCGGGCTGCGGGCGGCCGAGGAGATCCGCCACGAGCGACACACGGGACCGGTGATCATCGCGGGCGACGAGCTGCACGCTCCCTATGACCGCCCGCCCCTCTCCAAGCAGCTGCTCTCCGGCAAGTGGGATGTCGCACGCATCCACCACCACGCGCCCGACGTCCTCGACACCCTCGGGCTCGAGTTCCGGCTCGGCCGCCGGGCAACCGCGCTCGACACGGACGCCCGCATCGTCTCGTTCGGTGACGGGACCGATCTGCATTACGACGGGCTGATCGTGGCCACCGGTGCGTCCGCCCGCCATCTGCCCGGCACCGAGGGGATGCCCGGCGTCTTCACCCTGCGCACGGTCGACGACTGTCTCGGCATCAAGGCCGGCCTCGAGGCGGCCGGCCACGAGCCGCGGCTGGCGGTGATCGGAGCCGGGTTCATCGGGGCCGAGGTGGCCGCCACCTGCCGCGGGTCGGGGGCCAGGGTCACCCTCGTCGAGTCCCTCCCCACGCCGATGGGCCGGGTCCTCGGCCAAACGGTGGGCGCGGTCTGCGCCGACCTCCACCTGGCCCAGGGAGTGACCCTCCGCATGGGCGTGGGGGTGGACCGCCTGGTGGCCGACCCGGGCGGTGCCGACCCGGTCACCGTGCACCTGGCCGACGGAACCCGGCTTGCCGCCGACGTCGTGGTGGTCGGGATCGGGGTGACCCCCTCGGTGGACTGGCTGGTCGACTCGGGGGTCGGGATCGACGACGGCATCATCTGCGACAGCACGCTCTTTGCCGCCGACCGGGTGGTGGCCGCCGGTGACATCGCCCGCTGGCAGCGGCCCTCGAGCGGGGGCCTTGTCCGGGTCGAGCACTGGACCAACGCGGCAGAGGGCGGGGCCGCGGCGGCCCGCAACCTGCTGTCGGGTTCGTCCGCCGCCGAGGCCTACGACCCGGTGCCCTTCTTCTGGTCGGACCAGTACACGACCAAGATCCAGATGCTCGGCCTCGCCGACCCGGACGAGGATCCGGTGGTCGTGAGTGGGTCGCCGGAGGAGGGGAAGCTGGTCGCCCTCTACCGGGCGGGGGACCGGCTGGCTGCGGCGCTGGCCTTCAGCCAGTCCCGCAAGCTCATGTCCTACCGCCCCCTGCTGGCCGCCGGTGCATCCTTCGACGAGGCGTTGGCGCACGCCCGGTCCTGAGGGTCGCACAGCGGCCGGCGACGGGGGATGCTCCGGAACCGGCGGGTGAAGGCCAGGGCGCGCGAGATCTGGTCGGCCGATGGCTCGACACCCGCGTAGGTGACCCGCTCGACCAGGGTGGTCACCGAGAGGATCCCCTCTGCGTACGCAGGATCGGCAGCGGCCAGACGCGACCCGTAGGCGGTCAGGGTCTCATGTCCGAGGCGTGGCAGCCCGAGGCGTGCTCCGCCGCGACCGAGGTCGGCTGCCACCTGGTGCGCCCAGGTGGGCGGGCGCCGCCGCCGGCGGCGGACGACGAGCACCGCTGCGGCGGTCGGGAGCGCCACCAGTCCGAGGGGGATCCAGGGCAGGCTGGCGAGGAACCGCCCGGCGCTGCGGGCCAGGACCGAGCCGGGCGACGGGTTGGCGAGGGGCACGACCGCGGTGGGGTCGAAGTTCTGCCACCCGTACCCCGGGAACCAGACCTGTACCCAGGCGTGGGCGTCCTTGGCCTGGACGTCGTAGAGATCGGTGATCGGGTTGTAGGGACCCGGGACGTAGCCGACGGCCTCGCGGGCGGGGATCCCGAGGGTACGCAGCATGGTCACCGTCGCGGTCGAGATCTGCTCGCAGAAGCCGAGACGGGATCCGAAGAGGAAGCTGTCCACCGCGTCCGCACCCGGGGCAAGGGGTGGGATGTCGGTCGTGTAGTGGATGTGGGAGGCCATCCACCGCTCGATCGCCTCGACCGTGTCGTAGGTGTGGGGGTCGGCCTCCCCGGGGGCGGCCACACCCCCGGTGATCGCAGCGGCGAGCGCCGCAACCCGCGGATAGGGGTGGGGCAGCTGCAGGTAGCGGCTCCTCTGGTCGGGGGCCAGTTGGTCCGCGGCCAGCCCCGAGGGGGAAGCCGGCATCGTCGCTGCCTCCAGCTGGGCGGCGCTGGCCGAGTTGTCGGCCGAGACCACCGTGTAGATGGTCCCCTGTCCCATGGTCGTCGAGGACACGATGGTGCCGTCCCCGGTCAGGTAGAGCGACTTGGACTGCAGGTAGACCCGCTCGGCGTTGTCGGCGTGGAAGACGAGGTTCGGCCCGGACTCGGCCAGGTAGAACGTCTGGATGTCCACCGCGCCACTTGCCTTTCCGGAGACCTGGTCCTGGGCCAGGGGGATCGCGAAGGGGGAGCCCGACTCGAGGCGGATCACATGGTCGCCGTCGACCGGGTCGGACGACTGCAGCCAGTCCCGACCGGTCCACCGGTCGTAGGTCTGGCCGATCCAGAAATTGGGACGGCTGGCCCGCACCCGCATCAGCACCTCGTTGCCGAGCGAAGCCCGGGCCCCGGTGTCGAGCGACTTTGCGAAGCCGAGGAAGCCTCCGACCCCGGTCCGCCCGCCGGCACTGGCCGCGTGGGCCGGCAGTGAGGCCGACCCGTCGGTCAGGGTGTTGGGGCTGTCCACCGGTGGCGAGCCGGCCGACGAGGACGGGAAGACGAGTGAGGTCGAGACCCGGGGGGCGGGAAGCAGCCCGATCAGGAGGGTGGCGACGAGGGCGACGATCATCCCGGACAGCGCGAGGGTCCCCCAGGGCACCCCCCTGGTACCCGTCATCGACTGCCACATGGCCAACAGCCCCCAGAGCCCGCAGCCGAGCCACGCCAGGACGAACACCCCGAGGGCGAGGTCCACCGACTGCGCCGCGGCCACCGCGATGAGCGCGGTCGAACCGGCCAGCGAGTAGGCGACGTCACGCCGGGCCGGGACGTCGAACGCGTGGGTGCTGAGCACCCAGGCGAAGAGGACGGCCAGCGGGCCCTCGACCGTCGAGATGTCGCCCGGGGTCGCGGAGTGGGTCACCGTGGCGATGAACCAGACGAACCCACCCACTGCGCACACGGCAAGGATCGGCTTGACCGCCGGCCACGGGTCGCTCCGCTGGCGGTAGGAGAGGACGTTCCCGACCACCGTGGCGGCGATCGTGAAGAGTGCGACCGGAGCGCTCAGCTCGCCCTGGCTCCAGCAGGCACCGGCGCCGACCACCACCGCCCCGACCGAGGCGGCGCGGAAGGAGATCGAGTGCTCTGGTGGCCCCGGCCGGTTGGCCTGGACGATGCGCTCCCAGATGGTCACGCCGGCCGCCTCCGGCGGTGCCGGTGGACGATGACTTCGGCGGGCGGCGCAGACACGGCCCGGGCCAGTCGCCGGCCGAGGTCGACCCGGTCGCGCACCGGGCGGACGACCCGACCTGCCTGCTCACGGGTGACCATGACCACGGCCTGGTGACGGTCCAGACGGTCGCCGACTTCGGCCATCACCCGTTCGGCTTCCGCCTCGGCTGCATCCGGGTCGGAGGGCAGATCGACCTCGACCACCACCGGGTCGTCGGTCGGGCGCTCGGTCTCGCGCACCATGAGGCTGCCGACATGCGAGGTGACCGGCCAGTGGACGGCCCGCCGCGGGTCCCCGGACGCGTAGGGGCGGATCCCGCGTGGCTCGGCCAGACCTGCAGGCACCCGGGGTGTCGCCTCGCCGGGGTGATCGTCGGCGGTGACCTCCGGCTCTCCGGGCGTCCCGGTCCTCGGGGCCACGTGCAGCGGACGGGGGAGGGCCACCTCGAGGTCGCGGGCCCACCAGAGCAGGCCGAACGGTGCACACGACGCGACCTCGACCGCCACCTCCTGCTGCACGCCCCGGCGGTCGGGCGTGCACTCGAGCTGGATCGTCCGGGTGCCCCGCACCGGGCCCCCGGCGTACTGGAGGGGTCCTGCCGGCCAGCGTGGGCGCAGGCGCACCGGGCCGCTCGCCTGGACGATCAGTTGCACGGGCCGGCCGGCCTGGCCGTCGGGCGGGGACGCGGTGCAGACCAGCGTGGCACGCCGGGCGGGGACCACCGGCGCCACCAACCCGACCAGGAGGATGGCACCGAGCAGGGCGCCGACCGCCTGCACCCAGCCGGACCCGCTCGAGTGGGCGACCCCGGCCCAGGCCACCAGGGCCACGACGCTGCCGAAGACCGGGCCGAACCAGGCCGTCGGGTGGACCTTCCGGCGTATGCGCACCCGGTGGGGCAGGCTCACGTGGGGGGAACGGGGAGGTCCGCGACGATGCGGGCGACGAGCGCCGGACCGCCGTCGCTGCCACCTTCGGCGATGAGCCGGTGGGAGAGACAGGCCACGGCCACCGCCTGGATGTCCTGGGGGGTCGTGTAGGCGCGGGCAGACAGCACTGCGTACGCCTGGGCGCTGCGCAGGAGGGAGATGGCCGCCCGCGGGCTGGCGCCGAGCCGGACCGTGCCGGCGGTCCGGGTGGCCCGCACGAGGGAGACCGCGTACTCGGCGACCGGGACGGCGACGTGCACGGAAGCGGTCGCGGCGATGGCCCGTTCCCAGCCGGCGGCGTCGGACACCGGGACCAGCCGGTCGAGTGCGTAGCGGCCGCCGTTGTGGAGCACCAGTCGGGTCTCCACATCGGCAGCGGGGTAGCCGATGGAGGTCGAGAGCCCGAACCGGTCGAGCTGGCTCTCGACCAACGCATAGGTGCCGAGCTGGCCGATCGGGTTCTGGGTTCCGATGACCAGGTGGGGGCGCGGGAGCGGCCACGACTCACCGTCGACCGAGACCTGCTGCTCCTCCATGGCCTCGAGCAGGGCCGACTGGGTGCGGGGCGGGGTCCGGTTCATCTCGTCGAGCAGGACCACGTGCCCGAAGACCGGGCCGGGGCGGAACTCCCATGTTCCGTTGTCCGGGGAGAAGACGGTGACCCCGGTCACATCGGACGGCAGCAGGTCGGGATGGCCCTGGACGCGTGAGAGCTCGACGCCGAGTGCGGTGGCGAGGGCCCGGGCGAGCACGGTCTTGCCCACGCCGGGCACGTCCTCGATGAGGAGGTGGCTGCCGGAGAGCGCCGCGACCACCGCGGTGGTGACCGCGACCGGCGTCCCGAGGAGTACGCCGGAGAGCGCCGCGTGCAGCGCACGCCCGGTGACCACCGCCTCCTCGATCGGACCGGTGTCGAGTGCCGGAGCTCCGGTGGCCGGCCCGTCGTCGGGCAGCACGTGCTCGGGAACCGCTCTGGGCGCGGCCAGGGGCACGCCTCCGGCACCCCGTGTCTCGATGCCCGCGGTCATGGGATCTCCTGCTCTCCCGGCCTCGGCCGGTGGGGTCGGCGACAGCGCCGTGCGTGGTACCTCACCCACCCTATGCGGTCCTTCTGGAGCGGTTCAACGCGTCGTCGGGGCTGCTCCTCCGGTTGTCGGTGTGACCCATGGTCAGAAGTCGAGGACGGAGAGCTCGGGGATGGTCCCCTCGGACCGGGCCCGCGCCTCGAGCCACCGGCTGCGGTCCGCTGCACGCGCGGGGGAGGTCCCCTCGGGTGTGATCACGGTCCGTGGGGACCAGGTCTCGGCCACGTCCTCCTCGCCGTCCCAGGTGCCCACCGCCATGCCGGCCAGGAACGCGGCGCCGAGGGTGGTGGCCTCGACGACCGGGGCGATCTCGACCGGGCGTCCGCAGGCCTCGGCCAGCGCCCGGGTGAACACCTCGTTGGAGGACATGCCCCCGTCGATCCGGAGGGTGTCGACCGCGAGACCCGAGTCGGACTCGGCAGCCTCGAGCAGATCGGCTCCCCGGTGAGCCACGCCTTCGAGCACCGCGCGGACCAGCTCCGCCCGGCCGCTCCCGCGGGTGATGCCGAGGAAGGTCCCCCGGGCGCCGAAGTCCCACACCGGCGTCCCGAGACCCAGCAGGGCCGGGACGAACCAGACGTCCCCGGTCTCGGCGCATCCGGCCGCCACCGCGGCCGACGCGGCGGCGTCGTCGATGATGCGGAGATCGTCACGCAGCCACTCGACGCAGGTGCCGGCCGAGAGCATGATGGCCTCGATCCCCCAGGTGATCACCCCCGCCCGCTGCCAGCCGATGATCGGGATGGTCCCGGCGGGACCCCGGACGGCGCCGGGTGGGCGGTCGGGGCCGAGGCACTGGTCGAGCATCCCGCCCGAGCCGAAGGTGGCCTTGGCCTGACCCGGTCGGGTGCAGCCCTGACCGATCAACGACGCCTGCTGGTCACCCGCGATGCCGGCGATGGGCGGCTCACCGGTGAGTGAGCGGGCAGCTCCCACCGTGCCCGAGGAGTCGACGATGGTGGGCAGGACCGCTTCGGGAATACGCAGGGCCGCGAGCAGTTCGTCGCTCCATCCCGATCCCTCCCCGCGGAGGAGCCCGGTCACCCCGGCGTTGGAGGCGTCGGTGACGTGCAGATCGCCGCCGGAGAGGGTCCAGGCCACCCAGGTGTCGACGGTGCCGAAGGCGAGCTCGCCGCGTTCGGAGCGGGCACGGTCGGGGTCGACCTGGTCGAGGATGGCGGCAAGCTTGGTCGCCGACGCATTGGGTGCCACCCGGAAGCCCTGGGACTGGAGCTCGATGCAGGTGCCGACCGTGCGAAGGTCCTGCCACCCGAGCCCGGGAGCCACCGGGACGCCGCTCGCCCGGTCCCAGACCACCGTCGACGCTCGCTGGTTGGCGATGCCCACGGCGTCGACCGGCCCGCCGGCACTCAGACTGCGCCCGGCGACCTCCTGCACCGCGACGGCGATGGCGGTTGCGTCGAACTCGACCAGACCGGGGAACGGCGTCTCCGGGAGCACCGGGACGTGATGGATGTGCTCGACGGTCGCGTCGGGACGGACCACCGCGCCCCGTACCCCCGAGGTTCCCACGTCGACGACCAGGATGCTCATGGCCAGGGTGCCGGGCCGAACGGGCTGTCCAGGCCGAGCTTGCCCGGGTTCAGGATGCCGTTGGGGTCGAGGGCGCGCTTGACCGAGGCGAGCACCGCGAACGAGGTCCCGAGCCCTTCCTCGAGGAACCGCCCGCGGTTGAGCCCGATGCCGTGGTGGTGGCTGATGGCCCCGCCGGCGTCGAGGGTGGCCCGGGTCACCAGGTCCCAGGCCTCCAGGTAGTAGCGCGCGGACCATGCGTCCCGGGCCGCCGGGTCGTCGGCTGCGTCGGTGCCGTCCGCCGGCCGTCCCGCGAAGGTGAAGTAGAGACAGGCACCGTCCGGGTACGCGTGGCTCTGGTGCGAGGAGGCCACAAGGGTCCCGTCGATCGCAGAGAGGGCGTCGACGACGGCCCGGTAGAGGCCCGGCAGCGCCGACCACCGGGCCGAGACCTCGACCGTGTCGACCACCACGCCCGAGCGCCAGAGGGGGGCGAGGGCGGACACGTCGTTCCGGTGGCCCAGCCAACGGTCGAGCAGGTCGGACCCGAGCGTTTCGCCGGTGCGGCACTCGTCGTCGACGACGGCGATCGTCGCGGCCACCAGGGCCGGGTCACCCTCGTCGAGCACGATGAGGACGTTGGTGCCGGGCAGGTCGAAGGACCGCCCCGACTCCGTCGCGTCGTAGAGGCGGAGCACGGCCGGGGTGGCGCCGCGGCGCAGGATGCGACGGCAGGCGTCGAGGCCGTCGGCGAACGTGGCGAAGCCGACCGACCGCCTCTCCTCGCCCGCGGGCACCGGGTGGACCCGGAAGCGGCCGCCGGTGATGACCCCGAGTGTGCCCTCGCTCCCGACGAAGAGCTGGGTGAGGTCGGGCCCGGTGGCCGCGCGCGGGCCGCGTCCCCCGGTGCGGACGACGCGGCCGTCGGCGAGGACGACCTCGAGACCGAGCACCATGTCCTCGATCTTCCCGTACCGGGTGGAGTACTGCCCTGCGCCCCGGCAGGCCAGCCACCCACCGACCGTCGAGAGGTCCATGGACTGGGGCCAGTGACCGAGGGTCACCCCGTGCTCCCCGCGCAGCCCCGACTCGACGTCGGGACCGAAGGTCCCCGCCCGCAGATCCGCGACGAGCGAGTCGGTGTCCACCGCTCCGATGCCGGCGAGGCCGCAGAGGTCGAGCGAGACCCCGCCGAAGACCGGCACCGAGCCACCGCACACCCCGCTGCGACCGCCCGCAGGGGTCACCGGCACCCCGGACAGCGTCACAGAGGGCCAGCACGTCGGAGACCTGCGCGGTCTCGGTCGGACGGGCCACCAGCGCCGGCCTGCAGGGCACCGCGCCCTCCGTGGCCCACCCGATGGCGAGAGGCCACCAGTCGCGCCCGGCCTCGGCCCGGTCCTCGTCCAGGACCGAGACTTCGGCGCACGCACCGGCCAGCCGCCGGGCCAGGTCGTCGTCGACCCCCACCCGGGCGCCACCGAAGCGGTCGGTCACCCGATCGGCCGTTGTGTCGATCGCCGTGACCGGCGTCGGGCGGGTCACTCGCCCGTCACGCCAGGGGCTCCGACCGGTGCCGGTCCCGGGTCGGGCCCGCCCGCGGCGTCGAGTCCGGCCCGGGTGAGCTCTGCCAGCAGGGCGGTGGCGTACCGGTCGGCCTCACTGGCGCTGCGAGCGGCATCCCACCCGAGCTCGGGCCCGATGATCCCGGCCACCCGAACGGCTGCCCGTGCGGTTGCCCGGGCATCGCGCAGTGAGGCACGGGTCCGCCGGTCGAGGACGTCGGAAACCGAGCGGGCCATCTCCGCCCGCACCGCGAACACCGCTTCGGCGCCCAGATAGGGGAGCCCTTCGACGAGGGGCTCGAGCAACTCGGGCCGCCCGTCGGCCAACGCCAGCACCGCCGGGGTCTCCGTTCCGTACCGGCCGGCCAGGTGGGCGGCGAGCGCTCCGACACGGTCGCTCACGGCCGGCCGCACGCCGCTGCGGGTCCCGTTCGCTCCCGCCGTGTGTCGTCCGGGGGTCGCGCCGTGCAGGCGGAGGTCCCGCGTGATGCAGGGGAGGGGTCGCCGGCCGAGGGCGACCACCGCGGCGTCGACGGTGTCCTGGGCCATCTTGCGATAGGTGGTGAGCTTGCCTCCCGTGACAGTGACCATGCCGCCGGGCGAGGTCTGCACGGTGTGCCTGCGGGAGAGGTCGGCAGTGCGCTCGCTGATCGTGGCGCGGCCGTCCGGGGCGAGCAGCGGGCGGAGCCCCGACCAGATCCCGGTGATGTCGGCCCGGGTGAGCGGGCGGGTGGTCACCGCGTTGGCGGCGTCGAGGATGTAGTCGACGTCCTCGGGAGTGCAACTCGGATCGTCCAGGGGCCCGTCCCACTCGGTGTCTGTGGTGCCGAGATAGACCTGCTCGCCCCAGGAGACGACGAAGATGGATCTGCGGTCCTCCCGAACGGGGATCACCGCGGCGATGTCGCAGGGAAGGGCCGTCTCCGGCACCGTGATGTGGATGCCCTTGGCCGGCCGGATCGAGTGTGGGTTGCGCTGCTCGTCGAGGGCCCGGACCTCGTCGGCCCAGACACCCCCGGCGTTGACCACCACCGAGGCACGTATCTCGAAGGGGGTGGAGCCCTCGGGGGCGACCGTGGCTCCGAGCACCGTTCCGCCGGCGTCGGTCACCAGACCGGTGACCCGTGTGTGGTTGGCCGCCACCGCGCCGTGATCGAGCACAGCGGTGCGGAGGACGGCGAGGGTGAGCCTGGCGTCGTCGGTCCGGGCGTCCCAGTAGAGGAAGCCGGCCGCGAGCCGGTCGGCCTGCAAGGTCGGCATGTGGGCCAGGGCCTGCTCGCGGGAGACCTTCTCGTGGCGTCGGCCGATCCGGATCCCACCGGTGATGTCGTAGAGCCAGAGTGCGGTCCGGTACACACGCGCAACGCTGCGGTTGACCACCCCGGCGCGCCCGAAGAGGGGGATGAGGAACGGGAGCGGGGTGACCAGATGGGGCGCGTTGTCGAGCAGGCGCTGGCGCTCGGCGAGGTTCTCGTAGACCAGCTTGTACTCGTGCTGCTGGAGGTACCGGAGTCCGCCGTGGACGAGCTTGGAGGACTTCGACGAGGTGCCGGAGGCGAAGTCGTCCCTCTCGACCAGGGCGGTCCGCAGGCCGCGGCTGGCCGCGTCGAGGGCCACGCCCGCCCCGGTGATCCCGCCGCCGATGACCAGGAGATCGAAGTGCTCGGACGCCAGGAGGTCGAGCGCCCGTGCACGGGTGAACCGGTCGGCGCCGGCCACCGGGGAGCGCCCCGATTCTGACATGGGGCAAAGCCTGCCACAGGTCGGCGGGCGCCCTCGCCGGTCAGGGCTCCTCGGCGACCCCGAACCGCTCGACGTAGAAGGCGAGGGAGTGCCGCAGGCGCTCCCGGTCGATGCCGAACTGGGCCAGGTCGTAGTCGACCCCCCCGAACCGGCCCCGCGGGTGCTGGTCCAGAGAACGCGACCATGGCCGACTCGGAGGCCGCCGTGAACGGTTGTCCGGCGACCTCGTAGACCCGCCGGACCATGGCCAGGTCGTCTGCCATGAACTCGTCGAAGTGCACGTCGATGGTCCGCGCCTCGGGCAGCAGGTGCCGGTGGTCGACGCAGGAGCGGAGCATCCGCTCGAGACGGTCGGCCCAGTAGTCCCCGATCCGACGGGAGGTCCACCCGGTCGTGCGCCGAGCCGTGCGGAGTAGCCGAGCATGGTGACCATCGACGCGGTGACCGAGACCGGGTCCCGGTGGGTGACGACGAAGGTCGCGTCGGGGAACGTGGCGAGGAGAGCGGGGAACTGCTCGAGATGTTGGGGGGACTTGAGCACCCACCGCGTCCCTCCCCGCTGCCACTGCAGGACCTGGAGGATCGTGCGCAGGTAGGAGTAGCTCGGCGTCTGGTCCCGGGCCAGGTAGCTGTCGCGCCAGGCGGGAATCGGGGCGATCGTCTCGAAGAGCATCGTGGAGATGTCGATGGCGAGGAGCTGGATCTCCTCGTGGACGTGGTCGGTGGTCATCTCGTGCATGCGCCGGAACTCGGGCAGGGCGGTCTCCAGGAAGGAGAGCCCGAGCTCGGTGCGGGCGCGACGCGGGTCGGCGCTGTCCGGGCGCCGGGACGTTCCCGCTCGGCAGAGACCGGCTCGAGGCTCTCCCAGTAGGGGAGCGAACGGAGTGCCGGGTCGGAGGCGATGAGGTTGTGGAGGTGGGTGGTGCCGGTGCGGGGCAGTCCACAGATCACGATGGGCGCGGCGATCACCTCGTCGAGGATCTCCGGGTGGTGGGCGACCAGGTCCTCGACCAGCAGGCGGTTGCGGAGGAGCCCGGTGAGGAGCTCCGACTGGGCGAGCAGCCCGGCGTGGTCGAGCCCGGCCTCCTCTCGCAGCGAGCGGCAGAGGATCTCGAGGCGGCCGCGGAAGTCGTCGGGTCCGAAGTCGTCGAGGCCGGTCTCGGCCATGGCCGCCGCCGTGAGCGCCTCCGGTTCGAGCGAGACGGTCCTTCCTGCCTCGGCCATGAGGTCGAGGACGGCCCGCGCCTCGTCGCTGTACCGGGGTTCGGCCAGATCGTCGATGGCGATCGGCGGTGGGCGTCCCACCGAGTTCATGCGTCCGCGTGCCACCGGCACCACGAGCGCCTCCGGGCCGTGCCGGTGTCTCGGCGGGCAGGAACCACCGGAACCAGATCCACCCACGGTGGTGGCCAGCCGTCGAGACCCAGTTGGGGTGTCCGGGATCGGTGGGGGAGACGACGATCTCCCACGAGCCGTCCGCCTCGTAGTGCACCCGGGTGCCGTTGATGGTGACCCGCTCGTAGTCGTAGTTGTAGGTGTGGAGGAACGGGTTCCACAGGCAGAGGTTCCAGAAGGCGCACTCCGGGGACCGGCCCCGGAGCACGAGGGCCTGGCCGTCCTCGAGGAGGAACCGGCCCATCGCGTAGGCGGCGTCGCCCGCCGCCCAGCCGACGGTGGCGGTGGGCACCGGGTAGGGGGGATCGATGGTGTTGGGCTCGCCCGGTGGGAGCGGCACCATGGCGGCCTGGTCCCGCACCCAGGTGAGCGCGGCACGGAAGCGACGGGCCAGCACGGCGTCGTCCTCCCGGAAGGTGGGCGGCGGCGCGTCGGTGGCGATCTCCCAGGCGGCACGGGTGCCGCGGACGGGTCGGCCAGGTAGTCACGGGTGATCACGGCCACGGCATCGGGGTCGAGCCTGATCCATGGCGACCCGTCGCCGGGATCGTCGGGCGAGAGGACCATGGTGATCGCTCCGTCGGGCCCGGGCGCGACCTGCCGGTCGTTGAGGCTGCCGACGATGCGATCCGAGTACCGCCCGTCGTCGGGCCCGCCGTAGACGGTGAGGGAGAGGTACACCGCGTCCCCGGGCCGCACCCGCACCCGGTAGGTGCGTGACGGGCTCACCGGGGCATAGCAGTAGAAGGCGTCGGCGTTGTCCCCGCCCCACTTCTTGTAGGGGCCCACGATCTCGACGAACCGGGGGCAGTCGGGGTCTGCCCACACCTGGGTGTCCGTCGCCACCTGCAGGATCGAGAGCAGCCACTTGTGCGCCTCGAGCAGGGTCTGCTCGTCCCCCGGACCGGAGAGTTGGTCGACCAGTCGTCGGTGTTGCGCCCCCACCTCTGCGAGCAGCTCGGCAAAGACGGCTTCGGTTTGGGTTCCCATGGCGGCTTCCTACCACGCACGACGCGCCGGCGTCCGGCGTGGGGTTCAGGCCCCTTCCTCCCGCCCCGCTGCATCGGCGGGAATGCCGTCGGACCCACACTTGACCGGCAGATTCAGATCCGGAAGACTCGCCCCGAGTCGACCGTTTCGGTTCGGGTGTCAGCAACGTGGCGCGAGGTCTACGACGCGGGTGTCTGTGCGGGTCGGGCGACGGTCCAGTGACGGAGACAGGAGATCGGGATGATTTCGAGTGGAGCTGTGGCGAGTGGCGTCGGCAGGCGTGACGGCAGGGGCCGGAAGTACGGGCGGAGGTGGCTGCGTCTCTCGCTCTCCCTTTCGGCGGCCTTGATGGTGGCGGTGCCGCTCGGGTTGCTGGCGGGCGCGGAAGCCTCCTCGGCGGCCACGCCAGTCGCGATGACCTGCGGAAGCACCGGAGGAGCGCCACTGCCGGCCGGGACCTACAGCTCGGTCACCGTCACCGGCGTGTGCAACGTCAACTCGGGGCAGGTCACCGTCACCGGGAACGTGACGGTCACCGCAGGTGCCTCCTTGATCGCCGCATTTGCCCTCGACCAGGGACACGCAGGGACGACCTCGGGGCTCACCGTTAACGGCAGCGTCACCGTGGCCGCCGGCGGCACCGCCGTCCTCGGATGCGAGGCGAGCGCCTTCCCGTGCGCCGACGACAGGGTGACTCCAACGCTCAACTCCCCGGATGCTGTCAACGGCAGCGTCATCGCGACCGATCCGCTCGGCGTACTCGTCCACGACTCGACCATCGGCGGGGACGCTGTCCAAACGGGCGGCGGAGGCGGCGTCTCCTGTGCGGCCGGGACGCTCCCGGTGTTCGGGTTCGGCGTCTACAGCGACTACGAGGACAACACCATCGCCGGCAACCTCCGGGTGACCGGCCTCAAGACCTGCTGGTTCGGCGGCCTGCGTGACACGATCGGCGGCAGTGCGACGTTCAGTGGCAACACGTTCGCCGACCCGGACGCGATGGAGACCTTCACCAACACAATCGCCGGCAATCTCATCTGCTCGGGCAACGTTCCCGTCGTGCACTACGGCGATTCGAGCGGTTCAGCCAACGTCGTCGCGGGATACGCGACCGGTGAGTGCGCCTTCGGCGTCACCCAGCACAGTCCGCCGCCGGCCGGCCCGGAGAAGCCGATCGCGGTGCCTGCCACCACGCCCCGCGGCTACTGGCTCGGCGCCAAGGACGGAGGAGTCTTCAGCTTCGGTGTGCCGTTCCTCGGCGCGGGCGCGGGAACCGGCCAGACCCTCAGCCTCCCGGTCGCGGGAATTGCGGCGGTTCCCGGAGGGAGCGGCTACAACGTGGCCAGTGCGTCGGGGCCCGCCTACGCCCACGGATCCCAAGCGGCCTCCTGCACAGGGGTCCCCGGGCCGCTCAACCAGCCGATCGTCGGCATCGCCCAGGCCCCGGGCGGTGACGGGTGCTGGCTGGCGGCATCGGACGGGGGCATCTTCGCCACCGGGTCGAACGCACCCTTCTACGGATCGGCCGGGGCGCTGCACCTCAACCAGCCGATCGTCGGCATCGCTACTACCCCGGACGGTGACGGGTACTACCTGGCCGCAGCCGACGGCGGCGTGTTCGCGTTCGGGCCCGGGGCCACCTTCCGCGGCTCCATGGGCGGTAAGCACCTCAACCAGCCGATCGTGGGCATCGCAGTGGACCCGTCCACCGGCGGCTACTGGCTGATCGCCCGGGACGGCGGGGTGTTCGCCTTCGGCGCACCGTTCTTCGGCTCGATGGGGGGAACCCCGCTCAACCGACCGGTGGTCGGCGCCGCCGCCGCCCCGACCGGTGACGGCTACTACCTGGTGGCCTCCGACGGCGGGATCTTCGCCCTCGGGAAGGGCACCAAGTTCCAGGGCTCGACCGGGGCCATCGCCCTCAACCAGCCCATCGTGGGGATGACACTGGGCTGATCCCGGGGCATACCACCAATGATTGTTGATCAACAATCATTGGTGGTATCATTCCCGGCGTGCGCACACCCGAGGAATTGACCGACCTGTTCCGCGGGTCGGGCCGCAAGGTGACCGCGCAGCGTCAGTGCATCTTCCGGATCCTGGAGGGCGACGAGACCCATCCCTCGGCCGAGGCCGTGCACGCCCTGGCGGTCCGCGAGATGCCGACGATCTCCCTCAAGACCGTCTACCAGACCCTGCACGACCTGGCCGAGATGGGCGAGATCACCGCCCTCGACATCGGCACCGGACGCACCCGCTTCGATCCGAACGTCGACCATCCCCACCACCACCTGGTGTGCCGCAGTTGCGGCAGTGTCCGGGACCTGATGGTCGACTTCCCCGGCCTCGACATCCCCGAGGGCGCGGATCTCGGATTCGAGGTCGGCGCCGCAGAGGTGGTCTTCCGCGGCATGTGTGCGGACTGCCGCGCACGGGTCCCCACGCGCCCGACGCACCCGTTCCGCGACCGCAACCCGTTGATCCCGCGCCCCCGAGAGGGGGCGCCTCACCGAAAGGAGCACCGTGCCAGCACTCAAGGACACCAGGACGGAAGCCAACTTGAAGGAGGCGTTCGCCGGCGAGAGCCAGGCCAACCGCCGTTACCTCTACTTCGCCCAGAAGGCCGATGTGGAGGGGTATCCAGACGTCGCCGCCCTCTTCCGCTCGGTCGCCGAGGGGGAGACCGGCCACGCGTTCGGACACTTCGACTTCCTCCGCGAGGTCGGTGACCCGGTGACCGGGGCTTCGGTCGGGCCCACCGACGAGAACCTCAAGTCCGCCATCGAGGGCGAGACCTACGAGTACTCCGAGATGTACCCGGGGTTCGCCCGGACCGCCCGCGACGAGGGCTTCGAAGAGATCGCCGAGTGGTTCGAAACGTTGGCCAGGGCAGAGAAGAGCCACGCCGGCCGGTTCACCGAAGGACTCGCTTCCGTCTCTTAGGACGCCTGCCGCACCGGGACGCCGATCCGGGGTCCCGGGAGGCGGTTCCGCAGCGCTGGACCACCTGTCGATGACCACCACCTACGATCCCGACCATCCTCGCTACCTCGACGAAGAGGATCTCAGAGGCGAGCTCGCGAGGGTCTACGACCACTGTCAGGGGTGCAGGCTCTGCTTCAACCTCTGCCCCTCGTTCCCCACGCTCTTCGGGTTCGTCGACGCGCGTGACGGCGACGTGGCCGGGATGACCGCCGCGGAGCAGGACCAGGTGGTCGACGAGTGCTACCAGTGCAAGCTCTGCGCGCTCAAGTGCCCCTACGTGGCACCCCATGAATGGGACCTCGACTTCCCGCGGCTGATGCTGCGGGCCAACGCGGTGCGCAGTGCGGGCGCGGTCCCACTCCGCCGACGGGTCTCCGACCAGGCCCTCGCCCGCACCGACCTGGTGGGGACGGTGTCCAGCGCAGCGGCCCCCGTGGTCAACGCGCTCACCGGCCGGCCCGGCTCACGGGTCCGCCGCCTGCTCGAGCGGACTGCGGGGATCGCCTCTGAGCGGCTCCTTCCCCCCTATGCCCGCTCGCGGTTCTCGACCTGGTTCCGCCGGCGTGCCGCCCGCCCCGCAGGGCAGGGTCGCACGCCGGACACGGTCCAGGGCGCTGTCTCGGTCTTCCCGACCTGCTTCGTCGAGTACATGGACCCGGCGATCGGCCAGGATCTGGTCAAGGTCTTCGAGCGCAACGGGGTGTCCTGCTCGCTGCCCGAGGGGACCCGGTGCTGCGGGGCCCCGTGGCTCCACCAGGGGAACATCCGCGAGTTCACCCGTGCCGCCACAAGAAACGTGGCCGTCCTCGCGGCCGAGGTGCGTGCCGGCCGCGAGGTGGTGGTGGCGCAGCCCACCTGTGCCTATGTGGTGCGCAAGGACTACCCGATCTACCTGGCCGGCACCGCGTCCGCCGCAGACGCCGAACTGGTGGGAGCACACACGGCCGATCCTGCCGAGTACCTCATCGCCCTGGATCGGGCGGAGGGGACCACCCTGGACAGGCGCTTCGCAGGGCGGGAGGCCGGACTCGTGCCCGACCAGGTCACCTACCACGTGGCCTGCCACCTGCAGGCCCAGCAGACCGGTCTCAAAGGACGGGACCTGCTCAAGGTGGCCGGGATCAGGGCCACCCTCGTCCAGCGTTGCTCGGGCATCGACGGCACCTGGGGGTACCGGGCCGAGAACTATGAACGCTCGCGTGAAGTGGCCGGGCCCCTCGTGCGCGAGATCGAGGCCGCGGGGAACCCGGTCGTCTGTGGCGACTGCCTCCTGGCCAACGGGGCGATCCAGCAGGAGACCGGCTCCCACCCGGTGCATCCCATCCAGGTGATGGCGCGGGCCTACGGCATCGCCGAGGAGCGTTCGTGACCGGGCCGCTCACCCTCGACGACATCGCCGACCTGCGGGCCTACGAGCGGGAGCGGGCGGCGTTCCTACAGGGTGTCGTCGCTCTCAAGAAACTGCGGCGCGTATCGGTCGGCCCGGTGGTGACGCTCACCTTCGAGAGCAGGACGACCGTACGGTTCCAGGTCCAGGAGATGGCCCGCGCCGAGCGGTTGAACACCGACCGGCAGATCCAGCACGAGCTCGACGTCTACAACCGTCTGCTGCCCGCCCCCGGCGAGCTCTCCGCCACCCTCTTCCTCGAGCTGGTGACCGGTGACCAGCTCCGGCACTGGCTCCCGCGTCTGGTCGGCATCGAGCGGTCGTGCGGGCTGCTGCTCGGCGACCGGGCAACGCCTTCACTGGTGCCCTCGGTGCCCGAGGAGCAGCACGGGGCCCAGCTCACCCGGTCCGAGGTCACCTCGGCCGTCCACTACGTGCGCTTCCGCTTCACGCCGGACCAGATCGGCGGTCTTGCCGTCGGGCCGGCCTACCTCGTCGTCGACCACCCCGGCTACCCCGAGGGCCGCCCCGGGGTGGCACTGTCCGATGCCACCCGCGCCGAGCTGGTCCGCGATCTGCTCGACGGCTGACGGGCGCCACCGGGCGGCGGCCGCCCGGCGCATCAGAGGTGAGCGAGATGGACCGCGGCCTCGGGGGTCAGCACCCGGAAGGCCACCGTTTCCTCGAGGTAGAAGTGCACGGCAGTCTGATCGGCGGTGGTGAACCCGACCGAGAAGTCCTGGCCCACGGTGAGCTCGCAGTCGCCCCCGCGCTGGGAGAGGACCACTGCGCCGTCCACCGCCGGTGCCCAGGCCACCGGGCCCCCGAGGATCTGTCGGAGGTGCTCGAAGACCGGGTACCCGCCGTGCTCGGTCGTCTCGGTGACCCCGGTGTAGGCCCGCGAGCCCAGGGCGATGGCGTAGGGCCCGCCCACGTCGCTACTCCGGAGGGTCGCCACGGCCTTCGCTACGTGCTCCGGATAGAGGTCGTAGTCGTCTCCGATCGCGACCGGTTCGTAGGGTGACGCCGGGATGATGCCGGTGATCCCGACCTCCTCGTGCCCGTGGAACACGAGGTGGTCCTCGGCCAGGGCGGCGGCACGACCCGCGTCGATGACCGCGCGCAGGTCGAGGTCGGTGGCGCCCCGGTCGGCAGCAGCCAGCTCGGCCTGCGACACCGCGAACGGGGTGCGCAGTTCGACCAGCGGGAGCACGCGCCGCCGGCCCATCCGCACCGGTCCTGCGGCATCAGGAACGTTGTCGACCCGGCCGAGGTCCACCGCCGAGTGCCCCCATCCGAGCGGTCCGACGAAGTCCACGAGGCGCCGGCCGGCGAGGAAGTGCTTGAGCGAGCGTGCGGCCTCGTCGTCGATCTGCGACCAGGCGATCCCGGTGACCGGGGCAAGCTCGCGGCGGAGATGGTTCATGGAGACGTCCTCTCGTTACGGTGTCGGGTCGGCGCGGAGGGACCCGATCGCGAGGTCGGTGCGCCCGACCTGAGCCAACGGATTGCGGACCGGCGGTCCGACCCGGGTCAGCGTGTTGCGGTCGATGTGCGAGAACGGGCCGTCCTGGCCCGGGATGGCGAGCACACCCTCCTCCTCGTAGGACCAGGTGCCGTCGGGATGGACGACCACGTGCATCCGGTAGCTCAGGGTCCGGAAGCTCCGGTCGAGGAAGGGGTTCGAGAGGATGCCGTAGACCTCCGAGCCGACCGCGGCCCGGACCTCGAACTCGGTCGCGTCGGGAGCGGCCGGGCCTCCGGCCAGGAGTACCTGCCCGCGGGGGATCCCGAGCGTCAGGGTCACCGTCTCGGCGGCTGGCTCCCACAACCAGTACCCGACCTGGTCGTGGAAGGTCTCGACCTCCCCGGGCTTGACGATGTGGGTGTGGTACCGCAGGCCATAGAAGAGTTGCGGCCCGTTCGTCTGGGGGTCGATCGGCTGCAGCTCGTAGCGCTCGTCGAAGGCGTCGCGCCCGACCCCCTCGGCGACAGGGTGCTCGTCGGCGCCCCTTGCCCCCCGCCAGATGCCGGCCATCGGTCGGAGCGGGCCGAGGTTGGAGAGGGTGTCGGGATCGCCGTCCGGTTCGGTGTAGATGTCGTCGCCGTAGACCCCCGCGTCGGTGTCGGCCATCGCCGAAGTCTACGCGGTCGCCTCCGTGGAGATCCGGGCCCGGTCGCGGCTCCGCATGGGCAAGGTGCGCGTCCAGGTTCCGGGTGGGTGCCCTGCAAGGTGGGGGACCGAGGGTGGTCCGGTCGCCCGTGGCGGGCGGCCGGATCGGACCCGGAGGGGACCGGCGGCGAGGCACTTCGGTGCACGGGAAGGGGATTCACATGAGCAGCGCCACCACGACGACCATCGTCGGCAATCTGACCAGGGACCCGGAGATCCGCTACACCCGCGACGGCCAGGCCACCACCACCCTCGGGGTCGCCGCCAACCGTCGGTGGCAGAACCGGGAGACCAACGAATGGGAGGAGTCCACCTCGTTCTTCGACGTGGTCACCTGGCGCGACCTGGCCGAGAACGTAGCCCTGAGCCTCACCAAGGGGATGCGGGTCGTGGTGACCGGCCGGCTCGAGCAGCGCAGCTGGGAGACCGAGGACGGCGAGCGCCGGTTCAAGGTCGAGGTCGTCGCCGACGAGGTCGGTCCAGGGCTGCGCTTCGCGACCGTCGACGTTCACCGGGTGCAGCGGATCAGTGGGGACGCCGACCGCGCCGAGCCGGGCACCGTCGAGGCGAACGGGACCGCCGGTGGGTGAGCCGAGGGTCGTACGGCTCCGGTTCGGACCGTCGGTGGTGCTCTCCAAGGACGAGGCCTTCGGGGCCTGCCAGGCGCTCGCGGACGCAGGAAGCCACCTCGTGCGCTCGGGGAGATGCGTCGAGGCCGATGCCCTGGCCGGGCTGTTCGTCCTCCTCGAGGAACGCCTCTCCGCAGCGCGGCCCGACCCGCCCCCGCCGGGCTGCTCGGGAGCAGCCACCGGGCGGGTTCAGTCTTCCCGGGGCTCGAACTCGAGCGAGAGCGAGTTCACGCAGTAGCGCATGCCGGTCGGGGCCGGCCCGTCGGGGAACACGTGCCCGAGGTGTCCACCGCACCGTGCGCAGGTGATCTCGGTGCGGCGCATGCCGAACGAACCGTCCTGGTGCTCCTCGACGGTTCCCTCCGCCAGCGCCTGGGAGAAGCTCGGCCAGCCCGAGCCGGACTCGAACTTCGCCTCGGCCGGGAACAGTGCGGCACCGCAGCCGGCGCAGGTGAACATGCCGCTGCCGTCGACATGGAGCAGTTCGCCCGACCAGGCCGGCTCGGTCCCCTTCCCGCGGAGCACGGCGTAGCGCTCGGGCGACAGCCGGGCCCGCCACTCCTCGTCGGTCAGGTCCACCTTCCCGGCGGTCCCTGCATGGTCACTCGTGGCACTCATCGGGCATCCTCCTTCCGTGCCGGCTCATCCGGGAGACGCCCGAACACGCACCGACAGCGATCAGTGGAGGAAACGCCCTCGGGCCCGCGGGTGTTCCCGGGATGTCCGCGACCGCGGCCGGAGTCGGCTGAACCGGGCCGGTCCGGAAGGGCCGTTTGCTAACGTCGCCCCAGCCACCATGGACCTTCGAGACCGACCCGAGGACGAGGCATTCCGCAGCGAGGTCAGGGCCTGGTTGGCGGAGCACGTGGTCGGCGAGTTCGCCGCCCTCGGCGGGCGGGGCGGGTCGGGGGACGAGACCTACGGCTTCGAAACCAGGCTCGCCTGGGAGAAGGAGCTCGCCGCAGGCGGCTGGACCTGCCTCGGCTGGCCCGAGGAGTTCGGAGGGCGGGGGGCCTCGATCGCCCGCCAGATCATCTTCAACGAGGAGTACGTGCAGGCGCGGGCCCCGGGCCGGGTCGGCATCCTCGGGGAGGGCCTGCTCGGTCCCACCCTCATCCAGTACGGGTCACCCGCCCAGCGTGCCCGGTTCCTCCCGCCCATCGTGGCCGGGACCGAGCTCTGGTGCCAGGGCTACTCGGAGCCGGACGCCGGCAGCGACCTCGCCAACGTGCAGACCCGGGCCGTCCTCGACGGCGACCAGTGGGTGGTGAGCGGGCAGAAGGTGTGGACCTCGCTCGCCCACCAGGCCGACTGGTGCTTCGTGGTGTGCCGGACCGAGCCCGGCTCCTCCCGTCACCATGGCCTCTCGTACCTCCTGGTCCCCATGGACCAACGGGGCGTCGAGATCCGCCCCATCACCCAGCTGACCCGGACCTCAGAGTTCAACGAGGTCTTCTTCGACGGGGCGCGTACCCCCGCGGACCACGTGGTGGGGGATCCCGGCGACGGATGGCGGGTTGCGCTCTCCACCCTCGCCTACGAGCGCGGGGTCGGCCTCCTCGGACACCAGCTCACCTTCCGGCGCGAGCTCGACCGCCTGGTGGCGGTGGCCCGGCAGTCGGGACGCTCGGCCGACCCGGTCCTCCGTCAGCGGTTGGCCCGCTCCTACGTCGAGCTCGAGATCCTCCGCTACGACACGCTGCGCAGCCTCTCCGGCTACGACGGTCCGGTGGCACCCCCCGAGGCCTCGATCATCAAGCTCTACTGGTCCGGTTGGCACCAACGCCTCGGCGAGTTGGCGATGGATGTCCGGGGGGCGGGCGGTCTGGTGCTCGAATCCGCCCCCTACGAGCTCGACGAGTTCCAGCGGACCTTCCTCTTCAGCCGGTCCGAGACCATCTACGGAGGGTCCGACCAGATCCAGCGCAACATCATCGGCGAGCGGGTGCTCGGCCTGCCGCCCGAACCCAAGGGAGACCTGCGATGACCGATGCCGCCGGACTGCGGATCCCCGAGCCACCGGCCGGCCACGGGCTGCTCGAGGGCAAGGTGGTGGTGGTGACCGCCGCAGCGGGAACCGGCATCGGCTTCGCCACCGCCAAACGGTGTGTCGAGGAGGGGGCCACCGTGGTCATCTCCGATGCCCACGAGCGGCGACTGGGCGAGGCGGCCGATGCGCTCGCCGCCCTGCCCGAGCTGGCAGGCACCGTTCCGTTGGCCGTTCGCTGCGACGTGACCGTCGAGGAGCAGGTCCAAGGTCTCTACGACGCCGCCGTGGCCGAGCACGGTCGCATCGACGTCGCGGTCAACAACGCGGGGCTCGGTGGCCAGGTCGACATCGTCGACATGACCGACGAGCAGTGGTCGCTGGTGCTCGACATCACGCTGACCGGGACCTTCCGCTGCACGAGAGCCGCGCTCCGCCACTTCGTCGCCCTCGGCGGCGGAGGAGTGATCGTCAACAACGCATCGGTGCTCGGTTGGCGTGCCCAGGCCGGCCAGGCGCACTACGCGGCGGCCAAGGCCGGGGTCATGGCCCTCACCCGCTGCTCGGCGGTGGAGGCCGCCCCTTACGGGGTGCGGGTCAACGCCGTGTCGCCCAGCCTCGCCGTCCACCCCTTCCTCAACCGGGTGATGGCCGACGAGGAGCTCGCTGAGCTGGCCCGACGCGAGGTGTTCGGTCGGGGTGCAGAGGTGTGGGAGGTCGCCAACGTCATCGCATTCCTGGCCAGCGGGTACGCCACCTTCATGACCGGCGAGGTCGTGTCGGTGAGCAGCCAGCATCCCTGAGCGGGCCGTCCGGTGGCCACCGCTGCCCGGTCGTGCCGACAAGTCGATGCACTACCCTGACGGCGTGTCAGATGTGACGGATCCCCGGGGGGATCTCCAATGGGGGACCATCCCCGGCCTGGTCGAGGATGCCGCCGCGCGTTTCGGGGACGCAGAAGCGATCGTCGACCACCACGGCCCGTGCGGCACCACCACCAGGTGGTCCTTCGACCGGTTGGCCGAGGAGGTGGCCGCTGCCACCCGAGCCATCGTGGCCAACGGTATCGAGCGGGGCGACCGGGTCGCCATCTGGGCCCCCAATTGTGCGGAGTGGATGGTGGCAGCGCTCGGGGCGGTCGGAGCAGGGGCCCTGCTCGTCCCGCTCAACACCCGGTACAAGGGGGCGGAGGCCGCTTACATCCTGCGGGCCTCGGGGGCAAGGCTCCTCTTCACCGTGCAGGGGTTCCTCGGCATCGACTACCCGGCCATCCTCGACGAGGCGGTGTCGGCGGGCGAAAAGGTGCCCGAGCTCGAGCGGGTGGTCGTGCTCCGCGGCGACGACTCCGCGTCTCCGCGTGCCGGTGCCCGCGGGGACCAGGTGGTCGGGTGGGAGGTGTTCCTCGGCGAGGGAGGTGCCTGCTCGGCGGACGTGGCGGCGGGGCGGACCGCCTCGATCACCACCGGCGACCTCTCCGACCTGATCTTCACCTCGGGGACCACCGGCCATCCCAAGGGGTCGATGACCACCCACGGCCAGTCCCTGCGCACCTTCGCCACCTGGGCCAAGGTGGTCGGCCTGCGCGAGGGCGACCGGTACCTCATCGTCAACCCGTTCTTCCACACCTTCGGGTACAAGGCGGGCATCCTCGCCTGCCTCATGACCGGAGCCACCATGGTGCCCGAGCCTGTCTTCGACGTGGACACGGTCCTGGCCAGGGTCGTCGAGGAGCGGATCTCGGTGCTGCCGGGCCCGCCGACCATCTTCCGGTCCGTGCTCGACCACCCGGACCGGTCCAGCTTCGACGTCTCCACCCTCCGGCTCGTGGTGACCGGCGCGGCGCTGGTCCCGGTGGAGCTTGTCGAGGGGCTGTGGTCCGACCTCGGTGTCGAAACCGTCCTCACCGCCTACGGGCTCACCGAGGCCACCGGGACGGTGACCATGTGCCGTCGTGGTGACTCGGCCGAGGTGATCGCCGGCACGTCGGGCCGGGCCATTCCTGATGTGGAGGTCCGCATCGTAGGGGGCGACGGGACGGAGGTCCCGACCGGCGCCAGCGGCGAGGTCCTGGTGCGCGGCTACAACGTGATGCGGGGGTACTTCAACGACCCCGACGCGACCGAGGAGGCGATCGACCGTGACGGTTGGCTCCACACCGGGGACATCGGGGTGATGGACGCAGCGGGCAACGTGACCATCACCGACAGGCTCAAGGACATGTACGTGAGTGGCGGCTTCAACGTCTACCCCGCCGAAGTGGAGGCGGTCCTGCGACGGCATCCCGACGTGGCCCAGGTGGCTGTCGTCGGCGTGCCCGACCGCCGGATGGGTGAGGTCGGCCTGGCCGTGGTCGTGCCCACTGCCGGATCGGACGCTGACGCCCTCGTGGACGCGCTGCCCGACTGGGCGAGAGGACAGCTGGCCAACTTCAAGGTCCCCGGCCGCGTCCAGCTGGTCGACGTCCTCCCGGTCAACGCGAGTGGCAAGGTACTCAAGCGCGAGCTGCGCGCCGCGTACGCGACGTGAGCGACGCCCGGCCGGCGGACCGTTCTGCATCCGCAACGAAAGGAGCATGCCGTGCGAGGCATCGTCTACACCGGTGACGACGTGGAGGTCACCGACCAGCTGAGCATCGGCGACCCGGGACCGACCGAGGTGCGGGTGGCCATCGGCGCGGCCGGGGTGTGCCACAGCGACCTCTCGGTCATCAACGGGACCATCCCGTGGAAGGCTCCGTCGGTCCTCGGACACGAGGGGGCCGGAGTCGTCGAGGCGGTGGGCTCCGAGGTCCGCTCGGTACAGGTGGGCGACCATGTCGTCATCGCGACCCTGGCCAGCTGCGGGCTCTGCCGGGCGTGCGCCACCGGACATCCGACCTGGTGCGTGAAGACCCTGGGCATCGTGTCGCAGCCCTTCACCTACAAGGGCGAACCCGCCTCAAACTTCGCGGCCACTTCGGTCTTCGCCGAGTCGACGATCGTGAAGGAGGTCCAGGCCGTGAAGATCTCGAAGGAGGTGCCGCTCACCTCGGCGTGCCTCATCGGGTGCGGGGTGCTCACCGGGGTCGGCTCGGTCCTCAACCGGGCGAAGGTGCAGGCGGGGGAGACCGCAGCCGTGTTCGGCGTCGGGGGAGTCGGGCTCAATGTGATCCAGGGCCTCCGTCTGGCCGGGGCGAGCCGCATCATCGCGGTGGACACCCTGGCATCGAAGGAGGACCTGGCGCGTCAGTTCGGAGCGACCCACTTCGTCGACGCCTCCGCCACCGACCCGGTTGCGGCCATCCGAGAGCTGGTCCCGCCCGGGCCCGACCGGGTCGGTGGCGCACTGGGGTGGACCGGCGGGGTCACCTGGTCCTTCGACTGCGTCGGTCACCCGGCGGTGCTCCGCAACGCGCTCGACGTCCTCGACTGGGGCGGCACCGCACTCGCCATCGGCATCCCGCCCCAGGGGACCGAGGTCTCCGTCGACGTCAACGCCCTCGCCTACGTGGACCGCGGCCTGCTCGGCTGCCGGTACGGGTCGGCCCGGCCCCACCAGGACATCCCCCTCATGGTCGAGCTCTACCTCTCGGGCAGGCTCATGCTCGACGAGCTGGTCACCGAGCAGCGACCCCTCGAGGGGTTCCGGGAGATCGTCGAGGACATGGAGGCGGGCAAGCTCGCCCGCGGCGTCCTCACCTTCTGACCTCGCACGGATCGGATCGGCCAGTGACGCAGCGTCATGTCGCGGGGGAGTGCGAGACGCTCCTCGAGGCCCTGCGCGCTGCGGCGACCGCACACGGCGATCGGGAGGCGTACGTCGAGCCGGCCACGCCCACTTCGCCGCGCCGGGCCGTGACCTTTGCGGCATGGGACCGTGCGGCCGACGGGGTCGCCGGCCTGCTCGCCGGCAATGGGGTGGGCCATGGCTCGGTGGTCTGTCTCCTGCTCCCGAGCTCGATCGACTACATGGTCTGCTACGCCGCCGCCGCCCGTCTCGGTGCGCTCACCTCGGGCATCAATCCCCGGCTGGGCCCGGCCGAGGTCGCCTCGATCGTGGAGCGGACCGAACCGGCCGTGCTGGTGGTCGACGACGGCGCCACCCACCCCGGTGGCCCGGTCGGGATCGTGCTCGAACGCGCGCAGGTGATGGCAGCCGCGTCCGGACCACCGCCGACTTCCCTCCCCGCGGTCACGGCGACGGATCCGGTAGCTCTGGTCTGGACGAGTGGCACCACCGGGCTGCCCAAGGGCGCGGTGTTCGACCACCGGAACCTGCGTGCGGTGGCCGAGGCGGCCGACGTCCTCTCGGTACCGGGAGACCGGCGCCTGTCGCCGCTGCCCTTCGCCCATGTGGGGTCGATGACCCGGGTCTGGGACGAGGCCGCACACGGGATCACCACCGTCATCACCCCGACCCCCTGGCGGGCGGCCGACGCCATCTCGGTGATGGCCACCGAACGGATCACCGTGGCCCAGGGGGTCCCGACCCAGTGGGCGCTGGTGCTCGCCCATCCCCTCCTGGCCACCGCCGACCTCTCGTCCCTGCGGGTCGCCGGCACCGGGGCCTCCCGGGTGCCCGCCGAGCTGGTGCCGGCCATGCGAGACGCCCTCGGAGTCCCGGTCGTCGTGCGCTACACGTCCACCGAGGCGTCGCTCGGGACCGGCACGGTGCCCGGCGACCCCGACGAGGCGGTGGCCACCACGGTCGGCCGCCCCGTCTCCGGGGTCGGCATCTCCCTCGTCGACGAGGACGGGGTGCCGGTCGACGACGGCGAGGTCGGCCGGGTGCGACTGCGCTCCACGGCGGTCATGCGCGGCTACTGGGGAGGACCGCCGACCGGCCCCGGGGCCGGCGGTGTCGTCTACGACGACGCGAGCAGCCGTGCGGTCCTCGCACCCGACGGATGGCTCACCACCGGCGATTTCGGCTGGATCGACCCGGACGACCGACTCCACCTGGTCGGGCGGGCCAACGAGCTCTACATCCGTGGCGGATACAACGTCTACCCTGCGGAGGTCGAGCAGGCCCTGGGCGGCGTGTCCCGGATCGAGCAGCTGGCCGTGGTCGGCACGCCCGATCCGGTGCTCGGCGAGGTCGGGGTGGTCTTCGTGGTGCCGTCCGCAGGGCCCGCCCCCGATCGGGGCGAGCTCCTGGCCGTGCTGCGAGAGACGGCCCGGGCGACGCTCGCCGACTACAAGGCGCCCGACCGGCTGGTGGTCGTCGACGCTCTCCCCCTGACCTCGATGATGAAGGTAGACAAGAGGGCCCTGGCCGCGCGAGCCGCCCTCGAGACGAACGGAGCGAGTGCACCATGACCGCCAGATCGACACCCGCCACCGGTGGCGTCACCGACGACCCCATCCGGATCGGCACCATGCTCTACACGTTGGTGGAGCCCCACCGCGGTCACGAGGTCGCCTACAACCGCTGGTACGAGCGGGACCACTTTTACGCCGGCTGCCAGATCGGGGCCTACAACTTCGCCGGAGCGCGGTTCGTCGCCACTGCCCCGATGAAGGAGCTGCGTGCCCCGCGCGTCGGCGCCGAGGGGCCGGCCCCGCTGGTGGCCGACCCCCAGACCGGCAGCTACCTCGGGATCTACTACGTGCTCGACGGGCACCACGACGAATGGAACCGGTGGGCGGTGGACCAGGTCAATGCGCTCCACGCGGCCGGTCGGATGTTCGAGCACCGCGACCACATCCACACCGGGCTCTACCGCTTCGAGTGGGAGTACCGGCGCGACGCCGACGGGATCCCGGCAGAGCTCACGCTCGACCACCGCTTCACCGGGATGGTCTCGGTCTTCATCGAGCCGGAAGACGGGGTGACCGGTGCACGGATCGGGAGCTGGTACCGCGACGAATTCCTTCCCTCGGTGCTGCCCGGATCGACGGTGGCCACCGTGCTCGGGTTCAGCCCGCTGCCGCTGCTGGCAGACGCTCCCGGGGACGTGCCGCGTGGCGAGACACTCGACGAGCGGGTGCTCCTGCTCTGCTTTTCCGACGTGGACCCGACCGCTGCCTGGGCGGACGTCATCGCCCCCCAGGACGCGGCACTCGGATCGTCCGGATTGGGGAGGGTGGCCTGGGCGTCGCCGTTCGTCGGCACGGTGCCGGGGACCGACACCTACACCGACCAGCTGTGGGCGGCGCCGGCGTGAGCGACGACGTGATCGAGCGGTTGGCAGCACGGGCCGCAGACCGCGGCTGGGCGTGGGCGCCCACCCTGTGGCACCTGGTCGAGAGCCGCGCCGGGGCCACCCCCGACGCAGTTCTGGCCCGGGAGGACACGGGGAACGTGCTCACCTTCGCCGGCTTCCGCGACGCCTGCCTGCGTGCCGCCGCCGGGCTCCACGAGCACTGGGGGGTGTCCCGCGACACCGCGGTGAGCTGGGAGCTGCCGACCTGGAACGAGTCCCTGGTGCTGGTCGGGGCACTGGCCCGGCTCGGGGCCCGTCAGAACCCGCTCATCCCGATCTACCGCGAGCGCGAGGTCGGATTCATCACCGAGCAGAGCGGCGCCTCACTGCTGGTGGTGCCGACCGTCTACCGCGGGTTCGACTTCGAGGCCATGGCGCGGGACATCGCCGGCGGGCGCCCCGCGCTCCAGGTGCTGGTGGTCGACCGGGCGCTTCCCGACGGTGACCCGGCATCGCTGCCCCCGGCCGATCGCGACCCGGACCGGTCCACGGACGCGCCGGTGCGCTGGCTGTTCTACACCTCCGGCACCACCGCCGACCCCAAGGGCGCTCCTCACACCGACCTCTCGGTGACGGCCCCGGCCCTCGCGATGGCCGAGTGCCTCGACATCCGGGCCGACGACGTCTCGGCCCTGGTCTTCCCCTTCACCCACATCGGCGGGATCGGCTGGCTCATCGCGTCGCTGCTGACCGGGTGCACCCTGCTCACGACCGAGGCCTTCGACCCCGTCGGGACCCCCGCCTTCCTCGCGGCCAACCAGGTGACCCTGGCCGGATCTGGCACCCCGTTCCACCTGGCCTACCTCGCCGCGCAGCGCGCCGGGTCCGGCGGGTCACTGTTCCCCGACGTGCGCTCCTTCCCGGGCGGCGGGGCTCCCAAGCCCCCCCAGCTCCACTACGACTTGAAGGCCGAGATCGGGGGAGTCGGCATCGTCTCGGGCTACGGGCTCACCGAGGCGCCGATCGTGGTCATGGCCGGCACGACCGACCCCGACCCGAAGCTGGCCGACACCGAGGGGCGACCGACCCCGGGGGTCGAGCTCATCGTGGTGACCCTCGACGGCCGGAGGGCCGGCCCGGGCGAGGAGGGGGAGATCCGGCTCAAGGGGCCCCAGGTCATCCGGGGCTACCTCGACGCCTCCCTCGACGCCGAGGCGTTCGACGGTGACGGGTACTTCCGGAGCGGCGACCTCGGCGTCGTCGACGCCGAGGGGTACGTGACCATCACCGGCCGTCTCAAGGACGTGATCATCCGCCACGGCGAGAACATCTCGGCCAAAGAGGTCGAAGACCTCCTCTACACCCATCCTGCGGTGGCCGACGTGGCGGTCATCGGGCTGCCCGATCCGAAGACGGGCGAGCGGGCCTGCGCGGTGGTCGCCCTCGCGGAAGGTGCCACCTTCGACCTGGCCACCATGGCCGACTATCTGCGTGAGAAGGGACTGCGGGTCCAGGCCGTCCCGGAGCAGCTGGAACGGGTCGAGGTGGTGCCCCGCAACCCCGCAGGCAAGATCCTCAAGCACACCCTGCGCGAGCGCTTCGCGCCGTCCGCTGCGACATCGACCAAGAGGAGCGATTCATGAGCCCGATCCAGGGAGTCACCTTCGGCAGGGGTGGCGAGGAGCACGATGCCGCCGACGCCGCCATTCGCGCGTTCGTCGGTCACCGGTTCGACGGCAAGGTGGCCGTCGTCACCGGCGCGGGCTCGGGGATCGGCCGCGCGGTGGCGCAACGGCTGGCTCGGGAGGGCGCCTCCGTGGCTGCGCTCGACGTCGACGCCGACGCGGTGGCCCTCACGGTGGCCGACATCGAGGCGGAAGGTGGACGTGCTGCCGCCCATGTCTGCGACGTGAGCTCGGAGTCGTCGGTGGAGGAAACGGTGGCGGCGGTCGTCGGAGGATTCGGACCGCCGACCGTGGTCTGCAACGTGGCCGGGATCGGGCGTTTCTTCAACACCGCCGAGATGCCGTTCGACTGGTGGCAGCGGATCCTGGCGGTCAACCTCACCGGCCCCTTCCTGGTCTGCCGCGCCTCGCTGCCCCACCTCATCGAGCACGGCGGGTCGATCGTGAACGTGGCCTCGAACACCGCACTCATGGGACAGGCCTACTCCGCCGCGTACTGCGCGTCCAAGGCCGGCCTGCTCATGTTCTCCAAGGCCCTGGCCGCCGAGTACTTGGGGAGGGGCGTTCGGGTCAACGTGGTCGCGCCGGGCGGGACGGACACCCCACTGATGGGGGAGTTCACCCTGCCCGACGGGGCCAACCCGAAACAGCTCACCAAGATCATGACCCCGATGGGTTTCTCGACACCGGCCGAGATCGCCGCGTCGATCGCCTTCCTCGCCTCGGACGAGTCGTCCTACACCACCGGGGCGGTGCTCTCGGTCGACGGGGGCCTGACCATCTGAACCCCGTGCCGAGCGCGCCGCGTGGATCTTGCCGTAGACGGTGGGTCACGTGCAACAATGCGAGAAGTGCGGCAGGTGGTCGCTCGTGCCGCTGTCTCAAGGGGGATGCGGTGAGCCATGGGTAAAGCCCGACCAGTCGAGAGCTGGGCGACCGACTTCGACGTCCTGGACCCGGCCTACATCGCAGACCCCTTCCGCATCTGGGACGACCTGCGGGCGTCCTGCCCGGTGGCCCACACCGAGCGGCGGGGGAGCACCTGGCTCCCGACCCGGTACACGGACGTGGTCGAGCTGGCCGGCGACGTCGGGCACTTCAGCTCGTCCGACGTCTTCGTCATCCCGATCGACGTCCCCGAGGAGACGCTCCTGGCCTACGGGGTACCGCCGCTGTCGGCGGACCCGCCCCTGCACACCTGGACCCGCCGCCTCCTCCTCCCGTGGTTCTCCCACCAAAAGGTGGAACGCTACGAACCGATGACCCGCGAGCTGTGCAGGCGGTTGGTCGACGGGTTCGTCGCCGACGGTCGCGCCGACGCCGCTGCGGACTACGCGCAGCAGATCCCGGTCCGGGTCATCGGTGCGATCCTCGGCGTGCCCGGCTCGATGTCGGACACGTTCACCGACTGGGTCCGGGACGTGTTCGAGTTCGCCGACGACCCGGAGCGGGTCGAGCGAGCCAGAACGGCGCTCATCTCCTACTTCGTCGGCGAGGTGGACCGGCGGC
The DNA here is from genome assembly GCA_963777665.1 of uncultured Acidimicrobiaceae bacterium. GTDB lineage: Bacteria > Actinomycetota > Acidimicrobiia > Acidimicrobiales > RAAP-2 > Bog-756. Next base: position 158,121 of record CAVZRJ010000005.1, read on the forward strand.
GCACGGATCCCGGTGACGACCTGCTCAGCGAGCTGCTCCAGACGGAGATCGACGGCGAGCCGCTCGACGACGCGGTCGTGCTCGGCGTCGCCGCTCTCACCCTCGCCGCCGGGGTGGACACCACATGGAGCGCGATCGGCTCCGTGCTCTGGCACCTCGCCACCCATCCCGGGGACGCCAAGACCCTGGCGACCGATCCCGCGGCGATGCCGCTGGCCATCGAGGAGCTGTTGCGGGCCTACTCGCCGGTGACCATGGCCCGGGTCGTGACCGGGGACGTCGACTTCCGTGGGTGCCCGATGGCGGAGGGGGACAAGGTGGTGATGAACTTCCCTGCGGCCAACCGTGACCCCGACATGTTCGATGAGCCGGCCCGGGTCATCCTCGACCGGGCCCACAACCGCCATGTGGCGTTCGGTTCGGGCATCCACCGCTGCGCGGGCTCGAACCTCGCCCGGATGGAGCTGCGGGTGGCGCTCGAGGAGTGGCTCAAACGGATCCCCGAATTCCGGCTTGGCGACGCTGGCGGGGTGACCTGGGCGGGGGGACAGGTCCGCGGGCCGCGGTGCGTTCCGGTGGTGTTCCCATGAGGATCCGGGCCATGGAGGAGAGGAGATGGGCGCGTGCAACAATGGAACAAAGGGCGGCGAGTTGTCGCCCACTCTCCATTCACGTGCAGATGAGGTGAGTCATGGCTGACACCCGACCGGTCGAGCAGTGGGAGACCGACTTCGATGTCATGGACCCGGCGTATGTGGCCGACCCCTTCCGCATCTGGGACGACCTGCGCGCGACCTGTCCGATCGCCCACACCGAGCGCCGCGGGAGCACCTGGCTCCCGACCCGCTACCAGGACGTGGTCGATCTGGCCCATGACATCGAGCACTTCAGCTCGTTGGACATCGTGGTCATCCCCTTCGAGGGCGAGCCCCCCGAGGACCCGGTCATGCCCTACGGCGTGCCACCCATCTCCTCGGATCCGCCGCTGCACACCTGGACCCGACGCCTCCTCCTCCCGTGGTTCTCCCACCGCAAGGTGGAGAGCTACGAACCGATGACCCGCGAGCTCTGTGCCGGGCTGGTCGACGGCTTCATCGCGGACGGCCACGCAGACGCGGGCAGGGACTACGCGCAGCAGATCCCCGTCCGGATCATCGCCTCGATCCTCGGCGTGCCGACTTCGCTGTCGGACACCTTCACCGGCTGGGTTCGGGCCGTGCTCGAGTTCGCCGACGACCCGGAGCGGCGCCAGGAGGGGACACAGGCACTCATCACCTACTTCGTCGAGGAGGTGGGCCGGCGGCGCGACCAGCCGGGGGACGACCTGCTCAGCGAGCTGCTCCACACCGAGATCGACGGTGAGCAGATCGAGGACGCGGTGGTGCTCGGTGTCGCTGCCCTCACCCTCGTCGCCGGGGTGGACACCACCTGGAGCGCGATCGGGTCCTCGCTCTGGCACCTCGCCACCCATCCCGATGACGCCAAGACCCTGGCGACCGATCCCGCGGCGATGCCGCTGGCCATCGAGGAGCTGTTGCGGGCCTACTCGCCGGTGACCATGGCCCGGGTCGTGACCGGGGATGTCGACTTCCGCGGCTGCCCGATGGCAGAGGGGGACAAGGTGCTGATGAACTTCCCCGCGGCCAACCGCGACCCGGCGGCGTTCGAGGACCCGGCCCGGGTCATCCTGGACCGGGCCCACAACCGCCATGTGGCGTTCGGTTCGGGCATCCACCGCTGCGCGGGCTCGAATCTCGCACGGATGGAGCTGCGCGTGGCGCTCGAGGAGTGGCTCAAACGGATCCCGGAGTTCAGGCTCGCCGACGGGCCGGAAGTGACCTGGGCCGGCGGCCAGGTCCGCGGACCGCGCCGCGTGCCGGTGGTGTTCCCGTGAGGATCCGGGTGGACGCGGACAAGTGCACGGGGCACGCCCGCTGTTACGGCCTCGCCCCGGAGCTGTTCTCGGTCGACGACTACGGCCTCTCGTCGGTCGTGGGAGACGGGACCGTCCCGCCGGCGCTCGAGGACAAGGCGCGCCTGGCCATCGCCAACTGCCCCGAGTTCGCCATCGAGGAGATCCCGGACTGAGTCGGCAGTGGGCCGTCGACCGAGGAGGACCGATGCGTCTGGGAAACATGTACGGACCGGACGCCACCTTCGCAGGCGTGCCGAAGGCTGACCTCGACGACCCGGCCAGCTACGCCGACGCTGCCGCGGTGATCCTCGGTGCCCCCTTCGACGGCGGCACCAGCCACCGGCCGGGGTGCCGCTTCGGTCCACAGGCCATCCGCTTCACCGACTACCTGCCCCACGACGGCTCACGGCCGCACCTGGCCCTCGGGGTGGACCCGCTCGCCGAGCTCGGCGTGGTCGACGTCGGGGACGTCGAGATGCCGTCGGGCGACACGGACACCTCGGTGGCCCGGCTCGAGGAAGCGGTCGCCACCATAGCTGCGAGCGGCGCGGTCCCGGTCGTGCTCGGCGGCGACCACACGATCGCCTGGCCCGACGCCACCGGGGTGGCCCGGCACGTCGGCTGGGGTCGGGTCTCCATGATCCACTTCGACGCCCACGCCGACACCGCCGACACCCAGTTCGGGTCGCTGGTCGGGCACGGCACCCCGATGCGGCGTCTGATCGAGTCGGGGGCGGTGCGGGGTGACCGCTTCCTCCAGATCGGGCTGCGTGGCTACTGGCCGGGCCCCGAGACACTCGACTGGATGGCCGGACAGGGCATCCGCAGCTACGAGATGAGCGAGGTGACCGACCGGGGGCTCGACGCCTGCCTGACCGAGGCGTTCGTGACCGCGACCGACGAGTGCGACGCGGTCTTCCTCTCGGTCGACGTCGACGTGGTCGACCCCGGGTCGGCACCGGCCACCGGCACGCCCGAGCCCGGCGGGTTGAGCCCGCGTGGACCTGTTGGACGCGGTCCGTCGTACCGCCATGACGCTCCCGGTCGGGGGTGTCGACATCGTCGAGCTCTCGCCGCCGCACGACCACGCCGAGGTGACCGCGTACCTCGCCAACCGCATCGTGCTCGAAGTGCTCTCCGGCATCGCCTGGAGGCGGGCGAAGCAGGCCGGACGTCCCGTGCGTCTCCCGGCCGACCCCCTGCTCGATCGCAAGAGTGGCCGCCGACCCCGACCCGGTTAGGAGAGCCGCTCGACGATCATGGCCATGCCCTGACCGCCCCCGACGCACATCGACTCGAGACCGATGGTCTTGCCGGTGTCCTCGAGCGCGTTGAGCAGTGTGGTCATGATGCGCGCCCCGGTCTGGCCGAAGGGGTGCCCGAGGGCGATCGCGCCGCCCCGGACGTTGAGCTTGTCCCACCCGATGCCCAGCTCCTGAGCAGAGGGGACGACCTGGGCCGCGAAGGCCTCGTTGATCTCGACCAGGTCGATGTCGTCGATGGTCATGCCGGCCCGTGCCAGGGCCTGACGGATGGCGCCCACCGGTCCGAGTCCCATGATCTCGGGGTCGAGGGCGGAGACGCCGCTGGCGACGATGCGGGCGAGCGGGGCGATCCCGAGCTCCCGGGCCCTGGTGTCGCTCATGACCACGACAGCGGCGGCACCGTCGTTGAGCGGGCAGGCGTTTCCGGCGGTGACCGTGCCACCCTCCCGGAAGACCGGCCTGAGTTGGGAGAGACCCTCGAGGGTGGTGCCGGGCCGGGGCCCGTCGTCCTTGGTCACCACCGTGCCGTCGGCGAGGGTCACCGGGATGATCTCCCGCTCGAAGAACCCGGATTCCTGGGCGGCCACGGCCCGGGTCTGGGACTGGAGCGCGAACTCGTCCTGCTCCTCGCGGCTGACCTTCTTGTACTCGGCGACGTTCTCGGCGGTCTGGCCCATGGCGATGTAGATGTCGGGCAGCGCCCCCACCAGCGGGATCCACGGATCACCGGCGGCCGGGGTGCGAGCGGTCGTACGGGCCTCGGCCTCGGCGAAGGACTCGTTGTGCGGGCCGACGTCCGCGGCGCCTTTGTTGTATCGGCTGACCGTCTCGACGCCGGCGGCAACGAACACGTCCCCCTCGCCGGCCTTGATCGCGTGCGCGGCCATCCGGATGGTCTGCAGCGACGACGAGCAGTAACGGTTGACCGTCACCCCGGGCACCTCGGGCAGGCCGGCCAGTAGCGCGGCCACCCGGGCCACGTTGTACCCGGCCTCACCCGCCGGCTGACCGCACCCGAGGATGACGTCCTCGACTTGCTGCGGGTCGAGCGCGGGGACCCTGGCCAGGACCTCGCCGATGACCAGGGCGGCCAGGTCGTCGGGACGGCACTCGACGAGCGATCCCTTGTTGGCCCGCCCGATCGGGGTCCGACCGGCGGCGACGATGACTGCTTCGGGCATGTGGTGCTCCTCGGGACGGGCGGCGGTCCGAGCCGCGTCAACTTACCGGACGGTAACCCTAGCGGACCACCACCAGGGCCCCTCCGGCCGACTGTCGGCAGGCTACCGGGTCGGCCCGGGATCCGGTGGGCCCGAGCGCCGCGGTGGCGGTCGCCCGCCGCTGACCAGGTGGCGCCGACCGTGGACCGAATGTAACGTGTTCTAGTCGCGCCGCGACCGTCCAGCGCTGCGCGCCGGAGCGACGGACACCGGGAGCGGGAGAAGCGACGCCCACCCGCTCCGGCACACGGCAGGCAGTGACGATCGGGAGGGACCTCATGGAGATCGGCTACACCGAGGAGCACGAGGATCTCCGTAACCGTCTCCGTGCGTACTACGCCACGCTGTTGACGCCCGAGGTCGAGGCGACGCTGGCCGGCAGCCACGGCATCGGGCCGGACATGCGCCGGGTGGTGAAGCAGATGGCCACCGACGGGTGGCTCGGGATCGGCTGGCCGAAGGAGTGGGGCGGGCAGGGACGCGGTCCGATCGAGCAGTTCATCTTCTTCGACGAGTCGATGCGGGCCGGCGCGCCGGTGCCCATGCTCACCATCAACACCGTCGGTCCGACCATCATGCAGTTCGGGACACAGGAGCAGAAGGAGTTCTTCCTGCCCAAGATCCTGGCCGGCGACATCCACTTCTGCATCGGCTACACGGAGCCGGAGTCGGGCACCGACCTGGCCTCGCTGCAGACCCGGGCGGTGCGCGACGGGGACGAGTACGTGATCAACGGCCAGAAGATCTACACGTCGCTGGCCGGCGACGCCGACTACATCTGGCTGGCGACCCGCACCGATCCCGAGGTGGCCAAGCACAAGGGCATCTCGATGTTCATCGTGCCCATGGACACCCCGGGGATCAAGGTCGTCCCGATGCACCTGCTCGGTGACCACAACATCAACTACACATTCTACGAGGACGTCCGGGTCCCGGCGTCGAACCTGGTCGGCGGCGAGAACCAGGGATGGTCGCTCATCACCAATCAGCTCAACCACGAGCGGGTCACCCTGTGCTCCCCGGGCATCATCGAGCGGGCCCTCGACCGACGTCCGGGCGTGGGCCCAGGCGACCAAGCTCGCCGACGGCCGCAGGGTCATCGACCAGGAGTGGGTCCAGGTCCACCTGGCCCGTATCCACGCCCGGCTCGAGTTCCTCCGGCTGATCAACTGGAAGGTGGCCTGGAGCGCCACCCAGGGCACGCTCGACGTGGCCGACGCGTCGACCATCAAGGTCTTCGGCACCGAGTTCTACATGGAGGCCTTCCGCTTGCTGATGGAGGTCGTCGGTCAGGCCGGCTACCTGGCCAAGGGCTCGCCCCGAGGCCGTGCTGGCCGGGCGGCTCGAGATGTACGCCGCGGAGCATGGTCATCCTCACCTTCGGCGGCGGCACCAACGAGATCCAGCGGGACCTCATCGCCATCTTCGGCCTGGGCATGCCCCGGTCGCTGCGGTAGTCCCGGGCACCAAGAGGAGAGAGCGAACCATGGATTTCTCATTCAGCGAGGAGCAGGAGACGGTCCGCTCCCTGGCCGACCGCATCCTGACCGATCTGTCGACCCACGAGCGGCTGCGCGAGCTCGAGGCCGAGCCCGATGGTGACCGGTTCGACCGCAAGCTCTGGTCCGAGCTGGCGTCGGCCGGGCTCCTCGGCATCTCGCTCCCCGAGGACGTCGGCGGAGCGGGGCTCGGCTTCGTCGAGACCGGGCTCGTCGCCGAGGCGGTCGGCCGTACCGCCGCATACGTGCCCGTCGTGGAGACCCTGGCCGCCGCGGCTCCGGCCATCGCCCGGTTCGGGACCCCGGACCAGCGCCGAGCGGTGGCTTCCCGGTGTGGTCGCAGGTGACACGGTGCTCACCACCGCCCTGGTCGAGTTGGGCGGGAGCCCCCTCGCGCCCTCGACCGTGGCCGAGCGGGACGGCGACGGCTTGGGTGCTGACCGGCACCAAGTCCTGCGTGCCCTCCGGAACGGTGGCCGACGCGGTGCTGGTGCCCGCCCGCGTCGAGCCCGACGGCCTCGGCGTCTTCCTGGTCCCGACCGGGACCGACGGGGTGGGCGTCGAGCGCCAGGTGGCCAACACCGGGCAGCCCGAGGGGCTGTTCACCTTCACCGGGGCGCGGGTCGGTCCCGAGTCGCTGCTCGGCTCGCTCGAGGACGGCCCCGCCGTGGTCGGTTGGCTGGTCCAGCGCAGCACCACCGCACTCGCGCTCGTCGAAGCCGGTGCGGCCGCCGCGTCGATCGCCCTCGTCGCCGAGTACACGAAGACCCGGGAGCAGTTCGGCAAGCCGATCGCCACCTTCCAGGCCGTCGGTCAGCGGGCGGCCGACGCCTACGTCGACGCCGAGGCGATCCGGCTGACCGCCTGGCAGGCCGCCTGGCGGATCTCGGAGGGCCTGCCCGCCGACAAGGAGGTGGCCGTGGCCAAGTTCTGGGCCGCCGACGGCGGCCAGCGGGTGGTCCATGCGGCCGTCCACCTCCACGGCGGCGTCGGGGTCGACCGCGACTACCCGCTCCACCGGTATCTTCCTGATGACCAAGCACATCGAGCTCACGTTGGGCGGCGCCACCGACCAACTGCTCCGACTCGGGGCCACCCTGGCGGCCGAGCCGGCCTGAGCACCCTCGACGGTACCCGGAGCCGGTCGCCGTGGTGATGGCCAGCCGGCCCGGCGTCAGGCACGCCCCGTGGCCGATCGCGACGGCGGACCTGGTCGGCCTCGCCGGGCAGATGGCGGTGGCCATGTTCCGGGTGCCGTTCCGCCGGCCGTGGGACGGCGAGGGGGACCTTCCCCACAATCTCGCCGTGCGCGCTGACCCGGGAGACCCTGCGGACCTTCATGGGCTACTCGTCGTCCTTGCCGATCGAGGAGTTCCGCTCGGTCGAGATGTTCCTCGACGAGCTCTGCGGGGTGGTGCTGCCCCCGGTCGTGCGCACCCTGGAGGTCTCCCAGGAGGCGAGCATCATCGCCGGGGTGCCGGGTAGCTGGTTCCGTCCGAGGTCCGGTCGGAGCGGGGGCACCATGCTCTATCTCCACGGCGGCGGCTACATCGGGACCTCGCCGAAGATGTACAGCGTCTTTGCCGCCTGGTTGGCCCGCAGGACCGGGTGCGACGTCTTCGTGGCCGACTTGCGGCTCGCGCCGGAGTTCCCGTTCCCGGCCAGCCTGGAGGATGCCGTACTGGTCCTCGAGGCGCTCGTCACCGGCGGGGTCGACCCGGCCCGGGTGGTGGTGGCCGGCGACTCGAGCGGAGGTGGCCTCGCCACGTCGCTCGTCTACTCGATGGTCCGCACCGAGCATCGGCCGGTGGCCGGCGTGGTGCTCTTCTCCCCGGAGGTCAGCCTGCGGCTCGACCAGCCCTCGGTCGCCGCGAACGCCGATCGGGACATCCTGCCCTGGAACATCCCGACCGCCTCGTACCTCCACGGGGTCGACCCGGATTCGCCCGCTGTCTCGGCGGTCGACCAGGACCTCAGCCGGTGGCCGCCAACGTTCGTGTCCTTTGGGGCCGACGAGATGCTGCGCGACGCGATCCGCGAGTTCGTCGGACACCTCGAGGCCGCCGGGGTCCGGACGGTGGCGCTCGAGGAGCCGGGGATGTTCCACGTCTTCCCGATCCTGATGCCCTGGGCCGAGGGGAGCCGCAGGGCCTACCGCGAGGTCGGCGAGTTCGTGCGCGGACTCCTCGCCCAAGCGCCGGGCGCCGGCCGGTGAGTCTCTCGGTCTCCCACATCGGGATCTGCGTCTCCGACCTCGAGTGCTCCCTCCGGTTCTACCGCGACGGCCTCGGCTTCGAGGAGGTGGGCTCCCACGAGGTAGGGGGGGAGTTCGCCGCGCTCATGGAGGTCGAGGGGGTGCGCCTGCGCTCGCGGATGGTCCGTCGGGACGGGGTCACCCTCGAGCTGCTGGCCTTCGACGCACCCGGCACCACCGGCGGGCCCGATCGGCGGCCCATGAACAGGCTGGGCCTCACCCATCTCTCCCTCCGGGTGGACGATCTCGAGGCGGTGGCCGCAACCGTCGGGGCGTTCGGCGGCAGCGTGGTGGCGTCGACCCGCACCACACTCGATCTCGGCGGCACCCGGCTGGATTTCCTCTACTGCACCGACCCGGACGGGGTGCGCATCGAGCTCATGGACCTCGGAGCCGGCCGGGGACCGTTGTCGAGCCCGGCCGATCCTCTTGTACCGTGAGACCGTGAGCGAGTCGCCGGTGGATGTGGTCGAGATCGAACCCGGGGATGCCGACCGGCTCACCCGGACGGGTGCCCTCCTGCTCGACGTCCGCGAGGACGACGAGTGGTCGGCCGGGCACGCGCCGGCCGCAACCCACCTGGCCATGGGCCTCGTCCCCGACCGGATGGCCGACCTGCCTGCCGACCGCACCATCCTGTGCCTCTGCCGGGTCGGCGGACGCTCCGGGTCGGTCGCCCTGCACCTTGCTGCTGCAGGATTCGACGTGCGCAACGTGGCTGGGGGCATGCAGGCATGGGAGGCGCACGGCCTGCCGGTCGTCGTCGAGGGCGGCGCGGCCGGACGGGTCCTCTGAGACTGACGATCGTCGGGGAGCTCCGGTGACGGTGTACCTCGACGACTGGCGCCAGCCCGCCCGGCTCGGGCCGATCGACGACCGCTGGTCCCACCTGGTGGCCGACACCGAGCAGGAGCTGCACGCCTTTGCCGCGGCGATGGGCATCCGTCGGGCGGCGTTCCAGGACCGCCGGGGCCGTCCCCATCACGCCCACTACGACCTGCCGGAGCGGGCACGGTCCAAGGCACTGGCCATGGGGGCCGTACCGGTGTCGTGGCGTGAGCTCGGGCGCATGCTCCGTGCCCGCCGCACCGCGGACCCCGCCCCGGTGGCCGCTGGGACGGACCGGGACGGCGGGACCGGGTGACCGCCGGGATCCCCGGGCCGAGGACGCCGGTCCTCGTCGGTGTCGGCGTGGCAGACGCCGACGCCGAGGCGGTCGAGCTCATGGCCTGCGCGGTGCAGGCTGCGCTGACCGACTGCGGGTCGACCGCAGTGGCGGGCGCCATCGACCGGATCGCCGTCCCGCAGGGGACGTGGACCTACCCTGACCCCGCCCGTTTGGTCGCGGCCGCGGTGGGCGCCTCCGGGGCGCGCACCCACCTCGTGGAGCTGGGCATCCCGCAGCAGAGCCTGATCAACGATGCGATGGCCGCCCTGCTCTCGGGATCCTCCGAGGTCGCCGTGGTGGCGGGCGGCGAGTCGATGCGCTGGGCGCGCGACCGCGAGCGGGTCGGCCTCGACGCGGCCGGGACCCGCCAGACCGACGCTGTCCCCGACGTGCTCCACGCCCGGAGCGGCCCCTTCCTCGAGCCGGTCGAGGTCGCCCACCGGCTCTGGGAGCCGGTGCAGCAGTACGCCATGATCGAAAACGCCCTGCGCGCATCCGAGGGGCGTACCCTCGGCGAGCACCGGTCCGAGGTGTCGGCCCTGTGGGCCCGTTACAACAAGGTGGCGACGAGCAACCCGCGCGCCGCGTTCCCCCAGCCGCGCGACGCCGGATTCCTCGACACCCCGTCCTCCGAGAACCGCCCCCTCTCGTTTCCCTACAACAAGTGGCACGCGTCCCAGTGGACGGTCAACCAGGCAGCGGCCATGGTGCTGTGCTCGGTGGAGGCAGCCCGTCGCCTGGGGGTCCCCGAGGACCGCTGGGTGTTTCCGCTGGTCGGGCTCGAGTCGAGCCACGCGGTCTCGCTGCTCCGCCGCCAACGGCCGGCCGCCTGGCCGGCCCTCTCCGTCCTGGCCACGGCTGCCGCGGAGCGGATCGGGCGGCCGGTCGCCGAAGTCGACGTGGTCGAGCTCTACAGCTGCTTCCCGTCAGCGGTGCGGGTGCAGCAACGGACCCTCGGGCTCGATCCCGGAGGCACACCGACGGTGACGGGCGGCATGGCCTTCGCCGGGGGGCCCTTCAACAACGCCGTCTACCAGGGCCTGGCCGCGGTGGTGCCACTCCTCCGGGAGGATCCGGGTGCACTCGGACTGGTCACCACCGTCAGCGGCCTGCTCACCAAGCCGGGCCTCGGGGTGTGGTCGGCCCGGCCGGACGGACGGCCCCCGCTCGTCGCCGACCTCGCTGACGAGGCGGCGACGACGACCCGGGCAGTGGAGGCGGTCGGGACCCTCGGTGGCTATGAGGGACCGGCAACCGTCGCCACCTACACCGTGACCTACGAGGGTCTCGACCCGGCGCATACGGTGGCTGTCTGCGACACGGCCGACGGGAGGCGGTGCGTGGCCATGAGCGACGACGCGGCGGTAGCCGCCCAGGGGTGTGCCGAGGAGCTCATCGGGGCCCCGGTCGAGCTGACGTCGGGCAGCTTCGTGCCGAGCTGAGGCCGAGCCCCCGCTCAGGACGCCTGCTGGCTGCGCGTGCGGTCGTCCGACCATTCATGGTGGCAGCGCCGGCACTGCAGGCTCACCCCGTCGGTGACCGCGCCCGAGCCGCGCACGATGAGGCGCGGAACGTCCGTCGACCCGCACTTGGGGCACTCCTGACCGTCGCGGAACCCGTCCATCGTCCACCTCTGGCCAACGGCCGCTCGCCTGTCCGAGCCGCCGCGACTGGTCGCACAGTACCGTCCCGACCGCGCCGGCGCCACCGGGTCCGTCCCGAGTCGCACCACCGGCGCAGACCCCTCTAGTGTCACGCCCCGTGGTGCTCGAACACACGCTCATCTCCGTCCGGCCGGGGTCAGAGGAAGCCTTCGAGGCGGCGCTGCTCGAGGCCCGTCGGATCATCTCGGCCTCGCCGGGGTTCCGGTCGCTCGAGCTCCACCGCGGTGTCGAGTCGCCCGATCGGTTCCTGCTGCTCGTCGAGTGGGAGACCCTCGAGGACCACGTCGTCGGCTTCCGCGAGTCGGAGGCCTTCGCCGCCTGGCGCGCCCTCATCGGTCCCTACTTCGCGTCGCCGCCGGTCGTGGACCATTTCGTCCCGGTCGACGGGCTCCACCGGTCCTGACCGGGTCGATGCGGCTCAGCCGGGTGGCCCGCCGAGGGCCCAGGCCGCTTCGAGGTGGCGGACGAGCTCGGCCGGCGGGGTGCGTGCGTTGAGGCCGCTGGTCGATGGCATCACGTAGGCCGGCCGTCCCCCACGGCGCCGACCTGGGGACCGGCCACCGCCCGGCGGTCCACCACCTCCCTCCAGCCGGACAGCCCCACGAAGCAGACAGCACCCGGCCGCAGCCACTCGACCAGGCGGGTGACCCGGGCGAAGCCGGTCGCGTACTCGGCCCGGGTCACCTCGGCCGCGGTGCGGGTGGCGCGTTTGACGAAGTCGGTCATCCCCATGCCACCCTCGAACGCGGCGAGCGGGTCACGGTCGGCCCGGACGATGCCGGCGGCCAGGGCCGCCGGCCAGAAGCGGTTACCGGGTCGTGCGTACCCCACGCCTGCGTCGGCGGAGAACAGCGAGGGGTTCACCCCGCAGACCAGGAGGCGCATGTCCTCGCCCACGGTGTCGGCCAGGGTGCGCTCACGCACCGCCCGCAGGCGCACGGTGTCGCCGTTCGTGACGAGCGAGTCCGGGAGCAGGGTGAGGCCGGCCCCGGTCACCAGGTCGGCGATGGCCTCCTGCCGCCGTCCGGCGATCTCCAGATCGATCGTTGCCCCGACGGGACGGGAGCGCTGCACCTGCCAGAGCGCGATCGGGAGCGCGGTGGCGGGAAGATCACCGAGGCGCCCGACGGGGTCGATCTCGGCCGCAGCGTGGGCCGGACCGGTCACGGGCGCGCGACAGGGGCCGGTGTCGGCGCGGTCGCATCTCCCCCCTGGCCGCCGATGTCGTCCCGGGCGTCCGGCTGGTCCTTGACCCGGTCCCCGTCGGACGTGTCGGCGATCGGGTCCTCCGGTTGGGCGTTGCCCAGGCCGGAGGTGTCCTCGGGGATCCGGATCACCACGGTGCACCCGCCCCCCGGGGTGTCCTCGATGTCGAGCTCCCCGCCGACCGCCTCGACGAAGCCACGGGACAGGGCCAGGCCGAGCCCGACTCCCTCCCGGCGCTCCGGGGCCCCGGCGAGGCGCTGGAGCGGGTGCAGGACGCGCTCCCGGTCGGCCCGCGGGATGCCCGGACCACGGTCGACGACCCGGATGAAGACGAGTCCGGCGGCGTAGCCGACCTCGATCCGCACCTCGCTCCCGCCGCCGTGGAGGAGTGCGTTGTCGACCAGGTTGGCGATCGCCCGTTCGAGGAGCGCCGGGTCCGTGCTGATCGGGGGGACCGTGTCCGGGACGTCGGAGCCGACCTGGTCCCGGCGGGTCCCGAGACCGTCGACGACGGATGCGACCAGTTCGTGGACGTCGGTGACCTGGTGGCGGATCTCGATAGAACCGCTCTGCAGCCGGCCCATGTCGAGCAGGTTCTCGACGAGGCTGTTCAGCCGGTCGGACTCCTCGTCGATGGAGCGCAGCAGGTCGCGGTCCTGCCTGGGGTCGGGGGCGTGCTCGTCCGACAGCAGCTTCGACGCGGCCGCCTTGATCGTCACGAGGGGCGGGTGCAGGTCGTGGCTGACCGCGGCGAGCAGCGCCGAACGCAGGTCGTTGGCCCTGGCCACCGCCTCCGCCTCGGCTGCCTCGCGATGGAGGCGGTCGCTCTCGAGCGCGGTGGAGAGCTGGGCGGCGAAGGCCGAGAGGACGTCCCGGTCCTGCGCGGTCAGCCCCGGTCCCTTGAGGGCGAGGACCTCCCGGTCGGTCAGGGGGAGCACGAGCGTCGCGTCCTGTGGTGTGAGCACCGGTGGGGTTCCGGCGGTCGCCACCTGCGCCCAGGGCCGGCTCCCCGTCCCCCCGGGTTCCGCGCTGTTCGCCTCCGCCCTCTCCGGGCCATCGCTGCCGGTGGCCCTCGCGCCGTCCTTCCGCAGCACGCTGGCTGCGTCCAGCCGGAAGGCCACCATCAGATCGTCCAGCAGGCCAGCGAGGGGATTGCCCTCCGGAGCCACCATGCGACCCGCCACCCGGGCGAGCATCGTGGCGTCCGCCTTGGACTGGATGGCCGCCGCCGTCCGGCGGGTCGCGAGGTCCACGAGGACGCTGACCGCTCCCGCGGTGATCAGGAACATCGCGAGTGCGAGGACGTCCCGGGTGTCGGCGATGGTGAAGGTGTGGACCGGCGGCGCGAAGTAGTAGTTCGAGAGCAGGAAGCCGGCAGCTGCGGCCAGGACCGCGGGCCACACGCCTCCGGTCGCCGCGACGAGCACGACCAGCACCAGGTAGCAGCTGAGCGCAGTGGACAGACTGTCGGTCGTCCGCTGACTGGTCAGGACGATCGTGAGGAGCGGAAAGCCGATCACGCCGATGAGCACCGCCGCGAGGCGACGGCGAGCCGGGAGGGGTGAGAGCAGCCGGTTGCGGTGGCGAGGGTCGGATGGCCGTCGGGCCTTCCTCCGTGTCCGCTGGGCCGGGTTGGCGCGGTCGGGGTCGTCTTGCAGCTCGGCGGCGGTGGCGATGACATGGACGTCCAGGGACCCGCCGGCCGCCCGGATCACCGAGTTGATGACCGATCCGCGGACGAAGTCGTGCACCCGGCCACGGTGGGTCGCCCCCATGACCAGCTGGGTGGCGTTCTCGGCCAGTGCGACCTGCACCAGCGCGGGGGCCACATCGGCGCCGACCACCTCGACGTACCTCCCTCCAAGGTCCTCGAGCAGGACCCGGTTCTGGACCAGGTCCTGGGCGCTGGTGCCGGTCAGGCTGTCGTCGGTGCGCACGTGCACGCCGACCAGCTCCGCCTTGATCCGCATCGCCATGCGGGCCGCCCGCCGGATCAGGACTGCACTGCCGCGCGAGCCGGTCATCGAGACCACCACGCGTTCCTTGGTCTCCCACGGCCCGGCGATGCGGTGGCGCTCGCGGTAGTCGTTGAGCTCCTCGTCCACACGATCTGCAACCCAGAGGAGCGCGAGCTCGCGGAGTGCGGTGAGGTTTCCGGGTCGGAAGTAGTTGCTCAGCGCCGCATCGATGCGTTCGGGTGGATAGATGTTTCCGTGAGCCAGTCTGCGCCGGAGGGCCTCTGGGGCCATGTCGACCAGCTCCAGCTGGTCGGCGGCCCGCACCACCGGGTCCGGAACAGTCTCGTGCTGGGTGACTCCGGTGATCCGCTCCACCACGTCGTTCAACGACTCGAGGTGCTGCAGGTTGATCGTCGAGATGACGTTGATGCCCGCATCCAGGAGCGCTTCGACATCCTGCCACCGCTTGGGGTGCTTGCCGCCGGGGACGTTGGAGTGGGCGAGCTCATCGACGAGCACCAGTTCCGGCCTGCGCTCGAGCAGGCCGTCGAGGTTCATCTCCTCGAAGGTCTGCCCGCGGTACTCGGACACGGTCCTGGGGAAGATCTCGAGATCGCGGATCTGCGCGTCGGTCTGGGGCCGGCCGTGTTCCTGCACCCAGCCGATGACAACGTCGGTCCCGCGTTCCTTCCGACGCCATCCTTCGTTGAGCATGGCGTAGGTCTTGCCGACCCCGGGCGCGGCCCCGAGATACAACCGCAGTGTTCCCCGTGCCACGAGTTCGAGCCTCCCCGGTCGCTACGTCCTGGGCACCGGGTGGGTCCGGTGCTCCGGTCCGGGCGACGCATCTGGTGCCCGTCGACCACCGACACTCATGGTACGCCCCGCCGTCCGTCGACCCGCTCCGGATCCTCTCCCTCGGCACGGAGGCTGTAGCCGACACCCGGCGTCGTCCGGATGAGGGTTCCCGATCGATCATGGAGCTTCTGACGCAGCCGGTGCACATAGGCGTGGAGGTACTGGGCTTCGCGTCCGAAGCCTGCACCCCAGACGGCGGCCAGGATCATCTGGTGGGTGCAGGTCCGTCCGGCATGGCGCGCGAGATACGACAGCACCTCGAACTCCTTGCCGGTGAGGTCGACCAGCGTCCCGTCGAACCGGACCTCATGGTGGATCAGGTCGAAGTCCAGGGCACCGATGGTGAGGACCGGGGGCGGCGAGTCGGACGGCTCGGGAGGTCGGTGCCGGACGCCGGCGCGGATCCGCGCTTCGAGCTCGGCCATTCCGAACGGTTTCGTCACGTAGTCGTTGGCGCCCCCGTTGAGGGCGGCCACTTTGCGGTCTTCGGCTCCGTTCGCGGAGAGGATGATGATCGGGACCTCGCTCCACTGGCGGATCCGACGACAGACGGCCTGCCCGTCGATGTCGGGGAGCCCGAGGTCGAGCACCACGATGTCCGGGGACGTTCGCGCCGTCTGGGAGATCCCGAGTTCGCCGCTCGTCGCCGTGACGACATCGTGGCCGCTCGCCTGCAGCCCGAGCCGGAGGGCCCGCAACAGGGACGGGTCGTCATCGATGACCAGGACCTTCGACACGGCGGCTATCCCTCGGTCCGGGCGAGCACCGGGATCAGGTCGTTCGCAGGGCCGAGGCATCGGACATGCACAGAGGATAGCCGGGACCCTCCCGAGCCCAGTGCAGCGGAAGAGTGCAGCGGGGCACCGGCCGCGTCGAGTTGCGTCTCGTCGAGTTGCGTCTCGTCGAGTCGCGGAGCGTGCCGCGTCGTGCGCCGCCGCACTAGGTTCTTCGACGCGGTCTCCCCGCAAATCGTCCGCGTCGCGGACCGGGGACACGACCGAGGACGATGAAGCCATGAACAGGACGCTGCTGGGCTCGGCGGTCGGGGCGGTGACCGCCCTCGGGTTGGGCTTTGCGATGCTGCCGTTCCGGGCCGACCTGAGCATTGCCACGGCAGGCCTGGTGCTGGTCGTCCCCGTGGTGGCCGGCGTGATCACCGGCGGGTTCGTCGCAGGTGTCGTGAGCGTCGTGGTCGGCTTCCTGGTGTACGACATCGGGTTCATCCCCCCCTACGACCGGGTGACCGTGGGGACCACCCAGGACTGGGTGGCACTGGTGGTGTACGCGGTGATCATGTTGCTCATCTCGCGGGTCGTCGCCAGCCTCGGGTCCGCCCGTGCCCGCGTGGACCGACGGACCAACGAGGCGCAGCGCCTCTCCGACCTGTCCGAGCTCCTGGTGGGGGACCAGTCGGTCGAGGCGCTCTTGAAGACGATCGTGAGAACGGTCGCCACGGTGTTCGGTGTCCTCGGGGTGACGGTGCTCGTGCCGCACGACGGGGAGCTCGCCATCGCCGCCTCGTCCGGGGAGGCTCTGACCGAGGAGGAGCTCCACCGGCTCGACCCGCAGTCTGGAGTGCCGATCAGCCTGGGCACGGCGCCGGGAGATCCGGCCGCCATGCGCACCGTGGCCCTGTCCGCGGCCGGCCGTCCGGTCGGCATGCTGGTCGTGAAGGGAGTGCCGGCCTCCGACGAGGACCACTCGGTGATCCGCACCTTCGCAAACCACGCCGCCCTGGCCCTCGAGCGGGCGCAGCTGCGCGAGCAGGCGCTGCGCTCGGAGCTGCTCGACGAGGTCGACCGGTTGCGCCATGCCCTGTTGGGGGCGGTGTCGCACGACCTGCGGACCCCGCTGGCCAGCCTCAAGGTCGCGTCGTCGACGCTCTCGGACCCGGCGCTGTCCCTGTCCACGGCCGATCAGCAGGAACTCCACGGGCTGCTCGATCTCGAGATCGATCGGCTGACCCGTCTCGTGGACAGCCTCCTCGACATGACCCGCTTCGACGCCGGCGCCCTGGAGCTTCAGCAGAAGACGGTGTCCGTCTCAGATCTCGCCGCTGAGGCGGTCGCCGGCCTCGGACCGGCATTGCGGGAGTACCCCGTCCAGGTGGAGATCCCGGACTCGCTCCCAGAGGTCGAGGTCGACCCGGTGCTCATCGGGCAGGTGCTCGCAAACCTGCTCGACAACGCCACTCGACACGCCCCGCAGGGGATGCCGATCACGATTGCCGCCGCCACGCGCGACGATCGGGTGGCGGTGTCGGTCAGTGACCGGGGCCCGGGCGTGCCGCCCGCCGAGCGGGACGCGGTGTTCGACCGGTTCGTCCGGTTCGACACCGGGGGGCGCGCCGGCCTCGGGCTCACCATCGCCAAAGCATTCGTCGAGGCACACGTCGAGCGCATCTGGGTCGAAGAGGCTCCGGGAGGTGGGGCCCGGTTCGTCTTCACCCTCCCGGTTGCGACGCTCGATGGGCATCCTCCGCGTCCGTACGTCGGTCCTGCTGCATCTGCTGGGCCACGGTGACCAGTGCCAGGTGCCGTCGTCGGATGTCGGCCAGGTCCTCGGGCTCGTCGACATCTCGTTCCGCACCCCTGAGGATCATGTCCCCCTGGCGGAGCAGGACCTCTCGTTGGGTCGCGTCCCTCGTGTACTCGACGATGTGGGTGAGCGAGTCCAGCAGGCGGATGATCACCGCCGGCATCCCGCGGCCCGCCTGGCGCACCTTGTCGAACGCGCGGTTGACCATCCGCGGATAGCTCGGATCGAGCTCGATCAACCGGATCCGACCGAATTCGTCCCGGTAGACGCCTTCGCCGAACACCCGTCCGGAGATCTGGCTGAGCCCGGCGGACAGCCAGTCGATGCAGGTGAGTGCCGTGAACGTGTCGTTGACTGCCGGTGAGAGCGCGCGGATGGCGATCTCGACCAGCTGGTCGATGGCGAACACCGGGTCCTGGTTCAAGGTCCGGTGCGGCCCACTGAGGTGGGCCTTGGCGAGCGACTTGCGCACCTGCGCGGCCGCACCACCGGGCCAGACGGTGGCAAGCGGGCGACCGGCCAGCACGAAGTGCCCCGGACGGAACGAGAGCCGGATGACCGCATCGAGACGGGTGGCGATCCGCACGAGCTCGCCGTACGCGACGAACTGCAGATACCCGTTGGTGGCCGCCGGCACGGTGGCTCCGCGCTCGTCGAGCAGCGCGACGAGTTCGGTCACGCTGCGGCCGCTCTCGTCCGTCTGGGCCTCCGGTGGGTCCCCGACGGCTCGCGGGTACTCGGTGTCGATCGCGGCCTGGAGGTCGTCGGCGATCTGGGCGATGACCTCCGGCAGTTGGATCGACGTGGCGATGTGGTGGATGAAGTAGATGAGGACGCCGAGATCGACCAGGAGGAGCGCCTCGGAGACGGTGATCGACAGATGGGGTACGAACTCCCCGGTCGAGGTGGTGGTGATGCACCCGAGAGTCAAGACGGCGTACACGAAGGTGCCGACGAAGATGCCAAGCGTCATCTGATTGCCGAGATCACGCATGAAGTGACGCATCATGCGCGGACCGAACTGCTGGGACGCGAGGGTCAACGCCAGAATGGTGATGGAGAAGACGACGCCGATCACGGTGATGACCGCGGCAGCAATGGCGATGAGCACCTGGCGGCCGGCGTCGGCGCTTCCCGTCCGGAACCAGAACGGCAGCGAGAATCTGTGGTGGTAGGCGGCGATGTCCACCGCGAACGTGACCGCGAAGAGCACCAGCGCGACGATCACGAGGAGGCAGGGGACCAGCCAGAAGGTGGTACGGAGCGCCTCTTCACGCCAGCCGGGGAGCTTGCGCCGACGACGCGACACGGGTGTCACCTGGACAGGGACGCCTGTTGTGAGCTCAGGATCGGTCAAGCGGCCTCCACGCGCAGTACCCGGAGCCGACCAGTCTTCCCGGCGCACCTGACAATCCAATGCAGCCTACCCGCAGGCGGCGGAGCGGCCCGACACGACCGGGTCAGACCGGGTGCGACCGATCGGCCGTGGACTCCTCGGCGGCCATGGCCGCGCCCACCTGATCCGCGACGGCCACCGCCACCGTGAGGTCCTCGAACGGAACCGGCGTCCCGGGCGTCGGGTCGAGCAGGAAGTGGCCGAACACCCAGCCGCCCCCTCGCACCGGCAGGTCGACCGTCCGCGTGGGCAGTCCGAGCGTGTCCGTGGGCCAGATCTCGGTGCCGACCACGACCTCGCCCTCGGGCGTCACCCGGGCGGTCAGATTGTCGGGGGGATGGCGGGTGAAGCGGCATCCGCGCAGGGACAACAGCGTGCGCAACTCCGCGGCCGCGATGCCGGCGACCGAGGCGGGCTCACGGCCGCTTGCCGCGAGTTCGGTGATGCGGTGGAGCTGCGCGACCCGATGGCGGCTGTTCGAGGCGGCGTCACGGTGCCTCCTCCCCCGGGCAGCCAGTTCACCCACGGAGAGTCCGACGACCAACAGGAGCATCTCGGTGACCAGATCGGAGCTCCTGCTGATCCGGAACGACTGATAGGGCCGGGTGAGGAAGAAGTCGAAGGAGAGCGCGGCGACCAGGGCCGAGACCGCGGCGGCGGTTCTCCGTCCCGTGCCGGCGACGGCGACGATGACCACGACGAGGATCATGGCGTTGTCCGCCGTGTCCGAGCGGCCCCGCCAGGGGATGAGCGCCATGGCTGCGGCAATCGGTGCCACCAGCGCCGCGACCATGATCCATGCGTCCGTGCTCAGCCAGGGGAACGGCCGGCGCCCCGGGCGGTCACTGCGGCCCGGGCTCTCGAGCTCCGTGATCGTTCCCACCCCTCCACTGTGGCACGGTCGGACCGTGCCGGGAAGGTGCATCCCGCTGCGGGTTCGGTGCTACGAAGGAGCGATGGGAGCGCCGGCGACCGATCGCGATGGGGAGCGGCCGCTCGCCCTGGTCTCCCTCGTCAACTCAGGCGGGTACCTGGGTGAGGTCCGTGCCGGCCGGCACCGTCTGGTGGTCGACGAGGGCACCTCGGTCGGCGGCGGCGACCACGGACTGAACCCGTACCAGCTGCTGCTCGCGGCACTGGTCCAGTGCACCGCGGCGACCCTCCGGATGTACGCCGACCGCAAGGGGTGGGAGCTCGGCGAGGTCCGTGTGCGGGCCCAGCTGTTCCGCACCGACGACCGGTCCGGGCGCACCGAGCGGATCCAGCGGTCCGTCGAGTGCGCGGCTCCTCTCGACGACGGCCAGCGGACCCGCTTGGCGGCGATCGCCGAACGCACCCCGGTCACCCGGACCCTCAGGGCCGGCACCGCCATCGACACCGTCCTGACCTGACCATCGAACGCCGCGCTCGATCAGCGCAGGTGGATGCCGCCGTCGACGAGGACCACCTCGCCGGTCACGTAGGTGGCACGGGCCAGACCGACCAGCGCCTCGGCCACATCGTCGGGTGTGGCCGACCGGCGGAGTGGCGCCTCCGCGCGGACGAACTCGCGCACCGCGGTCCATCCCTCGGTCCATGGCGTGTCGACCAGGCCCGGTGCGACCGCGTTGACCCGGACGTCCGGTCCGAGGGTGAATGCGAGGAGCCGGGTCATGTGGCTGAGGGCCGCCTTCGAGCAGGCGTAGGGGATCGAGCTGCCGACCGGCCGGTCGCCCGCAACGGACGAGACGTTGAGCACCTGGCCGTGTCCGGACGCACGGAGGTGCGGGACCGCGGCCACTGTGACCTGCCAGGTGCCGATCACGTTGACGTCGAAGATCCGCCGCCACACCTCGGGCGAAGCTGCCTCGAGGTCGGAGTGGGGGATCACCGACGTGGTGCCTGCATTGTTGATCAGGATGTCGAGGCGTCCGTGGCGGGCGACCACCTGATCGACCAGCCCGGCCGCCTGCGCTTCGTCGGCCACGTCGGCACGCAGGTAGTCCGCTCCCGGAATCTCGGCGGCGAGCGCGGTGCCGGCCTCGACCGAACGCACCGAGTTGACCACCACGGTGGCACCGAGGGCGGCGAAGCGGCGGGCCGCCGCCGCGCCGATGCCCGACGACGAGCCGGTGATGAGGGCCACCTGGCCGGCGAGCGGGGTCACGGCGGAGCCGGCTGTGGACATGCGCCGAGTGTAGGACCGGCGTTCCCCGGTAGGTTCTGCTCGTGCGCCGAACGAGGCAGTGCCGACGGGGCGGACGGTGACGTCCGGGCGGGAGCGCACCTCTGGTCCCGAGGTCGTCCGGGTGACCGGGTCCGTGCGCGTCCCCGTCTCCGAGTTGCAGTTCCGGTTCGGCCCGAGCGGTGGTCCCGGTGGTCAGCACGCCAACAAGGTGAACACCCGGGTCGAGCTCCGCTTCGACGTGACCGGCTCCGCCGCCCTCGGCCCGCGCCAGCGGGCCCGGGTCATCGAGCGGGTCGGACCGGAGCTCCGGGTGGTGGCCGACGACGCGCGGTCGCAGTTCCGCAACCGGCAGCTCGCCACGGAGCGGTTCTGCGAACGGCTGGCCGCCGCACTGCACGTGGAGACCCCCCGCCGCCCGACACGCCCTACCAGGGCGGCCAAGCAGCGCAGACTGGACGCCAAGCGCCGACAATCGGAACGCAAGCGATCACGGAAGTCCGACCCGGACGACTGAGGGTCGGGGCGTCCCGGTGGATCAGCCGGCCTTGCTCACGCCCTGGGAGGGATTCCCCCACGCCGTGGTGAGAAGGTGATCGATCTCGGTCGTCAGGCGCTCCGGGTGGACCCGCAGCTCGAGTACCGAGTTGGCCTGGAGCAGCTCGCCCTGGGGGAGGCGCCTGGCCAACTGCTCGGCGTCGTGGAACGGGTGCACACGGTCGACCCGGTGACCGATGACCACGGCCGGGACCTGCATGGCGGCCCGCTCGGCGACGGTCGGCGCGATGGGCCCGGCCAGGATCCCATGGAGGACGGCCGCGGTCTCCCGAGGGTCGTTGGAGAGTGTGTTCATCACGCTGTCGACCGGGCCGTTGCCGGTGCGGGGGAGCCAGCGGAAGACACTGGCAACCAGGTTCACCAGCGGCCGTGCGTAGTGGACCGCAAACAGCATGGGGATGAAGGTGGCCGCGGCCGCCGGCAGTGCCCATTCGAGCACCGGCATCTCGATGACCAGACCCCGGACCCGCTCGGGCGCCTGGGCGGCCACGAGGAGGCTCACGTTCCCGCCGAGGGACACCCCGCCGATGACGGCCTGGTCGATGCCAAGGTGGTCGAGAAGGTTCACCACGTGGTCGCGCGTAGGTGTCCATCCGGTGGAACGACGCCCGCATGGGCCGCTCGGACAAGCCGTGGCCGGGAAGGTCGAGCAGGACGACCCGGTTGCCCCTCGCAGCGAGGTCGACAGCCAGCCGGCGGTTGAGGTTGGCGTCGAGCAGGATCCCGTGCAGGAAGACCAGGACCCGCGGGCCCTGTCCGTACACCTCGTAATAGAGCTCGAGGCCGTCCGAGTCGAACATCCCGACCTCGTAAGGGACGGCCGACTGCCCTGCGGCGGCACCGGCCGACCGCACTCTGGGCGCCCCCCTCGACGTGTGTGCCGCCTCAGCCCCCCCTGTCGTCATGGAGTCCACGGTACGCCGCGGGTCGCCGGTTCGCCAGCACCGGCAGCTCGGCCCGCACCCGGGTCAGCGTGTCGAAGTCCAGGTCGGCGATCACAACGCCGGGCGTGGGGTCGTCCCGCACGGCCAGGACAGTCCCCCACGGATCCACGATCATCGAGTGCCCGTGACAGCGGGGCATGCCTGCCGGGAGCCGGCCGACCTGGCCGGCACCGATCACGAAGACCTGCTCCTCGACCGCACGGGCCCGGAGGAGCAGCTCCCAGTGGGCGGGACCGGTGGCGGCGGTGAACGCGGCGGGCACCGCCACCACTGTGGCGCCCGAGAGGGCCAGCATCCGGTAGAGCTCGGGGAAGCGGACGTCGTAGCAGAGGGAGAGCCCGAGGACCGCGCCATCGCCGTCGAGCGCGAGGACGACCGCTTCCTCCCCGGGAGCGACGGTGTCCGACTCGCGGAAGGCCGCTCCGGCGAGGAAAACGTCGAAGAGGTGGATCTTGCGGTAGACGGAGACCAGCGCACCGTCCGGTCCGAGCACGCAGCAGGTGTTGGCAAGCCGGTCCTCCCCGTGGCCGCGGCGCTCCGGGAAGCTGCCGGACACCAGGTGGATGCCCCAGCGTCTTGCCGCTGCCGAGGCCCAGGAGACGGTGGGTCCCTCGAGCGTCTCGGCACCTCGCCGCAACGCCTCGGGTGTGCCGGCGACCGAGAAGTACTCGGGGAGGACGACAAGGGACGCACCGGCCCGGGCCGCGGTCTCCACTAGGGCGTCGGCCGCTTGCAGGTTACGCTCGCGGTCGGTGCGCGCGGTGGTCTGAATGGCTGCGACGCGCATCTCACAGGGTAGGCCGGGGATCGGGCACAATGACCGCCGGGGCCCACCCCGCGGCTCCGGTCCGGCCGCGAGAAACGAGTGCCGTGTCCTTCGAAGACTCCGAGGTGGTCCGAAGCGCCGTCCGGGTGGAGGGCTTCCGCGACGATGAGTTCAACTACCAGTTGATCCGGACCCTCGGGGTGGCCGACTACGGCGGCTCGACGGTGGGCGAGTGCCTGGCGATCGTGGCGGAGATCGCCGACGGGAGCCCCGAGAGCTGGGCCACGGCGTTCGAGGGCCTGGCCGAGCGGGTCGAGGAGCGGGGGAGGTCCTGCCTGTCCGCCGGGCGGCGGGTCAGTGCACGGGACCATCTGCTTCGGGCCTCCACCTACTACCGGACGGCCGAGTACTACGCAGCCGGAACCTCGGGAGGAGCCATCCGGGCGGGCGAGCGGAGCCTCGCCTGCTTCTCCGATGCCTCCGCGCTGCTCGATCCACCCGTGGAGCGGGTCGAGATCCCCTTCGAGGGTGGGTCGCTGCCCGGGTACCTGGTGCGGCCGGCCCCCAACGGCGCGGACGCCGGCCGCCCCACCCTGGTCGGGGTGGGGGGGTTCGATTCGAGCGCCGAGGAGCTCTACTTCCACCTCGGCGCCCCGGGAGCCGAGCGGGGATGGAACGTCTTCGTGTTCGACGGGCCCGGGCAGCTGGGCTGCATGCGTGCCAACCCCGCGATGACCTTCCGGCCTGACTACGAGGTGCCGCTGGCCGCCGTCCTCGACGAGCTCGAGAGCAGGCCGGATGTCGCCGCCGACCGGCTGGCACTCACCGGCGAGAGCTTCGGGTCCTATTTCGCGGCCCGGGCCGCGGCTTCCGATCCCGCGGGTCGGGGCCCTCGTGGCCAACCCGCCGGTGGTGGACATGAGCCGGTACATGGAGGCGTGGGTCGGAACGGACGTGTACCGGATGGTGCGGGACATCCGGCCCGAGGATGTCGCCGGCGTCCCCGAGGACCTCATGCCCCGGCAGATGCAGTGGGGGATCGAGGCCATCTGCACCCGCTTCGGGGTCCCTTCCTTCCACGCATGGCGCGACGCGATGGCTGCCTACCGTCTGGGTAGCCGCTGCGCCGACATCCGGTGTCCGGTCCTGGCGTTGGTCGGCGAGCGCGAGGGGCCCGAGCCGATCGCGCAGTTCGAGTCCTTCGTCGCCGGGGTGTCCGGCCCCGTCACGCCGGTAGTGTTCCGACCAGCCGACGGGACGTCGACCCACTGCCAGTCCGACAACATCCGGCTGTCGGCCCAGGTCATGTTCGACTGGCTGGAGGCACAGCTGCCGGGACCCGGCACCACTGTCTGACCGAGCCCCGGGTGGGTCGGTGCCCGAGCGCGGTCAGAGGCCGAGTTTGCGCGAGCAGGCCGGCCACTGGCCCCAGCCGCTGCGGGCCTGCAGGTGACTGGCGGCCTCGTCCTGGACGGACGGTGGGGCATCGCTGGGGAGGCCCGGATACCCGAGACCGTGCCAGGTCTGGAGGGAGAACTGGTACGCCCCGTAGTACCCGTTGCCGGTGTCGGTGGTGTAGTCGCCGCCGGACTCGCACCGGCGGAGCGCTTCCCACACGCCCCCGGACGGGGCGACCGCCTGCGGTGCAAGGGTCACCAACGGGGCGAGTACGCCCGCCGGGGGGAGCCCGGCGGGCGGGGTGATCGGAACCGGGAGGTGGAGCGAGGCCAGGGCGATCGTGAGCCCGGGGGGCGCCGGGGCCGTCGGGAACGGCCCAGATCCGGTATCTCCGGTGGCGATACCGTCGAGAGCCAGGCGGGCACCGACCTCGGCGGCGGTGCGACCGGCGGTCGCGGCGATCGGGACCACCCGGTGGTGGCGCGGTGAGCCCGCTGCCGCTGCTGGAGGCCCGAACGGCCACAACGCGGCAAGGGCACCCACCGTCGAGCAGGCGACCGCTGCGGAGACCCTGTGCAACCGGAGCGAACGCAAGGCGTGCGCCTCCTTACCGTCGTCGGAGCCCGGAGGCGAACACCTAGAGTAGCAAAACTACTACTTAGAGTGGTGCTCATGTCAACTCTTGCCGTTTCGGGCAGTTCGAGGCCGAAAGGCGCTGGTGGGCGGGCGGCCCTCCCCCAGGCCAGGCGACACGTCGCACCCTTGCGCGACCGGAGGGACGGGCGGAACCTGGAGTGGTGACGATGGATGGTGCAAACGGGAGACCCGGGATGGGCGACGACGAACGACCGTCTTCCGACATGGTCCGTGGGAGCTGCTGAGATGGTCCGTCCGAGCCGGGTCCCCGGCGGGTGGGTCTTTCGGGACCGGAGGGAGGCGGGATGCCTGCTCGGCGAGCGGCTGTCCCGGCGATGGGACGAGTCCCCGGTCGTGCTTGCCCTCCCACGCGGCGGGGTGCCGGTCGCGGTCGAGGTCGCCGCGCAATTGGGCGCCCCGCTCGACGTGATCATCGTCCGCAAGCTCGGGCTCCCGTTCCGTCCGGAGACCGGATTCGGGGCGGTCGGGGAGTGTGGCATCCGGCTGGTCGACACAGACCTCGTCCGCAGGGCCGGGCTCACCGGGCAGGAGGTCGCGGCAGTCGAGGAGCGGGAGCGCCGGGAGCTGGACCAGCGCGTTGGGCGCTACCGGGGGGGTCGACCACCGATTTCGATGAGCGGTCGGACGGCGCTCATCGTCGACGACGGTCTCGCCACCGGAGCGACAGCCCGTGCCGCCGTCGGGGTCGCCCGGACCCTCGGGGCGCACCGGGTCGTCCTGGCCGTACCCGTCGCCCCGCCGGAGGTCGTCCGGGAACTCGTGATTGTGGCAGATGAGGTGGTCAGCCTGGTCACTCCGGAGCGATTCGTGGCCGTCGGCCTCTGGTACGACGACTTCCGTCAGATCTCCGACGACCAGGTGGGCATCCTGCTCCGTCAGCACGCCCCCCGGTGGGCGGAGGAGGCGGACCTGGCAAGGGATGGTCGGGCCGGCGGCCCGGATCCCACTACTCCGCTCCGTGGGAGGCCAATGCGGAGAGCAGCGCGCGGTCGCCCCGCTCGGTCACGTCCTCGCGGACGCCGACCACGGGGGTGACAGATGCCCAACCGTCGTCCACGAGGGCTGCGTCGGAGCCCGGTTCGAGCTCCGCCCGCTCCTTGAGGCGCTCGGTCGAGACACCGCTCCCGCGCAGGGTGAGGGTGACCGCTCCGCCCGTCCGGTCGACTGCAGCGCCGTCGACCGGCGACGCGGCGCTGCTCCGGTCGGACCGACCGGATGAGGCCGATCGTGCCAAGGGTCCCGTGGCGGAGTCCTCGGAGCTTGTCGGGGGTGACCGCCGGCACGTTGAGGTTGAGTACGGTGCCCGGTTCGGTCTCGGCCAGCCCGGGGACGATCCCGGTGGCCAGCCCGACGGCGGTCTCCCACGGCACCGGGTCGGAGCTCCAGGCGATGCTGACGGCCAGGCCCCGGACGCCGAACTGGGCCCCGGTGAGGGCGGCACCGACCGTGCCCGAGTGCAGCGCCGACCGCCCAGCGTTGATGCCGTGGTTGATCCCGGACACGACGAGCTCGGGACGGGGTCCGAAGCCCTCGATGCAGGCGAGGATGACACCCAGGGCGGGTGACCCGTCGATCCCGTACGTGGGCACGTCGCCGAGCCCCGGTATCTCGACCGACTCATAGGGGATCGACTCCCGCTCGTACACAGCTCCCACCGCCGCCCCGGCTCCACTGTGGTCGGTCAGAGGGGCCACCACCATCAGCTCGTGACGGTCGGCGAACGTGGCCCGGATCCCGCGGGCCAGGGCGGCGATCCCGGGTGCGAAGATGCCGTCGTCGTTGGTGATCAGGATGCGCATGGAGGACGTTCCGTTTCGTCGGGCCGCGGGGCAGCCGACGGCAGGCGGGGCGTCGGTCCATCGCGGGGCCGGCCCGTCGGGCCGGCGCAGTCGCTTCGCCTACCATACCGGGCACATCAGCCGGCGACGGAGCGGCTACGGCGGGTGTGCCCGCCGGCGTCACCGTTCGCACGACTCGACGAGCCCAGCCCATGACACGACGCCCGCCCGCCACCGATCAGCGCCCCGCCGAGACCACAGCCGCGACCGGCGACCAGTGGGTGATCGGTCACGGCAGCCAGCGGGCGGTGGTCACCGAGGTGGGGGCCACGCTCCGTTCGTTGACCGTGGGGAGCCGCTCGGTGCTCGACGGGTTCGGGGCCGACGAGTGGAGTCACGGGGGTCGTGGACAGGTCCTTGCGCCGTGGCCCAACCGGCTCGCGGACGGCGCCTACAGGTTCGACGGGGTGGCTGCTCAAGCGCCGCTCAACGAGCCGGCGCGGCGCACCGCCATCCACGGCCTGGTGCGATGGATGCCGTGGCGGATGGTCGGGCGAGCGCAGAACAGAGTGGACCTCGAATGCGAGCTCCGTCCGTCGCCCGCCTACCCGTTCTCACTTCGTCTCGGCCTCGAGTACCGGTTGGGGAGGGACGGCCTCACCGTGAGCGCTGAAGCCGAGAACATCGGCCCCTCAGATCTCCCCTTCGGTCTCGGCTTCCATCCCTACCTCACTGTCGGCACCCCGACGGTGGATCAGGTTCGCCTGCGGGTACCGGCCTCGCGGCGGCTGCTCACCGACGAGCGCGGGCTGCCCCAGGGTCTGGCCGGGGTGGCGAGTACCGAATTCGACTACACCACCTCGCGGATGATCGGGGTGACCTGCCTCGACACAGCCTTCACCGACCTTGTGCGTGACAGCGACGGCCGGGCCCACGTCGAAATCGACCATCCGGACGGCGACGGGCGAGTCACGGTGTGGGCTGATGAGCGCTTCGGGTACTTCATGATCTACACCGGAGATACCCTCGAACCGGACCGCCGCCGCACCTCGTTGGCGGTCGAGCCGATGACCTGTCCGCCGGACGCGTTCCGATCGGGGTCGGACCTGGCTCGACTGCAGCCGGGCGGTCGGTGGACGGGGTCCTGGGGGATCGCCGCGCGCTGACCGGTCGTGCGCCATGTAGACCTGCGGTGCGCCAATGCAGTGCGCCTGTTGCAGTGCGCCCCCTGGGATTCGAACCCAGAACCTGCGGATTAAGAGTCCGTTGCTCTGCCGTTGAGCTAGAGGCGCCTGCCCTGAAAGCTACCCCCGTCACCGCGACAGACAAGACCCGGGTTCCCTGGGGCGTGAGGGTGACCGACGGGGCTCGAACCCGCGACCTCCGGGGCCACATCCCGGCGCTCTGCCAACTGAGCTACGGCCACCAAGGAGCCTCTAGTGTGGCACAGGCCGACGGAGGCACGGACCTCCCGGCCAGCCGTTGTGCCTCGCCCCTGTAGCTCAACTGGATAGAGCAGGTGGTTTCTACCCATCAGGTTGCGGGTTCGACTCCTGCCGGGGGCGCGACTGTCGGGGCACGACTGCCGTCGCCACAGTGCGCGGGCGTGGTGGCGACTTCCGCGCGGCTTGCGGATTCCCTAGGCTGTCTCGATCCGCGCGGTCCCGCCTTCTCCCTCGAAGCTCGGAGCGTCGACGAGAGCGCCACGAGCCGCCCGCTTGCACGCCCTCCGTCGTGCGGTGGGCATCCGGGTTCTCGTCGGTGCGCTGCTCGCAGCCTCGGTCGGCGTTGCGGTCACGCTTGCCACCCCGGTGCGGGTCGGCGCCACGCCGTCGGGCACGACCTGCGGCGGTGCCGACCAGCTCCCGGCCACATGGAACTGCATCTGGACCAGCGTCCTGCCCGATCAAGGTGCGCCGATCGCGTACTCCTCACCGATCGTGGCAAATCTCGATGGACAGCCCTCCGCCGTCGTCGGTGATCGCACGGGAAATCTCTACGCCTTCCACCTCGGCAACCCGTTGTCGGGCACGTCGCCCACCGCTCCGACCATCCCGGCAGGATGGTCGGCGGGAAACCCGGGAGTGACCGACGAGAGCGGCCCGATCGACTCGACTCCGTCTGTCTTCTCCCGTTCCGGCACGAACGACTCCGTGCTGGTCGGCTCCGGCAACGACGCCGACCCGGCAACCGGGGGGTACCAGGCCTACGGGCCGGCCGGCCACCGCGAGTGGTTCACTCCGGTCGTCAATCCGTCCTCCGATGCCTCTCCGTCAACCGGGGTCGAGGCCGGGATTGCAATCGGCAACCTGCAGCCGTCCTCGGGAACCGGACCGAGCGCCTACGCCGGTGCGCTCGGTCAGGTCGGCTACACGCTCGCGGCCTCGACCGGCGCGCCACTCCGCGGGTGGCCCTTCTTCGACTCGGACAGTGTGCACGCCACCGCGGCGCTCGCCGACCTCTACGGCACCGGGGCCGACGAGATCGTCCAGGGAGCGGATCAGTCCGCCGGCACCGGCAGGGGCCAGACGTACCAGAACGGCGGTCACGTTCGCATCCTCTCTGGCACCGGCAACCTGATCTGCCGGGCCGACACCAACCAGGTGGTCGACTCCTCTCCGGCCGTGGGCGGATTCCTGGCCGGGGGGGCGACCGGGATCGTGGTGGGCACCGGCACGTTCTTCCCGAACGCGTCGGACACCGATACGGTCACGGCCTTCGACACCCACTGCCGTTCGGTCTGGACGGCCCGGCTGGACGGCAGCACGTTCTCCTCGCCGGCCCTTTCCGACGTGCTCGGCAACGGCAGCCTCCAGGTGGTCGAGGGCACCGCCACCGGTGGCGGCGGTTCGGTGTGGGTCCTCAACGCCGCGACCGGGGCAACCATCTGGCGGGTCCCGCTGCCCTCGCCGCTCGTCGGTTCCGTGGTCACCGCCGATCTGACCCAATCCGGTCACGCCGACATCATTGCGCCCACCGAGAACGGCGCGTACGTCCTCGACGGGCAGACTGGCAAGCAGATCGCGTATCTGGGGGCGAATATCGGCCTGCAGAACTCGCCGCTCGTCACTGCCGACCCCAACGGCACCGTCGGGATCACACTCGCCGGTTACAGCGGAGCGGTCCCCGGCGGACAGGGGATCGTCTACCACTACGAGATTTCCGGGGTCAACGCGGCCCGAGCCGTCGGCCCGGGCTCGTGGCCGATGTTCCACCACGATCCGCAGCTGACCGGGGACGCCGGTGGAACGCCACCCGTCGGTTCGGTCCCCGGCTGTTCCATTCCGGCGGCAGCCCTCGGCGGGTACGACCTGGCAGCCTCCGACGGAGGGATCTTCGCCTATCCGAGCCCGGCCAGGCCGTTCTGCGGCTCGATGGGGGGCAGCCATCTCAACGCGCCGATCGTGGGCATCGCCATGTCGCCCTCGACCGGGGGCTACTGGGAAGTCGCCGCAGACGGTGGGATCTTCGCCTTCGGCGCGGCGGGATTCCACGGCTCGATGGGGGGCAGCCATCTCAACGCGCCGATTGTGGGCATCGCCGCCACCCCTGACGGGGGCGGCTACTGGTTGGTCGCCTCCGACGGAGGGATCTTCGCATTCGGCGACGCCGCGTTCCACGGCTCGATGGGGGGCAGCCATCTCAACGCGCCGATCGTGGGCATCTCGCCCTCCGCCGACGGCCGGGGGTACCGGTTGGTCGCCTCCGACGGCGGGATCTTCGCCTTCGGCGACGCCCCATTCTCCGGCTCGATGGGCGGCACACCGCTTGCCCTGCCGATGGTGGGTACGGCCACCGACACCTCGACCGGGGGC
The DNA here is from genome assembly GCA_963777665.1 of uncultured Acidimicrobiaceae bacterium. Taxonomy (GTDB): domain Bacteria; phylum Actinomycetota; class Acidimicrobiia; order Acidimicrobiales; family RAAP-2; genus Bog-756. The sequence continues at coordinate 189,142 of CAVZRJ010000005.1, forward strand.
TACTGGGAGGTTGCCGCAGACGGGGGGATCTTCGCCTTCGGCGCGGCCCCCTTCTACGGGTCGACCGGCGGGATCCCATTGGCCGCGCCCGTGGTGGGGATGACGCCTTCTGACAATGCCTTCGGCTACCGGCTCGTCGCCGCCGACGGCGGGCTCTTCAGCTTTTCGGCCCCCTTCTCCGGCTCGGCCGGCGGCACCCGGCTGCAGAAGCCGGTCGTCGGGATGGCCGGTTTCTGACCCGTGGCGTCCCAGTTGTGGTCCGGGCCGGCAGGCGTAGACTCCGCCCGTGACCGACGTGTTCGCCGTGGCCAACCAGAAGGGCGGGGTGGCCAAGACCACAACCGTTCACTCCATCGGGGTGGCGTCCGCAGAGTTCGGGCGGCGGACCTTGGTCGTCGACCTCGACCCGCAGGCGTGTCTCACCTTCTCGCTGGGATTCGACCCGGACGCGCTGGAACACTCCCTGCACGACGTGTTCGTGCGCCGCGTGGCGGTGGCCGACGTCTCCTGTCCGGTCCCCGGAGTGCCCGGACTCGACCTGCTGCCGGCCACCATCGACCTGGCCGGCTCCGAGGTGCACCTGCTCACCCGCACCGGCCGCGAGCACGTCCTGGCCCGGGCGCTCGATCCGGTGCTGCACCTCTACGACCTCGTCCTGATCGACTGCCCGCCGTCGCTCGGCGTGCTCACCATCAACGGGCTGACCGCGGCCGACTCCGTCCTGATTCCGCTGCAGTGCGAGGCGCTGTCCCACCGCGGCGTCGGTCAGTTGCTCGAGACCATCGAGGACGTGCGGGCCTTCGCCAACGCCGACCTGACCGTCCGCGGGATCATCGCCACCATGTACGACGACCGCACCAAGCATGCCCGGCACATCCTCGAGGAGGTCGAGTCCCGTTACGGGATCCCGGTCCTCCAACCGCCGGTGCGCAAGTCGATCCGGTTCGCCGAGGCACCGGCCCGCGGGAAGTCGATCCTCCAGCACGCCCCGAATTCACCCGGCGCGGTCGCATACCGCGTGCTTGCCGCGACCTTGCTCGAGAGGAGCGCGGTGGCCGGCGCCCCCGGCTAGTGGGATCCGGACCGGATCCGCTGGGAAAGCGAGCGCTCTTCTGGATGCCTGTCGAGCCCGAGGCGGTCGGGGACGACGGCGATCCCGACGGCGAGCACTCGTCACCCTCCGCGCACGCCCGCCCGGCCGGCAAACACGCGCTCTTCTCGGCCGCCACGCCGGCCGGTGAGGAGGACCGGGACACGGCCACCGCGACCGCGGGGGAGCCGGTACCACAACGCGGCGTCCTGACGGTCGTCTGCTCCCGTTGCGGGTCGATCAGCCGGGTCGGTCTTCTCGAGTTCGCCTGGCTCCACTTCCCCGTGGCCGCGTGGCTGCCCCGACGTCCGTTCGACCGGTGGATGACCTGTCCGGCCTGCCGGCGGCGGAGCTGGACGAGTGTCACCCTGACCAGGTGACCGGCGCCCCTCTGCTGATCGCCACCTCGACCCAGTCGAATCCGGGAGGGTTCAGCGGGTGGCTGCTCCACTTCCACGGTCCCACCGCCTACGCCCTGGTCGGGTTCCTGGCTTTCGCCGAAGCTGCGCTCATGCTGGGGTTCTTCATTCCCGGTGAGACCGCCGTGGTCATCGGCGGCGTCCTGGCCGGCCTCGGGCGGGTGGACCTCGGGTTGATGATCGGGGTGGTGGTGGTGTGCGCCATCGTGGGGGACTCGGTCGGGTTCGAGGTGGGCAAGACGGCGGGCCCCTGGTTGCTGCAGCGTCGGCCGCTCAGGGGAAACCCCGCGGTCGGACGCACCTTGGGCCTGCTCGAGCACTACGGGGGCCCCGCCGTTTTCCTCGGTCGTTTCGTCGCCTTCGCCCGGGCGATCATCCCGGGCCTTGCCGGCATGAGCGGGCTCCGATACCGGGTGTTCCTCTTCTGGAACGCCCTCGGTGGCGTGTTGTGGGGCGTCGGGTACACGCTGCTCGGGTACGTCGTCGGATTGTCGTTCACCCGCATCCTGGCGACGGTCGGGACCTGGTCGCTCGTGGCGGTGGGTGTCATCGTCGTAGGCGTGCTCGCCTTCGAGGTCCTCCGCCGCCGCCGCGTGCGGCGTCGCCCGTCCGTCGGTACCGAGGAGCTCGGCGCGGACTCCCCGACGGCCGAATCGGAGGGCACGGCGGACGGCACAGCCGCTGAAACGGCGCCGGGAACGCTCACCAAGTCATCGCACGGGTCGACGTGGCGTCGGTGGCCGGCGGGAGGTCGCTCACGGCCGGAGTAGCGCTCCCCGGGCACGGCGTGATCGGAAATCCTTGAAGTGGGAGGGGGCGGTGCCTACCATGACCCGCAAACCGCATGGCCCCTCGCGGGGACGTGCACCGGACGCCGGGTGGGACGGACACGCATGGTCGATGATCTCGGGCGGCTGCGGCGGCAAACGGGGTCCGAGCGTTGACAGCCTTCCCAACGTCAGAATCTCCGGTCACGCCACGAGCCGATACTGCAGACGCCCGCCGCGCGGCGTGGCTGATCGCGAGCTGCCCGGACGCCTATGTCGAGATCGACCGCTGGGGAACCGTGGTCGAGTGGAATGCGGGTGCCGAGGAGCTGCTCGGTTGGGAGCGGGACGAGGTGGTGGGTCGCTTCGTGGCCGACACCCTCCTGCCCGGCGGCTTCGCCCGCTCTGCCTTCGGCGTCCTCCTTGCGGACAGCAAGGGTACCGGACCGGTGGCGACCACCGACTCGGAGGGTCCCTCCGGCGGACTGTCGCTCGTACTCCGCCACCGCAGCGGCCACCGGCTGCGCGCCGAAGGACGGCTCTTCGCTGCAGGAGAGGGGACCGATCGTACGGTCGCGGCGTTTCTGCGGGACGTGGTCGACCGCGATCGCGCCGGCAGGGAGCTGCGTCGCGACCCGGTGACCGGCCTGCCGGACCGGCCCGAGTTCGGATCCCGTCTGGCCGAGGCTGCGGATGCCGGAACCGGCATCCCCGGCAGCGTGGCCGTCGTGCTCCTCGACCTCGATCGGTTCAAGTCGGTCAACAACAGCCTGGGCCACGCAGCCGGCGACGCCGTCCTGGGCGCCGTGGCCCGACGGCTCGAAGGAGTGGCCCCCCGGGTCGACTGCCTGGCCCGGTCCGGCGGAGACGAGTTCCTGGCCCTGATCTGCGACGCCGGCGGTCGGGCCGACAGGCAGGCCGCCGTGTTCGTCGAACGGGTCCGTCTGGCGTTGTCGCGTCCGTTCGTCCTCGAGGGCAGTGAGGTCTTCCTCGGCGGGTCGGTCGGGATTGCCCTCAACACCTTCGGCGTGGACGACCCCGAGGAATTGCTCGCTCATGCCGAGGCGGCCATGTACCAGGCCAAGCGGCGGGGTGGCTTCGCGGTCGAGACGTTCGAGGAGTCCCTGCGCATCGAGGTGCTCGACCGGGTGACCACGGAGCGCTCGCTCCACCGCGCCCTCGAGCGGAGTGAGCTGCTGCTCCATTACCAGCCGGTGGTCGAGCTCGAGGGGGCCACCACCGTCGGGGTGGAGGCGCTCGTGCGTTGGGAACATCCCGATCGCGGACTCGTCGGCCCCCAACGGTTCATCCCGGTCGCCGAGGAGAGCGGGCTGATCATCCCGATCGGGGCCTGGGTCCTCGAGCAGGCATGCACCCAGCTACGCGACTGGCACCGCCTCGGCAACTCCGGTCCACGCGGGTCGGTCGAGGTCAACCTCTCCGCCCGCCAGATCGACGACCCCGAGATCGTCCCAACGGTCGAGAAGATCCTGGATCGGACCGGCCTTTCTCCCGAGCACCTCACCCTTGAGATCACCGAGAGCGCGCTGATGAAGGATGCGGCCGCAGCGCTGGTCGTGCTCCGTGCACTGAAGGACATCGGGGTGCTCCTGGCCATCGACGACTTCGGCACCGGATACTCGTCGCTCAGCTATCTCCAGCGCTTCCCCCTCGACATCGTGAAGGTCGACCGGATGTTCATCGAGGTCCTGGGCGGCGGGCCAGAGGGGGAGGAGATCGTCTCCGCGGTGATCTCGTTGGCCCACGCATTGGGTCTCAAGGTCGTCGCCGAAGGAGTCGAGACGGTCGAGCAGCTCATCGTCCTTCGTCGGTTGCGCTGCGACTTCGCCCAGGGATACCTGTTCTCGCGTCCCCTGCCCGCCGAGGAGTTCCAGGCCGGGTTCGGGCTCCAGCGGAGCGCATAGGCGCGTATCGCAGCAGGCGAGTATGGCAGCAGGCGCGTATGGCAGCATGGATGCCTGCGATCCATGCGAACCAACGGGCATCCTGGGGGGCAACAGTCGGTGCAGACGAGCGGCAGGTCTTCGAGGCGAGGCGAACGGCAGCGTCGCCGGAGCCGGACGGTCATTCTGCTCGTCGCCGGGACGGCGGTCGGGGTCTGGATGGCGGTCGAGAAGGTGTTCGTCGACCGCTGGGAGCGCCAGGAACTGGCCAACCACGCTGCTCGGGCAGCGGAGGGCCGCTCACCCGACCCCGGCGACCCGACGCCCTCGGTGCCGACCGCCGCGGACCGGAAGGTCGGAGCCGGACCGACGGGGTCTAGAGTCGAGCCGCCGTGGAACTCATCGACCGGGCCTACGAACGCCTGACCGGGCATGACGATCTGTACTTCGAGATGCTCGACCGTGTGCACCAGCAGCTGCTGCCGCGCACCTACGTCGAGATCGGGGTCAACCGCGGCCGGTCCCTGACCCTGGCCCTCCCGGGCACCTCCTGTGTCGGTGTGGACCCCGAGCCCCAGCTCCGCTATCCGGCCCCACCAGGCAGCCAGATCTTCGCTGAGACCAGCGACGAGTTCTTCGCGTCCCACGACCTGGAGGCCCTCTTCGGAGGCGTCCCCGTCGATCTGGCGTTCATCGACGGCATGCACCTGTTCGAGTTCGCGCTGAGGGACTTCATGAACCTCGAGCGGAACGCCCATACGGACTCGACCATCCTCATCCACGACTGTCTTCCCGTCGACGCGGTCTCGGCCGGCCGTGAGCGCTCCTCGTACCCGTGGAGCGGAGACGTCTGGCGCTTGATCGTCCTGCTCCGCGAGCAGCGACCCGACCTCGAGGTGTCCGTGGTGGACTGGCCGCCGACGGGAGTCGGAGTGGTGCGCGGCCTCGACCCGGGCTCGACCGTGCTCTCTGACCGCTACGACAAGCTGGTCGAGCAGTACCTCGCCATGCCCTACGACCTCCTCGACAACGGCACGATGCACGAACAGCTGCACACGGTGCCTGGTGACTGGACGTCGGTTGCCGCACTCCTACCCGACCGGACCTACCGCTCTGGCAGTGTCGAGCTCCTCAAGGTCCAACGGACCGCCGCCGCCGTCGTGCCGGCTGTCCGACGTGCCTATGAGGAGCCAGAGCGCGTGCGCGAGCGGCGACAGCGCCAACGGCAGCGGTTCCGTCGCAGGCGCCTACGGGCCCGTCTCCGGAAGCGCTTCCGGAGGAAGGCGCGCCGTCGGGTCACACGCTACGTGCACCGCCTGGCGCCACGCGGGCACTCGGCCAAGCCTGGGTGACACGAGCCGCGTGCCGAACGCGGTCGGACCGGCGCGGGTCGGGACGGCGGGATTTGAACCCGCGACCTCCTGCTCCCAAAGCAGGCGCGCTGCCAAGCTGCGCTACGTCCCGGCGAGATGTCCCTCGGGCACTGCACCGGCCAGCGTAGGTCACCCCGGCGCACCGTCCCCGACGCTCCGGGCGCGGGATAGCGTCACGGCGATGCCCACCGTGCGTGTAGCCGTCTTCGACCTGGGCAGCAGCTCCTTTCATCTCATGGTGGTGGACGCCTCGAGGGACGGACGTCTGGCGCCAGTGCTCCGCCGGCGTTCCTTCCTGCATCTCGGCACCGAGGTGGCCCGCACCGGCAGTGTGCCGGCCGACCGTTCCGCGTTGGCCGTTCGGACGGTGCGCCGCCTGCACGCCGCAGCGGAGGGCTCAGGGGCCGACGTGGTGGTCGCCCTGGCCACCGCCGCGCTCCGGGAGGCGGCCAACGGCACCCGGTTGCTGGCACGGATGGAACGCATCCTCGGAAGTTCGATCACCCTGTTGACCGGCGAGGAGGAGGCGCGGCTCTGCTTTCTCGGCCAGCGGGCGGGAGTCTGGGTCGGCCACGAATCCGTGCTCGGGTTGGACCTCGGCGGCGGGAGCCTCGAAGCAGGCGTCGGCACCATCCACAGGGTGGACGCGGTGGCGAGTGTGGCCCTCGGGACCGCCCGCATCCGCGGGGAGCTGGGCACCGGCGACCTGCTCAGCCACGCCGACCGCCGGGCCATCCGTGAGGTGGCGACGTCCCGGACCGGACCGATTCGGAAGATGCTGGCGCAGCGACCCGCGGCCCGGGGGCGGGTCATCGCGAGCGGGGGGACGGTCCGAGCGCTCGCCCGACTCGCCATGTGCCTCCACCGCCCGGCCCCCTGGAACGGATCCTCGGCGGCGCCGAGCGTGAATCAGGTCGAGTTGCCTGCCGGACAGATCCATGAGCTGGCCGAGCGCCTGGCCACGCTGGACCTCGACGCCCGGATGGCCCTGCCCGGCATCCAGGCACGACGTGCCCCGCTGCTCCCGATCGGCGCGGTGGTGCTCTCGACCCTGGTCCGCCAGCTGGACCTCCGGGGACTGGTGGTCAGCGAGTGGGGGCTCCGCGAAGGGGCGGTGATCGACAGCCTCTCGCTCCCGGCGGACCCGGAGTAGCCGGGACCCTCCCCGGCAGCGGGGGTGGGCCCGACCGTGCCTCCGGTCAGACCTTCTTTTTGCCGAGGATCCTGTTCATCCCGGTGCCGCACACCGGGCACTTGCCCTTGGCCGAGCGGCGACCGTTGGCCATCTCGACCTCTTCGCCGTCGAACTCTCGTTTTTCGCGGCATTTCACGCAGTAGCCCTCGTACGACGCCATGGCTCCTCCTCATCCTCCGACGACGCTCATCCGAGCGCCGACCAACCGAAGGTATCGGGGCGCTTCAGGCAAGAGGGGGATGGGAGGCCCGAGTGCTAACTCCAGCAAGCAGCTGACCCCCTGCGGCGACCCCCCAGGAAGGCCGACCAGGCGGTCAGTCGGTGGGCTCGCCGAACGAGTCGGGGAGCTCGGCGGGGGTGATGGCAGTCAGCATCCGCTCGATGTCCTCGGGCACCAAGGGCGGGCTGAAGTAGTAGCCCTGGGCGGTCGTGCAGCCCCGCTGGAGGAGGACCCGGCTCTGCAGCGATGTCTCGACGCCCTCTGCCACGGTGGCCAGGCCGAGCCGGTCCGCCATCGAGATGATGGCCGAGACCAGGCTGTTGTCGGCGGCATCGGGCCCGAGCACCTGGACGAAGGACTGGTCGATCTTGAGGGTGCTGACCGGGAAGGTCCCGATGCGGTTGAGCGAGGAGTTCCCCGATCCGAAATCGTCGATGGTGAAGCGCACCCCGAGGCGGCGCAGGCGGTCGATGTTGTCGCGTGCGGGCCCGGTCGTGTCGAGGACGACCCGGCGGGTGATCTCGAGCTCGAGCAGGGTGGGGTCCACACCGGTCTCCTGCAGCGTGCGGTGGATTCCCTGGAACAGGTCGGGGTTGGCGAGGTCGCGCGACGCCAGGTTGACCGAGAGCCGAAGCGGGTCGAGTCCCAGATCGATCCATGCCCGCAGTTGGCGGCAGGCCTGCCAGAGGACCCAGCTGTCGAGGGCGACGATGAGGTCGCTCTTTTCGGCGAGCGCGATGAAGTAGGAGGGCTCGAGGATGCCGAGGGACGGATGGTCCCAGCGGACCAGGGCCTCGACGCCGACCACCTGGGCGGTGCGCAGGTCGATGTAGGGCTGGTAGAGGAGGAAGAACTCGTTCCCGTCCAGCGCCTTGATCAGGTCGCCATAGAGCTCGCGGTCGTCGAGGGCGCGCCTGCCGGGGTTCATCGGGTCGGGCGAGAAGTGGTACATCTCGAAGGCGTTCCGGCCGAGGTCCTTGGCCCGGTACATCGCCTCGTCGGCCCTGTTGAGGAGGTCGTCGTAGCTGTCACCGTGCTCGGGAGCGATGGCGATCCCGATCGACGCAGAGGTGGTCACCTCCTCGCCGAACACGAGGAACGGGGTGTGGATCGCCTGGAGCATGCGCTCGGCCAACAGGTTGATCGAGAGTTGGTCGGCAAGTCCCGGGAGGAGGATGGCGAACTCGTCTCCGCCCACCCGGGCGACGGTGTCCTGGCTGCGGACGGTCTCGACGAGCCGTTGGGCGACCTGCTGGATGAGGTCGTCGCCCGTCGCGTGACCGAAGGTGTCGTTGACCGTCTTGAAGTTGTCCAGGTCGACGAAGAACATGCACACCGGTTCGCCCACCCGGCGCGACCGCACCAGCTCCTGCTCCACCCGGTCCTCGAAGAGCCGGCGGTTGGGCAGACCGGTCAGCGAATCGTGCCAGGCCATGTGGGAGACCTTCTCCAGGAGCTCCAGGTTCTGGATCGCCGTGGCCGCCTGGTCGGCGAGTCCCAGGAGCCGCTCGTGCAGGTCGGCGTCGTGAACGACCGCGTCCGAGACCTGGGGTCCGAAGTTGGCCGCGATGACCCCGATGAAGGTTCCGGCGGCGAACAGCGGGGCAACCACCGAGGCCGCGGTGCCGGTCCGACTCAGGAGCGCGCGGAGCTGGGGATCTTCGACAGCAGCGTCGAGGACCATCACCTCCCGTTCCCGGACCATCCGGGCGACCGCCGGGGTGTCCGAATGCACGGTGACCAGACCCTCCGCCGCCGCCGCGGCCGGGTTCGGCGGTCCGTCCCGCCCCGGTGGGGAGGATCGCTGGGCGCGCTGGTGGGAGACGATGGGACCGGTGTAGGCATCGGCGGCCTCGAGGCCGCCGGTACGGGAGGTGGGTGTGAGGACGCCCGAGTCACGGTCCCAGAGGTAGACGGTGGCCTGGTCGCACCCCGTGAGCACCGGGACGGCGTCGGCCAGCCGCTGCACCGCGTCGGTCAGGGTGGTCAGCCCCGAGAGCTCCTCGGAGAAGGACAGCAACGTCCGCGCGGTGGCGTCGCTGCGCCTGGCATCGCCCAGGACCGCGCATTCGTCGAGCAGGTTGGCCGCGTAGCGGGCGAAGTGACCGAGGATCCGCTCGTCGGACCCGGTTGAGCGGGAGTCCGCGGACGTGAACGCGGCCAGGCGTCCGTAGCGCCGCCGCGGCGAGGCGATGTCGACGATGACCCGAGAACCACCGGCCTCCTCGGGGTGCTCCTGCCACAGTTCGGCGGCCAGCCGCTCGGCCTGCACGTCGTCGAGTCCCCGGTGGTGGAGCTCGATGGGTGTACCGGGGGCCACCCGGAGCATGAGCAGGTACCGGTCCGCGGTGATGACCCGGTCGGCGCTTTCCGCCAGGACGGCGACCAGGGCGGTCACGTCGTCGAAGAGGTGGAGCGCCCCGGCTGATCCCCCAACGAGGAGACCCTCGAGACGATCGGTCACACCTGCCAGTTCGCTCAGCCGTCCCTCGGCGGCGTCGGCCCGCTCGCGCAGCACAGCCGCCTCTGCCTCGGCCTCCTCCCGGACCCGCGCTTCTGCCTCCTCGCCCTCCCGACGGGTCTCGCCGACCCTGGCTTCCCAGTGGGCGGCTGTGGCTTCGGCCTCGGCAAGGGCGTCCAACGCATCCTGGAGCCGGTCGGTGGACCCGGCCGGACTATCGCCGATCGGGCCACTTCCGTTCGACGACCCCAACGGGGGAGCGGCGTCCCCGACATTGGCTTCCGCGACCGCGGGAGTCCTGTCCTGCTCGGGCTGCGCGGCACTGCGCTCCCCGGTTCCCTGATCGACCTGGCTCCTCGGACGCCAGGTCAGGGCGTAGCGGCAGGAACGACCGCCTCGTGCGGCGCATTCGCGCTCGCTGATCATCGAAGGGTCGAGCCCGAAAAGGGTGGGGAGCTCGGTGAGGAGGCCCCGGGTCAGCTCGCAGAAGTGGGCGTACCGCACCTCCCCGTCCACCGGTGACACCTCGACCAGCGCACGGTCCTCGGCCACTTCGAGCGCCACTGCCTCGGAAGTGGCGTCGAACTGCCCGATGAGCACGCCCACGTGGTGGAGCACGGCCTCGGGGGAGCCGAGGGATCGCACGCGCCCGGCGAAGTCCGTGGCGTCCCTGGTCCAGAGGACCTCCTCTCCCACGTGCAGCCCCAGGGCGCTGTCGCCGGTGACCAGCACGGCGGCGTTGAACAGAGCGAGCGCGGCCGGTGCGGGGGTCCAGGTGCTGGCATCGCCGAGGGTGGGAAACGACCGCTCCTCGCCGGCCAGGGCCAGAGCCTGGGCGACCCCCGACTCGCCGGCCTCGGAGCGGACCAGGGAGAGCAGCACCTGGATGACCGCGCCGGAGACGCCGTGACGCGCGGCGCCCGCCCGCTCCACGTGCCCTGCCTCAATTGTCATGATTCGTCATCCAACCCCTCGACGGTCCACCCCTGTAGGTCCGCGTCGTCTTCCCCTTCCATCATCGACCCGCTCATCCGGTTTCTTTACACCAGCTCGGCCTCGGCTCGGCCGGCCCGCTCAGGCTCGGCCGGCCTGGTCACCGGTGTCGGGTCGGTCCGGCCGACGCCGGTGCGCGCCGGACGATGGTCCCTCTACACTGCCCGCATGACCATCTACGAAGCGTCCCTGCACTCGCTGACAGGCGAACCGGCGTCCATCGGCGACTACAGGGGCAAGGCGCTGCTCCTGGTCAATGTCGCCTCGAAGTGTGGCCTCACCCCCCAGTACGAGGGCCTCGAGAGACTCCAGACGACCTATGCCGACCGGGGGTTCAGCGTGCTCGGCTTCCCCTGCAATCAGTTCGGCGGGCAGGAGCCGGGCACCTCGGAGGAGATCGCCACGTTCTGCGCGACCACCTATGGCGTGACCTTCCCGATGTTCGAGAAGGTCGAGGTCAACGGAGACGGGCGCCATCCGGTCTATGAGGAGCTGACCGCTGTCGCCGATGCCGACGGCGAGGCCGGTGACATCCAGTGGAACTTCGAGAAATTCCTCATCTCGCCCTCCGGCGAGATCGTTCGCCGGTTCCGTCCGATGGTGGACCCCGAGGCACCCGAGGTCGTCGACGCCATCGAGGCCGTGCTCCCCGGCTGACCGTCCGGGCACGGCCACCGGCTCCGGTCACCCGAGGACGCCCGTGCCCACCACCGCCGCCAACAGCGAGCCGGCGGTCGATCATCTCGCCGAGGTCTGGTCCTCACTGGTCCGCGCCTGCGACCAGGTTGGCGACGACCAGTGGGAGCTCGCCACCGACTGCCCCGGGTGGACGGTCAAGGACCAGCTCTCCCACCTGATCGGGGTCGAGCGCATGATGCGGGGCGAGCCGTCCCCTCCTCCGCCCGCTGACATGCCGCCCCACGTCCGCAACCAGTTCGCCGAGCTCAACGAGGCCTGGGTCGACGCCAGGAGGGGCACCTCCGGCGCCGACGTGCTCGCCGAGTTCGTGGGAGTCGTGACCGAGCGGGTCGACGAGCTCCGGGCGCTCGAGCCCGAACGGTTCGACCAGGTCGGCTGGAGCCCGGTCGGCGAGGTCCCCTTCCGCGAGTTCCTGACGACGAGGGTGCTGGACAGCTGGGCCCACGAACAGGACGTGCGCTGTGCGCTCGGGCGGCCGGGCGGTCGGAACGGAGTGGGGGAGTCGACCGTCCTCGACCGGTGCGAGCGGGCCATGCCCTTCGTGGTGGGCAAGCGGGTGGCGCCCCCCGACGGGACCTCGGTGGTGTTCGTTGTGACCGGCGTCCTGGGCCGGCACGTCCCGGTGGTGGTCCGCGGCGGTCGTGCGGTCGCGGCCGACGAGCCGCCGGACGTCCCCACCGTGGTCCTGGGCATGGACCAGGAGACGTTCTGGCAACTCGGACTCGGTCGGGTCGACCCGGCCCGGGTGCTCGCGACGGGCGAGGCGCGGATCGAGGGCGACAGCGCGCTCGGCCGGCGGGTCGTCGAGTCGATGGCCTTCATGTTCTGACCCGCATCGCAGGGCGCCGGGCGACCGGAAGTCGGGCACCCTGGTACCAGTACACTCACCTATTCGTATGCGAGCGACAGCAGCGCCCGAGGAGGGTAACAAGGTCCGTCTGTCCATCGAGATCGACGAGGCGGAGATGGACGAAGCGCTCGCCGACGTGCTGAAGCGACTCTCGCGCGAGGTCAGGGTCCCTGGATTCCGGCCCGGCAAGGTGCCCCGAAAGGTGATCGAGGCACGGATGGGCGGCCCGGCCGCCCTGCGCAGCGAGGCGATCCGCGAGGCGCTTCCCGAGTTCTACGCACGGGCCGTGACGGACACCGAGGTCGACCCCATCGACCGGCCCGACATCGACATCACCTCGGGTGATGACGCGGGCGCCGTCTCCTTCGACGCAGTGGTCCTGGTCCGACCCACGGTGAGCATCCCCGGCTACGCCGGTCTGGTGGTGACCCTCCCGTCCCTCGAGGTTCCCGAGGAGGAGGTCACCGCCCAGATGGACCGCCTCCGGGCGACGTCGGGCGAGCTGGTCGAGGTGGCCCGGCCGGTGCAGACGGGAGACCAGGTCACCATCGACATCCACGGGACCCGCTCGGGCCCGGGCGCCGAGGGGGACGACGACGACCTGTCGGCCGAGGACTACCTCTACGAGGTCGGGAGCGCAGGCGTGGTCCCGGAGCTCGACGACCAGCTCCTCGGAGCGAGGACCGGTGACATCCTCGAGTTCGAGTCGACACTCGGAACCGAGGACCAGCGGGCCTCGTTCCGCCTGCTCGTGAAAGACGTTCGCCAGACCGTGCTGCCCGAGCTCACCGACGAGTGGGCCGCCGAAGCCTCCGAGTTCGCCACCCTGGAGGAGCTCACCGCCGATATCGCCGAGCGTCTGAGGCAGCGACGGATCGTCGAGGCGCAGATCGCCCTCCAGCGGCGGACGATCGAGGCGCTGGTCGAGCTGGTCACCGAGGAGATCCCCCAGCAGCTCGTGCTCGAGGAGCTCCGCGAACGGATCCACGACCTCAACCACCGGCTCGAGGGACAGGGGATGAGCCTCGCCCAGTTCCTCGGGGTCACCGGCAAGAGCGAGCAGGAATTCCTGGACGAGCTCCGGACCGGAGCGCTCCAGAGCGTGAAGGCCGACCTGGCCCTCCGTGCCCTGGTGGAGGCCGAGGCCATCGAGGTCAGCGACGACGAGCTCGACGAGGAGCTGTCTGCGATGGCGTCCCGCCTCGAGATGGACGTCGACCAGGTGCGGAGCCAGTTGGAACAGGCGGGACGGCTGTCGGCGGTACGCTCGGACCGACGCAAGGCCAAAGCGATGCGATGGCTCATGGATTCGGTCGAGTTGGTCGATGAGGACGGGTCGCCCGTGTCGCGGGACGACCTCACGGTGAACCAGGACGAGGAGGACCCGAAGTGAGCGAGGAGGACCCGAAGTGAGAACGACAGACGAGGACGGGTCGATCGGCGCACGGGCCTACAGCGTGCCGTGGGTCGTCGAGTCCACCAGCCGCGGGGAGCGCAACTACGACCTCTACTCCCGCCTGCTACGCGAACGCATCATCTTCCTCGGCACGCCGATCAACGACACGGTCGCCAACCTGGTCTGCGCGCAGCTGCTCTTCCTCGAGTCGGAGGAAGCGGACAAGGACATCCATCTCTACATCAACTCGCCCGGCGGCGACATCACCGCGCTCTTCGCCATCTACGACACGATGAAGTACATCAAGCCCGACATGTCGACCTTCTGCTTCGGCCAGGCGGCGTCGGCCGCAGCGGTGCTCCTCGGGGCGGGCACCAAGGGCAAGCGGTTCGCCCTGCCCCACGCTCGGATCCTCCTCCACCAGCCGTTCGGCGGCGTCGAGGGCCAGGCGAGCGACATCGAGCTCCAGGCCAAGGAGATCCTGCGGATGCGAGACCTCCTCAACGGAATGCTGGCCAACGACACCGGCCAGAGCGCCGAGCGGGTCTCGAAGGACACCGACCGCGACTTCATCATGACCGCAGACGAGGCCGTGGCCTACGGGCTCGTCGACGAGGTGATCTCGGCACGCGACAGCCAGCCGATCGAGGCGGTCGGCGCGGCGTAGGCGGGGTCGCAAGGCCCGCTCCAGGGTGGTCGCGCGGCTAGGGTTGGATGACCTGGCCGTGGCTCCACAGGACGCAGTACGGCTTCCGGCCTGGTACACGGATGGCACACGAATGAGCAACACGGACCGCTGACAGAACACGAGGAACCGACGTGGCGAAATTCGGAGATGGTGGCGATCTCGTCAAATGCAGTTTCTGCGGCAAGTCGCAGAAGCAGGTCAAGAAGCTGATCGCCGGGCCCGGCGTGTACATCTGCGACGAGTGCATCGAGCTCTGCAACGACATCATCGCCGAGGAACTGGCCGACACCACCGAGTTGACCTTCGAGGAGCTGCCCAAGCCGAAGGAGATCTACGAGTTCCTGAACGACTACGTCATCGGGCAGGAGTACGCCAAGAAGATCCTGTCGGTTGCCGTCTACAACCACTACAAGCGGGTGCAGGCGGGCAACAACGGAGCCCACGACAACGAAGTAGAGCTGGCCAAGTCGAACATCCTCCTCCTCGGTCCGACCGGGTGCGGCAAGACGCTCCTGGCCCAGACGCTGGCCCGCATGCTGAACGTGCCCTTCGCGATCGCGGACGCCACAGCGCTGACCGAGGCCGGGTATGTCGGCGAGGACGTCGAGAACATCCTCCTCAAGCTCATCCAGGCCGCCGACTACGACGTCAAACGAGCCGAGACCGGCATCATCTACATCGACGAGATCGACAAGATCGCCCGTAAGTCGGAAAACCCCTCGATCACCCGTGACGTGTCCGGCGAGGGTGTCCAGCAGGCGCTCCTCAAGATCCTCGAGGGCACCACCGCCTCAGTGCCCCCACAAGGCGGCCGGAAGCACCCGCACCAGGAATTCATCCAGATCGACACCACCAACATCCTCTTCATCTGCGGCGGCGCCTTTGCCGGCATCGACACCATCATCGAGAATCGCATCGGCCGGAAGGGCATGGGTTTCCGGGCCGAGGTGCGCAAGGCGTCCGAGCGCGACGACTCCGAACTACTGCGCCACGTACTGCCCGAGGACCTGATGAAGTTCGGGCTGATCCCCGAATTCATCGGACGGCTCCCGGTGGTGAGCGCGGTGTCCCATCTCTACAAGGAGGCGCTCATCCGCATCCTGGTCGAGCCCAAGAACGCGCTCACCCGCCAGTACAAGCGCACCTTCGAGCTCGACCACGTCGAGCTCGAGTTCAGCGACGACGCCCTCGAGGCCGTGGCCGAGCAGGCCCTGCTCAGGGGTACGGGAGCCCGCGGCCTGCGGGCCATCCTCGAGGAGGTCCTCCTCGAGGTGATGTACGACCTGCCGAGCCGCACCGACATCTCCAAGTGCGTCGTCGACCGGGCCGTGGTGCTCGACAAGGTCCATCCGAGCCTGGTCCCGCTCAACAGTCCGCCGGCCAAGTCCCGGAGCCGCCGGGCCGCCTCCTAGGCGTCCCGTCAGCCGTTCGCCGGTGGGTCTCCCACACTCGCGACCACGTCCCCACCCGTCGTTCACCCCTCCTTCCCTCCCGTGACCTTTGCAGACCTGCCCGATGCCCTCGAGTGGCTGGACGGGCACATCGACTTCGAGTCGACGGCGCCGACCCGCCGCACCGCGCCGACCCTGGAGCAGATGCGGGCCCTGACCTCCCTGCTGGGCGAGCCACAGCAGGCCTACCCGGCACTCCACATCACCGGGACCAACGGCAAGGGCTCGACCGCGGCGATGATCACCGCGCTGCTCGACGCACGGGGGCTCAGTGTGGGCACCTACACCAGCCCCAACCTGGCCCGGGTCAACGAGCGGATCGCCCGCAACGGCGAGGCCATCGGCGACGAGGCCTTCACCGATGTGCTCGACTCGATGGCACGGCTGGAGGGGATGCTCGAATCCAGGCCCACCCGGTTCGAACTGTTGACCGCGGCGGCGCTGACCTGGTTCGCCGACGAGGCCGTGGACGTCGCCGTCGTGGAGGTGGGCCTGGGCGGGACCTGGGACTGCACCAACGTGGTCGACGGTGAGGTGGCGGTCATCACCAACATCAGCTACGACCACACCGAGGTCCTCGGTCCGACCCTCGAGGACATCGCCACCGACAAGGCCGGCATCATCAAACCCGGTTCCCGGGTCGTGGTCGGGGAGACCGATCCCACCCTGGTGGCCCTCTTCCGCGCCGCAGCGGCGGCGGTCGGTGCCGAGGCGTGCTGGGCGCGTGGGGTCGAATTCGCGGTGACCGCCAACCGGCCTGCCGTCGGCGGACGGCTCATCGACGTCCGCACGCCGGGCGCCGCGTACGGCGAACTGCTGGTCCCGCTCCACGGCAGTCACCAGGGGGAGAACGCATCCTGTGCGCTGGCCGCCGTCGAGAGCTTCTTCGGTGCGCCGCTCGATGCGCAGGTGGTGGAGGAAGCGTTCGCCGGTCTCCGGGTACCCGGCCGGATGGAGGTGATCGGACGCCGCCCCCTCGTCCTCGTGGACGGCGCGCACAACGTCGCGGGGATGTTGGTCCTCAGCCGATCGCTGGTCGAGGAGTTTCCCGCCGACGGCGAGACCACCGCGGTCGTCGGCATGCTCGGCGGGCGCGACCCGTCGGCCATGTTGGACGCGCTCCGCTCGGCCGGGGTGCGCACGGTCGTGGCGTGCGCCCCGCGGTCGAATCGGGCACTCGCACCGGAAGCAGTGGCCGCCGCTGCCACCGACCTCGGCATGGCGGTGACCGTGGTTCCCTCGCCGGCAGACGCCGTGGCTCACGCCGTCGGATGCTCGGGCCCGGACGACCGGGTGGTCGTGTGCGGCTCGCTCTACGTGGTCGCGGACGCCCGGCGCGCGCTGCTCCGCGACGCGGTCTGAGCCCGCTCCCCGGCGGTCGGTGACCTCGACTAGCCTGCGTCGCTCGTGGGACGAAGCCTGGTCATCGCCAAACCTGACGCCGTGGAGCGTGGCCTGTCGGGGGAGATCCTCGCCCGGCTCGAGCGCAAGGGCCTGCGGCTCATCGCGGCCGAGCTCCGGACGATCTCCACCGAGATCGCGGAGGAGCACTACGCCGAGCATCGCGGCAAGCCCTTCTTTGCCGAGCTGGTCGTGTTCATCACCCGCTCTCCCTCGTTGCTGATGGTGCTCGAGGGACCGGACGACGCCTACAAGGTGGTGCGGAACCTGATGGGTGCCACCGACCCGGTCGACGCCGCACCGGGCACCATCCGAGGGGACCTCGCCATGGAAATGGGGGAGAACCTGGTCCACGGTTCGGACTCCCCCGACTCGGCCGCCCGGGAGATCGGACTCTTCTTTCCCGGGCTCTGAGCCCCGGGGAACGGGCCGTCCCGGCTCCGTTGCGGGGGGACCTTGTGCCCACCTGCGGATTCCCGTAGCCTGAGGGCCACATGCGGCCTGCCCTGAAGCGCCTGCGAAGCCGAAGCGCTGCGTGGTCTCTCGCCGAGGTGCGGGTGCGCCCGATCAACGACGGAGGAGTGCATCTCTGATGCGCGACGACAATTTTTCCCTGCTCGGACGCGATATGGCCGTGGATCTGGGGACCGCCAACACGCTGGTGTACGTGCGCGGCCGCGGGATCGTCCTCAACGAGCCTTCGGTGGTGGCGGTCAACGTGAAGGACGGGCGGCCGTTGGCGGTCGGGGCCGAGGCGAAGCGCATGATCGGGCGCACCCCGAGCCACATCCAGGCCATCCGCCCGTTGAAGGACGGCGTCATCGCCGACTTCGAGATCTGCGAGAAGATGCTCCGCTACTTCATCCACCGCGTGCACCAGCGGCGCTTCGCCAAGCCGCGCATGGTCATCTGCGTCCCCTCCGGCATCACCGGTGTCGAACAGCGGGCGGTCATGGAGGCCGCCGAGTACGCCGGGGCCCGCAAGGCGTACATCATCGAGGAGCCGATGGCCGCGGCGATCGGTGCGGGCCTCCCGGTTCACGAGCCGACCGGCAACATGGTGGTCGACATCGGCGGCGGCACCACCGAGGTGGCGGTCATCTCCCTCGGTGGCATCGTGACCAGCCAGTCGATCCGCATCGGCGGCGACGAGCTCGACGAGGCGATCGTGACCTTCGTGAAGAAGGAGTACAGCCTCGCGCTCGGTGAGCGCACCGCGGAGGAGATCAAGATCGCCCTTGGCTCCGCGTACGAGCTCGAGGAGGAGCTCCACGCCGAGATCCGCGGCCGCGACCTGGTCACCGGGTTGCCCAAGACCGTGGTCATCTCGACCCAGGAGATCCGCCAGGCCATCGAGGAGCCGGTGTCGGCGATCGTCGACGCGATCAAGGTCACCCTCGATCGCACCCCGCCGGAGTTGGCTGCCGACATCATGGAGCAGGGCATCGTCCTGACCGGTGGCGGGGCACTGCTCCACGGGCTGGACAGCCGGCTCACCCAGGAGACCGGGATGCCCATCGTGGTCGCACGCGACCCGCTGAACTGCGTCGCCGTGGGCAGCGGGCAGTGCCTCGAGGAGTTCGAGGCCCTCAAGCAGGTCCTGATCACCTCCTCGGCCCGCTGAACCGCGGGAGCCAGTGCTCCTGTGCCGATGCCGCGGCGATCACGCCGCCCTCGCACGACGCTCATCCTGCTGGTCCTGGCGTCACTGACGATCATCACCGTCGACGCCCGGGGGGGATTCCACGTGATCACCTCCGGGATGCGGTCGGTCGCGGCCGACGCGTTCGCCCCGGTGCGCTCGGGGGTCAACGCGGTCGTCGAGCCCATCGGCAGCTTCCTGGCCGGTTCCGTCCACTACGGCGCGGTACGGGAGCAGAACGCGAAGCTCCAGCAGGAGATCGACCAGATGAAGGCGGACCTGGCCGGCGCGCCGGATGCCGAGCAGGCCCTCAAGCAGCTGTCGGCCCTCCTCGACCTGCCGTACGTGCAGAACCTGCAGACGGTGGCGGCCGAAGTGACCAACTACGGGACCAGCGACTTCGCTGCCACCATCGGGATCGGGGTGGGACGGAGCGACGGGGTTCAGCTCAACATGCCGGTGGTCGGGGCCGGCGGTCTGGTCGGCCAGGTCGTGGCGACCAGCCATCACACCGCCACCGTGCGGCTCATCACCGATGGTCAGTCGGCGGTTGGGGTCCGCTACGGGCCCTCCCCTGGCGCTCTGGCCGTGCTCACCGGGCAGGGGTCGGGCAAGCCCCTGGACGCCGCCCTGGTCCCGTCGAACACCCCCCTCACCCACGGCGAGGTGTTCACGACGAGCGGGCTGCAGGGCGCCGCCTATCCCGCCGGGATTCCGGTGGCACGGGTGGTGTCCTCGAGCACCGGTGGCAGCGCGGCCGAGGAGTCGGTGGTCCTGCAGCCAGAGGCCGATCTGGCCCACCTCAGGTACGTGTCGGTCCTGCTCTGGGGTCCGGCCTCATGACGACCCGGGACGCGGCCCGCGTGACCCTGGTCGTCTTCGCCTTCGTGGTCGTCCAACAGACCCTCATCCTCGACCTGAGGTTCGGGGCCATCCATCCCGACGTGATGGTCCTCCTCCCGATCCTGGCGGGCATCGTCGGGGGACCGTCCCGTGGAGCGACCATGGGCTTCGGCGCCGGCCTGGTGGCGGACCTCTTCTTGCCCACCCCGTTCGGGCTGTCGGCGCTCGTCGGATGCCTCCTCGGCTTCGGGGTCGGGGTGGCCACACTGGCCCTCGACCGGACCGCATGGTGGCTGGCCCCGACGGCCGCGCTCGGCGGGAGCGCCGCCTACGAGCTGGTCTACGCCTCGCTCGGCTCGGTGCTCGGCCAGCCCCAGATGCTCCACGTCGACCTCCTCCGGGTGGTGGTCGTCGTCTCGGTGACCAACGCCGTGCTCGCCCTGCCCGCGATGCGCCTGGTGTCCTGGGGCCTGCCCGCATCCTCGATCGAGGGAATACCGACCTCCACGGTGGCCACCGGCGGGCTCCGGTGAGCAGGGGGCCCGCCCCCGGGCCGGTGACGTGCGAGCCGGTCCGGTCCTGCCGCGTGCCATCCCGGCCCCGGGCTTGGGATAGTGGGGTGCCGTGAGCCGCTCATTTCGACACCCGTTCGGACGCAAACGCGTCTTCGTCAGCGCCGGCGCCACCAAGCCGAGCCGCAAGCAGCCACGACAACCCCGGATCCGCCCGAGCAGGGTCTCCGTCGGATCGATCCTCGAGACCCCTGAGACCACCGACGCGCGCCCCGGCCTGCGACTCCGGATCACCGGCATCGTGGTGGTCGTCCTGTTCGCACTCCTCGGCCTCCGCCTCTGGGCCCTCCAGGTGCTCCAGGCTCCGGCTGCCGCCCAGGCGGTCACCGCCAACCAGATCCGTGTGGTCCCGGTCGAGCCGACCCGTGGCCTCATCCTCGACCGATCGGGCAATCCGCTGGTCAACAACGTGGTGACCGAGCAGATCACCCTCTCCCGGCTGTCCGCCCAACAGGACCCGAGCGTGGTCGGCCGCCTGGCCGCCCTCATCGGCGAGACGACCGCGCAGATCGACGCGTCCATTGCCGACCAGCGCTACAGCCTCTACAAGCCGGTGCCCATCCTCCCCAACGCTCCGCTCTCGGACATCCTCTACATCCGCGAGCACCAGGACGAGTTCCCCGGGGTCTCCTCGGTCCAGACCTCCCAGCGCAACTATCCCCAGCTCGAGGAGCCCGGCCCGGCACAGCAGGGCTATCCGGCCTCCCAGGTCCTCGGCTACGTGGGCACCATCAACTCCACGGAGCTGGCCTCCCGGGTATCCCAGGGCTACCAGGAGGGGGATCCCTTCGGCCAGTCCGGCCTCGAGTACCAGTACGAGTCCGATCTGCGGGGGACACCCGGCCAGCAGCAGCTCGAGGTGGATTCACGGGGCCAGGTGGCCGGGGCGCTCAAGACGACGCCCGCGAGGCCCGGGGCCGACATCGTGACCAACCTCGACACCAACCTCCAGCAGGTCGCCGACAACGCGCTCGCCGCCCAGGTCGGCGCGCTCCGCAACACCTACGACCCCCAGTGCAACAACCGCACCGGGTGCTATCCGGCCGCCACCGGCGGCGCGGTGGTCGTGATGAACCCGCAGACCGGCGCCGTCTACGCGATGTCCTCCTTCCCGAGCTACAACCCCTCGGTCTGGGTGGGGGGGATCACCACCGCCCAGTACTCCGCCCTCTCCGACCCGACCAAGAACGAGCCGCTCATCAACCGGGCCATCGACGGGCTCTACACCCCGGGATCCACCTTCAAGCTCAACACGGCCACCGCCGCCCTCAACTCCGGGCTGTGGTCGACGGGCACCTACTACGACGACGCCGGGACCTTCACTGTTCCGGGGTGCCAGTACAACAGCCCCAGCTGCAAACTCCACAACAGCGACGGCGAGGGTGGTTTCGGCGCCATCAACATCTCGACCGCCCTGACCGTCTCGAGCGACGACTTCTTCTACAACCTCGGAGCGCTCTTCTACGACCAGAGCAGTACCTACGGTGAGACCCCGATCCAGGACCAGGCCGCCCAGTACAGCCTCGGACAGCTCACCGGCATCGACCTGCCCGGCGAGGCGCAGGGGAGGGTGGACAGCAAGCCGGAGCGGGCCAAGCTGCACAGCCTGAACCCGACCGCATTCCCCAACACCACCTGGTACACCGGTGACAACGTCCAGATGGCGTTCGGCCAGGGCGGCACCTACATCACGCCCATCGAGCAGGCCGTGGCCTACTCGACGTTCGCCAACGGGGGCACCCGCTACGCCCCCCAGATCGCCGCCGCAGCCGTCTCGCCGAGCGGCCGGGTGATCAAACGCTTCGCCCCCCAGGTGACCGGGCACGTGAACCTGCCCCCCTCGACCTACCAGGCCCTGCTCACCGGATTCACCGGCGTGGTCCAGGCGTATCCTGCGGGCACGGCATCCGGAACCTTCCGGGGGCTCAGCTTCCCGGGCGGGCTGGCCGGCAAGACCGGCACGGCGGACACGGTGGCCGGCAAGGAGCCCACCGGCTGGTTCGTCGGGTTCGGGCCGGTCGCCAACCCGCAGTACGTCGTCGTCTGCGTCATCGACCAGGCCGGCTACGGCGCGACCGCTGCGGCGCCGGTGGTGCGTGACATCTTCGGCTACCTGGCCACCCACCCGATCGGACCGGTGACCCTTCCCCCTGCTCAGCAGCAGGTACGGGCAACCCAGGGGATCCAGCTCCCGTCGACCGCCCCCGCATCGCCGACCACGACCCTTCCCGGCGGCTGAGCTCCCGGGCGCCCGCCCGCACCGGGGGGACCGAGCCGCCCCGCCCCAGCGCATAGCATGAGCAGGGAGATGGAGTCCCTCTGGCCACAGGTCGAGTTGCTGTTGGCCCAGGTCACCAAGCCGGCCCGCTACATCGGCGGCGAGTTGGGCGCCCTCGCACCCGAGCACGGTCCCGACGTCGTGTCCTGGTTGCTGGTCTACCCCGACACCTACGAGATCGGCCTGCCCAACCAGGGGCTGCAGATCCTCTACGAGATCCTCAACGAGCGTCCCGACGCGTCGGCCGAACGCTCCTACGCCCCGTGGGTGGACATGGAGGCGGCGATGCGCGCCGCCGGGGTCCCGCTCTTCTCGGTGGAGAACCACCTGGACGCCGGTGAATTCGACGTGCTCGCGTTCAATCTCTCGGCCGAGCTCGTCTACACCAACGTGCTCAATCTCATCGACCTGGCAGGGGTGCCGGTGCGATCGGCCGACCGCACCGTCGACCACCCGATCGTGCTGGCGGGCGGGCACTGCACCTTCAACCCCGAGCCCCTCGCCGACTTCGTGGACGCCTTCGTGATCGGCGACGGCGAGGAGGTGGTGGGCGAAGTCAACGAGACCCTGGCCGCCTTCCTCGTCGCTCCGGGCCCGCGCCCCGGCGGAGCGGACGGTCCCGATCGCCGCGAGGCACTCCTCCGCGCCCTCTCCACGGTGCCCGGGGTCTACGTCCCGTGCTGCTACGAGGCGCGCCACGACCCGGAGACCGGCCGCCTGACCGCGACCGTGCCGCGGTTCGCCGACACCCCGGAGCGGGTCGAGAAGCGGACCATCGCCGACCTCGGCTCCTCGCCGTACCCGAGACAGCAGCTGGTCCCCCTCACCGAGGTCGTCCACGACCGCCTCAACGTCGAGCTCTTCCGCGGCTGCACCCGCGGGTGCCGGTTCTGCCAGGCCGGCATGATCACCCGTCCGGTGCGCGAGCGCCCGGCTGAACAGGTGCGCACCATGGTCGCCTCGGGGCTGGCCCGCACCGGTTACGACGAGGTGGCGCTGACCTCCCTGTCCAGCGCCGACTATTCGGGCATCGAGGACACGGTGACGGCCATCATCGACGACCCGGCGTGTTCTGGACAGGTCTCGGTGAGCCTGCCCAGCCTGCGGGTGGATGCCTTCACCGTCGGCACCGCAGCCCAGATCCAGCGGGTCCGGCGCACCGGGCTCACCTTCGCCCCCGAGGGGGGGACCTGGAGGATGCGCCAGGTCATCAACAAGCTCATTCGGGAAGAGGACCTCTACGCGGCCGTCGACGCCGCCTTCAGCCAGGGCTGGAGGCGGGTCAAGCTCTACTTCCTCATCGGTCTTCCCACCGAGACGGACGAGGACACCCTCGGGATCGTGACCCTGGCCGCCCAGTGCGTGGCGATCGGTCGGCGCTACCACAAAGGGGTCACGGTGACTGCGTCGGTCGGTGGCTTCGTGCCCAAGGTCCAGACCCCGTTCCAGTGGTTCGGGCAGAACACCATCGAGGAGCTGACCCGCAAGGTCCGTCTCCTGCGCGACGGGGCCCGACCGGTACGCGGCCTGACCATCCGGTGGCACGATCCGAAGGCCACTGCGGCCGAGGGGATCCTGAGCAGGGGTGACCGCCGGATCGGGCCGGTGATCGAGCGGGTCTGGCGTCACGGTGGCACCTTCCAGGAGTGGTCGGAGCGATTCGACCTGGACCTGTGGACGGACGCCCTGGCCGCAGAGGGCCTGACCCTCGAGGACACCGTCTACCGCCACCGGACAGAGGACGAGGCGCTGCCCTGGGAGCACGTCTCGGCGGGGCTCCACCGGGACTTCCTCTGGCAGGACTGGAGGGATGCCCTGGCCGAGCACGGTCTCCCCGACTGCCGGTGGACCCCCTGCTACGACTGTGGTGCCTGCACCGGGTTCGGCATCGAGCACGTGGTTGCCTCTGCCGCCCCACCCGCCGGCGGGAGCCAGGGGACCGGGCAGGATCTCTCGACCGGTGGCCAGGTACCGGTACGATTCCTGTCCACGGCGCCGACCGGCGCCGTCCCGACCCCAGGGTCGGGAGAGGACGCCGTTCTGGTCGGGGAAGGGAGAGGCTGAGGTGCGTGTCCGCTTCCGCTTCACCAAGCTCGGCAAGATCCGGTTCACCAGCCAGCGGGACGTCGCCCGGATGTGGGAGCGGGCGCTCCGCCGGGCCGGCCTCCCCCTCGCCTACACGGCGGGGTTCTCGCCCCGTCCCCAGCTCAGCTTCGGTCTCGCCCTCCCAACCGGGTGCGAGTCGC
Source organism: uncultured Acidimicrobiaceae bacterium (assembly GCA_963777665.1). Classification (GTDB taxonomy): domain Bacteria; phylum Actinomycetota; class Acidimicrobiia; order Acidimicrobiales; family RAAP-2; genus Bog-756. Next base: position 213,630 of record CAVZRJ010000005.1, read on the forward strand.
TGGCCGAGTACGTGGATGTCGCGATCGACGAGGGCCGCCCCGGCGCGGACCCCGTCGAACCCTTCGTGCTCCCCGGCGTGCTCTCGCCCCTGCTGCCGGCAGGGATCGAGGTGGAGGAGTCCGAGCTGGTCCGCCCGGGAGGTGACTCGCTGCAGCAGGCGGTCACCTCGTGCTCGTGGACGATGCGCATCGCCGGGATCACGCGCGACGAGCTCGAGGACCGGGTCGCGGCCCTCCTGGCCGCACCGGAGGTCCCCATCGTGCGCGAGCGCAAGGGGCGCGAGGAGCGCGACGACCTCCGGCCCTCGGTGCGGGCCCTGGCGGTGGCCGACGAGGACGAAGACCTGGTCGAGGATCCCTCCGGACGCACCGTCGGACTGCGGTCCGAGCTGGCCACCCAACCCCGCGGGGTGCGCCCGGTGGAACTGACGCGGGGACTCATCGCGGTGGCGGACGGATCGCCCGTCCAGGTGCCGCCGGGACCGGGTGCGCGTCCCGCACCCGCCCGTATCCCGGTCCTCGACCGGGCCTGCAGAACCCAACAATGGATCGAGCGCGAGGGGCTCCGTGTCGAGCCTCTCGGGCGCCGGGCCGTTCCGGCCACGGCGCCACGCGCCCAGCACGCCCTCGAGCGTGCGTCATGAGCAGTGTGAGAAGGGATTTCGATGTCAGATGCGACCACCGGGCGACCGGTCGGGCCCCCGACGGACGCGGGGTCGCTGACCCCGTCCTCGGGCGAGGGCCCCTCGGAGCAGGCCACCCGCACAGCGGGCGCCGTCGCCGCTAACACCACCGTTTCCGGGGCGGTTCCCCCGGACGAAGCAGGTGCCGACCACGCCCCCGCGGAGGGCGGCACCGCCGGGCAGGTCAGCACCGGCAATCGCCGCCGGCGCGGCTCGAGGGGACGGAGAGGCCGCGGTGGTTCGAGCGCGGGCCGCGCGTCACCCGGCCCGAGACCCGACACGACATCGGGGGAGGAGTTGGGCGGGCCGGCGTCCGGACCGCCGGACGAGCGTGTGGCGGTCGCCGGGGCTCCCCGGGTGCCGGAGGTCGCCTCCACCGGCGCGCCGGGCCCGGTCCGGAGTCCGGCAGAGCCGCCAGCCTCGGGGGAGGACGCGGGCAGCGGGACGCCGATGCCCGTCCCCAGCGTGGCGCCGGCCGAGCGCCCGAAGATCGGGGACAGTCGCCCGGCCCGCCCGCCGGTCGGCGTGCCGGTCCGACCCTCCGCACCGGCAGCGCCCGAGCAGAACCCGAGCGGTGGCAGCCGGAGCCGCCGGCGGGGCGGCGGCGGGGCGGCCGGGGCCACCACCCAGGGCGCTCCGGGATCCCGTGCTGCGGGCGCAGGGCGTGGCACCGCGGGACAGGCCCAGGGGGGGACCGTCCCCGGGGGCGACGGGCGCCGCGGCGGGCGCGAGCGCCGGGGCAAGGCGGTCGGTCGCTACATGATCTGCGTCCACGTGCGGCCGGAGATGACCCAGATCGCCCTGCTCGAAGGTCGCACCCTCGTCGAGCACTACATCTCGCGGGCTGCCGACGACGCCACCCAGATCGACGGCAACATCTACCGGGGTCGGGTCCAGAACGTCCTGCCCGGCATGGAGGCCGCCTTCATCGACATCGGCACCCCGAAGAACGCCGTGCTCTACCACGGGGACGTCCGCTTCGACACCGACGACGTGGAGACGCCGAAGGGGTCGGGGCAGCCCCGGATCGAGCATCTGCTCAAGCCCGGTCAGACCATCCTCTGCCAGGTGACCAAGAATCCGATCGGGGCGAAGGGCGCACGCTTGACCCAGGAGGTGTCGCTTCCAGGACGCTTCGTGGTCCTCGTGCCCAACTCGACCGCGTACGGCATCTCCAAGCGGCTCGACGACGGGGAGCGGAAGCGACTGCGGCGGATCGTCGACGCGGTGCGTCCACAGGGCCACGGGTTGATCGTGCGGACGGCGGCGGCCGGCGCCAGCGCCGAGGAGCTCGAGGCGGACATCGCCCGCCTGGTGGAGCAATGGGACATGATCGCCGCCGCGTCGCTCAAGGGACAGGGCCCCGCCCTCCTCTACCGCGAACCGGCCATCGCGGTCCGGGTGATCCGCGAAGAGCTCAACCGCGAGTACCGGGCGGTGGTCATCGATGACGAGGCGCTCTACGAGCAGGTGCGCGACTACGTGGGGGCGGTCAACCCCGAGCTCGCGGACCGGGTGGAGTTCTTCGACACGGAGATCGAGTCACTTCCCGTCTTCGAGCGCTACCACGTCCACGAGCAGCTCCACAAGGCCCTCGACCGCAAGGTCTTCCTGCCCTCGGGGGGCTCGCTGGTCATCGACCGGACCGAGGCCCTCACGGTGATCGACGTCAACACCGGGAAGAACGTGGGCACGACCAACCTCGAGGAGACCGTCTACCGGAACAACCTGGAGGCGGCCGAGGAGGTTGCACGCCAGCTTCGGTTGCGGGACATCGGCGGCATCATCGTGATCGACTTCATCGACATGGAGATCCGGGAGAACCGGGACAAGGTGGGCAGTGCGCTGCGATCCGCCCTGGCCAGGGACAAGACCCGCACCCAGGTCTCCGACATCTCGGAGTTGGGCCTGGTCGAGATGACCCGCAAGCGGGTTTCCGAGGGCCTCATCGAATCGATGTCCACCACCTGCGAGGTCTGCGGCGGCCGCGGGATCGTCTTCGACGATCCGGAGCTGTAGACTCCGTCTCTTATGTACGCCGTCATCGACACCGGAGGCAAGCAGGAGCGAGTGGCCGAGGGCCAGGAGGTCCGGGTGGAGCTGCTCGGACAGGCCCCCGGCACCGAGGTGACCTTCTCGCCCGTGCTGGTGGTGGACGGGCCAACCGTGCTCGCCACCCCCGCCCAGCTCGCGGGGAGCTCGGTGACCGCCACGGTGGTGGGCGAGGAGCTCGGCCCGAAGATCCGGGGCTTCACCTACAAGAGCAAGTCGAACCAGTCCACACGGTGGGGTCACCGGCAGCGGTACTCGACCATCGAGATCACCGGGATCAGCACCAGCTGACCAGCTGGCACCCGACAAGGAGCACTCGTCAATGTCCAAGACCAAAGGTGGCGGCTCGACCCGGAACGGTCGAGACTCCAACGCCCAGCGCCTCGGCGTGAAGGCCTTCGGCGGCACCTCGGTGCGGGCCGGGGCCATCATCGTGCGCCAGCGGGGTACCCGCTTCCACCCCGGCCACAACGTGGGCCTCGGGAGCGACGACACCCTGTTCGCGCTCGCCGACGGCACCGTCCAGTTCGCCGATCGCAAGGGTCGCAAGCTGGTCGACGTCGTCCCCGGTTCCTGAGTCCTCTCCCTCTCCCTCTCCCTCATGCCTTCACGGACCCTCGCGTTCGAGGGCTGCGTCAACTTCCGTGACCTCGGCGGGTACGAGACCGCCGACGGCCGGACGGTGGCCTGGCGCAGGCTGTTCCGTGCAGACGGCCTCAACAAGCTGAGTGCCGCCGATCGCGGCCAGCTGGTCGACCTGGGCCTGACCACGGTCATCGACCTGCGCACCGTGGACGAGGCCGAGCAGCGCGGCCGGTTCCCGGTGGACCAGGTGCCGGTCCGCTACGTCGACCTCCCCCTCACCGACGTGCTGCCGGGTGCCGAGGAGCTGTCCGACTGGGGGGAGGCTTCCTATGTGGCTTCTCGCTACGGGGCCATGGTGGCCGAGGGAGGGCCGGTCCTGAGCGCTGCCATCGAGGTGCTCTCGACGCCCGATGCACTGCCGGCGGTCGTGCACTGCAGCGCGGGAAAGGACCGCACCGGGGTGCTGTCCGCCCTCGTGCTCGCCTTCCTCGGGGTGTCCGACGACACGATCGTCGCCGACTACGCCCTCTCTGCCGCGGCGATGGACCGACTGCTCGAGCGGCTCAAAGCCGAGTACCCGGAGGCGGTCGAGGAGGTGGTCCGGTTCGCTCCGGCCATCCTTCACGCGGCGCCCGAGACGATGGAGGAGTTCCTCAGCCAGTTGCGGGCCGACTACGGGTCCTACGACGCGCTGGCCGCATCGCTCGGGGTGGTCGAGGCGATGGACCGACTGCGCTCGGCCCTCCTCGTCGACGCCTGATTCCCCACCGGCCCGGTCGCCGTCGCAAGGGACGCGAAGCCCGCTCGGTAGGATCGATCCATGTCCGGCTTCGTCGACGAGGCACAATTCCACGTGAAGGCCGGTGACGGCGGAGCGGGCGCGGTCGCGATGCGGCGGGAGGCCCATGTCGACAAAGGCGGCCCGGACGGCGGTGACGGAGGCAGGGGCGGCGACGTCTGGCTGGTGGCGACCACCAACCAGTCCTCCCTGCTGGCCTTCCGCGACCACCCACACCGCAGGGCCGGGGACGGCGGCCACGGAGGTGGGAAGAAGAAGCACGGGGCCAACGGGTCCGACCTCGACGTGGCGGTGCCGGTGGGCACCCGGGCCCACCGCTCCGACGGCACGCTCCTGGCCGACCTGCTCAACGCCGGGGACCGGTGGCTGGCCGGTGAGGGCGGCCGGGGTGGTCGCGGCAACGCGAGCTTCCTCGCCAACAACCGGCGGGCTCCCACCTTCGCCGAGCAGGGCGAGAAAGGCCACGAGGAGTGGTACGACCTCGAGCTCGCGCTGGTGGCCGATGTGGCACTGGTCGGCTATCCCAACGTGGGCAAGTCCACCCTGATCTCGCGCGTCTCGGCCGCCAAGCCCAAGATCGCCGACTACCCCTTCACGACCCTCGAACCCCATCTGGGTGTCGTCCGGGCAGATGGCGGCGCGGACTTCACCGTGGCCGACATCCCGGGTCTGGTGGAGGGGGCAGCCGAAGGGAAGGGGCTCGGCCACCGTTTCCTCCGCCACATCACCCGGGCACGGGTCCTGGTGATCCTGGTCGAGCTGGACCCGGTGACCGGGGTCCCCCCGGCGGAGCAACTCCGGGTGGTGCTCGACGAGCTCCGCCGGTACCGGGCCGAGCTGCTCGACCGGCCCCGCCTCGTAGTGGGATCCAAGGCCGACATGGTCTCCGCGGAACACCTGCCTGACCCGTCGGGCGACGGGTCGGCCGGCCGGTTCGTGCCCGATCTGGTCATCTCGGCCGTCACCGGGCAGGGGATCCCCGCCCTCGTCGGCAGGTTGGCGCTGCTGGTGGAGCAGGCCAGGACCGCCGAGCCCGAGCCGGAGGGGAGCATCGTCATCCACCGCCCGGTGCCCGAGGGATTCGTGGTCGAGCGGCTCGGCGAGAGCGAGTTCGCGGTGACCGGGCGGGTGGCCGAGCGGGCGGTCGCCCTCAACGACGTGACCACCGACGAGGCCGCCGACTATGTCCAGGGCCGGCTCCGTCGTCTCGGGGTCGACCGTGCCCTCACCCGTGCCGGGGCACGCGACGGCGACACCGTCCACATCGGTGGGCTCTCGTTCACCTGGTACCGGGACCAGCCGGAGTTCACCGGCCGGCCGGCCAGCCGGCGTAGCCGGCGGTGATGCGGGTAGCGACGACGGGTACACCCACCGTCGTGGTCAAGATCGGGTCCTCGTCGGTGACCACCGAGGGGGGTCAGGTGGACACGGCGGCGATCGACAGGCTGGCCGCGGACGTGGCCGGGGCCCGCGCCGCCGGTCACCGGGTGGTCGTGGTGACCTCGGGGGCGATCGCCGCCGGGTGGACGAGCCTGTCCGGGAGCCGGCCCCGCCCGTCGGACCTGGCGACACTCCAGGCGGTGGCCGCGGTCGGACAGCCCCTCCTGATGCGGGTCTGGAGCGACGCCCTCGGACGCCACGGGCTCAGCGCCGGGCAGGTGCTGCTCGCCCCGCTCGACTTCGTCCACCGGAGCCAGTACCTCCTCGCACGCCAGACGCTCACCCGGCTGCTCGAGCTCGGGGTGGTCCCGGTGGTCAACGAGAACGACGCGGTGGCCGACGAGGAGATCCGGTTCGGCGACAACGACCGATTGGCCGCGTTGGTGGCCCATCTGGTGGGCGCCGGCCTGCTTGTCCTGCTCACCGACACCGCCGGCCTCCTGACCGCGGACCCCCGCCGCACAGCCGAGGCCTCGCTCATCGAGGAGGTGGTCGAGATCGACCACGAGCTCGAGCGGATCGCCGGGGGACCGGGCAGCGAGGTCGGCAGCGGGGGCATGGCGTCGAAGCTGGCGGCGGCCAAGATCGCCACCTGGTCCGGGATCGAGGCGGTCATCGCCGACGCGGCCCGGCCGGGAGTGCTGACGGCGGTCTCCTCGAAGACGCCAGGGGTCGGGACGCGGTTCCGGGCGCGAGAGGTGGTGCTCCCGGCCCGCAAGCTCTGGATCGCCTTCGCCATCGGCTCCTCGGGCACCATCGTGGTCGACGAGGGCGCGCGCAGGGCCCTGGTGGAGCGGGGGCGCTCGCTGCTGCCGGCCGGGGTGCTCTCGGTCCGCGGGGACTTCAGCGCCGACGACGCCGTCGAGATCGCCGGTCCCGACGGGTCGGTGTTCGCGAAGGGCCTCGTCCGCCACGCGGCCGACGCGCTCTCGGGCTGGGCCGGGCGACGCTCGGCGGAGCTGCCCGAGGATGTGCCCACCGAAGTCGTCCACCGCGACGACCTGGTCGTTCTGGGCTGAGGGCCCGCCCGGGCTCCCGAGGCGCGCGGTGGGGCCACTACGCTGACACGGTGCCCACCAGCACCCTTCCCCATCTCACCGACCTGGGTCTGCGGGCCAAAGCGGCCGGCCGGCGTGTCGCCACGGCACCGTCCGGGGACCGCGACGAGGCACTCCTGCGCTCCGCCGACCTCCTCGAGGAACGCGCGGCCGACATCCTCCGGGCCAACGCCGACGACCTCGCCGCGCGCCGGACGAGCGGGCGCGGACGCAACGTCGCTCGACCGCCTGCGCCTCGACGCCGGCAGGGTGTCCGGCATGGCCGGCGGCCTGCGCAAGGTCGCCGCGCTGCCCGACCCGGTGGGCGAGGTGGTCGAGGGCTGGGTGCGACCCAACGGGCTACGGGTCCAGCGGGTCCGGGTGCCCCTGGGGGTGATCGGGGTCATCTACGAGAACCGCCCGAACGTGACCAGCGACGCCGCGGGGCTCTGCCTCAAGTCGGCGAACGCCGTTCTGCTACGCGGCTCGTCCTCGGCGCTCGCGTCCAACAGCGTCGTGGCCGGGCTGGTGCGCGAGGGTCTCGCCAAGGCCGGGCTGCCGGCCGACGCGGTGGTCCTGGTCGAGGACACCGGTCGCGAGTCGGCAGTCGGGTTCATGCAGCTCGACGGGATCATCGACTGCCTCATCCCCCGCGGCGGACCCTCACTCATCGCCTCGATCCGCGCGAACGCCACCGTCCCCTACGTGCTCGACGGGGCCGGGGTCTGTCACGTCTACGTCGACGCGGCTGCCGACCTCTCGATGGCGGAGGCGATCGTGGTCAACGCCAAGACCCACCGTCCCGGGGTGTGCAACGCGGCGGAGACGCTCCTCGTCCACCGGTCCGTCGCGGCCGGATTCCTGCCCCGGGTCGCCCGGGCGCTGGCCGGGGTGACCCTCCTCGGAGACGACGCCACCCGGAGCGTGCTTCCCGGCACCGCGGTGGCCACCGAGGAGGACTTCGCAACCGAGTTCCTGGGTCCCACCCTGACCGTGGCGGTGGTCGACGATCTGGGCGCCGCGATCGAGCACATCGCGCGGTTCGGCTCGGGCCACACCGAGGCGATCGTGACCGGGGACCTCGCCGCGGCGACCCGGTTCACCACCGAGGTCGATGCCGCCGCGGTGGTGGTCAACGCCTCGACCCGCTTCGTCGACGGAGAGGAGCTCGGGCTCGGGGCGGAGATCGGCATCTCCACCCAGAAGCTGCACGCACGCGGTCCGATGGGGCTGCGCGAGCTCACCTCGGTCAAATACGTCGTCTCGGGATCCGGGCAGGTGCGGTCATGAGCCGCGACGGCATCACCGGCGACCGCCGGCCGACGAGAGAGATCGACTCGGGTTTCCCCGAGCCCGGCCCGCCGCGCTTCGTCACCATCGATGCGGTCCGGACCGGGCTGGCCGATGTCGGCTACCTCGCCGACGACGGGATCTCCGGCGTGGTCTTCCTCGCCGACCGCCTGGCCAAGCCGGTCCTGGTCGAAGGCCCGGCGGGGACCGGCAAGACCCAGCTCGCCAAGTCGGTGGCACTGCTCACCGGGAGCCGCCTGATCCGGCTCCAGTGCTACGAGGGACTCGACGAGTCGAAGGCGCTCTACGAGTGGAACTACAAGAAGCAGCTCCTCCGGATCCAGGCCGACGCCGGGACGTCCTGGCAGCAGCTCGAGGAGGACATCTTCTCCGAGGAGTTCCTGCTCACCCGGCCCCTGCTCGAGGCCATCAAGTCGACCGAGCCGGTGGTCCTGCTCATCGACGAGGTGGACCGGGTCGAGCTCGAGACCGAGGCCCTCCTCCTCGAGATCCTCTCCGAGTACCAGGTGTCCATCCCGGAGCTCGGCACGGTCCGTGCCAACCAGATCCCACTGGTCTTTCTCACCTCCAACAACACCCGCGAGCTCTCCGAGGCGCTCAAACGGCGCTGCCTCTACCTGCACATCGACTACCCGCAGCTCGAGCGCGAGCGGGCGATCATCGAGACCCGTGTCCCGGGCATCAACGAGGCGCTCGCCGACCAGGTGGCACGGATCGTCCGTTCGATCCGGACCCTCGACCTGAAGAAGGCGCCCTCGGTGTCGGAGACCCTCGACTGGGCGCGCACCCTGGTCGTGCTCGGAGTCGAGTCCATCGATGCCGAACAGGCCCGGGACACCCTGCACATCCTGCTCAAGTACCGCTCCGACATCGACCGGGCGGCCAAGGAGCTGGCTTCGGTCGACCCCGTCGGCTGAGGCTGGCGCCGCGACCGTGCTGGACCTCCTCACCGGCTTCGTGGCCGAGCTGCGCGCCGCCGGCATCCCGGTCTCCCTGACCGAGCATCTCGATGCGGCGGAGGCCCTCCGCCACGTGCCCCTGGAGGACCGCGAGGCGATCAAGTACACCCTCGGCGCCAGTCTGGTGAAGTCCTCGACCCACTGGCCGGCCTACGAGACCGCCTTCGAGATCTACTTCTCCCTCCGTGGCCCGGACTACCGCATCGACCCGGAGGACGGGGGCGGGGCCGGGGACCTCGCGGCGGACGGCGATGACACCGGCCTGCCGGGCCAGGGCGACCGGGCAGGGCAGGGGAGCGGCGGGGGCGGCGGTGAGGGGATGACCCCCGGCGAGCTCGCCGACCTCCTCTACCGGGCGTTGCTCAGTGCCAACAGCTCGATGGTCTCGGCCGTCGCCCGCCAGGCGGTGTCCCGCTACGCGGGGATGGAGGCCGGTCGGCCGGTCGGGGGAACGTACTACCTCTACCGGACCTTGCGGAACCTCGACCTCGACCAGGTCCTGGAGCGGCTCATCGAGCAGGCCCGGCAGAGTACGGCAGCGCTGAACGAGGACGGCGGCCATGACCCGGCCGGGCCCGACGTGACCCTCACCCCGCTCGAGGAGCGGCTGCTGCGCGACGAGTACCAGGCCCGGATCGACCAGCTCCGCAAGGAGATCGAGAACGAGATCCGGCGCCGGCTGGTCGCCGACCGGGGCAGCGAGGCCCTGGCCAAGTCGATCCGGAAGCCGCTGCCCGAGGACATCGACGTGATGCACGCCACCCGCGACGAGCTGGTGGCGCTGCGCAAGTCCCTCCAGCCCCTGTCGCGCAAGCTGGCGGTCCGCCTCGCACGCAAACGGCGGCACGGCCGGAAGGGTCCGCTCGACTTCCGCTCCACGGTTCGCCACTCGCTCTCCACCGGGGGAGTGCCGCTCGAACCCAAGTTCCGCTACCCGCGTCCATCGAAGCCCGAGATCGTGGTCATCGCCGACATCTCGGGATCGGTGGCTTCCTTCGCCCGGTTCACCCTCCATCTGGTGCACGCCATCAGCGCGCAATTCTCCAAGGTGCGCAGCTTCGTGTTCATCGACGGCATCGACGAGGTGACCACCTTCTTCGAGGGGGTCGACGATCCGACGGAGGCCGTCCACCGGATCAACACCGAGGCCGACGTGGTGTGGGTCGACGGGCACTCCGACTACGGGCATGCGCTGACCGTCTTCTGGGAGCGGTGGGGTGAGGAGATCACCCCGCGGACCAGCGTGCTGCTGCTCGGGGACGCCCGCAACAACTACCACGCCACAGGGTCGTGGGTGGTCAAGGAGCTGCGCGCCCGGGCCCGCCACGTCTACTGGCTCAATCCCGAGCCCCGGGCGTACTGGAACTCGGGCGACTCCATCGTGGGCGAGTACGCCACCTACTGTGACGAGGTGGTCGAGTGCCGGACCCTGCGCCAGCTCGAGCGCTTCGTGGGAGAGCTGGCGTGAGTGGCGACGGGTTCGGCGGTCTCGCCGGGGCGGGAACCGGGTCGCCCGAGGGCCCCTCGCCCGAGTCGCCCCCGGCGGGGGTCCGGACCATCCGCCCGTCGGAGCACCCGGTGACCCGGATCGTGCTCGTCCGCCACGGCGAGGCGGTGTGCAACGTGTCCGGGGTCTGCGGCGGGCCGATCGGGTGCGGGGGCCTCACCGATCTGGGTCGCGCCCAGGTGGCCGTGCTGCGCGACCGGCTCGCTGCGACCGGGGAGCTGGCCGGGGCCGACGCGCTCTACGCGAGCATCCTGCCCCGTGCGGTCGAGACGGCGGTGCTGCTCGCGCCGGCGCTGGTGGCGGAGCCCGGCCTCGGCGCGGGCCGGGCGGCGTTCCCGGTCCCGATCCAGGAGTGCGCTCTCTGCGAGCTGCACCCCGGGGAGGCCGACGGCCTCGACTGGTCGGCGTACACCGCCCGGTTCGGCGTCCCCGACTGGGACACCGACCCGGGGCATCCCATCGCACCGGGGGGCGAGAGCTGGACCGGGTTCGTGAACCGGGTGTCCGGTGCACTCGACGTCCTGGCGGCCCGCCACGTCGGCGAGCTGGTCGTGGTGGCCTGCCACGCCGGGGTGGTCGAGTCGTCGCTGCTGGCCAAGCTGCCGGTCGCCGGCGGCCTCGAGGGTGCCCGCATGCAGCTGCGCACCCAACACGCCTCACTCACCACGTGGGAGGTCGACGCCGCGGGCTGGCGGCTGCTCGGGTACAACGACGGCGCCCACCATCTGGCGACCGGGCGCGGCGGGGGCGTGCCTGCAGCGACCGCTGTCACAGGCCGCTCCTCGCGGACCGTCGGGAGTCAGCAGGCGTAGTCGCTGTCGAAGCCGATGGTATTGGCGCCGTCCGTGTACTGGACGAGCTGGACCGGCCCCGACGCGAAGTTGAAGCCCGAGCAGTACAGGCCCGGATTGAACGGGGGACGTTGGTCCCCCAGTTGGCGACCCACTCCGGAGCGCTCGGTGAGTAGCTCCCGACGATCCCGGACCAGTGCGAGACCTGGGAATAGATGCCGACGCTGTTGAGCCCCTCGAAGTGGAGACCGTCGAGCGCCCCGCGGATCATGGCAGCGTTCGCTGCGGTATCCGGCGACCATGACGGATCCTGCTCGACATCGAGCCACCAGGCCACCGAGGTGTTGACTCCTGCACCGGCGGCTTTCTTGAACGCGTCGAGCGCGGTGTCGAACCCGAAGTTGCAGGAGGGCGGCGATGCCGTCGACTGGCATGCCGGATCACCGCTCGACGAGGCTGTCCCGTAGGTGAGGTAGATGTAGAGGTTGAGGCCCCCGGCGGCCCACGCCGCCTCGTTGGCCAGGCACGGGTTCGTGGTCCCCATCGACGAGCCCTCGACCTCGACGATCCCGATGGTGTGCGGGGACGGTGGGAACGAGCCCTGCGGGGGGCACTGCCAGTTGGAGATGTCGTACCCGTAGCTGCCCGACGGGTAGGAGGAACCCGTGAAATGCCCAGTGGCATCTGCCTCGGCGATGGCCACCACCGGCTGGTTGATGACCTGTGGGGCCGAGCCCCAGTAGTCGGAGTCCCCGTAGCCCGTGACCGCCCCGTTGCTGTTGGTGAACCAGTAGCCGTTGCCATCCCTGCTGGAGGCCATGGCGACGATGGGCCGGCTCTGCGGCACGTTCCCGAGCGACCCGAGGAACGGGGCATCGAAGGCGAAGACGCCACCGTCTGCGGCGGTGAACCAGTAGCCGCTCCCGTTCGGGTCCGCGGCCATCCCTACGATGGGTTGGTTGAGCGTGATGCTTCCGGTGGACCCGTGGAACTGTGCGTCCCCGAAGGCGAAGATCCCACCGTCGGCGGCGACCAGCCAGTATCCCCGGCCGTCCGGCGTGGCGGCCATCCCCACCACCGGCTGGTTGAGGCGGTGGCTGCCCATCGAGCCGTAGAAGCCGGCGTCGCCGAAGGCGAACATCCCCCCGTCGGAGGCCACCATCCAGTATCCCCGGCCGTCCGGCGTGGCGGCCATCCCCACCACCGGCTGGTTGAGGTGGGTGGCGCCCATCGAGCCGTGGAACCCCGCGTCGCCGAAGGCGAAGATCCCCCCGTCGGTGGCCACCAGCCAGTAGCCGAGGCTGTCTGCCGTCCCCGCCATCCCGACCACCGGTTGGTTGAGGCGCATCCCCCCGGTCGAGCCGTAGAAGCCGGCGCCGCCGAAGGTGAAGACCCCGCCGTCGGAGGCGACCAACCAATAGGCGGACACCGTTGCGGTGGCGTGTGCACTGGCCCGGTGGGGGGCAGCATTGCCGGCCGCCGAGGCGGTGGAGCCGGCCGGGATCGTCAGCAACCCGCACAGGCACAGGGCGACGACCAGAGCCCCGGCGATGGCACGCGCACTTCGCGGACGCTCGGACGGTGCGTGCTCCGGGCGGGATGGACAATGCTGAGCCGAACGACGGTTGCGCGGACGCGAAAATGGCATGGTCGAGTGTTCTCCAGGTGTCTGGTGGTCGGCAGCCGGGATGCCGCCATCGCACCGGCAGGCGGTGGACAGGACGCCAGCAGACCGGCAGGGCAGCCAGTCTCGCCCGTCGGGACGGGCAGGTCAATGGTCGCGGCGGTCCGCACGCCCGCCGGGGGCGGGGGACGCGTCAGCCGGCGAGCAGCTCGGCGACGCGGAAGGCCAGGTCCAGCGACTGGCGTCCGTTGAGGCGGGGGTCGCAGGTCGTCGTGTAGCGCTTGTGCAGCTGGTCTTCGGCGATGTCCTCGAAGCCCCCGAGGCACTCGGTGACGTCGTCCCCGGTCAGCTCCACGTGCACCCCACCGGGCCAGGAGCCGAAGGACCGGTGGATCCGGAAGAAGCTCTGCAGTTCCCCGATGATGTCGTCGAACCGACGGGTCTTCTGGCCCCCCTCGGCCGTGAAGGTGTTGCCGTGCATCGGGTCGCACATCCAGACCACCGGGAATCCCTCTCCCTCGACGGCGCGGAGCAGCGGGGGCAACCGGTCCTCGATGGCGTCGATGCCGAACCGGGTGATCAGGGTCAGCCGCCCGGGCACCCGATCGGGATTGAGGCGCTCGCAGAGGGCCACAGCGTCCTCCGGTGAGGCATCGGGTCCGACCTTGGAGCCGACCGGATTGTGGATGCCGGAGAGGAACTCGCAGTGGGCGCCATCCAGCTGGCGGGTCCGGTCGCCGACCCAGAGCATGTGGGCCGAGCAGTCGTAGAAGTCGCCGGTGAGCGAGTCCCGCCGGGTCAGCGCCTCCTCGTAGTCAAGGATGAGCGCCTCGTGGCTGGTCCAGAAGTCGACCTGGTGGAGCGTGTCCTCGTCGGTGAGGTTGATCCCGCAGGCGTCCATGAAGCGCAGGGCGCGGTCGATCCCGTCGGCGATGTCCTCGAAGCGGCGGCCCTGGGTCGAGGAGGCCACGAACTCCTGGTTCCAGGCATGGACCTGACTGAGATCGGCGAACCCGCCCTTGGTGAACGCTCGCAGCAGGTTGAGCGTGGCCACCGACTGCTGGTACGCCGTGACCAGCCGGGTCGGGTCTGGGATGCGGCCCTCGGCGACCGGTAGGTCGTCGTTGACCATGTGCCCCCGGAACGAGTCGAGCACCTGGTCACCGATCCGCTCGGTGGGGGAGCTGCGCGGCTTGGCGAACTGCCCGGCGATCCGGCCCACCTTGACCACCGGCACACCGGCGCCGTAGGTCAGCACGACCGCCATCTGGAGGATGATCTTGAGCTTGTCGCGGATGCCGTCTGCCGTGAATTCGGTGAAGGACTCGGCGCAGTCGCCGGCCTGGAGCACGAACGCGCGTCCCCGGGCGGCCTCGCCCAACGATGCGGTCAGGTGGCGGGCCTCCCCGGCGAAGACCAGGGGTGGAAGGCCACTCAGGCGGGCATGCACCCGCTTGAGTGCGCGCTCGTCGGGCCAGACCGGCTGCTGAGCGGCCGGTCTGGATCGCCAGCTGTCGGGAGCCCAGCCGCCAGACGGATGCGCGGTCGGAGCCGAGGGAATCGCCACCTCAACAGCGTACGACCTCTCCGCCCTAGGCTCGACCCGATGGGACCCTTCCGCTTCGCCGTACAGCTGTCGAACGCCCCCAGCGGGCCCGCATGGCGAGACCTGGCCCGTCACATCGAGGGCCTCGGGTACGCGACCCTGTTCATCCCCGACCATTTCGAGGACCAGTTCGGGCCCCTCGTCGCCCTTACCGTCGCGGCCGAGGCCACCGACCGACTGAAGGTGGGATCGCTGGTCTTCGGCAACGACTACCGGCACCCGATGGTGCTGGCCAAGGAGATCGCGACCCTCGACCTCTTCTCCGAGGGACGGGTCGAGTTCGGCCTGGGCGCCGGGTGGATGACCACCGACTACGAGCAGTCGGGCATCGCCCACGATCCGCCAGGGGTGCGGATCTCGCGCATGGCCGAGAGCCTTCAGATCCTGAAGTCCCTCTGGTCGTCCGGCGCCGCCACCTTCACGGGTGAGCACTACCGGATCGATGGGGCGACCGGAGCGCCTCTGCCGCATTCGCGTCCACACCCGCCGATCATCATCGGCGGCGGGGGGCGGAGGGTGCTCGGCCTCGCCGCCCGGGAGGCCGACATCGTCGGGGTCAACCCGAGCCTCGCCGCCGGGTACGTGGGCCCCGAGGTGCTCGCCACGACGACAGCCGAGTACTACGACCAACGGATCGGATGGATCCGGGAGGTGGCCGGCGACCGGTTCGACCGACTCGAACTGCAGGTGCTGACGTTTCTCGTCCAGATCGTGCCCGACCGCGACGACGCCCTCGAGCGTCTGGCGGGTCTCATGGGTGTCAGCGCCGAACAGGTCGACGGGTCGCCGATCGCCCTCATCGGCACCGTCGACCAGATCATCGAGCGGCTCCGCCAGCGGCGCGAGCGCTTCGGCTTCTCCTATGTGGTGGTCCACGAGGCCGAGATGGAGGCCTTTGCACCGGTGGTCGCCGCGCTCACCGGCACCTGACGTGGCCCGGGACGCACCGCGCATCGGCATCTTCGGTGGGACCTTCGATCCGATCCACAACGGCCATCTCCAGGTGGCCGAGGAGGTCAGGCGCGCGCTGCAGCTCGACCGCCTCCTCATGGTGGTGGCCAACGAGCCCTGGCAGAAGCAGGATCGCCCGGTCACCCCGGCGGAGGACCGGTACGCCATGGTCGTTGCTGCGCTGGTCGACCACCCCGGGCTCGAACCGTCCCGGATGGAGCTCGACCGGGGCGGGCCGTCCTACACGGTGGAGACAGTCCGCGAGCTCCTCGCCGAGCAGCCGGACGCCGAGCACTTCGTGGTGGTGGGCGCGGACGTCGTCGGGGGGCTCAGCTCGTGGCACGAGGAGTCGGCCCTGCGCAAGCTGGTGATCCTCGCCGTGGTGGACCGACCAGGCGCACCCGCCGTCGTGACCCCCCCGGGGTGGCGCACCGTCCTGGTTCCGGTCGAGTCGCTCGACGTCTCGAGCACTGGACTGCGCACCCGTCTGGAGCAGGGAAGATCCGTCTCAGGCACCGTCCCCGAGAGCGTGATCCGTTGCATGGCCCGAACGCGGTCTGTACGCTACGGGGAGATGACTGTGCGGTTGATTCCCACCGAGTCCGGCAGCGCCTCCCCCGTACGAGTCCCCATCCAGAGAGAGTCATCTGACGAAACGGTGACAGGTCCGCCGCGGGTCGCGACCCCCGGCCCCCCGAATCCCGGGACCACCGGCACCGGCACCGCCGTGCCCACCGACCCGGTGCCAGCCGCCGCGGACCCGCCCTCCGACGGGCGCCGCGCGCTGCGCGAAGCCAGGAGCCGGCGACGCCGGACCGCCCTGCTCTGCGCGGTGGTGCTCGTCGTCTGCCTGGCGCTTACGCTCCTCATCGTGGGCCTGGCAAGGGACCGGCGCGGCACCGCCCGCCGGCGTCGTCTCGCTCGCGCCCGGTCCGACATCCGCCCATTCGACCGTCCCCGTTCCAGCCCAGACTCGATCCGATGCCGCCACGGCGTCAGAAGGAGACAACCGTTGACAACTGTGAGCCCCGCCCCGACCGTCGCAACCGAGTCGCCGGACGTGTCCGGGGAGTGGGTGGTGGCCGCGCAGGCCGCCGACGCCAAATCGGGTGAGGACACGGTCATCCTCGCGATGGGCGAGCTGCTGGGGGTCACCGATGCGTTCGTGGTGACCAGCGGACGCAACTCGCGCCAGGTGCGGACCATCGTCGACGAGGTGGAGCGGCAGGTGAAGGCGCGGAGTGGCCGGTCGCCCGACCGGGTCGAGGGCCTGTCCGACGCGTTCTGGGTGCTGATGGACTACGGCGACTTCCTCGTCCACGTGTTCCTCGACGAGGCCCGGGCCTTCTACGATCTCGAGCACCTCTGGAGCGACGCCCCACGCGTCCGCTGGACGGCGACCGCAACCTGAGGTCGGGTCCCCTTCAGGGATGGGGCGCCTGGGGGGCGTAGTCGGCTCGGCCGACCGGTCGGGAGACCTGGACGCCACTGGCGGTCGGCACCTGGATACCCTGCCCGGCGATCTCGAAGCTCACTGCGGTCACGCCGGGCTGCTGGGTTGCCGTGTAGACCATCTGGGCGATGGCGAGGGTCTGGTCCGGCCCGACCACCTGGATCGGGTCGGTGTGGAAGCCCACGGTGGCCACGCCGTTGACCACCGTCGCCGTGATGCCGGTGCTCGAACCGGAGAGGAAGGACTGCAGCCCGGCCGTCGACTCGGCCGACGTCGGGCCCGTCGAAGAGGGCGCCGAGGATCTCGTTGAGGGAAGCCGGGACCTGGACCTCCCGGGTGACTGCCGTCAGGTGACCGGTGGGGGAGACCAGGAAGATCGGCTCTGGGACGCCGACGGCCGGGGGCGATCCGGGGGCGGTCGTGGTGGTGGTCGCCGGGTCGAGCAGGCGGAAGGGGACATCCGAGCGGGCGATGGCGGTGGGTCCCCCGGCGGTCGGGATACCGCATGCGGTGGCGGCCAGACCCATGAGCGAGGACGGCCGCCACGGCCCGGTGCCGCGACCGTGCCCGACTCACGGGACACCCCCGCCATTCGCCTCGCCGTCCGATCCGTCCGCGTCCGCCGGTTGCAACGGGAGCTCGACCACGAACCGCGTGCCTCGTCCAACGGCGTTTTCGCTCCAGACGTGGCCGCCGTGCAGCCGCACGTGCTCGGCGACCAGCGAGAGCCCGAGTCCGGTCCCCTGGCCGGCGTCCCGCTGTCCGGCCCGCCCTCCCCGGTAGAAGCGCTCGAAGAGGTGCTGACGCTGATCCTCGGGCACGCCCGGGCCATGATCCTCGACGAGCACCCTGATGGCGGTCGCGGGTAGCTCGGTGCCGTCCGGTCCAGGTCGAC
Source organism: uncultured Acidimicrobiaceae bacterium (assembly GCA_963777665.1). Classification (GTDB taxonomy): domain Bacteria; phylum Actinomycetota; class Acidimicrobiia; order Acidimicrobiales; family RAAP-2; genus Bog-756. The sequence continues at coordinate 231,323 of CAVZRJ010000005.1, forward strand.
CCGGCCCGGGTTCGCGCTCGACCAGGACCCGGGTGACCCCACCTGCGTAGAGCGACGCGTTCTCGACCAGGTTGGCCATGACCCGCTCGAACCGGCGCTTGTCCACCTGCAGGCGGAGCCCATCGAGCCCGGGACCGATCTCCACCGGGTAGCTGGCGGAGGAGCGGTGACCGTCGGGAGGGACGGGCACCGAGGCTGCGACCGCCCGGCGCACGAGCTCGCCGGGGTCGACCTCGTCGAGTGAGAGCTCGGCCGAGCCGGCGTCGAACCGCGAGATCTCGAGCAGGTCGTCGACCATCCGGGTGAACCGCTGGAGGTCTCCGTCGAGGAGGTCGAGGGCGCGCTGGGCACGAGGGGAGAGCTCGTCGCGGTGGGCCTCGAGGACTGCCACCGTGGCGGTGAGCGTGGTGAGCGGTGACCGGAGCTCGTGGCTCACGTCGGACGTGAAGCGCGCCTCGCGCTCGATCCGGTCTTGGAGATTCGCCGTCATCTGGTTGAAGGCGGAGGCCAGTTCCTGGAGATCCGCATCGTCGCCGACCTCGACCCGGGTGTCGAGCTGGCCCCCGGCGATCGCCACCGCCGCATCGGTCACGTCGCCGAGGGGCCGGAGGGCCCGCGAGCTCGCCCAGCGGCCCACGGCGGCCCCGGCGAGGGTGGTCACGAGGGCCGCGGCAGGCGAGGGCGAAGGCCAGGGCCCGCAAGGTGCCGGCCAGCTCCTCGAGCGAGAAGACCTCGAAGTAGGTCGAGTGGACCGCCGGCAGCGGCACCCCGATCACCAGCTGCGGCGTCCCCGCCAGGGTGAAGAGCTGGGAGGCCGGCGTGCCGGAGAGGACCAGGCTCCGCTCCGCAGCGGGTATCGCGCTCTGCCCGACCGAGATCGTCGTTGCGTACCACTGGTCTCCGGTCCGCAGCACGGAGCGGGACCCGGGCAGGGTGTCGACGGACTCGATGAGCTGGGTCACATCGGTGGTCGGCGAGTGGAGCGCGTTCTGGATGAGCGAGGCGTTGGCGAAGGCCTGGCGCTGCTCCGCCGACTGGCGCTCGCTGAGGAAGGTCTGGCGGGCGGTGAAGTAGGTGATCCCGGCCATCAGGGTGGAGAGCGCGAACGGCGCCGATGGTGAACGCCAGGGTGACCCGGGCCCGTAGTCCGAGGCTGACCGACGGTCGTGTCGCGTCGGCCCGGTGGAGGCGACGGGCCCTGGCCGTCTGCGCCGGCCTCCTGGTCCGACCGGGACACCTCTCAGACCGCCAGCTTGTAGCCCATGCCCCGGACGGTGAGGATGAACCGGGGCGTCGCCGGGTCCGGCTCGATCTTGGTGCGAAGGCGCCGCACGTGGACATCGACCAGGCGCCCGTCGCCGAAGTAGTCGTACCCCCAGACCTGCTCGAGCAGGTGCTCGCGGCTGAGCACCTTGCCCGGATGGTCGGCCAGCTCGCACAGCAGGCGGAACTCGGTGCGGGTGCAGTGGATCTCCTGGCCGTCCCTGCGGACCTCGCCTGCCTCGGGCTCGATCTCGACGTCACCGAAGCTGAGGACGCCAGAACCGTCGGCGCCGCGCGATCTGCGGAGCAGGGCCCGGATCCGGGCAGCCAGCTCCTTGGCCACGAAGGGCTTGGTGACGTAGTCGTCGGCACCCGCCTCGAGCCCGGCCACCACGTCGTGGGTGTCCGATCGGGCGGTCACCATGATGATCGGCACCGTCGACTGGCGGCGCAGGGTGCGGCAGGCCTCGAAGCCGTCGATACCGGGCAGCATGAGGTCGATCAGGACCAGCTCGAACGGCTCCGCCGTGAACCGGCCGACCGCCTCCTCGCCGCTCCCGGCGTCCTCCACCGAGTAGCCCTCGTCCTCGAGGGCGAGGCGCATCGAGGAGCGGATCCGTTCGTCGTCCTCGACGATCAGGATGCGGCTCATCGCGCGATCATGGCACGCTCGCCCTGCGCTGCAGACGACGGGGCCGCGGTGCGGGCGGGCGCCCGCCGGCGTCAGGTCTTCCAGATCTGGGTGGGCCAGATCGCCCCACCGATGAGGGGGAAGGCCTTGCCGCCTGCGGGGGTGGTCGGGTTGGCGAAGTTCTGCACCGAGGGGATGCGCCCCGATGGCCCAGACGGTCCGGTCTGCCCAGATGTAGGGGATGTTCGTGCCGAGCAGGCGGTTGACCTCTTGGTACGCGGAAGACCTGATCCGTCCGGTTGCTCGACTGACGACCCTTGAGGAGCGCTGTCTGCATTGCCGGGTCGGTGTTGCGGGCCATGTTGATCGAGAAGACCGGTGTGTTGGCGTTGGTCGGGCTCCAGAAGATGTAGTTGAGGTCCGGGTTGACCGCACCGAACTGTCGCCAGACCTGCGCCTCGAAGTCTCCGAGCAGGGCGGTGTTGATGATCGACTCCTGCTGGATCGGGTTGAGGGTGACGGTCATGCCGACCGTCTGGAGCTGCTGCTGGTAGTACTGGGCGATCTTGGTGGTGCTGGCGTCGGGCACGTGGTTGAGGCTGAGCGACACCGGCTGCCCGGTCTCCTGCTGTACCTGCTGGACCAGCTGCTTGGCCTTGGCCGGGTTGTAGACGGGGTAGCCGCTGTCCGCCAGGTAGTACGGCGAGGTCGGGCTGAACGGTCCGTTCGAGGTCGGGTTGACCCCGTGGTCGATGACCGCGACGTACTGGGCCGAGCTGATCGCGTAGGCCATCGCCTGGCGAAGCTTGAGGTTGTTGAACGGCGGCTTGGACAGATTGAGCAGGAGGCAGCCCATGTCGGACTCGCCCGCCACGTTCTGCGAGTCGTCGATGTACCCGTAGGAGCTGTTGTTCCGTAGGGCGCTGATCTCGATGGCGGTGTCGGTGTGCATGATGTCCACCGAGCCCGACTCCAAGCTGCTCAGGAGGGAGCTCGGGTCGGGGATCGGCTTGTAGGTGATGCTGTCGAGATAGGGGAGTCCCGGCCGCCAGTAGTGGGGGTTCTTGGTGGCGGTGAAGTGATCGTTCGGGACCCAGTCCTGGAAGACGAACGGTCCGGTCCCGATCGGGTTGGTCTGGCTGCCCGAGTGGAGCCAGTTGGGCTCGGCGACGAAGGCGAACTGGCTCCCGATCCCACCGGTCAGGTAGAAGTTGAACGGCACCCATGGGGACTTCATGGTGATCGTGGTCACGAGCGGGCCGGTGGCGGCCACCGTGCTGATGGTGGTGAGGGCCGGCCCGGTCAGGGCGGAGGCCTTGTGGGCCTCGAAGTTGGCGACCACCGCTGCCGCGTCGCACGGCGTCCCGTTGTGGAAGACCAGGTTCGGGCGCAGGGTGATCGTCCAGACCGTGTAGTCGCTGTTGGGTGTGACCGACTGGGCGAGGTACGGCTGGGGCGTCCCGCTCGCATCCAGGATCATGAGCGGGTCGAACACCGTGCGGGCGTAGAGGATGCCGACCTCGTCGAACGTCCCGAGAGTCGGGGAGAAGCCCTTCTCTTCGGTGTCGACCCCGAACACGACCTGGCCGCCCTGCTTGGGCGTGGCGGTCGAGACGCCGTCCGGGTGGCCGGTGGACCCGGCCGAGGTGCCGGTGGCCGAGCCCGAGCTGCCGCATGCGGCGAGGATGCCACCGGAGGCCCCGATGACGGCGATGCCCGCCCCGGTGGCGGCCCCCCGTGCCAGGAACGAGCGACGGTCGATGCGATCAGACATGTTCCCCCTTATGACAGTGGGCCGGGACACGTGGCCCACGGCTTCTTCGATTCGGTACACCTCCAGCGGCTGGCGCCGGCCCCCCGTCCTGCCGTCCGGGCACGACGATAGCCCTCCGACCAGGTCTGTGTACGACAAGATGCCCGGGATGCGGGACTCGGTCCTCGGACGCGGGAAGGTCGGTCGGGATGCCCCCCGCCGGGCGCCCGGCCCGGTACTCTGCACGCGTGGCCTGGGAGATCGCCGCCTACCGCCGATCGGTCTCCGGACTCTCACCGGCCACGGTGCGTGCCTACTGCTCCGATGTCGAACGGTTCACCGTCTGGGCCGGACGGGGCGGCGCCACAGGACCGTCCGAGGTCGACCGGATCACCCTCCGGCGCTACCTCGCCCACCTGGCCACCAGGCGCTACGCCAAGGCCACCATCTCCCGCACGGCGGCATCGCTGCGGTCCTACTTCCAGTGGTGTGCGCGGCGCGGTCTGATCGGGTCCGACCCGTCGGCGCGGCTGTCGGCCCCGGCGCCGGACTCCCGATTGCCGCGCGTGCTGAGCCACACCGATCTGGACCGCCTGCTGACCCCGGCCACGGGCCACCCGACCACCGGAGGGCCCCCAACCACGAAAGGGGAGGATCCGGGAGGAGGGACCTCGCCGGGTGGACCGGGCCCCCGGGACCGCCGTGATGACGCCGTGCTCGAACTGCTCTACGCGAGCGGGATACGGGTGGCCGAGCTGTGCGGGCTCGACGTGGGCCACCTGGACCTCGCCCGGAGGGTGGTCACCGTGACCGGAAAGGGCGCCACGCAGCGTCAGGTGCTCGTCCACGAGCGGTGCGCGGCGGCGGTCCAGGCCTGGATGGAAGGACCGCGGGCGGAGCTGATGACCCCGGCCAGTCCCACCGGGGCGCTGTTCTACAACGGGCGGGGCAACCGGCTCGGGCCCCGGGACGTACGCCGCATCCTGGACCGTCGGTCGCCGGTGCCCACCCACCCCCACGCCCTCCGGCACAGCTTCGCCACCCACCTCCTCGACGGGGGTGCCGACCTGCGGGTCGTGCAGGAATTACTCGGACATGCCAGCTTGCAGACCACGCAGGTCTACACTCATGTGAGCAAGGAACGCCTGCTTGCGGTCTATTCAGGGACGCATCCACGGGCCTAAGGGGACAATTGGCGACCAAACTCGACACGGTGGGCCACGGGATCGACGCCCTGTGGACCGAGTACAAGAAATCGGGTGCCCGGGCGCTACGCGATCAGCTGATCCTGCACTACGCGCCAGTGGTCAAGTACGTGGCCGGCAGGGTGTCGGTCGGGCTGCCCCGTCATGTCGACGAGGCCGACCTGGCGAGTTACGGGATCATCGGCCTGATCGATGCCATCGAGCGGTTCGAGCCGGCTCGCAACATCAAGTTCGAGACCTACGCCATCCCCCGGATCAAGGGAGCCATCATCGACGAGCTCCGCTCGATCGACTGGGTGCCCCGGTCGGTGCGGGCCAAGGCCCGGGCAGTCGAGCAGTCGTACTCGAAACTCGAAGCGACCCTCCACCGCACCCCGACCGACGCCGAGGTCGCCGCGGACCTGGAGATGACCGATGAGGAGTTCCAGACGGCCCTGCGCAAGATCTCCTTCGTCGGCGTCGTCGCACTCGACGAGGTCTTCCGGGGCGGTGACCGCTCGGACCGCTCGACCCTGGGTGAGACGCTCCCGGACTCGTTGGCCGGACCGCTCGACACCTTCGAGGTCAAGGAGACCAAGGAGGCCCTCATCCGTGCGGTCGGCCAGATGGGCGACCGGGAGAAGACGGTGCTCACCCTGTACTACTACGAAGGTCTGACCCTTGCGGAGATCGGCGACATCCTCGGGGTGACCGAGAGCCGGGTCTGCCAGATCCATACCAAGGCCGTCCTGCAACTGCGGGCCAAGCTCGCCGACCGGCCTGAGGGAACCGGCCGCCAGGCGGGCGCCAAGGCCGCCAAGGGGACCACCGCGACCAAGGCCGTCACCCGCGCCGTCGGCTGAGCCGACGCGCACGCCCGTCTCCGGTCGGGCAGGGCACCGAGTGGAGGCCCCCCGGCCGGGGCACTAGCATGGCGGGGTCCGCCGACCGGCGGGCACCCGAGCAGTACCGATCACGCACTCGGCCGCGTCCACGGTCGCCCCATCTGGGGTGCAGCAGCCGGGGTGGAACAACCGTCCAAGGAGCAGCCAGATGGCCGTCGTCACCATGAAGCAACTGTTGGGCGCGGGCGTCCACTTCGGGCACCAGACCCGCCGGTGGAACCCAAAGATGCGCAGGTTCATCCTCGGGGAGCGCAACGGGATCTACCTGATCGACCTCCGTCAGACCATGAAGGGGATCGAGGAGTCCTACGGGTACATCCGGGACCTCGTCGCCGCGGGCGGCACCATCCTCTTCGTCGGGACCAAGAAGCAGACCCAGGGGCCGGTCGCCATCTATGCCGAGGCCTGTGGGATGCCGTATGTGAACGAGCGCTGGCTGGGCGGGATGCTGACCAACTTCCAGACGGTCTCCACCCGGGTCAAGCGCATGAAGGAATTCGAGGCCATGCAGAAGGCCGGCGACTTCGACGCGATGCCCAAGAAGGAGGCCCTGCGCCACACCCGCGAGCTCGAGAAGCTCCAGCGCAACCTCGGGGGCATCCGCGGACTGGACAAGCTGCCAGACGCCATCTTCGTGATCGACACCAAGAAGGAGCACATCGCGGTCACCGAGGCCAACAAGCTGGGCCTGCCGGTCGTGGCCGTGGTCGACACCAACTGTGACCCCGACGTGATCACCCATGTGATCCCTGGGAACGACGATGCCATCCGCTCGGGTGCGCTGCTCTGCAGGGTGGTGGCCGACGCGGTCTCCGAGGGCCGTTTCATCGCCCAGCAGCGTCCGGCCGCCGTTCCCCCGGCGCCCGCACCGGCACCCGCCCCTGCTGCGCCTGCTGCGCCTGCTGCGCCTGCTGCCGAGGCTTCCGCCACTGCGGCCCCTGCAGAATCTGCCCCTGCCGCCCCGGCGCCTGCTCCCGAGGCCTCAACTGCGGCCCCTGCGCCTGCTCCGGAGGCCACGCCTGCGGCCCCTGCGACAGAATCCACCCCCGCCCCCGCTGCCCCGACGCCGACTCCACCCCCCGCAGTCGATGCCCCCGCGGCCGAGGCCGTCGCAGACGTCGTGACACCTGCACCTGAGGCTGCACCCGCACCGGCGCCGGCCACACCCGCGGCCGAGGCTCCGGCTGCCGACGCCGCCCCGACGAGCACAACTCAGGAGGTTTAGCTTGTGCCTGCCTTCTCCGCCAAGGACGTCCAGAGGCTCCGCCAGCTCACCGGTGTGGGCATGCTCGACGCAAAGCGCGCCCTCGAGGAGAATGACGGCGACATGGACAAGGCCATGACCTGGCTGCGCGAGCAGGGCCTGGCCAGCCAGTCCAAGCGCGCCGATCGCGACGCGTCCGAGGGCGCAGTCGCGATCGGTGCAGCCGACGGTGTTGCCTCCATCGTGCAGCTCCGATCGGAGACGGACTTCGTGGCCAAGTCTCCCGAGTTCGTGGCCCTGGTCGCCGAGCTGGCCGATCTCGTCGCGGCCAAGGGCACCCCTGCTGTCGAGGAGCGGGCCGACGAGCTGGACCGGCTCAAGATCACCCTCAAGGAGAACATCTCGATCGGCCGGGTCGTGCGCATCGAGGCCCCCGAGGGCGGGGTGGTCGACTCGTACCTCCACCTGCAGGCCGGTCGCGGTGTGAACGCGGTGGTGGTGGCCGTCGCCGGTGGGAGCGCCGAGCTCGCTCACGACATCGCCGCGCACATCGCCTTCGCCCGCCCGACCTACATCACAAGAGCGGACGTGCCCGAGGCCGAGGTGGCCGCCGAGCGCGAGACCGTCGAGAGGATCGCCCGCAACGAGGGAAAGCCCGACGCCGCCCTTCCCAAGATCGTCGAGGGCCGACTCGGCGGGTGGTACAAGGAGCGCGTCCTCGTCGACCAGCCGTTCGTCAAGGACGAGAAACAGACGATCGGGAAGCTGCTCGGCGACGCCACCGTGACCGAATTCGCGGAGGTCATCGTCGGCGACTGAAGCGGCGACCGAATCGACGTGGGCCAACGACAGCGGATCATCCTGAAGCTCTCCGGTGAGGCCCTCGCCTCGTCGGCGTCGGACGAGACGATCGACTCTGCGGTCGTCGAGCAGCTGGCGGAGGAGATCGCGAGCTCCCGTGACGAGGTCGACCTCGAACTGGCGGTCATGGTCGGCGGAGGGAACATCTGGCGGGGCACCACCGGGGCAGGCGCCGGCATGGACCGGGCCACGTCGGACACCATGGGGATGCTGGGAACGGTGATCAACGCGCTCGCCCTCCAGGACGCGCTCGAGCACCACGGTCAGCCCACCCGGGTGCTGTCCGCCGTGCAGATGGCCGAGGTGGCCGAACCGTACATCCGGCGTCGGGCGATCCGGCACCTGGAGAAGGGCCGCGTGGTCGTGTTCGCCGCCGGAATGGGCAACCCCTACTTCACCACCGACACCTCGGCCGCCCTGCGGGCGGCCGAGATCGAGGCGAGCCTGCTGTGCAAGGGAACCCACGGGGGCGTCGACGGCGTCTACAGCGCAGACCCCCGGCTCGACCCCACCGCCACCCGGTACGACGAGATCTCGTTCATGGAGGTGGTGGCCAACGACCTGCGGGTGATGGATCTCACCGCGATCACCTTCTGCAAGGACAACGGACTGCCGATCAGGGTCTTCGATCTCATGGAACCGGGAAACATCCGCAAGGCGCTCGGCGGCGAGCGGATCGGGACCCTCATCCGATGAGCACGCTCAACCGATGAATTGGCAGGTGGACCTCCCTTCTGGGTGCACCCGAACCCTGCTGACTACGCTGGTCGGCTGATGGACGACGACCTCATCTCACTCGTGGTCTCCGATGCCGCCGTGCACATGTCCAAGGCGGTCGAGCACACCCAGGGCGAGTTCAGCGCCATCCGCACCGGGAGGGCGACCCCGGCACTCGTCGAGCACCTGAAGGTCGACTACTACGGCACCGAGACCGAACTGCGCCAGATGGCCGGCTTCAGCGTCCCCGAGGCCCGCCTGCTGGTGGTCTCCCCGTACGACAAGGGATCCCTCGGCGCCATCGAGAAGGCGCTCCAGGGTTCCGACCTGGGCATCACCCCCTCCAACGACGGAACCGTGATCCGGCTCTCCTTCCCGGTGCCCACCGAGCAGCGCCGCCGGGAGCTGGTCAAGGTCGTCAAGCAGAAGGCGGAGGATGGCAAGGTGGGGGTACGCAACGCGCGCCGTGCCGCCCGGCACGAGCTCGAGGCGATGCACAAGGACGGCGATCTCTCGAGCGATGAGCTCGAGCGGGTGGAGAAGGATCTTGAGCGACTCACCCAGGACCACGTGGCGGCGATCGACCGGCAGCTCACCCACAAGGAGCAGGAGCTCCTCGAGATCTGACCTCAGCCGGGCCCGCTCCGGCAGCGACACCGATCAGCACACGGACCGGCAACGAGCAACGAGCAACGAGATGGCCAGGACGGCCGGCCCGTTCCTGGGGAGGAAGCAAACGACGTGGACAACGGCCCGGACCGGGAAGAGGACGATCTGACCAGGACCGACACCCCTGTGGTGCGACCAGAGCCGACCGGCCCGGCCACGGACCGGGTGCGGATCGTGGGCGCCGAGACCGCCGCGGAGATCACCTCCGAGATCCCTGTCGTGCCGCCCGAAGAGGGCGAAGCCGACGAGCCGGGATCCTCTTCGGTCCGGATCCTCGACGAGACGTCCGGTGCCGATGCCGGTGTCGAGCCGGTGGCGCCTGGCCAGACCGCAGTGCCCGGCGGGAGTGCGGCCGCCACCGAGCTCCCCCACTGGACCGAGCCTCCCACCGGCCAGGTTCCCGCCGTGCTCTCCAGGGAACCGGAGGAGGGATCCGGGACCGGGATCCTGCCGCCCAGCTGGCGGGAGGAGGACGCCGACTGGACCGCTCACGAGGAGGCCTTCGAGCCGTCCATGTTCAGCGGCGAGCACAGCACCCTCGGCTCGCTCGACGAGACCCACGGCACCGACGCCGAGCGGCGGCCCTGGGAGTTCGACCTCGGCTCGGTGAAGCCGGGCGCTCCCAGCCCCGGTGCCGCCCACCCCCCCGGAACGGCCGTCGATCCGATCACCGAGCCGGTCGAGGTGGCGAGGCGGGGGTCCGACCCCGGCCCCGAGGAACACCCGGCGTCCGACGCCGCCGCAAGCTGGGGTGCGACCACCTGGGAGCCGATCCCCACTGCCGACCCTGCCACCGGGCAGGGCATACCCCACGAGGCAGGGGGCGCAGACGACGCGGATGCGTGGGCCCATGAGGGAGCACCACCCGATCCGGATGCGTCCGAGCGGGACCGTCCGAGCGGCACCGAACCGGTGGAACGTGCTCGCCGGAGCGGCCTCCGCCCGACGCGACTGCGCGCCAAGCGTCCCGACCAGGCCGCCGATGCCCCGAGTGCCGAGCTCGCGGGTGCCTCGGTCACCGATGTCCCGGGCGCCGGACGGCCGAAGGACGTGGCCGCGCTGGCGGCCGCCGACCGGACCGCCGAGCGCGCGAGCGACCAGGAGGCGGAGGACGCCGTCGACCGATCCGCGGGTGCGGTGTTCGCCACCGGCCAGGAAGCCGCTACCGCGACCACGGCGGTTCCGACCGGTTCGCGTCGGCGTCGGTCGATGCGCCGACCGCCATCCGACGGATCGCGCCCCCTGCGCAGCAGCAACGGCCCGTACACGCCCGAGGTGACCGGCGGCGGACCCCCGTCACCCCCGGAGCGGCACCGGCCCGATTCGGCCGGCCGTGCATCCGGGGCGGGGACCGGCATCGGCGTGCGCGTGGGCACCGGCATTGCCGTCGCGGTCGTGGCCCTGGTCGCGTTCAAGATCGGCACCGTGACCTCGTTGATCCTCAGTCTCATCGTCGTCACCTTCGCCGCCGGCGAATGTTTCGCCGTCCTGCGGAGGGTCGGCTACCACCCGGCCACCCTCCTCGGGCTCGCCGGCACCATCTCGCTGATGCTCGGTGCCTATGCCAAGGGGGTCGCCGCCCTCCCCCTCGTGATGGTCCTCGTCACCGTCTTCACGCTGGTCTGGTACCTGCTCGGGATCGAACGCGGCTCGCCGGTGGCCGGCACTGCGGCGACCCTCCTGACGGTCGCATGGGTCTCCTTGCTCGGCGCCTACGCCGGGCTCCTGCTCTCACCCTCGACCTTCCCGGACCGGCACGGTATCGCCTTCCTCCTCGGCGCCATCATCGCCACCGTGGCCAACGACGTGGGGGCCCTCGTCGTGGGCCGCTGGATCGGTAGTCGGCCGCTGGCGCCGACGATCAGTCCGAACAAGACCTGGGAGGGACTGGTCGGAGGCGCCGTGATCACGGTCGTGGTCTCCACCATCGCGGTAGGAGCGATCCACCCGTGGACACCCTCTAAGGCAGCGCTGCTGGGGCTGGTGGTGGCCGTTGTCGCCCCCATCGGCGACTTGAGCGAGTCCCTGCTCAAGCGAGATCTCCGCCTCAAGGACATGGGGACGCTGCTGCCCGGGCACGGCGGTGTCCTCGACCGGGTCGACGCGCTGCTCTTCGTGCTCCCGGCCACGTACTACCTGGTGCGCGCCCTCAATATCGGGTGACTTTCGGGCAGGCTGGAGGGATGCACCCCCCGACCGGTGACCCCGGCGCCGCCCCTCCCCCTCCGGGCATCGGAACCGGACCGGTGTCGGTCAGCGTGGTCGGGTCCACCGGGTCGATCGGGACCCAGACCCTCGAAGTGGTGGAGTCATCGCCGGACCGGTTCGACGTGGTCGCGCTCGGTGCGCAGCGCTCGGTGGATGCGCTCGTGCTCCAGGCCCGCAAGTTCCGGCCCGCGGTGGTGGCCATCGGCGACCCGTCGCTCGCGGTGGAGCTGGCCGAGCGGCTGCCCGCGGGCATCGAGGTGCTGGCCGGGACCGACGGGCTTGCGTCCATCGCGACGGTTGCCGACGTGGTGGTCAACGGCGTCGTCGGGTTCGCCGGCCTGAGCGTCACCCTTGCCGCCCTCGAGGCCGGCCGGCGTCTGGCCCTCGCCAACAAGGAGTCGATCATCGCCGGCGCGCAGGTGGTGGCCCGGGCCCGCCGGACACCCGGGGCCGAGATCATCCCGGTCGACTCAGAGCATTGCGCGCTCCACCAGTGCCTGCGCGCCGGACGCGCGGATGACGTGGCCCGCCTGCTGCTGACCGCTTCCGGGGGACCCTTCCGTGGCCGGAGCGCCGAAGCGCTGCTCTCGGTCGGGGTGGCCGAGGCGCTCTCCCATCCGACGTGGGCCATGGGGCCGAAGATCACGGTCGACTCGTCGACCCTCATGAACAAGGGCCTCGAGGTGATCGAGGCCCACGAGCTCTTCGGGGTCCCCTACGACGCCATCGACGTGGTGGTCCATCCCCAGTCCGTGGTCCACTCGATGGTCGAATTTGCCGATGGAGCCGTCGTGGCCCAGCTGTCCCTTCCAGACATGCGACTCCCCATCGGGTATGCCCTGGCCTACCCGGACCGCCTACCCGAGGCCTTTGGGGCCATCGATTGGGCCCGGCTCTCCGTCCTCGAATTCGAACCACCCGACCGGACGGCGTTCCCCTGCCTCGACCTGGCCTTCCGGGCCGGACGAACCGGCGACCTGGCCCCGGCATGGCTCAACGCGGCGAACGAGGTGGCGGTCGCCGCCTTCCTCGCAGGGCGCATCGGCTGGCCGTCCATCGCCCGGGTGGTGGAGGCCACCCTCGACCTCTACGAGCCCGGTAGTGGCAGCAGGGGGTCCGATCGCTCGGTCGACGACGTGCTCGATGCCGACGCCGCCGCCCGCCGCTTCGCCGAGCAGGTCGTCGGGGCAGGGGAGGCGGCGTGAGCAGTCCCCCCGGCACCATCGTGCGCGACCCGGCCAACGCCCCCCCGGGGGCACCCCCCGGCACCGGAGGCGCACCGAAGTCCGCCCGGCGCTCCGTCATCGAACTGCTCGCGGCCGTCGCCGTGCTGGTGGCGCTCGCGGTGGCATCCGGGCAGGGCGATCTGCTCGTGGTCGTCGTCTGCCTCATCGTCATCGTGATGCTCCACGAGTTCGGCCACCTCCTGGCGGCCAAGCACGGCGGGATGAAGGTCACCGAGTACTTCCTCGGGTTCGGCCCCCGATTGTGGTCCTTCCGTCGGGGTGAGACCGAGTACGGCATCAAGGCCATTCCCCTGGGCGGATACGTGAAGATCCCGGGGATGACCAACCTCGAGGAGGTCGACCCGGCGGACGAGGCGCGCACCTACCGGGAGCAGCCGTTCCGTGCCCGCCTGCTGGTGGCGGTGGCGGGCTCGGCCATGCATTTCCTGATGGCGTTCGTGCTGTTGTGGGCCCTGTTGACCTTCGTCGGGCTGCCGAACGCCAACCAGGTCCAGATCCAGAGCCTTTCCCAGGTGGGGAGCGGGCCCGGCCCGGCCCAGGTGGCCGGGGTGCGCCCGGGCGACATCGTGGTGTCCCTCGACGGGCGGCCGGTCCGGGGGAACAGCGATGCCCTGATCTCGGCGATCCATGACCACCCCGGTCGCACGGTCACCCTGGTGGTCGACCGGAACGGCACCACCCACACCCTGGTGGTGACGCCGGCCGACGGCAGGACCGCCCACGAGCAAGGGGCCGCCGCTCCGCCGGGAACCGCCCCGTTCGGTCTGATCGGGGTCAGCTTCGGCTCGCCGACCCAGCGTGTCGGACCGCTGCGGGCCGTCGCATCCTCGGGCGCCGAGTTCGTGCACATCTCCTGGGCCTCGGTGGTCGGCATCGCCCACCTGTTCAGTCCGGCCGGGGTCGCCCAACGGATCAACCAGGTGACCAGCGCCAAGGCCGCGAGCCAGGCGACGGCCAATGGCACCCGGGTCCAGTCGATCGTGGGCGTCGTCCAGACGGCACGGGATGCAGCACAGGCCGGCATCGGCAGCCTGCTCACGATCCTCATCGTGATCAATCTGTTCCTCGGAATCTTCAACCTCTTCCCGATGCTGCCGCTCGACGGCGGTCACGTGGCCATCGCCGTCTACGAGAAGATCCGCACCGGTCGGCGCGCGGTTCCCTATCGGGCAGACGTCGCACGGTTGATGCCGGTCACCTGGGCATTCATGCTCTTCCTCTTCGTCCTCGTCTCGACCGCCCTGCTCAACGACATCGTCCACCCCATGGGCAACCCGTTCGGCTGATGCGGGTCTGACAGCGGCCCTCAGTAGCATGGTGGGATGGCACGGACGGCCCGGACCCTGAGCGAGCGGCGGCCGACGCGTCAGATCCACGTGGGCAACGTCGCCGTCGGGGGCGGCGCGCCGGTGACCGTCCAGTCGATGACGACCACCAAGACCGCCGACGCCGAGGCGACCCTCACCCAGATCTACGCGTTGGCCGCGGCAGGCGCCGACCTGGTGCGGTGCACCTGCAACGACGAGGCGGCAGCCGTTGGGCTGGCCCGGATCGTCCCCCGCTCGCCGGTACCGATCATCGCGGACATCCACTTCCACCACGAGATGGCCCTCGCAGCCCTCGAGGCCGGGGTGCAGGGCCTGCGCCTCAATCCGGGCAACCTGCGCAAGGTGCACGAGATCAAGCAGGTGGCCGCCGAAGCAAAGGACCGGGGCGTGCCGATCCGGATCGGGGTCAATGCCGGCTCCCTCCATCCCGAGCTCTTCAAGCGCTTCGGCGGGGCAACTCCCGAGGCCCTGGTCGAGTCGGCCCGGATGGAGCTCGCCTACTTCGCGGAGGTCGACTTCGAGGACGTCAAGATCTCGGTCAAGGCATCATCGGTCCCTCTGATGATCGAGTCGTACCGCCTCGCCTCGGAGACCTTCGACCACCCGCTGCACCTCGGGGTGACCGAGGCCGGTCCTCCGCCCGCGGGACTGTTGAAGGGCACCGCCGGCATCGCCACCCTCCTGGCAGAGGGCATCGGCGACACCATCCGCTACTCGCTGACCGCCGACCCGGTCGAGGAGGCCCGCGCCGGCCGTCAGCTCCTCGAGGCCCTCAGCCTGCGCGAGCGTTCCGGGCTCGACCTCATCGCCTGCCCGAGCTGCGGCCGGGCCGAGATCGACGTGATCGCGGTGGCCAAGGCGGCCCAGGCGGCCCTCGAGGACCGGAACCTGCCCATCCAGGTGGCGGTCATGGGTTGCGTCGTCAACGGCCCCGGGGAGGCCCGCGAGGCGGACCTCGGCATCGCCGCCGGCCGCAAGCGCGGCCATCTGTTCATCAAGGGGAAGATCGTCCGGGTGGTCCCCGAAGACGAGATGGTCGAGGCGCTGGTGGCCGAGGCCGAACGGCTGGTGGCCGAAGGGGTCGAGGCCCGCTTGGCCGCGGCCGACGGGTCCGCGGAGGCAGAGGCAGAGGCGGACCGACGCGCCCTACTCGACGCCCGGGGGGCCGACGCGAACGCCTCGGAGACCAAGGTCGCCCTCATCCGCAAGCGCTTCGGCGAGCAGGAGCCGACCGACTGAGGGTGTGAAGCGAGGGTCGCAGCGGGCGCGTTTGCCGCTGCCGACCTGCTCGGAATGCCGATTCGGCTGGTTGTGGGGCCGGGGGGTGGGCGTCGCTCGCAGGGGCGCGAATTGGCACGTCACGACGGACGCGGCCCGGCCCGTCACTGCTATACTTGCAGGTCTGCCGTTCGGTTTGGGGTGAAGTGACGCTGGACAAGCGTGGGCGGACAGCCCACGCTTTTGTTTTGCTCGCACACACCTCCTCCCGAGGGGCAGCGAGGGTCGGTTGCGCTCGGTCGCCGACTCCCGGGCACCACAGGAAGACACACGACGGACACCCACAGACGCCGGACACGGACATCGGAGAGGAGGCAGCACAGATGGTCGAGGATCTCTTCGCCGCGCTCGAGCCGACGGTGACCGCCTGCGATCTCGAGCTGGTCGACGTGGTGCTCGTGTCGGGGGTGCTCCAGGTCACGGTGGACCGCGAGGGTGGTGTCGATCTCGAGGCCCTGACCGACGCCAGCCGAGCTGTCTCGGCCGTGCTCGACGATCTGGACCCGGTTCCCGGCCGCTACTCGCTCGAGGTCTCGAGCCCGGGCATCGAACGGACCCTCCGGACGCCCGCGCACTTCATCAAGGCGGTGGGCGCCACCGTGAGCATCAAGACCCGCCCCCAGGTGCCCGGCGACCGACGCAGGCGCGGCACCCTGTTGGAGGCAGACGAGGGCGGCTTCCTGCTCGACGTCGACGGTTCCGACGACACCCCGTTGCGGGTGGCCTACCGCGACATCGACCGGGCGCGGACGGTCTTCGTCTGGGGCGCGGACGACCGTACCCTGGGCAGGCCCTCCGGAAAGAGGGCGCAGAAGAAGGCGGCGGAGAAGAGGAAGCAGGTCGTGACCCCATGAGCAAGACGAACTTCGAGTTCCTCGACGCGCTCGGCCAGATCGCGCGCGACAAGGGCATCTCGGTCGAGACCCTGCTCGACGCCCTGGCCAACGCCCTCGTCGCCGCCTACAAGCGCCGTCCCGACGCGGCCGAGGAGGCTGTGGTCACCATCGATCCCGACTCGGGTGAGATCCGCGTCTACGGCCAGGAGCTCGACGACGACGGCAACGTGGTCCGCGAGTGGGACGACACGCCCGACGATTTCGGGCGCATCGCTGCCCAGACCGCCAAGCAGGTCATCCTGCAGCGCATCCGCGAGGTCGAGCGAGACCTCAAGTACGAGGAGTACGCCGGGCGGGAGGGGGACATCGTGACCGGCATCGTCCAGCAGACCGACAACCGGTACACGCTGCTCGATCTGGGGAAGGTCGAAGCGCTGCTCCCTCAGGCCGAGCAGGTCTCCTACGAGCGCTACGAGCACGGCGCGCGGCTCAAGGCCTACATCGTGGAGGTCCGTAAGACGACCAAGGGGCCCCAGATCGTGGTGAGTCGGAGCCACCCTGGCCTCATCAAGCGGCTCTTCGAGCTCGAGGTGCCCGAGATCTCCTCCGGCGCGGTAGAGATCAAGGCGGCCGCCCGCGAGCCGGGGCACCGGACCAAGATCGCGGTGTGGTCGAACGACCCCAATGTCGATCCGGTCGGCGCCTGCGTGGGCGCCCGCGGCTCACGTGTTCGCATGGTGACCAACGAGTTGCGGGGCGAGCGGGTCGACGTCGTCCCCTATTCGGACGATCCGGTCGAGTTGATCCAGTCGGCGCTGGCTCCGGCGCGGGTGCGCGAGGTGCGCCTCGACGACGAGACAGGGACCGCCACGGTCATCGTGAGCGACTACCAGCTCTCGTTGGCCATCGGCAAGGAGGGTCAGAACGCCCGCCTGGCCGCCAGGCTGACCGGGTGGCGGATCGACATCAAGAGTGAGACCCAGCTGGCCGACGAAGAGTCGGGGTACGCGGGCGAGGAGTGGGCCGAGGGCGAGTGGGTCCAGAACGATGCCGGGGAGATGGTCTGGCAGCCTGCCGAGGGCGGGACGGCCGTCTCGGCGAGCGAATGGTCCCAGGGCGCCGACGGCGCCGAGTCCCCGGAGGCTGCCGGAGTGCCTGCCGGAACCGGGTCCCCGGAGCCCGCGGGAGCGCCTGCTGGGGAGGTCGCAGTCCCGCCGACCGCCGGCGCCCCGGACGAGGAGGCCGCAGCCGTCCCGAGCGGAGAGGCCGCCGCCGGGAACAACGGAGAGGGTCCGGCATAGTCCCTGAGCGGACCTGCATCGGGTGTCACCGGACGGGCGCGGTGGACGACATGGTCCGCGTCGTCCGCACCGAGGACGGGTCGCTGGCAATCGGTCGGCTGCTCCCCGGACGGGGGGCATGGCTGTGCGAGGGTGCCGCCTGCGTCGGCCTGGCGGAGAAGCGGCGGGCCTTCGACCGGGCCCTACGCAGTCCGGTGTCAGCCGCTGCCGTGGCGGCCCTGTACGAGGAGCTGAAGCAACCGGTGGAGGGGAAGGTGGTGCCGGGCTCGGAGGGCCAGGCACCGTGATGTGCGAGGATAGGGGTTCGTATGTGCCTGTAGGCATCTGCGACGTCAAAGGAAGGGCAGTTACAGCCGTTGCCGAAGAAGATCCGGGTCTACGAGCTCGCTCATGAGCTCGGCCTGACCAACAAGGAAGCCCTTGATCTCTGCCTGTCCCTCGGGATGGGTGTCAAGAGCCATTCGTCGTCCATCGAGGACGCGCAAGCCGACCGCGCCCGCAGGAAAGCCGATCGGGAGGGCCTCCGACGCGAGGTACAGCCCGAGGAGCCGGCGCCGACCAAGCAGGCACCGGCCAAGAAAGCGGCGGCCAAGAAGGCGACGCCTGGCACGTCGGCAGGCGAGCCCGCGTCCGACGCCCCGACCGGTGACGACCGTTCTGTCGAGCCACCCGCTCCGGCCGTCACCCCGGCCCCGCAGAAGCGCGCCGGCACCCGCCTGATCACCAGCCGGCCGGCCTCGGAACAGCCCTCCGTCATCGCGACCCCGCGCCCGGCCCCACCGGTCACGGCACCGACCCCACCGTCCCCGGTCGCTCCGCCGGCTCCCGCGATCCCGCGCCCGGCACCGGCGCGCCCGGCGCCCGCCCCTGCTCCGGTGGCCCCCGCCGCCACGCCCGCTCCTGCTCCGGCTCCGGCTCCGGTCGCCCCCGCCGCAGCGGCACCTCCCGCCGCATCGGCAGCGACCCCTCCGAGCGCGTCCCCGCCCTCCTCGGCTCCGGTCCGGCCACCGACCAGTTCCTCCGGCCGCCCGATTCCCCCGCCCCCCGGCGGGCCGCCCCGTTCGATCACCGGCAAGCCCATCCCGCCGCCCCCCGGGTCCGGCGGGCGGCGTCCAGGGCCGGGCGCGCCCCGACCGGGTGCCACCAGCGGGTACGCAGGTCGCCCGGGAGGTCCCGGCGCAGGTCGTCCAGGGGGAGCACGGACCGGCGGGCCCCCCGGCACCTCGGGCGGTGGATACGGCGGTCGCGCCGGGGGAGGGTCGACCGGGGGGTATGCCGGCCGTCCGGGTGGCGGTCCGGGCGCGGGTGGACCAGGAGGACGCGGGGGCCCGGGCGTCGGTCGGGGACGACCCAATCAGCGTCGCCCACGCCGGCGCCGTCGGAACCTCGAGGAGCTCGAGCCGACCCAGCTGACGGCCTATGCGCCGTCGACCGCCCCGGTGCCGGACTCCGAGGTCGTCATCGAGCGCGGCTCGACGGCCCGCGACCTCGGGCCCAAGCTGAACCGGTCGGCCGGCGACGTGGTCCGCTTCCTGTTGCTCCAGGGGGAGATGGTCACCGCAACCCAGTCGCTGACCGACGACATGATCGAGCTGTTCGCCGCCGAGCTCGGAGCCGAGGTTCGTCTGGTCGACCCCGGAGAGGAGCGCGAGGCCGAGCTGCTGGCCAAGACGTTCGACGACGAGGAGGAGGAGGACGAGTCCGAGCTGCGGCCCCGCCCGCCCGTCGTCACCGTCATGGGTCACGTCGATCACGGCAAGACCCTGCTCCTCGACCGGATCCGCTCGACCAACGTGGTGGCCGGCGAGGCGGGGGGGATCACCCAGCACATCGGCGCCTACCAGGTCGAGTGGCAGGGCCATCCGATCACCTTCATCGACACACCGGGCCACGAGGCCTTTACCGCAATGCGTGCCCGGGGCGCCGACGTGACCGACATCGTGGTCCTGGTGGTGGCGGCCGACGACGGGGTCATGCCCCAGACCGTCGAGGCCATCGACCACGCCCGGGCGGCCGACGTCCCGATCGTGGTGGCGGTCAACAAGATCGACCGCGAGGAGGCCGACCCGAACCGGGTCCTCCAGCAGCTGTCCGAGCACGGGCTCGTCCCCGAGGCCTGGGGTGGCGACACCATCGCCGTCGAGGTCTCGGCTCTGGAGAACCTGGGGGTCGACGATCTGCTCGAGCAGATCGTCCTGGTTGCCGAAGTCGAGGAGCTCGCGGCCAGCCCCGAGGGGCGGGCGCGTGGCGTCGTCCTCGAGGCCGAGCTCGAGATCGGCCGCGGCCCGGTGGCCTCGGTCATCGTCGAGCGGGGCACCCTTCGGGTCGGTGACCCGATCGTGGCCGGAGCTGCCTGGGGCAAGGTGAAGGCCCTGGTCGACGACCACGGGGATCAGATCAAGGAGGCACCACCGTCCACGCCCGTCCAGGTGCTCGGTTTCTCGGAGCCACCCGAGGCCGGTGACGAGTTCCGGGTAGCCCCGGAGCTGGCCCAGGCCCGGACCATCGGCGAAGCCCGTGCCCACCGGTACCGGGTCGCCGGGCACGTGCCCGCCGCCACCTCGGCGCTCGGGGGGGCGAAGCTCGAGGACCTCTTCGAGCAGATCCAACGCGGCGAGACGGCCACCTTGAACCTGATCCTCAAAGCCGACGTCCGGGGCTCACTGGAAGCGGTCACCGAAAGCCTTCGCAAGCTCGAGCGCGACGATGTCAAGCTGAGCTTCGTCCACCGCGGAGTGGGCGGGATCACCGAGTCGGACGTGGAGCTGGCCCAGGCCTCGAACGCCACCATCATCGGGTTCAATGTCCGCCCCGACCGACGCGCGCGGGAGATGGCGGCCAAGGTGGACGTCGAGGTCCGCACCTACGAGATCATCTACAAGCTGCTCGAGGACCTCGAGGCGGCCATGCTCGGCATGCTCTCGCCGGTCTTCGAGGAGATCGTGACCGGTGAAGCCGAGGTCCGCCAGGTGTTCCGGATCCCGCGGGTCGGGGCCATCGCCGGCTGCTACGTCCGGGACGGCGTGATCACCCGGGGCTCCAAGGTCCGCTTCCTGCGCGACGGTGCCGTCATCTGGAAGGGTTCTGTCACCTCCCTCCGCCGCTTCAAGGACGACGCCCGAGAGGTGCAGTCCGGATTCGAGTGCGGGATCGGCCTCTCCGACTACCAGGATCTCAAGGAAGGCGACATCATCGAGACCTACGAGGAGCGGGAGATCCCCCGCACCTAGTCGTGGTGCCGACCCCCAACCGGGGTGGGCACGTCGAGGTGATCGAGGATGGACCGGAGGAGCTGTGGCACGTCGTCAGGGCAACCGGGGAGTCGCCCCCTATCCCCGCTCGCTGCGGGTCAACCAGGTCCTGCGTCAGGTGGTGGCCGAGGAGCTCGAGCGTCTTGCCGATGCCGACGAACGACTGCGCCTGGTCACGGTCACCTCGGTGGACACCGCTCCCGATCTGCGCCAGGCCACCGTGTTCCTGAGTTCGCTCTCCGAGGACGCCGCCGCAGCGCTCGACGAACGGCGGGTCCAGGTGCAGCGCGCCGTCGGGCGCCAGGTACAGATGAAGCGGACCCCGCAACTCGCGTTCGTCCAGGACCCTGCCGTCGTCGCCGGTGGCCGGGTGGAGGACGTGCTGCGGCGGATCCGGGAATCGGAGCTCGGGGGTGCCTCGCCCGGGGAGGGACCGGTGCAAGCGGGGTGAGCACCACTCCGTCGGATCAGGTGAACGGTCTGGTGGTGGTGGACAAGGAGGCGGGGTGGACCTCCCATGACGTGGTGGCTCGGTGCCGGCGGATCTTCGGGCAGAAGCGGGTCGGCCACGCCGGGACGCTCGATCCCGACGCCACCGGGGTCCTGCTGGTCGGCCTCGGGCGGTCCACCCGATTGCTGCGCTTCCTGACCGCACTGCCCAAGAGCTACGAGGGCGAGGTGGTCCTGGGAACGGCCACCTCCACCCTGGACGCCTCCGGCGAGGTCACCGGCACCTGGGACATGGATCGGGTCTCCCTCGGAGCGGTGCGCGAGGCGGCGCTGGGCCTGACCGGAGCGATCGAGCAGGTCCCTCCGATGGTGTCCGCGGTGAAGGTCGGGGGGCGCCGGCTGCACGCCCTCGCCCGGGAGGGAATCGAGGTCGAGCGGCAGCCGCGCCCGGTGACGGTGTTCCGGTTCGAGGTCATGCCGTCGGCGGCCCCGGGCGTCTTCCGGATCGAGGTCGAGTGTTCGTCGGGCACCTACGTCCGCGTGCTGGCCGCCGACCTCGGGGAGGCACTCGGTGGGGGAGCGCACCTGCGGAACCTCCGCCGGACCCGGATCGGGTCCTTCTCCGCCGAAGACGCCCGGCCGCTCGACGAACTGACCCCCGCGGTGGTCCTGTCCCCGGCCCAGGCCATGCGTGACCTCGACCAGGTGGTCGTGCCCCTCGATGCCCAGAAGCTGGTTGCCCGGGGGCTGCCCCTCGACCGGGTGCCGCTCGGCATCTCGGGAGACGGCCCCTGGGGACTGGTCGACGACGGGCACCATCTTCTGGCCGTCTACGAAGCCACCGAGACCGATCGGATCCGTCCGGCCGTCGTCGTCCGGGCGGCCGGCTGACCAGGCCCGAATCCGTCGGGGACGCCCGGGTGCCGTCGGTGTCCTTCTGACGCGGCAGTAACCTTCCTGACGATGGAGATCGTGGCAGAGGCCGACCCGAGGATGGCTCCCCCTGGAGGATCTGCGGTGACGATCGGCGCCTATGACGGCGTCCACCTGGGACATCGTGCCCTCCTGGCCGAGCTGCGCTCCCGAGCCGAGTCGAACGGGTTGGCCACGGTGGTGGTGACCTTCGACCGGCACCCGGCCTCGGTGGTACGGCCCGAGTCCGCCCCCAAACTGCTCTGCGACCTCGACCAGAAGCTCGAGCTGCTGGCCTCGGCAGGGGTCGATCGGACGGTCGTGGTGCGCTTCGACCAGGAGCGGGCGAACGAGACGGCCGAGCAGTTCGTCGCGGGCGAGCTGGTCGAGGGCCTGGACGCCCGTCTGGTGGTGGTAGGGGAGGACTTCCACTTCGGGCACGGACGCAAGGGGAACGTGGCCCTCCTGAACGAGCTCGGATCCGTTGCCGGGTTCGCGGTCGACGGCATTGCGTTGACCTCCGAGGGCAGGGACGGCCCCGAGCCGACCGAGCCGATCTCCTCGACCCGGATCCGCACGCTGGTGGCTGCAGGCCGGGTGGAAGAGGCCGCCGTCCTGTTGGGGCGACCCCATCAGGTGCGGGGCCCGGTGGTGACCGGCGACCGAAGGGGGGAGCGGAGTTGGGCTTTCCGACGGCCAACCTGGCGATCCCCGAGACGATCTGCCTGCCCTGCC
Organism: uncultured Acidimicrobiaceae bacterium; assembly: GCA_963777665.1. Lineage (GTDB taxonomy): Bacteria > Actinomycetota > Acidimicrobiia > Acidimicrobiales > RAAP-2 > Bog-756. The sequence continues at coordinate 254,056 of CAVZRJ010000005.1, forward strand.
CGGGGATCTACGCCGGCTGGTACGAACGACCGGACGGCAGCAGGTGGAAGGCGGCGATCTCGGTCGGCCGCAGACCGACGTTCTACGGCACGGAGGGCGAGCTCCTGGTCGAGGCCCATCTGCTCGACTTCTCCGGGGACCTCTACGGCGAGCCCGCCCGTCTCTCCTTCGCCAGTCGCCTGCGCGACGAGCTCGCGTTCGACTCGGTGGACGCGCTCGTCGCCCAGATGGGCCGCGACGTCGAGGTCACGCGTGGCCTGCTGGCAGCAGGCGGCTGAACGGGTGCGCGCCGAGCGCCGTCGCAGAGGTGACCGGACGGTCTCAGAAGGCCGATGCGCCCCCGAGGAGCTCGTCGCGCAGCTCGCGCTTGAGCACCTTGCCCGCCGGGTTGCGCGGCAGCGGGTCGGAGCGGAACCAGAACCGGGTCGGTACGTTGAAGGCGGCCAGCCGCTCGCCGACGTGGCGGCCCAGCTCGTCGGCGGCAACCTCGTGTCCCGGGCGCAACACGACGACAGCGCCCACCTCCTCGCCGAGGACAGGATCGGGCACCCCGATGACGGCACACTCGGCCACCGCCGGGTGGTCGTAGAGGGCGGACTCGACCTCGACGCAGTAGACGTTCTCACCACCCCGGATGATCATGTCCTTTGCGCGATCCACGATGTGCACGAAGCCCTCTTCGTCGATGCGGGCCACGTCACCGGTACGCAACCAGCCCTTCGAGAAGGACAGCGCCGTCTCCTTCGGGCGGTTCCAGTACCCGCGCACGACGTTCGGACCCTTGATCCAGAGTTCCCCGGTGCGGGTCGGATCGACCTCCTGGTCGGCCGGGGGCTCGTCGCCCTCGTACTCCTCGGGGACCACGGCCACGTCGCAGACCGGAGCCGGTGGTCCGACGCTGTCGGGCTTGCGGACGTAGTCGTCACCGGCGTTCATGGTGGTCATGGCCGAGGTCTCGGTCAGCCCGTACCCGTTGCCGGGTGCACCGGTGGGGAAGTGCTCCTTGATCCGGCGGACAAGATCGGGAGGCGCGGGCGCGCCGCCGTAGGAGATCGACTGGACCGAAGAGGTGTCGTGCTTGGCGAACTCCGGTGAATCGATGACCTGCATGACCATGGTCGGCACGCCCCCGAAGATGGTGATCCGCTCCCGCTCGATGAGCTCGAGCGCACGTTCCGGGTCGAAGTGGTGCATCATCACCAGCTTGCCGCCGGCGGCCGTGTTGGAGACCAGCACAGCGTGGCAACCGGTGGCGTGGAAGAGCGGGACCGACAAGAGGTTGGCGTTCTGGCCGCCGGAGGTGACATTGGCAACCGCCCCGCTGCGCCGCCTGTTGCCGACCGTTGCCACGAAGAAGAGGTTCATCAGGTTGGAGACGCTGTTGCGGTGGCTGCCGACCGCACCCTTCGGTTGCCCGGTGGTCCCGGAGGTGTAGAAGATCGTGGCATCGTCGTCGGGGTCGATGTCGACGGCGGGCAGGGTGGTACGGGGCGGTGCGGCGTCGAGGACCTCGGCGAAGGGGACGGCCGGAAGCGGCCCGGGTCCTTCCCGGTCGAGGTGCGCGCCGACCGCTTGCCGCCGCCCCCCTTCCGGGCCGTGCTCCTCGCAGGTGACGATCATCGCCTCGAGGTAGGGGACCTCGGCCAGGTGGTGTGCGATCCGGGCCTGTCGCTCCTCGTCCACGAAGACCACCTTGGAGCCCGAGTCACGGAGGCCATAGGCCAGTTCCTCGCCTACCCACCACGCATTGAGGGGGACCACGATGGCCCCGAGCGAGATGGCGGCCCAGAAGGCCATGACCCACTCGGGGAGGTTGCGCATGGCGATGGCCACCCGGTCGCCGCGCTCGACCCCGAACCGCTCGGCCAGGGCGTGCGCCAGCGTGGCGACCGTGCGGAAGTGCTCGGCGAAGGTGACCCGCTCGTCCTCGTAGACCAGGAAGACCGAGTCGCCGTGCGCCGCGGAGAGCTCGAGGACGGCTCGCAGGGTGGGCGGGGCGGTCGTCCAGATCCGGGTGGGGATCCCCCGGATGTCTGCCTCTCCGATTTCGAACGGCTGGCCAGGACCGGTCAGCATGGCCGTCACCTCGGCCCGGCTTGGGGTGGCGGGTGTCCCGTCGCTGGTCTCCGCGGCCTCACCCGGATCGGCCATGGATCCTCCTCTCGCAACGTCGTCGTGCCATCGGTCCTGTGGTGCCGTTCCGCTATTCGGTCGTGACCCGGTCGCGGAAGACGGTCGCACGGTAGTACGCAAGCTCGGCGAGACTCTCCCGGATGTCCTCCATGGCCCGGTGGCCACCCGATTTGACCGGGGCACCCGCCATCACCTCGGGGTACCAGCGGTTGGCCAGCTCCTTGATCGTGGAGACATCGACCGATCGGTAGTGGAGGTACTCCTCGATGTCGGGGAGGAACGTGGCCAGGAACCGCCGGTCGGTGCCGATCGAGTTCCCGGCAAGCGGCACGGTTCTGGCCTTGGGCACGTGGGAGCGGATGAATGCGAGCGTGTTCTCACCTGCCTCCTCCAAGGAGACCTCCGAGGAACGGATGGCTTCGAGCAGCCCGCTGCCGGTGTGCATCTCGCGGACGAAGTCGTCCATGGCCTCGAGCTCGGCCGGGGATGCCCGCACCACCAGGTCCGGTCCCTCAGCGACCACCTCCAGCGAGTCGTCGGTGATGAGGGTGGCGACCTCGACGATCACATGGCGCGTGACGTCGAGCCCGGTCATTTCGAGGTCCATCCACACCAGCACGCGGTCACGCTACCGGGTGGGCGCCGGACCTCCAAGATGACGCACGGGCAGGTGCCGGGTCGTGCCAGGGCCGGGGTGCCACGCACTGGCACCAGCACCTGGCGGTCCAGGGCGGTAGCGTCCGGGCAGGACGAGCGGAGGAGTCCGGTGAGCCCGGGAACAGACAGCGGCGGAGGCGATCGGGGCACGGCGGTGGAGGACCCTGCGGCTGCACCCGCGGGCCGTCTGGCCGTCCCCACGATCCTCTCCGACCCTGACCTCCCACTGCCGGACTATGCCCGCGAGGGGGATGCCGGAGCCGACCTGGTTGCCCGCATCGAGGTGACCCTGGAGCCCAACGGGGGCCGGGCGATGGTGCCGACCGGCGTTTCACTGGCTCTCCCCGAGGGGTACGCGGGTTTCGTGCAACCCCGCAGCGGGCTGGCCCTGCGGCACGGGGTGACCTGTCTCAACACCCCCGGCCTGATCGACTCCGGCTACCGGGACGAGATCGCGGTGCTCCTCGTCAACACCGATCCCGAGGTTGCCTACCGGGTCCACCGCGGTGACCGGATCGCCCAGCTGGTCATCCAGCGGGTGGAGACAGCCCGATTCCTGCGGGTCGACCGGCTGCCCGACAGCGAACGGGGCCTCGGCGGCTTCGGATCGACGGGCCGGTAGCTCCCGGCGTGCAACGACTCACCGGACTCGACGGAGCCTTCCTCGCACTCGAGTCTCCGACCACCCACCTGCACATTCTCGGGGCCATGGTGTTCGATCCCTCCGAGGTGCCCGGCGGGCTCGGCTTCCGCCAGATCCGGACCTGGGTGGGTGACCGGGTCCCGTTGGTGCCTCCGTTCCGCATGCGGATGGTCGAGGTCCCCTTCGGTCTCCGCCACCCGGCCTTCGCAGAAGACCCTGCGTTCGACCTCGACTTCCACGTGCGGCGTACGGGTCTCCCGGGTCCCGGGGGACGGGACGAGTTCACCGCTCTGGTCGCGGACATCGCCTCACGGCCGCTCGACCGGCGGCGCCCGTTGTGGGAGTTCCATGTCGTGGAAGGCCTCGAGCACGGCCGCATCGGCCTCGTGTCCAAGGTGCACCACGCCATCATCGACGGGGTCTCCGGCGCCGAGGTGCTGGCTGCCTTCTTCGACGTCGCACCCGACCCCACCCCGAGGCCCTTGTTCGGTGGGGAACCCGGCCGGCGCCACCCGGACGCCTCGGCCGACCCGGACGAAGGGCCCGAGGGAACGCCCGGACGGGACCCGACTGAGGGAAAGCAGACGCCCTCGCCGCTACCCGGAGAGCTCGACCAGGTCCGCCACGCGCTCGGCGAGCTGCCGGCCCAGCTCGAGGCTGTCGCACGGCTGGTCACCCGGACCGTCCGGACGGCCCGGGTGCTCGCCGACCGCAACCGCGAGCAAACCGGGGTCCTCCCGCCGTCGCCGTTCGAGGCCCCGCGGACGTCGATCAACGGGGCCATCTCGCCGCACCGCCGGGTGGCCTTCGCCGACCTCCCGCTGGGCGACATCCACCGGATCGGCGAGGTGTTCGGGGGAACGACCAACGACGTGGTGCTGACCGTCACCGCGGGAGCCCTGCGAGCGTTCCTCGCCGGTCGGGACGAACATCCGGACAGCTCGCTCGTTGCCCTTGTGCCGGTGTCGGTGCGCACCGAGGAGGAGCGCGGCGCGCTCGGCAACCGGGTCTCGGGCATGCTTGTCTCATTGGCGACCGGAGTATCCGACCCGGTCGCTCGGCTGGGCCGGATCCGGGTCGGGATGGGGATGGCCAAGGAGCAGAACCGGGACATCGATCCGGAGGTGTTCTCCTCGTGGGCCGAGGCCGCGTTCCCTGCGCTGGCGACCCGGGTCTCCCGGCTGGTCACCAACCTCCGTCTGTTCGACCGGGTGGCGCCGCTGTGGAACCTCATCGTCTCCAATGTGCCGGGACCGGGCATCCCTCTCTATCTGGCAGGTGCCCGCCTGGAGTCCCTCCACCCGCTGGGCCCGATCCTCGAAGGGGTGGGCCTCAACGTCACGGTCTTCTCCTACTGCGACACGGTCCACGTCGGCCTGCAGGGCTGCCGGGAACTCGTACCCGAGATCGAGGAGCTGGCGCGAGGGATGGAAGATGCCCTCGCCGAGTTGCTCGAGGAGGCCCGACGGAGGGACCGCCCCGTGCCGTGGTGGCACGAGGAGCTGCCTGCGTGAGCGCCGGCCGACCGGTCGTGTCGGCACGCGGAGAGGGCTGCGGCGCATTCTGGAATCGACCCCCCTGCTGCTACAGTGGCGACCTCACGCGGACGTGGCTCAGTTGGTAGAGCATCACCTTGCCAAGGTGAGGGTCGCGGGTTCGAATCCCGTCGTCCGCTCCAGAGAACCGCAGGTCAGACACACATTTCGACAGCCTTTCGTTTTTCGCTTGCCCATCATCTGCCCATCACTTGCCCATCACCGCGGATGACACGGCGGATGACCCTCAATGAACCTCACTCAGATCAGGTGAGGCTCTTCTGAGCTTCACCTGGTAGAGGTGAGGTTCAGCCGAGCGTCGGTCGAAGTAATCGGCCCTCCCAGTTGTGTCCGTGCCTCATGAAGCAACCGGCTGACCAGGGGTTTTCTAGGGGCATCGTGCGTTGTGCAGGATGCCGCCGAGAACCTCAGCGGCGACGCCGTCTCCGCCCGGGACAGCGTGGGCATAGACATTCAAGGTGGTGGATGTTCTCGCATGGCTGAGGCGGGCTGACACCGTCGTGATGGGGACGCCCGCGGTCAGCATCGTCGTCGCCATGAAGTGGCGAAGATCGTGAAGCCGACAGTCCACCTTCGCTACTCGGCGATAGGCGATGAATTGTTTGGTCACCCAGTTCGGTGGCCACGGATTCTCGCCCACAAGATCATGAGAGAACAGGAAGCTCATGCGATTGATGCCGACACCGGATCTGTGCGCTCGTTCCGTCATCCGGGAGTGGTGACCGACCAGAATCTCGAGACTGTCGGCGTCGAGATTGACTCGATAAGTACGGCCCGTTTTGGTCGGGCGTACTACCGGGCCGCCTTTGGCATCTAGGAGGGCTCGAAGGAAGCCGATCTGTCCTCGCTCGAGGTCCACGTCGCCCCAACGCAAGGCACCGAGCTGGCTCCGGCGGGCTCCGGTTGAAACCGCCACCGTCAAGAAGGTGTGGAAATCAGGATCGACACCAGCGACGTGAGAGAGGAGGCGGACGACCTCTTCGGGACTGGGGGGATAGATCGGCGCCCGCTCACACGAGGGCGGTGACGCCGTGCTGGCCGGATTGACCCAGATCCACTCCCACCGAAGGGCCTGGGCCAGAGCCCGGTGGAGCACGACATGGATCCGGTGCACCGTCCCGGGCGAGAGCGGCTGGCCGTATTTGCCGCCACTCTGGCGTAGATCGCCATAGAGGGCGTCGATGTCCTCGGTGCGCAGAGTGGCCACCTTCAGGTGTCCGAGACGAGGTATGAGGTGGCAATCGATAACGCTCTTCGTCTCGCGTGTCGTCGTCGGTGACCAGTTCGGTGACAGCGCCGCATACCAGTCTTCGAGAAGCTTGGCGACGGTCGCCTGAGCAGTCATCCGGCGTGGATAGTCGACGCGGGCAGCGAACTCGACGAGCGCTCGCTGGGCAGCGCGACGAGTGCCCTTCGTCGTGGCGCTTCGCCACTGCCGTTTGCCGGTGTCGGGATCCGTCCCGGCGTAGACCCTCAGCTCCCAGCTGTCGCCTCTCTTGCGCATTGATCCAGGCATAGCGCCTCCCGTTCTTCGATTTAGTCGAGCCTCGACATGCTCGGAAGGATCAAGCGTTGTCCGCCGTAGCGGATTGCGCCACGGTCGGCATGGAGCGAAGTCGGGGCGCCACCAACGGGGCACCATGAACTGAGACTTGGCTGATCCGCGAATATCGAGTGGGTCGAGATCTGATACGCGGCGTAAGGACCCCACCCGGGATCAGCACCTATCGCCCGGGCCACCCGAATACACATTGAGCACGGTATCGCCGGCAATTATCGGCAACGTCGATTTCTGTTCGCAGGTGTCCGCGACGCGTTAGAGGCGCTCGAAACAGTGCTGGTGCACCAAACGAGCTCGACCACCTCACCGGCATTCGGATGAGGTGGTCGAGCAGGCTGCGACATATGACAAATGACCTACGTTGATATGCAGCGACTTACACGACGTCTCGCCTTATGGTGAATCTGGTTCCAGCAGTGGCGAACGCCACTCCATAAGCGACGAAGAGCGCTGCCCCTGCCCACATCGGTAGCAAGGCATTTCGGGACACTCCGTCAAGAGCGGCAGCGGCGGCGCCGGGCGTCCATCTGCCGATCTGATGGACAAGGTCGATGAGAAGGCTCTCAGCGACCAATGACCACCCGAAGGCGACGCCTACAGCCGCCATCTGGTTTCGGATCAGTGATCCCACGCCCACTCCGACAACCGCGTAGATGACAGTTGCGGCGATGCCGCCCAGCAGCACCACTCCGACATTGTGACTGAGCACGTGAAGGTGGATATGTTTGCTCGCCAGCCACGGGACGGATACAGCCAGCGTGAGCACGGCAGCGGCTATGGCGATCCCGGTTCCGACGAGGGCCGAGGCGACGATCTTGGCGCCGACCACCCTCCCACGCTTGGGAGACCCGAGAAACGTTGACGTCACCGTGCCGTGGCGAAACTCCCCGGCCATGATCAAGATGCCGATGATCAGGACGGTGAGGACGCCCGACGATCCTGCGGACATGACGGCGCGTATTCCTTCGCCGGTGTTCAATGCCGGACCGCCGTGGGACTTCCCGGCGCTGACTATGGCGCCCATCACGCTGATGGGTACCAATGCCAGAGCAGCAAGCGCCAAGCCATAGATCATCCGAGTTGTGCGCAACTTCAACAGCTCGGCATGAATGAGGTTCTTCATCGTGAGGCTCCGTTCGTGATCAGGTCGGTGGTTTGGGTGGTGAGCTCGAGGAAGTACTCCTCGAGGTCGAAGTGCTTGGAGGTCATCTCGAAGATCACGACGCCTGCGCCAGCGGCAACGATGCCGACGGCCTCTGTCGTGGTCTCGAATGCCTCCACTGTCTCTGCCGTCGTGAGCTCTGCGGCGATGCCCTTGGCAGTGAGTGCATCACGAAGCGCTTGCGCCTGTGGCGTTCGCACCCACACCCCTGGCCTCGTCCGATCGGCCAGGTCAGCGAGCGAGGACTGCGTGACGAGACGACCCTTGGCAATGATCACGACGTCGTCGACGGTCTGGGCGATCTCAGCAAGAAGGTGGCTAGATACGAGCACGCTTCGTCCTTGGTCGGCATAGGTGCGTAGGAATGTCCGCAACCAGTGCACGCCCTCGGGGTCGAGGCCATTGGCAGGCTCGTCGAGGATGAGTACCTCGGGTTCACCCAAAAGGGCGGCGGCCAGCCCGAGGCGCTGGCGCATGCCGAGCGAGAAACCCTTCACCCGACGATTGCCGACGTCGGCGAGCCCGACCTCGTCAAGCACCTCGTCGGCGCGGGTGCAAGCGAGGCCGGCGGCGGTGCACAGCACGCGGAGGTGGTCCCGCGCCCGGCGGCCGGGATGGAAGCTGGTGGACTCGAGCACCGCCCCGACGTGGCGGAAAGGATCCACGAGCTCCCGATAGGGCTTGCCATTGATCGTCGAGCTACCTGCGGTTGGCTCGATCAGGCCGAGCAGCATTCGCAAGGTAGTGGTCTTGCCTGCGCCGTTTGGTCCGAGGAACCCCGTGACGCTGCCTTGTGCAACCTCGAAGCTGAGATTGTCGACAGCGACGACATTTCCGAATCGTTTGGTCAGGCCGCTTATCTGGATGGATGTCATGACGCCACTGTGCGCTGGTGGCGTCGCAATTGCCTCGCCCTTGAGACAGGTTCGCCCCTCCGTCCTCAGACAGGGATGGATTCATCCGATCTCTGTCTCATGGGGGAGGAGGCGGAGACCCCCCTCGATTACGATCGACCCATGGGAACTGCGCTCGACCTGGCCAAACGTACTCGGGCATTGGACGGGCGCTACCCGCTTGCAGCCGACACCCTGCTTGCCGTCGCCCTGGCGGCGGCGGCCCTTGTCTCACTGGCGGCCATCTATGACGAGCTACCCCCGACTGGTTCCCCATTCAGCCATGGATGGACCATGGCCGTCGTGGTCTCGATGCTCGCCCTCACCATCCCGTTGGCATGGCGACGACGGTTTCCGTTCTCTGTCGCCGTCGTGGTCGTTGGCGCCTTCCTGGTCGCCCGGATCGTCGTTCACGTGCCCGAGGCTAACGTCTCGCTGCTCGCGGGATGGTTGCTGATCTACAGCGTCGCCGTCCACGGCCAACGACGATTTCGGACACCAGTCCTTATGGTTTGCTACATCGCCATTGTGGCCGAGCTCGTGCGCGAGTACTTCTTCGCTAGCTATTCGAACGCGTTGTACGGACCTCTCCTCGCGCGCTTCGTCAGCCTCTTCTACAACATGCTCGTGCTCGCCCTGCCTTGGCTTCTCGGTGCAGCCATATGGTCGTTGCGAGATCGTCAACGCAAGCTGGCCGATCAGACCATCGAACTCCAAGCCGAGCGCGAGGAGAACGCCAGTCAAGCAGTGTTCGCGGAGCGGGTCCGGATCGCCCGCGAACTTCACGATGTCGTGGCTCACCACGTGAGCGTGATCGGCGTACAGGCGGCCGCAGCGCGACGGGTGATGGATCGCCAACCGGCACAGGCGGCCGAGGCACTGAGTTCGATCGAAGGCTCCAGCCGGCGGGCCGTCACCGAGCTTCATCGCCTCCTCGGGTTCCTTCGCCGCGCCGGTGACACCGACGAGCTTGTTCCCCAGCCGGACCTCGCCCAACTCGGCGACCTGATCGCCGAGGCTGGCCAAGGCGAGCTCATCGTGGACCTGACGATCAAGGGCGAGGCGCGGCCTCTTTCTCCGACCCTCGAAGTGTCTGCCTATCGGGTTATTCAAGAGGCGCTGACCAACACCCGTAAGCACTCGAGAGCAACAGCAGCAAATATTCTGCTCCACTACGGGCTAACAGAACTTGAAGTGGAGGTATTCGACGACGGACCGGTACGCGACGCCGAACAAGCGGGGGGCCAGGTCGGCCATGGGTTGATCGGTATCCGCGAACGGGCGGCGCTCCACGGCGGGCACCTCCGTGCTGGCCCTCGAGCCGGAGGCGGCTTCGCGGTGCATGCGTCGTTCCCACTGAACAGTGATGCCGCATGAGCATCAGGGTTGCGTTGGTCGACGATCAGGCATTGATCCGAGCGGGCTTCAAAATGATCCTCGAAACCGAAGACGACATCGAGGTCGTCGGCGAAGCAAGCGACGGTGAACAAGCGATCTCCATGACGCGCTCGGTTCGGCCCGACGTCGTGCTCATGGACGTTCAGATGCCGACGATGGACGGTCTCGAGGCCACCGGCCGCATCGTGCGGGATGCAAGTATCCCGAGTCGGATCGTCATCCTCACCACTTTCGAGCGCGACGATTACGTCTTCGAGGCACTTCGTGCTGGGGCAAGTGGGTTCCTTCTAAAGAATGCCCCTTCCGAGGAGCTCGTGCATGCGGTGCGCGTCGTCGCCGCCGGCGATGCCCTTCTCGCACCGTCGGTCACCCGTAAGGTCATTGAAGGGTTCATTCGCCGACCGGCATCTCGCAGCAACGAAGTTGAGCTTCAGCGTCTCACCGAACGAGAAACTGAGATCTTGCAGCTGCTCGCCACCGGGAAAAGCAACTCCGAGCTGGCCGCCCATCTCTTCGTAGGGGAGGGCACCATCAAGACTCATGTTTCGAGTGTGCTCACCAAGTTGGGACTACGCGACCGGATGCAAGCGGTCATATTCGCCTACGAGAGCGGCCTCATCGAACCGGGGCATCATCGAGAGTAGAGCGTTGGCGTGCGGGGCTATTTGGAACATGATCGACCGATAGCTCTGCTCCGCCAAGACTGCGACAAGTGCTCTTTCACCCGAATCGCAGAGAGAATGTTCGAGCCTATTCGCGCTGTTCGTTCTTAGGGACGAGCTACCGGCATCGGCACGTCCCGCCCGCGACACTCAGATATACGAATCGCGATTGTGCGGGGGGCAAGCTGTTCCCCGAGCGGTCGACCGGGCGCGGCAAGAGCCTCTCGAGACGATGTTCTGCGTGGTACGGCTGCCTCGACCTCCTGCTAGGCGGCGACCTCGACCACCAACAGCCCTGATCGGCGAGACCGTGAGAGAATCCCATCGCCTGCGTCACAAGCTCTCCGTCAGGGTCACGCTTGAGGGATCGGTCACCGCTAACGCCCGATGTGGCCGAGATAGGGCTGGGTGAACATCCGTCTATTCCATCGAAACGCAGAGGGGGGCATTCGCAGTTGTCAGATTTCCTTCCGTTCATCGTCATAGGCATCACCACCGGAGCGGTCTACGGCCTGGCGGGCGTGGGCCTGGTGCTGACCTACAAGACGTCGGGGATCTTCAACTTCGCCTACGGCGCCGTCGCCGCCCTAGCGGTGTTCGTCTTCTACTGGTTGCACACCGAGCACGGCATGCCCTGGCCCTATGCGGCGGCCCTCTGTCTCTTCGTGCTCTCGCCGCTTGAGGGCCTGGTCCTGGAGTTGGTCGCCCGCACGCTCGAGAACGCCACGGCCACCTTGAAGGTGGTCTCCACCGTCGGGATCCTGATCTTCATGGTCGGCCTGGGGGAGATCTGGTACGGAGACTCCAACACCTCCTTCCCATCGTTCCTCGACACCAACACCGTCCGGCTCCTCGGCGTCAATATCGGGTTCGACCAGATCACGGTGATGATCATCTCCGCCGCTGCGACGGTCCATCTTGTATTACTTCTTCCGCTTCGTGCGCCTGGGGGTGGCCATGCGCGGCGTGGTCGACAATCCCGAGCTCGTCTCGATGACGGGCACCAATCCCGTGGTCGTGCGCCGCTGGGCCTGGATCATCGGCACGATCTTCGCCTCCATGGCCGGCCTCCTCATCGCCCCATCGCTGAGCCTCGATGCCTACACGATCGCCCTGTTGGTCGTCTCGGCCTTCGGCGCGGCGGCCATCGGCTACTTCTCCAACCTCCCGCTCGTGTTCGTCGGCGGCCTGTTCGTCGGTGTGGTGGACGCCCTGGCCACCAAGTACGCCGCCGCCATCTCGTGGTTGGGCGGGCTCTCGGCCGGGCTGCCCTTCATCATCTTGTTCATCGTCCTGATCGTCATGCCCCGGGCCAGGCTGGCCGAACGTCGCGTGGTGACCTCCGTGCCACTGCGCCAGTCGTGGTATGCGCCGACGCGGATGCGGCTGGTGGCGGCCGCCGTCGCCCTGGCCTTCTTCGCCTTCGTGCCCGCCTTCGTCGGCACGCAGCTGGTCACCTGGTCGAGCGGTCTGGTCTACGTCATGCTCTTCTTGTCGCTCGGCCTGCTGATCAAGACCTCGGGTCAGATCTCGCTGTGCCACCTGGCCTTCGCCGCCGTCGGAGCGGCGGCGTTCGGGCACTTCGCCGTCGACTGGCACGTCCCGTGGCTGGGGGCGCTGCTCCTGGCCGGGCTGGTGGCCATGCCGGTGGGCGCCATCATCGCCATCCCGGCCATCCGCCTCTCGGGGGTCTTCTTAGCCCTGGGCACCTACGGGTTCGGGATCCTGTTCGAGCAGATGTTCTACCAAACCGGCCCCATGTTCGGGCCGACCACCTCGGGCATCCCGGCCCCCCGGCCGGACGTGACCATCTTCGGTTGGCAGCTCTTTAGCGACAAGGGGTTCTACTACGTACTGCTCGTCTTCGTGGTGCTGACGGTCGTCGCCGTGCAGTCCATCTTGCGCGGCCGCATGGGACGCCTGTTGAAGGGTCTCTCCGATTCGGCGGTGGCCCTCGAGACCCATGGGGCGACGACCAACGTCATGAAGGTACTGGTGTTCTGCATCACGGCCGGACTGGCCGCCATCGCCGGCGCCCTGCTGGCCTCCCTGTACGACTACGGCCTGGGCACCAACTACAGCTCGTTCTCCTCGTTGACCATGGTGGCCATCGTCGTCCTCATCGTGATGGGCGATCCGTGGTACGCCATCGTGGCCGGGATCACCTTCGCGGTCATTCCCGGCTACATCAACCTCGGCAACATCTACTACTACGAGTCGATGCTCTTCGGGCTCTCGGCCGCCACGTTCGCGGTGCAGGTGAACCGTGTCCCTTCGGTGCCCCTGGGTCTGCGCAGGGTCATCGACCGCTGGGGCGGCCGAGCACCCGAGACCGTCCTGGCGGAGGGCGAGCTCGAAGAGCTGGTGTCGGACGCGGCGGCGGAGGAGAAGCAGAGCGCCCGGGCAGATCGCGAGATGGCCCGACGCGTGTCGGCGGGTGTCCCGGACAAGGCCGGTCTCGCGGTGCGCGAGCTATCGGTCCGGTTCGGCGGGGTGCGGGCCGTCGACAACGTCAGTCTCGACGCGCCGATGGCGCGCATCACCGGGTTGGTCGGGCCGAACGGGGCCGGCAAGACGACGACCTTCAACGCCTGCTCGGGTCTGCTCAAGCCGACCGCAGGGAAGGTTCTCCTGCACAATGGGGACGTGACGGGGATGGGTCCGGCGGGGCGGTCGCGCTTCGGGCTCGGGCGGACGTTCCAGAAGGCCGAGCTTTTCAACTCTCTCTCCGTGCGCCAGAACGTCGTGCTGGGGCGCGAGGCGGCCATGGCCGGGGCCAACCCCATCACCCAGTTGGTGGCGAGACGTCGCGATCGCGGCGTGGTGCAGCGAGCGGTCGACGAGGCGATGGAGCTGACCGGGATCGGCCGGCTCTCCGACGTCCAGGCCGGGCTGCTCCCCACCGCCCAGCGCCGCCTGGTGGAGCTAGCCCGTGTCCTGGCGGGGCCCTTCGACCTGCTTCTCTTGGACGAGCCCTCGGCCGGGCTCGATGCCACCGAGACCGTCCAGTTGGGCAACGTGCTGACCGGCGTGGTGGCCGAGCGCGGCACCGGCATCCTGCTGGTCGAGCACGACATGGCCCTGGTGCGACAGGTCTGTGCCCACATCTACATGCTCGACTTCGGCCGCCTGGTCTTCGAGGGCAGCCCGGACGAGATGTTGGCCAGCGACGTCGTCCGCGCTGCCTATCTCGGTTCCGAGAGCGTCGCGGCCGGGCCTGGCAGCCCTGCTCAGGAGGTCGCTGTCAGCGAAGGCGACGTCGAGCCGTCATGAGCACCCGGGCGGCGCCGGCGAGAGGGGAACCTGAGTGTTAGAGCTGGAGCACATCACGGCCGGCTACGGCGACACGGTGGTGCTGCGCGACGTGACCCTGTCCGTTCCCGACTCCAAGGTCCTGGCCCTCCTCGGGCCGAACGGAGCCGGCAAGACGACGCTGTTGCGAGTGGCTTCGGGCGTCATCAAGCCCATAAGCGGGAGGATCATCCTCAACGGGGAGGACGTCACCGGGAAGCGGCCGTACTACATGTCTCGTCGAGGGATGTGCAGCCTCCCCGAGGGACGGGGGATCTTCCCCTCGCTGACGGTGAAGGACAACCTCATTCTCCAGTCGCCAAGGGGCAAGGAGTCCGCCACCATCGAGCAGGCCGTGACGTCCTTTCCGGCGCTCGCCACCCGCTTGAAACAGACGGCAGGGAGCCTCAGTGGGGGGGAGCAGCAGATGCTGTCCTTGGTGCGGACATTCGCCTCCGAGCCCAAGATCGTGGTCGTCGACGAGGCCTCCCTTGGGCTCGCCCCCATCATCGTGGACCGCATCTTCGAGACCTTGACAGAGATCGCCGCCACCGGG
>CAVZRJ010000006.1:0-600143 GCA_963777665.1 uncultured Acidimicrobiaceae bacterium
TCGAGGACGAGTAGGTCCAACTTGGACAGCTGGGTCTTCAGCCGCAAGAAGGTGCGTTCGTCCCGGGCCTCGATCAGGGTGGTCACCAACTCCGTGGCCCGGAAGAACCGGACCTTGTAGCCCTTGGCACAGGCCGCCGCGGCGAGGGCGGTGGCCAGGTGAGACTTTCCGGTGCCCGGGTTCCCGACCAGCAGCACGTTCTCCCGCTTGTCGATGAACTCGCACCGGGCCAGCTCGGCGACCAGCATCTTGTTGACCGAAGGTCGGGCGGTGAAGTCGAAGTTGTCCAGGGACTTCATGGTGGGGAACCGGGCCGCCTTCAGGCGCCGGTCGGCGGCCCTGCGTTCCCGCTCCAGCAGCTCCAGTTCGGTCAGCTGCAACAGGTAAGCCAGGTGGTCGACGTTGTCGGCCGCTGCCTGGGTGGCCACCTTTTCGCACTCGGTTCCGATGGTCGGCAGCCGGAGGGCCTTCAGGTGATGGTGCAACAGCACCATGGACTTGGTTTCTGTGGACTTCATGCACTTGCTCCTATCTGGGTCAGGGCGCTGTAGGCGCCGAGATCGGGTGGGTCGATGACAAAGGACTTCAGGTGGGGATGGCCATCCAGGCTGAACAGTCCGACCGGCTGCTCGTCGCGGTGGAACAGGATGAGAGCAACGGCGTCGGCCCCGGTCGCCCCGATGGCCAGGGCTTCCTCTATGGCTCCGGTGAGCTGGCGGAGTGTTGCCCGCTCCAGGAGGCGCAGCACCTTGATGTACTCCCGGGTGCCGGCCCAGCCACGGTCTGCCTCCAGGCGCCGACGAAGGTGGCCGAAGCACGGAGGCAGATCCCAGTTCTCCAGGGGACGGGCGTGGTCGAGCGCGCCGGGCTTGCGCTCCAACAGAGCCAAATAGTGGCGAGGGTCGAAGGTGACCTCCTCTTTCGACCAGCACCTCGCATGTCGGGCCACCACCTCGGTCCCCGAGACGATGCGGACCTCTTCGGTGCCACCGAGCACGGTGACCTCGTGATGGGCGTGGGCGGTCGGCACCGAGTAGTCGTTGCGATCGAAGCGCACCAGCGACAGCGAGTTGGCACTGGCCTGGGCGATCCGACGGGGATCGAAGGACTCGGCGGGCAGTGCGAGCATGGCGGCCCGGTCCACCTCCAGGCGCTGGGCCTTCCCCTCCGGCTTGCCCCGCACCGACCGGGCCATGTCGGCCAGGCAGGCGGCCTCCAGGTGGGCGTTCAGTTGGGCGAAGGAGTCGAAGCTCGGCACCGGCACCAGGAAGTTCCGCCGCCCGAAGCCGACCAGGCTCTCGACGTGACCCTTCTCGTTCCCCCGGGCCACCCGGCAGAAGTGGTGGGTGAACAGGAAGTGGCTCTCCAGGCGCAGGAACTCCCGGGTGAGGTCGCGGTCGCGGCCCATCACCTTGGTGACGGCGATCCTCGAGTTGTCATAGCTGATGCGGGTGGGCACGCCGCCGAAGAAGGCGAAGCCCGCCACGTGCCCGGCCTGGAAGGTCTCGGTGCACTCGCGCGGATAGGCCGAGACGTGGAAGACGTCCGAGTACGGCAGCGTCATCACCGACAGGGCCGCCTTCATCTGCACGCCGGCGATGATCACCGTCGCCTCGCCGAAGTCGTACTGGGCCTCGCCCGGAGGATGGGAGAGCGGGACGAAGACCTCTTTCTGGCGCTTCCTGGCTTGTGCCACCTGGGCCCGGACCTGGGACGAGCAGCCGGTGTACCCGTGCTCGTCACGCAGGCGCTCGAAGATCCGCTTGGCCGTGTGGCGCTGCTTGACCGGAGCGTCACGATCAGCAAGCAGGATCTCGTCGATGATGCCCAGGAACTGCCCCAGCTGCGGTTTCGGCCGGGACGTGCTCTGGCGATAGCCAGGCGGCTCAGCGTTGGCCAGGATCTTCTCCAGGGTCCGAGCGCTGACCCGGTAGTCCCTCCTGATCGAGCGCTTCGACGCGCCCTCGACCAGCACCTTGCGCCGGATCTCCGTCCACATCTCCATGTCGGTGTGCACCCTTCTCCCGTCCACTCGCTCGAACCTCAGGCGAGAAGCCTGCGGATGGGTTCGAGCGAGCACGGGGATGGTCAGGTGCTCCCCTTTTCGATCAGCGCGTTGTGAGTCTCAGGTGCTCCCCTTTTCGATCAGCGTTTACACACATGCTCCGGTCGGCGCTCATCATGGCAGCCCTTGACGCCGGGGTCCCCCTCCGCGACGTGCAGATCGCTGCTCGCCACGCAGACCCCCGGACGACCACGGTCTATGACCGCAGGAGGGAGAACTTCGATCGGCATGCCGCCTATGTCGTGGTCGCCTTCGTCGCCGGCGGATAGGCGCTCGTTCCCACACAGCACCTTCTCAGCCTTCGGTGGGCACCAGCTGGACAAGCCGGCGTTCCGCGATCGCGAGGGCTACCTCCTCCACCGAGCGTCCCGTTCGTTCGGCGGCGGCTCTGACGAAGATCAGCAGGGCGAAGAGCGAGTAGACCCAGAGATCATCGGTCTGCCACCAAGCGGCGTCATCCAGCAGGTTGCGATAGACGCCGCCATGGATCATGGCGGCAGCGGAGATGGCGTACTTGCTCTCGCAGTGCTGGTTCTTTCCGGAGAAGTGGTGCTCGGGAAGGAATCGCTCCCGGATGTTCTCGAAATCGATCGGTTCAGCCGTGGTGGCCCCGGACTCATCGATGGCATCGGAAACCGAGCTCGAGCAGCTCCTCGGCCGGAAAGGTGTTGTGTCGAACGTGCAGCGCCCCGAGCTTCTCGAGTATCGGATCAAGGTCCTCGCCAGACACCAGGCCGGCCAAGACGATCTGGACGGCATTGCTTCGATCCTCAGGTGTTGGCTGCTTCCTCGGCGCCATCAACGCAAGGTTAGATCGACGACTTCAACTCTGCAGATATCGACCACATCCCGGCGATCAGGGGGTGCGTCCAGCAGCTTGGACGCCATGACAACAAGGAGGTTCGAGTTGTGATGACGTAACCAAGCGATCAGCTGAGGACAGCCAGCCGGTGCGAGTCCGGTCCGGGGAGACGCCAAGGACCCCGGTAGTGAAGCCCCCGTGCGTGGTCGAGAGGCCGGGTTCGAAGCGGGGCGGAGCAAATGACCAGTCCGTAACATCACGTGAAGCCTGCAGCGTCGTTACACCGGTCCGCCGTCATGGCGGAACAGGAGGAGCCGAGCCTCTCCCCTAAAGGGCGAAGACCATGGACGACACCAGAGATCTTGGAGCGGGTGTCCAGGAACCTCCCGGCGCAGGGGGCTCGGAATGGCCAGAAGGGTGTCCTCGGAACTGGAGAGATCCTCCTCGGCCCCGGATCTGCGGTCCGGGAAGCAGCCCTGTCTATAACCGGTGATCCCGGGAAGTGCCAGGCGGCCGAGAGGAAGTCGGAGGGGGTCGTAGTAGTGATGATGGACAGGACAACACAACCTGTCCGGAGCGAAGGGCCCCTGCTTCACCGGTGCACGACGAGATGTGGAGGAACCCTGATGAGTGCCGAATCTTCGGCTAGAGCCATCAGCGAAACCGAGAAGGTGGACAAGGTCCGAGCCCTTCAACGCGTGCTCTATCGCAGTGCCAAGCAGAAAGCAGGATCCCACTCGACGGTTCCACGCCCTCTACGACAAGGTCGCCCGCAGCGACGTCCTGTGGAGGGCATGGGTCGAGGTGGCAAAGAACCAGGGTGCCCCCGGCATCGACGGCGTGAGCATTGCGTCGATCGAGGACGGAGGCACTGACGGGGTAAAGGTGTTCCTCGACGGACTGGCCGCAGCGCTCAGGGACAAGACGTATCGTCCGAAGGCTCTGCGCAGGGTCCACATCCCGAAGCCGGGCAAGCCGGGCGAGACCCGGCCGCTCGGCATCCCCACGGTGGCCGACCGGGTGGTCATGTCGGCGGCCAAGATCGTCCTCGAACCTATCTTCGAGGCCGATTTCTCCCCGCAGAGCTTCGGGTTCCGTCCGAAGCGCTCCGCCCACCAGGCGCTCGAAGCGATCCGGGTGGCGGCCAACCGGGGGGCCAACTGGGTGCTCGACGCCGACATCAAAGCGTGCTTCGACGAGATCGACCACGACGCCCTCATGGGTCAGGTCGAACGCCGGGTGGTTGACGGTGCAGATGTTGAAGCTGCTGCGGAGTTGGCTGCGGGCCGGGGTGTTCGAGGGCGGTCTGGTCTCCGACACCGAGTCGGGGACTCCGCAGGGTTCACCCATCTCCCCGTTGCTGGCCAACATCGCCCTCCACGTCATCGACGAGGCCTGGGCGAAGGCGGCCGACCTGGGGACGTTGGTCAGGTATGCGGACGACTTCGTAGTCCTCACCACCAGCCGGAGCCGAGCCGAAGAGGCGAAGCGCCGGATCGAGGAGGTGCTGGTCGGCCTCGGGCTGCGGTTGCATCCCGACAAGACCCGCATCGTCAACCTCGCATGGTGGGAAGGACGGCTTCGACTTCTTGGGCTTCCATCACCGGATGACCCCGTCGAGGTTCGGAACTCGCCGCTACCTGTCGAAGTGGCCGTCGGACCGGGCCATGGCCGCACTCCGGGCCAAGATCCGGGACCGCACCAGTCGCCACCTCGCCAGCCGTGAGCTGCGCCACGTTGTCGCTGAACTCGACGCCGTGCTTCGGGGTTGGGGGGCCTACTTCCGCTACGGAAACTCGAACCGGAAGTTCGCCCTCATCGACAGCTACGTGCATTTGCGGCTCTCCAAGCTGGCCAGCGTCAAGTACGCCACCCGAGGCCGTCTTCGGGCCAGCCGGTTCAACTATGGCTGGCTGACCGACCTCGGCATCTATCGACTCACCGGAAGAGTCAAGCGATGGACACCTGCGCATGCCTGACGATGAACGGTGTCGGAAAGCCGTGTGCGGGAGAACCGCATGCACGGTTTGATAGGGGGCCGCTGGGGACGCTGACTCACCCTGCGGGGGCTGCTGGTCCCGGGCCGGTGCGCTGAGAAATGCCACCACCATGGCCTGGACGGGACCTCAACCGCACAAGTGATCCGCCGAACCAGCGGCCTACCTCACCACCCTCAGGGGGCTGATGACTCTCCTGGGATGCCCTTCACTTCGTGCTCGCCTCGGTCCGCCGAATGCGATGCGCGAGCGACCGCTAGGTCGTAGGTGCGTACCATTTCTCGATAGGCGACTTTGAGCGAAATGCCGGTGCTCATCAAGCGAGAAGGGGGTCGGTGTCGTGTAGAGACTCAGGTGATGGCGACCCCGGTTGGTCTTCTACCGACCGCTACCGTCTTCACCACCGAATTGGTGGAGGTCTTGATGACGCTCACGGTGCCGGGAACCTGGTTGGTCACGTAGGCGTAGCTCCCGTTGGGGGTGATGGCGACCCCGAAGGGCTCGCTACCGACCGCCACCGTCTTCACCACCGAATTGATGGAGGTCCTGATGACCTTCACGGTGTGGGAACCGTGGTTGGCCACGTAGGCATAGCTCCCGTTGGGGGTGATGGCGACCCCGTATGGCTCGCTACCGACCGCCACCGTCTTCACCACCGAATTGGTGGAGGTCTTGATGACGCTCACGGTGCCAGAGGTATTGTTGGTCACGTAGGCGTCGCTCCCGTTGGGGGTGATGGCGACCGCGAATGGCCCGGTGCCGACCGCTACCGTCTTCACCACCGAATTGGTGGAGGTCTTGATGACGCTCACGGTGCCCGAGCTGTCGTTGGCCACGTAGGCATAGCTCCCGTTGGGGGTGATGGCGACCGCGAATGGCCAGCTCCCGACCGCCACCGTCTTCACCACCGTGTTGGTGGAGGTCCTGATGACGCTCACGGTGCCGGGACCCTGGTTGGCCACGTAGGCATAGCTCCCGTTGGGGGTGATGGCGACACCTTCTGGCCCGGTGCCGACCGCTACCGTATTCACCACCGAATTGGTGGAGGTCTTGATGACGCTCACGGTGCCGGAGGCATAGTTGGTCACGTAGGCATAGCTCCCGTTGGGGGTGATGGCGACCCCGAGTGGACCGGCGCGGACCCCTACCGTCTTCACCACCGTGTTGGTGGAGGTGTTGACCACACTCACGGTGTCAGAGCCGCCGTTGACCACATAGGCGTAAGCGATCGTCGAGGCAGCCGCTTGTGGCGCTCCCACGGGCGTCAATGCAACCACGGCGAGTCCAACTGCACCGACCGCAGTGGCCGCTCTCATCGCCAACCGGGACCCAACGAGCTGCGCCATGTCAATACCGCCTTTGCTCAATGACTTCTGCCGAGCCTACGAGGATGTGGATCGGCGAAGCTAAGGATGGTAGCGGACGGAGCGAATCGGTGCCCGTGGCAACCTTGCCTAGTGCCCATAAGTGCCTGGTTGTGGGTCACTTTCACCCGTGTAACCGCGATTACACGGGTGAAAGCGGCCCCTACCGAATCAGGCGCTTCGGGGCGTATGGATAACTCCCTAAGGACTGCCAAGGCCACACGCGAAGAACCCGGTCGACCGACCAGGGGTCGGTGTGCGCGTGCAGATAGATTCTGTGCCTGATGCCTGATGCCTATACCCGAGGTCCGTCCGGTGTCTCCTGATGGACCTCGGACCCTCGGGCCGCTCCTCCTGCTACGCCATGGCACTAGTCGGGCGAACGTAGAAGGACGCGTGGCCGGCTGGCAGGACACGCCGCTGGCCCCCGAAGGCGAGGGTGACGCCCGGCGGGCGGCAGACCTGATACGTGCCGCCGGCCTGGTACCCAACACCGTGTACGCCAGCCGCTTGACCCGGTCGCGGCTCACGGCCGCCATCGTGTCGACGACCCTCGGCCTGCCTCCCGATCGCGTCCGCGCCACCTGGCGCCTCAACGAACGTCATGCCGGCGCCTTCGAAGGCCTGACCCGCGACGAGATGATGGCGCGCTTCGGGCGCGATCCGGTCCGCTCTTGGAAGCACGGGATCGACACCCCGCCGGTCTCGGTGGACCGGGACGACCCGAGGCATCCGGTGCACGACCCCCGCTATGACGACGTGCCCCGGGAACTCCTGCCGTCCGGGGAGTCCGCAGCCGATGTCCTCGCCCGGGTACTGCCGTTCTGGATCACTGTGGTCCACGGTGACCTGTCCGCAGGCAGGACTGTCCTGGTCGTCACCCACGACCGGGTGCTCCGGGTGCTCATGGGGCATCTCGCCGGCGCAGACGTCCCACCGTTCGACGACGGGCCCGGCAGGGTGCCGTGGGTCGTGACCCTGCGTGCCGATGACCTCAGCCTGGTCAGCTGTACGGCACTCGGACCGGAGCCGCCGCGACCCGCCGGCTGAGGCAGCCGGGCGCCGGTGCCGGGACGGGCCGATCAGCGCCCGACAGGGACCCGCGAGCCCTCGGTCCACTGGAGGGGCGTCCACACCACCGGGTGGAACGCCACCGGCACACCCCGGCCGACGCCGTAGACCGCGAGGCCGGCGTCGGCCCACTCGACAAGGTCGCACACGCCGGCGGCGTCGACCACCACGTTGCCCTCCATGGCACTGGCCAACGCCGTCGGCAGGACGGCACGGAACTCCGGTGCCCCCGTGGTGATCACCACGGCATCAGCCCCGGCGACCGCCTCTTCGACCGTGGCCATCCGCTGGCCTCGTCCCGGGTCGTCCCGCACCAGCGGGTCGTAGGCCCGCACCGTGGCCCCGGCTTCGTCCAGCTGATCGACGATGTGCAGCCCCGGCGAGTCGCGGGTGTCGTCAGTCCCGTCCTTGAATGCCAGGCCGAGTACCGCAACCTTGCGGCCGACCAGGGAGCCGAGAACCGTGGCCAGCTTGTGGACCACAGCGGTGCGCGCCCCGATGTTCTGCTCCTCGGCGGCGGCGGCAAGGAGGGTGAGACTGCCGAACGAGTGCCCGAGGGCGATGAAGCCGGCGACGTCCTTAGGCAGGCACGATCCGCCGTAGCCGGGGCCTGGGCGCAGGAAGGTGGATCCGATCCGATGGTCGCCACCGACACCGGCCAGCACGGTGCCGGCATCCGTTCCGAGCGCCTCGCACAGGTGGGCCACCTCGTTTGCGAACGAGATCTTGATGGCCAGGAACGTGTTCGAGGCGTACTTGACGAGTTCGGCGCCGCGACGGTCGCACCGGACGACCGGCGCCCCCGTCGGGTACAGGCGGACCACCACGTCAGCCACCTCGTCGTCGGCGGCGCCGATGACGACCCGGTCGGGCGCCATGAAGTCCTCGATGGCACGCGACTCCCGGAGGAATTCAGGGCTCGAGGCAACCCGGATGCGCACCCCAGGGGCCGACTCCTCAGCGCACACCAGCTCGAGCGTCTCGCACGACCCGGGTGGGACGGTGCTCTTGACCACGACGATCAGGTCCCGGGTGGCGGCGTGCGCCAGCTGGCGGGCGGCAGCGGCCAGATAGCTGAGGTCCGGCTCGCCGGTCGGCTGCGGGGGCGTCCCCACGCACAGCAGCGCCACCTCGGCGTCCTCCAGCGCCGGACCGATCTCGGCGGAGAACGCCAGGTCGCCTGACGTCCGACCGGCCGCCACCAGCTCGGCCAGCCCCGGCTCGTAGATCGGCATCTCCCCGCGTTCGATCATTGCCAGCCGACGGGTGTCCACCTCGACGCACCGGACCCGGTGGCCGAGCCGGGCGAGGCAGGCGGCTGCCGTCAGCCCCACATAGCCGGCGCCGACGACGCAGACGTGGAGCCGCGACAGTGCGGACACGGTGGACGACTGGGTACTGACGGGCATGGTGGAAGGCATGAGGAGCTCCGGTTCGTTGAACGGGACATGGGACGGACGGTTCCGGTGGTGGTGCCCTGGGGCGGTCACGCCCGTGGGGCGGCGAACGCGTCTGGAATGGGCAGTGCCGTGACAGGCGTCACAGGGAGGGTGGGCAGGCCGGAGCCGGTGGGTGCCCCGGCGGTGTAGAGCTCGCGGTAGGCCGACTGGCCGGCTACCAGCTCGTGGTGGGTCCCGTGCTCGACCAACCGGCCATGGGACACCACGGTGATCCGGTCGGCGTTGTGGACGGCATTGAGCTGGTGGCTCACGATGAGCGTGGTACGGCCGTCGCTGAGGCGTTCGAGGGCGTCGACCACCACCGACTGGGTGGTGGTGTCGAGGCCGGTCGTCGGCTCATCGAGCAGCAGGACCTTGGCGTCGCGCGCCATGGCCCGGGCCACCGCGATGCACTGGCGCTGACCGCCCGACAACCCGGAGCCGCCCTCGCCGACCTCGGTGTCGTACCCGTCGCGCAGACCGGCCAGCACATCGTGGACACCGACGCCGCGGGCGGCGGCCTCGGCGTCGGCCCGGGTGGTCCAGTCGGACCCGTAGACGACGTTCTCCCATACCGTGGGGCGCAGCAGAGCCAGCTCCTGGGGCACCAGGGCCACATTCCGACGGAGCCATTCGAGGTCGAGGTCCCGCAGGTCGATGCCGTCCAGCCGTACAGCACCCATGGTCGGGTCGATGAACCGGGGGACGAGACGGAGCATGGTGCTCTTGCCGGCGCCCGTTGAGCCGACCAGGGCCTGTCGGTGCCCTGCCGGGATCTCGAGCTGCACGTTGTCGAGCACGATCCCCGAGTCGGGGTGGGCGAAGGAGACGTGGTCGTATTCGATGCGTCCCGACACCGTCGCCGGTCGGCGCGCCCCAGGACGTACCGGGACCTCCTCGTGGGTGCTGAGCACCTCGGTGACCCGCTCGGCGGAGGCTTGGCCCACCCCGATGGTCCCGGCCAGCTTGGCCAGCTGACGGGCCGGGGTGTACATGCCCCCGAAGTACGCGGAGAAGAGCAGGAGGTCGCCGGGGGTGAGCTGCCCGCTCAGCACTTTGGTGCCGCCATAGAGCATCACGAGCACCGTCGAGGTCGTCATCAGGAGCGTGACCATGGGCGTGAACCGGGACTGGAGCAGGATGGCGCGGCGGTTCGCCGTGAGGCCCTCCGATGCCAGCGCGCCGTACCGGTCGACCTCGGCCTGCTCGGTGCCGAACGCCTGGACGACCGGCAGGGCCACGAGGATCTGCTGCGCGGCGGCCGTGGCGTTCCCCTCGTTACGACGGGCCCCGCGCTGGGCGGTCTTGATGGCGGCCATGTAGTGCCGCATCACCAGCCACAGGACCGGAAGCAGGCTCATGGCCAGCAGGCTGAACTGCCACTGCAGGACGAACATGATGACCAGCATGCCGAAGACGGTCAGGACGTTCTCGGCCACGACCGGGACCACATTCACGACGACGCTCTGCATCGCCTGCACGTCACCCCCGAGCCGGGCCAGGAGATCCCCCTGCATGCGCCGGTGGTGGAAGGCCGCCGACTGCGCCGTCAGGTGTCGGAACAGGCGGGTCCGAAGGTCGAACACCACCTTCTGCCCGGCCCCGGCCAGCAGCATGTCGGCACCGTAGGCGGTCAGCCCCAGGAGCACGGCGATGACCACCATGGCCCCGACCAGGATGTACAGCCGGTCGCTGTGGTTGGCCGGCATCCACGCCAGCACGGAGGGCAGCGGGTGGTTGGCGAAGACGCTGTCGAAGATGAGCTTCAGCGGTACCGGCACGATCCACGTGAGCATCGCCCGGAACGCCGAGAACGCCACGCCACCCATGATGGCGAACCGGACCGCGTGCAGGTCCAGTCCCCAGTCGAGGAAGAAGATCCAGTGCCGACCCTTCGGCGCGCCGTGCCTGCTCACACGCTGACCTCGTGGGGCTCCGGAGCTCCGGTGGCGACGTCGATGGTCCGACGGGCCACGGCCATCCAGTCCAGTGACCCGACGGATCTGGCACGGCCCTCGACGGCCAGGCGGGCCCGGGTGTCGGGCTCCACCGCCAGCTCCCACAGAGCGCGAGCGAGCGTGTCCACGTCGCCGGCGGGCACCAGCAGCCCGGTGTCGCCGAGCAGGTCGCGGACCGGGGGGAAGTCCGAGGCGACCACCGGCAGGGACGCTGCCATCGCCTCGGCCACCTTCAGCGGCGAGAAGTAGAAGTGCGGGCTCGGCAGATAGGGCGCCACGGCCACATCCATGGCGGCCAGGTACCGCGGGACGTCATAAGCCGGGACGCTCCCGGTCACGGCGACGCATACGGCGTCGGGCAGGTCGCGTACCGCCTCTTCGACGGCGCCCCGTCTGGGGCCGTCCCCGACGATCAAGAGTCCCACGTCGGCACCACGGCTCGCTTCGCGGACCGCATCGACCAGGACCTCGACCCCGTGCCACGGCTTCAGGCTCCCGGCGAACCCGAGGACGAGCTGGCTCTCGGCGAAGCCGAGGCCGGCGCGGAGCTCAGCCCCCTGGCGCTGCCATCTCGCCCGGTCGAGCCAGACGGTGTCGGCCCCGTTCGGCACCAAGGCGGCCGATGCCGCTCCGGTGGCAAGCGACCAGGCGACGAGCGGTCCGGACACGGCCACCACGTTGGCCTCCCGCAGGGCGTCCCGCTCCGCCTGGGCCGCCTCTGCGACCAGCGACAGGGAGAAGTGTCGGCGACGTTCGTCCGCCACCGGCGCGTTGACCTCCACGATCCGAGGCAGCCCGAGCCGTGCGGCCATCGCGTTGCCCACCCCGGCGAACAGGCTCAACCGCTCGTGGACCCAGTCTGGACGGCGGTGCTCGAGCAGGTCCGCGACCTGCTCGAAGTAGCGTCCGCAGGCACGGATCCGGCTGCGGTCTGCGTCCTCGCCCGAACGGACGGGCCCGACGTCCACGGGCACCACCTCGACCTGGTCGGCGCCACGTGAGGACAGCGGTCCGACCACCTTGGCCGCGTACAGCGTCACCGACACTCCCGACCGAGCCATCGCACCGCACAGAGCGTCGACGTGCACGGACGCCCCCTTGGTGCCACCCACGGGGATCCCGGGGTCGGGCAGGAGGTACGCAACACGCCCCAGCGCGGCCGGTACCGGCGCCGCCGGCATCAGGCCACCACCGCTGCGACGCGGTCACCTGTGAGGGCGCGGCCTTCCAGCAGCGCAGCAGGGAGCCGGACGCACTCGGACCGGGAGAAGGTCTCGACCACGAACTCGCGCGCAGCCCGGCCCAGCCGGGCACGCAGCAGGTGGTCGTCGGCGGCCTCGCCCAGTGCGTCCGCGAGCGCCGTCGGGTCGGCTTGCCGGGCGAGCAGGCCGGTCCCGTGGTCTGTGATCACCTCGGGGATCCCGGCGACATCGGTGGCCACGACGGCGAGCCCACAGGACATCGCCTCGAGCACCGCGTTGGGGATCCCGTCACGGTCGCCGTCCGCGGTGACCACACTGGCCTGGACGAAGACGTCGGCCTGGCGGTACTCCTCGAGGATCTCGATCTGAGTGCGGGTCCCGCACAGCTCGACCCGGTCGGCGATCCCAGCGGAGGCCAGTCGCGCCGCCAATGCCTCCCGCAGGTCGCCACCTCCGATGATCCGGCAGGTGAACGGCACGCCGCGATCAGCCAGTTCGGCCAGCGCCGATACCAGGGTGGGGTAGCCCTTCTTCGGTACCAGACGGCCCACGGCCAGGAGCCGGACTGGCTCGTCCGGTCCCCTCCGGTCCGTCGCGTCCGACCCGTCCGGCCCCGGCCGGAACCGGTCCACATCGACCCCGTGCGGGGCATAGATCGCCTCGGCACCCGACCCGCCGTGAGCGACGGTAATGCGGCGGAGCTCGGCCGCCGCGCTGTGGGAGCAGGCCAGGACGAATGACGCAGCCACGATCTTCGCGGCCAGAACCTCTGGGGTGGACAGGTACAGGTCCTTGGCATGGGCGGCAAAGGAGTACGGGCGCCCGGTGAGCAGGTGCACGTAGTATGCGGTGCTGGCCGGGCCGTGGGCGAATGCGGCGTGGAGGTGGTCGCCGCCGACGCGGTCCATCTCGAGCGCCATTCCCCCCGCCTCGAGGAAATGGCGGGCCATGGCCCGGCTGCGCTCCGGCCCGAGGAGCCGGGCCGCCGTCCGGGTCCACCGGACGGGGTGGTGGGCCAGCAGGCGGAGGTGCCCGTGGACGAAGTGCAGGTTGTCCTGCAGGGCCGCCGCGGAACTGTCGCCAGTACGGAGATAGGTCACCGTGCTCCGTACCCGACGCACGTCCGGCTGCACCGTCGCCTCGCGCGGGTCGGCGATGGCGAACAGGCGCAGGTCGACGCCGTTCGCCTCGAGGCCGAGGATCTCATCCAGGATGAACGTCTCCGAAAGCCGGGGGAAGCGCTTGGTCAGATAGCAAACCGTCGGTCCTCCCTCGGTCGTTCCTGCGGGGCTCATGCCGGAACCTTGGCCGACTCGACCACCACATCGACGATCGGCGCCTCCCGCTCCCCCGCCACTCGACGCAGAGCTGCGACGACCCGGCGGCGACCCTCGAGATCGAGGCGCACCGTCGGCGACGGCCGGCACACCGTGAGACCGGCCACAGCCTCGGCAAGCCGTCCCTCGAGATCGGGGCCGTCCTCGTCGACCCGGCGCACCAGCCCCCGCGACTCGAAGGCTTCGGCCCGGAGCAGCTGCTCCCGACGGGGCCACGTGCGGGGAACCACGATGGTCGGCACGCCGCTGCGGACGAGTTCGCACAGGCTGTTGTAGCCGCCGCGCGTCACCACGCACCGGGCACCGGCGGCGACCGCTGCCGGCTCGCGGAGGTGGTCGACGACCACCACGGACGGCATGTCCTGTGTGGCTGCAACCACCCACTCCCGGTCGGAAGCGGGCATGAGCGGGCCGGTGCAGAGCACGGCGGCGATCCCGGACCGGACGGCGGCACGTCCCGTCGCCACCAGCACGTCGCTCCCGTCGCCGCCACCACCGATCGTCCCGAGGACGTACTCGGTCCCCGGAGGGAGACCCGGCGGCGGGACGGGCAGCTGGGCGCGGTCCCCGGTGACGTAGCCGCAGTATTCGAGCCGGTACGAGGTGGGGGCCGGGATCCGGTACTCGCTGGCGAGGTCGAACACACTCCGGTCCCCGTAGACGAGGATGTGGTCGTACACCGACGCCAGGGTCTCGTAGACCCCGGCGTCGCGCCACGCCTGCTGCACGCGGGCGGGCTCGTCGAGGATGTCTCGCATCCCGAGCACGATCTTGGTGGCGGCACTGACCCGGGGGAGCTCGTCGAACACCGGGAGCAGCTCGCCCTTCATCCCCTGAGGCGCGTGGTCTACCAGTAGGACGTCAGGGGTCCACCGCCGCACGACGTCGAGCAGGACGGCCGTCCGGGCGCGGCGGACCAGGGACAGGCTCATCGTCGGGTCGACCGCGCGGTACTCGTCGTCGCCCGTCTTGACCACCGGCGGCAGCTGCACGCAGATCAGTCCGGCCGGTCGAGGCACCTGTTCGATGACAGGCGAGCCGGAGGCGAGCACGACCTGGGGAGGCCGGGGACTGTTCAGCAGCTCCGCCGCGATCACCAGGTTCCGGCGCAGGTGGCCGAGCCCGTAGGTGTCGTGGGAGTAGAGGAGCACACGGGAGAGACGGGCGGTCGGGGTCATGCCGGCACCGCGATCTTGCGATCCAGCCGCTCCCGAAGCCACGCCACCTCGCGTTCCAACCCGGCAGCGAACGGCACCTGGGCCTGGAATCCCAGGAGCGAGCGGGCCCGGCTCAGGTCGGCGGCGGTCACCAGGACGTCACCCCGTGCGAACGGCTCGACCACGATGTCGAGGTCCCTGCCCACGATTTCGGCCAGGAGGTCGAGCACCTCGGACACACTGATGTCACTGCCTCCGCCCACGTTGATCGCCAGGCCGGAGGCAGGTGCGTCGGCGGCGGCCACCGTGGCGGACACGATGTCGCACACATAGGTGAAGTCCCGGCGCTGCGAGCCGTCGCCCAGGAGGGTGATGGGCTCGCCAGTCAGCGCCGCCTCGGCGAACAGGCGCAGCCCCATGTCGGGTCGCTGACCGGGCCCGTAGACGGTGAAGTACCGGAGTGCGACCGCCTCGAGGTACGGGCCCGCGGCGGCCAGGCACAGCTGCTCGGCCTCGAGCTTGGTCCGGCCGTAGGGCGAGATCGGAGCCAGCTCGGCCTCCTCCCGGAACGGGGTCACCCCGTTGCCGTACACGGAGGACGACGATGCGTAGACGACCCGACGGACTCCGGCCGATCGGGCGGCGTCGAGCACCCGCCTGGTGGCGTCCACGTTGTCGTGCACGTAGCGGTCGATGTCGGTGAAGCTGGCCCGGACGCCGGCCCGCCCTGCCAGGTGGAACACGACGTCTACCCCGGTGAAGATCAGTTCCAGGTCGAGCTCCACCAAGTCGCCCACCTCGAGGGAGAGACCCGTGGTGCGCACCAGGCCGGCCGCCCGCATGACCTTCTCGACCGGGTCGTAGCTGTCGGTGAATCCGTCCACGCCGGTGACCGTCCAACCTTCCTGCACGAGCCGGGTGGCCAGCCGCGAGCCGATGAATCCGGCGACGCCGGTGACGACGCAGCGCCGGCCCGGAGCCGCGGGGACCCCGACGAGGGTTCGGGTGTCGTTCGTGTCACGTTGCATGGCATTCCTTCCAGATGTGGGCCGCGTCGGCGACGGCGGGTCGGAGGCGGGCTGACATGACCCAGCATGGGTGCCGAAAATGACGCGCCGATGATGGTGGGGTGAGACTTCTCTCACCTCCGTGCGTGACACGGTGTGCAAGCCGGCAGCACTTCGCTCCCGGCCTAGAGATTGTGCGGGTGCTCTGCTAGACCTCGATCCATGAGCGAGGACGCATCAGCGCCGGCCCCCGTGGGTCGGCAGCATCCGCTGTTCCCCGGGATGTCGACGAGGCTCCACATCCTGCTGTGGTGCACGCTCCTGGTCGCCATCGCCCTCGCCGCGTCGGTTGTTGCGACGCCGCGTCGTGCTGTTCCGGAACCTGGCTATCCAGACCGACGCCGACCTCACGAGCGAGTTCGTCGAGCTCGGGCTCGGGTCGCCCTTCGCCGCGGCACCGGCCGCCCCGCACGGGGCGCCCGAGAACGAGGCCCAGCTGCTGGCCGCGTTTGCTCGTGCGAACCCGTCCCCCCTGCATGAGCTCGTCGCCATCTCCGACGGGAAGGTGGTGGCAACCAGTCCGAGTACACCACGGCACAACGTGGCATCGGATCCCGAGCTCGTGCGCACGTGGGCCGCGGTGCGGACGGCGACCTTCGGGACGGTGCAGACCTCGTCGGGCACGGTGCGGTACCTGGCCGCCCCGTTCGGCCCGACCCCGGCCGGGGTGGGTGCCGGTGGCCGCGACGTGGTCGTGGCCATCACGTTCGTGGACCGCGAGCGGGGTGACGTGAGCGCCACCATCCGGACCGCCTCGATCGTCGGCCTCCTCGCCCTGGCGGCCGCCATCGCCATCGCCTGGCTCATCTCAGGTCGGATCCTGGCGCCGGTTCGCGAGTTGGAGCGCGCCGCCCGCACCGTCACCGAGTCCGACCTCTCCTACCGCCTCGAGGTGCACGGTGACGACGAACTGGCCCGGCTGGCCGGTGACTTCAACGCCATGCTCGACCGGGTCGAATCGGCCTTCCGGAGCCAGCGACAGTTCATCGACGACGCCGGCCACGAGCTCCGGACGCCGCTCACGGTGATCCGGGGCCACCTCGAGCTGCTGGGCGACGACCCCGGGGAGCGTCGGGAGGTCCAGGCGATCATCACCGACGAACTCGATCGGATGAGCCGGATGGTCAACGACCTCCTCGTCCTCGCCCGTGCCGAGCGGCCAGACTTCCTGCAGCCGGGGCCCGTCGACATCGGCCAGCTGACCGCCGAGGTGCAGGAGAAGGCGCGGTCGCTGGCCGACCGGCAGTGGCTGGACGGCGGGCATGCCGAAGGAGTGACATTGGCCGACCGGCAGCGACTGACCCAGGCCTGGATGCAGCTGGCCCAGAACGCCACCCAGCACACCTCGGACGGCGACCAGATCGCCATCGGCTCGTGGGTGTCCGACGACCACGTCGAGCTGTGGGTCGGCGACTCCGGCCCCGGCATACCCGTCGACGAGCGCGACGCCCTGTTCGAGGGTTTCTCGCGTGGCGCCGACGCTCCACGCTCCGGTGAGCACTTCGGGCTCGGCCTGCCGATAGTCCGCGCCATTGCCATGGCCCACGGAGGCACGGTGGCCGTCGGGGGCAACGTCCTCGGAGGGGCACTATTCACCATCCGGATCCCGATGTCCCCGGTTGCCGTGTTCGGCGTTCGATGAGCCGGATCCTCGTGGCCGAGGACGAGCCGGGGATCGCGTCGTTCGTTGCGAAGGGCCTGGCTGCGGCCGGGCACACCGCGACACTGGTCGCCGACGGCAACCACGCCCTCCTCGAGGCGCGGTCGGGGGAGTTCGACCTCTTGGTCCTCGACCTCGGGCTTCCGGGTCGCGACGGGCTCTCGCTCCTGGCAGAGCTACGGGAGCGGGGCAGCACCATTCCCGTGGTCATTCTGACCGCCCGCGACGACGTGCATACCCTGGTAACCGGCCTGGAACTCGGCGCCAGTGACTTCATCGCCAAGCCGTTCCGGTTCGAAGAGTTCCTGGCCAGGATCAGGACCCGCCTGCGGGAGGAGTCCCACAGCGCGGTCCGCCGGCACGAATTGGGCGACCTCGTCATCGATCGAGCCGCCCACCGGGTGGAGCGCGCCGGCTCGGTCGTCGAACTGACCGCTAGGGAGTTCCGGCTCCTGGAGACTTTCCTCGATCACCCCGGACAAGTCTTGTCGCGCGGGCAGCTGCTCGGGCAGATCTGGGGTCGCGACTTCGACGGCGACTCCAATGTGGTCGACGTCTGTGTCCTCCACGTCCGCAAGAAGCTCGGCCAGGACGTCATCCTCACGGTCCGGGGATCCGGGTACCGCCTCGGCACTGCGGGACTGTGGCATTGAGCCACACCACCCGACGCCTGAAATCAGATGGGCCGAAGATCCTGTATTCAAATCCATGGTGAAGACATGGGCGCCGAGGAGTTGATTCCCCGGTCGAGGCGCCAATGTGTGCGAATCAAGCAACGGTCGCGCTCAACGCAACGGTGCATGCGGGAATCAGTCGGCGGTCGGCTCGCCGACGTCGGATAGTGGGTGGTCTGGTTCGGCGGCCGATGCTTGATCGGCGAACCGGTAGCCCGCGCCACGCACGGTGACGAGTAGCGGCTCGAGGTCCGACCTGTTGAGCTTGCGGCGCAAATAACCCACGTAGACATCGACGACGTTGCTGTCCGTCTCGAACGTCTGATCCCAGATGGCGGACAGGATCTGGGCACGGGACAGCACCTGGTGCGGGTGCCGCATGAACAGCTCGAGCAGCGCCCACTCTCGTGGAGCGAGCTCGATGCGCTGACCGGAGCGCGACGCCACCTTGGTCAACAGGTCCAACCGAAGGTCGCCCACGACGATCTCCGAAGAACGCTTCTGTTCGGCCGTACGCAGAGTGGCTCGTACGCGGGCCAGAAGCTCGTCGAAGGAGAAGGGCTTGGTCACGTAGTCGCTTGCCCCCGCGTTGAGCGCGTGGACCTTATGCTCCACCTCGTCGCGGGCCGTCAGGATGATGACCGGGGTGAAAATGCCGCGTCCCCGCATCCATGTCAGCACATCCCCACCCTCGCCACCGGGCAGCCCCAGGTCGAGCAGCACGAGGTCTGCTGGCGCATCGGCGGCCCCGAGGGCGAAGTGAGCCTCGTCCGGCGTGCCGGCCACCGTGACGGCGTAGCCCTCGGCCACCAGGCCCTTCTCCAGGAACGAAGTGATCCCCCTGTCGTCCTCCACAATCAGGACGTGCATCACACCCCCACTGGCGATCGACCGGTACCCAGTATCACCCGCGACCCCGGCGACGTGATGGCGGCCCGGCATCCTGTGGGTGCCGAATACGCCATCCATGGCCATGACCAAGGAGTCTTCAGCATTAGTTGCATCAACAACAATCTGGAAAATCGAGACCATTAGCGGGGGAAGCGGACGACTAGCCGCTGCCGAACTCCCTGGCCTCCGGGGTTCTGTCGGCACTCCACTCTGGGGTACCGACAGACGACGTCTCGGCCCCTCCTCAGCGCACCGGTCTTGAACTGGGCAATTGAAACAGCCAGCGACCGGACCAGACCCTGGGCGACAACACGGAACGCCCATTCAATCCCAAGGTGGCGAGATCCGAGACCCGCACGGCCCACCGGTTCATCGAAGATGCGTCTCCACCAGTAAGCGACGACGTCAGCCTGGCGTCCCCTTGTCCCTGTGCGCGTCACCCCCGGTCGGACGTGACGTCACCCTGCACCGGGCACGGCGTCGTCGGCCCGCAAAAAGGCTTACGCGGAACGATGGTCTAGGCGGACTTGGGGCCGGGGCGCTACGAGCTTGTCTGTGACGAGCCATGGCATTACGCCGCCGGGATGTTCGATGTACAGATGGTTCAGTAGCAGTTCAGGAGTGGTTGCTGCGATCGGGATACTGGCCCACCCGTACCTTACTGGGCAGGACTTCTTGGGCCCTTCTCGGCAAATCACGCCATGACGGCATTGTTGCTCCACAGGACCAGTTGCTAGAGCACGCGTGGGTCACCGGAAGCTTTGGGAGAGTCTCCGTGTTGCACATGGCGTGGTTCCTCTTTCCGTCCTTGACCTCGCCACCGTGGCAACGGGATCAACCCCGGCCCAAGCCCTGCGGGAGACGGTGGAGCTCTCTGCGGAGGTGGAGCGACTCGGCTACCACCGATTGTGGGTGGCCGAGCATCACGGGATGCCTGCCGTGGCCAGCTCGGCGCCCGCCGTCCTGATTGCACACCTGGCGAATGCCACCACCACGCTCCGTGTCGGCGCGGGCGGCGTGATGCTGCCCAACCACGCCCCACTCGTGGTGGCAGAACAGTTCGGGACCCTGGAGGCGCTGCACCCGGGGAGGATCGACCTCGGACTAGGACGTGCTCCCGGGACCGACCCGGTGACGGTCCGGGCGCTTCGGCGCACACCGGAGATGCATGCGGACACGTTTCCTGATGACGTCGTGGAGCTGATCAACTACCTCCTGCCCGGTGAGGGTCCGCCAAGCCACCCGTCGTCGAATCCCGGCCGGGGCTACCTCCCCGAGGTGTGGCTCCTCGGCTCGTCCCTGTTCAGCGCGCAACTTGCGGGGCTCCTCGGACTTCCGTTCTCGTTCGCCTACCACTTTGCGCCCAACCTGCTCGATGCCGCCCTGACCGCCTACCGGTCCAACTTCCGCCCCTCGGTGCTGCACGACGAGCCCAGAGTCATGGTGGCCGTGTCCGTGCTCTGCGCGCCGAGCGAGACCGAGGCCCTTTGGCTCTCGGGCTCGACGGCACTCAGCATCCTGCAGTTGCGATCGGGCCGCTTGGGTCCGCTGCCCTCCCCGGAGGAGGCGGCGGAATACCCGTTCACTGCCGCCGAGAAGTCGATCATCGAACGGGCCATGTCGACGCATCTGATCGGTGATCCGGACACGGTCACCGAGGGCCTCCGGCACCTGCAGGGCCGGACCGGGGCGGACGAGATCATGCTCTCGACCAGGTCCCACTCCTACGAGGCTCGGGTGCGGTCCCTGTCTCTGATCGCCCAGAGCTGGGGGACGGTCACGTCCGCGTCGGGCGGCCGCGACGGCCGTCGGGGGGCTGCCCCCGGAGCGGCATCCCAACCGGCCCCGCACTGAACGCCGGAGCCGCGCGCTCCAGCTGCACAGGGCCCGAGGCGAAGTCGGGGACGCCCGTGGAAACTCGCACGTGGTCTGCCCCGGCCTTGAGGTGTTCCCCACCTTCGCCGCTATCGCCTCAGATCCCTGAGCCGTGGGCCATCCTCCCCCACCATCCCTTCCATACCGAGGTTGCTCAGCAATCAGTTACACCAGGGTTCCTGCGCCTGGCACGAATCACGGCTTGGAGGCGTGAGGCCGCAGCTCAGGGCACCGATTGCCAGTTCTGTTCCAGTTTGATTGGGGCAGTCACCTGCGGATGTGGTGGCGTGGCCGAGGTGCTCGGCTGCAAGCAGCCGTCAGCTGAACCCGAGATGTTGCAGCGGCGTAATTGCTGGTAGGGGAAGGTTGGGCCGGCCTGGGGTCCGTTCATCCGGGCATCCGTCCCGATCGAACCGAGGTCGAGCGCAACGAATTGGCGTGCGGCCTCACCCGTCGAACAGGTGCGGGCCAGGGCCAGTACCGCCCGGTACCGGAGGGCTGGATCGCCCGGATGCTCGTCGAGGCCGCGGAATGCCAGGCCGATCCGGCCAGCAGCTCGCCGCGACACTCGGCATCGAGGACCTGGGTCAGCCATGCCCCGCACTCTGCGCCGCCGCGCCGGCTCCAGAACCGTCGGCGGGGTTCGCCATAGGCGGTAACCCCAGATGTTCCGGACCGGGAGACCCTGCAAGGCCGACCAGCAGGGCGACGTACCCGACAATGTGGCCAGGTTCGGCGACGAGGCGCTTCCCAAGACTCGAACTGCTCCTTCCTCCGACCCGAGCGGGTCCGGCTCTTCCCCGGCGAGGCACTCTCCGACCGATTCGCCACCCGCGAACGGCACTCGGTCGTGCCGCCGGTGGTCGCCGTGGTCATGGCGCCGCAGTGCATGTCCGACAAGCCCGATCGCATCATCCAAGCCCCGCCTGGTGCGGCCCGGAATTTCGACCTGGTCGGCCGCGAGCGGACCCTCGACTCCACTCCCCACCACGACGCGTTGTCGGCAATCGGTACCGCCTTCCTCATCCGCTCGGGCATCCAGGGCTGATGAACACGACCGACTGAGTCAGGCCCGCGAGATGGCGATGGCGCCCATTTCCCCAGGGTGGGCAGCGAACCACCCGGCGTGATTCAACAATCCGCGATCATGAGGGACGGACGGCGAGCGACAAGGGTGGGCTCAACATGACGGACATCTTCCTCTCCTACTCGCGGCAGAACAGCGACTTCGTAACACGCCTGAACGATGCGCTTGCCGCACACGGCAAAGACGTGTGGCTGGACCTCCACACCATTGCCGACGGCGAAGTCTTCCCCGACGCCATCCGACGGGCCATCGAAGAGTCGGAGGCATTTGTCTTCGTCATCAGCCCGGCATCCCTGGCGTCGGCCTACTGCGGGCACGAGGTGGACCACGCCGCTGCTCTCGGCAAGCGCATCGTCCCGGTGCTCCACGAGGTCGTTCCCGACGACGAGATCCCAGCCGCCATCGCCGAGCGCAACTGGGTCCCGTTCCTCGACGACGGCGAGTTCGAGCGCTCCGTCGATCGGGTCGTGGTGGCCGTCGACACCGATCTCGAGTACCGCAGGGAGCACACCCGATGGTTGGTCAAGGCGGCCGAGTGGGACCGGGAGGGACGTGACCGCAGTTTCCTGCTCAGGGGCAGTGAGCTCACGGCCGCGGAGAGCTGGCTGGCCGCGGCCCAGACCGATGCCGACCCGCCACCGACCGAATTGCAGCGCTCCTACCTGCTGGCCAGTCGGCAGTCGAACCTGCGTCGCCAGCGAAGGTTTGCCGTGGCCGGGCTGTCGGTTGGCGCGGTGGCCATCGCCCTGCTGGTCTTCGCCCTCATCTCCCGGAGCCAGGCCGTCACCGCCGAGGCCACGGCCAGCTCCCGGGCGCTGGCCGCTGAGAGCCAGAACCTGCTCACGACAGACCCCGAGACATCCGTCCTGGTGGCCAGCAAGGCTCTCGAGGTATCGCCTACGCCCGACGCCCTCTATGCCGTGCGCCAAGCCCTCGACCACTCGACCGTCGAGCGCGCGCTGCCGCCGGCCAAGGCGGCCACGAATTGTGAGCCGGTGGCCCTGTTCGACGGGCATGAGCCGCTGGTCCTCCGCGTAGCGGTAGGCGGCCAGCTGACCGCCTACCGGGAATCGACCGGCACGGTGGCCTGGCACGAGACCCTGGCCCGGGCGAATTCGTGTGTGCTCGCCCTCGACCCGGCCCGCGACCTGGCCGCCGTCGCCGTGGCGAGCGATGTCGATCTGGTCGACCCGTCGACCGGCACGGTAAGCGGGCAGCTGAACCCGGCTGCTCTCTCCGGTCCATCGGCTGCCGGCAGCCCGGCCGTCATGGCCTTCAGCCAGGACGGGTCCCGGCTGGCGGTCCTGACCAACTCCGGCCAGATCGAGCTGTGGAACGTGGGCACTGGGACCGGTCGGGTGCTGAGCACCACGATCCCCAA
The DNA here is from genome assembly GCA_963777665.1 of uncultured Acidimicrobiaceae bacterium. GTDB lineage: Bacteria > Actinomycetota > Acidimicrobiia > Acidimicrobiales > RAAP-2 > Bog-756. The sequence continues at coordinate 23,028 of CAVZRJ010000006.1, forward strand.
CCTCTATGGCATGGCCTTCGTGGCCGATGGCTCGGAGATGGTGCTCGGGACCCAAACGGGGACGTTCCTCGTGGTGGACATCTCCACAGGCCAGGTGGTGCGCACCGTGACCGTGGGAGTTCCCGGCGACGGCATCGAGGTGGCAGCTGATCCGGCCGGGAGCACGCTGGCCGTCGCCGACAGCACGGTCTCGAACGCCCGGACCACCGTGGTGACGTTGTGGAACACAGCCACATGGACGCAGGAGTCCACCCTGGCCCACTTCGGCGTGATCGGCATCGACACCTTGGCCTTCAGCCAGACCGGAGACCGGTTGGCCATCGGAGAGGCGGACGGGGCGGCGAGCGTGTGGTCCGTGTCGCACGAGGATGAGCTGGCTCCGCTCCTCGGTCTGACCTCCGACCTCGAGCGCGGTGTCCTTCAGCCCCGACGGCACGAGTGTCCTGGTGTCCGCCTGGGACGGTTCAGCTCGCATCTACCGGGCGACCGGCCCGGGCTTGGGAACCGTCGGGCTGAACACCGGAGCGCTCACCCCGGCATCGCTCGCCTGGGGCGCCCACACGTTCTGGTCGGTCCTCATGTCCAACACGGGAACCTGCGTTCCTTCGTGTCAGTGGACGACGTGGTCGTGGCCGGGAGGTACGCCGATCGAGCAGCACGAGCTCAGCACCGACCCCAACGCCATCGTCGCCACCTCGGGTGCGGCCGTCGCCGTAGCGGCACCCATCGGCTCGGGTCCCACGTGGACGGTCACCGTGTCGGAGGGTGCCGGCCTGCACCCCGTCCGCACGCTCGCCGACGTGCCCATCGGCCCGGTGGGGACCGTCACCCCCGCCTTCATGGGCTTGAGCGACAACGGGCGCTACCTCGAGTTGGCCTTGGCCGGGGCGACCACCAAAGGTGCGCTGCTACGCACCTACGACGTGCCCACCGGCCGAGCCACGGCCAACCGGCTCTTCGCCACCCCGACCACGGCGGTGTGCGGCGTCAACAATGCAACAACCAACACGAAGGGCACCGTCGACGTGCTGCTCGACTTCTGCGGCCACATCTGGACGATCGGCGTGAGTGACCATTCGCCACCGCTCCTACTCAACTCCGGCGGCCGGGCCTCGGCGCTGGCCCTCAACACCACGGGAACCCAGCTGGCCGTCTCCTCCTGGGACGGCATCGCCAACGTCTTCGACCCACGCTCAGGGCGACGGCTCTTCCAGCTGATCGGCAGCGCCGGGCTGACCGACATCGCCTACAGTCCGGATGACCGCTACATCGTGACCACCTCCATCAGCGGCGACGTCCAGACGTGGAGCGCCAACGACGGACGGCTCCTCAGGAGCCAGACCGACCCGAGTGGCACATCGCTCATCGCCTTCGCATCACCGGGGCGGATCTCGACCATCGACAACGACGGTGACCTCCGGGTCTGGGGTGTGTGCGGCGACTGCCAGAGCGCCGGCCCGCTACTGGGGATGGCCCGCCAGGCCGAGGTGACACCGTTGACCGCGGCAGAGAGCCAGCAGTCGTCACAAGGCTGAAGTCCCGGGGCCGCCGGTCAGGCGCGCCTGACTAGTGCCGTGACCGCCAACATTGATGGGGGCGCGTCCACCTCCTGAGGGACCCAGTCGCCCACAAATTTGGTATGGCCGAACGTGCGCATGTCCGTGAGATCACCAGCGACGAGGGCACCAAGCTCCTCGGGATCGTGCGGCGATGATCGGCTCTATCGTCCGATGGCGAAGAGCCCAAATCATCCTGTGGTCCGCCCAGGCCATGGACGTCGCCATCGCCAAGATCGCTTTCACCTCCGAGGACCGGGTGCGTGAGGTCATCCACAACTTCAACGCTGATGGCTATCGCCCTGTCCCGACCGCAGGACCACAACCTGCCGTTCTCGACCTGGAGCCTGTCCAAGTTGGCAGAGTTCCTGGTCGCCGAGGGGGTGGTCGACGACATCAGCCATGAGGGCCTCTCGGTCCTGCTGCGAGAGGGGGGCGTGTCGTTTCACGTGATCAAGACCTGGAAGCAGTCCACCGACCCGGACTTCGAGGTGAAGAAGAACCGGATCCCCGAGCTCTACACCATCGCCGATGGAACGACCACGCCCACAAGGGGCGATCCGACCGTCGTCATCTGCACGGACGAGTTCTGGCCATGGCGAGTACGGCCCTTGCCCGTCTGTGGTCAACGACCTGGAACGAAGCACTGGCGACACCCGGTTGCTCAGCAATCAATTGCACTATGGTCGTGGGAACCTGATTGAACTGACCATCAGCGCACGTTCTCCCAGTTCAGCGCCCTGCCCAGTGGATCCCGGCATCCCGATCCCAACATGGGCCCGGTCGATGAGATCCGTCGGTTTTCGAGTTCGTGCGAGTGACTAGCTAGGACGTCGACTTGACCACCCGCAGCCACCGGACGAGGGGGCAAAACCTGGGCCAATCGTCGTCTCGGCTTGTCGCGTGCAAGGCGATCATCAGGTCTGCCGTGGCCCTGCCTGTCCTCCCGTCGAACTCATGGTCAGGCCGGGCACAGTTGACAATGATGGTCATGCCTGCGATCGCATACTCGGCGAGTCCTGCAATCCCGTCGAACGCGCTGTCGAACAACTCACCGATGGCGGTAACCGGACAGGGGTGATCGACCAACCTTTCGCGGGCATTTCCAACGGCCACCGCGACCCTGTCGCCCGCCGCAGTCGTCGCCTGGGCTCGATTTGAACAGCACGCCCGTCACCTGATGCGCTGCGGCAACACGTTAGGTAGCATCCGCGGAAGCTTCGAAAGGGGTAAGAAATGATGGCGGCCTATGTTTGGCACGTCGGAGTCCGTCGGCGGAGACTCCTCTCTCGGGGAGTGATCGTGGCTGCAGCTCCGGTGCTCCTTGCGGGCACCCTTTCGGTGATCGGCTTCACCACCGCTGCTGCCTCTGCATCCGGCCCGGCAGCGTCGTGCGCGAACGGAACCTGCACGGTTGAGTTCCACTACAACGGTGCTTCCTAGGACTGGACAGTACCTCCCGGCGTGAGCGACGCGACCATGAACCTCTACGGTGCGCAAGGCGGCTCCGGCGGCGCGAACTCGCCGGGCGGCCTCGGTGCTGAGGTCAGTGGGACCCTTTCGGCGACGGCCGGGCAGACTCTTCAGATCAACGTCGGTGGTGCGGGCGGGACCACCGGTGGGTTCAACGGCGGGGGTACGGGCGGTGGCTACTCGGCCGGTGGTGGCGGCGGGGGTACGGACGTGCGCGGGGGAGTCTTCGGGCTTGCGGACCGGCTGCTCGCGGCCGGGGGCGGTGGTGGTGGCGGTGGCACATTCGCCAGTTACCTCGAAGGCGGCTCCGGCGGCAACGCGGGTGCCGCGGGTGTCACAGGAGCCCCTGGCGCGGCCACCAACAACGTCTACCTGTTCTGGTTCGCTTCACAGGCCGCCTTCACTGCCGGGGCATCGCCGATCCAGACCGACAGCGTCGGTGCCGAATCGACTCACCCGTTCGCCGGCGGCGGTGGCGCCGGGGGGGATGCGTCAGGGGGGAACCCCGGCGCTTCCGGTGAGGGACTCGCTTCAACCACGGGCTCGGGATCTGGCTTGGTCCTCTATGGCGTCGTCGAGGACAGCCCGACCCCGTCCGGTACCGAACTGACCTCTGCCACCTCTAGTTGCCTGGGGGACGTCGTGTCGATTGGCATCTCAGGGGCCGTCGGCGGCACCGGCGCCGGAGGTTCGGGCAACTATGCCGCCGGCGGCGGCGGCGGCTACTTCGGCGGCGGGGGCGGGGGCGGCGGCGCGCAGGTTGGCTGCGTCGCCGTGGGCGGCGGCGGGGGCGGTAGCTCCTACCTGGGCAGCGCGACGGCCACCTCAGGCCCGACGCCGAGTGTGGCACCTGACGACTCTTCGAACGGCGAGGCGATCATCACCTACGCCGATCCATTGACCGCAGGGTCGCCGGACTACACGGCCCTTCCGGGCCAGACGTTGATCGTGAACTCCCCGGTCCTGCTCTCCGGGGCAAGCGGCCCGTTGAACGACACCTTGAGCGCGTTGGCAGCGACGAACGAAGCGACCTCTGCGGGAGGTTCGGTCACGATCGGCGTGGATGGCTCGTTCAGCTACACCCCGCCGAGTTCGCTGACGAGCGGCACTGACACCTTCCCCTTCACCGTGACCGACGGGGTCGACTCGGTGGTTGGGACGGCGTCGGTGCTCGTCGGCCCGCCGGCGGTCTCCATCGACAAGCAGATCTCGGTCGACGGAGGTGCGACCTGGCTCGACGTCGGGAACGGCAACCTTGCCCAGGATCCGAACGTACTCGTCGGCTCCACTGTCGACGAGCGGGTGATCGTCACCGACACCGGGGACCTGGGCCTCACCGGCGTCTCGGTCAGCGACGTCATCGGCTCGGTGGCCGCGCCCGGCTTCACCTTCGGCGGGGCTTCGGACGTCTCGGTTGGCGTCGGTCAAACCGTCATATCGGACATCGCCACCTTCACCGCGTCGGCCGGTTACCAGCTCGACACTGCGACCGTCACCGGAACCGTCACCGACTCGGGTGGATCAACTGCCACGGTGTCCGCTTCCGACCAGGCCAACTACACCGGGGTCGTCGCACCATCCGTCGTGCTCTCCTTCAGCGGATCCCTCACCTACCACAACGGCGGGACCATTACTATGGGATCACTCGACATCGAGCCGTCAAACGGAGCGATCAGGACCATCACCGGCACGATCACCATCCCAGGTGCCTCAGGTGGTTCTGCAACGATCAGGGTCGAGATCTACCATCTCTTCGGCTTCTACCTGGGCACGATCAGGGTCGACGACCCGAGCGCTCACCTTCACACGATCGCAATCGTCTTCAGCCAGAACGTCGATCGCACATCAACCGGAACCGTGACTGGCACGGCGATCGGCCTGTATCGAGGCCGTCCCTTCACGTTGAACTTCACGATATGAGCTAGCCGGTGGAGGGTGGCACGTCGGGAGTCGATCATTCGACGAGTCGCTATCTGGTGACGGAAGTCGCTGGCTCGTTCAATCGCCGCTGCAATTCAGGTTCCAATCAGACCATCGTTGTGGCCTCATCCAGTACAGCGGCCCGGAACAAGCAACCTCTGTCAGAGGTAAGTGGAGGGGGTACTTTTCCCTCCGGCTCTCGCTCAGCCGTACGTCACAGTCTCGCGGCATGCGGCACCCGCAGGTCGATTGGGTGGTGCATGCGTCCAAGCTTCCAGTGGGCGAACCGCTGGGGTGCCCCCTCTCGGTCATCCGCATTTACCACCTCTTGCGACCTGACCACCGCTCGATTGTTCTCCGGAGTCGCCGCCCACATCGCCCCCGAGTAGTAGCCCTCCGATGACATCTTGTTCCACAGCATCGCGGGGATGAGCATGATTCGGCAGATTCGCAACAGCCACTGAGGCGTGGGCCATCCTCCACCGCCATCCCCTCGATCCCGAGGTTGCTCAGCATTCGGTTACCCCATGTCTCGTGACCGGGGTACGAGGCCGGCTTCAGACCGAAACACTCCCAGCTCAGGGCACCGATACTGCTAGTGCTCTCGCGCGTAAGTCATTGTGACTTACGCGACTCGTAAGGGCCGGCCATCGTAGGTCCAACGGAAGGGTGCGGCTCTTCTGTTGTAGTCCTTGATGAAGGCGATGATGCGATCGGCCAGTTCTTCGACCGAGGCGAACTCACCACGTCGAAGCAGTCTGCGTTCGAGGATCGAGAAGAACAGCTCGACCTGGTTGAGCCAGCTGGCGTGGGTCGGCGTGTAGTGGATGTGCACATGAGGGTTCTGCTCCAAGAAGGTAGCGACATCGCCGGTCTTGTGCGCGCTGAGGTTGTCGGCGATGCAGTGCAGGTCGAGGCCCTTGGGGGTCTGACGCACCAGATCGCCCAGGAACTCCACGAAGTTCTCCGAGCGGGTCGAGTCGGTGACCCAGCCGGCGATGCCGCCGTCGTGGACGTCGAGGGCGGCGAAGAGCACCGCGGTGCCGTTGCGCTTGTACTCGAACTCCCTGCGCACCGGCTTTCCCGGGATGGCCGGCTTTGTGGGGTTGATGCGGGACTTGGCCTGCATGCCCGACTTCTCATCCACGCTCCACACCACGGCATTCTGGGGTGGGTTGAGGTAGAGACCACAGACATCAGAGGCCTTGGCCCAAAAGTCCGGATCGTGGCTGGTCATCCAGGACTCGACCTGCCAGGGCTTGAGGTCCAACGACTTGCAGATCCTCCAGGCCTGGGAGGCCGAGATGGCCACGCCATGATACGCCATGGCCTCGGCCAGCGCCTCCATGGTCCAGCGGGTCGCGCCATCGGGCGGGTCCTCGGTCACCAGCTTGACCAAGAGCAGCACGTCGTCATGGTCATAGACGACGGGGCGACCCGGACGCTCCTCGTCTTCGAGGCCAGCGAGGCCGAACTCCTCGTAGCGCTTCCGCCAGATGCCGACCTGGTTGTAGTGCAGATCGACCAGCTCGCCGATGGTGCGGTTCGACTCGCCGTCGGCCATGAGCAGGATCATGCGCGCCCGCTTACCTGCCCGAGCCTCGATGGTGTTGGAACGCACCCGCGCCTCGAGCTCGGCACGGTCACCTCGGCGGAGTTTGAGTGGAGGGAGTCGCATCCCTCCATGAAATCACATCAGTGTTATTATCGCGAGGATACACTAGTGTGATGACACGTAAATAGTCGCGCGATAGGTGTAGGATGGGCTCATGGCCCGACCACCTGCGCCACCACTACGCCTGAGTAAGAAAGAACGCACCGCGCTCGAAGGTATCGCAGCAAGCGTTTCCTTGCCGCACCGGGCCGTGAGGGAAGCCAAGGGCCTGTTGATGGCTGGTGACGGCGTGGCGAACTCGAGCATCGCCGAGGCTCTGGGTGTCTCACGTTCGACGGTTCTCCAATGGCGGAGTCACTTCGATTCAGATGGAGTCGAGTGGGTGGGCGAGGTGCACGAAGGCCGTGGTCGCAAACCGGTCATCACCCAGGAACAGATCGACCAGATGATCAGCGACACCTTGCACACGACGCCGCCTGATGCCACCCATTGGTCGAATCGCACCATGGCCGATCACTGCGGCCTCTCACGCACGACGGTCCAGCGCGAGTGGCAGGCCCGTGGGATCAAACCTCATCTGGTCAAAACGTTCAAGATCTCGAACGATCCGGACTTCGAGGACAAGTTGATCGACGTCATCGGCCTGTACATGAACCCACCCGACGGTGCCATCGTCCTGTCATTCGATGAAAAGTCCCAGATCCAGGCCCTCGACCGCACCCAGCAGAGCCTGCCGATGAAGCAGGGACGTCCAGGAACCATCACCCATGACTACAAGCGCTACGGAACCACCACCTTGTTCGCGGCCCTCAACGTCCTCACCGGCGAGCTCATCGGTCAGTGCTTCTCACGTCATCGCCATGAGGAGTTCTTGGCCTTCTTGCGTCTGATCAATCGCGAAGTCCCTCGGGGCAAGGAGATCCACGTCATCTTGGACAACTACGGCACCCACAAGCACCCTGACGTGGTGGCGTGGCTGGAGAAGCACAAGCGCTTCCACTTTCACTTCACGCCGACGAGCTCTTCTTGGTTGAACATGATCGAGCAGTGGTTCGGTGCGATCACGAACAAACGGATCCGGCGGGGCAGCTTCGGCAGCGTTCCTGAACTTATTGAAGCCATCGAGGACTACATCGCCCATCACAACCAGGACCCAATTCCGTTCATCTGGACCAAGACGGCCAAGCAGATCATCACCAAGGTCCGACGGGGACGGGTGGCCCTTGAGACCGTGAGTCAATCGCGCGCTATTTGAGTGTCACCGCACTAGTGTGCTGTCAGCTTGAAGCACTGATGTTTCCGGTATTGATGGCACTGCAGTAGCCGGCGAGGCGATCGAGGATCTGCTCGGCAGTCTTGTGCCACACGAACGGTTTTGGATCTTCGTTCCATGCTGCAGCCCACGACGTGATGTCAGCGGCGAGTTCTTTGACGCTGCAATGGGCGGAGCGCTTGAGCTTCTTGGTGGTGAGTGCAGAGAACCACCGCTCCACGAGGTTCATCCACGACCCGTAGGTCGGCGTGAAATGGAAGTGAAAACGTCGATGGCGGAGCAGCCAGCGGTGGACCTTGGGGGTCTTGTGGGCTGACAGGTTGTCCAGCACGACGTGAACGTCGAGCTCAGGCGGCACGTTGCGGTTCACCTTGTTCAAGAAGGCGATGAAGTCATCAGAGGTGTGGCTGGAACGGATGTCGGTGATGACTGTCCCCGAGGCGATGTCAAGAGCGGCGAAGAGGTCACACGTGCCGTTGCGCTCGTAGTCGTGGGTGGCCCGGGCCGGGGTGGTGGGCAGCATGGGGAACGTCGGTGCGGTCCGGTTGAGGGCCTGGATCTGGGGCTTCTCGTCCACCGCGAACACGACGGCGGCAACCGGTGGGTTCATGTAGAGGGCGACGATGTCGCGGATCTTCTCCACCAGGTCGGGATCGGGGGAGACCTTGAAGGAGTCCTCCCTCCACGGCTTCAGGCCGAACGCCCGCCAGATCTCCGACACGGTCTGATGGCTGATCCCGTGCTTGGCCGCCAGTCCACGAGTCGACCAGTGGGTGGCGTCGGGCGGTGCCGACTCAAGGGTGTCGACCACTACCGCCTCGACCGTGTCATCGCTGATGGTGCGGGCTGCACCCGGGCGGGGCGCATCCATGAGCCCGTCCAGTCGATCAGCGGCGAACCGCCTGCGCCACTTGGACACGGTGACCGGGTGGATCCTCAACTCTGCGGCGACGTCCTCGTTGGTCCGGCCTTCGGCACAGGCCATCACGATCCGGCACCGCAGGGCCAAGGACTGAGCCGACGAATGTCGACGGGCCCAGCGCTCCAGGGTCTTGCGTTCGATGCCGCTCAGCTTGATCTCGACGGTGGGTCGACCACGACGTGCCATGGACTGCTCCTTCTGTCAGGGTTTCTACCTGACAGAACGCGCCCCGGCTACGTAAATTCCCGAGTCTCAGGGAATTCTTAGTGGAACAAGCTGTCACCGCACTAGGAACCGGAGCAATGGTCGCCAACCCGGCGACAGAGAGCCGTGCAGAGCGTCCCGCGTACGGGGTGGGTCCGGGTCAGAACGAGGGGGACCCGGCCGGCTAGCGGCGCAAGCCACCGCTCGGTCGTGCCCGCGATACGTAGCGGCGGCACAACGGCACGCCGGCGCGAGGTCCGGTGGAGCAGATCAGCCGACTTGCGTCTGGCGGTCTCCTGGCTGGAACGGAGAACAGCGATTGGTCGTGCCCTACCCGATCCCTTGGGATTCATAGGCGCCGATGTCGCAGGTGCCTCCATCGCCAGCTTCGTCGGGACGGCCCACGCCGCGCTGGTCCACCGTCGGGCAGCCGGTACCGGCGGTGCCACCGTGGTCGATGGCCGGGCTGCCTGTCTGCAGGGCCTGGGTGTCGGTGGGACCTCCGTTGGCTCCGAGCGTTGCGAGGAGCGGCTCGGAGCCGCTGATGTCGGTGGCTGCAGCCAGTCCGCAGGTTGCGCCGCTGTCGAGGTTGTAGCCGGAGGTCTCGGAGATGACGCCGGTGCAATTGGTCGTCGTGCCGTTGTTCGGTGTGCTGTCGGCGACGATGGTCCCTCCGAGGGTCACGGTGCCGGACAGGTTGTCGATGCCGTCCGCGTTATCGGCCACGGTCGCGTAGGACAGCGTCGCCGTCCCGCCGGCGGTTGCCAGACCGCCACCGACACCGGAAGGAGCCTGACCGGCGCACGGGAGCTGGTAGAAGCCCCCCGCCCCGGTGGTGTTCCCGGACAGGGTGGAGTTGGTGACACTGAGGCCGCTCGACGAGTAGATCCCCCCGCCGTTACCGCCGCGACCGGGGGCGAAACACCCGGGATCGACGATGATGGCGTCCCCGCCGTTGCCGCCTGCGTTGGCGTTGAGGGTGTCACCAGTCAGTGTCGCCTTGCCAGCGCTCGAGTCGAGGCCGCCACCGTTGCCGCCGGGCGCGCCGCCTACGCCCGCACCGGCGGCGTTCTTCGACAGGGTCGACTTCGTCAGTGAGAGCGCCCCGGTGTTGGCGATGGCACCGCCGTTACCGGCGGAGAGGTCGCCCTGCCCTGCGGTGTTGGAGGTGAAGATCGACGAGGAGACGGTGGCGGTGCCACTCGAGAAGATGCCACCGCCGTTCGCTCCGGCGCCTGTGGCGTTCCCACCGGTGTTGGCCGAGAACGTGCTGCCGGTCACGATGAGCGTTGCGGAGCTCCAGACCCCACCACCGTCTCCGGCGTTGGCCGGACCATCGCCCGACGGACCGGAGTTACCGGACGTGTTGCCCGAGACCACGCTGTTGGTGAGCGTGACTCTCCCACCCCCTGAGTAGATGCCACCACCCTGGCCACCGTTACCGGACAGCTCGTTCCCGTAGAGCCCGTACCCGCCCCAGCCGGTGGCGTTGGCACTGATCGTGCTGCCCTCGACGAGAAGGACGCCGGTGTTGGTGATCCCGCCGCCGTTCCCGCCGTTCCCGGCCGTGTCGTTCAATCCCTGCCCTCCGGAGCCGGCGGTGTTCCCGGTGATCGTGCTGTTTGCAAGGGTCAAGGAGCCGGCGTTGACGATGCCTCCACCGTTGCCGCCGTTCTGGCTGTCGGTGCCGTTGGGGGCTGTGCCCCCGGTCAGCTCGAGATGAGTGAGGGTGACCTTGGCGGTGGCCGCCACGGTGAGAACCCGGCTCACCCCTTGTGCGGTGACCACTGTTGTGGTGGCACCGGCCCCGGTGACGACGACAGGATTGTGCTTGAGCGTGAGCACACCGAGGGTCAGCCCGAACGTGCCGACCGGCACCTTGATGTTGACCGGCCTGCCGGCGGCCTGAGCGTTGGCCACCTCGGTGGCGGCCCGTAGGGTGCAGTGCCCGTGAGCGTCGGCACACCTGCCGCTGCCGGGATTGACAGCGTGGGTGTCGGCCGTCGAGTTGACCGTCAGGTTCAGCGGGGACGCGGCAGAGGACGCGGTCGGCGTCGCGAGGAGGACTGTGCCGATGACGACGAAGCCGGCGAGAAGCGAGCGGACGGGGCGCAAGACAGCGGGCCGGTGCATGGTGGCATCCTCTCCATCGGTTCCTCGACTTGACCAGATCCGTCACGAGGTGTTCACGAAGGACGATCACTGGTTCTTGTCCCTGTCGGCAGAGTAACAGAATGGCCGCGGAGAATCGACCGCGTCTCGATGTCGAAAGGGCGCTCATCTCGGAAGCTTGTAGCTGGCTTCGTACGTCGCAGCGATCGGAATGGTCGTGGGGGCTCTTGATCCCCTACTGCACAGGCGGTCCCAGCGGAGGAACGCGTGCCGGTGGTGTCCCGAGAGGGCCGACACCACCTGTACCCCTGTCGAAGATGTCGAGGACCGGAGGTATGAGGTTTCGGTGGGTCCGGAGGGCCAGACCGGCCGCAACGCCGAGATAGACCGAGATGACGAAGACGCGGGCGGCCGAGGTCCGGCCGCCCAAGGACCCGAAGACGCTCGGGTCCACGAGGGAGAACAACACATAGACCGAGAACACGGTCGTGAAGAGCACCGACAGGATCGCTACGAAGGCGACAGCCGACACATAGCTCTGTCCGACCCGTCGGGACGGGCTCGGTGAGCCAACATCGGCACGAGCGAGGACCAACCCGCGACGGAGATGGACGACCAGCAGGGTGAGGCTCACGACCGTCAACAAGCCGCCCACTGCTGCGGCACGAGCGACGGAGTTCGTGATGTCACTGGAATGAGTGCCCACGAGCTGCACCAGAGCGGCAACGACAACGAATGATCCGATGATGGAGGTCGTGATCGTCACGAAGGAGACAGCAAAGAGGAACACCGACTGCGGCCGACGACCACTCGGATCGGGGTCAGCTCGATTGGCCACGACGATGATGACGAACACTCCGACCACCGCGACCAGGATCAGGACCACCAGAATGTCCAACGCGAACCCGACGAAGGAACCGAATCCAAGGTTTCCGATAGTCGTCGAGGAGCTGCTCGATCCACCCGGGGCGAAGGGAGTGGACGGAGTACTACCGGGAAGCAGAGGAAGCGTCGTCACCGTGCTCAAGACATCACCCGCCGTTTGTGACCCCTCCGTGCAACTGCCCCCTCGCCTTCGCCGAGGCTAACTGGTCACCCAGTGCAACTGGTGGAGGCCTCGCCGGAGTCCGATGGGTGTGGCCACGATGCTCACGCTCACGGTCGTTGCCCTGGCCGGCACGGTGATCCCGCCGGAGTCGGTGCGGCGGGTGTTGTCCCCGTCGAACCCTCCAGCTAGCCTGCCAGCGCCTGACCCGACAAGTGGGAAGGACGGTCTGGAGAGGCACATGCCCCGACGCTTCCGGAAGCGGCAGACGAACGTATGGGGGCTGCCGGAACGCCTTGGTCGCGATGCCGGCAGCACCGTGCGCCGGTACAGGCCGGGCGTGTCGCCACGATCCGCGGCCTGATCCGTGGAGATCGTCACCGAGGACGCAGTCGTGGCGCGGCTGGCGTCCCTGCCCGGACCCGAGCCCCGGGTCGTGGTGGCGGGGAACTTCGCCACCCCGACCGTCCTCCTGCGTGCCTTGGACGCTGCGCTTGAGACCGTCCGGACCTTCTCGATCAACGCCCAGGCCAACTGGCCCAGTCGGGCCGGCTTCGTCAACGAGACACCCTTCGTCGGGCCGGGGGTGCGTTACGATCCGGCCCTCGAGTACCTCCCGGTACGCCTGTCCCTGGTGCCGTGCCTGTTCGACACCCTGCGGCCGGTCGATGCGGTCCTGATCCACACCTCGGTGCCCCGTGGGGGCAGTGTGTCCCTCGGGATCGAGGTCAACCTCCTCCCCGCCGCCATCGAACGGGTGAAGGCCCGCGGCGGTCTCGTCGTGGCCCAGGTCAATCCCAACATGCCGTACACCTTCGGCGACGGCGAGATAGCGGTGGACCAGATCGATCTCGCTGTCGAGGTCGACGGACCGTTGCAGACCCACACCCCACGTCCGCCCACGGCGGCGGAACAGATGATCGGCCAGCACGTGGCGGCGTTCGCCGACGACGGTGCGACCCTGCAGCTCGGCATCGGCCAGATCCCCGACGTGGCTGCCGCAGAGCTCGTCGACCGACATCATCTCGGCATCTGGTCCGAGATGATCAGCGACGCCGTCCTGACCCTCGAACGGGCAGGGGCACTCGATGTCGACCGCCCGATCACGGCGTCGTTCCTCTTCGGATCCCCGGAGCTCTACACCTGGGCCGACCGCAATCGCCGCCTGCACATGGCCCGGACCGAGGTCTCCAACGATCCGCTCCGGATCGCCGCTCAGCCGAGCATGCTTTCCATCAACTGTGCGATGCAGGTGGACCTCTTCGCCCAGGCCAATGCCAGCTTCATCCGCGACTCGATCTACTCGGGATTCGGAGGCCAGCCCGACTTCGTCAGCGGGGCCATCCATTCTGCGGGCGGCCACGCCCTGGTGGCACTGCACTCGTGGCACGACAAGAGCGACAGCTCCGCGGTCCTGCCCATCCTCACAACTCCGGTCACCTCGTTCCAGCACACTGCCATCGTGACCGAACAGGGCTGTGCGGAGCTCTTCGGCAGGTCCGAACACGAGCAGGCCCGGAACATCATCGAACAGGTGGCCGACCCCCGGGCCCGCGACGGGCTGCTCGAAGCGGCAGGCAGGCACGGCCTGTTCCCAGCTCGACTGCCGGCACGCGGCTGACCCCACCGGCCGTTGGGGGCCGGCAGTTGCGGGCCCCATCCCACAGCCCTGCCGGCCTGCCCGCGCCCCGCCACGTCCCCTCCTCCTCGGCCTGCAGGACCGCTCGATGGGACCAATGGCACTATCCCGGACGGACCGCATCAGGCGACACTGGTTCAGAGGGCAATTGCTGTCCGCGACACGGCCGGCTCGACCTGTTCGCCGAGGAGGTGTCATGCGCATCGGACTTCTGACCGGAGGAGGTGACTGCCCGGGGCTCGATGCAGCCATCCGGGCCGTCGTGCGGGTCGGCGAGGACACGGGTGATCAGATCATCGGCTTCCTCCACGGTTGGCGCGGGGTCGTCGAGGACGAGGCGTGGCCCATCACCACCGGGGAGACCAGGGGCATCCTGCAGCAGGGAGGCACCATCCTCGGCACCGCCCGGTATCATCCCGACGAGTACGAAGGCGGTGTGGACGGTGTGCTGGCGACCATCGAACGGGCCGGAATCGACGTGCTCGTCGTGATCGGCGGCGACGGCACCCTCGGCTTCGACACCGCTGTCTCCACGGCAACCGAGGCCGTCGACCGGTTGCACACGACCGCCGAGAGCCACGACCGCCTGATGGTCGTCGAGGTGCCGGCGCCGGACGACCGGTTGGCTGGCCGTCAGCGCCGGAATCGCCGGCGGCGCGGATGCGATCTGCGTGCCCGAGGAACGCACAGATCTCGAGGGCCTGGCCAAGGCCATCCGGCGCCGGCACGACCGGGGATCCTCGTCCTCGGTGGTGGTCGTGGCCGAAGGTGCCGTACTGCACGGGCATCCCGGGCCCGGATCGCGGCATTCGGCCGGCGCGACGGTCGCGGACGAGCTCGCGGCGAGCACCGGCTACGAGACGCGCCTCACGGTCCTCGGACACGTCCAGCGGGGCGGGCCGCCGACCGCAACCGACCGGTTGCTCGCCACCACCTTCGGAGTGGCCGCCGCCCATACCGCTCAGGCCCGCTCCTTGACACCATGGTGGCCTCGGTCGAGGGACGGATCGAAGTGGTGTCGCCCGCCGCGGTCGCGGCGGGTCCGCAACCGGTCCCGACCCACCTGCTGGACGTGGCCCGCAAGCTGACAGTCCGATGACCCGGATCCTGCACGCACGTTGGCGGTCCCGCAGCTCGTGCACCCGTGCAGGTGCCCGGAGATCTGGTCAGCAGCGGTAGATGCGCTCCGCGTTCTCAGCAAATAGCTTCGAGCGGGATGCGTCGTCGAGACCGGCCGTGACGCCACTGAACACCTCGTAGAGCTCATCAAAGGTGCCGTACATCGAGTCGACGGGGAAGTTGCTCGCGAACATGCAGCGGTCGACGCCGAATGCCTCGATGGCGTACTCGAGCCACGGGGCGAAGGCACCGACGCTCATGGACTCCAACGGCATCGCCAGGCCCGAGAGCTTGCACACGACGTTGCCGCCGAGCCCGGCCAGTGCATCGATGCCGTCACGCCAGCGGGCGCGCTCCTCGTCCGAACCCGAGCGGGGCCACCCGGTGTGCTCGACCACGACGATCAGATCGTCGACGGCTGCGAGCTGTTCCGACGCCACCCGGAGCTGATCTGTATGCGCCATCAGCTCGAACAGCAGGTTCCGCTCCTGCAGCGCGCGGAGCACTCCGGCGTCGGGAAGAGGCCCGACGTAGCGACCCATGGGGCGGACGCCGCGGAAGCGAGATGCCATCGTCTGCCGATCGAGGAGCTCGACAGCCTCGGCCACCGTATCCGTCGGAGGGATGCCGCCGATGATGGCGTCGGGGCCACCCCTGGCCTGAGCGTTGCTGTCGAGCTCGATGGTCTCCTCGACCGAGTGGCGACCGGTCGCGGCGGCGACGTTGACGAACTTTGCGACGTTCCAGCCGGCCGCCTCCGTCTGATACGTGTCGACATCGAACCGGCGGAACATCCGCGATGCGTCGGCGGTGTCAGGCGCCTGGGGGTGGGAGAGGTACGGATACCAGTCGGTGCGGGAGGGGTCCCAGATGTGTACGTGGGCATCCACGACGCGGGTGGGCCGGTCGGGCATCAGGCCTCCCGCTGTGGTGGGCGGCAGGTGGCACCGACGATCTCGCGCAAGGTCCCGTCGAGCCAGTCCGGGAGCGCAGGACCGCCATAGGTGATGCTGCCGATCGGCCGGGGGTGGCTCCGCAGCCCGATCCAGCCATCGCCGACCACGAATTCCGCACCGGCCAGAGCGGTCGCCTCGGGGTGGCCGAGCAGGTGGGCGACGAGCTCACCCGCCGGTCGGGCGGCGACCTCCTCCGGTGCCTCGATGCTCGCAGCGAATGCCGTGACCCGCCCCTCTGTGGCACCGGCGGCAACGCGCGCATGCTGGGCCGAGGCCTGGGCGCGACTCCGACCTCCCGTTGTGGTGGCGTCGGTGAGCGTCGCCAGCCGAACCGGGCGGGCGGCCGCGGCCGCGTAGTCGGCGGCGGCCCGGGCCCATCCGGCATCGGTGTGGATGTGCTCGACGATCCCGCTGTGCTCTGCGAGCACCCGCTCCCAACCCTCCGTCGGGGAGGTGGTCGGTTGACGTCCGGCGGAGGCGAGCACGACCGCGTCGATCGGACCGTTCGCTTCGACGACGGAGTGCAGCGTGTCGGCCGCGTCGCGAAAGCCGCGCGCTGGCTCGGCCTGGTGACACCGGAAGAACCGGGCCTCGAGCGCGGCAGTGACCGACGCGGCCACACGGGCGCTGTCGGAGACCACGAGACAGGACCGCGGCTCCGCCGGTGCGAGGTCGGCAGGGGCCGGCTCATCGAAGATCGGTCCGAACCGGGCGTTGCTGCCGCCCGTGCTGGCCTGCTTCATCTCGGCTTTGGCAAAGGCGCCGGGGATGACGACGTCGAGCACCCGGGCGAGGGAGACCACATGGCCGGTGCGGACCACTTCGATGAGGCGGGGTTCGTCGACGACGGCCGCCTCCGGGCCGCCGATGAAGAGCACCTGGCCGGTGCACCAGTCGAATCCTTCACCGACGAGGTGGGCGCCGAACGGACCCAGGTCCTCGGGGCCGGCCACCGAAAGGAACGAGATCCCACCACCGCCCGACTGGCCCGCCTTTCGTGCGCGCTCGAGGGCTGAGGCCATCATCCGGGTCGCCGCGATGGGCGACATGGCGTTGACGGTGACGCCCGACGGTGCCTGCCGTCCCAGCTGCCACGTGAGGGCGGCGACGGCCCGCTTGGCACAGCTGTACGCGCCGGCGTCGGCTGCCCGCCACCCCGAGCCGGAAGTGACGCCGAGGATCCGGCCGTACCCCGCAGTGGCCATGAGCGGCAGCGCGGCGCCGAGCACGTTGAGGTAGCCCTCGAGGTGCACCGCGAGTACTGCCAGCCAGTCCTCCTCGGTGCCCTGTCCGAAGTAGGTCTGTCGGGTGATGCCCGCGACATTCACGACGGCGTCGAGCCCTCCGTGCTCGTCCGCGAGCTCACAGAACAAGCTGCGGACTGCCTCTGCGTCGGTCACCGACGCCGAAGAGGCCCGAGCCGAACCACCCGCCGCCACGATGCGGTCGGCCGTGGTCTCCTCGGGCTCCGGAAGCTGCGCGGACCCGTCGAGTGTCACGAGCGGGTCGACGGTGACGACGAACCAGCCGCGACGGCCGAGCTCCTCGGCAACGCCCGCTCCGATTCCACCCCCGCCGCCTGTCACGACGGCGACCCGCCGACGGGCGCTCACTGAGCCCCGGATCGGACCTCGAGGTCCAGGCCCTCCAAGCTTCCGGCGTCGAGCCACTGCTCGAGCAGCTCGCGGTAGCCGAACCAGTTGCCCAGCCCACCGCCGTAGCTGCCGCTGCGGGGGCTCATCGCCTCGGGGTGGCCCTCGTTGTTGAGGCGTGAAGGCGTGCAGGCGGACATGATCGCAGTGGCGTCGACGTAGGAGTCGATGATCTTCTGGGTCCAGTCCTCCTCCGCCTCGGCGCTCACGTCGAACACCTCCACGCCCTTCTGCTCGAGCAGCCCGACGGCGCGACCGATGAACTCGGCCCCGAGCACGGCCAGTTGCGTGTAGTTGACGGTCACCACCGCCTGCTGCCCCGGTGCCGGCATGACGAACATGTTGGGGAAGCCACGAGTCATCATCCCGAACAGGCTGGCCGCACCGTCGGTCCACTTCTCGGCCAGGGTGACACCGCCGCGACCGACGATCTCATGGCCGACGCGACGGAAGAGCGGGGTGAGCTCGGCTTCGAATCCGGTGCCGTAGATGATGCAGTCGACGTCGTACTGCTGCCCGTCGACGACCACGCCCTGCTCGGTGATCCGCTCGATCCCGCCGGGGCAGTCGATGGCCGTGACGTTGGGGTTGTTGATGGCCGGAAGGTACTCGTCGTGGAAGCACGGGCGCTTACACAGGTACCGGTAGTACGGCTTCAGGATCTCGGCCGTTGCCGGGTCGGCCACCAGCTCCTCGACGCGCTTCCGGTGTGCTTCCATGATCCGGTAGTCGATCTCCTCGATGCTGCGCATGTAGTCCTCGCGCGTCATGCCCTCGAGGCGTGGGGCGTTGCGGGTGGCGGCGTAGTCGCGCGTCCATCCGTCGTCCACCAGGTCGACCTCGACGGGCCGACCCATGATGATCCCCTGGAAATTGTCCATGCGGTCCCGCTGCCAGCCGGGCTCGAAGTCGCTGCCGAAGTCGGGATCGGTGGGCCGATTGCCCCGTTCACCGATGGCCGACGGCGTGCGCTGGAACACGTAGAGCTGCTTCGCCGACTCGGCCAGCGGCGGCACGCACTGGATGCCGCTCGCCCCGGTGCCGAGAAGGGCGACCACCTTGTCCGCCAGGCCGGTGAGGGGCTCACCGGGGCCGCCGCCGGTGTACCCGTAGTCCCACCGGGCCGTGTGGAACGAGTGCCCGGCGAAGTCCTCCATGCCCGGGATGGTGGGAAGTTTCATGAGGTTGAGGATCCCGACCGCCAAGACATACCAACGGCAGCCGACCTCGTCGCCTCGGTCGGTGCGGATCCGCCAACGAGCCGCGCCTTCCTGCCACTCGGCGCGGGTCACCCCGGTGTGGAACAGCGCGTCGTCCACCAGGCCGAACCGGCTTGCGATCGCCTCGAGGTGACGACGGATCTCCTCGCCGAACGCGTAGCGATTGGTCGGGATGTAACCGAGCTCCTCGAGCATCGGCATGTAGATGTACGACTCCACATCGCACATCACGCCCGGATAGCGGTTCCAATACCAGGTACCGCCGACGCCGCCTGCCTGGTCGATGATGCGGATCCGCTGGACTCCCGCCTCGCGGAGGCGGGCGCCGGCGAGGAGCCCGGCGATCCCCCCGCCCACGATCACGGCATCGACGTCGTCGACGACCGGGTCGCGGTCGGTCACCGGCGTGAAGGGGTCCTCACGGTACCGGGCGAAGTGCTCATCGGTCTGCAGGTCCCGGATGTCGGATCGATGGGGGACCAGCCGCTTGTCGCGCTCTGCGAGGTACTTGGCGCGCACAGCCTCGGGGTCGTAGCTCGCGGCCGTCGGCTTCGATCCAGACATGTGGCAATCCTAGGACAGCTCCCATTCCCGGGCTCAACCGACCGATTCTCGAGATGGACGACGATGCTGTCCGAACGCACGCTGTGAAGCGTCGAGGTGCTCGCCGTGATGACACCGACTCACGCCGAGGGTCGTGCCTTCGACCAGAGCTCGGACAGCCGGGGGAGGACCTCCTCCGCCAGTGCGCTGAGCTGCAAGCGGACGTCGCCGCGGCTGATCCCGGGGAGGTGGACCCGCAGATTGAGCGCACCCGCCCCCGTCTCGAGGCGGACGGCATGGAGTCGATCGGCGAGCTCGGAGGGGTCGGTGGTCGTGATCGTCTGGTCCGCGGCGGCCAGCCGGTCCGCTCCGGCATAACTCTCGTAGACCGCCCGCTGCCGTGCCACCGCCCAGGCTCTGGGCTCGCCCAGCCACACCCTGCGGATCACGACCTTCGCCCCGAGGCCGCCCGCTGCGTCGTAGGCGTCGCAGATCGAGCGCACCCTGTCGACGGTCGACATCCCCTCGATCAGGATGCCCGCGCCGCACTCGGCGGCTCGGCGTGCGGCGCCCGTCGAGACCGCCGCGCTGAGCACCGGGATCGGGAAGGTTGCACACCGCTGCAGCGCGCGGTCGCCCGCCAGGCCCCCGAGCTCCCGACCCTGCAGCATGGCGACGATCGCCGTGAGCCGGGCCTTGAACAGCGGCACCGCCTCGTCGAAGGGAACCTCCATCGCCTCGAAGTCGAGCGGCAGCGCCCCGGCGGCCACACCGAGACCGACCCGGCCCGGGTGGCGGGCATCGATCCAGGCGATCTCCTCGGCGATCTGGGCCGTCGGCCGGAGCGGCAGGAGCAGCGGGCAGGGTGCCGCCCAGCCCGATCGGTTCTCCTCGAGGACGAACGACGCCACCTGCAACGGGTTGGGGAGGTAACCGGGGAACCCGCCGTGGTGCTCGCTGGTCATGACGCCGTCGAACCCGCCGGACAGCCCGAACGCCGCCTGGTCGCAGAGCTCCCGCACGACACCGGGAGCGTCGAGCTCGTTGTGGGGGTAGAGCCGGAGTGAGACCGAGCCGTCGGCGAACGGTGCCCCGGAGCTCACTGCGGGCCCGTCGACGGTGCCCCGCCCGGGCGGCCGATCTCCGACGGGCTGAACGGTGACCAGGTGCCGGTCGACACGTGGTTGCCGGCGTCCACATCGAGGAGGACCCCGGTGATCGACGCGGCCTCGTCGGAGAGGAGGAACGCGACCGCAGCTGCGACGTCGTCGGGTTCGGTCATCCGTCCGAGCAGCAGGTTGGCTCCGGCGGCCCGTCCGTCGTCGGACTCCCACATCGGGCGGGTGGCCTCGGTCCGGGTGAGCCCGGGGCTCACCGCGTTGACCCGGACCCCACGCGCACCGAGGTCGTTGGCGAGCGTCCGGGTCAGTGCGTTGAGTGCCGACTTGGCTGCCGCATAGGCCGCCATCGAGGGTGTCGTCTTCTTCGGGGAGCCACTCGAGATGTTGACCACGGCACCGCCGCCCTCCGCCAGACCCGCGGGCCATCGCCTGCTGGATGAGGGACACCGCCGGCCAGGTGTTGATGGCAACCGTGCCGAGGAAGTCCGAGCGGCTCCATCGAGAGGGCCGAGCCGACGAAGGAGGCAGCCGCCGACGGCGTTGACCAGGAGGTCGATGCGGCCGAACCGCTCGAGCGCGGTCTCGACGAGCATGCCGGGCACGGACGTCCTCGTCAGCCGACCCGGGGCAGGCGACCACGGCGAGCCCCTGGTCCTGGAGGGCACGTTCGGTGGCCCGCAGCCGGTCCTCGGAACGGGCATTGATGACCACCGACGCACCCTCGAGGGCGAGGCGACGGGCCGAGGCGGTGCCGATGCCCGGATCGGTCGACGCACCGGTCACGATGGCGACCTTCCCTTCGAACCGTCGTCCGAACGTGCGCTCGTCCACTGCCCTCCCCCTACGGCTCGGCTGGAATCCGTTCCGTCCCCGGTGAACCTACTGGGGACACGGACCAGGGGCGAGAACGGCGGGCGGGCGCCTACAGCCGATCGCAGACGGTCAGATGATCGGCCCGGCGTTCTCGGCGTGGAGGAGCTTGACGGGATTGCGCATGACCCATACCGCGGTCACCCGGTCGCCATGGATGTCGAAGGAGAGCACCGTGTCGGGCACCCCGTCGAAGCGGATCATGAACCCCGGGCCGCCGTTGACGACGACCGGATCAACCGTGAACCCCGCCACGAGACGTTTGGAGAGGCTGAGCAGGACCCGCCCCACCCGTGCCGGCCCGACGATGGGGCGCCGGGCAGCGGGGCGGTCGCTCCCGGCATCCGAGACGTAGGTCACGTCCGGAGCCAAGAGACCGACCAGCGAGGTGAGGTCCCCCGCCATCAAGGCGTCGACCATCCGCTCGACGACCGGGTAGCGCCCACTCGGGGCGACGGTCGGGTCGGCCGCCCGCAGCCGGTGACGGGCGCGACTGGCGATCTGCCGGCAGGCTCCCGGTGAGCGCCCGACTGCGCCGGCGATCTCGGCAAAGGGCACGTCGAAGACGTCGGCGAGCACGATCACCGCCCGCTCGACCGGGGCGAGCTCGTCCAGCAACGTGAGGAATGCCAGGGTGAGCGATTCGGAGAGCTCGGTGAGCTGCTCCGGACCGGGCGAGGTGACCAGCGGCTCGGGCAGCCACGGCCCGCGGTAGGTCTCCTTCCGCCTCGCCCGCTGCCGGATCCGGTCGATCGACAGCCGGGTCACGACGGTCGTGAGCCAGGCGGCCGGCGAGTCGATGTCGCCGGCGCCGGACTGCTGGAGCCGGGCCCAGCTCTCCTGGACGATGTCGTCGGCGTCGTTGAGGCTTCCGGTCATCCGGTAGGCGAGGCCGCGCAGCCGTGGTCGTTGTTCCTCGAAGAGAGCCGCCGGGGACGGCGCCGGATCACCGTCGCCCATGACGGTGGTCACCCGCACCGCGCTGCTGCCGCCAGCCCCGCGTCGTGCCCGCTCTTGAGCGCGGCGTCGGCGAGGAGGCCCTCCGGGCCGATCCAGTCACCTGCGAGGAACACCCCCGGGAGACCGGACGCGTCGATGCGGGGGCGCCCGGACAGGCCGCCGTGCTCGGGGTCCGGAGACCCGCCGCTGACCGTCATCGAGGCCAGGAACCGGCTGGTGCACACATCCTGCTCGTCGACGCCGGCGAGCGCGACCAGCGACTCGAGCTCGGGGCGGTCCTCGCCCGCCGAGCGGGCGCCGTAGCGGAGCGCGGCCACCACCGCAGCCGGTGCAGGAACCTGCGCACCGGGGGGCGACTGGGTGCTCACGTACATCGGCCCGTCCGCGTCGAGGACATACCCGGGGGCCGGGACCCGACTGGTGACGAGATCGAGGCACGCGGCGGTCACCGGCTTCCCGACCGTCTCCCAGCGACGGCCGCCGAGGAGCGACGACATCGCGTCGGGGGGCCCGGCGGCCACCACGACCGAGCGGGCCCGGACCGTCGTCGACCCGGCCTGGAGCTCGATTCCGCCCGCGACCGTGTCGATCGCGGTGACCGGATCTCCGGTACGCACCTCGACCAGATCCTCCAGTCTCGAGTAGATGGCCGACCATCCTCCGTGGACGTAGAGCACCCCACCGCGGGTCGCGAGCTGCAACTGCCGGAGGGCCGCGTCGGCTGACAACGCATCCATGTCGGACGCGTAGGTGCTGAGGCGCACGACCGCACGGGCGATCGCGTCCCCCCTCGGGGCGAGCTCCTGGCGATCCAGCCAGGCCCCGATGGAGAGGTCGGCGACGGTCGTCGGCCGGGTCGTTCCCATGCGGAGGAGGGCGCCGGCCAACGCCGCCTTCTCCCGTCCGCCCAGCGCGGAGGTGCGGAACAGCGATGACAGCCCGGTCGGGAGCGCGTGCAGCGCACCGTCGAGACGCACCCGGTAGTGCGAGAGCGGTGGGGACGTGCCGGGCGGGTCGACACCGAGCGAGCGCAGGACGGAGCGGCCCACCCCGCCGCGACAGAGGGCATGGGCGCCCATGTTGAGTGCCGCGTCGCCGCGTCGGACCACCCGGGCCCTCCCCCCGACCTGGTGGGCCTCGAGCACGACGGCCGAACGACCCTGGGCGACCGCGGTCACCCCGGCCGCGAGCCCGGCCAGTCCCGCTCCGACGACGGCAATGTCCACCACGTGATCAGTCATGCCACCTCTGACGTCCGGGGCACCGCGAGTGTGACACGACGACCCGGCGACGACGGCATCGACCGGGACGGACCGTCGTCGCACGAGCCGGTCCTCCCCGGAGTCGACCACGTAGAGTGCGGAGACCAGCGCACGAGGAGCGACCACCATGGGAAAGACCGTCATGATCACCGGTGCCGGCTCCGGCTTCGGAAAGGGGGCCGCCCTCGCGCTGCTCGAGCGGGGCCACGCAGTGATCGCGACCACCGAGACGGACGCGCAGGCGTCTGCCCTGCGCGCGGAGGCGCCCGGGCTCACCGTCGAGAAGCTCGACATCACCGGTGACGACGTCCGCAACGCCGCACAGTGGGACATCGATGTCCTCGTCAACAAT
This sequence comes from uncultured Acidimicrobiaceae bacterium, assembly GCA_963777665.1. Lineage (GTDB taxonomy): Bacteria > Actinomycetota > Acidimicrobiia > Acidimicrobiales > RAAP-2 > Bog-756. Next base: position 46,842 of record CAVZRJ010000006.1, read on the forward strand.
GCGGGCGCCGGCCAGACCGGTCCGTTGGCCGACGTCCCCCTCGACCGCGTCCGTCGGCTGTTCGACGTGAACGTCTTCGGCACCCTCGCCGTCACCCAGGCGGTTCTGCCGCGGATGGTGGCCCGTGGGTCGGGCCGGATCATCATCATGTCCTCGATCGCCGGGGTGCTGTCGGGGCCCGCCTTCGGCCCGTACTCGATGACCAAGCACGCGCTCGAGGCGATGGGCAAGGCGATGCGGGCCGAGCTAGCCGGCCAGGGGATCGACGTGACCCTGCTCAACCCGGGACCCTACGGGACAGGGTTCAACGACCGGATGGCCGACTCGATGTGGGAGTGGTTCGACGAGCACTCCCTCAACGCACCGGCGACACCCCTGTTCGAGTCGATGCGGCAATTCGTGACCGAAGGCCAGGGTGACCCGGCAGAAGTGGTGCAGAAGCTCGTCGAGCTCACCGAGGCCGATGCCACCGAGGTCAACAACTTCGTCCCGCCGGAACTCCGCGAGCTGGCCGGCGGCTGACCGCCTCGCGGAGCCCGTTCAGCCGGCGCGGATCGCCACCCCGTCGGCCTCGGGTAGGCCGTCCCGGTAGCGCACCTCGCGGTGGCGCACCGAGGGCACCCGCGGACCCTCGAGCACTCCCCCGGTGAGATTGAGTGGATCGGCGCCCGCCACGGTGACCTCGGCACCCCGTGAGGGGTCCCTCCGGATCTCGGACAACAGCGCGGCCGCGTCCGGCGAGGCGTACTGCTCGCCCGAAAGCCCGGCCACGAAGCGTCCGCCCAGCACCTGGCCGCGGGCCTCGAGCCGCCGCAGGGCACGGATGACCTCGCGCCAGGGGACCCGGTAGGACTCCCGCCCCCAGAGCTCCCAGCACACCACCCCCCACCGCGCAAGCAGCTGCCATGCCACCGCCTCGGCCAGCTCCTCCGCGGGCGGTCCGCCGATCCCACCACCACCCGTTCCGTCGGCGTCGGGCAACAACGACCAGCGCCCCTCGCCCACCCCGGTGCCGACCGCGGCGCGCCGGCGCCCGAGGCCTGCACGGCGGGTGCGGAGGTGGCCGCCACCCGAGCCGGTGCGCGTCCGCGAGGACAGCAGCGACCGCACGGCCGAATAGGCGTCGGCGGTCACCAGGCCACGGGCCACCAGGTCCCAGAGGCCCTCGTCGGCATCGCCGCCGAGCCGACCGGTCGCCGGGGCCAGCTCGGACCGGAAGCACGCGCCCCGCTGCCGGAGGATGGCCAGCACGTCGGCCGCAGCCCCGTGGACCGGCTCGATGGGTCCCTCCCCGGTGCGCACCGCGGCCAGCATCCAGGGCATGTCCTCGCGGGTCACGATGGCGAGGGGGGTGGCGGGCGACGGCGTGGCCGACCCCCGCCGCGCGGCCGGGTCCGCTGCGGTGCCGTCCCCCGCGGGGCCGGGCGCGGGACGCGGCGTCAAGCGTCCCCAGGTGACCTCGCCGGACAGGCAGAGCTCGTCGAGCCAGCGCGGGTCGTAGCCGGACACCCGCGCCGGCAGCACCTGGCGCTCCCATTCGCCCGCGGCGACTTCGATGCCCTGGAGCTGCTCGATGACCGAGAGCAGGCCGGCCCTGCCCTCCGCCTGGCTCCCGACGGCGACGTGCTGCCAGCAGGCAAGGAACCGGACCAGCTCACCGATGGTCGCGGCCTCCACCCGACGACGGCGGCGACTCCGGCTCGCGCCGTGGAGCCGTACCAGGAGGTGGCGTGCGCACCAGCGTCCGTCGGGCAGGGCGATCGCCGACCCCGACGCCTCGAGACGGGCGAGGCCCGTGCGGGCCCGGCCCACCGTGAGCGGCGCACCGCGCACCGATCCGGTCGGCAGCTCCGCCTCCGAGACCAGCTGCTCCACCGTGACCGGGCCGGCGACCTCGAGGTGGCCCCCGACACATTCGGCCAGGGCGTCGTCGGCACCGACCATCGGGTCCCCGAGGGAGGCCACGAGATCCTCGGCCCAGGCACGCCGCTCGGTGGGGGCCCACGCGGACCCGACGACGAGCGCCCGCCCGTCCCCTGCGAGCTCGTCGAACCAGAACTGCCACGCCGCCACCGGTCGGGCGATCACCAGCGAGAGGAGCAGATCGTGCAGTTCGTCGGCGCTCCGCGGCCGCGGACCGACCTGGTCGAGCACCTCGGCCGCTGCGGCCCGGTCGAGAGGCCCGAGCTCTGCCGGATCGACGGGAAGGCCCGATGGGAGGCCGGAGGGGCCGGTGGCCGCAAGCCCTCTGGGCACAGGGACGGCGCGGGTCCGCCTCTCCTCGAGCGGCGCCCCGTCGAGGAAGGTGAAGGGCTTGCCGGTGAGGATCCCGTGCGAAAGGGGGGAGGGCTCGACCGACTCGACGCAGTGCACCGCCACCCTGCCCGACTCGAGTCCCTCGAGGAGCTCCACCAGCCCGGCGGCGTCGAGCGGCTCGGTCAGGCAGTCCTCGATCGTCTGGCGGACGAGGACGTGGTCGGGCACCCCGACCGGGCCCTGAGGGGCGTTCTCCTGGCAGGCGGCCAGTGCCGGCCAGGCCGCGGCCAACAGGTCGTCGGCCTCCATCCGCTGCAGGTGGATCGGGCGCCGCTTACCGCCCCGCGACCGCGGCACGACCAGCGCGCGGGTGAGGTTCCACCGCCACCTCGCGCCCAGCATCGGATGAGGCAGGACCGACTGGGTGAGCACCTCGACCGCGGTCCGGCTCGCAAGCATGCGGGGGACGTCCGAGAGGGGGAAACTGTGCTGCGGTCCGAGCGAGATGACCACGGTGTCGTCGTCGGCGGCGGCCTGGAGCTCGAAGTCGAACGAGACGCAGAACCGCTTGCGGAGCGCGAGGCCGAGGGCCCGGTTGATCCGTCCGCCGTAGGGGGCGTGCACGATGAGCTGCGATCCCTCGGCCTCGTCGAAGACCCGTTCGATGACCAGGCGGTCCCGGGTCGGAAGCGCGCCGAGGGCGATGAGTCCCGCGCCGAGGTAGGCCGCCACCTCCGCGGCGACCGCTTCGGAGACGCCGGCCCGATCCCTGATGAGTGCTCGGGTTCCCTCACCGTCTCCGGCTGCCAGCAGCGGTTCGACCGCAGCCCGGAGATCGCTCACCTCCTCGGAGAGCTCGGCGGTACGCGCCGGGGCCTCTCCCAACCAGAACGGGATGGTCGGCGGGAGATCCCCCGCGTCGAAGACCCGGACCACCCCGGTCTCGACCTTCTTGACCCGCCAGGAGTGGGTCCCGAGCAGGAAGATGTCACCGGCGGTGGCCTCCACCGCGAAGTCCTCGTGGACCGAGCCCACGGTGGTCCCCTCGGGATCGAGCACGACCCGGTAGTCCCCTGTCTCGGGGATGGCGCCGCCGCTGGTCAGTGCCGCCAGGCGGGCGCCGCGCCGGGCGCGGAGCCGTCCGTTGACGGCGTCGTGGTGGAGGTGGGCGCCGCGCCGACCGCGCCCGGTCGTGATGCCCCACGAGACGAGGTCGACCACCTCGTCGAATACCTCACGGGTCAGCGCACCGTACGGGGCGGCCCCACGCACCAGGTCGAAGAGGCCGTCGACGTCGCACTCCTCGGCGGCGGCGACCTCGGCCACGAGCTGCTGGGCGAGGACGTCGACCGGCGCAACGGGCGGGTGGAGCTCGTCGAGATGCCCGGCACGGACCCCGGCCAGGAGCGCTGTGCACTCGACCAGCTCGTCGCGGGTGAGCGGGTAGAGGCGACCGGCAGGGGTTCCCTCCAACTGGTGGTTGGCCCGACCGACCCGCTGGAGGAAGGTGCCGATGGCCCGCGGGGAGCCGATCTGGCAGACCAGCTCGACGGGCCCGACGTCGATCCCGAGCTCGAGGGAGGCGGTCGCCACGAGGGCACGCAGGTCCCCCGCCCGGAGGCGCTGCTCGACGATGCGGCGGCGTGCCGCGGAGAGACTCCCGTGGTGGGAGGCCACCTGCAGGGCCGCGTCGATCGGATCGCCGACGCCGGCCGGCGGCAACCGGACCCCGTCCGGCGTGCCCTGCCTGTCGGGACCGGCATCCGCACCATCCTCGTCAGCCGCACCGAGCCGGATGGAGAGTTGGTGGGCGACCCGTTCGGCCATCTTGCGGGTGTTGACGAAGACGAGTGTGGTCCGGTGCTCGAGGACGTGTTCGGCGATCCGGTCGAGCACGTCACCGAGCTGGCCCCCGCTGGCCACCGATTCGAGCTCGCTGTCGGGAAGCTCGATCGAGACGTCCAGGTCCCGGGCGTGGCCGCAGTCGACGATCGTGGTCGGGCGCGTCGAGGGATCGGAGCCCGAGAGGAGCCGGGCCACCACCGCGAGGGGACGCTGGGTGGCTGACAGCCCGATCCGCTGCACCTTGCCACCGTGGGCCGCGACCAGGTTGGTCAACCGCTCGAGGGTGAGCGCGAGATGAGCCCCGCGCTTGTCCCGGGCCAGAGTGTGGACCTCATCCACGATGAGCGTGTGGACGCCGGTCAGGATCGTCCGCGACGAGGCCGCGGTCAGCAGGAGATAGAGCGACTCCGGGGTCGTGACGAGAAGGTCCGGCGGCGACCGGCGCATCGCCGCGCGCTCGGCCGCAGGGGTGTCGCCGGTGCGCACGGCGACCCTGAGGTCCGGCGCGGGCAGCCCGAGCCGGGCAGCCTCCGCCGAGATGCCGGCAAGGGGGACCTCGAGGTTCTCCCGGACGTCGACCGCGAGGGCGCGGAGCGGCGAGACGTAGACGACGCCGGGTCCGGCCGGGCCGGTGGTCGCCGGAACGGTCGGGGTGTCAAAGCCGGGCAGGTGCGGAGGACCCTCCGCCGGCACCGCGTGGGCGCGATACGCGGCGTCGATCGCCACGAGGAAGCCGGTCAGGGTCTTGCCGGTGCCGGTGGGCGACGCCACCAGGACGTCTCCCCCCTCCTGGATCCGCGGCCAGGCCAAGCGCTGGGGCAGGGTCGGGCCGGCGGGGAAGCGCCGGTGGAACCAACTGGCGACCGCCGGATGGAACGTGCGGAGGATCGAGTCCACGGGCAGGTCATCGAGGCCGGCAGTGCTCTCGGTCCCCGGCGCGTCCGGCACAGGAGGCTCCGCCACGGGGGGCCCGGTCCCAGCCGGCACGGCGCGCGCTGTGGTGACCACGAGTGCAGTCCACCCTAGAGGTGTGACGAGTGGCCCCGCCCGGCACGCTCGGCGGCCCGCTCAGCCCGTCACCGGGCCGCCGTCTCTGCCCGACCGACCCCCGGGCCGGCCTGCCCGGCCCCACCGGCTCCCCCTCGGGCCGTCGAGAAGGTGGCCTTGACCAGGGAGAACAGGAAAATCCGCAAATTGTTCGAGAAATTGCTCAAGTTCGGGTCCGCAGGTGTCGATAGGGGGGTCAGCGGGGGCGGAGCCCCGGATGGTTCTTCGCCACGATCGGGACGAGCACCCGCCGCGGCGAGATCCCGGCCACTGCGGCGGTGATCCGGTTGGCCGCTCCCGGCACGACGACCGCACGGTTGCCGTCCATTCCCTTGACCGCTGCCCTGGCGACGTCCCCGGCCGAGACCCACATGACCTTGGGGAGGGCGGACGAGTCGCCCTCGTCGAACCCGGCCGCCGCGGCGAACCCGGTCTCGACCGGGCCGGGGCAGAGAGCGGTCACGGTGACCCCGTGTGGACGCAGCTCCTCGCGGATGGCGTAGCTGTACGAGAGGACGAATGCCTTCGCCGCCGCGTACCCGGCCTGCCCGGGGATCGGCTGGAACGCGGCGGTCGACGCCACGTTGAGCACGACGCCGCTCCGACGCTCGACCATGCCGGGGAGGAAGAGGGAGCAGAGATGGGCGACCGCTTCGACGTCGGTGCGGATCATCGCCACTCTCGCGCGCCGGGTCGGAGCGGTGGACCGGGCCCACCGTCGAGAATCCGGCATTGTTGACGAGGACGTTGACCGCGAGGCCACGTTCCTCGACGAGTCCGGGCAACGATGCCCGCGCCGCGTCGTCGGCGAGGTCGGCCACGATGACCTCCGTGCGCACATCGTGACTCGCGCTCAGGGTCTCGGCCAGGGACCGGAGCTTCGACTCGGACCGGGCCACCAGGGTCACCCCGAGGCCGCGGGCCGCCAGCTGTGCTGCGATCTCCTCACCGATGCCGGACGAAGCGCCGGTCACCAGACAGGTCCGATCCGGACGGGGGGCGGGAAGGCTGCTCATGGACGGAGCGTAGGCGGGTGAGCGGGCGCGCCGCTGTGGCACGCTCGCCGCGTCCGACCCTGGATTCAGACCTGGCCGAGGGTGCTGTAGACGGCCCGCGCCCGGTACCGGAGCGGCCGCTCGTCGAGCTCCTCGAGCAGGTGTGCGACCCACCCGGCCACGCGCGCCACGGTAAAGATGGTCTGTCCGGCGTCCGGCGGGAGTCCGGCCGCCCAGACGACAGCGGCCAGTCCGAGGTCGACGTTGGGCGGTGGGAGGTCGGCCCCGGCCGCGATGTCCACGAGGGAGTGGAGCAGCGCGCGCTGCTCGGCAGTGGCCAGCGCGCAGAAGAGGTCGTCCAGCACGCCGAAGCGGGCGTCCCCGGACTCGTAGACCGGGTGCCCGAACCCCGGGAGGAGACCGTGGGTCCGGAGGGCGTCGGCGACCGCCTGCTCCACCCCGACGGCGGCCGCTTCGGTGAGCAGGGTGTGGACCACCCGGCTCGCACCACCGTGCAGACGGCCGCCGAGGGTACCCAGCCCGGCGAGCACAACGTCGTAGGTGTCCGCCCGGACCGATGCGGCCACCCGCGCCGCAACCGTGGAGGTCGCCAGTTCGTGATCGGCCAACAGGACGAGCGCGGCGTTGCAGGCCCGGACCAGCTCCTCGCTCGGGGAGGGACTGAGCCGCGCCGCCATCCTCCCGGCGATCGAGTCGTCGACGACCCGCCCTCCGTCCAGGGCCAGCGGTGGCGGTGCAGTGCCGGCCGACGCAGCTGCGGGAGGATCCAGGGCGGCGACCATCGAGACCACGATGCGGCGCGCGACCCGGACCACCGCCCGAGGGCGCAGGTCGCTCCGGAGGGGGTCGGTGCCGCCGGCCATGACCACCGCCCAGCGCAGACGGTCCCCCGCCGCCAACGCCGGAGCCGGGCCGAGGGCCGGCGTCTCCCAGCAGGCCCCGGCGTCCATGCCGTCGGGCACCGCCCAGAGCAGTCCGGCCACCTCCTCGTACGAGGCGGTCGTTGCCAGGTCGGCCGCCGGGACCCCCCGGTAGAGCGGCCCGCGATCGGTGAGCTGGGTGATCGCGGTGGTGATGGTGGCCATCCGGGTCTCGACGGTCTTGCCCTGGCGCGACCGCCGCGCGAGACGCTCCACATCGTCCACCGAGAACAGGCTGTGCCTGCCGCCCGGCTCGGGATGCGATGCGAGGAGGCCCCGGCTCACATAGGCGTAGAGGGTGGTCACCTTGACCCCGAGGCGGCGTGCGGCCTCGTCGCTCCGGAGCATTCTGTCCATGGGACTCATATTGACTTGATCAATATTTACAAAGCCTGGCCGACCTGTCCACACTGAAGAGAGACCATCAGATCGAAGTCCCCGCGGACACCGGGTCCGCCGACCGCCAGGAGGGCCCCATGCCGACCGCCGTCCAGGAGCTCATGTCCTCGCCACCGGTCACCTGTCCGGCCGGCATCTCCCTGGCCGAGGCCACCACGCTCATGAACGACCACCGCATCGGATCGCTGGTGGTGACCGACGGCGACCGGGTGGTCGGGATCCTGACCGAGCGCGACCTCCTGCGGGCCTCCGCCGGCCGTGCCGACCCGACCCACGAGGCGGTGCGCGGGTGGATGACGGCCGACCCCGACGTCCTCGGCCCGCGGGAGGAGGTCGGCGCCGCCTGGTCGGGTCTCACCCATCACCACTACCGGCATCTCCCGGTGGTCGACGGCGGGGACCTCGTCGGCGTGGTCTCCCTGCGCGACCTGTTGACCGTGGCCCAGATCCGTCCCGCGACCGAGGCCGGTGCGGAGGTGCCGCGGGGGCTCGAGGGGGTCGTCGTTGCCGAGACCTCGGTGGGCGACGTCCGCGGTCAGGAGGGCTTCTACCACTACCGCCAGTACGCGGCGACCGAGCTCGCCGCCCAGCGCTCGCTGGAGGACGTCTGGCAGCTCCTCTTCGACGGAGCCCTTCCCGACCGCGAGTCCTCGACCAGGTTCGCCGAGGAGGTCGGCGCGCTGCGCGACCTCCCTCCCGGCGTGGCGTCGCTGCTGCCAAGGATCGCACCGCTCGGGAGCGAGCTGGACGCGTTGCGGACCGCCGTCTCGCTCATCGGGAGCGGGCTCGGTTGGGCACCGAGCCACGACACTCGGTCCCGAACAGCTGCGCGTCCGAGGCCCTCCGGCTGTGCGCGGTGGTGCCGACCGTGCTGACCGCGGTGCACCGTCTCCGTCACGGTCTCGATCCGGTCCCTCCGCGGGACGACCTCGCGTACGCGGCCAACTACCTCTGGATGCTGCAGGGCCGAGAGGCCCTCCCCTCCCACGTGCGAGCCATCGAGCAGTACCTGGTGCTGACCATCGACCACGGCTTCAACGCCTCGACCTTCACCGGGCGGGTGATCACCTCCACCGGGGCCGACCTGGCCGCCGCCATCTGCGGCGCCATCGGGGCCCTCTCCGGTCCCCTCCACGGCGGTGCCCCGAGCCGGGCACTCGACATGCTGGACAGCATCGGCACCCCCGACCGGGCGGAGGCGTGGATCCGCGCAGCGGTGGAACGGGGCGACCGGATCATGGGCTTCGGCCACCGGGTGTACAAGACCGACGACCCGCGTTCGCTGTTCCTGCGGGATGTGGCCCGGTCACTCGGCGGCCCGCTGGTGGACTTCGCCGAGGAGGTCGAGCGGACCACCGTCGAGGTGCTGGCCGATCTCAAGCCGGGCCGGCAGCTCTACACCAACGTCGAGTTCTTCGCCGGCGTGGTCATGCACACCTGCGGGATCCCCCGGGAGATGTTCACCCCGACCTTCGCCTCCGGCCGGACCATCGGCTGGGCCGCCCACGTCATGGAGCAGGCAGCCGACAACCGGCTCATCCGCCCGGCCGCCCGCTACGTCGGACCGCCCCCTCCGCAGCCGGTGCCCGCCCCCTGACCTCAGCGTCCCGGGCCGAGACGGGGCACCGGGCGCTCCTCGATCCCGCGCAGGTGCAGCGCGCGCCGGGCGATCCGCCAGCCGTCCCCGGTGCGGCGGTACGTGTCGGAGTACCGGAGGTACCAGATGGTGTCGGTGCCCGCACCGTCGGCGCCGTCAGCGCCTGCCGTGCCCGCCGGTGCCCTGAGGTGGTGGGCCACTCCGACGACCTCACCGGTGGCGGTGTCCCCGTGCACCTCGTAGCGCGCGTCGGTCACCCGGTGATGGGTCGCGTGGAACCGTGCGAGACCCGACGGGATCCGTCCGAGCGCGTCGCGTCCGGTCCGGCAGATGACCGGCTCGGGTCCACTCGACGCGTCGGGCACCCAGAGCTCTCCGTCGGGAAGGAAGAGCGCGGCGAACGCGACTCCGTCGAGCGCGTCGACTGCCGCGGCGTAGCCGGTCGAGAGCCGGCGGAGGCAGTCCTCGTCCGCGGAGGTCCGGGTCGCCCCGCGCATCCCCGGGCCGACCCGGTTCAGCCACCGGTGGACGGCCGCAGCCCGAACCGGTCGGCGAATGCGGACAGCTCCTCGCGGATGCCGTCGAGGTCCTCGTTCATCGACGTGGAGAGGAGCATCCGGTCGACGCCCGCGTCCGACGCCGAGACCACCTCCTCCTCGGTCAGGGTCGGCAGGTATCCGGACACCGAGAGCTCGATCGACTCGGGATCGCGCCCGGCCGCCTCGGCCGCCTCGCGCATCTGGTCGACGCGGACCGCGAGCTCGGCGGGCGCGAGCCCGAGGGGCTGGAAGCCGTCCCCGAGCCGACCGGCCCGCCGTGCCGCGGCCGCGCTGTGACCCCCGATGTGGAGGGGCACGCCGCCGGGACGGACTGGCTTCGGAAAGGAGTGGGCGTGGCGGAAGGAGACGAACGCGCCGTCGAAGGCTCGCGCCCTCCTCGCCGGAATCGGCCCAGAGGGCCCGCATGGCCTCGATGGTCTCGTCGGTCCGTCGTCCCCTGGTTCGGGGGTCGGCCCCGGTGGCCGACAGCTCCTCGTCCATCCAGCCCACCCCGAGGCACATCCGGACCCGGCCCTTCGAGAGGACGTCGACCGTGGCGATCCGCTTGGCCAGGACCACCGCCTGGTGGTTCGGGACGACGAGGACGCCGGTGGCCAGGGTGATCCGCGAGGTCACCGCCGCCAGGAAGGCCATCAGGTCGAGCGGGTCGGGGATGCGGCAGTCGTCGGGCAGCGGCATCCGTCCCGACGAGGCGTAGGGGTAGGTGCTGGTGTAGTCCGAGATGACCACGGCGTGCTCGACGAGCACCAGCGACTCGAACCCGCTCGCCTCGGCGTGCCGGGCGAACGCGGTCATCCACTCCGGGTCGGCGGTGACTCCGGTGCGGACCGGCGGGATGATGCCGAACTCCATGGGTACTCCTTCGTCCTGGTTCGTCCTGACCGTTCCTCGCGGACGGTTCGACCGACCGGCGTCGCGGGCGTCTGGTCCGGTCGGGTTCGGCACCGATCCGTCCGGCGGTCAGGCGCCGAGCGTACGCAGGCGCATCGGCAACCGCCAGCGAGCCGCTGCAGGGCGTCGGCGACCTCCACGCCACCGACCAGGGCACTGCCTCGGCGATGCTGCTCCGATCGCCCGCCGCCGGATCGGTAGCCTGGAGCAGTCCCCACGCGCCCCGGCGGGGACGAGGACCCCCGACGTGGGGCTGCGGGGACGACGGGACCACCTCCCATGAGCAGACACGGCGCACAGCCACCCGGAGGCCACGGGGAATCCGATCCGGCGTCCGCGCACCCGGCGGCTCCGGATCCCCGGTTGAGCCGGCGGCGGTTCCTGGCCTGGTCGGCGGTGGGAGGTGCTGCAGCGGCCGTCGCCTCGGCGCGGCTGATGCGGCCGGCGCGTTCGACGGGACCGCGGCCGTGCCGCGGCGTCCGGGGCATCCCCGGGTCCATCCTCGCTCCACGACGGCCCAGCCGGTTTCCGACGGCGTCACCGTGATCGACGGGGTGACCCTGCCCGACCTCGCCCGGCGATCATCGCCGAGAACGCGCTGACCGGGCACGCCTGGTGGGTCACCACCCCCCAGCAGGCCGGAGACATCGAGGGGTACGCCGATGCGGTGAGCGCGGTGGCCGGCGACCTGGTCACCCTCTACGTGAGCACCAAGGCCGCCACCTTCCACGTCGAGGCCTACCGGATGGGCTACTACCAGGGCATCGGCGCCCGGCTGGTGTGGACGTCGGCCGAGGTCCCCGGAAGTCCGACAGGCGCTGCCCGCCCTCCTCGCGCCGACCAACACGATCGAGTGCGACTGGTCGCCCTCGCTGACCCTGACCGTCGACGACGACGTGGCCTCCGGGTGCCTACCTGCTCAAGCTGGTCGGGCGCCACCGGCGAACAGGGGTTCGTCCCCCTCTGCGTGCGCGACGACAGCTCGCAGGCCGCGATCGTCATCCAGCACTCCGTGACCACCTGGCAGGCGTACAACCGGTGGGGTGGCTACTCCCTGTACTACGGGAACAACGGGGGGGCGCTCTCCTTCACCCACGCCCCGGCGGGGGGGACCTACGCCGAACCGGGCGCGGATCGTCTCGTTCGACCGGCCCTACGACCACGACTGGGCATCGGGTGCTGCCGACTTCGTCGGCAACGAGCTGCCGGTGGTCTTCCACGCCGAGCGGCTCGGCCTCGACGTCACCTACTGGACCGACGTCGACCTCCACGCCCGGCCCGACCTGCTGGCCAACCACCTCGCCCTGGTGAGCCTCGGACACGACGAGTACTGGTCGGGCCCCATGCGCGACGCAGCGGTGTCCGGGGTCGCGGCCGGCCTCAACATGGCCTTCCTCGGAGCCAACGCCTGTTACCGGCAGATCCGGTTGGAGCCCTCGCCGCTCGGGCCCGACCGCCACCAGGTCTGCTACAAGTCGGCGGCAGAGGACCCGATCACCGGCCACGACGACGCGCTGGTGACCGTCAACTGGGCCGACTCGCCGGTCTCCAAACCCGAGTCCGAGCTCATCGGGAGCACGTACCAGGACGTCGACGCCAACGCCGACATGGTCATCGCCGACCCGACCGCATGGGCGCTGGCCGGCACGGGCCTGAGCGCCGGCCAACACCTCCCCAAGGTGATGCGAGGGCGAGTTCGACCGCTACGAGCCCGACGGACCGGGTCCGGCCGAGGTGGACGTCATCGCCCACTCGCTCGTCGCCAACCGCCGCGGCAACTACTCGGACATGACCTGGTACACGGCGACCGCCGGCGGTGGCGTGTTCGCCACCGGCAACGCCAGCTGGGTCGGCCAGATGTCGGACGCACCGCTCATCCCGCCCAACGTCCTCCCTTCCGCCGTGCCCGGGGTGACCGAGAACCTGCTGCGGATCATGGTGAACGTCTACTCGGTCATCGGGATGGGGCCTGCCAGCATCACCCACCCCTCGTCGGGGACGTGGCGGGCGGCCTACCCCGCGGGGTCGGTCTCCGCCCTCGCCGCCGCGTCCGACACGACGGCCTGAGCCTCGCTCAGGTCACTCGCTGATCGTGATGGGCTGATCGTCGAGCGAGAGGTCCGAGCTGGCCGGGAGGTCGCCCCCGACCGCGTCGATCGCGTTCTGCGCATCGACCGCGTTTTCCGCGTTCTGGGCGGCCAGGTGGTCGCGGATCCGCTCGTCGACCTCGGCCATCAGCTGCGGGTTCTCGGTCAGGAAGGTCTTCACGTTCTCGCGGCCCTGGCCGAGCTGCTCGCCCTCGTAGGTGAACCAGGCACCGGACTTCTTGATGAAGCCGAGCTCCACGCCCACATCGAGCAGCGATCCCTCGCGGCTGATGCCCTCGTCCGAAGGTGATGTCGAACTCCGCCTGCTTGAACGGCGGCGAGCACTTGTTCTTCACCACCTTGACCCGGGTCCGGTTGCCGACCTGGTCGGCGCCGTCCTTGATGGTCTCGATGCGCCGGATGTCGAGGCGGATCGACGAGTAGAACTTGAGGGCCCGGCCTCCCGGGGTGACCTCGGGCGAGCCGTACATGACACCGATCTTCTCGCGCAGCTGGTTGATGAAGATGGCGATGGTCCGCGACTTGGACAGGGTCCCGGTCAGCTTGCGCAGCGCCTGGGACATCAGGCGGGCCTGAAGGCCGACGTGGGAGTCGCCCATCTCGCCCTCGATCTCGGCGCGGGGGGTGAGGGCCGCCACCGAGTCGATGACCAGGACGTCGAGCGCGCCGGAGCGGATCAGCATGTCGGCGATCTCGAGCGCCTGCTCACCGGTGTCGGGCTGGGAGATCAGCAGGTCGTCGATGTTGACGCCGATCGCCTTGGCGTAGACGGGGTCCATGGCGTGCTCGGCGTCGATGTAGGCGCAGATGCCGCCGTTGCGCTGGGCCTCGGCCACCACGTGCATGGCCAGCGTCGACTTCCCCGAGGACTCGGGGCCGAAGATCTCGACGATGCGGCCACGGGGGAGGCCGCCGATCCCGAGCGCCAGGTCGAGGGCGAGCGCCCCGGTGGGGATGGCCTCGATGTTCATGTGGAGGTTCTCGCCCATCCGCATGATCGATCCCTTGCCGAACTGCTTCTCGATCTGCCCCAGGGCCATGTCGAGTGCCTTGTCACGTTCCATGTCTTGTCTGCTTCTCCTCGCTGCTGTCGTTCACTTGACCTGGCCGACCGTACGGAAGGGGTGTGACGCACCATCGCCCCCGGCGGTGCCCGCGGCCTGCGACTGCGTCCCTCTGCTGTCCGGGACCGCTCTGTCCTGGATTGCGGTACGACACGGCCACTCTAGACCCGAACGCACGTTCGATGGCGGATGCCCGGCCACGGCGCGAACCGGCCAGGTGGGGTCCGACCGCGACGCCCGTCCGGCAGGCACTAGCGTCGCCCCGATGCCGGACGACATCGAGCCGCCGGCGGGACCCCTCGGACGGCCCCGCCGGAGCGACACCCGGTACCCCGGCGGGCGCACGGGCCGGACGCCGCCGGGCGGCCGACGGCGGCCCCGGCCGTCCTCTCCCGCCATGAGCTCCGCAGGGAGAAGACCCGCACCTCCCGCACCTGGCGCTACGTCCTCGGCGGGGTGGCGGTCGCACTCGTCGGCATGGTCATCGGCCTGCTCGTGACGCGGGGCGATCCGAACGCGGCACCGGCGGTGACCACCACCTCCACGACGGCACGCGCGCCGCCCCGGTGGTCCACCTGCCCGTTGACCGGCGCCCCGGCCCCCGGGGGCGTCGTCCCGGCCCGCCCGGCCCTCGCCGTCAAGATCGGCAACTACTCCGGCGACCGCCCGTCGGCCGGGCTCAACCAGGCCGACGTGGTCTTCGAGGAGCCGGTCGAGGGGGCCTACACCCGCCTGGTGGCCGTGTTCCAGTGCCAGGGGGCGTCGCTCGTCGGCGACCTGCGCTCGGCCCGCGAGCCGGACGTCGCGATCCTGTCCCAGCTCTCGAACCCGATCTTCTTCCACGCCGGCGGCATCGACCCGGTCCTCAACCTCCTGGCCGACGCTCCGATCCAGGACAAGAACATCCTTGCCGGCGCGAGCTCGGTGGTCATCCACCCGCCGGGCCGGTACGCGCCCTACGCCACCTTCATGTCCACCGCGTCCGGGTGGGCGCTCGCCCGCTCGGACACCGCGCCGCCGGCGCCCATCTTCGCCTACTCCGCCGCCCCGCCTGCCGGATCGGTACCGGGCTCCGGGATCGGCGTCCACATCCCGTTCTCCTCGGACGCCGACGTCACCTGGACCTGGGACGCGTCCACGTCGGACTACCTGCGCTCCTACTCGGGCGAGCCGAACAGGCTCGTCGACGGCACCCAGGTCGCGACCCACGATGTCGTCATCATGTCCGTCGCCACCTTCTACGGACCCTGGATCGAGAACAGCGAGGGCGCCCACGAGGTCGAGGTCACCGCCACTGGGTCCGGGCCCCTGGTCGTGCTGCGCAACGGGGTGGCCATCACCGGGACCTGGAGCCGTTCCGACCCCACCCACCCTGCCACCCTCACCGCCGTCCAACGGGCAGCCGATCACCCTGCAGCCGGGCACGACCTGGGAGGAGCTGGTACCCGACGGCATACCGGTCACCACGATGGCCGCACCACCGGCTGTCCCGGCCGGCGGGGCGGCCGGCGGAGCGGGCACGGCCGGCAGTCCACCACCACCCGACCCTGAGCCGCTCCGGAACCGTCCGGCCGCGCCTCCGGCGACCGTCGCTCAGTTCGTCGGAGGGCTCCCGGACACCCACCGGCGCAGGAGGTCGAGCGCGGCGATCGTCGCGTAGTCCCGCACCCGTTCGCGGTCGCCCGGCACGCTGAACCGGACAGCTTCGGTCGCCCGGCCGGGGTAGGCGAAACCCACGAACACGGTCCCCGGGGCCTGGCCGTCCTGCTCCGTGGGCCCGGCCACCCCGGTGATGGACAGGCCGACGTCGGCACCCAGCACCCGGCGGGCGCCCTCGGCCATCGCACAGGCGGCCCGCTCGCTGACCACCGGGCCCTCGGGCACGCCGAGGACCTCGACCTTGACCTCGGATGCATAGCTGACGACCGCGCCGCGGAACCAGGCGCTCGCGCCCGGCACGTTGACCAGCCGGGACGCGGCGAGCCCACCGGTGAGCGACTCGGCCAGGCCGAGGGTCAGACCATGGTTGCCGAGGGCCCGTGCCACCGCATCCTCGATCGCATCGTCGTCGATGCCGAAGACGACATCACCGGCGGCGTCGTGCAGGATCGAGCGGATGGCCGATTCGTGCCGGTCGAGGAGCGCGGCCGCGCTCGCCTCGCTGTCAGAGCGCACCGTGATCCGCACCTTGATTCCCTCGATGCCGCTGGCGAGGAATGCGACGGTGGCGCCGTCCGTAGGCACCTCGCCCTCCTCCGACCCGTTGCCGGCGGGCGGGCGGCCGTCGAGTCTGTCGATGTAGTCGGCAAGGGTTTCGCCCAGACCCGACTCGCTCAACCCCCACGTGCGGATCACCCGGCTCGCGATGATCCCGGACGACTCGCCACGCTCCGCCATCCGGCGGCCCAGGTCGGCGGCGATGGCCCGCTCGAACATGTCCGACATCTCGTAGGGCACCCCCGGCACCGCGTAGACGACCTTGTGGCCGACCGGGCAGATCAGGCCCGGGGCGGTCCCCATGGTCTGCGGGATGACCGTCGCCCCCTCGGGCACGTCGGCCTGGCGCAGGTTCGATTCCGACATCTCCCGCCCGCGACTCGCAAAGAAGGTCCGGATCCGCTCGACCACCGACTCGTCCCGCGCCAGGGGAACGTTCATGACCTCGGCGATGGCGTCGCGGGTGATGTCGTCATGGGTCGGGCCGAGCCCCCCACAGACGATCACGCCGTCACCGCGGGCGAGCGCGGTACGGATCGCGAGGACGATCCGGTCGTGATTGTCCCCCACCGCCTGGTGGAAATGCGAAGTCGCTCCCATGGCCGCGAGGTGCTCCCCGAGCCATTGCGAGTTGGTGTCGGCGATCTGCCCGAGAAGCAGCTCGGTGCCGACCGCGACGATCTCGACGCGCACGGACGCTCAGCCGGTCGCGCCGGGGCCGTCGAGCACCCCGGCGCTGTGCCCGTCGTGCATGCTCCCGGTCGGCTCCCGGGCCGCCCGGCGGCCGTCCAGCCAGTACTGCGCGCCGGTGAAGAGGGTCATCGCCGTGGCCACCCAGATGGCGGCGTCGAGGATGCCGGTGTGGCCGGCCAGTGGCGGGGCCAGGCACATCCCGATGGCGATGTCCTGGAGCAGCGTCTTGAGCTTGGCCGAGTTGCGGGCCGGGATCGAGACGCCGTGTCGGCCGACCACCGACGCGGTAGACGCTCATGGCGATCTCGCGTGCGGCGATCAGGGCCACCGGGAGCCACCAGACGATCCCCTTGGCCACGAGCGCGAACAGGGCGCCGAGGACGACCACCTTGTCGGCCAACGGGTCGAGGAAGGCCCCGGAGCGGGTGGTTCCCTGACGCCGTGCCAGCCAACCGTCGATGCCGTCGGACATGGCCAGCACGCCCCCGAGGACGAAGGTGAACCAGCTGGCTCCCCACACCATGATCAGGACGATGACAACCGGGGTTGCCAGGAGGCGTACCAGGGTGATCCCGTTCGCCGGGGTCAGGAGGGCCGAAGGCCCGAAGGTGGCGGCCGGGCCGACCGTCCCCGTCGTGGCGCCGGCAGGCAGGCCCGGGGTGATCGCGCCGCCGCTCACCGCCCGCCCCTCACCGCGACGGCCACCGGCTCGGCCATCAGATCGGGACCGTCAGCGCCGCGCACGACGACCTCGGAGAAGCTCCCCACCTCCAGGTGGTCGGGTACGGCGACGATACCGTCGATCTCCGGGGCCTCGCGGTACGACCGGGCCTCACCAGGGGCGTCCACCAGCACCTCGATCGTGGACCCGATGAGCTCTTCGCGCCGCGGCCGCGGTGATCGCGTCCTGGAGCTCGGAGCACTCGCGGATCCGCTCGGCCACCAGCTCCCCGGCGACCTGATCGGGGAGATCCGAGGCGTAGGTACCCGCCTCGTTGCTGAAGGGGAAGAGCCCGACCCAGTCGAGCCGGGCCTCCTCGATCCATGCCAGCAGCTGGTCGTGGTCCCGTTCGGTCTCCCCCGGATAGCCCACGATGAACGAGGACCGGAAGGCCGCTGCCGGCTCGGCCACCCTGATCGATCGGATCCGCTCGAGGAACCGCTCGCCCTCGCCCCAACGCCGCATGCGCTTGAGCAGGGGTCGGGACACGTGCTGCAGCGAGAGGTCGAAGTAGGGCACGCCCGTGGCCAGCACGGCCTCGACCAGCGCGTCGTCGAGTGTGGAGGGATAGAGGTAGAGGAGGCGGGTCCACCGGACCCGCCGGAGACCGCTGCCACCAGGTCGACGATGGGTCGGCGCCCGCCCGGTGCCGGTCCGTCAGGGCCTGATCGGGGCCGGCCGGTCGAGCGGTCGAGCGCGAAGGAGGAGAGGTCCTGGGCCACGAGAACGACCTCGGACAGCGTGCCGTCGGCCGCACCCAGCTCGTCCACCTCGGCCAGGATCGACTGGGCGGACCGCGAACGCTGCTTGCCGCGGAAGGAGGGGATCGCGCAGAAGCCGCAGTTCCGGTCGCATCCCTCGGCGATCTTCACGTACGACCACGGCCTCGCCGACGCAGGCCTGGGGAGGTTCAAGAGGTCGAACGAGGGAGGTGCGGTGCCTGCTCCGTCGTCCGTGCCGCCCGCCGCGGTCCGTCTGCCGAGTACCACCGGGGTCGTCCCCGGCCGGACGAGGCAGCCAGCGGCGTGCCGAACGGGGCGACCAGGTCGACCTCGGGGAGGGCCCGGGCCAGCTCGTCCCCGTACCGTTCGGCCATGCAGCCGGTCACGACCAGCCGCGCGCCGGCCTGCCGGGCGTCGGCCAACGAGAGCACGGTGTCGATCGACTCCTGGCGGGCGGCCTCGATGAAGGCGCAGGTGTTGACGACCACCAGGTCCGCCTCCTCGGGGGAGGCGGCCGCCTGGAAGCCGTCGACGATGAGCGTCCCGACGAGCTTGTCCGAATCGACCTGGTTCTTCGGGCAGCCCAACGTCTCGATCCAGTACCGCTCGGCCACCACGACAATCTACCGGCGGGACGGACGCCCCCGACGTACAGGGGGCGGTCGACTGCCGGGTGGCGTTGGGATCGGTCGGGTTGTCGGGATGCGGGATGTCTGGGCCCGGTCCGGGTCCCGTCGAAAACGCGGGGCCCGGACCGGAACGAGCGGAGAGGGAGGGATTTGAACCCTCGGACCCAGTTACCCAGGTCAACTCATTAGCAGTGAGTCCGATTCGGCCGCTCTCGCACCTCTCCATACCTGGTCAATAGAACTTTCTGACTATGTTCGCTCCGTGCTTGGCGGGTAGCGGCGCTCAATCTCGGCAGCAAGTCCATTGATCTCCCGCCACAGCTCGCGCCGCTCGTCGGGATCACGATTGAGCGGTAGCTTTTCGTGTTCGACCCTGAGCTGCTCAAAGAGTTCGCTGTCAGACAGCTTGCCGTAGTTCGCCACGGCCTTCACTGTAGGCGGTTGACCGGCCGGAACTCCTCGGGTCCCCCGCCGTGTCCCTCGCAGGACCTGCTACGGCGACAGAAGAAGCTCCTCGGTCGAACTGGCAATCGCCGCAGCCCAAACGGCGGACTGGTGGCGTGCCTACAAACGTTCGACGAGCCGCATAACTTGTGTTGCACCAAATCGCCGGGCGTACGAGCGGCCAGTGAGTTCGTCCAGCACTCCGATCTCAACGAGTCGGTCGATGGCGTGGTGGGCGGTGGGACCCTTGACCCGGTATGTGTCTATGACCCAGCGTGAAATTATGAGGGGCCAGTCGACGAGGTTTTGCAGGTCACATCCCGTTTCTCCATCCGGTGGCGTCTCGATCGCACCCTGCATCGCATGAGCGGTGAGCCGGATCCGCTGCTCGCCAACCCCGCCGGACCCCAGCGCAGCGCCCTGCCGGGCTGGGCCCCGAAGGTCGTTCCGGAGGCACCGACGAAGCTCCGGGAGCCGTTCCTGCGGTGTTGCGCCGCGGCCCCACACGTGGTTTGCTATTAGCACTCGACATCGCAGAGTGCCAACGACTACGGAGGAACACCTGATGGCCAAGCTGATTACGTTCGACGAGGAGGCCCGCCGGGCCCTCGAGAGCGGCATGAACAAGCTCGCCGACGCTGTGCGCGTCACCCTCGGCCCGAAGGGCCGCAATGTCGTCCTGGACAAGAAGTGGGGCGCTCCCACCATCACCAACGACGGCGTCTCGATCGCCAAGGACATCGAGCTCGAGGACCCCTTCGAAAAGATCGGCGCCGAGCTGGTCAAGGAGGTCGCCAAGAAGACGGACGACGTGGCCGGGGACGGCACCACCACCGCCACCGTGCTCGCCTGGGCCATGGTCCACGAGGGCCTTCGGAACGTCGCAGCCGGGGCCAATCCGATGTCGCTCAAGAAGGGCATCGAAGCCGGAGTCGAGGCGGCCGTGGCGTCGCTGCGGGGCATCGCCCGTGACACCGACTCCAAGGGCCAGATCGCCCAGGTCGCATCCATCTCGGCCGCGGACAACGAGATCGGCGAAATGATCTCCGAGGCCATCGACAAGGTCGGGAAGGACGGGGTCATCACCGTCGAGGAGTCCCAGACCTTCGGCATGGACATGGATCTCGTCGAAGGCATGCGGTTCGACAAGGGGTACATCTCCCCCTACTTCGTGACCGATCCCGAACGCATGGAGGCCGTCCTCGAGGACGCCTACGTGCTGCTGGTGGGATCCAAGATCACCGCCGTACGCGACCTGCTGCCGGTACTCGAGAAGATCATGCAGTCGGGCAAGCCGCTGGTGATCGTCGCCGAGGACATCGAGGGTGAAGCGCTGGCCACCCTTGTGGTCAACAAGATCAGGGGCACGTTCCGCAGTGTCTCGGTCAAGGCCCCCGGATTCGGCGAGCGTCGCAAGGCCATGCTCCAGGACATCGCCATCCTCACCGGCGGGCAGGTCGTCACCGAAGAGGTCGGCCTCAAGCTCGAGAACGTCGGCCTCGAGCTCCTCGGCACCGCCCGCAAGGTCGTCGTGACCAAGGACGAGACGACCATCGTCGAGGGAGGTGGCTCGGAGGACGAGATCAAGGGCCGGATCAACCAGATCAAGGCCGAGATCGAGAACACCGACTCCGACTACGACCGGGAGAAGCTCCAGGAGCGCCTGGCCAAGCTGTCCGGCGGCGTCGCCGTGATCAAGGTCGGGGCTGCTACCGAGGTGGAGCTCAAGGAGAAGAAGCACCGCATCGAGGACGCCGTCTCGACCACCAAGGCCGCCATCGAGGAGGGCGTGGTCCCCGGCGGTGGGGTGGCCCTGCTCCGCGCACAGGCCGCGGTGTTGGACGCCGCAGAGAAGCTCGACGACGACGAGGCCACCGGTGCACGCATCGTGGCCCGGGCCGTCGAGGAGCCCCTGAAGCAGATCGCGGTCAACGCCGGCCTCGAGGGTGGCGTGATCGTCGACAAGGTGCGCAACCTCAAGAAGCCGGCAGAAGGGCTCAACGCGCTCACCGGCGAGTACGTCGACCTCTTCCAGGCAGGAGTCATCGACGCGGTCAAGGTCACGCGCTCTGCCCTCCAGAACGCCGCATCCATCGCCGCTCTGTTCCTCACCACGGAAGCGGTCATCGTCGACAAGCCCGAGGAATCGGGTTCCGCAATGCCGGGTGGAGGAATGGACGACTTCTAGAGCACCCACGGCCCGGACGACCGCTCGTCCGGGCTCACCGGTCACCGGCCCGCAGGCTCTGCTGCCGGCGGGTCATCTGCCCACCACCACGACGACGGGCGCCCCCGAGTGGGGCGCCCGTCGCTCTGTTCCCTACACTGGTCGGCGTGCTCCA
The DNA here is from genome assembly GCA_963777665.1 of uncultured Acidimicrobiaceae bacterium. Taxonomy (GTDB): domain Bacteria; phylum Actinomycetota; class Acidimicrobiia; order Acidimicrobiales; family RAAP-2; genus Bog-756. The sequence goes on from CAVZRJ010000006.1 coordinate 68,313, forward strand.
TCCCGCGGTGCCCTCGGTCGGATTGGGCGTGCTCCATCTCTTCTGCAAGATCCCCGGCTCGGCCCGTCCTGACGGTGGGTTCCACTTCGACGACGGGGCGGTGGTCCGGGCTGTCAAGGACGCCGAGGCCGACGAGGTCCAGGTGGTCACCGTGGCCATGCTCGGCCACAAAGCGGATCTCGGGGTCATGGCGCTCGGGGCGGACCTGTGGCGCCTCCGCCGGCTCCAGTCCGACCTGCAGGCGGCCGGCCTGGAGGTCGTCGGCTCCTACGTCTCGCTGACCGAGGTGTCCGAGTACGCGGCCGGCATACCGGACGAGATGAAACAGATGCGGCTGTACCCCACCCTGCCGCCGGAGGGCATGACCGCCTTCTGCTTCTACCCGATGTCCAAGCGGCGTGGGGACACCGCCGGCTCCAACTGGTTCTCCATGCCGTTCGAGGAGCGCAAGGAGCTCATGTACGGCCACGGAGCGGTGGGCCGGACGTTCGCCGGGCGCATCCTCCAGGTCATCACCGGTTCGACCGGCATCGACGACTGGGAGTGGGGTGTGACGCTCTTCGGCGTCCACCCCGACGATCTCAAGGAGTGCGTCTACACCATGCGCTTCGACGAGGGGTCGGCCCGCTTCGCCGAGTTCGGGCCCTTTGTGACCGGGATGGTCGCTCCGGTGGAGGACGTGCTCGCGCAGATCGCTCCGGGCGGGTGAGCGCCACGCCGACCTGCGTGACCGCCGCCGGCACTCAGACCGCCGGGAGTCAGACCGCCGGGACCGCTGATCTCGAGGCCCTGCGTGCCGAGCTGCGTCGTCTCGGCCCGGTGGTGGTGGCCTTCAGCGGCGGCGCCGACTCGGCCTTCCTGGCGTGGATGGCGACCGATGAGCTCGGTGCCGACCGTGTGCTGTGCGTGACCGCCGTGTCACCCTCCCTCGCCCCGGAGGAGCTGGCCGACTGCCGGGCCCTGGCGGCAGAGTGGGGGCTCACCTACCGCGAGGTGGCGACCCGCGAGCTGGCAGACCCGTCGTATGCGGCCAATGACGGCAGCCGCTGCGCCCACTGCAAGTCCGCGCTGATGGAAGCTCTCGATCCGCTGGCAGGAGTGGCCGGCGAGGACGCCACGGTGGTGCTCGGGGTGAACCTCGACGACCTGGGGGACCATCGTCCCGGCCAGGCGGCCGCCGCAGAGCGGGGTGCGGTCTTCCCCCTGGTCCGTGCCGGGTTCACCAAAACCGACGTCCGGACGTGGTCCCGTCGTCTCGGCCTGCGGACCTGGGACAAGCCTGCCGCGGCCTGCCTCGCCTCCCGCGTGCCGTACGGTACCCGGGTGACCCTCACCACCCTCGACACGGTCGCCCGAGCCGAGTCCGCGCTGCGTGCGCTCGGGTTCCGTGAACTCCGTGTCCGCCACTACGGCGACACCGCCCGCGTCGAGCTGCCCGAGGAGGACCTGGCCGACGCGGTGGCCCGCCGGATCGAGGTAGCCGCCGCCGTGCACGGCGCGGGCTACCGGTACGTGACCCTCGATCTCGACGGATTCCGATCGGGCAACCTCAACGACGCCCTGGGTGACGGTGCGGCGACCGGGGAGGCGCAGTGACAGGGGAGACACAGTGATCGGGGTACGGGTCAAGCTGACCTTCCCCGAGGAGCTGGTGCGTGAGCCGATCATCGCCCGCATGGTCACCGAGCTGCAGATCGTACCCAACATCCGTCGGGCCGACGTCGGCGAGCACTCCGGGTGGATCATCTGCGAGCTCGACGGCGACGGCGTGGTCCTCGACCGGGCCCTCGAGTGGCTCAGGGCTGAGGGCGTCCAGGTCGACCTGCTCGGGGACGTGGTCGAGAGCTAGGCAGCGAGATCGGGCGGGGCGGCGGCCAGGAGGCGTGGTGGCGTGGGCACCCACGTCGACCGGCGGTCGCGGGGCGAGGGCACCCGCAGTTCAGTGCCGCAGCTCAGGCGGACGGATCGTCCGGCTTGCGGATGGTCCAGCCGGCTCCGGTGACCTTGCGGGGCTCGTAGAAGAGACAACCGTCCGGGCAGGCGAACGGGAGCTGCTCGTTGGCGCCCATCCGGCACTTCTCGACTTTCTCCTCGTGGTTCGTCGTCTGCATGATGTAGTGGCGACAGTCGCTCAGAACGGCCATTCCCCATTCTGCCCGACGATGGACGATTTGCGGGGGCAGTGCGGTAGCGTCGGCCCCGTGGATGCCGTCCCCTCCGAAAAGCAGCTCCTCCGGTGGAGCGAGGCGCTGGCGGGCATCGCCCGGACCGGCCTCGGGTTCACCGAGTCCCTCTACGAGCAGGAGCGCTTCGAGGAGGTCCTGCACGTCGCCGCCGACATCCGCATGGCGATGGACGGCACCGACGTCGTCGAGGACATGGACGGCATCGTCGAGGAGTGGCTCGACACGGTGGGCAAGGGCGTCCCCGGCTATGTCACCCCCAAGGTCGCGGTCGGCGCCGCGGTCGGGAACGACCAGGGCGAGATCCTGCTCGTCAAGCGGGCCGACTCGGGGGTGTGGCTCTACCCGACCGGTTGGGCCGACGTCGGCTACTCGGCCGCCGAGGTCGTGGTCAAGGAGGTGCAGGAGGAGACCGGCATCGACGTCGAGGTGGTCCGCCTCATCGCCGTCCTCGACGGGTTGCGGGTCGGGATCAGCCGGATCCCTCTCTACTCGCTGGTCTTCCAGTGCCGACCGGTCGGCGGCGAGCTGCGCGCCCACCCGCTCGAATGCTCGGACGTCGGTTGGTTCGCGCTCGACGATCTGCCCTACCCGCTAGCCGGGGCCGAGCGGTGGGGCGCCCATGTGTTCTCGGCGCTCCGGGGGGACCCGATCGAGGTGCTCTACGACCCGGTGCGCTCACCGATCTGGCGCGGGAACCCGGAGAAGGGCTGAGGCCGGAACCGGACCCCCGGTCGCCGCCGCTGACCCGACCATCGTGAACACCGACCCGCCCGGAGCCGGCGACAGAGGTTCCGCCCCACCGGCTTCCGCCGGGGTTGCGGTCGGCTCCGGGGCCGGGGTCGTCGTCACCGAGGCCCGCGAGGTCACCGCCGAGCTGGTCGAGGCATTCGTGCGACTGATCCCCCAGCTCTCGTCGTCGTCTCCGCCCACCAGCCACGACGAGTTGCAGGAGATCGTCTCCTCCGAGGCGAGCATCCTCTTCGTCGCCCACGACGCCGCGGACCGGATCGTCGGGACCCTGACCCTCGCCGTCTTCCGGATCCCGACCGGGGTCCGAGCCTGGATCGAGGATGTCGTCGTCGACGGTGCGGCCCGCGGAACGGGTGCGGGCGAGGCGCTCGTCCGGGCGGCGCTCGACCGGGCAACGGCGGTCGGCGCGAAGACCGTCGACCTCACCTCGCGCCCGAGCCGCGAGGCGGCCAACCGGCTCTATGTGCGCCTTGGCTTCGAGTCGAGGAGCACCAACGTGTACCGCAGCACGCTCGAAGACCGGGACTGACTGCGGCCTGCGCCCGAGAGGGTCAGTCCGGCAGGATTCCCGTTGCAGAGGTGGCGGTGAACGTGGCGACGAGCCGATGGTCGTCGACCATGGCTTTCCGGTACGCGGCCCAGTCCTCGTGCTCACCGTGTCCGCGGCGGTAGTACTCGACCAGCAGATCGGCGGTCGGGCCGTCGGGCGTGGTGGCGACATCACTCAGCTCGACGGTCCCGTCGAGGCTGACCCAGGTGTAGATGTTGTCCCCGACCACGAACAGCGCCGCTCTGGGATCCCGTCGCAGGTTCCTGGTCTTGGCCCTGGTGTCGGTCAGCGAGACGGTGAACCGGTCCCCGTCGGGCACGTAGAGGATGACGGATTGCTGCGGCCGGCCATCGGCGCGGAGCGTGGTCAGGAGACCGTTCTGCCGACCGTCTGCGAAGGCGAGGGCACGGGCGAGATCCATCGCGGGCCAGCCTAACCGGGGGGCCTCGGCGGGTGCTCATGGGAGAATGCCGGGGTGTACCGGGTGACCGCATTCGAGATCGCCGATTCAACCGAGGCCTTCTCGTTGGTCGAGGCGCGGGTGGCCGGCACGCTGGTGGTCCCGTCCGGCGACGGGATGGAGGCGTCTTTGCTGCCGTGGCAGCTCATCCGCGGGCCACTGGGCGAGGCCCGGCTCAACGGACACGTCGCCGGCGGCAACCCTCTGGCGGCCCTGCTCGAGCAGCCGGTCCCCGCCATCGTCCTGTTCGATGTGACCGATGGCTACGTGAGCCCGTCCTGGTACCCGTCGAAGAGCGAGCACGGCCGGGTGGTGCCGACCTGGAACTACCTGAGCATCCATCTGCACGGGACAGCCCGCGCCATCCGGCACGTCGGGTGGCTCCGGGCCAACGTCACCGCTCTCACCGATGCCAACGAGGCGCGCTCGGGATCACCGTGGTCGGTGACCGACGCCCCGGAGGAGTACGTCGATGGGATGCTCAGTCGGATCGTCGGCATCGAATGCGTGATCACCCGGGTCGAGGCGAAGGCCAAGCTGACCCAGAACCGGCCGCCGGCGGATGTGGAGGGCGTGATCCGCGGGCTCGGTGACGTGCCGGGTGGGGCGGCACTCCGGGACGCCATGGTCACCGCCCGCGCTCACGACGTCAGCCGATCTTGAGCAGGTCCACGACGAAGATGAGCGTGTCGTTGGCGGCGATGCCCGCACTCGGCTGGGCTTGCGCGCCGTAGGCGAGGCTCGGCGGGATGATCAGCTCCCGACGGCCGCCGACCTGCATCCCGACGACTCCCTCGTTCCAGCCGGGAATCACGTTGCCCCCGAGGACGAACTGGAAGGGCTGGTTCCGGTCCCAGGAGGCGTCGAACTGCTTCTTGCTCGAGTAGGCCACCCCGACGTACTGCACGGTCACCATGTCGCCCGCCTTGGCCGCCGGGCCGGTGCCCACGATGAGATTCTTGACCTCGAGCTGGGTCGGGGGCGCTCCCGGTGGGACCGTCACCGTCGGCTTCACCCCGAACGTGCCGGCCGGCGAGGGGTCGGCGATCGTCGCCGCAGTCGTGGTGGTGGTCGGGCTCGAGGTCGTGGTCGGGCTCGAGGACGAACTCCCGCATCCTGCCAACCCGAGGGCGGAGAGGGCGAGGACCACGAGGGACCAGGTACGCAGACGGGTCATGTCACGGGTTCCTTCGATTTCGTTCGGTCGTGGGACGCCGAGCCCACCGTGCCGGGCCACCCGGCTGGCCAGACGGTAGCCGCCCCGAACACCACCGGGTGCGCGCCCGGTCCCTACCTGATACACCCTGCTGGGAGCATGGCCCATGCTCATCGACGCGCTCCGCCGGGTCACCGATCAACTCAGGTCGTCCCTGGCCGACCTCGACCCCGAGCGTCTGAGCGGGGCAGACGCCTCACGTCTGCTCGACGCCTTCGCCGAGCTCGAACGCCTCGCCGCAGCGGGCAAGCTGCTCACCGCCCGACGCGTGGAGTCCTCCAACGTCTGGCGGCGTGCCGGCCATCGCTCCGCGGCTGCCCACGTCGCCGAGGCCACAGGGACCGGGCTCGGACCGGCCATCACCGCCCTCGAGACCGCACGGAATCTGGGCTCCCTTCCCGCAACGGACGAGGCCGTGCGCCGGGGGAAGCTCTCCGAGACCCAGCTCAAGGAGATCGCCGGGGCCGCCATCCTCCAGCCCGGAGCAGAGGAGGCCCTGGTGGAGGCTGCCGGGCAGCAGCCACTCAGCGTCCTCAAGCTCCGCTGCCGGCGGGTGAGAGCGGCCGGCCAGGACTCGCACGCTTCCTATGAAGCGATCCACCGCGGACGCTACTTCCGCAACTGGGTGGAGGGGGACGGTGCCGTCCGGTTCGACGCCCGGCTCACGCCCGACGCGGGCGCCCGCCTCCTGGCCTCGGTCAAGGACGAGGTCGACCGTCTGGCCGCAGACGCCCGGCGGGTCGGCCTCGAAGAGCCACGTCGGGCCCTGGCAGCCGACGCCCTCGTGGCGCTCGTGTGCGGCGGGGGGAGTACCGGCTCACACGCGGCCGACGGTGGGGATCGCCGGCATCGGACCGGATCCGACCGCAACAGCCGCTCCCACCGCAACAGCAAGAGCACGAGTGAGAAGGGGCGCGCGCACGAGGTGGGCGACAGGGCCGAGGACGGCCGCGGTACTGCTCCCCCGGGGCCACCGACCATGGTCCACGTGCGTGTCGATCACGCCGCGCTGGTCCGCGGTCGGGTCGAGCCCGGCGAACTCTGCGAGATCCAGGGGATCGGCCCGATCCCGGTGGAGGTGGCCCGGCGCCTGGCGATCGACTCGATCCTGAGCGTGCTGGTCACCGACGGGGTCGACGTCACCGGGGTCGCCCACGCCGGCCGGACGATCCCGACAGCGCTCCGGAGGGCTCTCGCCGAGCGGGACCCGGTGTGCGTGGTTCCCGGCTGCGACACCGGCGAGGGGCTCGAGATCGACCACCTGGTGCCGTTCGTCGATGGGGGGAAGGCCAGCATGGAGAACCTGGTCAGGCTCTGCCACTGGCACCATTACCTCAAGACGCACCACCAGCACCGGCTCGAGCGCGACGACGACGGCTGGCGGTGGATCCTCCCCGACCATCCGCCCACCGTGCCCCCCCGGATCCTGCGATCCGGCTGAGGGCTACGACTACGCGGGCTCGTCGTCCCCGTCGAACGCATCGGTTCCGGCGATTCCAGTCGTGCCGGTGGACCCGTCCTTGCCCCTCCCGCCGCGCTCCTCGGGCCGGAGGGCGCGAGGTGTCTCCGCACCCTGTTGGCCCTCCGGGTTGCGCCGGTCATCGTTGCCGGCAGGTGCGACCCGTTGCGGCCGATCGACCTCCGAGCCGTTCTCGGTCCGCCAGAGCGACTCCGCTCGGAAGGCCAGTTCGCGCAGAGGCTTCCCCGTCCGGCGGGCAGCCAGAGCCACGTCCTCGTGCTCGGCCTTCACCCGGTCCGCGCTCACCTTGACCCGGATCAGCTGGCCGTCGACCACGACAGACTCGATCGACCGGGCCGCAGGCCACCGCTCACCCGTGGTGAGACGAACCCCGAGTGAGCCCGTCTCCGACCGGAGCACCCCGCGCAGTTCGCGGACCTGGACCGGATCGCAGAGAACGTGGACGACGTGTCCGGGCCGGCCCTTCTTCATCAGCACGGGCGACAGCCATGCGTCATGCGCCCCCGCCTCGAGGAGCCGTGCGATGGCGTGAGCCAACTGCTCGCCGGTGACGTCGTCGACGGTCACCTCGAGGAGTGCCACAGGCTGGCCGGCGTCCGCCTCGGGGGCGCCGGGGCCCTCGCTCCCGGCCCGGTCGGTTCGCAGACCGGTGACCACCTGGGTGCAGTTGGGCAGCTCGTCGAGCTCGCGGGTCCCCGCTCCGAATCCCTGGCTGCTCACCCGCATGGCCGGCATCGGGCCGTACCCGGCCGAGAGCGCGGCCAAAAGAGCCGCGCCGGTCGGGGTGGTGAGTTCGACCGGGATGTTCCGACCCCAGGTGGGCACACCCTTCAGGAGCCCGACCACGGCAGGCGCAGGATTGGGGAGCATCCCGTGGGCGGACCGCACCATGCCCATTCCCGTGGCCACCGGGCTGGCTCTCACCTCGTCGATGCCCAGGACCTCGAGGGCTGCGGCGGTCCCGACCACGTCGATGATCGAGTCGTGGCCCCCGACCTCGTGGAAGTGGACCTGGTCCACCTGGCGCCGGTGGAGGCCGGCCTCGACCTCGGCCAGCACCTCGAACGTGGCCAGGGCCCGGGCCGCCACCCGCTCAGGCAGCCGGGCCTCCTCGACCAGCCCCACGATGTGGGCGTAGGTACGCACGACCACGTGGTCGTGGACGGTGACGATCGCCCGGGTCGCCGCGATGCCGCCCCGGAGCACGGGCTCGACCTCGAGGGCCCATCCGCTGAACGGCAGCCGCTCGAGCAACGCGAGCACCTCGCCGAGGTCGGCGCCGGCGTCGATCAGACTGCCGAGCGCCATGTCCCCGGCGATCCCGGCGAAGCAGTGGAACCAGGCGACCGAGCGCGCTCCCCGAGCGGACGTCCCCTCGGCCGTCCTACCCGCGGGCCGGAGCATCCTCACGGCAGCATCCGGGCGAGCGCACATGCTGCTCCGAATCCGTTGTCGATGCCGACCACCGTGATGCCCGCGGCGCAGGACGCATGCATGGCCAGGAGCGCGGTGACACCGTCGAGCGCTGAGCCGTACCCGGTGCTGGTTGGGACGGCCACGACCGGAGCCGGAGAGATGCCACCCACGAGGCTGGCGAGGGCGCCTTCCATCCCGGCCACCACGACGATGGCGTCGGCGTCGGCGAGCTCGTCGGCCGAGGCCAACAGCCGGTGCACGCCGGCAACCCCGCAATCGGCCAACAGGGTCGGGCGGAGCCCCAGGGCGGTGAGGGTGGCCTCGCATTCGCGGGCGACGGGCAGGTCGGAGGTTCCCGCGGTGATCACCAGCGTGCGAGCCGGGCGTGCAGCGGCCGGGCGCCACACCACCGTCGAGAGCTCGCCCCGAACCTGATCGGCGCCCGTGGCCTGGCCGGTGACCGTCCGGACACCGCCGGGGTGCTCGGCCATCGCCTGACGGACCTGTCCGTCATCGGCCCGGGTCAGGATGACCGGGCCGATGCCCGGCGTCATGCCCGACGGGGTGTCGTGTGTGGTGCCCTCTCTGCCCTCGTGCAGGAGCTCGCCCACGATCGCCGAGCACTGGGCCGCCGACTTGCCCTGCCCGTACACGGCCTCGGGCAGGCCGAGCCGCAGCTGACGATGGTGGTCGACCTTGGCAAACCCGAGATCGGCGAACGGCAGCCGCCGCAGACGGAGCACCGCGTCGTCGGGGGAACACTCCCCCGAGCGCACCTCGGTGAGCAGGCGTTGCAGCGCGAGTTCGTCCATGATGTTCACTATCCTGCCTGTGTATGGCCGAAGACGCATCCCCGGGGATTGTTCCCGGCCGGCCACTTCGGATCGGGTTCCTCGGGCCGGAGGGAACCTTCACCGAGGAAGCGCTCCTGCGTGAGCCCGATTACGCCGACGGCGACATCCTCCCGCTGGACTCTCTCGCCGACGTGCTCGAGTCGGTCGACCGTGCCGAGATCGACCTCGGTTTCGTCCCGCTGGAGAACGCGATCGAGGGGACCGTCCGGGACATCATCGACAGTCTCGTCTTCGACTTCGACCTGCGCATCCAGCGGGAGGTCGTGCTGGACGTCCACCTCCATCTGATGGGCACTCCGGGGACGTCGCTCGGGGACGTCGAACGGGTGGCATCGATCCCCGTGGCCACAGCCCAGTGCCTCCGGTTCCTGCACGAGCGGCTGCCCCGGGCGACGATGGTGGCCACCAACTCGACTGCCGACGCCGCCCGACTGCTCGGCCAGGGCGATCCATCGATGACGGACCGGCCGACCGCGGCCATCGCCCCGCGGCTGGCGGCCAAACTCTACGGTCTCGAGATCCTGGCCGACGACGTCGAGGACCACCCCGACAACCAGACCCGCTTCGTCTCGCTCGCCAAGACCGGCATCCCGGCTCCCACCGGACACGACCGGACCAGCATCGCCTGCTTCCAGAGCGCAGACCACCCCGGCAGCCTCTACGCCATCCTGGGTCACTTCGCCGCACGCAACATCAATCTGACCAAGCTCGAGTCACGGCCGACCAAGCAGGCCCTCGGCGACTACTGCTTCATCATCGATTTCGAGGGGCACGTGGGCGACGCCGTGGTGGGCGACTGCCTGGCCGATCTGCACGCCGAACTGGCCGGGGTCAAGTTCCTGGGCTCGTACCCGGCAGCCGGTCCCCGCGGGGAGGCCATCCGGGAGGAGGTCGACCAGTCGCGACGCGATGCTCACTCGTGGATGGACGGACTACGCGGTGAGATCGTCACCGGCGGATCCCCCCACGGAGCGGCGCCGAAACCGGGCAATGCCTGACCGGATCCGGCCCGAGGCAGACCCGAAGATGACCCGCAGCTACCCTGTCACGCGCCAGGAGGGATGGCAGAGCGGACAAATGCGCGGCTCTTGAAAAGCCGTGAGGTGCAAGCCTCCGTGGGTTCGAATCCCACTCCCTCCGCTCAAGTGGGTCAACTTCGGCTAGCAACTCAAGCGGCTCCACCCGGTCCCCCGTCAACCGTAGGGGTCGAGAGTGGGCCAACACGACCGTACCGAACCGCTGCTTCCGTGCCCAAAGAGGCAGCACGACCACCGCTCGAGCACCTGCGGACCGCAAGGATTCTGTGCCGACGAATCCCGGGCTCGTGGCATCTCCTGCCGTGCAACACGATCGGATGTCTCCAAGCAAGGTCGCGACCACCCAAGCGGGGATGACCTCGTCGAACTGGGCGAGCGATGACGAGCTGCCGCTACAGCATCGATACGATGCGAAGACACCTAGGGATGGGAGCGACGCGATGCCCAAAGCGGTGCGATTCGACAACTACGGCGCGAGAGATGTCCTGTATGTCGCCGAGGTCGAGAGGCCAGCCCCTTCGCCCGGTGAGGTTCTCGTCGCCGTTCGTGCGGCCGGGATCAACCCAGGAGAGGCGGCGATTCGCGAGGGCCACATGGACGCGGTCTTCCCGGCCACGTTCCCTTCCGGGCAAGGGAGCGACCTCGCAGGCGTCGTGGCCGAAGTCGGGGATGGTGTCAACGGGTTCAAGGTGGGAGACGAGGTGCTCGGCTGGTCCGACCGCCGGTCCAGCCAGGCGGCCTACGTCGTCGTCTCAGCTGAACACCTCATAACGAAGCCGACCTCCCTGTCATGGGAAGCGGCCGGATCGCTCTATGTCGCCGGGGTAACGGCATTCGCCGCCGTTCGAGCGGTGAACCCGCATCCGAACGACACGGTCGTTGTCTCGGGCGCGGCGGGTGGGGTCGGATCGCTCGTGGTCCAGCTACTCAGGGTGCGAGGGGCCGATGTCATCGGCATAGCCTCAGAGCCTCACCACGAGTGGTTGATGTCCGTCGGCGTGACGCCCGTGGCCTATGGAGAAGGCCTGCCCGATCGCATCCGAGCACTGGCCCCAGAGGGCGTCGACGCCTTCATCGACACCTTCGGAGACGACTACATTCGCCTCGCCACCGATCTCGGGGTGCCACGGGATCGGATCGAGACCATCATCGCGTTCCAAGCCGCACAGGAGTACGGCGTCAAGTCCGAGGGGAGTTCGACCGCCTCCACACCTGAGGTCCTCAGCGAAATGGCCAACCTCGTCGCCTCGGGACGCATCGTGGTGCCGATCGCCGCGACCTTCCCCCTCGATCAGGCCCGACAGGCGTACGCGGAACTGGAGCGACGACACACCCTTGGAAAGATCGTTCTACTCCCATGACAGGTCGTTCGGTCGCATGGTGCCAAGGCGAGCCGTCTCATTCGTTGATCGGTTCTCGCCTCATGGGTCAGGGACTCACATTGCCCTCGACCAAATGGCCACTAGCCTGATGGTCGGTGGAAGACCGCTGTACGCCACGGCTGTACCTCGAGCTCGGTGACGGAACGGAGGACGATGGCGCGCGCCGGACCGCCGAGCTGACACGCGATCCGGGTGTGCATCGGGCCTCCTGGTGGGAGAATTCTCTTCCTGGGCGCACCGACCTTCCCATGCGCGTCCCAGACGGGCCACTGCTGGTCGTGGCCGAGTTGACCGAGACTTGCCCACCACCTACGCCGGTGCCGGGCTCCACGGCAATGTGCTTCCGCCGCCACCGGCGGCCGAGCCAAGGTGTACTGACGGGGCGGCCGACGACAGGGCTCCTGGTCGTCTGGATCAGCCCCCGTACACCCGAGCAAGCCGGGACCCTCCGCGACTGGGGTGATTTCGTTCATATACGCCACATCGCTGCAGCCGGGATCCCGGGATTCACGCAGATCTCGGTCTACGAGAACGAGGCGTCCAGTGACCCGGAGTACATGCACTTCTACGAGTTCGACTCCGCCGATCCTGAGGCTACCTACCAGACGATGGTGGACTTCGTCGCGCCGCAGCTCGGAGGTGTTGCTAGCGAGGAGTTCGCGGACTGGGCCGATTGGCGGAAGCCGGGTGGACGCCTCTTCTACTGCAACACGTTCCGTCTGGCCGGCGACACGAGTCCCGGATCCCCGGGGTCAGGCGGCACCGGGTAGGGCCGGCAATCGGATGCCGTGGGCCTTCCTTCGGGCTATCCGGGCGCTTGTTCCCTCCATGAGCGCTTCCTAGACTCCGGTCGTCGGGCGACAGGCGCGCTGCGCCAAGCGAAGGGGGCATCAGTCTCGACGTTTCGGAGAGAATCCGTTCTTGCGCCAGGTAGGGCGAGCGTGCATGCCGATCGTCTGTCTGACGTTCGGGGTAGGGATTCAGGCTGGCATCGCAGTTGCTGCGACGTCTCCGGTGGTGGTCGCAGCAACCCAGCCAGCTGCGAACCTGGCGCCCGGACAAGTCGCGAAGTCGACCGTGTCGGTCACGAACAGCGGTGCGGTTGCGGTGCTGTCGACCAAGGTGAAGATTACGCTGCCGGCCTCGGGGGCCGGGCTTCCGACGGTCAAGGTGGCTGCGAAGCCCGGGACGACGTGCTCCAAGGGGGCGACGCCGCAGATAACGGTATGCACCACAGGAAAGCTCGCCGCGAAAACCACCCGGGCTATGGCAGTACTCACCGGGATACCCCCTCTGACACGGGACCGAGCGGCATGACGACCACGGCGACGGTGGCCGGTCCGAGCAACACGGCCTCGGTCACCTGGTAATGGGCGCCAACTCCCGCTGATCCGACCGGAACGGTGGCGCTGAGCCCATCGTCGATCGAACTGGGCCAGAGCATCACCGGGACGCTGACGATCCAGAACATCGGCGCGGGCACATCCGCGGCCTTCATCACCGTTGTCCCGATGCCGGCGACTGGCGCTCCGGAGAGTCTGGTGAGTCAACCGCCCGGTGTCTCGTGCATTCCCTACGACAGCCAACTCGACTGCTACTCGCCGCCGATGGCTCCCGGGTCGAGCACCCAGGTGGTCTTCAGCTTCGAGCCGGCGTCGGGGCCGAGCGTCCAGTTGACGGCAACCTTCGATGCGTACGGCCAGGTCCTCGACTCGAACCTTGCGAACAGCGTCGTGACCTCGAACGTGGTCAGTGTGCTCGGGACGGGCGCACGACTGTCCGTCACCGCGTCGAACGTCTCTTCAACGCCTCAGGGCTCGAACCTGGATCGGACGCTCACCGTGTCGAACACCGGCGACACGCCGGCGTACAACTCGTCGGTCGGGGACTGGTCGGGGTATTTCCCGTACGTCTCGACGACGAGTGGCGGGCCGTGCGCGGTCTTCTACACCAGCTCCGGTGGCCGCTCTCCCCACCAGATCGTCGCCGGCACCGCATGCCAGCTCGGCACCATCCCCGCAGGCGGATCAGTAACCGCTACGTTCGTCGTCGAAATTTCCCCGACCCTGAACCCGACCACCTACACAAACCAAGACGAGATCTTCACCACGACTCCGCAGAGCACCGTCCACGACAGCTCGGCCAGCGTCAGCGTGTTCGTGCCGGCCACCCCGGTAGCGCCCGCTCTCCTCACCGCACCGACTGTGCCCACCGGGAACACTGTCCAAGGCGACATGCTCACTGCGAACAACGGTAAATGGAACGGAACCCAACCGCTGTCCTACAGCTACCAGTGGCAGCGATGCGACATCTCAGGCGCCACCTTCAGTCCGATCTTCCAAGCGAACGGACAGACCTACGTCCCCCAGACAGCAGACATCGGATCCACCATCGATTGCATCGTCACTGCGGGAAATGGCGGGGGCTCCGCGTCACAAGCATCCCCGGCCACGGCAGTCGTCATCGCGGCCGGCACACCGACCCTGGTCAGTGCGCCGCAGGTAAACCCCATTGGCGAGCCGGCAATCGGCGACACGTACACCACAACCTCTGGGAGCTGGAACGGGACACCCGACATCACGTTTACCTACCAGTGGTACGACTGCAGCGCATCACGCACCATCTGCAACGCGATCACCGGTGCCATGGGCACGAGCTACCTCAGCCAAGCCAGCGATGCGGGATCCGAACTCGAAACCATCGTCACCGCGACCAACAGCGGAGGAACAGCCACTGCCACCTCGAACCTGGCACCCACCAGCGACTGATCGGAGACCCGTCCGGCGGTGCGCCGGGAGGGGTTCGCGCTTGCTTCAGTTCAACAGCCCGACACCCGTATCGGGCTGGAGCTTCAACACCGGTGGCGGCTGATGCGGGCGCGATCGGACAGGAGGGTGCGCTCACGGCCGTTGCTTGCCAATGCCGCCGCCCGGTCGAACTCGGATGCGGCCTCGCCGTGGCGGCCCAGCCGGTCGAGCAGGTCGCCCCGGACGCTGTACAGGAGGTGGTAGCGCTCGAGCGTGCCGGAGCCTGCGAGGACCTCCACCAGGTCCAGGGCTTCTGCAGGACCCCAGGCCCACGAGACCGCGACGGCACGGTTGAGCTCGACGATCGGAGAGGGTGTGGCGTGGGCGAGCGCTGTGTAGAGGACGACCAGCTTGTGCCAGTCGGTCTCCTCGGGCCGGAATGAACGGGCGTGGCAGGCGGCGATGGCGGCCTGCAGGGTGTAGGGGCCCCGGGTTGTGGCGAGCTGGTCGGCCCGCGCCAGTGCGGCTTCGCCCCGCCCGATGTAGAGGCGATCCCACCTGCGGCGGTCCTGGTCGAGCAGCAGGACGGGAGCGCCATCGGGTCCGATGCGGGCAGCCAGGCGGGAGGACTGGAACTCCATGAGGGCGACGAGGCCGTGCACCTCGGGCTCGTCAGGCACGAGGGCCGCTAGGACGCGGCCGAGGCGGAGCGCCTCGCCGCACAGTTCAGGCCGCACCCAGTCCTCGCCCTCGGTGGCCGAGTAGCCCTCGTTGAAGACGAGGTAGATGACCTCGAGCACGGCACCCAAGCGCGCCGTGCGTTCCTCGCCGACCGGGACTTCGAAGGGGACGCCGGCCTGGGCGATGGCCTTCTTGGCTCGCACGATGCGCTGCGCAATCGTGGCGTCGGGGACGACGTAGGCCCGGGCTATCTCTGGCACAGTGAGCCCGCCGACGAGCCGCAGGGTCAGCGCCACCCGGGCAGGCACCGCCAGGACAGGGTGGCAGGCGACGAAGATCAGGCGGAGGCGGTCGTCGTCGATCTCCTCGCTCGACACCGTGCCGAGCGCCGCGTCCTCCCCATCGCCGTGGGTCGGACCGGCCGCTTGCTCGCGCCCGATCTGGGCGTACTTGGCCGCCAGCGTGCGATGGCGGCGGAAGGAGTCGATCGCCTTGCGCTTCCCCACGGCGGTGAGCCACACGCCGGGGTTGCGCGGGGTCCCGTCCCGGGGCCACTGGCGGAGCGCGTCCACCAGCGCGTCCTGAGCCAGCTCCTCGGCCAGGGCGATGTCGCCGGTGAAGGCGGCCAGCACAGCGACCACCCGGGGAAACTCGACCCGGAAGACGGCCTCGATGGCGGCGGTCGAATCGGTAGCCGGCACGCCACCGATTCAACCACCGGGCCGTGTGCTCCGCGGGAGGTGGTCCGCCCCAGCGTCAGTCCAAGACCGGGCGGACACGCACCTCACCCTCGCCCAGAACGCCGAGGAAGCGCTTGGACCACTCGACCGCCTCGGGCAGGTCGCGGCACTCCATGATCGCCCAGCCGCCCACCAGCTCCTTGGCCTCGGCAAAGGGCCCGTCGACGACCGTGTACTCGCCATTCTTCAGGCTGATCCGGGCGCCCTCGGAGGTGGGGGCGATGCCTCCGGTTGCGACGATGACGCCGGCCTTGGTCGCGTCCTCGACGAACCGACCCATCGTCTCGTACATGTCGGGGGACGGGGGCTCGGTCGGGGTCTCCGCCTCGTTGGCCAGGGTGTATCCCAGGAATCGCATTGTCTGCTCCATTTCTGTTCTCAGTGGGCGGCTCTCGCCTCACTCTGTCAGAGCGTCGAACGGGAGGGGACCGGATCGACACACCCACGGAGAATTCCTGGAAGAAGTCCCTCGGCGAGGGAAGCCGATCAGCGGGTTGGACACTCAACGCAGTCCATGGCCACCGATCACGCCCGAACGCAGGCTCAAGCGCTCACCTGCACCTTCACCCACCGTCAGGCAGGATGACCGGCATGGACGAGTACCCGGTCCCGAATCGGATCGTCAACGCTGCGGCCCCAATCCGCATCTGTGACCTCGGGGGCTGGACGGACACCTGGTTCGCCGAGCACGGCAAGGTGTTCAACATCGGGGTCCACCCCTGCGTCGAGGTGCGGATCAAGGTGCACCCCGCCGGTGCCCTGCCGGAACGGGTCGTCCTCGACGTGCAGAACTACGGCGACCGCTACGCCTTCGAGCTTGCCGCAGGACCTGGTCGCCACCCGCTACTCGAAGCCGCCATCGACGAGATCGGCCTCCCCGGCGACGTTTCGGCCGAGATCTCCATCTCTTCTAAGGCGCCGGCGGGCAGCTCGACCGGTACCTCAGCCAGCGCCACGGTGGCATTGATGGGCGCCCTTGACGCGCTCACACCCGGCCGCCTGGGCCCCCACGAACTCGCCTACGCGGCGCATCGAGTCGAAACCGAACGACTCGGGATCCAGTCCGGCGTCCAAGATCAGCTCTGCGCAGCGTACGGAGGCATCAACTTCATCGAGATCACCACCTATCCTCACGCCTCGGTCACCCATCTCTCTGTACCCGACACCACCCGGTCGGAACTCGAACGCCGACTCACTCTGGTCTCCTTGGGGCGTACTCATGTGTCATCGGCACTCCACGATCGCGTCATCGTCCGTTTGGCTCAAGGGGGCCCGAACGCACCCCAGCTCCGCGAGCTTCGCCGTGCCGCTGAAGCGGCGCGCGATGCTCTTCTCAGCGCGGACTTCCGCGCGCTCGGACACGCCATGATCGAGAACACCGAAGCGCAATGCCAACTTCACCCCGGCCTTGTTTGCGCGGACGCCGAAACCGCCATTGACGTCGCCGCGTCGACTGGAGCGGTGGGCTGGAAGGTGAATGGAGCGGGCGGCGACGGTGGAAGTCTCACAGTCCTCTGCGGGCCGCAGGTAGGTGCTAAGCGTGAGCTCGTCCGCTCGCTGCACGACGTCAATCCTCGCTTCGAGGTCATCCCGACCCGCCTCAGCGTCGACGGCTTCCGTGTGTGGGACGTTCGAACGTAGTCGGTCGGCTGTCCGCACCTGACCGGGGTACGCGACCGACGGGACCGAACCGCGCAGTGACTTTCCGCGGGTGACGCGATGGGAAGCCCTCCTCGACGAGGGGGCAGACGCCGTAGAGTCTGACCATGAACGATGCCCACCTTGCCTTCTGTGCAAGTCCTGAGTGGCGGACGATCGTCGAGGAGATGGTCCTACCGGATGCGCTCCGAGATGTCGAACTCGGCGCTGAGGTCATCGAGATCGGTCCAGGTCCAGGTTTCACGACGGACGTGCTTCGGATGAGGACCGACCGTCTCGTCGCGGTAGAGCTTGACCCGAATCTGGCTGCTGCATTGGAGAGCAGGCTGGAGGGCGCCAACGTCGAGGTTGTTTGCGGTGACGCGACAGCACTCGATCTTCCCGACGATCGATTCAGCGCAGGCGCGTCATTCCATATGCTCCACCACATCGCGTCAGACGACGCCCAAGATCGGGCTTTTGCCGAGTTGGCACGGGTAGTTCGCAGGGGTGGTGTCCTCGTTGCCGCCGACGGAGTGTTCAGCGAGGGATCATTGGCCTTTCATCAAGATGACACTTATCACCCCATCGACCCAGACGGACTTCCTCGTCGTCTCCGACAGGCCGGGTTCGGGTCGGTCAATGTGGCGGTCCACGAGCTCGGATGGTATTGCAGCGCTGTCGTTTCCTAGTGTCCGTTACCTGGTGTCCAGGGAAGGTGGGCAGCGCACGGGTACCGGTGGTCCTGGCAACTCGGTACCCGTTTCGGAATCCTTGGTGTGTGAGGGCGTTCGGCTCCCGACGCTGTTCGAGACCTCAGTACCCCCGTCCAAATCGAGCTGCTCCTGGAGAGCGGGGTCCTGTCGTCACCGAACCCCTTGTTCGACACGGTATAAAGTGATATCAATATGATATCACTTTAGTGAGCAAGCGCTCGCCAGGAGGAATCATGAACCAGTCCGTCCAGCCTCACAGCGACCCCGGGGTGGCAGGCCACTCGGTACCTCTCGTCGGGATCCGAGAGCGGCAGGCGTGGGCCATCAACGGATGGATCGGCGTCCTTGTCGTCGCCGGTTGTGGTGTCGCTGCAGGTTTCATTGCCGGGAGCTCGACCAAGGTTGCCGCCATCGCGCCGATCGCGGCGGCCGTGCTCATCTTGGGCTCGCTGGTCATCGTCCAGCCCGGTCAGACCAGGGTCGTACGGTTTTTCGGCAGCTATATCGGCACCGTGCGTCGCACCGGCCTGTCATGGATCGTGCCCCTCACCGACCGGCGGAGTGTGAGTATTCGGGTCAGGAATTTCGAGACGAACCACCTGAAAGTCAACGACGCCGACGGAAATCCCGTCGAGATTGCCGCCATTGTCGTCTGGCAGGTTGCCGATACCTCGCGTGCTCTCTACGCGGTCGAGGACTATCTCAATTTCGTGCGAGTCCAAGCCGAGTCAGCTCTGCGGCACGTTGCAAGCACACATCCGTACGACGACCCCACAGAGGACGGCCTCTCACTGCGTGGCTCGACCGAAATCGTCGCTGGTGAGCTCGCCGAGGAGGTGGCCCAGCGGATCGGTATCGCTGGGATCGAGATCGTCGAGGTTCGCATCAGCCATCTTGCGTACGCCTCAGAGATCGCTCAAGCCATGCTGCGCCGGCAACAGGCAAATGCGGTCGTCGCGGCCCGCTCCCGGATCGTGGATGGCGCGGTTGGAATGGTCGAAATGGCGCTCGACCGGCTGAGTGAGCGTGGCATCGTCGACCTTGACGAGGAGCGCAAGGCGGCGATGGCCAGCAATTTGATGGTGGTTCTCTGCGGTGACCAGCCAGCTTCACCCGTTGTCAATACCGGGACGCTCTACTCGTAGTCCGTGAATGACCGCAAGCAGGTACTGCTGCGCATTGATCCATCCATCCATGACGCGCTGGCCAAGTGGGCAGCCGACGATTTCCGCAGTCTCAACGCCCATATCGAGATGCTGCTGCGACAGGCGCTCGATGATGCCGGGCGAATGCCGAAGAGGGCCGGAGGGATGCCGAAGCGGGGCCGACCGGCCACACGTTGACCTGGCTCCGACCCAACTGCACCAGCATCGGCTCAGGACACCACTCTCGCGGACGTGCAGCGCCACACCACCGGTCATGCCGGCACCGGTGAACAACCGGCTTCCTCGCCAGGCGCCGAGCTCCTGTGAGGATGTCTGACCGCTCACTGGGGCGGTCCCACCCACCAGCCGGGCGAGGCACTCAGACCCAGTGCCCAATCCTTCGATGACTGTTAATGTTACGCATGGCGGGAGAGCCGTCCCATGATGTGAGAGCGTTTCTGTTCACCGACATCGAGGGTTCGACGCGGCGCTGGGAACAAACCGGTATGGACATGCCGAGCGCTCTTGCTCAACATGACGCTCTGCTCGCCGGTGCTGTCGAGGACCACGGGGGTCGGGTCTTCAAGCACCTGGGCGACGGGATGGCGGCGGTGTTCGCGACTGCCAATGCTGCCTCCGCCTCGGCAGTGACTGCTCAACGGTCTCTGGCGAAGGCCGATTGGCCCCCCGGCTGCGAGCTACGGGTTCGAATGGCGATCCACGTCGGCTCGACGACACAACGTGGTGGCGATTTCTTCGGCAGCACGGTCAACCGCGCCGCACGACTGGTCAATGCCGGACACGGCGGCCAGATCCTGCTTTCGGATTCGGCGCGGGGGCTGCTCGATCCGATCGATCCGGACTGGGTTCTCACATCACAGGGATCTCACCACCTGCGCGACCTGTCGGCGCCGATGACCATCTTCCAACTCCACGCCACTGGGCTACCGGATACATTTGCCGCGCTTCGCACGCTCGACACGTACCCGTCAAACCTCCCGCGTCATCTCCCAACCTTTCTGGGTAGGGGTGACGTCCTCGCCGCAATCAGTGGTGACCTTCGACAACTCAGCCTGATCACCATTGTCGGACCGGCCGGCATCGGCAAGACACGGCTCGCACAGCAGGTGGCCGCCGAGGCACTGCCATATCACTCGGCGGGCGTGTGGTTCGTCGACCTCAGCGCAGCGCGAGGCATCGATGATGTCGTCTCGGCGATCGCGGTGGCCACCGACGTCAAACTGCGCTCATCGGAGAGCTGGACCGATGCATTTGCAGGAGAGTTCGCGTCACACGATCAAGTCATCGTGCTTGACAACTGTGAGCAGGTTGTCGACGGAGTTGCCCAGGTCGTGGCCCGCCTCCTGCACCTGACGAGCAACAGTCGCTTCCTGGCGACGAGTCGCCAGCCCCTCGGTGTGCCGGGTGAAACCGTGCACCGCGTGGGCGGTCTCCACGTGTCGGCTGCCGTGGAGCTCTTCTGCGAGCGAGCGGCTGCCGCCCGAGGAAGTCGGATGCTTGATGTCGACGAACCAGCACTGGAGGAGCTGTGCAAGCGCCTCGATGGCGCCCCGCTGGCGATCGAGCTCGCCGCCGCACGGGCACGTGCCCTCTCGGCCGGGGAGATACTCGCTCGGCTCGACGAACGCTTCCGGCTGCTGCGCAGTTCGGGAAGGAGCGCCGATCGGCACCAGACCCTCCAGGAGGCGATCAGCTGGTCCTACGAGCTCCTGCCCCCCTCCGAGCAGCTCCTGCTCGACCGCCTTGCGGTATTCGCTCACGGATTCGATCTCGAGGCGGTCGAGACGGTGTGCGCGGTTGACGACCTCGATCGTTGGGCGATTCTTGATCTGCTCGAGGGACTGGTCGACAAGTCGTTCGTGGTCGTGGAAAGCGACGGACGGCGGTCCCGTTACCGCTTGCTCGAGATGATTGCCGACTACGCCAGTGCGCGTCTCGACGACAGGAATGAAACGTCGGCGATGAGAGATCTCCATGCGCGATATTTCGTGGAATGGGGGAGAACGATCGGCAAGCGAACCCAGGGCCGGGACCTGCGTGGCGGAACGAACGAGATCCTGTCCGACATCGACAACTTGCGTCGAGCTCTTGAGTGGATGGGCGAGCGCCGGTGGTACCAGGAAATGGTCGAGCTGTTGCGCGACTTGAAGGTCTTCTACGCGGCGCTCGCGCACGCCGAAGGACTCCGACATCACGAGGAACTCCTCGCTGTGGGCGATGCTCTCGAGCCGAAGTTGCGGGTCGAGGTGCTCATCGGGGCGGCCAGAATCTGCGTACAGGCCGGTGCGTTCCGCCGCTCCGATGCCCTGTTGGACGAAGCGGAGAGGTTCAGCGAACAGATCGGTGTGAGCTGGCCGGCTGATCTCATCTACTTGCGCGCCATGATCGCCGACATGGACGGCCGCCCGGATGATGTCATTCGGTACTGCTCGACGATGCTGTCTTCGCCCGAGACCAAGGCAGATACCTTCCTCGACCTGCTGGTTCGGATCCGGATGGTTTCGGCTCTTGTCATCGTGCAACCGACCGAGGCCGTTGAGTTCGCGGCCGATACCTTGCAGCGCGCCATCGGGGTCGGCAGTGATCTGCTCGTGGCGGCAGCGGAGTTGACTGTGGGGCTCACCCACCTGGTGGTCACCAAGCGTTTCAACGTTGCCGAACGGGCATTTCGGAGGACGATCGAGATCAGCGGAGATGCTCTGCCGAGCGCCTCTGTTCCGGCTCGTGTGGGTGTTGCCATGTTGCGGCTCGACTCCGAGCCTCTCGAGGCCCTCCGGATTACCGCTGAGGCTCTCGAGATCGAGAGTGAGGGTGAGGACGAGCCCGTGTCGCGGGCGTGTTGTTACGACGTCGCCGCTGCAGCGTGCGGTCTCCTCGGCGATGTCACCACCTCGCGCATCCTCCTCAACCGCGCTCAACGACTGCGTGATTCGTGTGGCTTCGGCGCATGGGCATGGACGTGGCCGGCGCGGTACCAGGCCCGAGAGGTGCTCGCGACGGCTCCCAAGGTCGAGGCGAGGGGCGCCGAGGGACAGACAGCGCGCGCCGAGCTGGATGGCGATGCCGGAACCGACGACGACGAAGAGCTGACATCGTCGGCGGCTCTTCAGCTCGTGCAGACAGCTGTGGAGCGCGCAACATCGGCGTTAGGCACTTGATGAATGCAGAATTCGTCTCGGACAAAGGTGGGATGACGTGAGCAACAATGTGTGTGTCATCGGCGGTGGAATGGCGGGCGTTGGGCTGTGGTGGTGTCTTTCTCAGCCCAATCAACCCGGCCACGAGTGGGACGTGACGTTGCTCCACAACGGGCCGGCGGTCGGCGGTCACGCACTGACGGTCACCGTCGATTACAAGGGTCAACAGATCCCGGTCGATACCGGGGTGCAATTCTACATCCCCGCCATCTACCGCAACATCGATGCCATTCTCGGGCGATCCGAGTTCGCATCGGTTCGCACCGCTTCGTTCGACGACCTCCAGGTCGGCTGTGCCTTCCCTCAGGCGAGCGGTGCTCCGCAGAACTGGGGCAATTTCCCCGCCTACGGCGCCACCGACACCACCAAGACCCCCGGTAGTCAGTTCGCCATGTATTCACCGGCGATGTGGGCTGACGCCATCACGTTCCAGAATGCGGTCGACGAAGCCGTCGTCAACAGGACGCTGGGCCAAACGGTGGACGCCTACTTCGCCGCCAACGGTGCCGACTATCAGGACCCCGCAGGCTTCATCAGCATGTTCCTGGGGCCATATCTCAGCATCATCAACGGCTACGGGGCCACGCTGTCAGCTCAGGTGACCTTCGGTGACCTTCTCCCGCTGTTCGGCGCGCTCGACTCACTGTGGCCCGGCCTGGCGCGATTCACCGCACCCTGCCAGGGGTACGAACGCTTCGTAGACGGTGCGAGTTCGCTCATCCAGGCCATGGCTGCGGCCGCTTCTGCCAACGGGTCGGGTCACACCGTGGGACTGAACTGCACCGTCACGGCGGTGTATCCGGACCCCTCGAACACACAGGCAGCCGTCGTGGAGTGGACCGACGGGAACGGCAGCAAGCAGGTGAAGAGCTTCGACAAGGTCGTCATCACCACCGACATGCAGTCGGCTGCTTGCATGTTGGCGGCAGGTCCCGGGAGCGCCTGGACCGATGTGTACAAGTCCTACATCTGCCCGATCGCCACGCAACTTCTCCCCGGCTATTGCGTCGTGCACACCGACAACAGTGTGCTTTCGCCAGATCTCCAGAACGGCGAGGAAACCTTGCAGTTCACCGCATACTATGCCCCCGACTCCGAGGATCCCAGCGGCTACAACCTCTTCCTCACCTATACGACGTACCTTCAGGGGAACATCCATTCGGAGTTCGAGGCCGATGGACTTTTCCTGACCATGTACGGTTATTTGCCCGAAGGGGCGCCTCCGCCGAACGTCTGTCCGGGCAATCCCTGCAACATCCCGCCTGTACCCGCATACCCTTCCAAAATGCCGGCAGCCGACACGATCCTGTTCCAGGAGTACTGGTTGCACGGTATGTGGCTGCCGCAATTCATGTACGAGGAGAAGCAGCAGCTCCATATGGCACAGGGCCCCGGGAAGTTTACGTATCCCGGTCAGAGCCCATACCCGATCTACTTCGCCGGAAACAACACGACAGCTGACTCTCTCGAACACGCATTCATCTCTGGCGCGGTCATCGCCGACTATGCATTCGACGCTCCGCTACCGGTCGGGAGTGATTTCCTCGCCTTCGCGATGTACTACCTGTTTTACAGTGAGTTCATGTTCCCGAATGCCAACATCTCGGAGCGCCATGCTTCCCTGCTCAACCGGTCAGCGCAGTGGACGGGGTAGGACACGACAAGCGGGGCGACGGGATCCGTTCGGGCCAGAGCACACCGCCGACCTCGTCGACACCGGTGTCAGAATCCGCGTTCCTCGGTCAAGACGCCGCGGGAAGTCCGAACAGATGTGACGGCAGGACAGAGAGAAGCTGACCGTCCCTGATATTCGGCCAACCGCCGAACATGTCGGAGAACTCGTCGACGGCCTCATCGCCAAGCCGGCGACGAAGACCGAGCACGTCTTCGAGGGTCAGCCCGGTCTCCAGTGCCCTGAACAAGGCTGCGATCGATGCCAACGAGAACCCTTCGTGCTGGAGGCGAAGGACCGTCCGAAGTCGATCGAGATGCTCGGCACCATAGAAGCCGGTACGACCCACGATCTCTGGCCTCGGCAGGAGCCCTTGTGTCTGAAGGGCCCGGACGTTGCGCCCGGTTGTGCCCGCTTGGCGGGCAAGTTCGTCGAGAGTCACACCGCTCACGAGTTGACGTTAACACAATTTAGTGTTACATCTAAGACTGACACTGACCGAGTCCCGCTAGGAGTGGCTGATGCCCCTGAACCTCGACGCTGTGGGGTCGCAGACTCAACCGACCGTGCGCGGCTGGTCCTCGACCGATTGCCTGCTCTACGCACTCGGCGTGGGCGCGGGCTCCCTCGACGCGACCGGCTTCGAGCTCGAGTTCACGACCGAGAACTCCGCCGAGGTCTCCCAGCAGGTCCTCCCGACCTATGCCGCAGTCGCCGGTGCCGGAGGCACCTCACGGTCGTCCCTGGGTGACTACGACCCCGCCATGCTCGTCCACGCCGAGCAGTCGATCGAGCTCTACGGCGCCATCCCGGCCGAAGCAACGGTCATGACCACCTCCACGCTCACCGCGATCTATGACAAGGGCTCCGGAGCACTCGTCTGCTCCCAGGCAGAATCGGTGGACGCGGAAACCGGCAGGGCTCTGTTCTCCACCGGAACGGGCTTGTTCATTCGGGGCGAAGGCGGCTTCGGAGGCGAGCGCGGACCGTCTTCCGCGAAAGAACCCCTGCCATCTCGCCCGGCCGACGAGGTCATCAGCTACGGGACTCGCCCCGATCAGGCTCTCCTCTACCGGCTGTCGGGCGACCGCAATCCGCTTCACTCCGATCCCACTTTTGCCAAGCGCGCCGGTTTCGACCGTCCCATCCTCCACGGTCTTTGCACGTACGGATTCGTCGGGCGTGCCCTCCTCCACACCTTGTGTGCATCCGAACCGGCGCGCTTCCGTTCCATGTACGGCCGCTTCTCCCGACCCACCTACCCGGGCGACACCCTCACAATCTCCATTTGGGTCGATGGCTCCACAGCTCGCTTCCGCGCCGACAACCAACTGGGCGAGACGGTGATCGACGCGGGAACGTGCGAATTCCTGGCTTCTGGAACGGTTGATCCGTAACGGTCGCCGACAAGCCCCGTAGGCCGACCAATTGCGTGCCAACGGTCGGATGCATTGTCGGCGGACGGTCAGCCTGACAGTACGGATCACCGGCGTCGTACCAGAAGGTATGACCGGTGACTTGGATGTTCCGCGCCGACCTGGGGCCCGCGGTCGAGTCGGGCCGTCGGCTCCAGTCCGACCCTGGCCAGCGCTGCAAGCTCCTCGGCCGGATCGAGGAACCGAAAGGTCAAATCGATGTCGTGTCCCCACCACTCGGTACGAGTCCGGGACGCCCCGACCCCGCTTTCGTCATCGAAGACATGAAAGGCGACGAGGGCATGTCCGCCCGGACGTAGGACGCGGGCGAACTCCGAGTAGGCGGCTTCCCGTTCGGCCGAGTCCAGGTGTATGACCGCGTAGAAGCAGACGATGGCCGCCACGCTCGAGGACGCGAGCGGAAGTGCGACCATGTCGCCGGCGGCGGAGGGAACGTTGCTTCGCTGGTCGGCCACGACACACATGCGGGTTGAGAGATCGATCCCGATGGTCGCGACCCCGAGGCCACGCAGGTACGCCCCAACGTGACCAGGGCCGCAACCGACGTCCGCGACCGGCCCTCGGTCGGCCAGTTCGGCGATGACACCAAGCAACGCACGATCCAACGGTTTGC
Organism: uncultured Acidimicrobiaceae bacterium; assembly: GCA_963777665.1. Classification (GTDB taxonomy): domain Bacteria; phylum Actinomycetota; class Acidimicrobiia; order Acidimicrobiales; family RAAP-2; genus Bog-756. The sequence goes on from CAVZRJ010000006.1 coordinate 94,250, forward strand.
TGTCCAGCTCGGAGCCGAGTTCAGCCGCGTACCGCTCGGCAACAGCGTCGTAGCTACGACGTCGGTCATCCATTGGGGCCGTCAGTCCGACGCCGACTCAGCCGCTTCCGGAGACGTTCCTCACAGGAGGGCCACTCCGAATCGATGAAGGAATACATTGCCGAGTCCCGCAGCTGTCCCTCTTCATCCAGCGCCCACGACCGTGACCAATTCCGCAGGACGCCTTCGAAGTGTGCGCCGAGGCCCGCGATTGCCCTTCGAGACCGTTCGTTTCGGGCATCCGTCTTGAGATCGACCCGAGCAACGCCGAGCTGCTCGAACGCATGCCTGATGAGGAGGAGCTTGGCCTCGACGTTGATGCCGGTGCGCTGGGCAGAGGCTGCCAGCCACGTCCACCCGATCTCGACGGCACACGGTTCTGCCCGGCCGGGCCACGGACGGAGGTCCCAGTAGGCGGTACACCCCACGGCTCGTTCATCGGTCAACCGGATCTGAGCGAAGGGAAACAGCGTGCCGTCATCCGCCCGTTCGAACAGGGCATCCAGGTAGTCGGCGATCTCAGAGCCGTGGGGGACCCAGGTGAAGCGATACGCGCTCCGCTCCTCGTCAGCTGCGGCCGCAAGGTCGGCCGCGTGGCGCTCTGACAGAGGCTCCAACCGCACCAGGGCTCCGTGGAGTGTCGGAACATCGAGCAACAGGCCCATGAGCCCTCCTCATCGTTCCTGGCATTGGCACCTTGCCGCAAAGCAGGTTGCCGGACCGTCACAGGGCCAGGTCCCTCGGATCCTCTGGATGAACGACAACAGGGTATCGGAAATCATTCCGTGCGCCGTGAGCAGCCATTGCAGTCGATCCACTGGGTGTCGTCGACCGGCGTGCGTCCGGCTCGCCACCGAGGGCTCACGTCTCTAGTCTGTCCGGGGTGCTCCATGCCCTCTACCTGCCACCGTTCGGGGAGTTCGCCGATCCACACGTGACGGTGGAGTTGGCGGTGGCTGCCGAGGAGGCGGGATGGGACGGCATCTTCCTCTGGGACCACATGTGGCGACGCCCCAGCGAGTACCTCGAGGTTGCCGACACGTGGATCACCCTTGCCGCCATTGCCTCGGTCACCCAGCGCCTCCGGCTCGGCCCGACCATTACCCCACTGTCCCGCCGTCGACCCCACAAGGTCGCCCGCGAGGCGGTCACGCTCGATCACCTCTCCGATGGGCGACTGACCCTCGGGGTGGGTCTGGGCGTCAACACCGGTGGCGAGCTCGAACGATTCGGCGAATGCGCAGAGGAGCGCGTGCAAGCCGAGCGGCTCGACGAGGCTCTCGAGGTCATTCTCGGACTCTGGTCAGGTGAAGAGATCAACCACCACGGTCGGCACTTCACGGCCGATCACATACGGTTTCTCCCCACGCCGGTCCAGCGGCCCCGCATCCCGATCTGGGGGGCGACCACGGGTACCGGTAGTGCGAAGCCACTTCGCCGGGCGGCGAGGTTGGACGGTCTCTTCCCGGTCAACACCACCCACGACCAGCTCGCCACGATGCTGGACGTCGTTGCCGAGGAGCGAGGCTCCCTGGACGGTTTCGACGTGGCAATGCTCGCGTTTCCGGATACCGATCTCGAGGTTCTGGCACGTACGGGAGTGACCTGGGCGATGTGGCCGCCCTACGGGGGAGAAACCTCGGCGAGCGTCCTCCGGTTTGCTCGAGCCGGACCCGGGGCCCACAACGCGTAGCAACCGAACCACGGCCTGCTCTCCGGCAGTGTCACCCTCCTCGATCGATCCTGCCTCGGAGAGCCAACAGCGCCATCGACATGCTGGCAATCCCCAGCCCAGCGAGGGCGGCGAAACCCTCGGCGAGGGTCCTGGGTTCCCACCCCGTCGTGATGAGCGAGCGCGATGCTCCGAGCAGGTACGTGACCGGGTTGTAGGTGGCGATGGTCGAGAACCAACCCGTGAGCGCCTGCTTGGGAACGACGGCATCGCTGAGGAAGAACAGCGGGAAGAAGACGACGAAGGAGGCACTGACCGCCGCCGCGCTGCCGGTCTTCAATGCCACCGCATAGGGAAAACCGGTGAACACCAGGCCCCAGAGTGCGGAGAACCCGACGAACGCCAGCACACCGAGAAAGCCCGTGGAGAATCGCACCCCCACCGCAAACCCGATGGCGAGGACAGGCAGACACAGAGCCACGATCACCAGGACGTCTGCGACCATGAGTCCGAGCAGCAAGGCGAGGCGCCGGACGGGCGTCATACAGAGGCGGTCGAAGTACCCGCCTTCGATGTCGGTCACCAAGCTGGGAGCTCTCGACATCCCCGTCACCGCGAAGGCGATGGCCATGGGGAGGAGAAATGCTTTGTAGCTGAACCCCTGCGCACCCCGTTCGAGATTCTCGAGCGCTCCCAGATTGACCGTGTAGAAGAACGCGGGCACGAAGACGGCGGGAAGCACGGAGGCCGGCTCCCTGGGGATCTGACGTAGCGCCCGCCCCGCCACGGTACGGACATCGCGTACAAACCCCGCCTCACGGCCCCTGATCGGTTCCGACTGCGTCGGGTTCACCGGTGCACGTCCTCGGCTCCGATGTGCGACCCGGTCAGTTCCCTGAACACATCGTCGAGGGTCGGGGTCCTGAGGGTGAGGCTGCGCATCTGGACCCCCGACCTCGCCAACTCCACTGCCACCGGACCGATCGCGGTCGAGCCGTTCGGGGTGCTCACGGTCACCCTCCCGTCATCGACTGCGACGGCGTCGACCACGTCGAGGCGTCGGAGCCGGTCGAGCGCCGTGGGGCCGGCCTCGTCCGTCTCCACCACGATCAGGTCGGATCCGATCGAGCGCTTGAGCACGTCGGGTGGCCCTTCGGCGACGAGACGACCCCGGGAGATGATCCCGACACGATCTGCAAGGGCATCGGCCTCCTCGAGATACTGGGTGGTGAGAAAGATCGTGATGCCAAGATCTGCGTTGAGCCGGCGCACCTCGTCCCAGACGTGTGCCCTGCTCTCGGGGTCCAGGCCCGTCGTCGGCTCATCCAGGAAGAGGACCTCGGGGTTGTGCACCAACGCCGCCGCGAGATCGAGCCTTCGCTTCATCCCCCCGGAGTACGTTGCGATGCGCCGATCGATGGCGGCACCGATGTCGACGAGATCGAGCACCTCACCGAGACGGCTCCGGATCTCGGCGGGCCGCAGCCCGTAGAGGCGACCCTGGAGCACGAGCAGCTCGCGGCCGGTCTGGCGCTGATCCAGGGCCGCATCCTGCAGGGCCACACCGATCCGCACCCGCACGCTCCGCGGCTCCTCGACCACATCACAGCCCGCAACGAACACGAGGCCGGCACTCGGACGCAACAGCGTGCAGAGCACCCGGATCACCGTCGACTTGCCGGCCCCGTTCGGCCCGAGAAAGCCGTAGATCTCGCCCCGTTGCACCTCGAGATCGATCCCGTCGACGGCCACCGTCGAGCCGTAGCGTCGGACGAGCCCCTTGGTCAGGACCGCCGGCCACTCGTTCCGGGGCACCGTGGCCGGACCCCCGTCGGTGAGAGTCCCGTACTGATCCAGATCTGTCATACTATTCAGTATCTACGATCCCTTCAGGTAGCACAACTCATGACCATCGAACCCCTCACCCCAGAACGTCGGCGACAACAGACCCGCGATTACCTGCTCCAGGCGGCCGCGCAGGTCTTCGCCGAGCGTGGGTTCCACGGGGCCTCCCTCGACGAGGTCGCGGCGGTCGCCGGCTTCACCAAGGGAGCGGTGTACTCGAACTTCAAGAACAAAGAGGACCTGTTCCTGGCGTTGCTCGAGTCGGAATACCAACGGGAGCTCGCCATCGTCCGTACCACCCTCGAGACCGCAGACGGCCCGCCCGACGCCCACCTCTCGGACTTCGTGACGCTGATCCAGGATCAATTCAATGCGTCCGGAAACTGGTCCATGCTCTTCGAGGAGTTCTTCCTCTACGCCATGCGCAACACCGCTGCTCGGGACAAGCTGGCTGCGCTCGACAACCTCGATGTCGACTCCCTCGCCGACATCATCCAAGGTGAGCGCGAGAGGCACGGGATCGAGCTCACGGAACCGGCACGGCACGCCGCCCGGATCGTCGTCGCCCTGATGCGCGGCATCGGCATGATGCGGGCCATCGATCCCGACGCAGTCGACGAGGCGTTCCTCGAGACTGTGCTGGCCTTCGTGGCGCGGGCCATGATGTGAGGAGTTGACCGGTTCGGACGGCTTCCTATGGATCGAGGAGGCGCGAAATCCGCCGCCCACTTGCCATCACTGCACGCCGCGATGCCCAGGACATGACGGACGAGTGAGAGCGCGCCGACAGCAGGCACAGCACGGACAACGCCGAGCCGACCGAGAGGACCGAGCCGAACGAACCGACCGACCCCACTGAGAACGCCGACCCGACGGACCCGATGGACAGGAACGAGTTCTTGGATCCGATGCTCAACACCGAATGCTCCGACCACAACGACCAACGGCTTGATCCTGTCATCGTCCTGTTCTACCTCGTTACTCGGCTGGAGACCCAGCCAGGACCGACACTGCCGCGACGCCTTCACGGTCTTCGCCGGCCGGATCGCTATCCGAGGGCTGCAGCTTCGGGGCACTCCGGCGGCGGGGAGGGCCGAGCACGACGGCGAGGGCCAGGACGAGGGCGATGGTGGAGCCGGTCAGGGCTGCCGAGACCCCGTGGGCGACGAGGGCGGCCGTCGAGGCCCGCGGAATCCGAGTTGCCGAGACGAAGATCGTGGTCATCACGGCGATACCCATGCAACCACCGACCTGGTGGAAGACGTTGACGAGGCCGGAGGCCGCCCCTGCATCGTCGTCGGGGACACCGGTGATGGCCCGGCTGGTCAGCGTGATGAACGCGATCCCGGCACCGACTCCCAAGAGGAGCAGGGGCAGTGCGATCCCGCCGATGTAGCTCGTGTGGACCGAGAGCCTGCTGAGCCAACCCATCCCGACGACGGCGAGGACCACGCCCCCGACCAGGAGACGCCTCGTGCCGACCCGCGGCGCGAGCCTCGGGACGACGCGGGACATGGCAAACATGAGCGCCGTCATCGGCAAGAAGGCGAACCCCGCTTCGACGGCGCTGAAGCCGAGGACAGCCTGGAAGTACTGGGTCAGGAAGAAGAACGACGAGAACATCCCGGCCACCAGGAGCAGCCGCCCGATCAACGCCTGGGTTCGCGCCCGGTCGGCGAAGAGTCGGAGCGGCATCATCGGGTGCCGAGCCCGCATCTCGATAAGGACCAGTGCGAACAGAAGCGATGCGCCGATCACGAACGAGGCGAGTGCGACCAGGTCGGTCCAACCCGCCGATGCAACCCTGATGAAGCCGAACACGATGGCGAACATGCCGAGGGAACCGGCGACCGCGCCCGCCACGTCGAAGCTCTTCGTATCGCGCGCCGTCTCGGGTAGGTAGCGAGGAGCGAGCGCGACCGCTGCCACGCCGATGGGCACGTTGATGAACAGACCCCATCGCCACGAGAGCCAGCTGGTGAGCATTCCGCCGAGCACGATCCCGACGCTTCCGGCTGCCCCGCTGATGGCCCCGTAGAGACTGACCGCACGGAGCCTCGCCGGGCCTTCCTCGAAGGTCACCATGAGAAGGGTGAGCGTCGCGGGCACCGCGACTGCCGCGGCAACGCCTTGGAGGGTGCGGGCGCCGATCAGCCACGCCGGTGACTGGGCCAGCCCACCGAGGAGCGAGGCCAGTGTGAAGACGGACAGTCCGGCAACGAAGACCCGCCGGCGCCCGAGGATGTCCCCGGCCCGGGCACCGAGCAGGAGGAGTCCCCCGAAGGGGAGCATGTAGGCCGTTTGCACCCAGGAGAGCCCGCTCGGCGAGAACCCGAGGGCCCGATGGATGGTGGGAAGGGCGGTGATCACGACCGACGCGTCCAGCACGGCCATGAGCTGAGCAGCGAGAATGATCGCCAGGACGATCGCCGGCGAACGCGCCGGATCTGGACCGGGTGTCTTGGGAGTCGTCGTCTTGGGAGCCATGCGAATCGGCATCGACAGGCCTTTCTTCCCCAGTCGGAATGGGGTAAAGTGGAGGTACCCCTCCGATAGTAGCGGAGGGATGCCTCCGTTTGCAAGAGTGGATCCGGAATGACCCAGTGACCAGCACAGAATCGGTTCCAGGGGTGCTCGCACGGCGCCCCCAGCGTGCCGACGCCCGCCGCAACTACGAGCGGCTCGTCGCCGCGGCTCGTGACACCTTCGCCACCGAGGGGGTCTCCACGTCGCTGGAGGAGATCGCCCGCAAGGCCGGTGTGGGGATCGGGACCCTCTACCGCCACTTCCCGACCCGTCAGGACCTGCTGGAGAGTGTCTATGCCGACGACGTCGACGCGGTGTGCCGTGCGGCCGGCGACGTCGCGAGCCTCTCCCCCTGGGACGCCCTCGCCACCTGGCTGCACCGGCTCGTCGACTACCTCGCGACCAAGCGCGCCCTGGCCGAGGCCGTGAACTTCCAGTCCGAGCTCTTCCGGAGCGGCCGGGCCTCGGTGCACGAAGCCGGCGAGATGCTCCTCGCTCGGGCGCAGGACGCCGGCGAGGCTCGCCCGGAGGTGACCTTCGACGACGTGCTGCGGCTCCTGGCGGGAACCACCATGATCGAATTCGTCGAGCCCGGGCAACGCGAGCGGGTCCTGGCAATGGCGCTCGACGGGATCCGACGCTGGCCGGCCGGCGACCGTCGCACCCCGCCTGCCTGACCCTCCGGAGAGCGCGAGCGACCTGGCAGACTGCACCGATGGAAGTCCAACTCGTGGACGGCACGTACGAGCTCTTCCGCCACTTCTTCGGACAACCGCCCCGGTCCGCCGACGACGGAAGCGAGATCGGGGCTGCCCGGGGTGTGGTGCTCACGATCGTCGGAATGTTGAGTGACGGTGCCACCCACATCGGGGTCGCCACCGACCACGTCATCGAGTCGTTCCGCAACGACCTGTGGCCCGGCTACAAGACCGGGTCGGGCATCGCCCCCGAGCTGCGGGCGCAGTTCGACGTCCTCGAGGAAGCCATCTCCGCGCTCGGCGTCGCGCTCTGGCCGATGGTCGAGCTCGAGGCTGATGATGCCCTGGCGTCAGCCGCGTCGGTGGCGGCGAGCGACCCGACGGTCGACCGGGTCGTCATCTGCACGCCCGACAAGGACCTTGCGCAGTGCGTGGTCGGGAAGCGGGTCGTCCAGCTCGACCGCCGCAGTGGGACGATCAGCGACGAGGCCGGTGTCTGGGCCAAATTCGGGGTCGCTCCCGGTTCGATCCCGGATTGGCTCGCGCTCGTCGGGGACTCGGCGGACGGGTTCCCAGGGTTGGCCGGGTGGGGCCGAAGGTCGGCATCGACGGTCCTTGCCCACTACGGCAGCTTCGACGATGTGCCCGACGACGCCGGCGCCTGGGATCCGGACGTGCGGCAGGCGGTCCGCGGGGCTGCCAAATTGGCAGAACGACTGGCGAGCGAGCGTGACCGGGCCGAGCTGTTCCGTGTGCTGGCGACACTCCGTGTGGATCCCACACTCCTCTCGGAGGTGGGTGCGCTCGAATGGCGCGGACCGGACAAGCGGTTCGAGGAGGTGTGCGCGCACTTCAGGGACCCGGCGCTCGCCGAGCGCGCCGCTGCCTTGCACGGCTGACCTCACGATCAACCCTTGGTGGCGAAGACCTCGTCGAGCTCGGTCGGGACCGGGGTGTCGAGCTGCGCGTACACACACGAGTCCGGCGTGCGGTCCGGCCGCCACCGGACGAACGAGGTCGCATGGCGGAACCGGTCGCCCTGGAGGTGGTCGTAGGCCACCTCGGCGACCAACTCGGGCCGCAGCGGCTCCCAGCTCAGGTCCTTTCCGCCGCTCCAGCGGCTCTGCCCCCCCGGGACGCGACCAGCCGGCATGTCTGCAGGGCGCCACGGGTGGGATGCCAGGGCGTTGTCGCGGTACGGCTCGAGCAGCTCGACGAATTCCGTTCGTCGTGCCGCGCTGAACCCCGAGGCAACGCCCACGTGATGGAGGACCCCATGCTCGTCGAAGAGCCCGAGGAGGAGTGACCCGACCACGCCGCCCACCTTGTGCCATCGGAAGCCACCGACGACGCAATCGGCGGTGCGTTCGTGCTTCACCTTGAGCATCACCCGCTTGTCGGGCTGGTAGCGCAGGTCGCCGGGCTTGACGACCACCCCGTCGAGCCCGGCCCCCTCGAACCGGGAGAACCAGTCCCGGGCCACGTCGAGCCGGGTGGTCGCCGGCGTGATGTGGATCGGGGGCCGGACCTTCTGCAACGCCTTCTCGAGTGCCGCGCGGCGAACGGAGAACGGTTCGTCGAGCAGGCTCGCTTCACCCAGGGCGAGCAGATCGAACGCCACGAACGAGGCTGGCGTCGACTTCGAGAGCAACTCGACCCGTGACTCGGCGGGATGGATCCGTTGCGAGAGCGCATCGAAATCGAGACCGGAGGGTCCCGCGATCACGATCTCACCGTCGAGCACGCAGCGCTCCGGCACAGCGGCCAGCAACGAGTCCACCAGCTCGGGGAAGTAACGGGTGAGCGGCTTCTCGTTGCGGCTCCCGAGGACCACCTCGTCACCATCCCGAAAGACGATGCAGCGGAACCCGTCCCACTTCGGCTCGTAGAAGAGACCGTCCCCCTCGGGCAGCGTCCGGGTCAGCTTGGCCAGCATCGGCGGGACCGGTGGCACCACGGGAAGCGTCACCCGGCAATGCTACCCGGGCCGCCAGACGCGGCAACGGTGCTTCCTACGCAGCGTGGCCGGTCGTCCATGCGAGGAATTCGTCAAGCGGTCGTGCGTTCATGATCCGGTCGACCGGGACATCGGCTGCGACAGCCTTTTCGCAGCCGTGGCGTTGCCATTCGAGCTGACCAGGCGCGTGGGCATCGGTGTCAACCACCACCAGGCAGCCGAGCGACAGCGCGAGCGCGAGCAGCGGCTCGGGAGGATCGAGTCGCTCGGGCCTCGAGTTGATCTCGACTGCCGTGCCGGTCCGGGCGCATGCGCCGAAGACGGCCTCGGCGTCGAAAGTCGACTGTGGGCGACCGCGTCCGACCAGGATCCTGCCCGTACAGTGACCCAGGATGTCGGTGTGCGGGCTCTCGATGGCACGCAACATCCGCCTGGTCATCTCGGGTGCCTCCATCCGGAGCTTCGAATGCACGCTGGCCACGACGACATCCAGCTGTGCGAGCAACTCGTCGTCCTGATCGAGCGAGCCGTCTTCGAGAATGTCCACTTCGATGCCGGTCAGGATGCGGAACGGTGCGAGCTCTGCATTCAGTTCGCCGACCCTGTCGAGCTGCTCGCGCAGCCGGGTCGCGTCGAGTCCGTGGGCGACGGTGAGCCGGGGACTGTGGTCGGTCAGCGCCCAGTAGTGGTGCCCGAGCTCCCGGGCCGCTTCGGCCATCTCGCGGATCGGACTCCCTCCGTCCGACCAGTCCGAGTGGCTGTGACAGTCACCTTGCAGCTGATCCAGCAACGTGGCGGCCGCGTCGCTCATCGCCGGTGGATCGACCGCTTCGAGCTTGACCAGGTAGGCCGGCGTGGAGCCGCCGGCAGCCTCGGTGATCACCTGGGCACTCGTCTTTCCGATACCGGGGATCCGCTGGAGGCCGGCCGGGGTCATCCCCGCCAGCTCGTCGACCGTGACGTCGCCGACTGCCGCGGCAGCGGTCCGGAACGCCCGCACCTTGTACGACTCCGCGCCGTCGCGCTCGAGCAGGTAGGCGATGCGACGCAGCGCCGTCACCGGATCCATGCGCTAGGCCTTCTTGGCGCGGCTCGGTGCCACCCGGGGCGGCTCGTCGGGCTGCTTGGGGTATTCGGGTGGCCACGGTGCATCGTGCAGCCCGTTGGCCCGGTCCCGTTCCGCCATCGCCAAGAGCGGCTCGAGCGACTGGGGTGCATCGGCGATCCCCTTCCATGGGTCACCCCGACGCCGAACCAGATCGGGGACCGTTCGGATGGTCAGCTCCTCCGGTTCGACGGTGTCGATCTCGTCCCAGCTCAGCGGGGTCGAGACCTGGCCCCCGACCCGGGGCCGTGCGAACCACGCGCCGAAGACCGTCTTGTGGGGGGCGTTCTGATTGAAGTCGACGAAGATGTGCTCCCCCCGTTCCTCCTTCCACCACTGCGCCGTCATCAGGTCCGGGTACCGGCGTTCGAGCTCGCGGGCCAGAGCGACCGCGGCCGCACGGACGGCGAAGCTGTCCCAACGGGGCTCGAGGCGGACGTAGATGTGCATGCCCCGGTTCCCGGTCGTCTTCGGGTAACCGACGATGCCCAGCTCGTCGAGCAACGAGTGGACGTGGGCGGCTGCCACCCGGATCTCGTCGAACGAGGTCCCGGGTTGGGGATCGAGGTCGATGCGGAGCTCATCGGCGTGCCCGGGGTCATCGGCACGGTAGGGCCACAGGTGGAGGCCGAGGCACCCGAGATTGACCGCCCAGAGCACGTGCGAGATGTCGGCGACCACGAGCGCGTTCGACGTCGTCCCGTTGGGCGTGCTGACCACCGTGGTCTGGAGCCACTCCGGTGCGTTGGCGGGAACACGCTTCTGGAAGAAGGACGATCCCCCTGCCCCCCCCGGGAAGCGTTCGAGCAGGGCCGGTCGGCCACCGGCGGTGTTCACCAGCGCGTCGGCGATGTCGACGTAGTACGACACCAGGTCGAACTTCGTCGCGCCGAGCTCGGGGAAGTAGACCTTGTCCGGGCTCGAGATCTCGACGGTTCGACCGGACGTCTCGACGACCCGGATGTCCTTGCCGGCCACGTGCCCACGATATCGGGCGCCGCCCACCGGCCGGGTGCCACGTGGCAGCCACGGAGCAGGCGGGGCTCTTCGGGTCAGATCCGCCTCATGACCCCCCGGTTGCCGTTCGCAGCGTGCCGTCGGCGTCGAGCAGATGGTGGTGGGCCTCATGGACCCCGAAGCAGGCGAGGCCGGAGACGGTGAAACGGTCCACCCCGTCGCGCAGGGCGCCTCTGGACCAGTCGGAGGGGGCCCGGCCCCCCACGATAGAGGCGAATCGCGCCGCCTGGGCCTCCAGGTCGACCGCGAGGTGCTCCGCATCGAGCAACCGGTACGACGCCCAGCCGTCCGGACCGGGATCGAACCAGGGCACGCTCGGCTCGTCGAGTTCCACCGCAAGGATGATCCGGTCGCCGAACACCCGCAGCATGTCCCGGGCATGGGCTCCGTACTGAACGGGCGAGAAGACGTCGGGGGCGGGCCGGGCACGGAGAGACGCGTCGTCGGCCCCGACCAGGAAGGCGCGCCACGCGGCGGCCGACCGCACCGCCAGCTCGCCGAGCGATCCCGGCGACAGCGCTCCCGGGTGCTGACCGCATTGGGGACACGGGTCGCTCTGGATGCGGGTCCACTCCCACCCCTCCTGCCCGCGTCCGTACGTGACCCGCGCGGTCTCCGTCACTGTGCCGCAACCGGTTGCGCTGCCCGGTCCCGTACAGCAGCAGCAAAGGCAGCGATCAGCGGGTGGACGAAGGTCGCGTCAGAGGAGAGCTCCGGCTGGAACAGCGACCCGACGAAGAACGGGCGATCCCGAAGCTCGACCACCCGCACCTCTCCGGCAGGATCGCGTCCGCTCATCACCATGCCGCCGGCCGCCAGGACGTCCTCATAGGAGCGGTTGATCCCGAACCGGCAGAAGTACCGCTCGGTGGCGGGACCCGCCCCCATGGCCCGTGCCGCGATCGTCCCCGGTTCGATGACCACCGTCGCCTCCTCGCCGAAGAGCGTGCACGCCAACGGCGCAATGAGAAGGTGAGCCGACTCGGGGTGGGTCTCGGCGTGTTCGACCTCGCGCAACCCGCACACGTTGCGTGCGAACTCGATGACGAGCTGCTGGAAGCCACCGCAGGTGCCGAGCAGGGGGATCCCGAGCGTCCTGGCCGACTCGATCGCGGTGCGCACACCGTCGGCGCTCTGGTAGGGGCTGCCCGGGACGACCCAGACCCCGTCGAACCCGGAGATGTCACGCTCCGCCTCGATGGTCGTGCTCGGCAACCAGTAGGGCTCGATGGGCTCGGCCTGATCGCCGGCAAGTGCGGCGATCAGACTCGGGATCCGATTGTGGGCCTCCACGGATGCCGAGCGGTCGCCCACCAGACGCGAGTCGGGGAGGGTGTGTGGGTTCTTCAGCCATGCGCACAGCATGCGCCCCACATCTCAGAAGTTCCAACGATATCCTTGGATCTGGACATCAGCTTTACTTATGTGAAAGGTTCAACCAGTGGAACTGCGGGATCTGCGGGCCCTTGCGACCGTGGTGCGGTCCGGCTCGTTCACTGCGGCCGCCATCGAGTTGGGCTACACCCAGTCGGCCGTGTCACAACAGGTGGCGGCGTTGGAGCGTGAGGTCGGACAGCGTCTGCTCGAACGCCGTCCGGTGCGACCCACTCCGGCCGGCCTTCGCCTCGCCGAACATGCCGGCCGCATCCTCCTCCGGGTGGACGTCGTTCGGAGCGAGCTGACACGGATGAAGGACACGGGCCAGGAACTGCGCATCGACGCGTGCCCCCTCGCCGTACCGGATGTGCTCGCCATCGCGCTGCGCCAGCTGCGTCGAGACCGTCCGTCGCTCCAGGTCACGGTTCGCTCGACGGGCGCCGAATCGGCGGTGAGCCGGCTCGCCACGGGCGCGACGGATCTGGCGGTCATCGACGGCATCACGGCTCCTGAGACCCCGCTGGCTCCGACCGAGCCCGGCCTGTTCTCAACCACCGGTCTGACCGAGGAGGCCCTTGCGGTCGCGCTGCCGGAGCACCATCCCCTCGCCGGTCGCCCCTGGCTCGACCTTGCGATGCTGGCGGACGGCCCATGGATGGCGCTGCCCGAGCTCCCGACGGAGGCCGCGACGTCCGCCGCCCGCAGTGCGGTGACCTATGAGGGCAACGACGTGGCGACGGTCTTGCACCTGGTGGCTGCCGGTCACGGCACCGCCCTGTTGCCGGCCTCGGTTCCGCTCAGCGCCCCCGGCGTCGTGGCGGTCCCGGTGCGCCATCCACCCCTGGTCCACCGGACAGAGGTGCTCACCCTGAGGAGCGCCGACCCTCCCGTGACCACCCTCGTGGAGGAACTCCGCATCAGAGCTCGGCCCATGTGACACACCCGCCGTCAGCGTTCGTCGCACCCCGCGACGGACCGGGCCCGCCCCGCCGATCGTCTGCCTCCGTGTGCAAAAATCAGGGTATGACCGGGTCCGTGCTTCCGAAGGCCGGACGAGCGACCCGGGATCGAGCGCTGTCGGTGCTGCTCGGGAAGCCGCTGGAGCCCATCGTGGACCTGGTTGCCTGGTCCCCCGCTCCTGGCGAGTACGAGGTGGCGTCCTGTCACGGGCACCTGAGCTTCGACCGGCACCCGGGCGGGTCAGGGATCAGCGCTGGACCACTCTGGGACTTCGACACCGAGACGATCAGCGGGGAGAGTCCCGTCGCACGACAGGACCCCCGGCATCTCGGCAGCCTCGCCGAGGAACGATCGGCTCCCCACCCGACCCGCCGCGACAACTCGTACCCGAACGCATACGAGCACCTGGCCCAACTGTTCGATCATCCGTCGGCACCCGACCTGGTGGTGCTGCACTCCGCGGCCCACTTCTGGGGTGACCAGGGGGGTCATCTCGGCGAGCACGGTTCCCTCGGGGTCGTGCAGGCTCGCGCACCGTTCATCGCAGCCGGCGCGGGCGTCCGGTCGCTGGGTCAGATCGAGGCGAACTGCCGTCTGATCGACGTGGCACCCACCGTGCTCGAGCTGCTCGGATGCGCGGCTCCGCCCGGCGGCCCGCCGGATGCCAGGTTGATCCAGCAGGACGGCGTCGTCCTCCGCGACCTCCTGACCGGTCCGGCCGGGGCGGGGCACGTCGTCGCCATGCTGCTGGACGGGACCAACCCGAACGTGCTCTACGAGATGGCCGCCATGGGCGAAGCACCGTCCATCCGTCGGCTCATGGATGCCGGAACGACGTACCGCTACGGGGCGATCGCGTCGCTCCCCACGGTCACGCTCGCCAATCACACCGGCATCTTGACCGGAACCCATCCCGGCCACCACGGGATCCTCCACAACGCGTGGGTCGATCGGGTGACCGGGGAGCAGGTCGTGACCAATTCACCGTCGACCTGGCCGACTGCGATGCGGTGGCTCAGTCCATCCGTCGAGACGGTGCACGATGCGGTCCATCGATCGAAGCCAGGGGCCTTGTCGATCTCGATCAACGAGCCCTGCGATACCGGTGCCGACTACTCGATCTTCGACCTCATCCGCCGCGGTGAGCCGATCGACCGTCCTCCGCCGGCCGAATCACTCCCCGACGCGACGGAACGGTTCGTCCGGCCGAGCAAGGACTACCGTTGGTCGTCCCTCATCGACCACACAGCAGTCGAGCAGTTCTGCGGGATCTGGAGCGGCGAATACCGCGGGCACTCGTGGCCCTCCCCGACGTTCAGCTGGGTCAACTTCACCCTGACCGACGCAGCGTTCCACGAGGGCGGGCCTTACTCGCGGATCGCCGCGGCATCGGTCCGTGACACCGACGCCCGGATCGGCCATGTGCTCGAGGCCGTCGAGCGGTCCGGCGCTTGGGAGGACACCGCGTTCTTCCTCGTCGCCGATCACGGCATGCAGCTGGCGGATCCGGCGGTGACCGGTGACTGGGATGCCGAGCTCGAGCGGTCGGGTGTGGCCGTGCGGGACGAGGGGTACGGGTTCCTGTACCTCTCCGACGGGTGACCACCGCGGCACCAGAGCCGAGGGCAGGCCGGACGCCGGCCGGATCGTAGAGGGATTACCAGGCCGCTTTGAGCTCGACCAGCGAGTCGAGGTACTCGCGCTCCTCCGGAGTGAGATTCGAGAACTGGATGCCGACCCTCATCCCGTCGTTCCTGGACGGTCTGGAGTTGCGAACCTCCCCACGAAACTGGACCGCGAGGATGATCTGGTGTCCGGGGAGCTCCTCCGGTCTGACCCCGAGGAGCTCCAACCCGGCCCCGGCGGATGACATGTCGATGACTCGGCACTCCCTCCAGAGCTCGTCGGGATCGTCCTCGATCATGTACTTGCCCTGCCAGTCGGTGAACTGTCGGGGCAGCAGCCTCCGAAGCTCGTGCATCACGTCCTCCATTCGGCGCACGGACTGCCCCAGTGGGCGAGAGGCCCGATGTGAGGCCTGTCAAGACGCGACGTCCGGTCGCCTGGTTCAACTCTCTTCCATCGGCAACCCTCGACCCAATCTGAAGTCCGAACCCGGAGAGTCGCGGCTGCACGCAGCACACCAGCCACTGTGCGCCTGCATTCCGCCGGTATTGACGACTGGCGAATGCACCGCGAAAGCGACGAACGGCCTGACACCCCCCATTCCGTAGGGACAGCATCAGGCCAGTTCGGCGGGATCCCACCAACGTTCAATCATCATGGGCCATGTTCGCCTCGGATGCAACCGAGGCTGCGCGTGCGACAAGCGGGTTCGGCCGCTCGGGGGTACGGGCGCTGGGCGACAAGCCCGCCAGATCAGAAGCGGGTCCAGTCCCAGCGCATCAGGGACTCGAACGGCGCGGCCAGCAGGGGCCGTGCCGGCGCGGCGGCCCACAGCCGCTCCAGCACCGGCGCGAGCACGTCGCCGACCGCGGCCGGCTCGTCGTCCAGGTAGCACACGGTGATGCGGTACTCGCCTGCGGTGAACATGGGGCGTCGGATCGTGTCGCTGGTGCCGAAGGTCCACGCGCCCGCCACGCCGGGCACCGAGACCAGCTCGGGAAGGATCTCGGCGTGCATCCGCTGCAAGAACCGATCGTGGTCCGGTCCTCGGGACGATTCATCGACGACGAGGTAGATGCCCTGATGGGGTCGGAAGGGAACCACTTCGGGCGACACCAGGACACGCGGGGCCGCATGGGACTCGAGCAGGCTCAGGGCTGCGCGGTACTGCGACGGCAACGAGTACGGGAACCGTCCGAGGTCGGCAAGATGCCCTCCCAGCGCGAAGAAGTCGTCGATGGTCTCGCCGAGCGGCCGACCCATCAGGTAACAGACGACATGCTCGACGAGAGACCAGTCCCCGACCGCGGCGGCCCGTGTCGCGCGACATGCCGCCGTCGAGGCCCATCGCTGCCCGAGTACCAGCCCGGGGAGTTGGTACTGCTCGGGCATGTGGTCCAACTGGTGCCAGTCGAGGTAGGACCGGTCGTCGTCGGACCCGGAACGATGCGAAAGGGAGAAGAACCCCGCCTTGACCCGGTTCATCCAGGCCCCGGAACTTCCATCTCGGCCATTTCGCCCACCAGCTGGGCCATGGCGTCGAGCTGCTCGAGGTAGTGCCCGCGGGAGTGGTGGGCGAATCCGAGCTGCAGCCCGGTCGCCCCCACTCCGGTGAGCCGTTCGACGAGCTTTCTCGCTCCATCAGGATCGCCGAGCGGATCGAGCAGCCGGCCGTTGCGCAGCACCACCTCGAGCGGGCTCGTCCGGGCTGCCCACGCCGGCGTGGTCCGGGCCTGGTCGATCATGGTGCCCACGTCATCGGCCCGGATGGAAAAGGGCACCCACCCGTCTGCGAGCTCGACTGCTCGCCGGAGGGATCGGGCGGTCCGACCACCGATCCAGAGGGGAACCGATGGCTGTCGTGCGCAGGGATCCACAACCACGTCCGAGTAGCGGTAAATGGGGCCGTCGTACCGTGGCCGGTTCGTCGAGAGGGAGACCCGCAGTGCCGACAGCGCATCGTCGGCACGCGCCCCTCTCCCCTCGAAGTCGACTCCGAGCAGGTCGAACTCCTCCTGCAGCGAACCGACACCCAACCCGAGGATCAACCGTCCGGACGCGACCTGGTCGAGCGTGCCGTAGCGCTTCGCGATCTCGAGTGGGTGGTGGTAGCCGAGGACGAGCACATTGGTCGCCAGGCGAATCCGCGAGGTCACTGCGGCCAGGTACCCGAAGGTGGCAAGGGGATCCCAGTAGCGGCTCCCGCGGGTCGCGGCGACCTCGGTCGGGACGACCACGTGCTCGCTGCAGGTCAGGTGGAAGTACCCCAGGGATTCGGCGGTCCGGGCGATGAGCGCGACGTCCTCGATGTCCCCGTCGACCTCCCAGGGGGCGTGCCACCCGGGCAGCAGGGTGAGCACCGGGGTGGTGATCCCCAGACGGATCGGGAGCCGGGTGTGCACGTTCGGTACTCCGGGGTTGCGGCGTTCGCCCTGGGCGACCACGGTCCCTCCTTCGGCGGCTCGGCTCGGCCCGGATGAAGCTATCACCAGAGACTTCCGTCCCCGGGGGCTGCACTACGGTGACGTGCATGTCGGACTATGACGCAATCGTGATCGGCGCGGGCCACAACGGGCTCACGGCGGCAGTCGTGATGGCTCGGGGCGGCATGCGGGTCCTCTGCCTGGAGAAGAACCACTTCATCGGTGGCATGGCGACGACCACCGAGCTGGCTCGCGGCTACCGCTTCGAGTTGGCAGGATCGATCCAGTTTCCCGTCCCGAGCGAGATCTACGACGACCTCGGCCTTGCTGCGTGCCCCATCTACGAGCCCGAGGTGCAGTCCGCCGCCATCGGCGAACCCGGCCAGCCCCCGATCCTGCTCTACAGCAACCCCGACCGCCTTCTCGAGCACCTCAACGACACGCTCGGCCTCGACGCGGTCTTGGGCATGGCCGAGGTCGCTGCCTGGGCGGAGGCGCCGGCGAGGGCCATCGGCCGCTTCGAGGTGCGACGGCCACCCCGGTCGCTCGACGAGATGTGGGCCTGCGCGGCGAACGAGAAGGAGCGCGAGGACATCCGCACCGCCATGTTCGGCAGCGTGATGGACGTCGTCGACCGCTTCCTCCCCGACCGCGAGAAGCACGCCCAGATCAGGAGCATGCTGGCATTCCTGTCGGTCAACTCCACGTACCGCGGCCCCTACTCCGGAGGCAGCGCGCTCTGCCTCGCCTTCGCGCTGGCCTCGCCTGGAGACGCGACCATGTCCAAGGTCCGAGGAGGGATCGGCACCATCTCCGATCACCTGTGCGGGTTGTTCGAGGAGCACGGCGGCGAGCTCCGCCGGCACGTCAAGGTCTCCGAGATCCTCCTCGACGGGGGGCGGGTCGCCGGAGTGACCATGCCCGACGGCGAAGTGGTCACCGCACCGGTGGTGGTCTCCAACCTCGACCCGACGGCGACCTTCACCCAATTGCTCGACCGGGAGCTGCTGCCGGACGCCTTCACCCGGCGGATCGATGCCATCGACCACCGGGCGGCCTATTTCCAGATCCACTTCGCGCTCAACGGGTTGCCCGAGTACGCCGAGCCCTTCCAGAACCTGAACGAGGGTGACCTCCGCCACAACGTGACCTTCTTCGGAACCGCCGAGCAGATGCAGCTCGACTTCGAGGGCTGCGTGCGCGGCGTGGTGCCGGAGTCGCCCTCGTTCAACCTCGCCATTCCGTCGCTGCGCGACAAGGAGCTGGCTCCTCCGGGAAAGCACGTGGCGAGCAGCTTCGGCTTCTACGCGCCGATCGGTGCCACCCATGCGAGTCAGGCGAGGTTGCGCGACGAGATGGCGGCGCGCATCGTGGCGAAGATCACCGCGATGGCGCCGAACTTCCCCGATCTCATCGAGCGGCAGTTCAACTACCCCGCCTCTGCCTACGAGCGCATGTTCGGGTGCACAGGGGGCGACTTCACCCACGGCCTGCTGCAACCGGAGTTCATGGGACCGTTCCGACCCGGCCCGCGCGGCTGGCCCGACAACACGGTGCCGGTCGAGGGTCTGTTCCTCTGCGGCGCGGGCTGCCACGGCGGTCCCGGGGTCACCTTCATTCCCGGGTACAACTGCGGGCACGCCGTGCTCGACGAGTCTGGCGGCAAGAGCCGGTTGCGGTAGGCCCAGAGATCCCGGGGCGCCGGCCGGGGTCCCTCTTCGGGCGCGGCACCGTCCTGTCAGGACGTAAGCTGGTGTCGTGCGGAGTCGTTGGCTGTCCCGCAGAGCCTGCTTGCTCCATCTGGGGTTCGGGTTGGTGGTGTTCGCCTGCTTGGCTGCGGGCTGGTGGCAGGGGACACGGGCGCTCGGCGGTCACGAACTGAGCTGGTTCTACACGTTCGAGTGGCCCGGATTCGCGATCTTCGCCGTTGCCGGCTGGTGGCACCTCATCCACGAGGACCCCGAAGAACGCCGTGCCCGCAAACAGGGACCTGGGGAGTGGGAGGAGCTCGAGGATCCGTATCGAAGCTCCTCGTAGGGTCGTCGGCGAGCGAGTCCGTCCTCCCGGCAAGAGCCGCTGCCTGCGGGTAGATTCGGCCGATGTGATGAGCAGTACGAGCCTCGATGCCGTTGTCGGCCATCACTGAGCAGCAGGACACAGGCGAAGCGGGAGGACCGTCGCCTCGCGCGCGCCCCATCGATCGAACGACCGGATCTGGAAGCTCTGTAGCCTGGCAGCCGCACTCGCGCTTGTGGCCGTCATCGCATTCGCGATGCGGTCTGCGCCGGCGGCGAAGACATTGCGCTTCCCGGCAGCCACCCCCTCTGCGCTGTCCGCAGGGACGCCCGCTCCCGGGTTTTCGCTGCCCCCCCTGGGTGGAGGACCGCCGTTGGACCTCTCCCGGTATCTCGGGACGCCTGTCGTCGTGAACTTCTTCGCCTCGTGGTGTTCGAACTGCCAGCCCGAACTTTCCGCCCTGGCTGCGCTTGCACGGGAGCCCGGATCGGGCGTCGCCGTGCTCGGGATCGACAGCAACGACCCGAGACCCTCGGTTGCGCAGGCCATCCTGGCAACAGCTCATGGCGCCTATCCGGTCGCGTTCGATCCCAAGGCGCAGCTCTCCACGCAGTACCTCGTGACGGCCCTTCCCGCAACCTATTTCATCGGGCGCGACGGCCGCGTCGTGGGAGCCGTGTTCGGGCCCCAGTCGACCTCGCAACTCTCGGGCTGGGTCAAGCGGCTCACGATGGGATCGTCCAAGCCATGACGACCGACTCCGACATCATCGAGGACCCGGTGACGACGTCTACCGTCGACCGGGCCGCAGCACTGGCAGAAGGTGCCCCCGGAGTTCCGCACCGAGTCGTGGTCGTCGCCGTGATCGTCGCCGCCCTGCTCGCCCTCGGGGGCACCGCGCTCGAACGCCTCTTCTCGAGCGTCGGCCTGAATCCGACGCCGTCGGTGACAAGACCCGTCGCCACGCCGCCCCCGACCGCCGTGCCCGAGCTCCGGGCGTCGATGGCGGCCTTCCTGGGCATCGCGACGCTCACCCCCCGTCCGGCCCCGTCCATAGCGCTCACCGACCAGAAGGGTCGTCCTGTGGCCCTTGACCAGCTACGGGGTAACGTGGTGGTGCTCACCTTCTTCGGCGCCGGTTGCGCCGATGCCTGCCCGGTGCTGGCCGCCGACATCACCAGGGCCGATGCCGACCTCGGAGCGAGCCGGTCCCGCGTCATCTTCCTCACGGTGAACACGGATCCCCTTCGAACGGCAACTGGCGAACCACCTCCGACTCCTGCCCTGACCGGACTGTCTGCGCTGGGCAACTGGCACTTCCTCACGGGGTCGCTGGGTGCCCTCGACGCCGTCTGGCGTAGCTACGGTGTCACGATCAATGTGGAAGCGGCATCGGGGATCGTGGCCCACAACAACGTCATGTACTTCATCGACCCGCAGGGGCGGCTGCGGATCCGGGCCACTCCCGTGGCGGACGAGAGTCCGACGGGCGCGTTCAGCCTTCCGGCATCGAGCGTGATCCGCTCAGCAGACGGGATCGCCACCTACGCCGCCGGTCTGCTCCCCCGCTCGTCATGACCGTCTCCCGCGACACCCAGACGGCGGCCACACCGAGCGTCACCGGCGAATCGGACCCGGGACCGTGGTACCGGCGACGGAACGTGCTGCTCGCCGTCTGTGTGGCAGTGATCCTGGCCATCACGGTCATCACCGACCTCCCCTCGCACGCTTCGCGCGCCAGCAACATCGCAAGCGCAACAGCGCTGATCACTGAGGTCAACCACGACATCTCCCCCTGCGTCTTCGCGGCCGGCGAGGCCTTCACGATCTACGCCGACCAGTCCCGCAATTCGCTCACGCCCTCTGACCGAGCTCGCGTTCCGGCGTTGCTGAACGACGACCAGACCGCCTGCTCGTTCACGAACGACTCGATCTTCAGCTTGTCCGACATCAACGTGCCGGGGTCCGCTGCGGGCAAACAACTCGGCGACATCGTGAACTCGGTGACCCTGTGGACGACGTCCGACGCCCTCGGCGCCATCGACGCGATTCAGACGCTCTCGACCAACCCGCGCGACAACGCTGCACTCGGCGCGCTGGCCAAGGCACGGCGCACGATGGCTTCGGACCGGGCCGCGGCCGACGCGTCCCTACGCACCGTCGATCGCATGCTCGATGCGAAGATCGCCAACCTCAGCCTCCCCGAGATTCCCGCACCGCCTCCGTCCTAGCGGTTCGTCGTCCCGGGGGATCAGAGCGCGCCGGTGGACCGCTGCCGCTCCTCACGCAGGAGGCGATAGAGCTCATCGTCGGGATCCTCCTCGTTCCGGAGCCATTGCACGAGATTCCAGAAGATGACCGGCATGAAGGCGCCCGCCGTGACCGCCCACACGATCAGCGTGGACAGCTGACGATCTGCCGACGCACTGAGCCCGGAACCGGCGACGTGGTGGAATGCCCGATACCACGGCGCCGTCGACATGGCCTCCACATAGGCGATTGCCCAGATCGTCCACATGGCCACGGCGGCGAGCGCGGACCGACGCGGATACGGCGAGCGGGGAACCAGGGGGGCCGATTCGACCAGCTCGAGCCACAGCACGATGCCCACGGCGACCAGACTGGCGGCCTCGATTCCGACCAGCCAGCGCCGGCCGGACAGGGCGTCGACTGCTACCGGCGTCCGCCACAGCACGATCACGGCGAGGTCCACACCCAGGAAGCCGAGGCAGCGGACCATCTCCGGATGCCGTCGCCGGCCCGCCGCAAGACGGTCGAGTGCCGAGGGTGAGAGCCGCAGGGCCCGCCACGGGGCACCCATCACCACGAGCGCCGGGGCGACGACGGCGAAGATCGAGAACTGCAGAGCTTCGACCGACTCGTAGTGGCCTGCCAGCGTCCCCACGGGAGGGAGCATGGCCAGAGCGATGAGCAGCGCGCCGCAGGCGGCGAGCCAGGCCGAGACTCGGCCGGGGATCACCAGGGGTTGCGCTTCGGCGATCCCTCCGCCGCTCCCCTCGACGATCGCCGCTGGAAGAATCCCCACAACAGGACCACGACCAAGACCCCCAACGGGATGGCCATGGTGAGGGCCTGGGTCCCGTAGTAGGGGTTGGATGACATGGAGTTGATCACGTCGATCATGCCGGCTCCTCTCGGATCACAACACGTAGAACAGTACCCAGAAGAACGCGCTGACCAGGGCGATGAATCCCCAGAAGTAGGCGCAGCCCTCGAGGCTGATCCGGAAGAGGCGGGCGGTGGGCAGGGCCGACCGGGCCGTCCCCCCGTCCTCTGCGGCCGCCCGGCGCAGGCGCATCTGCCGTGCCAGGGAGGTCTCGACCCAATAGAGCCCGCTCAGGATCAGAGCGATGTTGAGCCCTGCCCAGCCGATGAAGCACGAGGCATACCCGCTCGAGCCGGGGAAGAAGGGCAGCTGGGTGAGCTGCCAGATCTGGAGGCCGACGGCGATCAGGGCCCCGATGACGGCCGTCCAACCCGCCACTTCCCAGTCGAGCACCAGCCCCCGGCGGAAGCGCCGGTACCCGAAGATGACCAGGAAGGCACACGCCACCGTGATGGCGAAGATGGCTGCCCCCGTGCCGGTGGGCGCGGTGACCCCGTTGGGGCGCCACAAGTCATAGTTGTTGGCCGATCGCAGGTAGAAGTAGGCGAAGGCCAGCGCGGCGAAGGCGAACGCCCAGATGCCGATCAGCAGACGACCACCGGTCCACAGCGCCCCTTCATGGGCCCGCAGCTCGAAGGCGACCTCCTCGGGGGTCTCCTTCAGAGCCGGGAAGGACTCCTCGGCCAGCATCCTGTCACTCATCGCCTCTCCACTCACTGTTCGGGCGGGCGTGAGCCCGCGGCACCCGCAGCTCCGGCCGGCGGCAATGCCCCCGATGTGCCGGTCCCGACCAACTGGCCCCCACCCAGGTCTGCGACCTTCAGGGCGTCTGGCTCGCCGTAGTGGTAAGGGTCGGACAGCACGATCGGAATCCGCTCGAAGTTGAACCATGGCACGGGGGTCGGGGTCTGCCATTCCAGCCCCAGCGAGCTCCACGGGTTCTGCGGTGCGCGTCTTCGGTTCGATGAACACCGACCAGATGAAATTGCAGATGAACAAGAAGAACGAGGCGCCGAGCAGGTAGGCGCTGATCGACGAGAAGTCGTTCCACGGCTGAAGGTTCTGGGCATATTCGAAAACGCGCCGCGGCTGGCCGAGGATGCCGACGAAGAAGAGGGGGAAGAAGGTCATGTTGAAGAAGAGGAAGAACGTCCAGAAGTGCCACACGCTCAGTTTCCGGTTCAGCGTCACGCCGGTCATCTTCGGCAGCCAGAAGTAGAGGCCGCCGAAGAAGGCGAAGATCAGCCCGCCCATGATCGTGTAGTGGAAGTGCGCCAACACGAAGAAGCTCCCGTGCACCGTTACATTGACCGGCACGTCCGAGAGGAAGACGCCGGTGACGCCACCGATGAGGAAATTGAACAGCATGCCCAAGGCGAAGAGCATCGGGGGCTCGAAGCGTATCTTCGCTTTCCAAAGCGTCCCGAGGGTGACCAGGAACAAGAACCCTGTTGGGATGGAGATCAACTCGGTCGTGAGCATGAACAACGGACGCATGTCAGGGTTGATCCCACTCTGGAAGAGGTGGTGCTGCCAGACGAAGAACGACAGCAGCGCGACCCCGAGCATGCCGGCCGCAGCCACCTTGTACGCGAACAGCGGTTTCCGGGTGAAGACCGGGATGATCTCCATGACGATGCCGAATCCGGGCAGCGCCATGATGTAGACCTCGGGGTGGCCGAAGAACCAGAAGAGGTTCTGCCACAAGAAGTTGCTGCCGCCGTGCTCGTTGACGAAGAAGGCGGTCTGAGCGGTCCGATCGAGGACCCCGAACAGCCCGGCCACGACCAACGTCGGTGTGGCCAGGGTCAGCAGGGCGCACGTGGCCAGGATCCCCCACACAAAGATGGGTACGCGGCTCCAGGTCATGCCGGGCGCCCGGTAATTGATGATGGTCGCCCCGAGGTTGAAGCCGGCTGCGATCATCCCGATCCCGATGGTCGCGAAGCCCACCAGGTAGGAGTCCATGCCGGCGAACGACTGGGTCTGCAGTGGGGCGTACCCGGTCCAGCCTGTCTGGAATCCGCCGAGGAACGGCGCCGTCAAGATCACGACGTAGCCGGCCATGAAGGTCCAGAACGAGAAGGCCTCCACTCTCGGGAAGGCCATGCGCCGGGCGCCGATCATGAGCGGGACGAGCCAGTTCCCCAGGGTCCCGACCACGGCGGATGAGGCCATCATCATCATGATGGTGCCGTGCTCCGACACGATGGCGATGTAGGTTCCCGGCCCGAAAATGTGGTTGGTCGGGCTGAGCAGCTCGGTGCGGATGAGCATGGCGAAGAAGCCACCGGTGAACAGGAACAGGAGGACGCCGACGGTGTATTGCAGCCCGACGACCTTGTGGTCCTCGGTCATCTTGAAGAAGCGGGCCCAGCTGGTGTCAGGCAGTGCTGTGGCAGGCTCCCGGCCGACGAGCTTCAGGACCGGGTAGTTCAGCGCTCCGATCCCGGCCAGCCAGCCGATCACCAGGAAGACCAGCGCGAACACCGTGGCCACATTGTTCTGGCCGGTGTTCTGAGGCACCGGCTGGCCACCGTAGATGAGGTTGCCCAGCCAATGGCCGACGAGGTAGCCGGCCGCGCCACCCACCATGGCCCAGAGGATGTGCGGGCGGAGCCACGGCGAGCCGATGATCGGGCGCGCGGGATGCAGCGGCGTTTCGCCCGGGTAGAAGCCGGAGCTCTCGTATGCCGCAGACGTGTCGGTGGTGTCCAGGGCCATGGCGTTCAGTCACCTCTTTCCAACGACAGGGAGGCGGCGGGTTCGGTCGCAGTCATGGCTCATCCCCCCGCGGGTTGGGAAGCCCCATAGGTTTCCACCCCGCTATAGGGGTCGACGTTGTCCGGGTAATAGCTTCCATCCGCGCCGTTGGCGTCGGGGATGTACGTGGTGGCATAGGGCGGCAGCAACTTGGTGTTGGCTGCCAGCTGCTTCTTGGTCGTCTTGGCCCAGGTCTCGAACGCCGACGGTGACACGACCGTCCCCGAGTTGTACATGGCACCATGCCAGAGCCCGCAGAGCTCGGCGCACCGGACCGTGAAGGTGCCGAGCTGCACCGGCGTCGTGAACGCCACATTGTTCTGACCGGGGTTGGCGTCGGCTTTCACGCCCAACTGGTACGCCCAGAAGCTGTGGATGACATCGAGCGACGTCACGTTGAAGGCGACCGTGGTGTTCTCGGGGATCACCAGCTGGTTGGTCTCGAAACCGCCGAAGGAGGGGTACCGGTAGGTCCACTTCCACTGCTGTCCGATGACCTGGACGTCGAGCACGGTGTGCGACGCGGGCGTCCAGATCGGGTTCGGGCCCTGGCCCCCGCCCGCTCCCTCGGGCTGGACGAGCTCGTAGGTCCCGAAGCCGGCCAGGAAGAGCACGATCACGGTGGTCACGCCGATCCACCCCGCCTGGATCCTCAAATGACCGCGCGCCGTTGCGCCGCCGACCGGGTCCGCCCCGCCCCGCGAAGCTCGCCAGGTGACGATGGCGTATGCCAGGTAGACCCACACGCCCAGCATGATTGGCAGGGCCATGACGATCAGAACGTTGAAGTCGAACACTTGCCCGTTTGCCGTCGAGGTCATTCTTCCCGGAGGCACGTGCGGCTCGACGAAGACGAGCCACAACACCTCGGCCACTACCGAGACGATCAGCCAGATGGTGATGAGCCTCCACCAGTGGTGAGGTTCGACCCCACCTCCACCTGCGGTCGGCGCGGGGTCCTCGACGCCCGCCGACGCCGGCTCGCCGGCGCCCCCAGGCGAATCAGGTTCGGGCATCACGCCACCTCACGTCTAGCATCACGCAACCTTCATGAAGCCGCCCATGTAACCGGACGTGAACATTGGTCCCCCGTTGCCGTAGAGGTACCCCAGCCCGCACGGCACGAAGCACTGCCACGAGTAGGTACCCGGTCCCGGGCTCATGAAGGAGAACCTGACCACGTTGCGAGGCGAGCTCGCCGTGCACGGCGCCGCCGAGCAAAGGTTGGCGTTGGAGTCGTTGGCGTAGAGCGGCACGCTGATCCCCAGGGTCGGAATGGAGAAGGTGTGTCCGACTCCGTTGCCTGAGTTCGAATCGATGACCGTGAAGCGCTTTCCATTGAGCGTGGCACTGTTGCCGATCGTCCCGGTCACCTGACCGAGCTGCTGGTTGCGCAGCGGGCCCCCCGAGTCGTACTGGTAGATCGTCACATTGATCCGGGTGTGGGCCGGCACCTGCCAGATCGTCGTGTGGTCCCAGGAGCCCCCGGGCGACTGGGTCAGGTACGACACCCAGGTCGGATGGTCCCCCGACCCGTAGGTCCCGACAGTCTGCATCGCCAGATTCACCTGTCCCGACTGGTTCGGGCCGAAGGTGAGCGTCGACGGCTGCGAGGTGAGCCCGAGGCCGGCAGCGACCAGGACGAGGACGCCGAGTACGACGAACCCGAAGCTGAGGGTGAGCCTCCACGATCTCGCCAATTCGCCTCCCCCGATCCTCTCGGCATCGCGCCATAGAACCAGGTGAGTCGTGGTCCTGGGCCGAAGGGGGGCCCGATGCACAAGGCCAGAACGGACACTAGGTGGCCAATCCTGCGTCGTCAATCATTCCTGCGACGCGGCGCCTCCGGTGCTCCCGGATCCGGCGCCTCCGGTGCTTTCCGACCCAGTGCCCCCAGTGCTTCCGCTGCCCGGGAGGTAGCCGCTATCAGGGGCGTCCCCTCCCGACTCGGGCGATCTCACCGCGGTGGCGTGAGTTCGCCCAGGGCCACGGCAGGGTCGCGGTGGAACAGGCCGTCGACTGCATCGGCCAGGCCGCCTTCCTGATCCATCGCCCGTTTGATGATGACGATCAGCGCGGGAATTGCCCAGAAGTCGCCACACACCCACAGGATGGCGGCTCCGATCTGCTGGTCCGCGAACGGAGCCAGCGTGACCCCCGGGATGTGCGCGTAGCCCGAGTACCAACTCGTGGCGGTGAAGATGCTCAGCGCCATGGCCAGGACGAACATCACCACATTGGTCGTGATGATGGCACCGGCCTGCCAGACCGGGCTCGCCTTCGGGCGCATCGGGTGCGACGGGATGATCTGAAGCCAGAACAGGACCCCGGTGACGAAGAAGCTCCCGTGCATGAGCCAGATGTGGACCGTCTGGTCCCGCTCGGACAGGTCGAAGAGAGACGGCACATGCCAGAGCACCATCACCACGTTGAAGGAGATCAGGGCGAACCACGGGTTCAAGACCGCCCGGCCGAGTCTCCGGAGCACCGACGACCACGCGCCGAGGAGCAGCGAACGACCGAGCCTGCGTCTGATCCCGACCGGGAGCGCGAACAGGAGCGGGATCCACGGGGCCCCGGCCACGATGAGGATCGGGGCGTAGAAGGCGATGAGCAGGTGCTCGATCATGTGAACGAAGAAGTAGTCGCTCGCCCAGTAGTCGATGGGCGACTCCACCGCGATCAGCAGGACGACCAACCCTCCGTAGAAGGCAAGCGAGCGGAGCCGGCGCTGGCGGGTCCGGGCAGCCACCGAGCGAGCCCGGAGCCGAGCCAGGCCCACCTCGTGGGCGGCGCCGAGGACGAGCACCAGGACGAGGAACGGATCGAACGACCAGTCGTCGGTGAAGTAGTGCACGGCAGCGCTCCGGTGCCCCCGTCAGGGTGTTGACGACGCAACGCTACCCCGAGCCGTCACCCCGAGCTGCCGTACTGGATCGGCACGTCGAGACCTTCCCGCTTCTGCCAGTTGCCGGCCACCAGGTCGTAGACGCGGAGCGTCGAGCCCGACGCCACGAGCGCCTCGTACTGCCCGCCCGCCTCGGCAACCACCACGCTGGTGGAGGTCGGCAACGGAGGAAGTGGCCGCCAGGAAGACCCGGTCGAGACGACCGATGCGGTCTCCGGGTCCCGAGTGCCCGAGAGCACGACGACGATCCCCCCGGTCGGGGTCACCGACGTCGATTCGACGGACCGGCCGGCGGTCGCCAGTGGCGCTGACACCGACCAGGGCGCCGCTCCGTCAGCGCTGGCGGCCAGGACGAGCTCGGCCGAGCGCCCCGATCCTGTTGTGACGAGCGCGGTGAGTCCCGCGTCGGTGGTCACCAGCCGATCGACCCGGATCGGCGTCCCGACCGGCACGCGCAGGTGTGGCCCGATCGGCAGTCCCGTTCCTCCCTCGAGCCGGTAGATGGGCACCGTGCTCCCGTCACGGCACGCTCCCCCGGCGTACGCTTGACCCGGGCTGCCGGGACCGGAGGCTCCGACATCGAGCGCGGTGAGCGCTTCGAGAGCACACCCGGACGACCTCGTCGCCGTGGCCAGCGCCCGCTCGGTCAGCACCGGTGTCCAGGTGTTGATGTCGCCGCGCGAGGACACCACCTCTCCCCCACGGCCGGAGAGCAGGGCCATCCTCAGGGACCGTCCCGACACGGCCAGCGCGTCGGGCACCTGGGCCAGGGCACCCGGCAGGACTCCAGACGACCAGGTCGATCCCCCGTCAGCCGTCTCGGCGAGCGGGGAGAACTGCAGGTTGATGGCCGCCCCGAACCCGACGGTCAGCGCCCCGGGGGCAGTGGCCGCGAACAGCAGGCCACCATTGCTGGCGACGCCAGGCGGGGTGGCCAGCGCCCAGCCTCCCGTCGACGTGCAGACCGATGCGACGCATCCCGAACGACCGAACAGCTCCCAGAAGGTGTTGAACGGGTCGCCGAGGTGGCCCATGGCGAGGGTGGCCCACGTGCCGTCCGCGCCGGAGAGCGCCTGGGTCCTCGGGAAGTCGGTCACCGCACCCGCACCGGCCACGTCGCCAGGGGATCCGCTCGCGGCACCGGAGGACGGGGGAGGCGAAGCGCACGCGGTCACCCCGATCGCCAACGCCACGACCGCCGCCGCGACGACGGCCTTGCAGCGCGAACCGGTCCTCCGTCGGGTCTCCGCGACGCCCCCCAGGCCGGGGACCGTCACGAGTGGAGGACGTCTTGGACCTGCGCCGCGAGCAGCGTGGAGAACGACGAGTGAGCCGCCGAGTTCCCCAGCCCACCCGGGTCGGCGCTCATCACGACCCGGAGACGTCCGGTGCGGTCGATCACGTACACCAGGTCGGAGTGCGCGACCATCGCCCCCGCCGGCGAGACGGCCGCCTCGATCCCGTAACTGCTCCAGGCGCTCTCGAGCTGGGGAAGGGGGCCGGTCACGAAATGCCAGTTGGACAGGTGCCCGAGTCCCTCCTGCTTGGTGAAGGCCATCGTGGCCGCCGTCGACCGGTAGAGCGGGTTGGCGACGATCGCGACCAGGTCTACGTGCATCGCGTCTCGTCCGATCATCTGATCTGTGATCCTCAGCTCCTGGGCGATCAGCGGACAGTCCGAGGTGCAGACCGGATCGAGGAATGTGAGGACGACCGTGTGACCGGTCAGACCGGCCAGGCTCACCGTCCGGCCGTCCTGGTCGGTGAAGGAGAACGCTGGAGCCGGCCCATCGAGCTTGTTGGGCGTCCCGTTGGCAGCCTCGGTGAGGACCGGATCCGCGTTGGGATTGGTCGCAGCAAGAGCCATCGGTGCCGCCCCGACCAACACGATGCCGACCGCACCGATCGCGGCGAGGCTGCGGAGCAGGTATGAAGGGCTCAGACGGTCGAGTCGACCGGCCGATGCGCCAGACGCGACGGGTTCCGCCGCCGGTGCCGCCACGGGGGCCGCGGTGTGCACCGGTAGGCGCACCATGGCGACGTACCCCGACGTGAACAGCAGGGCCATCGGGATCATCGAATTCGGATCGGTGCCCACGCCGCCGAAGAACCCGAAATCCTCGACAAGCACCCAGTCGGCAAGGCACAACACGATGGCCGCTGCCACGCCCACACGCGAGGCACCTCGGCGGCCGGTCAGCATAAGGACCCCGATCGAGGCGAGAAGCAGCACTGCGACAAGGTTGACCGCCCAGCCGTGGGCGGCGTCGAACGACCCGAAATCCCGCACCCAGGACGCAGTGAGCGACGGCTGCGACATCGCGGTCATCTGCCTCTCCATGGCGGTGAGGGTCCCGGGAGCGCTCGTCGGGTGGGGTTGTCCGGACCAGAAGCCCCGACCGGGCCAGGCCTGGAGGATCGCCATCCCGACGAAGAAGAGACCGGTCACCCGGAGCACGGCCTTCCCCGGACGCGGCGTCTCCCATGCCGGATCGGCCAACGCGATCAGCAGGCCCGCGGCGATGTAGAAGACCGCCGCGCCGGGTGCCCCGAAGAGCCAGCTGCTGCCGTGGCCGAAGATCCCACCGAATGCCTGGCCGAAGACCCAGACCACGAGGCCCCACCCGGCACTCACCAGGCCGGCCGTGCGCGACCATCGACCCCGGGGCGCAACCAGCAGGAAGGTGCCGATCCCAACCTGGATCCAGACGGTGGCGGCGGCGGCGGACACCGGGTGGTTGTTCCAGATGGTGACGCCGGAGTTGACCAGGTGCTGTACCCACCCGGGCGAGGACGAAGCAGCCGGGGTGATCACTTGTCCGGTGAGACCGAGGGGCATCGAGCCCTGGGTCTGGAGGAGGCCGTCGAAGATCCAGATGATCCCGAACGAGATCCTGAGCAGGCGACGGGCGGTCGGTTCCGGATACGGCCAGAGGTCGGGTGCCGCGGTGCCAAGCGTTCCGGCGGCGACGTCCCGCCGGAACCGCAGGGTGCGGACCGTGTTCCAGACGATGGCGAGAACGGCCAGCAGGAGGAGCACGACCAACAGCTGATGATTCAGGGCCGAGCGGAAGGCGTCGCCCACCACGGGGTCATTGATCGGCACCCCGTGTGCCATGTTCATCGAGCTACCACGTTTTCCTCGAAGTTCCTGGTAGTCCCCATCCGTGCGGTGGTACCGGATCCCGGGCAGGGCCTACAGGTCGTCCGGCTCCGTCCGTGTCGGTGACCGTGCCGGTGCTGGTGATTCCGATCGTCCACTGTAGATCGGAGCAGGGCAGACTCCCATGGCGGCCCTCGACCGCCGTCGCCTACTGGCCGAAGAGCAGGCCGTAGTCGGCCCCCCGACGGAGGTGGTGGCCGCCGTCGACGGGCAGGTTGACCCCGGTGATCCACCCCGACTCGGGCCCTGCCAGGAACCGGACCGTCGCCGCTATGTCCTCGACGGTGCCCAGCCGGCTGATCGCCATGTTCGCCAGATAGTCGTCGAGGAGCGGGCCTCCCGCGGTGATCATGGCCATGAGCTCGTCGTCGACGATCCCCGGCTGCACGGAGTTGACCCGGACGCCGGTCGCTCCGAGCTCTTCGGCCGCGTACTTACAGAGCATGTCGATCCCGGCCTTGGACGCCCCGTAGGCCCACAGCAAACGGTGGGGGAAGTGCCCGGCCCCCGACGACATCGCAACGATCGACCCGCCGGTCGCCTCGCCACCGTCGATGCCCGCGCCTGCGCCGGCGGCCATCAGCGGTCCGCCGTGCTTGATGGAGAGGTAGGTCCCGATGAGGTTGAGGTCGACCGTGGCACGGACAGCGGCGGTGTCCGCCTCGGTGATCGGTCCGATGTGGAGGCTCCCGCCGGCACAGGCGAACAGGATGTCGAGATGGCCACGCGCCGACGCGGACTCGGCGACGGCCGCTGCGATCTCCTCTTCAACGGTCACATCGGCCACCACGTACCGGGCGGATCCGGTGGGTCCGGCGGGTGGTCCGTCGCTCGCCGCGGCGGACGCTGCAACGGCCTCGAGCTCGCTCACCGCGTGTGCCAGCTTCTCCTCGGTGCGTCCGCAGATCGTCACGTCCGCACCGTCCCGGACGAGGCGAGCGGCAGTTGCGAGGCCGATGCCACTCCCTCCCCCGGTGACCAGCGCCGCGTACCCGGCTATTCCCGTCGTCGGCACTGTCCCGTTCACTCCTGCACTCCCGTTCGCTGTCCCTGGTGGCCGTGCGCCGGCGGTCTGCCGGCCCGGACCGGCGGTGGCCACGCCTGGAGCAGCTACCGTTCCGGTGTCCCGGCAGCATGCTACGGACCGGGCTGAGCGGCAATCAGGCGCTTCGGCACCGCCCGGCGGGGCGGACACCCGTGGTC
Organism: uncultured Acidimicrobiaceae bacterium; assembly: GCA_963777665.1. Lineage (GTDB taxonomy): Bacteria > Actinomycetota > Acidimicrobiia > Acidimicrobiales > RAAP-2 > Bog-756. The sequence goes on from CAVZRJ010000006.1 coordinate 126,675, forward strand.
ACGGCCGAAGCGCGCGGAGCCTCGGAGAGAGTGAGGAGACTGGCAGTGGGCACCCGGCACTTCAACCTTGCCGACCTGTTCGAGGTGGTCGTCGACACCGTGCCGGAACGACTGGCTCTGGTGGCAGGCCCTGTGCGGCTCACCTATCGACAGCTCGACGAGCGGGCCAACCGGTTCGCCCACCACCTCACCCAACACGGGATCCCGACCGGCGCCCACGTCGGCATCCTCGCCCGCAACCGTGCCGAGTGGGTCGAGTCCATGATCGGCTGTTTCAAAGCGCGCACCGTGCCGATCAACCTCAACTTTCGCTACGTAGCCGCCGAGCTGCGCTACGTCATCGACAACGCCGACCTCCGGGCGCTGCTCTTCGAGCGCGGGCTCTCGGATCTGGTCGCCGAGTCGATCGACCCCGGCCAGCAGGAGCACAGCGGGGATCCCGGAACGTCCGGGCCACTCGACCTGATCGTCCTCGACGGGGAGCCGGACCGGCGCGGAGACGACCGACGCACGCCCGGGGGACCGTCCCCTGTCGGGTACGAGGAGGTGTTGGCCGCGGCGTCGCCGAATCGGGACTTCGGCGAGCGCTCGCCCGATGACCGGTACATCCTCTACACCGGAGGGACGACCGGCATGCCGAAGGGAGTGATCTGGCGCCAAGAGGACATCTTCTTCGCGGCGATGGGTGGCGGCGGCTGGGGTGCGGCGCCGGTCGCCGAGCCCGAGGAGCTGGCCGGTCGGCTGAACATCGACGAGGCCGGGCGGGTACCGATGCTGGTCGTCGGACCGCTCATGCACGGCAACGCACAGTGGGCCATGTGGAGCGCCTTCCTGATGGCCGGGACGGCGGTGCTGTACACGGACCGCGGGTTCGACCCCGACCGGCTGCTCCGGCTCATCGAGGATGAGGGGGTGATCTCGACCGCGCTCGTCGGCGACGCCATGGCCCGGCCCCTCGCGGAGACCCTGACTTCGGCTCCCGAAGGCACCTACGACCTCTCGACCCTGGCGGTCATCGGCTCTGGCGGAGCCATGCTGTCGGCCGCTGTACGCGCGGAACTCGCCGAGGAGCTTCCCGGCGTTCTCATCATGGACCGATTCGGCTCGAGCGAAGGCGGGGCCCAGGGAGCGGTGGAACCCGGGCGGATGGGCCCCCGGTTCGCGATGAGCGACGGCACCTCGGTGCTCGACGACGACCTTCGCCCGCTCACCCCGGGCGACGGACGGATCGGACGGCTGGCCCGCACCGGACGAATCCCCCTCGGGTACTACAAGGACCAGGCCAAGACGGCGGCCACCTTCCCGACCGACGCAGCAGGTGTCCGATGGTCGGTCCCCGGCGATCTGGCCTCGGTCGAACCGGACGGGACGATCACCGTCCACGGCCGGGGGTCGGCGTCGATCAACTCCGGTGGGGAGAAGATCTTTCCTGAGGAGGTCGAGGCCGCGATCAAGGCCCACCCTGCCGTCTTCGACGCCATCGTGGTCGGCCTCCCCGACGAGCGATTCGGCGAGCAGGTGGCAGCGGTCGTGAGCGCCCGTGCCGGTACGGCTCCCCTCTCCCTGGAGGCGCTGCAGGAGCACTGCCGCGGACTGATCGCCAGCTACAAAGTACCCCGACGGGTGCTCTGGGTCGACGCGGTCCCGCTCACCGCGGCCGGGAAGCCCGACACCAAGTCGGCCAAGGCTCTCTTCTGAGTGCCGAGTGTTCTGAGTGCTGAGCGCTCTGAGTGCGTCCGGTCGCGGACCGACCCGGTCCCCGGTGCCATGGGTCAGGACGCAGGCGCCATCGCGTGCGGTGTGGCGACCGTGGCGGTAACGGTCGTGACCACCCGGTCGGCGGCGGCGTGCAACACGGGTTCGTCGACCTCGAGAACCCGGCGGATGCCCGCGTCGGGCCAGAGTCCGAGGACCCGGGTCGCGACGGGGTGGGTCGACGACCCGAGGCCGTCCACCAGGGCCACATAGGCCAACTCCTCCTGCCATCCCGCCCCGGGACACCCTGCGGACAGTGACACCAGGGCCGTCCCCCCCGCCGCCCCGTGCGGGCCGTGAGCACCGCTGACCGGGTCGGACGCGACCCGCAGTTCGGTGCGCGCCTTGCACCTGACGGTGCGGGGCCCGGGACACGTCCAGACGTCATCGGACCGACCGAGCTGGGCCCCGTGCAGGAGGCCCCAGTCGAGGCCGGCCCAGAGGGAGGTCGCCCACCCGATGGCTTCGGCCAGGACGACCGCCCGGGCACCGGGGCCGAGACCGGCGAGCCAAGGCTCCCAGAAGTAGGTGCGCCATCCGGTGCGCCGCCACTCCTCGAGTGCCGCGTCGGCGAGAGGGCCGACCGCCTCCGCCGGCCCCCGGTAGCGACCTGCCGCGCAGGCGCGCACAGCTGCGAGGCCGAGCGAGCGACGGGCCAGGACCGGCTTCCACACGAACGGTGGCTCTGGGACGCCCACGGCAGAGGGGCAGGAATCGGCCAGGCGCACGGTCCGGAGGGTGATGTCGACACGGGGGCCCCGGGGCAGCCCGTCCAGCGTCCGGGCCACGCCTGCACGCAGATGTTCGTCCACGCGCCGCCACGCCTGCTCGGCCAGGGCGACCGAGGGAGGAGCCAGGAGGGCCCGGGTCACCGCGGTGGCGCTGTCGGTCATGCTGCCCGCTCCCGCTCGGCTGCGGGCGGGCGGCCGTGGTCGCGACCCGCGCCGCGAGCCCGGATGGGCTGTGCGCCACATGCAGCGCACCACCCCTGGGGGCAACGGAGGAGGTCTGCATTTGGAGCGTCGCCAGCCATCGCCCGGATCCCGGCCAGGCAGCGGCGGGCGGCAGTGCCCAGCAGGCCGGCGTCCACCGGATCGACATCGACCTCCCCGGTGCCCGTGTAGTAGGTGGCCACGACGAACGGGGGGGCGAGGCTGCGCAGGGTCTCGACCAGCGCGTAGAAGTGGAGGTCGGCGCGGTGCTCCTGCCGGCGCGCCCCCGATTTCACCTCCACGATCGCCACGGAGGCAGCGCGCCCACCGGGGCGACCGAGTGCAAGATCGACCCGCGCGGACAACGTGTGAGCGCCGAGCGGCACGCGCAGGGTCTCCTGGGTGCGTGGCAACCACGAGGGGTCGAACGCAGGCCACCGCTCGCGCAGACGCTCGATCTGGCGCTCGACCTCGGCTCGCAGCTCCCCCCGCTCGCTGCGGGACAACTGTCCGATCCACGCCACCAGGGGGATCTGGTAGTCGTCGACCGAGAGCGCGTCGAGACCATCGGACAGGACGTCACCGACCGTTCCGACGGTGATCAGCTGACGGAAGAGCACGTCGACGAGAGCACCCCGCGCCAGGGCGAGTGAAGGGACCCGGTCCCCCAGGTCGCGGACGCCGCGGTGGACTTCGCAGGCGAGCGCACGGGTGATCCGGTCCTTGGTCACGACCAGCCCGGTTGCGCCGCTACGAGGCCCGGTGCCGCACGGGGCGGTCCCGCCGGCTGTGCCCGGTCCCTCCTCGAGGAACGCCCGCAGTTCGGCCGCGAGCGCCGGGCCGGCGGTCGGTCGCGGCCGGCCGGTCGCCCGGAGCCGGTCGAGCAGCGCGGCACCGGCTAGCGGCCGCCACGGGGATGCCCATGGCGCCCACGCGGGCCCCACCCGGTCAGGAGGGGCCGATCCACGACCCCCCACCGGTGCGGGCGGCGCCACCTGCGCATCATGGGGTGACCCCGCTGTCCCGGACTGAACTGGTTCGATCTCCACGCCGGGCATTGGGACAGTGTGAACCGCGGGTGTCACATCCCGATCGGACAGATCAGGAGAGGGGGACCCGCATCCACTCCGCCGGGGCCTCGACGGCGACCGATAGCCTTTCCGACCGATGATCCTTGCGAGCTCGACCGCCACCTTCGCCGTCGTGTTCGGGGTGTTCGTGGTGGCCTCATTGGTGCTCGTCGCCCTCACCCTGCGATTCGTCCTCAAACGGGCGGCCATTGCGCGAGAGGAGTGGCTCGGCGACGGAGACGACGGATCAGAGGACGACGACTCGGGAGACGAGGGCGCGGGCACGACCGCCCTGGTTCTCGGCGGCGGGGGCACCCGCGGGGCGGTCCAGGTCGGGATGCTCCAGGTGCTGGCCGAGCACGGCTTCGTTCCGGACCGCGTGTACGGCTCGTCGGTCGGCGCCGTCAACGGCGTGGCCTTCGCCGGGGATCCGACCCCTGAGGGGGTAGCCCAGATGACCAGGATCTGGCAGGGCCTGAGCCGCGACTCCATCTACCCGCAGGGCCGCCTCCACGGCCCATGGCGCTACCTCCAGCAACGCGACTCGGTCTATGCCAACACCGGCCTGCGGGCCGTCGTCGAGGGAGGATTCGTCTGCGAACAACTCGAGGACGCCGTGATCCCGGTGGAGGTGGTGGCCGCGTCCCTGACCGACGGGCAGGAGCGGTGGTTCACCCGCGGCCCGGCGGTCGAGGCGGTGCTCGCCTCGACCGCGATGCCCGCCATCTATCCCCCCGTCGAGATCGACGGCGAACGGTTCATCGATGGCGGCGTCGTAGACAACGTCCCGATCGGGCGGGCCATCGAGGCCGGCGCGTCGCGGATCGTCGTCCTGCTCTGCGCTCCCCCGACCTTCACCCCCGCCATGCCCAAACGACCGGCCGAAGCCATACTCAATGCGCTGCTGATCGCCATCCACTCCCGTTTCCCGAGGGACATGGCCCACCTCCCCGGCGGGGTCGAGGTCATCCTCTGCGTGGGTCCGGAGAGCACCACCCGCGACTTCGACGACTTCTCCACGACCGAGCAGCTCATCGCCGAGGGTCGCGAGGAGGCCTCGGAGGTGGTCCGGCGTTACGGGCTCGGCACGATCCCCTACCCGGCGACCCCTCGCCCCCCCGCGGCCCGGGCTGATCCCGCGACGGACCGGGACCATCGCACCATCGCACCCGAGCACGGTGCCCGAGAGAGCGGCGGCGTTCAGTCCGGAGGCGCTCCCTCAGGCGGGTCATCGCCCGATCCGGCGGTCGTGGCACCCCTCATCCAACCCGAGCCGCGCACGTAGCGACGCACGATCCTGGCCGGGACGCCCGCGATCACGCAGAAGTCGGGGAAGGTACCCCGCACGACCGCGCCGGCGCCGACGACCACGTTCCGGCCCAGCACGGTGCCGGGGAGGATGACCACGCCGGCACCCAACCAACAACCGGTGCCGATGATGACCGGCTCGTCGTGCGGCCACTGGGTGTGGACGACCTCGTCGGTGTTCTCGTAACCGTGGTTCTGGTCGGTGACGTAGATGTGGGGACCGGTGTGCACGTCGTCGCCGATCTCGATCTGGAAGTGGCCCACGATGTGGCTCCCACGCCCGATCATGCACCGATCGCCAATGCGCACGACCGGGTCGGACACCATGTGCTGGCCCGGAACCATGCCCGCGGACAAGCTGACATGCGGTCCGACGAGGGTGTCCCGTCCGATGCTGATCCAACGCTCACCGAACACTGCGCCGGTGGGGAAGGCGAGGCACGTTCCCTCGCCGAAAGCACCGAACCGGCCGGCAAGGCGGTCGCCCGGCCCGGTCGCACCGTGGCGAGCGATCCAGTCCCACCCGACATGTACGGCTGTATTGAGGAAGCGATGGCCCAAGCTGCCGACATCCCGTCGCCGGGTGCTCGCAGAGGGCGGTCGAGGAGGCACCACGCTCAGCCCGGGAACGCGGCCGTCGCCGGCCGTGCCGGCGTCGTGGCCCCGCTGTGCGGGGTCGGGGCGGGGTGCACTCACCCCGCGACGGTATCCGACCATCCGAGCGCCCGGCGATCCCGGCGCTTGGGGCATCCACCCGAGCGGCCCGAGCGCGGGGAGCGGAGACCCGTACGATGACGCCGTGCCCGGGATGCCCTGCGTGACCGAGATGCCCGCGGCGGTCGACGCTGAATCCTGCGGGTGGACCGCGCACGGTGGCTGATCCGGGGGACCACGCAGGCGAGGCGGATCAGGTGCCCCAGGACAGGACCCGACTCGGGCGCGCCGGTTTCTCCACCGGGTCGGACCTCTACGAGCGCACCCGTCCCGGCTATTCGGACGAATCGGTGGCCCACCTGGTCGCAACCGTCGGCATCTCGGCTGGTCGACGGGTCCTCGATGTGGCCGCCGGCACCGGGAAGCTGACCCGCGCGCTGGCCGGAACCGGTGCGACCTGTCTCGCGGCCGAGCCGTCCGCGTCGATGCGCGAGGTCTTCGCCGCCGCCGTACCCGGGGTGCCGATGGTCGGATCCACGGCCGAGCACCTGCCGTTCAGCACCGGCACCCTGGACGCCATCGTGGTGGCCCAGGCCTTCCATTGGTTCGATGCGCAGTCAGCCCTTGCCGAGTTCGCCCGGGTCCTGCGGCCGGGTGGCGGCCTGGCGCTCGTCTGGAACGAACGCGACGAATCGGACCCGATGGTCGCGGAGCTCGTCCGCATCTCCAGATGGGATACCCACCAGCCCTACCCGGTGGGTCGGGACTTCGGAGAGGTCATCGATGCCAGCAGTCGGTTCGGTCCCGTCGACCGCACCCTCTTCCGGTTCACCCAGATGCTGGACCGGACCGCCTTCGTCGACCAGGTCGCAACCCGGAGCTACGTCGCCGTCCTGCCCGAGGACCGCCGCAGGGCCCTCTTGGAGGAGGTGGCCGGGTTCGCCGCCACGTTGGAGGAGCCGATCCCGCTGCCCTACATCGCCGACACGTTCTGCACGCGGTCCCTCGTCGGGGGCCGGACCCCCTGACCGGCGACCGCTGCCGCGCCCACCGGTTTGCCAGTGGGAGCACCCACGGTGCAGCCTCTGCGGCAGGGACCGGGTCGCCACGACCGCGCGACCGAACCTCGACCCAGTGGAGGACGTCCACCGATGATCAAGCTGACCTGCCTGCTCAAACGCAAGGAGGGGCTCACGCCTGCCGAGTTCCAGGCCTATTGGAAGGACCACCACGGTCCGCTGGTCGCCTCGAGCAGATGCGGGACCCATGTCATCCGCTACGAGCAGCACCCGCGGCCGCTCGACGACTACCGGAGCGACGACGACCGGTCCGGCTACGACGGCGTGACCGTCCAGTGGTTCCATTCGATGCAGGGCTACCAGGACCACATGGGAGAGGACGACTTCCCGGCCGTGCTCGAGGACATCGCCAACTTCCTCGACACCGACCACCTCGAGTTCGTCCTGACCGAAGAGCCCCGGGTCGTCATGGACGGCATCGTGGACTGGAGCGCCTGAACGGCGCAGCCAACCGGTGCACCCGCTGACCACGTGGGATCATTGACAATCCGGACGGCCCGGACATAGGATCCACGGGATCGGACAATGTGTCCGACTACCGGGAAGGGGCGTCCGACGTGAGCCAGACCGAGTTGGACATCAGCGGGATCGAATTCAGCGACATCAATCTGCTGGACTCCAAACTGTTCTCGGAGCGCGTCCCCCACGAGTGGTTCGCCTTCCTCCGCCAGAACGCGCCGGTGTGGTGGCACGAGGAGGCGGACGGTCCCGGATTCTGGGCGGTGACGTCGCTGGCCGACTGCACCACGGTCAACCGCGACTACGAGCACTTCTCGTCCTCCAACCAGGCGACCTACCTCTGGGACCTGGCCGAGGACGACCTCGCCCAGCAGCAGCTGATCATGCTCAACATGGACCCGCCGCTCCACACCCGGTACCGCCGTCTTGTCAACAAGGGATTCACCCCCCGCATGGTCAACCAGCTCCACGAACGGATCCATGCCGCGACCGACGACATCATCGACGCGGTCATCGAGGAGGGCACGGCTGATTTCGTCACCCAGATCGCGGCCGAGCTTCCGCTCGTCGTGATCGCCGAGCTCCTCGGTGTACCCAACGAGGACCGCCACCGGATGTTCGACTGGTCCAACCGGATGATCGGCAGCGAAGACCCCGAGTACCAAACGGCCGGGGAGGTGGCCCAGCAGGCATCCATGGAGCTCTACGCCTATGCGTCCGAGCTCTTCGGCAAGAAACGAGTCGACCCCCACGACGATCTGATGAGCGTGCTCACCCAGGTCGAGATCGAGGGCGAGCAGCTCTCATCGCTCGACCTGGAGCTGTTCTTCCTCCTGCTCACGGTGGCCGGAAACGAGACGACCCGCAACCTCATCTCGGGGGCGATGGCGACGTTCTTCGAGCACCCCGACCAGTGGGACCTGCTGCGCAAGGACCGCTCGCTGCTGCCCGGCGCCGTGGAGGAGATGCTGCGCTACGTCACGCCGGTGATGAACTTCCGCCGGCAGACCACGTCCGGTTTCGAGCTCGGTGGCCAGCAGATCGAGCCCGATTCCAAGGTGGTCTTCTTCCACATCTCGGCCAACCGGGACGAGAAGGCGTTCACCGACCCGCAGACATTCGACATCACCCGCAACCCCAACCCGCACATGGCCTTCGGTGCCGGAGGTCCCCACTTCTGCCTCGGGGCCAACCTCGCCCGCATGGAGATCCGGGTCATGTTCGAACATCTCCTCGACCGGATGCCCGAGCTCGAGCCGGACGGGGAGGTCGAGCGCCTCCAGTCGGCCTTCATCAGCGGGGTCAAGCACATCCCGATCCGCTTCCCCGCCGGTCCCCGCGTCACCGGCTAGATGGCTACTCGCAAGACGTCCGAGGATCTCAAAGAGGTCATCCGGGACTTCCGCCGCGACCAGGTCATCGATGTGGCCCGTCGGCTCTTCGGCGAGCGGGGCACGACCGACGTCTCGATGGACGAGATCGCGTCGGAGGCAGGAGTGGCCCGGTCCACGGTCTACGTCTACTTCGCCAACCGGGACGAGCTCCTGCGTGCCTGCCTCAAACGCATGCACACCCAACTCCAGGAGGCGGTCGCCGGCACCTGGGAGGAGGACGCGAGGCCCGCCCGGCGCCTCGAGCTGCTCGTCCAGGAGATGCTTGCCCGGATCGACGACAACCCGGCCTTCTTCCGCCTTGCCCTGGTCACCCAGGGGACGCCCGTGCAGGGGGCGGAAGCCGTCGGGGCCGAGCTCGCCCTGATCAGCCTCGACATCGCCCGCCTCATCCGCGATGTCTACGAGGACGGCGTGGCAGCCGGCGACTTCCGACCCATGGACCCGGATCTGGCGACCGGCCTCATCGGGCAGCAGCTCTACGGGGCGATCGCCGTCCGGGCCGCCGAGCCGTTTCCCGAGCCGAGAGAGCAGGTCTCGGCTGCGATGCTCGAGTTCATCCTCCACGGACTCTCTGCCTGAGCGAGACCCGCCGCCGGCCTCAGGGCCGACCGATGGTTCAGCCCCCGGCGACGGCAGGAACGATGGAGACGGTCTGGCCGACCGACACCGGGGTCGCGAGCCCATCGAGAAAGCGCACGTCCTCGTCGTCGACGAAGACGTTGACGAAGCGGCGCAGGCCACCCTCCGCGTCGAAGAGGCGCTCGCCGAAACCGGCGTGGGCGGCGTCGAGTCCCTTCAGGACCTCGCCCACGGTCGATCCCTCGATGCCGACCTCGCCAGCTCCACCGGTGAGCGTGCGGAGCTGTGCGGGAATGCGGACCGTGATCATGCGGTACTCCTCGGGGACGTGGTGGACGTGAGGGTGGACCCGGCCGCCATGGCTTCGGCAAACGACTCGAGCGTGGGGGCGATGGTCGCGGTGGGGCCGACCGCGTCGGACAGGGCCTCGACCGTCTTGAGCCCGTGGCCGGTCACCATGGCCACCACCCGTTCGTCGGGACGGATCACACCCTGCGCGGTCAGCTTGGCGAGGGTGGCGATGGTCACGCCCCCTGCCGTCTCGGCGAAGATCCCCTCGGTCCGGGCGAGGAGCCGGATCCCGTCGAGCACCTCGGCGTCGGACACTGCCGCGCACGACCCGCCGGACTTCCGGATGGCGTCGAGCGCGTACCAGCCGTCGGCCGGATTCCCGATGGCCAACGACTTGGCGATGGTGTGGGGCTTGACCGGGCGGATGACGTCGGTTCCTTCGGCGAAGGCGGTGGCCACCGGGGCACAGCCCTCCGCCTGAGCGCCCGACACCCGCACCGAGGGCTCCTCGTCGAGCAACCCGACGGTGAAGAGCTCGGCAAATCCCTTGGCCACCTTGGTCAGCTGACTGCCCGACCCGATCGGGACCACCACGTGGTCGGGCGCCTGCCAGCCCAGTTGCTCGGCCACCTCGAAGGCCAGGGTCTTGGAGCCTTCGGCGTAGTAGGTGCGCACGTTGACGTTGACGAACGCCCACGAGGGCTGCTCGCTGGTGAGTTCGGCGCAGAGCCGGTTGACGTCGTCGTAGCTGCCCTCTACGGCGAAGACCCGTCCGCCGTAGACCGAGGTCATGGTCACCTTGGCCTGCTCGAGGTCGTGGGGGATCAGCACCACCGAGTCCATGCCGGCCCGCGCCGCATGGGCGGCCACCGAGTTGGCCAGGTTCCCGGTCGAGGCACACGCCGCGATCTTGAAGCCGAGCTGGCGCGCCTTGGTCAAGGCGACCGAGACGACCCTGTCCTTGAAGGAGCCGGTCGGATTGGCGGTGTCGTCCTTGATCCAGAGCTCTCCGAGGCCCAGTTCCGCCGCCAGACGGTCTGCCCGGATCAGCGGGGTGAACCCGGCGCCGAGGTCGACCGGGGCGGCATCGGACACCGGCAAGAGGTCGGCGTAGCGCCAGATCGAGCGAGGCCCGGCCTCGATCTTCTCACGACTGATCGCAGCGGCCACCCGTTCGTAGTCGTAGGTCACCTCGAGTGGCCCGAAGCAGAAGTCGCAGACGTGCAACGCCTCGACAGGGTAGGTACGGCCGCATTCACGACAGCGAAGACCGGATACAAAGTCCACGTCGAGCTCCTCATCGCTCGGGCATTGGCACCTGGTACGCCTCCCCGACAGATCGGAGAAGCGCTCTGGTTGCCGCAGCGTCACAGGGCCCGGTCCCTCAGCTGCTCTGGATGATGCCAACCATTCTGGCCGAGACGGAGGCGTCCGTCAACGCAGGGCCGGCTGCGACGGCGTCTCCCGCCGCTCGGGACCCGGGTCCGGCACCACGCGGCCAGCCCTGGTTCGCGTTTGCACCCCCGCTGCCACCACCCGTTCCAGTGAGCGATGATGGGGAGATGGCACCCGCGGCCGCTCCGGAGGACAACGCGCGCCGCTTCGACCACGCGGCTTTCGACGCCGTTGCGCTCGCCGAGGCGAAGGGGGGCCGCCGGATCTCGGTGTGCATCCCGGCGCGCGACGAAGCCGCCACCATCGGGCCGATCGTGCGGCAGGTCGTCTCGGCCCTGGTCGGGAGGTCGGGCGGGGTGCCGCTCGTGGACGACGTGGTCGTGGTCGACGACGGCTCGACCGACCGCACCGCCGACATCGCCCGGCGGGAGGGCGCCCGGGTCGTCGCCGGTGATTCGGCAACCGGGGGAAAGGGCCAGGCCATGCGCCTGGCCCTCAAGGAGGCGGACGGAGACATCATCGCCTTCGTCGACGGCGACGTGGCCAACTTCGGCCCCCACTTCGTGACCGGCCTCCTCGGCCCACTCCTCATCGACGACTCGGTCACCCTGGTCAAGGGGTTCTACGAGCGCCCGCTGCACGGCACCCCCGACGGCGGCGGACGTGTGACCGAGCTCATGGCGAGGCCGGTCATCGACCTGCTCTTCCCCTCCCTGGCCGTCATCGAGCAGCCCCTCGCCGGCGAGACGGCCGGTCCGCGGTGGGTCTTCGAGACCTGCGAGATGGCCGACGGCTATGCGGTCGAGCTCGCCCTCCTCGTGGACGTGGCCGCCCGCTTCGGGATCGAGACGATCGCCCAGGTCGATCTCGGCGTGCGCGTGCACCGCAACCGCCCACTCGACGAACTGCGCCCGCAGGCCACCGACATCCTTCGGGCCGCCCTTGCGCGATCCGGGCTCATCGTCCCCGACTGAGCACACATCGTCCGAGGGTACGCAGCTTCCGGGCGCGCCTGCGGGACGCTCAACAGGAGACCGGCTCGACCGACGGCACCCGGAGGTCGGGAAGCGCCGTGGCGGACACCGTGGAGCCGAGCGGCCGCCGGCCGGGAACCAGCATGGCCACTCCCGCCCCGACCGCGACCACCGCGGCGCCGACCGCGACCGCCGGGGTCAGGCCGTTGACATAGGCCCGGCCCGAGACGTAACTGCCGTGGGAGCTGAAGACGGCACCCAGGACGGCGATGCCGAGCACTCCCCCGAGCTCGCGGAAGGCGGCGTTGGCGCCGGAGGCCACGCCCTCCAGGGCCGGGCGAACCGTCCCGAGGACCAACGAGGCCAGGGGCACGAAGAAGAGCGTCATCCCGAGGCCACAGACCACGAACGGTGCGACCAGGGCCGCGTACGGCGTCGTCGGCGTGGTGATGCCCACCAGCCAGGCCAGGCCGATCGCCTGTAGACCGAGGCCCGCCACGACCAGGGGCTTGCCGCCCCACCGCTCCGACAGATGGCCGACGACGGGGGCGAGCAGCATGGGGATCGCCGTCCACGGCAGGACCCGCACCCCTGCGGCGAGCGGCGAGTACCCCTGGACGGTCTGGAGGAACTGGGTCAGGAAGAAGATCGAGCCGAACATGCCGAAGCTGAAGAGCATGGCGGTCACGTTGACGGCGGTGAAGCCGCGGTTGGCGAAGAGGCGGAGATCGAGCATCGGGTGGTCGGAACGGAGCTCCCAGGCCACGAAGGCGCCGAGCAGGAGGGTGCCGACCACGAAGGAGGCGACGACCGAGGTCGACGACCAGCCGTGTGCGTTCCCCCGGACCAGACCCAGCACGACGCCGAACAGCCCGGTGCTCACGAGGCCGACCCCGACGAGGTCCAGCCGGGAGGCCGAGCCACGCGACTCGGCCAGCTTGCGCCACGCCAACGGGGCGAGCACGAGGCCCACCGGCACGTTGAGCCAGAAGATGTACTGCCACGCCCACCCGCTGGTGACCACACCACCGACCAACGGTCCGATGGCCACCGCGGTCCCCCCGATGGCACCCCAGATCCCGAGGGCGGCGTTCCGGCGCTCCGGCGGGACCCCGGCGCTGAGCAACGTGAGGGAGAGCGGCATGATCATCGCCCCACCGGCCCCCTGGAGGGCGCGTGCGGCAATGAGGGCCCCGATCCCCGGGGCCAGTGCAGCCGCCGCCGACGATGCGGTGAACAACACGATGCCGGCGACGAAGACACGGCGGCGCCCGAACCGTTCGCCGAACGTCGCAGCCGAGAGCAGGAGCACGGCGAAGGTGAGCGTGTAGGCGTTGACGGTCCATTCGAGGCCGGCGAGCCCTGCGTGCAGATGGACCCGGATGACCGGCAGGGCGGTCGTGACCACCAGGTTGTCGAGGGAGGCCATGAAGAGGGCGAGCCCGGTGATGACGATCGCCCACACCGCGCGGGACCTGGCGGCCTGCCCGACTGGCGCCACCGGAGGCGAGGGGGGTGTCGCCGGAACGTTCGCCGAGCGCCGCTCGACGCTCACGCCGCCGGTGTCGTCACGATCCTCCGGCCCCCGGGGCGAACGGCGACGCGAGACCGGATGCCAGCCCCGGCGCGGTGAGGGCAGGCTCGTCCGCTCAGACAGTTGTGAGTGATCACTACCTCTACGCGGCAAAAAAAGAGGGACGATGGGCTGGTTCATGCGGGTACCTCCGTGGACTTGGCCAGCTCTGCGAACCGTTGCTCCTTGATCGCCCGGCTGGCGGCTTGGATGGCGTTGATCTTCTCGGGCGTCGGACAGAAGCTCTGTGCCCAGTGCTCGGGGACGGACAGCAGGTCGATCGCGGACATCACGTTCATCATCATCCCCATCGAGAAGAACCGCTGGAGCTCCTCGTCGGGAAGGTGGGTGCGCTCGTGGACCAGGTGCCAGAGCACCTCGAAGGTCCGGCGGCAGCTGGCGGCGATCTCCGGGTCGCCGGGTGCGGCGGCGAACCCATGGAGCTGGACCTGCAGCAGCTCGGGATCCTGGAGGAGCTCCACGTAGGCCTCGCCCATCGCGGTCAGCGCCTCCTTGCCCTCGAGCCCGAGGCCTGCCCTGGTCATCGCCGCGATGATCCGGTCGGCCACGAGCTCGTAGGTGGCCACGAACAGGTCCTTCTTGGTGCCGAACAGGCGAAAGAGGTAGGGCTGGGAGATCCCGGCACGGGTCGCGATGGCCTCGGTCGAGGTCCCGGCATAGCCGGAGCGGGCGAATTCGGTGATCGCGGCCGCCAGCACGGCTGTCCGACGTTCGGAGGCACTCATCCGGCCCGACACCATCATCCTCGTATTGTGAGTGTTCAATCACTACCTTGTCAAGGGGCACCACTGGCAGCAGGTAAATGGACTGTCGGCTCCCGGGAGCCGGGGTAGCGTCCTTCGCATGGGTGCCGCCTCCTCCCCCGCACCGGGGGACGGGCCACCGGCCGCACCGGACGGGCCGCTGGCCGATACCGTGCTCGTCTCCAACCGGGGACCGCTCTCCTTCCAGATCGAGGACGGTCTGCCGGTGCCCGGTCCGGTGGGAGGCGGACTGGCCGGGTCGCTCCACCCCCTCGTGGGCGGCACCGGGGCGACCTGGGTGGCCAGCGCCCTCGGCGAAGGAGATCGGGCTGCCGAGGCCGCCGGGATGATGTCGGTCGAGGGTCTGCGGGTCGAGCTCGTCGAACCGGACCCGCAGCTCTACAACCTCGCCTACAACGTCGTGTCGAACGGCACGCTCTGGTTCTGCCACCACCACCTTTTCGACGCGGCCCGCCGTCCCCGCACCGATCGACGGTGGATGGAGGCGTGGGACGCGTACCCGCGCGTTCAACCGGCTGGTCGCCGAGCGGGTGGCTGCCGTCGCCCCCGATCGCGGGCGGATCCTGGTCCAGGACTACCACCTCGCGCTGGTCGGGTCCGCGCTCCGCGACCTGCGCCCCGACCTGCGCACCGTCCACTTCACCCACACCCCGTTCGCCGACCCCTCGGTTCTGCGCATGCTTCCGAGCGCGGTGGGCGACGAACTGCTGACCGCCATGGCGCGTTTCGGGGCCTGCGGGTTCCACTCGCCGCGTTGGGCCGACGCCTACCGCGCCGGCCTGACCACGTTCGGGGTGCCCTCACCCTCCGGGCCGCACACCTTCGTCTGTCCCCTCTCGACCGATCCGGATCGGCTTGCCGCGGCGGCCGGTGGAGCGGACGTGGGCGTCGCCCTGGACCGCATCGAGGACGCGGTCGGTGGATCCGACCGCCAGGTCATCGTCCGGGTCGACCGGCTCGAGCTCTCCAAGAACCTACTGCGCGGCTTCTGGGCCTACGAGGAGCTCCTCGCGCAGGTTCCCGCCCACCGTGGACGGGTCGTCTTCGTCGCCCTCGCCTATCCGACCCGGCAGGGGCTCCCGGAGTACCTCGCCTATCAGGAAGAGGTCGAGACGACAGTCGAGCGGATCAACGAGCGGTGGGGAACGCCGGGATGGACGCCGATCGTGCTCGAGGTCGAGGACGACTACCCACGCTCGTTGGCGGCGCTCACCCGATCGGACGTGCTCCTCATCAATCCGGTCCGCGACGGCCTCAACCTGGTGGCCAAGGAGGGACCGCTCATCAACACCCGGGACGGGGTCCTCGCCCTGTCCCGCGAAGCCGGGGCCTTCGACGAGCTCGGTGACGGCGCCCTCGAAGTCAACCCCTTCGACGTCACCGGGACCGCAACGGTGCTGGCCCGGGCGCTGGCCATGGACGCCGGCGAGCGCCGAGTGCGGGCCAAGATCCTCCGCGAGGCCATCGTCTCGCGGAGCCCGTCGGGCTGGCTGGACCGCCAGCTCGCCGAGGCGCGCTGACCCGAGCGGGCCGGGCGGCGGCTCCCGTTAGGGCCCCTCTTGCGGCAGCGGGGTGTCGGCCAGCCACGCGAGCAGCCCCACTGCGGC
The DNA here is from genome assembly GCA_963777665.1 of uncultured Acidimicrobiaceae bacterium. Classification (GTDB taxonomy): domain Bacteria; phylum Actinomycetota; class Acidimicrobiia; order Acidimicrobiales; family RAAP-2; genus Bog-756. The sequence continues at coordinate 142,530 of CAVZRJ010000006.1, forward strand.
CTCGGGTCCCGTCAGGGTCAGGTCGGCGAGCGCGGCCACATCGGGTGCCGTCTCCTCGTCGATGACCGCCACGGCCACCCCGTCCCGACCGTCTCTGGCCGCCCAGTCGGAGAGTGCGGTGAAGGCCGGCAGGTCCCCGAGATCGTCGCCCAGGTAGCAGGCCGCCGAGCAGGATCCGACAAGGCGCCGGAGGACCGTGCCCTTGTCGATCGCCAGGGGTGGACGCAGCTCGAGCGACCGGCGCCCGCGGTGCGCGACCAGCCCGGAGCGTCCCGCCTCTGCGGCCACCCGATCGGCCGCCCACCCGGCGGCCGCCGGAGCACGGCGCCAGTGGACGGTCACCGCCAGATCCTTGCTCTCCACCCCCACCCCCGCGGGGGTGTCGGCACCGAGGCGCCCGGCGACCTCGGCGACGACTGCCCGCCACGGCTCAGCGGCCGGCTCGACCACCACCCCGCCTCCCGCGGCCGCCGACTCGAGCCCGTAGAGCCCGATGAGGTGCACCCCCTCGGCTCCGGGGACCGCACCTGCTGTGCCCGCGGTGACCAGATGCTCGACCAGGAACGCCGCCGGACGCCCGGAGACGACGGCCACGACGCCGAACCGCCGGGCCAGGCGGGTCAGCAGCGTCGCCGTTCCCGGGAGGGGCCGGGCCGTCGCCGGATCCTCGACGATGGGGGCGAGGGTCCCGTCGAAGTCCGTGACCACGGCGGTCTCGCGCGGCCGTCGGAGCAGTGGGGCGAGGCGGTTCCGTGCCTCGGGCGTCGGGGCGACACCCGTGCCGCCGGGGGTCCCGGTCAGGAAACCGTGGTGGTGGTCGTGGCCGGGCCCGCGAGGTCGGGACCGACCGCTACCAGGACCTCGGCCGTGCCGATGGTGCTCACCGGTGCCGCTGTCGTGTACGGCAGGACTTCGCTGGAGGGCAGGCGGAGGGTTGCGGCAACCTCATCGGCCGCGGCCCTCTGACCTGCGACGTAGTACACGTGGGAGGTCGGTTGGTTCGTCGAGGCGTCGATCGGGGCCTGCGTTGTCCACCCGACCGCCTGGAGGCGGCTGGAGATGGTGGCCGCGGCCCCCGTCACGCCGGACGCATTCGCGACGAGGACCGGCACGTTGCTCGGAGGCCTCGGGGCCGTGGTGGTCGTGGTCGTCCTCGGGTGGGTTGTCGTGGTCGAAGCCGAGACCGGGCCCGTTCCGGCCGCTGACGCGGCGGTCGTCGGTGTCGAATGGATGCGGCCGAGCAGGAGCACCGTGGTCAGCACGAACACTGCCAGCACGAGGACGGCCCGCCCGATCGGCGCCTGGTGACCGTTCCCAGCCTGGCGTTCGGGGGGCTCCGCGTCGTTCGCCGGGGGATCGTCCACTGCCGCCAGCCTGCCAACCGGGTCGTGGAGAAGCAAGCACCAGCCGTTCCGCCCCCGGATCGGGGCCTCCCGCTCCGGCAAAGCCGCGCCGGACCTGCCCGGACGACCGCCCGGCGCAAGGGGTCCCCCACGGGCATCGGGGCCGTACACTGGCAGGGGCGTCCGCCGGCCGGGACTCCTGCCGGTGTGGCGCAGTGGTAGCGCAGACGACTTGTAATCGTCAGGTCGTGGGTTCGACTCCCACCGCCGGCTCGATCGGACCCCATCCGGGGTGCGGAATTCCCAGGGCCCGCACGGATGTAACGCGTTCCACCCGGTCGGGGACCGTCTTGTTGCCGGCGGAGGGCCCCGGAGCACTTCCGGGTAAGTTCTCGGTGTGGCAGCGGGGCGGCGTGCCCTGCACCGACCATCCGATCCCCATCCGAACCGGAAGGAGCGGGATGTCCGACCTCCTCACGACTGTCGACGACCAGATCCTGGCGGAGCGGTTCACCACCACCCGGCGACTCACCGAGGAGCTCTCCGCACCGCTCTCGGCAGAGGACCAGACCGTCCAGTCGATGCCCGACGTGAGCCCGACCAAGTGGCATCGGGCCCATACCGCCTGGTTCTTCGAGACCTTCCTGTTGGCCCCCGGACTCGATGGCTACGAGACCTTCAACCCGGCCTTCGGCTACCTGTTCAACTCCTACTACGAGGGAATCGGTGCCCGGTACCCGCGTGCCGACCGCGGACTGGTGTCCCGCCCCGGGATCGCCGAGGTCGCCGACTACCGCCACCATGTGGACGCCGCCATGGCCCTCCTGTTCGAGCACGGCCTCGACCGCCACCGAGCCTTCCTGGTCGAGCTCGGCGTCCAGCACGAGCAACAGCACCAGGAGCTGCTGTTGATGGACATCAAGCACGTGCTCTCACGCAATCCCCTTCGCCCCGCCTACGCAGAGCACGACCTCCCCTGCCCGGGTCATCCGGGTCCCCTCACCTGGACCACCCATCCCGGCGGCACCATGCCCATCGGTCACGGTGGCGGGGGGTTCGGTTTCGACAACGAGTTCCCCCGGCACCGGATCCACCTCGAGCCCTTCGCGCTCGCCGACCGCACGGTGACCTGCGGTGAGTGGATGGCCTTCATCGACGACGGCGGCTACCGGCGCCCGGAGCTGTGGCTCTCCGACGGATGGGCCATGGTCACGACCGAGGGATGGGAGTCACCGTTCTACTGGACCGACCACAGAGGCACCTGGCACGAGTTCACCCTGGCCGGGGACGGCCCGGTCGACCCCACCCGGCCGGTCTGCCACGTGAGCTACTACGAGGCCGACGCCTACGCCCGTTGGGCCGGCCACCGTCTCCCCACCGAGGCCGAGTGGGAAGTGGTCACCGCCGCGCACGAGGTCGACCGCGGCACCGCCGCGCGCCAAGCTGTGCAGGCCGCCCACCTCCTCGACACCGAGATCCTCCATCCCTCCGCGGTGGCCGAGGGGCGGGCCAGCCTCTTCGGCGACGTCTGGCAGTGGACGTCCAGCGCATACAGCCCGTACCCCGGTTTCGCCCCCGAGGCCGGGGCGGTGGGCGAGTACAACGGCAAGTTCATGGTCAACCAGTACGTGCTCCGGGGCGGTTCGTGCGTGACCCCCCCGGACCACATCCGTGCCACCTACCGCAACTTCTTCCCTCCGTCCGCCCGTTGGGTCTTCTCCGGCCTGCGGCTGGCCCGCAACATCTGATCCCGGAGAGACGAGGGGCCTTCGTCCACCGCGCCACCCGCGCCCAACGACCACGGAGACCACCGAGCCCATGCCCAGCGTGATCCCCCCCACCATCGACGTCTACCTCTCGAGCAGCGACCTCCGGGACGCCATGGAGGCCGACGTGCGCTCCGGGTTGACCTCGGATCCCAAGCAGCTCCCGCCGGTCTACTTCTACGACGACCGGGGAAGCCGCCTGTTCGACGAGATCACCCGCCTGCCCGAGTACTACCCGACCCGGTCCGAGCGCTCGATCCTGGACGCCCACGCCAAGGACATGATCCTCCAGGCCGATGCCGACGTCCTGGTCGAGCTCGGCGCCGGCACCTGCGAGAAGTCGCGGGTCCTGCTCGACGCCATGCAGTCGTGCGGCCGGCTCGGCCGCTACGTCCCTCTCGATGTCAGCGACACCACCCTGTGGGCCGCGGCCACCTCCCTGGCACAGGAGTACCCCGGCCTCTCCGTGCAGGCGGTCGTCGGCGATTTCCATCGCCATCTCGATCGGCTCGAGGGTGGGGACCGACGCCTCTTCGCCTTCCTCGGCGGGACCATCGGCAACCTGGATCCCGACCAGCGAACCCGCTTCCTCGGCGACCTCGCCGCGGCAATGGTCCGCGGTGACCGGCTCCTGCTCGGCACCGACCTGATCAAGGACCGGGGCCGCCTGGTCGCGCGCCTACGACGACGCGGCCGGGGTGACCGCCGAGTTCAACCGCAACGTGCTCCACGTGCTCAACCGCGAGCTCGGCGCCGACTTCGCTCCGGAGCGTTTCGAACACGTGGCGCGCTGGAACGAACCCGACCAGCGCATCGAGATGTGGCTGCGCTCGCACGACGACTGCCGGATCCGCGTCGCCGATCTCGACCTCGACCTCGAGTTCGCGGAGGGTGCGGAGATGCTCACCGAGATCAGCGTCAAGTTCTCGCCCGACGCCCTCGAGGCGGAGCTCACCAGATGCGGGTTCGAGGTCGAGGCGATGTGGCCGTCCGATGGCGACGAGTTCCTGCTGACGATGGCCCGTCGTCCCTGAAGCCGACGAGGACCCGCACCGGCGGTCTGCACGAGCGCGCTGTCCGATCCGACTGACCGACCCGACGGACGCCGGTCAGGACGGGCTGCCGGCCTCGGCCCTGCGGCGGGCCATGTCGAAGCAGGCGATCGCCCCGGCGGTGGCGACGTTGAGGGACGAGAGGGTGCCGCGCTGGGGGATGGCAACCAACGCGTCGCAGCGCTTCCGGGTCAGCGCGGCGAGGCCCGATCCCTCGGAGCCGAGCACCAGGGCCACCGGCTGGTCGCCCAGGGGGAGCTCGTAGAGGGACCGCCCGGCGTCCGCGACCAGGCCGACCGCCCAGACCCCCAGCGCACTGAGTTGCCGGAGGGCGGCGGGCACCCCGGCGACAAGGGCCATGGGCAGGTACTCGATCGCCCCGGCCGCCACCTTGGCCACGGTGGGCGTCACGTGGGCCGAGCGGTGGCGGGGCAGGACGACGCCGGTGATCCCTGCGCACTCTGCGCTCCGGAAGAGCGCACCGAGATTGTGCGGATCGGTGATGCCGTCGAGGACCAGCAGGAACGGCAGGCGACCGCGTCCGGCCGGCGCGCAGAGCGTCTCGAGCGGAGTCTCCTCGATGGGGCGCGCCATGGCCACCACCCCCTGGGGCGCGTCGGTGCGGGCGGTGGCATCGATCCGACGGTTCGACACGTAGTCGATCCGGACCCGGCGGCGAGCCGCCAGCTGCTCGATGTCGTCGAGGATGCCCGCTGCGTCCATCCCTTCGGCCATCAGGAGCGACGTCACCGTCCGCCGGTTGGCATGGAGCAGCTCGCGGACCGCCTGACGGCCTTCGACCTGTTCGCCGCCGAGGCCCGGGGAACGCCGGGTGCGAACCGGCGGCGCTCCACGGCGTGCCGCTTCGCGCCGCGGCCCTGCGCCACCACCGGTCGCGGCGCGCCCGGCGCTGCTGCCCCCACCGTTCCGCACCGCCCGACGTCCTCCCGACCCGGCAGCAGCGCGCCCTCGTGACCCGGCGGCACCACCCCGTCCTCGACCGGACGGTGCCGCGCCCTTCGGTGCCGGTCGGGGTCGGCCCCCGCCGCGACCCCCGCCGGACGGAGCCGGGCTCACCGGGTGCCGCCGGCCGCGGTGACAGCGGAGAGCAGCACGCTGGCCGTACAGGCGATGCCCTCGGCCCGGCCCAGGGCCCCGAGTCCCTCCGCCCGGGTCGCCTTGACGTTGACCGGGGCACCGAGCACTCCGGTCAACACCTCGGCCATCCGGCTCGCATGGGGGGCGAGGACCGGCCGTTCGGCAACGATGGTGCAGTCGACGTTGACCGGGGTCCAGCCCGCCTTCCGGGCCAGTGCGACAACGTCTGCGAGGATGCGGATGCTGTCCGCCCCGGCCCACTGCGGATCGGTGTCCGGCGCGTGCCGACCGAGATCCCCGAGCCCGGCCGCGCCGAGCACCGCGTCGGCAATGGCGTGGGCCACCGCGTCGGCGTCGCTGTGCCCGGCGAGGCCCCGTACCCCGTCCCCGGTGATGGTCACGCCCCCGAGGACCAGCGCCCGTCCGGGATCGTCGCTGAAGGCGTGCACGTCGATCCCCTGGCCCACCCGCAACAGCGGCGTCGGGCTCACCGGTCGGCTCCGGTCAGCAGCGCCGCGGCCAGTTCGAGGTCCTCGGCGCGGGTCAGCTTCAGATTGCCGGGGTCGCCCTCGACGGCGACGACGGGCAGTCCCGCCTCCTCGAGCAGCGCGGCATCGTCCGTCGACTCCTGCCCGGACCGGTGGGCCTCCCGCAGGGCATCGGCGGCGAAGGCCTGGGGGGTCTGGGCGGCTACCACCCCGTCGCGGTCGAGGGTCGCCACCACCCGACCGGCGGCAGTGCGTTTGAGGGTGTCGGTGACCGCGACCACCGGGACCGCGCCGAGGCCGTCGCCTCTGCGGACCACGTCGACCACCGCTGCGAAGAGTGGCGCTGCGGCCAGCGGGCGGGCCGCGTCGTGGACCACGATGATGCCGGCCTCGGCGGGCACCGCGGCCAGGCCGGCCCGCACCGATGCGGCACGGGTCGCCCCACCGGGCACCACCCGATCTGCCCCGAGCGCATCCTCCCCGGTCGACCCCGGCACAGGGGCGCGGTCGGCGACCTGCTCGGGCACCACAAGGACCACCCCGTCGGCAACCGTTCGGGCGGCAGCGACCGACCATGAGGCGACCGGACGGCCGGCCAGGGTGAGGAACTGCTTTGGACCGCCGAACCGTCGTCCCGATCCACCGGCCACCACGATGGCCCAGACCGATCCCGGTCGGCTCAGGGAAGCGCCTCGTTGAGACGGAGCTCGGCGGTCTCCTCGTCGACTCCCAAGGCGAAGGTGAGCTCCGACACCAGGATCTGGCGCGCCCGGCTCAGCATGCGCTTCTCGCCGGCGGACAGCCCCTTGTCCTTGTCGCGGATGGAGAGGTTCCGGACCACTTCGGCGACCTGGTAGATGTCACCCGACCGCAGCTTCTCCGAGTGGTTCTTGTAGCGGCGCGACCAGTTGGTCGGCATCCGGGCTTCCTTCTTGCGCAGCACCGCGAAGACCTCTTCGACCTCCTCGTCGTTGATGACCTCGCGCAGGCCCACGCCGTCGGTGTTGTCGGCAGGCACCATCAGGGTGAGGTCTCCGTAGGCGAGCTTGAGCACCAGGTACTCCTGCTTCTTGCCGAACGCCTCTTTGGTCTCGCGCTTCTCGACCACCGCCGCGCCGTGGTGCGGATAGACGACCTTGTCACCGATGTCGAACACCGTTCCTCCTGGCGTTACGGGCGCGGAACCCGGGCAGAGCTTTGTCAACGGGGCCGCGAAGGGAAAGCATTCCATTGTACACGCTGCCGGGCCCGATCCCGCCCCGGGGGCCCGTGGGGACGCCCCAGCTACTGGTAGCGCTCGAAGATACTGGCCTCGGCCAATCGGTTGAGGCCGTCCTTGACCGAGTGCGCCCGGGCCTGGCCGACGCCCTCCACCTGCTCGAGCTCCGACAACGATGCCCGCATGATCTGCTGGAGGTTGACGAACCGGTCGACGATCCGCTCGATGATGGTGTCCGAGAACCGCGGCAGACGGTAGAGCAGCCGGTATCCCCGCGGCTCGACCCCCGACGTCGCTGTCGTGGGAGTGACCGGGGAGGCGCAGGATCTTCATCACCCGTTCCGGGTCGCGGAGCTCGTCGGAGGGGAGGTGGGCCAACTGCTCGATGATCGCGTCGACCGTGGTCAGCCCGTCGGCCTCGTTCACCGGGTCGGCATGCGCCCAGTAGTCGCGGACCACGAGGTGGAGGGCCCGGGCCACCCCGTCGACCAGCTCGGCCGACTGCAAGCCCACAAGACGGCCGTCGTCGCCGAGCTCGACCAGGTAGCCGTCGACCTCCTCGGCGATGCGCAGGACCATCTCCGCTGCCTGGACCACTGCGACCACGTCCCCTACCGACACCGTGTCCTCGACTTCGAGCATGGAGAGGTTGTTGAGAGCCACGTCGAAGCGGTTCCGGAACCGCTGCATGGTGGCCAGGGCCTGGTCGGTGCGGTCGTGCAGCCACCCGGTCGGTTGGAGGGTGTGCTTCTGGTCGTTGCGGTAGACCGCGATGACCGACATGGCGGCTGAGACCGAGAGGACCGGCACGTCGATCGAGCGGGCCACCCGCTCGGCGGTGCGGTGGCGGGTCCCGGTCTCCGTGGTCGGGATCGAGGCGTCGGGCATCAGGTGGACGTTCGCCCGGGCGATCCGGGAGGCGTCGGGGGCCAGGATGGTCGCACCGTCCATCTTGGCCAGCTCGGAGAGCCGCTGCGGACTGAACTCCGAGTCGAGGAGGAACCCGCCCGAGCAGATCGAAAGCACGTCCGGACCGTCCCCGATCACCACCAGTCCGCCCCGCTTCGCCCGCAGGATGCGATCCAGGCCGTCCCGCAGGGGACGTCCGGGCGCCACCAGTGCCAGGACGTCGCTCATGGCCGCGTGCTGGCGCGAGATCACGGCCGAATCGTATCCGTCTCGCTCCCCGTTGACTTGGGGGGTCGGGTCACCCGATGGAGGCGAGACAGCCGAACCGACCCACCGCGTCGGCCACCGTCTCGACCCGGATGAGGTCGACACCGGGCGGCCCGTCGGGGGCGGAGCTCGGCACCACCACGCGGTCGAACCCGAGTCGCGCCGCCTCCTCGAGGCGCCGGGGGAGGTGCGAGACCTGGCGGATCTCCCCGGCCAGACCGACCTCGCCCACCGCCGCCAGTGTCGACGGGAGCGCGACGCCGGTGGATGCAGAGGCCACCGCCAGGGCGACGGCGAGATCTGCCGCGGGCTCGGTGACCCTGATCCCGCCCGCCACCGAGGCGAACACGTCGACGGACAGCAGGGAGAGGCCGGCGTGCCGCATCAGCACGGCCAGAGTCATGACCAGACGGCCTCCGTCGAGTCCCACCACCGACCGCTTGGGCTGGGCCTGGCCCATGGGAGCCACCAGCGCCTGCAGCTCGACCAGCACGGTCCTGCGGCCCTGGAGGGCTGGAAGGACCACGCCGCCCGGAACCCCGGTCAGGCGGTCGCCGAGCAGCAGGCGCCCCGGGTCCTCCACCCGGTTGAGCCCCTGGTCGCCCATCTCGAACAGGCCGAGCTCGCCGGTGGGGCCGAACCGGTGCTTGACCGCCAGCAGGAGACGGAGGGCATGGTGACGGTCCCCTTCGAAGCTGAGCACGGTGTCGACCATGTGCTCGAGTGCGCGTGGACCGGCCAGCGCACCGTCCTTGGTGACGTGTCCGACCAGCACGATGGCCACCTGACGGACCTTGGCCAGACCGACCAGCTGATCGGCGCACTCGCGGACCTGGGTCACCGAGCCGGGGACCCCACTCGCCCGGCGCTCCCCCGGCGTGGCCGGTCCCACCGCGACCGCCTGGATCGAGTCCACCACGACCAGGTCGGGCTCGGCGTCGACCACCGCCTCGATGACGGTGCCCACATCGGTCGTCGCTAGGATGAGCAGTCCCGGCGGGATCGGGCCGAGGCGCTCGGCCCGGAGGCGGACCTGGTGGGCAGACTCCTCAGCCGAGACCAGCAGGACCCGGTGGCCGGCCGCGGCCCGGGCGGCGAGCACCTGGAGGAGGAGGGTCGACTTGCCGATGCCCGGCTCGCCGCCCACCAGGGTCACCGATCCCGGCACGAGACCGCCGGAGAGCACCCGGTCGAACTCCTCGACCCCGGTCGGGACCGCCGCAGCCATCGTGACGTCGACCGAGGCGAGCGGTACGTGCCGCGCGGCCAGGTCGAGCTCGTCCACCGCACGGACCAGGGGACCGAGCGCCGCCTCCTCCACCAGGGTGTTCCACTCGCCGCACATCGGGCACCGCCCGGCCCATCGAGCGGTCGTCGAGCCGCAGTCGATGCAGCGGTGGCGCTTGGCGGTCTTGGGCATGCCCAGATGGTAGGGACCGGGTGTGCCGTCCGGGGTGACCCCGCGAACGCCGCCGGACGCGCACCACCCCCCGACAGCGCGGGGGTGGTGCCGTCGGTCCTTCCGGCGCGGGGCCGTCCCGGATCGTTCAGATCACGGGACCGTCCGGATCACGAGGTCAGCGAGCCCACGGGGGCGTTGAGCGGCGAGCCGACCATGCACCCGAGAAACTCGGCGTCGCCGAAGGCGAACACCCCGCCGTCGGAGGCGTCGAGCCAGTACCCGTTACCGCTCGGTGTCGGCTGCAGCGCGACCTCGGGTCCGTTGAGATGCTTGCCGAACATCGATCCGTGGAACGGGGCATCGCCGAAGGCGAACACCCCGCCGTCCGAGGCGACCAGCCAGTAGCCGAGCCCGTCGTGCGAAGAGGCGATCCCGACGACCGGCCCGTCGAGGTGCTTGCCGAGCATGGAACCATGGGACGTCGCATCCCCGAAGGGGTAGACGTTGCCGTCCGAGCTGGTGAGCCAGTAGCCCTTGCCGCTCGGGGTCGCCGCGATCCCGACCACCGTGGCGGTCGCGCCCCCCTTCCCGAGCGAGCCGTGGAACTGGGCGTCGCCGTAGGCGAACACCCCGCCGTCGGCGGCGACCAGCCAGTAGCCCTTGCCTGTCGGCGTGGACGCGATGCCCACGATGGGCGCGTTGAGATGCAGATTGGCGCCGAGCGAACCGTGGAACTGGGCGTCGCCGAAGGCGAACACCCCGCCGTCGGAGGCGTCGAGCCAGTAGCCGGCGTCGTCGGGGGTTGCGGCGATCCCCACGATCGGACCGTTGAGGTGCTTTCCGGTCATCGATCCGTAGAATGCCGCGTGGCCGAAGGCGAACACCCCGCCGTCGGAGGCCCCGAGTCGGTACCCCTCGGAGTTGGTGACCGTCTGGCCCCCGGAGACGCAGGCGGACGAGTAGGCGCCCGTCCAGGTCAGCGTCACGTCGACCTCAGGTGGCGACCCCGCCCCGTTGAGGGTGATCAGGAACTGCGGCAGCGGGCTCGCAGTGACCAGATTAAGGGGCGCTAGGTTGACCGACCCGGTGCTGTCGAGGTTCTGGGTCGGGATACTCGTGATGGGGTTGCCGTCGAAGTCCTCGAACTGGACCGTGCCCGAGGTGTAGGAGCTGCGAGCCGGCACCGTGACCTGGAGGGACGTGTAGTTGGCGGGGAGGCACTGCTCGTAGGGAGCGACGATGCTCGCAGCCAGCACCCGCACGGGTCCCTGACCGCAGGGGCCCCCGGTGTAGGCGTCGAAGTTCTGGATCTGGTCCGTCCCGTCGTCCGAGTTGAGCCAGATACACGTCGGTCGCTGGGGGTCGGGGTTCACGGTGTAGAGCAGCCCCAGGTTGCTGATGGGCTTCGGGAAGCCCGGGCACGCCGCGCCGGCCCCGTAGTCGTAGCAGTCCACTGCGTTGTGTGCGGCGTCGGGTAGGTACATCCGGGCCCCGAGGGTGAGTGCCGGACCGTTCCAGAGGTCGTTTGCGGGCACTGCGGCGGCCATGCCGGAGGGCGTGGCCACCGACGCTCCCGAGAGCGACCAGCAGGGGTCGGTCGAGAAGGCCAGACAGAATCCGGTCGGGCTCCCGTTGCCGGCGAGGATCGGGAACGGCGCACCCGCGCTGAACGTGTAACCGGTGGCGCTGATGTCGACCGGCCACGATCCGGTGCAGCCTCCGTCGGTCGCGGCGTCGAAGCACGCCAGGATCGGTCCGCTGGACAACGACACCGGCAGCACGATCTGGTTCCCGAAGGCGGCCTGAGAAGGCGTGGGAAGGCGGCCGGTCACCGTCGCGCTCGTGCCGAGGCCGACGGCGTACGGCTGGCCGGGGCAGGCGGAATAGGTGGTCAGGCTGAAGCAGAGCATGGTGTTCTTGGTGCCCGTTTGCGTGGAGGCGACCTGGTTGAAGGCGTACCAGTGGGTGCCGACCACCACCGGGTCGCTGATGCCGCTGTAACCGCCATTCGGGGCATCCCCGACGGCGGAGAGCGGGGTGAACCCGCAGAACGGATCGGCGACGGAGGCCGGCTGCGAGGTGTCGATGCAGACCACGCCCGCAGTGAAGTCGGACGCACGGGTCGCGAAGACGTACAGGTGGCCGTTGCTCTGGTCCATCCAGAGTCCGGGCTGGCCGGCGCTCGAGAAGTTGTTCCCGCTGCCGTCGGTGATCGTCTTCGGCGTCGTCCAGCACGGCGACGCGTCGGTCTGCAGGTGGCAGGCCACTTGCAGAGTGGCCTGGTGATGGAACACGTTGTAGACAGCGGTCGGGGTCATGGCGAGAGCCCACCCGTCCCCCCCGGCCGATCCGGCGAAATTCGAAGCCGGCGGTGCGGGAATGTTCAGCTGCGCCTTGTAGACGACCGTCCCGCTGGTGGTGACGGCAGATGCGCCGGGTGCGGTAGCGACCGCCGTCACCAAGAGGGCGCTCACGCCGAGAAGTGACGCCAGGAGCACCCGAGTCGCCCTCCTGAACCATTTGGTGGTGCTGTCCGTTCGCCGTGCCATGCCGGTCTCCGCTCTCTCGTCGACGATCCGCCGCACCCCGGTCATGCGCAGGGCACAGCAGACCGCTCAGGTCCGTTCTGCCGTCATTCCGTAGGCCACTACCGGCAGGGCGATAGGAAGCTACCCGCACCCGGTCCGGAATTGAGGGATCCCCGTGCCGTGTGCGATGCCCACGCGCCGCTTCCGCGACGATGCCCCGCCGGTGGGGCGGGGCATCGTCCTCGGTCCGGAGATCAGCCCGTTGGTGGGCCCGGTCTAGATGGTCACTCGGCCGACGAATCTGCGCCGGCCAACTCCACCGGCGGGGGCTCGATGCCCTCGATGGCAGTGAAGGTGAGCTGCTGCTCGCCGGCCACGAGGGGCGGTGCGCCCTTCACGTCGTAGGCCGCGGCGGCCTCGGGAGTGATGGTCTCGACGTCCACGATGATCGTCTCACCCACCCGGAACTCCTTCCAGAGGATCCGTTCGGAGAGCGGGTCCTCGACCATCTGCTGGATGGCACGGCGGAGCGGACGGGCACCGAGCTGCGGGTCGTAGCCCCGGTCGGCGAGGAGCTGTTTGGCCGGCTGGGTGAGGACCAGGCTGAGGCCCTGGAGCTCGAGCTGGTTGGAGACCCGCTGGATCATGAGGTCGACGATCTCGACCACCTCGAGCTTGGAGAGCTCGTGGAACACGACGACCTCGTCGATCCGGTTGAGGAATTCCGGCCGGAAGTGCGCCTTGAGCGCCTCGTTGACCTTGGTCTTCATCCGCTCGTAGGTGACCGCCTCCGACGACTTGGCGAAACCGACCGACGACTTGCGGAGGTCGGCGGTGCCGAGGTTGGAGGTCATGATCAGCACCGTGTTCTTGAAGTCGACCGAACGGCCCTGGGCGTCGGTGAGGCGGCCGTCCTCCAGAATCTGGAGCAACGTGTTGAACACGTCGGCGTGCGCCTTCTCGACCTCGTCGAAGAGAACCACCGAGAACGGCTTGCGGCGGACGGCCTCGGTCAGCTGGCCACCCTCCTCGTACCCGACATATCCGGGGGGCGAACCGACCAGGCGGCTCACCGTGTGCTTCTCCATGTACTCGGACATGTCGAGCTGGATGAGGGCGTCCTCGTCGTCGAAGAGGAACTCGGCCAGCGTCTTGGCGAGCTCGGTCTTCCCGACCCCGGTCGGGCCGAGGAAGATGAACGAGCCGCTCGGGCGCTTGGGATCCTTGAGGCCGGCACGGGTGCGGCGAATGGAGCGGGCCAGCGCGGCGATCGCAGGCTCCTGGCCGATGACCCGCTTGTGGAGCTCGTCCTCCATGCGGAGCAGCTTGGCCGTCTCCTCCTCGGTGAGGCGGTAGACCGGGATGCCGGTCCAGTTGGCCAGCACCTCGGCGATGACCTCCTCGTCGACGACGTCGAACAGGTCGACCCCCTCAGCGCGCCACTCGGCCTCCATGGACTCCTTCGAGTCCAGCCGGTCCTTCTCCTGCTCGGCGAGCTTCTTGGCCTGATCGAATGCCTGCTTTTCGATCGCGGCTTCCTTGTCCGCGCGCAGCCGGCTGATCTCCTCCTCGAGCTTCTTGTACGCGGGAGGTGTGGTCATCCGGCGGATGCGCAGCCGACTGCCCGCCTCGTCGATGAGGTCGATGGCCTTGTCCGGCAGATAGCGGTCGGCCAGGTAACGGTCGGCGAGGTTCGCCGCGGCCACCAGAGCCTGGTCGGTGATGGTCACCGCATGGTGCGATTCGTAGCGGTCGCGCAGACCCTTGAGGATCTCGATGGTCAGCGCCACGTTGGGCTGCTCCACCTTGATCGGCTGGAAGCGCCGCTCGAGGGCCGCGTCCTTCTCGAGGTGCTTGCGGTACTCGTCGATGGTCGTGGCGCCGATGGTCTGCAGCTCGCCGCGGGCCAGCATGGGCTTGAGGATCGAGGCTGCGTCGATGGCTCCCTCGGCGGCGCCGGCGCCCACCAGCGTGTGGAGCTCGTCGATGAACAGCACGATGTCCCCGCGGGTGCGGATCTCCTTCAGGACCTTCTTGAGGCGCTCTTCGAAGTCGCCGCGGTACCGGCTGCCCGCGACCAGGGCACCGAGATCGAGGGTGTACAGCTGCTTGCCCGTGAGCGTCTCGGGGACGTCGTCGGCGACGATCCGCTGGGCCAGGCCCTCGACAATGGCGGTCTTGCCCACGCCGGGCTCGCCGATGAGCACCGGGTTGTTCTTGGTCCGGCGCGACAGAACCTGCATGACCCGTTCGATCTCTTTCTCGCGCCCGATGACCGGGTCGAGCTTGTGATCGCGGGCCAACGCGGTGAGGTTGCGACCGAACTGGTCGAGGACGGGCGAGCCGGTCGGCGCGTCGGTCGACTGCGACCCGGGAGGACCGGCACCCACCGGCTCCTTGCCCTGGTACCCGGAGAGGAGCTGGATCACCTGCTGGCGCACGCGCGGCAGGTCGGCCCCCAGGCTCTGGAGGACCTGGGCGGCAACACCCTCTCCTTCGCGCACCAGTCCGAGGAGCATGTGCTCGGTTCCGATGTAGCTGTGACCCAGCTGAAGGGCTTCGCGCAGCGAGAGCTCGAGGACCTTCTTCGCCCGCGGAGTGAACGGGGGCGATCCGGTCGGAGCCGTACCGGCTAGGCCGATCGTCTCCTCGACCTTCTCGCGCACGGCCTCCAAGGAGACCCCGAGGGACTCGAGGGCCTTGGCCGCAACGCCCTCACCCTCGTGGATGAGCCCGAGGAGGATGTGCTCGGTGCCGATGAAGCTGTGGTTGAGCAGGCGCGCCTCCTCCTGGGCCAACACAAGGACTCGACGAGCTCGGTCTGTGAATCGTTCGAACACCCCACAGCCTCCATCCAGGGTTCAGTCGCTGAACCTGAAGTCTACAGGCGGAAGTGTCATTCGCACTCGCACGTGTATCCCCGTCCCAGGCATGTGTCTGTCTTCGGCATCCTGGCCTATCGTCTGTAGGAAGTGAACGTCGTCGAGCTGCTGGGCCTGCCCGCCCTCGAAGAGCACCTGGCCGAACTCGAGCCCCTGCTCGTGGAGTCCGTGGTGACCGGCGACGCGTTCCTCGACGAGGTCACCACCCACCTGCTGGCCGCCGGGGGGAAGCGGCTCCGGCCGATCTTGACGCTGGCCACGGCAACCTCGGGCAACCAGTCGGCCTCCCGGGAGGATCTGCTCGGGGCGGTGGCGGTGGAACTGGTGCACCTGGCCTCGCTCTATCACGACGACGTGATGGACGAGGCGACCATGCGGCGCAACGTGGAGAGCGTCAACTTCCGGTTCGGCAACCTCGTGGCCATCGTGGCGGGGGACTTCCTCCTGGCCCGTTCCGCCGAGATCGCCGCCGGGCTGGGGGTCGAGATCGCGGCGCTACTGGCCGCCACACTGGGTGAGCTCTGTCGGGGGCAGGTCGCCGAGGTCCAGGCCGCGTTCCGGACGGATCGCTCCCGCCACCAGTACGAGGTGGCCATCGCCGGCAAGACCGCGTCGCTCATGGCCACCTCCTGCCGGATCGGTGCCCTGACCGGAGGTCTCCCCACGGCCGAGGTCGACGCCCTCACCACGTTCGGCCGCTACTTCGGCATGGTCTTCCAGGTGCGCGACGACATCCTCGACGTCATCGGCACCGAGGCCGAGCTCGGCAAGCCGGCAGGCCAGGACCTGGCCGAGGGGATCTACACCCTCCCGGTCCTGCTCGCGCTCACCGACCCGACGGTCGGCCCGGAGCTGAGCCCCCTGTTGGGCCAACCGCTCGGCCAACCCGAACGGGACAAGGCCCGGTCCATCGTGGCCGAGTCGGGCGCCATCGAACGGTCGGTGGTCACGGCCCGCCAGTACGCCGACCTGGCCGCCGACGCGGCCCAGACCGGCCCGTCCACGGCGCTTGCCGAGGGGTTCGCCAACCTCGCCCACTCGCTGGTCGACGGCCTGCCCACGCCCTAAACGGCCTGCCCACGCCCGAGACGACGACTCGCCGGAGGCGGTCGGTCTCCCGGTCAGGTCCCGGAGGTGGTCGTGGATGCCGGCGACACTGTGGTGCTCGAACCGGCCGGGGTGGTGGCGTTTGCTGCCGGCCCGGCCGTGGTCGTCGAGCTCGCCGGCGGAACCGTGGTGCTGGAGCTCGCCGGCCGAGTCGTGGTCGTCGAGCTCGCCGGCGGTGCGGTGGTGCTCGAGCTGGCGGGAGTCTTCTTGGCCGGTGGCTTCTTGGAGGCAGGTGCCGTGGGGGCCGTGCTCGGGGCGCTCGCCGGTGGCTTGGCCGGGGGGGCCTTCGGCGGTGGGAACGTCAGCTTCTTGAGCTTGCAGGCCTTGAGGCGGGCCTCGCCCTTCGAGATCGAGTCACCCTTCTTGTGCAGATTGAGCACGTAGGTCTCGTACTTCTTCCGCTTGTCATAGTACGAGTGCCAGTAGGAGAGCAGGTATTTCTCGTAGTGCTGCCGTTGGCTCATGTCGAACTTCCAGTACGCCACGAGTGTCGGCTTGTTCGCCTTGCCGGCCTGGTTCTCGGACGCCTGCATGGAGGCCAGCTCCTGGCCGATGCTGTGCTTGATGCGCTGGATCCTGTCGAAGCGTTGCTGGTCCTGCGCGCACGTGAAGAAGGCCTCGGCAGCGGTGACCGGGCCGCGATGGGTGGTCTTGGCCGACGGGGGGGCCGACGCCGCTCCGGCTGCAACCAGCGAGGCCGGGGTCAGCGTCCCGACGGCCACGGTCCCCACGAGCAGTGTGCGGGCGAGGATGGGGATGGAGCTCAGTGCCATGGTTCTCCTTACCGGGTCGCGACGCTCACAATGCGAGCCAGAAACGTGCCCCCAGGGGTCAGGCCTGGGTGGTACCGGGGTGCGGCGGGGAGGTCGGGGCCGGGGGCGCCGGCACATGGCACTTGCCCTCGATACCCGTAGCTGCCTTGGCCAGGAACGTCTTGAACTTGGGGCTCTCCCGGCGCTTGATCCGCTTCTCGATCCGCTTGGCCCGGACGGTGTGCCCCTTCTTGCTCGCGACCTGCTCGCGGGCGGTCAGCTTGGGCAGGCCGGCCGCGATGTGGGTCTGGGCGTCCTGGATGCGCGCAAGCGCCCGGTCGGCGTGGGAGCAGTTGAACGAGGCGATCGAGAAGTGGTGCTTGTGCCCACGCGTGTTTGCGTGCGAGTGGGAGTGGGCAGGTGGCGTCGCCGCGCCGGCGATCCCTCCGGCGAGGGACAATGACCCCACGGCGGCCGTCGCCACCAGCACAGTCGCAGTCGCCCGGAACAGCTTCCTCATGGTCATACCCCTCCTGGATGGCGCCGGCGTCTGAGGCCGACACCTACTGTTATCGCCGATCGGGGTGTGCGATTCATGAGAAAGATGTTAGGAGAGTGTGATGACCGGCTAGCCGTCGGCCACCCGGGCCGGGCCCAGGAGGCCGGAACGCGCCGGGGTCAGGAGGTCATCCCTCCCAGGCCCACCAGGCCACGGGCCAGTTCGATCTCACCCATGTGGCGCAGCCCGTGCTGGTAGATCCAGCACTCGATCGCGTCGAGGAGGGTGACCCCCTCCTGGCCGGCCACCCGGGCGCTGTAGGTGCTGGCGACCTGGTCGGGGAAGGGACGGGCGATCACCACCCGGGTCAGCTCAGCGGGGTCGAGGGACCCCAGCCATGCTTCCACCCGGTCGAACACGGCCTGCATGTAGCTCCTGAACTGCTCGTAGTCGCCGATCCGCTGGTCGACCATCTCGGCGACGCTGCGCTCCTTGCCATGGTCGGGAATGGCCGGCTGGACCCGCGCGCACCACCCGTCGTCCCAGACCGGCACAGTCCCGGTCATGAGGAGGAATGACGCGTCGACCATGTTGACGAAGTGGAAGAGGCTGAACGCGATCGGCAGGACGCCTTCCCGCTCGAAGTGGTTGACCTGCTCGAGGTCCATGGTGGCCACCGCGTCGTCGTAGAGAGAGAACAGGGCGCGCATGCGGCGCCGCAGCGAGTCGAGGAGCAGGCCGTCCAGCGGCCCGGCTCCGGTTCCGGTCAGCTCCGGCATGGCCCTCCTTCCGCCCGGACGCGCGGCGACCGGGCCACTCACCCACTTGTCAGCGATCCTGCCACCTGGTGAACTTGTCGGCGAATGGACCGAGGCCAGATGCATGTCGACGTGGACGGAGCAGAGCTCCAACGAAGCACACCGACCGGCGCGTCGGCCACCGGTAACCGGCCCGGTCGGAGCGACCCGGTGGTCCCGGAGACCGGAGGCCCTCGGGGCGTCCCCGGGGCGGACGAGGAGCCCGACGCCCCGGCGGAGACGGACGGCCGGCGTCTGCGCCGGGCGCTCAACCGGGAGGCGGTGGTGGATGCCCTGCTCGATCTCTACCGGGAGGGCAATCTCCGCCCCGGAACGGACCTCATCGCGGAGCGGGCCGGGCTCTCCCCCCGCTCCCTCTTCCGGTACTTCGAGGACACCGACGACCTCGCCGGCGAGGCGGCCCTCCGCCAGCAGATCCGGGCGCTGCCGCTGGTGGTGCTCGAGGTCGACACGGACGACGCCTTCGACGAGCGGGTCCGGGTCCTGGTGGAGCAGCGGTTCCGTCTGTTCGGCGAGATCGGCAATGCCGCCATGGCGTCCCGCCTCCGAGCCCCGTTCCACCCGAGGATGGCGGACACCCTGGGCGGGACGAGGGCCTTCCTCCGCGGGCAGGTCCGCACCCTGTTCAGCCACGAGCTCGACGCGATGGACGGTGCCCGGGCCGAGGCGGTGCTCGCCGCCGCCGACCTGCTGACCACGTTCGAGTCCTACCAGCTCCTCACCGGCGCCCAGGGTCTCGACACCCAGCAGGCCTCATCCCTCCTGGTCGGCGCCCTGACAGTCCTCCTCTCGCCCGGAGCGCCTGCCGGGTCCTCCGGCAATTCGCCCGACGCGCCACCTGTCCATTGACCACCTAGGCCGCTGCGACGTTCCGTTCGAAGATGATCCGAAGGCCGTGGAGGGTGAGCCACGGCTCGACGTACTCGATCTCCTCCGAATAGGGCGCGATGAGCTCGGAGAGGCCGCCGGTGGCGACGACCGTGCACTCGCCGAGCACCCCCGCGAAACGGCGGCACAGGCCGTCGACCTGGGCCCCGAACCCGTAGATGGCCCCTGACTGGATCGACTCCACGGTCGATTTGCCGATGACGCTACGGGGTTCGATGAGCTCGACCCGTCGCAGTGCGGCAGCATGGGCGAACAGGGCGTCCAGGCTGATCGCCACCCCAGGGGTGATCGCCCCGCCCAGGTACTCGCCGGCTGCGGAGATCGCATCGAAAGTGGTGGCCGTGCCCAGGTCGACTACCACGCAGGGCCCGCCGAACAGGTCGTAGGCGCCGACCGCGTTGGCGATGCGGTCGGCCCCGACCTCCTTCGGGTTGTCGTAGAGGATCGGCATCCCGCTCCTGACCCCCGGCTCGAGGACCACCGAGGGGACGTCGAACCAGCGGGCCACCATCTGGCGGAGATTGGCGGTCACCAGCGGGACCGAAGAGGTGACCGCGATGCCGGTGACCGTCTGCGCGAGGTCGAGGCCGTTGAGGCCCAGCAGCTGGGTGAGCAGGAGCGCGTGCTCGTCAGCGGTGCGCACGTCGACCGTGGAGAGCCGCCAGTGGTGGGCGAGACCGGTGGGCTCGGTGCCGTCCCGGGGGATCGACTCGTCGAGGGGGGCGCTCGGGTCGTCGGCGAACAGCCCGACGACGGTGTCGGTGTTCCCCACGTCGATGGCGAGTAGCACGGGCGTCCTTTCGAGCCGGAGGCCGGGTTCAGGACCGCAGGTCGAAGGCAAGATCGAGCACGGGCGCTGAGTGGGTCAGGCTCCCCGAGGAGAGCAGGTCGGCTCCGGCCGCGGCGAGCGCCGGGGCTGTGGCGAGGGTGACGCCGCCCGACACCTCGACCAGGAGATCCGATCGGTCGGCGCGGACGAGGTCGACGGCCGTGACCACCTCGGAGGGGGACATGTTGTCGAGCATCACCACGGTGGCTCGTGCGGCGACCGCTTCCTTGACCTGGTCGAGCCCGTCGCACTCGACCTCGATCATGCGCCCGGGCCAGAGCCGGCGGGCCCGGGTCACGGCCTCGCCGATCGACACCCCCCCGAGGTGGTTGTCCTTGATGAGCACGGCCTCGGACAGGCTGCCCCGGTGGTTGTGGCCGCCGCCCGCCCGCACGGCCGCCTTCTCCAGGGCACGCAGGCCCGGGGTGGTCTTGCGGGTGTCCAGCACGCGTGTCGCCGGGTTTGCCACCCGCACCGCGTCCACGAGCGCCCTGGTGAGGGATGCCACGCCCGACAGGTGTCCGAGGAAGTTGAGCGCGGTCCGCTCGGCAGTGACGATCGAGCGCAACGACCCCTCGAGGGTGGCCACCACGTCTCCCGGGCCGACCGTCGTCCCGTCGGTCCGCTCCCAGCGGATGTCCACCGCCGGGTCGATCTGGCTGAAGGTCTCGACGACGCAGGCCCGCCCGGCAAGCACGCCGTGATCCCGGCACATGATGTCGACGACCGCCCGGCGCCCCGGAGGGACCAGCGCCGCGCTCAGGTCCCCGAGGGGCAGGATGTCCTCGGCAATGGCCCTGGCCACGGCCTCGACCACTGCCGGGCGGGGAGGGTCGCATCCCGGTTCCCAGGCGGCCTCTTCCAGACCACCGGTCACCGCCGTCCCCGGTCGGTCGATCGTCCGGCGGGGACCTCCGGGGTCGGCGGGGTCCGGGCCAGGACCGTGTCGCCCGCCGTGCGCACGATGCGGCAGCGCCACGTGTCGGACAGCGCGGGATAATCGCTGCGGGCGTGGGCCCCCCGGCTCTCGCGGCGACGGGTCGCAGAGTCGATGACGCTTGCAGCTGCGGTGACCAGGTTGGCCAGCTCACCGTCGGCGCGATCGGTCTGGGTCCCCTCCCCGACGGCCCGGGACAGCTCCTCGACCAGTCGACCGGTACGGGCCAACGAGTCGGCGCTGCGGACCACTCCCACGCCTTCGGTCATCGCCCGCTGCAGGCGGTCGCGGGTCTTGGCCACGTCGGGCCAGGACCCGCCGGCCTCCCCCGCCCCGGACCCGGTCGGCGATCCCTGCGGAACGGCCTCAGCCCAGGGAACGGGATCCGACTCGACCCGACCGGTGAGCACCGGGGCCAGGACACCGGTGGCCGTCGGGCCGTCGCGCCCGGCGAGGATCGACTCGGCCAGGCGGGCGCCGAAGACCATGCCCTCGAGGAGCGAATTCGAGGCGAGCCGGTTTGCACCGTGCACGCCGGTGCAGGCGACCTCTCCGGCCGCCCAGAGGCCGGGCAGGGCCGTCCCCCCCCAGAGGTCGGTCAGGACGCCGCCGGAGAGATAGTGCGCGGCGGGTGCGATGGGTAGCCAGTCGGTCGCCGGATCGAGCCCGATGGCGGCCAGCGACGCCGCGATGGTCGGGAAGCGGGAGTCGAAGGAGGCCAGGGCTGTGGCGTCCAACCAGAGGTTCTCCACCCCCTGGGCGCGCATGCGCTCGGCCATCGCGCGGCTGACCACATCCCTCGGGGCGAGCTCGTCGACGAAGCGCTCACCCCGGGCGTCCCGCAGCAGGGCGCCGTGCCCGCGCAGCGCCTCGGAGAGCAGCGGGCGGGGCATCGCCGGGTGGTGGAGCGCGGTCGGGTGGAACTGCATGAACTCGACGTCGGCAACGGGGACACCTGCCCGCAGGGCCATGGCCAGCCCGTCGCCGGTGGCTCCCGCCGGGTTGGTGGTCACGGCGAAGAGCTGACCCGCCCCGCCGGTCGCGAGCACGGTGTGCGAGGCCCGGACCTCGATGAGCCGACCATCGGCTCCGAGAGCCGCGCACCCCCTGGCACCTGCCGTCCTCGATGAGCAGGTCCAGGGCGAACCACTCCTCGAGGACGGCCGCGACCGATGCGCGTGTCGCATCGACCAGAGCGCGCTCGACCTCCGCACCGGTTGCTGCGCCCCCCGCGTGGACGACGCGGGCGGTCGAGTGGCCGCCCTCGCGGGCGAGGGCCAGGTCGCCACCGGGCTGGCGATCGAAGACCGCGCCCATCGCCACGAGCTCGTGGACCCGAGACGGGCCCTCGTCCACCAGGACCCGCACCGCCTCGGTGTCGCAGAGCCCGGCCCCGGCGGCGAGGGTGTCGGCCAGGTGCAGATCGGTCGAGTCCTCGTCCCCGCCGAGCACCGCGGCCACGCCGCCCTGGGCCCAACGGGTGGTCGACTGGGAGAGCTCGGCCTTGGTCAGGACGCCGACCCGGAGCCCTCCGCCCCTCGCCCCGCTGCCCCCACCGGACCCGCCCATCGGAGCGGCCAGGCGCACCGCGGCCGAAAGGCCGGCGACGCCGCTCCCGAGGACCAGGACGTCGAGGACACCCGGTGGCGGCGGGGACCCGCTCACGCTCCGGCGCGCGGGTCGAGGTTGTCGATGAGGCGCACCGGGCCGACGGTGGCCGCGATGAGCAGACGGAGCGGTCGGGTGCCGGAGAGGTCCGCCGCCGGCTCGAGGTCGTCGGCGCCGACCAGGGCGGCGTAGTCGAGCGCCGCTGCCGGCTCTGCGGACACCACCTCCGCCATGACCGCCTCGACGGACGCGGCACACGCCCCGCGGGTCAGCGCGGCGGCGCCAGAACGCAGTGCCCGTGAGAGCGAGAGGGCGGCCCGCCGCTGGTCGGCCGAGAGGCGGGCGTTGCGACTGGAGAGTGCCAGCCCGTCGCGGTCGCGCACCGTCCGACAGCCGACCACGTCGACCGGGAGCGAGAGGTCGCGGCTCACCCGCCGCACCAGGGCCAGCTGCTGGAAGTCCTTCTCGCCGAAGTAGGCCCGGCACCGGGCTGCGGCAGAGAGGAGCTTGACCACGATGGTGGCCACCCCGTCGAAGTGCCCGGGACGGGACTCGCCCTCCCACCGGCGAGCGAGCGGGGGCACCGACACCGACATGGACGGGGCCTCGGGCCACCCGGGGTACATCTCGGTGACCGCGGGGACGAAGGCCACCGCGGCGCCGGCACCGGCCACCAGGGCGAGATCGGCCTCGAGCGTCCGGGGGTAGGCGGCCAGATCGCCGGCGTCGCCGAACTGGGTCGGGTTCACGAAGATCGAGACGGCCACCGTGTCGCATTCGGCGGCGGCCCGTTCGATGAGGGAGCGGTGGCCCGCGTGGAGGGCTCCCATGGTCGGCACCAGGCCCACGGTCCGTCCCGCGCCGCGGGCCGCGTCGAGCAGGCCGGAGAAGCCGGCGAGCGACTCGACCACCTCCAGGTCGTTCCGAGCGGACGTTCCCGGCGCGGGCGCGGGACGCCCGGTCAGGACCCGGGGGGCGAGGACCGTGGTCATGCCACCTGCTCCGCCGCCACCTCGACGTCGGCCGGCGGGGAGTCGTCCACGGCAGTGTCGTGATCGACGGAGGTGCCCAGTGAGAGGCGCCGGGCGAGACCGACCAGGGCGTCGTAGGCGGCCAGCTCGGTGCGGTGCCCGGGCATGCCGGCAAGCACCTCGCGGTGCCGATCGACCGTCTCCCAGTCGCCCCGGGCAGCCGGTCCGGTCAGGGCCGCACGCGGGCCGAGGGAGAGGGCGTCCTCGGAGGCCGCCCGCAGGAGGCCGGCGAAGGCGTCGAGGGGGAGCCCCGCGGTGGCCGCAACCCGCTCGACCTGACCAATGAGGGCCACGAGGTGGTTGGCGGCGATCACCGCTGCGGCGTGGTAGGCGGCGCGGTGCCGGTCGTCGACCTCGACGGTCCGGCCACCGAGCGACGCGGCCAGCGCCCGGGCTGCCGGGTCGCCGGCCACCGCGAAGGTGATGCCCGAGCGCAGGCGCTCGGAACCGATGGCCGGTGTGGGCAGTGGCACCAGGGGGTGGAGCGAGCCGCGCCGGGGGTGCCCCGCGAGGACGTCGAGGCCGAGCGAGCCCGAGAGGTGGATGACCGCGGTCGTCACAACCGGTCTGATCCGGGCGGCCACCTCCGCCACGGTGTCATCGGGAGTCGCGATGAGCAGCAGGTCGACGTCTGCGGCCGCGTCGACCGGAGAACGCTCACGTCCCCAGGCACCCCGCGGGTAGTACCCCCCGGTCGCCTCCAGGGCTGCCATCATCGACCTGCCGGCCCGGCCGGGACCGAGTACGCGAAATCTGGTCACGAGACCCCTTTCGACGTTCCAGCCCCGGGTGGGTGCCGTTCGCGTCAGAGAATCCGGATGCTTCCGGCTCAGAGCATACCCACGACCCGGACCTCGCCACCAGCGGACGCGACAGCTGCCGGGTCGGCCAGGTCCGGGGCCAGCTCGGCCAGCGGCGCGAGCACGAACCGGCGCTCGCGCCAGCGGGGATGCGGCACGGTCAGGTGGGGGTCGTCGAGCACGACCCCGTCGATCCAGATGAGGTCTGCGTCGAGGGTGCGGGGTCCCCAGCGCACGCTCCGCACACGGCCTGCCGCTGCCTCCAGGCGGTGGCACTGCTCGAGGATCCGGTAGGGGTCGGTACCCGGCGAGACGACCAGCTCGACCACCAGGTTGAGGTACGGGCCCTGGTGGTCGGGACCACCGACCGGGTCGGTCTCGTAGACCTGGGAGACAGCGCTGACCCACGGGTCTCCTCCCGCACGGAGCTGGTCCACCGCCCGGCGCAGGTGGGCGAGGCGGTCACCGAGGTTGGAGCCGAGGGAGAGGAAGGCCCGTTCGGTCGGTGGCTCGGAGCGCGGGGCGCTCACCGATCGCGGGCCACCCGGACGCCCACGCTGGCGATGTCCACCGGAAGGGGCGGCCTCAGCTTGCGCAGGGTCACGGTCACCCCCCTGATCCGGGGGTCGACCGCCAACACCGCCCCGGCGACCTGGGCGGCCAGCCCCTCGAGCAGCCCGAACGAGCGGGGGCCGGCGACAGTGGCCGCCACGACCCCGGCGACAGCGCCGTAGTCGACGGTGTCGGACAACCGGTCCGAGGTCCCTGCAGGTCCGAGGTCGACGGACAGGTCGAGGTCGATCTCGAACGGCTGGGCCCGGGTCCGCTCCTCGGGCAGCACCCCGTGGGTGCCGACGACCCGGAGGCCGCGGAGCTCGATCCGGTCCCCTCCCGCGTGCGCGTCGCCCGCGGCGGGCGGCATCAGGCGGGGCGCGAGGCGCCGCCGCCGTGCTGGGCCGGGGCCGGAGCGAGTTGGCCGGCAGCCGCCACGACCTCACGCCCGGCGGGGCCCATGGGGTGCCCGGTCATGTGCTCGAGCACCGTCGTGGCCTGCGGACCGCTCGGGAGCCGGTCCGACCAGAGCAGGTACCCGGCGATGACCCCCGTCACCCGGTCGCCGAGCTCCTCCTGGTGGACGAGGATCCGCTCACCGTTGGCCAGCCGGCCGTGGACGTCCCGGTACACCTCGGCCAGCACGGCCCGCACATCGCCGGAGTTGGGCAGCGGGTAGTGCACGCTGGCCAGCTCCTTCTCCTCGTAGGCCTGCAGGTTGTGGGAGGAGGGCAGCAACGAGACCACCCGGGTGAACCCCTGGACCTGGAGCCAGATGATCTCCTCCTGGCGCCGCACCTTGCGGTGGTTGGGAGCGAAGCCGCCGGGTCGCTCGCTCATGGCCAGCCGGTCCTTGATGACCCAGGTGAAGTTGCGCGGGGGGATCCCCGCCGCCCATTTGCCCTTCACACTCCGACCTCCGTGCCCGCCATCGATTCGTCTCGACGCCCCGGCGTCTCCATCCGTCCCACCGCACCGGGGTCCACCCGGCCGACCAGGAACGCCGCCTGCCGAGTCGCTGCGACGTCGTGGACCCGGACCATACCTGCCCCGAGGGCCATGGCCCAGGTGGCCGTGGCCAACGAGCCGGCCAGCCGATCGGCCACCGCGAGCGGGGTCCCGTCCGGGCCGGCCCCGATCACCCCGATAAATCGCTTCCGACTGGTCCCCACCAGCACCGGGTACCCGGTGGCCACAAGGGCGTCGAGCGCCGCGAGCAGGGCCAGGTTGTGGTCGATCGTCTTCCCGAAGCCGATGCCCGGGTCGATCCAGACCTCGGAGACGCCCGCCGCGGTGGCCTGCTGCGCACGTTCCACGAGCAGGTCGCGGACCTCGACCACGACGTCCCCGTAACGGGGGTCGTCCTGCATCGAGGCAGGGGACCCCTTCCGGTGCATGGCGACCCACCCGACCCCCAACCGGCCGGCCACCGGCCAGAGCGATGCCGACACGTCGTTGATCAGCGTGGCGCCGGCGGCCACCGCGGCCTCGGCGACCGCCTCCTTGGTGGTGTCGACCGAGACGCGCACGTGCGGCGCGAGGGCGCCGACGACCGGGAGCACTCGGCGCAGCTCCTCCTCCACCGGCACCGGTTCCGCCCCGGGCCGGGTCGACTCTCCCCCGACGTCCACGATGTCGGCCCCTTCAGCGATCATCTCGTGCCCTCTGGTGATGGCCTGATGACTCTCGAACCATTCACCGCCATCGGAGAAGGAGTCGGGGGTCACGTTGAGGATCCCCATCACCAGGGCACGCTCCTCTGCTTCGGGGCAGGGCATCGGCCACAGCGTAAACCAGCGCGATCCGATCCGCTCCGGCCCGTCGGGCGCTCAGCGACCGCGGACGAACTGCATCGCCTCGAACCTGGTCGAGGTGTCGGTCCGGAACAGGCCGCGGACCGCCGAGGTGATCGTCGAGGTCCCCGACTTCTTCACGCCGCGCATCGACATGCAGAGGTGCTCGGCGTCGACGACCACCAGGACCCCTTTGGGGTCGAGGGCCTTCTCGACGGCGTCGGCGATCTCCGAGGTCATGCGCTCCTGGACCTGGAGACGCCTCGCGTACCCGTCGACCAGGCGGGCGAGCTTGGACAGACCGGTGATGCGGCCGTCCTCGCCGGGGATGTACGCGACGTGCGCCTTCCCGATGAAGGGCACCATGTGGTGCTCGCACAACGAGGCGAAGGGGATGTCCCGGACCATGACCATCTCGTCGTGCTCCGCGGCGAAGCTGATCTCGAGGTGGTCTGCCGGGTTCTCGCCGAATCCGGCGAACAGTTCCTCGTACATCCTGGCCACCCGGCCGGGCGTCTTGCGCAGCCCGTCCCGGTTCAGGTCCTCGCCGACCGCGGCCAGGATCTCGAGGACGGCCCGCTCGATGCGCTCCTTGTCCACACTCATCGTCGGCACACCTCTCGCTCGTGACTACCCGACCCGGCCGGCGTACCCGTGGATGGCCCGCAGGTTCCGGAAGCGCTCGCCCACGTCGAGGCCGTAGCCGACCACGAAGTCGGCCGGGATGTGGAACCCGACATAGCGCAGGTCGAGAGCGGTCCGCTGTTGGCCCTCCTTGACCAGGAGTGCGCAGACCTCGAGGCTGGCCGGCTCCCTGGCGAGCAGGTAGCGCTGGAGGTAGCTGAGGGTGAGGCCGCTGTCGACGATGTCCTCGACCACGAGCACATGGCGGCCGAGCAGATCGACGTCGAGATCCTTCACGATCCGGACCACCCCGGAGGTACGGGTCGCGCTCCCGTAGGAGGAGATCGCCATGAAGTCGACCTCGACCGGCAGGGCGATGGCCCGCGAGAGGTCGCTCATGAACATGAAGGCGCCCTTGAGCACCCCGACCAACAGGGGGGGTCTGCCCGAGTAGTCGGCGGTGATGGCTTCGCCGAGCTCTGCGATCCTGGCCTGCAGCACCTCCTCGGTGACGATCACCCGGCCCACCTCGACGCCGTCCTCGAGGAGCCGCGGCGCGGGGCGCGCTCCTTCCCGTGGATGGTCACGGCTCGACTGTACCGGAGCGCCCGACGACCCCCTCCGTGGCGACCGAGAGCCGACCGGCCGACCGGGTGACCCGTAGGCCGCCCGGCACCTCGGTGGCCCGTCGCTCGAGACGCGCGACTTGGAGGACCCGGTCGACCGCCCCGAGGGGCGGTGGGTACGGGCCGGCCCCGGTCAGCCACCCCCGCACCGTCCGCCTGGCCAGGGGTGCCGGGGCCGCGGCGAGGGCGGCCGCGTCGGTGGGGTCGAGCAGCCCGCCCACCAGGTCGAGGAGGTCGGCGTCGCCGGCCAGCACCTCGGCCTGACGGCCGAGCACCGGCACCAGGTCTCGCCCGGCGATGGCCGAACAGAGGGGGAGCAGCTCGGCCCGCACGCGGTTGCGGACGAACCGGGGGTCGTCGTTGGTCGGGTCGCGGAGCGGTGCGAGGTCGACGTGCTCGCAGAGGGCCACCGTCTCGGCCCGGCGCAGGTCGAGCAGCGGGTGGGCCGGACCGGATCGCATGCCGGCCAGACCGTGGACGCCCGCACCCCTGAGCAGGTTGACGAGGACGGTCTCCGCCTGATCGTCGGCCGTGTGGCCGGTGGCCGCCCCCGAGCCGATCACCGCGCTGCGGGCGGCGCGGGCGCGGGCTTCGAGGTTGGGCCCGTCGACCAGCCGGACCCGCTCGGACCGGAAGGCCGCCCCGAAGCGACGCGCCGCGCCGGCAACCAGGTCCGCCTCGGCTGCCGAGCCCTCGCGCAAGCCGTGGTCGACATGGACCGCGGTCACCCGGCAGCCGGCCGCGGTCGCCAGGACCAGCAGCGAGAGCGAGTCGGCGCCGCCGGAGACGGCGCACACCAGCGGCTCACCCGCCGGGGGGAACGTGCACCGTCCGAGCAGCTCTGCAACCAGCGGGTCCTCGGCCGGGTCAGGAGGCAACGGCGGGTACCCCGACGCGGGTGACCCACGTCGCCGGGTCGCGGATCTCCTCCAGCGAGGGGAGCCACTCGGGGCCGCGCCAGGCACGATCGAGGAGCGCGGGCCCGCCCGACCCCTCGACGGCGGCGATGAAGCGCTCGCCCTCCTCGTACTGGCGCATCTTGGCCTCGATCCCGATCAGCTGTTGGAGGAGCCGGGACAGGCCGTGGGCCTGCTTGCGTCGTTGGCGCAACACCTCGGCGAAACGGGGAGCACTCGGGATGTCGGCGGCCCCGGCGCGGTCCATGGTCACGTCCCCGTGACCCTCGAGCAGGCTCATGAGGGCCTGGATGCGGTGGAGGCCCTCGAGCTGCTCGGGAGTGGCGACGAGCCCGAGCGCCCCGTTGTCCTGCAAGGGGTTGCGGCCCGCCCGGATTTCGGCTGCCATCCGCTTGAGCGACTCGGCCAACCGGGCAGGGTCGGGCTCGAGTGCGCCGAGCCCCTCCTCCACCAGCGACACGAAGTACTCGCGCATCCAGGGGATCGCGGTGAACTGGCACCGGTGGGTCACCTCGTGGAGGGCCAGCCAGAGCCGGAACTCATGGGGCTCGAAGCCGTGCTGCTGCTCGAGGGCGACCACGTTGGGTCCGACGAAGTAGACCAGGTCCTGGTCGTCGGCGGCCTCCTCGGTGAGCAGGATGTCGTACTGTCCGAGCACCCGGGTCGAGAGCCAGCCGAGGACGACCCCCATCTGCGCTCCGGTGATGGTCCGTCCGGCGCTGGCCAGCGGGCCGGCCAACCGGGCGGTGAGCTGGTTGGCCGTGCTCAGCCGCGACGGGTCGAGCCGATCGAGGTGCGGACCGATCAGGCGCTGGAAGCTGGCCACGTTGGCGCTCACCCAGCCGGCACGGTCGGTGACCCGGGCCCGGGCCGGCCCTGCAGCCGAGCGCAGGCCGGTCGACTCGGCGACCAGCTCCTCGGCCTGGGCGGTCAGCTCGGCGAAGTCCGCCTGGAGCAGATCGGGCCGGTAGGGCGCGGGCACCCGGGCCCGGCTTCCGACCCAGGCGGCCACCCGTTCGGCGGTGTCCCACCCGACGGCCCCCCGGCCGGGCGCGGACTCCTCCCCCGTCGGACCTCCGACGACGTCATCCACAGCGGGTGGGGCGGTATCGGCGGAGGGCACGGGCCCAGTGTAGGGAGGTAGTCCCCACCCCGGGGCCTCGGAACGCGGAACGCTCAGTTGGGAGCGGCGTCGTGCTCCGCGCGCAGGGCCTCGGCCACCCGGTCGATGAGCGACTCGGGCACCCGGTCCCGGCAGCGGTTGGCGATGAGCTTGCGGAGCTCGGCCTCGAACCCGTAGGCGTCGACACACGGCCCGCACAGGTCGAGGTGCCGGGCGATCTCGACCCGGCGCTGCTCGGTGAGCTCGCCGTCGAGGTAGGTGTAGAGCTTCTCGATCGTCTCGTCACAGCCTACGAACCCGGCCGGACGGTCGTCCGCTCCAGGTCCTGCCGCGGCAGGTCCTCCGTCGCCGGACACTCGCTCTTCGTCTGCTCCCACGGTCGGCACTCCCCTACCTGGCCTCGTCGGAGGCCCCAACGAGGCCCCCAGTCCGTCCGCGCTCTACCAACGCCTTCTGCAGCGCCTTTCTTCCGCGGTGGATCCTGCTCATCACCGTGCCGATGGGCACATCGGTGATCTCGGCGATCTCCTTGTAGGAGAACCCTTCGACGTCAGCCAGCAGGACGGCCATCCGGAAGGTCTCCGGGAGGGACTCGATGGCGGCCTTGACGTCGGTGTCGGTGAAGCGCTCGAGCGCCTCGTCCTCCGCGCTGCGCCCGAGGCCCGCCGACGGGTCGCCGGCTAGGTGGTGATAGAGGTAGAGGTCCTCGACGTCCTCGACGTCGGCGATCTCGGGCCGGCGCTTCCTTGCCCGATAGGTGTTGATGTAGGTGTTGGTCAGGATCCGGTAGAGCCAGGCCTTGAGGTTGGTGCCGGTCTCGAAGGTGCCGAAGGCGCGGTAGGCCTTCAGGTAGGTCTCCTGGACCAGGTCCTCGGCGTCCGACGGATTGCGGGTCATGCGCAGCGCGGCCGTGTAGAGGGCGGGCATGTAGTCCATGGCCAGGTCGGAGAACAGCGCCTGATCTGCCATGGGGCAACCCTACACAGCCCCGGGCGGGACCCGTTCGCGCTCGATGCGCTCCTGGTCTCAGCGCACGAGAAGGGCCACGCATGCGTTGGCGCCCCGCCCGATCACGTGCGCGAGGCCGACCCGTGCGCCGGACACCTGACGGTCCCCGGCGGTCCCGCGGAGCTGCCGCACCAGCTCGACCACCTGGCCGAGGGCCGACGCCCCGAGCGGCTCCCCCTTGGACAGCAGGCCGCCGGACGGGTTGACCGGCAACCGCCCGCCGAGCTCCATCGCACCGTCGGCGAGGAGTGCGGCCTGCCCCCCCGGAGCGCACAGCCCGAGCTCCGCCCAGGCCAGGAGCTCGCGTCCCGCGTCGGTGTCCTGGCACTCCACCACGTCGATGTCCTCGGGCCCGAGGCCGGCCTGGCGGTAGGCGTCACCTGCCGCGAGGGTGGTCGGTGGCGTGACGTCCGAGTCGTCGATGCCGCTCAGCGGCGAGTCCTCGCCGAGGACGTTGCCCGGGAGGTGCGAGCGCAGCGAGATGCCGGCGATCGACGGCCCGTCCCCGTCGCGGGCGAGCACGACCGCCGCACCACCCTCGTTCGGGGAGCAGAGCATGAACAGGGTGAGAGGAGGACAGATCATCCGGGCGCCGAGCACCTCCTCGACCGTGACCTCCTTGCGGAACATGGCGTCGGGATTGGCCACCCCCTGGCGCCGGTTCTTGACCACGACCTGGGCGAGGTGGTCGGCGGTCAGCCCGGTGTCGCCGAGCAGCCGCTGCGCGCGGAGCGCGAAGAACGCCGGCGCCGGGGTGAGGCCTCCGGCCTCCTGCCACGGTGCGAAGAACGAAGAGCGGATGACGCCCTTCGGCATCTTCTCGATGCCGAAGACCAGCACCCGGTCGTGCTGTCCCGCGGCGATCGACGAAGCGGCCAACTCGAGGGCGGCCCCGCCCGACGCGCATCCCGCCTCGACGTCGTAGATCGGGATGCCGGTCCCGGCCAACGCACCGAGGACGCGGTGCCCGGCCGCGACCCCCCCGTAGGCGGTCCCGCAGTAGGCCGCCTGCATGTCCCGCACGCCGAGGCCCGCCTCGGCCAGGGCGGCGCGGACCGCGACCACGCCCATCGCCGTCCCGGTCATGGTGTCGAACCGACCGAACGGGTGCATCCCCACCCCGACCACCCGGACGCCGGTCACGGGCGGAAGACCCAGGTGAGCACCGGCTCGCCGTCGGGACCGGGCAGTTCCTCGCCGTCGAGGTGCACCCGTGATCCCGGAGACAGGTCGTCGCCGGTCACCCGGGACACCACCCGCAGCAGCGGATCGCCGTCGAGCTCGACGATGCCGAGCCTGTAGGGAACCGGTCCTCTGTAGCCGGGGGGCGAGAGGGCGACCTCGGTCTGGAGCCAGACCGTTCCGGCGCGGGGGAGGTCCAGCGGTTCGACGTCGTCGGCGCCGGTGAAGGGGCAGACCGGGGCACGCGGGAAGTGCCGGAGACCGGAGCTGGCCGACCATCCCCCGAGCAGGGTCACTCCGTCCTCGTCGACGCGCAGGACGGACGGGTCGATCGGCCGCAACGACACGCGTGGACTATGCCACACGCCGTCCCCGACCACGACGGGTACCGTGCACCGGTCAGGCGGGGCGAAGGATCGCCCCGATCTCCGCGAGCTCCTCTGTCGTGAAGCTGAGCGAGTCGATGGTCGACACGTTCTGCTCGAGCTGGGCGAGGCTGCTCGCCCCGACCAGCGTGGAGGTCACCCGCGGGTCGCGCTGGGTCCAGGCGAGGGCCATCTGGGCCATGGTCTGGCCCCGACGAACGGCGAGGGCCGCGAGGGCGCGCACCTTGTCCAACGTCGCCGCGTCGAGCTGGGTGACGAACAGGGTCTCCTCCCTGCTGGCCCGGGATCCGTCGGGTACGCCGGACAGGTAGCGGTCGGTCAGGATGCCCTGCTCCAGCGGGGAGTAGACGACACACCCCGCACCCGCCTCGTCGATGGCGTCGAGCAGCCCCCGCTCGGGCCAGCGGTTGAACATCGAGTAGGCCGGCTGATGGACGAGGAGCGGTGAGCCGAGATCGGCAAGGAGGGACGCGGCCTGCCGGGTCTGCCTCGGCGGGTAATTGGAGATCCCGACGTAGCGGGCCTTGCCGCTGTGCACGGCTGTGGCCAACGCCCCCATGCTCTCCTCGAGCGGGGTCTCCGGATCGAACCGGTGGGAGTAGAAGATGTCCACGTAGTCGAGCCGCAGGCGGCGCAGGCTGGCATCCAGGCTGCCGAGCATGTACTTGCGCGAGCCGCCGTCGCCGTAGGGTCCCGGGCCCATGTCGTAGCCGGCCTTGGTCGAGATGACCAGTTCGTCCCGGTGGGGAGCCAGGTCGCCGGCGAGCACGGTGCCGGCGTTGGCCTCGGCTGCGCCGGCGGGCGGGCCGTAGTTGTTGGCCAGGTCGAAATGGGTGATCCCGAGGTCGAAGGCCCGGGTGAGCATGGCCCGGATCTCGTCGGTCGGCCGGGCCTCACCGAAGTTCTGCCAGAGGCCGAGCGAGATGGCGGGGAGCTTGAGGCCGCTGTGACCGCAGCGGCGGTAGACCATCCGGTCGTACCGGGCGGGATCGGGGGTGAAAGGCATCCGCTCACGCTAGAGCACGGCCGCGGTCGGAGCGCAGGCCGGATCAGCGTTCGAGGGCCGCAGCCAGGCGATCGAGGGTGAGGCTCATGGTCTGGCGGTTGCGAGCTGCGCGGTCGTCAACCCCCGAGACCTGCTTGCTGAACTCCAAAGCGGACTCGGGACGGAGGTCCTCGCTCCACTCCGTGACGGTGCACCCGATGTCGGCGGGCTCGATGCGGTATCCCCACGTCGAGAAGTGGAACTCCATCATCGAGCACTCGAACGCAAAGGCGCGACCCGGATCGGCCTCGATGACCCTGCCCTGCGTGGTCCACTCGTGATCGCCGTGCCGGTTGTGTCCGTCGAAGGTGGCGCCGACGACCGGTCCGTCGAAGCCCTCGTGCCATTCGCAGGCGTAGCACTCCTCGGACCATTCGCCCATGCGGGCTACGTTCGAGATCGCCGCATAGAGCTCCTCGGGGGTCGCCCCGATGTCGCGGGAAACCTCGAGCTTGTCGACCACGTGTGCTCCTTCATCGAGGGAGGAAAAGCCGAACTGACCTGGAGCCTGGGAGGAGAATTGAACTCCTGACCTACGCATTACGAGTGCGTTGCTCTACCGACTGAGCTACCCAGGCGTGGGGCACCACGCTATCCGAACCCGGCAAGTGCCTCGGGAGCGACAGGACGACGGGCCCGCAGCCGTCAGTCGAGGATGCCCGACAGTTCGACCATGAGCGCCTCGAGCAGCAGCCCCTCCTGCGCGTTACGTCCGAGCGCGGCCGACGCCTTCTCGATGGCCTCCGCCTCACGCACCCAGCGCCGGCGCATGGCGTCATCCCCGGCCGATCGCGGAGCGGTGTCCCCGGACAGCGCCGCAACCATGCGGTCGCGGTACACGCCGCAGAGGGCGGCCATGCCCATTCGCAGGTCGTCGGTCCGCCACCGCCGCTCCTCCCGCTTGTGGCGGTCCTCGACCTGTTTGCGTCCGGGGATGCCCCGTGCCCCGGTGGCCTCCGCCTGCTCCTCCAGGGCGCCGAACTCGCGGGCGTGCTGTTCCCGCAGGGGCGCCAGGGCCCCCTCGGCCAGGGAGAGCAGCTCGTCGGCGGCCAGGGAGGCGGCCGCACCGCTCCCGTCCAGCCGGCCGGGCACCGACTGCCACAACCGCTGCCGCTCGCCGAAACCCGGGTCCTGCACGAGCAGGCGGGCGCGGTCGAGATTCCCTCCCGAGGCAGCGGCCACCGAACCGGCCATTCCCTCGTCGACACCCCGGTCGGTCAACCACTGCGCGACGACCGCGGAGGCCACCGCGACGAACGGGACCTGCACGCATCGGCTCACGATGGTGGACAGGCTGGGAGGAAGATCTTCGGCAAGGAGCACGAAGACCGTCGGAGGTGGCGGCTCCTCGAGGGTCTTGAGCAGTGCGGGGCCGGCGTTGACCGCCAGGTGGACGTCCGGGACGAGCAGCACCTGACGCGAAGATTCGAGGGGATGGCGTTGCGCGCGGGCACTGATGGTGCGTGCGTCGTCGATGTCCAGCGACGCTCCGGAGCGCTCCACCGAAACCAGGTCGGGATGGGTGCCGGCGAGCGCCCGGCGGCACACGTTGCACGTTCCGCAGCCACCCCGAGGACAGAGCAGAGCCGCGGCAAGACCGCGGGCAGCGGTCCGCTTCCCCGAACCGGGCGGACCGTGGAGCAGATAGGCATGGACCGGCCGACGCGCCGCCGCCATCAGCTGCGCGACGGCCCGCTCCTGGCCGACCACGCCTTCGAAGAGCCGTGCGACCGGAGGCTGCTCGCCCGTGTCGGCGTCGAGATTCACGTCTCGCTCACCGCCGGTGTGCCGGGCAGTGCCCCGACCGCCTGTCGGACGGTCGCGGCGACGACATCTGCCGGATCGGTCGCGTCGACCACCAGCCAGGGATCGCGGCCCTCGGCGGCGAGGGCCCGGAAGCCGTCGGCCACCCGCTGGAGGAACGCCTCTCCCTCGGCCTCGAACCGATCGTCCCGGGATCCCGCGCGCCGGGACGTGGCCACGGCGACGGGCAGGTCGAGCAGGACGGTCAGGTCGGGCCGGAGTCCGCCGGTGGCCCATTCCGCCAGCCGATCGAGCCCTCCGCGGTCGAGACCCCGCCCGAATCCCTGGTAGGCGACGGTCGAAGCGACATAGCGGTCGGTCACCACCCACCGTCCGGTGGAGAGCGTCGGTGCGACGACCTCGGCCACGTGTTGGGCCCGGTCGGCCGCCAGTAGCAGTGCCTCGGCCCGTGGGTCCACCGGGGCGCGGTCAGGGTCGAGGAGGAGGGCGCGCAGGGACACCCCGAGCGACGTGGCCCCCGGCTCGAACGTGCAGAGCGCACCGAGCCAGTCGGCAAGCAGGCAGGCCTGAGTGGTCTTTCCGCAGCCGTCGATCCCCTCCAGAGCGATGAGTCGGCCAGGGGCCACGGTCACTCGTCGCCGTTGGCGCTCTCAGCTGCCGCCTTCATCTCCACGGCTGCCTTCTTGGCCGGCGCCTTCTTCTTGGCGGCTGCCCTCTTGGCGGTCGTCTTCTTCTTGGCGGTCGCCTTCTTGGCCGTCGCCTTCTTCGCCGTCGCCTTCTTCTTGGCGGTCCGCTGCGACGGGCCCGCGGCACGGCGCTCAGCCAACAGCTCCGCGGCCCGGTCGAGGGTCAGCTCGTCGACGTCGTCGCCGCGGCGCAGTGAGGCGTTGGTTGTCCCGTCGGTCACGTACGGCCCGAAGCGGCCGTCCTTGACCGACATCGGGAGGCCGGTCTCGGGGTCGGGACCCATCTCGCGGAGCGGTCCACGTGCGTTGCGCCCGCGGGTCTTCGGCTGGGCGAACAGCGCCAGGGCCTCCTCCACCGTGACGGCCAGCAGGTGGTCCTCGGTCTGAAGGCTGCGGGTGTCCGTGCCCTTCTTGAGGTACGGGCCGAACTTGCCGTTGTGGGCGACGATCTCCTCGCCGCTCTCCGGGTCGGTCCCCACGACCCGCGGGATGCGGAGCAGCGTGAGGGCCTCGTCGAGCGTCAGCGTGGTCGGCGACATCGAGGCGAACAACGACGAGGTCCGGGGCTTGGGGCCGCCGTCGACCATCTCTCCGAGCTGGACATAGGGGCCGAAGCGTCCGGCCTTGACCTGGACCGGGAGGCCCGTCTCGGGGTCGTCGCCGAGCACCCGGTCCGACGAGGGCGCCGCGAGGAGGGCCTCCGCCTTTTCCGGGGTGAGCTCGTCCGGAGCCAGGTCCTCGGGGATCGAGACCCGGTCTTCGCCGCGCTGGAGGTAGGGGCCGTACCGGCCCACCCGGGCCACGATCTCCTCGCCGTCGGCGCCCGTCCCGATGGGGATCGAGTTGATCTCCCGTGCGTCGATCTCGCCGAGGTAGGTGGCCACCTCGCGCTTGAGCCCGAGCGCGCCCGGTGCGGCCGGCAGCGGGCCGTCGTGGCTGGTTGCCCCGTTGCCGGCTGTGGCACCGGATCCGCTGCCACCTCCCCCGTTGGGGCCCGCGGCACCGAAGTAGAACCGAGTCAGCCAGGGGAGGGACTCCTCCCTGGCGTCTGCGATCGCATCGAGGTCGTCCTCCATCGACGCGGTGAAGCCGTAGTCGACGAGGTACGAGAAGTACCGCTCGAGGAGGCCGGTCACCGCGAAGGCGGTGAAGGACGGCACCAGCGCGGTGCCCTTCTTCCACACGTAGCCGCGGTCGAGGATGGTCGCGATCACGCTCGCATAGGTGGACGGACGGCCGACCCCGAGATCCTCCATGGACTTGACCAGCGAGGCCTCGGTGTACCGGGCCGGCGGTTGGGTGGCGTGACTCCCGGGCTCGAGGTCGGCCACCGAGGCCGGGTCCCCCTCGGCCATCGGGGGAAGGTGGACCTCGCGATCGGCCAGCTCGGCCTCCGGATCGTCCTCCCCCTCGACGTAGGCCCGGAGGAAGCCGGGGAACTCGATGACCTTGCCCGACGCCGAGAACTCGGCCTCGCTGGCGGCACCGTCGCCGGCCGACCCGCCGATGAGCCGGACCTGGGCGCTGGTCCCCGTCGCGTCGGTCATCTGGGAGGCGACGGTGCGCTTCCAGACGAGGTCGTAGAGGCGGAACTCGTCACCCGAGAGCGAGCGGGCGGCTTCGTCGGGGGTGCGGAAGGTCTCTCCGGCCGGGCGGATCGCCTCGTGGGCCTCCTGGGCGTTCTTGACCTTGCGCTCGTAGCGCCTGGGCTGAGCGGGGACGTAGTCGGGGCCGTAGAGGGCGGCGGCCTGGGAGCGGGCGGCCGAGAGCGCCTCTGCCGACAGGGTGGTCGAGTCGGTCCGCATGTAGGTGATCCACCCGTCCTCGTAGAGGCGCTGGGCGATCTGCATGGCCCGCTTGGAGCTGAACCGCAGCTTGCGGCCGGCTTCCTGCTGGAGGGTGGAGGTCATGAACGGCGGGGCCGGCGAGCGGCGGAACGGCTTGTGGGTCATGGACGACACGGTGAAGGGCGCGTGCTCGAGGCCGGCAGCGAGGGCCCGGGCCTCGGGCTCGTTGAGCACGACCACGTTGCCCGGCGCGGTC
Organism: uncultured Acidimicrobiaceae bacterium; assembly: GCA_963777665.1. Taxonomy (GTDB): domain Bacteria; phylum Actinomycetota; class Acidimicrobiia; order Acidimicrobiales; family RAAP-2; genus Bog-756. The sequence continues at coordinate 180,502 of CAVZRJ010000006.1, forward strand.
AGGACCCCGGACTGGTCGAAGTCCCTGCCCGAGGCCAGCGGCCGGCCGTCGAGGGACACCAGCGACGCGGTGAAGGATGCCGGCGTGCCCTCCGGTGCCGAGGTGGCCGCCGTGCCCGCGGGGGTGAAGGTCGCGTCGATCCCCCACCAGCCGGCCGAACGGAAGCCCATACGCTCGCGTTCCCTGACCACCACCATCCGGGTGGCCACGCTCTGGACCCGACCCGCGGACAGCCGGGGCATGATCTTCTTCCAGAGGACCGGCGAGACCTCGTAGCCGTAGAGGCGGTCGAGGATCCGGCGGGTCTCCTGGGCGTCGACCAGTTTGTCATTGACCGTGCGCCACTCCTGCACCGCGCGTTCGATGGCCGGCCGGGTGATCTCGTGGAAGACCATCCGCTTGACAGGCACACTCGGCGAGAGCACCTCGGAGAGCACCTGGAGGAGGTGCCACGCAATCGACTCGCCCTCCCGGTCCTCGTCAGAGGCCAGGTAGACCTCGCTCGCCCCGCGTGCGAGCTTGCGCAACTTGGCCACCTGGGCCTTCTTGTCGGCCGGGATCACGTAGAGCGGCTTGAAGCCGTTGTCGACGTCCACTCCGAGACGCGACCAGGGTTCGCCCTTGTACGCCGCCGGCACCTCGGCCGCGCTCCGGGGGAGGTCCCGGATGTGGCCGATCGAGGACTCGACCACGTACCCCGGTCCCAACAGGCCGGCAATCGTCCTGGCCTTGGCAGGCGATTCGACGATGACGAGGGGCTTCGCCCCGCCCCGCGCGCGTCCCCCGGTGGCACCATCGTCGGTGTCGAGGTCGTCCGGAGGCGTCTCCGTCAGGTCCGTGGGAGGCATGGCTGTGGGCACAGGGTGAACGGTGGGATGCGGCCTTGTCAACCCCGACCACGGCCCGTCGGGGTTCTTCAGGTGCAGTGAGCTGGGGCTTCGCGGCTCGGGCGCAGGGTACCCCGGACCGGCTCCGCGGTCAGGCGGCGATCTCCACCGAAGCCGGGAGCTCGCTGTCCATCGACTCGGTCTTGCGCTTTGAGAAGGCGATCGCGCCCAGCAGGACGACGAGAGAGGCGCCGGCGATCGACAGGCGCGCCGCCGTGTGTGGATGCAGCGTGATCACGGCCGGGAGGATCAGGAGCGAGACCAGGTTCATGACCTTGATCAGCGGGTTGAGGGCCGGGCCGGCGGTGTCCTTGAAGGGGTCGCCGATCGTGTCGCCGATGACCGCGGCCGTGTGGGCGTCGGAGCCCTTCCCACCCTCGTTTCCGTCCTCGATGTACTTCTTGGCGTTGTCCCACGCCCCTCCCGAGTTGGACAGGAAGTTGGCCATCAGCTGGCCGGTGAGGATGGCCCCGACCAGGAACGCCCCCAGGGCGAAGTAGCTGATGCCGAAGCCGACGATGACCGGTGAGAGCACCGCCAGTAGTGCCGGGGTGGCCAGCTCTCTCTGCGCAGCGGTCGTGCAGATGGCGATGACCTTGCCGTATTCGGGCTTCTCCGTGTAGTCCATGATCCCGGGGTGCTCGCGGAACTGGCGACGCACCTCCTGGACGACGGTCCCGGCCGAGCGGCCGACGGCCCGGATAGCCAGGGCCGAGAAGATGAAGGCGATCGAGCCGCCGATGAGCACCCCGATGAAGATGGTCGGGTGGGAGACGTTGATCGAGGTCTGGGGCAGATTGAACAACCAGTTCGTCGGTGCGCCAAACGGCGCGTGGAGATTGAGCTGGGAGCCGATCGTCTCGATGAAGGAGGCGAAGAGAGCGACCGAGGCGAGGACAGCCGAGCCGATCGCCACCCCCTTGGTCACGGCCTTGGTGGTGTTGCCGACCGCGTCGAGGCTGACCATGATCCGTTCGGCCTCCCCGGTGAACTCACCGGACATCTCCGCCACGCCGGCGGCGTTGTCCGACACCGGGCCGAAGCTGTCCTCGGAGACGATCATCCCGGCCGTCGAGAGCAGGCCGATGCCGGTGAGGGAGACCAGGTAGAGCGAGAGCTCGATGTTCCCTCCGGCCAGGCCGATCGAGACCGAGATGGCCAGCACGATGGCGATGATCGCCCACACCGACGACTCGAGCCCGAGGGAGATGCCGGCCAGGGTGAGGGTGGCCGGACCGGTGCGGGCCGATTCGGCCACCTCTTTGACCGGGCTCCGCTCGGTGGAGGTGAAGTGCTCGGTGATCTGGCTCGCGACCAGCATGAGCACCACACCGGTGAGCACGGCGTAGAACGCCTTCCAGTAGTGGAGGTAGGCGCCGGCCACCACTGCCGCCCCGCCGATGGTGAGGACCGCCGCCGTCCAGACCCCCCGGTTGATGGGGGCCATGGCGTTGCGGTCGTTGCGCCCTGCCCGCACCACGAAGACGCCGATGATGGTGGCGAGGATGCCGATGGCCGGGATGGCGATCGGGAAGATGACCGTCTTGGCCGCGGCCCCGCCCCGGCCGATCGAGTTGAAGGCGGTCACCCCGAGGATGATCGAGGCGATGATGGTGATCACGTAGGACTCGAAGAGGTCCGAAGCCATCCCGGCGCAGTCGCCGACGTTGTCGCCCACGTTGTCGGCGATGGTGGCCGCGTTGCGGGGATCGTCCTCGGGGATGCCGGCCTCGACCTTGCCGACCAGGTCGGCGCCCACGTCGGCCGCCTTGGTGAAGATGCCGCCACCGACCCGCATGAACAGGGCGAGCAGCGAGGCGCCGAAGCCGAAGCCGATGAGGACCGAGGTGGCGGTGTTCTGGAAGATGAGCACGATCACCGTGGCTCCCAGCAGACCGAGTCCCACGCAGAGGAGGCCTGTGATGGCCCCGGTTCGGAACGCCACCTTGAGCGCCGGTGCCATCTTGCCGTCACGGGCGGCCGCAGCGGTGCGTACGTTCCCGCGGACGGCCATGCTCATGCCGAGGAAGCCGGTCAGACCCGAGCACAGGGCGCCCGCCAGGAAGCAGATCACCCGGTAGATCCCGGCCTGGGCGAAGGTGAGGTCGGTGACCGTGTACTGCACCAGGTGGACGGCGCCGGCGGTCACCACCACGTGGGTGGCGGTGTGGGTGACCTTGGTCGCGGTGAAGAAGATGAGCACCGCGAGCGGCACGATGATGATCGCGATGGTCTTGAACTGTCGGGCTAGGAACGCCTCCGCACCCTCCTGGATGGCCTTTGCGATGTCCTTCATCGAGGCGGTGCCCTGATCGGCCGCGAGCACGCCCCGGGCCAGCAGCAGGCCGGTCACGATGGAGGCGAGGGCGCAGACGATGGCGAAGTACAGCCAGATCTTCTCGGAGTTGTGCAGCGAGAAGATCTGGTACCCCCCTTCAGCCAGGAGGTGGGTCATCGGAGTGGCTCCCTTCGGTGTGCTGCGTGTTCGGATACTGATCTAATTAGGTGCCGCCGGCTGACTGTCTGCGCTGGCTGCTGTGCTACCTGGTCGCTGGTCATGGTCGGGTCACGGTGTGGTCATGGTCTGTCGCCGACCGGAGTCCCACCGCGATCGATCGCAGCACGCGAAGAGCGGGGGCCCCTGCGACGCCACGGCCGACCGGCCGAACACCGTGGCGAACCCGCAGGTCGCGCCGTTCCCGGCAACGGGGCCAGAAGATACCGACAAATGGGGGTCAGGGGCAAGGAAGCACCCCCGGGGCCATGTCCGCGACTGGACGCGCCCCCGTGGCCGCCACCGGCGGGAACTCGGACGACCCGCCGGGTCAGACCGGCTCGACTTCGGCCTCGGAGCCTGCGATGAGCTCGTAGTCCGGATTGAGGATGGCCTGGCGGCGGGCCCAGTCCCCGACCATCCCCTCGACGACCAGGCGGGCTCCGGGCTGGATGCCCGGGATGCGGCGCCGGCCCTGGAACACGAGGAGGAGCTTCCCGCTCTCGTCCGCCAGGACGCACTCGAGATTTGCGGTCCCGGCCCGCGGCTGGACCCGCACCGACTTGACCCGCCCCGCCACCCGGACCCGCTTGCGCCACTCGGCGGCGCTGATCGGGATGGTGCCCCGGGCGCGCTCGCCGAACGCCTGACGGTCGAACAGCGCCCGCGACGCGGCTTCCCGGTCAGCCGCTCGGTCGGCGGAGCGGGATCCCACACCCGGGCGTCCTGCCACATCCGGCCTGCGACGCCATTCGCGTCGCCGCGAGAGCCAGCCTCCGGTCAGCTGGTAGGGGACGACGGTCGCGTTGACGTGCGCGAGCTGGCTCACCGCTCCAGCGATCTCGTCGGCGGTCGCGTCGTGGAGCAGGCGTTGCCACCCGGCGGCGAATCCGCGGCGGGGGAGGAGGAAGGAGAGCTCGGTCTCGCCGTCGGCCACCGTTTCCGCGGCCAGCTCGAGCGCGGCCCGGGTGAGTCTCCTGTCCTCGCACTCCTCGATGTCAAGGGGGAGCTGGGTGAGCCCGAGACGCCGCCACTCGTTCTCGAGCTCTGCGGAGGCCTTGGAGTCGAGCGAGAAGTGGACCACCCGGAGCTCGTCTGGATGGAGGGTCCGTGCGTACTGGAGGGCGCGTGCAGTGGCCATGTCGAGACGGTCGACCAGCACGACGACCACGTGGCGGTTGAGGACCGGCGCCTCGGCCGCCTCGGCCGCTCCCGCCTCCAGTTGGTGCTCCTCGTTCATGTACTGGTGGTGGAGACGCAGGAGGATGACCACGCCCAGGGGGAGGATGATGAGGATGACCCAGGCCCCCTCGGTGAACTTGGACACGGCGATGATGATGAGGACGATGAAGGAGAGCACCGAGGCGGTCCCGTTGATGGCCAGCCGGCGCCGCCAGTGGTCCTCGCGGTGGGTGAGGTGGTACTTGGCCATGCCGGCCCCGGCCATGGTAAAGCCGGTGAACACCCCGATGGCGTACAGGGGGATGAGCTTGTCCACCTTGGCCTGGGTGATCCACAGCAGGATGATGGAGACCACGGTGAGGACGATGATCCCGGTGGAGAAGACCAGCCGGTGGCCGCGCTTGGTCAGCTGGCGCGGCAGGTAGGAGTCCTCGGCGGCGAAGCTCGCGAGGAAGGGGAAGCCGGTGAAGCTCGTGTTGGCGGCCAGGATGAGGATGAATGTGGTCCCCACCTGGAGCATGCCGTAGAAGACATTGCCCAGCCCGCTGGTGCCGTAGACGAACTTGGCGATCTGGGAGATGACGGTGGGTGTGCCCGACTCGTAGGGCACCGGGTGGGTGACCGAGGCCAGCAGCGAGACCCCGAGGACGAGCGAGCCGAGGATCACGGCCATGAGAACCATGGTGATCCGGGCGTTGCGGGACTCGGGACGACGGAAGATGCTCACACCGTTGGAGATGGCCTCGGTTCCGGTCAGGGCCGATCCCCCTGAGGCGAAGGCCCGCAGGACCACGAAGATGGTGGCCCCGTAGAGCAGGCCGCTCCCTGCGCCTCCGATGTGGACGGTCGGGTTCCCCGCGGTGCCCTGGCCGACGATGGCGTGGGCGTGGAGGGTGCCGTCGACAGCCCGGTAGAGCCCCGCGGCCATGAGGGCCACCATGTTGACGATGAAGAAGTAGGTCGGGACGGCGAAGACCCGGCCGGCCTCGCGGATGCCCCGCAGGTTCCCGTAAGCCAGAACGATCACCAGGGCGATGGCGATCTGGGTGGTGTGCGGCCTCAGCCCCGGGAAGACCGAGGTGATGGCCGACACCCCGGCAGCCACCGACACCGCCACCGTGAGCGTGTAATCGATGAGGAGGGACATCGCCGCGATCTGGGCCACGGTGAGTCCGAAGTTCTCCCGGCTCACGACATAGGCGCCGCCGGCCTTGGTGTACACCTTCACCACCTCGAGGTACGAGAGGGTGACGAAGAGGAGCACGAAGATGACGGCGATGGTCACCGGGATGACCAGCGAGTAGGCCGCAGCCCCGATAGCGATGACCAGGGGGATGAGCATCTGCTCGGTGGCGTAGGCCGAGGAGGAGATCACGTCGGAGGACAGGATCGCCAGCGCAGTCGGTTTCCCGAGTCGCTCCGAGGTCTGCCGGTCAGAGGCGATCGGCGGCCCGAGCAGTCGGTTCTTGAGCCGGTACCGGAGCGTCTCGGGCAGGTCGACCCTGGTCTGCACCTGGGCCGCCGGCATCATCCGCGACGGCAGGGCGGGCCGTCCGGGGGGCGCCGGTTCTCGGGACGGGGGAACTGCGGAGGTCGCCGGGTCCCCGGTTCCGGTCACGGTCGGGTCCACCCCATCAGTAAAGCACGGGCCCCCGCCGTGCCTGTGAGCCTCCAGACCCCGCCCGGGTCCAGGCGGACTGCGGCCGGGCGGCTCAAGAGTTGTGCCCATCCGACGATGCGTGTTGCATGGATCCCGTGCACATCGTCATCGTCGGATGCGGGCGGGTCGGTTCCGGACTCGGCGTCGGGCTCGTCGCACAGGGTCACTCGGTGGCCATCATCGACCGGAACCCGCGGGCCTTCCGGCGGCTTCCCGCCGAGTGGGCCGGGTCCACCGTGGTCGGCTCCGGCTTCGACCGTGACGACCTCGAGGAGGCCGGCGCGCCGGGCGCGTCCGCACTCGCCGCAGTGACCAGCGGCGACAACTCGAACATCCTGACCGCCCGCATCGCACGCGAGACCTACGAGATTCCCCACGTGGTAGCCCGGATCTACGATCCCCGCCGGGCCCAGATCTACCTCCGGCTGGGCATCTCCACCGTGGCCACCGTGTCGTGGACGATCGACCAGGTCCGGCGCCGCCTGTTGCCGGGCGATGTGGAGGGTGAGTGGTCCGATCCGACCAGCGCGCTCACGCTGGTCGAGCGCGAGCTCCCCGAGCGGTGGGCCGGGAAGCGACTGACCGAGCTCTCCGTTCCCGGCGAGGTCACCCTGGTTGCGGTGACCCGGGCCGGCGTCGCCCGCCTCGACATCGGGGACCTCGTCGGCCAGGACGGTGACGTCCTCCATCTGATGGTCACCGCCGGCGCCCTCGAGCGGCTCGGAGCCCGGCTGCGCGGGAGCGCCGCGCCGGCGCCGATGATCGGGAAACGGGCATGAGGGTCGCCATCGCGGGCGCCGGCAGCGTGGGTACGGCCATCGCTGCCGACCTGCACGCCGGGGGGCACGACGTGCTGCTCATCGAGCGGGACCCGGACCTGGTGGCACGGATCCGGAACTCCCTCGACATCACCTGGGTGGTCGGCGACGCCTGCGAGGTGGCCTCTCTGGACGCGGCGGGCCTCGCCACCGTCGACGTGGTGGTCGCCGCCACCGGCGACGACGAGGACAACCTGGTCATCTCCCTGCTCGCCAAGCAGGAGTTCGCCGTCCCACGGGTGGTCGCCCGGGTCAACCATCCGAAGAACCAATGGCTGTTCACCGAGTCCTGGGGTGTCGACGTCTCGGTGTCGACACCCCAGCTGCTCACCGCCCTCGTCGAGGAGGCGGTCTCGGTCGGCAGCCTTGTCCGCCTCCTCCGCTTCGAAGGCGGCAATGCCCACCTGGTCGAGGTGACCCTCGCAGACGACTCCCCTGCCGCAGGCGCGACCATCGCCGATCTCGGGGTCCCCCGCGACGCAACCGTGGTGGCCGTCGTCCGCGGCGACCGGCTCATCGTCCCCCGCGGCGACACCCGGCTGGCGGTCGGCGACGAGGTGCTGGCCCTGGTCACCGCTGACGCCGAAGACGAGGTACAGCGCCTGCTGGTCGGGACCTGACCGTCATGCGGGCCGCCTTCTTCGATCTCGACAAGACAGTCATCGCCAAGGCGTCGATCGCCGCCTTCGGCCGGCCCTTCTACAGGGGGGGCCTCATCAACCGCAGGCTCATCGCCCGCTCCGTGGTGTCCCAGATCATCTACCTCCACCTCGGCGCGAGCGAGCAGAAGCTGGCCAGAGTGCGCGAGTCGATGCTCATGCTGACGAAGGGCTGGGACCGCGAGCAGATCCGGGAGATCGTGCGGGAGGCGCTCGAGGAGACGGTCGAGCCGATCATCTTCGCGGAGGCGCTCGACCTCATCGAGGCCCACCGGGCCGCGGGTCACCGCGTCTATCTGGTGTCGGCGGCACCCGAGGAGATCGTGGAACCTCTCGCCGAGCATCTCGGGGTCGACGGATGCATTGCGACCCGGGCGGTGGTCGACGAGGAGGGCCGCTACGCGGGAGAGATGGAGTTCTACGCCTACGGCCCCTTCAAGGCCGAGGCCATGCGAGCACTCGCGGAACGGGAGGACCTCGACCTCTCCGAGTCCTCCGCGTACTCGGACTCCTATACCGACCTGCCCATGCTGGAGGCGGTGGGCCACCCGGTGGCCGTCAACCCGGACCGGGTGCTCGCCAAGGTGGCGCGCGAGCGCGAGTGGGAGGTCATGCACTTCACGAAGCCGGTGCGCCTGCGCGACCGGGTCTCGGTACCCAGCCTGCCGATCACAGCCACTGCGGCCGGGGTGACCGTGGTCGCCGCCGTCGGGATCGTGGCCGCCTGGCGCCTCGCACGGCGCACGCGCGTCTAGCCGTTCACGCGACGCGCCTCCCGCGCCAGCCATGCGTCCCGGCCGGGGCGCGCAACGCCGCAGGTCGTCTGCTGGGACCCGCTACCCGGCGGACCCTGCCCGCAGCCGGATGCAGCGGTCGCTCAGGTCGAACGCAACCGCTTTGCGGCGACCGCACCGAGGATGATGATGACAGCGAGGATCACGAGCTTCTTCATGAGCAGACAGCGTACCCGCTCCCATGCGCCGATGCCCCGGGGCGGAGCGCGCCGGTCTCGACCGGGGGGTCGGGGAAGTGCGGTCGTCCGGGGCCCCTCGGCCCGCCCGGACTCAGACGGTGAGCAGGTCCCGTGCGCCGGTGTCCGACGACGGGTGGCGCAGCTTGGACATGGCCCGCGCCTCGATCTGACGGATGCGCTCGCGGGTCAGGTTGAAGTGCTCCCCGACCTCCTCGAGCGTCCGGGGCTCACCCCGGTCGAGGCCGAATCGGAGCCGGAGGATCTCGCGCTCACGCTCGTCGAGAGGGGAGAGCAGGCGGCCGATCTCCTCGGGAAGCAGCGAGACCGCGGCCACCTCGAAGGGGGACTCGGCCGAACGGTCCTCGACCACATCGCCGAGCTCGGCGTCGCCGTCCTCGCGCAGCGGCTCGGAGAGCGACAGGGGCTCGGCCCGGAAGCGGAGTGCCTCCACCAGTTTGTCCTCGGGCATCTCGACCTCGGCGCCGAGCTCGGCGAGGGTGGCCGGACGGCCGTACTTGAGCTCGAGCCTCGCCTGTGCCTTCTGCACGCGGGCCAGCGTGTCGCCCGCGTGGACAGGCAGGCGGATGGTGCGACCGGTGTTGGCGATGCCGCGGGTGATGGCCTGGCGGATCCACCAGGTGGCGTACGTCGAGAACTTGAAACCCTTCCGCCAGTCGAACTTCTCGACGGCGTGCATCAGGCCGAGGTTGCCCTCCTGGATGAGGTCGAGGAGAGGGAGCCCGGAGGCCTGGTACTTCTTGGCGATGGAGACGACCAGGCGGAGGTTGGACTGGACGAACGTCTGCTGTGCGGCCTCGCCCTGCAGGGTGGTGCGGCGCAACTCCCGACGCTTGGTCGGGGTCAGGCCCTTCGGCGCCGCAGCCAGCTGCCCGTCGGCCTCGCGCCCGGCCTCGATGGCCTGAGCCAGTCGGACCTCGTCGTCCTTGGTGAGCAACGGGTACTGTCCGATGTCGGTCAGATACAACCGAACCAGATCCTCGTCGTCTCTCTCGAGGCGCTCCTTTGCCAACTTCACCGGGTCCTTCGTGTTCCCCACCGGGGTGGGGGAGACCAGGCCTCGGGATCGCCTCAGGATCGGGGTACCCCGTGCAGCGGGGTGGGCGACGCAGGCCTGGCGTTGTCGGGCGCAACGATTGCTGCTTCCGAAGTTTACCGGACGCGTCAAGCCCCCCGAACGCAGGACCTGGTCATCGGGGGTGCCTGCCTCAGTCGGCCGGCACCGAGTCGGGCAGGGTGACCAGCCCCGCGTGGGCGCCGGCCGCGACCACCGCCGACTCGAGTCGCTCCTGGAACGCGTAGACCGCGGCCACGTCGTGGGGCCCGGTGACCAGGCGTTGGACGAGTCGCTCCCCCGCGGCCCAGTCCTCGATCTCGTCGCGCAGGACGAGCCGGAGGGCTCGGCGGAGCGGTCCGTCGGCCACCGGTGCGGTCGCCTGGAGATGGCGGGTGTAGGAGGTCACCAGCCGGGGCAGTACCACCCGGTAGAGGCCCGCCAGGCGTGGGAGGGCCCCCGGGCGGTCGGCGGGCTCGTCGGGCACCGACCAGGTCGACCCGGGACCAACGGCTGGAGCGACGGCCCCGTCGAGCGCCGCGAAGAGCGCGGACGCGGGCGCCGAGGGCTGGGTGAGCTGGTCCGGGTCGACACCGCTCAGGACCGGCAGGCGATCGCCCCACAGCTCGGCGTGCCATGCGTGGCGCATGCTCTGGGCGTCGAGGTGGACCTGCACGGCGGCGACCGGGAGATCGCGCACCCACATCCCCAGGGTCTCGTAGAGCGCGGTCTCGATCCACCGGTACTCGCCGACCAGGGCGGCGGTCGTCCCGAGTGGGAACGCGGTCACCACGTCCGCGACACGACCGTTCCCGGCTCCCCCGACCAGTACCCCGTCGGCCACTCCCGGCGCTTCGCCGGGGAGGGTGGCCTCAGACAACGGCCCGGGTCTCCCCGACCGGCGGGGTGGGCGAGGCGGACGGCACGACCGAGCCGCCGACCGCCCGGTAGCGGTTGGTGATGGGCATGCGACGGTCCTTGCCGAACGCCTTGCCGGAGATCCGTACTCCGGGCGGCATCTGGCGGCGCTTGTACTCGGCCCGGTCGACCAGGCCCACCACGCGGGCCACGACGGCGGGGTCGAATCCTTCGGCCACCAGGTCATCGGCCGATCGGTCGGCCTCCACGTACCCGGCCATGACCGGGTCGAGCACCGAGTAGGGCGGGAGGGACTCGTCATCGCGCTGGTCCGGGCGGAGCTCGGCCGAGGGGGCCTTCGTCAGGACCGCCTCGGGGATGACCTCCGACTCGGCCCGGGCGTTGCGGTACCGGCACAGCGCGTAGACCAGTGTCTTGGACACGTCCTTGATCACCGCGAACCCGCCGGCCGAGTCGCCGTAGAGGGTCGAGTAGCCGGTGGCCATCTCGCTCTTGTTCCCGGTGGTCAGCACGATCCATCCGTGCGCGTTGGACAGGGCCATGAGCAGGACACCGCGGATGCGGCTCTGGAGATTCTCGTCGGTGAGGCCCTCCGGCTCGCCACCGACGAGCGGGGCCAGTGTGGTGGTGAAGGCCCGGTGGGCGGTCTCGATGGGCGCACTGCGGACGTCGATGCCCAGGTTGGCCCCGAGCGCGATCGCGTCGGACAGCGATCCCTCGCTCGAGTAGCGCGAGGGCATGGTCACCCCGTGGACGTGCTCGGCGCCGATTGCATCGACGGCGACAGCCGCCACCAGCGAGGAGTCGATCCCTCCGGACAACCCGATCACCGCGTCGGAGAAGTCGTTCTTGGCGAGGTAGTCGCGGGTCCCGAGGACCAGTGCCTCGTAGACCTCGGCGACCGGGTCGAGCACCTCGGCGATCGGGTGCACCAACGGGCTCCCCGTGGCCCTGCTGGATGCGGTCACCGGCATCGCCGGTCCAGGGTCTCCGGAACCCCCGTCCGAGAGGGTCACCTCGAGATCGGTCACGAGGACCTCTTCGGCGAACTGGACGGCCGAGGACACCACCATGCCCCGGCCGTCGACCACGAGCGAGGCGCCGTCGAAGACGAGCTCGTCCTGGCCGCCCACCTGATTGACATAGACGATCGCGCAGCCGGTCTCGACGGCGCGTGCGCAGAGCACCGCGAGTCGCTCCGTACGCCGGCCGCGCGAGTACGGCGAGGCATTGAGGTTGACCAGCACACGTGCTCCGGCCGCTGCCTGCTCGGTCATCGGTCCGCCGGCCGTCCACATGTCCTCGCAGATGGTGACCCCGACGGGGATGCCGGCGACGCTGAAGAGGGTGGAGGTCCCGGTCCCGGGTGCGAACCAACGCTGCTCGTCGAAGACGCCGTAGTTGGGCAGAAGCCGCTTGTGGTAGCGCCCGACGACATCGCCCCCGCTGCAGACCGCGGCCGCGTTGACCAGCCGGCCGTCGGGGAGCACGTCGACGTAGCCGATGACCGCGGCGCACTCGTCCGTGGCGGCGGCGACCTCTGCGAACACGGCCAGGTTGTCTGCGACGAAGGCGGGACGACCGAGCAGGTCCTCGGGCGGGTACCCGGTCACGGTGAGCTCGGGGAACACGGCCAGATCCGCGCCCGAGCGTTGGGCGATCGAGAGGGCGTCGTGGATCCGTTCAGCATTGCCGGACAGATCGCCGACCACCGTGTCGATCTGGCAGGCGGCCACCCGCACCCGAGGCATCGCCCCAGCTTACCGGGGCCGCCGCGGGGCTCCACGGGGCCAGTCCCGCCGGATGTTCATCGTCCGTTCACAACGGGGTAACGGGGGGGAAACGGCCTCCTGCGATAGTGCGGTGTCCCCGGAAACCGCGGTCCGTCGGTAGTGACCGGTCGGGGTCCGGTAGCGTGGTCCGCCGCTCGGGCTGCAGGCCGTCGGGCCGGGGCAGCCGGGCCATTGAACAACCGAGCATCACGACCGAGGATCAGAGGAGCGCACGTGCCGTATCAAGCTGAGTACATCTGGATCGACGGGACCGAGCCGTCGCCGCTCCTCCGGAGCAAGACCAGGATCGTCGCCGACAGTTCCGAGCCGGGCATCTGGGGCTTCGACGGATCGAGCACCAACCAGGCCCTCGGGCACGACTCCGACTGCGTCCTCCGTCCGGTCTTCGTCTGCCCGGATCCCCTGCGCGGCCCCGACGACAAGCTCGTGATGTGCGAAGTCGAGCTCACCGACTTCACCCCCCATCCGACCAACACGCGCGCCCGCTTGCGCGAGTTGGCCGAGCGGTACGCCGACCAGGAGCCGATGTTCGGCATCGAGCAGGAGTACACCTTCTTCAAGGACGGCCGCCCGCTCGGCTGGCCGGCAGTCGGCTACCCCGCGCCTCAGGGCCCGTACTACTGCGGGGTGGGGGGCGACAAGATGCCCGGCCGCGAGATCGTGGAACTGCACACCGCGGCCTGCATCGACGCCGGGCTGGCGATCGAGGGGACCAACGCCGAGGTGATGATGGGGCAGTGGGAGTTCCAGGTCGGCGTGCTGCCGCCACTCGAGATCTCGGATCATCTCTGGGTGGCCCGGTGGCTGCTCTTCCGTGTCGCAGAGGACTTCGGCGTCTACGCCACCCTCGAGCCCAAGCCGATTCTCGGCGACTGGAACGGCGCCGGCGCCCACACCAACTTCTCGACCAAGGCGATGCGCGACGAGGGCGGATGGGACGCCATCATCGCCGGCTGCGAGGCGATCGGGAAGCGCATCGACGAGCACATCGCCGTCTACGGCGTCGGCATCGAAAGCCGCCTCACCGGTGCCCACGAGACCGCTCACTACACCACGTTCAGCTACGGCACCTCGGACCGTGGCGCCTCCATCCGGATCCCGTGGGCGGTCGCCAAGGCCAAGAAGGGGTGGCTCGAGGATCGCCGGCCGAACGCCAACATGGACCCCTATCAGGTGACCGGCGTCCTGGTGGAGACTGTTTGTGGCGAGGCTGCCGGGAGCTGACCACCCGGGCGACGAGGCCGCGGCCCGACCCGGTCGGCGGCGAACGGTGCCCGCGCCGGGGCCCGTCGTCGCGGCCGGTCTGCAGGTGCCTCCGGGTGCGGCTCGATGCGTGCGGAGACACGGTCGTCAACCGGTGCGACCGCCACCTGCGAGAATGAGGGAATCGATCCCCGTGACACCCTCCCCCAGCGCGTCGCACCCACGCAGGACTCCGACCCCGTGAGGAGTCAGGAGGAGTACGTCCTGCGGACTGTCGAGGAGCGCGGCATCCGGTTCGTCCAGCTCTGGTTCACCGATGTGCTCGGGACGCCCAAGACGTTCAGCATCACGCCGGCCGAGCTCGAGAACGCGCTCGAAGAGGGGATGACCTTCGACGGGTCCGCCATCGACGGGTTCAGCCGGGTGCAGGAGTCCGACGTGCTCGCGCGGCCGGACGCCAACACCTTCCAGCTGCTCCCCTGGCACGGTCACGGTGGGCCCAGTGTGAACGGCGAGATGCCGGCCGCCCAGGTGGCCCGGGTGTTCTGCGACATCGTCGACCTCGACGGGTCCCCCTTCCAGGGCTGCCCCCGACACGTGCTGCGCCGGACCCTGGAGCGGGCCAGTAGCCGCGGGTTCACCTTCTTCGCCGCCCCGGAGATGGAGTTCTTCTACTTCGCCGACGGGGACCCGACCCACGCCCCGGCCACCCTCGACACCGGCTCCTACTTCGAGCTCACCGTCGCGGACCGTGCCAGCGACATCCGCCAGCGGACCGTGCTCACCCTCGAGGAGATGGGGATCCCGGTCGAGCACGCCCAGCACGAGGACGCTCCGAGCCAACACGAGATCGACCTCCGCTACACCGATGCCCTCACCATGGCCGACACGGTGATGACCGTGCGCCTGGTGGTCAAGGAGATGGCCCGCGAGCAGGGGGTGTTCGCGAGCTTCATGCCCAAGCCCCTGGCCGGGGTCCAGGGGTCGGGCATGCACACCCACATGTCGCTCTTCCGGGGCGAGACCAACGCCTTCGTCGATCTCGAACGGCCGGGAGGGCTCTCCGAAGTCGCCGAGCAGTTCATCGCCGGCCTGCTCCGCCACGCCGGCGAGATCACCGCGGTGACCAACCAGTGGGTCAACTCCTACAAGCGGCTCGTCTCCGGGTACGAAGCCCCGATCCACGTCTCCTGGGCCCGCAACAACCGCTCCGCACTGGTCCGGGTCCCGGTGGTCAAGCCCGGGAAGACCGAGTCGACCCGCGTCGAGTACCGCGCGCCGGACAGTGCCTGCAACCCGTACCTGGCCTTCGCGGTCATCCTGGCCGCCGGCCTGCGGGGCATCGAGGAGGGCTACGAGCTCCCGCCCGAGGCCGACGCCAACCTCTTCGCCCTCAGCCCCGAGGAGCTCGCCAACAAGGGCATCCTCCACCTTCCGGGCAGCCTCAACGAAGCCCTGGTCCGGATGGAGGAGTCCGAGCTGTTGGCCGTCACTCTCGGCGACCATGTCTTCGAGTGGTTCATCCGCAACAAGCGCGAGGAGTGGGCCGGCTACAAGGCCCACGTCACCCAGTTCGAACTCGATCGCTACCTGCCGCTGCTCTAGCCGCACCCGGCGCAGGTCGAACCACCGGATCAGCCACCGTCTCCGAGAAAGGGGGAGCGACGTCATGGAGCCACTGCTGTGCTATCCGAGCGTCCCGCCGACCCTGGTGACCAGCGTCCTCGAGCGGGCCGGCTATCCCTGGCACGCGATCGACCGTCCCGAGTCGGCCGAGGTCGACGAGCCCGAGGACGGCTGGGGCGGTGCGGTGATCTGCAGCGGCACCGACCCGATGGGCGCCTTCCAGCTCTGCCGGCACCTGCGCAAGCGCGAGGTACCCCTGGCCCCCGTGCTGGTGATCGTTCCCTTCGAGCAACTCGGCGAGCTCGAGCTGCGCGAGGACCTGTTCGACGACCTCTGCCTCGAGCCCGTCGTCCCCGAGGAGCTCGGCGCCCGCCTGGCGCACCTGTTCTGGCGCACCGGTCGCGGTCTGCGCCCCGACCTGCTCGAACACGGCCCCCTGATCCTCAACCTCGAGACCTACCAGGCGGCAGTCGCCGGCAAGGTCCTCGACCTCACCTACATGGAATACGAGCTGCTCCGGTTCCTCGCCGCACGACCGGGCAAGGTCTTCACCCGCGAGACCCTCCTCAGCCGGGTCTGGGGCTACGAGTACTACGGCGGGGCCCGCACCGTGGACGTCCACGTGCGCCGGCTGCGCGCCAAGCTCGGCGAGGAGCACGCCCACCTCATCCAGACGGTGCGCTCGGTCGGCTACCGCTTCGGGCAGACCAGCTGGTCCCCCTGACCGCGCCCTGAGCGTCCGGACTCAGCCGGGCCCGCGGTGGGCCCAGACCTCGATCTCGACGGCCGCCCCCATGGGTAGCGCCGACACGGCGACCATCGAGCGGGCCGGACGGAGGTCCCCGAACGCAGCCACGTAGGCCTCGTTGACGGCAGCGAACACGGTCGGGTCGGTGGTGAACACGGTGGTCTTGACCACGTCGGCCAGCGAGGCTCCCTCGCCGGAAAGCAGTGCGGCCGCATTGGCGACGGCCTGGGCCAGCTGTGGCCCGGGGCCGCCCTCCGCCAGAGCGGGCGGGGCCCCGTCGGCGGCAGGGCACAGACCGAGCTGCCCGGAACAGACGAGCCATGCGCCGGCCCGGACGATGGGGGTGTACGGACCGACGGGCGTGCTCATGGGGGCTCCTCGCGGCGACCGATGGGTGATCGGCCAGCCTACGCGGACGGTCGCGGGAACGGCGCCGCCCGACCCCGAGTCAGTGGCGGCCGCTCCCCGCCCGTCGGTCCGTTCAGGTGCGGACCGCACCGCCCCGTTGGGTGGGCCATGACCGGGGCAGCCCGTCGGCCAACCAGCGCGCCGCGGCGACCGCCGCGAACACCGCGTCGGACGCCGGGACCGGCGTCCCGGAGCGGTCGCCACCGATGGTCACGGTGACCGGGGGCATCGCCCAGGCCGGGAGGATCCCGAAGGAGCGCATGGTGAGGTCCGACACCGCCCCCGTCGCGTCGACGGCGATCCCCTCGGAGCGCACCCAGCTGACCGCCTGGTGTGCGGCACCGAGCGCGTACGAGCGGAGCACCGTCTCGTCGAGGATGTCCCCGGCGTCGACCTCGATCACCAGGTCCCCGTCGGTTCCGCACCGGACCACCGCCCGTCCGCCCGACGGGGCGACCACCTCCACCGGCACGTCTGCGACCGGGGTGCCCGGTCCGGCGTCTGCGAAGCCGGCCGCGACCGCCAGCACGGCAGCCTCGGCCCAGACCGCCGCCCGCAGATCGGACGAGACCGCCGGGCCAGCGATCGGCACCTGCTCGAGGGTCATGCCCGGAGCGACCGCGGCCACCCGACCGACCAGCTCGTCCCACTCGGCGGCGAGCCCTGCACCCGTCACGCCGACCCGCAGTACCCCGCTGCCGCCGCGGGTGACACCCCCCGCGATCGGTGGGCGCTTCGGCGCCAACCGGACCACGTCCTCACGCGACCAGAGCACCCGCACGGTGCGCCCGTACTCGTCGGCCAGGCGGCGTGCGTCCGCACCGACCGGCGAGTGGAGCTTGCCCCCGAAGGC
The DNA here is from genome assembly GCA_963777665.1 of uncultured Acidimicrobiaceae bacterium. Taxonomy (GTDB): domain Bacteria; phylum Actinomycetota; class Acidimicrobiia; order Acidimicrobiales; family RAAP-2; genus Bog-756. The sequence goes on from CAVZRJ010000006.1 coordinate 197,757, forward strand.
CCCGCCGTTCCCGTAGGGGGAAGCCGGTTGACCGCCCGGGGCGCACCACGAGACATCGGGTTCGACATATGCCGGTTCGACCCACGTCGTCACGAGGGTGAGGATCCACTCCCCCGGCGGCACCTCCACCGGATGACGCAGGGGCTTCGTCGAGCTGCGGCCCTGCAACTTTCCGGCCAAAGCCCGTGCCGCGCGGGGTGTCTCGCCGGTCACGTAACCGCCCCGGCCGTCGGGAACCGCCACCAGCGCGTCCGCCGGGCAACCGTCGTCGGCGAATCCTGCGTCGCCCAGCACGACCCCGGGGCCGACCCTCTGGGGCACCCCGCCCTCGAGCGCGGCCCGCTCCGCGGCTGCCCCGAGGTCACGCGAGGGGTCGGCGTGCGGTTCAGGCCTGCCGCCGAGGACCGTGCGGGCGGCGGCTTCGATGCTGTGCCATCCGGTGCAGCGGCAGAGATGGGCGAGGAGGGCCCGGTCGACCTGCTCGTCGGTGACCGGACCGGCGAGTGCAGCCAGACGCATCACGATGCCGGGAGTGCAGAACCCGCACTGGCTGCCGCCGGTCTCGACCAGCGCGTCGGCCCAGAGCGTCCGCAACGCCGGAGGCAGGCCCTCGAGGGTGGTCACGCTCCGCCCGTCGAGGCGACGGACCGGGGTCACGCACGAGACCCGCGGGGCGCCGTCCACCCACACCGTGCAGCAGCCGCACTGGCCCTGGGGGCTGCAGCCGTCCTTGACCGATCGCAGCGAGAGGTGCTCGCGCAGGACGTCCAGCAGGGTGGCGTCGTCGTCGGCGACCTCGACGTCGGCGCCGTTGACGCGGAGCCGGGTCAGGGGATCAGCGGCTCAGCCGATGGAGGCTCAGCTGAAGGAGGAGCCGCACCCGCAGGTGCGGGTCGCGTTCGGGTTGGTGACGTGGAAGCCGGCGCCCTGCAGACCGTCGCTGTAGTCCAGGGTCGAGCCCCGGAGCAGGTCGGCGCTCGTCGCATCCACAACGACCTGGACCCCGCTGAACTCACGGACCACGTCGTCCTCGGCCACGTCGGCGTCGAAGAACATCTCGTAGCTGAAGCCGGAGCACCCGCCGGGGCGCACCGCCACGCGGAGTGCCAGCCCCTCGGTGTCCTCCTCGGAGAGGAGCTCGCCCACCTTGGCGGCGGCGACGTCGGTCAGGGTGACCGGGTTGGGCTTCCGTCCGATGCTGACGGTCTGCATGGTCGAGCTCATGGGGTCATCCTCCTGGGTCACCGGACGATTGCCGTCCGGGGCCGTGCACCGCTCCAGCGTACCCGTGGAGGTGCGGCCGCGGAACGCGATCGACCGTGACGGCCACTCTCTGCTCGGCGCAGGGGCCGGCCGGAGGGGAACTCCCGGTAGAATTGCCGAGGTGACCAGGCCCGACACTTCCCCTGCCGAGGTCGCCCCTCCCTCTGTGGAGGCGGTCCGGGCCGCGTTGCGCAGTGTGATCGACCCCGAGCTCGGGGCCGACATCGTCGAGCTGGGCATGGTCACCGCCGTGCGCACGGACGGCGGTGCTGTCGACGTCGAGGTGGCACTCACCGTCGCCGGCTGCCCGCTCCGGGCCCAGATCCAGCGGGACGTCGAGACCCACGTGGGGTCGCTCCCCGGGGTCGAGCGGGTCACGGTGACCACCGGGGTCATGGATGCCGCCCAGAAGCGGGAGGTCATGGCCAGGGCGCGGCTCCATGCCCGCGAGGAGGCGCCGCACACCGACATTCCCGACACCGCCCGGATCATCGCGATCGCCTCCGGCAAGGGTGGCGTGGGCAAGAGCTCGGTGACCGTGAACCTGGCGGTCGCCCTGGCTCGCCGCGGCCTCACCGTCGGGGTGCTCGACGCCGACATCTGGGGCTTCAGCGTGCCCCGGCTCCTCGGGATGCAGGGCGACGTGGAGGCCCGGGACAAGAAGATGGTCCCCCTCGAGCGCCGGGTCGGGGACGGCCTGCTCCGGGTGCTCTCGATGGGGTTCCTCGCCGACGAGGACAACGCCATCATGTGGCGGGGTCTCATCCTCAACCGGGCCGTCCAGCAGTTCCTCGAAGACGTCCACTGGGGAAGCCTCGACTACCTGCTCATCGACATGCCGCCAGGCACCGGGGACATCCAGATGGGGCTGGCCCGGATGCTGCCGCGCACCGAGGTGCTGGTGGTCACGACCCCGCCTCTGGCCGCCCAGAAGGTGGCTGCCCGTACGGCCGACATGGCCCGCAAGGGCTATCTGCGGGTGACCGGAGTGATCGAGAACATGAGCGACTTCACCTGCGAGCACGGCGAGTCGTACGCGCTGTTCGGCTCGGGTGGCGGAGCCCGCCTGGCCGCCGACGTCGGGGTGCCCCTGCTCGGCCAGGTGCCCCTCCACCCATCGGTGTCTGCCGGTGGTGACGCCGGAACCCCGGTCGCCCTCGACGACGACCAGCCCCTGGCCGCCGAGTTCGCCCGCATGGCCGATGTGCTGGTCACGACCGCCGCACCGGTGGTCTCGATGGAGGGGTGCAGCGCCCGGGTGCTCGAACGGGTGGAGGCTGCCCTCGCCGCCGGGGACGCAGCCGCGTCCGCGGCCGACTGAGCTCACCGGGCGTCGGAGGCTCAGGGCAGACCCCCGGCACCCGCCTTCGGGCCCCACCGATCGCGCACGAATGCGGCCAGCTCCGGCGGGACCGGCTGGTCGGAAGCCATGCGGGCCTCGAGGGCCTGGTCGTACCCATCGTCGCCAGGGCGGAGGATGAGCAGGCGGCCGTCCTCCACGAGCACGACGGGCAGGATCGTGGGCACGCTCGTCACCGCGCGTGCCCAGGCCATGACCCCGTCCGTCGAGACGTGACGGGCCAGGCTCGAGAGGTTCGAGACGGTCGGGGGCAACAGCTCGAACTCACCGGCCTCGAACCGGGCCAGCGCGTCGTCGGGGCGGATCCAGATGCTCGCGATGGTCTCCCCGTCGTCGTGGCTGGCCACCTGGCCGGGCGGCGCGGTGGTCACGAAGAACCGGGTGTCGTAGCGGCGGGGCGCGAGCTCCGGAGTGATCCAGTGGCTCACGTAGTGGACCGTGTCGGTCACGAGGACCAGCCCCTCTGCGCGGCACACGTCGATCAGGCCGGTGCGCCCCTCGTTGATCCCGAGGCGGTAGGCCTCGAATCGGCGGGCCGTCTCCGGGTCCGAGGTGTCGAGTAACCCGGTCCCACCCGACCCGTCGCGAGCTTCGGCCACCAGCACGCCGGACTCCTCGAAGCACTCGCGTAGGGCGGCGACCCAGAAGGCCAGCCCCCCGGACTCCACGCCCAAGATGGCACTGGCTTCGACGTCGGTCAGCCCTCGGCAGAATTCGCTGGCAGCGGTGCCGAGGTCCTCGGGGTCGACCGACCCGCCGGGGAAGACGTAGGCGCCGGCCACGAACTCGGAGGCCAGGTTGCGGCGCAGCATGCAGACCTCGATGGCCGGTCCCCCCGCCTCGTCCACCGCATCACGGACGAGCATCACCGTGGCGGCGTCGCGCAGGGTCACGGTCACCGGCTCAGGCTACCGTCCCGGTCGCGGGTCGCCGGGGGTCCGGCGGACCGTCCCCTGGCGGTTCAGCTGGCGGCGTTGGGCCGGGCCGATGCGGGCCGCGCGTCGACGAGAGCGCTGATGGCCAGCTCCCCGAAGGCCGCTGGATCGGCGATGAGCCAGGCGTGGGGGCCCTCGAGCACCACACCCTCCACTCCCGCTGCATGGCGCAGCTCGTCGAAGGCCGATCGGGGTACCAGCCCGTCGCGATCGGACCAGGCGACCAAGACCGGGATCCCGAGCCCAGCGATGGTCCGGACCTCCTGGACCAGGTCGGCGCGGCGGATGAACTCGCCGGTGCGGAGCATCCCGAGCGGATTGCGCACCAGGTTGGGGACGAAGTCCTCGAGCAGGGTCGGCAGGAGGCGGAGCAGCCGTGGCGAGGCCAGGATGTCGCCGCCGAAGTGGCGGGTCCAGTCCCAGAACGGGCGCTGCATCATCGTCCGGACCTCGTTGGGGAAGAGGGCCCAGGTCGGACTGCCGATCGGGTTGGCCAACAGGAGCGAGGAGACCCGATCCGGCCGGTGGTGCACGAAGGCGGTCGCCACCCCACCTCCGAAGGAGTGGCCGGCCGCCAGGGCGACGTGGTCGACACCCACCCCGTCGAGGAACCGCCCGACCCAGCTCCCGTACCCGTCGAAGGTCCGCTGCTCCGCCTCGAGCTCGCGGGTGCCGCCGAACCCGGGCAGGGCGGGTGCGTAGACCCGGCAGCCTGCGGCGGCCATCGCTTCGATCGGACCGAGGTATGCGTTGGGCCGCAGACCCCAGCCGTGCAGGAAGAGCGCGGGCGGGCCGGATCCGACGGCTACGTAGCGGACCCGATGGCCGTCAACGGCGACCCACCGCCAGGTCGGGGAGGTCGGGTGCGGACCGAAGGTGTCCCTCCCGGAGGCCAGTGGGCCGTCCGAGGGCGATGCATATGCCGACATGGCCGATCACTCTAGGTCCGCCCCGGTGCTGTCGACCGCATCCTGCAGCGCCCCGATCGCAAGGCCGCAGGCGGACCAGTTACGCTCGTGTCGGAGAACTCCACGGATCGGGGACAGCGGAACGATGGCCGACACCACAAAGAAGCCGGGCGCCGGCGGCAACACGCCCAAGGGCGGGAACACGCCCAAGGGCGGGAACACGCCCAAGCCGCCAGCCACCAACGGTGCTGGTCAGAGCGCCAAGGACAAGAGCCGTGCCCAGAGCCGACCGGTCACGGCCAAGGCCCCGTCTGGAAAGGGTGGGACCGCCACCAGGAAGGGCGGGAACGCACCACGGCCGGGGGGCAAAGCCGGGCCCGCAACAGCGGCGGCCCCGAGGGCAAACCGCACGGCCCTCCTCACCTGGGGAGCGGTCGGCCTGGTCGTCGTCATCGTCGCCGTCCTGGTCATCGTCAAGGTGACCGGCAGCTCGACCGACACCTCCTTCACTCCGGTGACTCCCGCCCCGGCATCGGTGGTCCACGACGTGACCAACATCCCGCTGTCCGTGTACAACACGGTGGGGGTGACCTCGTCGACGTTGGCCGTTTCCCAACCGAAGATCCTCTCCAACCAGCCTCCCATGGTCCTCAACGGCAAGAGCCCAGGCATGCTCTATTACGGCGCCGAGTACTGCCCCTACTGCGCTGCGCAGCGCTGGGCGATGGCCGCCGCACTCTCGCGGTTCGGGACCTGGTCCGGTCTCCAGATCACCGCGTCGTCCCACACCGACTACGCCCCTGCCACCCACACGTTCAGCTTCAACGGCGCGACCCTGACCAGCCCCTACATCACCTTCACGGGAATCGAGCAGTACACGAACGTGCCCACGACCTCGGGCCCCAACCCCTACACCATTCTGCAGAACCCGACGAAGGCCGAAGCGGCCATCCTCAGCAAGTACAGCTCGTCGCAGTTCCTGCCCAACACCAGCCAGAGCGGGGGGATCTCCTTCCCGTTCGTGGACGTCGACAACAAGGCCCTGTTCTCGGGTGCCAGCTACGACCCGATCGCCCTCGCGGGGCTCAGCTGGACCGACATCGCGGGCAACCTCTCGGACCCGACCAACCCGGTGACGCAGGCGATCGTGGCCACCGCGAATTACATGAGCGCCACCATCTGCGCGAGCACCAAGGGCCAGCCCGGCGACGTGTGCACGAGCTCCGGCGTCAAGACCGCGGCCAAGGCGCTCGGAATCAACGCCGGCTGAGCCGCTGCCCGCCGATCAACCACCACCCGACGACAACCACCCACGACGATGCCCACCCTGCGCTGGCAACCGCTGACCACCCTGGTCCTCAGCATCGCGGGGCTCGGGATCGCGACCTATCTCACGATCACCCACTTCGACAAGACAGCCCTGGTCTGCAACAGCGGCGGCGCCATCAATTGCGAGAAGGTCACCACCAGCCCGCAGTCGGTCGTCTTCGGCATCCCGGTGGCGATGCTCGGGCTGCTCTTCTTCGTGCCCATGCTGGTCCTCTGTCTGCCCGCAGCCTGGCGTTCCGCCGACCGGCGGATCCATCTGGCACGCTTGGCCCTGTCGATCACCGGAGTCGGGATGATCGTCTACCTGATCATCGCCGAGCTCTTCCTGATCAAGGCCATCTGCCTCTGGTGCTCGGGCGTCCACCTGATCACGTTCGTCCTCTTCGTGATCATCGTGACCTCGGCCCCGATCGTCCTCGCCCCGGGCTACGGCGAGGACGATCGGGAGTTCGAGGATGACGGGCTCCTGGCTCCTGACCCGGCGTAGTCGCATCCCGACCACGGACGACGGGTGACCGACGCGGGTGGTCCCTCGACGGGCGAGGACACCGTGGACCCGGCCGAGGCCGAGGCCGAGGCGCCCGGTTCGACCCGGGCCGCCCGGTTCGCCTGGGGCGCGGTCGTCGTGCTCCTGCTCGGGTTCGTGGCGCTGGTGACCTACGCCCTCACCCGCACCACGGCGCCGGCCAACGTGGCCCGGCCGTCGGTCACCTCGAACGACATCGTCGCGACCCTGGCCGGTGTTTCCGCCTCGACCTTCGACTCGATCGGCGTCACCGTTCCGGGAACCACGCTCATCCAGCCGACCATCCTCCACGGGCAGCCGCCACTCTCGCGGGGCGGGCGGCCCGAGGTGCTCTTCGTCGGCTCGGAGTACTGCCCTTTCTGCGCGGCGGAGCGGTGGCCCCTCATCGTGGCCCTGGACCGGTTCGGCAGGTTCAGCACCCTCCACAACACCCAGTCGGCCGCCCTCTCGGTCTTCTCGGGCATCCAGTCGTTCAGCTTCGTGAACACGACCTACACCAGCAGGTACGTGACCCTGACCGGAGTCGAGCTCTACTCGGACCAGGCCGGCCCCGACGGCACCTTCGCCAGGATCAGCCGCCTCGACCCGGGCGAGGCCGCTCTCGTGGCGCGGTACACCCCCCTGGTCGACGGCACCGGGGCACCCGGCACCTGGCCCTTCGTGGACATCGGCAACCGGATGGTGACCGCCACCTCCGGCTTCAGCCCGGCACTCCTGGTCAGCCAGTCGCAGGCCCAGATCGCGGGCGAGGTGGCCCAGCCCTTCGCCACCACCTCGCAGACCACGACGCCGGTTCCACCCACCGGTCTGGCGATCATCGCCGCCGCCAACGAGCTGAGTGCTGGCATCTGCCTCGCCACCGACGGACAGCCGGCCGCGGTCTGCAGCTCGAAAGCGGTGCGGAGCGCCGACCAGGCGCTCGGCCTCGGGTGACCGGGCCGGTCACCCTGACGGGTCAACCGACCCGTCGCTCGACCAGCTGCTTGCGTTCCATCTCGTTGAGGCCGCCCCAGATGCCGTGCGGCTCATGGATGCGGATGGCGTAGTCGAGGCATTCGGTGCGGACCACACAGGTCCGGCAGATGGCCTTGGCCCGGTCCTCGCGCTGCAGTTTCTCTTCCTTGCGCTCCGCGTGGGCAGGAGGGAAGAAGATCTCCGCCTGTGGCCCTCGGCACGAGGCCTTGAGCTGCCATGTATCTGCCGCCTGCTCCACGAACCGACTCCCCCTTCGGACCTACCTCCAGCAAAGGGAACGTACTCGCCGGCATGGGAGGACACAAGAGGTGCGACCAGGATTCGCGGCAAAATTTGGCCGGTTCGCGCCGAGCGTGGCGGGCCGAGCGCCCCACGCCAGGGACGGCCGGCGCCAGGGACCGTCTGCGGTGCCCACGGGGCCGGACACTACGCTCGGTGCGTCATGGACGTCAGCGCCTTCTGCAGCCAGAGCCGGGTCATGATCGTCGCCGGCAAGGGTGGGGTCGGCAAGACCACCATCGTCGCGGCACTGGCCCATCTGGCGGCCGGATCCGGGATGTCGGTCCTGGTCGTAGAGCTCGAAGGGCGCAGCGGGGTCTCCACCGCCTTCGGCAGTGACGAGGACCTCGACTACGCCGGTCAGGTCCTCCACGCCGCCGGGGCGGTCCCCGGCGAGGAGGGCGCCGACGACGCCGGGGTCGCCATCCCCAAGGGCACTGTCCAGGCCCGCACCATCACCCCGGACGACGCCCTCCTCGAGTACCTCGCCGACCACGGGCTGCGGCGGATCTCCAAGCGGCTCCTGTCCTCGGGGATCGTCGACATCGTGGCCGGGGCCATCCCCGGGATCCGGGACATCCTCGTGCTCGGCAAGGTCAAGCAGATCGAGCGCAGCGGGACGGCCGACCTCGTGCTGGTGGACGCGCCGGCCACCGGCCACACGATGACCTTCCTGTCCTCGGCCGGGGGGCTCCTCGACGCCGCACGTGGCGGGCCCATCCGCGCCCAGGCGGCCGACGTGGTGGCCATGCTCTCCGACCCGACCCGGTGCCAGGTCGCCCTGGTCACGCTGCCCGAGGAGATGCCGGTCAACGAGGTCATCGAGGCGGCCTACGCGCTCGAGGACAAGGTCGGGATCGCCCTCGGCCCGATCATCGTCAACGGCTGCTACCCACCGCTCGCCGGACTCGGGGTGCCGGCCTCCACCGCGGCCGAACAGGCGGGGGTCGGCCTCGATCGCACGCTGGTCGAGGCGCTCGAGGCGGCCCGTGTGTTCCGCTCGCGCCGCCAGCAGCTCCAGGAGGAGCAGATCGGACGTCTGGCGGCCGAACTCCCCCTCCCCCAGCTCCGGGTCCCCTTCCTCTTCGCCGACGCCATCGGCCCGGTGGAGCTCGACGAGTTGAGCCGTTCTCTCGGCGTCGGCATCGGCGCGCTCCCCGAACCCTCCGACGTGCCGGTATGACGACCGGGCCGGCGGACTCCGAGCCTTCGGGCAACGGCACCCGGCCGGCCACGATGGACGACGTCGCCCGAGACCGGTCGATCGTGATCTGCTGCGGCTCGGGAGGCGTGGGCAAGACGACCACGTCCGCGGCGTTGGCCCTCCAGGCCGCCCGGCTCGGCCGGAAGGCGTGCGTGGTCACCATCGACCCGGCCCGGCGGTTGGCCAACGCACTGGGGGTCGACGAGCTCTCCAACCGGCCGACCCGGATCAGGGGTGACTGGCCGGGTGAGCTGCACGCCCTCATGCTCGACCCGAAGGGGACCTTCGACGACCTCGTTTCGCGCTACTCAGACTCCGACGAGCAGGCCGAGGACATCCGGGTGAACCGCATCTACCGCAACCTGACCGGCACCCTCTCGGGCACCCAGGAGTACATGGCCATGGAGAAGCTCCACGAGCTGGTCGAGGAGGGCGGGTTCGACGTGGTGGTGGTGGACACCCCGCCGTCGCGCAACGCCCTCGACTTCCTCGACGCGCCCCGGCGCCTGACCCACTTCCTCGAGAACCGGATCTTCCAGGCCCTGATGAAGCCGACCCGGGCCGGGCTCCGGGTCATCGGGGTGGCTGCCCAGGCAGTGCTCCGGACCATCTCCAAGGTGGCCGGAGCGGACATCGTGAGCGATGCGGTGGCGTTCTTCCAGGCCTTCGAGGGGATGGAGGAGGGGTTCCGGGACCGGGCCGCCCGGGTACGGGAGCTCCTCGTCCAACCCGGCACCGCATTCGTGCTGGTGGCCTCGCCGAGACCCGACTCGGTCGATGAGGCGCTGCACTTCGCCGACAAGCTGGCCGAGTCGCACATGTCCACGACCGCGCTGGTACTCAACCGGGTCCAGCCGAGGTTCGCCACCGATGCCCAGCTGGACGCCCTCACCGACATAGAGACGAAGGGCGACGGCGCCCTCGGCGACCTCGTGGAGAACCTGCGCGGCTACACCCTCGCTTCCGATCGCGAGGAGCAGGCCTACGCCGACCTGGTGGCCCGGATCGGCCCGGCTCCCGTCTACCGGGTTCCGCTCCTCAACACCGACGTCCACGACCTCGATGGCCTGGTGACCGTCGCCGACCTGCTCTTCGGCCCGGGATCCTGAGCAGCCGGGCCTCCGGGGCAGGTCCCGTCGGGGGCTAACCTCTCCGGTGTGCCAACCATCATCGTGGCCAGCGACGCCCCGTCGGTGCGGGCCGAGGTCGCCGCCACGGCCGGAACGCCCGACATCACCATCGTCGAGGCGCGCTCGGGGCCGGAAGTCATGGCGCTCGTGGCCGAAGAGGAGCCCGACCTGGTCGTCGTCGACCTCCAGATGGGCAACATGGGAGGGATGGCCACCTGTCTCGAGCTCCGTCTCGAGGCCTCCTACGACAAGATCGGGCACATCCCGGTCCTCATGCTGCTCGACCGGCGCCCGGACGTGTTCCTGGCCCGGCGCTCAGGGGCCGAGGGCTGGCTGGTCAAACCGCTCGATCCGATCCGGCTGCGTCGGGCGGTGGCCGCGCTGCTCGACGGGGGCACCTACTACGACGAGTCCTACCGACCCCTGTCCATCGTGTCCGCACCGCTCGTCGCCGGCGCCTGACCAGCACACGCTGAGCTGACCGGGTCACCGTCGTGTCCGTGTTCCGTCGCCATTCCGACCAGACGACCAAGGGGCGGAGCCGTAAGGGCGGTGACCGTACCGGCCACGATCCGTCCGGCCTGTCCGGCGACCGTGGGGCAGACGCCCAGGAGCAGTTCATCATCGATGCCCTGCACGACGTCCGGGACACCGCGGTGCGCGAGGTGATGACCCCACGGGTCGACGTGGTCGCGCTCTCCATCCCGTTGACCGTGGACGCGGTGTCCCAGGCGGTCCGCGAGTCGGGCCACAGCTGCTTCCCGGTCTACGGGGAGGACCTCGACGACCTGATCGGCGTCCTCTTCGTCAACGATCTGTTCCGGGCCGGATGGAAGGTGGGTGCCGAGGACGACGAGGGCAGGTCCCCGAGCCCGATCGACATCTCGAGGCGGCTCCGCCAGCCGTTCCTGGTGCCGGAGTCGCGACTCGTGCTCGAGGTGCTGGCGGAGATGCGCCGGCAACGGCGGGCTTTCGCGGTGGTTGTCGACGAGCACGGCGGAGTCGAGGGCGTCATCACGGTCAAGGATCTGCTCGGTGCGCTGGTCGGGGACCTGCCCGACGAGTTCGACCCCGACGACGAGCCCGACGCGGTGCGGGTGGACGGCACGACGGTGGCTCGTGGACGGCAAGATGAGCCTCGACGACCTGCACGACGAACTCGGAATCGACCTGCCCGAGGGGGAGTACGTGACCCTGGGCGGCTACCTCTTCGACGCCTTCGGGCACATCCCCGAGGAGGGGGAATCGGTCGAGGTCGGGGGATGGCACCTCAAGGTCTCGGAGATGGACAAGCGCCGGATCGCGAAGGTGGTTGCGAAGCGCACCCCACCCGCCACTGTCCGCGATGAGGGAACGGGCACCGGAGAGCGGGGGAACGACCGCACCACGGTCGGGTAACATCTCCACCGTCCTGGGCCGGCAGCAACCGGTCCCAACGACGGGCTGTGGCGCAGCTTGGTTAGCGCGCTGCGTTCGGGACGCAGAGGTCCCCGGTTCAAATCCGGGCAGCCCGACCACTTGCGGTTGACCCCATTGGGTGGACCGCTGTTTACGAGATTGCGGCCTGGGTTTGCACCGACTTGGCGCGATCGTGTGGACCCGACTCGTGGAAGAGCAGAGGATCCGGTCGGCGAAAGAGGAGCGGCCCTTCGGGTGCGCCAGGCGCATATCCGACCGTTAGGTCGTCTCGTCGAGGCTGTGGGCGATCCAGCCGGGCGTTTCGACACGCACCGGCGATGCCCCGACCAGGGCCGCCAGGTCAGACTCAAGGCGCTCGAGCTGCTTGGCGCCGATCTTCCGCTTCCACTTGTCGCGCAATTCGTCGAAGACGGCTTCGCCTGCTCGCATGACTTCGAAGCCGAGCGCCGTGACCTGAAGGCGTTTGCGACGGGCGTCGAGCGGATCGGCACCGCGTGCCACGTAGCCGCGCTCCTCGAGCACCGCCACAGTCTTTGCCGCCGCTTGCTTGGAGACCGACAGACGGCGACCCAGTTCCGAAGCATTGTCGGCGCCCGCCGCGATGGCTCGCATCGCGAAGTCATGGACGGGGCGCACATCTTCGTATCCGCGCTTGGCGAGCTCCAGGATCGCATCGTCCACCAGGACGCGAAATCCTCCGAGGAGGAGCAGTGCGAGGTCGGCGCCCGAGCGTGACATGGAGCTGATCGTAAAGCAGACGTCTTGACAAGGTCAACCTGGTTGTCTACTATTTGGACAACCAGGTTGACGATCTACGGGAGATTGACATGACCGCAACAGCCGAGCAGGCCTCACTGGCCGGGGTCACGCACCATTACGCCAAGGTCAACGGGACCGAGCTGCACTACGTGGCGGCGGGCACTGAAGGAACTCCAGTTCTGCTGGTCCATGGGTTCCCCGAGACGTGGTGGACCTTCCGCAAGCTCATCCCGCTGCTCGCCGCCAGCCACCGTGTCTATGCAGTAGATCTGCGCGGGTTCGGTGACTCTGACAACGGGTCAGGCGCCTACGACAGCAAGACCTCCGCCGAGGACCTGCACCTTCTGATCGAAGAGCTCAACGTTGGCCCAGTGCACCTCACCGGCCAGGACATCAGCGGGGCGACTGTCTTGCGTCTCGCCGCTACGCACCCCGAGGATGTGCTCAGCTTCACCGCCATCGAGATGGGCCTACCCGGGTTCGGCCTCGAGATGCTGGCCGACGTCACCCACGGGGGTACCTGGCACATCGGCGTTCTTGCCGCCCCCGGGATCCCCGAGATGCTCCTCGCCGGTCGCGAGCGCGAGTTCCTCGGACAGTTCGCCTTTCCGGCCATGAGCGCCACCCCCGGAGCGATCACCGACACCGACATCGACGAGTTCGTCCGTACCTACTCCCGTCCCGACGGCTGGCGCGGAGCGATCGGCCTCTACCAGTCCATGCTCCAAGAAGGCGACGAGATCGCAACCCTTGTCGCCGGCCACAAGCTGAACATCCCGGTGCTGGCGATCGGAGCTGGAGGCGGCGAGTTCACCTTCGCAACGATGAGCCAGGTCAGCTCCGATCCAGTCCGGTCAGTGACTCTCGAAGGCGTCGGCCACTACGCAGCCCTAGAGGCACCCGACAAGGTGGCACACGCTCTTCTCGACTTCTTCAGCACTGTTGACGCCACCTGAACGTCCGGATCGCTACCCGACCACCCAACCGAAGCGTCCGAACCAGAGGTGTCTCACTCGTGCGAGTGGTGGCGGTAGGGGCATCCCAACAACCCCATACCCCACTCGTGCGAGACCCCTGAGCTCACGTCGCGCTACTTCGAAGAAGACGTTCCACCCCCGTCAGTAACGCCGGGAGGTCGTGATCGATGGTCGCCTGGACGATGGCGTGCGATGTGTCGAAGTAGTGATGCGCCAACCGATCCCTCATGCCGGCTACGTCTTGCCAGGCAACCTCAGGCTCCCCCTCGAGGAGAGCAGGATCGATCCGCTTGACCGCCTCCCCGATCTCGATCAATCGAAGTCGGACGGCGTCGAAGACGAGGCTGTCGTCCAGGCCTCCCCGCTGGAGATGGCTCCGGACAGCCTCGATCGCATCGCTGATGTCCGCCAGCCACTCCCGATCGGATCGAGTCACAACGGGATCGCTTCGGCGTCGACGGCGTCCCGAACCACGGGTCGGAGGCTGTCCGATGGCGCGACGTCGACCGACGTCCCGAGCACTAGGGCAAGCTCACGTTCGAGGGTCGCCCATCCGACGAGGCCGGTACCGGGAGCCAGGTCGACGACAAGGTCGACATCGCTTTCGGGACCGTCCTCACCTCGAGCCACGCTGCCGAACACTCGGACGTTGCTCGCTCCGTGGCGAAGGGCCGTCGCGAGGACCGCCGTCCTGCGCCTTCGGAGCCGGCGACCGAGCGGCGTATCCGGGAGACCTGGGCGCGACCGGCCATCCGGCTCCAGCTCCACCACGAGCCGGTGACCGGTGGCGGCGACCATCCGGGCAAGCGTGCTGAACGCCGGCTCGCGTCGGCCGGATTCGTACGCGCTCACCACGCTCTGGGCGACGTGCGCCCGCTGGGCAAGATCGGTCTGGGACAAGCGGGCCCGTTGGCGAGCGCTGCGAATCATTGCTCCGGCGACCGGCACGGTTCGGGTCATGACGGTATCCTATAGCGGATCGTCTATGGGCAAATGTTTCCCGAGTCCCCGGCTCAAGACGGCTCCTGTGGTAGCGATGTTCGACACGCCCACGTCCGGGGCGCAGAGGTCCCCAGGTCAAGTTCGGACGCTGCGACTCAGAATCGCAGGTCAGCAGTCGGAATCGGCCCAGGCGGCCTTGTTAGGTTGAGGCGATGTTCCTCCTGCGTTTCACGATGACCGCGGCAGGAGACGACCCGGGAGCGCGGGCTGCCGGCTACGCAGCAGCCCTGGAGATGGCGGCGTGGTCCGAGAAGCGCGGGGCCCTGACCGTCGCAGTGTGCCAGCACCACGACGACGACAACGGGTACCTCCCGTCCCCGCTCCCCGTGGCGGCCGCGCTGGCAGCCCGGACATCCAGTCTCTCCATCACCGTCGCCGCGCTGCTCCTGGCGTTCTACGAGCCGGTCAAGCTCGCCGAGGACCTGGCCGTTATCGACCTCATCAGCCAGGGTCGGGTCTCCTACGTCATCGGGATCGGCTACCGGCAGGAGGAGTTCGACCTCTTCGCCATCGACCGCCGGCATCGTGCCCGCCTGGTCGAGGAGCGGATCGGCATCGTCCGGGCGTTGCTGGCCGGCGAACAGGTGCGCCTGGACGGCCGGACGGCTCACATCACCCCACCGCCGTTCACCGCTGGCGGGCCGCCCCTCGCCTACGGCGGAGGGACCGTCGCGGCAGCCCGGCGTGCCGCCAGGCTCGGCATGCTCTTCCTCGCGGAGAAGCACGACGAGACACTCGAGGCCGAGTACCTGGACGAGGCCACCCGGGTGGGGGTCGCCCCGGTCGGCTGCATCTTTCCCCCCGCAGGGGTTCCACTGACCGTCTTCGTCTCGGACGATCCGGACCGGGCATGGGACGAGATCGGGGAGTACCTGCTCCGCGATGCACTCACCTACGGCCGGTGGAACGTCGATCGGCCGACCACCGCCTCGATCTCCTTCGCGACGAGCGCCGAAAAGCTCCGTGCCGAGCGCGGCGCCTACCAGATCCTGACCCCGGACGAGGCACGGGCCCAGGTCGCCGGCGGCTCACCGCTCGGGCTCCAACCGTTGGTCGGCGGCCTGCCCCCTGACATCGCCTGGCGGTACCTGGAGCAGGCGGTCGCTGCGGCGACCCCTCCCTCATAGGTCGGGCAGAAGTCAGCCGGGCCACCGCCTCACGACCCGGTGTCGCGAGGATCGCCCCGAGCTCTGCCCGCTCAGCCGATCGGCATCGCCTCATAGACCTCGATCGAACCGCCACTCGAGAGGACCGGGCACCCCTTGGCGCTCTGCGCCGCCGCCGACAGGCTGTCGGCTTCGATGATCGAATAGCCGGTCAGTCGACTGGTGCCGCCCTCGGAGACCGAACCGTCGGAGGACACGGTCGAGCCGGGTCCGAACGGGTTGCCGGCGTCGAGCACCGCCGCACCGAGCGATCCGAACCAGCCCATCCATGCCTCCATCGCCTTCTGCTGCTCCTCGGGCGTGGCGCCCATCGCGCCACCGGTGTAGGCGAGTACGTACTTGCTCATTGGTCTCTCCTTCGTTGCTGTGTCCGACTCGGGTACTGTACGACGGTCAGGCGGCCCTCCCGGTGAAAGCCAACAAACGCTCCAGGGCGCCGGCATCCGGGCCGATCTCGACCTCGGCCGCGAAGCGGTCTCCGTCCCGCATGGGTGGCGCGATGAGCTCACGGGCGAGACCGAGGACATAGTCGCTCAGCGCGTCGCTCGGCGCCAGGGTCTTCGACGTCGCTGCAGAGAAGTCCCACGCATGGACCAGGAACTCGACCGAAAGGATGCTCGCCGCGCGAGGTGCCGGCATCGGCCTCGACCCGAAGGTGACCTCACCCTCGATCCCGCGGTGACGCCAGGCCTCGAGGGCCTGCTGGGCGGCGCTCGCCACTCTGGACTCCATGGTGCCCGCCGGTGGTACCGCGATGTCCGCGCCGGCCATCGAACCCAGGTGGGTGACCGACCCCAGCAAGTGGTCGACGAGGTCCGCGACGGTGAACTTGGCACACGGTGTGGACGCCTTCGCGTCGGACTCGCTCATCTCCCGGAGCACCAGCTGGCAGACGGCCAGCGCTGCCTCCGCCGCGGACAACTGGTCCAGCGGATCGGGGGAGGCCGCCCACTCGTCGGCACCGGCGTCTCCGGTGCGTGCGGCGATCGAAAGACGTTCGAGATAGTGGCCCCATCCCTCGCTGTGACTATCGGCCTGGGCATCGGTGAGCCCGTCATGGACCAGGCGGACGAGGGTCCCCCCGTCGGCGGGCTCGAGGGTGATGGTGACCGTCGAGGCCCCTGGAGGGAGGTCGGCGGCATCCTCCCAACCCCAGCTCAGGACCAGGCGCCTTCCCGGCTCGACTTCCATGACCGAACCTCCGGCCGTGTGCCCGGGGACCACGGTCCACCGGTAGTCGCCCCCGGCACGCAGATCGATGCGGGCGCTGACCGTCTGCCACCGCCGGAGCCGGTCTGGCTCCGTGAGCAGCGCAAAGGTCTCATCGGCTCCGAGCGGCACGAGCACCGACTTCTCTACCGGCATCGCAGTGCCTCCTTGTCGGGGCGGTCCGGCGGTTGCCAGATCCGCGAGTTCTTCTGTCCAGAACCGGTCGAGCGACGTGCGGAGCTCGGCCATACCCCCCGGGTGCAGGCGGTAGTACCGGAACCGGCCAGCCTTCCGCGCCTCGACGAGACCGGCGCCGGACAGGACGCCGAGATGCTGGGAGATCGCAGACCGGGTGCTGCCGAAGTGCGCCGCGAGGTCGCTGACCGTCTGCTCGCCACCGCTGAGCAGTTCGAGCAGGCGGCGTCGATTGGGCTCGGCGATGATGGCCACGAGGTCACGCACGGCAATATACGTTAGCCACAACTAACGCGTCAACCGGACACGAGCGCCCCCGGGCCACCGGTGGGTGGTGGATCGACTCCGGGTGGGAGGGCCCGGACCTCGCCCCGGGAGTGCGGCCCCCGGCCGTGGTCAGCGGACGATCGTCCCGTACATGTTGTCGAGAGGGTAGCTGAGCAGCTCGAGCCGCTCGCCGTCCGGACCGGGGAAATAGGCCGAGGTGCCGTCGACGATGTGGGTGGCGATGCCGGATGCCTCCACCTTGGCCACCAGCCGCTCGAACTGCTCGGGCGTGACCGAGATCGCGATGTGGTGCAGTCCCCCGAGCACCTCGCGGTACGCACCGAGGTCGAGGCCCGGGAAGTCGAAATAGGCCAGGTAGTTGCCGTGGCCGACATCGAAGAAGAAGTGGGTTGACCCGCGGTAGTCCCGGTTTTCGAACAGCTCGGCGAGCGGGAACTCGAGGAGGTCCTGGTAGAAGGCGATGGTCCGATCGACGTCGCTCGAGAGCAGGGCGAAGTGGTGAAGGCCCCGAGCGCTAGAGGCAGGACGCTCGCCCAGCGGGCGCAGGTGGGTCGCCTTCAAGGCCGCCCACTCGTCGCTCCGGTCGATGTCGCTTCCGTGCTCGGCCATCGCCGGTGACCTGTGGGTTGTCTACTCGTAGACGAGGACGCCCCGGATGTTCCGCCCCTCGAGCATGTCGACGTACCCCTGGTTGACGTCCTGGAGCGGGTAGGTCCGGGTCACCATGTTGTCCAGGTCGAGTTGTCCCTGGTCGTAGAGGCGCAGCAGGTGCGGAATGTCATAGCGGATGTTGGCCGAGCCGAAGATGGTCCCGACGATCTGCTTCTCGAGCAGGGTCAGCCAGGTCAGCGACAGGGTCACGTCGAGCTCGGCCATCGGGTGGATGTTGGTCACCACCACGCGCCCGCGCTTGGCGGTCAGCTGCATGATGCTCTCCATCAGCCGGCCGTCACCGACGCCCATGGTGCAGATGACCTTGTCCGCGTTCTTGCCCCATGTCACCTCGTTGATCAGCGGCGTCGCCTCCTCGATGCTCGCGGCGGTGTGGGTGGCCCCGAACTTGGTGGCCATCTCGCGCTTGAAGGGAACCGGGTCGATGGCGAAGATGCGCTCGGCTCCGGCCAGGCGTGCCCCCTGGATGGCAGAGGCACCGATCCCCCCGATACCGATCACCACCACGTCGTCTCCGGGCCGGACTTCGGCGGCGTACACCGCCGAGCCCCATCCGGTGGTGACCCCGCACCCGATCAGGCAGGCCTTGTCCAGCGGGTAGTGGTCGAGGATCTTCACGCACGACGCCTGGTTGACCACGGTGTGGCGGGCGAAGGTGCCCAGGTTCACCATGGTGTGCAGGTCCTCCCCGGCCGTCGAGTGGTGGCGGTAGGTGCCGTCGGCCTGGGTCCCCATCATGAGCTCGGCCCCCACATCGCAGAGGCTCGAATGGCCCCTCGCGCACGAGGGGCACTTGCCACAGGCCGGGACGAACCCGAACACCACGTGGTCGCCAGGCTGCAGGCCGGCCACCTCCGGTCCGACCTCCTCGACCACCCCGGCACCCTCGTGGCCGCCGATGATCGGGTAGAGCCCGCCGAGGTCACCCGTGCGGAGGTGCTCGTCGCTGTGGCACATCCCGGACGCCGCGATCCTGACCAGCACCTCGCCGGTCTTCGGCGGATCGAGATCGATGGTCTCGACCTTCCAATCGCCCCGCATCTCCCTCAGGACTGCTGCGTCGGTCTTCATGTTCATCCCTCCTGGTCCGAGCACCTCGGTCGCATCCGGCCGTCCCGTCCTGGGAGGCCGGCGCTGACGCGATACCTTACGCGCTCGGAATGGCGCACGTGCGGGGCAGGGCTGGCCACCGGCACCGGCCGGGCTCCGCTCAGCGGGAGTCCTTGTCCCGCTCGCGGGAGCGCTTGAGCGACCGGTTGAGCGCCGCCTCGATGAGCGTGTCGTTGTCCTTCGAGATGAAATCGTGGACCCGCCGCTCGAGGAGCGCCCGCATCACCGGGTTGAATGCCGTATAGGTCTCCCGGAAGTGCACCCTGGTCCGTCCGTCCCCGAGGTCCTCGAAGCTGGTCCATCCCGATGCCGTCGACCACAGCGGCTTGCCGATGGCGTCGTAGCGCCACGAGACGGGTCGCTCGGACTCCGTGATCCACTCCCAGGACTGCGCCCTCCCCCGCGAGAGCAGGTACTTCGGGACCGGGAACCGGCAGTGGCGGACCAGGCCGTTGCCGGCCTCGTCCCCCTGGTGGAGGATCGTGATGGTGACCGCGTCGGTTGTCACACCCGCCCGCATCCCCTTCCAGTAGACGTCCCAGACCTCCCCGGGTGTCCCGTCGACGACGAAATCGAACCGATGATCTTGCACGGCGCTCCCTCTCCTGCTGGTGGCTGTCGGATCCTGTTGATGCCGGCGTGACGTGTCAGGCGGTGGCCGGGCCCGGGGACGCTGTCGCCGGTACGCCGGGCGGAGCCGGGACGAGCCGTGACTTGACGACCTTGCCGCCCGCGTTCCTGGGCAGCGCGGCGACGACGGTGACCGAGCGCGGCACGGTGTAGTCGGCGAGCCGTCCTCGGGAGAACTCGACGAGATCGTCCACCGACACGTGCTGGTCGGGCTCGAGCACCACGAACGCCGCGACATCCTCGCCGAGCACGTCGTGGGGCACCCCCACGACCGCAGCCTCGACCACCGCCGGATGGGACTGGAGGACCGCCGCGACGTCATCGGCGTAGACGTTCATCCCGCCGCGGACGATGACCTCCTTCTTCCGGCCGACGATGAAGAGGTATCCCTCACGGTCGAGGTAGCCGAGATCGCCGGTGTGCAACCACCCCCCCTCCCACATGCGTGCGGTCGCCTCAGGGTCCTTGTAGTACTCGCGGTGCCCCTTCGGGTTGCGGGTGAGGACCTCGCCGATGCCGCCGACCGGGCACGGACCGCCCTCCTCGTCGACGATGCGGACCTCGACCGGGGGGGTCGGTCGCCCCACCGCACCGGGCCGGGTGCGGGCACCCTCCGGGTCCATGGTGAACGTGGCATGTCCACCCTCGGTCATGCCGTAGCTGTTGAGGACCGCCGCCTTCGGCAGCCGTTGCTGCAGACGCTGCAACGTGTCCGGAGCGAGCGGGGCGCTCCCGAGGATGAGCCTGCGGAGGCTCGACAGATCAGCGGACTCGAAATCCGGATGATGGATGAGCAGCTGCGCCATGGCCGGCACCACGAAGGCGATCACCGGTCGCTCGCGTGCGACGATGTCGAGCCACCGGCCGGCGTCGAACGAGGGGAGGAAGAGCACGGTCATCCCGGCCTTCATCGGGTTGTAGACGAACCCGAGGCCGGCGAAGGTGAAGACTGGAGACGCGGTCAGCCACCCGGTCCCCTGCCACTCGGGACGGACGTTGGGCAGCATGGCGATCTGCCCGTGCCTGACCGTGACCCCCTTGGGCCTCCCTGTGGTCCCCGAGGTGTACATCACGTCGGCGAGGTCGTCGTCGTCGAGCGGCTCCTGGATGGCCCGGGAGTCCGCGCTCTTGACCTCCTCGAAATCGGTGGCTCCGTCGAGCCCGGACGGCGAGACCGTGACCACCAGCAGGTCGGGATCGGAGCAGAGGAGCGGCGCGATGGCCTCGCAGTACGCGCCGCTGCAGATGACCGCGCGCACGTCCGCGTGCTCGAAGATGACTCGCACCTCGGACCCCGAAAGCCGGTTGTTGGTCGGCACCGCGACCGCGCCCAGCTTGTGCACGGCGCTGTAGCTCACGATCCAGTCGAGGATCTGGGTGGGCTCGAGGTAGATGGCGACCAGGTCACCCTTTCCGATTCCCCGGTCCCGGAGCCCCCGGGCCAGTCGGTTCGACTCGCGTTCCCACCCTGCGAAGGTCAGCGACGACCCGTCCCCGAGATTGCGGTACGCGGTCTCGTCGGGACAGGCCGCGGCCATCAGCCGGAGCTGATCGGGCAGGCGATCAGCCATCGGTCGACCGCTGGAAGAGTCGCTCGGCCGCCCCGCCGAGGAAGGCCTCCATCGCCTCACCGTTCAACGGGAGGGCGCGGGCCGCTGCCAGCGCGCGCTCCAACGGGAGGAAGGGGTGGTCCGATGCGAACAGCACCCTGCCGAGCCCCCGGCGCGAACCCATGAACGCCACCAGTGCCGGGTGCATGTACTTCGCCAGATAGGCGGAGTTCGAAAGATAGAGGTTGGGCCACTTGAGCAGGTACTCGATGAGCAGCTCCTCATAGGGGTGCCCCATGTGGGCGCCGATGACCACCAGGTCGGGGAAGTCGATGAGGACGTCCTCCAGGAGCACCGGATCCTGGCAGCCGGAGCGCACCCTCGGGCCGGGGATGCCGATGTTGATCGACACCGGGATTCCGAGCTCTTCGCAGGTGGCGTACAGCGGGTAGTAGAGCGCGTGATTGAGCGGGTACTGGTGCAGGAGCGGTGACACCCGCACGAGATCGACGGTCCCGTCGCCGGCCCGCGACCGCACCGATGCGCTCTGTGCTCGGGGCCGCTCGGGGTCGTCCGAGGTCGCTGCGAGCAGGAGGCGGTCCCGGTGTTCGTCGACGAACGCGAGGGTCTCCGGATCGACCGACGTGAGCGTGCTCGTGAGCACCGCCCGGTCGACGCCGACCCGATCCATCTCGTCGAGCAGGTCGAGATTGGTCATCCCCCCCTGGATGCCGCTACCGAAGAACCCCTCGATTCCCCCGAAGCCCTTCTTGGCGAGGAAGCGTTCGGCGGCCTTGCCGGAGATCGAGTTGACCCACAGATCGAGGACCATCTGCTTAGCAGCGCTCAGGATGCGGCGGCCGTCGAGGACGACAGCGGCACCGGTCGGGCCAGGGTCCAGCTGAAGGTCTCCGGGATCTCGTCGAGTGCCACGGTCGTCGACAGCTCCTCGACGGTGGGACCGACCCGGTCGGCCACCTTCTGCAGCTGGGCCTCGTCGAACCCGCCGAACACCCGGATGGCGTTGAGCCCGAGGATCCGCCGGACGTCCTCTTCGGGCATCCCCCCGAACACCCAGCGCAGGATCGGCCGGTGGACGGGTGCGGCCCCTTCGAGATGTGGGTAGTCGGCGCCCCACATGAGCCGATCGATGCCGATCTCGTGCCGCATCTCGGCCTCGGACCGCTTCATGAGCGATCCGCCGAGGAACACGTGCCGGTCGAAGTACTCCGCAGGACGCATCTGGAGATACGAGCGCACCGGCGCGCTCCCATGGGTGTCGAAGAACGCCTCCATGTCCCGGATCAGCGACGGCAACCACTGTGCGCCGTTCTCCGTGACGACCACCTTGAGCCTCGGATGGCGGTCGAATACCCCGCCGAAGAGCAGGAACCAGAGTGGGCGCCGGGTGAAGACGAACACCTCGTAGAGCCCGAGGAAGCCCCCGTGCTTGGCGTCGTAGAGCTGTTTGGCGTCGGTGGCGGTGCCCGACGCCCCCGTGTGCAGATTGACCACGACGTCATGGTCCTCGCAGGCGCTCCAGAGGGGTTCGTAGTAGTCGTCCGCATATCCCGGAAGCCCGGACTTGAGGGACATGGCGGGAAGCATCACCCCACCGAACAGGCCGGCGTTACGCGCCCATGCGATCTCCTCGACCGCGCGCTCCATGTCGTGGAGATCGATCGGGATGCACCCGGTGCGCCGCCCGGGGGCGGCCGCGCAGAACTCTGCCAACCACCGGTTGTACGCATGCAGGGCCGGCCAGACCGGTTCGAGCCCCTTGCTGGTCTGCCCTCCCAGGTACATCGCCGGTGAGAGGCCGCCGGCGAGCACCGGCCCGGGGAACACCACCTCGGCGTGGATCCCCTGGTCCTCGAGGTAAGCGAGCCTCCGACCGTCAGCGTCCGAGGGGAACACCCAGTCGGTGCTGTACCTGGCCAGCCAGCCGCGCGCCCGCTCCGTGTCGACCCCCATGCCCGCCAGGCGTCGGGTGGCCACCGCCCGTACTGCGTCGGGATCGTCGATCTCCCCGGGGTCGAGACCGCCGAACATGGGGATGGCCACCGAGGAGAGATCGCCGAACGCTGCGACCGCTTCGCGGTGGGCCGGATCGACGTAGGAGAGGAACTCGTCGAGGCTGTCGGGTGCGGCGTGGGCATCCGCCGAGACCACGACGTAGGGCTTCCCTGTTCGCAACCCCTCAAGACCTTCACCGGCCACCCGACTCACACCCTCCCGTTGCGCCACTGGGTACGCCTCTCCCCAGTGCGCACACTACCTGCGGGCCGCCTTCGACGCCGGGACCGCGGGCTACCGTGATCGCATGGATTGGACAGCATGGTCGAAGCGGCTCGAGCTGGCACTCGGACCCGACGGGGACTTCCCTTCTTTGTTCGCTCCCGGCGCGCTCTTCAGCGACCCGGTCAACGAACCCACCGGCGACCTCGCGGCGATCGAGGAGATGACCGCCGCGTCGTTCCCCGACTGGCGGCAGGAGATCCTCTGGGTCCACGGCGACCACGCCGGCGGTGCCTTCGAGTGGACCGGCAGGGGAACCCTCGGCGGCACCATCCCGATCACCCTCCACGGGTGCACCGTCGTCGACGTCGACGAGGACGGGCTCGTGACCCGCTGGCGCGACTACTTCGACTTGAAGGAGATCGATACCCAGGTCGCAGGCGCGGCCGCCGACCGCTGACGCGGACCTACGACCAGTCGGGTTGCACACCGTCGCCCGACGGATCCGGACGGAAGACGGGCAGCGTGCCGAGCGCCCGGACCAGCACGGCATCGGCTCCGAGTGACGTGCGCCAGGCGGACCCCTCGGTCAACAGCGTCCCGATCGCGACCGGGGTTCCGCCCGCCCGGCGGATGAGCGCGAGCGCGGCCGTCATCGAGGCGCCGGTCGACACGATGTCGTCGACGACGACGACGCGGTGACCGCGCACCGACGTGACCCTGGCCGGGTCCATCCGGAGCATCTGGCGGCTGTCCGTCGTGATCGAGCGGACCGGTTCGGCGTAGGAGTCCCCCAGGTGGATCTTCGGGGTCTTGTGGAGGATGACGTAATCGTCCAGTCCGAGGGCACGGCTCACCTCGATGGCCAGCGGGATCCCCATGGTGGCAACCGACACGACGACCTCGGGCGAGAGTGGGGCGAGCTCGGCGGCGAGCTCCCGTCCCGCCTGATCGGCGAACGACAACCCGAGGTCGACGGTGATGAGGAGGGCGATGAGGAGGTCGTCGCCGACCGCGACCAACGGCAGATCGACCTGCTGGGAGCCGACCGTGGCCCGGTATGTGGAGGGGGCAGGCACCGACGAGACTCTCGCCCACCGCGGGGATCGTCGCAAGAGCGCTCTGCGCCGAGCTCCTCGACTGGCTGACCAGCGGCGGTCCACACCGGACCGCAACGTGTCGCGGAGGTCAGCCTTCCCGGCAGGCCGCGCAGCGCCCCAGGATGGCGAAGTGGTGGGTGTCGATCTCGAACCCGAACCGGTCCAGGGCGGACACGGCCAGGCCCGCGAACAGCTCGTCAGGCGCCGCGACCGCCGCTCCGCAGCTCTGGCAGACGAAATGGCAGTGTGCAGTGGCCGCCAGGTGGTAAGTGGCCGGTCCGTGTCCGAGGTGGGAGTGGACGATGACGCCCAGCCGCTCGAGCTCGTCCAGGTTCCGGTAGATCGTGGAAAGGGCCACGTCCGGCGCCCGGTCCTGGACCGCCTCGGCCAGATCCTCGGCCGTCTGGTGCCCGGACCGGTCGAACAGGGCCTCCAGCAGGAGCCGCCTCGGGCCGGTCACCCGTCCGCCGTGCTCGCGCACGAGGGCCAGCACGTCTTCGACGGTGTTTACTTCGTGGAGGTGCTCGTGTACGGACTGCGACCGGCTCACAGGAGTCGTATCCTAGAGCGAGCCACCCCTTCTTGCAAACTGTTCGCAGTTATTCTACGGTGGCGGCAGCACTGCTCCCGACCCCCACGTCCCCCGCGGAGGAGCCCCCTCGATGGCAGACCAGATGGGCCGCATCGCCACGATCCGCGACCGCCTGACACCCGAGGAATGGACCAAGGTCGGCGGAATGGTCGCCGTGACCACCGTGCTCAACGTGACCGGTTGGTCGTTGCTCGCAGCCGCGAGCGGTCGCTACCACGTCACCAAGGTGGAGATCTTCGGATTCGGGACCGGCGTGCTCGCCTACTCGCTCGGGATGCGCCACGCCTTCGACGCCGATCACATCGCGGCCATCGACAACACCACTCGCAAGCTCATCCAGGAGGGGAAACGACCTCTCACCACCGGGTTCTGGTTCTCACTCGGCCACTCCTCGATCGTGTTCATCCTGGCGGTGCTGCTCAACCTCGGCATCCGGGCCCTCAACGGCGCGGTCAAGAACAGCGGCTCCTCGCTGCACCGATGGACAGGCATCATCGGCACGTCGGTCTCGGGCACGTTCCTGTGGGCCATCGGCCTCATGAACCTGGTCGTGCTCGTGTCGATCATCCGGGTCACCCGCGAGATCCGCGACGGTCGCTACGACGACACCGAGCTCGAGCGACAACTCCAGAACCGCGGCCTGATGAACCGGCTCCTCGGCGGCTACGCCAAGCGGATCGACCAGCCGTGGAAGATGTTCCCGGTGGGCATGCTGTTCGGGCTCGGGTTCGACACGGCCACCGAGGTCGGCTTGCTGGTCCTGGCCGGCACCGCCGTGGTCAGCGGGCTTCCCTTCTACGCCGTGCTGTCGCTGCCCATCCTCTTCGCGGCAGGCATGTGCCTCTTCGACAGCATCGACGGGTGCTTCATGAACTTCGCCTACGACTGGGCGTTCGCCAGGCCGGTCCGGAAGATCTACTACAACCTCACCATCACCGGGCTCTCGGTCTTCATCGCCCTCTTCATCGGGACCGTCGAGATCGTCGGTCTGCTCGCCCAGGAGGGCGACCTCTCGGGTGGGTTCTGGGCGTTCCTGGCCACGTTCAACCTCAACCGGGCCGGGTTCGTCATCGTCGCCATCTTCGTGGTGACCTGGATCGTGGCGCTCGCCATCTGGCACTTCGGCGACATCGAGCGCAAGTGGGAGGAGCAGGCCACCCGGGCCCGGGCCGGGAGGGTCGCCGTCGACTGAGCCGACGCGGGCTCTCGCTGGGCGGGCCGCGGCGGATCAGGTCCGGTGCGAACCCCGGAACTTGTCGATCACGTCGTCCCGCCAGGCCCGCAGCACCGGGCTGTGCTCCGCGTCGGTCCGCCCCAGGCGGACGACGACGAGGTCGAGGGCCGGGGAGATGTCGAGGTACTGACCCTCGTGCCCGGCCGCCCAGAAGGTGCCCAGGGGCTCGTCCCGGGTCCACCAGTGGGACCCGTAGAGGTGGCCGTCGTCGGGGTCCACCGACCGCGGTCTGCGCCCGTGGTCGACCCACCCCTCGGGCAGCAGACGCCGGTCTTGCCAGACGCCGTCCCGGAGGTAGAGGAGGCCGAACCGCGCATAGTCCCGGGCCGTGGCGTGCACGTAGGAGCCGGCCACCCAGGTGCCCGCCGCGTCGAAGCCCGGGCTGGCCGACCGCATGCCGATCGGATCGAACAACCGCTCGGCAAGGAACCGCCGGTACGGCTCACCCGGGCCGATCTCCCGGGCGACGATGCCCGAGACGATGACACTGGTGCCGGTCGAGTAATGGAAGAGGGAACCCGGCGCGGCGGCAAGCGGTCGGTCAGCCGCGAAGTCGGCCATGTCGGCCTCGCCCCCGCCGTAGAGCATCTGCAGGACGTCGGAGGTGTCCGGGTTTTCGTACTCCTCGACGAAGGCGAGGCCGTCGCGCATCTCGAGGAGTTGCTGGAGGGTGATCGACCCTCTCGGGTCCCCTGCGCTCTGCCACTGGGGCACCCGGGCCTGGGCGTCGGGATCGAGCCGGCCCTCGCCGACGAGGAGGCCGACCGCTGCATGGAGCATGCTCTTGGCCATCGACCACGAGAGCAGGGGGGTCTCCGGCCGGACCGGCTTGCCCGGGCCCTCCCACTGCGGGAGGGCGCCACCGTACCGCTCGTAGACCAGCTTCCCGCCCTGGACCACGATCACCGCGTAGGTGTCCTCCAGCGGCCCAGCGGGATCGAATGCGGCGTCCATCAGGGCGTCGAGGTCGACGCCCTGGGGCAGGGGTCCTGCGGGCCAGTCCTCTGTCGGCCAGGGCACCCCCGGCGCCTGTGGCGGCAGGGGCGGCAGCGAGGTGGTGGGTGCAGGCGGGCGGGTCAAGGGACCGAGCATCGCGCGGCGACCCTGGCCCGTGCATGCCCGGCACCCCATAGGATCCCCCCCGTCGGGCACAGCGAAGGAGGCACCATGGAGATGGAATATCGCCGTCTGGGCGGGTCCGGGCTCAAGGTCAGCGTGCTGTCCTTCGGGTCCTGGGTCACCTTCGGCCCCCAACTGGCCGGGGCGCTGGCCGAGGACTGCCTCGGTGCAGCGTACGACGCGGGGGTCAACTTCTTCGACAACGCAGAGGCCTACTCGGCCGGCGAGTCCGAACGGATCATGGGCGACGCCATCGCCGCGCTCGGCTGGCCGCGCCACACCTACGTGTTGTCGACCAAGCTCTTCTGGGGGATCCACTCGAACGTCAACATGCGGAACACCCTCAACCGCAAGTACCTCATGCAGGCCCTCGACGGGTCCCTCGAGCGCTTCGGCCTCGACTTCGTGGACCTCGTCTACTGCCACCGGCCCGATCCCGAGACCCCGATCGAGGAGACCGTGTGGGCGCTCTCGGACCTGATCTCGTCGGGCAAGGCCCTCTACTGGGGGACCTCCGAGTGGACGGCCGAGCAGATCCGGCGGGCATGGGACATCGCCGACCGGCACCACCTGCACAAGCCGGTCGTCGAGCAACCCCAGTACAACCTG
Source organism: uncultured Acidimicrobiaceae bacterium (assembly GCA_963777665.1). Lineage (GTDB taxonomy): Bacteria > Actinomycetota > Acidimicrobiia > Acidimicrobiales > RAAP-2 > Bog-756. The sequence goes on from CAVZRJ010000006.1 coordinate 225,535, forward strand.
CTGTGGCGGGACCGCGTGGAGAAGGAGTACGCCCCGCTCTACGACGGCATCGGCCTCGGCCTCACCACCTGGAGTCCCCTTGCCTCCGGTCTCCTCTCCGGCAAGTACCTCGACGGAGTGCCGGACGGATCGCGGGCGACGCTTCCCGGCTACGAGTGGCTGGCCAACATGCTCACCGACAAGGAGCGCAACGAGAAGGTCCGTGAGCTCGCGACCGTGGCGAAGGAGCTCGACTGCACCCTCGCCCAGTTGTCCATTGCCTGGTGCGCGAGGAATCCGCACGTGTCGTCGGTCATCACCGGAGCCAGCCGGGTGGAGCAGGTCCACGAGAACCTGGGCGCCCTCGAGGTGGTGCCCCGGCTGTCAGACGAGGTCATGTCCCGTATCGCCGCCATCGCCCGCTGAGCCGACCCCGGGCGTCTCGTCCGGCAGGGGATGGCTCCGGGCTCGGATGAGGTGCTCGAAGTCGGCGAGGTCGCTCAGCTGCCGGTTGACCCGTCGCACCAGATACAGCGAGAAGAGTGCTCCCGGGATCTCGAAGCACACGGCCATCACCGCGGCCTCGAGGACCTGGTTGCGGTTACTGGACGTCGTCACATCAAACCAGGCGTCCACGATGAGGAGCGTGGCCGTGGCTACCGCGGGGATCTGTACCCGGGGGTCGATGTGGAAGGCGTACCAGGCGGTGCGGATGACCGCGAACACGAGCAGCAGGTCGAATCCGATCCACGCCAGGTTGTAGTGACTGTCGACGTCCCGATGAGGAAGGGTGACCGCCAGGAACACGATCCACGGTACGAGGAAGACGCCAGCTGCCGCGTACACCCACGCCATCTGCCGGGCTTCCCGGCGGATCGCCTCGATCTCCCGCTCGTGGTCCGGTACGTCCCCAGGACGGCTGTCCGAGCTCACCCCGGCAGCGTACGAGCCACCGGACCGGATGGGACAAACGCCCGCTGACGGGCGAACCGGCCCTGTCGGGTCAGCGACGCTGGCCGCGGGGTTCGTCGAGCAGGGCGCCGCGCTTGAGGGCGACCTCCTCGAGCGCCTTCTGGGTGGCGATGCCCACCACCGTGGGGATCCGGTGCCATGACCCGTCGGCGGCGAGGGACCACGACTGGACGTCGTCGGCCAGGTTGAGTGCGAGGATCTCCTCGAGCTGCACCACCGCGTCGGGATCGGCCACCGGGATCATGGCCTCCACCCGCCGGTCGAGGTTGCGGCGGCGAAGGTCGGCAGAGCCGATGTAGTAGATGGCGGGCCGGCCGGCGGCGCCTCCGAAGCGCAGGATCCGCGAGTGCTCGAGGAACCGGCCCACGATGGAGCGGACCCGGATCGTCTCGGACAGCCCGGGAACGCCGGGGCGCAGACAGCAGATGCCGCGGATGATGAGGTCGATCGGGACCCCGGCCTGCGATGCCCGGTAGAGCGCGTCGACAACGGCCACGTCGTCGAGGCCGTTGACCTTGATGGCGATCCGACCGTCGGGTCCGGCCGCTGCCTCGGCGTCGATGAGCTCGATGACCCGCTGGCGGATTCCCCCGGGGGAGGTGACCAGCTCCTGGTACTGGGGGGGCTGGCTGAAGCCGGTGATGTAGTTGAAGAACCGGGTCACGTCCGCCCCGAGGGCGGGACGGGAGGAGAGCACCCCGAGATCCTCGTACATGCGGGCTGTCTTGGGGTTGTAGTTGCCGGTGCCGACATGGCAGTAGAGCCGCACCGCGTCGCCGTCCTGACGTACGACCAGGGTCGTCTTGGCGTGGGTCTTGAGCCCCATCAGGCCGTAGATCACGTGGGCCCCCGCCTCTTCCAGCGCCCGGGCCCAGCCGATGTTGGCCTCCTCGTCGAAGCGGGCGGTGACCTCGACCAGCACGGCCACCTGCTTGCCGCGTTCTGCGGCCCGGACCAGCGCCGCCACGACCGGGCTGTCGCCGGAGGTGCGGTAGAGACACTGCTTGATGGCCAGCACCGAGGGATCGTCGGCAGCCTCGTTCATCATCTCCTCCACCGAGGCGGAAAAGGAGTCGTAGGGGTGGTGGACGAGCACGTCCTGGCGGTCGAGGACACTGAAGATGCTCGCGTCCTCCTCGCGCTCGACCGAGGTGAAGGCCGGAGGCACGAGGGGGTTCCACGGCTCGTCGTGGAGCTCGGGTCGGTCGAGGGCGTGGATGGCCCAGAGGCAGTCGAGGCCGAGGGCACCGGCGAACCGGTAGACGTCGTCCGGACCGAGACCCAGCTCCTCGGTCAGACGCTCGACCGGTTCCTCCGAAGTGCGCGTATCGATCTCGAGCCGGACGACCGGCAGAAAGCGGCGTCTGCGGAGCTCCTCCTGGAGAGCGAGGAGCAGGTCGTCCGCGGCGTCGTCATCGAGCGCCAGGTCGGCGTCGCGGGTGACCCGGAAGACACAGGGTTCCCCGACGTCCATGCCGGGGAACAGCTCGTCCAGGAAGGCCACCATGATCTGCTCGAGGGGGACGAACCGATCCCCCCCTCCCGGGAGCGGCAGGAGGCGGTCGACGTTGGGCGGGACCTTGACCCGGGCGAACCGTGCGTTGTCATCCTGGCGACTCCTCACCTCGACGCCGATGTTGAGGGAGAGGTTGGAGATATAGGGGAACGGATGGCTGGGGTCGACCGTGAGCGGGGTGACCACCGGGAGGATGAGGCGATCGAAGACCTCGTGGAGATAGGTGCGGTCTGCCGCGTCGAGGCTCGTCCAATCGCACAGCTCGATCCCCTCGACGCCGAGGGCGGGATCGATCATCTGGAGGAGGAGCGCCTCCTGTCGTCTGACCATCCGCTCGAGAGAGGCCCGGACGTCGCGGAGGAGCTGCTCGGGGGTACTGCCGTTGAGGGCGAGACTCTTGATGCCCGCCACCACCTGACGGCGCAGCCCGGCGACCTGGACCTGGAAGAACTCATCGATCCGGTCGCTGAACAGGATGAGGAACTTCACCCGCTCGAGGAGCGGGATACTGCCGTCGGCGACGAGGTCGAGCAGCCGGTCGTTGAAGTCCAGGTCAGAGAGCTGCCGGGCGAAGTACTGCGACTCGCCGCCGCGCCCCGGTCCACCGGCGGTTCCGCGGAGGGCCTCGATGCTCACGGAACCAGACGTTAGCAAGGGGTCCTGACGCTGCCCGGACCGGATCCGCTGCCGAGGCCGGCGCACCGGCCGCGCCACAGAGGTGGGCCACAATGAGGGGGCCGACGACGAAAGGCACGGGTGATGGACACGGACCGCACGATCGAGGTAATCGTGGAGATCCCCCGGGGGAGCCGCAACAAGTACGAGTACGACCACGAGCGACACGTGATGCGCCTCGACCGTCGGCTCTTCTCAGCGACCTTCTACCCGGCCGACTATGGATTCGTTCCCGACACGCTGGCCGAGGACGGCGACCCGCTCGACGCGCTGGTCCTCCTCGACGAGCCGACATTCCCGGGCTGCCTGGTCGAGAGCCGGCCGGTCGGAGTGTTCTGGATGACCGACGAGAAGGGTCCGGACGCCAAGATCATCTCGGTGGCGTGCGGCGACCCGATGTGGGAGAACGTCTCGGACCTCGACGGGCTGCCTCCCCACCTCACCTTCGAGATCGCACACTTCTTCGAGGTCTACAAGGACCTCGAGCCCGACAAGCTGACCACGGTCGGTGGGTTCGACGGGGTCGAGGCCGCATGGGGGGAAATCGACCGGTCCCACGCACGCGCCGCAGGGGCCGGCTGACCAGGTCGCCCGCGGGATCCTCGCGCCTCACGCCGCTTCACCGGTCGACTCCGAGCTGTCGGGCGCGTCGAGGATGACCGACGCCGCCTGCTGGATGCGTCCGCCGGAGGCTCTGATGCCGGCGACTGCCTGGTCGCCACCCCCGGCCCAGGTGGCGACGTAGCCGAAGGAGTAGGTGCCCGAGTCGAGTCCGAGCGACCGGCACACCACGTAGGCGGTCGACTCTGCCTCGAGCTCCGCGAGGGAGCGATCGTCGACCCCCTCGTGCAGGAGGGCGTGCGCGAGCTCGTGGGCGAGAGTCTTGACCTGCTGGTCGGGAGCGTTGCGGGCTTCGACCCGGATGCGCCGCGCGGCGAAGGAACAATCGCCGTTGACGGTACCGGGGAGGTCGGTGAACACGACCGCATAGCCGACGCGATCGGCCCGGTCCACGAGCCGCTCGAGGCACCGGGACGGGTCACCTCCGCCCAACTTGTGGCAGACCTCGGGGAGCGGGTCGCCGGTGGTCTGGCTCACGTCGAACACCGGCACGGTCCGGAATCCACGGATCGGGCGGTGTTCCTCGTCTTCCTCGATCCGGACCTTCCGGCCGACGACAGGGGCGAGGATCCAGATGGCCGACTCCCCCTTGGTGACCGACCGTCCGAGCTTCTTCCAGCTGGCAAAGCCGGCGACCCGGGTAGCCTCCGGGAGCTGGGCGGCGATGAGGAGAGCGTTGCCGAAGCTGTAGCGGCGGAAGCGGGTCTGGACGTCGAGGTGGCGACGCCACTGTTCGGAGCTGGTCAGCGATGAGATGCCCTCGGTCAATGTGTCGAGGAGCTCGGTGCGGTCGGGAGCGCCCATGATCTGCTCCTGGGTCGTCGGGGGCCGGTCCCCCGGGGAGGAAGGGCTCCGTCGGGGAGCGAGAGGCAGCGCCGGCCCCTCGATAAGAGGGAGCGGTCCATCGATCCGGTCCGTGACATGGTCCGGACGGTGCGACGGATGCACGCTAAGCCGAGGCTGTGACGGACCGCGGATCGAGGTGGGCCAGGCGAGGGAGGCCGAACACGCCTCCCGGTCAGGCCCTGCAGCTCACCCTGGAGGCGCCGCCCATGCCGGATCGGGCTCGGCGAAGAACTCCACCATCGAGTTTATTCCGATGCCGAGGAGCGTCCAGTCGACCACGGTTCCATCCGCCGGCCGGATCTGCTTGATCGGCGCAAAGTCGTCGTGATCGACCAACTGCCGCATCACGATCCCTTCGGCATAGGCGGAGAAGGCCACGGCCGCGTCGCGCACCGAGAGCCCGGGCTTCACCCGCCATCCGACCAGGCTCAGTCCCGCCTGGTAGATCTCGGCGTAGCGTTCGGTGAGCTCGTTGTTGGTACGACGGAATGCGTCGATGAGGCGCTCGTCCGGGACCGCTGCTCTGCCCGCGGCAAGGTAGGTCCCGAGGGCGAACTGGATGCTGACGGCCGAGCGCTGTGCTGCCTCGACGAAGGCAGCGGTCGAGATGCGGATCAGTTCGGCCAGGCTTCCCCGCCTGGAGTCCGGGGTCGAGAAGTCGGCGAGCGCGAGGGCCGTGGTGAAGGCCTGCTCGGTGATCTCGAACTCCTGGGTGCCCTCCTCCGCGAGCACAGCAAGGAGGACGTCGATCTGGAACTCCTCCTGATTCCGCCAGATGCGATCGATGACCGCGGCGTGGGTCACCCTGGCGCCCGTCGTCCGCTCCACCTCGTCGAACACGCGCTTGAAGGTGACCCGCTCCACCCCGAGGGTCAGCCCCTCCTCGAGGAGCACGGTCCTGCCCGCCGAGACGAGCATTTCCCGCAACTCGGACCGAGGGCGTCTCGGTCTGGGGCGCGCAGCCGCGGGCCGACGCTCACCCGAACGCCCCCCACTCCCCTCCTTGCCTGAAACCATGCCCGCCTAAACCTATAGAGCGCGCGCCCTCGAAGGCGAAATGCCATGGAGACAGGCGGCGTTCCGCAGGAGCGAAGAATTCGAGTCCCCGCAGTCAACTCCGCAGCTGCGGCGGCCATTCCGGGCATCACGGATCCGCCGGACGTGGGTCTGCAGGCGTGATTCCCGGTCCATTCGACAACCAACTAATCTCGTCGTCGCGGGTCAACCCGCATGTCTCCGGGGATGTAGCTCAGTTGGCTAGAGCACCTGCTTTGCAAGCAGGGGGTCACGGGTTCGAGTCCCGTCATCTCCACCACAAAAGTCCAGTTAGACAGCTAGGACTCCGTCGAGTTGGTCTTGACGACATCTTGTCCCTACTGCTGTCCCTGTAACGCCAGGACAGCAAGGGAAAGGGGGAAGGGGTCGGACTCGACTGCAGCTTCGAGTCCGTCTGCGAGGGTTGTGGTTCCTTCGAGACCGACCTCAGTTCCTGACCATCCTCCGCCGTCAACGAAATGACGCCGTCGGCCACAGCCAAGACGACCGAGTGGAGCTACTCGACGGCTTCCTCAAGGAGATCGACGGGATCGGCTGAGTGTGCTTCCATGGCCTCAGCCCAGGTCCAACGGATCACCGATGTAACACCGGCTCGGCGGCGCATTATCTGCCCTCGGAAGCGACGAGTGCTCACGTCCAGCTAACTGCCCTTGATCGGGCTACTGGGGCACCTCTTCGGTCGGCTATCAGCTTTCGGTGATCCGGATGATCGTCTTGCCGGACGTGCGCCGGTCGGGGGCGAACGCAGCAGGCGCTTCGGCGAGCGGCCGTACTGCCCCGACGATCGGCTTGAGTCGGCCGTCCCTGAACCGCTGGGCGAGGTCCGCCAGCCGGGAACGGTCGGCTTCGACGACGAAGAAGACGGAACGCCCGCCCTTGGGTTGGACTGTGGGCACCCTGATGGTCGTAACGAGCGTCCCGCCGGAGCGCACCAGCGCGGCCGAGCGGTCAAGGATCTCGCCGCCGTTCACGTCGAACACCACGTCAACCTCACCGGCATCTTCCAACTTGTCAGCTTGCAGGTCCAAGAAGGCATCCACTCCCAAGCCAAAGGCTGTGTCGCGATCCGCCGCTCGACCGGTGCCGATACCTCGGGCTCCCACCTCGCGGGCGAGCTGCACCGCGATCGAGCCCACACCGCCCGCGGCACCGTGGATGAGAACCGTCTGGCCAATCGTAAGGCGAGCGTGGTCGATCAGCCCCTCCCAGTTCAGCTCGCCGGGGGTGAACCCCCCGGCGAGGACCTGTACGACGACATCGTTCTCGGCGGCGTGGGGGTAGGGGATGTCCGTCAAGAAGAGCCCGCCGACGCCGGCAGCGCGGTCTCTAACGGTGATGTCTTGCATGAAAGGTCCTGTCTCCGGCGGGATTACACCCTCCCAGACCCGGCGTAGGGACTTCGTCCGGCGGGATTGCTCGATGATCGCAGCACCCGTCCAATGTGATGTTCATGGTGTATCGAAGGGGTCGCCTTTCGCAAGAGTCCGAGCTCCAAGGGCACCCCTGTAGATCTGGGATCCACTGTCCCGGGACACCGGCTATGCGCACCGTTGAACCGCCAGCAGTGGGTCCTTGCGTCGAGGTCAAGGTACGGTCGCTGAGGTCGCGACATCTAGAGCGGGACGGTCAGATAGGTGACACCAGCCGAACGTGCCGCACTACGGATGCCGGGACCGTCGTCTCCTTCCCAGACGCACAAGGATGCGTCCAGATGTTCGGCGGCGGCGACTGATTCGGCACCCAAAGTCGAGATTCGCCCACCTTCTGCCAGCTCCGCAACTCGGTATCCGATCAGGCGCATCGCCGGAATCAGGATCGAATCGGGCAAATCCATTAGGCGGCGCCCAAGTTCTCGTCGGCGTCCACCGGACCAATCTCCGGTGAGGGCTCCACCTCGTGCACCCACGACACTCTTGCAGAGGCGCACGTAATAGAGATTTGTGGTAGCCAGCTCGTTCGACGCGACGATCTGGCCAAGGTGGCGTCCCTGCTCGCCTGCGAGGAAATCGCGCAGGAGGTGATCGTCGAGTACGACGCGATTCACGTGGTAGCGAGATCGGGGTCGTCGGCCAGGGAGGCGACGAACGCTGCGTGGTCCTCGCGACTGAGAAGATCTCCGAGAAGGAGCTGTGCCTTGCCCGCCGGAACGGTGAGCACGCCGAAGCCCAGGTCGATGACGTCAACCGGACCTCCGTCGTCGAGTTGCCACCGATGGCGAACGGCGGCCGGCACGGACATTTGGCCCGAAGCCGACACGAGGTACTGCTGGATTGAGCTCATGCCCACAGTGTACTTGGTAACGCACAGGGTATCACCAAGTGTCACCGACCACCGGTGAGAGGGCAGGCGTGGAGGTCGCCGTGTCATTGTGAACTTGATTTGAATGTGCTACAAGTAACACATGACATCGGTGGGCGTTCGAGAGCTTCGACAGCGAGCGAGCGAGCTTCTTCGGCTCGTTGAACAGGGCGAGACCGTCGAGATCACCGACCGAGGGCGCCCGGTGGCAAGGCTCACGCCGCTACCCGGTGGGACCCCGTTGGAGCAGATGCGCTCCTCCGGTGAGATTGACTCGGCCTCTGGCGGCCTTGACGATCTTCCCGAACCGATCACGTTGCCGAATGACGTTGAGCCGCCGTCTTCCGCTCTTCGCCGCCTTCGCAGCGACGAGCGCTGACCACATGCCAGCCACCTATGTGGACTCCTCGGCCATCGTGAAGCTGGCCGTCCGGGAACCCGAATCCGACGCTGTCCGAAAGCACCTTCGACGCCGACGCCCCCTGGTCTCCAGTGGACTGGCACGAACGGAGGTGCTGCGTGCCCTCCTACCCGGAGGTGCTCCCTCACTCGATGCAGGTCGTCGAGTGCTCGCACGCATCGACCTAGTACGCGTCAACGATCGGGTCCTGAGTCTCGCCGGTTCGCTCATGCCAGAGGAGCTTCGGTCACTCGACGCGATTCATCTGGCCACCGCCAAACGGCTCGGAACTGACCTGGGGGAGATCGTAACCTATGACGGTCGGATGGCGACCGCAGCTCGCTCAATGGGTTTCAAGGTCGCGACTCCCGCCTGAGCGAGCAGTCCCAAACGTTCGGACGCAGTGACGCGAGTGCCCGAGTACGCCGGCTCGGAGCGCGTTATCCGTTATTCGCGCACAGCGGCTGTCGCAGTACGCTAATCGCCCATGAACGAGTCCGGTCGAGAACTTACCCACCCGGATGGTTCCCTACACTTGCCTAGATGAGGACCGAAGAAGCACGGGAAGGAGCGGCCGCGAGCTTGCGAGCGCTCAACCACGCGTTTGCAGCGCACGATCCCGCGGACGATGTGCTCGCATCGATAACGGAGACGGCGAACGAACTCGCACTCCTGGTCAATGATGCTCCGACGCGCGATCGTCTGGCTCTCATGCGGAGCAGCCCGGAGGCGTCAATCTTGGGTGGGAGCGGGTTCGAAGACCGAGCTGTCGGCGGTTGGTCCAATCCGACAGGCGTCGAACTCGAGGTGCGGTTCGATAACGGTGAAGTGATCGCCGACGTTGTGCTGCGGCGCGCATTCGAAGGCGCACCCGGTCGTGCCCACGGCGGAATCGTGGCCGCTGCATTCGACGACGTGACCGGTTTCGTTATCGGCAAACTGCAGGAACCGGCCTTTACGGGCGAGTTGACGGTTCGCTACCTCGCAGGCGTGCCTGTTGACGAACCCTTGGAACTTCGCGCACGGCTTGACGGGCGCGAGCGCCGCAAGCTCTTCATAAGTGCTGAACTACGCACCGGTGACGCGGTGCTCGCGAGGTGCCGAGCCATCTACATCACCGTCGATCTGTCCCGATTCGCGGGAGCGCCCGACCCACGCTGACCCGATCGTTTACGTACCAATTGCAATCAGGGTCCCAGCATCGATGGGTCTGAATGGTCGGCTGCAGACGAGTCTCGGCAGACCGACTGACGCCATGGGTGACACCGATCACCGGATTGTGGCCGTTAGTTGCCGAGACCACCGTGTCGGGTGTCGGCCTCACATCGTCGGTGGCTACAGTCTCGATTGAGACCGTCGGGTGGGGTGTAGAGGCTCTCCGAAATCTCGAGGAATTTGGCGGCGTGCTCATTGCATCTATCGCAGATGAAGACCTCCCCGTCGTCATTGAGATTCCGTCCGATTTCATCAGCTGACACATCCCACATCGCCGCACCCAGCTGCCATCAGGCAAGCCTTCGCTCTCGATCCCGCTGGTACCGAGGACCGCTCGGACCATTTATCTGGCCATCGGCGAACGCACCGAGAGTTCGATCCTGCGTCGAAAGGACGGAACCAGACTGGATCGGCGAACGGAGATGGCGTACTTGCTCTTGTAGTGCTGATTCTTTCCGGAGAAGCGGTGCTCAGGGAGGAGTCGCTCCCGGATCTTCTCGAAGCCGATGGGATCAGCCGTGGTGGCCCCTGACTCTTCGATGGCGTCGGAGGCGAGCTCAAGCAGTTCCTCAACCGGAAAGGTGTTGTGGCGAATGTGCATCGTCCCGAGCTTCTCGAGTACCGAATCAAAGTCCTGGCCAAATGCCAGGCCGGCGAGGGCGATCCGGATGGCATCACTCCGATCCTCCGGCGTGGGCTGCTTCCTCGGCGCCATCACCCCAACGCTAGATCGAAGTGTTCGACTTTGCAGATATGAACTCGCAGATGGTCAGGAATACCCTGAGCCTGCCCGGCGTCGGCACTTTGCGTGCGGGCTCATACGGTGACGGCAAACAGTCGCCACAGGCCCGGCACACCCTTTAGTTGGTACTCTCCACGCTCTTCAAACTCAATGTCTGAACCTACGACGAGGTCCTTCACGGTCGATGAGACCAACACTTCGCCCGGACCGGCCAGAGCTGACACTCGGGCACCGATGTGAACCGCCAAGCCGGCTACGTCGCGGCCACGGACCTCGATCTCACCTGAATGAATGCCGGCTCTAACGTTGAGGTCCAACCCCTTCAGATTCTCTCGGATTGCCAGGGCGCATCCGATTGCCCGACCGGGGCTGTCGAAGGTGGCCACGAATCCGTCGCCCACAGTGTTCACTTCACGACCCCGGAACCGCTCAATCTGGCTGCGCACGCTGTGGTCGTGACGATCGAGGAGATTTCGCCAGCGTCCATCCCCGAGCTGGGCCGCACGGACTGTGGAACCCACAATGTCTGTGAACAGCACTGTAGCCAGAGTCCGCTCAGTGCCGGATCCGCCGCGGACGCCCGTGACGAACTCCTCGATCTCGTCAAGCATCGGCCCAGTTTCGCCAATCCAGCAGAGGACGTCGGACCCGGGTAGCTCGACGCACTTGGCACCAGGAATGTGCTCGGCCAGATGGCGCCCATGCTCACCACCGGAGAGCAAATCCTTTCGCTGAATAATCAGCGTTGGAACCCTTACGAGGGACAAGAGGTCGCGAACGTCGTATTGAAAGCTCGCCTGGAGAAGCAGTCGCGCCATGGCAGGTGTGGCCCCCCTGTGACCAGAGCGGTCCCACCAACTTCGGAACGCGGCGTCGTTTGCCACACTCGGAGCGAGCATGGCCAGGATGTCGTGACCCGCTTCGATGGCATTTGGATTCGCCGCCATGTCTGGGAATGAATCAAGTATCTCCCGGGGGATGCCCGCGGGGTAGTCGGGTGCCCATGTCACACGCGCCGCGCCGTTGACCACCACAAGGTAGCTCACGCGTTCCGGATGTCTCGCGGCCAGCATGATGCCTTGAGCAGTGTTGACGAATGGGGCAAGCACCGCGACCTGCTCGGAACCGACGGAGTCAAGCACCGCCAGAGCATCCTCATACCACTGCTCCTGAGTCGGCGGTGACGATACTGAACCCCGATCCGATAATCCGAATCCCCGGCGGTCGAAGCGAAGGACCCGACTGAATGTCGCCAGACGGCGATAGAACCCCGCCATTGACGGCTCCTCGTCGACGCAGTCGATCGGGATCCCCGTACCGCTGAACACGAGAAAGTCGATCGGACCCGCGCCCAGCACCTGATAAGCGATGTCCAGATCGCCACATGTTGCATAGCGTGTTCTTGAATCACCGGTCACCCACGACAGGGTACCGGTCGGTCAGGGGATTGTCCCGACCGCGCCAATGCCAATCTTGATCCATTTTGCCCAGGATTTCCGGTTACCGAGCAGAGCTTACTGAGGCCGCAGGATCATCCCCGAGGTGCTTTCAGGGGCGTTTCACCCGTGCAATCGCGTTATCGGGACAGTTGCCTACTCTTGTCCCTCAAGCTCGTCGCCGGGTGTCGACACCCGTCGCAGGCGCTCTTCGGCTCCCGCACGTGCTTGGCATGTGACTGGAATTACGCCGCTGTGCGCCGCCGACGGCAACAGCTGGCGAAACGAAGGATCATTGTTGCAAGCAGGGGGTCACGCGTTCGAGTCCCGTCATCTCCACTCTGTTGTGAGATTTACAACGTTTTCCCCAGTAGACGCGGGTTTTGGACTTCCGTACCTGTGTGCAGACTTCGGCGCTTGCCGGCGACAGCAAACCCCAAATGATTCCCTACGTCTTGATACTTACGAGTCTCCCGGCATGAATGTGGGTGAACTCATGGATCCGTGGCCCGGTGTCTTTCGTGTGGGAGGACGTGTTCGATCGGCCCGAGCGTGACCATGATGAGCGCAAGGGCGGCGTTGGCGGAGTGGAAGCCATAAGCCCGATTGATGATGAGGCGGACCCGGCGGTTCAGTCCCTCGTGTCGGGCGTTGTTCACTCCAAGCCTCACCGCCGCCAGGATCCCCTCACGGCGTTTCCGAATGGTCTTGGCCAGGGTGACGAAGGGCTTCATGCCGCTGCGCTGTGCTCTCGAGCAGAACCGGTCGAGGAGGATGGCGACGTCGTCCTCGGCGAGGTCGCCGGCGAAGATCGCCCGAAGCGCCTCCTTCAGGGCATAGGCCCGCCAGAGGTCGCCTCCTCGCCGCTTGATCTTGCGCAAGGTGATCGCCTGGTCGTCGGTGAGGTCACCGGGGTTCTTCAACAGACACCACCGGGCTCCCTTGAACCGCCGGGCGGCATCTTTGTCGGGAAGCTTGCGGAGGTCCTGCCAGACCGATCGACGGACCTTCTCCAGTGCCTTGGTCCCGGCCTGGACCACATGGAACGGGTCGAAGCAGATGACCGCCTTGGTGGCATGTCCGGGCTTCCGTGCGGACTTCTCGAAGGAAGGGCCCATGTCCATCGACATCGCCGTGATCGCCTCGGACCGCTCTTCGCCCAGCTCGGTAAAGAAGCAGTCCAGGGTGGCCGTGTCCTTGCCTTCCTTGCCCCAGACGAACTTCCCGGTGTCGTTGTTCGAGACAAGGGTGAGGTAGGAGTGGCCCTTTCTCCATGAGACCTCGTCGGCGCCACAGACGAAGAGGTTGTCGAGGCGCTTCGGATCGAGCCCCGTCGCCATCACCCGCTCGATGATCCGACCGGTGGTGTCCCAGTCGATGCGCACCAGCCGGCAGAGGGCCGTCTTGTCCATGGTGGTCGCCAACCACCCCACCAGGTCCTCGAAGTCACGGGTGAACCGGGAACTGCTCCGGGCGAAGGGGACCCCCTCGGTCCGAGCACCATGGGTCGGACAGTCGATCCGACGGAGGTCAGCTCGAACCTCGAGCCGCCATCGTCCGAAATCGAGGTGTCGCCAGATAGAGGAGACCGGGCGGGTGTCGTAGCGGGCCCGGGTGGTGAACGGACAGACCGGACAGGTCAGCTTCGAGCTCCGCAGCTTCACCGTCACCACCACCTTGGCCGGCTGAAAGTCCACGTCAGTGACGGTGACCCCGGGCAGGTCCATCAGGCGCTTGAATGCAGTGGTGTCACGCACGGGATTGGTCTCCTGGGCTCGATTGGTTTCGCAACCCCGAACCTAGAGACCACCCGTGCGTGTCACGCGGATGGCCACGACAGCGACTTTGTTTCCAGCTCCCCGAGACCAACCAGGAAACGAGTACCGATGACCGCCACCACCGGCCGCACCAACAATCGTTGTCCTACAAGGAGAATTCCCTCCTCATTCGGGTAGAGCTACCCACATTCATGCCGGAAGACCCATACTTACCTGTGTTCCCGCCATGTGGCTCGGAGACCAGCTCGCCTCGCGCAAGGCGCTCCAGTCCCATTAGGTCTCGCGGACTGGATTCAACGTACCCTCCGCAGGATCAATCAGATGTGCGGATGATAGCCACTGATAGAGGATCGTGCCTCAGGCCGGGATGGAGAGGCTCCCGCACGGAAGCAGGTCATGTGACCGTGGGCACCGACTCTGTCAGCCGGCCTGGGATGCCACCTCGGCCCGCTCGAGCGGGGTCAGGGGTGACACGACCGACGAACGGGACGACTTCAACATGGCCGCGGGATCTTGACAGTCGGGGCACAATGGCCAAAGGCGGACCTGGTTGTCATTGTTGGATTCGACCACAAGCGTGCCGTCGGGACTGGCCGAGGGGGATTGGGGGATGGACACATCGTGGTCGACTTGCAACAACTGGCCGGTGACAGCGTCCCATACCCGGATGGTGTTGTCGGTGCTGGTGGAGATGATGTACTGACCTCGGGGGCTGTACGCAATGCCGTCGACTCCGCGTGTGTGACCCACCAGTTCCAGGACGGGCTTGTTCGTGCCGACGTTCAATACGGTCACACTGTCGTCCCAAGAAGCGAGGGCGAGGAGGTTCCCGGCCGGATTGAACGCGGCGGCCGAAAGCTGTCCGGTCTGGTTGTAGGTCTCGGAAGGCCGGGCTGTGGCAATGCGCCCAACCTTGACCTGGCCGCAGAACGAGTACACGGCCACGAGTCGATCGTCAGGGCTCACAGCTGGCGGGTTCCCAGAGCCTTGGCACGGCTCTGACCATCCCGTCCCAACGATGGTGCGTCCGCTCGACAACGTGGTGATGTGGAGGCGCCCCTGGGCGTCGATCACCGCAAGCAGACGATCGTCTGCGCTGAGGCTGACCCGCGCCACCGTGGTTGCCGGCGAGGTGAAGACCACCTTCCCCGTGGCGGTGTCCTCCACCGTGACCGTCGAGGTCTGGGCCGTATCGCTCCAGGTGGCCGCCAGTTTTCCGTCCGAACTGAGTACTGCCCCCGTGCCTGCCGAGTCGGTGTTGAGGACGGTCGGATCCGGGACGGGGCGGCCGGCGGGGAGCTGCCACGCCTGCAGGACGATGTCGTTGTTCGACCGGGCGAGCGCCACCACCTTGTGCGGCTGCCATCCGATTTCGTTGCCACACCCACACAACTGTGCATTGAACGTGGACCGCCACGGCCCACCGGCGCGGTAGATCCGCGCCGTACCGTCGTTGGCGGCGGTGACCACGTCCGAGCCACTGGGGCTGAAGGAAAGCGCGTTCAGATCCGCCGTCTGGCCCTCCAGGGTGACCAACTCCTGGTCGGGGATCAGGGACCAGATGCCGCCCGTACCGTCGAAGTTCCCGACCGCGACCCTCTGACCGTCGGGACTGATGGAGACGTCGCCGACAGCCGTGCCCGTCACCGTTGTCAACACCTGGAACATGGTCCACGTCTCGGTGTTCCAGAGGTCGATGTAGGCAGAGACGTCGCCGGGCCCGCTCACATTGGCGCCCACCGCCAGGATGATCCCATGGAGAGCGATCGGGTCCGGTTGGGTGCCAGCAAGGGTCTGGTTCGGAGGCGACAGCGTCTTCACGACCTGGCCGCTGGCCACGTCGACGACCTCGGTGGGGCCGTCGGTACCCACCACCAGCGTCTTCCCGTCCGACGTGAAGGCCACGGTGGCGTCGTTGTGCGGTTCAAACAGCGAGAAGAGGACCTTGCGCGATTTCACGTCCCACACGGTGGTGCCGAAGAAGGACGTGGCCGCGAGCTTCGAACCGTCGGGACTGAAGGCGAGGGCATTGGCGGCGTTGGGGGCCACCGCGCTGGCAGGTGCGGCAGTGGCACTAGCGCCCGGTGCCACGGGAGGTCCGCTATTGGCTCCCGGTGTGGGTCGCGGTCCTGCTCCTCCGGTCAATTGGGTTTGCAGCGCGCCGGAGGACGCATCGAGAAGGACGACACCCGTGTTCGTACCCACTGCCAGCACACGCCCGGTGGGGTCATAGACGACGGCGCCGACCTGTCCGGAAAGGCGCCGTCGATATACGACGTGCCCCGAAGCGGCATCGAGCACGACCACGTCGTCGGTGCACCCGCTCTCTGCCAGGCGGGTACCGGACGGGCTGTAGGAGATCGACGGTCCGCTGTTGGGTGGACAGTCCCCGACCGACAGCGTGGGCAACGCCACCTTCACGGGCGACGCGTCGATGGCTTGGCGCAAGGCGGCGACGGCCTGGGGAAGGGGCCGCTGCTCCACCGCCAGCCGGGCCAGCAGGACCGACACTTCGGGGTCGGCGGACAGCTCGCTCACGCTCTCGGCGGCCAGAGCCTGGGACCGAGCGGTGGTGCTGGTCGAAACGGCCTGGTTGCGCGATACGAGGGCCAGGACGCCCAGTGCAACGGCAAACACGACGAGGATGGCGAGGGTGCTCACACCGGCACGGGCGAGTCGACGCGTTCGTCGGTGTTGACGGATGTCCTCGCCTTCGAGCTCGTCCTTGGCCACCCCGTGCATGGGCGCGGCCAGGTCCGCCACTGCAGAGCGGAACCTGGTGTTGCGCAGGTCGAGATCGGTCTCGGTTCGAGCCCAGCGCAGGTCCAGATGGCGGGGCTCATCAGCCAGCGCTCCCCGCAGCGCCTCGGGAACAGCAGAGGACCCGGCGGTGAAGTCACCGAGGGTCGGGTCCCAGTCCCAGGTTCCGTCGGTGACCACAGGCAGGATGTGGTCGACCGCCTTGGTGTTCAGCCAGTGGCTGATCTCCTTGTTCACCCACTCCGACCGGGCCGCCTCCGGCGAGGCGAAAAGGACGAACCACTGGCTCTCATCGAGTGCCTTCTCGATGGCCGACCAAAGGTGTGGGTTCGTCGACAATCCCGTCTCGTCCCGGAAGATCCGCAGGGCCCGGCGACTGTTCCAGGGCTTGGCCAAGAGCTGCAGGCCTCCCTGCAGGGCGGGCGCCAAGCGGCCATCGGCCGCGTGGCTGTAGGAGATGAAGCCGTCGTACACCATCCACCGCTCCCTGGTCGTGGGAGAAGGATTTTTGCAGGTCCAGACGACTCTCGCTCAGGTTTTCGTCGTATCCGTGCTCGCGGTCCTCCGGGGGGACCGACGCTTCAGTTGCGCTGGAGGCCGCCCGATGACCGGTATCACCGGATCCGAGCTCGGCCAAGCAATGAGGAGACCGCTCCGGTGGTGCTCGGGTTCGCCGTGGCGGGTCGTGGTGTCCCCAAGGCCGGTCGCTGGCCGTTAGCAGTTAGCAGTTGGCAGTTGGCAGTTGGAGTGGCAGTGCAGTTGCTGGCAGTTGGCAGTTGGCAGTTGGCAGTTGGCAGTTGGCAGTTGGCAGTTGGCAGTTGGCAGTTGGCAGTTGGCAGTTGGCAGTTGGCAGTTGGCAGTTGGCAGTTGGCAGTTGGCAGTTGGCAGTTGGCAGTTGGCAGTTGGCAGTTGGCAGTTGGCAAGCAAAGATAGGTCGATAACTCCCCCTGAGCCGGCAGCGATTGGGGGCACTATCGCAAGTGAGTGCCGATCGTAGGCCGGTCGGATGGCGAAGGGTGCTCAGTGGCGAACGAAGAGTAGCCGAGTCTCGGTGGACAGTCACCGCTCTCGTCGGTGTAGGTAGCCATACTCGCAATGCTGGCAGGGCGGACCTCGAAAAGGCCGACGGGCGGTCATCGGGGGGCGGTCCTTTGAAACCAACTGGTTCTCACGGGTGTTTCATCGCATGTTGTGGTCCGCAGGCAGTGAGGGCTTGTCTGGTCAACCGCTCGTGATAACGTGCGCCTCCCGTAGCGGCGTTGCGTGTACCCTGCATCCGAGAACTCGGCAACCTATAACGGAAATTCTGGGCGGTGGCGATGACCGAAACAACGGATCAGCGGTGGCAACAAATTACTGGCTTGCTCCTCAGCATCGTCGGTCTGGCCGGATCTATCTACCTCACCGTCAGCCACTTCGACACCCACATCAGCCTTGTTTGTCCCGATCTCGGCCCCTGCAACAAGATTCTCACCAGCAACACATCACACTTCTTAGGCATTCCCGTGCCCGTACTGGGCCTTTTGTACTTCGTGCCGATGACGATCCTCTGTCTGCCTGCACTTTGGCGCTCCAAAGACAGGCGTGTTCACTTGGCCCGACTCATCCTCTCGATCCTCGGCGTCGGCATGATCATCTATCTATTCGTCGAGGAGTTGTTCATCATTCAAGCGCTGTGCGTCTGGTGTTCAGTCATCCATCTGGTGGGATTCCTACTATTTGTCCTCATTGTTACATCAACACCAGCACTACTGGCACGCAACTCCGACCCCGTCGACTCCGAGATGCGATAGACCAAGTAGGGTTCGGGTAGATACTTCGGCAGCGGCAACCTCAACGGCGATCGTAGAGCTCATCCACACGCCCTGATGGCGAACCCCGGGACGGCCGATTCGTCTGCAGTGACCGGGACTCGGCATGACCCTGAGCGAATCGACACGAATGGAAGGGTCCGTGGGTTTGCCATCATCTTGCAAAACAGACAGTCGTGCCACAAGCGGTGTTGGCGGCCAGCCGGTGCCAATGTTCAGCCTGTCGTGAGCGTGCCTCCAGGCCGGACTTACTGAGTTCGTAGGCATTTTCGGGGGTCCGGCATGACATCGTCCCTGGTCAGAGTGTTTCGGGGGCTCGGAAAGTCTGAAAAGCGTAGGCACACGATTAGTTGACTGACCTGCGGGGTTCAGTCACAATGTAGGTGTGTACCTGAGAGAGTCCAGTCGACGGAACAAGGACGGCTCCAAGGTCACCCATCTCCAGCTCGCCCACAACGAGCGGCACCCGGAGACGGGCGTCCCGGTGGCCAAGGTCATCCACAACTTCGGTCGGAAGGACAAGGTCGACAAGGAGGCGCTGGCGCGGCTCGTCTCGTCGATCAGCCGGATCCTCGATCTGCCGGCAACGGGCTCGCTTGTTGGATCCGACATCGAGATCGTCGACTCCCGTCGACTCGGTGGTGCCTTCGTGCTCGACCAGATGTGGGAACGATTAGGCATCGCTGACGCCCTGCGGTCGTCGGCCAGCGGTCGGCGCATCGATGCCGATGCAGTGGAGCGCATCTGCTTCGCGCTCGTCGCCCAGCGGTGTCTGGATCCGGCTTCGAAGTTGGCGGCGGTCAAGTGGGCGAAGGAACGCGTCGCCCTCGTTGACTGTCCGGACTTCGACGATCAGGCGGCCTATGCAGCGATGGACTTCCTCCTTGCCGCGTTGCCTGAGATCGCCGAGCGCATCTTCTCCACCACCGCCAACCTGTTGAACCTGTCCTGCGACATCATCTTCGTCGACACCTCCTCCACCTACTTCGAACGGGACGTGGCCGACAGCGAGGCCGATCTCGATCTGGCCAAGGGTGCGGAGGAGAAGGCGACGACCGGTGGTGTCGGTCCCGACGACCCGGGACCCGATGAACAAGCGGTCCGTCGGTTCAACAAGCACTCGAAGGACCACCGACCCGACCTGCCCCAGGTGGTCCTCGGCATGGCCGTCACGGCCGAAGGGGTGCCGGTGCGGTGCTGGACGTTCCCGGGCAACACCTCGGACCAGGTGATCATCCGCACCATCAAGGACGACCTGGCCGGATGGATGCTCAACCGGGTGGTGTGGGTGGCCGACCGGGGCTTCAACTCGGTGGCCAATAGGGCCTACCTGCAGCGGGGCGGGGGGCACTACGTGGTGGCCGAGAAGTTGCGCAACGCCAGCGGCGAAGCGAAGGAGGCACTCTCTCGTCCGGGCCGCTTTCACACCGCCGCTGGCAACCTCCAGGTAAAAGAGGTCCGGGTCGGCGAGGGTGCGCGGTCTCAGCGCTTCGTCGTGTGTTTCAACCCCGAGACAGAAGAGCGGGACCAACAGGTCCGGGCCAACCTGGTCGCCTATCTGGAGACCCAGATCGAGGGCACCGACGAGTGGACGAAATCGAAACGTGACGAACTGGCCGGACGGTTGCGCACCACGCCCGCGCTCTGGCGTCTGGTCCGTCGGCTCAATGATGGACGGTTCCGCATTGACAAGGCGGCCATCGCCAACGAGGCCAAGCTCGATGGCAAGTGGTTGTTGCGCACCAGTGACGACAGCCTCACCCCCACTGATCTCGCCCTCGCCTACAAGCAGCTGCTCGAAGTCGAGCGCGGCTGGCGGGACATGAAGGGATCACTCGGACTGCGTCCGGTCTTCCACCACCGAGAGGATCGGATCCGCAGCCACATCCAGCTCTGCTGGCTCGGGCTGCTGCTCATGCGTGTCATCGAGAACGGCACCGGTGACACGTGGCGCAACGTCCGCCACGAGCTCGATCGCATGCATCTCGTCACCATGGAGTCCGCCGAGGGACGGGTGGCCCAACGATCGGCCACCACCACCGGTCAGGCCGAGATCCTCTCCGCCCTCGGCATCCCCGAACCCGGTCGCTTCCTCGACTTCGAGCTTCCGACGCCCTCCGCGTAGTCCCAGGTCACGGGCTCGCGTAGTAACACGCCTCCGAAGCCCCTTCGCGGCAGTTCCCCCTGGTCAACCGCTACTTCCGGGGTGGTCGTGTGCCTGCCATCTCAGTAAGTCCGGCCAGGCGGCCCGCGAGAATATCATCTGCATATGAAGATTCACCGGTCCGCCACGTCGGTGTCGTGGATACCGTCGGAAGCCATCGTCGGTGGTACCCGCCTCCCTTTTGAGGCTGGCATCGCCCACTACGACGAACCGCCGCCCGACGTGCTCGGCAATCTCCCGGCACTCCGCGACGCGGATCGTTTCCGGTTCGCCAATCGCCTCGGAGTCTTCATCGAGGTCGATTCGGTCGGGGAGATCACGGATGCCGGCTATGACGGTGGCGGACTGACCGGCAGCACGACGATGAGGCTCAGAGGGATCCGACATTCGTTCCAGGCCATCCCTCTTCCCGACATCAAGTCCGAGCCAGAGTACGGGGAGGGGTGGGTCCGCTTCGTGCAGACCGCCGGTGGGCGCACCGGCGTCCCGGCCCCCCGTCGGGTACGGCGGGCACCATACGTCCAATGGCAGGCACCACTCGCGTGGACCACGTTGTCGTTGACCGTGCACGCCGACGGCACGACGGAGCAGACGCTGGTCGGGGCCAGCCGCTTTCCGCGACACTGGGTCTACGACACCGAGGGCCGACTTGTGGCCAAGTCCGGATTGATTGATTTCAAAGACTGGTACCGCAAGTCGTTCGGAACGCACACTCCGTGGGGAGATCGCGACTCGCCGGCACTCGTTACCGAGGTGGAATCGGCGCTCGAGCGGGTCCTTTCGAAGTACCTCATGGCTGGTAAGGCCGACGTCAAGACGGTGAGAGTGAAGCGCGGATCGACGCTGGTTCATCAGGGAGAGGCCGGCTCCGATGCCTTCTTGGTGCTCGACGGCGTGTTGCGCGTGGAGGTCGATGACGAGCGTCTCGCCGAGTACGGACCCGGTGCCATCCTGGGAGTGCGGGCCCACATCGAGGACGGAGCGCGCACTTCCTCACTCATCGCCGTTACGGACTGCAAGGTCGCACGGGTGCCGGCCTCGTCGATCGACCGCTCGTCACTGGAGGAACTGGCAGCGGGCCACCGCAGGGAAGGCACGGACGGGGTTTGACCGAGTGCGGCTCTATTCTTTCGGGTGTGGACCCGACGCCCGCGTTGGGTGCCGAATTCCCCGGGTACATGTCCTGGGGATGTCCCGCGACGACCCGCTGCCGACGTCCGTCCCCGACACCGCGACAGGGATCCGCAGGTGCAGAGTGCCGTGGGGCGCCGATCCGTTCCGGGGCACGACCCTCCTTCGCCATCTGCGCTTGGACCACACGCAGGGACTCCTGTCCTTCGCTGCCCCGATCCACCGCCCGACCAGCTCTCCGAGCAGGCGTTGTTTGGCCATGCCGCCGCCGAGTACACCGTCGAATCGCCAGGAACTGCGGTGACTTTCCGGTCATCCTGCTCCACCATGCCTCGAACCGATCGGACACCGAGCTGGACCGTCTCGCCACCGCACCTCGGGTGGTCGGGACGTGCAAGTGATCGTCCCCGCTGAGTCGACAGTCCTCGAACTGTGAGCGAGTCGAGGCAATCCCTTCTCGATGTCGCCATCGTGGGCTCCGGCCCGAACGGCCTCGCAGCTGCAGTGACCCTCGCGCGCGCCGGGCTCTCCGTCGAGGTGTTCGAGGGGATGGACGAGCCCGGAGGTGGTTGCCGCACGGAGGAGCTCACGCTGCCGGGGTTCCGTCACGACGTCTGCTCGACCATTCAGTCGATGATCCCGCTCTCGCCCTTCTTTCAGTCGCTCGACCTCGCCGAACTCGGCGTCAGACTGAGGACACCAGAGGTCGCACTCGCCCATCCCCTCGACCACGGGCGCGCCGCCACGTTGGTCAGATCGGTCCCCGAGTCCGCGACCGCGCTCGGTGTCGACAGCGTGCCCTATGCCCGACTGCTCGGACCACTGGTAAACGACGCCCAGCCCTTCATGGCGACGGTTCTCGCGCCGCTCCGGTCGCTCCCACCCCACCCGGTAACGATGGCCAGATTCGCCGCGTTGGGCCTCGTCTCCGTCGAGCGGCTCTGCCGGCGCTTCTCGACCGATGAGGCCCGTGGGCTCCTTGCGGGACTGGCGGCTCACTCGATGCTGCCCATCGATGCCCCGGTGACGGCTGCCTTCGGACTACTGCTCGGTGTCACTGCCCACGCCACGGGGTGGCCCGTGGTTGAGACCGGGACCGACCGCCTGGTGGGCGCCCTCGTGACTGCCCTCGGCGATGCCGGCGGCGTGATCCACCCAGGACGTTGGATCACCGACATGCAGCAGCTCCCACGTGCCCGGGCCACCATCTTCGACACGTCGCCCGAGACGCTCGTCACCGTGGCCGGTGACCGGCTGCCTGCCCGCTACCGCAAAGGCGTCGCGCGGTTCAAGCACGGACCAGGGATCTGCAAGGTCGACTGGGCCCTCTCGGGCCCCGTCCCCTGGCAGGCAGAGGCGGTCCGGAAGGCTGGCACGGTCCACCTCGGAGGGCGCCTTGAGCAGATCCGCCGCGCCGAGGCCGACGTGTCGTCGGGTCGGCACCCCGACCATCCCTTCGTGATCGCCGTGCAGGCCAGCGTGGTCGACGCTACGCGGGCGCCGGCCGACGCCCAGACGCTCTGGGCCTACTGCCACGTCCCCAGGGGATCGACCATCGACGTCACAGAACGGATCGAGTCGCAGATCGAACGGTTCGCCCCGGGATTCCGCGACCTCGTCCTCGCTCGTTCGTCGATCACGGCCGCAGGCTCCGAGGTGAAGAACCCGAACAATGTCGGGGGGGATATCTCGGGCGGCGCCTCTACTCTGAGACAGGTCGCCTTTCGTCCCACGGTCCGTTGGAATCCCTACCGGACCGGGGCACCCGGGCTCTACTTATGCTCTTCGTCGACGCCCCCGGGGGCTGGCGTCCACGGCATGTGCGGCGTGGGTGCCGCGCAAGCCGTGCTGGCAGACTTGTCCCGCAGGAGCCGGCTCTAGCGGGACGCGGACGTCCGACGGCGGAGGTTGTACATGCGGATCCGCCCGTAGTCCTTGGCGGCCGGCAAGTGGCCGACATAGTCGCACCTCAGATCCGGGGTGTTGGCGAGCTCGAGTGCGGCGGCGAAAGCCTCGGTCACGTAAACGGCTCCGGGCGGTGTCACCGGCTCGATCCTGGCCGTGCGGCTGACATGGGTGCCCATGAACGAGGGTGACCCGACGATGGGGTCGTCGTGGACGATGACCGGACCGACGTGACCGGAGAGGCGGAACGCCAGCTGATCGGGCAGGCCCAGCGCCTCGAGGTCAACCGTCGCCATCGCCTCCTGGATCTCCAACGCGCACCTGGCTGCTGCCGGCACGTTCGAGATGACGGCGAACAGCGCATCTCCCCACGTATTCCGGTACTCGACATCGGCGCCGTACCGAGCGAGCACACCTGCGAATGCTCCCATGATGCCTCGGGAGAAGGCGCTGAGCTGCCGGTCGGAGAGCTTCGAGAAGCCCCGCATGTCGCCCATCAGGAGGGCACGTATGACGCGGGATGCCTCGGGCAGCGCCGATGCAGGCAGACGGCGTTCCCTGCCGTCGCCGGGACGGTCGACCGGCGCGATGCAGATCACCTCGTGGTTGGTGCGACGCCAGCTCGCCACGTCTGCAGCCGTCCCGATCGCACCCGTCGCGGGTACGCCGTCATAAAGTGCCAACTGGAAAGCCTCGGAATCAAGGAACCTCGCGCGCAACAGTGCGAGGCCCATGGCCAGCTCCGCACAGTAGGTGAAGAGGACGTCGCTACCCAGGAAGCGGTCGTCGATTGCATACGTGATCGACTCTGCCGCCTCGAGGCATCGATGGAAGCGCGAGACCCACCCTGGACCTGATGGAGCCACCGACGAGTCTAGGAAGTCGTCAACCGCGAAGGGCAACACCACGTGGAGCTCTGCACCAGAGCCGAGCAATGCCTCGGCCCAGAGGATGTCGGCACCGGCGGCCAGCGAGCCGTAGGCGAAACTGACACGCCGGTGGATGAGCACCTCGGCGATCTGAAGAGCGGCCATCCTCTCGTCGAACTGACGCAGGTGCTGGCTCCCGTCGCTGCCTGCGATCATGTGCCCGCAGAAGTGGGCGACGCTCGGACCGGCCAGCGCCGCCAGAATCCCGGGTTCGGTACCGGTAATTGTGCAGATCATCCGGAGCTGGCGACGCGCGGTCGACACGGCGCCGAAGTCCCCGCCGTGCAGTCCGGCTGCTCTCTCTAAGTCCGACCCGGCCGCGGTGAGGTCGCCAAGGAGGAGCCTGGCCTCGGCCTGAGTGGCGACTGCGTAGAAGGTCTCGTCGCTCGATGCATCCACCAGCGCCAGTGCGCGATTCGCGAACACCCGGGCGGTCTCACGATCACCGGCCACCAGGCTCAGCGTGGCTGCATTGATGGTGGGAAAGTAGGTCCCGTAGCGCTGGGCGATACGCTCGTACGACGACGCAGCCACGGCAGCCAACCTCCGACGCTCGTTCCCGACGGCGGCCAGTGCAAGGTCTTTCTGGATCCGGGCGTGGAGTGCGGAGACATCTTCGGTGTCGACAGCGGCTAGACCTAGGTCGATGAATTGCTCGTTCAGCCTCGTCCGCGGCCCCGGTGCGGGCCATGGCAAGCACTGCGCGGTATGCCAGCTCGATGTCGTCGGGATGCTCCTCGAACCCGCGCCGAGCGTTGTCGTATGCCGCCAGCAGCTCGCCTCGTCGCTCGTCGCGCCGCACGAGCTCGAGCCATTGGGAAGCCGTGCGTTGTGTTGAGTCACCCAGTGGAGGATCGTCAAGTTCCGGCATAGGAAAAGCGTAGTTTCGGTGGTCGGGGATCGCCACGGTGCGGATCCACCGGACAATGGCCGGCGAGCTGTGTCACTGGCGGGGGCACTCACCAGCGATCCGGTTCACAGGCTCGGGTGTGACCAAGGCGAGTCGCCCTCGGCAGAGGAGGTGGAGTGAACGGTCGTGCCGTCGAGCGATCTGCCAACCAAGAACGGTTCGAACCTAGTCCCATCACTTCCGAAGACCACCTTACGGCAGTCCACCGAGCGTCTGGAATTGGCCCAAACTCAGGATTCGCTGCTTGCGGTCCTGCGGGTCCCTGTGGCCCGGCGGGTCCATGATGGCCTGCAACGTATCGACCCATGCATTCCGCCCGGCACACGAGTACACCTCACCGGTGTGCAGATCGATATCGGAGTCTCCGTCCGTGCACGGGCAGGTGGGGACGTCGGAACTGGTGAACACGCCCGACCCGTTCATACCATTGGTTCCATTGGTGCCTGCTGCGCCCTGAGGGCCCTGGGGTCCCGTCGCTCCCGTCGCCCCCGCTGCGCCGGTCGCACCGGCTGGACCCTGCGAGTTCCAGGAGATGATCTTGGAAGGAGACGGGCACTGCGCTGCGGTGGGCATCGTTGTGCCGACCTGGCTCAGCCTCCCGGCTGCGGACAGGCAGGCGTAGTAGGTGGTGCTTGAGCCGGAGGCTCCAGCATTGACTGCTGCTGTTGTTCCTATGGCGAGCATCGCCGCAGCAACCGTCGCCACGGCAGCCATTTTGAGTGATTTCGGTAGTCTCATGAACAGCTCCCTTTCCACTAAGGAACCAACTGCCCCTACCCCGCCCCGCCTTGCTTCGGATCAAGTTCCCTTGTAACACGGAGTGATTCGAAGTTGTGACAACAGCCGCCAATTTTCCGATGAACTTTACCGGTGTTCACGGCCAGATCACAGAGTGGACTTTTTGTGACAACCAACCGAGTTGCCCAGCTGGGAGGAACGGTCGACGTGACCACGAAAACCGGCAGTGAGTCACCCCGACGGCCGTAGGCTCCATCGAAGGTAGCCGACCTGATTTATGTCGTTGCTCGATGAAGGTTTCGAATGAACGCGCCTTCACTTGCATACCGGGCGACGAGCCGGGCATTCAGCCAAGGTGGCATGTACCTGCTCACGAGGTCCCGCGCTGTTGCGACTGCTGGTGATTGGGCTGTCGCAAGTCGGCCAATCCGACGGGAGTCACGAACGATCGTCCGCACTCTCCGAAGACGCACCGCCTCATACTTGGCCAACGCAACAAGCTGATCAGGTTCTCGATCGAGGCAAGCTGCCATCACGACGGCGTCCTCGATGCCCTGGCATGCCCCCTGACCCAAGTCAGGGGTCATGGGGTGTGCTGCATCACCCAGAAGTGCGACGGGACCCTTGGCCAGATGGTCGGGCATCGAATCATAGAAGTCGGCGACCACAAGTTGCGCCTCGTCTGTCCGCTCTATGAGTTCACAGATGGGGTCGTGCCAACCATCGAACGCATTTTGAAGAAATGCCTTCTTGTTCGGCAACGCTGCATTTGCTCCTTCGGGAAGACCAAGATCTGCTGCCCAACAGATAAGGCCCCCCTTCATCGGGCTCATGATGAACTGCTGGCCGCCGCCAACGGTCAGCGAGGCGGTGGGAACAAGCTCGGTAGAGTCTTGAAGCACGGCACGCCAGGATGTGCGATGGACGTACGACGCGGCAGGGTTGCCCACAAAGCTGCGTGCGGTCGAATGCACACCATCACAGGCCAATACGACAGCCGATTGGAGTCTCTCCCCCGTGGAGAGTTCAACCAGGCCGATTCGACCCTCAGCGGCGACCGAGACTGCCTGAGTGTGAAGCCTGATTGGGATCTGCTCAGCTGCCTCCAGGAGGACTCGTTGAAGCTCTGCTCGAAAGACAATCTGGGTGGCCATGCCCAACTGCTGACTCAACCGACTTTGGTCGAGCTTGAAGATCTCTTTGCCGGAAGGCCTGCAGCCAATGCCCGCTGGCTCGTCCATGCCGATGTCACCAACGACTGCTCCGAGACCGATGTGCTGAAGTGCGATCAGAGCGTTCGGCCACAGGGACAATGCGGTCCCAGCCTGAGTCAGTGCTGTGGCCCGCTCAACGATCTGCACGGTGATACCGACTCGATCGAGAGCAATCGCGGCGGAGAGGCCGGCGATCCCCGCTCCGACAATCAAGACTTCCGCATCGTCGGTACCTGCCACTGGATCTCCTGCACGCTCCTGCTCACGAGTCACTGCCCGTGACATCTCGACCGAGATCCGCAGCTACAGATGCGCCACCGTGCCATGGAGGTCTTGGATGAGGATTCGACCGCCGATTTGGGCGATGTAAACGCACAATGTTGCGCTCACCTTGGAACCGACGAGATCGGTGGCGGTTCCGCCGGGGAGGATCGAACCCGACTCTACGTATTCGGCGTGTCTCACAAAGCCAAAGGTTGACCGACAGACGTTCGGCGAGAGAGTCTTGTACTTGTACGATTCGATGGCGGTTCGACCGGTATTGAACGTGATCTTTAGCTCAGTCGAGCCTTTCGCTGTTCCGACGGCGCTCGTTCCGTCAGTCTTCGATCCTGTGCAACTCGTGAACTGCAACTTGATCTCGTTTCCAAGGACTGTCTTGCAGACCTCCATGACTGGAGTGGCTGTCGTAGCCGAAGCCATTGGTCCCGGGAGGAGTATGCCTAACCAGATGGAGCTAGCGGCAGCGATTCCTGCGAGTGGAGCAGTGGTGATTGATCGATGCATCCTGTCCTCCTCGGAGTTCCGGAATCGAACCAGCCCCCTCAGATGTCATCGTAACCAAGCATTGGATTCGGATCACGGGCGAAGTCTCTGAGACGACCCTGACGCTTCGGATCTCCAATACGCTCACCCGTTAGGTATCGCCACCGGGCCTGCCACCTCCCTGTTCGTGACGACGAAGTAGCGGTTCCTAGGCCAGCCGCTTGGCTTCGGCCAAACCGGTGGCGCTGTAGACGCCATCGGGGAAGACAGCATCCCAGGCATCACGTACTCCACGGAAGTCCTCGCTAGGGCCGTAGGCGGAGCGGGCGGCAGCCAGAACTTCCTCTCGACGTGCGGCGACGGAGGCACCTAGGGCGTACTCCAGCTCGTTGTCTATCTGTGCAATCGATTCGGCGAAGCGGCGTTGATGGCCGATCAAGCGGACTTCGCCGGCGGGGGGCGTCATGGGAGGTTCCTTGTCGGTATAGGGGGTTGGCGGGAGGTAGCCCTTCCAACTGCTTCCAGGGGGCCCTCAGCCCATTCGGCGTGACCCGGGCAGGCACAACCGTAGCTTCACTCCTGGATGATCATGACCTACACGTCGGCGGAATCCGCCGGCACAGTAGGGCTCCACGCCGTACAGCGGACGCCTGGGCCACATCTTCCCTCCAGCCCGAGCTGCATCGGCCCGCCCGAGTATGCCGGGATGTGGTCGATATCTGCAGAGTTGAAGTCGTCGATCTAACCTTGCGTTGATGGCGCCGAGGAAGCAGCCAACGCCTGAGGATCGAAGCAATGCCGTCCAGATCGTCTTGGCCGGCCTGGTGTCTGGCGAGGACCTTGATCCGATACTCGAGAAGCTCGGGGCGCTGCACGTTCGACACAACACCTTTCCGGCCGAGGAGCTGCTCGAGCTCGGTTTCCGATGCCATCGATGAGTCCGGGGCCACCACGGCTGAACCGATCGATTTCGAGAACATCCGGGAGCGATTCCTTCCCGAGCACCACTTCTCCGGAAAGAACCAGCACTGCGAGAGCAAGTACGCCATCTCCGCTGCCGCCATGATCCATGGCGGCGTCTATCGCAACCTGCTGGATGACGCCGCTTGGTGGCAGACCGATGATCTCTGGGTCTACTCGCTCTTCGCCCTGCTGATCTTCGTCAGAGCCGCCGCCGAACGAACGGGACGCTCGGTGGAGGAGGTAGCCCTCGCGATCGCGGATCGCCGGCTTGTCCGACTGGTGCCGACCGAAGGCGGAGAGGGCGCAACGTAGGAATCGAGGGTCTATCCGCCGGCGGATCGGGACTGCATGGTCGGTCAGGCTACCGCCGGGGTGAACACACCTCCGGCTGAACCACCTTGGTCAGGCTCGCCGTGCCCAACCCAGTCGGGGGTGCCACGGCCTCGGCTACTGTCGACCGTAGAAGAGGTGCACGGGTTCCTCTCGGGTGACGTGGCGGCCCTCGGAGCGGTCACGAGTCAAGAGACGAAGGGCAAGACTCATGGGCGCTGCAACTACCCAAGACGGTGTGCACAGGCGTACCTCCCGCGTGCGGTGGGGGATCCGGTCGCTCGCTGGGATGGCGCTCGCCGCCATCGTGGCCACCACCGGTATCCCGGGCACCGTTCCGGCCGGGGCATCCACGCCGAACCTGGCCCAGCGGGTGCTGGCCCTTGCCGGCACCCATGGGGCATCGGGCCCCGAGGCGGCGAGGATCGCCCAGGCTCCCGAGATCTCCAAGGTGACCACGGCCTCGGGCAGCGCCACGGCCACCACGCCCACGGTCTCGAGTACCACCGTTGCTATTTCCGCCACCTACACCGGCACCACCCTGGTCGTCTCGTGGTCCGGCGGGAACACGCTCACCGTCTCGGGTGCCGGACCTCTGAGTTCCGGATCGACCATTGCCAGCCAGAACCTGGGGACGGGGCAGACCGGCACCGGGACCATCGCCGTCGGAGGCAATCTGGCCTGCAGCGCACCAACCGGAATCGGTGTGGTCACCATCGACCAGTTGGTCACCGCCGGCTCGGGCACGGTCACCACGCTGGCCCTCCAGTTCGCCTGCTTGACCTCCGCGATCGGGTTCGCCGTTATCGGGACCGTCGGGCTGAATGTCCCGGCCAGCACGCGCTCACCCGGCTACAACCTCTACGAGGGTGACGGCACGGTCTCCAGCCCGGCGACGCTGGGCAACCGCAACCTTAATTCGATCTTCGGAGTCGACACCTTCGGCGACCTGAGTGGTGCCACGCTGAACCAGCCGGTGGTCGGCATGGCGACCACGTCGCTCGACGGGGGTTACTGGCTCGTGGCCCGCGACGGTGGTGTCTTCTCCTTCGGCGACGCCAGGTTCTACGGCTCGACCGGCAACCTCCACCTCAACAAGCCGGTGGTGGGCATGGCCGCCACCCCCGACGGCAAGGGCTACTGGCTGGTCGCCTCCGATGGCGGGGTCTTCTCCTACGGCGACGCGAGGTTCTACGGCTCGACAGGCGCTCTGCACCTCAATAGGCCAATCGTCGGCATGGCCGCCACCCCCGACGGCAAGGGCTACTGGCTGGTCGCCTCGGACGGCGGAGTCTTCTCCTTCGGCGACGCGTCCTTCCACGGTTCGACAGGGGCCATCCACCTCAACCAACCCATCGTGGGGATCGCCGCCACACCGAGCGGCAACGGCTACTGGCTGGTCGCCTCGGATGGGGGGATCTTCACCTTCGGTGACGCGGGCTTCCATGGATCGGCCGGTTCGATCACACTGAACAGCCCGATCGTGGGGATGGCCGCCACGCCGAACGGCAACGGCTACTGGCTGGTGGCCGGCGACGGTGGCGTGTTCTCCTTCGGTGCGGCGCCCTTCGGTGGGAGCCTCGGGGGAAACGGCGTGGACGACGTGGCCGGTATCGTCAGCTGACCGGTGACGGTCGACCACCCGTGACCTCGTGAAGACGGGAGGCTCCGGTTCCCGGCTTGATCCGCCGGTCGTCGGGGAAATTGATACCCAGCCGCTGACCGGGATGATCACGGCAACCGGATGAGGAGGAAGTCATATTGGGCTGCCGCGTGGCTTTTCACCACGTGCAGATTCCTATGCCCGTGGCCAGGACTAACCTCACCGGGTAGGGCGCCTGTCCCTTGGTCTTGAAGCCTGGAGGATGAACCGTATGACTCTCACCTCGGCAATGCCGGAGCAACTCGCCGTTGTCGACGCTGACTCCCATCTCACCGATGTCGACGATCTGTGGACGAAGAGGGCTCCCGCTGCCTACAAGAGTGAGATTCTTCACGTTGAAGAGGTCGAGGGAGAGCGCACGTGGGTCATTGACGGAACGCCTCTTGGAAAGGCTGGCGGTGGCAGCACCATTGACAGGGAAGGCGTGAAGCATCCGTTCCAGGAATCGATGCTCGAATGGGATTTCGAACGGTCCCATGTGGCTGCGTGGGACATAGACGCCCGTCTCGAGGTTCTCGATGACATGGGAATCGAGCACCAGGTCACGTACCCCAACGCTCTGGGGTTGGGGGGTCATGCACTGGCCGATGTGAAGGACCCCGTGCTGCGCCGCCTGTGCGTTGAGATCTTCAACGACTCCCGGGCTGAGATACAGAACCGCACGAACAACCGGCTCTTGCCCATGCCGATACTGCCCGCCTGGGATATCGAGGGATGCGTGCGCGAAGCGCAGCGGATCGCCGAACTGGGTCTCCGGGGAATCAATATGACTTCAGATCCCCAGGACCTCGGCTCCCCGGACCTGGCCAACCGGGCCTGGGACCCTCTGTGGGAGGTCTGCGCCGACCTCGAGCTCCCGATCCACTTCCACATCGGAGCGAGCCTCACGGCAATGAACTTCTTTGGCCAGTATTTCTGGGAGTCCCAGGACGAGTTCGTCAAGCCCGCCATCGGTGGATCGATGCTCTTCATCGGCAACGCCCGAGTGGTCATCAACACCATCTTTGCGGGAATCTTCGACCGCTTTCCGAATCTCAAGATGGTTTCCGTGGAGAGCGGGATCGGTTGGGTGCCCTTCATCCTCGAGACAATGGACTGGGAGCTCCCCGAGAACGCTCCCGCGCAGGCGGCCGAGCTCGGCAAGGCACCTTCGGAGTACTTCAAGTCGAACTGGTACGCCACCATGTGGTTCGAGACTGGTCGCGGGCATCTTCAAGAACTGGTCGACAAGGTCGGCGAGGACAATGTCATGTTCGAAACCGACTTTCCCCACCCGACGGCTCTCTGGCCCAAGCCACTCGAGCACGTGCACGAGGCCATGGCAACGCTTCGGCCCGAGACGCGCCGCAAGATCCTCTCCGAGACGGGGAAGAAGCTCTACCGCCTGGGTTGAAGCGAGTGCCGCGACGTTCGAAATTCCCCACTGGCGATCTCTCTGGCATCCACACGGCGTCAGGGCCACTGTCCGCGAGTTTCTTCGAGCCCCCGCTTGATCAGACCCGCTATGCGTGCCTGGTCCCCGACCACGCGGACCCTCATGGACTCGGCTATCGGTCGAGCGTCAGCTCGTCGAGCGGTGGCTCCGCTACCGCCGCAGCATCCGCCGGTTGGCTCCGGGCGGATCCCGAGCGATACCGATGGAAGAGGAAACCGATGGCTACGAGCACGACGCCTCCGGCGATCACATAGCCCACGACGCCGAATGCAGCCGCCATCTTGTTCCAACTGTTGCCAAGGGCGTAACCGATGCTCGAAAGGAGGGCGACCCAGATCGAAACCCCGATCGCCGTAAACGCGGTGAACTTCGCGACGTTCATCTCGACCATGCCGGCTGGAAGCGAGACGAAGGTGCGGATGAACGGGATGACACGTCCGTAGAGCACCATCCACTCACCTCGTCGGGAGAACCACAGCTCGGCCTTGTCGAGGTCGGCGTGGGAGAGCAGGACGTACTTCCCGTAGCGATCTACCAGCGCCCGCCCGCCGGTGCGGCCGACCACGTACGCCAGCAATGAGCCCACAACCGAGCCAACGATTCCTGCGAGTATGACCAACCCGAGGGTGAGGCTGCCGTGGGAACCCGCGATCACGGCACCGCTCGCCAACGCGCCGCTCAACCCGAGCGTCACCTCGGAGGGAACGGGCACGCACGCCGACTCCAGCACGGTGAGAAGGAAGACTGCGAGGTAGCCCCACGTTTCCAAGAAGTGCTGCATAGCCGAGAAGT
This sequence comes from uncultured Acidimicrobiaceae bacterium, assembly GCA_963777665.1. Taxonomy (GTDB): domain Bacteria; phylum Actinomycetota; class Acidimicrobiia; order Acidimicrobiales; family RAAP-2; genus Bog-756. The sequence continues at coordinate 258,579 of CAVZRJ010000006.1, forward strand.
ATGGCGGCCACTCCTGACATTTCCATGACGGGTCAGGTACTCCGCAACGAGGGTGAACTGCCGGAGGCCGGGCCCCCTGCCCACGACAAGCGCATCGCGGTTTCGGGTGTCGTGTGCAGGTCCGATCGTGGACGACGCGCTCCCTGTCATTCAGGCGAAGTAGATCGCGCAGGAGGTGCCCATGACAAGGCAGTAGATCGAGAAGGGCCACAGGGTCCGGGTCTCGAACCATCGAAGCAAGAACCGCACCGAGAGGTAGGCGGCGATCGCTGCGACGATGCTGCCCACAACGATCTGGCCGCGCACACCATTCCCCAGCGGCCCGAGGAGGTCAGGGATCTTGAGGACCCCTGCGGCCAGAATGACCGGGGTGGCGAGGAGGAACGAGAACCGGGCTGCCTCTTCATGGCTCAACCCTCGAACCAACCCGGCTGCCATCGTGACCCCCGATCGACTGATCCCAGCGAGGAGCGCGAAGATCTCGGCGATTCCGATCGTGAAGCCATCGCGCAACTTCAACGTTGCCAGCTGACGAGTGACCCCGCCATGCGGGTCGGCCACGTCCGAAGACCGGGCATCAGCGGGGGCGAGCTCGGGCTCTGCGGTCCGGCGACGGCGGAGCAGTTCGGCGCCGGCCAGGGTGAACCCGTTGATCATGAGGAAGATCGCAGCCGCCTCGGGCTTCGCGAAGAGGGTACGGAACGTGTGTTCAAAGAGCAGTCCGGTGATGCCCACCGGGATCGTCGAAACGATCAACAGCCACGCCATGCGCTCATCCGCCGTCGTGATCTGCCGGGTGCGCAGCGTGATGAAGAACCCGCGAATGATCCGGATCCAGTCGTTCCAGAAGTACGCCACAAGGGCGAGCGCGGTAGCGACGTGGAGCCCGACGACGAACGCAAGATAGAGCGACTCACCGGCTGACTGGTCGGTTACCAAGTTGTGCCAGCCGAACAATGCAGGGATGAGCACGCTGTGTCCCAGGCTCGATACCGGAAACATCTCGGCGACTCCCTGGAGGAGACCGATCACGATTGCTTGGACGTAGGACACCGGCAGCCACCCTCCTGTCACGCGAGAGGGTGAGTCTGCCACCTCGCTGGCCGACGCGTTGCTCGGCGGGGACAGTCAACGAATCAGCCAGACCGGGCTGTCACCCGAGAGTTCGGGCAGCCACGGAACCCGGGGGGCCAGGACGAACACCCTCCCGTTCCGTTGCCGGGAGCAACCCCGGCCGCCTGACCGGATTCCCGACTCCGGGTGCGCACCGAACGCCGGACGCACCCGTCGGGCCGAGTGCCGGAGCAACGAGGACCTCGGCCGACGCTGACGAAGCAACAGCCGGCTGTCCGCCTCTCAGGGAATCGCGGCAGCATGGGGCACCGACCAGCGCGGTCTACCATCGGACCTTGATGGCCTCGGCGCTCGTACCCCAGGTACCCTCACCGCAGACTCGCGAAGTTCCGGCCTGGTGGAACCCGGCTCTGTGGACGGTCGGTGCGGTGTCGGCGGCTCTCGCCTCGGCCGGTGCCATCGGATTGGCGGCGAACCGACTCCAGCTGGACATGGCCGTTTATCTGATGGGCGGGCGAAACCTCGTCAACGGTCAGCTGTACCTGGTTGGGCTCCCGAACCCGCCACATCTGCCCTTCACCTATCCACCGTTCGCCGCCCTCGTGTTTGCCCCACTGTCGGCCCTCCCGGAGAGCTGGGCCCAGCTCATCTGGGCCGTGACCAACCTGGTTGCCCTGTTCGCGCTTGTCGTACTCTCCCTCCGGGCGGCCCTTCCCGCACTCGGACGCCGCCGACTGATGCAGTGGTCTCTGGTCCTGATGGGCCCGGCGTACGTCATGGAGCCGGTCCGGCTGACCTTGAGCTTCGGCCAGGTCAACATCGTGTTGGCAGCAATGGTGTTGGGCGACCTCACGGCGCGCTGGAGAATCGGCGATCGGACGCTGCCCCGGGGCGTGCTGGTCGGCATCGCGGCATCCATCAAGCTGGTGCCGTTGGTCTTCGTGCCCTTCCTCTTCGCCACCCGCCAGACGCGTGCTGCCTGGGTGGCGCTCGGCACCTTCGTGGCGTGCTCGTTGCTGACCGCAGCCACCGACCCGGCGGCTTCATGGTCCTACTTCACGAAGTACGCCACGGACGCCAAGCGGGTGGGTGGCGTCTTCTACATCAGCAACCAGAGCCTGAGGGCCGTTGCCGATCGACTCGACCACCGGGTGGTATCGACCGGTCTGATCACCGTGGCAAGCGTGGTGGTGCTCATCGTCGGCGTCGCCCTGGCAGCTTGGGCCTTCCGGTCGTCCTCACCATTCCTCGGGGTGCTCGTCTGCGCCACCACCGGACTGCTGGCCTCCCCGATCACCTGGGCACACCACCTGGTCTGGGTGGTGCCGATCTTGATCTGGTTGGTCTGTGCGCCCGACAGGCCCCGCGGCGGTCGCGTCTGGGCAGTCGCCGGGGCCGCACTCTTCTTGTGGGCTCCGATCTGGAAGGTACCCAACGGCAGCAACCAGGAGCTGAAGGAGCACGGGTGGCAGCTGCTGGAGGGGAACGCATTCTTCGTTGCCACCGTGGTGTTCATGGTGGGCGTGGCCGTGATGCTGTGGATGCGGCGCGCAGCGGCTCTCTCTGCAGCTACGCCGGGTTCCGAGCCGACCGTCGCCGACGTACCACTGACGGCCAGGGCGGTAGAGGACTGACGACTAGCCGCGATCTGGGCAGACCGATACACCCGGTCGCCCGCCGGCAAGCATCATGGGAAGACAGCGGTCGAGCCCAGTTCGAGGATGGTCACGGCGGTGAGCAGCAGCGCGCTCGAGGATCACCACTCCGACGTAGAGCCGACCCCGAAGCCGGGTGCCGTAGGCCAGAACCAGAGGAAATGCCAACATGACAAAGCGCGGTCGCAACCCGACCGGCGAGGCCACTGCCGCCATGAGGGCGGCAGCCAGTCCGTAGATGAGGACGGGTGCCGGCTGGGGCTCTCGAATGGCCAGGACCGCACCGACCACCGCCACCACGGTGCCGGCGATGAGGATCTGTCCCGTCTCGGTGGGTGCCAACGGATTGAAGACGAAGGTGATGATGACATGGATCGGATAGAGGAGCGACGGTACGCTCTTCCATCCTCCCTGTTCGGTGAGTCGCCACGCCGAGAAGACCCCGGTGTTCACCGACAGCCAGGCCATGTACGCAATGAAACCCAGCGGAGCCAATGCCGGGGCGATCAGGGCCCGCCAGATTCGGTGACGGAGGACTTCACGCCCCGCACACCATGCGCAGCTCAATACGAAGGCCATGGCAATGGGCGACGCCGCCGTGGCCACCAAACCCAGCAGGCCGGCCAACAACCACTGCCGGCGGAGCAGCGCCAGGAGTCCGAAGGCCAGACAGGTGATCACGATGCCCTCGGCATAGACCAGACTGAAGACGAAGGTGCCAGGGAACACTGCGAACAACAAGGTGGCCCGAGTGGCGTGCCGGCTGTCGTAGTAGTGACGGACGAGCATGCCAACGGCCACCACCGCGCTCAGTCCCGTCACCCCACTGATCACGAGGCCCACCACCAGAGGAGAGACCGTGGTGACGTCGGTGATCCAGCGGATGGCGAGGGGTAGCGCAGGGAAGAAGGCAATGGTGTTCCTGGCCACGTGGCCGTGCACCATGGGCAGGTGGCTCGGCCATCCGTGCACGGCTGCACGGATGAACCACTGACCGTCCCAGATATTGAGGTCGGCACTCAACGACTTGTGGGTGAAGCCGTCGACGGCGGCCGCACCGGCAACCGTCGCGCCCCGGGCCACCAGGTAGGCGAGCACGGGCCAGAACAGGAACCAGTTGCGGATCCCCGGTTCGGCGGTCTCGTCGGCAGCCGGCCCCGGCGTTGCCGGACCAGCCTCGAACATCGGGGCAGACACCGACGCGGCCGGCCCGTTGCGCCCGTGGGTTACGGAGACCGCGACAGCGGCGGTCCCGGTGTTCGCAGGTGACTCCGCATCCGTATCCAACGTCGACTCAGGCTGCATTGCCACTGACCACCAGTTGCCAATGTCGATCCCACACCAGCCAGCCGCACACCCCAAGCAGCAAGGGGGCGATCACGAAGTACGCCTTGCCGTTGAGCATGGGTGCACCCCCCGGGCCTACCACCAGCATGGACAAACCGGCCACCGCGGCCAGTACCTTCGACCGCTGGGCGGACGTAGCGGCCAGGATGGCGAGTCCCCACATCAGGTACCAGGGCCACAACGTCGGACTGCCCACCACGATGAGCATCAAGGTCAGCCCGAGCACCCGGACCATGTCGAGCCGGTGGGCGTTGAACACCAGCCAGACGGCCCCTGCCACGGCGGCGAACTCGCACACCAACTGGGTGGCCGTCACCGTGGGGCTCAAGGCCACCGGCACCCCGACCGAATGGAGCGCCGCATGGAAGAAGGCCCCGAGGGCCACCGCCGGTGTCGAGAGCACCCGCAACTCGGTCGGGACATGGAGCGCGGAGGGTCCGAGCCAGGTCCACCCGAACCCGGAGGCCGTCGTGATGGCGACCACCACGACGACCGGGACCACGATGGCCTCGATGACGACTCGCCATCGCCGATCACCGGTGGTCGACCGGAACTGATCCACGGCAATGAACACGATGGCAGCCGCAGCAGGGATCTTGATGGTTGCGGCAAGGGCGATGAGGGCCACCCCGACGGCCAAGCGCCCATCCAGGGCGAGCGTCAGGCCGGCGAGCAGGAGACCTACCATCAATGCATCGTTGTGCCCGGAGGCGATGAAGCTCAGCAGGGCCAGCGGGCTGAGTGCACCGAGCCACAGGGCCAGCCCCGGGTCGTTGCCGAGTCGGCGCGACAGACGCGGCAGTGACACCATGATCATGGCAACCCCGAACAATTCCACCACCCGGAACACCAACACCTGGGCGATCAGGGACGCTCCGGTGACACTGGCCGCCACCCGGCTCACACTCACGAACAGCGGACCGTACGGTGAAGCGGTATTCCGCCACACCTGGGCGATCGACGCAAGAAGGGGGGCGTTGCTCAGCCTGGAGGGTGGAACCGAGTATGGGTTGAGGCCGTGGTGGGCGAGGAGCCCCTGCCCGATGTAGCTATAGATGTCGCGACTGAAGACCGGAGGACCGGCGAGCAACGGCAGGCCCCACAGTGCGAGGATCACCCAGGACCGGTGGACCGTGAGCCTGCCCATGCGAGCGTGAAAGCCGACGCCGATCCACCCGCTGATGAGCAGGATCACGGACGCGTAGTACCCGAGTTGGGCTGGAGTGGACACTCCTCCGGGCACGTGAAACCACCATCGGTCGTCGCCCGGGCGCGGGATGGCTCCAATCCGGGTGCCGAGTACGGCCACGCCGATCGAACCGACCACGCCGACGCCGATCCACAGGTTGATCGACTGATCCACCCGGTTCAGTCGAGTTCCTTGCACCGTGGCGGGCGCTCCCACATGGCTCCTTGTTGTCGTCCCACCCCATGGAACTGTTCCGCCGAACGATACCGCCCGAACGGTCATCTCGTGGAGTCGGCTCTTGGTGTCACCGGAACCGGATCAGGGCTGGGGGACCGGTGCCGGGCTCGATCGACGGTGATCGTTCCGACCCAGAGGACCGACACGGAGTACCCCCTCGGCGACCGCCCACATCACGAGGACGACGGCACCGCCCAGCACCAAGGCGTTGCTCCCCAGGTAGGAGAGCGGGACATCCCGGATCCACAGATACGGTGCCGCCACCGCCAGCCCGACCAGGACGAGCAGTGCCGTGGCCACGGCCTTCCGAACCGCCCACAGGTCCACGATCACAATTGGAGCGAGCACCAACCACGACCAGTGGTGGGACCACGAGACGGGGCTGACGAGAAGCTCGGAGAGAGCGAGGACCATGACCGCGTCAGCGGTCCGGGACTGCTCCACAAGGCGCCGGGTGAGCAGCACGCCCAGGATCAGGGTGGACAGTGACAACGCCGCCCACACCGCCGTACCCGTGTGGCCTCCGTTGAAGGGCGCTCGGTGCACCATGCCGTTCCACGACTGATTGCTCACGACCCCGAGCACCCCGGTCCGCGTCGCGTCGGTGACCTGGTGGAACCAGAAGCGGGTCGAGTCCGTGGGCAGGACGGCCCAACTCACCCCGGTGACGACGATGAAGGCCCCGATGCCACGCAGTAACGAGCGCCGGTCCCGGTCCACCACGAAGTAGAACAGGAAAATGAGGGGAGTGAGTTTGATGGCGGCGGCGACACCGACCAGGACACCCCTCCAGGGCGGTCGCACCCACGCGAGATCGGCCACGATCATGAGCATCAGGATCAGATTGATCTGCGCATAGTCGAAATTGCTTCGTACCGGCTCGAGGGCAAGCGAACCGACGCCGCCAAGAAGCCCGGCGATCGCCCAGGCGCGACCTGTCGACACGCTGAACGTGGTCCGGAGCAGAAGGAACGCCGCTGTGACCATCGACGCCGCACTGAGCAGCCACCACCCGGTCTCCACCAGACCGAGCGCGCCGAAGGTCAGAGGACTGAGTACCAGCAGTCCAAACGGAGTGTACGTGAAGAGTAGGTGATTGGCAGTGAACGACGTCGTGAACGGAGACCCACCGTGGTAGAGAGCATGACCGGCGGCCCGGTAGACCCGAAGGTCGAGGTGCCATGACGCACCGAAATGGAGCATGTACGCACCCGAAAGCAGCCAGATGCAGATGGCGCCGATGGCGATCCACCAGGTCGGTACGCGGAGGACGGATCCGGACCGCATCAGTCGGAGGCTACCGTTCCCGATGCGCGGATGCGCGTTCCGGTCAAGGTCATCGCCGCGCCGGGGATCAGCCGTAGGCCCAGGGTGGATCGGTCACTTCGGGCACCATGCCGCAGAATCAATGGGGCCGCGAGGTCCTCTGGAGTACCCCAAGAGGACTTGATGAGTTCGGCATCGGACTTCGTCATCACCTCATTACTTGATCTGAGTGGTTCATGATCCTCGCTTCAGGATCGGTCCATTGGCGGCATCCGGACGCGCTCGACGTGAACGCGACAATCGCCCAGTTTGGGCAGTGCGGTGATGAGTGCCTGGGTGCGAGCGAGAAACCCGAGTAGCCATCATCTATGGTTGCTCCCCGTGCCCACGTCGCTTCCGATCGAACGACCTGTGAGAGTAGCGATGCTCGGCATCGGCAGGATCTTCGAGCTGACCTCCCGAGCGTACCTGAGTAGTCCGGATGCCGAGGTAGTTGCTCTCTGTGATCGCGCCGGTGACCGGCTCGATGAAATAGCAGGAACCTTCCCCGACGCAGAACGATTCTCCAGTCTTGACCAGCTCTTGAAGGCGGACTTGGAACTGGACATGGTCGAGATCGGCGTCCCGAGCCCGCTGCACTGCGAGGTCGCCTGTCGGGTGCTCGACGCCGGTCACCACGTCAACCTGCAAAAGCCCATGGCCAGCTCCCTCGCGGAAGCCGATCGGATGATCGCCGCCGCCCGAGGCTCGGGCGCTGTGCTGAGGGTGATGGAGCCCTACCTGTATTTCGAGCCGCTCGAAGTCCTCAAGGAGATCGTTGAGTCCGGCGAGATCGGCGAAGTGGCGGGCTTCTCCATGAAGATGGTGGGAACCGGCAAGGGTGGCTGGCACGTGCCCTGGTCGACGATGAAGTGGCAGCTCCGCCAGATGGAGGAGCAAGGGCTTGGAATTTTGGTCTTCGACGACGGGTGGCACAAGTTCTCGGTCGCGCGATGGCTGTTCGGTCCGGTCGCCGATGTGATGGCGTGGGTGGGTCATAACGAGCTGGGACCGGGGGTCATCATCGACGCTCCCTCGACGATCATGTGGAACCACGCAAATGGGATTAGGGGCGTGTTCGATATCACGCTCGCCCCGGACACCTACATGCGCTCGGACTACTACTCCAGCGACGAGCGATTCGAAGTGACTGGCACGAAGGGATCGGTGCGAGTCAACCACTGCACCTCCTATGGGCTCCAGCAACCGGTCCTCGAGGTTTACAAGGACGGTCTTGTACGCTCCTATCACGACCTCGATGATGACTGGGCCTCTGGGTTCGTTCGCCAGACAGAGCACTATCTACGGTGGCTGCGCACTGGTAAGGGTCCGCTCTACCTCGACGCCGAGTGGTCTCGGGAGATCCTCGCCTTCGTTCTCGGGGCCATCGAGTCGTCGCGGCAGAACGCACCGGTTCGGCTCATCCCGCTGTGAAGATGCCTCGACGACGGGGGCACTGCCGCTTCGTGGTCCGGGCATGCTCCCAGAGCTGGACAGAAAGCACTGAGATACCAAAAAGGATCGCATGTGTCATGGAGAAAATGCAGCCCAGCAGCGAACTCGAACAGACGCACGGATCTAGCCGGCGGCGCCCGAGAGCCCTACCAGTCATTGTCGCCCTCGTAGTGGTGTGCATCATGGGAGCGGCGTGCGGCTCGTCAGGAGCATCCTCCCTTCCGGCGCCCGCTGGCCTACCCGCGTTCTACTCGGTTCCTCAACCGCTGCCATCGGGGCCGCCTGGAACCCTCATAAAGTCCCAGAAGGTGGCAGCCGGGGGACTGCACGGCAGCGTCTACAGGGTCATGTACATGTCGGAGTCGGTGCGAAACGCGCCTGTGGTCGTGACAGGCCTCGTGATCGTCCCTGACCACCCTGCACCCCCGGGTGGATACCCGGTGGTGAGTTGGGGCCACGGCACGAACGGCATGGCGGACCAGTGCGCTCCCTCGTTGGATCCGACACAAGCCGTGCCACTCACCAACGGTCTGTTGGATCAAGGGTGGGAGGTAACCGCCAGTGACTATCAAGGCGAGGGTACCCCGGGGCTTCTGCCGTACATCGTAGGTGTCAGCGCGGCACGCAACACCATCGATATCGTCCGGGCCGCCGGGCATCTTGCAACAGCCCATGCCAGCACCAACTATGTGGTCTGGGGTCATTCCGAGGGTGGGCAGACAGCGATGTTCGCTCTGAACATCGGCAACTCGTACGCGCCGGACCTCCACTTGGACGGCGTGGTCGCTGGTGCACCTCCGTCCCAGTTCAACTTGGTCTACGACTTCCTGAAAACGAGTCCGTTCCGCTATTACCTCTTCATGGTGGCGGGCGCATACCAGTCCGCCTATGGCAACCAGGCAGCGCCGGTGTCCCAGGTCCTCACCCCCCTGGGTATCAGCCTGCTGCCCGATCTCGACAAGGGGTGCTCCGACTACCTGGCAAGCGTGGTCGACAAATACTCGACCGCGCAGTTCGAGAAAACCAACCCATTCACTCTGCCGGCATGGAAGCTGCTGCTCAGCGAGAACGATCCGGAGAACTTCGCCTCGGCCAGCACAGTGCCGCTGCTCATGATCCAAGGAGGAGACGACGAGCAGATCCCGGTGGCGTCGACCCAGCTCTTGGCATCGCATCTGTGCGGGTTGGGTCAGGATCTCGAGCGGTGGGTCTATCCGGGCCAGAGCCACGCGGGAGTGATCGCACCCTCGTTCAATGACATGGTGCACTGGATCCGCGATCGCTTCGCAGGGGGTACCAATCCGGACGCTTACGCGCCGGTGGGGTTGCCAGGAGTCCAGGTCACGACCTGCCCGAGCTGAGATCGGGGCGTTTGCAGGGAGGACTATCCGTGCGCCCTGTGATGGTCAGTGAGTTCATGGGTCTCGACGGCGTCGTGGAAACACCAGCGGGTGAGCAGACCCATCCGCACGCTGGGTGGACGATGCCCTACAGGGTGCCCGATCTCTTCGCCCAAGAGCTCGACGAGACGCTGGAAGCGGAGTCGCTCCAGCTTGGGCCGACCACCGACGACGGATTTTCGGCCGCATGGCCGGAGCGGGACGGTGAGTTCAGCAGGCGAGCGAGCGCAGTCGATTTCCTGCGGTGTAGGGTCCGCACATGATCATCTGGTCCTACAAGCTGGAGCGATTCGATGTGATGGCGAAGGACGGATATACCGGCGTCGAGGCGGTCCTCAACCAGTTGGGGCAGCAGGGCTGGGAGCTCGTCGGCGTTCAAGCCATTGGAGAGCACTCCTACGCCGTCTGCAAGCGGCCGGTCGATATTGGAGAGTCCGCCAAATAGCTTCCCGCTGGATGGCACCGTGTGGTGAGGCGGGTCGAGATGCGGTGCGCCCAGTGCCGGGTCGAATTCATTCTCGAGGGAGAGTAGCGCTGCCGAAGTCAGGCAGAGTGACGGATCCATCGGTCCCGAGGATGAAGCCAGGATTGTGCGCAATCTCCCATACGTGGCCGTCTGGATCTCGGAAGAATCCGGCATAGCCTCCGTAGAAGGTCTCAGTTGGCGCCTTCGTCACCTTGCCACCGGACTCTGACGCAGAGCGAACGATTCGATCTACCTCTTCGCGCGAGCTGACGTTGTGGGCAAGGACGATGCCTCCGAACGTGCTGGTTCCATCGTCATCGATTCCGGCATCGGCGGCGACCTTGTCACGGCTCCACAGCACAAGCACCTGTCCACCTGCCTGAAAGAAAACTGTCTCTTCCACCTCCTGGCCCTGCCAGCCGAGCTGCTCGTAGAACGAGCGGGATCGGTGGAGGTCCGCAACGCCGAGGGTGACCAGGCTGACCCGTTGCTCCATGGGGTGGACCGTACCTGGCCATGGAGGGGGCCTGGTCCCCACGCTCCCAGATGGCTGGACGCCGTGTCTAGCGTCGGTGCTGAACCATCCAGGCTCGAACGGCGAGCCACGCGGAGGAGAACGACGTGACAGCCCCTGCGATTGCGACCACGGCACCGATTCCGTGGATCGCTTCCGATGACGTGTGTAGGTTGCCCAGCCACGCCCCCAGCATCCATGCCCCCAATGCCACGGCGGCCGTATACAACGTGGAGGCCACATGGGTCTTGGCGTGGAACTCGTCAGTGAATACCCTCTGTTCGCTCACGACAATCTGATTCGGCACATCGCCCCGTCAACTTGATATCAGGGGATGCCCATCAGTCCCGATTGAACTCGACCAGGGTGCCGATCCTCTGCCGAGCATGACCCTGGACGTCGACGTCCGCTCCTGATCACCGCGTTCGCCCGCGTGCGGTACCCCGGCACCTGGCTGGGGCATCGATGCGCCAACCCGGAATCATGGGACGGTGACCCCTCTGGCGTAGACCAACGTGGTGATCTCATCTGTGGACGTGTCGATGAGCTCGACCTGGACAGGCGCATCCGGTCCGGTACCCAGGAGTCTGCTCCGGGTACGAACCGGGCCCACGTGCGCCATCCGGAGATATCTGAGGTCGAGGTCTGTCACCACCACACGCGACTCGAACCGTGTCGCAAGAAGTTCTTCGGCGGCAACTTCGGCCAGAAGCGCGACCATCGCGCCCTGGAGTGTCCCGGCGGGATTGCGGAGATCTGGCGTGACCTCGACCTGCACCACCCCTTCCGCTGCATCGATGACTTCGATGCCCGCCTCCTCGCGCAGCGGTCGAGTCAGCGTGCTGGGGTCGCGGAAGATCAGAGGGATCTGCCCGAGCGGCACATTCGGTTTTGGTGGATCGGTCGGCTTGCGAGTGATGTTCACGAATCCGATGGCACCGACCGCGACCGGCGCTCCTTCTCCGGTCTTCAGCTCGACCAGGCACGTGGCAGATCGCCGACCCCGGCGCAGGATCTTGCTCGTCGCGTCAATGCGTTCGGGTGCGGGCATCGCGCGCATCCGGACCGACATGTCCGAGGTGAGCGTCCACACGTCGGCATCCCGATCCAGAGGGACCCCGGCAACCACGTCGACGACGAACGAGAGGACACTGGCCCGCACGACGCCGTTGTGTAGCGTCTCGTGCTGGGGCCTCAACTCGAGGATGAGGTCACCGTCCTCGAACCGCGCTGTCACGCCGAGCCGGCTTGGAACGGACATCCCCGAACCCGATATGTCTGTCATGTGGTCTCCAGAATCGGCAGAAGGTTTCAGATGCTAACGGCAGTGACTCTCATCGCCTCCTTTTGTCGTCCGTCCCCTGAGGCCTCGCCACGTCCTCACCCGGTCGGCGCTACTCCACCTGAGCGGGCACGCCTCGGTCGGGTCGTCGAGCTCCTGCTGGCACCAGGAGACAGCATGGGCGATCGACGGCATCATGTACCGAGGGAGTCATATGATCCTCCGGATACAGCCAACCCCGCTCTCAGCGTTCGCCATCTGTCTGGTGCTCATGGCCGGGCTTCTGACCGCCTGTGCCTCGACCAACTCGACGAGCAGTCAGGCAAGCAGTTCGTCGACACCACCGATCCCGGCGTCCGCCTTCCAGGACCACACCGGTGTGACGCCCACGTCGGTGACAATCGGCAACGTGTCGACCCAGTCGGCCGACCTGTTCACCGGTGCCGTCGTGGGCACCGAAGCGTACGCGGCGTACATCAACGCGGAGGGCGGGGTCAACGGCCGCAAGGTCGTGGTGTCGAGTGCCGACGACCGGTTCCAGGGCGCGCTCAACAAGCAGGAGGTCCAGAGCGTCCTCCAGTCCGACTTCGCCAGCGTGGGCGGGCTTTCTCTCGAGGACAGCTTCAGCGAGCCGCTGATCAACGCCAATCCCGGATTCCCCGACGTCACGGCGTCGCTCGACCCGGCAACGGAGAAGCTCCCGAACAACTTCAGTCCGTTGCCGGCCTCGAACGGATGGCCGACGGGCCCGCTCCTCTACTTCAAGCAGAAGTACCCGACAAAGATCGCCCATACGGCAACGATCATCGCGAGCCTTCCGTCGACGGAGTTGATCTGGGGCAGCGAGAAGCAAGCCATGCAGCACCTCGGCTACACGGTGCTCTCCGACCCAGCACTTCCTCCCACGACGACGGACTTCACGGCCCAGGTGGTGGCCATGAAGAACGCCGGGGTGCAAATCCTCTTCCTCGAGCAGGAGCCTCAGAACTACGCATCGGCCATCTTCCGAGACCTCACCCAGCAGAACTTCCACCCCGTGGTCGTCCTGGGCGCACCCGCCTACAACACGCAACTCATCAGAAACGCAGGCGGACCCCTTGCAGTCAACGGGGCCTATCTCGAGCAGTTGACGTCGCTCTACCTGGGCGAGGACGCGACCCAGATCCCGACGATCACCACGTTCAACACCTGGGTCCAAAAGGTTTCGCCAGGGTTCATGCCCGACTTCTTCACGATGACCGGGTGGTTGTCCGGCGAGCTGTTCGTCGACGCGCTGCACAGCGCCGGAAGGAACCCGAGCCGAGGGTCGCTCCTGCAGACGCTCCGGAAGATCACCGCTTTCGACAGTGGAAACCTCGTCCCGGTCAGCAACCCGGCCGGCAAGGTACCGGTCATCTGTTACGTGCTCGGCCGGATCACGAACGGCAAGTTTCAGCGACTCGACGACCCGCCGGTGAACGGCCCCACGATGGGATTCCGCTGCGACGGGACCTACTACCGGGGGAGCTAGCGGCGCAGGTTCGGAACTCATCGCCCACACTGTGATCATTCGACGCGGCGATGAACCTAGCGTGGGGCCATGACCCTGACCATCTTCGGAATCGTCGTACTCACGTTCATGATGGTTATGTACGCACTGGAGAGGCGCGGTCCCGGATTCATCCTCGCGTTCGCCCTGGGCTGTGGCCTGTCCAGCGTCTACGGATTCCTCTCCGGGGCGTGGCCGTTCGGTGTGGTGGAGGCGATCTGGACGGTTGTCGCCATTCATCGCTACTGGGAATCGACGCGAAAGAAGGCCGTATGAAGTCCGGAGTCGCCCACACTTGGGCATGGGACGGAGGACCTCCCCAAAGGACGAGCTCGGTCGTCGATGCCGGAGATCCCCGAGGTCGCGATCGAGCGGCGGACCGGATCACAGCCCCTCCAGACAGGCGGGAGGTGACGCTGGCCGATCCAACCTTCCAGGTACGATCTTCTTCTTGCCCACGGCCCTCCCGTCACGGCGGCAGTCGACCGGACGGGACATCATCGCGATCGACGCCCCGGAGGCTCCGCCAGCGTGAGGGACAGCAATCCAGCGGGATCGACGAGCGAAGAACGGTTACGCGCCCTGGGCAAGGAGATCTCCGCCAGCCGCCGCACGACCCAGGCGGCCGATACGGCGGACGGTGGGGCCCCTGGGGAGGAGGTCCGGGGCAAGAGATCACGAAGTGACCGGCGCAAGGCGAAGAAGAGCCGCCGGCACCGGACCAGGCGCATCGTCATCGTGTCCCTTGTCGTCCTATTGGTGATCGTCGGATCCGGTGCCGGATACGCCTACTACCTGACCCATGACCTCAACCGCGTCCAGGTCCGGGGCCTGAGTGGCGCGTTCACCACCGGTCAGGAGGCAGGTACCGAGAACATCCTGATGGTCGGTTCGACAGACCGCTGCTCCCTGGCGGTCCAGAACCCTGCGTACGGAATCTGTTCACAGGGCGTGACCGGCGTCAACAGCGACGTGATCATGATCCTCCATGCCGACCCCACCCATCATCGCCTCGCCCTGCTCTCGATCCCTCGCGACCTGTTCATCCCCAATGCCCGGAGGGAGGGCCCCAACAAGATCGACGCCGGCCTCTTTCAAGGGCTCACCCAGCTCACGGCCGCCATCGAAGAGGACTTCGGCATCCCGATCCAGCACGCCGTGTCGCTCAACTTCGACCAGTTCGCCAACATCGTCGACGCGCTCGGCGGAATCAACATGTCCTTCCCCGTGTCGGTGTTCGACTGGGCTCCGACCGGCGGCGGGGTCAGCGGCAACCAGCCGGTGAGCTCGGGCCTCAACCAGCGGGCTGCCGCGTGCGTCCACCTCAACGGGACTCAGGCCCTCGAGGTCGTCCGTGCCCGGCACCTCCTGTATGAGACACCGTCATCGAATCCGAACGATCCGTACTCGTGGCAACCGGAAGCCCAGAGCGACCTGGCGCGGATTCGGCGGGACCACGAATTCCTGCGCGTTCTCGGGAGCGCCGTCGCGAAACAGGGCCTCGGAGACCCCATCGCCGATATCAATCTGATCAACTCGGTGAAGAGCGACCTCACGTTCGATCAGTCGTGGTCGGTCAACGATATGGCCAACCTCGTTCTCGACTTCCACTCGATCAACATCGGCTCCGTGCCGCAGCTGACCCTGCCGGTCTCCGTGGTCAACGACCCCAACGGTCGGGGCGGCGCACTCCAATACCACGGTTACGGCTACGGCGATGTCGAGTTCCCGGCCCAGTCTCAAGATCAGACCGCAATCGACCAGCTCCTCGGCGTCGGTCCGACGACCGACTCGATGACAGGCCTTCCCCTCCCTGCCCTCTCGTCCGTGACAGTGTCAGTCTCGAACGCCACGGGCGCCTCCAACCAGGCGACCGACACCGCAGCCGCCCTCGCCCAGCTCGGCTTCCACACCGTCGGAGTCGCAGACTCGCAACCGGCCGGCGATGTCGCTGAGACCTACGTGTACTACGGGTCCCGGTCCCCCAGTACCGAAGCGGCCGCCGAGGCGGTCGTACGATCGCTCTCGGGCTCGGTGATCATGGCCTACGACCCCGCCCAGGTCATCGATGGTGCACAGGTGACCGTCGTGACAGGGACCCAGTTCAGTGTCAACGCCCCTGCGCAGAGCGCGCCCGGCTCCACGAGCGCGGCATCGGCGACCTCGCCGCCGGCGACCTCGACTCCATCGGGTTCGGGTTCCATTGCCGCGCCCACCCCGACAACGTCGAATCTGCAGCAGTGGGACCCCCGCGCGTGCGCCCCTGGAGCGGTACCGACTGCCCCTCAGCCGAACCCCACCTGAGATTCGGACCAACGCCAACGTTGGCCGAGTACTCCTGCGAAGCAAACGCGGAGCCGACGAACCGGCACCATCCCCGATCGCGGAAACTTGCCCTGTCCGGCCTCGCGAGTTAGCCTCGTAGCTGGATCGTTCGAGTCGACACGACACAAGGAGGTGGGGCACATGCAGGCAGAACCGCCCAGTTCCCAACCTCCACAGCCGTGCCCCGGCGTTCCCCTCCTCTCGCTCTGAGGTTCCGCGACACGTCACCGTTGTGACTCCTCCGGATCGGCGAGTAGCAGCATCGCCGGGGCGTCAGATACCCGCTCGCCCTTTGGACCAGCGCGTCCGCTCAGCCAGTAGTCCGCGGCCCGATGGAACGGGCGCGCAGTCTGAGCGGCGCGCGAGAGCCGTCTTTCCTCCACGTCGCTGACCTGCGCTGACGCGGTCGACACGAGTCAGGCGACCCGGTCCGGACAGACCGAAGGAGTCACCCCTCATGAACCACAACCTGCACCTCGCACCACCTGGCACGAACCGGACGACGGCGGAGACCGCCGTCCTCGACGAAGCCCACATCGGCAACATCCGCGGTGCCCTGGGCACCATCGCCCACGGAGACGTCGCCGCGCGTGCCGGCGTCTCGCCAAAGCTCAAGACCCTCCTGGCCATCGTCGGTCCGGGGCTCATCGTCATGGTCGGCGACAACGACGCCGGCGCCTTTTCGACCTACGGCCAGGCCGGCCAGAATTTCGGCACACACCTGCTCTGGACCCTCGCACTGCTCGTCCCGGTCCTCTACGTCTGCCAGGAGATGGTCCTTCGCCTCGGCGCAGTGACCGGGGTCGGGCACGCACGGCTGATCCTGGAGCGCTTCGGCAAGTTCTGGGGTGCCTTCAGCGTCATCGACCTGTTCCTGCTCAACGCCCTGACCATCGTCACAGAGTTCATCGGCATCTCACTGGCCATCTCCTACCTCGGTCTCCCCAAGGTCCCCGCTGTCGCGGTTTCCGCCGTGGCCATCATCGCTGCAGTGAGCACCGGGAGCTTCCGGCGCTTCGAGCGTCTCTGCCTCGTGCTGGTCGCCGGCTCCCTCCTCCTGGTCCCGATCGCGTTCGTCGTGCATCCGCCGATTGGCCAGGTGGCACACGACTTCGTGGTACCCCGGATCCCCGGTGGCGCACCCCTCTCCACCGTGATGCTGCTGATCATCGGCATCGTGGGCACCACGGTCGCTCCATGGCAGCTGTTCTTCCAGCAGTCCTACATCATCGACAAGCGGATCACGCCTCGTTGGATCAAGTACGAGCGGGTCGATCTGGTCATCGGCATCGTCCTGGTGGTCATCGGCGGCGGAGCGATCATGAGTTTCGTGGCAGCCACGTTCACCCACACTCCGGGGTTCGGAAACTTCACGGACACTGCCGGGATCGCCCACGGTCTCGCCACCTATGCGTCACGCACAATGGGCGACCTGTTCGCAATCGCCTTGATCGACGCGGCTATCATCGGTGCCGCTGCAGTCGGGCTCGCGACGGCGTACGCGACCAGCGACGTCATGAACCTCAAGCACTCGTTGCACCGTCCGGTGAAGCAGGCCAAAGGGTTCTATGCCTGCTACGCCGGGCTCATCGGCCTCGCGGCCCTGTTGGTCCTCATTCCCCACGCGCCGCTCGGACTGCTCACCTTGGCCGTACAGGTGCTCGCCGGAGTCCTCCTTCCGAGCGCCTGTGTCTTCCTCCTCCTCCTCTGCAACGACAAGGCGGTACTCGGGCCCTGGGTCAACAGCAAGCGGCTCAACGCGGTGACCGGAGTGATCATCTGGGTGCTGGTCATCCTGTCGGTCGTGCTGACCGCAAGCGTGCTCTTTCCGGCGATCTCGGGCGCCGAGATCATCGGTGTCTGTGCTACCGGCGTGGTCGTCGGCCTGCTGGTCGGGGCCTTCCTTCTCGTCCAGGCACACCGCCGGCGCGATCTCGTCACCGTCGACGACGCCTTCGCCGAATCCGGAGACCGGAGCACGTGGAGGATGCCGCCGCTGGCGACCCTCTCCCGGCCGACCATGTCGTTGCAGCGCAAGATCGGCTTGGGGACGCTGCGCGGCTACCTCGTGATCGCCCTCGTCCTCGTCGTCGTGAAGGTCATCGAGGTCGCCGTCCACTAGGAACGGCGAGTCGATAGAAGAGCAGTCCGTCCTCTTCGAGGAGGTGGACGATGTCGAGCTCGAGCGGACGAGGCAGCTCTTCGCCGGCAAGGACGCGGGACCCGGAGCCGGCGACGAGGCGCGGGGCGATGGTGAGGCAGAGCTCGTCCAGCAACCCGGCGCGAAGGACATCGTCATTGAGCCCGGGCCCACCCTCGAGGAGCACCGAGCGATATCCGACCCGGTGGAAGTGGTCGATGGCACGGCGTGGATCGACGCGTCCATCGCCGGCCAGGACGACGTCGGCCACTTCCTCGCCGCGGGTCCGCTCCGCCTTGTCGGAGTCGCTCGTCGTGACGACGATCGTGCGCGCCTCGGCCTGTGCAAAGAGTGGCGACGACCAGTCGAAGTTGGCCGATCGGGTCACGACCGCAATGGGCGGCACCGCGGACTGCCCTCGTTGGCGGCGTTGCTGCCGGAGCTCCTCACTCAGCCGGACCGGCCCGTATCCCTCGGCGCGAGCGGTACCGGCACCGACGAGGATCACATCAGCCAGGGACCTCAGGATCCGGAAGAGCCTGCCATCAGCCGGTCCGCCCAGCATGCCGGAGCGGCCGTCGACGGCGATGGCGCCGTCCAGGCTGGAGATCATGTTGCACCGAACAAAGGGCCGGTCGGTGCCGGCGCCGGCCGGGATCGCATAGGCGTCGGTGACGTCGACGCGTGCACTGGGCTCTGGCAAGAGGGCTCTCATAGGGCGTGCTCCACCGCCAGATCCCTCATCGGTAACGGGCGAACGAGAATCTCAGGCCCGGGAGCATGGCTGTGATCGTTAGTTTATAGATCACGCAAGTGGACGGTGGACCGTCCAGAGCGAATTGGAGGTTCCCGTGACCCAGGCAGCTGCAACCGAGGTGGAGATGATGCGGGGCCGTGTGCGTGAGCTCGGCCACATCGTCCTCTACGTCGCCGATCTCGACCGTTCCCTCTCCTTCTACCGGGACATCCTCGGGTGGCCGGTCATCTGGCCACCGGGGCGCTACCCCGTCGCTGGATTCCGCGCCGGAGACACCCATCACGACCTGCTCCTGATCGAAGTCGGATCGGATGCCAAGCCGATCCCCGACGGACGCCGCCTCGGCCTCTACCACTTCGGCGTCAAGGTCGGCGACAGCGACGACGATCTTCGGGCCCTCCTCGCCCGCCTCGAGGCACGACCGGACCTCGCGCGCGTGGTCGGTGCCGTCGACGAGGGATTCGCACACTCGCTGTACGTGCAGGATCCCGACGGCAACGAGGTCGAACTCTACGTCGACCTGCCCGGCAAGGACTGGACCGACCCCGAGGTCGTCTTCAACTCCCCGCGCCTACCGCTTCAGCTCTGAGCGACCCGAGGCCTGAGAGCAAGGTGGCCAATACCATGTTTGCAATGAAGACACCGCCCGGCGGAACGTTCACGATGGCTGCGGATCTGACGGTGACCCGTATGGGATACGGAGCGATGCAGCTGGCCGGACCCGGGGTGTTCGGCCCGCCCGCCGATCGAGAGGCGGCGGTGGCCGTCCTGCGCGAGGTGGCAGCGTTGGGCATCACCCACATCGACACCAGCGACTTCTACGGCCCCTACATCACCAACCAGATCATCAGGGAAGCCCTTCACCCCTACCCAGATTCGTTGCGCATCGTGACCAAAGTCGGTGCACGGCGCGACTCCGACGGTGGCTGGCCGCACGCCCGTTCACCCGAGGAGGTGCGACAGGCCGTGTACGACAACCTCGACCACCTCGGCCTGGACGTTCTCGACGTCGTGAATCTGCGCGTCGGTGGATTGCACGGCGCTGAGCCCGGTTCCATCGCCGAGCCGTTCGAGGCGCTCGCGCAGCTCCAACACCAAGGACTGATCAGGCACCTCGGCCTGAGCACCGTGAACGCCGAGCAGATCGCCGAAGCGCAGTCCATCGCACCGGTCGTCTGCGTGCAGAACTTCTACAACATCGCCCACCGGGTCGACGACGAGCTCATCGACGCCCTCCTCGGTCAAGGGATCGCCTACGTTCCCTACTTTCCGCTCGGAGGCTTCAGCCCGCTGCAGTCCGACCTGCTGGAGGCAGTCGCCTCCCGCCTCGGTGCCGCACCGATGGCCGTCGCCTTGGCGTGGCTCCTCCAACGATCGCCGAACATCCTGCTCATCCCCGGAACCTCGTCCGTTGTGCATCTGCGCGAAAATGTCGCGGGTGCGGCGTTGACCCTTTCTGATGACGATCTGACCAGGCTCGACTTCATCAACTCACGACACCATGGGAGCATCAACTCATGACACCATGGGAGTGCAGGGCGACGTCGAGCATCGACTGTGGGAGGCGTCCATGGTCGGACTGATCGTCGGACTGATCGTGCTGGTGGTCGTCGCGGTCTCGGTCATCGTGCTGAATCTGGCCATGAGGCGGCGCGGGTACTCGATCCCGGGCCAGACCGTCGTACGCTGCAGCAGGGGACATCTGTTCAGGACCACCTGGATCGAGGGCGGGAGCCTCAAAGCGGCCAGGCTGGGCCCACGGACGAGGTTTCAGCACTGCCCGACAGGAGGGCATTGGGCCATCGTCCATCCCGTCAAGGACGAAGACCTCACCGAAGAGGACCGGAGCGCCCTGACCGCCGAGACACGAGGGGACAGCCCGGAAACTCCCGCTTAAGGGATCGCCGCTAAGAGAGGCCGCCGCTGCCAGCGACGACCGGGAGTCCCGACCCGCTGCTAGGTTCCGAGCATGGGCTCGCGGCCAGTCGTGCTGCACGTCGGGATGCACAAGACGGGCACCACGTCGTTGCAGACGATGATCGCCCGCAACAGGGAGCACTTCAGTGCACAGGGGCTGTACTACCCGGGTACCGGACAGGTCGGCGTCGGCGACGGCCAGCACAACCTGGCGTGGGAGCTCAACGGGGACGAGCGGTTCGACCCCGAGGCGGGCACCATCGCCGATCTCGCCGGGGAGCTCCGGCACCATCGGCCCGCAGCGGTGCTCATCTCCAGCGAGGACCTCGAGTTTCTGCACGACAAGCCGGACCGGATGATCCTGCTGCGGAGCGCCCTCGAGGAGGTCGGGTACTCGGCTCGGGTCGTCATCACGCTGCGCGAGCCCTCCGAGTATCTCGAGTCGCTCTACTACGAGCTCGTGCTCCAGGGTCGCGCAGGCGAGTTCGACGCCTTCGTCACCGAGGCACTCGAACAGCGCGGCATCTTCTCCCCCGGAGGCATCGAGCTGGACTACTCGCGGCTGGTCGGGGGATTCGCCGGCGTGTTCGGGGACGGGGCGCTTCGGGTGCTCGCCTACGACCGCAACGACGCGGTGGGGCCCGTGCTCGAGGCCTGTGCCGACGCCATCGGGACACCGTTGGCCGGGGTAACCGGCTGGACCAGGTTCAACGTCCGGGATGACCCCGAGCGCACCCGGCCTCCCGAGGGAATTGCGCCGGCCTCAGCCGTCCTGAGCCGGTCGCAGCACGAGGCGATCCGGGTCGCCTTCGGCGCCACCTTCGACTCCGCGCTGCGGCAGTACCGCCCGGTCGACGGGAGGGCAACGGCCCGCTAGGCGGGGATCGGGCACGTCCCTTGCCGGCTTGCCGGCCGCTGAGCAGATGTTGTCGTCGCGGTCGGCGAACTGCCGTTCGTGCTGCGGGGCCCGATCGCGTGGCAGGCTCTCGGCGATGCCCACGAGCCCGACCCGGAAACCGACGCTCGAGGACAGGATGGTCGAACGGCTCGCCGACAAGGCGTGGCCGGTCCTCGTCTCGGCGCTCTTCGTCGCTCTCGGTCTGCTCTACTGCTTCCGGTGGGGGCCAGTGGTCCGCCACAAGCCGGACCTCTGGATCACCCCCGGGGACATCTGGACCACCTACCGGGCGTCCGCAGCGGTCGCCCACGGTCACTTGAGCGCTGTCTACGGTCCGGGCTTCCTCGCGTTCCCCGGCTTCCTCGCCGTCTTGGCGCCGCTCGGGGCGTTCGCCAACTCCTTTACGACCACCGCGGTCCAGGTCGCCCAGAACGGCCTGCCGACCGCGGGCGTGCACTACCTCCTCCTGCCAGGGACCCCCTATTTCCTGAACGACGTCGCCCGGTCGGGGTCGAAGCTCTACGACATCCACCGCGGGGCGAGCATCGTGCTGCTGCCGGTGATGCTGCTCCTCTCGTGTGTCGCCCTGTTCGCCCTCGACGCATTGGCCGAGCGGCTCGGGGTCACCCGGGAGCGCCGGGCGGTGCTCTGTGCCGTGCAGGCTGTGCTGCTCTGGCCGGTAACGGTCATCTCCGGGCATCCCGAGGACGCCGTGGCGCTCGCGCTCGCCGCGTACGCCCTCATCTTCGCCTTCGATCGGCGCTTCACCGGGGCTGGCTGGCTGTTCGGGGCGGCGGTGGCCGTACAACCACTGGTCATCGTCCTCTTCCCGCTGCTCCTCGCGCTCGGCGGCCGGTCGCGCGCGCTCGGGCTGGTGGTCAGGGGCGCCCTTCCGGCGGTCGTGCTCACCATCCCGCCGCTCGCCGCCGACGCGCACGACACCCTCCACGCGCTCGTCGAGCAACCGACCTTTCCCAATGTGGGGGACAACCACCAGACACCGTGGACGTTCCTCGCCCCGAAGCTCGGGGGGACGGGGCAGACCGCCAAGGTCGGTGGGGGTCCGACCCGGGTCATCGCACTGGCACTGGCCGGACTCCTCGGGTGGTGGACCGTGCGATGGCGCGAGCGGCCCGAGATGATCGTCTGGGCGGCGGCCCTTGCGCTCGCGCTGCGCACCTACACCGAATCGGTCATGACCCCCTACTACGTGTGGCCTGCCCTGGCCGTCGGAGTGATCGTGGCGGCACGGGCGAACCTGGTGCGCTTCGCCGCCGGCGTCACCATCGCCGTCCTCGCGACGGTCGTCGGGCAGTGGCAGCTCGCCGAGTTCCCCTGGTGGGCCCTCCAGGTGGCCGGGATCACCGCACTGCTGGCCGTGGCAGCGAGACCGGATCCGACCCCGGCCCCTGCCGAGCCGGCCGCACCTGCAGCCACCCAGCAGCGGAGCGGGACCTCGAAGAGCCAGGCGAAGAAGAAGCAGCGCAAGAGTGCACGCTCGGACCGGAAACGCACCGCCCGGCGCTGAGCCAGAGGCGCGGGCACCTGGCATACTCACCGGTGGAGGCGACAGCGTGACCATCAGCACTCGAGAGGACACCCTGCTCCCGGACCCCGAGCCGCGTGAGGTCCGGGTCACGATCATCTCGGTCGACGACCATCTGGTCGAGCCCCCGGACATGTTCGAGGGGCGGCTGCCCGCCAAGCTCGCCGATGGGGCCCCGAAGATCGTCGAGACCCGCCGCGGCCATCAGCTCTGGGAGTTCGACGGCGCCCGGTACTCGCAGGTCGGAATGAACGCGGTCGCCGGGCGGCGGCCGGAGTGCGTGACCCTCGAACCCACACGCTTCGAGGACATGCGGCGAGGCTGCTGGGACATCGACGCGCGCATCGCCGACATGGACATCAACGGGGTGTGGGCCTCCCTCAACTTCCCCTCGATGATCACCGGCTTCTCGGGCCGGGTCTTCTCGGCGGCCAGCGACCCGGAGCTCGGTCTGGCCGTGACCCGGGCGTGGAACGACTGGCTCTACGAGGCCTGGTGGCAGCCCTACCCTGACCGGATCATCCCCTGCGGGATCACCTATCTGACCGACCCCGAGCTCGGAGCGGCCGAGATCCGGCGCAACGCCGCACGGGGATTCCGCTCGGTCACCCTCCCCGAACGCCCTCACCGGATCGACCTGCCCAGCATCTTCTCGGGTTACTGGGACCCGATCATCGCCGCTTGCGAACAGACCGACACCGTCCTCTCCCTCCACGTCGGCTCCTCGGGGATGCCGGACCTGCCGGCGGACAGCCCGCTGGTGGCCCTCGGAGCCACCCTGTTCGGCCAGATGTCGCTGACCGCGTGCGCCGAGTGGCTCTGGTCCGGACTGCCCGCCCGCTACCCGGGCATCAAGATCGCCATGAGCGAGGGGGGCATCGGGTGGGTCGCCATGCTGCTCGACCGCCTCGACAACATCGTGGACCGCTCGGGCTACGGGCAGGGATACGACGCCACCGGCCTCCTCCCGGCCGAGGTCCTCCAACGCAACTTCTGGTTCTGCACCATCGACGACCCCTCGACCATCGACACCCGACACCGGATCGGCATCGACCACGTGATGCTCGAGGTCGACTACCCCCACGGCGACACGACCTGGCCCGACACCCAGGAGGTGGTCGAGCGGGCCTGGGGCCACCTGCCGGTGGAGGATCTCCGCAAGCTGACCCACGAGAACGCGGCTGCGCTCTACCGCTGGCCCCTGCCCGATACGGTCCTCCCGTGACGGACCGCCTCCGGTGACCGATCCCCGCCCGGCCGGTCGGTCCGCATCGACCCACAAGGCGCTGCTGCCCGAGCTCACCCCCCGCGAGGAGCTGGTCCTGTTGGCCCGCACCCTCTGGCGCGAGGGGTACGACGACCACCTGGCGGGCCACATCACCTACCGCCAGCCCGACGGCACCCTGCTCTGCAACCCGTGGCTCCTCCTCTGGGACGAGATCCGGCCCGAGGACGTGCTGGTCATCGATTCCGAGGGCGCCCTGATCGAAGGGAACTGGCCGGTGCCGCTCGGGATCCCGTTGCACGTCGAGCTCCACCGGCTCCGTGACGACATCGGGGTGACCGTACACAGCCATCCGCAATTCGGCACGGTCTGGGCCGACCTCGGTCGTCTCCCGGGCTGCTACGACCAGAGCTCGGCCCTCGGCGGCGGCGAGCTCGTCCTGGTCGACGAGTACGACGGGCCGGTCGACAGCCGGGACAGCGCGGCCCGGGCCGCCGCGGCCGTGGGGACCGCGGACATGGCGTTGCTCGCCAACCACGGGGTGCTGGTCACGGCAGGCAGCATCCGTGCCGCCCACCAGCGGGCCGTCGCGCTCGAGCACCGCTGCCGGCGCGCCTGGCAGATCGAGGCGGTCGGCTCGGGCCGCGAGCTGCCGGAGCCGGCCAGGTCGTTCTTCCGCTCCTCCGACGGAGAGGGGTTCCACGGCTTCTTCGAGGCGATGGCCCGCCGCGAGCTTCGGTTCGACCCGGACCTGCTCGGTCCGGGCCGGTCGGTCTGAGCAGGTCGGTCTGAGCGCGACCGGTCTGAGCGCGGGTCAGGCCGCGGTGGTCCCGGGTACGGGAACCGTCACGGTGTCGGTACCCGAGCGGAGAACGGTGCCGGGCACCGCCCCGGTGAGGGTGTCGGCGGTGACCACCTCGGTGCCGTTGACCAGCACGTGCTCGATCCCGGTGGCGCCCGCGTAGAGGCGGCTCGCCCCACCGGGTAGGTCGCTGCGGGTGCGCATCGGGCTGGGGCCGATCCGCTCGGGGTCGAAGACTGTCAGGTCCGCCCAGGCGCCTTCGACCACCCGTCCGCGGCCGACCAGGCCGTAGAGGTCGGCCGGCGCCCCGGTGATCAGGTGGACCGCCTCCTCGATCGGCAGGAGCTGGCGGTCGCGCACCGCCTCGCCGAGCAGCGTCGTCGAGTACACCGCCCCGCACATGGTGTCGAGGTGGGCACCGGCGTCCGAGCCGCCGACCACCGCCCTCGGGTCGCGCCAGACCTCGGCCCGCGCGACCCAGTCGGCGTCGGTCACCGGGATCGGGACCGAGAACCCCGTGCGCAGTCGGTCCGCCACCACGATCTCGCAGAGGGCGTCCCATCCGCTCAGCCCGCGCTCGGCGGCGACAGCCGCGACCGACCTGCCCTCGATGCCCACGTTCTCGGGCGAGAAGGTCTCGGCCACCACCAGGCGGTCCCAGTTGGCCAGGAATCGCAGGACGCCGGCCTCGTCGGACTGGGCGCGCTCGTCCATGGCCCGCCGGGCCGCGGGGTCGGAGAGGACACGCATCCGTTGGTCGACCGTGGTGGCGAAGAACTCGCGCCACCCGGGCAGTCCGTCCAGGATGGCGCCGTGCTCGAAGGACAGGCGGAGGGCCATGGTGTGGGGCAGGGTCAGGGCCACCAGGCGGCCGCCGGCGCCGGCGACAGTCGTCGAGGCGCCGAGCTGGCGTGTGGTGCCGTCCGGGTTTCCGGCAGTCGGGGCCAGCACGTTCCAGTTGACCGGTCGACCGGAGAGGAGCGACATCCGGGTCATGAGGTCGACCTCGTCCTCGGTGAACCCGTTGAGGCAGCCCGGCACGATCATCTCGACCGTCGTGCCCGGATGGTCGCCGACCGCGGCGGCCAGCCGCTCGAGCTCCTCCCGGTTGGCCGACCGTGACGGCACGGGCCGGCCGTCCCCGTCGTTGTGGGTGGGAGCCTGGGAGGTCGAGAAGCCGAGGCCGCCCTCGGACAGGGCCCGGTGCAGTGCGCGGACCATCCGGTCCAGCTGGTCCGGCGTGGCTTCCTCCCCCACCGCATCCTCACCCATGACCGACCGGCGCAGCGTGGAGTGCCCGACCAGGAAGCCGGCGTTGACCCCGACCGCGCCGTCGAGCCGACCCAGCCACTCGCCGAACGAGGACCACTTCCAGTCGAGCCCGGCCTGCAGCGCGGCGAGCGGCATCCCCTCCACCCGCGCCATCATCCGCGAGAGGTAGTCGGCGTGGTCGGGGCCGGCCGGGGCCAACGAGAACCCGCAGTTCCCACCGAACACGGTGGTGACCCCGTGAAGCGGCGACGGGCTCGCCGACGGGTCCCAGAAGAGCTGGGCATCGTAGTGGGTGTGCAGATCGACGAACCCGGGAGCCACCACGCACCCGGCCGCGTCGATGACCCGGGTGGCACTGTCGCTGACCGTGCCGACGGTGACCACCCGTCCATGGTGGACCCCGACGTCCGCCCGGCGGCCGGGTGTCCCGGTCCCGTCGACCACCAGCCCGTCGCGGATGAGCAGATCGATCATGCCGTCCCCTTTCTCCGGGTCCGCGGCCGGGTGAAGGCGGTCATCCCCTCGACGCCGAGCTCGAGCCCGAGCCCGGAGTCGCCCCATCCGCCCATCGGTGCGAGGTGGTCCATGGCCGCCATCCCGTGGGCGTTGGTCCAGACCGTCCCGGCGGCCAGGCGGCCGGCCAAAGTGTCGGCCAGGTCCGGGTCGCCGCTCCACACCGAGGCACAGAGGCCGAAGCGGGTGTCGTTGGCGGCGTCCACCGCCGCGTCGAGGTCGTCGTAGGGGAGGATCGGCAGGGCGGGGGCGAACTGCTCCTCCCGGACAAGCTCGGCGGCCGGATCTGGATCGACCACCAGTGCCGGGGAGACGAACCAGCCCGATTCCCCACCGCGGAACTCCGCCGGCCGGACGACCTCGGTCCTTCCGCCGACCACCGCGGCGATCATGGCCTCGACCCGCTCCTGGGCCGCTCGGGTGTGGACCGGGCCCATGGTGACCTCCGGGTCCAGACCGTGCCCGACGACGGTACGGGCGAGGACTGCGGTCAGGGCGTCCCGCCAGGCGCCGAGCCGGGCGGCGGGCACGTAGAGACGTTTGACCGCCATGCAGACCTGGCCCGAGGTCGTGAACGCGGCCTCGAGGAGGCGGGTGGCGAGGTCCTCGGTCGGCTCGAGGTCGGGGGCGACGATGGCCGGGTCGTTGCCGCCGAGCTCGAGCACGGCCGGCCGCAGCAGCGGGCCGCAGGCGCTGAGCACCGCGCGCCCGGCGACCACCCCGCCGGTGAAGGACACCATGTCGACGCCCTCGTGGGCGACCAACGCCGCGCCGAGAGCCGGCGACGGTCCGTTGACCGCGCTGAGCACGCCGGGCGGAAGCTCTGCGGCCAGCGCCGCCGTCGCCAACAGCACCGCACCCGGGCAGGTCGGGGGGGTCTTGACGACAACTGCGTTCCCCGCCAGCAGAGCGGGCAGGACCTTGTTGCCCATCACCGCCGCCGGCCAGTTGAACGGGAGGACGGCGGCAACCACCCCGTGCGGCACCCGCTCGATGACCGCAGTGCCGGCCTGTGCCGGCGCGAGGGCTTCGGCCACCAGCGGCGCGAGGGCACCGGCCATGGCCACCGCGGCCGAAAGGTCGAAGATGGACTCGACGAGGATCTTCCCGTGCTCCCGAGTGAGGAGAATGGCCGCCGCATCGAGGTCGAGGGAGGCCAGGGCCCGGTCACAGGCGGCGGTGACCAGCGCTCCCCGGGCGTCGAGATCGAGGGCGGCCCACTCCGGCTGGGCGTCGCGGGCCGCTCCGACCGCGCGGTCGAGCTGATCGGTCGAGGCGCTCGGCGCGAGCAGCACGACCTCGTCGGGCCGCGCCGGGTCCACCACCGGATAGGTTCCGTCCGCGCCGGCGGCCGGGAGGCCCGCGATGACCAGTGGGACGGTCGTGATGGCCGGCTCTGCCTTCGTCGTGGACATGCTCCCCCTCCCGTTTCCTGTGTCCCGGGCGCACGCCGACGCTACTCTCCCCTGCCATGGAGAGCACGCTGCTGCCGGACCCCTCCCCGCGGCCGGTTGCAGCCCCGGTCATTTCGGTCGACGACCATCTCATCGAGCCCCCCGACCTCTTCGAGGGTCGGATGCCGGCCGGTCTGGCCGCGAGCGCTCCACGGATCGAGGAACGCACGAACGGCGACCAGTACTGGCGGTTCGAGGACCGCGACTACCCGAACGTCGGCCTCAACGCAGTGGTCGGGCGGCCGCGCGAGCAGTGGAGCATGGAGCCGGCGCGCTTCGACGAGATGCGCCCGGGCTGCTACGACATCGAGGCCCGGGTGACCGACATGGACATCGGCGGCATCTGGGCCTCGCTCTGCTTCCCGTCGCTGGTGGCGGGGTTCTGCGGCTCGGTCTTCTCCCGCGCCGAGGACCCCGAGCTCGGGCTCGCCTGCACCCGGGCATGGAACCGTTGGCATCACGAGGTCTGGGCCGGCACGCACCCTGAGCGCATCATCCCCCTCCAGATCCCCTGGCTCCCCGACGTGGCCATAGCTGCTGCCGAGATCCGGGCCAACGCGTCCCTCGGGTTCAAGGCGGTGAGCTTCCCCGAGTTCCCCGCACAGCTCGGCTACCCCTCGATCTTCACCACCCACTGGGATCCGTTCTTCGCCGTCTGCGAGGAGACCGGCACGGTCGTCTGCCTGCACACCGGTGCCTCGTCCTGGGCCCCGCTCCCGTCGCCGGACCCTCCCTTCGAGCTGCTCCCCACGGTCTTCCCGGTCAACGCGCTGCTCGCCGCGTCCGAGTGGCTCTGGTCCGGGGTCGCGGTGCGCTTCCCGGGTCTCCGGGTGGCCCTGTCCGAGGGGGGGATCGGATGGGTCACGATGCTCATGGACCGCGCGGACTATGTGCTCGACCACTCGGCCTCGGGCACCGAGAGCGCCACCTGGACGTCGGACCTGCGTCCGAGCGAGGTGCTCGGCCGCAACTACTGGTTCTGCACGATCGACGACCCCTCGGCGGTCCCGGTGCTCGACCGGATCGGGCTCGACCACGTGATGGTCGAGAGCGACTACCCCCATGCCGACTCCACCTGGCCGGACACCCAGGCCACCATGCTGGAGGTCTTCGGCACACTGCCCGATGCCGACCTGCGCAAGGTCGCCGGGGGGAACGCTTCGGCCCTGTTCGGCCACCGTCTGCCCGACCGCGACGACTGGCGGGTCCCTGCCTGAGCCGACCCGGAACGGCCGCTACCCGTCCCCGGCGAACGCGAGCAGTTGCGGCATCAGGAGCGGCCAGCGGTCGAACAGATGGCCGGTCCCGTTCGCGGCCGCCGCGCTCCGCTCGTTCCACTCGTTGTCGCCCCAGGGCGGCTCGACCAGTTCGGCGCCGGGGATGAGGGCGGCGACCCGTTCGGAGGTCGCGCGGGTGTGGTGGGCGTCGGTCGTGCCGCTCCGGAAGACGAGTGTGGGGACCTCGAGCTCGGCGAAGCGCGCGTCGGGAAGCCCGGGGACGGTCGTCTGGGCGTCGGGACAGTAGGCGATCATCCACTGCTCGAGGGTCGCGATGAACTGGCGGGGATCGAGTTCGAGGAATCGCTGCCGGTTCCCCGGATTGCGCTCGATGACCTCGTTCCACTCGGGAAGGGCGACGACCGCCTCCATGCCGCCCCCCCAGGCGGCCCGGATCGACTCCCCGCAGTAGTGCACCGCGAGGAGCAGCAGGCCGTAGACCCCTCCGCTGATCCAGAGCACGGCCAGCCGAGCGGCCACGTCGGGGTGACGGGCAGCTGTGAGGAGCGAGACGCGGGCGCCACCAGAACCACCGACGATGACCGCCGGGGCGAGGCCGAGCTCGCGGAGCAGACCGGCGAGCGCGTCTGCCTGCATCTCCGATTCCGACCGTCCCCGGAAGGACACGTCGGACGCACCGGTGTTGGGCCGGTCCCAGATGAGCACCTGGTTGCCCCGTCCGGCGAGCTCGAGCGCGAGCTCGCGGATCCCCGGGACATCCTTGCTGAACCGACCGCCCGGGGTCAGGACGAACGGCGGCCCCTCCCCGATGAGCTCGTAGGCGATGGTGGTGTCGCCGATCGTGCAGGTGGTCATGGCTCCTCCTTCAGGGTGCCGCGCATCGGAACCGCAGGCTAGGCGACCGGAGCCGCAGGACCCGGCGACGGGCGCGGCCGCAACCGCGGGCCGCGCCGTTAGGGTGACGGCTCGTGGATCCGCGGGCACAGGTCGTCGAGGCGCGGGACCTCGGACGCACGGTCACCCTCGAATGTGTCGAGCTGGTCCGGGGACAAGTCCGCAGCCAGGTCCGCCGTTCGATGGGGATGCGCCGCGTCCCACCGCCCCCCTGCGACGACCCGGCCGAGGCCTACTTCCCCCCCGGCTCAGTCACCCGCCAGGTCCACGGCGACCTGCCGGCGATGCTCGTCGGAGGTCTCTCCACCCTGCTGTTCCAGATGCTCCACCCGCTGGCCATGGCCGCGGTGGCCCAGCACTCGCAGTACCAGACCGATCCGCTCGGACGGCTGGAGCGGACCGCCGACTTCCTCGGCACCACGACGTTCGGATCGCGGTCGGAGGCGCAGGCTGCCGTGGCCCGGGTACGGGGCGTGCACGCCCGGGTCGTCGGCACCGCCCTGGACGGCCGGCCGTACTCGGCCGCCGACCCCGACCTGCTCACCTGGGTGCACACGACCGAGGTGCGTAGCTTCCTGGCCGCCACCCGCGCGTATGCACCTCACGATCTCTCGCCGGCCGAGGAGGATGCATACGTCGACGAGATGTCCCGGGTGGCTGTCGACCTCGGAGCGGTCGTCGTACCCCGGACGGTCGACGAGCTCGAGGCCTACTTCGAAACAGTGCGCCCCGAGCTCCGCCTCACGGACGAAGCCCGCACTTCGCGCAACTTCATCCTGCGCGGCGTAGGGAGGTGGCCGCACGAGATCGCCACCCACGGGCTCCTGGTGGCCGCCGCCCAGGGTGTGCTCCCGCCGTGGGCCCGGGCTGAGCTCCGGCTCCCGACCCTGCCCGGGGCCGACCGCCTCGCCGTGCGCCCGGCTGCCCGGGCGCTGGGCTCGGCCCTCAGGTGGGTCGTGGCCCGGCCCGCCGGACCGCGGGTGCCCGACTAGATCCCGGGGCGGCCATCCTTCGAGCGATGGTCATGTCGTGGGGTCGACCTGCTCGCGCTCGACGCTCTCGAGCAACGCGTCGCGACCGAACAGACGCACATCGGTGACGCCGGTCAGCCCCATGGCCACCTCGAGCTCCCCCCGCAGGATCTCGAGCATGTGGGTGACCCCCGCCCCACCCCGCGCTGCCACCGCCCAGGCCCAGGCCCGGCCGACCAGGCAGGCCCTCGCCCCGAGGGAGAGCGCCTTGGCCACGTCGAGGCCGCTCCGGATGCCGCCGTCGACGAGCACCTCGGCCCCGTCGCCGACAGCGTCGACCACCGCGGGCAGCGCGCGGATGGTCGAAGGCACCCCGTCGAGCTGCCTCCCGCCGTGGTTGGAGACGATTACCGCGTCGGCCCCCTGGGCCACCGCCTCCCGCGCGTCGTCTGCGTCGAGGATGCCCTTGAGCGCCAACTTGCCGAGCCAGTGCTCACGCACCCAGGCCAGGTCCTCCCAGGTCACGGACGGGTCGAATTGACCGTCGACCCACTGCTTGAAGTCCATCGGCGTCGCACCCCCCGGCACCGCCTTCTCGAGGTTTCCGAAGGTGAGCGGCCTGCCCCCGAACGCGACGTCACGCAGCCACCGGGGATGGAGGCCGAGGTCGACGCCACGCCGGATCTGCTTCGCCCGAGGCAGGGTCCCGGACATCCCGTTGCGCACGTCGCGATAGCGGGCACCCACGACGGGGAGGTCGACCGTGAGCACCAGGACCGAGCACCCGCTCTCCGTAGCCCGGGCCATCAGGTCCTCGGCGTAGCTGCGGTCGCGCATCACGTAGAGCTGGAACCACGGGGGACGCGATGCGGCGGCCACCTCCTCGATCCCGCAGATGGAGACCGTCGACTCGCAGAAGGGGATCCCGAACGCGGCCGCAGCCCTGGCCGCCTGGACCTCGGCGCGCGTGGCGAGCATGCCGGCGAGGCCGACCGGCGCCAACACGACCGGGAGCGAGAGGTCCTCACCCAGCGCGGTGGTGGCGAGCGAGCGCACCGACACGTCGCGCAGCACGCGCTGGCGCAGCAGGACGTCCTGCAGGTCATGGCGGTTGGCGGCCAGCGTGGTCTCCTCGTAGGCGCCGCCGTCGACGTAGTCGAAGAGCTGTCGGGGCAGGCGCCGGCGGGCCAGCTCCCGATAGTCGCGCACCGACGCAGGGGCCAGCCCGAGCGTCCCGTCCCCTCTGGACAGCTTCATGGCCCCATGCTGCCCGAACGGGGGCCCCTGCGCCCGTCCAGGCACCGTCGGGGCGGCCTGCTTGTGATCCGGGTCACGCACAAGTAGGGTTCAAGTCTTGTGTTTCTCGCCCGGTTAACACCGATGGCGGAGCTCGACACAGCAGGACACCGCCGGTCCGCGGCCGGCACGGTGCTCCTCTCGACTCTCGTCGCCCTGGTCTGCCTTGTCGTGCCCAACGGCCACCGTGCGGCCGGAGCCGACACGATCTCGTCGCTCCAAAACCGGGCGGCGGCCATCTCCCAGAAGCTCGTCCTCGAGCAGCTCCAGCTGGACGCTTCGCGCCAACAGTCCTCGGTGGCCGCGGCCCGGGTGGCCGCCGACGCCACGGCCGTCTCGGAGCTCAACCAGCAGATCGTCGCGGACCAGCAGGCCATCGACCAGCGGCTCCAACTCGTGCGCCGTCAGGCGATCCTCTCCTACATCAACTCGGGGTCCGACATGTCGGGAACCGACACTGCCCTCTTCTCGGGGAGCGGCGCCACGGCTCAGGCGGCGAGCGAGTACACGGCCCTCGCGGTCGGCGACATCACGACCGCCCTCGACCAGCTGCACGCCGCGCAACAGACCCTCGAGGCCCACCAGGCTGTGCTCGAGCAGCGCCAGACCCAGGACCGTGCAGACCAGGCGGGCCAAGCGGCGGACGTCGGTCGGGCCGCCGCTGCAGCGGCCCAACTCGAATCGGAGCAGGCGATGGTGTCCGGCCAACTGGCCACAGCCGTTGCCCAACAGCAGGCCGTCGAGGCTTCGGCAGCGGCGGCCGCCGTGGCCCGCGCGCAGAGGAACGCACCGCGTTCGGCACCGCCCGCATCGACGGTGCCCACCATTCCATCAACGGGGGTGGCAACCACCTCGTCCACCTCGTCGGCCCCGACCGCGCCCGTCGCCGCCCCTGCACCGGGCGGCAGCCCGAACCTGCCCGACCCGGCGCTCAACCCCTTCCTCCAGTGCGTCGTGCAGGTCGAGTCCGGCGGTAACTACGGGGCGGTCTCACCGAACGGGCTCTACATGGGCGCATTCCAGTTCAGCCAGGCCACCTGGAACACGGCCGCCGAGGCCGCCGGTCTCGGCTACCTGGTGGGGGTCCCGCCGAACCGGGCGACCAAAGCCGAACAGGACACCGTCGCGGTCGCCCTCTACGCCCTGGACGGCCAGCAACCCTGGCTGGGCGACCGCTGCAGCTGACCTCGCCGCACCCTGTCGCCCGCCCCTCAGCAGCCAGCCGGCACCTGCCGGCGCACGCGGTCTCAACGCAGGACGCACCTGCCCGACCCCGCGCAGGTCGCACATTCGGGCGCGGCGCCGGCGGCGTGGGCCAGGCAGTGGGCGACCCGTCGGTCGACCAGGTCCATGAGGACGCCGTCGGGACCGAGCGGAGCAGCGACCATCCAGTGCACGCCGGGATGCCGGGACGCGGCCTCGGCGGTCAGCGCGGGAAGATCGCGGAGCCAGTGGTCGCCCGGCCAGAGAAAGTAGGGGGCCACGACCACCGTGCCGGCCCCGGCGGCCACGCACCGATCGAACGCTGTCGCGATCGACGGCTCGGCCAGCTCCATGTGCGCGGGCTCGACCACCGGGTGCCGCAGCCGTCCCCGGGAGTCCGCCACGAAGCGCTCGTGGGCGCGGTTGGCCTCGTCTCGGCGCGACCCGTGGTCCACGACGACCACCCCGACCGTCGCGGCGTTTCGGTTGGCAGGATCCGACGTTGCCGCGCCGGCACCGTCGTCGGAGGGGATCGCGTCCACGCGTGCAGACTACGGCCGGTAGGCGGCCTCCAGGTCGAGCAACGCGGTCTTGCAATCGAGACCACCCCCGTAGCCGCCGAGGGTGCCGTCGGCTGCGATCACCCTGTGGCACGGGACGATGATCGCCACCGGATTGCGACCGTTGGCCTGTCCGACCGCCCGCGAGGCCCTCGGGTTGCCCACCCGCCCGGCCAGCTCGCCGTAGTCGATCGTCTCGCCGTAGGGGATCGCGCAGAGTGCCTCCCAGACCCGGCGTTGGAATTCGGTGCCCTCGAGCCGCAACGGCACGTCGAAGGTCGTGCGCTCGCCGGTGAAGTACTCGTCGAGCTGGGCCCGGACGTCGTCGAAGCCTGCATCGTCCTGCCGGGTCCCGGGAGGTGGGACGAACGGGTGACGCTGCTCCTCGAGGTGCAGGCCGACCAGGCATCCGTCGCGGGCCTCGAGCGTGAGCTGCCCCACCGGGCTCTCGACGGTTGTGACGAGCGTCTCGGTGGCGGCGGTCGTCGGTGTCTTCATGCTGGTCATGTTGGTCGTGCTCCGATTCTGGATCGAGATCGTGCAGGGGTCCGCGCCGATGCAGCGGATGGGTGGCGGGCGGGCGGCGAGGCCGGCGGCCACCGGTTGACCGGGTGGTCGGCGGTCGCCCAGAGGTGCTGGACGGCATAGGCGCGCCAGGGGCGCCATCGCTCGGCGCGTGCGACCAGGTCCGCCGGGCTCGACCCGAGGCCGGCCACGACGGCCGCCCGGCGCACCCCGAGGTCTCCCGAGGGAAAGGCATCCGGGTCGCCGAGGCCACGCATGGCCACCATCTCGACGGTCCAGCGACCCACGCCGGGCAACCCGGCCAGCACCGCCCGTGCGGCCTCCCGGTCGCACCCCGGTCCGAGGTCGAGCTGCTGGTCATCGAGGGCTGCGACCAGGGCGGCCAAGGTCCGGCCACGTCCGGCGGGCAGGGCCGGGTCGGCCTCGCGGAGCGCGGTCGGAGTCGGGAAGAGGTGGCTCAGGCCACCAGACGGGTCGGCGACCGGGTCGCCGTGGGCACGCACCAGGGTGCCGGCTGTCGCGCTGGCCGCGGCCACCGAGACCTGCTGGCCGAGCACGGCCCGCACCGCGAGCTCGGCTCCGTCCACGGTGCGGGGCACCCGCCTGCCGGGCGCCTTGCGCACCAGGGACGCGAGCGCAGGGTCCGCACCGAGATGACGGTCGACCGCCTCGGGGTCGGCATCGAGGTCGAGCAGCCACCGGCAGCGGGCGATCGTGGCGGTCAGGTCACGGAGGTCGGAGAGGACTGCGTGGCACACGATGTGCTCGGGCGTCGGACTCAGCTCGACGATCCCGGGGCCGTGGCTGAGCCGCAGCGTGCGCCGGTAGGTGGTGCCGACCACCTCCTCCACCCCGGGGACTGAGGTGGCCGCGAGGTGGCCGAAGAGGTTGTCCGGGCAGAGCGGCCGCCGGGAGGGGAGGCGCAGGACGAGGGTTCCCGCTCCGTCGCCCGCCGGTCGGGCCGCGCCCGTCCGACGCGCCCGGAGCCCGGTCGGCGAGAGCGCGAACACCGCCTGGACCGTCGCGTTGAACTGGCGGACGCTCGAGAACCCGGCGGCGAAGGCCACCTCGGCCATCGGGAGGGAGGTGGTCTCGATGAGCACCCTGGCCGTCTGCGCCCGCTGGGCCCGTGCCAGGGCGATCGGTCCGGCCCCGACCTCGGCCAGCAGCAGGCGCTCGAGCTGGCGTACGCCGTAGCCGAGCTCGGCGGCGAGCCCCGGCACGCCGGACCGGTCGACCAGCCCGTCGGCGATGAGCCGCATGGCCCGGGCAACCACGTCGGCACGCTGGTCCCACTCGGGGGAACCCGGTGTGGCGCCGGGCCGGCACCGCTTGCAGGCACGGAAGCCGGCCCGCTGGGCGGCGGCGGCCGTGGCGAAGAAGCGGACGTGGACTCGCTGCGGCGTGCGGGCCGGGCAGCTCGGCCGGCAGTAGATGCCGGTCGATGTCACCGCGGTGAAGAACCAACCGTCGAATCGCGGGTCACGCGACTGTACGGCCAGATAGCAGCGGTCCGGATCATCGAGCACGCCATAAGCCTGCACCAGATCGCCACCACCTTCTGGCGGAAATGCGACACGGCGGTCAGCAGGACTTCCGGGCTCTCCCCGGTGAATCCCCCGAATGTGCAGCCGGGTTTTCTACGCTTTCGCCAATGTCCGGCATCGAGGAGCAGCGGCACAGCGGCGACGTGCCCGACGGTCGCACCTGGGAGTCGCCCGACCCCGACGCCGCGAGACCGTCGCGGCCGTGGATGCGACGCGCAGAGCGCGACCGGCGGGCCCGGGTCCGCCTCCACCTGGACGAGAGCGAAGGCGTCGTGCTTCTCGACGACCGGCGCCTCCCGGGTACCCGGGACACCATCGCCTGTATCGCGGTGTCGCCGGCCGGCGTGTTCATCATCGACACCGAGCGATACAAGGGCCTCGTGCACACCAAGCGCCCCGGCCCGATGAGCGACCTCGGCCCGTACGAGCTCTACGTGGGCCGGCGCAACTGCACCCGCTCGCTCGAGCGGGTGATCGTCGGTCGCACGGTCGTCGGCGAGGCGCTCCGCACGACGTCGTGGGGTGCCGAGGTGCCCATCCAACCCATGCTCTGCCTCACGCGTGCCGAGTGGGGCTTCGCTTCGGCCATCGAGGTCGGGGAGGTCTGGGTCGGTTGGCCCAAGTTGGTCGGCAGCCGTATCCGGTCGCAGGTCGTGATGGACTCCACCACCATCGAGGAGGTGTCCCGGCTCATCGACGACCGGCTCCCCGCGACCGGGCCGCGCTGAACCGACCGGTCGTCCGGCCGGCCCGGAGACCGGGGCGACCGGCCCCGTGTCGGGCGTTCACACGGTGCACGCTCGCCCGACACACGGGGGAAACAGGCCCCCGGTAGCGTCCCAACGGGTCGATGCAGAGGACGGTGTCCGTGGGCGACACAGAACCGGTCGGGGCATCCGGGGGAGGTGCGCCCCACCCCCACGTCATCGTGATCTTCGGCGCGACGGGCGACCTCGCCCAGCGCAAGCTGCTGCCCGGTCTCCTGCGTCTCTCGCACGCCGGGATGCTGCCGGAGTGCCGTGTGGTCGGCTCGTCGCTCGATCCGATCGACGACGCCGGCTTCCAGGAGCTCGCCCTCGCCGCGTGCCGCAGGTTCGCCCCGCGGGAGGTGGTCGACTCCCACTGGCCCGCGTTCCGGGACCGGCTCCACTACGTCTCCCACGAGCATGGTCGCGGCGCCCTCGCAGAGCGGGTCGCACGCCTCGAGGCCGAGCTCGGCGGCCACAGTCGCCGGCTCCACTACCTGAGCACCCCGCCGGCCGCGGCTCGTGCGGTCGTCCGGGCGCTCGGCGAGGCCGACCTCGTCGACCGATCCCGGATCATCATGGAGAAGCCCTTCGGCACAGACCTCGCGACCGCACGCGTGCTCAACGAGACGGTGCACGCGGTCTTCGCCCCCGAGCAGGTCTTCCGCATCGATCACTTCCTCGGCAAGGAGGCGGCCCAGAACATCCTGGCCTTCCGCTTCGCCAACGGCCTCTTCGAGCCCATCTGGAACCGCTCCCACATCGACCACGTGCAGATCGACGTCCCAGAGGAACTCGGGCTGGATTCGCCGCGCCGGCTTCTACGAGCAGACGGGCGCGTTCCGCGACATGGTGGTGACCCACCTCTTCCAGGTCCTTGCCTTCATGGCCATGGAACCGCCCACCTCCCTCGAGCCGCGGGCCATCAGCGAGGAGAAGAACAAGGTCTTCCGGTCCCTCCAGCCGATCGATGTCACCCAGGTCGTACGCGGCCAGTACGAGGGATACCGCGAGATCCCCGGGGTGCCCGCCGACTCGCAGACCGAGACCTTCATCGCCCTCCGCTGCGAGATCGACAACTGGCGCTGGGCCGGGGTCCCCTTCTACCTGCGGACCGGAAAGGCCATGGCGCAGGGGGCCCGGATCATCTCGATTGCGTTCCGGGAGCCGCCGAGGAGCATGTTCCCCGCCGGCTCGGGGATCGGGGCGCAGGGCCCGGACCACCTCACCTTCGACTTGGCCGACTCGTCGCGGCTCTCCCTCTCCTTCTACGGGAAGCGTCCGGGCCCGGGCATGCAGCTCGACAAGCTCAGCCTCCAGTTCGCCCTGCACGAGACCGGGCGAGACACCGATGTGCTCGAGGCATACGAGCGGCTCATCCACGATGCGATGTGTGGCGACCAGACGCTCTTCACCGCGGCCGAGGACATCGAGCGGCTCTGGGAGGTCTCGGCCCCCCTACTCGAGCAGCCGTCGGCGGTCCTCCCCTACCCGGCCGGCTCGTGGGGACCGGAGGCGATCCACGACCTCATCGCCCCCAACGCCTGGCGCCTACCGTTCGAGCGGGGGTGGCGTCGGGTCGACTGAACCCATGGGCCTCGCAGCCGGGAGCCGCGGCGGCTCAGCGCTCCTCGACCGCCCGCCAGCAGTACCAGGCGACCAGGCTCCGGTAGGGACGGTACGGCTCCGCGAGCAGCTCCAGCTCGTTGGGTGAGGGCATCTCCGCGAGCGCCCAGGCCCGCGCGTAGCCGGCTCGTACCCCGAAGTCGCCGACCGGCCAGACATCGAGTCGGCGCAGGGTCCCGATGAGGAACATCTGGGCCGACCACGGACCAACACCGCGCACCAGGGTCAGGTGGCGGACCACGTCGGCATCCGACAGACGCCCGATCCTGGCCAGCTCGACCTCGCCGGAGCGGACCTTCTCCGCAAGGTCGCGGATCGAGGCGACTTTCGACCGGCTCAGGCCGCACGAGGCCAGGGTCTCTGGCGGGGTCGCCCACACCCGGTCGGCGGTCACCTCGCCCTCGAGCGCCTCGACCAGCCGCCCGTGGATGGCAGCAGCTGCCCGGCCGGCCAGCTGCTGGTAGACGATGATCTCGGCGAGGTGCCCGAAGCGCTCTGCGGAGGCGACCCGGGGACGCGGTGGCGGCACCCCGTGGCGCTCGATGAGGCCGGCCAACACGGGGTC
Source organism: uncultured Acidimicrobiaceae bacterium (assembly GCA_963777665.1). GTDB lineage: Bacteria > Actinomycetota > Acidimicrobiia > Acidimicrobiales > RAAP-2 > Bog-756. Next base: position 298,051 of record CAVZRJ010000006.1, read on the forward strand.
GCCCGCTCCGAGCATGGCCACCGCATCACGCAGGGTCTGGGTGGCCATGCGCACGATGATGCCAGACCGACCGGGATCCCTCGTCACGGGCGCGAGGCCGACCAGCGAATGGCGAAGCCACGTAGGCTGGCTCCGGGCAGGTCCGAAGACGAGCGGGCGATGACCAACGGGAGAGTGCATGCAAGGCAACGTCATCTCGGTGGAGCGGCTCGTCCCAGCCCCGCCGGAGGCCATCTTCGACCTGCTGGCCGACGCCTCGCGTCACCCGGAGTTCGACGGCTCCGGAACGGTCAAGCAGATCAAGCCGGGGGCGCCCACCCGCCTCGGTCCCGGGTCGACCTTCGGGATGGCGATGCAGGCGGGTATCAAGTACTCGATGGTCAACACGGTCGTCGACTGCGAGGAGAACGGGCGCATCGCCTGGCAGACCCGGCCCGGCGGCACCGTGGGCAGGTTCGTGGCCGGGCGCATCTGGCGCTTCGAGCTCGAGCCTGCCGAGGGTGGCACGCTGGTCCGCGAGAGCTGGGACATCGGCCAGGACCGCCAGCGGGCGCTCCTCCGGTTGGGCGGCCTGCCCGAGAAGACCCGCCGCAACATGGAGAAGAGCCTCGAACGCATCGAGGACCTGGTGACCACCAAGGGGTGAGCCGGCTGACCGGCTACCGCCTCATCTGCCGCTGACCCGCGGCAGGACCTCCTCGGCGATGAGGGCCAGGTGTTCGAGATCGCTCAGGTCGAGGGTCTGCAGGTACATGCGGGAGGCGCCGCGCTCAGCGAACTCGCCGAGCCTGGCCACCACCTCGTCCGGCGTGCCGCACAGCGCGTTGGCCCGGAGCTCGTCGACCTGCCGGCCGATGGCGGCTGCACGTCGGGCGATCTCGACGTCGTCGGCCCCGCAGCAGACGGTCTGGGCGGCGGAGTAGACGAGCGAGTCGGGGTCACGCCCGGCCACCCGACACGCTTCCCGGACCCGGCCGAATTGGGCGGCGGTGGCATCCAGCGAGGAGAAGGGGATGTTGAACTCGGCCGCGTAGGTGGCGGCCAGCCGCGGCGTTCGGGTCGGGCCTCCACCACCCACGATGATCGGGGGCCCCGGTCGTTGGACAGGCTTGGGCAGCGCCGGACAGTCCACCAGGGTGTAGTGGGCGCCCTCGAATCCGAACCGTTCGCCCACCCGCGTCGCCCACAGTCCGCTCACGATGGCGAGCTGCTCCTCGAGGCGCTCGAACCGCTCGCCGAGGTCAGGGAATGGGATCCCGTACGCCGTGTGCTCGTCGTCGAACCAGCCGCTCCCGATGCCGAGCTCGACTCGGCCACCGCTCATGGCGTCGACCTGGGCCACCGAGACGGCGAGCGGCCCGGGCAGGCGGAAGGTGGCCGAGGTCACCAGGGTCCCGAGCCTGATCCGGTCGGTCTCCCGGGCGATCCCGCCCAGGGTGACCCACGAGTCGGTCGGGCCGGGCAGACCGGAACCCCCCATGGTGAGGAAGTGGTCGCTGCGGAAGAAGGCGTCGAATCCGAAACGGTCGGCCGCCTGGGCCACGGCCAGCAGGTCGTCGTAGGAGGCGCCGTTCTGGGGCTCGGTGAAGATGCGGAGGTCCATGTGCACGGTCTAGTGCGACGCCGCGGCCGGTGTCGCTGCACCTCGCTCCGGTCCCGACGCCGGAAGGGCTCTGCCGACGGCCAGCACCCCGGCAACCCGCGCACCAGCCAGGCGGAGCGCGGCGGCCGCGCTCTGGGCGCGCGCCCCGGTCACGGTGCTGTCATCGACCACGAGCACCCGTTGGCGGGCGAGCCAGGCACGCTCCACCCCGGCGGCGACGGCGAAACCCGACCGGTCGGCCATCAGGTGGTCGAGCGTGCCTATCCCACGGCCGAGCAGTCGCCGGTGGCCCGCGGCCAGGTCGGGAACCGCCTCGATGAGGTGCTCGACCGGCGCCCTCCCCGGTCGGCACGTCGAAGGGACTCCGGTGACCACCGTCCACGGCCCTCCGCTCGCCACGAAGGCCCCACCGGACGACGCCAGCCAGCCAGCGAGGAGGGCGGCGAGCTCGCCACGGTAGGCGGCCCGTGACTCGCCCGTCGGGTCATCCTTGTAGCCGCGGAGCAACCGATGGGTCCGGTCGCCCAGGCGGTAGGTGACCACAGCGGTGAGCCGGACCAGGGGGAGGCCGAGCTGCCCTGCGAGCACCCGGCAGCAGAAGCACACCGCGGCCGCACCGGAGACGGACCGTCCGCAGACGGTGCAGGTCGTATCGCCCTCGGCGCTGGGCTGTCGCACGGCACTCCCGCAGGTCGCGGCACGGGGCCTCGGTCGCATCGGCGGCACCCGGGGCGCCGCGAGTGGTGCTAGTCGCCCGGGGTCGGGGCGTCGGGGCGCTCGAGGAGGAAGGTGCCCGTCGAGCGGCTGATCAGGTCGGAGGCGGGGTCGGTGACCGTCGCCTCCGCATAGGCAACCTGGCGGGCCATGCGCACGACCTCGCCCCGCAGACGGTACGACTCGCCCACCCGGGCCGGTCGCATGGTCTCGACCTTCATCTCCAAGGTGGCTCGGGTGCGTGCCTTGCCGGGAAGGGCTGCGTTGATCGCGAAGTTCATGGCAGCGTCGAGCAGGAGCCCGTGCACCCCGGCCTGCACGATCCCACGGAGGTTGCCGGCCACCGCCGCCGGCGTGAACGAGCCATCCACCCAGCCGAGGTCCTCGCCATCTACCCCGTACCCGTCGAAGGACGCACCCACCGTCCCGATGAGCGGCATGCCACCGTCGCCCAGCCAGCGGTCCATGTCCTTGATCCGGCCTGTCACGGAGCCGACGGTAGTGCGGGGATGGGACGGGACCGGACGCCCGCACCTCCAGGGCGGCGAAGTGCCTGGTGGGAGCGCTGGAGCGGCCCGCACCGGCGACCGGTGACCCCGGACCGGGCGGTCGATAGACTCCTTGACCGGGCAGTGACCTTTGCCCGCACCCGACGCCCCATTCGCAGCGCCACCGATCAGAGCACGGCCGGCAGGACCAGTTCCGCCGGACCTCCAAAGGAGAAGCATCATGACCAACGCGGTGATCATCGACGCAGTCCGCACAGCAGGGGGCAAGCGCAACGGCAAACTCCGCAACTGGCACGCGGCCGACCTCGGCTCCGAGCCGCTCAAGGCGCTCGTGGAGCGCAACGACCTCGACCCTGCCCTGGTGGACGACGTGATCATGGGGTGCGTGATGCAGGTCGGCGAGCAGTCGCTCAACGTCGGGCGCAACGCGGTCCTCGCCGCCGGGTACCCGGAGTCGGTCCCTGCGACCACCATCGACCGCCAGTGCGGCTCCTCGCAGCAGGCGCTCCACTTCGCGGCCCAGGGTGTCATGGCCGGCGCCTATGACGTGGTCATCGGAGGCGGCGTGGAGGTCATGACACGCACCCCGATGGGCTCCTCGGTCGTCCGCGAGCTCGGCTATCCGTTCGGGCCCCGGATGATGCAGCGTTACGCCGAGCGGGGTGGTCTCGTCGGACAGGGGGAGGGCGCCGAACTGATCGCCGAGCAGTGGGACCTCAGCCGCGACGAGCTCGACGAATTCTCGGTCCGCTCCCACCACAACGCAGCGCGGGCCACGGCGGAGGGCCGCTTCGACCACGAGATCATCCCTGTCGCCATCAAGGACGACGACCGGGCCGACACCGATGAGATGATCACGGCCGACGAAGGCATCCGTCCGGACTCATCGGTGGAGGTCCTGGGCAACCTCAAGCCGGCATTCCGCGCGGAGGGCGGCCGGGTGACCGCGGGCAACTCGTCGCAGATCACCGACGGCGCATCCGGCGTCCTCATCATGAGCGAGGAGAAGGCGGCGGCCCTCGGCCTCACCCCGCGGGCCCGCTTCCACAGCTTCGCCGTCGCCGGCAGCGATCCGATCACCATGCTGACCGGACCGATTCCCGCCACGCGGGCCGTGCTCGAGCGGGGCAAGTTGACCCTCGACGACATGGACGTCATCGAGATCAACGAGGCCTTCGCCTCGGTGCCCCTGGCCTGGGCCAAGGAGCTCGGCGCCGACATGGACAAGGTCAATGTGAACGGCGGCGCGATCGCGCTCGGTCACCCGCTCGGCGCATCGGGAGCCAAGCTCATGGCCACGCTGGTGAACGAGCTCGAGCGCACCAACGGCCGCTACGGCCTGCTGACCATGTGCGAGGGCGGCGGCCTGGCCAACGCCACCATCATCGAGCGCCTCGGCTGACCGGCCGTCGGACCGCCTGCTCTCGGGGGCCGGTGTCCGCGGTCTCCGGTTGCTCTGTGGTCAGTGGTAGCGGGTCGCCATCATCAACCCGACGAAGATCGAGCCGATGGCGGCCACGAGCCAGAGATTGTTGACCCCGCCGGGGAGCGCGCCGCTGTAGTTGAGGATGACCACCAGGACGCCGAGCAGGAAGAGCGCGATGATCACGATGCCCATCCACCTCGGGCTGCTCTTGACGCCCTTGGGGACCGGAGGGGTGTAGCGCTGGCTCTGGACCGACCCGGCCGAGGTGGCCGGCTTGGACCCTGCCTTCGCGGAAGGGGTGGTCCGACCGCCGGAGGACCGGCCCTTCTTCTGGGCCTTGCCCGGACCCTGCGTGGCCTTCGTTGCCATGGGCGAAGGATAGCCACCCGGGACGTGCGGTAGCGACGCAGGGACATCCCGGACCGACCGGTACCATTCGGGAGCCATGGCGACCCGAGTGCTGGTCATCGACAATTACGACTCCTTCGTCTACAACCTCGTCCAGGAACTCGGCGAGCTGGGTGCAGACCCGCTGGTCCACCGTAACGACGCGATCGACCTGGCCGGGATCAGGGCGGCCGCCCCGGACGCCATCCTCATCTCACCGGGGCCCGGACGCCCCGAGAGCGCCGGCATCAGCATGGACGTGATCCGCGAGTTCGCCGGTGCGTGCCCGATCCTCGGGGTCTGCCTCGGTCACCAGGCCCTCGGTCAGGTCTTCGGGGGCGAGGTCGTCGCCGCTCCCACCCTCATGCACGGGAAGACGTCAGGCATCCACCATCGGGGAGTGGGGGTCTTCACCGGGCTGCCCGATCCGTTCGTAGCCACCCGCTACCACTCACTGGTTGTCGAGCGCTCCACCCTCCCCGACCTGTTGGAGGTCACCGCCGAGACCTCGGACGGCGTCATCATGGGGCTCCGTCATCGCTCGCTCGGCATCGAGGGCGTCCAGTTCCATCCGGAGTCGTTCCTCACCCCGAGCGGCCCGTCCCTCCTCGCCAACTTCCTCGGCCAGGCCGCAGGCTGAAGGACGGGCGCCCACGAGGCGAGTGGCGCAGCTGCGTCAGTATTGGTGGCCGTGCCGGACGTGTGGTACGGAGGTAGAGGTCGGGGTAGAGGTGGGGGTCGAGGTCGAGCTCGGGGTCGAGGTCGGAGGGGTCGTCGTTGAGGGCGGCGGTCCGGACGAGACCGAGATGTCGACCGCCCTGCCCGGCGGGACCGACGCCCCCGCCCCGGGGTTCGAGGCGACAACCACGCCGGGCGGGTACTGGGAGGGCTGGGAGGAGACGTTGCCGACGGTGAGACCCTCCTGGCCGAGGGTCACCCCTGCCGCCGACTGCGAGAGGCCGATGAGCGACGGCACGGTCACGTCCGGAGGGCCCGACGAGACGGTGAGGGTGACCGTTGCCCCGGCGGTGGTCGTGGTGCCCGAACTCGGGTTGGTGCTGAGCACCGTGCCCTGCTGGGCCGTGCTCGTCCGGGTAACCACCACAGACTGGAGCCCCGCGCTCGTCAGGATGGCCTCCGCGGCGGCCTGGGTGCTGTTGGTCAGGCCGTCGGGCACGGTGACCTGCACGGGCGGAGCAATCTCGGCGACCTTCAGAGTCACGGTGTCCCCCTTCTTGACCAGGGCGCCCCCCGCGGGATTGGTCGAGATGACCGTGCCCGGGGCGTCGCTCGAGACCTGCTTGGTGCTGCTCACGTGCAGCCCGTCGCCCGTGAGAGTGGCGGTCGCCACCGCCTGTTGCTGGCCGACCACCGACGGAAGGTTGAACGAAGCGCTGCCTCCGAGGTAGCCGAGATTGCGGGCGAGGAGGACCCCGGCGCCGGCGAGGAGCAGCAGGAGGACGACGAGCGCGATGGCATAGTTCCGGGTCCGGTTGCTCGACTCTTCGTCGGGCATCTCGGCCGGCTCGCCGGCGACTGTCGAGACCGCCCGAGTGTCGTCGGCCCCGAGATAGGCGGCGATGGTCGAGGTGCCCGCGGCCGCTGCCATGAGCGAGGTCGTGTCGTCGCCGGCGAGCACGCTGCGCCCCTCGGTGAAGCGGAGCAGGTCGGCACGGAGGTCCTCGGCCGTCTGGTACCGGTGGGCCGGATCCTTGGCCATCGACTTGAGGATGATGGCCTCGAAGGTCGCCGGGATCGTCGGATTGAGCTCGCGGGGGGCCGGAGGGCTGTCGCGCACGTGTTTGGAGGCCACCGCCACCGGCGACTCACCGAGAAAGGGGGGGCGACCGGTCACCATTTCGAAGAGCACCACACCGAGGGAGTAGATGTCGCTGCGGGCGTCGACCCCGATGCCCTCGGCCTGTTCGGGCGAGAAGTAGGTGGCCGTGCCCATCACCGCGCCGGTCTGGGTGAGGCTCTCCTCGGTATTGATGGCCCTGGCGATGCCGAAGTCGGTCACCTTGACCTGACCGTCGTCGGTGATCAGCACGTTCCCGGGCTTGACGTCGCGGTGGACGACGAGGTGCTTGTGCGCGTACCCGAGCGCGGCCGCCACATGGGCGCCGATGTCTGCGGTCCGTTCCGCCGAGAGTGGGCCGGCCGACCTCAGGATGGACGAGAGCGGGCGGCCGTCGATGAACTCCATGACGATGAAATAGGTCCCGCCGTCCTCGCCCCAGTCGAACACCGGGACGATGTTGGGATGGGAGAGGTTGGCCGCGGCCCGCGCCTCTCGCTTGAACCGGTCGACGAAGGAGCGGTCGACCGACAGCTCGGGGAAGAGCACTTTGAGCGCAACCGGTCGGTCGAGCAACCGGTCGTGGGCACGGTAGACCTCCGCCATGCCGCCGCGCGCGATCAGGTGGCTGAGTTCGTAGCGCTCGGAGAAGACGCGCGGCGCCTGGGTGGGGTCCATGTGGGTCAAAGCCTATGCCTGCGTTCGCTCGGTACCAGGGTTCTGACGGTCGTCAATCGGGTAGATCGGTGATGGGTCATGGCGTCGCAGCCAGGGCGTCGCCGAGGATTGCCTTCATGGGGGGACCGGAAATTGCCGCGCCGGTCGAGCTCGGCGCCTGGTTGGGCACGGACACCGCAACCGCAACCTTGGGGTTGTTGGCTGGAGCGAAGGCGATCATCCAGTCATTGGTCAACGGGACCAGTGCCGTACCCACTTCGGCGGTACCGGTCTTGGCAGCCACGTTCCACTGGGGTGGGAAGCCCACCCCGGCGGCGGTGCCGCCGGGGTCGTTGACCACTCCCCGCATGAGGCTGGTGACGGCCGCCGCGGTGAGGGGGTTGGTTGCGGTCAGCCAGGGCTTGGGCTGGTAGGTCTCGACGAGGTTGCCCTGCGAGTCCCGGATCTGTTCCATGACGTGTGGGGTCATGATCACGCCCAGATTGCCGATGCCCGCGGCAACCAATGCCATCTGGAGCGTCGTGGCGATATCGGTGCTCACGGCCGTTCCCTGGCCGAACGCCGAGTAGGCCTGGAGCGGGGGGTTGTTGAGCAACTGGGCGACCGTCGGAAAGTTCGAGACCCCCACCTCCGGGAGGTCGAGCGGGATGTGCTGGTTGAACCCGAAGGCCTGCGCCTCGGTGTTGAGACTGGTCTTGAGGGCCATGCCCATCTGAGCGAACGCCGTGTTGCAGGACTGGGGGAGCGTCTGTTGGATCGTCCCGCTGCACACTTCGTGGTGGTAGTTGCACAACGGCAGGGGGGTTTGCGGGACCGCGATACATCCGGCCACAGGGGTGAGCGGCGGGACCGGAGGGGGGTAGTTCACCTTGGCCAGAGTCGGTTGATGATCGTAGACGGCCGCCGAGGTCACCACCTTGAAGGTCGACCCCGGAAGGAATCCGTGTTGGAAGGCCTGGGAGACCAGCGGGCTGGTAGCACCGTTCGACGGGTCGTCCGACGCATACGCGTAGTCCACGACTGCGGGGATCTGGGAGGCCAGAGGGATCGGGTTGAAGGTCGGCCTCCCGTACATGGCCTCGATGGCGCCGGTCTTCACGTTGACGACCACCGCGCCGGCCTGGGGCGCGGACCCGAATCGATTGATGCCCTCCACGATGCCAGCCACCTGCAACTGGAGCGCGGAGTTGATGGTGAGGGTCACGTTGTCGGTGGTGGTCCGGTTGACCAGCAGGTCACGCAGGGTCTTGGCCGGCCGGGTATGGGACTGGAGAAACTGGTTGTACTCCGCCTCGACGCCGGTGCGGGTACCGAAGATCGTGTCGTACCCGACGATTTGCGAGAAGAGGGAGGCGGTCACGGGGTTATAGACACGCTGGTACTTGTAGGTGCCGGCCTTCGAGGCGACGGAGCTGGCCAACACCACGCCGTCTGCGGACAGGATGTCGCCGCGGGGTTGGCTCCGTGCGACCAGCTTCACGTGAGGGTTCTCCGGATTGTTGGCCAGGGAGTTCGCATCGAGAATCTGGATGTGGTTGAGCTGCACGAACAGGGCCGCAAAGCAGACGATCATCACGATGCCGAGCCGGCGGATGCGTCGTTCCATCAGGGTGCCTTCGTCGTGGTCGGTGCGTGGGCGGACGCGGTCGGCGCGGTCGTGGTCGTTGACGTGCCGGCCGAGAGGCAGCCCAGCGGGTTGACGCTCGGGTTCTGCTGGCACTGAGTCTGCACGAGGTTCCTCACGTAGGTCTGGGCATCGGCCACCGACGCCTTCTCGACGCCAGCCTGGACCGCAGGGATGTAGTACCCGGGGATGTCAGCGGTCGTGACGTCGGCGGACTCCACCTTGACCGGGTGGTACCAGAGGAATCCCCCGATACGCCCCTGGTAGATCACCAACTCGTTGCCCTTGGCCTGGACGAAGTACGAGTTGGTGTCGTACCACTTGAGCGCGAACAGTCCGCCCGCCACGATCGCTCCCAGGACGACGACGAACACGATCGTCCGCAGGGTGACCACCCGTCGCCCCCGTGCCGCCCGCCGGGCCCGCCGCTTGGCCCGCCGACGGTCGCGCCACTTGGGCTTGAGCGGTTCGGGTCCGGGGAGGCTCTCGACCGGCTCCTTGGGCGGTCCGTCGTCAGTGGTCGCCGGTTCCAACTCGCTCTGGAAATCGGGTGTGACGGCAGCCACTGCGGGTGCATTCTCGGCGTCGTCCTCACCCACCACCACGTCGATGACGACGACGGTGATGTTGTCGCTCCCACCGTGGGTCCGGGCCGCTCGAACCAGCAGGTCGGCCGCGGTCTGGGGGTCGGAGACCGTGGCCAGGACCTCGCTGATCTGCTCGGGCTCGAGCTCGTTGGTGAGGCCGTCGCTGCAGAGCAGGAAGCGATCCCCCCGGACCGGCTGGATCCGCCAGAGATCAACCGCCACATCGGCCGATACGCCCAAAGCCCTGGTCAGGATGTGCCGGTGGGGGTGGACCGACGCCTCGGCCACGGTCAGCTCGCCCGTCCTGACCATCTCCTCGGCCAGGCTGTGATCGGTGGTGATCTGGGCCAGCTCGCCGTCGTGGAAACGGTAGGAGCGGGAGTCCCCGACGTTGACCAGGGCCAGGACATCCCGCCCGGCCTCGTTGACCAAAGCTGCCGCCGTCATCGTGGTGCCCATCCCACGAAGCTCCGGGTTCTCGAGGCTGTGCTCCCAGACGACAGTGTTGGCCTGAGTGACCGCTTCGCTGAGCCCGGCCCCGGTTGGTTGGCGGCCGAAGCAGACGGACAGGGTGTCCACCGCCAGGCGGGCCGCCACCTCTCCGCCGGCATGCCCGCCCATCCCGTCGGCCACCGCAAACAGCGTCGGGGATTCGACGGCGAGGTCCTGGTTGACCGAACGGACCAAGCCGGTGTCCGTCGCCGACCCCGATCGGAGCAGGGTCATCTCACTTCCCGACCTCGAACACGGTCCCGCCGACCTGCAGCAGGTCCCCCTTCTCGAGCTTCGTGCGGTCCTCGATGCGGATCGTGTTGACCCATGTCCCGTTGGTCGAGCCCAGGTCCTCTGCCCAGAGGTCTCCGTCGAGCCGGAAGAGGCGGGCATGGAGGTTCGAGGAGTAGGAGTCGTAGTCGATGGGGACACCACAACCGGGAGCTCGACCGACGGTGACCTCGTCGGCAATCTCGAAGACCCTGCCGGCCTGGTCCTCAGGGCGGATCACGTGGAGTCGGAGCCGGCGGCGCCGACGGCGCTTCCCGTCGACCACAGGGTCGAGGTCCTTGCGCCGGCGCCGACCCCGCTTGAGGGGCCGCACCTCCACCCATACGGCGCGCACCACCCACATGAAGAAGAGCCAGACCAGCAGGATGACCCCGATTTCGAGGGCCTGGAGGACCGGCGTGTTGTCGGTGGGCCCCGGGAGTGTGACCGAAAGGAGGTGGATCAAGGTTCAGGTGCCGAAGCTCACGAGGTCTCGAAACGGAGCACGGTGGTTCCGATGACGATCTGGTCGCCATCGGCAAGGACCCGCTCGTGCACCGGGGCGCCGTTGACCCGGGTCCCGTTCGTCGAGTTGAGGTCGACCAGGATCACTTCGCTGCCGGTCCAGCGGACTTCGGCGTGGCGGCGGCTGGCGTTGGGGTCCGAGATGACCACACCGCTCTCGGGAAGTCGGCCGATGGTGATCGGATCGGACCCGAGGACGACCCGCTCCCCGTCCACCAGCACGATGGAGGCGGCCGGGACTCCCGCCGGGCCTTCGTGGACGTCCGAGACCACGGCGAAACGCCCCCGGCGCTGCCGCGGGTCCTCCACCACTGAGACGGTGACCGGGCCCACGAACACGTAATCCTCGCTCCGGGCGTGCTCCCGGGAAGCCTCCTCGAGCTCCCGAACCAGAGCGTCGAGGAAGCTCTCGAACCGGTCGAAGTCGGTCGGTGAGAGGTGTATGACGAACGCATTGGGCGCGATGAGGCGACCCTGGATGCCCAGCCGCCGCTGGAGATCCATCTCCCGGGTCACCCGACGACCGATCTCCACGGGGTGCAGCTCACCCCGAAACGCCTTGGACAGGGTCCCGTCGACCATGCGCTCGAGGCGCCCTTCGAACTTCTGGAGTCCCATGACGGCGTCAGCCTATCGGTGTCAACCCCCTGGTAGTGGTACGCCGGCGGCCCTTTCGGCCGCTGAGTCGCACGCCTGGACTGGGCGCCTGGTCCGGGCAGGTCCACGCCCGGTTCGACGGCGCCGACATCACCGGTTTTGGGCCCCCGGCGGCCGCCGAGGGAACGGCGAATTTCGCAGTGACGGCGGGCTCGAGCCACTGTAAACCGATGATCAGGGGCTTTCGAACATCGGGTAGCCTCTTGCGGTCACTCGGGCGAGTGGCGGAATTGGCAGACGCGCAGGATTCAGGTTCCTGTGTCCGAAAGGATGTGGGGGTTCAAGTCCCCCCTCGCCCACTCACTCACTCACTCACTCACTCACTCACTCACTCACTCACACTCAACTCACGACGACGACGGGACCAATGACCGACGACGACGATGATGATCCAACCAACCAACGACCCACCCACGAACGAACGAACGAACGATGCTACGTGCTGCGCTCAGACTTTCCGTCGGATCCCCGTACGTAATTCATCTTCGACCAACGATCGGGTACGATTCCATCGGAGGCTGCGATCCAAGGCGATGGAGCAACGAACATTCGCCCAGCGTCGATGCCGCCTCGATATTCACCAAGCCATGCTCCCCACCACGAGAAAGTGCTATTCGCCAGCACGACATGATCGTGTGATGCGATGAGCTGCAACTGACTGGGTGGTTCCAGGTGAGCTTCCACCGTCGCAACACCGAGTTCCCGAATTTCGGCAGCTAAGACGGAACAAGCTTCAAGATCGTCACCAAAAATAGTGAAATGAACACGACCACGCTCCTGCGCGATCAAGGTGCAGGCATCGACGTGATAGGCCATTGGAAGACGCCAACCTCGGATCGCGTAATCTTGGCCGAATCTTACCGAAACTGCGACGCTCTCTGAGGACAGTTGTGACCGCTTGATTCGCTGCATAATCGATAATTCACCGGAAGACATTGTTCGGAAAGAAGTGCCTACATGGTTTCGAACAGCGGAGAAATATTCTTCCACCTGGAATACTCCATACAATAATACCGGTGGCATTATGTCGCGAATTCGGCGGTCATATCCATCGACCGGCGCTTCGACAAATTCCTTGGAACGAATGGGCGGAATATAGTGGGCACTTATCTCTCGTAACTTAGAGAGACCAAGCTGGAAGATGGGTACCGTAGGGGCCTGTAGCAGGTAAATGAGCTCGCTGTTCTGTACTGGGCGATAGCTTGTCGGAGTAAGAGTCTGATTGAGATAACTGGTATATTTTCGTGAGACTCTGTCGTCGATCAGCACGGGCGCACTCGGATCGAGTAGTTTGGCTCGTGCAGCGGCAATTTGGAATAGTTGATTCCCGAGATTACCTCGCAGAGCTACGGCAAATAAGTTCCTATACATTTTGCAGTCGAGAGTCTCCCTTATGACGTGCTACATGATAACAGTTTGGTAGTAGTTAACCCGAGCTCTTCACGGCGCCCATTGTCGGTGGCCTGATCCGGCCATGAGGGCTCCGGCGGCGGCCCGAGCGCCAGTCGCGGCATGGCCGTTCGGTGTTGAGGCACTCGTCGGGCATCGAATGTGACCCTGAACGCGTGTCGGGACGCGCGTCGCCCACCCGGTGCCACCTCGTCGGGTTCTGGTCGGTTCAGGTGATCAGTGCGATGCGCCGGTAGGCGTCGAGCAGCACGTCGGTGGTGGGCCAACCGTCGATGATACGGACGACCGTCTGCCGGGCCCGGTGCACCAGCCGTCCGGGGGCATGGAAGATGCCCCAGCGGAGTGCCTTCGGTCGGGCGTCTCTCCAGGTGCCGTCACACAGGAGCTGGAACCACCGGACGAGGTCGGCGGCAAGGGTGACGGTCATCATCCAGGTGGCGTTGGCCTCGAAGCTGACGAAGGGGAACCGGGTGAGTCCCGAGTCCTTCAGCCGGCAGATGTGCTGTTCCACGTGGGCATGGGCCCGCATGGTGACGTCGAGGTCTCGGGGGTCGCCGTCCTGGTCGGTGTAGAAGCCCCAGTAGCGGTAGTCGAGTGAGGGGAGGAGGCTCCGTTGGGCACCGGGGTGGAGTGGCTCGCGTCGGACGATGAGGCGGGTGCCGGAGGGGAGCTTGGCGTCATCGATGAGCGACGTGAGCTCGGCCACCGAGCTCTCGTCCTTCACCTGTCCGTCCTGGGCGAGGGCGGGCAACCGCACCTCCTCCACGCCGATGGCATCGAAGATGGCCGCCGTGACCTGGGGATTGCTCCGAGCCGACACGTAGAAGCCGACGTTGCGGTCCCGACAGGCGGCGAGGAACCCTTCGGTGCAGCCGGCCGAGTCGGCCCGCACGATCACGTCCCGGGTGACCAGATCAGCGGCGTCTCCGGCGTGATGTCCGGCGGCGATCTCGGCTGGGAGTTGGGCGACGCCAGCATCCAACACGGTCACGTGGTCGGCCACCGTGTTGGCCCCGGCGTTGCCCGGCCGGAGCAGGGCAGCCAGCGTCTCGCCGGTGGCGTCCGCAAAGCAGAACATGGGGTGGAACCCGAACCCGCCCTTGTAGGTGGGAGCGGTCTGCTCCTTGCCCTCCGAGTGGATCTCGACCAGCGAAGCGTCGATGTCAAACACCACCGGGGCTGTCCCCGTCGTCGCCGCCGACCGTCGCCACATTTCGGACCGCACGTCGGACAGCGCCTTCGTGATCTCCGCACGCCTCGTCGGGTCGATCTCGTGGAAGGTCCGGGCGACGGTGGTGTCGGAGGGGACCGAGCCGAACAGGTCCGCCCCGACGCGGAGGTGTTCGATGTCGAGACAGCTCTCCCCACCCCCGGCAAGGGTGAGGGCCATCTGGGTGAGGACTTTGCCCCGGTCATGGAGCGGCACGCCGGCACCCCTCCACGGAATGGACGCAGACGGTGCATCGCCGAGCCCCAACCGGTCGGCGAAGGAGCCGAGGGCGTGCAGTCCGAGGTGGGCCACGACGCCGGTGCCGCCGGGTTCCACGATGACACGACGGGTGCTGTTACCGTTCACTTTGGAAGTGCCCTTCTGTTGGGGATGCTGCTGCTTCGAACACAGACAGTTTCCCCTACCGGAAGGGCGTTTCCGCGGACGCGGTCAGTTCAACTCAATGGGCGCCGTGAAGAGCTGGGGTTAGTCGGGGTATCGAAGGCACAAGGGGGTGCCCCGCCCGATGGCCCAGTGCGGTCGGGCCCGTGTTACGTGACGAGAAGGAAGGACGCATCATGACGCGAACATCTCTAGCTGAACGTCGATGCACCTTCCGGACACGGCAGTCGTTCGGTGCGTCCTGCGGACCCATCCTCGTCGCGTTGGCCCTGATGGCGGCAGGTTGTTCGGCATCGGGTTCAGCCCCCACCTCGACCATCATTGATGGAGACACCGTGCCGACCGTGGCTCAGCTCGGACCGACGAGCTTCATCAGCCGTGGTCCATTCACCGCCGGGGTGACCACCCTGTCCCTCGGAGCCAACGGACCGCCCGTTGAGGTCTGGTACCCGGCTACATCGGCATCGGTGATAGGCCACACCCAGGCCAGCTACAACGTGGTCAACTGGTTGCCGCCGGCACTACGAGATCTGATCCCGGCCCACTTCGAAGGAGCCACCTACAAGACGGACGCGTACCGCGGGGTGCCGGTTGCGCCGGGACGGTTCCCGCTGGTCGTGTTCACCCACGGCTATTCCGGGTTCCGGGACCAGTCCACGTTCCTCACTACTCGGCTCGCCTCGTGGGGTTTCGTGGTTGCCGCGTCAGATCTTCCGGACAACGATCTCACGGCTGTACTGAGCGGGACGAAGAGCCAGGGAATCACTGCAGACATCGGCCAGCAGCAGCAGGTCATCACCCTCGTGGGCGACGACGCACAAGACTCGGACAAGTTCCACGGCCATATCGACATGAGCCGGGTAGCCGCCATCGGTCACTCGCTCGGCGGAGCCCTCTCCGAAGCCCTGGCGGAGGCCGATCAGCGGGTCACCACGTTCATCGGAATGGCAGGAGCAACGGTCGGCTCTTTCGGGCAGACCACGTCGGGACCTTCCAGCACGGTTCCCGACAAGCCGGGAATGCTGATGGTGGGCACGGCTGATCAGGTTGCCAGTCCTACCGGCATCGCCAAAGCGTTCACCGCCATGAAGGTACCCAAGCGCCTCGTGACGCTCGACAACTTCGGACACCTTGTCTTTTCCGACGTCTGCGAGATCGGGGCCGGCAAAGACGGCCTTCTGGCTATCGCCAGTGAGGTCCACATCGTAGTTCCGGCGAGTCTGAAGACGCTTGCGAGCGACGGCTGCAATGCTCCAGACACGCCAGTGTCCCAGGGCTGGCCGGTGATCAGACAGTCGGTGATCGCCCAACTCCGTCACGTCTTCGGCTTCGATTCGTCGCTCGCTGGGCTGACCGGGCTGAAGACCGCCTTTCCGCAGACGGTCTCACGGAACGTGTACATCGGAGGATCAACGTGACCGGCGTGAGTCCGGTCTGCACGGAGTTGGCGGAGGCACCGCCGGTGGCGATCTGATTACTTTCGTCGCAACAACCCTTACTCCCCCAGATTGAAACAAGGGCTCGGGAGTTACGTTTCCGAACCGAGGTCCTGCTCGCACCAGGGTGAGGTCGGCCATGGTCTGCACTCCGGGTGGGGCGGCACAGAGTGCAGGAATCGTGTTGATCGCCTGCATCGCAGTGGCCACTCTCACCGCTCGAACATGCTCAGCAATGGCGCACTGTCAGATTGGAGTGCCTCGACCACCTGCTGGTCGTGAACGAAGCCCATCTGGAGCGCATCCTGCGCAGCTACGCCCGCCACTACAACCGGCATCGCTCGCACCAGGGAATCGCTCAGGAGGTTCCGGCGCCGGAGAGACTTGTTCCGCTACCGGTGGTACGAACTTTCAACAGTCGGCACCGGCATCGTCGTCGCTTTCCAAGACGGATACGTCGACACGACCGCTTGGGCGGACTCATCCATGAGTACGAGCTCGCGGCATGAGGCGAGGTTCGAGTTTTCGGACAGTACGGACTCCTCAGACACCGTGGGGCCGTGGCATCTCGTTCGGGCTGACCACTAGCCCAGGTAGAGGGCGGCCACTTGCTCGTAGAGTTGGCGATCGACCTGCTTGGGCTTCCCGACGGCCTCGCTCAATGGGATCCGGATGATCGCCCCGGCGTGCAGTGCCACCATTGTTCCGAAGTCGTGGTCTTGCACTGCCGCGAGGGCGGCGGCCCCGAAGCGGGTGGCGAGAACACGGTCGAAGGCCGTAGGGGACCCACCACGCTGGATGTGGCCGAGCACGGTCG
Organism: uncultured Acidimicrobiaceae bacterium; assembly: GCA_963777665.1. Lineage (GTDB taxonomy): Bacteria > Actinomycetota > Acidimicrobiia > Acidimicrobiales > RAAP-2 > Bog-756. The sequence continues at coordinate 314,596 of CAVZRJ010000006.1, forward strand.
ACCTGGACTCGTATCCCGTTCGTTGCTCGATCTCCGCGGCCAGGAAGGCCCCGATCCCGCCCAGGCGGACGTGGCCGAACTGGTCGGCGGTTCCCGACCCCTGCGAGTTCCAGGACGAAGTGGCCGACTCCCCGTCTCTGGGATGTGCTCCCTCGGCCACCACCACCGTAGAGAAGAACTGATCACCGCCATGGCGCTGCAGCAGTCGCTCGCACACCTCATCAAGTGAGAATGGGACCTCGGGGATCAGGATCTCGGCCGCTCCTCCGGCGATCCCGGCGTAGACGGCGATCCAGCCCACATTCCGCCCCATCACCTCGCACACGATGACCCGGTGGTGGGACTCGGCTGTGGTTTGCAGGCGGTCGATCGCCTCGGTGGCAATCTGGACCGCCGTGTCGAAGCCAAAGGTCACTTCCGTCCCCGACAGGTCGTTGTCGATGGTCTTGGGCACACCGACGACAGGGAGGCCCCGTTGGTACAGTCGTACCGCTGCGCCCAGTGTGTCATCTCCGCCGATGGCCACCACCGCATCGAGCCCGAGCGCCTCCATGGTGGCCTGGACACGGTCGGCGCCATCGTCAGTGGCGAACGGATTGGTGCGGGACGATCCCAGGATCGTCCCTCCCTTGGTCAGAATGGACCGGCATTGATGAGGGTCGAGCGAGACGGTTCTGTTTTCGATGAGACCGCGCCAGCCGTCGAGGACGCCGACGAACTCGTCGCCATGATGGACGAAACCACCAACCACCACGGCCCGGATGACCGCGTTCAACCCAGGACAGTCACCACCACCGGTGAGCACACCGATTCGCACGCTCTCATGATAGCGACAGTCCGACTCAGTACTTGGGGAGCGTCAGGTTGGCGCGAACTTCGAACTTGTCACTGATCTTGAGGGTGCCGAGGATTGCCGAATAGAGCTTATGCCCAGCTTGGTCTGGTGGGCCCCAACAACCTCAGCCAGCTGTGGCTTTCCTCAGAGAGGATGCGGCCGCGAGAATGCTCCGTGGACCTCTCGTTTCTCCACCTCGCCTTCCTCCGACGGTTCAGATCCTCTACCTGCTTCGGTCCGAGAAGTCCGATCTGCTCATCGAGGTCGTCATGGTTCGACACGAAGTGGCGGCCCTCCGTTGACAGGTGGAGCGCCCTGCACTGGGATCCTCGGATCGAGCACTCCTTGCCGGTCTGAGCCGGCCGAGGTCATGCTGCGTCACGAAGGTGGCATGACTTCGTCGCCAGGTGATCCGACCGGCTCTCCTCAACACCCGCTGAGGTCGCTCACCGAATCAGATAGCGCAAGCGCTGTGTGAAATGGCCGTAGTCAAGATCGGCGGCCGAGCGATGAGGGCACTCCCAATACGGGCCGCTCAGATCACAATCAAGCCGATATCGCCCCAGTTTGTGAACGGCTCCGCGGGTGACCTATTTTCGGTCCCACCCATCGCCACCCGGGTGACGAAGGCCCTGGCTTCGCCTATTCTTGGCCCATCGGCGGGATTGAGGGGGTTCGGTGGCGACCACCGAGAACATCACGGTGCTCTTCACCGACCTGGTCGGCTCCACCGAGCTGGCTTCATCGCTCTCGCCCGAAGTCGGTGACGAGGTGCGCCGCAAACACTTCTCGGCCCTTCGCCAGGCCATCGCCACCGCGGGAGGCACCGAGATAAAGAACCTCGGTGACGGTTTCATGGTCGTCTTCCGGTCGGCCTCTGCAGCCCTGTCGTGCGCGGTGGCCATGCAGCAGGCGGTCGACCGGGACAACGCCGGAGCGCTGCGACCCCAGGGCCTGCGGGTGGGGCTCAGCGCCGGGGAGGCTGCCAGAGAGGCCGACGACTACTTCGGTGACCCGGTCATCGAGGCGGCGAGGCTGTGCGCCAAAGCCGTAGGGGGCCAGATCCTGGCCGCCGACCTGGTGCGGGCCAATGCAGGACGCCGCAGCCCTCATGTCTTTTCTTCGCTCGGAGAATTCGAGCTGAAGGGCCTGCCGGGATCAATCGAGACGCTCGAGGTCGGCTGGGAGCCGCTTCGCGATGTCGAGGTGGCGGCGAGCGTCGTCCCTCTGCCGGCGCGCCTTGAGATCGCCCCGATCACTGGGGTGGTCGCCCGCGACGCCGAAGCCGAGATCCTGACCGACGCCCTCAAGCGGGTAGCGGCAGGCGAGGGACGTGAGGTCGTGCTCATCTCGGGCGAGGCCGGCCTGGGCAAGACCACCCTGGTGGCCGAAGCCGCTCGTCGGGGGTTGACCACTGGCGCGTGCGTGCTTCTCGGGCGTTGCCAAGAAGATCTAAGTGCCCCCTACGCGCTCTTCGCCGAAGCGTTGCATCACTACGTGGTCCACGCGCCCGACGAATTGCTCGCCGCCCACGTCGGCACCCACGGGGGCGAGCTAGCCAAGATGGTCCCCGCCCTCAGGCAACGCCTGGGAGTACTGCCCGAAACCCGGACCAGCGATCCCGACACCGAGCGCTACCTCCTCTATGGCGCCGTCGTTGGATTGCTCGCCGAAGCGTCAGCTAATCAACCACTCGTTCTCGTCCTCGATGACTTGCAGTGGGCAGATAAGCCAAGCCTTCAGCTCCTGCGCCACGTCGCTTCCAAAGTGGAATCGGCGCGGCTTCTCGTGTTGGCCACTTTCCGGGACGCCGAGCTGTCGGGGTCTCATCCGCTCATTCCGGTTCTCGGGGCGCTTCGGCGTGAGCCGGGGGTGCGCCTTGTCGACCTGAAGGGCTTCGACGACACCGGCGTGTTGGCCTTCATGGAGGCGGCGTCCGGGCAACGCCTCGAGACCGACGAGGAGGTGGGGCTCGCCCACGCCCTGTATCGCGAGACCGACGGCAACCCGTTCTTCGTTGGCGAGATATTGCGAGACCTGATCGAGACGAACGAGATCTACCAAGACGACACCGGCCGCTGGGTGGCAGCAGGGGATCTATCGGAAATGGCGCTGCCCTCCAGCGTGCGCCAAGTCATCTCGGCCCGGGTGGCGCGCCTCGGAGAGCGTGCGGGCCGCGCCCTCTCCTTTGCAGCGGTCATTGGACGGGACTTCGACTTCGACCTGCTCGACGCAGTGATCGAGGTTGGTCAGGACGAACTGCTCGACGTCCTCGATGCCGCGATGGCCGCCGCCTTGGTGCGGGAGGTGCCCGACGTCCCCGGTCGGTGGAGTTTCTCGCACGCTCTGATTCAGCACACCCTGTACCAGGATCAAGGGGCCACCCGCCGGGCTCGGGCTCATCGCCGGGTGGCCGAGGCGTTAGAGATCCTGTGCGGAAACCGACCGGGCGAGCGAGTAGGCGAGCTGGCTCATCACTGGTCGAATGCGACCCAGCCAGTCGATGCCGCCAAGGCCATCTCCTATGCCCGCCAAGCAGCTGAGGCCGCACTCGAGGTCTTGGCTCCCGATGAGGCCGTACGCTATTTCACCCAGGCACTCGGGTTCGTTGGTCAACAGCCTCAAGCGGATCACCTGCTTGTTGTCGACCTGCTGATTGGTCTTGGTACGGCCCAAGCCCTGGTGGGGCTATCGGCATTCAGAGAGACCCTTCTCGACGCGGCGCACCAAGCGCGTGAACTCGGTGCAACAGATCGATTGGTCGCCGCAGCCCTCGCCAACAATCGGGGATTCGTCAGCGCAATCGGCGTCATAGATACCCAACGGGTCGAGGTTCTAGAAGCTGCACTAGCGGCCGTATCCGAGGTCGACAGCCCAGAGCGGGCACATCTACTAGCCATGCTCTGCGCCGAACTCACCTATGGCAGCGCCCTCGAGCGGCGCCGGTCTCTCGCAGACGAGGCGAGGGCCATGGCAAGGCGCTTGGGCGACCCCACGACCCTCATCTCAGTGCTCACTTTGGTACGCACTTCCCTTTGGGTTCCTTGGCTCCATGCCGAACTGACGAGAGATAGTGCCGAGGCCTACTCCCTTGCCGAAACGCTTGGGGATCCCTTTCTTTCCACTCAAGGTGCATCGGGTCGCCAGATCCAGGCGGTTCGAAGTGGTGACTTTGAACTGGCGCAAGAGAGCCTCGACGCGTGGCAAGAAGCCAACGAACAGGCACTAGTCCCAGCGGCAAGTTTCGGCTTGCGGCTGGCAAAAGTGTCGGCTGCCCTCATGGCAGGTGACCCGGATCGCGCCGAGCAACTCGCTACAGAAGCCTTTGACCTTGGCACCGCTAGTGGACAGCCCGATGCCTTCGGCTTCTACAGTGCCCAGCTGGCGATCGTTCGTCACCAGCAGGGACGCCTCGGTGAACTCATGTCGTTCGTCGAGCAGGCCGTGGCCGAAAACCCTGGCCTCGTGTTCTTCCAGGGAGCCCGGTGCTTGACGGCCCTCGAGGCGCAAGAGAACAGGCAGGCGCTCAAGCTTCTTGGAGCTGCCGCGGCCGACGGATTCGCGCATGTTCCCGAGGACGCCAACTGGTTGGACACGCTGATCTGCTACGCGGAGGTGGCCATGGAGCTGCAGCCCACAGCCTCGGCCGAACGCTTGCTCGAGTTGCTTGAGCCCTTTGCGAACCAGATTCCCTACGAATCTGTCATCGCCTTTCCGCCTGTCGCCTTCTATGTGGGCGGGCTCGCCTCGGTGCTCGGGCGATACGACGAGGCGGACACATACTTTGTACAAGCCGCTGACTTCAATACCCGAGGTCAGATGAAGTTTGCCGAGGTGCGCACCCAACTCGCACATGGCCGGATGCTTCTCAGGCGAGGTGAACCCGGTGATGTGAGCCGCGCTTCGGAGTTGTTGGAACTCGCGCGTACAGCGGCAGTCAATAGCGGCTACCTCATGGTTGAACAACGAGCTGTAGGCGAGCTGGCAACACTGACCTGATGCGCGATCGGGTGTGGGTGCCAAGAACCTCATCCGGGTGCTCCGAGCTGCGGCGGTGCAGGTCGATTCCGAAATACTGTCGTTCCATAGGGGCCTCCTCCTCCTGTCGAGGCTGGTTTGTGGAAACCCGAGTGCCGCTCGCGGCGCCCGAATCTTCATGAGGGGCGGAGGCCCCGCCCCTTCATCACATCAGATGTGAGAGGGTTTCCCTAGTAAGTCGGGATTCGGTGAGGTCCGGATCGCGTGGCATGGACAAGCAATGGAAGGACCCGACGTTGGCGATCGATCAAGTGCTGGCCGTGGTACCTGTCACAGATTTGAATACGGCGCGACCGTGGTACGAACTTCTCTTCGGCCGTCCAGAAGACAACCATCCCATGGAGACTTTGGTCGAGTGGAGGATTACTAACACGGGCTGGATTCAGGTATTTCACGATCCTGAGCGAGCCGGGTCCACACTTCTCAACTTCGCTGTTGACGATCTGGACCAGCATGTCGCTGAACTTGCTGCCCGGGGACTAGCGCCCGACAGTATCCAGTCGGCAAACAAGGGGGTGCGGCTTTCTACCGTGACCGACCCGGATGGCAACCGGATCACATTCATCGGTGGTTTCCGCAATATCTACTGAGCACCACTCAGCGTTGCTCACTTGATAAGGCTAGCCCCGGCGTATCACCGGCTGTGGGTGCGTTATCGCCCGTTGCGACCGGACCCTTGGTCGCGCTGTATACCTGGCCCGCTGACATTCAAGGGCTTGCCACGGGCCCGCCAAGGGACGGACCTCATCCCCCCGAATGGGCCCGCCCTTGGCAGTGGGGTCGGGATCGGAGCAAGGTGGCGGGACCTTGCTCGACGAACCTGGCCTAGTTGCAGTATCTACCTACCGCCACCGTCCAGATAGTGCCATACGACCCTTATCGGCTCAGCGCAAAGCCATAGCAACCGAAAACGACCTTGAACAGGCCTCCGTATCGCAAATATCGTTGCATCTGCCACCGGCGCCTACTCCGTCCGACGGAGGAGGAATGCAAGTGGGGGCACCCTGGATGCAGGCAACACGGGCCGAGTGGTGCGTGCCCCGGAAGATCTGCGTATTGATGTGGCCAAGATGGCCGGGTCGCAGCCCTTACCTTACTTAGCTTAGCGGTCCGAGTGACTTACTCACCGACCAGCACGACGGTGATGGTTGACGACCAAGACAGCACGGACGCGAATCGTGGTCCTGCCTGTGCCAGCATCCGGGAGAAGATCCCAAGTACGTACGGGCGCCCATGATCACCGGCTGTGGGCGCTTATCGGGTGATCTAGGGAGCAATCCCAACCACTCAGAAGTTCGGATCAAGCTCGAAGAACTCCAGGATGAGAGCGTGCAGCCCGATGCCGAGTATCGTCCATTGCTGGTCTTCCCCATGTGCTGCCGTGGGACGGACGATCCCGAGCATCTTGGTGTCGACCCGGTCCCGAAGCGAGCATCCTTCAGAGAGGGCTCCGACGGCATTGAGGAACTGCGGCACGGTCAACGGCTCCTTGATCCGATAGCCGAAGATCGCCATCAGGCTTCCAAACGCTTCCTCCCCTTCCAGGTTGATGGCGTCATAGCTCTGCATGAGTGCAGAAAGCACCCGTTGGTACCGGTCTGGCAGGTCACTCGAGGTCGCCATGGTCCACACGTTGATCCACACCGACCAGCTCGCCGATCGGCGCAATGCATCGCTCAGAGCTTCGCCAACCGCCCGGCACACCTCGGTCAACGCTTCCGAGCGAGCCTCGGCCGTTGACAGGTCCCGATCTGCGAGCACCGCGGCTACCACCTCGGCGACATTGGAGACATTGGAACGGCTTGTGTCTGACGCCAGTTCGACCAGCACGTCCGTCTGGTAGTCGTCGAGGTTCGCCCACACCCGTCCGATCACCGATGCGTTGGACAGTCTGATGCCTGTCTCCGACTCGATCCGGTCGAAGGCACGCTTGAAATTCAGGGCGTCAGCACCCGTGCCGAGCCCCTCCTCGAGCAGAATGGAGCGTCCGGCGGCCAACATGAGAGCTCGAAGGTCCTCACGGCTCTGCCGGGGCCGTCGGTCCGTGGTCATTCGCGATCTCCCCCTGGGCCTGGCCTCCCGCCAGACGGCCCGCGGCTTCTCGGGCCACCGGATCCGCCAATCCGGGTACCCGAGAGACCGGTTCCCGCCTCCGCACTGACATTACCGTATGCAACTCAGAGTTGCAAGGCCGCGTCTCAAGTCAAGGATCGCAAGCTGACTGAACACCGGGTCAGGGAGGCACCCAGGCTGCCTGTGGGTGCCGAATATGTCGTCCGTGGACGCTGAGTAGGAACTCTTCACAACTCGTTGCGCCGACAACAGGGTGTGAAATCGCGCCCGTTAGGGCTCACGCCGCGTTTGATTGAGCGTTGATCGTGTAGTTCCACTCGCCGTGGAACGCATGGGGCTCGAGGGGGACGGCCGCCAGCTCCTTGTTGGTGATCTTGATGCCGGTCGGGTACCAGTTCGGGTCGTAGTCGGCTTGGATGCTGAGCCCGGTCTTGGTGGTGGTGGCCGAGATCAGCTCGATGATGGTGCGCAGTGTGGTGAGGGGGCGGCCGCGCCAGTTCATAGTGATGAAGCTGAACATGCGGTGCTCGATCCGGTTCCACTTCGACGTCCCCGGCGGGTAGTGGCACACGGTGATGTCGAGGCCGGTCTCGGTGGCCAACTTCGCCAGTTCGACCTTCCAGGCGCGCAGGCGATAGCCGTTTGATCCCCCGGCATCCGCGGTGATCAAGAGGCGCTCGGCGCCGGGGAAGCGACTCTTGCCCATCTGGTTCCACCAGCGACGGATGGATTCGATGGCGAAACGGGCTGTGTCGGCCACGTCGCCGACGTTGACCCAGCCCTCGTCGTTGGCCACGTCGTAGATGCCATAAGGGATCGCCTTGGCATGTTCGCCGAGGTCTCGATCCGCAAAGTCGTGGACCTGGACGCGTTCGGGCTCACCCGCCGGTGACCACTCGCCGCCACCGTTGGCGTAGTCGCCGATCAGCTCCTTCTTCTTGGTGTCGACGGAGATCACCGGCTGGTCGCTCTCGATGAAAGCGTCGGCCTGGTCGTTGAGGTAGTGAAACTGGGCGTCGCGGTCGGCGTGCTGGCGCCCCTCGGTCACCTTGGCGTTGGCCTGGAGCGAATAGCCGAGGCGGTGGAGCAGGCGCAGCACAGAGCGCGGCGAGATGTCGTAGCCCTGGCGCACCAGCTCGTCGGCCAGCTTGGTGGAGGACTTCGATGTCCAGCGCAGCCTCGACATCGGGTTACCGCGGGTTTCTGGGTAGACGAGGTCGTCGAGAGCCTCGAGCAGACCCGGCTGGGTGTCGAGCAGCGACTTGTCGCCACCCCCGGGGGCGCGCAACCGGGTCGACGGCTCGATCCCGGCGACGACCTCTCCCTCTGCCTTGATCACCGTGTTGCGGCTCATGCCCGACGCGTCGGCCACCGCCGTCTTGCCGCCGCGCCCGAGCATCTCGGCGGTCGCGCCGGCGACGACCCGACGCTGCAGCTCGTTCATGTGCGGCAAGACCACCTCGAAGAATCGCGCGAGCGCCTCCTCAGTGACCTCCACACGGCCAGGATACTACGCGCGTATTAATCTGGCGTGGACCCTTAGCGTGTGAAATGGTTTGCCCAGGTCAGACCCTTCCTCAGGTCAATTGGGTTGACCCGGTTACCGCGTGACGAGCTTCACCACGCTCCGCACGGCGATGTCGCGTCCGCGGTCGGGAAGAAAACGAGCAATGGTCGCCATCATCTTCGCGTCGCGCCCCACGAGGTAGCGAGCCTTGGGCCGAGATGTCGTCACTGCCCGTTCAACAACGCGAGCGACGACCTCGGGTGTGACCCCAGTGCGCGCCTGGAAGTCGATTGCCTTGCGGATGTCGGCGACGGCGTCGCCGTATCGCTCCGTGGCTTCGGCGGGCAGGTTGGCCTCCATATCGTCGGCTGACGTCCGGCCCTTGTCCCAGATTGGCGTGCGTACGGCACCGGGTTCAACCACAATGACCCGTATCCCGGAGGAAGCCAGTTCGTGGCGCATGGACTCGGCGATGGCCTCTATTGCGTGCTTCGAAGCGTTGTAGGGAGCAATGAGAGGTGATGCGATTCGGCCGCCGATAGATCCCATGAAGACGATCCGCCCACGGGCACCAGACCGGCGGAGAAGTGGCAGCACCGACTGAGTGACGGCTACCTGGCCAATAACGTTCACCTCGAACTGACGTCGCCAGTCCTCCAAGGGCAGATACTCGACAGGTCCGCCGACGGCGATTCCCGCGTTGTTCACCACGGCGGTCAAGCCAACGCCATTGAGCGTCGCATTGATCTCCTCCACCCCCCGCTCCACCGATTCCTGATCAGCAACATCCATGCCCACCGGATTCAGCTGACCGTTGGCTTTGCCTCTGAGCCGCTCTCCATCCTCTTCGCGGCGAACGCCGGCGAACACCTGCCAACCCAGACGGTCGAAGTGCAGCGCACAGGCTTCACCGATGCCAGTGGAAGCGCCGGTCACAAGAATCGAACCTGTCATGCCACATATGATGTCACTGCGTCGGCGCAGCTTGGGCGTCCTTGGCCTCCGAAGTCCCAGCTCTCGCTGGGCGATTGGCGGATCTCAACGGCCGACTACCGGACTTGCTACTCGAGCGTTGCAGGAGAGCAGAATGGGGCCGTGACCGAGCAGCCAGGACGTGAGGACCTCGCCCGGTGGATGGAATCGCGTCCGACCGACTACTACGAGGCGACACCCAACCTGCGGTCGGTGCTCGACATCCGGGCCGGCGCCACGCGTGCGACCGCCATGGAGCCCGGCCTTACGGACTTCGGCCGTATGGTCGCCGAGGTCATCGATCCCGCCGTGGAGGCGCTCGAGCATCACCGAGAGCTGCCCGCCCACGTACCCTACGACGGCATTGGCCGACGGGTTGAGCAGGTCGAGTTCCACCCCGACTACCGGCGCTCCGGCCAGGCGGTGTGGGCGTCGGGGATCCTGGCGGTGAATCAGGGCGGCCGCGGTGCCTTCGAGCAGGCGGCCTTGTTCTACCTGCTGGCACAAGCGGGCGAAGGCGGCCACAGTTGCCCGGTCGTGTGCACCGCCGGTCTGGCGCGGGCGGTCGAGCGCCGGGGCTCGCCCGAGCTCAAGGCGCGTTACCTCGCCGGCCTCTTCGAGGTCGACTACGACCGCTGCCTGCGGGGATCGCAGTTCCTCACCGAGGTCCAAGGGGGATCGGACGTCGGCGCCAACGTGGCGCGTGCCGTGCCCGACCCGACCGAGCGCGGCGCATGGCGGATCACTGGCGAGAAGTGGTTCTGCTCCGTGGCCGATGCAGACCTCTTCGCCGTGACCGCCCGCCCCGACGGCGCCCGCGCGGTACCCGCGGTCTGGGGTGCTTTCTCGTGCCCCGCAGCCTCGACGCCGTCATCCCCAACGGCTTTCGCATCCGGCGGCTGAAGGACAAGCTCGGGACCCGGTGCCTCGCCTCGGCAGAGATCGATTTCGAGGACGCCCTGGGCTGGCCCATCGGTGGTGTCGATGAGGGATTCCATGTCGCCGTGGAAGAACTGCTCAACACCTCCCGTTGGCTCAACGCCGTGGGCTCGACCGGTCTCATGCGTCGCGCCTATCTGGAGGCCTCGACCTTTGCGCGCCACCGTCGGGCGTTCGGGCAGGCCGTGGGGTCGTTCCCAGCTGTGCGCGAGCAGCTGGCGGTGATGAAGGTCGAAGAGCAGGCCGCGCTGGCCTCGACGATGGCGCTCACCGGGTTGCTCGACCACCTCGATAACGGTCAGGCCTCCGAGACGGAGGTCGCCTGCTACCGGTTCCTCGTCAATGCCAACAAGTACCTCACCTCGATCACGGCCACCGATGTCGTGCACCGGGGGATCGAGGTACTTGGCGGCAACGGCACGATCGAAGACTTCTCCCCGCTTCCTCGCCTCTATCGCGATGCCGTAGTGTTCGAGAGCTGGGAGGGCACCCACAACGTGCTGTGTGCCCAGGTGCACCGAGACTGCACCCGCCTCGGCCTCCTCGACCACGTGCTGGCGTGGGTCCGGGGCGAGCTGGCCACAGCCGGCGGAAAGGACAGCGCGGCGGTCACCACCTCGCTGGAGGCGCTCGAACCCCGCCTGCGACGCTCCCTTGCGGACCCCGAGCACGCTGCCGCCCATTTCCGTCGCCACCTCGACCACCTAACCCGCGTCATCCAGGCATCGTGCTTGCTCACGGAGGCGGTCAAAGGGGGCGATACCCAGAAGCAAGCCGCAGCTGCGCTGTTTGTGGATCGCCACCTGGCTCCCGACCACCATCCCGAGGACGATCCGGGATGGCAACAGCTCGTGGAGACCGCTGTCGGCGACGACTTCGGGTGATGCTTGCCAGACACGATCACCGGACCGCGCCCCTAGATCCTTAGCAAAGTCAACAATGTGGGAAATCCAGATCAATAGCGTGAGAGGTGGTGCTTCTCGGGTCACCGTTCACGCAGGTCGCTGGGGTTTTGTCGCTAGCCCACAAACCAACTCACTCACTCACCCGCTGACAACGGGGAACCGTGGCGAAGGCAGACTATTCCGGCGAGTTCTCTTGATGCGGCCTGTGTGCAAACCCGACGGGTCGGTGATCCCCGGCGAGCGCGAGCACCTCTTCGAATCCCTTGCGGAAGCAGTGCATTAGCACGTCGTAGTCTGGTACGGCAGCACTGTCGATGGTGAAGCCAACACAGCAAGTACCGTTGTAAGAGAGCAGCGTGGCGTTCACGGCGGAGCCGGTCGTCGGCCCGAAGGCGTAGTACCCCGATACCGGAGCCCCAGCCAGGAAGATGGGGGCATTGACGCCCGCCACGTTGCTAGCCACGAAGTCGACGTGCTTGAGCATGCTTCCGACCACACCAGATGGCAATCGGTTCAGGGTGCCGGCGATGACATCGCTCAGCGGCTGCGCACGGTCGTCACCAGCCACTCTGCACTGCTCACCAGTGGCCCGTACCCTCTCCTCGGCGTCGACCATTCCAACCGGCACTTTGAACCGTTCGAGCGTGATCCGATTGCCGCCGACTGGGTCATCCGCCTTGCGAATTGAGATAGGCAAAGTGATCCGGAGCTCCGCGACCGAGACGTCGTGCAGCTCGTGGTAGCGACGTAGCCCACCGCTGACCGAGGAAACGAAAGCATCGTTGAGCGTGCCTCCCACCGATTTCGCTGCCCTCTTCAGATCGTGAAGATCGACGGCGATCATGTCAAGGTGCCGGTCGAGGCCCCGGCCGGTCATGATCGGAGAAAGGGTGTGGGGGACCGGCTCGACGAACCGAACGATCGAGCGGACCGTCGCCAGAGTGTCGGACATCGAGCGCAGCGGATTGTGGGCGATGTGCATCGTCGTCGGGAGTAGACTGGAAAATCCGTGGCGAACCGTCTCAAAGACGCGGTGCCAATCGTAGGCAAGCGACTCGCGTACGAGTTCGGCGGTCCCCGGTACCCGCCCGAATTCCGGCACGGCGACATCGTCCAGCGGAACGGTCCCCCCGGTCGTGTCGAAGAGCAAGGACGCCAGCTGCATGCCGCCGATTCCGTCGGTGAGTGAGTGGTGGACCTTCATGACCAGCGCGGCACGGTCCCCTACCAGGTGTTCCACGAGCGTGAACTCCCACAGCGGCCGCGACCGATCAAAGCCGCCCATGGCTTGGATCCGGGCAAAATCGGTGACGGTAACGGGAGTGTGGGGGGGAGGTGAGTCGATCCGGTGGAGGTGTAAGGAGAGATCGAAGTCCGCGCCCACCCAACGTGGCGCAGCCAGGCGACCCGGCGGCTCTAGAAGACGCTGGCGGAAGCGGGAAGCCAGCCGGGTTGCGCGCTCTAGCCGAGCCGAGAGTAGGTCGAAATCAGGCCGCCGGTCGAGCCACGCGACGGCGACAATCGTGGCGCGAAGAGCAGGGTCCATCTCGAGGTACCAGGAGAAGGCATCTGTGTCCCGCATGAACAGTTCGGCTCGGTTGGTCATCGTCCCCTTTCTGAGCCACGACCCATACTTCGAATCTACGGCGTCCCGGTTACCGGGTTTAGGGTCGAAGGTCACGATTCGGGTGCGGGTGCCGAATACTCCTGTCAAAGGACCCTGGGCCCCATAGATCTTCGGTCGTAAGGTGCGAAACGGGGTGCCGACGGGAAGTGGGGATGGGAGATGGAGCGGCTCAGCGCACTCGATGCAGAGTTTCTTGATCTTGAGGATGGGCAGGTCCACATGCACATTGCTGGCGCCTGCGTTTTCGATGACCCTCCACCACGCCTTGGGGATGCGAGAGCCCTCGTGGCTTCGAAGTTGGACCTGATCCCTCGGTACCGCCAGCGTGTGCGCCACGTGCCCCTCGAGTTCGGCCGCCCGTTGTGGGTCGACGATCCACATTTCGACCTCGACTACCACCTGCGGCACACGGCACTTCCCACACCCGGTGACGACGCTGCGTTCTGCCGCCTGATGGGACGGATCATGTCCCAGCCACTCGATCGCGACCGGCCTTTGTGGGAAGCCTGGCTCGTAGAGGGCCTCGAGGGCGGACGCTGGGCCCTCGTGTTCAAGGTTCACCACTGCATGGTCGATGGGATCGCCGGTGTCGAACTTCTCACCGTGCTGTTGGATCTCGAGGTCGACGCTGAAATCGGCGAACCACAGCCGTGGGTGCCGCAGCCCGAGCCGTCGGCAGCAATGAAAGTGCTCGACGCGTGGGGCGGACTGCTATCGGATATCTTCGAAACCACCAGAGGCATCCCGAGATCCGTAGCCCATCCGATCGCCGCGGCCCGAACCGTCATTGCGACCGGCGAGGGCCTGTTCCGATTCATCGCGCGCCTCGCTCCGACACAACCCCTTTCGATCGAGGGTTCCATCGGCCCCCACCGAGTCTGGGCCCACGCCTTCGCCCGCCTTGCCGATGTGAAGACGATCCGCTCCGCGTTTGGTGGCACGGTGAATGACGTCGTACTGGCGGCGGTCACCGGCGGCTACCGTGCACTCTTGTCGGAGCGTGGCGACAGCCTTGAACGAGCGGTGGTTCGATCCCTGGTGCCGGTATCGACCCGTCGTGCAGACAGCCAAGGGATGCCGGACAACCGGGTCTCTGCCCTGCTCTACGAACTTCCCGTACGGGTCGCCGACCCTGTCGAGCGTCTCGCAGCCGTGCACGAGCAAATGACCACCCTGAAGTCGTCCCACATCCCGGAGGCGGCCGAGGTGGTCACCTCGATCGGCAACCTCGCTCCGCCAATGCTGGTGGGTCCCCTCAGCCGCATGGGGATCCGCTTGGCTCGCCGTTTCGGACAGCACTCGCTCAATACCGTAACGACGAACGTGCCCGGGCCGCAGTTTCCACTTTACTGTCTGGGTCACGAGATGTTGGAGTACCGACCATTCGTCCCGATCGGGCACGGGTTGCGTGTCGGCACGGCGATCCTGTCCTACAACGGTGCGCTCTTCTTCGGTGTCACCGGGGACTATGAGACGATGCCAGATGTCGCGGTTGTGGCCACTGCAGCGGCAGCGGGCATCGAGGAACTCCTCGACCGCGCCCACATGTGCCTCAACGATCACCACCCTGGCTGAGGAATGCACCACCGTCGTGCACTACCTCTGTGGGTGCCGGAGATGTCATCCGGAGTGGAATCATCGTCGCTCACCAGCAATCGCACATTTGAGGAATGGCTGACAGGGCGGCACTACCTCTGCTCGGGTTGGTTCCGCCCGAGACCCTGTCTAACGTCATTGCGTGAACCTACGGAGACGCTCTCGGTGTCTCCGTATCTCGCCTGCCCGACAAGTGTCCCCCGATCCGTGGCCAATCATCGATGCCCTCCACAACTCGTTGCTTCCACTTCGGACCGCGATCGATCGGGGCACCTCGGTTGATCGATCATCGCGGTCTGTCGGTACCGAGTTGTTCATCAGTCGCCCGGAATGTGTGTAATCGCCATACCCCGAGCGCAGGTAAGCGGTCGTAAGGCCCACCTGCACATGCCGAGGATGTTTCAATGGACCCATGACAGATGTGGAGTTCCGATTGATCCAATCGCCGTTTCGTCGCCCGGTGATGCCGACAAGGTCGTGACCATCGAATCGCGGAATGAAGCCGGGGTGGATATGGTCACGGTCGACCTCACGGACGGAGAGATCCAGAGCATGCCCATGATCAAGGTCGAAGCTCGGACAAGAGCTCAGCGCTGTCTCGGACCCGACGAGATCACCGACACTACGAAGAACGAGGTCTCATATCGATGGACCCGGCTGCCACACTCCGAATGATCGGAAGCCACTCGATCAACTGCTCTGCCCCACGTTCGGGTCGGCTGACGAAATCCCCCAATACTGCAATCAAACCGACGACAGCGCACATTCGGCGATTGTCGGCCGTTCAGTGTCAACCTTTTCTTGACGGGAACAGGCACCGACTCGACAGTGGGGCAGGGCAGTGAAACGTAAGTCGGTGCAAGTGAAGCACTCAATTCCAAGTGCTGACGATGAGTAGAGCCCTCGTCTTTGTGGGAGGTCTCGCTGCTCCGGGAAATGAATGGCCTCTCACTCCGATTCGGCGCCGTGCTCGTGAGAAGGGCTGGCGAACCAAGTATTTCAACGAGCGATTGGCCCTTGGGCCACTCACTACCTCGGCGGAGCGCCTGGTCGAGCTGATCGAGCACCTGGCCCAGACTCACGACAGCATCGTTGTAATCGGACACTCGATGGGAGGCCTCGTCGCAGAGCACGCAGCGGCGCTGGGAGCACCCATCGACGCTGTCGTCACTATTGGTACTCCCCACCAGGGCCACTTTCTTTCACGCTTCGGGCCGTTGCGGGTTATGAGGGAAATGGGAACCAACAGTGCCTATCTGAAAGGCGTGAAGGCCATTCCTGGCCCACGTCCACCGATGCTGGTGATCATCGCGGCGAGAGACAGATTGGTTCCGAAGACGGCCTCTCGACCGAACAGGCCGCATACCGTCATAGAGGTGCCGAACGTCGGGCACCTGGGCGTGATCTTCGATCACGGCACAGCCGACGCCATTTTGGAGTGGGCTGAAGCCCGCATAAAGGAGACCGCCTGACTACGGGGCATCTGATGCGACCCTGCGAGTCTTCACGGATGAAGCCGATAGCGTCCGTTGACTGTCCAACTCGCCCAAGCCGTGATCGGAGGCTACGAGACCAAGGACCCATCCCACTGCGGCCGACAGCAGTCGCCTTCATCGAACCTAGCCATCTTGTTTGATCGCGATTCGAAGCTCATCCATCGAGTCGCGAAGCGCATCGATGATCCGCCATGGATCGGGAACGCTCTTGGGGCAGCCGAGCACAGAGACACCGAAAGAGTCCACGTAGCTCCACGCAGTAATGTTAAGCCCGATCCCTTCGAGGATTGGCCCCACCGAGTAGAGCGCCTCCAGCTTGGTGGGACCGAAGTAGATCCTGTCTCGTGGTCCAGCCACATTGGAAAGAACCACGTTGAGCGGCGGATTCACTCGGTCGGCGATGTGTGAGCGGCCCCAGATCCTGACGATTGAGTGGTAGATCTGAGGTGGCACGAGGTCGGCCCGTTGCGCAAGGCCGTCATGACCGAGCAGTCCCCGGACCTCCTTGGACGCTGCCATCCCGTCATGGATTTGCTTGAGGCGTTGCAGCGGATCGGCAATGTCAGTGCCAATGAAGACGTACAGATTGTCGACTCGGTTCCCCGACAGGCGGGCATTATCAGGATCGGTGGATACGGGGACGCTGGCTACCAGCGGACGATCGGGTAGCTCGCCACGGTCCAACAGGTAGCGCCGTAGAGCACCTCCGCAGATGGCGAGGTAAACGTCGTTCAACGTGGTTCCGGCTGCCTGCCGGATGGCCTTCAGGTTCCCGAACGGCAAGTTGGTCATGGCAAATGTCCGCTCTGGCGTGATGGAGATATTGAAGGATGTATTGGGAATGTGATGGAGCGGGACCGGTGGCCTGGGCGCGAAGGTTCGGCGGCGGTGCTCAGAGGCACGGGTCTGTGTGATCGACCGCCGCACCAGGCGGGGTAGGCCTTTCCAGCGGCTGACATGGTCGTGTGCAGCCATCGATAGCAACTGTCGCCTCGTGGGCAGTGGCTCGGGCTGCCATGGATCGTCGATGGGATCGACGGACAACGAGCCGGCGACGCCTTGTACGGCATTCCGAAGCATTGCGACCGCTGCCGTGCCATCGGCAACTGCATGGTGGATTTTCACCACGACCGCGACGCGTTCACGGGCCAAGCCCTCGAGGACAAGGAGCTCCCACAGAGGCCTATCCCGAAGCAGCGGCTTGCTTGCGAACGCGGCCACCGCATTGGCGAGCTGCTTATCGCTACCGGGATCCGCAAGCACCATCCGGGTGAGGTGGCGCCCCAGCTCGAACTCCGGGTCCTCCACCCAGACGGGATGGTCCAAGCCCCCGGGCACAGGGACGATCCGTCGACGAAAAGCTGGGAGCCGAACGAGAAGGTGCCGGAAGACCTCGGTAAAGTTGTCGTAGGAGAACCCGATATGGTCAGCAGATACGTCCGACACCGCCACCTTGATCGTGTGCATGTGAGTAGTAGGTGTCTCGGAATACAGGAACTTGGCGTCGAGTGCCGCCATCGTTTCCACGATTCAGGTTCTCACGCTGCTTGAGTGCGGGTCATCGAACCCTCGCGCAGGGAATCCACCAGGAAATCGGAAACTTGCTTGGACCAGAGGTATCCGACGTGGTTACCTGCGTACCACGAGATGCGAGGTTTGTCCCAATGCTCCCAGAGGCGCTGTGCCTGGTCGGGACGGGCCACCCGGTCGCCGTAGCCCGCAAAGATGAAACGGCGACACACTGGGATTTGCACGTCGAAACTCAGAGGGGACACGACTCGGTAGACGTTCTCGGCCGCACCTCCCATGATCTTGTGCTCGATCGACCGGGCCCGGATGTGGCGGGGGCTGTGATGGTGGAAGAGCCCTGGGAAGTCCGACACGGGGATGCCGGCCACCACCGCGTCGACGCCCTCTTCTATCCCGGCCAAAAGAGAAACGGCGTAAGCACCCAGCGAGACCCCGTAGAGGCTAATCGAGGTTGCCTCCTGATCGCGGACCCAGTGAAGCAGTCGCCGGATGTCCCAGACTGTTTGGGTGAGGCCGTGGACAGCATTCATCAACTCGAAGGAAAGAAACGGCTCCCCGCTGATCAGGGTGACCCGGCGTGGTCCGTGCAACGGCAGCACCGGTAGCGCCACGTTCATTCCGAGCTCGTGATGGATCCGGGCGATCTGGAGGCCCTGGAAGTCCATGAACGGAAACCCCATGCAGAACCCGTGTACTGCGATCACCCAGGGCCGAGGTCCACCGGGGTGACGGAGGACGACGGCCGAGGCGGTCTGGTTGGGCCCGAAGGCCATCCACCGATCGCTGCCGGGCTCGTCTGGATGGGGTTCGAAACCGCTGTCCCAACTCAACCGGTCGTAACCGAGGCCCGTCGCCCAGCCCCTCCGGCTCCCTATGTCACCATCGGAAAGTGCTGGCGGCCTCCGATGGTACGAGCGAGGGTCCTCGATCCAGCCGCTCCGGGTGTACAGGTCGTCGGCGTCGGCGAGCTCGGCCGCCACCCTTGCGTAGTCCCCGGGGAGCGGTAACCGCCGAGGCGTCATGGCGACAGCCAGGAGAGCCTCGTCCATTGCCACCTGCGCGGCGAGGCCAACGGACAGGTGCGGCGCGGGGAGCGAGTCGGCGACCTCGCCGCGCCACAGGGCAGAGCCGACGAATAGGAAGGTGCGCGGTATCGCCCGGCTGGCTCGGATCAAGGCCCGACGATGGAGAAAGCCGGCCGCGGCGCGGATCGGAACGGTCAAGCGATCGACGGCCGACGGACAGGCACTCTTGACCGTCGCGTCTATCGCTCCCTCGCTCGTGTCGCCGTTCCGGTCACCAGCCTCAGCGTCAAGATCGGCCTCCCCCATGGCGTCCTTCCTCACGTTGGCGCACCCACTCCGGCGGGTTCGCCACCTGGGATACTACCTCTCGTACTCACGTCGCAGGCCGTCTGGGACGGTCAATCGAGAAATGGGGAGGCCGTGGAGTTCAACCTTGCCGATCTCTTCGAGAGCGTGGTCGATCGGGTTGAGGCGGAAACCGCCATGGTGTCCGGCGCTCGACGGCTCGCCTATCTCGACTTGGATCGACGCGCCAATCGTCTCGCCCACTATTTCGAAGGCGTCGGCATCGGTCCCGGAGATCACATCGGCGTCCAGCTGGCCAATGGAACCGAGTACATCGAGGTCATGCTGGCCTGCTTCAAGATCCGTGCCGTGCCAATCAACGTCAATTATCGCTACGGGTCGGGGGATCTGGAGTACCTCTACCGGGATGCGGCACTGGTGGGTCTGGTCTTCCACAGTCGATTCGCCGACGCTGTGACCGGCGCACTCGGTGCCATGTCAGAGACACGTGGAATTCTCGAGGTTCTCGACGGCAGCGCACCCTCGGGCATCGCGCTCGACTATGAGACGGCACTGGAGTTGGCCCCGGCCACACGGGAGTTTCCTTCGCGGCGGTCCGACGACCTCTACTGCGTCTACACGGGTGGAACGACGGGGATGCCCAAAGGGGTCCTGTGGCGCCACGACGATATCTTCTTCGCCGCCATGGGTGGTGGTGACCCGTTGTCTTTGGGAAATCACATTGCAGATCCGGGTGAGCTTGCTGAACGGGTCCTGTGTCCTGGCATGATCGCGCTTGCCATCCCGCCGTTCATCCATGCGGCCGGGCACTGGTTGGCGTTCTCCACCATGTTCGGCGGAGGAAAGATCGTCACCCTCGAGAACGGCATCTTCGATCCATCGGAAGCGTGGCGGCTCGTAGAAGTCGAATCAGTCAACGTGATCGCGGTGGTCGGCGACGCTATGGCCCGCCCGCTGCTCGACGCGATCGCGGCCGAACCCGACCGTTACGACCTCTCGTCCCTTATCGCAGTGGGTTCGGGCGGTGCGCTGCTGTCGCCGTCTACGAAGGCCGAGCTGAACCGGCTTCTGCCCGGGCGCGTCGTGGCCGATCGCTTCGGCTCCTCGGAGACCGGCCAGGTCGGCGGCGAGGCGCCGCCAGCGAACCCCTTCGGGCCACCCCAACTGCACGTCGACGACCGGACGGATGTGTTCGATGGCGATCTCAACCCGATCCAGCCTGGCTCCGGTGCGATCGGGCGCCTGGCAAGGGGGGGACACGTCCCCATCGGCTACCTCGGTGACCCGTCCAAGTCGGCAGCGACGTTCGTCGAGGCGCGCGGGCAGCGCTGGGCGCTGCCAGGAGACTCGGCGTCAGTGCTGAGCGATGGGACCATCACTGTGCTCGGGAGAGGGTCGCTGTGCATCAACACGGGAGGCGAGAAGGTCTTTCCTGACGAAGTGGAGGCAGCGTTGAAGGGGCATGTCGATGTCCGGGACGTAGTCGTGGTCGGCGTTCCCGACAAACGCTACGGCGAGCAAGTCGTTGCTTTGGTACAGCCCAGGCCCGGATGCAGGATCGACGCCGCAGCGTTGCGACAATACGGTCGCGACCGGCTGACCGGATACAAAGCGCCAAAGGCGATCGTCGTCGTCGACGAGATCGTGCGGTCACCGAGCGGCAAGCCGGACTATCCCTGGGCGCAATCGGTTGCTGCATCGGCCGGCGCGGACGGCATACGGTACGACTGAGCTGCGGCCAGAAATAGCCTGGTCGAGCCCGCGGATCACGCGGGGCATCGATGCACGGCTATCCAAGGATCGGAAGGCGGCGTTGAGCCGCGAGGCGATCGAGGGTCTCCTGCATGGTCCGGGTTACCTCTTCGTAGCACTGACGGACGATGGTGTCGTCCTCCGCGGCATCAGGACCGTACATGGGCCAGTGAATCGGTTGGCACAGTTCCACGGTGATCTTCGCAGGAAGCGGCCACGTCGGGATCCCCCCTGGAACGATCCCGAACGGTGGCCCGAATACGAGTGGCATGACTTTGATGCGAAACAAGCGATCGAGCCCGAGGAGCTTGGCGACGTGCTGTCCGCGACTGAGAACGATGAGCGTCTCGTGGGCGCCCACGGACACAGCGGGGACGATCGGAACCTGTGTGCGGAGGGCGAGTCGGACGAAGCCGCGCCGGTCGCCGAATTCGATGCGGTTGCGCTCCCACCAAGGTCGGAACACTTCATAGTCACCACCCGGGTAGTCGATGAGGATCCCGTCGCCGCGAAGGATCTCCTCCGCATCACTCGGCCCGGCTTCGATCGCACCGGCGCGTCTCAACAGCGCACCGACGCCGGGAATCCCAAGCAAGAACTGGTGGAAGAGTGCGTAGATGGGTTCGTCTTCACCTCGTTCGCGCCACCATGCGGTCAAGAGGACGGGGATGTCAGGCGGTATCTGACCTCCCGAATGGTTGCCGACAACGAGGAAAGGCCCGGTGTCTGGCAGCCGATCGAACCCTCTCACTTCCGACCGAAAATACGCGGCGTACAGTTCGAGAATCGGCCGGAGAGACCGAAGGAAGTCAGGGTCACGGGTCGAACCGACCCCTGACGAGGTGGCATGGCCGATGTCACTCATTCCTGAACTATGCACCAGCTTCGGCCAGCGGCACTGATCCAAGAGTACGAGAGGCAGTGAGCGAGCCGAGCTCGACCCCGAAAACGGGGGCGAGGGGCCCCGGATCTCGACGGGCCCTCCGGGCAGGATGTGACTCTTGGCCCTGGTGAACCGACAACTGCAGGCCCACCATGTCAGTGGGCGATGTCGAAGGGATGGTCATGGGCGTACGAGCCGATGAGCGGATGGCAGTCAAGAGGGGTCAAGTCAGCCAGCCCGACCGTGTGCGTTTGGTGTTGGGCCTTCTGGAGGCTGGCCCCCACTTCAGATTCCGTGAGGACGAGGATGTTCCTGAGAAGGTGGCCGCACCCGTTGGACCGAAGCGAGTTCAACGGGGATTCGCGAGCACGGGCGGGTCAGGACCCTCTGGCCCCGCTGAGAGCCGAGGAGCCGGATAAGGGATCGTCTCGCTGGCCAGGAGCTTCCCGGAATCCTCAGCAAAAGCAACAATGTGGGAAAACCGGACCGATAGCGTGGAAAATGGCGATCCTACGGTCGTCGTTCACGCAGGTGAGTGGGGTTTTGTCGGTAGCCCGCTCAGGGATCACCCGACCACCACCAACTGAGGGCTCCCGACAAAACCCGGGGGCTCACACCGACAAGACCCAGCAGGCCCGAAGGGCGTGGCGCCAAGGGGACGCTGGCTCCTGAAGCTCGTGTAGTCGGTCATAGTGCTCCCTCGATGGTCCCCCACTGCTGAACGACAATCGAAGGGTGGAAGGGGGCTGACCTTGCCGGTCCAGGGGAGCTGACAGCAAGTCTGCGCGTGGCTGTCACAAGTTGCCTTCAGAGAGGAAATTGGCCTTCTCGGCCCTGTGACCGATCGCGTTCAGCGGTGCGCGGTGTATCCGCCGTCGATGGTGAACGTCTGGCCGGTGACGAACGCCGCATCGTCGGACAGGAGGTATGCGACGGCCGTGGCGATCTCTTCTGGGTACCCGAGCCGGCCGACGAGGTGACCCTCCGTGATCGGCGCAAGAGTCTCGCCGAATGGGCCGCCGAGCGATTCCTGGAGACCGCGGTCGACGACCACACCAGGCGCGACAGCGTTTACGCGAATGTTGCGGTCGGCGTAGGCGGTTGCCACGTAGCGCGTAAGTGCCACGACGCCGGCCTTGCTGGTGCCATAGGCAGCGAGAGTGCGGCTGCCGTAGGTTGCCGCGACGGACGCTGTGTTGACAATCGCCCCGCCTCCGCGTTCCAGCATGGCGGGAATGGCGAAGCGGCAGCCGAGCATGACGCCGTCGAGGTTGACCCGCATCGACGTGTGCCAGGTTTCGAGCTGCATGGTGACGACATCCTGGTCGGTGAAGCTGAGATTGATTGCGGCAGCGTTGTTGTGGAGTAGATCTAGACCGCCGAATGCGGTGAGGGTATCGGCGACCATGCGTGCAACTGCGTCCGGCTCGGCGACGTCGGTGGCTTGGGCGCGGGCGGTTCCACCATCGGTGCGGATCAACTCGACGGTCGTGTCGGCGGACGCCTCGTCGATATCGGCGATGGTCACTGCAGCACCTTCGGCCGACGAGGCGGCTGGCGGTCGCACGTCCGATTCCCGAGCCTGCGCCCGTCACGATCGCGATCTTGTCGCGGAAGCGTTGCATGCTCACAGTGTCGCGCAGAGCCTTGACTATTTGTGTTGCATGCGATCGATGTTCACGTGCAGGCCGAACCACGTCTCGCGTCGGAGCTGCTTCACCAGCCACGCCGGCGCGCGCTCTCGAGATGGTGGCCACAAACGAGTGACCCTCGAAGAGTACTGGGAGGCCGTCCAGGCCGGGCTCGACAAGAACGCCAGCTAGGCGATGAACCTGGTTAGCCGACCTTACGGTTGAGCCGACGATCGGCCCGGAGCGTTCCCGGGCCAAAGCCTGGGGCCGCTAGCGGCTGTCGATCGCGACCTTGATGGCCCCTGACGTCTCCTGGTCGGCCAGCACGGTGAAGGCCTCGCGCCACTCGTCAAGGCGGAACGTGTGGGTGAGCATCGATGTCAGGTCGATCCGGCCGGATCCGACCATGTCCAGGAAGTGGGCGATGCCGTGTTGGCGCACGCCGTCGACCTCCTCGATTCCGAACGCGTTGGAACCCGTATAGGTGATCTCCTTGGAGTACACCGGCGTGTCGTCCCACTTGGCGGCGCCGTGCATGCCCAGCTTCACGAGGGTTCCTCGGGCGCGCAGCACGCGGCAACCGACTTCCAAGGTCTCGGCTGCCCCGATCGTGTCGTAGACCACGTCGATGCCGCCCGGAAAGGCCATGGGGAGCCCGTCAGCCGGTTGCAGTATGCCGCCCGACCAGTCCGCAACCCGCCCAATGAGCTCCAGTCGCGGCTCGTGGGGCACGGTGGATGCGCCGAAGGTCTCGGCCAGCCGGCGTTGCGCGTCGAACCGGGCCACCACCATCACCTCGACTGTCGGATGCAACGCTCGCAGGATGGCGACGGCGCACTGGCCGAGTGCCCCGGCACCGTATACCAGCACCTTGCTGCCGGTCTGCGGCGGATGGCGAGTGACAGCATGGAGTGACACCGCGAACGGGTCAGCGAAGACGACCTGCTCATCACTCAAGGTGTCCGGCACCTTGAAGAGCATCGAGTCATGCGCCGGCATGAGGTCGGCGAACCCCCCGCTGACGTCGGTGCACATGCCGATGTGGATCCCTGGCGCGAATGAGCCCTTCCCGAACGAGTGGCACTGGCTCAGGTCACCAGCCTCGCACGCCGGGCAGACGGGCGACACTCCTCGGGTGACACACGTGAGCCACGGGTTGAGGGCGACACGGTCCCCGGGCTCGAGCCCCTCCGCCTCGGGGCCGACCGCGACCACCTCGGCGATCACCTCGTGGCCCATCACGTGGGGCATCGAAACGAAACCCTTCATCGGATTCTGCTGCATTCCCGACGCGTTGGCTGGGTCGATCAGGCTGGCGTAGTCGAGGAATACCGCCTTGGACTCCGACCCGCAGATCCCCACCAGTCTCGGCCTGGTCACCACCCAATCTGGGCGGAGGAACGTGGGCTCGTCGATGTCGATGAGCCGCGTCGGCGTCCGGGCGAGCATCCGCAACAAGCGGTTGTCCGTCTTGTCGATGGGCTGCACCTCTGGCTCCACCCCGTACATGAGCGCTCGCATGGCCACATCGTAGGGCTCCGGTGGCCCGTCGTCCCATGCCGAAGGCCCCAACTGGCTCGGCTGAGATAACGAGGTTGCTCATGGCTGAAATCAAACAGGACCAAGAGTCGGGAAGTCCCTTCCAATATGGGGGAGGTCCTCACACACCGACGTGATTCCTTAAGTCCGGACGCTGCCCGGTTACTGTACGGTCGTGGGTAGAGAGCCTATGAGCCCAGATGAAGTCCAGGAACTCCACACGCGACTTTCGAACTGGGGTCGATGGGGACCGGACGACCAACTCGGGACTCTCAACTTCATCACGGCGGAGGTAACGGCAACCGCAGCGTCGACCGTGATGTCGGGGCAGACGGTGTCTTGTTCCCGGCCCCTTCCCACCCAACCCGGCCCGGACAACTCAATGCCGGTGGTCCACCACATGATCGGGACGGCAACTGAGGGCTATGGGGCCGACTACTTTGCCCTCGCCCCGCATGGGTACGCAACGAGCCACATCGACGCACTCTGTCATATCTTCCATCGAGGAAAGATCTACAACGGCTACGCAGCTGAGACGGTTACGGCTCACGGAGCAGCCAAGCTCGGCATCCATCACCTCCGGTCCGGAATCATCACTCGGGGGATCCTGGTTGACGTGCCTGCCATCCGGGGTGTCGAGGCGCTGCCGCCAGGAGATCCCATCTTCCCCGAGGACCTGGAGTCGGCAGAGAGGGCAGCAGGTGTCACCGTGCGGACCGGAGATGGCCTACTCGTGCGGACAGGGCGCTGGCGATGGCGAGAGACGTACGGCCCTTGGGTTCCGATGGATGGCATGGCTGGCCTAGACGCCTCCTGTCTCACCTGGTTACACGAGCGCGAAGTAGCCGTGCTGGGCAGTGACGGGATCTCCGACGTCCTACCGTCGCGCGTCGACACTGTCCTCATGCCGATTCACACTGTGGCCATCGTGGCGATGGGCGTCCATCTTCTGGACAATCTTGATCTCGACGAGTTGTCCGTTGCATGCGCTACGGCAGGACGCTGGAGCTTCCTTCTCACAGTTGCACCGCTGGTGCTGAATCAAGGCACGGCTTCTCCGGTGAACCCGATCGCCGTCCTATAGACCGAAGCGAACCATTCGGACTTGCCCCGGCTCGTCCTCAGCGAGGTCGGAGCAGGGCGGCCTGGTGAAGACCATGGTCATTTCGTTTGCCCAGATCACCGTTCTGGCGCTGGCGCCGGCGGCCCAACTGAACGTAATGGCGGAAGGCGAGATAAAGACACAACCGCCCGGTGGCCCAGATGCGCCATTACGAGCTGCTCTGCGAAACGTCCTGCTCAGGTTGCCCCGGATGACATTCTTGGCACAACAGGCTTGCCCGGCGACTTGGACCATGGGAACCTTCGATTGTCAGAGGAGGCACTGATGTCTGAAAAGCCCAGCTATCTGGGGCTGCTGAACGCCATCGCGCTCAATGAGACCCGTGCGTACCACTACCTTCAAGGCTGGATCGCCACGACTCCAGACCCAGATGTCCGGGAGGTCCTCCGCACGGTCGCGGCCCGTGAAGGGGAGCACGGGATGAGTTTTGCGAAACGTATCAACGAACTCGGCTTCGAGGTGCGCGAGAAGGACGACCAAGGTCTTGAGGAGCGCGTGCCCATTGCTCTGTCTCCTGACATCTCCGACATCGACAAGTTCGAGAGATTCGGTCTACACGAGCTCGAGAAGACGCTCCGTTATTTCGACGACATCTTCAAGGACCATTCAATCGATATCCGCACGGGCGAGCTTCTCGGACGCTACGTTGCCGAGGAACATGACAGTTGCCGCCTGCTGAGAGGTTGTTACGACCGTCTTGTGGCTCGCGGCCGGACCATTTCGAATGCCCACGCAAGCTAAAGACCGGTGTTCTGGCGGACTCGGCCGGGGTGCGTCTCACTGCTGCTACTACCAACCTATGGGAGTGCGCCTTGACCTCGACGCGGCCATCGTGCTTCTGGTCACGAGGCATATCCACCGGTGTTGCGCCGGGACCGCATCCTGCGGATGCGACTGATACCGAAGAGGAGAATGGCGAAGCTGAGAATGGTCACTCCGACGCCGATCCAAGTAATGCCCCAACGTGCCGGTGGCGAGCGGAGTCGGACGCTGACGCTTTTCGTGTCCGGTGACAATGTCACGGTCCCGGTTCCCTGGTCGATCCGCCCGGCCGAGGTGGTCGCGATGTTGTCAATGAAGGATGGTAGCTGGAAGAGCACCGGGCCCGACGGTGGCTGGCCGCGCAGGGTCAGCGACACCGACCGGCCGCTCGATGAGATCCGGAGGCTCAGCCTCCGGCCGTCGGTCGTGGGGAAGTTGGTGACCGAGATCGGCGAGTCACCGCTGAGCCATCGCGCGGGGATCCCTCGGCCAACGACGAGGGCGCCGTCGGTACGCTGGGCCACGAGCGAGGCCAGCAGCACACCGTTTGCCTGGGACATTCCCCAGGCGTGGGGAGAGGCGCCCTGCCCGCTCGCCGGGTGGTGTCCCTGCCACGGGGTGTGGGTCGAGGGAGCCGACGAGCTCTCCCACCATGAGTAAGGGCCGCTTTGACTGTTGGCGATCATGAACTCGTAGCTCAAGATCCCCTGGTCCCGGTGGTCCGTGCTGGCCATGCCGGCCGTCCCATAGCCCGCGTTATAGCCGGTCGAGTAGTAGTCACCGGGAAACCCGCCGAAAGTGTCGGGTGGGAGCTTGCCCTTGAGGCGGGCGAAACCGTAGTCGTAGGTGGCATCGATCATGGTCACGCCCGGGCCGTTGACAGTCGCCCCGAAGAGGGATCCGTCCCAGGCCCAAGCGCCGAGCGGAGACATCCAGTTGGCGTCCTCGGGATTCTTGCACCGGTTGGCACGATTGGGCTGGAGGATCGAGCACGGTACGTAGTCGAGGTGGTAACGGGCGATGGTCGTGTTCAGCGTCTTGTTGGTAGCCGACAGAAGGCTGCGGTACTGCCGGGTCGCCCAGGCCGCCTCGCTGGCGTTCCCCACTCGCTGGGCCAGGTAGCGATAGGCGGCCAGGCCGATGAGCGCTGAGTAGTCGTCGGTCGTCCAGTAGCCCTGGGTGTCGATATCGTCGGTGGCCTTCATGATCCCCGTGGGGCTGGTCCTACCGGTTGCGATCGCATGGGCGGTGTCCTCGATGCTCGGCTGCGTGGCACCGAGGGGTCCCTCCAAATCGAAGTTTTCCTTCACGAAGGGCAAGTCTCCGGTCTTCATCAGGTAGATGGCCCATGGCAGCGAGTACGTCCAGACTCCGTCGTCGTAGAATCCCTGGCCCGGCGCTTCCATGGCGTTGCGCGCTTCGAGGAGCAGCGCGTGGGCGTTGGTGAAGTAGCCCTGGTTGAAGAGGTTGGACAGGATACCGATCACATCGTGGTTGTACTCGGCCTCATAACCGTTGACCCCGTCGTGCAGCTGGTTCCCGCTGCGGGCGATCTGGGTGTAGATGAACCCGCTGCGGTAGGCGTTCTCGAGGGATTGATCGGGGACGTTGATCCCGGTGATACCGGCCAGCTCGCCGTTCCAGAAGCTCGCCATGTGCGCGAAGTGCTGGTCGAAGGTGCCGGCGGCGGCCAATGCGGCTCCGCTCGGCCACGGATAAGTGCCCCCGAAGCGATCGCCAGCGATCACGTAGTCGTGATTGACCGTGGTGTGAGGAGCCACCGCATCGGAGGCCGTATCGAGCGGCACCAATCCCGGGGAAGCCTCGGGGTTGGCCTCAACGACGTGGTTCGTGGGGTTTGTCACGGCAACCCGGCTGTAGACGGCGACAAAGGCAGCTCCAGAGAGAACCACCCGGTCGGCGAACTCGGTGATCGAGATCCGGGCGCCGCCCCGGCTGAACGATGTGATCTGTGCGGGGAGGTAGCCGTCGGCGTCGGTCCAGGTGGTCGGGGAACCGTCGTAGATGCCAAAGCCGTAGTTCTTCCCGATGCCGATGCCGTAGTTCTTGTAGAGGACGTCCTGGATGTAGAACACCCCGCCGAGGCAGGTGACGACGCCCTGCTGGTTGCCCTCCCAGCCGATCTCCGACGCGCTGCCATCGGCTCCGGTGAAGGCGGCGGCAGCGGGCCGGATGCTCAAGGCGCAGTC
This sequence comes from uncultured Acidimicrobiaceae bacterium, assembly GCA_963777665.1. GTDB lineage: Bacteria > Actinomycetota > Acidimicrobiia > Acidimicrobiales > RAAP-2 > Bog-756. The sequence goes on from CAVZRJ010000006.1 coordinate 343,345, forward strand.
GTACTTGCTCGCCGGCCCACTTCCAGTCGTTGGCAGTGACGTGCCCGGCGCGAGAGCTGGCACCGCTGGGGACTCTGGCGCCAAGCCGACGGGAGATCCCAATGCCACTATCAGGGCCACTGCCGCCGTTACTCCTCCGATCATGCCTGAACTTTGGCATGTCGGTCCGCCCGAGTGCTGAACGGTCCATCGGCACCCTGCGGCGGTGACCCGGGGACGCCCCCCAGGTCACCGTTCATGCAGGCCGCTGGGGTTTTGTCGCCTCGCCCACTCAGGAGTGCCGACACAATTAAGCAGGGGGCGTCGACATAACCCCGGCTCTATGGTGATCCGTGGGATCGCAATCGGTGATCTGCTGCGCTCAGACACTGGTTGAGTCTTCTCAGGATTTCCGATGATCTGCCTCATGTCCGCCTGCGCAACGCGGCTGCCTCGATCCGGTCGCCCATTGGCTTGTCGATGGCGCGCCAGTACTCGAAGGCACGTTGGAGTACCTCCTCGCGGCGCAAACCCGCGAGCAGGCCAGAGACGGTGTCGACGAGGCGGTCCCGTGCCGCTTCGTCCATCACCTGGTTGACGAGTGTGTTGGCCTGACCGACGTCATCATCTTCGGCGTGCGGCGAGTAGGCAGTACGCACCATCTCGCCGTCAGCGGCCCAGACCGCCTGCTCGGCGTACGTGTTGGTGTCCGCCGCCGGTGACCCGTCGAACGAGTTCGGGTAGTAGACGGGGTCGCTGACGTTGTCCACCCGCATGGCGCCGTCCTTGGAGTAGCTGCGGACGGACGACTTGGGACGGTTCACGGGGATCTGCTGGTAGTTCACCCCGAGGCGTGCCCGGTGGGCGTCCGCGTAGGAGAAGCCACGTGCAAGCAGCATCTTGTCTGGTGATAGCCCGGTCCCCGGCACCGTATTGTTCGGCTGGAACGCGGCCTGCTCGATCTCGGTGTGGTAGTCGGTCACGTTGCGGTTCAGGGTCAGGCGACCGACGTCGACAAGCGGGTAGTCGGCGTGAGGCCACACCTTGGTGAGGTCGAAGGGGTTGAACCGGTAGGATTTCGCTTCGTCGAAAGGCATGACCTGCATCCTGAGCGACCAGCTCGGGAACTCGCCTCGTTCGATGGCCTCATAGAGGTCGCGCTGGTGGTGGTCGCCGTCCTCACCAGCGATTCGGTCAGCATCGCCCTGGGTGAGACACTCCACACCCTGGTCCGTCTTGAAGTGATACTTGACCCAGAAGCGCTCGCCTCCGGCATTGATCCACATGTAGGTGTGCGATGAGTAGCCGTTCATGTGGCGCCAAGAGCGAGGGATCCCACGGTCACCCATCAGCCACGTCACCTGGTGCGCGGACTCGGGCGAGAGCGTCCAGAAGTCCCACTGCATGTCGGGGTCGCGCAGGTTGTTGGCGGCGAGACGCTTCTGGGACCGGATGAAGTTCTGGAACTTCATGGGGTCGCGGATGAAGAAGACGGGCGTGTTGTTGCCGACGATGTCGAGGTTGCCCTCGCTCGTATAGAACCTGGCCGCGAAACCCCGCGGGTCCCGCCAGGTGTCCGGGGAGCCGCGCTCGCCGGCCACCGTCGAGAAGCGTAAGACCACGTCGGTCTCGGTACCGGGCTGAAAGACCGCAGCCTTGGTGAAGCGGGACACGTCGCCAGTGACCACAAAGGCGCCGAACGCGCCACCTCCCTTGGCGTGGGGCTGGCGCTCCGGGATGCGTTCCCGGTTGAAGTTGGCCATCTGCTCGATCAGGTAGAAGTCCTGCAACAGGACGGGACCGTCGGGACCAACAGTGAGCGAATGCTCCTGGCTGGCCACTGGGATGCCGGCGTCGGTCGTGGTCGGTGGCCTTTGTGACTGTCTTGCGCTCATCGTTCCTCCTTCGGAATCGGGTTGTGTCATCACGATGCAATTCCGGTCCGACGGGGCAACAGCCCGGTCCTTGCGCGGAACGTGACATATGTCAATCCGGTAGCGCTCGAGGCACACCTGTGCGCTTGCGGATCAGGTCCCGCACGCCCAAAACAGCCCCCGACCAGGTTTGCTCTTTTCGCTGCGATCCTTCATCGGGCAACTTCCTCTGCGTCCTTGGGGCCTTCGAACAGCTCCTTGTACTGTCCATAGCCTTCGGCCTCTAGGTCTTCGTAGGGCACGAAACGTAGGGCGGCCGAGTTGATGCAGTAGCGCAGGCCGCCCTCTTCTGCGGGCCCATCGTCGAAGACATGGCCGAGATGGCTGTCCCCATGGTTCGACCGCACTTCGGTGCGGATCATGCCATGACTCCGGTCCGTCTTCTCGAGCACATTGGCCGGCTCGAGAGGGACGGTGAAGCTCGGCCAGCCGCAACTGCTGTCGAACTTCTTGACGGAGGCGAACAGGGGCTCTCGCGAGACGATGTCGACGTAGATGCCCGCCTCCTTCTTGTCCCAGAACTCGTTGTCGAAGGCCGGTTCGGTGGCACCCTCCTGGGTGACGGCGAACTGGCGACGGTCGAGTTGGGCGATCGCCTCAGGATCCTTGCGGTAGTCGTCTGTCATCGCGGGCCTCCTGCCATCCTGCGCTCGAAGACCGCCTGGACGATCCGAGTGAATTTCGTGCCCAGACTCATATGTACCACTGCGGTCAACCCCCGCCGTTATCACACCCGTCCCGTGAGCCCCCGACCTGGCGATTTTGCTGGATCGCCAGGTCGGGAGACCCTGAAGGCTCACCTGACGGAGCGAGCGGCGGCGGCCTTCAGCCGCGTGCAGCTCTCTTGATCAACTCGGCAACAGCCGCCGGCTGCGACACATAGACGGCGTGACTACCGGCGACCTCAGCAACAGACGAGCCGGCCCGTTCGGCCATCGAGCGCTGCGCGGGTAGTGGGATCATATGGTCGTCGGATGCGACGAGGTACCAGCAGCGTGAGCCCGAAGCAAACGAACCTTCCCTGAATCGTTGGCAAAGGCAACAACGTGGGAGATCCGGACCAATGGTCCCTGTTTCCCGTCATTTCCATCCGAGTCCCCAAGCCCAGCCGGTCCCGAGTACCTCCGGTCACGGCACATCAGCTGAAGGTGAACGTGGCGTATCCGGAACTGCCGTTGGCACCGGCTCCACCACCACCGCCCTGGGTGCCACTTCCGATACCCACGGCACTCACCGTGATTGTGTAGCCGGTTGTGCCGCCGCTGTAACCCGCACCGCCCCCACCACCCGAGCCCGTGCGCCTCCTTGCTCCCCCACCACCGCCGCCACCCGAGGCATACCCACCGCCGCCCCCGCCGCCGCCACCACCCTTTTTGGCACCGGCACCGGCACCAGCTCCGGCACCGCCGGCGCCGCCGGTATTGCCCGACGTCCCGGTGCCGCCATTCGCTCCTGCGGTGGCACCAGTCCCAGCAGTCCCGCGCACTCCTCCGGTCAGAATCACCCCGAACGGGAAGGCGCCGGTCGTCTGGGAGCGGCCGCCGCCACCACCGGTGCCTGAGGTGGCATTCCCGCCGGAAGCAGCTGCGCTGGTGGCAGGATTGCTCAGCACCCCGCCGGTGCCGCTTCCGCCAGGCCCGCCGCCCGTTGCAGGCTTGCCGTTTCCGCCGCCGCCACCGCCACCACCGGCGACGGCGATCGGTGACGAGCTGGTCACGTAGATACAGCTGGCACCCCCACCGCCGCCGTCGGCGCCATTGCTGCCGCTTCCGGCCCCGCCACCGCCATACCCTGCGCCGCATCCGGCGCCACCACTGGCATTGGTACCACTGACCGCATTGGTACCGCCGCCCCCGATCCACACGGTGAGGTTGACCCCGCTGGGGTTGGTGGCCAAGGTGAGCGTCCCGGTCAATCTGCCCCCGCTGCCGCCGCCTCCACCACCGCCGCCTCCACCGGCGCCGATCAGGGTGAACGCGACGGCGGTCACTCCGGCGGGCACGGCGAGGGTCTGTTGCCCAGATGCGGCGTACGTCACCGTCTGGGTGACCACGGTCGAGGTCATCCCGCTGCCGCAGGTGCTGCGCGACGCCAGGTTGTGGACGTCACCGGAGTAGGACGCGTACCACCAGAAGGTGCCGCCACTCGGAGGCGTCCAGGTCGTCGTCGGGTGATAGGTGCCATTGGCGGTCACGGCCACCGCTGTCCCGACGGCAGACCCGCCGGTGGTACAGGTGGTAGGCGCCGTGGCCTGGGGTCCAAAGACGGCGAAGGTGATGGTCCCACCCGGCGCGAGGCTGGTGGTGGCGCCGGAAAGCACGGAACTGATGCTGGCGGACGTGAAGGCCGTTCCCGAAGTCCCGGTTACCGGAGCCGTAACGGTTGTGGTCGTGGAGGCAGCCGTTGTCGTGCCCGAGAAGTAGGCGTTCGTCACACTGAGCCAGTTGTTGAGGACAGCCTCAACCTTGTGGTAGTAGGTCGTGCCGGGGACCAGTCCCGAATCGGTACAAGAAGTGGAAGGAGTGGTGCTCGTGATCGTCTGGGCGCAGCCCCCGGTGACCACCGCGCTGTAGGTCCCGCCGCTCGATGTCGCGCGGAGGACCACATAGCCACCCCCCGCGGGCAGCCCGGACGATGCTCCCCAGCTCACGGACAAGCTCGACACCGTGGCTGTTCCGACGCTCCCGGCACCGGGAGCGCTCACCTCGTCGATGCGGCATGCGAGCTCACAGAAATAGACTGCAACCAGCCCCTCAAGTCCTCGGCGCCTTGACCGATAGAGAAAAACGCAAACTATCGATAGAGGACTCGTGTCAGCAATTGTGCAGGGCAAAACGATGACTGCTGAGGCCAGCCGTCGTGCGTCTGCAGTTCGCGGCATGTCGAAGAACGCCTGGCGATGGTTCCTCGCGCTCGTGGTGCCGGAACGTCATCTGGGTGACTCAACCGAACGACAAGCGTTCGCCAGACCGATGCGGTCCGAGCGACGAGATATGCCGTGAGCCGCCACCCTTCTGGCTGATTGAGCCACGCGGCGGCGGACCAGACGCTCGTGACCCGAGCAACGAAGATGACCAGGACGACGAACCAATACGGGATCGGGGCGATCAATCCGAAATATCTCAGCAGACAGTGCGCAACTGCGACCGGCAGCCCGGCCAGCACCACGGGGTCGCGGACCTGTATCCGGAGTTCCGATCTAAATGACTGATTGCCCTGGTCAGTTGCCCCAATCGGGAGGGAGATACCCACAGGTAGGTGTCGTCAGACGTGAAGTCCGGCTTGAATCCCACGGCTACGTCGGCCGGACAACCCGCCGCCACGGTGCTTCGGCTCACGCCGGGACGGCACCCACGATGTCGGAGACGTGGACGCCCAGCCCGGGAAGCGAGCCGGTGAAGCCGGCGTCACCGAAGCCGAAGACCCCGCCGTCACGGCCGATCAGCAGGTACCCAAGGCCGTCCTTGGAAGGGACGATGCCGACGATGTCCGATACCGGCACCCCGAGGGTAGGGAGGTCGCCGAAGCTGCCCGCGTCACCGACACTTGTCACCAGGCCGTCGGACCCGACCACCCAGTAGCCGCGACCATCGGCGGTCGAGGTGATGGCTGCCGCGCCGGCCGGCGCATTGCCCGACCAGTGGGCGTCGCCGAAGGCGTAGACGCTGCCGTCGGCTCCGACCACCAGGTAGCCCTTGGCGTCCGCCGTGGCCGCGATGCCCACGATGTCGGACACGTGCACGCCGATCCCCGGCAGGGAACCCTCGAAGGGTGCGTTGAAGGAGAAGACCCCGCCATCTCGGCCGACCACGAAGTAGCCGGTGCCAGTCGAGGTGGGCACGATGCCAACGATGTCAGACACGTGGACGCCAACGCCCGGGAGCGAATTGACGTAGGGCGCGTTGAAGGCGAAGACGCCTCCGTCGGAGCCGACGAGGTAATAGCCGGTCTTGGTGGCCGAGGGCACGATGCCGGTGACGTCACTCACGTGGATCCCGAGCCCGGGTAGCGAGCCATGGAAGGCCCCGCCGAACGCGAAGACGCCTCCGTCGGATCCCACGAGGTCATAGTTACCGATGATGGTCGGGGCAGTCGGAGTGGTCGGAGCCGCCTTCCAGAATCGGACCCCCGCGATGAGGGGGTAGCCCTCGCCGTTCCCGCCCGGCGCGTTGTAGACGATCGAGTGGAGCGCGACGACATCGCCCGTATATCGCGCATCCCAGACCATCCCGTGGCCGGCGTAGATGCCCGAGTGCACGTACTGGGTCACGTCGGTGCCCGACCCGAAGAACACTGCATCGCCCGGCAGTAGGTCCGCCTCGCTGGTGATGAACTGCTCCCCGTCGTTGGGGAACGGCTGCCCGCCGCCACTCGGTACCATGTCTCCGGTTCCTTGGTAGACCGCATACTGGGCGAAGCTCATGCAGTTGAAACCCGGAGCAGAGCACCCGCCCCCATTGCTCGGCCCATTGATTCCCCCCCCGCTGCCGCAGTAAGGGATGCCGGCCTGCGACGCTGCAGCGGCCAGGATCGCGTCCTCTTGGCTCATCGCCGGTCTTGGGACTGAGTGTGGCGTGGCCGCTGCCGGCACAACCCCGCTGAGGAGGGCCGACCCTGCGATGCCCGCCATGACCGCCATGACCGCTATGAGCAGCTTCGAAACCGCCCGAATCCCACCGTTCGTTGCATCCGTCATGGACCCTCCTCGGCCAGCTCCAGGGCGCACCCCTACGAGTCAAGGAACGGCACATTCCCTCTCGAACTTGAGGATGTTTCGGAAAACATTGGATCTGACGGCGTGTGCCCGAATCCGCGTTAGTCCGTCGAGTCTGCCGATCGGTCGGTGAAGCATCTCTTGTGGGTGCCACGACTGTCATCCGAGTAGCGTGATGAGGGATCGGTTCCCTGTGCAGATCGACACCGTGCTGCACCGGCACCGAGAGCTAGGCCCGAAGATCAAGACCGGGACGGTCCAGATAGTGCTTGATATTTGCTCGAGGTCCAACCGGATTGCTCCTCGTCGCGTTCGGTGTTACTCATTCATGGAGGCGGGCGTGCACAATGCCCTTGACTGAGAGGCGTTGATCGTTGACGACTGAAACCACAAGGTCTCTGCGCGCGGGGTCTGCCACCGTGGTCGGGGCGGTATTGGCCTTCGCCGGATCGCTGATCGGGGGTGCGTCCGTCGCCGGAGCCCCGGCCGCTCGGATCGCGGTGAGTCTGCCCGCATCTCCGTCATTCGCCGCCAACGCCGGGGATCCGGATGTCGTCCTTTCGAATGGCGTCTACTACGCGTTCACGACGGGGACGGCGCTCGGGAACCACATCCAGGTGGTCATCAACACCTCGGGTAATCCCGCCGCCGGCTATGGGAGCTACACGGGACACCCCTACGGCTCGACAGCGCTGCCGACCACACCGGGCTGGCAGCAGGCGGACACCCAGACGTCCCCAGGCGTCGCCTCGATCGGTGGCCACTGGGTCATGTGGTACGACGCGTCGACTGCCGGTCATCCGGTGGACTCGGGGTTCACATGCCTCGCGGTGGCAACCACGTCCACGCTGACACCATCGCAACCCGTATTCAGCGACACCTCCGGGGGATCACCGTGGTGCCCGGCCGGCGGCGTCCTCGATCCGAGTCTATTCGTAGACCCGGTGACGCATCTGCCCTATCTGGTGTGGAAGTCCAATGACGGAACCTCGGCCGCCCCCTCCCGGGTGTGGGGCGTGCAGCTGAGCGCCGACGGAACGGGTTTCGTCGGGTCACCTTCGCTACTGATGACCGTCACTCCCTCGGAGCAGACGACGGACAATCCTCAGTTGGTTGCGAGCGGGAGTGGCTACTTCCTCCTCTTCTCCGGCGGTAACTTCGAGGACTCTTCCTACAACGAGCAACTCGCCTCCTGCTCTGGTCCGCTCGGACCATGCGTCAATCCGCCGGGCCCGTTCCTCACTACGTACGGCGGCGCCTATGGCCCAGGGGGCGGCTCGATCTTCCAGGACCCGACAGGCCACCAATGGCTCGCCTTCTCCGCCTGGAACAACCCCTGCTCCAACTGCACGGCAAACCTGTCGGCCAACCAACGCCAGCTCTACATCGCCTCGACAGACCTCGCGCCCTTCGTACCGGCCGTGACATTCACCGGGATCGCCTCAACCCCGTCGGGTAACGGCTACTGGATCGTCGACTCCAGTGGTGCCGTCCATCCCCATGGCGGTGCACGGGCCTACGGCTCCATGGCTGGGTCACCGCTCAATGCGCCGATCAATCACCTCGTGTCCACTCCTGACGGCAAGGGCTACTGGATGGTGGCGGCCGACGGAGGCATCTTCTCCTTCGGCGACGCGCGCTTCTTCGGTTCGATGGGTGGCCGGCACCTCAACGCACCGGTGGTCGACCTGGCCCCCACCGGAGACGGTGGTGGCTACTGGCTGGTCGCGTCAGATGGCGGCATCTTCTCCTTCGGCGATGCCCGGTTCCTCGGTTCGATGGGTGGCCAGCACCTCAATCAGCCAGTTGTCGGGATGGCCAACAATCCGAAAGGCCAGGGGTACTGGCTGGTCGCCACCGACGGTGGAATCTTCGCCTTCGGATCGGCCGCATTCCACGGCTCCACGGGGAGCATCAGGCTCAATCTGCCGGTCAACGGCATGTCCGCCACCCCAAATGGAGCGGGCTACTGGATGGTCGCATCCGACGGTGGAATCTTCGCCTTTGGCAACGCCCGGTTCCGTGGGTCGATGGGGGCATCCTCCCTGGTTGCAGCGGTCACCGGGATGGCGACCGATCCGAGCACCGGGGGCTATTGGCTGGTCGGTGCCGACGGAGGGGTGTTCTCGTTCGGAGCACCGTTCTACGGGTCACACTGATCCGGCAGGACCGGGTAGGAAGACCCTTCGCAGGCTCCCATCCAGAACGTCCTCACGGGAAGATCCCTATGGTGCAGATTGTGTACGTCAGCCCGTTGGGAGCGGCCTTGTTGAGGTTGGGTAGGGCGAAAGTAGTCGAGCCGTTGCCTCCGTACTTCGCCCCAATCACAGAGAACAAGGCTGTGTTCGAAATGATGGATATGAGCTGGCCGTTTGCGGGCACACCCTGATAGTACGTGCCAGCCTGCAGGTAGATCTGGCCAAGAATGCACGACTGACCATCGAAGTGCGTAGCTCCCTGGGTCTTCGACCCGAAGGCAGTGGTCCCGGGAGGTCCCTGCGGTCCGGCCGAGTTCCAAGAGATCAATTTCGCCGGGAGAGTGCAGGTGGGCTTGACGGTTCCGACCTTTGACAACGACCCGCCGGCCAGGCACGCGTAGTACGTCGTACTCGGAGTCGTGGCTGACGCAGCCACTCCGAATGCAAGCCCACCGGCCAGCAGCGCACCGATGACGATTCCCAAAAGCAGCGTTCGGGTCTTCACGTCGCCCCTCTCTTCCGCCGGGGTACGGGCGTCCAGCGGCAACATCAGCGTCTGCTGCCGCGCTCGCGATGTCAACCCCCGGGGAAGCGCCCTGAACACTATGCAGGCACACGGACGTCCTGCCCAAACGCCACCGGCAGGGCCATGTCGTGGATCAGTACTGCTGTGCCGTCCGACACACTCGGTGCCGCCGGCCCTACGCCGGTACCAGCACGAACCCGTCCACCTCGTCCACCACCGGCCGCGTCTGCCCGGGCAGCAGTCGGAAGGCACTGACGGCCCCGACCAGGGCCACGCCGGCCCCGACAACACAGGCCGCCTTCAGGCCGCTCCCGAAGGCGGTGTCGACCACCGTCTGCAGCGCCGGCCGGGCGCTGTGGGGTGCGCGTGCGATGACGGCGAGCGCGGCAGCCATGGACTGGTGGGCCTCGGCTTTCGGGGCAGCCGGGATCGGCAGTGCGCCGAACCCCGTGACAATGCGGGGCGCGTAGGCCGACGCGAAGATCGACCCGAAGACGGCCACGCCGAGTGTTCCCCCGAGCTCTCGGGTGGTGTTGTTGACAGCAGCAGCAGCCCCGAACTGGTCGGCTGCCACTGACCCCATGACGGCCTCAGTGGCCGGCGCAGTGATGGCGGAGAGCCCCAGGGCCAGCAGGACCATCCCCACAATGATCGGGCCGAAGAACGCTGCGGTCGGCGTGGACGTGAAGCCGGCGACCAGCAGCCCACCGCCCATGAGCGCAAGACCGGTCGCCACGACCAGCCGTGACCCGACTCTGAGGGCTACGACCGCCGCTAGTGGCGTGAAGATCGCCGCCACGATGGCGAAGGGCAGGGTGTGGATGCCGGCCGACAGTGGCGAATAGCCCTTCACGAACTGGAAGTACTGGGTGATCAGGAAGATGAATCCGAACAGGCAGAAGAACGCCACCGAGACCGACAACGCCCCACCGCTGAAGCGGGGGATGGTGAAGACCCGGACGTCCAGCAACGGGTGCTCCGTGCGCAGCTCGACCATCGTGAAGACGGCGAGCAAGGCGACTGCCACGGCGAAGCAGACCAACGTCCCGGTGGACGCCCAGCCCCACTGCGGCCCCTCGATGATGGCCAGCACCAGTGCAGTGACTCCAGCCGTCGAGATGAGCACGCCGGGCACGTCGAAGCGGTGCCGGACCCGCATCGGGAGCTTGGGAATCAGGAGCTGACCCCCGATGAGCGTCACGATGACGATGGGGACGTTCACCAGGAAGATGGATCCGTACCAGAAGTGCTCGATGAGCGCGCCGCCGGTGATCGGTCCGAACGCCACGGCGACCCCCGATGTCGCCCCCCAGATGCCGAGCGCCTTCTGGCGTTCGGCGTGGTCGGTGAAGATGGTGGTCAGGATGGCCAGGGTGGCCGGGAAGATGAGGGCGGCCGCCAGTCCCATGAGGGCTCGGGCACTGATCAGACTGGCGGTGGTGTGCGAGAGCGCGGCGGCCACAGAGAAGATGCCGAAGAGGACGAGACCGACCTGCATGGTCCCCTTGCGCCCGAGGCGGTCGCCGATCCCGCCACCGGCCAGCAGGAGGCCGGCGAAGGCCAAGCTGTAGGCGTCGACGATCCACTGCAGCGATGTGGTCGAAGCGCCCAGGTGCCTGCTCAGCGTGGGCAGTGCGACGTTGACGATCGTGTTGTCGACCACCACCAGGAAGACCGAGAGGCAGAGGACAGGCAGGATGAACCAGCGGCGATCGTAAGCGGCTTCGTCGGGCACGGGGACTCCTTTATAGATCCCTGTTCTACTGTTATAGCACGCCGTTCTTTAGTACGCTAGCTCTGTGCCCGCGAAATCTGCGAAGACCCCGCCGAGGCCCCGGACGCCCAGCGCCGGCATGGGGGACGCCTTGCTCACTGCCGCCGGCGACATCCTGGAGTGCGAGGGCCCTGACGCCCTCTCGGTCCGCCGGATCGCCGCCCAGGCCGGCGTCGCCCCCATGGGTGTCTACAACCACTTCTCCTCCAAGTTCGGGATCATCGATGCCCTGTTCATTCTCGGCTTCAAGCGCCTCTCCGAGGCGATGGGCTCACTCAACCAGATCGACGATCCCATTGCCGCCCTCACCGAGGCCGGGCGCCAGTACCGCGAGCTCGCCCTGGCCCATCCCATGGCCTACGAGCTGATGTTCCAGCGGGCCATCGCCGGGTACGAGCCCAGCGACGAAGCCCTCGAAGTCGCCGCCAAGGCCTTCGAGGGGCTGGTCTCGGTCATCCGGCGCGGCATGGACCGGGGGGTGCTCACCGGGTCTTCGCCGACGACCGTCGCTCAGGTGATCTGGGCCAGCATCCACGGCTGGATGGCCCTCGAGCTCCGAGGCATCGGCTTCGTCCAGGACCAGGCGGCCGGGTTCAACGAGCTCTGCTCGGCAATCGTCCGGGGTCTCCGCGCACCGACCTGAGTGCGCCGGCGACACCGCTATCGGATCGATTCCCAGCAACTTCTTGACGTTCAGTTTGCGTCTGGCAACGAGGCGCGCCAGCACCGCTCCGCGCACGGTCGTGGACGCTGACGCTCCGGAAGCCGCCACATTCAGGACCCCGACAGTGGCGAACAACGCGCTACAGACCGCAATCCGCCGCATCACACGTCTCATCAGACACCTCCACCGAACGCCGATCGAGCAACACTATGCCGTACCGCTCCGTGCCCACCGCCGAACCACGAGCGCCGCTCCCAGGACCGCATTCCTCATCGTCAGCTGCAGGATTGGGCTCGTCTGCACCTCAACGAAGCCCCGGGCCTGTTCCATGACTAACGTCACGTCGTTGTTGACGACGCAGTCGGGACCGACGGAGAAGATTCATGGGGACGACATGCCTACGGTGAACACCGTGCTGGGGCCGATCGAGGGTGAAGCACTGGGATCGACCCTGATGCACGAGCATGTCTTCGTCCTGAGCCCGGAGATCGAGAAGACCTCGGAGGAATGGGACGAGGAAGGCGCCCGCACCCTCGCCGTGCAGCGCCTCCATGACCTGAAGGCCAGTGGCATCGACACGATCGTGGACCTCACGGTCATCGGCCTCGGGCGGAAAATCTCCCGCATCGCCGCCGTGGCCGAACAGGTGCCTGAGATCAACATCGTCGCGGCGACCGGTGTGTACACGTACAACGACGTGCCGATGTTCTTCCATTTCCGCGGCCCGGGCACCATCTTCGGAGGCCCGGAACCGATGACCGAGCTCTTCGTCCGGGAGATCCGGGAGGGTGTGGGCGATACTTCGGTGCGCGCCGGGATCCTCAAGTGCGCCACGGACACGCCGGGCATGACCCCAGGGGTAGAGCGGGTGCTGCGATCGGTGGCCCAGGCCCACCGGGCGACCGGTGTCCCGATCACCACCCACACACCCACCCCCCCGCAACCGTGGGGCCTCGAGCAACAGCGCATCCTGGCCGACGAGGGGGTCGACCTCTCCCGGGTCGTGATCGGTCACTCCGGGGGCACGCTCGACACGACCTACCACGAGGCCCTCCTCGCGAACGGCTCGTACCTCGGCTTCGACCACTTCGGCATCGCTACCTTCTCGATGGCTGAGCGGATCCAGTCGGTCAAGGTCCTTTGCGATCGCGGGCATGCCGATCGCATCGTCCTCTCCCATGACGCGATGTGTCACGTCGACTGGTTCCCCGCCTCGATGTCCGACGCCTGGAAGGAGTGGCGATGGACCCACATCCCCCAGGACGTCCTGCCCGAGATGCGCCGGATGGGGATCAGCGACGAAAACATCAGAACGATGATGGTCGACAACCCGCGCCGGATCCTCGAAGGCGGCGAGCCGTATTGACCGGAGGACCAGCCGACCGGGGCGCCCGGACGCCGGACCTGCCACCGACCGGGCGCGGGAGCGGTCCCGATGCCGTCGAGGCGATGGCCGAGAGCCACCCGGAGGCCGTGGCATGGCGCAATCTGGCCGACGGGTCCGACCTGACCTTCCTCGACTGGAACACCCGGGCCAACCAGCTCGCCCGGGGGCTGCTCGAGCGCGGCCTCGACCCCGGGGGGCGGGTGATCCTGGCCATCGGTCCCGATGAGCCCCTCCCCTGGCTCATCGCCCATGCGGCCATCCACCGGACCGGTGCCGTCGCCATTCCGGTCAACACCCGCCTGGCCCCGCTCGAACTCCGCGCGATCGTCGCCCACGCCGAGCCCACGGTGGTACTGGCCGGCCGCGACGTCGACGTCGGGGTCCCCCTGGACAGCCTGGCCGACGAGATGACGGGGATCCGGGTGGTCGCCCGTACCGACGGGCCGGACGCCCCCGACTGGTCGGGGCTGCTCCACGCCGACGCCTCGCCGTTGCCGTCGGGTCCGGAGTCGGGGACGGCAGCGGACATCATCTACACGTCGGGCACCACCGGTGCACCCAAGGCTGTCGTGGTGCGACGGAGCTCCCGGCACGCCACCGCGGCACGCCACTGGCTGGGGCTGGGCTTCCTGACCTGCTCGCCCTTCTCGACGACGAGCGGCGCCCTCCTCATCGACGGCCCGATGCTGGGCGGGCTGAGCGGGTGGTACCTCCCCCGCTTCGACGCCGCCAGATGGTTGTCGGTGGTCGAGAACCAGCGACCCGTGGCTGCCTTCCTCGTTCCGGCCATGGCCCAGCTCATCGTGGCGCACCCCCGCTTCGACCGGGCGGATCTCTCGAGCTTGGCCGCGCTCACACTGGGCGGCGCGCCCGTCGCCCGGGCCACGATGCAACGACTCGGAGCCGGCCTGCCGGGGGCCGAGGTCATGGTCGGGTACGGCATGACCGAGTTCGGAGCGGTGACACGCTCACCCGCACGGGATCGCGGGCGGCATCTGGGCTCGGTGGGCCGACCCCTTCCCGGGGTCGAGGTCCGCATCGTCGACGGGCGTGGCGCTGCCGTCGGGTCCGAAGTGGAGGGCGAGATCACCGTGCGGGGAGCCGAACCGCAGCGCGAGTACTTCAAGGAGCCAGAGGCGACCGACCAGACCTGGCGGGACGGTTGGTTGCACAGCGGAGACCTGGGCTACCTGGATGCGGATGGCTTTCTCTGGATCACCGGGCGCAGCAAGGAGCTGATCATCCGGGGCGGCAACAACATCGTTCCGCGTGAGATCGAAGAAGTCCTCTACGCCCACCCGGCCGTGGTCGAGGCGGTCGTGGCCGGCATCCCCCACGACGTCCTGGGAGAGGACGTCGCTGCCTGGGTCGTCCTGCAGCAGGGCTCCAACATCTCGCCCGAGGACCTTCGAGTATTCCTCCTCGAGCGGCTCGCCGACTACAAGGTGCCCCGCAGCCTGAGCATCGTCGACGCACTACCCCGCAACGCCGCCGGCAAGGTGGTCATCCGTGAGCTCCCCCCGCCGAGGGCGCTCGATAGACCGAGCGCGACGCGCCGATGACCGCCAGCGATCCGACGGTCCTGACCGAGCAGATCGGACCGGTCACCCGCCTCACCCTCAACCGGCCAAGGCAGCACAACCCACTCACCCCCCGCTGCATCCGCGAGCTGCTCGAGGCCGTCGCACGGGCGGAGGACGATCAGGACGTACGGGTGATCGTCATCCGCGGCTCTGGGCACTCGTTCTCCTCGGGCTACGGGATCCTGCCCGAGGATATCGAGCCGGGGCAGGGCGGCGCTGCCGCCGGCATCGAGAGCGACATCGCCGCCATGCTCGAGCTCGGCGCCGGTTGGGCCAAGGTGTGGGACTGCCGGATCCCGGTCATCGCTCAGGTCCACGGGAACTGCCTCGCCGGCGGCACCGACCTGGCGCTCCACTGCGACATCGTCGTCACTGCCCGCGATGCTCGGCTCGGTTTCCCGCCGGTCCGATCGATGGGGGTGCCACCGACCAACATGTGGCTCTACCACCTCGGGCCACAGTGGACGAAACGGTTGCTGTTCACCGGTGACACGGTCAGCGGGGCCGAGGCCGCCGCCATCGGGCTGGCCCAGGCCGCCGTGCCCGGTGCGGAGCTCGACGAGTACGTGCTGTCCCTGGCCAACCGGATCGCGCTCGTCGGGAGGGAGCTACTGACCGCAAACAAACGGGTGGTGAACGAGGGAATCGAATTGATGGGACGGTCCCGACTCCAGCGGTTCGCCGCCCTCAACGACGCCGTCGCTCACCGTGCTCAGGATGCCCGGGCCTTCTCGGCCCGCGCCGCCGAGGTCGGACTCCGGCAGGCCGTCGTCGAGAGGGACGCGCCGTTCGACGGAGACGATCGCCCGGCGGGGGGCACCGGGCAGGGTTCCGATCCCCTCCCGGAGCCCGGTCAGGGAGCGTAGGCCGGGGGGCGATCCCCACGACCTCGATCCCCGGTCGAGTCGACGGCAGGGACCGACGTCGGGCCAAACCGGCACGGTCCGATTCCGTCTGGTATTTCAGGGATTCGCGTGAATGTCCTGACCGCGCGCAGCGTATCCACGGGTATGGGCAACGTCTGCCTGCAATGCGATCCGATTGGAGAGTGTGCCGATGAGGATGTCTCAAGTCCTAGCTTCCGAGGGTACTTCCCCCCGATCACACCGAACCCGGCGCCGGGCGCTGGCCGGCGCGGCGATTGCCGGCTGCCTTGGCACCACCACACTCGCGCTCCCGTCCCACGGTAGGAGCTTCTCCTCATGGGTTCCCCTACTTTCATCACGGGTCTCCCTCCTTCCTTGCTCACTTTTCGACAGTGACCAATATCGCGTCCACAGTTCCTGCAAACGGAGACGTGAATCCCTACGGCATCACCGTCGTCCCCCAGTCCATCGGACGTCTGGTCGGAGGAGACACGCTTGTGAGCAATTTCAACGACTCCAAGAATCTGGAAGGAACGGGCACGACCATGGTGGAGGTCGCTCTCTCAGGAGCGGTCACCACCTTCGCTCAACTCAACGGAGTACTGCCTGGCGCTTGCCCCGGGGGCGTCGGGCTCTCTACCGCGCTGACCATCCTGCCCGGTGGCTGGGTGGTGGTCGGCAGTCTCCCGACCCGCGACGGGACGTCGGCTACAGCTGCTGCCGGATGCTTGATCGTCCTGAACAGTGCCGGAACGCCGGTTGAAACCCGGTCTGGCGGCAACATCAACGGCCCGTGGGACCTGACGGCGATCAGCGGTTATGCGGTGCAGCGATCTTTGTCTCCAACGTCCTCAACGGTAGGGTGGACCACAGTCCGTCCACTGTTGCACCACGGCACAGTCGTACGGCTCGACGTGCGTCTGAAATCTAGACGAGGCACCCACGTTGATCCGCTCGACGGTGATCGCAAACGGATTCGCTGAGCGCACCGACCCTGCTGCGCTTGTCGTCGGACCCACAGGCCTGGCACTGGGGGATGAGGGGCAACTCTACGTAGCCGACGCGGTCAACAGCCGCATCGCGGTCATTCCATTCGCCCTTTGGCGGTGGTTCCCAGCGACGGGCGGAGGGTTCACGCTCTCCTCTGGCGGGGCTCTCAACGGTCCGCTCGGGCTCACGTTGGCACCGAACGGCGACGTCCTCACCGTCAATGCCGGGAACGGGAACATCGTCGAGACGACGCCCTTCGGAGTCCAGGTCGCCTCACCTCAAATCGACCCGGCGGGCCTTGGAGGCGATCTCTTTGGCCTGACCTCGCTCCGAACGGTCACGGCGTTCTCTTCGACGATGGCGACAACACCTTGAAGCTCTTCGGCCGGGGTTCGTCTGGCTACTGATCGGGCTTTCTACGTGCCTGAGGGGTCACCCCCACGTCATCCCCACGACCTCTCCGGCATGCGCCCGTCGACCGGCATGTTGCGTGCTGCGCGATCCTCCACGCCACCCAGCCCCGGCCGACGGGCGAAGTGCCGCCTGGGAGCGGCAACAACAGCCGGATCAGGGTCTCGCTAGGGCTGTACCGTCGTCGTTCCTGGCAGATCTGTACCGCACTCCGGCTGGCTCGAGACGGGGACGAACCCGCTCTTTTCAGCTTTCAGGTACCACCCGCACGATTCCGCTGGATTGTGGCCGAAGACCGTCGAGTAATTGATGGTGGTGGGCAGCAGCCCGTTGCCGTTGTAGGCCTTGAGGTTGCGCAGTGCCGTGATGATGCTGGCCTGGGTGGCATTCTTTCCGGCCAGCTGGATGCCCTTGATCATCAGATCGGCGCCGAGCCAGGACTCGTACTGGCTGAAATTCGGGAACGCACTGGACCCGAAGTGCTCATAACTATCGAGGGCCGACTTCATCTGCTGGGTACCGGCGTCAGGCAGCTGGAAGGGCCGGAACGTGGTGTCGAAATAGTCACCCTGGACTGCAGACCAGGCCGTCGAGTTGATGACGCTCGGCTCATAGCCGGTGGGAAAGACGAGCACCTTGGCCTTCACACCGTCCTGGCCGAGGGCCGTGGCCAGGGAGAAGTTCGAGTTGTCGTCGAGGCCGGCGAAGAACGCGTTGCACCCCTTCTGCTTGGCCACCAGCGCCTCTGTCGTCATGTCGACGCTGCCGAAAGGCACTGAGTTGTCGAGCACGCCCTCCTTGCCGCCGGCGTGCTCGAAGGACAACACGGTGCCATACGCTGCCCGCGACGACGAGGGCGAGATGCTGTAGCCGTAGCTGCAGACCACGGTGCCACCGTGGCTTTTCATGAACGCCCCGATTCCGGTGTTCACCGGGTACTTCTGGTCAACGCTCCCGACGTCGGCGGCAAACATGTTGGTGTAGGGCTGCTGGCCCCACTCGGGACCGTCGAAGAACCCGCCGGTCACCGGCACCCCCTGCTCGTTGGGATACTTGGCCGCCTCGAAGAACAGCGGGCTCGTCGACACGATTCCGATGACACCCTTGGAGAGAGCGTCCTGGACCGCCGTGACCACATATGACGGGCTGGTCTGGTCGTCGAGGACGATGCCCTGGAGCTGGTGGCCGTTGACTCCGCCCGCCGCGTTCTGTTGGGCGATCCGGGCATTGAACCCGGCCGCAGCCTGCGAGAACTCGGAGGCCCCGGGACCGGTGAGCGAGGTGACCATGGCGATCTTGTACGGGGCCCCGGTGGTGGCGGTGCTGGCCGAAGGGCTGGACGCCGACGACGAGCAGCCGGCGCAGACCAGGATCGTGGCGGTCAACGCCGTGGCTGCCAGCCTGATGCGCATGGGGGTCCCACCTCTCTTGATCGATCGGGGGTCCACCAACCGAATACCACGACCGATATTCATGCTCAGCGAACCCCCGTCTCGTGTAGTTTGCCACTCCACGCCGCCGACGCGGAGTATGCGCAGCCAGTCCTTGTCGAAGGTGCGAAATCATCGTCCGCAGCGACTGGCGGGTCCATAGCCACCAATTCCGACTCGCTCGTCGAGGCGAGGGGAGGGGAGAACGGAAACCATGGACATGCGACGGATCGGATCACTCGACGTTTCGGTCGTGGGCCTCGGAACCAACAACTTCGGCATGGGGATGCACGAGGACGAGGTACCCCCGGTCGTCAACGCGGCCCTGGAGGCGGGCATCACCTTCTTCGACACGGCGGATTCGTATGGAGACAGCGAAGAACGGCTGGCCAAGGCGCTCGGCCCCCATCGTGACGAGGTGGTCATCGCCACGAAGTTCGGCAGTCCCGTGGGCAAGGACGGCACCGGGGGCGCGGCACCCGCCTATCTACGCCAGGCCGTCGAACGCAGTCTGCGCCAACTCGGTACAGATCGGATCGATCTCTATCAGCTTCACCGGCCGGATCCGCACACTCCCGTTGCCGACACGCTCGCGGTGCTCGACGAACTGGTCCAGCAAGGCAAGGTCCGCGAGATCGGCTGCTCGAACTTCTCGGCCGACCTGCTGCGCGAAGCCGACGAGGGTGGGCCCGCAGGAACAACGCACTTCGTCAGTGTGCAGAACCACTACAACCTGCTGAACCGGGGAGACGAGCGTGAGACGCTCCCCGAGTGCCGGCGTCTGGGACTCGCCTACCTGCCGTACTTTCCCCTGGCCAGCGGCATGCTGACCGGCAAGTACACCAAGGGTGAGGCTCCCGCTTCAGGCACCCGGATGCAGCGGTGGGGCGGCAGGGCGAGCGGGGTACTGTCCGATCAGAACTTCGAGGTCGTCGACGCCTTGAGTGCATGGGCGGCCTCACACGATCACAACCTGTTGGATCTGGCCTTCGCCTGGCTCATCCAGAAGCCGGTCGTCCCGTCGGTCATCGCCGGTGCCACAACGCCCGATCAGGTTCGGGCAAACGCGACAGCCGGGGGGTGGCGCCTGTCTGCACAACAAGCGGCGGAAGTCGACGCGTTGGCCCCGATCCTCACCTGAACCGAAGGCCTGGACCCCGAACCCGGTGAGCGGTTGCCAAGCGCGTCGACGCGACTGGGTGATGCATCCAGTGAACAGATGCGAGTCGGAGCTCTTGTGGCCGCCGACGGGTCAGCGCGACAGCACGACGACAGGAATCGATCGGCTCGTCATGGTCGTATAGCGGTCATACCGTCGCCGATTGTTCTCGTTGACGATACCGAAGAGGCGGCGATACCGAGTGTCAGAGGGCTCGACGATCTCAGCGACAACCTTGATGACCTTGCGGCCGAGGTTGACCTCAGCCGATGGCGTCGCCTCGAGATTGAGGAGCCACGACGGTGGGCGGCCCTGCCCGAAGTTTGAACCGACGATCAAGATTGCATCGCCGTCGGTTGCGTAGACGAGAACGACCGACCGGCGAGCGCCGCTCTTCCGTCCGGTTGTATGCAACAACAACGACGGGGGCGCCAACGTCCAATAGTGTCCCACCCACCCTCGGGACTTGATGTAGGCCCAGGTGTGAACCCGGGTGAAGACTCGGTTGAATTTGTCGATGGCCAGGCGGGCTGGGGTGTCGTTGGGCATGTTCCGGACCTTGCGAGTCACGTAGAGACCCGCATGGCGCGGGAGCATAGATCGAAGCCGAAGGTACTGCTACCGAGAAAGAGGAGCCGAGACGCGGGGGTTGACCGATTGCGACGTGCCCCTCCATCTCGGATCTGGTCAGATCAGGAGACCTTGACGTCGGCGCCGGACGAAGCGGTCGGCCGAGCGTGCCAGATCTACCTGGACTTGGCGCTGGTTTTCGAGCAGCTCGTCGACCCAAAACATCCGTAGGGTGGCGCGGAGGAGATCGCCGCGTTTTCGAGTGCGTGCATCGTCAAATGCCGTACGGAGAACCACATGCAGCGTGTCATCGTGGACAGGGGGTGGATCTAGAGCGTCGCGATGGTCGGCCAGAAGCTCGGAGAACTCCCCGTACCAATGATGGCTCGAGGCATACGAATCACGGAGCACGGCCCCTGCGATCGAGACCGATTCCAGCTCGGGCTGACCCGGATCCGACGGGAGCACCTCCAAGGTCGCCAAGGTGTAGGCGGCGAGGCGGATCCGGTTTGCCCCGGTGAAGAGGTCGGCGACGGTTTCGACCGGCACGACCTTGGCTCCGCGCTCGGCCAAGAACTGACGGAAGGCATCGTCGAGACGCAGATAGGCCCGGTGAGCTTCGCGCTGGGCCGGACGGGTGTCGATGGCTCGGCCCGTCGTGGTCAGGCGTTCCACCGCGTCGGCGAGATAGCCCGAGTTCCGTGCAAAGGCGTCCGAAAGGGCGCTGCCGAGCGCTGCGGTCGCTCCTCGTGGCCAGAAGAGCAACCCGACGACGATGCTGACAGCGCAGCCGATGGCTACGTCTTCGACCCTTGTCAGGCCCACTCTCCAGCCCGTCGGATCAATGATGTTGAAGAGGATGATGACGACGACGCTGAAGCCGGCCTGGCCCGCCGCGAACGAGATCATCGACGGCGCGACTCCAGAGACCAGGACGGCGACAGGGAGGAGGACCCACAGGAGCACAAGGTGGCCTGCGACCCCGATCATGATCGCCGAGCCCAACACAACACCGACCGCGGTTCCGCCGACGGCACGGAGGGCCGTGGAGCCAGTGCCCAAGGCATTGCTCCGCAAGACGGACAGTGTGCCCAACACCACCCAGAAGCCGTGCTCAACGCCGGTGATCTCGGCAACGGCGACCGCCAAGGCCAGGCCCGCCGCCCCACGAACGGCGTTGCGGAACCACACCGAGCGCAACGAGAAATAGGCGGCGAGTCGTCTCCAGACCCCCGGGGAGGCGTCCTCGTCAACTGGACCCAGTCTGGGATCGAGCACGGGCTGGGCTCCGGCGGACTCGAGCGCTGCGTCTGCCAGCATGGTCGTCGCGATTCCCGTGGCCCGAGCGTGGAAGCTCGGATCCAGGGACGAGGTGATGCCGATGCCCTGATCGATCTCGCTCACTTGGTATTGCTCATCCCCGGTGATCCCGGACGAATCGGCACGTTCGTCGATCAACGCCGTCACCTCAGCATCGAGGACCCTGGCGACCACTCCTTCCAGGCGCTTGGTCGACCGTTGGACCCCAGCAACAACGGAAGGGTCGTCGACGGGATGCCCGGTGCTGTCGCAGATCAGGGTGGCGCTCACGCGCAAGGTGTCGGCAACCGCCTCCATGACCGCCCGCACGGGTGGGGCTCTCGAGCGCGTCACCGTCGTCATCCTGGGCGAGCTCGGTGCTCCCGGCGACCCACTCGACTCGACCGACGAGCTTGGCCAGGGCAACCGCCCCCGCAGCCGCGCCGGTCGGAGGGTACGGCGTCGCGGCGAAGTCGTGGCGCAACGACGAGATCTCCGACGCGACCGATGCCCGGGACTCCGGATCGCTCCGTCCCTCAGCCTGTTTCGCCGCCGCCCGGCTCACAGCCGAGATCGTCGACGCGACCCGGCGGCGGAGTGTGTCGTGCCAAGGGGTGGGCCAGACCAACATGCACGCCGGAATACAGAAGACAGCGGCGAAGACCCAGCCGACGAGGCGGGGACCGATGCTTCCCACGGGTTCGGCTACCGCGACCGGCAGCACGAAGATCAACAACGACGCCGTCGACGCCGTGACCGCTTGCGGCGAGATGATCCCGACGAAGAGCACCGCGAATCCGACGACTGCCATCGCGACCACGGCCAATACTTTGTGCTCTGAGGCGGCGGTCCCGAGGGTGATGAAGACGCTCCCGACGAGGAACAGCACGAGGTAGGAGGAGAGTCGGGTGCGGGGGCGTCCCGGGAAATCGACCAGGAGCAGCAGCGCGAACGAGCCGAACGCCCCGAAGAGGCTGACCTGTGCATTGGTGAAGGCCAGGTGGGTCAGCGCGAACACCGCTGGCATGACGACTGCAGCTCGGATCGAACGCTTGATCGCAAGGAGGTCAGGGTCCCTGGCCTTGACTCGAGCAGCACCACTTGTCCACCAGCCAGGTCGAATGGTGTCCGTTGGAATCGTGGTGCCGCTCATCGGATCCTGCCCCTGGCCGGCAAGGTCATCAGCGCAGGCAAAAGCCAAAGCATGCGATTGACAAACTAGTCGGGACCGCCTTCAGGTTGCAGAGTCGGCTCGCCGACACCAACCGGAGGCGATCACGTGCGTGCCCGGCGAGGACGGCCTGCGGAACTGGCCCCGCCCGGGATCGCAGCACGACCGGGCCGTTGGGTCTCTGTCAGTCGCCCACCAACCCGGCCAGGGGATTCGCCATCGCTCAGAATGCCTGCGAGCGACATCTTGTGCTGGCGCTCGTCACACAAGGACTCGCTCGCGTCGGCTTCCGGTACGCACGCCTCCGCCACGCATGAGCTCACTCAGATCGTGGAGACTCCCGGGGCGACCCAAATAGAAGCCCTGCCCGTAGCCGATGCCGAGATCGGTAAGGACTTCCAACTCGGCGGCGGTTTCAACCCCTTCGGCGACGACCCTGGATCCGATCTCCCTACCGAAGGTCACCAGGGCGCTTGCAAGGGCGCGCCGCACCGGATCCATATTGATGTTGGCGGTGAGCTCCCGGTCGAGTTTGATGACCTCCGGAGCAACCTCCAGCACCAGTGAGAGGCTCGCGAATCCAGTCCCGGTGTCATCGATCGCCACCTCGGCACCGATCGCCCGCAGTCTCTTGCATGCCCGGTGAAGCGACGGGTAGTCCGCGATGCTGACGTGTTCGGTGAGCTCGACGACCATCCGGTTTGACGTGCTCGTCTCGAGGAGATCGATCAGTTCAGACGAACAGAACGTGTCCGGTCCTGCATTGACTGCCATGCGAATGGGAGCGGGCAATGCCGGTAGGTACGAAAGTGCCCGATCGATGGCACTGAGCTCGAGTGCGCGACCGAGTCCCACCGAGGCTGCCTCAGCGAACCAGGTGTTCGGCCCACGAGCAGGTGGACCTGCAAACCGCGCCAGTGCCTCGACTTCGACCACTGTTCCGCTCCTGAGCGAGACGATCGGTTGGAACACCAGGGAAGGACCGCCCTCGCAGAGCACCCGTTGGATGCGATCCAGTGCGGCTGACTCGAAGGCGGTGCCAGGGCAGACGACGTTTGCGACAAACGCCGATCGGGCGAGGGAGGTCTGGCTCTGACCGGCGAGGTGGCCATGCCCAGCGGAAACCTCATCATGCCCCAGGCGGTTTCCCAACAGTGCGGTCGTACATGAGGCCAAGTCCACAGCGGCGCCGATCACCGCCGAGACGAAGGGAGCCAGGCCTGCCAGGCTGGCCTCATCTGCCGGCCCGAACGCACCCGCCTCGCTCGACGTGATCAAGAGGACGCCGACCTGCGCTGCCGCCCACCGCAGCGGCACGCAGATCGTGGACAGGATCCCGAGGTTGATCACGAGGTCCTGATCGATCCGCGGGTCGGTCGTCACATCGTCGGAGCGTTGGGTGACTCCGCTGCTGAGGGCAAGACCGGAAAGACTGTGTGCGATCGCCACTCTCGTGCCGGTTGCGCCTGCGAGGTTCCCGGAGGAAGCCGTGTAGTCGAGGAAGGTCGGCACCATGCACAACAGGACTGCGGCACCCTCGGCAGACGGGACGAGGACCAGTGCCTCTGCGAGCACTCGGTCCATGACGCTCGCCGGATCGCTAGCGCTAGCGATGGCCTGCTGTAGTCCCATGATCGCCTCTCGGAATACCCGAGGAATGTCCTCGCACTCCGTTTGGTCGCATGCACCGGCCAAAGAAGCAGGTTCTTCCGCTTGCAGCATCGGCAGATTCGCCATCGGGCTTGAATGATCCGCCGTCGCCTTCGATGCCCTCATGTGATCAGCGCACACCAACCACGGCTCGTCGGGGTCGGAACCGCACCGGACGAGCGTCCAGACCCGTGACCGGTGAGCGGAACGAGACCGGGGCGTGGAGCTGGATTTGGTCCCATCCAACACCGTCAGCACCTGGCCAATGTCCACATCCCGGTCAGGGGCTTCAGGAAGCGGCAAGTGGGGCCGGACTTCATACCGATTGCGACGTCCATCTCGTTCTTTCACGATGTAGCCACCGTCGGCCAGATCGCTGACGATGGCATAGGCGCTGCGTTCGGTGACGCCAATTTCGACGGCAATCTCTCGTAGGCGCACCTCAGGATCACGGGTGATACTCAACAGCGCGCGCCCATGATTGCTCAGAAACGTCCAACGGGTCATTCCAGAACACTACCTTATTTAGGAAGTATATTGCTAGTGTTCAGATACTAGAGTACAGTTGCGGTGTACACCGAACGTCCGTCGCCGACGGTTATCTATTTCGGGCGTACACGAAGGGGTTCACTATGCGTTCAGTCTGCTTCTCAACGTTCCGTCAGGTCCTCGCCTCGCATCAGGACAACGCCAAGCAGCAATCCGGACGACCACCGTCGCCACGCACTCATCGGTGGGGAACACGAGCCATCTTGGCCGTTCCCCTGATCGCCATGGTTCTGGTCGGCACGGCCTTCGTCCCGTCGGCCTCGGCGGCCCAGACAGTCAAGCTTGGTACTGCCACCCCGTTCGCCGTGTTGGCGGGGACTGCGATCACTGACGTTCCCACCTCCTCGATCACCGGCAATGTCGGGCTGAGCCCCGCCGCCGGAACCAACTACGCCGGACTGACCCAAGCCGAGGTGACCGGAACCATCTACTCCACCACACGAACCGGTCCTGCCGGCACTGTCAACAACCCCGCCTTACTGACCACGGCCAAGAACGACCTCATCACGGCGTACGTGGCCGCAGCAGGTCAGCCCCCGACCAGTACGTTCGTCACCGGCGACAACCAACTCGGGGGCAAGATCCTGACACCCGGGGTGTACGCCTTCGGCCATGCCGCCACCGCCAACATCACGGCCGCCAGTCCTCTTGTCCTCAACGGCGAGGGGGACACCAACGCCGTCTTCGTCTTCCAGGCCTCGTCAGACCTGGTGACCGCCTCGAACAGCGTGGTCCGGCTGGAGAACGGGGCCCAGGCGTGCAACGTCTTCTGGCAGGTAGGAAGCTCTGCGACGCTGAGCACTGCCAGCACATTCGTGGGCACCATCATGGCCCTGACGTCCGCCACGCTGGACACGGGAGCAACGGTGCAGGGACGGGTCCTGGCCCGCAACGGGGCCGTCACCCTCGACCACAACACCATCACCACTCCGTCAACGTGCACCGTTGCGGCGACGACCACCACAGCCACCACAGCCACCGCACCGGCCACCACACCGGCCGGAACAACCGGTGCGATCGTCACGTCCGGGGAAGCGGCCACTGGCACCGGTGGGGCTGCCGGTTCAGGTAGCGGTGCGGCGGTCGTGCCGTCGGGCTTTCCTCACACCGGCTTCGGTGGTGCGGCACACTCCCGTGACAACGTGTTGCTCGTCGTCGGAGTATTGATGCTCGCCGCTGCGACAGGAGCCTTCAGCGTGGCCGCCCGACGTCGCCGTCCAACATGAGGGGATACTTCGCCCGGCGCCACCTCATGACCGGGACCGGTCCCCTACGAGTCTTCTTCCACAGACGCGCCTGGTGGGTCGCGGCAACCGCACTGGTCCTGATCGGTACGGGCTCGCTCGTGACGGGGTTCCACGGGGGCGACCACGCACTCCCGGCTCCGGCTCCGTCTCCCGCCGCTCGCACCGCGGCAGTCGCCTCCCCGCAGGTGGTTGCAACGCTCGATACGGCCCGCTCGGTGCCTCTGACACTGAGCATCCCGGCCATCGGAGTGTGGGTCGGCGTGGGTACGCTCGGACTCAATGCTGACGGCACGGTACAGGTGCCGACGGGCACTCAGCAGCCCGGGTGGTTCCGGCTGGGTCCGACGCCCGGTGAGATCGGGTCAGCCGTCATGCTCGGCCACGTGGACAGCTATCTGGGCCCGGGGGTGTTCTTCCAACTTCGAACCCTGGCGGCCGGAGACCAGGTGAACGTCGGATTGAGCGATGGAGTCACCGCCCGGTTCACCGTGAACGCAGTGGTCATGTATTCGAAAGAGCAGTTTCCGGCTCAACGCGTCTACGGATCTCATGGAGCGAGTGCACTGCAGTTGGTCACCTGTGGCGGCGTGTTCGACCACCAGACGGGGAGCTACCTCTCCAACATCGTGGTGTACACATCCCTTACCGCAGTCATCCCTGCAGCCAGGTCCAGCCCACCGCTGGCGCCGTCGACCTGACGATCGGGCCGGATGGCACCGTTGTGAATCGCACGTGGACATGACGCTCGTCCGATCCAACGGAATCGATCAGGCGCGCTCAGCGTCGTAGGAGCAATCCCCAGACGGTCCAGGCCGCGGAATGCTTCGACGCTCCTTCGAGGCCCACTCCGCCATCGAGGCCTTCGACCGTCACTCTTTGGCCCCTGCGCTGAACCGGTGCTCTGCACCCTGAGGGGTAAGGCGCATTGTGAGAAGGCCTCGTCGGACTGCCAGGTGAGCAAGGCGACTCACGCACCTCGACACCGACGACCGGCCGATGCCGCTCGCGCTAACGTTCTCTGATTCTGGATCATCCGCCAGTGAGACTCGAAGGGGACCGATGACCCGATTCATCGAAAGCACCATCACGTTCCCGTACAAGCGGTCCCTCGGACCCGTCGTCGGGGCGTTCATGACAGCCCTCACCGAGAAGCAGATCCTGGGCATCCGCTGCCAGGACGCCGTGCTGGTGCCTCCCATGGAGTGGGACCCGGCGACCGGGGCCGAGCTTCCCCACGAGTTTGTGGAGGTGGGACCGGCTGGCACGGTCGACTCCTGGACATGGGTCGGCACGCCGTCAGAACAGCACCCGCTCGACCATCCCTTCGCCTTTGCATTGGTCCGGCTGGACGGTGCCACCACGCCCCTGCTGCACGCGGTGGATGCCGGCACACCGGAAGGCATGTCAGAGGGGATGCGGGTGGCGCCCAGGTGGCGTGGTAGCCGGGAGGGCCGGATCGACGACATCATCTGCTTCGTCCCCGGCGACACGGCCGAGACCGAGGGTGAGGACACCGGTGGAGCCGTCGAGCCGGTGACCCGAATGGACTATCTGGCCTCGATCACCTACCGGAACCCGGTCCCAGAGGCCGCCGACCGGGCCACCGAGGCATCCCGGGAGCACCGACTCCTGGGTCTGCGGTGCCCGGACTGCGGACGTGTCTACGCGGGCGGACGCGGCTACTGCCCCGTCGACGCCATCGCGCTCGGTCCGGAGTGCGAGGTGGACCTTCCCCACAAGGGCACCATCACCAACTTCGCCATCGTGACCCCGGTGCAGTATCCGGGCCAGACCGAGACCGAGCCGTTCGTCCGGGCGTTCGTCCTCCTCGACGGCACCGACGTGATCATCCCCTACTCGGCGGTGATCGAATTGCCCGCCGACCAGGTGAGAGTCGGTCAGCGGGTCGACGCCGTGTGGGCGTCTCCAGCCGAGGAGACCGAAGAGGGCGGCGGCATGGGGGGCAGCTGGGGCTCGCTGCTCGGCTGGGTCCCCAACGGCGAGCCGGATCTCGACGATCCCGACCTCGTGAACCGAATCTTCTGACCATGAGCGCACCTTCGACTGACATCGCCGTCATCGGCTGGGCCCAAACCCCCATGGTCCGACACACCGACAAATCGGAGACCCAACTCCTGATGGAGGTCATCACCGACGCGATCGCCCCGCTCGGGCTGAAGCGCGCCGACATCGACTTCACGTGCCTGGGCAGCTGCGACTACATCACCGGTCAGGCCTTCTCCTTCGTCTCCAACCTGGACGCAATCGGCGCCTGGCCCCCCAAGCGCGACTCCCATGTCGAAATGGACGGCGCATGGGCTCTGTACGAGGCGTGGCTCCGCCTGCAAGAGGGCGACATCGAGATCGCCGTGGTCACCGGATCAGGCCGCTCCTCGACCGGCGATCCGGCCCTGATCTACCCGATGGAGATGGATCCGTACTTTCTGGCCCCGCTGGGAGCCGACCCGCTGACCTTCGCCGCCCTGCAGGCTCGGGCGGTGATCGCCGCAGGCATCGCCGACGAGCGCTCGATGGCCGAGGTGGCCGTGCGGGCCCGCGGCACCGGTGACGTCGAGTCCCTCCTGGCAGAGGAATTCGTGCGCCAGCCGCTCCGACGCCACGATGTCCCCCCGATCACCGACGGAGCCGCCGCCATGGTGCTGGCCACCGGTGATCGGGCCCGCCAACTCGTGAAGCGACCGGCGTACATCACCGGGTTCGACCACCGGACCGATTGCCACAACCCGTCCTTCCGGGCCCTGGACGACTCGCCGTCCACCCGCATCGCTGCCGAGGCTGCCGGGCTGGGCGATGCTCCCGTCGAGGTGGCCGAGCTCCAGGCCGCCTTCACCCATGAGGAGCTGCTCTTGCGCAGTGTCCTCGGCCTCGGGGACGACGTTTCCGTGAACGCTTCCGGGGGGGCGTTGCGGGACAATCCCATCATGGCCACCGGACTGTGCCGGGTGGGCCACGCCGCCAACCACATCTTCGGCGGCGGGAGTCGCGCCCTGGCCCATGCGACCTCCGGGCCGTGCCTGCAACAGAACCTCGTCTGCATCCTGGAGGGACGGTCGTGAGCGCTCCACCGGTGGCCGTGGTCGGCGTCGGACAGACCCACCACAAGTCTCGACGGCTCGACGTGTCCTTCGGCGGTCTGGTTCGAGAGGCCGTCTTCCGGGCCCTCGACGACGCCCAGATGACACTGGCCGAGATCGACGCCGTGGTGCTGGGCAAGGCTCCCGACCTCTTCGAGGGCGTGATGAAGCCGGAGC
The DNA here is from genome assembly GCA_963777665.1 of uncultured Acidimicrobiaceae bacterium. Lineage (GTDB taxonomy): Bacteria > Actinomycetota > Acidimicrobiia > Acidimicrobiales > RAAP-2 > Bog-756. The sequence goes on from CAVZRJ010000006.1 coordinate 372,718, forward strand.
TCTACCTGTCGGACGCCCTCGGTGCGGTGGGCAAGCCCATGTTCCGGGTGCACACGGCCGGATCGGTCGGAGGCACCACCGCCATCGTGGCCGCTTCGCACGTGCAAGCGGGCAAGCACAAGAGAGTGTTGGCCGTCGCCTTCGAGAAGCAGTCCGAGGGAAACGCCCAGTTCGCCCTGGGCAGCGGGAAGGGCGCCTCACTGGGCGCCGGGGGCGCCTTCGCCCCGTTTATCCGGGCATACATCCAACGGAGCGGCGCTCCCGAGCACATCGGGTGGAAGGTGGCGGTCAAGGACCGGCTCAATGCGTTGAAGAACCCGTACGCCCATCTCAAGATCGAGGACATCTCCATCGAGAAGGTCAAGGCCTCGCCGATGATGTGGGAGCCCACGCGGTTCCTCGAGTCGTGCCCATCGTCGGACGGGGCTTGCGCCGTGGTCATCACCGACGAGATGGGAGGAAACGCCGCGGCGGCGGCCGGTCGGCCTCCGGCGTGGATCCTGGCCTCCTCGTCCCGCTCCGAGCCACCCAGCTTCCCCGGTCGCGATCCGGTACGACCGGCCGCCGCCCTCCAGTGCGCCGCCGACGTCTACACCGCTGCCGGGATCACCGATCCCCGTCGCCAGATCGATACCGCAGAGCTGTACGTCCCCTTCTCCTGGCTCGAACCGATTTGGCTCGAGGCATTCGGCCTGGCCGAGGTGGGTGAGGGTTGGAAGCTGGTCGACGACGGCACCACCGAGCTCGGGGGTTCATTGCCTGTCAACGCATCCGGTGGCGTCCTCTCCAGTAATCCCATCGGAGCCTCGGGCCTGCTGCGGTTCGCCGAGGCGGCCAATCAGGTGCGGGGTGCGGCCGGCGAGCACCAGGTGGATGGGGCCAAGGTTGCCATCGGCATGGCCTACGGTGCCAACAACCAGTACTTCAGCACCTGGGCCGTCGGGAGTTCGCTGCACCCGTTCGCGTAGGCGGGCCGTCTGGGGGCGACCCTCAGGCCTCGACCTCCACCTCGGAAACCCGGCTACTGATCACATCGGGGCCTCCGGCCGGTGTCAGCCGGACGATCGCTGACCTCGCGTTGACCTCGCTGTCGAAGACGACAACGCAGGTTCCCGTTCCTGCGCCGTCGTTCATCCACATTCCCTTCTGAAACCCGGGCAGCGCCGTTGCCTCGGGTATGACGAAGTCGTTCAGAACCGAGCGACGGTGCCCGATGTCCGAGTCCGGACTGATCTCGACCTCTATCACGACGGCATGTGTCACCTCGGGTCACCCTCAGGCCCGTTGGACGATATCGCCAACTTCATCAGTGATCAGTCTTCAGGAAGAGCAGCAAAATCACTCTTGGCTTTCCGATACCATCCCATTCCAGAGATGGGGTGCTTCCACCTACCCTTCATCTCCTTCAAGGTACGGCCGTGCGTCTCATCACCCGAGGCGACCACGTCCTTGAGATGTTTGTCCTGCGCCTTTATGACCTCATCTGCAGTTTCTCCGTGGTGCGCGACATCACACGGTCCACCCAGTTGCCCACATGTCATTGTTTTCATCGGTCTGGCCTCTCTCTTCGTACTCGGCCGTCAACGGGAGTCGGTTGACCGGTATCCCGACGATTGTAGGAGTGCCGACCCGTTGCATGCTTCTCCGATCGTGCTCGGTGCCTCATTGCACTGCGTGAGCTAGACGATGCGGTAGCGGATATGGGTGGCCTCCGGGGTGTCGAACACGCGAAGGACCTCCAACTCGACCCTCGACGGTAAGACGTCGAACAGCCGGCGCCCGCTACCGAACAACACGGGAACCTGATGAATCTGCAACTCATCGAGCACACCCGCCTCGAGAGCGGTCTGTGCCGTATAGGCGCCATGGACCAGCACGTTGCGGTCACCCGCGGCGGCCTTCGCCTGTTCCATTGCGCTCGCGATCCCATCCGTCACATAGGTCACCAATCGGTACTTCGAGACCGATGGTTCCGGCGGCCGGTGACTGGGAACGAAGATCGGAACACCGTCGTGATGATCACCGCCCCAGTGATCGACCTGTTCCACGGTATTGCGGCCGGAGACGACCGCGCCGGTCGCTTTGATTTCCTCGAGGAATTGCGTTCCCATCCCGGACGTGGACTCCGCTGTCGGCCCGGCACCCGAAGCAAACCCGTACCACTCGTGCAGCCGCATGAACCCGTCGCCACCAGGGTTGTCCGGTCTGTCGTTGGGGCCAGCTATGTATCCGTCAAGCGACATCGACATGTAGAGCACAGATCTGGACATGTGATCGACCTCATGAGTCTCGATAGATCTCGCAGCTGTTGAGACGAACCTGCCTTCGCACTCCTGATGCCATGCCACTCATAGTGCCCGCTACGGAAGCGGTGCGCCAAACGATCTGCGCCCGAGCCTGATCGAGCGGATGACCCACCACCGGGTTGTGCGTCGCTCAGTGCCGAGCGAAGTAGTCGATGAGTACCTCGGCAACCGGAACCACGTGGGTGAAGAAACCGAGATGGCTTGCTCCAGCGATCTCCGCGTATTCGGCACCGGGAATCATTCCGGCTGCTTCCCGAGCCTTGGCCGGCGGCGAGTCGATGTCGTATTCGAACCCCATCACGAGGCATGGCACGGTGATCGTGGGCCAGGCAACGGTACGTATCGGGTCGGTGGACCAGGCGAGCGCTGCTTCGTATTGACCGAGACGCCCGGGGTTCGGCCACTCCTCGAGGTCACCGATCATCGTCAGCCAACCGTCGATGACGTCGTCATCCTGGAGGTCGTGGTAGGGCAGATACCGGATGTTCTCGAGTGCGTAGTACAGCCGCGGCAACTCAACTGACGACGCGGCCAGATCCCGCTCGAGGGTAGTGATGGCCTTCTCCCACGACGTCGGCCGGTTGGCGCTCCCCATCAGCGCGGCTGCACGGATCCGCTCGGGATGCTCGATCACGAGGGTTTCGGCGATCCATCCGCCGAGGGAGTGCCCGGCGACTCGGACTGGGTCGACGATGCCCAGGTGGTCGAGGAGGTCGAGCGCATCCCCCGCCATCTGGGCGACCGAGTAGGGCGCCGGCGGGAGAGAGCTCGGAGGAACACCACGGTTGTCGAAGACGATGACCTGGTGGCCGGCAGCGGCGAGCATCGGGGCCAGACCGATATGGAAAGCCGTCGCTGGCTGACCGCAGCCAGCGACGAGCAGCAGAGGGTCCCCTTCACCGAGGACTTGGTAATCAAGAGTGACGTCTCCGAGTTCGACGTCCGGCATGTGCTCCCCCTGTGCAGTCGTCCACTCAGTGGGCCATCGTGGCCAGATGCTCGAATACGGAACGCACTGCGCTCGAACCCTCTCCGACCGCCGCGGCGACCCGCTTCAGTGAACCGCTCCGGACGTCGCCCACCGCGAAGATACCGGGTACCGAGGTTTCAAAGGGTAAGGGGATCCGCGTTGCGAACTGCAGTCCGCCGCTGATTGATGCCGGCAGAGAGTGATCGGTGAGGATGAACCCCTTTCCGTCCAGTGCCACGACACTCCCCAACCAGGCGGTCGCAGGTTTCGCACCGATAAAGCAGAAGAGGCCCGAGCACGCGATCGTCCGAACCTGCCCTGTCGTCGTGTGTTCCAAGGTGACACGCTCAAGATGGTCGACACCTGAGAGGCCACAGATCTCCGTGTTGCTGAACAACTCGATTCGGGCCTCAGCAACAATTCGCTCGATGAGATAGTGCGACATGCTGTGCTCGAGATCACTGCTCCGAATCACTATCGACACCTGGCAACCTTGTTGGGCAAGGTAGATTGCGGCCTGGCCGGCTGAGTTTCCCCCACCGACCACGGTCACCGGGAGTCGACTGCATGTTCGCGCTTCAAGGTCGGTTGCGGCGTAATACACCCCCGCTCCTTCGAACCGTTCGAGCTCGTCAACCGTCAGCCGTTGATAGCGCGCCCCCGATGCGATGATCACAGTCCGAGTCGGTATCTCACTGCCGTCAGCCAGGGCGATGACTTGGAATCCGTCTTCCGCTCGCAAGCCCGCCACCTCACAGGGTGCGTTCAATCGGGCACCGAGCCGTTGCGCCTGGATTGCGGCACGTGAGGCCAGTTCCTCACCAGAGATACCGTTGGGAAATCCAACATAGTTTTCGATGCGCGAGCTGCTGCCCGCCTGCCCACCTGTCGAGACAGCGTCGAGCGACACCGTGTTGAAGCCCTCTGAAGCTCCGTACACTGCGGCCGCCAAGCCGGCCGGGCCGGTTCCCACCACGACCAGATCGAACATGTATCCCGGAAGTTGACGAAAGGTCAGACCGAGATGCTCGGCGAACTCACCTGGCGACGGATGGCGCAGCACACCCATTGGGGTAATGACCACGGGAGTATCATGAGACGTGAATCCCATCCTGACCAGCAGAACGTCCACACCGTCCTCATCCTCGATATCGATCCAGGTGTGCGGAAACCGAGACCTGGCAGCAAACGCTCTGAGCGCCATGGCATCTCTCGAGTACCGGGAACCAATGATTCTGACCGCCTGTGCACCTTCGCCAGATCGTAAGATCTCGCGACGCGCGACGAAGGCAGAAAAAATGGTGTCGGCCAGTTCCGGCTTGCGGTTCATGATCTGATGGAACTCTTCGTTCGGAATCCGAAGTACTCGACCTCGCTCGCTCACGCGGGCGGTGAGGTAGGAACGCTGACCCGTGACCATGTTCAGTTCACCGAGAAATCGGCCCGCCCTGTGAGTGGTGATCAGCATCTCGCCATCCAGATCGGGACGGATGATGTCAACTGCACCTTCCAACAAGACGACGAAATCGTACGACTCGTCACCCGCACGGTACAAGACGTCACCAACTTCGACTGCCGTCTCTTCGCCGAATGTTGCCAGCTCGGTGAGAGCCGCGTCGCTCAGTGTCGGCGCCGCATGGCCGGACAACTCTAAGGAGAAGTCAGTATTCAACGTCGGAGTTCCAGCGTCCGGGGGTTCCCTCACGGGCCGGAGTTTAGCGACAGCCGTTCGGATGGCAGTTCGGCCAGGCCGGTCGACGAACCTCATCCGCCGGCGCCGAATCCACGGCCTTGCCTATCGGCGGCGTTCCGAAGACCTGGCTTCGACGACCAGAGACTGGGCGGATTGACCGAGCCGACCATCGCTGTCATGTATCGCCCCGATTGACAGTCCTGTACCACTGGGTTGCACGATTCCCTCGCAGGACATTCCGATCCACTCGCCTCGTACGGGTCGTGACAAGTTGACGGTGAGATCTGCGTTCATGTACGACCAGTCGTGGAACGGCAGCCGCAGTGATGTTCCCCCCGATGCGTAGTCAGCGGCAGCCACGGCGCGCTGCGTACCGGTGATCATCTCGCCGGCCACGATCGGCATCACGAGCCGGAGCCACAACTTCAGGGACCCGGGTCCAGAGCTGGGATCCTGGACTGAGGCCATCGCAAGGCTGTCGAAGTTGGGCCATCCGACAATACGGCCTGCGTGTCTGTTGGGCCGGTCAAGGTCCGGCACCTGAGTCGGATCAAATACAAGTGGATGCGCAGTCGCTTCGACGGGAAGTACGAGGTCGGTGTTGCGAACCCGGGTCGCAGAGGCTGCCGCGACGGGCCTGTCCTCCGAATAGAGGACTGCCGTCTGCCGTTGAACGCGGCGTCCGCCCCTGCTCTTGGCGACGTCGATCCTCAGAGGCTCACGGGGCACCGGCCCGAGAAGCTCGACGAAGACCCGGACCACGACTTCGCCGTCGGATTCAAAGGCACCGGCCAGCAGTGCGGCAACAGCGGCGCCGTGTAGGGCCTCCGGGTTCCACGGGCCCCGAGCAGCTTCAGTCGGGACGTAGCACTCTCCCTCCCGCACGAACACCGACGCCACATCAGACGAGGTTCCGTTCGTCACCGGCGACCGTGATCGCCCGTCTGCTGATTGGTCGACAACCACGGCTCATCGACACGCATCGAACCCATCGGCCGGACACTATCCGACGCGCTGCGCTGCGGATACATCGATCACTGCCGGCCGGCGACGTGGTCCGGATGGGATGCCGGCACGTCACACGGTTGACTCGACGCCACTTCCTGCCTAAAGATTCGGGACATGCCAATCACCGGGGAGTACGAACCGAGCAGCTGGGAGTGGGTCCGCGATCAGGTCGAGGAATATGAACGGTCGGGCGGGACGCGCGCGAACACCCTGCTCGACACCGGTATGCCGGTCATCATCGTGACGACCCGTGGGAACAAGTCGGGGAAGGTGCGCAAGATGGCCCTCATGCGCGTCGAACACGGGGGCCAATACGCACTGGTTGCCTCCATGGGTGGTGCACCGACCAATCCGGTCTGGTACAACAACCTCAAGGCGCACCCAGAGGAAGTGGCAATCCAGGACGGTCCCGATCCCTTCGACGCCGAGGTCCGCGAGCTCGAAGGCGACGAGCGCAGCGAATGGTGGACGAGAGCCGTCGCCGCCTACCCGCCTTATGCCGAATACCAGGAGAACACCACCCGGCTCATCCCGGTCCTCCTCGCGTCACGCCGCACCTCCTGAACTGCGCTCTTCGCGCACAGAGGTTTTCCAGCCAGCTAACCCTGCGATTCGCGTTGTCGTTTGACCGGCGGAGCAAGCGGTCGTGCGTGGCGTGCGGGCGGTTCACTTCCGGCCTCCGGGTATGGTCCATTTCTGCTCTCATCGGTGCCGTTGGACGAGCGGATCGGCATGTTCACCACGACTCCGAGACGTTCCGTCTCCTCCTTTGGCACTGCTTCAGACTGGTCTCCGCGTGGGTCCCGACCATTCGCCGGGACACGACGATCCCTCGTGAGGTACCGGGCCAGGTCGCTCGTACTCGGATAGCGGCGGCTGAGGAGTCGCCGGAGCTGTTCCGGCGTCATCGGATCCAGACCGAGGTCACGGTCGGGGACCGTCGGCGGGATGGTGGGGTCGATCTCTGGTTCTGGATTGCTCATCGGACACCTCTCTTCTGATGTCGACCATCCCGGCGTCGTTCTGAACGTCCTCCCCTCCGAGTAGGGCGCCCGGAAGAGGGAATCCCTTCCTTCCGGCACCTCCGCCCTCTGGCCGGCGGCGACACCTGTCGGTGAGGCTGTGGGTATCAGGAAACGCGTCTGGGGTCCCTGAGCTGGGATTTCCCACTCCGGAGCGGAAGCAGCCCACTCCTCCGTGGCCCTCCACACACGCCCACTGCGCTGAGCCGGCCACCACCGCGGCCGAAGCACCCTCCGCGGCATCGTGGCTCCGTACATCGGCAGAGGCTCGAGCCGAGCTCCACGGATTGTCCGTGCCACACTGGTATCCGATGGTGCCCGTGACTGTTGATTGGACCACGGTCTCTTCATTGGCAACCGCTGCGGGAACATTCGTCCTCGGTATCGCCACATTCGCCGCGGTCCGATCGTCCAATCGTTCGGCTCGCATTGCTGAGGCGGCACTACAGGAACAACGTCGGCCGGTCCTTGCCCCCTCCCGCCTCGAAGACCCACAACAGAAGATCATGTTTCTCGGAGGGCATTGGGTCAGTGTTGCCGGAGGCCGAGCGGCAGTTGAGCACATCGACGGCATCGTGTATCTGGCGATGAGCTTGAGAAACGTCGGCAGTGGCATTGCCGTCTGTCAGGGATGGACGATCAGACCAGGCCCGAGTGCAACGAACACCTATCCCACCCATGTGCCTTTGGAAGAGCTACGGCTTCAATCGCGCGATCTGTATGTGCCGTCCAGTGATGTCGGCATGTGGCAAGGAGCTCTGCGCAACCCCGACGATCCGTTGCGTGCTCACGTCGCGGAGGCGATCAATGCCGGTGAACCACTCACCATCGAGCTGCTCTACACAGATCAGATCGGCCGCCAACGGACGATTTCGCGATTCGGTCTCTTCCCGACCGGCGATTCGTGGCTTTCCAGCCTGGTCCGCCACTGGTATCTCGATTGGGACGGGCCCCGCCCCGAGAGCGTGACGTTCGCCGCAGCCGAAGCGGTGCTCCGCGATCACGAGGCCCTTGTCAAGAAGAGAGCAGCGACCGACGACCGGGGCGGCCAGCAGGACGGGGACGACTCGCCAACCGATGGCGACAGCCACCCTTCGCCGTGACCTGAATAGCATCACCATCAAGTGAGCCGGTCCAAGCACGACCAGAAGCCCGCGGTTGCCGGGAACCTCAACCGGAGCGCTGAACCCGGGCCTTCGCGATCAGTTGCCGCGACCTGCCCGATATCGCTGGTGAGCGTCGGGGTTGTCGGCTGCCGCGATCCGGTCCTGGACGTCCGAGAGCTCGGCCCTGGCCGTTCGGCTGTAGCGAGGGTCCGGCGTCACCTCGTCGCCGGCGAGGGGCGGCAGTGCGAATCCTGAGTAGACGACCTTCCGGGGACGCTCGATCGGCGGATGGGCGCGGTGGAGCGTGTCGCTACAGTGCACCGTCACGTCGCCCGTCCGCGTCTCGAGCATCCGGGGTTGAAGGTCAAGAGTGGGGTCGCGGCCGGCGGACAGTGTGTTGGCGCGGTGGCTTCCCGGGATCACACCGAGGGCACCGCTGTTGCGATCGGCACCGGTGACCGAGATACCGCACGTCAGTCCGCTGCACACATAGGAGTGCTTGCCTTGTCCGCAGTCCTTGTGCCAGGGAAGATCCGAGAGGCCGCGAACGATCCCGACCGGCTTCACGAGGCCCTCCCCCCCACCGCTGTGCCGGTGCCCGTCGCCGGTGAGGTCGCCGATCCATTGGTACCGCTCGCCAGCGACCGCCTGTCGGAGGGCAGCTGACTTCTCGTGGAAGAACAGGACGCGTACAGCCAGCGACTCCCCCTCGCTGTCCTCGGCCCACCAGGACTCGCCGTCGTCGGGGGTAGCGCGGCTGATCCACTCGTCGATATCGGCGCCGATCGCATCCATGACGTCCTGCTCGAAGACGCTGCCGAGGTGGAGGAATCCGGTCTGCTCGATGAAATGGGTCATCTCTTCGCGATCGTCGTCGGGCGTGAAGATGCGATCGAGGTCGAGGGGACCGCCGTCGAGATCAGCAAAGGTAACGTCGCCGGTCTCGTGAACCTTCCGGCCGTCCAGCAGAGCGCGCATCGGCGGTTCCCATGCGATCCAGTCGTTGATGCTTCCGGCAGCGATCCGGACGCGTGAGGTCATGGCAAGGCCCATCGCCGACTGGACGTCCTGGAGGAAGTCCGAGACCGCGTCAGTGGACAGCACGGCGACGACGCCAGCGTCATCGGTTCCCGAGCGGATTCCGAGGGTTTCCCCCGATCGGAAGAGCGTGACCTTCCGGCCATCGACCTCGAGTCCGAGAGGCGCGAGCTCCTTGTACGCGACGCCACGCCCGGCGAGGTCACCGTGTACGGCGATGGCATCTGGTAGAAGTGCGTCGACCATCTCGTCGCGCTCGAGTGCTCTGACGTCCTTGAGCAGGCGGGTCCGGCAATCGATCGACATGCGCCCTCCCTTGACATGGCCATTCTGCCGCATCGGTTCGACGCACGCTTCGGTACCGACCAACGCGGTTGGGAGTGCGACCCGCTGGCACGTCCACGGGCTTGACGGCGTGGGTCCACAAGCCTCATTTGGAGCGCTGAGCCGGGCAGAGCAAGCGCTGTGCGATCGACAGACGCTCGTGGATGGTCCTACCCGACCTTGGCGGCCTCTGCTACGAGCTGGGAGACGAAATTGGCGCCGTCAACCGTGCCGATTCCGGAGGCCATGTCGTAGCCCTTCACCGCCTTGTAGCCGGTTACCCCGTTGAACGAATTGTTGCCTGAGGTGACATCGACGAAGCCACTGGCCCCCGCGGTCGCCATTCCGTAGAGGGCCGCGTCAAGGTCCCCGAGACCTTTGCCGGCCACCTGGTCTGCGATTGCCACGATGCCCGCAAACTCAGGGGTTGCCTCACTGGTGCCACCAACTGGCAGCCATCCCCCGGCGCCCGAGTAGTAGATCTCGGCGCCGCCGAGCACCGATGCGCTCATCGACACGTCAGGCGTGCCGCGCCACTTGCCCACGACACCGGAAACCGAGCTCTGGAAGGGGGGAACAGCAAACGCGGCAGAGTCGCCTCCACCGCCCGCGCCGGAGCCGTCGTTCCAGACCACCGGGGGTTTCGTCTGGTGGTACGGGGCTGCGGCACTGATCGAGAGCTGCAATCCCCCGACACTCGTGACGAGTGGATCGCTCGAGGGCCAGGAATTGACTCGGTGGGCATAGAGACTGCACGGACTCGCCGCGTTGGAGCAGTTGGTGGCACCGTAGTCCCCGGAGGCGCCCAACACGGTCACGCCTGCCGACTTTGCCGAGGTGAAGGCGGTTCGGAACGGTGCGATCTTGCTCGCGAAGCTCGTTCCAAACGTCTGCTCGGTCGCTCCGAAGCTCTGGGAGATGACAGCGCCACCCGCGATCCCGAGCGACTTCCTATTGCTGATGACATAGTTCTCGGCGGCAACGATCTGCGTGAAACCGACTGCACCCTCAGTTTCGGCCACCGGTGTCTCGACAAGCAGAATGTTCGCTCCCGGTGCGATGGCATGCGCGTACTCGACGTCGAGAGTCGTCTCCACAGCCCAGCTGGTGTTGGACGCCGTTATCGCCCCTGCCGGTGCGATGATCTTGAAGCTCGGAGGAGCCGGCAGATTGAACCCGGCATCGAATCTCGTGAGGTCTCGCTGAATGGTATTCGAGCCAAAGGCGTCGACGACCACAACGGTCTCGCCGGCACCTGTGTCCTTGTTCGCATAGAGCGGCCCGAGATCGTAGGCAGCCTGGAGCTGAGCGGGCTCATAACAGCCACACGACCCGGGGCCTGGCGGCGTCGCCGCCTGGTCTCTGGCATGGGGTTCGATTCGGATCAGCGGAAGCGGTGCGCCGATCGACGATCCACCAGTCACGGAGCGAAGTGAACCATTACCTGCTGAGGAAGACACCCCGAACACCACCGCACTTGTGCTCAGGATCACGACCGCCACAGCTACGCAGGCGACGGTCGCTCCACGTACGGTCCGGAACAGGAATGAATCCATGTGTTCAACTCCTCGTTGAATAGCGCATTCTTGTGGCCGCCAACAGCCGGCGGCTCGGTGCGGTCGACCCAGACGCACAGGAAAGCATCACAGTGTAAAGCTTGCAAGAATGTCCCGGTAGGTGCCACGAGGTCTGCGCGAAACCTCCGAAAGGAAACGGTCACCATGGTTCAGTCGGATGAGAGCGGGCAGGTCAGGAACCGGAGGCGCCTCGGAACCGGAGCAATCGCCTCTCTCGCGGGAGGCGGGCTTCTGCTCATCTTCATCATCCAGAACACCGAGCGGATCAGACTCCACTTCCTCGTCTGGAACTTCTCCTGGCCGTTGTGGCTCTATACGCTGGTTACTGCGGCGTTCGGGGCGCTGCTCTGGGTCGGACTCGGCGTGATGCGCCGCCATCGACGCCGCAAGGAGCGTCGGGCGGACCGACGTGGAGACTAACCCCAGGCGTGATCAGTTCTGGAGCGGCGTTCTATGAGTCGGCGCGGGAGATGACCACAACGCACGGGGCATTTCGGACCACATAGTCGGAAACCGAACCGAGCAGTGCACGCCGAATTCCACTTCGACCGCGAGTTCCCAACACGATCGCGTCGGCCGAAATTTCTTCGGCAAGTGCGCACAGGGCTGAGCCGGGACTGCCTTCGATCACACGGGTCTGCACTGCTGTGACATCCAACAAGCTCGCCGTGTGATCGACTACCGCCCTTCCTTCGGCAAGCTTTTGACTTCGCTCACTCTCATACTCGTCGGGGCTCATCGACGGTCCGGCATGACCCGAACCATCCTGAGTCAGAGACGGATCCATTCCGTCGATGACCGTCACGACGATGAGAACATCCGCTTGGCGCAACACCGCCACTCCTGCCAATACAGACCGCACGGCCAGTTCGGAACCGTCGGTAGCAAGGAGAACGGTGCTCACTGCTGAGAGTCTGTCACGGCAGTGTGAGCCCTGCAGGAGCTACGGCGTCAGGCGAATCACCTTCTGGAGATCCGTCGTTGGGTCGCCCTGCACGGTCTCGCCGAGGCCTCCCCGAGATCTCAGCGGTAGTCTCAGGGAGGACAGAAACGATGGATACCGAGAGACCGATCACGGTGAGCAACGCAGAGCATCGGCCGGACGCCGGGGGGACTCCGAGCCGTTCTTTCTCCGCCTCCTGGCGGCGGAAGCGCCTCACCGTGAAGGAGCGGGTGGCCCGGGGCCGTGATGCCCGCAGGGAGGCCCCCCGCTCGAGTCACGGGCGATTTGAGCTCGCAGCGGATCGCCCCGACCCGGTGGCGCTGTTGGAGGAACAGGGTGCGAGCCGGGTGCGCGAGCTGCTCCCGATCCGCCACGGACGGATGCTCGTCTCGCCCTTTACGTTCTACCGGGGTGCGGCACTGATCCAGGCTACGGATCTGTCCACTACCCCGGTTTCCGGCGTTACCGTGCAGTTGTGCGGCGACGCCCACCTGTCGAATTTCGGACTGTTCGGTACCCCTGAGCGTCAGCTGCTCTTCGACATCAACGACTTCGACGAAACGCTCCCTGGTCCGTGGGAGTGGGACGTCAAGCGGTTGGCCGTGAGCTTCGAGATCTTGGGTCGCCACCGGGGGTTCTCGCAGTCGGATCGCCAAGCCGTCGTCATGGAGGGTGTGCGTGCATATCGGGAGCGGATGCGAGAAGCCGCTGGGTCGGGGACGCTCCAGGTCTGGTACGACCACCTCGAAGCCGGCCATCTCCTCGACGAGATGCGCGCGGAGGTCGAGCGGGGCCGGCTCAGCAGGAAGGAGCATCGGGCGGTCGAGAAGGGCGTTGCCAAGGCGCGCACACGCGACAGCATGCGGGTGTTCACCCGCAGGGTCGGCAAGGTCGGTGACCAACTTCGCATCGTCGCAGATCCACCTGTGACAGTGCCGGTCGAGGACCTCCTCGAGCCAGGCTCGGAATGGGCTCAGAGCGACGTCCTGATCAAGAAACTCCTGGCCTCCTATCGCGAGACCCTGGGCATCGAGCACCACCCTCTGGAGGAGTTTCGCTATGTCCACGCGGCTCGAAAGATCGTCGGTGTGGGCAGCGTCGGCACCCGCTGCTACATCCTCTTGTTGATCGGGCGCGACGAAACCGACCCCCTGGTTCTCCAAGTGAAGGAAGCCCAGGCCTCGGTCCTCGAGCGTTTCGCCGGCCGGAGCGAGTACGCCCACCATGGTCAGCGCGTCGTGGCCGGTCAGCGTCTCATGCAGGGGGCCAGCGACGCCTTCCTCGGCTGGCAGCGCATCAAAGGGCTCGATGGGGAGGCGCGCGACTATTACGTGCGCCAGCTCCACGATTGGAAGGGCGGCCCCGAGGTCGAAGAGATGCTCGTGCCCGGAGCCACCATCTACGCCCGCATCTGCGGGGCGACGTTGGCCCGGGCACACGCCCGGTGGGGCGATCGGATCGCCATCGCGTCGTATCTGGGCAAGGGCGACGCTTTCGATCGGGCGATCGCAGACTTCTCCGCGGCATACGCTGATCAGAACGAGCGGGACTACGAAGCGCTTGTCCGGGCAGTGCGGTCTGGGCGTCTCGCCGCCGAGACGGGTGTCTAGGTGTCGTGAAGACCGAAGCCGTTGTGACCTCAGCAATCGCGTAGTCGGACACTCTCCTGGACAACTGTCCAAGTCTGCCGTACGATGCCGGACAGCGGGCGGCCTCGTGCCCCCGAGGGGGAGAAGGCACCTTGTCGAAAAGAGCTCTCCGAGTCGTGCAGTTCGCCACCGGCAACGTGGGCTCTGAGATGGTGGGGCGGATCGTCGAGCACCCCGACCTCGAGCTGGTCGGCCTCTATTGCTACTCGCCCGAGAAGGTCGGACGTGACGCCGGGGAGATTGTCGGAATCGAGCCGCTCGGGATCGTGGCCACCGGTGACATCGAGGACGTGCTCCGGCTGAAACCGGACATCGTGAGCTTCAACGGGGTCTGGCCGGACATCGACCGGTTCTGCATCCTGCTCGAGAACGGCATCAACGTGGTCACCACGTCCGACTGGATCACGGGCCATCATCGCGACCGCAATCACCCACATCCCTCCGGCAGGAAGCCTACCGAGCTCATCGAAGCCGCCTGTCAGCGTGGGGGCACATCGTTCTATGGAACCGGCATGAATCCCGGCCTCGCCCAGATACTGAGCGTCGTCGCAACGGCAGGGACGGGACGGGTGGACCACATCACCGTGCTGGAGACGGTCGACGTCTCGTGCCATCACTCGGTCGACACGTGGAAGAACGTCGGCTATGGCAGACCGGTGGACGATCCCGAGATACCCGGACTCCTCGAGACGGGTTGCACCGTCTTCGCAGACTCGATCTACATGATGGCTGACTGCCTCGACCTGCGGATCGATGACATCGTCTTCGAGTGCGAGCTCGGCGCGTGCACCGAGGACATCGATCTCGGCTGGTGGTCACTTCCGAAGGGGTCGGTCGGCGCGAGTCTCGCCAAGTTCAAAGGGATCTCGGACGGTGACCCGAAGATCGAGGTCCACCTCGAATGGCAGATGACGCAAAAGACGGAGCCCCGGTGGGCCGTGCAAGGCTGCTACATCACCACCATCGACGGTGACCCCATGATCGTCAACCGCCACATGATCTTCCCAGCGACCGGCACCCCCCATGGATCGATGGACGCGACCTACTTCGCCTCGTTGGGCATGACCATCACCGGGATGCCGGCACTCAATGCGATGCGTTCGGTGTGTGAGGCGAGCCCCGGTCTCCTGACGAGTTCGGATCTGCCGTTGCGCGCCTTTGCGAGCCGGGTCCACGGCGCGGCGGAGGCGCCTGGCAGCCCCGTCGAGCCGACGAAGTAGGGCTGATGGCTGCGCGGTATCCGTTTCCCGCATCGCCCAACGGATGGTTCTGTATCAGCTCCACCGGGGAACTCGCCGAGAGAGATGTGAAGTCGGTCAGCTACCTGGGGCGCGCCCTGGTTCTCTTCCGTGGCGATGACGGAAGGGCCCGCGTCTTCGATGCACACTGCCCCCACCTCGGTGCCGACCTGGGCATCGGGGGTCGCGTATGCGGCGACGGCATCAGGTGCCCGTTTCACGGTTGGCGCTTCGATGGCAGGGGCCAGCTCGTCGAAGTCCCGGGAATCGATCGCACGCCCCGTGCCGCCGCTCTGGCGTGGGACGTCTGCGAGCGAAACGGGCGGATCTTCGTCTGGCATCATGCGGAGGGTGCGCCGCCGAGCTACGACGTGGCTGCCTACCGCGAGGACGAGGAGGAGTGGACGCCGTGGAGGAGCAACAGCTACACGGTGCGCGTCCATGTCCAGGATCTGACGGAGAACATCATCAACCGATCGCACTTCTCCGCAGTGCACGACATGGCACAGCCCGAACACGAGCAATTCGATGTGACATTCTCGGGTCCGTCTATGGTCGTCGAGCAGAGCCTGAAGGTGACCGCACTCTCAGAGGCGGGCTTCGAGGTGAGCACCAGAACGACGACCTGTGGGCCGGGGATCGTCGCAGTCGAGGTCAATCAGGACCCTGTCGAGATGCTCACCTACATCACCCAGACACCGATCGACGAGGAGTTCACCGAGGTGACCATCCACTTCTCCATGAAGCGGCTCCCGGACGCCGACGCGACCGAGTCGATCTCCGAGCTCAACGACCAGATCACCAATCTCCAGTTCACGCAGGACGTGCCGATCTGGGAGCACAAGATCTACCGCGAACACCCGATCATTACGAAGGTCGACGGACCGGTGACGCAGTACCGCCGTTGGTTCCGCCAGTTCTACTCAGACGGGAGTGGCCAGCCTCGGGAGTGACGACCCGTGAGGCGAGTGGCTCCGTCATGCGTCGGAACTGGGAACGGATCTTCGGGCCACAGGACAGCTCGCTTCCGGATTGATAAGAAAGGGCACGATATGGGACCACTCGACTGGGTCGCTCACCACCGTCTCTTGGCGTTGGCCATTGGAACCACGACCCTCATCGTGCTCGTCGTCGTCGCGGTGTGGTATTTCCTGCTGCGTAGTCCTGCGACCCAGATCGATCTCGGCCAGGCGCTCCACTTCTACCGACAGGAACAGAAGCGGGGGCAGGCGGGCGGAAGCAGGAACCTTCCTCCGACCGGGGTGTACCGGTATCGCACGACTGGCGGCGAGCAGTTGAGTTTCGCCGGCATCAGCCGCTCGTTTCCCGGCTCCACGAATCTCATCGTGACCCAGGCCGCGAAGTGCGCCACCTTGAATTGGGAGCCGATCACGCAACACACAGAAGGGTGGGTGGAATGTCTGCAGAACGGTGGTGGGCTGAGCATCACCTCCAGTCCTTCCTACGAGCAGATCGCCGGCACGCAGAATTCCACCGTGCTCTCCTGTGAGTCGGGCACATACTTCGTTCCACCCCATCCGTTCGTCGGCGAACGGTGGCACACGGCGTGTCACATGCCCGGTGAGAAGATCGTCTTCTCCGGAGACGTCCTTGCAATCGCTTCCGTCAAGATCGGTGCCCTCACGGTGCCAGCGCTGCACACTCACATCACCCTCGCGTTCTCCGGTTCTGAGTCGGGCACGAATCCCAGCGACTTCTGGGTCTCATCGCTCAACGGACTCATCCTCCGCGAACACGAAACAGCCGACCTGTCGCAGCAGGCCGGACCGCTCGGATCAGTGCGATACGCCGAACAGATGACCATCGGGCTCACCTCGATGATCCCAGTACGCTGATCGCTACGCGTCGTTCGCACGCTCAGCCGTAGGACAGGGTGTCACCAGGTCTGACGTCGTCACTGCTGTGACAGTATCGCCGCAATCTCCAGCGCGGGATTGAGCACCGCTGGACCCGTGGTTGTCACCTCGGCGGTCACGATCTCCCCATTGAATGCGAACGGGGCGGAGTAGCCTTCGCCCACTGCCGGACCCCACTCGTATCCACAAGTGACGCCGATTCCCACTTCATTGAAGACGGCAGGTGTAAATCGGTCGATCGTTCCCTCTGCAACCGTCTTCTCGTTCATGCGAAGGCTGGCTGGGCCGCCTCCGCGTCCATCCGGCTCGAAGCGGAACTGCAGGGTGTGGCGTCCCGGTTCGATCCGCTCTTCTGCGTGCAGGACGTCGCGCGTCCTTCCGTACAGGTTGTGGACGTAACGCAGCTGGCCGTCGAGGACATGGAGGGACCATCCGCCGAGAGCGCAGCCCAGCGCGACCAACACCCCGCTTGGAACAACCCCGTCGGCCACGTCCACTGTGACGGAAATGGTGTGGGGCCGGTTACAGAGTTTGACAGCCACGGTCTCCGGTACCGGGGCGCCGCCCTGGAAGTATCTGAAGGTGTCGCGCGGGCGTCGGTGGTCAGGCCGTGGGTGCGCAATCGCCTCCATGACTCTGTTGTCAAGGGGTAACACGTCGTTCTTGCGGGCCTCGGCCCACCACAATTCTACGAGGTCGCGCACCTTGTCCGGATATGCCGCTGCAAGATCGTTCGTCTCGGACGGGTCTTCCGCGACGAAGTAGAGCTCCCATACGTCCTCGTCGAACGGTGCGTTGACGCCGAGTCCGTCGTCGTACAGGGGACCGACGGGATGAAATGCCACGGCCTTCCAGCCGTCGTGATAGATAGCCCGGGAGCCGAGCATCTCGAAGTGCTGGGTGGTGTGCTGACCCGGCGCAGCTGCTCCGTCCTCGGTCAACAGATACCCAAAGCTCGTGCCGTCGAGGTGCGACTGGGCGATGCCCTCGATCGTTTCGGGTGCCCTGATCCCCGTCAGTTCCAGCACCGTCGGCAAGACGTCGACCGCATGGGCGAATTGTCGTCGTACTGCGCCGGCGGTGCCTGCCCGTGCACCCGATGGAAGGCGAACGATACAGGGATCGGCGATCCCCCCTTCGTGCGTCTCGCGCTTCCAGCGCCTGAACGGGGTGTTACCGGCCATCGTCCAACCCCACGGGTAATTGTTGTGACTGAGCGGTCCTCCGATCTCGTCGATCCGTCGATACATCTCTCCGATTCCGGAGGCATCGAAATTCGAGAGTCGGCCCTCATTGATGGTTCCCTCTCGTCCACCCTCCGAACTTGCACCATTGTCCGACACCGCCATGACGACAGTGTTGTCGGCGTCCCCCAGATCCTCGATGAACGAAAGGAGTCGGCCGATCTCCTGGTCGGTATACGACAAGTAGGCCGCGAAGCACTCCATGAACCGCTCGGCCAGCGCCCGCTCCTGCTCACCCAGGCTCTCCCACGATGGGACCCATGCTGGACGAGGTGACAGGACGGCACCCTCGGGTATCACCCCGAGCGTGAGCTGCCGGGCGAAGGTCTCCTCACGCCAGCGGTCCCATCCCCCCGCGAACCGGCCCCGGTAGTGCTCGATCCACTCCGCAGGCGCATGGTGTGGAGAATGACAGGCACCTGTGCAGAAATAGAGGAAGAACGGCTTGTCAGCATCGACTGCGCGCAAATCACCCAGAAATTCGATGCCCCGCTCGGAGAGATCCGCGCTGAGGTGATACCCCTCCTCGGCCGAACGAGGGGGCGTGACTGCGTGATTGTCGTGGTACAGGGCCGGCATGAACTGATGGGTCTCGCCGCCATGGAAGCCGTACCACCGGTCGAACCCTCGTCCGAGCGGCCACGAGCTGCGCGAACCTGCCATGTTGGTTTCGTCGTCGGGGCTGAGGTGCCACTTGCCCACCGCGTAGCTCGCATAGCCGGTCGCTTGGAGGATCTCGGACAGAAAGCCGTTTTCGCGGGGTGGCTTTCCCCAATAGCCGGGAAAGCCGATCGCCAGGTCGGCCACTCTTCCCATGCCGTTCCGGTGGTGGTTGCGTCCGGTCAGCAGACAGGCCCGCGTCGGAGAGCACAGGGCTGTCGTGTGGAAATTGGTCAGACGGATCCCCTCGGCCGCCAGACCGTCGAGCACCGGCGTATCCATGTCCGATCCGTAGCACCCGAGCTGGGCGAATCCAACGTCGTCCAGAACGATCAGCACGACGTTCGGAGCACCAGCGGGAGGAGAGGGTGTCGGAGGCCACCAGGGCTCAGAGTCCCGCCAGTCGTCTCCGATCCTCCCGCCGAATTCGCGTCCCGGCGCCACTGGCGACCCCCTGTCTCAGCACACTCCGAATCATCAGTGAATCACGTCGTGCAGGTGCGTGCCCGACGAGTCAACCTGTGCGTCTCCGCATCGGACAGGTGGGGCCGGAGCGGCCCTGGTGTGACTGCCCGGCGGACGGTCGTGACCACATCCTCTGAGGAGACGACGGACATTCCTTGCCTTTCGCTTCGGCCCGGGAGAGGGCAACGTCGGTATCGCGGAGCATCTCGTCGGAAATGTGACGGACCCCGACCGCGATGCCGATGCCGGCCGTCACCGAGACCTTGCGCCCGGGAACCCGGCTGAGCTCGAAGGGACGACGCACCTCCTTCATGAGCCGCTCGGCGATCTCGTCAGCCTCCACCTGGCCTGCTCCGAGCGGACTTCCGAGGATAGCCGCTCGGCTATTCGACGATGGGCACGGCTAGCCTCTGGGCATGAGTTCAAGTGGCATCGCCATCAGCCGCCAGGCATCCGACCGATACACCCCCGTCCAGATGCGGATCGTCGCGGCCGCGCTCGACTTGTTCGCGGAGCATGGCGTGAACGGATCGTCACTGCAGATGATCGCCGACGCCATCGGGGTGACAAAGGCAGCTGTGTACCACCAGTTCCCAACAAAGGAGTCGATCGTCGTTGCGGCGGTGGAGGTCGAACTGGAAAGTCTTGACGCAGCACTGGACGCAGCCGAGGCCGGCGGCCCCGGCCGGGGTGCACTCGACATCCTGCTGACCCAGGTGATCGACCTCGCGGTGAGCCGCCGCAGCATGGTCAGGACACTCCAGCACGATCCTGTCGTCATCCAGCTCTTCGAGCACCATGAACCGTTCCAGCGGTTCATTGACCGTCTGTGCCGCGTCTTACTCGATGGGGACGCCCATCCCCGCGGGCGAGTGCGGGCCGCCATGATCGCATCCGCCATCGGTGGCGCAGTCACGCATCCTCTTGTGGCGGACCTCGATGACACAACGCTCCGAACCGAGCTCCTCCACTACACACGGTGCTTCCTCGACCTCAAGAGCTGACGCTCAGGGCCGACCCTGGACAGAGCCAACTCACCACCCGTAGGTCAGAGGTGCTGTGTCCTCCGGTCGCGGACTTCCTTCGCGTACCGAGCCGCAAGCTGCCGGGAGAACCCCCAACTCCGACCGAACTCGCCGATCGACATCCCGGCGGCGAGACAGTCGGCCATCGTGGCCGACCGAACCCTGTGCCGTGCATGCTCGAGGGCGTTGAGGACCTCGATGCCCTCCAACCTCGGTTCCTCCGGCGGCATGGCCGCAAGGACGGCTGACACGGCATCACCTCGTTCAAGTCGCCGAAGTGCCCGGCCGAGCGTCGCCTCGTGCTTCCGAGCGACGCTCCGGACATCACGATAGGCCTGTATGAACTCCCGGATGGACTCTCGCAGCGCCACAGAATTTTCATCCGACATGAGCCTGATACTCGCGCAGAGGGCGGGGGAGACACAGACTCTTGTTGGCAACCAGCGTTGCCCCGGGGATGCGACGCCCGGGAGTCTCTGAGCCTGAGGCCCGCTATGGGGTGATCGCGCTGCGACTGACCGGCGCTGCCGGCTCTTGGCGGGAGTGCACGGCCAGGCTCAGAGCGCGGAGCAGTGCGACACGGGTATCCCGCGGGTCCAGCAGTTCGTCGAATCCGAGTCCCTCGGCAGACCGGTAGGAAGCCTGCAGCTCGGCCTCCCGCAGGTCGGCGGCCAGATCCCGGTCCGCCTTCATCGCCCGGCTGGATGCTCCCGCTCCCATCGCTCCGAGTGTTGCGCCGGGGAACGCGAAGGTGGCCACCTGCTGATCAAAGCCCACCATCGACATCACCATCGAGCCGAACCCGTACGCCTTGCGGAGGGTGAGGTGGATCTTCGGAGTCGTCGCCAGGGTCTGTGCAGCGAACATGCGGGCACCACTGCGCAATACTCCCCGCCGCTCGGAGCTGCCGCCCGGCAACATTCCGGGATTGTCCGCGAGGAAGACGAGGGGAAGGTGGAAGGCGTCCGCCACCGCGACGAAATGCGCAGCCTTGTCTGCTGCCTCCGCGTCGATGGAGCCAGCCAGCGTGTTCGGCTGGTTGGCAACCACGGCGACCGGTTCTCCACCCAGGTGGGCGAGCGCGCAGATCATCGCCTGACCGTATCCAGGCTGCACTTCGAACCAATCAGGGCGGTCGAAGATCACGTCGAGCACACGCCGCATGTCGTAGATCTTGCGGCTATCCCTCGGAACGAGGTCAAGCAGCTCGTCGGTCGGACGTGGAGCGGCCGCGTCGTCTCGCTGGGAGCACGGCGGAAATTCCCATGCGCTCGACGGGAAGTAGGAGAGATACGCCCGGATCTGGTCGAGTGCTTCGACGTCGTCGGTGGCCTCGTTGTGAACCAGCCCGCTGGCGATCGCCACACCCGGACCGCCGAGTTCCTCCTTCGAGATGTCCTCCCCGGTCGACTCCTTGACCACCGGTGGACCGGCCGTGAAGATAGCGCCGAGTGAGGTCATGACGGTGAAGTCGGAGATGGGTACGACGAGCGCCCCGTGGCCGGCGGATGGTCCGAACACGCCCGCGACCAGGGGTACGTGACCTGAGCATCGAGCCTGCACCATCAGGTCGGTCGGGGAGCGCCCGGGGGATCGCTCCTCCGCCCTGAATCCGGCACCCTCGAGGAGCATCACCAGGGGAACTTTGGTCCGCAAGGCCAGCTCGGCGATCCGGTAGCGCTTCGCATTGCTCCCTGGCCCTATGGTCCCGGCCAACGTCGTAAAGTCCTCGGCCCCGACCATCACCGGCCGGTCGCCGATCAGGCCGGTCCCTGCAATGATGCCGTCCGCCGGGACGTCGCCGCCGACCAACGTGCCGATCTCCCGGAACGTGTCCCGGTCGACCAACCGCTCGACTCTGGCCCGAGCATCGAGCTTTCCGGCGTCCCGGTGGCGTTGGAGCCGCTCGTCGCCACCCATGGCCCTGGAGCGGCTCTTCCTCTGTTCCAGTTCAGCGAGGGTCTGACCCCAATCGTCGTGACCGTCAGCGGTCATCTTCGTGCTCCCGGCATCGTGATTCGCAACCGCACCCGATCGTCAGATCTGCCCGAGTTGCAGGCGGAGCATGTCGACCGATCCAGCGCCGTCGACCGCGATGACCTGACCCGAGATGAACCGGGCTGCGGGGCTGCACAGGAAGAGCGCGAGGTGTGCGATGTCGACGCCATAGCCGTGTCGGCCGAGTGGGTTGGTGGGCCGGTCCGGTAAACGAGGCACCGCATCGGCAAATCGGCGCAACCCTTCCGTCCCCGCGATGGAGCCGGGGGCAATTGCGTTGGCTCGGACCCCATAGGGGCCCCATTCGACGGCACAGGTCCGCGTCAGCGAGTCAACGCCGGACTTGGCCGCAGCGACGTGCGCCTGGAGGGCAACCCCTCGCTGCTCGAACGGTGCCGTAATGTTCACGATCGAGCCCCCATGGTCGCGGAGCCACAGGTCGAATGCGGCCCGCGTGACGTTGTAGGTGCCAAGCAGATCGATGTCGACGACGGCCTTGAATCCATTGGGAGAGATCGCAGACATCGGCGCCGGGAAGTTGCCCGCGGCGTTGTTCACAACGATGTCGAGGCGACCCCACCGGGCGGCGACCTCCTCCATGACAGCCTGGACGGCGCCGGCATCCCGAACGTCGCAGACGGAGTGGACCGCATCGATCCCTGCGGATCGCAGCTCGCCGACGGTGGCAACGAGCCGCTCCTCGGAGCGGCTCGCCAGCGCGACCGCTGCCCCGTGGGCGCCCAGCACTCGGCAGATCTCCCGACCGATTCCGGTAGCCCCGCCGGTCACAATCGCCACCTGGCCGGCAAGCAGGTCGGCGGCAAACCCGCTCGGCGGCGGAACGTCGGCCTCGGTCGCTGCCTCGTTCACCTGCGTGGCTCGTCGGAGAGGAGCTCGAGGATGTTTTTGATGAGGTCGTTCTGCAGCCGACAAGCGAGAATGGTCCCGGCGATCTTCTCTGGATCGCCGTCGGGAAGACCCCAGACGGTGTCGAGGTGCTCGTTGAGCTTCTCGATCCGATTGAGTGATTCACGTAGCGATGATTCTGCGGTCTCGCCAGCCATTGCGACGATGATACGTCCTTGGGGTGTGGGAGCCACAACCCGCATCCGGAGCTCTGACCTGGGAGTTCCGAGTACTTCGCCGGCGGCAGCACCAGCACCGCGTGCTCCTCCCGATGCTCTCCCTCGGGTCGTCGCACACCGCCGGTCCAGTGTCTCAGCCCACCTGCCAACGTGATGACCCTCAGTCGAACGTCGAGGCGATCGGATCCGTTGCAGAACCCAGCATGTCCGGCAGCGGGTCAGTTCTCGACAGTTCCGGTAACCAGTGAATCCAAGCGGGCGAGCGTTCGCTCCATGTCCCGCCGCGTCTTTCCGGAGTAGATCCCACCCAGCTTCAGAAGGACCCGCTGGTGATCCGACCTGATGTCCCAGCTCTCACGAACCAGCGTACCGCCCTCGGTCGGCTCCAACTCGTAGCGCCAGATCCTTCCTGCCACATACCGACCCCACTTGCCGCTGGGACCGGTCTGCCACGCGAGGCGCCGGTTGGCCTCGAACTCAACGACGCGGCTCTCGGTTTGGTACCGGACACCACCCATTTTCATACCCATCCCGAATTTCGAACCGAGCGCCAGAGACTCGTCGGCCTCCGAGGAGGTCCCTTGGAGCATGCCTGAGCCGTCAATTGACGAGTGCCGTCCTGCATTGGAAAGCACGGCGAAGATCGCCTCCGGAGGTGCTGAAATCACTCGCTCTACTGAGAGTACATAGCCCTTCAACGTCGTGACCTCGTTTCGCTACGGACCCGGAGCTTACGTCCAAGGCACAGGTCTCTGGCGTGTCACTCTCATCCTCGTCCCAAGGCTGCCGAGCTTCCGTCACCAAGCGGTCGACCGACATCGACTGCGCCAACCGCACCGTGCCGAGACTCGGGTCTACGCTCGAGTGCATGCTGACGGGATTCGCCCACGCCGCTGTCTGCGTACCCGACGTCGAAGCGGCCGCTCGGTGGTACTCAGAGGTCCTCGGACTCCGAATCCTCTCGCCGCCGTACGAGATGTCCGGCGACGCCATCGAGCGGGACATGGGAGAACTGGTACCGAGCCCAGTGGTGCTCAAGGCCGCCATCGTGGGTCTCGGTGCTGACGACCACGTCCTCGAGCTGATCGAATACCCACGTAGTCCCCATCGAGCAGGCCCAGAGGGCCGATCCGAGATCACGAAACCCGGTCTCACCCATGTGGGACTGGTGTGTGACGCTATCGACGACACCCGTAAGGAGCTCGAAGCGCGGGGAGTGACCTTCCTGACAGCCGGAATCGCGGACGTGGCTTCGCTGCGAACGTCGTGGTTCCGCGATCCCTGGGGGACGGTGTTCATCCTCATCGAGAAGCGCTTCGACGATCGCCCCTATTGGAGGCAGTTCGCTGGGTGAGCGTTCGAACCGCGGCCGTGGGAGCGGACATGCTCATCCGGAACGCACCTGAGTCCGGTCCGGTCTGAGGTCATAGACTGAACAGGTGAAGGCGACCCTCGGAGAATGCATGGGCTGGCTCCGGATCGGAGTCGGAGTAACGATCGTTGCCGCGCCGGGAGCTCTGCTTCGGCTCTCCTCGCGTGAGGTCACCACGGGCGCGTCCCGACTGCTCCTTCGGACCATCGGAATTCGAGACCTTGCCCTCGGAATAGGGACGGTCCGAGCGGCACGCTCGGGCAATCGAGAAGCCGCCGGGACCTGGGTCATGGCAGGACTCGTCAGCGATTCCCTCGACACGGTCACCAGCCTTCTCAGCATCCCCTCGATCGGCGTGGCCGAAGGGCTCGGGGCCGCGGCTGCCGCGCTCTCGTTCGTGGGCGGCGACCTCGCGGTGCGGATCCGGGAGTCCCGGGTCACGGCCGAGGTGGACGCTCACGTCGATCATCACTCGACCGGGAGCGGAAGGGTAGGTAGTCATGACGCTTGACGACGACGTGGTCCGCCTGGCGAAAGGCCCCAACTTGGCGACGGTGGTGACCCTCATGCCGAACGGGCAGCCACAGGCTCTCCTGACCTGGGTCGACACCGATCGTGAGGTGCTGCTCGTCAATACCGAGCCGCAACGTCAGCGAGCACGAAATGTGGCTCGGGACCCCCGCATTACCGTCCTCATCCATTCCGCTGAAAGTCCCTTGGACTGGGCCGAAGTACGTGGTCACGTGATCGGGACGGTCACCGGTCGGGTCGCGCGCGAGCACATCGACGAGCTTTCGCGTCGTTACGTCGGCACGGACTACCAGAACCCGGTTGGTCCCGACGGTCGGATCATCCTGCGCATCGCCGCTGACAAGGTGAACACGCCGGCGAAGCTCTTCGGCTGAACCCGGCCGAAGGGATCTTGACGGGTACTCGGCCCAAAGACCGATCTCTACCGGCGGCGAAGACGTTTGTCCGAGACGGACGGGGGGGTCCATCCGGCATCGGTACCCCCGACGTTCTGACCAGGAGGAGCGATCTCGTCTATCCGATCCAGGACGTCCTCGGCCAGTGAGATCTCTGTCGTTGCAAGCTGGGATTCCAGCTGCTCCATCGTTCTGGGCCCGATGATCGGGCAGGTCACTGCCGGATGCGCGAGCACGAACGCGAGGCTGACCTCGATCAGTGAGTGCCCGATCTCCTCGGCCAGCTTCTGCAGTCGGATGACGACATCGAGCTTCTGCTGGTTCGCGGGAAGGGAGACGTCATATCGCTCGGGCAGCATGGCCGACCGCCGGGAGGTGTTCTGCTTGCCCTCCCCGAATGCTCCGCTCAGCCATCCACCGGCAAGGGGGCTCCAGGAGAGCACGCCCATGCCGAATTGCTGGCAGACCGGCAACAGATCGGCCTCGATGCTCCGCGCCAGGATCGAGTACTGGGGTTGTTCCGTTCGGAATCGCTCGCGGATCCGGCGCTCGGCGACCCACTGTGCCTCGACCACCTGATGTGCGGGGAAGGTGGAGCTCCCGGCGTAGCGGATCTTGCCGTCCCGGACCAGATCGCTGAGGGCACCGAGGGTGTCGTCGATGTCGCACTCGGGGGAGGGCCGGTGGATCTGGTAGAGATCGATGTAGTCGGTGTCGAGTCGCCGCAGGCTGTTCTCACACTCGGCGATGACCCACCGTCTCGAATTCCCCTGGCTGTTGGGATCACGCGCCATGGGACCGTGCACCTTGGTGGCGAGCACGATGTTCTCTCGCTCCAGGCCCTTGAGAGCCTTGCCCACGATTGTTTCGGACTCGCCAGCCGAGTACATGTCGGCGGTGTCGATGAAATTGACGCCGGCATCAACCGCGCGATGGATGATGCGGATCGAGTCTTCGTGATCCGGATTGCCCCAGGCACCGAACATCATCGCGCCGAGACACAGTTCACTGACTTTGACGCCGGTCGATCCGAGAGTGCGGAATTCCATGGGCACACTTAACCATACGGAGACCGGCGAGTGCCTGCCGTGCCCATCCGGATCCTCGTCCGCACGGGAGCGCCAGCCTGTTGCAAACTACTGCTGTGCAAGCCGTGCAATTCGACCTGTCAGACCCCGAGTTCCCGGCGTCCCTTGCCCAGGTGCCCGAGCCGGAGCTACCCACCGGGGAGTGGGCGCGGGTGGCAGTCGCCGCCGGAGGGATCTGCGGTAGCGATCTCCACCTCTTCTCGCCGACCGGTGGGGGGTCGCCGACACTGGTTTCGCTCGGCACCCTCCCGTTCGTACTGGGTCACGAGATCGCCGGCACCGTCATCGAGGTCGGGCCGGACTGTCCCTGGTCCGTCGGCACCCGGGTAGCGGTGGACCCGATACTCCCGTGCCTGGTACGCGGCATCGACCCACCCTGTGCCAACTGTCTCCGCGGTTGGCCCTCGAGCTGTCTCGCGCTCGACAGTCGGATCCTGACACCCGGACGATCGATCGGCTACACCGACGGGTTAGGCGGAGGGTGGGCCGAGCAAGTCGTCGGACATCCCTCCATGCTCCACCAGATTCCCGACGACGTTCCGAACCGGATCGCCGCTCTGCACGAGCCGATCTCGATCGCCCTCCACGGGCTCAGCCGCCGGCCACCTGAAGGCAACGACCCCATCCTCGTGATCGGCGGGGGCATCATCGGACTGGCCGCCCTCGTCGCACTGAGCGCACTCTTCCCTGGCAACCCGGTCACCGTCCTCGTGCGTCATGCCCACCAGGCAGCCGCAGCCCAGGCGTGTGGGGCCACCCATGTGATCCAGGGATCTGGAGCCGAAGCGTTCGAGCGACTGTCCGCGATCCTGGGCATCCGGACCGTCGGTTCGGGACAGGACCGGATGCTCGTCGGGGGCTTTCCGTACGTCGTCGAAGCTGCCGGCAGCGCAGGATCCACGACCGATGCCCTGCGGGCGGTGGACAACCGGGGAACGGTCATCCTGCTCGGCGCTCTGGGCACGGGCACAGTCGACATGACCCCACTCTGGTACAAGGAGGCGGTGGTCATCGGCTCGGTCGACCACGGTCGGAATCCCGCCGCGTCCATTGGCCAGGCACAACCCGGGCGGGACCACTCGATCGATGTCGCCCTCGACATCCTGGCCCGCCGCACCTTCCCGGCAGACCTCATCGTGACCCACGAGTTCCCGCTCGCCGGGTACCGGGAAGCAGTGCGAACCGGACTGGACAAGGGTGCCAGCGAAGCCGTCAAAGTGGTCTTTCAACCTTCAGAGATGTGACCCACTCCCAGCCCGTCACGCGGAGCCGTTTCGAGCCTCCTTGGCGAACCGCGCCATCAGTTGCCGCGAGACGCCTACCTTTCTGGCCACCTCGCCTATGGTCAAACCCTCGTCCAACGCTGCCCTCACGAAGGTAAGTCTCATCTCGTGGCGGCGTTGCTCATAGCGAGAGAGATGCTCGGCAGCGCTTTGCCGGAGGTCTGATGCGTTGGCACCGGCATCCTCAACGGCGCTGGAGATGGCCACACCGTTCCGCAGCTTCTTGATCATCCTCCGACCGATGGTCTCCCCCTCGCGCAGGGCGGCCCTCAATTCGGCAGAAGCCTCCATGGTCCGCTCGACTGATGCGATGGCAGCGGCCCGTTGACGATCCACTGCCCAGTTATACCGCGCCCGACCCGCTCCTTGGTCACGCTCACAAAACCTGTGGTGGGAGTGGATTCAGCATCGGCGAATGGTCCCGGACACCTGTGAGTACCGGCAGCGTCTCGCCAGGTTCGGCCCAGCTTCTCCGAGAAAACCGAGACCTCGAGCGAACCGTGTCACGCCACTACCCTCAGTTGAAACGCCCTCGTCGCCGTGGTGAGGAAGTGGTCAGTCACCTCAATTGTCAGGTCGTATGTCTTCGCAGTGTCCGAGGACAACACCGTGCCTGAAATCTTGCCGGTACTCGCATTGAGCGTAAGACCCCTGGGTAGTGAGCCACTCGAAATCGACCAGTGATACGGCGTGATCCCTCCGGTCGCGACAAGTGTCGTCGCCGGATACGTCGTCCCTTTGACCGCGTTGGGAAGCGATGCCGTCGTAATCTGCAGGCCGAGGACAGTCACGCTGAAGGACCAGGTCCCTGAATCTCCGAGGGCGTCCGACTCCGTTCCGGAGACGCGGTAGGTTCCCTTGGGCACCGTCGCGGCGACGTTGATATGACCCGTGGTCGAAACGCTCACGTCTGCTGAACTGACTGTTGTGGTCCAGGCAACGAGGCCACCGTGAGCGACCGGATTCCGTACCATCAGCTGCCCCGAATACGCCGCGCCATGGGAGATCGTGGCCGAGAAGGGTGCGCCTTGGAACAGGGTGTTCCGGGTGACGACGAGGACGTAACCCCACGATCCGGTGTCACCGAGTACGTCCCTGTCGGTTCCAGCCGCCCTGTAGGTGCCGACGGGGAGTGAACCCGGAGCAGACACCGCCCCGGAGGTCGACACCGTGACCTGCGGGGTTCCGGCGCTCTGGGTGAAGGTGACCGCCCCGTTGTTCCCGGTCACGACCAGCTGGTCGCTGAGTGCCGAGCCGGCGGTGACCGATCCGCCGGTCGGCGAGGACTGGGCGATCGTCCCGGCCAGGACGGTGAGCTGGTAGCTCCAGGTGCCGGTGTCCCCCAACGGATCGGTGTCCGTGCCGGTGGCGGTGTAGGTGCCGACGGGGAGTGAGCCCGGAGCAGACACCGCCCCGGAGGTCGACACCGTCACCTGCGGGGTTCCGGTGCTCTGGGTGAAGGTGACCGCCCCGTTGTTCCCGGTCACGACCAGCTGGTCGCTGAGTGCCGAGCCGGCGGTGACCGATCCGCCGATGGGCGAGGACTGGGCGATCGTCCCGGCCAGGACGGTGAGCTGGTAGCTCCAGGTGCCGGTGTCCCCCAACGGATCGGTGTCCGTGCCGGTGGCGGTGTAGGTGCCGACGGGGAGTGAGCCCGGAGCAGACACCTCCCCGGAGGTCGACACCGTGACCTGCGGGGTTCCGGTGCTCTGGGTGAAGGTGACCGCCCCGTTGTTCCCGGTCACGACCAGCTGGTCGCTGAGTGCCGAGCCGGCGGTGACCGATCCGCCGGTCGGCGAGGACTGGGCGATCGTCCCGGCCAGGACGGTGAGCTGGTAGCTCCAGGTGCCGGTGTCCCCCAACGGATCGGTGTCCGTGCCGGTGGCGGTGTAGGTGCCGACGGGGAGTGAGCCCGGAGCAGACACCTCCCCGGAGGTCGACACCGTGACCTGCGGGGTTCCGGTGCTCTGGGTGAAGGTGACCGCCCCGTTGTTCCCGGTCACGACCAGCTGGTCGCTGAGTGCCGAGCCGGCGGTGACCGATCCGCCGGTCGGCGAGGACTGGGCGATCGTCCCGGCCAGGACGGTGAGCTGGTAGCTCCAGGTGCCGGTGTCCCCCAACGGATCGGTGTCCGTGCCGGTGGCGGTGTAGGTGCCGACGGGGAGTGAACCCGGAGCAGACACCGCCCCGGAGGTCGACACCGTGACCTGCGGGGTTCCGGCGCTCTGGGTGAAGGTGACCGCCCCGTTGTTCCCGGTCACGACCAGCTGGTCGCTGAGTGCCGAGCCGGCGGTGACCGATCCGCCGGTCGGCGAGGACTGGGCGATCGTCCCGGCCAGGACGGTGAGCTGGTAGCTCCAGGTGCCGGTGTCCCCCAACGGATCGGTGTCCGTGCCGGTGGCGGTGTAGGTGCCGACGGGGAGTGAGCCCGGAGCAGACACCGCCCCGGAGGTCGACACCGTGACCTGCGGGGTTCCGGTGCTCTGGGTGAAGGTGACCGCCCCGTTGTTCCCGGTCACGACCAGCTGGTCGCTGAGTGCCGAGCCGGCGGTGACCGATCCGCCGGTCGGCGAGGACTGGGCGATCGTCCCGGCCAGGACGGTGAGCTGGTAGCTCCAGGTGCCGGTGTCCCCCAACGGATCGGTGTCCGTGCCGGTGGCGGTGTAGGTGCCGACGGGGAGTGAGCCCGGAGCAGACACCGCCCCGGAGGTCGACACCGTCACCTGCGGGGTTCCGGTGCTCTGGGTGAAGGTGACCGCCCCGTTGTTCCCGGTCACGACCAGCTGGTCGCTGAGTGCCGAGCCGGCGGTGACCGATCCGCCGATGGGCGAGGACTGGGCGATGAGTCCGGACGCGGACGCCGCATCGAGACCCACTCCTGTTGCCGCTACGAGGCCCAGCCCTCCGACGGCAAGAGCAGCCCACAGGCGGCAAACTCGGATCTTGGCCATGATGACCCCCGCCTCCCGTCACTGCGCAGCATCGACCCAATTGCCCTCGCAGCCTGAATCACCGACGAGAGGGTGTCAAGCGGTGAGATCGAGGCGATCCGGGGTCGGGCCAATCGGGTGCCCGGGCAACGGTCAATTGCCGTGTCGTTTGGAGCCTCCTGGTCGGCGCTCGAGCTCGTCGAGGGCGCAGCGGACGTTCCCGCGGCAGGCGGAGTCGGGACCCGCCTCTCGCTCATCTCAGCTTGGCGAGCGCCTCGTTGAGTTGGAGGACCACGATGTAGCTGCTCCCCAGGAATCCGAGCTGAGCACTGTTGTTCTCGCGGTTGATGAGTGCCCGCAGTGCCGAGGGTGCGATCCCGGTTGCTTTCGACACCATCGGGATCTGGGCGATCGCGTCGGCCGCCGTGATGTCCGGGTCGATGCCACTGCCCGAGGTGGTGACCAGGTCGGGGGTGGGATTGACGCCACGGGCCTCCCAGTAAGCCACGAGCTGCTGGGTGTTGGACAGCAGGACCTTGGACCTGGGGCCCAGGTTGGTGGCGCCGGACGAACCCGAGTTCAGGACCCTGGGCTTGCCTGGGATGTTGTTGGCCTGGAGCGGGTTGTCTCCCCCACCGGCGACCGGGCTCAGCGAGCCGGCGTAGGGGCCGAGGGCATCGGGCCGGCCTTGGAACACGCAGCTCCCGAGTGGGTGACCGGGGCACTTCGTCTGCGACCAGTTCTGGCCGACGAGGGTCGAGCCATTCGCGGTGATCGAGCCGTCGGCCTGGTGCTTGAACAGCAGCTGGGCGACGCCGGTACCGGCAAAGGCATAGACGAAGCCGAAGAAGACCGTGATCATCACGATCGAGATGAACGAGCGGCGGAGATGGACGAGCATCAGACAGTCTCCATCAGTAGGCGTGCAGTGCGACGAGGATGAGATCGATGAGCTTGATGCCAATGAACGGGACAATGATCCCGCCCACTCCGTAGATCCACACGTTCCGGCGCAGAATGGCCGCAGAACCGGCTGCGCGGAACTTGACGCCGCGGAGGGCGAGCGGGATGAGGGCCACGATGACCAAGGCGTTGAAGATGACCGCGGAGAGCACGGCGCTCTGCGGGCTATGCAGCTTCATGATGTTCAATGGGGCAAGCTGCGGGTAGGTGGCAATGAACAACGCAGGCACGATGGCGAAGTACTTGGCCACGTCGTTGGCGATCGAAAACGTGGTGAGCGAACCCCGGGTGATGAGGAGCTGCTTGCCGATCTCGACGACGTCGATGAGCTTGGTCGGGTTCGAGTCGAGGTCGACCATGTTGCCGGCCTCCTTGGCGGCGGTGGTCCCGGTGTTCATGGCCACCCCGACGTCGGCCTGGGCGAGAGCCGGTGCGTCGTTGGTGCCGTCGCCCGTCATCGCGATCAGCTTCCCGCCCTCCTGCTCGGACTTGATGAGGGCCATCTTGGCCTCAGGGGTCGCCTCGGCGAGGAAGTCGTCGACGCCGGCCTCCTGAGCGATGGCGGCCGCGGTCAGGGGGTTGTCGCCGGTGATCATCACGGTCCGGATCCCCATCTGGCGCATCTCGTCGAACTTCTCCCGGATGCCTTGCTTCACCACGTCCTTGAGCTCGATGACTCCGAGGATGTCTCCGCCTTCGGCCACCACCAGCGGCGTCGATCCGGCCCGCGAGACTCGCTCGACGATGCCGCCGAGGTCGGCGGGGACACTTCCCCCCTGCTCGGTCACCCACCGCTTGATCGAGTCGGCCGCGCCCTTGCGGATCTGACGGCCATCGATGTCGAGCCCGGACATACGGGTCTGGGCGGTGAACGGTACGAAGGCGTGCTCGCCCTCGAGCTCACGCTCCCGGATGTTGAACCGCTCCTTGGCCAATACCACGATGGAGCGGCCTTCGGGGGTCTCGTCAGCCAGCGAGGCCAGCTGGGCCACGTCGGCCACGTCCTGCTCGTGGTGGCCACTGACCGGGTAGAAGTCCGATGCCATGCGGTTGCCGAGGGTGATGGTCCCCGTCTTGTCGAGCAACAGGGTCTGCACGTCCCCGGCGGCCTCGACCGCCCGGCCGCTCATGGCCAGCACGTTTCGCTGGACCAGGCGGTCCATACCGGCGATACCGATGGCGGAGAGCAGTGCGCCGATGGTGGTCGGGATGAGGCAGACGAGCAGCGCCACCAGGACGACCACCGACACCGTTGCCCCGGAGTAGTGGCCGAACGCCTGGAGCGTTACGACCACGGGGAGGAAGACGATGGTGAGCACGGCCAACAGGATGGTGAGGGCGATCTCGTTCGGCGTCTTCTGGCGGTTGGCCCCTTCCACCAGGGTGATCATCCGGTCGAGGAACGTCTGGCCGCGCTCGGCGGTGATACGAACAACGATCCGGTCGGAGAGCACCTTGGTCCCGCCGGTGACCGCCGAGCGGTCACCCCCCGACTCGCGGATGACCGGGGCCGACTCGCCTGTGATGGCCGATTCGTCGACCGAGGCGATGCCCTCGGTGATCTCGCCGTCGGAGGGGATGAGGTCCCCAGCCTCGCAGACCACCATGTCCCCCTTGGCCAAGGACGCCGCCGCCACCAGCTCCTCGGTGCCGTCGGAGTTGAGGCGACGCGCCTCGGTCTCCGAGCGCATCCGGCGCAGCGTGTCGGCCTGGGCCTTGCCCCGCCCTTCGGCCATGGCCTCGGCGAAGTTGGCGAAGATCACCGTCAGGAACAGCCAGATGGTGATGGACCAGGTGAAGGTGCTCGGGTGGGCAATGGCTTCGATGAACGTGATCACCGTCCCGACCAACACGACGAACATGACCGGGTTCTTGATCTGGATCGCCGGGTTCAGCTTCTTGAACGAGTCGACCAGGGCCTTGCGCAGAATCTCGCCATCGAAGAGGCCCCGGGCCTCGGCGACGCCGTGGGCCTCGACTGGCTGGTGCGGCTCCGGATGGGTGGTGGCCATCGTCATCAGAAGAACATCCCGTGGCTGAGCTGCTCGACGATGGGGCCGAGAGCGAGGGCGGGGAAGAAGGTGAGGCCACCGATGATCACGATTACTCCGATGGTGAGACCGACGAACATCCCGTTGTCGGTGCGGAAGGTGCCGAGTGACTCGGGCACCACGTTCTTGGCCGCGAGCGAACCTCCGAGGGCAAGGGCAGGGATTATGATCCCGAATCGACCGATCAGCATGTCGACCCCTCCGACGATGTTGTAGAAGGGGGTGTTACCGGTCAGGCCCGCCATGGCTGAGCCGTTGTTGTTCCCCTGTGAGGTGAGGGCGTAGAGGATCTCGGAGAACCCGTGGGGTCCGGCATTGAGCGGACCCGCCCGGCCAGCATGGAGTGACACCGCGATAGCCGTGAGGACGAGCACGATGATCGGCATCACTAGGGCTCCCAATCCGGCGAGTTTGACCTCTTTGGCCTGGATCTTCTTCCCCAGGTATTCCGGCGTTCGCCCGATCATCAGGCCCCCGATGAATACGGCAATGATGGCGTAGATGAGGAGGGTGTAGAGACCACTGCCCGTGCCCCCGGGCGTCACCTCCCCGAGCATCATGCCGCTCATCGGACCCAATCCGCCGATCGGAGTGTAGGAGTCGGTTGCGCTGTCAACGGCCCCGTCGGAGGTCTGTGTCATCGAGACATTGAAGAGCGCGCTAGTCGTGTCCCCGAAGCGGACCTCCTTGCCTTCGGTGTTGCCCACGTTCGAGTGCACTCCGGCTGCGACGACCGCGGGATTCTGCTGGTGCTCAGCGATGCTGGTGAAGCCCACCCAGACACCGAAGATCATCACCATGGCGGCCAGCAGGGCGGCACCGTGGCGGATGCTCTTCACCATCTTTCCGAAGGTGTAGGTGAGGGCAAAGGGGATGGACAGGGTCAGCCAGATGTACAGCAGGTTCGTCAACGCTGTCGGGTTCTCGAGGGGATGAGCGAGGTCGACGTTGAAGAACCCGCCGCCGTTCGTCCCGAGCTGCATGATGGGGCCCATGAAGCCGGCGGGACCGAGGGCGATGCTCTGCGTGACGCCGTTCAGGTGGTTGTGGATCATGGTCGGACCGGCCAGCGTCTGCACGGCGCCCTGCCCGACAACGATGAAGCCGGAGACGAACGCGATCGGCAGCAGGATGTAGAGCATGCACCGGGTGATGTCGACCCAGAAGTTGCCGATCGTGGGGGAGTTGCGCCGGGAGAAGCCCCGCACCATGGCGATCGCCACGGCGATCCCGACGGCTGCGCTCACGAACTGCTGCACGGTGAGCACACCGATCTGGGAGAAGTAGGACATGGTCGTCTCGCCGCCGTAGTTCTGCCAGTTGGTGTTGGTGACGAACGAGGAGGCGGTGTTGAAGCTGAGCGCTGAACCCACCGCTCCGAAGTGCTGCGGGTTGAGAGGCAGAGACCCCTGGATCCTCAGCAGGAAATATCCGACGCCAATGAACGCGGCGGAGAAGATCACGGCGGAACCGGCGTAGCGCTTCCAGTTCTGCTCCTGCTCCGGCTCGGGGCCGGTCCCGAGCAGCCGGTAGAAGGGGCGCTCGGCCCAGCGCAGAAAATGCACGCGGCCCTCGAAGACGGCCGCCATGTAGGAACCGAGGTACCGCCAGGCAAGGCCCAGGGCGATGACCAGGGTGATGATGGTCCAGGTGAAGCCCATCTAGAACTTCTCGGGCTTGAACATCGCAACGCCGAGATAGAGGAACATCACGACGGCGATGCCGAGGAGGAGGCCCTGGGTGAGCGTCATACCCGGTCCAGAGCCCAGATCAGCCCGAGCATCGCCAGGGCGAATCCGACGATGCCGAGCGCTACAAGGAAATCTGCCATACGACCGAGTATCCGTCACCCGCCCTTAACAGGTTCTTCATAATCGGATGCCGTCCTGAATAATGTCTGAACAAGACTGGCGACGCCCGGTCCGGCTTCGTGGGATTCGGAGCATGGGCCGGGGTTTCGCAGTCAGGCCCTACGGTGCAACCGTGGTCGCACTGCTCCTGGTCGCCGTATCCGTCGGACTGGACAACTTCGCAGCCTGCACCGCCCTCGGCGTCTCCGGCGTCGACCGGGGACTCCGTCTTCGGGTCGCCCTGATCTTCGGGTTGTTCGAGGGCGCCATGCCCGTCCTGGGTCTCCTGCTGGGCCACTCATTGGCCGCCGTGTTCGGCAGCGCCGTCACGCCCGTTGCCGGTGCAATGCTGGGCATCGCTGGCGCCTACGCGATCGTCACCGGACTCCGCCACGATGGAGGAGTAGCCACGAACCCGAAGCTGGGCTTCCGACAGCTCGTACCGATCGCGGTCGCGCTCAGCATCGACAATCTCGTCATCGGTTTCGCTCTCGGGACATACCACGTCAACCTCGTGGTGGCAGCGGTCACCATTGCCGTGGTCAGCGTTACGCTCTCGCTGCTCGGTCTGGAGCTCGGCGGACAGCTTGGGGATCGGCTCGGGAAATGGAGCGAGGTTGTCGGTGGCGCCATCCTCGTCCTGGTCGGGGTCGCCATCGGGACCGGTGTGCTCTAGAGGCGCTCGCGGAGATTAGGTCATGATGAGGTCCTGCGATCCACGGGTGCCAGGGATTGCGTCGAACCAAGGAGCCGTCCGATGTCTGACGTTGCCATCTACACCTACATCCCCCACCGCCGGACCAGGGCCAAGTTGGAGGGAGGTCTCGACAAGCCGGTCACGGTCGCCGGCCAACTCCCGCACGGCAATACCATGGCCCGCTTCAATGCGTGGTTCGCCGTCAAGGTGACCAACGGGGTTGGCACCATGTGGTGCGCCTATGCGTTCGCCGCCCTTGCCCTCATCAGCCTGCCTCAGGCGATCGCAAGTCACAGCGCCGTCACCTTGGTGTCCTGGATCTCGCAGACGTTCCTCCAGTTGGTCCTGCTGTCGGTGATCATCGTCGGTCAGAACGTGCTGGCGGCCGCCGCGGACAAGCGGTCCGAGGCCACGTACAACGATGCCGACGCGGTGCTCCATGAAGCGGTGAAGATCCAAGAGCACCTTCTTGCGCAGGATCGGGTACTGAGCGAGCTCGTGGATCGACTCGCGCGGATGGAGACGGGCTCCGGCGCATAGCCATGAGCGGAATGAGACTCCTGATCAAGCGCTTTCGCTCACGGACCAGCTCGCCCGATGCCGCGAGAGCAATCCGGCCGCAAGTGCCACCCCGACCAGGAGCACGAGGACGGCAAGAAGAGTGAGTGCGCTCGATGCGTGCAGTACCAGCGCGGCGCCGACTAGCGCCCCGACGAACATGGCCAGAATGCTGACCACTCGCCGCCCAGCCTTGGACCCTGGTCCGCCGACCACCCGGGAGTCCGCGAAGATTGCGGTGGTCGTGAGGGTCAGGACCGTCGTCGTGAGATCGGGCACTGCAATCTTGCGCACCGCAGCGTTCTGCAGGCCCATGGTGGTAGCGAGCAAGAAGACCAGCAAGTCGCGTGCAGTCGTCGAGCTGTGAGCGCCAGTGGCGAGTCTCACAGCTATCGCGGCGACCACCAGCACCACTTGCAGTGAAGTAGCAACTGCAAGCAGGCGGCCCCGGTGGGCGGCAATGACGACGTGCAATCTGCCTCCGAGGAGCGAACCGACGGCGAAGGATCCGAGAGCTAGCGCAGACGCAGTGATCGAAAACCCTTGGGCTCCGACGAGGGCGAACGCGAGGAACACGACATTACCGGTCATGTTGGCAACGAAGACGTGACCGAGAGTGAGGTAGCTGAACGCGTCGACGAGACCGGTCACCACCGTGAGGCTCACCAGCAATGGCGGTAGTGGTCCGTGCGGATCGTCCTTCCTCGGTACGATCGTGCGCCACGCATCGATGAGCTGAGCACTCATAGAATCGCCTCCTTCTTCGGTGCAGTTACACCTTCCCCGGATGGCACGTCGGATCGATCATCGGCGGCGGCCCGCCGGCAGACTCTGAAGTCCTGTGCCTCAGCGGGCACCGAGCGCCGAGCTCAGGCGGCGACCGCATCACGAGGCGGCAATCTCGAGCAGTGCATCCGCCACCTTGCGAGGCTCAGTGATCATCAGATCGTGTCCGGTGTCGATGTCCCACAGACGGCCCTGGGCGCGAGCGTTGGCCATCTGTTCGGGGTCGCGGGTCGCGAGTGTGGTCGTGCACACGATGTGGTACTGCGGGATCGCCCACAGCCCTGCCTCATTGGTGAGCTCGAGCCGTTGCGCAAAACAGTTCCACGGGTGGCCGGTCAAGCGCTCCGCCATCCACCCGAGGTCGGCAGGGTCGTTCACTCCGTAGAGCATGCCCGCATCGGCAGACGGCAGGAGAACCAGCTCGACACCGTCGACCATCCGCCCATCAGGCCGCACCGCTTCGATGATGGGCCCTGCAACGTCGACGAGCGATTGGCCATTGACCGGAGTCGCCGCGTCCAGGTAGACTAGGCGGCCGACACGGTCGGCGGCCCGATCCGCCACACCGGTGATGACCATTCCCCCGTAGCTGTGACCGACCAGAATCACGTCCCGCAGGTCCTCGAAATGCAGCAAAGCTGCGATGTCCCTGATGTGCATGTCGAGGTCGACATCCTGGTGCAGAAGATGGGATCGTTCACCGACACCGGTCATCGTCGGCGCATACACCTCGTGGCCGGCGGCCCGGAGCAGCCGGGCGACCCGCTGGTAGCACCACCCACCGTGCCCACCGCCATGCACCAGGACGTATGTCGCCATGCCCGTCGTCCCCTCTCCACCCCGTGAGTGCCGCATCGTCACGAACAGCTCTCAATGGAACCGTTCCGGTCCTCCAGCTTCGCCGATGGTAGCGGTCGGTCGGCGATCCCGGCGACGCCGAAACCATGGCAGCGCGACCACGCCACATCACCTCTGCTCCTCCAAGCTCATCTCTGCCCGAGGATCAGTGGCCATAACCGGGGTGACAACCAGTCGTAGAAGGCGTTCGCGACTGCCTCGGTCGAATTGCCGGCGAATGGGTTTCCCGGAGCGTAAGAGGGAGTGTGGATCCCGTCGGCGGTCCGGATCTGCACATGATCCAGGTACTCCTCGAAGACCCCGTCAGGCGAGAGCAGACCCCCGTAGTCGACGATGCTCACCGATCGAGGGAACTCCGCGGCGACCGTCTCGATCAGCTGATCGTAGATGAGGCGCCGGCGCGGTTGATCCTGAGGGAACGGCGGCGCGCCGAAACTGGCGCCTTGCGCCAAGGCCGGCATCGTGGCGATGTCGACGTGCGCCCCGTGGGCGATGCCGATCCGCACGGCCACGCGCATCTGGGAGAGCTCGTATCGCTGGAACGACGGCTCCGTGATGTTGACCCATTGATCATTGCGGACCATGTCCTGGACCTCCCACACGCCCGCCACGAAGAGGACCACGTCGCCACGGGTGGTGCTCGACACGCTGACAGCGTCGAGCCGGGGCCACTGCTGGTTCGCTGGCGTGTCCTCGTTGCAGGCCGAGAACATGGCCAGCTCGGGTGTCGGTGGGTTGTTGGACACCCAGGAACCGACGGCGAAACCGCATCCGAAGAGCCCGTCATTTTCGACGCGAGTCCCCGGGGGTGCGGTGGCGGCGAGCGCGTAACCAAGGGTGAGCGCTGTACTGTCGCCGAGGACCACCACCACGGGAGGGTTCGTCGACGGAGAGGTGGTCCGGAATCTGTGGACGCCGACTGCAGCGGTGGCCGGCAGAGCGGTCGCGGCGACCACCACGACGACCGTGCTCACCAGGAGGGCGACAGCAGGAACGAGTGCCTTCAGCGAGCGCCAGAACACGCCCTCCATGACCGGACGTTCGACCAAGTAGTAACTCGCGGCGGCTACGGCGAACGTCGCGGCAAATCGGATGGCGAAGAGCCCGAACCCCGTCGTACCGGTGCGGACCGCATCGAGCTCGATGAAGACCGGGTAGTGCCACAGGTAGGCCCCATAGGAGACCGTTCCGATCCAGACCATCGGGCGTACCGAGAGACACCTGGCGAACGGCCCACCGGGCACGCACACCGCCCCGATGATGAGAGCGGCAGCTGACAGTGCGGACAGCATGAAGCCGCCGCGGTATGCGAACGGTGACGTTCCCCCTTGGGTGTATGTCAGGAGCACCGTGCCGGCAAGGCCGGCGCCTCCGAGCAGACTCAGCATGAAACGCACCGTGCTACTGGTGGCACCTGGGGCCATGCCACCGAGACCGCGCCGAGCCTGGATCATCGTCATCGAGCAGGCCAGAACCGATCCGATCAGGATGGACTGGGCGTGGGTGTCGGTGCCGAAGTAGAGACGGGTCAGATTGGCCCTCGGTCCGTAGAGCAGCGCCATCTCGAGCATCGATGCAACAGCTCCGACAGCGGAAACCGCGAGCAAGACCCGAACCCCACGGGCGAAACCCTTGGCCATGTGCATCACGGCCACCACGACAAGCGGCCAGATCAGATAGAACTGCTCCTCGACTGCCAGCGACCATGTGTGCGTGAGGGGGGAACTGACTCCGGTCACGTGGAAGTAGTTGGCCGAGGCGGCGATCTGCCACCAGTTGGAGAAATAGAACAGGGCGGAGAGCGCGCTCATCCGGAAATCGGGAAAGAGACCCGGAGGCTCAGCGAGGCGCACCACCAACGCCACGACCACCAGGACCACCAGCAGGGCGGGCAGGAGGCGGCGGGCCCTTCGTAGCCAGAACTTGGAGAGCACGATTTGGCCCCTGGAGGCGTACTCGCCGAGCAGGAGTCCCGTGATCAGGTAGCCCGACAGCACATAGAAGATGTCGAGGCTGAAGAACCCTCCCTTGAGCCATCCGGCTCCAAAGTGATAGCCCATGATGATGATGAGGGCGACCGCGCGGAGGCCGTCCAAGGCGTCGATCCGCTCCTTGCCAGTGGCCGACCGCCTGGCGTGGATACCGGGTGACGGGGGGGCCAGCGCGTCGTCAAACGTGATCGTCACGGCGTGCCTCCGGCGAGGCTCGGGGGTGCTCACAAGGACCGGAACCCGCATCACGGTATCCCGGTGGTCTCGACTGCGTTCTGTCCGCTCCGTGCGATGGCAGCGCTTGCGACGTGAGTGGCTCCACTGGCGCGATCATCATGCCCGAGCGTGCCTGGGAGCGCAAGGTTGTCCGTCCCTGAGACTCGGTCGACCCGCAACAGCGCTTCCAGTCGACGGCCGTTGCCGTGAGCCTGCGATGAGCGGTAGAGCTATGCTGACCTGCTCGTAGGACCGAATTGCGTCGTCGGTCGTTTCCCGAGGGGGACTCAATGCGACATCCTGCTGTTCTTCGTTCCCTGATGTGTGTTGCTCTGGCCGGATCGCCATTCCTGGCTGTTGCCGCCATCGCTCCCGAGAGTGCTTCGGCCGCCCCGCTCACGGTCACGTGTGGTGGGCTCCTGGGTTCCCAGACGTCGGAGGCATATAGCTATTGCGCCGGGTCCGGTGCGGTCGCGGCTGACGCGGGAGCGACACCGGCCCATGGGGTCCTGATGACCTCTTCAGGAACCATCCACTGGTCGAACGGAAGGACGACCGAGATCTCCTACACCGTCGTGGACCACACGGGATCGGCAAATACGTGTGTCGTGGTCAAGACCTTCACGAAGGACCGCATGGAAACCGAAACCGGCAAGGTCGTTGCGTCCGGGACCACAGCCACCGGCATGATCGGCGGAGCCGTCAGTATGACCAAGTGCGTCTACAAGAAATCCGGTACCACGCGTCTCCTCTACCTGAACCAGGGGAGATTCACCATCTAGGTCCCGGGCGCGGCTGCACCCGCGATCAGTCCAGCGCCAGCTCGCGCCTGCCGGTGCGCCCATGATCCATCTCCAGGCCTCGAGCACCTGTGGAGGAGAGCCGCTCGGACGGCGGAGAGCATATGCTCGCGACGTGGTCCCGACGAGAGCGGCATCCGCGTCATCTGTGCGTTTGCCTGAAGCAGAAGCCTTTCGGGGCTGGCCACTGCAGGTTGTCGAGTTTCTTCGACGGGCTCGAGGTGGACAACACCAAGAGCTACTGGACGGCGCACAAGGACTTCTATGAGGCCGGTGTCCGCGGACCGATGCAGCTGCTCTTGGCGGAGTTGGCCCGGGAGTTCGGCGAAGGCAGGGTCTTCCGTCCGTACCGCGACACGCGGTTCAGCGCTGACAAGTCCCCGTACAAGACCACGGTCGCGGCCCACAACGATACCGGTTACATCTCCCTGTCCGCCGACTCACTCGGAGTCGGCTCCGGCCTCTACATGCCGTCTCCCACCCAGCTCACCAGATTTCGGGCGGCGGTTGCAGATGAGCAGAGAGGCGCAGCGCTTCTCACCCTCGTGAAGGGCCTGCGACAGAAGCGCATCCAGGTAGCCGCTCACGAGACCCTCAAGTCGGCACCGAGGGGCTACGCGAAGGACCACCCGCGGATCGATCTCCTCCGTTACAAGGGCCTCACGGCCTGGAAGGAGTGGCCGGTGGGCCCATGGCTCGCCAGCGCCGCAGCGAAGCGCAGGATCGTCGAGGTGCTCCGAG
This sequence comes from uncultured Acidimicrobiaceae bacterium, assembly GCA_963777665.1. GTDB lineage: Bacteria > Actinomycetota > Acidimicrobiia > Acidimicrobiales > RAAP-2 > Bog-756. The sequence goes on from CAVZRJ010000006.1 coordinate 415,056, forward strand.
CCACGGCACCCCTCAGGCATTGGCTCGCCTCCAACGTCGGCGCCGACGACGAAGCCTGACCAGTGGGACCACTCGACGTCGACAACGGGGGACCTCCGTGACAACCGACGGGATCGTCCTCGTGCACGGCGGCATGCACTCATCTGGTTGTTGGGCACCCGTGCTGCCGCTGCTCGACCGGCCTGCGCGAGCTGTCGACCTGCCCGGGCGTGGATCACGCCCTGCCGATCTCGACACCGTCACCCTGTCGGACTGCGTCGAGGCGGTGTTGGACGAGGCCGACGCGGCCGGCTTCGATCGCTTCTCCCTGGTCGGCCATTCCCTGGGAGGGGTCACGATCACCGAGACCGGGTACAGATATCCGCAGCGGATCACGCACCTGATCTATGTGGGAGCCCTGGTGCCTCCGCCGGACTCGAGCGCCTCGATCATCATGACCGGAGGCGATCTGGACTCGATGGGCTCCATCCCCGCCGAAGTGGCGAGGTCCCTGTTCGGCAACGACCTCAGCGACGAGCAGTGGGCGGATCACCTGAACGGGATGGTTCCCGAAGCGGTGAGGATGATGAACGCCCGGGTGAGCGGCTACCCGTCGGGGATACCCACGACCTACGTCACCATGAGCCGGGACATGGCCGTCCCGCCCGCACTTGCCGAGGAGATGGTCGCCAACCTCGGCTCCGGCGCGGTCCGTCGCGGCATCGACGCGGGTCACTCGGTCATGGTCTCCCAGCCCGCGCTGCTGGCAGGGATCATCGTAACCAGTCAGGTGTTCGTCACGGTTGCGAGCTGAGTTGCAGACAGGCGTAGATCGGCATCCTTGAAGCGGCCGATGGGATGTTCGAGGCGGACGATCCATTTGTCCCCGTCCTGGGCGATGACCCGTGCAGCCTTTCCGTGCAAGTACAGAGGTCGGAGGTTGTGGCCGAGCTCCACCCGGTCGCCGACCTTCAATGTGGCAATGGCGATGATCTGCGCGGCGGCTTCGAGCGCGCCGACACGCGACTGCACGGTGGTCACGATGCGGTCGAGGTGATCGTCGAGGAGTCCGACGCGTATGGCGAGGAGGAGAGGCTCGATATCAAGTCCGCTCGAACTCGCCAGGATGCCGGCGACCTCCTCGGGACTCGTCTGGGACAGGTCGGCCCGAGGAGCAGCTGGTCGAGTGGACCGGGTTCGCTTCTTCGGAGTGGCCACGGCGCCACAGTCTTGTCGCGTTCGGACCCGCGGCGCCTGACGTCTACCCAACGCCGGCCTGGGGCAGCCAGGGCCCGTCGACGAAGAGTTGGCGGAGAACGGCCAGTCGGTTGTGGCCCTGGAGAGCAGCGGTCTGTAGGTAGGAGCGAATGGTGGCGAAGGCCTGGGCCCCGTCATCGCTTCGGAACGAGCCGCTGATCTTGTCGTGCAGTTTCACCATGCGAAGCGCTCTCTCGCCGGTGTTGTTGTCAAATGGCACGGCGCTGTCTCGCAACAGATGAAGGACGTCGGGTGCCTCCACGCGCAGGCGGGTGGCAGGTTCCATGCGTCGCGCTGCTGTGTGGACCACCCGCCGGTATGCCGCCGCCTCGGGGGTGGTCCCTCGGGGAGGACGGCGAAGGCGGCGTCCAAGGTGTCGTGGTAGCGGTTGCTGATGGCGTTCGCCCGCCGGTGGCGGACCCGGGGAAGACCGATGTCGGCGGCCTGTTCGTTGGCGGCCTTGGCCGCCAGGAGGATCTCGATCATCTGGGCGCTCCACGTCGAGAACTCGGGCGTCTCGCCCACGGCGCGGAGGTGGCGGACCAGGTGCGCCCCGCACTGGGCGTGCCCGGCACCGGTGAAGACGTCGTAGGACGCCCATCCGTCGTGGACGATGGTGCCGCCGTAGTCGGCCAGCACCCCGATGTCCTCCATGGCCTCGACACCGCGCCTCGGGTGCACGACGAGGAGGGTCAGCAGGTTCGTGGCCAACGTGTGCACCCAGCGCTTGGTGGTTCCCACCCTGGTGCCTGTTTCGTCGGCGTGGACGACGGGGGCGTCAGCAAGACCGATCTTCACCGCCGTGATAAACGGACCCAGCAGACCGGCCGCCTCGGCCTGCACCGAACTCAACCACCCCGTCGACACGTTGGCTCCGAGCAGCTCGGCCAACAGCTCGGCGGTGCGCTCGAGGGGCAGGTGCTGGCGGTCCATCAGATAGACGGCGAAGGCCCGCACCTCGGGACCCCAGCACACCGGCGCCCGGGCCTCGGGGGGAACATGCCGGTCGTCTCATGTCCGCAAGAGCACCGCCGGCGCTCGGCGACATGGTCGGTCACGCGTAGCTCGATCCGGGGGATCTCGAGCACCTGCCGGCGGATCTCACCGACCACGTCGGCCCCGGCCAGGTCGGCCCCGCATCCCCGGCAGCTCACGGGTGGGTGCACGATGACCTCGTCGGGGACACGTCGAGCCAGATGCGCTCCCGGGGCGCCGGGCTGCTTGCCCTGAGCCCGACCCGCCGCTCGCCCCGCGGCGCGTCTTTCGGCGCGCGACTGGCGGGGAGCCATGGGATCTTGCGACGGCGGCTTCGACGAGTTTTCCGAATGCCGCCCCAGCTCGGCCTCGAGTCGCGCCACCAGATCGCGTAGTGACTCATTCTCCGTCCGCAGCTGTTCGGTCTCCGCGCTCAACTGCTCGGTGAACAACTGCAAGGCGGCGACGTGCTCAGCCAGCTCCTGATAGGAGGGCTCATCATCGAAGGGAGAGCGGTCGTCGGGTGGAATTCCCAACGTTACGCGCGACGTTCTCCCAGGTGGCGGATGGCGCTCTCAGAGGACCTGACTGATTACGGATCATCAACGAGGCGGTCGCACGCTGAACGATGTGCCTCTAGTGTCGCGCAGCGGGTCGCAATCCAACGTTTCCAGGGAAAGGAGGAACGTGCTTTTCCTCCATGAGGTCCACAAGGTGGTCGGCAAGGCCGCAGACCGGTTCGAGGACGCCTATCGGGACGGATGGCTGCCGGCGTTGGCCACGGACTCCGATGCACGGCTGCTGTGGTACTTCGACCTCGCTCACGGGAGTGGGCTCTCATATCGGGTCGTGACCGTGACCGCCGTCGCCGACGGAGCAGCCTGGGCCCGGCTCGCCGAGCGCATGACCGGCGGTGACCTGCGCTCGTGGGCTCGTCACCGCGATGGGCTTCAACACGAATCCACCAGCCGACTCCTGACTCCGCTCGAGTGGTCCCCTGCGGTCGGCACGCTTTCCGAAATTCCGACCGTGCCCATTCTCCACGAGCCGGTTCTCTACATGGAGGACACGATGTGGCCGTTTCCGGGAAAGATCCGCGCCTACATCGAGGCCTCCGGCGGCATCTACCGCAAGGCGCTCGCGGCTCCGGACTCCCAGATGCACATGTCCATCGAGCTGGCGCTCCAGACCATGCCCGGAGCAGGGCGATCTCCCGAGGTGACCCTGTTGCAGAGGCTCTCCTCTGTTCCACCGCTCATCCGGCTGCTCACCAACGACATCCCTGCCGAGGTGGTGGCGCCGGGCTCCTGGATGCACGAGGCCCTCGAGCTGCGGGACCAGTGGCAGAGCAGGATCCTTCGGTCGGCACCGTGGTCACCACTCCAATGACCGCCGTCCTGACCTCCCTCGAGCCGGGCGGGAGCTGAACATGCTCTTCATGCACGAGACCCACAGGGTGATCGGTCGGTACGCCGGTCAGTTCGAAGCCCTCTACCGCGAGCGACTCATGGGAGCGATCGCGCAGAGCGACGACACACGATTGCTGTGGTACTTCAATCACGCCATGGGGAGCGGCCCCGCGTACCAGGTGGTGACCGTGACCGGTGTAGCCGGCGGCGAGGCGTGGGAGACGCTTGCACAGCGGATGCTCTCCGGCGATCTGAGCGAGGTGACCGCACAACTCGATTCCTACCGTCACCAGGTTGACGGAAAGATGCTCGTGCCGGTGGCCTGGTCGGCGTTGCAACAGGTCGAGCTCGGAGCGGTCCCCACGGACGGAGGCGAACACGACCTCACCCTCTTCATGCAGGACACCGGTTGGCCTGATGCACCGCTCGACGACTACATCGAGCTCTGGGACAAGGAGTACTGGCAGCACATGCGTCAGACGCCGCACGACCAGAGACTTCTCGACGTCCAGGCGTGCTTTCAAGTGTCCCACGGTACGGGGATCCGTCCCGAAGCCATCCTCCTCCAGAAGGTGGTGGACACGTCGATTCTGGGTGGCCTGCTCACACGCTCGGAGAAGCACGACCCCACGACCTGGCCGGGCAGCTACATGGCCAGGAGCCTCGACGTACGCGACCAGTGGGAGAGCAAGCTCCTGCGCACGAGTACGTGGTCACCACTGAGGTGAGGAGCACGATCCGACGTCCCCTCCGTCGGAGTTCGGCGTCTGGATAGCATGACGCTCAGCCATCGGCGTGTCGGAACCGGGCCTCCTACGGTCTGACCCTCGGAGAACACCTTGCTCAACATCACAGTCGCCATCCTGTTCGCCATGAGCGGGACATCACCGCTGTCCAATCCGCACAGGAGCATCCCACCCACGGCTGCGTTCGTCGCGGCCTGCGAGGGAGCGTCCAGCCCGACCCCAGCGTGCAACACGGCTGCCCTGAAGAACATCGACTTTGCGCGAGCCGTCGAAGGGCTGAGGCCCATCACGCTGCCGGTCAAGTATTCGAGCCTGCCGCTCGACGGGCAGCTCGTTGCGGTCACCAACGCAGAACGATCAGCTCGGCGGCTCCGCCTTCTCACCGAGAAGCCGGCGTACGACACCCTGGCGCAGGTCGGAGCCAACAGGAACTCGGATCCCATCGGTCCACCGGGAAGGGGCTGGGGTTCGAATTGGGCAGGGGGCGTGGCCGACCCACTCGCCGCCGACTACCTCTGGATGTATGACGACGGGCCCAACAGCCCCAATGGAGATTGTCCTCAGGCCGGCGCCCCAGGATGCTGGGGGCACCGTGACAACATCCTCGGCACCGCGTGGACGGCGATGGGCGCCGGTCACCACGGGGCGTCCTTGACCGAGCTGTTCGTTCAATAAGAATCCCCGGCGACCGCGCCCGGAATCCGGGCCTCTCCCCGGTGGGCGGATCCACTACCGGTTGGACCCCCGTAGTGGAGGGGGGATCATGACGACCGAACCGATGGCCGGTCCACTCCTCCCATTCCCCATGGTCTTCGCATTCCGGGGAGACGTCGTCTCCTCGAACCCGCTCGGTGGTGGTCACATCCATCGCAACATCCTCGTGACCTGCACCGGAGGCCGCTACGTCGTACAACGGGTCAATATCCGGGTCTTCCCTGACGTCGGGAGCCTCCAGGAGAACGGCCGGCGGATCAGCCGGCATCTGGCGGACAAGTCCTGGGTCGTTGCACGACAGGTCACCACACGAGACGGGCGACTCTGGCACACAGATGGCTCAGGTGCAGCGTGGCGGGCATTCGAGTACCTCGAGGGCACCGAGCAGCTCAGCCTTGTCACGGGTGCAGCTGACGCCTTCGAAGCCGCTCGCATCTTCGGGGCGTTCCTGGCCGACATGCAAGATCTTCCGCCGCCGGCCCTGAAAGTGACCATCCCCCGGTTCCATGATCTGCCTCACCGCGTGCGCGCACTCGAGGACGCCGTCTCCCGGGATCCCCACCGCCGCCTCGACTCAGTCGCAACGGAGACCCGACAAGCCCGCGTCCTGGCCGGGCGAATCGAACGTGACCTCGATCCGATCATGGGATCCCTCCCACGGCGCATCGTCCACAACGATGCCAAGATGAGCAACGTGCGCTTCGACTCCGCCACGCATGCCGCGGTGACGGTCATCGACCTGGACACGGTCATGGCGGGTACGGTCCTGCCGGACGTTGGCGAGCTCGTCCGGACGGTGACCACGCACGCCCCGGAGGACGCGGACGATGCCGGCTCGGTCGACTTCGACCTCGACCTGCTCGAGGCGGTCGCGTCGGGCTACCTTGCCGGCGCCGACGGCGTCCTCAGCGACCACGAGATCGCGGCGCTGCACCTGGCCGGACCGTGGCTGGCCGTCGAGAACGGTGTGCGGTTCCTCACCGATTACCTCGAGGGCGATCACTACTTCCCGGTCGTGCGTACCGACCAGAACGTCGACCGGTGCCGGACCCAGCTGACGCTGACCGCACTGATGCTCGACCATCTCGCGGAGATCCGGCTCCGGTTCGCACGGGCGGCCCCACGGTGAGCGGCCCGCCCCCCATCGTCGGGCCCGAGGCGCTGGACGAGATCGCCGCACTCTGTGCACGGGCGATCCGCCAACCGTTGACTGTCGGCGAGTTGCGCGACGTCCTGTTTGCCCCAGACCAACTGTCGGTCGTCCGGTTCGATCCTGCCGTCGGGGTCGTCGCCACCCTCCGCTCGGACGATCAGGGGTTCATCCGCCTGATCGCAGTGGACCCACCACTGCGCCGAACCGGTCAGGGGACCGCGCTCCTCCGTGCCGCCGAAGCGGACCTCGACGGGGTCCGGTCGGTCACTGTGGGGACCGATGCCCCCTACTTCCTGTTTCCCGGGGTTCCCATCACCGAGATCGGTCTCTGCACCCTCCTCGAGTCCCACCACTACAGTCGGGAAGAGGCCAACTACAACGTCGACGTCACACTCGACGACCTGGCGGCCGATCCAGGCACCGCTCACGAACCCATCCCCGGCGACCGGACCGAGGTGGACCGGTGGACCGAAACCCATTGGCCGAATTGGCGGGCGGAGGTGCTGCGCGCCTTTGACCGCGGCACGCTCCTCATCAGTCGGGACGCTGACGGGATCGCCGGCTTTTGCGCCTACGACGTCAACCGGTCCGGCACGCTCGGGCCGGTCGCCGCCCGCCCCGACCTGATGGGACGGGGTGCCGGTCGGCCGCTCCTGCTCGGCGCCCTCCACCGCATGCGTGCGCGTGGCTACCAGCGGATCGAGGTCCTCTGGGTCGGCCCACTCGTCCCCTACGCCCGGGTCGGCGGTCGCATCGGCTCGGTCTTCTTCGTCTACCGGAAACGCCGGTGACCCCCACCGAACCGGACCTCCTCCCCCGTCCCCGTCGTGCCGAGCTCACCGACCGGCGGGTCCCCTGGGCCGAGCCTGCCGTGGGGCTCGACTCCGATCTCCCGGCTCAGGGATACCGACTCACGATCAGCGACGGTGCAGTCACCGTCGACGCAGCCGACGCGGCCGGTGAGTTCTATGCGCGGACCACCCTTTCCCAGCTCCGCCGCACCCACGGGGGTTCGCTTCCCGTCGGGAGCGTCACCGACTGGCCCGACCTGCCGATCCGGGGCGTCCTGCTCGACGTCTCCCGCGACAAGGTGCCGACCATGCCGACGCTCATCGACCTGGTCGACCAGTTGGCGGGATGGAAGATCAATCAGATCCAGCTCTACACCGAGCACACCTTCGCCTATGCCGGCCACGAGGAGGTCTGGCGCGACGCCAGTCCGCTCACCGCCGACGAGATCGGCACGCTCGACGCCGTCTGCCGGGAGCGATATGTCGAGCTCGTACCCAATCAGAACTGCCTCGGGCACATGGACCGGTGGCTCCGCCACCCCCGCTACGGTCCCCTGGCGCTCGCGCCGGAGGGGTCGGTCCGCCACGGGCTCGCCCGACCCGCCTCCACCCTGAACCCTGCCGACCCGGCCTCACTCGACCTGGTGCGCGATCTCCTCGGTCAACTGCTGCCCAACTTCACCAGCAGCCGGATCCACGTCGGGCTCGACGAGCCCTGGGAGCTCCCCGCCGATCGATTCGACGACTACCTCGGGTGGCTGCGGGCGCTGCGCGCACTGCCCGAACTGGAGGGGCGCGAGATGCTCGTGTGGGGGGACATCCTGGCCGAGCACCCGGATTCGATCTCCGATCTCCCCGACGGCGTCACCGTCTGTGACTGGGGATACGAGGACCACTCGCCGTTCGAGGGGCACGCGGCGGTCTTCGACCGGGCGGACAGGCCGTTCTGGACCTCCCCGGGGACGTCGGCATGGACCTCGATCCTCGGCCGGGTCACCAACATGCGGGGGAACTGCGCGAACGCAGCCGCGGCAGCCCTCGCCCACGGGGGGCGGGGAATGCTCATCACCGACTGGGGGGACCTCGGCCATCTCCAGTACCCCCCGGTCTCCGACCCGGGCTTTGCCTACGGCGCGGCGGTGGCCTGGGGCCTCGAGGCCAACCGTGACCTGGACCTTGCCCGGGCCCTCTCCGTGCACTGCTACGACGACCCCACGCTCGAGCTCGGTGCCGCCGTCGTCGAGCTGGGGGATGTGAGCCGGATCCCACGGCTCCAGGTCGACAATATGTCCTCCCTCGCTCTGCCTCTCTACTATCCCCAGTTCGACCTCTACCGCGGGCCGACCGCCCCGTTCGATGAGCGCGACGTCGAGGGTGTGCTCGAGGCACTGGAGACAGGCGAGCGCCGCATCGCGCGGGCCGCGGCGCGTCGCACGGACGCCGAGGTGGTCAGTGCCGAGCTCACCAACGCCATCGCGCTGGTCCGCCTGCTCGCAAACGACGCGGCGGCCTGCCTTGCCTCGGGCGGGTCGCTCGGCTCCGTACCCGAAACCGAACGCCGGGCGCTGGAAGTGGCCCTCGAGTCGGTCGTCTCCGCCCACCGGTCCCTCTGGCACCTCCGCAGCCGGCCGGGTGGCTATGCGGACAGCGAACGGTGGCTCACCCACTTCGCTGAGGGCTACCGGACCGGGGAACGCCGCCGGGACTGGCCGGGTTCCGGCTGAGCCCGACCCCTGGGATCTACAGAAGCACGACCGTGCGACCGGTCGACTCGCGTCGCCCCATCGCATCGATGGCTTCCGGGACCTCCACGAAGGCGGCGGTCCGCCCCACCACGGCCCGGATCGCATGCTGCTCGTAGAGTCCGACGACGGCGTCCATGATCCTGGAACCGAGAGCGGTCGGTGGGAAGTTCCACCCCATTGCGGTCTTGACCAGCTGCTGGGTCTCTTCGTTGGCGTAGGCGAGGAGCACCCCGCACAGCTTGACGTTGCCGAGTGCCACCCGGCGCGGCACGAGGAACGGCTCATCAGCCACAACCTTGTTGGAGGCGAACCCCATCATGAGATAGCGACCGTTGTAGGCCGTGCACCGCAGGGAGGCCTCCATGACGGACTCGCCGACGGTGTCGAACACCACATCGACGCCGCGTCCAGCAGTCTCCTCGAGAACGATGTCGCTGAAATTGTCCGTCTCGTAGTTGATGACGACGTCGGCGCCGAGGACAGCGGCACAGCGCCGTCTTCTCCGCGGTGCCGGCTGTTGCAAACACGCGAGCGCCGACATGCCTCGCGAGCTGGATCGCGGCTGAACCGGCACCGCCCGCACCGGCGTGGATCAGCACCGTCTCACCGGACGTGAGCTCGGCCCGGTCGACCAACCCGAGCCAGGCGAGGTGGAACGGAAAGTACAGTGCTGCTGCATCGGGCAACGGGATCGAGTCGGGCATGGCGAACGTGCCCGCAATCGGGCAGATGGCCCACTCGGCGAATCCACCGAACGCACCCTTGGTCGAGGCAACGACCCGCTCTCCGATCCAGGACTCACAGCCCGGTCCCGCGGCATCGATCGTTCCCATGACCTCCATTCCCGGGCTGTACGGCAGCTCCGGTCGGACCATCATGTTGCCCCCGGTGATCCGCTCGAGGTCATTGAGGTTGAGTGGGATCCCCGCGACCCGGACCCGGACCTCACCCGCCTCGGGCACCGGCGTGGTCACAACGTCGAGGCGCAACACGTCGCGAGGCGGTCCGTACTCGTGGACCCGCCAGGCCTGCATGGTCGATGGCTGCGTCGTCATCCCCCGAGTCTACGAGCAGCACCCGAGCGATACCGCCCTGGTCGAGGGGGCCTGAGGCCCGGGCCCGCTCAGCTCTGCAGGATCTGGTGCCCGCTGCTGTCGATCACGGTCACGCTCCGGATCTCGGCGATGGGGAGTGCGCACCCCAGGGTCACCCGAACGTCACCGCCCGCCTTCGACCAGTAGGTGCCCGCCAACCAGGGGCGGCTGTACGTCGTGCGCATCACGACCGTGAGGACCTGTGGAGCGGTCTCGACGTGATCGGTCAGCACGATGGACGTTCCCCACGATTTGGCAACCAGAACAGCCGTGCCGAAGTACCCGGGCTCACCGTGCAACAAGACCGTGCCGCGACGCCACTGCGACGACCGCGCCGGACAGTCCGATCAGACCACGCCGGAGCGATCGCCCTGAGTGCAGATCCTCGTGGGCAAAGCCGACACCGGCATCTGGACCATGGCTCACCACGCCGCTTTCGACTGCGTCCGCAGACTCGATGGAACGAAGCGCGGGCAACACATCCGTCCACGCACCTTCCTCGACGAACGCCCCCTCGGCCAGAGCAAGAGCGGACACCGTGTCCAGCAGCTCGGACCGATCAGCCCTGCACCGTGCGCACCCCCGCACATGCCCGACCAGCGCAACACGGTCGGCCTCTTCCAGTTGACCGATCGCCTCGACAGCGAGGAGCCCCTTCCAGTGCTCGCAGTCCCCTTGGCCGTTCACCAGTCCCACCCCAGCTCGTTGAGTGTGAGGCGAAGCGAGCGGAGTGCGTAGAAGAGCCGGCTACGCACCGTTCCCTCCGGGATGCCCAGCTCCTTGGCCAGCTCTTGGCACGATCTCTGGTGAAAATAGGTCTTCACGAGGACATAGCGGTGTTGCGGGCGCAAGCGCCGGATCGCCTCCTCGACGTGCCAACCCATCATGGCCCGTTCGAACTCGTCCCCTTGTGCGACGGGCTCGTGTTCGAGCGGCACCGTCGACCGCTTGGACCGCTGCTGCGACAGATCGATGATGACCCGGCGTTCGATCGCGAAGAGCCAGGCCCGGACCGCTCCAAGCGCAGGATCGAACGACCCCCGGGATCTCCAGGCCCGGGAAAACGTCTCCTGGACCGCCTCTTCGGCGAGCTGGACATCGTGAAGGGACCGCCGTGCGAACCCGAGCAGCTCACCCCCGTGGGTATGCCGATTGCAGCGTCTCTTTCGCCCCGGCGTCCGTCCGCTCCTCCATGCTGAGATCATGCACCCTTGCCAGGATCAAGAAGGCCAACCCGCACGCGAGGAGCACCGACCCCGTGGCGCCGATCACACGAAGGGCCGCTCTCGGCTGTGAGACAGTCATTTCGATCGTGTGATCAGAGGAACTTCGCTGCCTTGAAGCCGCCGACCCCGTTGCCGGTGACCTTGGTTCCGGTATCGAGATAGAAGCGGTAGAGCCGCTTTCCGAAGTAGGTGACCTGGAGTTCGGTCTTGGTCCCGACTTTGAGGGTCGCCGTCTTGAGGCCGGTCACCCCGGTCGGAACCGTCTTTCCCGCTGCCATGACGAGCGGTGGCCAGATCGTGAGGCAACTCCCGGTGCAGGTACCGGTGGGCTGGGTATACAGGCTGCGTGCATTGATTTCCGTCTCCAACATCTTGCCTGTACGGGGCTCGGGTCACCACCTGCACGACATGCTCGGAAGTACTGGTCGTCGCCTGGGCCGAACCGACCGGCACGACGAGTGCTGCGCCTGCCAGCGCAATGACTCCGGCTGCTGCACCGTTCCGCAGGGTGCGAACTGGGGCGAGTCGGTTCCAACGGTTGTCACACAGTGAACTGTTCAACTCATGACCGCCATACGTAGGGATATAGCCCTGCCTCCTCGCTCGTATACCCGTGACGAGTGCGATCTGTTCAATCCCACACGGTGTCCGGTTCTGCCGGGCGGGGAGCGGTCTCCGATCCGCGGGTGACAACAGAGGTCCGTCTGGTGAGAGCCGCCCTGCGGATCGGAGACCGGCCGTTGGTACGGTTGGTCGGTCACGGAAGTCCCGAGCAGATGGCAAGGTCGTGAGAGCGAAGCACACCGAGCACAGAGATACCCGGCCGAGGCCGCTCCGGGTGGGCGCCGCCGTGGTGGCACTCACCCTGATGACGCTGGGCGGCCTCTCGGGAAGTGCCGCTCACGCCTCGGGTTGGTGGGTCCCATCGCTCGGCAACCAACCCTGGCAGTGGGAGTTGAGTCATCCACTACGCCTGACGAGCGCGGGGGACATGGGGACCGCTGACAAGCTCCCCGACGGAACGCCGGCACCTGCACCGGTCATCTACGACATGGACGGCATCATCAACCCCGCCGCGACGATCAGGGCACTCCACGCGATGAAGAAGCACGTGGTCTGTTACGTCGAGGTCGGTGCCGCTGGCAACTACTACAGCGCGCAGGCCGAGGGTGTGTCGACCACCTACTACCGCCAGTTCGCCGCAGCCCACGTCCTGGGTCGTGCGGTCCCGGGATGGCCCGAGCGGTACCTGAACATCGCTGCTCCGGCCACTGTGCGGATCGTCGAGTCGATGATCGATCACCAGTGTGCGGCAAAGGGTTTCGACGCGGTCGAGACGGACATCGATGAGGAGTACGCAAGTGCTTCCGGCTTCCCACTGACCAAGGCCAGCGAGGAGCGGTACATGACGGGACTTGCGGGGTACATGCACCACCTCGGTCTCGGATGGTGGATCAAGAATCCGGACGACACCGGTGACAGCTATGCATCGGACATGTTCCCGCTAGCCGATGCCGTGCTCACCGAGCAGTGCAACCCGTATTCGACCTGCGGAGTGCTCATCGACTACATCGGCCACAAAGCCGTCTTCAACGCCGAGTACCAGCTACCTCCGTCCGCGTTCTGTGCGGCCGATGCGGCCCGCGGGTTCAACGGTGCGCAGTTCGATCTCGGCCTCTCGGGCATCCGACGACCCTGCGCGTGACATGTGACCTGCGCCCTGCGACCTCCGGCGTGGCGACCTCTGTCGGTTGATCATGATGCGGCAGGCTCGGGCGAGCACGCCACGTGGCTACCTTCTCGGCTCGTACCGCATGGCCACTGCCCCCGAGCCGAACTCCAGCCGGCTCACGAGCTTCAAGTCGACATGCTTCGATAGCCCCGCGAACAACGTCGGCCCGTGGCCCGCGAGCCTGGGGTGCACCACGAACTCGTACTCATCGATCAATCCCAGCTCCGTCAGCGCCAGTGGGAGCTCCACCCCTCCCACCAACAGTCCCCTGCCCGGCTCCCCCTTGAGTTGCTGAACGGCCTTGCCCAGATCCCCCCGCACGAGCTCCGCGTTCCAATCGACCTCCTCCAAGGTGCCCGACACGACGTACTTCTTTGCCGCGTTGATCGTCTGGGCAAAGGGTTCCATCCAATCAGGTCTCGCCCCCGTCTGCGCCGGCGGCCGCCAGGCTGCCTCCATCATTGCGTACGTCACCCGGCCGAAGAGAAGGGCGTCTGCCTGGTTGAGGCTCTCGGCCGCATGACGATGCAAGTCTTCGTCCCCGGGGATTGCACGGTGATCGCAGCACCCGTCCACTGTGACGTTGATGGAATACCGAAGGGGTCGCATTTCGCAAGAGTACCGAGATCGCTCGTCGGTGCGGGTCCACGCCACATCCCGAGACACACCACTAGCTCTCCCGAGGGGGGATGGGAATAACGGTTGCGAAGGCACCTCGCTCGTCGAGATCGACTTGCGTGAAAGCACCGCCCGGAAGGGCCCGGAACGCCGTCCGGCTGGTGACGTCCAGACGATAGGCGGCCGAGGGCGATATCCACACCGGCGTCGAGCCGAGCATTCCGAAGCCCTCGTGGTGATTGTGCCCGCAGAGGATCAGCCGCACGTCGGCACCGTCGATTGCGTCCGCCAGACGCTCGGTCTCACGCAACCGTATCCGCGACATCGGTTCGATCGGTGAGGGGAGGGGTGGATGGTGCACCGCGAGCACCGTGCCGTCGGGTGCCGGTTCTACCAGCGCGCTGCGAAGGAACTCGAGTGTCTCCTCGGCGAGCAACCCGTACTCCTGACCCGGCACCACCGAGTCGAGCGAGACGATGCGAAGGCCGCCGAGCCAATGGACCTGATTCACCGGACTCAGACCACTCTCGTGGCCCAGCAGATGGCGGGCGAAGGGGGGTCGCAGATCGTGGTTCCCCGGGAGATAGATCACCATCGCACCCCCAGGGCTCGCGGTAGCTCCGACGAGCGAGGCGAGGTCCTCGTAACACGACGGTTCGCCGGTGTCGGCGAGATCCCCGGTCAGGATGAAGAGGTCGGGCTGCAGCCCCGATTCGTTGAGCTTGGCGAGACCGGCGACCAGGTTCTCGCGGGGATGGATGCCCGGTCGCAACGACCCTTCCGTCGTGAGGTGGACGTCGGAGATCTGGATGATGAGGTACTGAGCCAACTGGAACGCCCTTCCTTCGACGGAGCAACGACCCGGCGACGAATCCTCGACGGCGACTCGCGGTCGGAATACGATACCGGCCGTGACTCCCTTCGCAAGCCGCTGCGGAGCGTGCCATGGAGGACGTGGCCGACGCGCTCCATGATGCCCAGCGGGCCCTGCGTTTCGCCGAGACTGCAACCCGCAAGAACCTGAGAGGCAAGAACGGGGGGCGCATCTCGGCTGAGGTGCTCCGGAGCGCTCCTGTGAACGATTTTCGCAACCCCCTCGATGACGCTCTCCTACGCCTCGAACAGAGCCGTCACGCCGTGCTCATCGCCATCTTCGCGGTAGCCCTCGACGAGGGCATGACCATCGGCGAGCTCGGCCGCAACTACGGGTTCTCCCGCCAGAGGGCCGCCAAGTACGCCAAGGAGGCGCACGCCCTGAGGTTCGGTCTTGAGCCGGTCGAGGCCCCGACCATGATGGACGCCGCCGACCAGGACTGACACCCCCGTCACCGGCTCACGGTGCGGCCGAACAGGGATTGGCGGTCACCGAGACCGTGACCGCGGTGGAGGTCGGCCCGTTTGCGATGTCGACGTGGGCGGCCCCCGGTTTGGAGGTCACCCGGGCCCCGGTCACCCGCAGGCAGTAGCCCTGTCGATAGTGGGTCGACACCGGCACGACGATCACCGTGGGAGCGGAGATCGCGGGATTCGAGCGGTACTGCAACGTGAACGCGGCCGTCCCGGGGTCGAACGACATCGACGACGGCGTCCCGGCCACCGCTGATGCGTAGGTCTCCGAGAGGACACCGAGCTGTGACGCGGTGGCCTGCCGGGGCGGCCACAGTGCCGAGGAGTGCGATCCGGTCGGGTCGGGGTAGTTGATCCACTGCCAGTAGATCCAGCCCACGAGATCGGCGTTCGCGTCGGAGGTGATCCGGCCCAGGTCGGCGGTATCAGTGGTGGCACCGAACTCGGTGAGCAACTCAGCAGGGCCGCCCGGTTGCGCCGGTGTCGAATCGTGGACACGTTGCTCGTCGTGCTGGGTGAAGACAGCGCGCTCGAGTGGACCGCAGACCGCGCCGAAGTCGGACGCCTCCGGACCGTTCGGGACGTGCAGAAAGCAGTAGTCGTGGAAGTTGAGCACCAACCGCGGGTAGTCCATCGCGCCGATGTTGTTCGGCACCCCCGAGTCGGTCGTGTAGTTGCCCTCGTAGGCGACCAGATGCGTCGGGTCGGCGGCCTCGATCCGTGGGATCAGGCCTTCTGCGGGATCGTCGACCGGACAGCTGACCCGCCGGCCATTCTGATCGAGTCCCGGATGTGCCCGACCGGTGTAGAGGCACTCGAGCTCGGCGTCGAATGCCGGGTTGTCGGGGCTCGTGGCGAGACCGGCACTGTACGGTTCGTTGAAGGGGTCGTAGCCGACCACCCACGGGTTGCCCCGGAGGTGGGCTGCGATCTTCGTCCAGAGCGCGTCGAGTTGCCCCTGGAGGTTGCCGACGACGTCGTTGGTCCACAGGTGGCCGTACGCCCGAGCCACTCCTGGCCCGGTGTAGTTGACGCTCCAGTCCTCGAGGTTCCGCTGGGGTTTCGGGGTGATGCCGTCGGTGCACACCGCCCAGTTGGGTGCCCCCTCGCCGCCGAAGACCTCGTTGTACACGTCCTGGTGCATGTCGATGAGTGAGGAGATCCCGTACCGGGCGAGCATCGAGATGGTGTCCTGGAGCCGGGCCATGTACGCGTCGAAGACCGCTGCGTCGAACTGATCGACCCCTGACGCCCGGGGGGTGCCCGCCCTGCAGATGGCTGGGTCGTTGATCGGGTCGGTGCCCGGCTCGAGCCCCCTCCAGATGACGCCGAGACGCACGACCGTGAAGCCGAGTTGCGCCATGCGTTGCGCTTCCGCCGGGGTGAGGACGTTGGAGCCGGTGCCGTTGACCTCCACCTCGTAGGGCGGAATCTTGTACACGAGGTCCACCCCGTGGAGCAGGACGACCCGTCCGTCCTGGTCGACGAGCTCGGACCCTCCGGGGGCCCGGAGGGGACCCACCGGGCCGAGGGCCGGATCCGCCACCGCGAGCGACGAGACCGGCGTGGATCCACCACAGGAAGCCAGCAGGACGGCCGGCAGTATGGCCAGCAGGACGACGGTTGCCCCGGAGCGCTTGCCGGCACCGGCACGGGCTGCACGACCACTGCTCGGCCGGGTATCCAACGGAGAGATCGCTTCTCGCAGAGTGGGGCAGCTCAGCGGGCGAGCTGGTCGGTGATGCCGTTGATCCCCGTCAGCCGGGAAGCCAACTCGTCGGAAAGATGGTGGCGCGTGGCGAGGTAACCGGGGTCCGTGTAGCTGATCCTGGTCTGCCCGTTCTCGTCCCAGACCAGAACCTTGAGCGGCAGGTCGAGCGCGGCCAGCGGGGCTGCATCCATGACCGGGGTGCCCCCGGTCGGGCTGCCGAAGATGACGAGCTTGGTGTCACGGAGCTCGAGGCCGTGCCGCCTCGCCTCGCCGCCGTGGTCGACGGTAGCGAAGAGGGTCATCCCCTTGGATTCGACCAGCGCGATCAGCGCGGTGACCGTCTCGTCCACCGAACCGGAGGCGGTCTTGGTCACGATTCCGGAATCGGAACCGTCCCCGGGTGGTGGCATCCGAGAGCCCTCCAGTTCCTCACATCTCGTTGAGGATCTCCGCCTTCTTGGCCGCGAACTCCTCTTCGGTGAGGATGCCCTGGTCCTTGAGCGAGGACAGCTGCGTCAATCGGGCCACCGGATCGGACCCGGCCGGGTCTGCTGGCGCCGCCTGGACGGGCGCGGGCTGCTCGGCCTGCGGCGCCTGCGGCTCGTTGCGGGCAGCCTGCCTCCTGGCCACCCCCCCGGCCACGACGGTAGCGGTGCCCGCGACGACCGCGGTCCGGGCCACCGTCCGTGCGATCGGTCGTCTTCTCATCATGGTCGGACTCCTTTGACGTGGGGCTTCAGGCGGACGGGAGCCCGTCGAACGCTGCTTCGACCAGCTCATAGGGGACGCGGGCGCTCTCGACGAGGACGCCGCCGGCGTTCCGGAGCGCCTCGGCGAACGGGGCGGCCCAGAGGTCCTCCCAGATGATTACCGCCGCCGACGAGTTCGGCTCGAGGAGGGCCGCTGCGTGCTCGATGTCCGCGGGGGTCGCCAGTCCACCGACCTCAGCGTCGATGGCGGCGAACGGAGCCAGCTCGTCGAGCTGATCGAATTCGAAGGAGACCACCGAGCCGTCCGCGTCCTTCGCCACGAAGAGCAGGTCCAGGATGCGGATGGTCCCGCTCTCGACCAGTTTGGCCAGTTCGGGCGCGATCTCGCCCGAGAATTGGTTTCCCGGAAAGCCGACCACGAGATACTCGACCGGACCGATTGCCATGCGATCTCCTCCCGGTGGTGTGCCGGAGCGCGGCGACCGCCGCGCCCCGTTCCTACCACGCCACCAGGGCCGATTCAACCGGTTTCTCCCTCTCGGGACCGGTCCCGAGACCCCGGAAAGGGGGCGGACCGGCACCGCTCAAGTCGGCCGGCCATTCTGCCGATGCAGGCGGAGGAGCCAGGAGAATGTCTGGCCACCCCCGTGCCCGTCAAGGAGGTCGACCGGTGAACACCACAAGACATGGGAGGGGCCGCAGTCGCCGGTACACCGACCAGGAAGCGTCACGGCTCGCCGCCATCCGGACCATCGTCGATGTCGCAGGGGACGATGAGGACCACGTTGTGGTGGCCGAGGCTCTGCTCGTCCTCGGAGCATCTCAGCTCGAGATCGCTGTGGCGATGCTCGACACCTCACCCTGAGCGGGTCACTCGAGGAGGACGACTCCGCGGATCGTGCGGCCTTCCCGCAGGTCCTCGAATCCCTCATTGAGCCGGTCGAGTGGATAGGTCCGGGTGACCATGCCGTCGAGGTCCAGCAGACCGTCCCGATAGAGATCGAGCAACGTCGGGACGTCGAGACCCGGATTCGACGAACCGAAGATCGAGCCCACCAGCTCCTTCTCCATCGTGAGCAGGTCGAGCATGCTCATCGTCACATTCGTCTCGGTCCACGGATGCACGTTGGTGATCACCACGCGACCGCGCTTGGCAGCCAGCGCCATGATCGACGCCATCAATTCGCCGCGCCCGACCGACATCGTACAGATGATCCGCTGACACATGCGCCCGAACGTGACGTCCTGGATCAGCGGAAAGGCCTCCTCGATGGACGCGACCGTGTGGGTTGCCCCGAACCCGATCGCCTTTTCCCGTTTGAACGGGACCGGGTCGATGGCGAAGATCCGATGAGCTCCCGAGGACCGTGCGCCCTGGATCGCGGCGGAGCCCACCCCGCCCACGCCGATGACCGCGACGTCGTCACCCGGTCGTACCTGAGCCCGGTGGACCGCCGATCCCCAGCCGGTGCTCACGCCGCAGGCGACGAGGCAGGCCTTGTCGAGGGGAAGATCGTCTCCGATCTTGACGAACGAACGCTCGTCGCTCACGGTGTGCCGCGCGAAGGTCCCCAGCATGCAGAAGATGCGTAGGTCCTCACCCCGTGCATGGTGCCGTGCAGTCTTGTCGCCCACCTGCCACCCATCGGCGATGTACATGCCCATGTCACAGAGGTTCTGACGGCCCGCGATGCACGACGGGCATCTCCCACACGGAGGGAGGAAGCTCGTCACCACGTGATCCCCGGGAGCCAGGAGCGTCACCCCGGGTCCGATCTCCTCGACCACGCCGGCTCCCTCATGGCCGCCGATCATGGGTCCGAAGAACGGAACATCACCCGTGACGAAGTGTTCGTCGGAATGGCAGATCCCGGATGCGACCAAACGGATGAGCACCTCACGGTCCCGCGGGGCGTCGAGGTCGACGGTCTCGACCGACCAATCCGAGCCTGGCTTCCAGAGCACCGCTCCTTGGGTCTGCAATTGCCCATCCTCTCGCCGAGGTGGACCACGGCTGGGTTCGACGGAGACTGGCAGCCCCGTGTTCCGGTCCACGCACTCGCCGCCAACGTAGAGACCCGGACTGCCGCACGGCAACAGGGTCCGGTCGGCCGATGCCGTCGGCATCCCGAGGCCGCGATCGGGACGTACACTCAGGCAGGGAGCGTGCGGTCGGCGAACGCTCGACCAGGGAAGCACCCGTGGCTCGGGCGGCGGAGGAGCGGAGGATGGGCTCAGAGGAGACCATTGCGGTCCCGCCGGCACCGGCGCCTGTGGTGACCCGGGCGCGCGCCTACCTCGCGGGCAACGTGCTGACCTCGGTGCTGTGGGTCCTCGCCCTGGGGCTGCTGGTGTTCCTCTGCGCCCATCGCTACCGGGGGGCCATGGCGGGTGCCCTGATGGGTGTGAACAACGTCGACTTCCGATTCTTCTTCCAAGCTGCGGGGCTGATCTCAGAGGGGAGGAACCCCTTTGCCACCGACGCCGGGTACGTCTACTTCGCTCCACTCGCTCTGCTCCTGTCCCCTTTCGCCCACGTCGCCCAGTTGGATGTGCTCAGAGGATGGACGGTGCTCGAGCTGTCCGCATTCACCGGTGCGGTCGTGACGATGACGTGTGCGCTGAGATCCAGGCTCGGGGCGTCGTGGCACGTGCCGATCTTCTTCGCCGTCTGTGCCGCCACCGGGCTGCACCTGTGGCCGATCACCTACGAGCTCTTCGTGAGCAACGACGACATCTTCGTGCTCCTTCTTGTCGTCGTGGCTGCGGCGGCGTGGAAGGCGGAACGGCCGCTCTCGTTCGGCACCGCCGTCGGCGTCGCCTGCCTCATCAAGGTCTGGCCCGTGTTGCTGCTCCTGGCGGTACTGCAGACCGGGATCGATACCAGGACGAGGGTGCGCGCCGTAGCAGCGACCGCACTGGTGATCGTGTTCGGCCTCGTCACCAATCTCATCCCGGCAGGAGCGCCGGAATTCCGATCCTTCTTCACGAGGGTCTTCCAGGAGAAATCCCAGCAGCTGGTCAGTGACTCGATCGGGGGGATCCCCAGGCTCCTCTTCTCCAAGAGCGGGCTCGCCAGGCCGATCACCGTGTCGAGCGAGCTCCGCTACCTGCTGATGGTGATCCTGGGCGTCTGGGTCGTCGGGTTGCTCGTCCTGTCCCTTCGCCGCGAAGTCCGAGCCCATGCTGTGCGTCCTCAACACGACACTGTTCGCCGTCCTGGTCATCCCGGTCAGCCACCTCCAATACACGATCCTGGCGCTGCCGGTGATGTGGTATTGGGTCGCACAATTCGCTGTTTTGATCGACGGGTGGCGGCGGACCGGCTGGTCACGGGTCGTGACGGTCCTTCTCGTCGCGGCAGTGGTCGGCTGGTACCTCGTCGAGCAACGGTCATGGCCGGGCGACGGCTCTCCTTCGAGCATCTCCGCGGTTCGGTTCAGTGTGGTCTTCGCCGCGAACCTGGCGCTGTTCAGCGCGTCGGTGCTCGCCGGATGGTTCCTGCGCGACGAGATGGACGGAGACGGTGCAGAGGAGACCGCCCGGGATCGTGCCCCATCCGGTCAGGCCATTCCCACGATCGCCGCATCGATGGGGGTGTCCCCGATCGAGCCGTAGAAGTGGGCGTCCCCGAAGGCGAAGATGCCACCGTCGTTGGCCGCCTCCCAGTACCCGGCACCGTCACGGGTCGCGGCCATTCCCACGATCCCCGCGTGCAGGGGGGTCCCTCCCATCGAACCGAAGAAGTCGGCATCGCCGAAGGCGAAGATGCCCCCGTCGTGGCCGACCTCCCAGTAGCCCCTGCCGTCAGGGGTGGAGGCGAGGCCCCTGATCGAGGCATTGTCATCCGAATCGTTGGGAGCAAGCACCAGTCCCGCTGCCGAGCCGAAATGGCCGGCGCCGCCAAACCCGAAGATCGTGCCGTCGGCGGCGAACTCCCAGTAGCCCCCGCCGTCCGGGGTCGGAGTGATCCCCCGGATCGAAGCGCCGAACTTGCCGGGTGAGCCCCCCCTCGAACCGAAGAAGCGCGCATCGCCGAAGGCGAAGACGCCGCCATCGTGAGCCACCTCCCAGTAGCCCCTGCCGTCCGTGGTCACCGCCATGCCAAGGACCGGCTCGTTGAGCGTGACGCCCCCCATCGAGCCGTAGAAGTCGGCATCGCCGAAGGCGAAGATGCCGCCGTCGGCGGCGACCTCCCAGTAGCCCCCCCGGTCGGGGGTTGCAGCCATCCCGACGATCGCCGCGTTGAGCGTCTGTCCTCCCATCGAGCCGTAGAAGCCGGCATCGCCGAAGGCGAAGATGCCGCCATCGGCGGCGACCTCCCAGTACCCCGGGGCAACGGACGGTGAAAGCGCAGTCCCGCTCGGTGGCTGCCCGGCCCACGCACTCGACGAGCTGTCGACGAGGGGACCGGCGAGCGCTCCGATCAGGGTGGCGGCCAGGAGGAGCGTGGTCACCGACCTGCGGGACCACCGCTCGCCCAGCTGCCATCCGGTCATCAGTCGACACCCACTGCGTGCAGTATCCACCCTTTGGGGCCCGAGTACTCGTCGGCGGCGGAACGCCTGCTGGCGACGACCCGCCAGGGGTGACCTCGGGCATCGGGGTAATCAGCGCGATCTCGTTCGTTTGAAATGGACAGCAGTGGGTATCTTCCGAAACAGTCGTCTGCCCGGAGGCACGTCGCGTCAGCTCCCCGGAGGGACAGTCCGCCCAGGAAAGAGGTTCCCGTGACCAGAAACCGCATCGCACGCCTGAGTCTCTGTCTGCTCACTCTGGTGGGGTCGGTCGGGGTCGGCCTCGTCAGCTCGACTGCCTCGTCGCCGCCGGCCGCCGCGGCAACCCCTGCGCCCGCATCTTGCCTGTTCGCGGGCTCCGGAATCCCCATCGTCTTGGGAGAGTCGCCGGGAGCGAAAGTCCCGGTCGCCTGTACGGGGATGACCCCACTGCACCCCTACCTGTTCTTCGAGACCAGCCTTCTCCTTGCCATCGATCCGAAGGCGGCGCCCCTCCTCCAGGGAAAGGTGACGTCAGTCCCCGGCCTGCTCGCATTGATCTCGGCGCTGCCGGAGATCAATGCGCTCGCTCTCACCTTCCATACCAGCAACTTGAAGGGCGATCTCGACTTCACCTACACCCTACCTACGACGCGGGCACTCGACCCCAACGCGACCTGCCCTCCGCCCGGTCAGCAGTTTCGTGAGGGCCTCATCGGATGCGCACTCGCCATGATCGACTTGACCACGTTCAAGCCGGTCGCGGCGGGCAGCGGTCTGGTCCAGTTCACGAACGAGCAGTTGTTTCCGCTCGCTTCCCCCACCCTCAGCTTCTCGACCAGTTCTGCGGCACCGGGTGCCACAGTCAGCGTGAGCGACAAGTCGGGAGCCAAGAGCTACTGGTGGCTGTCCACGTTGGTCGCACTGACCGCCCTCCTCGGGGGAGGTGGCTCCGCTCCGAAACCGCAGGTCCAGTTAGCCCATCCCGACGGGACGGGCTTCCTCAACGCCTTCAACAAGGTCACCGTGACGCCGGCCGTGTACAACGCGCCCACCCTGACCCCTCCGAAGCTCGGCGGATCCTTCACTGTTCCTGTCCGGGCGTCGGGATCCGAGATAGTGACCGTGAGCTTGTCTGCGAATATAGAGGGGTTGTTCCAGGAGATCATCTCCGCCAGCGCGCCGCTCAAGATCAGCTGAACGATCACGGCTGGGACAGCCGCCGGTGCGAGCGGGATGAGGGCCAGTCGGCCCGGTCCCGCTCCTCAGCGGCTCAGCTGTTCAGCGCCGAGTTCTTCTCGTCGACGTGCACCAAACGGGGCTCGTGGCTCCCGAGTTCGTCCTCGTCGTACTCGCCGTAGGTCAGCAGGATTACCGTGTCGCCGACATGGACCAGGCGGGCGGCGGCGCCGTTGAGGCAAATCTCGCCGGGCCCGCCGGTGATCGCATAGGTCTCGAACCGGGCACCGTTGTCCACATCGAGCACGGTGACCTGCTCGTGTTCGAGGATGTCAGCCGCTTGCATGAGCTGGGCGTCGATGCTGATCGACCCGACGTAGTTGAGGTCGGCGGCGGTCACCGTCGCACGGTGGATCTTGGACTTGAGCATTCGTCGCCGCATCGCTGAGCTGACCCCTTGCCTCGGACCCAAGCATTCTAGGGGTTCACCAGCGGCGGGACGTCACCGGCGACAGTCGTCACGGATCCAGCGGGGGGCGTCCCTCGCCCGGTCCACGCGCAACGTGCACCAATGAGTAGATCGTCGGGAGGTCCTGGCGCACATAGGACATCACCAGCCTGTTGCTGACCTGACGCCAGTCGCGGAACACGCCCTCCACCTCGGTCGGCTCCCATCGGAGGGTGGTCAAGGCGAGGCCGCTGCTCCCGAGGTTGGACTCCTCCCTCGCCGCCTGCGGCTCCCACCCCTCGATGACCGGCTCGTAGGTGAAGATGAGGTGGCCGAGCGGGCGGACGAGCGATCGCAGGTCACCGAGGACGGCCGGGAGATCGGCGACGAACTCGAGTCCTCCGATGCTCGTGATCAGATCGAACCAATCGGTCGTGGAGTGCACGAACGACCCGATGTCGGAGTGCACCAGCCGCGCATCGCCGACCCTGCCCAGTGCGATGTCGAGCATGCCGACTGAGACGTCCACACCCATGAGCTCCGCCGCCGGAAACGCGCTTCGGAGGACGTGCAGGGTCTGACCCGTGCCGCATGCCAGATCGAGGGCCGAGCTGACGCAGTGCACTCCGACCAGCTCGCCGGCGAGCGCATCGTTGGCCATCCAGCAGGCCTCCGCGGCCACTTCGTCATACGTATCGGCGAACTCTTCGTAGAAGGTCTCGACCTGCTCGACGATGTCGCTCCTCGAATGATCGATGCTCACCGGCAGATGCTCGCAGCAGTAGTGGGCTCCGGGCAATCGCGCATCTGTCGGGGGCCCGTGTGGAACGCGCGGGTGATCTTTGACAGGCTCTGGCCCCGTGGACATCGGAGGAAGCGCACTGGTCACCGGCGCCAGTCGAGGCATCGGCCGTGCCGTGGCCGTCGAGCTGGCGAACCGCGGATTCGACACCATCGCCACCATGCGCAAGCCCGAGGACGGTAAGGACCTCACGAGCACCACCGGCGGCCGCCTCACCGTCGCCCGGATGGACGTCACCGAACCCGAGTCGTACCGACTCCCCGACGATCTCCGGATCCTCGTCAACAATGCCGGCATCGACTCGGACTACCTGCCGGTCGAGCACAGCCGACTCGAGGACTGGCGCGCCCTCTTCGAGACCAACGTCCTCGGACTGGTGGCGATGACGATCGCCGCCATCCCGGTCCTTCGGGCCAACCGGCCCTCGGTGGTCTGCAACGTCTCGTCGTCGTCGATCCTGGCCAGCGTGCCGTTCTACTCGGCCTACCGCGCCACCAAGGCGGCGGTATCGGCATTCGGTGACACCCTGAGGGTCGAGCTCGCCCCTGCAGGGGTGCGGGTGGTGGAGATCCTGCCCGGCCCCGTCGACACCGACATGTTCCGGCTGAGCACGGGCGAGCAGGCCGCTGAGCAGTTCGACGGGTACAGGGCGATGGCAGAGCAGGCGGTCCGGCTCCGCCGCGAGGCTGCCGATCCGCTGGTGTCGGCTCCGGCCGAGGCTGCCGCGCGTATCGCCGATGCGATCCTCGACGACACCGGGCCGATGCGGTACGGGTGTGATCCGCTCTCCGTGGGGCTGCTCGACCTCTGGCGCCGGTCCGACGACGAGGCGATGTTCGAGATGACCGCCGGGTCCCTCATCGACGGAATCGAGCTGCCCGGCACCTGAGTCGCCGGGATGCCGCGGAATTCGTCGCAGGACCGTCCTCCGGTAACGAAACCCGCTGCCACGACGTTCTAGCCTATGGAGCCGTGAATGGAGGGCCGTCGCTGGTCGACAATCTCCTGTTGAGGGGTTACACGGACGGTGTGTCGATTGGTCCGAGTGGAACCCGCCGGCAGGCGGAGACAGGGGGAACGCAGCGATGAATCAGGGGAAGCCGACCTCCGCTGCAATGCCCGAGAGGCGCCCCTCGCGATCGCTGATGCGCCGGCCCGCACCGGCGATCCTCGGCGCACTCCTCCTCGGTCTCGTGGTCCTGGTGCCGATCGGGGCCCTCTCACTCAGCGGTAACGGGCAGCAGGCCGGCGCGGCACGCCCGGGAGCGGCCGGCACTGACCACGTCACCCACGCCATCGAGCTGAGTGCGGCGACCACCCCCGGCGCGTGGGGCTGGGGCAACGATCCGGGTAACGGCTCATCCAACAACAAGTCGCCGGTCAAGGCGACGACCGGCAACAAGATCTCCAACCTCCCGCCCGGTGCAACTGTCACCCAGGTCGTCGCCGGCTCGAACGGCTCCGCCATGGCCCTGACCTCGAGCGGGTACGTCTACGCCTGGGGAAACAACCAGTACGGCCAGCTCGACTATCCGACATCAGGGGCGCGCGGGGCCGACGTCTACTACTCACCGCTCAAGGTCAACGTGCCGGGGACGGTCACCGCCATCGCCATGGGCGCTGACTTCGGCCTCGCGCTCGAACGCGACCGGCAACCTCTACGCGTGGGGCTACGCCGCCAACGGTGAGCTTGGCAACGGCACGCTCTCCGGCAACGACGCCTGCGCCACGTCGCTCAAGCTGACCGGCAAGCAGTGCCAGAACAAGCCGGTCCAGGTCGGCCTCTCCGCACTCCCGCTGGGCCAGGCGGTCGAGGGCATCGTGGCCGAGGCAAACGACGGACTGCTGCTCACATCAGTCGGCACCGTCTATGCGTGGGGAGACGCGACCTACGGGGAGCTGGGCAACGGCCTCGCCGGGAACGCCTGCAGCGGCACCTGCCAGGACGTCGTCGGCACGACTCCGGTCTCCTTCCCGCTCCCCACCGGGGTCACCGTCCAGGGCATCTCGGGCGGCGGCGCGTTCGCCCTGGCCAGGACGTCGGCGGGCACGGTCTACGGCTGGGGGGACAACCGCTGGGGCCAGCTCGGCACGGGTGGCTTCACCGGCAACGCGTGCAACGACAGCTGTGACAACGTGCCGGTCGAGTCGGGTGTGCCCGGGACGGTCACGGTGAGCTCGGTGTCGGCC
This sequence comes from uncultured Acidimicrobiaceae bacterium, assembly GCA_963777665.1. GTDB lineage: Bacteria > Actinomycetota > Acidimicrobiia > Acidimicrobiales > RAAP-2 > Bog-756. The sequence goes on from CAVZRJ010000006.1 coordinate 441,378, forward strand.
GGGTTCGACCAGAGCTTGGCGGCGACCTCCACCGGCGCCCTCTATGCCTGGGGCGACAACACCGTCGGCGAGCTGGGCAACGGCACCACCACGGGGACGACCTGCCAGACCTCCTATCAGTGCAACCCGACGCCAGCCGCCGTCTCCGGCCTCCCGAGCGTCTCCGAGATCGCCGGCGGGGACCAGTTCAGCCTGGCGGTCACCCCGGCCGGTGCGACCTACGCCTGGGGCTCGACCGCCGCCGGGGAACTGGGCAACAACACGCTCAAGGGGAACGCGTGCAGCACCGCCTGCCAGGATGCCCCTCTGCTCAACAAGATGCCGGTCGTCGGGCTCTGCTCCACCTGTACGGCGATCGCGGCCGGCAAGGACCAGAGCGCGGCCATCGCAGCGCCCCCCGCGCCGACCGGCCAACCGCCGTGCACCGAGCAGGGGCCTCCGGCGACGTGCGAGCAGGTGCCGACGGCGACCATCCCGGACAACTGCTCGGTCGACGTCACGCAGGCCCTCGACAACTGGATCAACACCCTGCCCGTCGGCACGCCGACCGCACCCATCGAGGTGCAATTCGCCTCGGGTGGCTGCTACCTCGTCAACGGCATGATCTTCCTCCGGGGGCTGACCGACACCATCTTCAACGGCAACGGTGCGACGTTCGAGCAGCAGTCGGTGACCAGTCCCGAAGACAACAGCCCGCCGACCATCCAGAACCCGTACTGTGGCATCACCAACAACTTCGGAGGCGCAAAGGCCGCGCTGACCAAGGCCGAGTCGGGCAACCCCCCGACCGACATCATGTGGTACGTCGAGGGTGGGTGTGACCTCCAGTTCGAGAACATGACCATCGACGGTGCCAATCTCGCCGGCGGCACATCCCAATACGAGATCGACTCGGCGATCCAGGTGTCCGGGGGGCAACGCGTGCTCGTCAACAACAACACGATGAACACGATCTACGGCGACTGCACCACCGTGTTCGGGCTGGACGAGTACGCGACGCCCGGCACCTATCCCGCAGGAGATATCACGATCTCCGCCAACCAGTGCAACTCGCCGGGACGAATCGGCTTCTCCGTCGTGTTCGGCAACCGGGTCACCATCGGCGGCGCAACGACTGCCACCGGAAACAACATCATCACCCCGACCGACGCCGGCATCGACCTCGAGTCGGACTGCGGCAATCCGCTGGCGGGGGAGGGCAACATCCTGGTCCAGAACAACACGATCACCGGTCCCGCCGAGATCCTCAACGGCGTGACCAACGCCCAGCTCTACCAGCTCGCCTTCGAAAACAACACCGTGAGCGAGATGAAGTCCTTCCTCGAGCCGCTGTCCGGAGGGACCGGCTGCACCGTCCCTGCGAGCCCGGGACAGAACATCACGATCGAGGGCAACACGGCCAGCAGTGACGCGCTCTGGACCCAGCCGGCCGACTGGAACATCTACGGGGAGATCGGCGGGTATGTCGCAGGCAACACCTCGCCCATGTGCCTGAGCAGCCAGTACAACTGCGCGGACAACCCGAATACCCACCTCCCCTATTCGACGCCGTTCGACTTCCTGGAGACCGCTGCGGACGCCAAGGGGGATCCGGGCGGAGGGTTCGAGGTGTACCAGAACAACCTCAACGGCAACGACTGCAAGACCGGCAACGGGCCATACTGCCCGACCCAGAGCGGCCAGGAGGGGACGCTGCCGGTCGAGGCAGACATCGGCCCGAAGAGCGGCGACAGCTCCTGTGGCAACGTCTCCTATGGCAACCCGAACTCGAACCCCTTGGCGTTTCCGATCGACGCCAACGGGAACTTCGGGTTCACCCCCTGCGTCCCCTTTGCGGTGCTGCTGCCCGCCGTCGCCCAGTCGCCGAACCTGCCCGGCATCCCCAGCAACCTGTTGACCTACATGAAGCCTGCGATGACCAGGCGGAGCGCCGCTACAACCCACACGGGGACCACGTCGGCGTCGCCCGACGTCACCGGTCCGGGCAACGAGACCTGCTCGAAGGTGAGCGGGACCGTCAACTTCGACCCGCCGCTCACGAACGGCGGGGCTGCCACCTCCGAGATGGCGCTGGTGCACCTGACCATCAGCAGCTGCAAGGCGTCGAACGGGGCCGCGACCCCGACCAGGGGCAATGCAGCCGCCGAGCTCCCCCTGTCCACCAACGACTGCACCAAGCTGGCGGCAGGGGAGACCGTGGCGCCGACCTCGATCGCCATCAGCTGGACACCATCGACGGTCGGCGTGAGCCAGGTCATCTTCAAGGGTTTCACCCCGACGCTCGGCACCAACCCCTCGATCCGCCTGGGCTCGTCGACCTCCAGCACCTACGGCCAGCTCAACGCGGGGTCGACGACTACGGCACTCAAATCGGCGTGCGCTTCGACCGCCGGGCTGTCCTCACTGACATTGTCCACGGGAGCGACTGCCACCCCGATCGGACAGACGACGGCGTCGTCCTGAGCGGTCCTGAACGGATCTTCGCCACGGGCCAGGAGGCGGCAGGAAACGGCCCGCGCCTCCTGCCGAGGTCTTCCCTGCCCTGGAGCACGAACAGGTGTTCGTCTAGACTGGCTCACCGTGGCCGTGGTCCAGGCAAGCCTCTTCGACACCTGGGCCGAACCCGCACCGGGGGCTCTATCCGGGGCACTCCGTCGGATCGCGCTGTCCGACGGTGCCTGGGTCGACCACCTCCCGGCCTGGATGGGTCGTGCCGACCTCCTCGTCGAGCGCCTCGAGCGCGCCGTCCCCTGGCGCGCCGAGCGGAGGACCATGTACGACCGGATGGTGGACGTGCCTCGCCTGGTCGCGTTCTACGGAGCCGGCGAGGCGTTGCCGGAACCGGCGCTCGAGGTCGCACGGGAGGCGCTCGCCATCCATTACCGCGGGACGCCGGGCGCCGACCTGGCGACCACCGGGCTCTGCCTCTACCGGGACGGGGGAGACAGCGTGGCCTGGCACGGGGATACCGTCGGACGCGGCGCGACCGAGGACACCCTCGTCGCCATCCTCTCCCTCGGCGAATCACGAAGGCTGCTCCTTCGGCGTCGGGGTGGTGGAGCGCGGACCGTGCGGTTCGAGCTCGGCGGCGGCGACCTCATCGTGATGGGCGGCAGCTGCCAGCGCACCTGGGAGCACAGCGTTCCGAAGACGACCCGGGCCACCGGCCCCAGGATCAGCGTCCAGTTCCGGCCTGCCGGCGTGCGGTGAGACCAGGGCCGTTAGCCTGAGGAGCCATGACGACGACGGTCACGGCTGCCCCGACCGGGGTGCCTGGAACGCTCTCCCACCGGCGGGTGCTGGTGATCATCGCCGCCCTGATGCTCGGGATGTTCCTGGCGGCCCTCGATCAGACGGTCGTCTCCACCGCACTGCCCACCATCGTGGGCGACCTGCACGGCGCCTCACACCTCACGTGGGTGGTCACCGCCTACCTGCTGGCCTCGACGGTCTCGACGCCGCTCTGGGGAAAGCTCGGGGACCAGTTCGGCCGCAAGTTCTTCTTCCAGGGAGCGATCGTCCTCTTCCTGGTGGGCTCTGCGCTCTCGGGGCTGAGCCACACGATGGTCCAGCTCATCCTCTTCCGGGCCCTCCAGGGACTCGGTGGGGGCGGGCTGATGGTCGGGGCCCAGACCATCGTGGGCGATGTCGTCTCGCCCCGCGAACGGGGCCGCTACATGGGCCTGTTCATGGCCATGTTCGGGATCACCACCGTGATCGGCCCGCTCATCGGCGGGCTCTTCGTCGAGTATCTCTCCTGGCGCTGGATCTTCTACATCAACATCCCCATCGGTGCCGTTGCACTCGTCGTCACCGCGATCGTCCTCCCCGGCACGCTCAGCCGTGAGCACCGGGTCATCGACTACCTCGGCACCCTCCTGCTGGCAGGATCAGCGAGCTGCCTGGTCCTGTTCACCAGTCTCGGGGGCACCTCGTACCCGTGGACGTCACCGGTGGTCGTCACGCTGGCCGTGCTCGGGGTCCTGCTCGGGGTCCTGTTCCTGTTCGCAGAGCGCCGGGCGGTCGAACCGGTCATCCCCCTCCATCTCTTCACCAACAAGGTGTTCTCCGCAGCCAGCGCCATCGGATTCGTGGTCGGGTTCGCGATGTTCGGCGCGATGACCTTCCTGCCGCTCTTCCTCCAGGAAGTGAAGGGGGTCAGTGCGGTGGCCTCCGGCGTGCGGCTGTTCCCGATGATGGGCGGGCTGCTGGTGGGCTCGATCGGGAGCGGCTTCTTGGTGAGCCGGTACGGCCGCTACAAGGTGTTTCCGGTGCTCGGCACCGCGCTCATGACGATCGGGCTCTACCTGATGTCGCTGATCGGGGTGTCCACCGGGGCGTGGGTCATGGCCGGGTACATGGCGATCTTCGGCCTTGGGTTGGGCCTGGTCATGCAGGTGCTGGTCGTGGCCGTCCAGAACGCCGTGCCCTACGAGGAGCTCGGGACCGCCACGTCGGGCACCACCTTCTTCCGGATGATCGGGGGATCGTTCGGGACCGCGGTCTTCGGAGCGCTCTACGCCAACCTCGTCCTGGGCAACATCCTCCGGGCCCTCCACCTGACGGCCGTCCCCGCGGGCGTGAGCCTCAACAGCGACAACCCGGCTGCCATCCACAGCCTGCCGCCCGCCATCCAGACGGCCGTGATCCACGGGATCGCCCACACCATCTCGACCATCTTCCTCGTCGGGGTGCCCATCGGCTTCGTGGCCTTCCTGTTGAGTTGGACCCTCCCTGAGATAGCGCTGCGCAAGTCGATCCGCGTCTCGGAACCCGCTGAGCACCTCGGGATCCCCGAGCCACGCACCTCCCTCGGCGAGGCCCGCCGGATCCTCGAGCGCGCCGCCGGACGCGAAAACCGGGTCGAGCTCTACGGGTCCCTCGCCACCCGTGCCGGCCTCGATCTGCCGCCACGGGCGTGCTGGACCCTCTACCGGTTGGCCGACGCCCCGGGCTCCTCGTTGCAGGAACTCGCCGTCCGGCTCGGGGTCGATCCGTCCTTGCTCACCGTCGGCGTCGACGCGTTGGTCGATGCGGGGATGCTCGAGCGCGAGGGGGCTTCGGGAACGACGGCCCTGACCCTCACCGCCACGGGACGCGACGCCCTCGACCGGCTGAGCGCCGCGCGACGCGACTCGCTCACCGACCTGCTCGAGGGCTGGGATCCCGAGAGCCATCCGGAAGTGCTCGGGCTCATCCACAACCTGGCGCACGCGCTCCTGGCTGATGACACGAGGCTCCTGGCCGACGCGGGGGTAACCTGAGCAATGTCTAGCATCGAGATCCTGGTGGACGGATTCGAGCGGATCCGCGACGCCGTCCATCCCGCGGTCAACGGTCTCTCGGCGGAGGACCTGGCATTCCGTGCCGACGCGGAGTCCAACTCCATCGCCTGGCTCATCTGGCACCTCACCAGAGTCCAGGACGACCACGTGACCGGCCTCAGCGCCGGCGAGCAGGCCTGGACAGCCGAGAGCTGGGTCGACCGCTTCGCGCTGCCCCTCGATCCCTCGGACACCGGGTACGGACACGATCCGGACATGGTGGCGGTCGTCGTCGTGGATGCCGGCTCGCTGCTCGGGTACTTCGAGGACGTCCACCGTCGGACGCTCGCGTACCTGGGACAGCTGACCGAGACGGACCTCGAGCGGGTGGTCGACCGCCGTTGGGACCCGCCGGTGACCGTCGGTGTCCGACTGGTGAGCGTGCTCGCCGACGATCTGCAGCACGTGGGCCAGGCGGCCTACCTGCGGGGGATCATCGAGCGCCGCTGAGTCGTCAGCCCGGCACAGGTGCCCCCGAAGGGTGCGTCAGACGGCGACCCGCGGCGTCCGTCGCTCGGCGTACCTGATCCATCGTCCGGCGTCGAAGTCGTAGAGCTTGCAGGCCCTCGCGTTGGCGACGTAGTCCCGGAAGCGCAGCGGCCGGTCGATGACCGAGCCGGGAAAGGCGGATTCGATCGCCGCCGCCGCCTCCTCGAGGTGGTACATGGGCACGCGCATGTCCACGTGGTGGGGGACGTGCACCATGATCCAGTGGATGAAGAAGTTGGCCACCTTGGGCACCCGGAGGACCGTCGTGCCCTCCATCTGCGCCTTGAACTTGGTCCATTCCGTCTTCTTCCACCAACGGATCTCCGGCGAGACATGGTGGATGTGGACGACGGCACCGATGAGCCAGGAGAAGCCCAGGAACGGCAGCAGGACGGTCCGGGTGTCGAGCCAGAGGATCCCCCATCCGCTGTCGCCGAGCGCGACGCCGATGAGGCTGAACAGGACCAGCGCCCCGGCGATGAACGCGGTGACGATCCAGCGGTCACGGCGGATCGCCTTGACCCAGCGTGCGGGGTTCGCTCCGACCATCATCTTCTTCCACCACACCTGGTGGATGTAGTAGGCACCCGCACCGGCCCACGACCACTCGAACCGGTGGACGACCCTCCGCCACCACCCCATCGCGCCGTACTCCTCCGGCGTGGTGGGGTGCCACACGAAGTCGTAGCCCTGTCGGACCGTGTAGGGATGGTGGATCCGGTTGTGGCCGAGCACCCAGCCCTCGAAGACGTGGAAGCTGGGCAGCATCGCCAGATGGGCAACCACCGAGTTCATGCGCTTGGTCTTGAACAGGGCACCGTGGGCGGCGTCGTGACCGACGACGAACAGCCCGGAGACGACGAACGCCATCACCACCTCGAGCGCCAGCACGGCGAAGAGGTTGCCGACGACCACGAGGAGGGCGAGCAGGGCGACGTACATGGCCGAGTCGCGCACGAAGTAGGTCATGCCACGCCAGGTCGGGTTCTCGTAGACAGAAGCCGGGAGTACGTCGAGGACCGGCTTGAGGCTACCGGTGGAGACTGGGGACGGCGCTGGTGAATCGGGGGTGGACAACGGCAGTGGCGGCAACGTGGCTCTTCTCGGTCGGCGGGACTCTCCAGCCGCTGCAATCCTATCGGTCCTGGCCCGAAAACACCGGTCGGAAGCACGCAACTCTCCCCGACGAGGTTCAGCGGGCGTCGATTCGGCCCTCTGGAAGCGTGCACGTTTGGGGGATACGGTGGGTCGAACGGGGCCGCCGGTGACCGACCGGCGAACCCACGACCGAGGGTCGGAGGGGAGAGTCGTGGCGCGCACCGAAGCCGTCGAGGACTGGGCGCACGACTTCGACGTGCTCGACGAGGACTACGTCGAGGATCCATTCGGCCGCTGGGACCACCTCCGAGCCACCTGCCCGATCGCCCACACCGACCGCCGGGAGAGCACCTGGCTTCCCACCCGCTACGCCGACGTCACCGCGATCGCCCACGATCCCTCGAGGTTCAGCTCGATCGACGTGAGTGTCATCCCGGCCGAATCTGACGAAGGCCGGGAGCACCTCCCCTACGGGCTGCCACCGATCTCGGCGGATCCTCCGCTGCACACCTGGACCCGTCGACTGCTGCTCCCCTGGTTTTCGCATCGGCGGGTCGAATCGTACGAGCCGTCGACCCGCTCGCTCTGCCGTTCGCTGCTCGACCGCATCGTGGAGCACGACCGGGCCGACGCGGCGGTCGACTACGCCCAGCAGATCCCGGTGCGGGTGATCGCCGGGATCCTCGGGGTCCCCGAGTCGATGTCCGACACGTTCACCGGGTGGGTCCGCGACTCGCTCGAGTTCGCCGACGATCCCGAGCGGCGCAAGCGCGGGAACTTCGGCATCGGGTTGTTCCTCTGGGAGAAGATGAAGGAACGACGCGATGCCCCTGGCGACGACCTCCTCAGCGCCCTGCTCCACACCGAGGTCGACGGCGCCCCCGTCGAAGACTCCATCGTCCTCGGCATGGCGATGCTGACCCTCATCGCGGGGATCGACACCACCTGGAGCGCCATCGGCTCGTCCTTGTGGCATCTCGCCACCCACGACGAGGACAGGGAGCGCCTGCTGCGCGAGCCCGACCTGATGCCCGCGGCCGTCGAGGAGCTGCTCCGTGCCTACTCACCGGTGACCATGGCCCGGATCGTGACCGAGGACGTCGAAGTCGCCGGTTGCCCGATGGCCGCCGGGGACAGGGTCCTGATGAACTTCCCCGCCGCCAACCGCGACCCCGCGGCGTTCGATCGTGCAGACGAGGTCATCCTCGACCGGCTGGACAACCGCCACGTGGCGTTCGGCTCGGGCATCCACCGCTGCGCCGGATCGAACCTCGCCCGGATGGAGCTGCGGGTCGCCCTCGAAGAGTGGCTGGCGCGGGTCCCCGCGTTCCATCTGGACGATGCCGAGTCGGTTACCTGGGCGGGGGGGCAGGTGCGCGGCCCGCGCCAGCTTCCGGTCGTGCTCGCCTGAGCCTGTGGGCTACCCACTCGATGTCGGCGGGGTCGACGACTACCCGGTCAAGGTGGGCAGCATGCTGCTCACGCTGGTCGAGCCGCAGAAGGGCTTCGAGCGCGCCTACAACCGCTGGTACGAGCGGGACCACTACTACAGCGGCTGTCTGGTCGGGCCGTGGCTCTTCGCCGGGAGCCGGTGGGTCGCGACCCGCGCCCTGAAGGACCTCCGGTGGCCGACCGGGAGCACGATCGCACGGCCGCTCGACGCCGGCAGCTACGTCGCGATCTACTGGGTCGAGCAGGGACACCAGCGCGAGCACTTCGGCGAGTGGTCCATCCACCAGGTGCGCGACCTCTACGCCAACGGACGGGGGTTCGCCGAACGCACCCATGTGCACACCTCGACGTTCACCTACCTGGCCTCCGCCTACCGGGACGACGATCCGGTGCCGGTCGAGCTCGCGCTCGACCACGGCTACGGCGGACTGGTCGTCCTCTGGTGGGACGCGGCAACGGGCACCGGGGCCGACCTGCACACCGTCCTCGCCTCGACCCGGATCCCTGCCCTCCTGGCCGGTTCGTCCATCGAGATCGCCGCGTCGTGGGTCCCTTCCGCCCCGGATCAGGGCGACGCCGGCGCTCCCATGGACCTCGGCTCTCCGGCCGGTGGGGTCGACCGCCTGGTCCAGCTCCTCTTCGTCGGCGGCGACCCGGTGGAAGCCCTCGAGCGGGTGCGGACCTACACCGATGCCGTGGAGTCGGACGGAGCCGGCACCCTGCTCCTGGCCGCACCGTTCGTCCGGACCATCGTCGGCACCGACACCTACGTCGACCAACTCTGACGGTCCGTCGACCGGCCCGGCACCTACCCGGTCGGGCCGAGCTCGGCGAGACGGGGGACCACCTGCTCACCGAGGCGGGCCGCCCAGGACACCGGATCCTCGACCAGCGGCATGACCTCGACGAGCCGCACCCCGAGACGGGCGTACTCATCCATCGAGGCGAGGAACGCGTCCGGATCGGCCACGGGATCGCTCATCGCAAGGATGGTCGTCTCGATCGAGGCGGGATCGCGGTGCTCCGCGTCGCAGTGCCGGGCCAGGACCTCGAGCTTGTGGGCGACCTCGGCAGTGTCGAGGGCGAAGAGATTGCAGGCATCGGCGTACCGCGCGACGAGGCGCAGCGTCTTCTTCTCGCCACTGCCGCCAACCAGTATCCGTGGACGTGGCCGGCTCACCGGCCGAGGTGAGCAGATGGTCTCGTCCAGCTTGTAGAACTTGCCGACGAACGGCCCGTCGTCATCGCTCCACATCTGATGGAAGATCTGGAGGGTCTCCTCGAGCCGCTCGAACCGCTCGGCCACCGGCGGGAACGGTACGCCGAGACCGAGGTGCTCCCGCTCGTACCAGGCCGCACCGATGCCCAGCTGGGCGCGGCCCGACGAGAGCACATCGAGGGTGGTCACGATCTTCGCCAACAGACCCGGGTGCCGGTAGGTGACCCCCGTGACCAGAAGGCCGAGGGTCATCCGCTCGGTCTGGCCGGCCAGGAAGCCGAGCGAGGTGTAGCCCTCGAGCATCGGCTCGTGACGATCGGCGAACTCCTCCATCTGGAAGTAGTGGTCCATGAGGCTGAAGGTCGTACAGCCCGCCTCTTCGGCGGCGCGGGCCGTCCCGGCCAGGGTCGCGCCGAGGGCCTCCGGCCCACCGGGAAAGGTGCAGTTGGCGAAGTGGATGCCGAGTTCCATGGGGACCTCCTGAGTGGTGGGTGGCGTGGCGGCGAGCGACGCTTCCAGCGTAGGACGGAACCCACGGGCCGGCACCGGCCCGGCGGACCGTGCGCGCAGCCGGTCCCCGATGGCGGCGACGTTCAGCCCTATCGTCGTCACCAGCACCTCCCTAACCCTCGAAGAAGGAGGTCACCATGCACTCAGCAACCGCTGTGCTCGGAGCCCTGCTCGGGAGCCTGATCGACCTGAACCATCCCGGTCATTACGTCCACTGGGGGTTCATCCAGATCTCCGTCGCCAACCTCGTGCTCATCGGGCTCATGATCGTCGTCTTCTTCGCGGCGATCCTGATCCCCTTCGGGCACCGCGGGAGGGACGACCGATGACCATCACCGACCCCCCGCAACAGGCCACCGGAACGGGCGCCGGGGTCGCCGCGGACCGGCCCGAGGACGCCGGGCAGTGGACGGCCAAGCTGCGCGGGGCCGCTGTCGAGGCGCTGCCCCCCGACCGTCTCCTCCCCGACCGTCAACCCGCCTACGTCGCGTCGTGGATCTACGTCTTCGGCGTCGTCACCATCGCGGCCCTGGTCGTGGTCATCGCGACCGGCATGGTGCTCGCGGTCATGGGACCCAACTGGTGGCACGTCTCGTCAAGCGGACTGTTCGTGAACTCGCTCCATCTCTGGAGTGTCGAGGTCTTCTTCTTCGCCATGGTCGTCCACCTCTGGGGCAAGTTCTTCATGGCCGCCTGGCGGGGGCGGCGCCGGGCCACCTGGATCACCGGCGTGGTGACGTTCCTTACCTCCGTCGGCGCCGCCTTCACCGGCTACCTCTCCCAGCAGAACTTCGACTCGCAGTGGATCAGCACCCAGGCCAAGGACGGGATCAACTCGACGGGTGCCGGAGCCATCTTCAACGTGACCAACTTCGGCCAGATGCTCATGTGGCACATCATGCTGCTGCCGCTCTTCGTGGTGGTCCTGGTGGGCATCCACGTCCTGCTGGTCCGGCTCCGGGGGGTGGTGCCGCCCTTCGCGGCGAAGGGGATCCGTCCCGGGGGACCGCCCGCCGGTGAGCGTCCTGACGGACCCTCCGCCGACGAGCCCCTGACCGCCGAGGTCCCCCGATGACTCCCGACGCGACCTCCGCGTCCCACCGGGTGGGCAAGCGGTTCAAGCCCGACCGGGACGTGGCGGAGTGGCACGGGAGCTACGAACCCTACGACCTGGTCAAGGAGTTCTTGATCGCACTGCTGGTGGTGGTGCTCCTGGTGGTCGGGCTCTCCGTCCTCTTCGGGTCCGCCGACGACAAGCCGGTCACCGTCGCGTCGTGGGCGAGGGCCGACCCGGTCGACTTCGCCCAGACCGCGATCACCGAGTTGGACGGGACCAGTCCGACCGCGAGCTACGGCCCGCCGTACAACACCAACGGCACCTCGCAGTCGATCGGGCCCTTCTCGCCCGACAAGTGGCTCGGGGTGCACCACCCGATCGACACCGCCGCAGACGACGTGCTCGGACCGCTCGCGACCCTTCCCAACGACCCCGCGGTCTCGGCCGCGCTGAGCGAGTACCGGTCGGCCACTCCCGCCCAGCAGGCGTCGTGGACCGCCGCCTACGAGAAGGCGGTGGCCAACGCCACCTTCACCGACGGCAAACTGGTGGTCCCGCCGGGGGACTACGGCCCGGTGGGCACGATCGTCGGCGGGCTGACCTCGATGGCCCGCAGCGGGGCGCTCGACGGGGCCCTGCTCAGCTCGCGTCAGTTCTACGGGACCGACTACACGAAGCCCCTCCTCTTCGTGGCCGACGGTACCTACCTGGCCAACCTCGCAGACGCACAGCATCTCTCCGGCGACCAGTGGGGGATGATGAACGAGACGGGGAACTACCCGGGGCAGGCCTGGCTCTGGCTCTACACCCTCATGTACCAAGTGCCGCCGATGAAGACCTCGAGCAGCGCGGACCTGCAGGTGTTCAGCGTCATGATCGTCCTCACCATCCTGCTCGCCCTGGTTCCCTTCATCCCCGGGATACGCTCGATCCCACGATGGACCCGCCTGTACCGCCTCATCTGGCGGACCCACTACCGGGAGGCCGAACGCGCGTCCACCCGGTCGGAGGGACGGTCGACAGGGCCCGATCCACCGGTGGTCGCCCCAACGGGATCCGGGTAGGGGACCGCGTTCCCGAGGAGCGGCGGTGACCGCGGACCTCATGCCCGCGGTCTTCCTCGGGCACGGTGACCCGCGCAACGCCCTTTCCGACAACGTGTACACCCGCGCCTGGCGGGCGTTCGGCGCATCGCTGCCCGTGCCCCGGGCGGTGGTGGCCGTCTCGGCCCACTGGTACGTCGGGTCGACACTGGTCACCGCCATGGAGCGACCACGCACCATCCACGACTTCTACGGCTTCCCCCAGGCCCTCTACGACGTCGAGTACCCGGCACCCGGATCCCCGGAGGTGGCCGCCGAGGTCGTCGAGGCGATCGCCCCCCGCTGGGTCGGGCTCGACCACGACGGCTGGGGGCTCGACCACGGCACCTGGTCGGTGCTGGTCCACGTCCTCCCGACAGCCCGTGTCCCCGTGGTCCAGCTCTCGGTCAACGCCGCCGAGGGCTGGGACGAGCACTTCGACCTGGGGGTGCGGCTGGCACCCCTCCGCGAGCGTGGGATCCTCGTCCTCGGCAGCGGCAACGTCGTCCACAATCTCGGCCTCCTCGACTGGGGCGGCGGAGAGACGGGCGCCGACTGGGCGGTGCGCTTCAACGAGCGGTGCGGCGAACTGGTCCGAGAGGACCCTGCACGGGTCGCCAGCCTGGCCGGGCACCCCGACTACCACGTCGCGGTCCCGACCCCCGAGCACTTCCTGCCGCTCGCACCGATCGCCGGTCTCGCCGCCGCCTCGGGCGCCACGATGACCACCGTCGTGGACGGCTACGTGGCGGGTTCGCTCTCGATGGCCTCGTACCGGGTGGACTGACCGGGGGTTCCCGGCAGGCTCACGCGCTCCCCGGGCCGTCGCGCAGGACGGCGACCAGCCGGGACAGGTCGGTCCGGTCGACCCGCTCTGCCGCCCGCGCCGAGGTCTTCCCGAGGGACGACCCGAACGGGAGGGCATCGACCAGACCGTGCCCGATCCACCGCCGGGCCAGACGGAGCTCGGTCGAGCCCGGGAGCAACCGCTCGTCGATCGTGCGGCCCTTCGACATCAGGGTGGCGTTGGTGAGTCGGCGCACCTCGCCCGCATTGAGGGTCACACCGAGCTCGTCGAGGCGGCGGACCAGGTAGGAGCCCGTGTTGTACCAGTCGCAGAGCCCGTGGACGACGGCCGCCACCTGCCCGACCAGGCCGTCGATGGCCAGTGCCAGCACGGGACCGCCCTCGAGGGTGGACGCGGAGGCCGCGCCGACGAGGGCGAGCTGCATCGCTCCGACCGCCGTGGTGATCGATCGGCTCTGGCGGGCGGAGAGCTCCTCGACGTCGACCCGGTCGTGGAGGACGGCCGGGTGCTCGATCACCTGTGCCGACATCCAGTCGAGCAGTCGCGGCGGGGCCTCGCGGATCGACGCCCGTACGCGCCCGAGCCGACCGGGACCCCCGGCCAGCGCCTCCCGGCCGATGTCCCCGAAGGCGGCCTCGAGCTCGGACGAGGCTCCGGGCGGGAGTCCCTCCGGCCGGAGCAGCGAACGGAGGGCCTGGGTGCACGCTGCCCGCGCCCGGGCCAGCCTCGTCGTTCCCGAGGTCGGGGGCGGGGCTCCGCCCCCGCCCGCTCCCGGCTCTCCCGGTCGACCGCGCACGCCCCGAGTCTGGTGAGTGCCGGCGGGAGCCGCAACCCGCCTGCACCTGGCGATCCCGGGATGCGCCGGGTCTTCCCGACCGCCTCGTCCACTACGCTCGAACCCGCGACCATTGGAGCACGGGTGACGGGTCGGACGCTGCTGGCGGTCCCCGGCACGAGGGGGAGTCATGGCACTGGACATCGGGCGGCGGGTCCTCCGAAACGAGGCGCGCGCCGCATGGGACGAGGGCCGGTCCACGCCGCAGGTGGTCATCGTGGGCGGTGGGCTCTCCGGACTGGCAGCTGCCGTCCAGCTCGCACGCTCGGGAGTCCGCACCTTCACCATCGTCGAGCAGTCCGAGGGGGTGGGCGGCACCTGGCGGGACAACGTCTACCCGGGCTGCGCCTGCGATGTCCCCTCGCACCTCTATTCGTTCTCCTTCGCCCCGAAGACCGACTGGTCCCGACGCTTCGCGGACCAGCCGGAGATCCTCGCCTACGCCGAGCAGCTGGTCGACCGCCACCGGCTCGGCCCGCACCTCCGGCTCGGCGCCACAGTCGAGGCGGCCACCTACGACGAGCCGTCCGGCACCTGGCGCCTCCGGCTGACCACCGTGTCCTCCGGGACAGCCGAGCCGGTGACCGACGAGCTCGTGGCCGACACCGTGATCTTCGCCTGCGGCCAACTCAACCGACCCCAGACCCCCGACCTCCCCGGTCTCGACACCTTTGCCGGCCCGTCCTGGCACTCGGCGCGCTGGGACCACACGGTCGACCTCACCGGGAAGCGGGTCGCGGTGGTCGGGAGCGGAGCGAGCGCCGTCCAGTTCGTCCCGCCGGTGGCTGCAGCGGCCGCGTCGGTGACCATCTTCCAGCGGAGCCCCAACTACGTCGGACCGAAGAAGGACCGGCCCTACGCCGGCACCACCCGGCGCCTGCTCGGGCGGGTCAGACCGGCCCAGATCGCCTACCGGTGGTGGATCTACTGGTCTCTCGAGATGCGGTGGCTGTGGTTCCGCAGGGACAGCTGGCCGGCCAGGAAGCTCCAGGACGCGTTTGCGAAAGGGATCCGCACAGGCGTGGTCGGCGAGCGCCTCCGCGAGGAGACCGTGGTCCCCGCCTACCCGGTCGGGTGCAAGCGGATCCTGATCTCCAACGACTGGTACCCGACCCTGCTGCGCCCGAACGTCACGGTGGTCGACTCCCCCATCACGCAAATCGAGCCCGACGCCGTGGTCACAGCGGACGCCACCCGGCACCCGGCCGAGGTGCTTCTCTTCGGGACCGGGTTCTCGACCACCGACCTCCTGGCCCACATCCCGGTGACCGGGACCGGCGGCCGCACCCTGTCCGCCGCCTGGACAGAGGGTGCCCATGCCTACCTGGGCACCGCGGTGGCCGGCTTCCCGAACTGCTACCTGCTCTACGGACCGAACACCAACCTCGGACACAATTCGATCCTGTTCATGGTGGAGCGCCAGCTCAACCTGGTCCTCCAGGCGCTCGCCCTCCAGACCCACCAGGGCACGGCCGGTGTCGACCCTCCGGTCGCGGTGAGCGAGGCGGCGTACGCCAGGGACGACCGGCGGACCCAGTCCCGCATGTCACGGACCGCCTGGGCGGGCAGCTGCACGAGCTGGTACAAGACCGCCTCCGGTCGGATCACGAACAACTGGCCGACCTGGACGGTCCGCTTCTGGTGGGAGACACTCCGCTTGCGCGCGGACGACATCGGCGTGATGGCCGTGTCCCGGAGCGGGCTGCCGGATCCCGCGCCGGAGGCGGTTGCGGCGGGCGTCCACGAGGACGGCTGAACGCCTTCGCCAGTGACCGTCCGACCGCCGCAACCAGTTGCGTGTGCCACCAAACGATCAGTCGGCCTTGCTACCGTCTGGACCCATGGCTCGAGGCGGTCCGGACGGCCCCGGGCCCGAATCCACCCTGTATCCGCCGCCGTCAACCTCCCCCGAAGACCGGCTGCGTGCACTCGGCGACGAGATGCGCTCTCGCTCGGAACCCTCCCGTTCCCCGTCCCGATCCGGCAACGGCACCGGCCCCCGGCACCGGCACCGGCGAGGAGCCCCGACCTCCACCTTCGACGAGAGCGGCCTGAGCGACCTCGGCGAGCGCGTCGCTGAGGCCGACGCCTCCCGGCGGAAGCAACGGCCACGCCACCGCAGGCTCTGGTGGGTCCTCGGGTCGATCGGCGCGCTGGTAGTGGTCATCGCGGGAGGGAGTGCCGGCTATGCCTGGTACCTCAACCACGAGATCCACCGGTTCGACGTGCGCGGGCTGACGGACGTCCCGACCACCGGCGCCGATTCGGGAACCGAGAACATCCTGCTGGTCGGTTCCACCGACCGGTGTGCCCTCGCCGTGCAGAACGCGGCCTACGGTCTCTGCTCGCAGGGGGTCAACGGCATCAACAGCGACGTGGTCATGATCCTGCATCTCGACCCGAACACGCGGACCGTCTCGATCCTCTCGATCCCCCGCGACCTGTTCGTGCCCAATGCCCGCAGCACCGGGGCCAACAAGATCGACGCAGCCCTCTACCAGGGCCCCAGTCAGTTGGTCGCCGCAATCAACGAGAACTTCGGGATACCGATCCAGCACTACGTGGTGCTCAACTTCGACACCTTCGCCAACGTGGTCGACGCGCTCGGTGGGGTCAAGATGTACTTCCCCGAGCCGGTCTACGACGCCTTCTCCGGGCTCAAGGTCCTGACCCCGGGGTGCGCGTCGCTCGACGGGTTCCACGCCCTCCAGGTGGTCCGGGCGCGCCACCTCCAGTACAAGCCGCCCGGTGTCACGACCTCCGACCCGGCCTACTGGCCGTCCGAGAACCAGAGCGACCTGGCCCGGATCCGCCGGGACCACGAGTTCCTGCGCGTGCTGGCGACGGCCGTCTCCAAGAACGGACTGTCCAACCCCATCACCGATGAGCAGCTGGTCAGCGGGGTGGCCCCCCAGCTCAATGTCGACAGCACCTTCTCGTCCGGAGACATGGTAGGGATCGCCCTCGACTTCCACTCGGTCAACGTGAACTCGGCTCCCCAGCTCACCCTTCCGGTCGAGGTCGACCAATTCGGCTCGTACCGCTACAAGGGCGCTTACTACGGCGACATCGAGTTTCCGTCGATCGCCCAGGACAGCCAGGTCATCGACCAGTTCCTGCACATCGATGCCTCGACCAACCCCATGACCGGGGAGCCGCTGCCCGCTCCGGGCAGCGTGACGGTCTCGGTGCTCAACGGGACCGGCACCTACAACCAGGCCACGGACACCGGCAACGCTCTGCACGCCCTGGGCTTCCAGATCACCGGCGTCGGCGACTCGATGCCGGTGGGCAGTGAGGCAGAGACCGTGGTCTACTTCGCCCACAAGACCGTGGCCGACCAGGCTGCGGCCGAGGCGGTGGCCCGGTCGATGACCGGGTCGGTCATCACTGCTCTCGGGCCGACCGCCAACGGCGCCCAGGTCACCGTCGTCACCGGAACCCAGTTCGCGATCGATCCGCCGACGTCCACGACCACATCCAGTCCGGCCGCCACGCCGGCGACGGCCGCGGCACCCTCCACAGCCGCCTCCACCGGCGCGTTCCAGCCGGTTACCCCGGCGACCTCCGGTCTCCAGCCGTGGGACCCGCGTTCCTGCACCCCTCCGGGCGGAGAGGGGCCCTGACACTTCGAGAAACTCCCTGGTCAGGAGTAAATCGAAACGGAACGGTTGCGTTCTGAGAGGATCTGTACAAGAGTGTGACTGAACGGAACGGTTCCGTTTAGTCAGGAGCGCGACATGACAGGAAGCGGCGCACCGGGACCCTCGGTCGCGGCTCTCCGCCCCACCGGACCCCGCGCAGAGGCCCGGGAGCAGGCCATCCTCGATGCCGCCCTGGAACTGGTGATGGAGGTCGGTTACGACCGCTTGAGCATGGACGCCCTGGCCGAGCGGGCCCGTGCCGGCAAAGCCACCATCTACCGTCACTGGTCGGGGAAGGCCCAGGTGGTGGCCGAGGCCATCCGTCGCCGGAAATCCGAGAGCCAGATCGATCCCGACACCGGGAGCCTGCGCGGCGACCTCCGAGCGGCGCTCGGCCACATGTGCACCTCGGTCTCCGCGGACGAGGGGCTCGTTGCGGGCGTGATGTCGGCGATGCGCAGCGACCCCGAGCTCGCCAATCTCATGCAGACCCAGGTCCTCGACCACCGTGGCCACCTCGATGCGATCGTCGACCGGGCGATCGCCCGCGGGGAGCTGCCTGTGGGCAGCTCGGGAACGATCGTCTACGAAGTGGCCCCAGCAGTGGTCATGTCCCGGCTGCTCTTCCAGAACGAGCCCATGGACGAGGCGTTCACCGACCATCTGGTCGACGACGTCGTCCTGCCCCTGCTCCACCAGGGCGTCCCGCCACCTCCGTCCCCGTAGCGCCGCCGGGCCGCAGTCCCGGGCCCAGATCGACCCCCCGACCCCCTGACCCCCCCACCCCCCTGACCCCCCAGGAGCCACCATGGCAACAGTCGCCGCACCCTCCCTCAGCCGTCCCCACGACCTGGTCGAGCCGGATCCCAAACGCTGGCTCGCACTGACCGTCATCGCGGTGGCCCAGCTGATGGTCATCCTCGACTCGTCGATCGTGACCATCGCGCTGCCGTCGGCCCAGACGGCACTGCACATCTCCAACGCCGACCGGCAGTGGGTGGTGACCGCCTACACCCTCTCCTTCGGGAGCCTCCTGCTGCTCGGTGGCCGGATCGCCGACTATGCGGGGCGTAAGCGGATGTTCATCATCGGTCTGCTCGGCTTCGCCGGCGCCTCCGCCCTCGGGGGCATCGCCGTCAACGCCCCGATGCTGTTCGGCGCCCGCGCCCTCCAGGGAGCGTTCGGTGCCCTGCTGGCCCCGTCCGCCCTCTCGCTCATCACGGTCACCTTCACCGAGATCAAGGAACGGTCCACCGCATTCGGCGTCTACGGCGCCATCTCCGGCGGCGGCGCGGCGATCGGGTTGATCGTGGGCGGACTCCTGACCCAGTACGCCTCCTGGCGGTGGTGCCTGTTCGTGAACGTACCGATCGCAGCGGTGACCGCTCTCGCCGCCGTCCCGCTGGTGCGCGAGAGCCGGGCGTCGGGCAACACCAGCTACGACATCCCCGGGACGGCCACCGTGACCGGCGGCCTGGTCTCCCTCGTCTACGGGTTCACCCTGGCCGCCCAGCACGGGTGGACTGCGCCGCACACGCTCGTGTTCCTGGCCATCGCCGCCGTGCTGCTGGTCTCCTTCGTGATCATCGAGGCCACCTCGTCCAATCCGCTCCTGCCGTTGCGGGTCGTCCTCCACCGCAACCGCGGCGGGTCCTTCCTGAGCGCGCTGATGGTCGGATCGGGCCTGCTCGGGATGTTCCTGTTCCTCACGTACTACTTCCAGGGCACGCTCGGATACTCCGCGCTCAAGGCCGGCTTCGCCTTCCTTCCCTTCTCGATCGGGATCATCCTGGCCGCGACGGTGGCGAGCAAGCTGCTGCCGAGGGTGGGCCCGCGCCCGATGATGGTGGGGGGCTTCCTCGCCGCGGCCGCCGGCCTGATCTGGCTGAGTCGGATCACCCCCGAGACCAGCTATCTGGCCCACGTGCTGCCGGCCGAGATCCTGATCAGCCTCGGCATGGGCACCGCCTTCGTGCCGATGAGCAGCACCGCGCTCTTCCGGGTCGACCCCAGAGATGCCGGGGTGGCCAGTGCCACACTCAACACCTCCCAGCAGATCGGCGGCTCTCTCGGCACCGCGCTCCTCAACACGCTGGCAGCCTCGGCGACGGTGACCTACCTGGCCACCCGGGTCCACACCCCGGCCGCGGTACAGGCGGCACAGGTCCACGGGTACACGGTGGGGTTCCTGGTCGGTGCCGCGTTCCTCATCGTGGCCGCACTCTCGTCGCTCTTCCTGATCACAGCGACCCGGGCGGACCTGGCCGACGTCGACGGTGTCTCAGGAGAGGTCGTCCCGGTCTGAGCGGCCACCGCGTGGCGGGCGCCGGCGCTCAGGAACCGATGTGCTCCGCTGGCACCTGCCCCAGCCGGCCCGCCTGATAGTCCTCGAAGGCCTGGGCCACCTCCTCGCGGGTGTTCATCACGAATGGCCCGTAGGCGAACACCGGCTCCCGGATTGGGCGGCCTCCGAGCACGAGCACGTCGAGGCCGGTCGTGCCTTCATGCCTCGTGTCCGCCGCCGACAGCGTCAGCGCGTCCCCGGCCCCGAACACGGCCAGCTGGCCGGCGACGACGGGGCGCCGCTCCTCCCCCACCGTGCCTTCGCCGGCGAGCACGTAGACGAGGGCGTTGAACTCCGGGCGCCATGGAATCGTCACCGAGGCGCCGGCCGAGACAGTGGCGTGGACCATGGCCATCGGTGAGTGCGTCGAGCCCGGTCCCGCGTGACCGTCCAGGTCCCCGGCGATGAGGCGGAGCAGCGCGCCACCGTCCGGCGTGGTGAGCAGCACGACGTTGCCGCGTTCGATGTCCTGATAGCGGGGGGCGATCATCTTGTCGGCCCGGGGCAGGTTCACCCACAGCTGGATCCCGTGGAAGAGCCCACCGGATGCGACCAGCTCCTCGGGCGGCGCCTCGATGTGGAGGATGCCCCCGCCGGCGGTCATCCACTGGGTGTCCCCGTTGGTGATCAGACCTCCGCCGCCGATCGAATCCTGGTGCTGGAAGGTGCCGTCGATCATGTAGGTCACCGTCTCGAATCCACGGTGCGGGTGCCAGGGCGTGCCCTTCGGCTCGCCCGGTGCATACTCCACCTCGCCCATCTGGTCCATGTGGATGAACGGGTCCAGATGGACCTGGTCCACCCCGGCGAACGCCCGCCGCACGGGAAACCCCTCACCCTCGAGACCGGCCGGAGCGGTGCTCACCGAGAGCACCGGGCGATCGGTCGCGGTTGCGGGATCGGGTCGCGCCACCCGGGGAAGGGTCAGTACATCGTCGACTGTGACTGCGGGCATGTCAGTCTCCTCACCTGTTGGGTCCTCGCCGGTCACCAGGGTGCCATCGGACCGTCTCCGGCGTACCCAACACTAGTTGCGTCCGCAACATTCCAAACGATGGCCCGGGCCTGTGGGCCTGCGACTGACGCCGGACAAGTACGCTGGTACAAGGCTTACGTGAGGAGACCCAGGTGATGCGGCCCCGAGGCGGAACCACTCGCCGTCGCGACGACCAACAGGAGCAGTCCCCCGCGGCAACCGCCGAGGCGATCGGGAAGCAGCTCCGGGAGGCTCGCGAGGAGCGCGGGTTGGATCTCCTTGCGGTCCACGACCGGCTGAGCAGGCCGATCACCCAGATCGAGGCGCTCGAGCGGGGCCAGCTCACCGGGCTGCCCGACCAGGCTGTGGCCATCTCCGCCCTCCGCCGGTACGCAACCTTTCTCGGTCTCGACGGCGATGCCCTCGCGCTCCGGTACATCGACGCCTGGCAGGCTGCTCCCGAGCCGCCTTCCCCGTCGGACCGGACTCGGGTCAACCAGGCGGTCACCGGCGTCGTGGCCGCCGTGACCACCGGTCCCGACCATCTGCGGGCATTCACCCAGACCGGCCGGGTCCCGCGGGTCGGCGGACGGTCGACCTCGGCGGCCGGTCCGGGCTCCTCGGGGTACGAGGTGTCGACCGGACCTCCCACCGGGACCTTCCCCGTGGTGCCGCGCAACGAGCTCCGCCAGAGCCGTCGGGCGTTGGCCCGGGAGCGCCGCCGGATGCGCGCGCCGGTCTCGCTCAAGCTGCTCACCTGGATCGCGGCGGTCCTGGTCGCCGCGGTGCTGGCGGGATTCGTCCTCCTCTTGGCCAGGCCGAACCTGCTGGCGAGCGCCCATATCCTCCGCGTGGTCAAGCCGGGCGCCGTGAGCGCCTCGCCGCCGGCGACCACCGGCCCGACCGCACCCTCTGCGACGACCGGCCTCACCTCACCACCGGCGACCACCGGCCATGCAGCGCTGCCTGCGACCACCGGCCCGGGCGCGCGGCAGCACCACCAGACGGCTGCCGTGCAACCCGCTGGGTCGAGCGCATACAGCGCCTCGTACACGGTGGCGAATGCGCACTTCAGCGTCGCAGTCGCCACGTCCGGGCCCTGCTGGGTCCAGATCACCAGCTCGTCGTCTCCGGTGCCACTGGTCAGCGCGGTCGAGCCTGGGGGCAAGATCCTCGCCTTCCCCGCCCAGGGCACCATGACCGTGCAGGTCGGTTCCTCGAGCGTGCTGGTCGGCGTGACGGTCAAGGGGAAGAACGCCCTGTTGACCGCTCCGACGACCACTCCCTTCACCTACGTCTTCACCCCTGCTCCCTGAGCCCACCCGACGGGCGGCCCCTGCGTACCTCGACCCCCACCATCGGTGACGGGCACCGGACCATCGGACTGCACCGAGCCGGCCCGCTCCGCGTCCAGCTCCGCGTCCAGCTCCGCGTCGAGTCGGGCGGTCCGGCGCTCCTCCGAGTGCACCCACTGGATGAACACCGGGATCAGGGCGACGAAGGTGAAGAGCTCGGCGCCGATCCAGAGGATCCCCGCGCCGGCGTGGGTGCTCGAGACGGAGTACATCGTGGCGGCCGGACGGGTCGAGGTCAGCAGGGCGAGCGCTAGGAAGGATTCGACCGGCACCCCGATCAGCAGGTTGACCATGCGCGCCCCGTGGCTCATCTTCCAGTGAGGGATCGGGTCGATCCCCACCACCGGCCACCAGAACAACGTCGCGGCGAACAGGAACCCGATGTTGATGAGATCCATGACCCACATGTGGGTCATGGCGAACTCGAGCGCGAAGGTGAGGAAGAAGGCGAACATCGTGAAGTAGAAGAGGAACCACACCGGCAGTGGGTGGGAGAGCATCCTGAAGGCGCGCGAGTTGAGGATCCGGAGCAGCCGGGTTTTGGTGGCCCTCCCGGAGGTCTGGAGGGCCAGGGTCATCGGTGCCCCCATGGCGAGGAGCGGTGGGGCCACCAGCATCAGCAGGAGATGCTGGATGACGTGGGCCTGGAAGTACCCCATGGTCATCGTGGCCACCGGTGACTGCAACGCGAGATCGAGGGCCACCAGCCCGGCCAGGAAGGAGACCGTGCGACCAGCCCCCCACGAGCGGTCCCTGGCCGAGAGCGCCCAGACGGACTGCAGGTACCAGACGCCCAGCCCGAGCACCACTGCCAGGACCAGGATGGCGAACGGGGAGGTGTCCCAGCGGGTCAGTGCGTTGTGGAGCGTGAACGGCACGGGATGTACACCGGGCATGCCGGACATCGAAGGCACCCGGTCAGCCTACCGATGCCGGCAGTGGGTGCCCATTCGGGTCGCGCAGCGACGGGCACGATAGCGTGCGGTCGGCAATGAGGAGGGTGGCCGATGGTGCCTGGGGCGCGTTCCGTGGTGATCGAGGACCTGCTGTTGGACCTCCTCGGCGCCCCCCATGTGGACATCGGCGACGGCGTGCTCGAGGACGCGACCCACGACGAGTCCCTCGGGAGCGAGCCGGTCCGGCCCCGCCTGGTCGCCCGTCCCGGCACGACGGAGGAGGTCGCGGCAATCGTGCGCGCGGCTGCTGCCGAAGGAATCCCCGTGACCGCCCGCGGTTCGGGCACCGGCCTGTCGGGCGGCGCGATCCCGGTCCCCGGGGGGATCGTGGTCTCCTTCGAGCGGATGGACGCCATCCTCGAGATCGATACCGCCAACCATGTCGCAGTGGTCGAACCGGGGGTCACGCTGTCCGCCCTGGACGCCGCCCTCCTTCCCCACGGCCTGGTGTACCCGGTCTTCCCCGGGGAGCAGTCGGCCAGTCTCGGAGGCAACGTCGCCACCAACGCCGGCGGGATGCGGGCGGTCAAGTACGGCGTGACCCGGCACCACGTTCTCGGCGTCGAGGCGGTCCTCGGCACAGGCGAGGTCATCTCCTCCGGCGGGAAGTTCGTGAAGGCCACCAGCGGCTACGACCTCACCCAGCTCATCCTCGGGTCCGAGGGCACCCTCGCTCTGGTCACCCACGCCATCCTCCGTCTCCATCCGCGGCCGGAGCACCTCGCCACCCTCCTCGCCCCGTTCGCCACCCTCACAGAGGTCGCCGCGGCGGTGCCTCCGCTGGTCGCGAGCGGGGTCGGGCCACTGCTGGTCGAGTACATCGACAAGATCTCGATGGCCGGGATCACAGCCAACGCGGGCATCGACCTCGGGATCCCGGACACGATGCGCGAGCGGGCACATGCGTACCTCGTCATCGTGCTCGAGGACCACCACGCCGATCGGGTCGAAGCGGACACAACGGCGGTCGCCGAGCAGCTCGTCGGGCTCGGTGCCCTCGAGGTCTACGTCCTGCCCGCGCATGCCGGCGCCGACCTCATCGCCGCGCGCGAGCGGGCCTTCTGGGCGGCCAAGGCCGCCGGTGCCGACGACATCGTCGACGCAGTGGTGCCCCGGGCCTCGATCCCTCCCTTCCTCGACGCCGTCGCCGTGCTGGCCGCGGCAGACCGGATCCTTGGTGACCGGCTGTGGCCACGTCGGTGACGGCAACGTGCACCTCTCGGTCTTCCAACCCGATCCGGTTGTCCGCCACGGCCTGATCCGGGACATCCTGGCCGCCGGGTTCGAGCTCGGCGGAGCGGTCTCCGGCGAGCACGGCATCGGCACGCGGAAGCGTGAGGCGTTCGCCGACCTCGAGGACCCGGTCAAGCTCGACCTCATGCGCCGGATCAAGGCGGCCTTCGATCCCCGTGGCGTGCTCAACCCGGGGACGATCTTCTCCGCCGACGAGCCCGGGCCGACCGGCGCCCTACAGTCCCGACAGTGAACGGCGCCCAGTCCCTCATCCGCACCCTGGTCGACCACGGGGTCGACACCTGTTTCATGAACCCCGGCACCTCCGAGATGCACTTCGTCGGCGCGCTCGATGACGTGACCGGCATGCGCGGGGTGCTCGCCCTGTTCGAGGGGGTTGCCACCGGGGCGGCCGACGGCTACGCGCGGATAGCCGGTCGGCCGGCGGCCACCCTCCTCCACCTCGGCCCCGGGCTCGGCAACGGCCTCGCCAACCTGCACAACGCGAGGCGCGCCCGCAGCCCGGTCGTCACCATCGTCGGCGACCACGCGATCACCCACCGGGCCTACGACGCCCAGCTGCAGTCGGACATCGCCACAGTGGCACGGAACGTCTCGACCTTCGTACGCAGCGCCGAGTCGACCGCCTCGTTGGGCGCGGACGTCCGCGACGCCGTCATGGCCGCCTACGGACCTCCCGGCTCGGTGGCCACCCTGATCCTGCCGGCCGACGTCTCCTGGTCCGAGGGGGGGGTGGCGGTGGCCCCGGCATCTGGCACGCCGGTCGGACGGGCGCCGGGAGCGTCCCCCGATGCGGTGGTCCTCGAGGCAGCCGCTGCCGGCCTCCGGTCGGGGGAGCCGTCGGCCCTGCTGATCGGGGGCCGGGTCTGCCGGGGCGCGCTGCTGGACGCGGCCGCTGATCTGGCCGCCGCTACCGGGGCCAGGCTGTTCGCGGAGACCTTCCCGGCCCGGCTCGAACGCGGCAGCGGCCGGCCCCCGGTCGAACGACTGGCCTATCTGGCCGAGTTCACGGCCATGCAGCTCGCCGGCATTCGGCACCTGGTACTGCTCGACGCCAAGTCCCCGGTTTCTTTCTTCGCCTACCCCGGCAAGTCCAGCGACCTGGTTCCCGAAGGCTGCACGGTCCACCCGGTGATCGGAGCGGCCGACGACCCCGTCTCGGCCATGGCCGCCCTCAACGAGCTGACCGGTGCCGCGCCCGGCAGCGGTGTCAGCCAGGAGCCCGGCGTCCCCGATCTCCCGAGCGGCCCCCTCACCGCCCAGACCGTGTGCCAGGCGCTCGGGTCCCTGCTGCCCGAGGGCGCCATCGTCTCCGACGAGGGAAACACCTCCGGTCTCTTCGCTCCCGGGGCGACCGCGGGATGCCCACCGCACGACTGGCTCACCCTCACCGGCGGCGCCATCGGCCAGGGCCTGCCGGTGGCGGTGGGCGCCGCGGTGGCAGCGCCGGATCGTCGGGTGATCGCGCTCGAGGCCGACGGGAGCGCGTTGTACACCATCCAGGCCCTCTGGACCATGGCCCGCTCGGGGCTCGACGTGACCACGATCGTGTTCAACAACCGCTCCTACGCTGTGCTCAACATGGAGCTCGACCGGGTCGGTGCCGAACCGCCCGGACCACGGGCGAGAGAGATGCTCGACCTCGGCCGGCCGGACATCGACTTCGTGCAGCTCGCCGCGGGCCTCGGCCTCCACGCCGCACGTGCCGGGACCGCCGACGAGTTCGGCGCGGAGCTCGGGCGGGCGCTCGCCACGCCCGGGCCGAGCCTGGTGGAAGCCGTGGTGCCCTCGCTGCTCTGAGGCCGGCACGACGCCTGCTCGGTGCTGGCCGACCAGAGCACGACCGGCGCGATCAAGGTGGCCTTCGACTTCCGCTGACCGGCGGCCGGCAGGGAAGGCCGGCGACGCGGCCGCTCAGAACGGCAGCGAGCCGGCCTGGGCCATCTCCAGCTCTTCGAACATCCGGCGGCAGGAGCTGTCGTCGGGTGGCGAGAGGGGGTCACGCTGCAGCGCCTCGAAGGCCGGGGCGGGGTCGCCGGTGAGGGCGGCCTTGACCACCAGGTCCTGCAACTCGATCTGCACGCGCATGAACTCGGCGAGCGGCTCGGCGATCGGCGGCATCGCGACCGGCACGATCCCCTTCCCGTCCGCTGTGGCCGGTACCTCGACGATGGCGCCCTCTGGAAGATTGGGGACGTAGCCGCGGTTCGGGACGTTGACCGCGTTGAGGTTCCGTGGGCGATCCGTCCAGAGGGCCTCGATGACGGGGAAGACCTCCTCGGCCGAACGGCCCGCGCGGTGCATCGGCAGGTGGGAGTCCCCGTTGCCGTAGCGGGTCACCAGTCGCTCCATCTGCCGACCGACGCCGCGATGGAACTGGACGGGCACCGGGTGCCACCCTGCGATCTCCCGTGCAAACGGGACGTACTCGCCGATGTGACTGTCGGTCGAACAGGGAAGGAGCCCGTACTCCCGGAACATGTGGGCGACCAGCGGTGCGTGGAACTGCTCGACGGCCAACTGGACCACCGGCACCTTGGCCAGCTGACGGGCAGTGGCCGTGACGTAGGGCGGGTAGTCGAAGTACCGGCGCTGCCAGAGCCGCCGGAGCCGCGGGTAGAGGTCCTCGCCGGTGTCGGAACGACGGATGTCGGTGAAGAAGGTGAAGTGGTTGATCCCGGTCGCCTGCGCCGTGATCAGCGCCTTGGGGATGCGCAGGAGACGCGCGAGGCGGGCCACGCCACCCGCGAACTCGTGGCAGAGGCTCACCGTACGGATGGGGGTGGCGGTCGTGATGGCCAGGGCCACCCTGCTCAGCGGGTTGGTCAGGTTGACGAGGAAGGCGTCCGGACAGTGGGCCTGGATGTCGTCGCAGATGCCGAGGATGGTCCGGATCGAACGCAACGAGTGGAAGACGGCCCCCGGTCCGCCGTTCTCACCGGTGATCTGGGTCGCTCCATGGCGACACGGGATCTCGTAGTCCTCGATCCAGTGCGGCCAGCGCCCGACCTCGGCGCTGGTCAGGCAGAAATCCGCACCGGTCATGGCCTCGGCCGGATCGGTGGACGCCTCGACGGTGATCGGGGAACCTCGGCGCTCGTTGACCCGGACAGCGAACTTCCGGGTCACCTCCAACCGCTCGGCACTGATGTCGTGCAACATCAGGGTCGCGCCCCGCAGGCGCCGGGCGTTGACGGCGTCGAGCACCATCACCGGGCCGAACGACATGCCGCCCGCCCCGATGAGACAGATCTTGGGCCCGCCTGCTGGTGCCACGACCTCCCCTTCCTGCCGATGTTCCGGTTCTGCCGATGGTAACGGGGATCCGGACGAGCACCCAAGGGGCCCCGTCCGGGCTCGCCGGAGTCGGCGTCGTGCGGTACACTAATTGCATGCCGAAAGTAACTACTGCGCCCGCGGTCGCTCCCGGTCCGGCAGCAGGTCACGTCGACCGGTTCGAGGAGGCGCTGCAGATCGTCGCCCGTTCGATCACCCAGCACCGACTCCACGAACGGCTCCTCCTGCTGGCAGGGGTCCGGCTCGACCGGGCCGGAGCCGCCCTGCTTCACAAGCTCTCTGCCGGGGGCGACCCACTCCGGGTCACCGACCTTGCCGAACTGCTCGGGGTCGACACCCCGACCGTGACCCGAAAGGTCCAGCAGCTCGAGCGCGACGGGATGGTCGTTCGCCAGACCGACCCCGACGACCGCCGGGCATCGCGGATCCGGCTCACTCCGGCCGGCCGCCGCACCCTCGACCGGGTACGCAAGGCCCGCCGGGCTTGGCTCGAACACCTGTTGGAGGGTTGGAACGACGACGACCTGTCCACCTTGGCCGTCCTCCTCGGCCGGTTCGCCGACGGGCTCGAACAGGATCTGGAGGACGCCCGTGTCTGAGGTGGCGACAGCACCGCTCGACCAGACCGGGTCGGACGCAGAACACCGCAGGATCATGGTCATCCTGGGTGCACTCATGTTGGGTATGGCTCTGGCCGCACTTGACCAGACGATCGTGGCCACTGCGTTGCCGACCATTGCCGGCGACCTCCACGGATTGAACCACCTGTCGTGGGTGGTGACGGCCTACCTCCTCGCCACCTGCATCTCGACGCCCCTGTGGGGCAAGCTCGGCGACCAGTTCGGTCGCAAGAGCCTCTTCCAGTTGGCGATCGTGATCTTCCTGGCCGGCTCCATGCTGTCCGGCCTGTCGCAGACGATGGCGGAGCTCATCGGATTCCGGGCCATTCAGGGCATCGGTGCCGGTGGTCTGATGGTCGGGGCGCAGGCCATCATGGGCGATGTGGTGCCGGCGCGGCAGCGGGGACGGTACCTCGGCTATTTCGGAGTGGTCTTCGGAGTCACCAATGTGGCCGGGCCCCTGCTCGGCGGGTGGTTCACCGAGCACCTCACGTGGCGCTGGATCTTCTACATCAACGTTCCACTTGGCATCGTCGCCCTGTTCGTTGTGGCCACGGCCCTGCACATCCCGATGTCACGGGTGCGCCACAAGATCGATTGGGCCGGGACCGCGCTCCTCTCCGTCGGTGTCACCTGCATCATCCTGCTCACCAGCTGGGGCGGCTCCGAGTATGCCTGGGGCTCGTCCACGATTCGCTCCCTCGGACTCATCGCCCTGGTGACCCTCGGCATCTTCTGCTGGGTCGAGACGAAGGCATCTGAGCCGATCATCCCGCTCTGGCTCTTCAAGAACCGCACCTTCACGGCGACCTCCGCGGTCGGGTTCGTCATCGGGTTCTCGATGTTCGGGGCGATCATCTACCTGCCGCTGTACCTCCAGATCGTCCACGGGGCGTCGCCCACCCTGTCGGGTCTCGAGCTCCTGCCGATGATCGGGGGCATGCTGATCACCTTCATCGTGAGCGGGCGACTGGTCACCCGCACCGGCCGGTACAAGGTGTTCCCCATCGTCGGTACGGGCGTCCTGGCCCTGGGCCTCCTCACGCTCACCCGTCTCGGCCCGCACACCCCGTACGGGGAGGTGTCCGTCTTCATGTTCCTCACGGGACTCGGGATCGGCCTGGTCATGCAGGTCCTGGTCGTGGCGGTGCAGAACGCAGTGCCGCACTCGGCGCTCGGGGTGGCGACGGCGACGTCGACGTTCTTCCGGACCATCGGTGGAGCCTTCGGCGTTGCCGTTCTCGGTGCCGTCTTCGCCAATCGATTGATCTCCCAGCTCAAGCTGCACGCCACTGCGGCCGAGCTCAAGTTGGTCAGCGGATCGAACCTGACGGCCAATCCGGCGCAGATAGCGCACCTGCCCCAGGCCCAACGCACCTTTGTCATCAGCGCCTTCAGCCACTCGGTCGAGACGGCGTTCCTCGTGGCTGTTCCCGTTGTCGTCGTGGGCTTCGTCCTCAGCTGGCTCATCGAGGAGATTCCGCTGCGGACGACGGCGTTCGTCGCAAGCACGGGACCCGACGGGGCATCCCCGGACCATGAGGCATCATCTCCGAACGGCGGTGCGTCCCAGAACGGCGGGGGAGACACGGAAGGCGTCGGGGAAACCCCAGTGCCCGCTCGTCTGTCCGGGGCGCCGTAGGGCGAACGCATGCCCGGCGCCCGTGGGCCCCAACTGCCCGCCCGGCTTCACACTGGCGAAGGGTCGGCCCTCGGTCGCAGCTGCTCCGAGCCGGGTGATGGCGGTTCCTCCGCAACCGAATGGATCACGGACGGGCCGGCCGACTGAAGGTGACGTCCGGTGACCGAGTCGAGACTCAGTCGGCCCGCCCCGAGCCCGATGATGACGAGCCCCATGGCGGCGAGGGCCAGGTTGAACTCGTAACCCGGCGTCGCCGAGAGCGAATTGATGCCATGTACCCACGACACGGTGATCATCGCCACCACCTGATCCCCGAAGAGCACGAGTCCGGCCAACCGCGTCCCGAGGCCGAGCGCGACCGCGATTGCACCGCCGAACTCGATCACCCCTCCGAGGACGGCAAAGAACCCGCCCGGATGCAGGCGGGCGGTGTCCGACATGAACAGCGCCGTGCTGTGGATGCCGGGACCGTTGCATGCGCCGAAGAGCTTTCCTGCCCCGTAGTAGAGGAAGATCCAGACAAGCGCGATGCGCACTGGCACCACCGCGACATCGCACCCCCTTGCAGATCGGTCCCGAAGCTGGTCTTCCACTGCGTACGTTACCCACGATGAGTACCCGGTTCCGTGTGCCCGTGAGGCCGCCACAACCGGCGCGCCAAGGTGCATCGGTCTCGATGGGGTTCCTTGTAGGGTGAACCAAATCATGGATGAGGCTTCGACCTTTGCAGCCACCGAGACTCCACCACACGGCACTTCACGTGTGATCGGTGATCCAGAAAGGTCCCTCATCGACCATCCCGCGTCTCAGCCACACGAACAGGAGACGACCCGAGGCGGTCCTCGCAACGGAGCCGAAGCCGATCGCCACCCCATGCCGGTGGCGTGGCCAACGCTATTGGTTATCGGAACGTACGGAGTATTGGCAATCGCCATCTACTGGCACATTTGGAGCTCTGATCCCACGACAGTCTCCGAACTTGGCGGTGATCAATTTGGCAACATGTGGTTCCTCCAGTGGGCACCCTTCTCATTGCTCCACGGCCATAACCCCTTCTTTTCCGACTTCGCGAACGTTCCATTTGGAGTGAACCTCCTCACGAACACGAGCTCTTTGTTCCTCGGAGCACTCGTCTCTCCCGTGACTCTCACCTGGGGACCTATCGCCGCGTTCAACACGGTCAGCACTTTGGCATTGGCTGGTTCGGCGACCGCAGGATATTTCTTTGTCCGACGTTGGGCGGCATGGCGTCCGGCGGCATTCGTCGGAGGCCTGCTGTACGGGTTCGGTCCCTACGAGATCGCACAGAGCGCCGGCCATACCAATTTGACCTTCGTTGTCTTTCCGCCGCTCATCCTGCTCGTCGTGCACGAACTTGCAGTACGACAGCGAGGTCACGCCCGCTCTTGGGGGATCGTGCTCGGGTTGCTGCTCACGGCCCAGTTCTTCGTTTCCAGCGAGGTGTTGGTGTCAACGCTCGTCATGGGTGCCGTCTGTCTCGTGCTCATTGCGTTGATCGGTCGAAGGCACATCCGTTCGCACCTTCACTATCTATTGGTGGGCGCCGGGTGGACGGTGGCTGTCGGCGGCCTCCTGCTTGCCTACCCATTGTGGTTCGCGTTGCGGGGACCCGGGCACATCAGCGGGCCGATCCAACTGGTGCCCCAGGGCTACCGAGCCGACCTTCTGGGGCCGGTCGTGCCTGACTTGAATCAGCATTTTGCTCCAGCCCACCTGGCTCAGATTGCATCGAACTTCGCCAATAGCACGACTGAGAACGGTTCCTATCTGGGCGTGACACTCTTGATCATCCTTGTTGTCGGAACCGTTGTCCTTTGGCGACGTTCGGTGGTCGTTCGGGTCGCCGCGATCGCGGGGGCGGCAGCATTTGTCTTGTCACTTGGCGCAGGCCTGGTGGTAACGGGAAAACCGGCAGCCAGCGCCAGCGGATTTCCACTCCCCGAACGAATCCTCACCAAACTTCCGTTGCTGAGCAACACGATCCCCGTCAGGTACTCCCTGTACGTGGAACTCTTTGCGGCACTGTTGTTGGGTGTAATTCTCGACGCACTGCACACATCGCTCAGGTCTCGGCGTCTGCGATCGAGACGAGACCACGCGAGGGCATTGCACGACCGGACAGTTCTCGCCATCGCCGTCCCGATGGTTGTGGCAATTGTCGCGCTCACGCCTCTCTTGCCGGCGGCCCCATTGCTCGGTATCGGACCTGTGGGTACGCCCGCGTACTTTACCTCGCCGGCACTCAGGCACATTCCGGTGGGAAGTGTCGCTGTTATTTATCCGTACCCGTCGTCCATCACACCGAACGGACAGGCGTGGCAGGCCGTCGCCGCCATGCATTTTCGTATGCCGGGCGGTTATTTCCTGGTTCCCGGAGATGCAGAGAACAACATCGCGTACTCTCCCACGTTGGCCTACACCCGTGACACTCTGACTGCACAGGTTCTCAACCAACTTTCCCTCGGGACTCCGCCGCCACTTACTGCAGCACTTCGCGCTTCGTTGTTGGATGAGTTTCGTCTATGGCACGTCCGTAGTGTGATTGCAGTCCCGGCGGGAACCGCAAAGCCCGCACAGGCCATTGCGTTTTTCGCGTCGCTCCTCGGAAAGTCCCCGATCGTCGAGGTCGGCGGCAGCTACGCATGGTACAGCCTGCACACTTGAATCTTGGCGCCGACCAACCTCCGTCACGCGACCCACGGCCGACGGATTGCTTGGCCGTAGGACAGCGTCCCGGCACCCAACCTGGCTTCCCGGGCCTTCCGAGAACTGCCTCTACTCGTGATGGTCACCCATTGTTGAACCCGACCGACGCGTGCTCGGGCCGCCAACAACCATGGCGTAGGGATACCGAGAAGATCCCCAGCCCCACGGAGTCGTAGAGGCTTCCGGCCGTGACGTACCTCGCCTCGAGCAATCGACCTGATCGCGGGTCGAGGACGACCAACGGACTTCGTGGGCCCTTCCCGGTAGCAAAGCCGAGTGCGCTTGCTCCGACAGAGCTGCGTTGACGGCCAACTCGAATCACTCCAGGAATCAGCGGAATGGCATGGAGGAGTGCGGTATGACTCCCAAACCGTTGTTGCAGGAGCCTGGCCGATTCGGTCACGGACGGAGGAGCGTTGTAAGGAAGCGCACCCCCTCCAAAGATGTTTGCAACGCAGAAGCCCTGCCGATTGTCCTTGAGCGGCGCCAGGGACAGGCCCGTCGCCAGCCATGCCGATTGTTGGGCGACCGAGGTGACCACAGGTGCGCCCATGGCCACTTGAAGGCAGGTACTCCCCTCGTTGGTCCACTGCTGAGCTAGCCCAAGGATCGATACGTTGCCGCCATCAGGGGGACCGAATCCCGAAACCGTCAGCGTCATTCTCACCAGCGTGCGAATGACCTCATGAGGCGCAAGCGCTCGGGGCGAACCAGGGACCAGTGGGCTCGCTGTCGGCGAATTGGGTTTCGGTTCGTGACGGCCTGAAGGCGTACCGAGCCGATCGCCTCCGCTGTCTCCCGAGATTCCAAAAAAAAGGGCACCCGTTGCCAACAAGAGCACCGTGATGATCCCAACGATGCCCAGCCGACGTCGACGTTGTCTACGGCGTGCTTCCTTGACCACTGCTTGGACAGCCTGAGCGTCAATCGGCTGTTTGAGCGGGCTTTCCAAAGTGATCATGATGGTGCTACTCAGTCTGTCATCATAAAGGGTGTCAAGAGCCGGGTCTTCATCTCCATGAGTGGGTGGCGGCTGAGCTACTATCGGAGTGGTCGTCATCGGCAAGACGCCGTTTCAGATTCCTGTGGGAACCACGTGTGGGCACTTCGCTGGTCGGGGGCGCGATTGGGGTAGTTCATGAGGCGGACGGACGGGGGCGGGCAGTCTGGGCGTCTCGTCTCCCTCGACGGGATCAGGGCCCTCGCTATCGGGGGTGTGTTCCTCCTCCATGCCGGCAAGAAATACTTCCCCGGCGGCTTCCTTGGAGTAGATGTGTTCTTCGTCCTGTCGTCCTACCTCATCACAAGCATTCTCCTCCGGGAGCGCCAGCTACGAGGCAGGGTCGACTACGCAGCATTCTACTGGCGCCGCTTCTTCCGACTGGCGCCGGCGATAGTGCTGTGGCTAGCACTGATAGCACTGCCGACTGCCATCCTCGCCCACCAAGCTTCGACGATCCCGATCAGCACGACCGGTGCGCTCCTGTACTTCAACGACTTCCTGGCCGCGTTCACCAACAAACTCGGTACCGCCTATGACCAGTCGTGGTCACTCTCGGTCGAGGAGCAGTTCTACATGGTCTGGCCCTTCCTCTTTGCCCTTGCAGTGGGCAGACTCACCTCGATCGGACTGCGCCGCGCCATGATCGGGTTCATCGGCATTTCCCTCCTGATCTGGCTGACAATCGGGAATTACTCGCTACCGACCGGGCATCTGGTTCCGCTCGCCCTTGGCTGCTGGGCCGCCTGCTGGTCCATCCAGTCCCGAGGCACGAGCCGGCTCACGCCCGTTCTGCGGGACAACCGACTGGCGCTCGTCTGCCTCGCCTTGTTCGTCCCGGCTCTGCTAGTCAATCCACTAGGGGCGAAGGGCGATGCTCTCGACCTCCTGATCTATGTGGCTGCCACCGCCTTGCTACTCCATTGCACGCTAAACGCGGAATCCTTCGTTTCCCGAGTGCTGGCCAGCCCGCTACCCCGTTGGGTTGGCGTTCGCTCCTACGGGATCTACCTCTACGGGCTGACCCTCCTCATCCTGGTGCCCCTGGTCACCCATCTGAAGCTCCACGACGCACTTCCGGTCGACGTGGTGGTAATCACCGTCGTGGTCGCCCTGTCTTACCGATTCGCCGAGGCCCCATTCCGGTCGTGGGGGCGGGCGTGGCTGGCACGACGGGGGGAGGTCGAATCGTCGGACGCCGAACTTGGGCTCTTGGGGATGGCCGAGCAGGACGGCAACCGGGACTGACCGTGGGATATCCACGGTGCCCCACTCGTGTTGTTACACGGGTGATCCACGCCCCGAGAACCGGGGAACTAGCTGGTGGGGCTAGCAAGAATCGAACTTGCGACCTCAGCATTATCAGTGCTGCGCTCTAACCAACTGAGCTATAGCCCCCGGGAATCCGGTGCACGACGCTACACCACTGCCCGGTTGTGCCCGCAGCCGGACGGTGGGGCGGCGAGCCGACGGTGCGCGGCTATCCGTCGTCCGCGGTCTCCCCAGCGACCGGGGCGACTGCAGCCACCGCGTCCCCCTCGCCGAGGTTCATCACCCGCACCCCGGTGGCATCCCGACCCTGCGAGGCGATCTCCCGCACCGCGGTGCGGATGACCACCCCCGACGTGGAGATGAGCAGGATCTCGTCATCGAGGCTGGTCATGAACGCTGCGACCACCCGGCCCCGCCGGGCGCTCAGGCGGATGCCCCGCACTCCCTGGCCGCCCCGCGCCTGCCGGTTGAACCGCTCGACCTTGGTCCGCTTGCCGTACCCGGCGTCGGTGACGATCAGGATGTCCGCCTCGTCGCGCGCGACGTCACAGGAGACGACCTCGTCCTCGGACTTGAGCCGGACACCTCGTACCCCGGCCGCGTCGCGACCCATGGCCCGCACATCCTGCTCGGCGAAGCGGATGGTCATGCCGGAGCTGGTCACCAGGAACACGTCATCGCTTCCGCGTGTCTCGACGACACGCACCAGTTCGTCCCCCTCGCGGAGGTTGATGGCGATGAACCCCTCGCGGCGCGACTTGTCGTACTCGCTGAAGGCCGTCTTCTTGACCTGACCCAACTTGGTGGCGAACACGAGGAAGTGGTCGGCAGTGAAATCGCGTGTGCCGATGATCGCCTGAATGCTCTCGTTGGGTGCGAGAGGAAGGAGGTTGACGATGGCCGTCCCGCGCGCCGTGCGTTCCTTCATCGGGATCTCGAGCGCGCGCAGCCTGAAGACTCGGCCTCGGTTGGAGAAGAGGAGCAGATGGGCGTGTGCAGAAGTCTGCACGACGTCGTCGATGAGGTCCTCCTCCTTGAGCCGGGCTCCCTGCACGCCCCTGCCGCCCCGCCCCTGGGTGCGGAAGGCGTCGACCGAGACCGCCTTCACATAGCCGGCCCGGCTCATGGTGACCACCAACTCCTCGTCGTCCACCAGATCTTCGACGTTCATGTCGCCGGGATCGTGGGTGATGACGGTGCGGCGCTCGTTGGCGAACTTCTCGCGGATCTCGCCGAGCTCGCCGGCGATCACGCCGCGCAGCTTGGCCGGATCGTTGAGGATCGACTCGAGCTCGGCGATCTCTTCGAGCAGCTTGGCGAGCTCCTCCTCCAGATTGGTCCGGCCGAGACGGGTCAGACGGGCCAGGGTCATGTCCAGGATGTGGTTGGCCTGCTCCTCCGAGAATTCGAAGGGGGCCGCCTGCAGGGCCTCGAGGGCGGCCGGGCGATCATCGGAGCCACGGATGGCCGCGATGACCGCGTCGAGCATGTCGATGGCCTTGAGCAGGCCCTCGACCACGTGTGCCCGGGACCGGGCCTTCGCCAGCAGGAACTCGGAGCGCCGGGTGACCACCTCGACCTGGTGGGCCACGTAGTGCGTGAGCATCTCGGCGATGTTGAGCGTCCGGGGCACCCCGTCGACCAGGGCCACCGCGTTCACGCTGAACGTGGTCTGCATCGGCGTCTGCTTGAACAGATTGTTCAGGACCACGTTGGCGTTGGCGTCCCGCTTGAGGCGGATGACCAGGCGGGTCTTGCCACCCGAGGAGTCGTCCTGGGCCTCGGCGATGCCGTCGAGGTCGCCGGCCCGCACCAGATCCTCGATCTTCTTCGACACCGAGGCGATCGAGGTCTGATAGGGCATCTCGCTGACCACGATCCGGGTCTCACCGGCCCGGCCCTCCTCGATCTCGGCGGTGGCGCGCAGCTTGATCGAACCGCGGCCGGTCCGCATCGCGTCCAGGATGCCCTGACGGCCGAGGATGAGGGCCCCGGTCGGGAAGTCCGGACCCTTGATGAACGCCATCAGGTCGTCGGGGGTTGCCTCCGGGTGCTCCAACAGGTGGGTGGTCGCGTCGATGACCTCGCCCAGGTTGTGGGGCGGGATGTTGGTCGCCATGCCGACCGCGATCCCCTGCGACCCGTTGACCACCATGTTGGGGAACCGGGACGGGAGGACCGTGGGCTCCTCGGACGTCGCGTCGTAATTGGGGACGAAGTCGACCGTCTCCTGGTCGATGCCGCTCATGAGCTCGAGCGCGAGCGAGCCGAGGCGGCATTCCGTGTACCGCATCGCCGCAGGACCCTCGTCCGGTCCGGTGCCCCCGAAATTGCCGTGGCCGTCGATGAGCGGATGGCGCATCGAGAAGTCCTGCACCATGCGGGCCAGCGCCTCGTAGATGGCCGAATCGCCGTGGGGGTGATAGGAGCCCATGACGTCGCCGACGACCTTTGCGCACTTGGAGTGGGGTCGGTCGGGCAGCAGCCGCTGGTCGTACATGGAGTACAAGATCCTGCGGTGGACCGGCTTCAGACCGTCCCGCACATCGGGAAGTGCCGCGAGACGATGACCGACATCGAGTACTCGAGGAACGAGCGCTCCATCTCCTCTTGGATTTCGATGGGGTCGATGAACCCCTGTGTCTGGTCCTCGGTCCCGGTCCCGGCCCCGCCGCGGCCCTCGTTGTCACGCCCTGGCATCCACTGTTCCCATCTGTCCGTGATCTCCTCAGATGTCGAGGAAGCGCACGTCCTTCGCGTTGGTCTGAATGAACTGCTTGCGCAGCTCGACGTCTTCTCCCATCAGCACCGAACAGACCTCGTCGGCAATGACCGCCTGCTCGACGGCGACCTGCAGCAACGACCGCTGGCCCGGGTCCATGGTGGTGTCCTTGAGCTCGCCGAAGTCCATCTCGCCGAGGCCCTTGAGCCGCTGGAAGTCCGCCTTGTGATTCGGGTTCTCGGCCTGGAATGCGGTCCGGGCATGGTCGTCCTTGAGATAGACCTTCTCCTTGCCGACCAGCGTCGAGTAGAGCGGTGGTTGGGCCACGTAGACGAACCCGCCCTCCACCAGGGGCTTCATCTGGCGGAAGAAGAAGGTCAGCAGGAGGGTGCGGATGTGGGATCCGTCGACGTCGGCGTCGGCCAGGATGATCACCTTGTGGTACCGGATCTTGGTGACGTCGAAGTCCTCGGCCAGGCCGGCGCCGATGGCGGAGATGAGGGCCTGGATCTCGGTGTTCTTGAGCATCTTGTCGATGCGGGCCCGCTCGACGTTGAGGATCTTGCCGCGGATGGGCAGGATGGCCTGGGTCCTCGGGTTCCGGGCGTCCTTGGCTGAGCCCCCTGCCGAGTTGCCCTCGACGATGAACAGCTCGCTCTCGCGTGGGTCGCGCGAGGAGCAATCCACGAGCTTGCCGGGCAGGCCGGCCCCGTCCAGGGCCGACTTGCGCCGGGTGAGGTCACGTGCGGTGCGGGCGGCCAGCCGGGCCCGCGCGGCCAGCAGCCCCTTCTGGACGATCTGATTGGCTTCGCGGGGGTTCTCCTCGAACCACTCGGCCAGCTTCTCGTTGGTGGCCCGCTCGACGAGCGACCGGACCGGGACGTTCCCGAGCTTCGCCTTGGTCTGGCCCTCGAATTGGGGCTCCTGGAGGCGGACCGCGATGATCGAGGTGAGGCCCTCGCGGATGTCCTCGCCCTCCATGTTCTTGTCCTTCTCCTTGAGCGCTCCCTTGGCTCTCGCGTACTTGTTGACCACGTTGGTGAGCGCCTTCTTGAACCCCTCCTCGTGCATGCCGCCGTCGATGGTCGAGATGCCGTTGGCGAAGGAGTGAATCGACTCGTAGAAGCCGGAGTTCCACTGGAGGGCGATCTCGACCTCCATCGACTCCTCCTTCTGCTCGAAGGAGCAGACCTTGCGGAAGAGCGCCTCCTTCGACGCGTTGAGGTGCCGCACGTAGTCGACGATCCCGTCCTTGTACTTGAAGGACTGGGCCGGCTTTCCGTCCGCGCGCTCGTCGACGAAGTTGATCTCGAGGCCCCGGTTGAGGAAGGCCATCACCTGCAGCCGCTCGACCACGGTCTGGGCCCGGAACTCGACCTCGTCGAAGATCGAGGTGTCCGGCCAGAAGGTGATCGTCGTGCCGGTACGGTCGCGCGGCGACGGCCCGGTCACCTCGAGCTTGCCGGTGGGCTTGCCTCCCCGCTCGAATTCCATGACGTGGTGCTCGCCCTCGCGGTCGATCTCGAGCCGCAACCTGCTCGAGAGGGCGTTGACCACCGAGACCCCGACGCCGTGAAGGCCTCCTGACATCTTGTAGCCCGAACCCTCGCCGAACTTCGCACCAGCGTGGAGCACCGTCAGGACCACCTCGGCCGCCGATTTCCCCTTCTGCCCCTGCATCGGCCCGGTCGGGATCCCCCGCCCGTTGTCGCTCTCCCTCACCCCACCGTCGGCCAGCAAGGTGACGTCGATCCGGGTGCAGTAGCCGGCCATCGCCTCGTCGACCGAGTTGTCCACCACCTCCCACACGAGGTGGTGCAGACCGGTCGGGCCGGTGGATCCGATGTACATCCCGGGCCGCTTGCGGACCGGGTCGAGACCCTCCAGGACGGTGATGTCCCCAGCGTCGTACGTGGTGTCCTCCGAGCTCCGGTCGTTCTCCGCTTTCAGCGCCACAGGCGCGCCCTTTCACAGTCGTCCTCACGAATGGGAACCAGCGCATCGATCCCGTTCCGGTTGCGCAAAGCGCACTTCCGGAGCAGCAGTGATCTCCCGGTTCCGATGTTCCAGTGTAGCTCCCCGGTGTCCCACCCCGGGTCGATTCCGGCGCTCGGTCACCGGTCCGGTCAGCCCCTGACGCGCACCTCGAGCCGGTCGGGTCGTTCCACGCCCACCCGTTCACTCACGGTGTCGAGCAGGGTGTTTCCGAGGAGACGGACCTGGGTGGCCCAGGCCGGGTGGTCGACGGTGACGACGAGCGCGTCAGGGTCGATCCGGATAGGCCGGACGTGCTCGGCCATGGCCGGTCCGACGATCTCGGTCCAGCCGGAGAAGAGCCGACCGAGGGTGCGTGCGCCCTCCATCCCGAACCGG
Organism: uncultured Acidimicrobiaceae bacterium; assembly: GCA_963777665.1. Classification (GTDB taxonomy): domain Bacteria; phylum Actinomycetota; class Acidimicrobiia; order Acidimicrobiales; family RAAP-2; genus Bog-756. Next base: position 481,434 of record CAVZRJ010000006.1, read on the forward strand.
GCGGAGAGGGCATCGAGCGACCCCTCGAGCGGCCTGGGGCCCGCGTTGCCCCGGTCGCGATCGGCCCTCATGCCCCGGTCGCGGCAACGGCGCGACCCCCGGCCACCAACGAATAGGCCTTGGCCACGTCGACCTCCGGCGGTGCCGGCACCGCCGTCGTCACGATGGTCTGCCCGGGGGGGAGCCCGGCCAGCAGTGCCCGTGACCGGGACTGGTCGAGCTCCGAAAAGACGTCGTCGAGCAGGAGCACCGGCGGTGATCCGAGCCGTTCGGTGGCCAGCTGGTGCGTGGCGAGCCGGAGGGCCAGTGCCAACGAGCGCTGCTCCCCCTGCGAGGCGTGGGTCCGCCCCGGCATCCCACGCAGGGTGAGCTCGAGCTCGTCCCGGTGAGGGCCGACGGTGGACAACCCGCGGGCCACGTCCTCGGCGCGGGTCCGCTCGAGGGCCTCTCCGAGCGACCCCGACCAGGACCGGCGGTACTCGAGCCCGACCGGCGTCTCGACTCCGGCGAGGCGCGAGTAGTGGGCGCTGGCCAGGGGCGCAACCTGACCGACGAGGGACCCCCTCGCCTCGACCAGCGCCGTCCCGCACTCGGCGAGCCTCGCATCCCAGACATCCAGCGTGCTCGCGACGTCAGGGCTCAGGCGCCGACCGGCGTTGCGGAGGAGCGCGGCCCGTTGCCGGAGCACCCGCTCGACGTCCTCGGCTGTCCGCGCCACCTTCGGATCCATCACAGCGAGTGCGTCATCGAGGAACCGTCTGCGCTCGGCGGGGCCCGAGCGGACCACACCGACGTCGTCCGGCGAGAACACCGTCGTCCGGAGGGCGTCGTGGAGGTCGTCACGGCGGCGCACGACCTGGCGGTTGACCTGTGCACGTGAACGACCGAGCGTGGAGAGCTCTGCTTCGATGATGAGGGAGCGTTCACCGACTTGGGTCTCGCACCGGATGATCGCGCGCTCGGTTCCCTTCCGCACCAGTGCGTCGCGTGGCGAACCACGGAACGACTGGAGGGTGGACAGGTAGCCGATCGCCTCGAGCACGCTGGATTTGCCCGCGCCGTTGGCGCCGGTGATCAGGGTCGTTCCTCCCGGGTCGGGCTCGAGGACGATCGCGCTGATGTTCCGGAAGTCGGTGATCGACAACGAAACGAGGTGCACGACGGCGGGCTGAGACCGGCTACGAGACCCGCACCGGCATGAGCAGGTACTGGAAGTCGGTGCGCTCGGCCGAGCGCACCGTCGCCGGCTTGGTGGCGTCGACCGTCTCGAGCAGCACCTCGTCACCGGAAACGGCCTCCACTCCGTCGATCAGGTAGGTCGGGTTGAAGGCGATGGTGAGCTCCTCACCGTCGAAATCGGCGTCGACCGTCTCGCTCGCATCGCCCACCTCCTGGGAGACCACGGTCAGATCCACCCCGGCGTGGCGCATCGAGAGCCGCACCGGGGTGGTGTTGTCCCGCACCAGGAGGCGCACACGGCGGAGGGCGTCGAGCAGCGAGTCCTTGCCCACGTGGAGCCGGTTGGGATACTCGGCCGGGATCAGCTGTCGGTAGTCGGGATAGGTCCCGTCCAGGAGCCGCGTGCTGACCCTCACGTCTCCGGCGGTGAAGGTCACGTCGTGTTCGCCGATGGCGAGCCCCACCGTGGGGCCGGTGCCTGCCGATGTCCCGTTTCCCCCGTCGGTCGTGACCGGCTCCTTCGCACCGCCGAGCGCCGAGAGCCGCAGCAGTTCGGCGAGTGCCCTGGCCGGAACCAGGATCTGCGAGTTGTCGGCGAGGGCATCACTGCCGTCGATGTCCCGCAGGGCGAGCCGATAGGAGTCCGTCGCCACCAGACGGACGCCGCTTCCTTCCGGGGCGATGAGCACCCCGGTGAGGAGCGGTCGGGCGTCGTCCCCTGACGCTGCCCGTACGACCTGACGAAGGGCACCGGCAAGAGCGGCGGACGGCAGGAACGTCGCCGGTTCCGGGGGGTCGGGCAGGGACGGAAAGTCCTCGACTGCGAACGTGCGCAGGCCGAAGCGCGAGCGGGCCGCGCCGATCTCGATCTTCTCCCCTTCCGACTCGATCGTGACTGCTCCGGGTTCCAGTGATCGCACGATGTCCGCCAACAGCTTCGCCGGGGCCACGCAGACGCCGTCCGTGATCCCGATGACTTCGGTTTCCACGTGGACGGTCAGGTCGAGATCAGTGCCCACCACGGAGAGATGGTTGCCTGCCGACTCGATCCGGAGACCTCCGAGAGCCATCGTGGCCGAAGAGCGTGTGCTGACCGCCCTGCCGGCCGTGACCAATACCTCCACCAACGAGTCACGCTCGCATCGAAACTTCACGGGGAGGTCCTTTCTGGTTTCTGCATGGGCTGCTCTGTTGTATTGAATTGGTAATTGATAGTGATGGTAGTAAGGCCTGTGGACTGCGGATGACCGGTCGTCGTCCCAGCTAGAGCGGCATGGGGATTTCCACGCGCTATCCCCTGAATGCTGATCGGAGGGTGGGCAGAGTGTCGCCAAAGCATCCGGTTATGGACAAGTTCACCTGAGTTCACAGAATTACCCCAACGTAACCGGGAGATTTCCACAGAAGGTGCACAACCTCCGGATAGGTCGGGATTCCGGTCACGATCCGCTCTTGATACGGACGATGAGCCCGGTGACCTGGTTGTAGATCTGGTGGCGCTCCCGCATGAGCCCGGTGATCTTCTCGACAGCGTGCATGACTGTTGAATGGTCGCGGCCCCCGAACTCCCGGCCGATGGCGGGGTAACTGAAGTCGGTCAGCTCCCGGAAGACGTACATGCTGACCTGGCGGGCGGTGACCAACGGACGGCGACGGTTGGGGCCACGCAGCTCCTCGACCGTGAACCCGAAGGTCTCGGAGGTGGCCTCGAGGATGACCTGAGGAGTGATCCGACGGGGCTGATCAGCCGAAACGATGTCCGAGAGCACCTGTTCGGCCAGTTCGCGGCTCATCGGCTGGCTGTTGAGGCTGGCGAAGGCGGTGACCCGGATGAGAGCGCCCTCCAGTTCGCGGATGTTCTCCTTCACATGGGTGGCGATGAACTCGAGGACGTCATCGGGCACAGCGACCTGTTCGTGCTCGGCCTTGGTCTGGAGGATGGCCAGCCGGGTCTCGAGCTCGGGTGGCTGCACCTCGGTGATCAGGCCCGAGAGGAACCGGCTTCGCAGGCGGTCCTCGAGCGTGGCAATCGATTTCGGCGGCCGGTCGGAGGTGAGGACGATCTGCTTGGAGGCTCCGTACAGCGAGTTGAAGGTGTGGAAGAACTCCTCCTGCAGTGACTCTTTTCGCTCCATGAACTGCACGTCGTCGATGAGCAGGACGTCGCACTCGCGGTAGCGACGCTTGAATGCGGTCGTGGCGTTCGTCCGGATGGCGTCCACGAATTCGTTCATGTAGGTCTCGGTGGTGACGTAACGGACGTGTCTGCCGCCGAAATTCTCCTGCACATAGTTGCCGATGGCGTGGAGGAGATGGGTCTTTCCGAGCCCGGCGTCGCCGTAGATGAAGAGGGGGTTGTAGGAGCGGGCCGGCGACTCCGCCACCGACTGGGCAGCGGCGTGGGCGAATCGGTTGGACGAGGCGATGACGAAGGTCTCGAACGTGTAGCGGGGGTCGAGGATGGGCGAATCGCGGTGAGCGGTCCGTGGCATCGAGGCGACCGCCGCGGATCGACCGGGTGACGGCGACAGGTCCTTGTCGGGGTCACCGCCAGGGAGCTCCGCCTCGGCCGGCTCGTAGATGGGAGCAACCACCTCGAGTTGGACCATGAGGTCCCTGCCGATGGTTCCGGTGACGGTGTCCTGGATGAGCCCGAGGAACCGGGACTCGACCCGGTCCCGGATCAGGGTGTTGGGCACCCCGAGTACGATCTCATGGTCTTTGATGGACAGCGGTGTGATCCCCGACAGATACGCCTGCCATATGGCGTCGGAGACCTGTTCGCGCAGTGCTTCGGAACACGATATCCACACGTCTTCAGTGTCGTTCACGTGGGCCTCCGCCCTTGGACTGGGCCATCGGTCCACAACGATATCCACAGCTGTGGACAAGCAACGATGGCGGTGTACCCCACCCGGGCGGTCCGAGGTGGGATGCGATTACACGTCGTGTGGGCCTGCGTCTTTGGAAAGCGCACGCTACGCCAGGCAGCGGGCTCCCGCTCGACCGGGCGTGTCGCGTCCGCCGGTCGGAACGGTACACCGTGGGCTCACGGGCGTCTCGTGGGCTCGACTAGAGCCCAGGATGGTTTTGGGCATACCATGTGCCGGAATGCCCTGTTCTCGGTGAACAGGCCCCCTGCCGGACAGGACGTCGAGGTCCGCGGCCCAGGGCGAGGAAGGAAGTGGATGGATGAAACGGACGTACCAGCCCAATGTACGCAAGCGCGCCAAGACCCACGGATTCCGCAAGCGGATGTCGACCAAAGCCGGTCGAGCCGTGATCAAGGCTCGCCGCGCGAAGGGGCGGCAGCGCCTGTCGGTGTGATTTCGAGGGAGAACGCCCAGGTCACGGTGGGTGGCATCGGCCCGGTGCGATCGAGCCGGACCTTTGGCGCCCTGCACCGGACCTCGTACCGCGGCCGGTCCGGCCCGGTTTCGGTGAGCTTCGTGCCACGACCCGAGTGGGCCCGTTCGGAGGTCGCCTACGCGCTGAACCGGAAGGTCGGAGGCGCCGTGGTGCGCAACCGTCTGCGTAGGAGAATGCGTGCAATCCTGGTTGAGCAGGCGGCCGGCCTGCCGGCCGGGGCCTATTTGGTGAGGAGCGGTCCCGATGGGGCGGCTCTCGAATTCGATGAACTGAGGATGGCGATGAGCCGAGCAGTGGAGCAGGCCACGAGTGGACCGGTGAGCGGGTCGCGGGCTCCCACCCGTGGCTCGCGGGGACCGGCCAGATGACTGCCGGGACGCTGAAGGAACGGCCCGCGCCCGCCGGAACGGGCCCGGGGAGGGTCGACGTACAGCGGTCCGGTCTCAGCCGGATCCTGGTGGCCGCCATCTACGCCTACCAGCTGGCCCGATCCGGGCGTCCGACCGGCTGCCGCTACCTCCCGACCTGCTCGGAATACGCAGTGCTGGCCATCGATGAACATGGTTCGCTGCGGGGTACCGGTCTGGCCCTGCGCCGGATCGCCCGCTGCGGGCCATGGGGCGGGCACGGCATCGACCCCGTCCCTGATCGGATCGGTTCATGAGCCCGTTCACCCACCTCCTCGGATCGACCTCGATCGGCTCCATCTTCCAGCCGATCCTCAAGTTCTTCGGCGGCATCCTCGCGTTCTTCTACGCGATCATCCCCAACTACCCCATCGACGTCGCCCTGCTCACCATCGTGATCATGGCCGCGCTGACTCCGCTGACCGTCAAGAGCACCAAGAACATGGCGGCAATGCAGGCGCTCGGGCCGGAGATGAAGAAGCTGCAGGCGAAGTACAAGGGTCAGGAAAATCGGGCCCAGCTAAACGAAGAAATGATGAAGCTCTACAAAGAGCACAATGTGAACCCCGCATCGGGCTGCCTGCCGATGCTGCTCCAGATGCCTGCATTCTTCGTTCTGTACAGCGTCATCCGCGGGATAACGAACACCGTCGCGAAGGGTGCGTCACTGCCGTACACAGTACAATTCCACGACCGGAGCACTCACGACCACCCCGAGCAAGTGCCTCTCCTCCGTCTGCGCCTACCCGCGGTACATCTCCCCGTCGAGCAAGATGTATCACCAGATCGTCGCAGCTCACGGGCAACTGAATTCCTTCGGGATGAACTTCGCCGACAAGCTGCTCTCGCACCACGGCTCCATCTGGGCGGCCATCCCGTTCCTGCTCCTGGTGCTCGCTTCGGTCGGACTCCAATACCTGCAGATGTCGCGCCTCAATGCGCGTAATCCGCAAGCTGCACAGGCCAATCCACAGGCGGCTATGCTGCAAAAATACATGCCCCTCATCTTCGGTCTCATTTATCTAAATGTGGCTGCTATTTTGAACGTCTATTTCATCGTCTCCAGTGCCATCCGCATCGGAACCCAAGAAGTGCTCTTCCGTAAGGGCATCGTGGCGGGACCCGGGACACCGCCGACCGCCAAGCCCAAGACCCTCTCGTCGTCGAAGGCCGCTGGCGTCGATGATGACGAACGCGCGCTCCCGAAACCAGCAGGCCCGAAACCAGCGGCGAAGACCGGGTCCGGCACGGCCCAGAATGGCAGACCCGGTCAGAACGGGAAGCCTTCCGATGCCGGCAAGCAGAACGCGGGTTCGGCCAACGGGAGCAACGGCAAGAAGGCTCCGACCGGAGAGCCCGCTGCGAAGGCCGGCGCGTCGTCGAACGGATCTAGCGGCGCCGAGCCGGACGAGAACATCGGCGACGCAGCCAAGAAGCATCCCCGATCGAAGGCCAAACGGGCCAGAAAGGCACGATGAGGTGGAGTGGGTAGAAGCCGGCGGCAAGTCGCTGGCCGAGGCAAAGGAGACCGTCCTCGACGTCCTCGGGGTCGCCGAGGACGATGCCGAGTTCGTGATCGTCAGCGAGCCCAAGGCCGGACTGTTCGGCCGTGTGCGCGGAGAAGCCCGGGTGCAGGCCCGGGTACGACCGGTCGTACCGCCCCCCAAGCGCACCCGGCGCCAGAGACCGGAACGCAAGCGCGGGGGCGAGGCCCAGCCGAGATCCAAAGGACAACCCTCGAACGGCAGTGCAGGGAACCAGCGGGCACGCCGCGACGGGGCTCGGGAGTCCTCTGAGGGTGGGCTCGACAACGGGGTCGGGAGCGCGTCGGGCGACCGGGTTTCGGTCAATGGCAACGGCAGCGGGCGGCCGGGTACGTCGCCCCGACGCCGATCCCGCGGTGCGTCGGGAGGTGGCGGCTCCTCCAAACCGCAGAGAGAGCAACCATCGGGCCCCGTGTCCGGAAGCAGGGAAGAGGGTGAGGACAGCATGGAAGAATCGCTGACACTCGAGCAGCAGGGAGAGGCCGCCCAGGAGTTCCTCTCCGGGTTGGTCCGCGAGTTCGGGCTCGATGCAACGGTCGACTTCTCGGAGATCGACGAGGACACGGTCGAGGTGGCGGCCACCGGGGACGACCTCGGTCTGTTGGTCGGTCCGAGGGGCTCGACGCTTGCCGCGGTCCAGGACTTGACGAGGACATTCGTGCAGCGTCAGTCCGAGAACCGGACAGATCGGATCTTGGTCGACGTCGGTGGGTACCGCGAGAAGCGGACTGCCGCCCTCCGTCGCTTCACAGAGGGGATCATCGGAGAGGTCAAGACTTCGGGAGCCGAGCGTGTTCTCGAGCCGATGTCCCCGGCGGACCGCAAGGTCATCCACGACACCGTCAACGAGGTCGAGGGTGTCGAGACCCGCTCCGAGGGACTCGAGCCGTCGAGGTACGTGGTCATCTCACCAGCGTGACCCAGCCCGTTCGTGGGCGTGCACCGAGTGCCTTGCGACCCCGGGTCGAGGGCTGGGTGTACCGGGTCCTCGAGCAGGCGGCAACCCTTGGATTCCTCGGTGAGGCCCCGGTGGACGACCAGGTCGACCACGCACTCGGTTTCGTAGCCGCCGTGGAGGAAGCGATCGGCATCCAGCCGAGGGCCGTGCTGGACCTCGGCTCTGGGGGTGGCCTACCCGGACTCGTCGTCGCCTGCTGCTGGCCGGACGCCAGAATCGTCCTTGTCGACGCAAACGAGCGGCGCACCCGGTTCCTCTCAGAGGTGGTGGTCGGCCCGCTTCCGGGCACGCCCCCGGTCGAGGTGATCAGGGGACGCACGGAGGTCCTCGGACGCGAGGGCGGGCTACGTGAGTGTTTCGACCTCGTGACCTCCCGGTCCTTCGGACGACCAGCTGTGACGGCCGAGAACGGGTCCTCCTTTCTCGAAGTCGGAGGTTGGTTGGTGGTCTCGGAGCCACCGGACGTCCCCTCCGTGGTGCGGTGGCCGACGGCCGGACTCGCAACGGTCGGCCTGACCTCGGTTGCAGCGATCCGCCCGCCGGACCGCTTCGGCTACCAGATCCTCCGGAAGTCCGAGCCAATTTCCGACCGATACCCGCGCAGGACCGGGATCCCGACCAAACGACCGATCTTCTGAGCCCGGTTTCACGTGGAACATCCGCCGAGCATGCTTGACCGCTTCGGCGACCAGATCATCCTGCGGAAGTCCGAGCCACTTTCCGACCGATACCCGCGCCGGACCGGGATCCCGACCAAACGACCGATCTTCTGAGCCCGTTCGGATGTTCCACGTGGAACATCCGCCGAGAATGCTTGACCTCCGGTCCCACGGAGGGGAGGATGAAGCCCTTGAACCCTGCCTACTCGAGGAGACGCTAATGCGCGGCCTACGTCGTGGTCGGAACAGGCCGTCGCCGGAGAGCGCCCAGTCAATCGAGCCCAGCTCCGCGGAGGCGAGCGGAAGCGAGCGGGCGGTGAGGTTGCTGGAATCACAGAGCGCCGCTCCGGTCGCCGTGGTAGAGGCCGATTCCGTCGTCGAGGTCGAGATGGACCATCCAGCGGAGTCTGCCGTTGAGGTCGAGCCTACGAAGGCCAGGTCTCCAAAGTCAGCGTCTCCAAAGTCAGCGCCTCCAAAGTCCGACGAGAACCGGAGTGAGGTGGCTGCCGAAGAGGACCGGGGTGAGGTCTCTGCCAAGGCCTCCGGCGGGGCCTCCGCCGGATCGGTCGTCGCTCCGGCTCCGGATCGACCGGCGCCGAAACCGCCGGCCGCCTCCGCGCGTTCCTCACCCACCGAGACCACCGAGACGACTGACACCACCGAGCCGACGAGCCCTCCGCAGGCCGCGTCGGGCAAGTCCCTCCCGCGCGTCATGGCCGTGGCCAATCAGAAGGGCGGCGTGGGCAAGACCACGACGTCGGTCAATCTGGGTGCCGCGCTCGCCGAGATCGGATTCCGGGTCCTCGTGATCGATCTCGACCCGCAGGGGAACGCGACCACCGGCCTCGGGATCGACGCCCGGAATTTCGAGCTCTCGATGTACGACGTCCTCATGCGCGACGCCTCCCTCGAGGACTGTGTCGAGCCCACCAGCATGAAGAACCTCTTCGTCGCTCCGGCGACGATCGCGCTGGCCGGCGCCGAGATCGAGCTCGTCCCGGCATTCAGCCGCGAGCTCAAGTTGCGCCGGGCCGTCGAGTCGGTCCTCGACGACTTCGATTACATCCTCATCGACTGCCCGCCTTCGCTGGGCCTGATCACGGTCAACGCGATGGCGGCTGCCACCGAGCTGCTGGTCCCGATCCAGTGCGAGTACTACGCCCTCGAAGGCCTGAGCCAGCTCATGCGGAACGTCCATTTGATCGCCTCCAATCTCAACCCTCAACTCGACATCTCGACCATCGTGCTGACCATGTACGACGCCCGGACCAAGTTGGCCGACCAGGTGGCCTCCGAGGTGAGGGAGCACTTCGGTTCCAAGGTCTGCCGGATCGTCATCCCCCGTACCGTTCGGCTCTCGGAGGCGCCCTCGTTCGGTCAGCCGATCACGGTCTTCGACAGCGCCTCTCGCGGAGCCATTGCCTATCGGGAACTAGCCAAGGAGGTAAGCGGTGGCACGTCGTAGCGGTCTCGGGAAGGGCCTGAGCGCCCTCATACCCACCGAGGTCACCGGGGACCGGTCGTCGGCGTTGCAGGAAGTTCCGATCGCGAACATCCGGCCGAACCCCCGTCAGCCTCGGGTCAATTTCGACGAGGAGACCATGTCCTCGCTCGCGGCGTCCATCAAAGAGCTCGGTGTGCTCCAGCCGGTACTGGTCCGCCGTGTGGGTGCTGAGGCCTCCGACGAGTTCGAGCTCATCGCCGGAGAGCGTCGTTGGCGTGCCGCCCGCCGAGCGGGCCTCCACACCGTTCCCGTGCTCCTGCAGTCGGCTGACGACACCCACAGTCTCGAGCAGGCTCTGGTGGAGAACCTGCACCGTCAGGACCTCAACGTCCTCGAGGAGGCGGCCGCCTATCAGCAGCTGATCGAGGAGTTCGGGTTCACCCACGAACGGGTGGCCACCCGGGTCGGGAAGAGCCGGACCGCGGTCACCAACATCCTCCGACTCCTCCAACTTCCTGCAGGGGTCCAACGCCTCCTCGCAGAGGGACAGATCTCCCCGGGACATGCGCGGGCGCTGCTCGGCACTCCGGACCGCGGCTACCAGGAGGTCCTGGCAAAGTCGGCGGTGGCCGAGGGGCTCACCGTCCGGGCCGTCGAGGAGTTGGTCCGCGAGCACAACGAAGGACCCGCACCTGCGACGGGAGGGGGAGCAGGGACCGGGGTACCCGCTGCCAACGGAGTCGAGTCGATCGGCGATGGTGACGCGCCAGGGGGGACGCCGACCACTCCATCTGGTCCGCGACGGCTGCCGCCCCCGGGGATCCTCGAGCTCGAGGAGCTCCTCTCGAGTCACCTCAATACGAGGGTGAAGGTCGACCTGTCCTCCAAGAGGGGGAAGGTCGTCGTCGAGTTCGCCACGCTCGAGGACCTCGAACGGATCTACAAGCTCATGGTGGGTGGGACCGAGGCTGCCAGTGCGTGAACTTCAGTTCTCACGTTGAGTGGGTATTGCAATACATAACACGCGTTATCCCTGGTCACTTGAGCACTCTACGTGGTGGACCCCATCCCTGAACCGCCTGTAGAGCTTCGTTCGTCCACAACCTGTGTATGAAGTTGTGGATTACCCTCAGTGCCGAGCTGAAGTGAAGGTCCACCGAGGTGATCGGGTCAGTCCCAGGCGGTGTCGACCCACTCGGTGAGCGAGTCGACCACGGCCCGGGCGATGATGGCCGAACGCTCGACCACCACCGACGCGGGGCCGATCTCGCAGAGCACTGCCGGCATCCTGGTCTCGCGCAGGAGCGAGAGCGACATGCCGTGGCTGCCTCCGTCGGGAAGCCTCAAGGTGTGGGCGAGGGCGACGTGGAGCAGATCGGCCAGACGACGCCCGCCGGGTGACGAGTACCGATAGCCCTCGTAGTAGGCGGTCGAGCACCCCTCGGTCCGACCGATCCGGATGCCCACGTAGACCTCGGCGCGGGCAGCGTTGGCCTCCGAGGCCTGGACCGAGCTGTCCGGATGGTGGTGGGTGGAGACCAGCGCCCCGTGACTGACCAGCAGACGGCGCACCGCGCCTGCGGTGGCACCGAGCCCGCCCTCCTCCCCGATGGCCACTGTGCGACCGGCCAGGGTGCGCGGCGCCTGGCGCAGGAGCTCGCGGTCCCTGACCGACGCCACCAGTTCAGTACCGTCGTGCCGGGAGCCGAACCGCAGGAGCTCGGAAACGGTCGCCCCCCCGGCGATCCCGTCGACCGGAAGTCCGGCGTTGCGCTGGAACTCGCCGAGGGCGGCCGAGGTGAGATCTCCGAAGATGCCGTCGACCCGGCCCGTGTCGAATCCGAGGGCGCTCAACCGCTGCTGCAGTTCGGCCACGTCGTCACCGCGGAACATGGGGGAGCGGCGGTAGAGGAACCGGTCGCCGAGGCGCCGCCCGGCCTCGACCAGGGCGGACCAGGTCTGGCGGCCGCACACGCCGTCGACCCGGAGACCCCGTCGGTACTGGAAGACTTCGACTGCTGCCCGGGTGCCCTCGCGGAAACAGCCCACCGGGTCGACACCTGCGGGGCAGTCCAGGTCGGCGAGACGGCGCTGGATGTCGGCCACCGCCTGCCCTTCTGCCCCGATCCCGAGGTGGATCTCGCCTTCCGGGGTCACGCCCGTCCCGGTCCGGAGCCTCCGGCCCGGGTGCTCAGAGGTAGGCCGACAGCTCCTGGAGCAACTGCCCCTTGCCCTTTGCCCCGACGATACGTACGGCGGGCTCCCCGTCCTTGAACAGGATCAGTGTCGGGATGCTCATCACGTCGAAGCGACGGGTGATGTCGAGGTTGTCGTCGATGTTGAGCTTGGCCACCCCGAGCTTTCCCGCCTGCTCGGAGGCGATCTCCTCGAGTACCGGGGCGATCATCTTGCACGGGCCACACCACTCCGCCCAGAAGTCCACGAGCACGGGAACCTCCGAGGACTTGACATGCTCGTCAAAGCTAGCGTCGCTCAGGGTCGCGATCTTCTCACTCATGGTGCCGGTTCCTCCTGGCCCGGTCGGGCCGAGCCGTGTGTCTCGCTGGACAGGCTATTTCAACCACCGGGGACGGCGGCGCATTCCCGGGCGACGCCCGGGACGGCTGGCGCGCCGGTCAGGCCACGCCGTCCTGACGGTCCTCGAGCCACCGCTCGACGTCGAGGGCAGCCATGCAGCCCGACCCGGCGGCGGTGACGGCCTGCCGGTAACGGTGATCCTGCACGTCGCCACAGGCAAAGACGCCGTCCACATTGGTGCGGGTGCCGTCCATCGTGCGCAGGTAGCCGGTGTCCTCCATGTCCAGCTGACCCTTGAACAGGTCGGTGTTGGGCTGGTGGCCGATGGCCACGAACAATCCGGACAGCTCGAGGACCGACTCCTCCTCGGTCAGGTTGTCGCGGACCCGGACTCCCGACATCGTGGTCTCTCCCAACACCTCGGTGACCGAGGCGTTCCACCGGAACACGATCTTCGGATTGGCGAAGGCCCGTTGCTGCATGACCTTGGACGCCCGCAGCTCACCGCGGCGGTGGATGATGGTCACCGAGTCTGCGAACCGGGTGAGGAACAGCGCCTCCTCGAGTGCGGAGTCGCCGCCTCCGACGACAGCGATGTCCTTGCCGCGGAAGAAGAACCCGTCACAGGTGGCACACGTCGAGACGCCGTACCCGAGCAGCCGCGTCTTCGCCGGGGAGGTCGAGCATCAGGGACTTCGCCCCGGTGGCCACGACGAGGGCGTCGGCTTCGACGGTGGGCTCCGCTGCGTCGGGATCACCGACCCAGAGCCCGAAGGGGCGACTCGAGAGGTCCACGCGGGAGACCTTGGCCGTCAGGTAGTCGGCACCGAACCGGGCCGCCTGCTCGCGGAAGGCCTGCATGAGCTCTGGGCCCATGATCCCCTCGACGAAGCCGGGGTAGTTCTCGACGTCGGTGGTGAGCATGAGCTGACCCCCCGGCTGGTCGCTCGTCGACGACGGCTCCCCCTCGATGACCAGTGGGGAGAGCATTGCCCGGGCCGCGTAGACGGCCGCGGTGAGGCCGGCCGGCCCCGACCCAACGATGACCACCTGCCTCGACTCGGTCACGCGCCTCCTCCACTGCGGGCGGAGCGGTCGATCCGTTGGCTCCAGGCGACCACTCCGATGATGACGAACACGCCCCCGACCACCAGGTCCGAGAGCCACACCCGGCCATCGAAGGCGTAGACGGTGAGCAGGCGGATCAGGGTGATCGACAGCAGTGTGAGCGTCACAACGCTCGCCGCCAGGACGATTATTCCGAAGACGACGGCCCGGGTGGCCAGGGTGAGTGGCCGGACCGCCTTGTTGCGGACGAGGTCGACCAGGGTGTCGACAGCATCCGCGCCCCGGGTCGGCAGGTCGTTGAGCGCGTCCAGGCCCGGGAGAAGGGACGCGGGGGCATCAGGCTTCGGGTCCATGGGCTGAGGTTACTCTGCGCGTCCGCGCGACCCCCCTGGTGGGGGCGGTCGGTCCCGGCCACTGCTCAATCCACGGTGACCATGCACACCCCGATGGTCCCGGGACCGGTATGGGTGCCCACCACCGGTCCGAGGTCGCAGACCAGGAGCGGGTGCTCGCTCTTCACGTCGGACAACAGGGCGACGAACGGTTCGATGTCGGATGCGGCGCCGTTGGCCACCGCGATGCGGCTCAGGGGAGGGGCGTCGCGAGCCTTGTCAGCCAGGTACTGGAGGGAACGCACCCGCGTGCGCTGCTTGGACTCCTCCTCGACCACACCATCCACGAGCGTGACCACCGGCTTGATCGAGAGGAGGGAGCCGAGGAGGGCGCGCGCACCGCCGATCCGACCCCCCTTCTCGAGGTGCTCGAGCGTGTCGACCGCGCCGTAGACGAGCACCCGGGGGATCAGCTCCGCGACCCGGGCCTCCAGCTGGTCGAGGTCCGCTCCCCCTGCAGCCCGCTCGGCGATGTCGATGACCATCAGTCCGAGGCCCATGGTCAGCGACCGCGAGTCGAGCGCGCGCACGGCGATCGTGTCGGACACCGATTTGGACGCAGCGGTCGCCGCCTGGAGCGTGGCCGAGACCCCACCCGAGAGCGTGAGGCAGAGCACACCGTCGTAGCCCTGCCGGGCCGCATCGAGGAAGGCCTCTTGGAACGCGCCCGGAGAGGGTGCCGCCGTCTCGGGCAATACCGGGCTGGACTTGCAGCGCGCCCAGAAGTCATCGGTCGAGAGGGTCGAGCCGTCGACGTATTCCTCAGTGCCGAAGCGGATGGAGAGGGGGACGACGGTGACACTGTGCTGCCGAGCCAGTTCGGCAGTCAGGTCGCACGCGCTATCGGTGACCACCCGGATCCGGGTCATGGGCCTCCTCCTCCTCGTCCGGGGGCCTGGGGTCCACCGGTTCCTCCCCCGACCCGTCGCCGGCGGCCCGGCCGTCCACCGATGCACCTTCTGGGAGACCCCCCGAACTGGTCGGCACCGGACGGAGATGGCGTACCGGGGGTCCCGCAGGTTCGTCGTCGAGTCTGCCACGGAACGCTACCGACGAAGGGGGTTCTCCGGAGGCCGGGTCGATCAACCGCACCGACGATGTCGGTTCTCCGGAGGCCGGGTCGATCAGCCGCACCGACGGCGAGTCGGTCTCGCCGGAGCGGCGGAGGGGCTCGACGGTGACCGGTGCGGTCGTCGCCTCACGCTCGTCTGCGCGGTCGACGGCGGCCCGGCGGGCCGCTCGCTCCCCCAACACCGCAGCGGCTCCCACATAGGAGAGCGCGCCCACGACCATGGCGCCGACCACCCGGCCGAGCAGGGCCACCCCGGAGTTGGCCCCCGACACGCTGAGGGTGAGGACCGTGGTGACCGCCATCACGGCGGAGGCCCCGAGCACCCGGATCACCGGAGTCGTGAGATCGTCGCCTCCGAGCCCGCCCACACGCGAGCGGACCACCGACAGTGCGAGGATTGCCGCCGCCGAGTAGGCGATCGACACCGACAGGGCCAGGCCGCGCACCCCGAGCGGGCCGACGAGGAGGATCCCGAGGACGATGTTGATCCCGTTCTCGACCAGGTAGATGCGAAACGCGGTGCGGGTGTCCTGCATGGCCTGGAGGACCCGCACCATGTAGAGGAAGGTGCAGAACCCGGGCAGCCCGAGCGCGAACATGGCCAGGGCGGTGGCAGTGGCATCCGCCTGCGGACCGGTCTCGGCCGCGTGGGCGAGCACGAGGTCGATGAGCGGGTGGGCCAGGATCACCATGCCCACCGCCGAGGGGATGATGATGGCCAGGATGCCGCGCAGGCCGAAGGCCATGCGGTGGCGGAAGGCGACCAGGTCGCCCTTGGCCCACCGGGCCGACAGGGACGGGGTCACCGCTGTCATCACCGAGACGGCCACCACTCCGTAGGGCAGCTGGAAGAAGGTGTAGGCGTAGGTGTACGCGGACACGGCCCCGGGCACCTTGGCCCCGTCGGCCAGCGCGAGGACCACGACGAGGGCCACCTGGTTGGAGAGCACGATGCCGAATGTCCATCCGGCCAACCGGGTGATCCGGCGCATCGCCTCGTGACCCGGGCGCCAGAGGAACCGAATGTGGAGGTCGCTCCGGGCCAGCGACGGGATCAGCAGCGCGGCCTGGACCACGACCCCGAGGGTGGTGCCGATGCCGAGGAGGACCAGAGCGGTGTGGTGCGCGTCGATCGAGGTGAGGTTGGGGTGGGGGACCAGCGTGTGGAACCAGGCGAGGACGGCGATGACCACAAGGTTGTTCGCGATGGGCACGAACATCGGCGCCGCGAACTTCCCGCGGGTGTTCAAGAGGGCGCTGAACAGGGCGATCAGCCCGTAACAGGTGAGCTGGGGGACGAACCACCGCAGCAGAAAGACGGCCACCTGTTGTTGTTGGTGCACATCGGCGCGGTGGTTGGTGACCGTGTAGAGGTCCACGATGGACGGCGTGAGGACGAAGAAGGCAACGGTTGCGACCACCAGGACGGTGACGGTGACCGTGACCACAGCGGAGATGGCCTCCCAGGCCTCGTCTGCCGATTTCGTCGTGAGCTGGGAGACGAAGACCGGCACGAAGGTGGCGGCCAGGACTCCGCCGATGACGATGTCGGTGATGATGTTGGGGGTGGTGTTGGCGAGGTTGTAGGCGTCGGCGAACCCCCCGCCCCCCAGTGCAGCGGTCAGCGCGACCACTCTGCCCACGCCGGTGAGCCTGGAGAGGGTCGTCCCGACCGCCATGCCCGCTGTCGCGCCGGCCAGCCTGCGCCGGTCGCCACCGGGTGCGGGAGGCAGGCCGTCTACCGTGACATCACTCATGGCGCCCCGCTGAGCCCGGCGGGATCTGCCGACTCCTCGGCCCGACGCAGGATCCGCCGTTTGCGCGAGGTACGGACCCACCACACCACCAGCACCGCGACAGCACCGATCGAGAGCACGATCCCGACCACCGAGCTGGCCGTCGACCGCACCGCGATCTGACCGGTGGCGAGTTGGAGCAACCCGTCCGGGGAGCGCAGGCCGACGTCCATCCTGAAGACCCCCGAAGCCCTGGTCCGAACCCGGACGTAGACGACCTTGGTGTACCGGGGGGGGAGGGTGATCGGCGTCGACCACTGGGTCTGCCCGTTGTCGAAGAGGAGCTTGTCGCTCGAGAGGGCGAGCGAACCGGTCACCGCGTAGGAGGCGTTCGAGAGCACGGTCACCGGCACCCGGCCGCTGCTGGCAGTCAGGGTGATCGACTGGTCTCCCTCGACGCTGAGCAACCCGAGCTGGGCGTCGACGGCGACGCCCGCATTGTGGAGCACGGCCGACTGCTGGCCCGGCCGGAGGGTCTCGGCCTCGCCGGCAAGGACCAGGTCTCCGAGTTGCAGGCCGAGCGCCGGGTCACCCGGCGCGGCGGCGGCCAAGGAGTTGACCCGCTGACGCTGGGTGATGATGGCGGTCGTCGGCAGTCCGGTCGGGGGGGTCGACGCGACCAGTCGGCAGGCGCCGTTGCGGCAGGCGGCAGGGGTCGGGAAGAGGGAGAAGAGCTGGGTCGTGGTGACCGGCTGGATCATCGGATTCCCGGACAGCGAGCCGAGGAGGGTGTCGACGAAGGCGGGGCTGTCCGTCCACGAGGTCGGGGCGACTGCGACCACCGCCCGGGGGGAGGTGCCGTTGGGCAGCTCGTAGTAGAGCTGGGCGAGCTCGGCCGAGAGTTGGTACGCGGCCAGGACGGGATCGCCAGGATCGGCCGTGAACCGGGTCGCCAGATCGGGGTCGGACGCCATGACCCGGACCGTCGACCCGCGTCCGCTCGGGAGCGAGAAGGGTTGGGTCGTCGAACCGGTGGTCGGGGTCGAGCTGAGCGCACTCGATGGCAGGACCAGCTCGCCGTAGCCGTCGGCCACGAGAGCTGCCACCGTCGTACTGTCCAGGCCGTCGTTGGTGATCCATGCCCCGAGCCCGGCCCTCGGGTCGGGGACGGGCCGCGCGGTCGCCGCGGCCACCACGTCGTTGCCGCGGGCGATCTGCAGGGACAGCTCGTTCGGCAGTCCCGCGCCGATGAGCGCCGCCGCGTTGACCGGCGTGTAGGGAGCCGAGGTCAGCTCGTGAACCGATGTGGAGTCGGCCAGCGCGGCCAGCTGGGTGAGGGTCGTCTGGTGGGCGGGGCCCCCGAGTAGGCCGACGGTCTGACCGCTGACCTGGAGGGTGACCGGGACCGAGCTGTGTTCGGTGACGGCGCCGACCGTGCCGGACACCGCCGCCAGAGCGTCGGTCGACGGCGTCGCGATCGCGGCGCCCGGTCGCGCCACGAGGGCGGCGGTCGGCGGTGCGATGGCCGCTCCGACCGTGGTCTGCACCGGAAGGACGACCGCCACCCGGAGCCGTTGGGTGGTTGCGCTCGCCTCGGTGTACACCAGATGGGTGACCAACGAGCCGAGGATGCCGCCGCCCCCGACGTCGACGAGCTCGAGCCGGACCGGGTAGACGCCCGAGGGGAACGCTCCGCACTCGGCGCCGACCGCGGGCAGGTGGATGGTGAACCCTGACCCGGTCGGCCCGGGACCGGACCCCGACGCGCCGACCACGACGGGCATCGGGAGGTCGAACCCGCCCGTCGGCAACGGGCTGAGCGTGTGCACCGGAAGGGCGGTGGTGGTCGAGGAGACCGGGGAACCGGTCGGCCCGGAGGTGACCGACTGGTCGAAGGCGGACACGCTCGAGAGACAGGGGAACACGGCCACGGTGACCCCGAGGTCCGGGTGGGCGCCGGCCGCCACGTCGGCCTGCAGATGCAGGTCGAAGGTCTGACCCGGGGTCACCCACGGCGTCTGGGCGAGCAGCACGAGCGGGCCTGACGGGTGGGCCGCGGCGACCGTGGCGTGTGTCGTGGCAGCCGGGCCGGCTGCTGCCACTCGCACACCGGCGAACAGCGCGGGGACGAAGCTGGTGAGGAGGACGACGGACAGCGCGATGGCCCGCGTTGCGCAGTGGCGGCCGCGCCCTGGGGGATCGCGGCTCACATGGGCATGACCGGGACCCACCCCGATGGTGGGGGCGGGCCCGTCCCCGAATGGCGCGCCGCCGCGGGGGTCGCTGCCGTCCGGGCAGGGTCTGCCTCGTTCCGGATCCACTTCGGACCGCAGCCTACGCCAGTCGCACTACCCTCGGCGGCGTGCTCCCCGAGCGACTGCAGCCCCTCGTGGCGGCCACCTCCGACCTCTCCGACCGGTTCCGGGCGGCAGGTCACACGCTCTACCTGGTGGGGGGTTCGGTGCGCGACGCGATCGTGGTCGATCGCAACCACGATCCAACAGACGACGGGGGAGACCTCGACTTCACGACCGACGCGAAGCCGGACGAGATCGAAGCAGTGCTGCGCCCCTGGGCGGACGCCATCTGGAGCCAGGGGAAGCGGTTCGGGACCATCGCCTGCATGCGGGGTGGGCAGAAGTACGAGATCACGACCCATCGCGCCGAGGCGTACCGTCCGGACTCGCGCAAACCGGACGTCGCATTCGGGGACAACGTCGAAGACGACCTTGCCCGTCGGGACTTCACGGTCAATGCCATGGCGCTCCGCCTGCCCGAGCTCGAGCTCATCGACCCGTACGGCGGCCTCACCGACCTCGCCGAGCACCGCCTGCGTACGCCGCTCGACCCCGAGGAGTCCTTTGCCGACGACCCGCTGCGCATGCTCCGGGCGGCCCGCTTCATCGCCCGGTTCGACCTCGAGCCCACCGCCGAGCTGGTGGCGGCGGTCGAGACGGATCACGGGCGCCTCTCGATCGTCTCGGCCGAACGGATCCGCGACGAGCTCGACAAGATCATGGTGGTCGCGGTGCCCTCGGTCGCCCTCTGGTTCGTGGTCCGGACCGGCTTGGCCGGCGAGTTCCTCCCCGAGCTCCCCGGCCTCGCGCTCGAGCAGGACCCGATCCACCAGCACAAGGACGTGCTCGCCCACACCCTGGCCGTGGTGGACAAGACCTCCGGCGACCGCCTGCTCCGCCTCGCCGCGCTCTTCCACGACGTCGGCAAGCCGCGGACGCGGGCGTTCGGCGACGGGGGGGTCACCTTCCATCACCACGAGGTGGTCGGCGCCCGGATGACCCGCCAGCGGATGCAGGCCCTCCGCTACCCCAACGAAGAGGTCGAGCTGGTGACCGAGCTGGTCAACCTGCATCTCCGCTTCCACACCTACCGGCTGGGTTGGACCGACCGTGCCGTGCGCCGCTACGTCCGGGACGCGGGACCGCTGCTCGATCGCCTCAACGAACTGACCCGGTGCGACTGCACCACGCGCAACGCGTCCAAGGCGCGGGCACTGGCCCAGCGGATGGACGAGCTCGAGGCCCGCATCGCCTCCCTGCGCGAGCAGGAGGAGCTCGACGCCATCCGTCCCGACCTCGACGGCACCCAGGTGATGGAGGCGCTCGACATTCTCCCCGGTCGTGACGTGGGCCGGGCACTCGACTTCCTGCTCGAGCTCCGGATGGACGAGGGCCCGCTGGGCGAGGAGGAGGCCCGCAGCAGACTCGTGCGCTGGTGGAGCGAACAACGCTCCTGACGGGCGCGCCCGGTCAGTCCGCGGGCCAGACCGGACCCGGATCGCCCGCGGCGAACTGCTCGACGAGGTCATGGGCGACGTCGTCGTGGTACTGCACCGGCGGCGACTTCATGAAGTAGGCGGACGGGCCGAGCAGGGGGCCACCGATGCCGCGGTCGAGCGCGAGCTTGGCGCAGCGGACCGCGTCGATGATGACCCCGGCCGAGTTCGGGGAGTCCCAGACCTCGAGCTTGAGCTCCAGGTTGAGGGGGACGTCGCCGAAGTTCCGGCCCTCCATGCGGATGTAGGCCCACTTGCGGTCGTGGAGCCACGGCACATGGTCCGACGGGCCGATGTGGACGTCCTCGTCGGGAAGGGCTCCGTGCTCGATCTGACTGGTGACGGCCTGGGTCTTGGAGGTCTTCTTCGACTCGAGGCGGCTCCGCTCGAGCATGTTCTTGAAGTCCATGTTCCCGCCCACGTTGAGTTGGTAGGTGTGGTCGAGCGCGAGGCCGCGGTCCTCGAAGAGCCGGGTCAGGATGCGGTGGACGATGGTGGACCCCACCTGGCTCTTGATGTCGTCACCCACGATGGGCAGGCCGGCGGCCCGGAACCGCCGGGCCCACTCGGGGTCCGACGCGATGAAGACCGGGATGGCGTTGACGAACCCGACCCCGGCCTGGAGACAGGCGTCGGCGTAGAACCGCTGGGCCTCCTCCGAGCCGACCGGGAGGTAGCTGACCAGGACGTCTGCACCGGAGTCCCGCAGTGCGGCGACCACGTCGACGGGATCGGCCGGCGACTCCTCGACGATCTCCCGGTAGTAGGTGCCGAATCCGTCGAGGGTCGGTCCCCGCTGCACGGTGACGCCGAGGTGGCCGACCCCTGCGAAGCGGATGGTGTTGTTCTGCCCGGAGAAGATGGCCTTGCTCAGGTCGGCGCCGACCTTGGTCGCCGTCGACGTCGAAGGCGGCGACGAACTCGAGATCGCTCACGTGGTAGCCACCGAGCACCACGTGCATGAGGCCGGGAACGATCTCGCCCGGCTCCGCGCCGCGGTAGTACTCCACACCCTGGATGAGAGAGCTCGCGCAGTTGCCCACGCCGGCGATGGCCACTCGGATCTTGCTCATGAATCGGTTCCCTTCGTTGCTCTGGCGGTGCCCCGTGGGGCCTGTTTCTGGCGCTCGGCCTCGATGAGCCGGTCGAGCCAGTCGATGTCGTGCTGTGTTACTTCGGTGCTGTGCTCGACGAGCGAGCGGATGTAGACGTCGAGGCCGTCGCCGGCGGCGCGGACCCGGTCGTGCGCGAGGCGCCGGGTGAGTTGGGCCCGACGGTGTTCGAGCAGGGCCAGGCGGGCGGACGGGGCGAGGTGGCGGGCGAAGGCGAGCCGGAGGCCGAAGCTGCGTGCGTCGTCGGTTCCGGCCGGCTCTTCGGCGTCGAGCAGGCGCTCGAAGAGGGCGCGTCCCTCGTCGGTGATCCGGTAGACCTTGCGCGACCGCTTGGTGGTCCGGGGGGTCCCGGCCCGGCGGGCCCGCAGCCCGGCCCGCTCGCCGCCGAGCGAGCCGGTGAAGGGGATGGATGCCACGGTCGGCATCCCGGGAGGTTCGGCGACCGCAACCGCCCCGGCCTGCTCGAGCCGCGAGAGACACGGGTAGAGCGAGCCGAACGAGATGTTGGCGAACAGACCGAGCTCGTCGCGGAGTCGGCGGCGGATCTCGTAGCCGTGCATCTCCTGTTCGTGGAGCAGGCCCAGGATGGCCAGATCGAGCACGTCAGCGGCGGCGGTCAGCCGCGACGGGTCCGGGGTTCACCGATTGCATACCATGCACGATATATCAATCCGATATATCAATGCAACGCAATGCGCCCCGCCGCCCCCCTTCCTCCGATCCGGCCGGACCGTGCCTTCCGTGCACCCCGGGGAGTACCCTGGCCCGGTGAGCTTCCGCCCCGGAGCGCTCGACGGCGTCCAGGCCTCCCCCACCGGGGGTCAGGTCGAGTACCTGCTCGCCCGCAATGCCATCGTCCGCGAGTTCCGGCGGGGCCGTCTCTCCCGCCTCGATGTCTGCGACGCCCACCCCGAGCTGTTGCGGGCCGCCACCAACCTCGGCCGCCAGACCGGCGAAGGGTGTCCCGATCTGCGAGGAGGCCGACCTGGTCGATGTGACCTTCGTCTTCGGGTCCCGGCTCCCGTCGGGTGGTCGGTGCGTGACCTCGCAGGCCGAACTGACCCGGTACTGGCGGCGCAAGGAGCCGGTGGTCTGCTACGTGGTCGAGGTCTGCTGCGGCTGCCGGTGGAACCATCTGGTCCGCATGTACCCGGCAGGCGACGGGGTCGCGGCCGTGGCACCGCGCGGCGAAACCGCCCCGCTCGCTGAGCCGCCGCACCCGGCAACCTCCCTCCGTCGCCGTCGGCCGACCCCTGTCGGCCACGACCCGGCCGCAGTACGCTGGTGGCCGGAGCACCTGGGCTCCGCGGGGCACGCCCCGCTCATGCCGCCGGCAGCCTCCGGGCGCTGGACGGTACGACCTGGAGGAACACATGCCCGAGACCCGCCCTGCGCCGGTCACCGTGCCCGCGGTCCGCGCCGCCAAAGGACGTGACGGACACGCACCCCTGGTGATGGTCACCGCCTACGACACCCCCGGAGCCCGGATCGCCGACGCCGCCGGGGTCGACCTGATCCTGGTCGGCGACTCGGTGGCCAACGTCGTCCTCGGCTACGAGGACACCCTCCAGGTCACCGTGGACGACATGGCCCACCACGTGGCCGCCGTGGCCCGGGCCCGTCCCGCCGCCCCTGGTGGTCGGGGACCTCCCGTGGATGAGCTACCACCTCGACCCGGTCGACACCGTCCGCAACGGCGGCCGACGCTGATCCGGGCGGGTGCCCAGTGCGTCAAGCTCGAGGGCGGGGCGGTCCGGGCGCCGATGGTGCGGGCACTGGTGGACGCCGAGATCCCGGTGATGGGCCACGTCGGGCTCACCCCGCAGTCGCGTGCAACGCGATGGGCGGGTTCCGGGTCCAGGCCCGGGACGACGAAGCGGCGCGGGCGCCCTGATCGAGGGCGCCGAGCTGCTGGTCGCCGCCGGGTGCTTCGCCGTGGTGGTCGAAGGAGTCCCCGAGAAGGTCGGAGCGGCGCTGACCGAGGCGCTCGAGGTGCCCACCATCGGGATCGGCGCCGGACCGGCCTGCGACGGCCAGGTGCTGGTCCTCCACGACCTGCTCGGGATCACCGACGCACGCCAAGTTCGTCCGGCGCTACGCCGAGCTCGGCCGAGGCGCCACGGAGGCGGTCTCCGCCTTCGCCGCCGACGTCCGGTCCGGGGCGTTCCCGGCCGACGCGGAGGTCTACCACTGAGCGGCGGCTAGAGTGTCCCGGCCGTTCCGGCCACCAGGTTCACAGGTGGCCCATGCCATTGTCCGACCTGCCCCACGCCGTGGGGCTCGGGCGCCCGGCGCCCGATCCAGAGGGAGGTGAGCCGCACATGCGGCCGTACGAAACCATGGTCATCTTCGATACCGCCGCCGACGAGGCGGCGGTCAACGGGGTCCTCGACCGGGCCCTCGCCGCGCTCAAGGCGAAGGGGGGCAACCCCGGCCGGGTGGAGCGCTGGGGACGCCGGACCTTCGCCTACGAGCTCCAGCACAAGCGCGAGGGCTACTACGTGGTCATCGAGCTGAACGCCGAGCCGCCGGCGGTCGCCGACATGGAGCGGGTCTTCGTGCTCGCCGACGAGGTGCTCCGCCACAAGGTCATCCGGCTGCCCGACAAGGTCGCCGGCCGCCGGGCCGCCGCAGCGGCCGGCCGCCAACGGGGAGGGCTGATCATGGCGAACGGAAACGCAGTCACCCTGGTGGGCAACATCACCCGCGACCCCGAGCTCCGCTTCACCAACACCGGCCAGGCCACGGCCAGCTTCGGGCTGGCGGTCAACCGCCGGTGGCAGAACCGCCAGACCCAGGAGTGGGAGGAGGCGACCTCCTTCTTCGACGTGGTGTGCTGGCGCGAGATGGCCGAGAACGCCGCCGAGAGCCTCGGCCGCGGGTCGCGGGTGATCGTGACCGGGCGGCTCGAGCAGCGCAGCTGGGAGACCCCCGACGGCGACAAGCGGTCCAAGGTCGAGGTGGTCGCCGACGAGATCGGACCGAGCATCCGCTGGGCCACCGCCCAGGTGACCAAGAACGAGCGGCGCGGTCCCGGAGACGGGCCGTCCGGCGGTGGCGGCGTCGACGGCGGAGCGCGTCCAGTCGAGCGGGGGCGGCACGGCACCCGCCGGCCCAGGGATACGGATACGGCGAGGAGCCCTTCTAGTCATGGCCGGAACAACGATCGTGGAGGCAGCGACCGCACGGCGGTCCCCCAAGGACACGGGTCGGCGCATCAAGAAGAAGCCCTGCGCGCTGTGCAAGGACAGGATCGAGTGGGTCGACTACAAGGACGTCGCCCTGCTCCGCAAGTACATGAGCGACCGGGGCAAGATCCGGGCGCGCCGTGTCTCGGGCAACTGCACCCAGCACCAGCGTGACGTGGCCATCGCCATCAAGACTGCCCGCGAGCTGGTCCTGCTGCCCTACACCCAGCGGACCACGACCGAGCGTCCCGGTGGCCGCGGGGGCCGGGGCGGTCGTGACGGCGGTTATGGGGGCGGCGGGCGGCGTGGGCGCGACGAGGAGCGCTCCCTGTCCGCAGACGCCACATCGACCGCCAGTCCCCGACGGCACGCCTCCGGCGCAGAGTCCTGCCAGTGCCCCCGAGGAGGTCGTCGAGGTCGTCGAGATCGCGGTCGGCGAGAACAGCGACGGGAGCCCTGACGCGCTCGTCGTCGAGGACGTGATCGAGACGGGTGAGGAGATGATGAAGGTGCTCCTGCGCAGTGACGTGGACGGGGTCGGCAAGCGCGGTGACATGATCGACGTGTCGGGCGGGTTCGCCCGCAACCACCTGCTCCCGGCCGGAAAGGCCATCGTTGCGCCGGCCGGGGTCGAGCAGCAGGCCGCGGCGATGCGCCGCTCGCGGGACCTCCGCGACGCCCGCGACCGCGAGTCGTCCGAGACCGTGGCCCGCGCCCTGGTCGGGACCGCCATCACCATTGCGGCCCGGGCCTCCGGCGACCGGCTGTTCGGGTCGGTGGCAGCCGCCGACATCGTGCGTCACGTCGAGGAGCAGACCGGTGCGGTCGTCGACCGGCAGGACCTGGTCCTCGAGGAGCCGATCAAGACGATCGGCGAGCACAGCGTCCGGGTCGAGCTGGTGGGCGGCGTGGTGTTCGAGCTCACCGTCGAGGTGGCTCCCGAGAGCTGAGCCCCGTGGCGGGCACCCCGGGCTGATCCCACGGGCGGCGCGGTGAGCCCCCGGGCGGCGCGGAATGCACACCAGCCGACACACCCGCCTGGGATGATGGCCCGATGCGCACCACCGTCCGCAGGCCGGCTCCGGTTGTCCACGTGGTCGTCCACACCGCTGGACGGTCATTTCCACAGGAAGAAGGGCTTACCGTCAACAGACCCGATGGGCGAGTGTTGAACCACAATGGTCAACGCCGTCGATGACACGCGACCCCGCCAACTCCTGTCTCCCCGCGGAGGTGTCGGGTCGCCGGCGGGTCGGGTCCCACCCCACAACATCGAGGCGGAGGAGTCGGTGCTCGGCGCGATGCTGCTCTCGCGCGACGCGATCGCCGCTGCGATGGAGATCTGCGGACCGGAGGACTTCTACAAGACGTCCCACGGCTACATCTTCGAAGCGGTCACCTCGCTGTTCAGCCGGGGGGAGCCCGCCGACTGGGTGACCGTCACCGAGGAGCTCCGGCGTCGCGAGCTGCTCGAGGCGATCGGCGACCCGTCGGTCTTCGTCTCGCTCCAGGCCAACACCCCGTCGATCGGCAACGCCGAGTACTACGCGAGGATCGTCGAGGAGCTGGCCCTGCTCCGCCGCCTGGTGGCGGTCGCGGGCGAGATCACCGAGCTCGGCTACAGCGTGCCGGAGGACGTGAGTGGCGTGCTCGATCGGGCGGAGAGCCTGGTGTTCGGTGTGGCCCAGCGCAGGGTCGTGGACACGATGACCCCCCTGCGCGACCTGCTGGGCCAGAGCCTCGACCATCTCGAGCAGCTCTTCAGTCGTGGCGAGGCGGTCACCGGTCTCGCGACCGGGTATACGGACCTCGACGAGCAGTTGGCCGGCCTCCAGCCGTCCAACCTCATCGTGGTCGGGGCCCGCCCGGCCATGGGCAAGACGAGCTTCGCCCTGGGCATGGTCGCCCACGCCGGGGTCAAGATGGGCCAGCCGGTCCTCCTCTTCTCCCTCGAGATGAGCCACCTCGAGCTCACCCAGCGGCTGCTCTGCTCCGAGGCCCGGGTCGACGCCACCCGGATGCGGACCGGCAAGCTCCGCGAGGCGGACTGGCCCAAGATCGGGCATGCCATCAGCCGGATGAGCGAGGCGCCGATCTTCATCGACGACAACCCCAACCTCACCGTGATGGACATCCGCGCCCGCGCCCGCCGCCTCAAGAGCCGCGAGGGGCTCGGCCTGGTGGTCGTCGACTACCTCCAGCTGATGACGGGTCGCCATGGGGCGGAAAACCGGCAGGTCGAGGTCTCCGAGATCAGCCGCGGCCTCAAGATCCTCGCCCGCGAGCTCGAGGTGCCGGTCGTGGCGCTGTCCCAGCTCTCGCGTGGCCTCGAGATGCGTCAGGACAAGCGGCCGATGCTCGCCGACCTGCGCGAGTCCGGCTCGATCGAGCAGGACGCCGACGTGGTGCTCTTCCTCTACCGGGACGAGCTCTACAACCCGGAGTCGAGCGAGAGCCAGGGGACGGCGGAGGTCATCGTGGCCAAGCACCGCAACGGCCCGACCGGCGTGACCCGGTTGGCCTTCATCGGCCACCACGCCCGGTTCGACAACATGGCCCGGGTGTAGGCGGAGCGCTCGTCGCCGGTGGTGGACCGGACGCCGCGCGGCGACAGCGTCGTCCCTGCGGTCACGGATCGGTGATGATGGGGTGATGGACGGGTACGAGCTCCCGAGGATCCCGGCGTCGGCCGGCGCCCTCCTCCACGACGGAGCGGGCCACGTCCTCATTCTCAAGCCGACCTACAAGACGGGGTGGACCATCCCGGGTGGCCAGATCGAGGAGACCGGCGAGTCGCCGTGGGACGGGTGCCGGCGGGAGGTGCACGAGGAGACCGGGTTGACCGTGACGAACGGGCGACTGGTGTGCGTGGACTTCCTCCATCCCCGACGCGGCCGCCCCGGGGGGATGCGCTTCCTGTTCGACTGCGGATCGGTGGCCGCAGCCGACCGCGCGACGATCGTGCTCCAGGAGGACGAGATCGATGATCACCGGTGGGTCCTCCGCGACGAGGCCGTTCGTCTGCTGAGCGGTCCGCTCGGGCGGAGGGTCGACCGGGCCCTCGGAGCCTCGGCCACCCTGTACCTCGAGGACGGCCACCCGGTGGCCGGCGTCACCGGCGGCGGCGATGCCTGACACGACCTACATCCACGGCCACCACGAGAGCGTGCTCCGCTCGCACCGATGGCGCACGGCGGCCAACTCGGCCGCATACCTCCTCCCGTACCTCCGACCCGGCCAAGACCTGCTCGACGTCGGGTGCGGACCGGGCACCCTCACCTGCGACCTGGCCGGTCAGGTGTCCCCCGGCCGGGTGGTGGGGATCGACGCCTCGACTGACGTGGTGGGCGAGGCGCGCCGGTTCGCCGTCGACGCCGGGCTGTCCTCGGTCGCGTTCGGGGTGGCCGACCTCTTCGCCCTGCCCTTCGCCGACGGCTCCTTCGACGTCGTGCATGCCCATCAGGTGCTCCAGCACGTCGGCGACCCGGCCGCCGCTCTCGTCGAGATGGGACGGGTCTGCCGCCCGGGTGGGCTCGTGGCCTGCAGGGACAGCGACTACCCGGCGATGACCTTCACCCCGGCCGATCCGGAGCTCGACCGGGCGCTCGCTGCCTACGGAGCCCTGACCCGGGTCAACGGCGCGCACTGGGATGCCGGCCGCCTCCTGCTCGGGTGGGCCCGCGCCGCCGGCTACTCCGAGGTCGCGGCCTCGGCGTCCGCGTGGTGCTTCGCCACGCCGGAGGAGCGCGCATGGTGGGGTGGGCTCTGGGCCGACCGCTTCACGCGGTCCTCGATGGCCGACCAGCTCCTGGTCCACGGCATCGCCGACCGCGACGACCTCGAGACATTCGCCCGCGCCTGGCACCGGTGGGCGGCTGCGCCGGACGCCTGGTTCGCGGTGCTCCACGGCGAGGTGGTGGCGATCGTCTGAGGCGGTCCTGCCTCCGGGTCGCCGCGTCCGGGCGGGTCAGGCCAGCAAGCGGGTGCGGAAGAGGTCGAGCACCCGGTCCAGCGCCTCCCGGGTCGGGGTGCCCGGCCGGTCGTCGAGGTCCTCGGTCAGGACTGAGTGGGCCGCCTTGCGGTGCCCGTACGGGTTGCCCGGAGAGGAGTCGAGCTCGACCCCGACGAATCCGTCGCCGAGCAGGGCGCGCAGCGTCTCGAAGCGCTCCGGGGGGGAGGTCTTGTCACCCGAGAAGCGGAGGCCGAGCACGCAGGTTCCGGCGGCGACCCGCTCGACCACCCGCCGGGTGTCCTCCTCCGAGATCCCGATCGCCCGCCGGCGCGACGCACCGAGCGGGATGGGGAGCGAGGGCTGGCTGAGCACCGGCGCGACGACCACCTCGTCGACCATCATGGCCAGGGCGAAGCCGCCGGTCAGGCACATGCCGATCGCGCCCACCCCCGGGCCGCCGCACCGGTCGTGCTCGTCGCGGGCCAGGGCGCGGAGCCAGGTGGTGACCGGGCTGGTCCGCCCGAGGGCCAGGAGGGCGAACTCGCGCGAGATGCACACCGTGGCCAAGGAGGAAAGCGTGTAGCCACCGGACGGTGGCCGCCCGTCCTCGCCGAAGAGGTGCGGCATCACCGCGGTGCAACCGATCCCTGCCACGAGACGGGCGAAGCGTGCGACGTTCGGGGTGATGCCGGGCATCTCGCTGATCACGACGACGGCCGGACCAGTACCGGTCCGATAGACGGTGCGGGTCGTGCCCTCGGCGGTGAAGGTCGAGCGTTCGAATCCTTCGAGCGGGTCGGGCATCGGCCCGACGCTATCCGGCCCGGCGAGTCCGAGGAGGGTTCGGTCGCCTGCTCAGGAGAGCGCCAGGGTGACCACGACCGGCCGGTGGTCGGACCCGGTGGAGGGAACGACCCGGGCGTCGACCACCGAGAGGGCGGGGGTGATGAGCACGTGGTCGAGTTGGCTGTGGGGCCGGTGGGCGGGCCAGGTCCGACCGGTCACCGCCCGCCGCCAGGCCGGGAAGAACGAGTTGACCGGTGGGCCCCACATGTTCATGTCCCCGGCCAGGACCGCGGCGTGGTCTGGATGGGGCAGGAGGTCGCCGAGCCTCCGGTACTGGGCCGGTGACCAGTGTGTGATGTGGGACATGTGGGTGCCGAGCACGGTGACGTCGCGCCCCCCGAGGTCGATGGTGCAGCGCACGACCGCCCGAGCGGCCGGGTCACGCCGGAGCTTCCCGAGGCTGAGGACTTCGGGGTCGCGGCACGGCACCCGGGAGAGCAGCGCGATCCCCCAGGTGCCCCGATCGGCCCTGCGGTGCCTCGCGCCGGCAGGCATCTTCCACTTCTCGAGGTCGAGCCGGAGGGTCTTGCGTACCTGGCCGAAGGCAGGTGCCCAGCGGGTCGAGCGGGTGGCGACGGGCTCGTAGACGCGGGCGCGCGCCAGCGGTGCCTCGACCACGATCTCGTACCCGCAGCGCTCCGCCACGTTCGCCGCCGTCCTGGGGGTCCCGTCGTCGGAGGTCCAGGCCTCCTGGAGGATCAGCACGTCGGCGTCGAGGGCGGCACACTCGGCGAGGAGGTCGAAGGGTCGTCCCCAACCGTCGACGCCCATGTGCACGTTGAACGTGGCCAGGCGCACCGTGTCCAGCGTCCCGTCCGCCGCGGCGCCGTGACCCGGCTCGGTGCCTCCCACTCCGGTCAGCGCCGGCCGAGCTCGGCGGCGACGGTCCTGAGCTCGTCGCGGAAGTCGGGATGGGCGATCTCGGCCAGGGCCGCCGCCCGTTCGCGCACCGTGCGTCCCGACAGCTCCGCCACGCCGTGCTCGGTGATGACGACCCCGGTGTGGTGGCGTGGGGTCGAGACGACGGCGCCCTCGGGGAGGAGCGGCACGATACGCGAGCGGGTGACCCCGTTGGTCACCGCGGTCGAGCGCAGGCAGATCAACGAGTGGTCGTCGAGGCGCATCTCCGCCCCGGCGACGAAGTCCTCGTGCCCGCCGACCCCGGAGATCTGCTTCCCGTCGATGTTGTCGGCCACCACTTGCCCGTAGAGGTCCACGCTGAGCGCGCCGTTGACGGAGACGAACGAGTGGTTCCGGGCGATGACCGTCGGATCGTTGACCACCTGCACCGGGACGAAGGCGACGTCGGTGTTGCCGTCCAGCCACCGGTAGAGCTCGGCGGATCCCAACGCGAACGTGGTGATCGAGACCCCGTTGAACAGGCTCTTGGCGTCGTTGGTCACCTTGCCCGCTCGGTGGAGGTGCATCAGGCCGTCGGTGAACATCTCGCTGTGGATCCCGTACCCCCCGCCGGGGCCCTCGGCGAGCCCGGCGGCCACCAGGTTTGGCACCGCGCCGATGCCGATCTGCAGGGTGGTGCCGTCGGTGACGAACGAGCGGGCCAGCGCGGCGATGGCCCGGTCCACCTCGTCGGGCGGGGACTGGGGCAGGGTGAACGGGGCACCCTCGGCCCGGACAACCACGTCGACGAGGTCGAGCGGGAGCGTGTTGGTGTACTCCGGGCCGAGAGAGCTGGTGGCGGGCAGGTTGGGGTTGACCTCCACCATGAGCAGACGCTCCGGATCCCGTCCGGCCATCACCAGCTCTTCGTAGGTGGCGCCGAGGTGCAGCGAGAGGTTGACCGTCCCGTCCGGAGCGGGCTGTGTGGCCTGCACCGCCATGACCCTCGGAGCGTAGCGGCGCAGGATGGGCGCGAACTGGCGGAATCCGCCGGGCACCAGCTCGATCGAGGCACCCTGGGCCAGCAGCATCCGTTCGGCCGGACCGAAGAAGCCGCAACGGTAGGTCACGCCGGGATGGGCGAGCACCGGGTAGAAACCGAGGAGGAGCGCCCCGCCGAAGGTCAGGTCCACCCAGTCCTCGCGGCCGCCGAGCGCGGTGAAGAGCGCGTCGGGGTTGGCCGGACCGAGCCCGAACCCGATGGTGTCGGTCGGCCGGATGAACGCAGCGGCCTCCTCCGGGGTGCAGAATGTCGGTGGCATGGCCCCAGTGTGTCACCGACGGATGCCGCAGCCGAGATCGTCCGCCGCGACCCGGAAGCTGTCGAGAGGTTCGAGGAGACACCGTGACCAAGGACGCGCCGATCACCTACGACGAGTTCTCGTACTTCCACGAGAACGCGGCCGAAGCCGGTCTCGACTATCCCGGGCCTCCGACCGTCCGCCGCGAGTCGGTGGAGGTCGCGCCCGGCCGCCGCCTCAGCGCGCTGGTCTGGGGGGACCGAGCACCGGAACTGGTGTTCCTCCACGGCGGGGGACAGAACGCGGACACCTGGGACACCGTCGCACTCGCCCTCGACCGACCCCTGGTGGCCGTCGACCTGCCCGGCCACGGTCACTCCGACTGGCCCGAGGGCTCGGCGTCACTCGATCCGTCGGCCATGGCCGACGATGTGGCCGTGGGCGTCCGCTCCCTGGCACCCGAGGCGGCGGGGGTGGTCGGCATGTCCCTCGGCGGGGCGACGTCCATCGCGCTGGCCACCCGCCATCCCGAGCTCGTGCGCAGGCTCCTGCTGGTCGACATCACCCCGGGCGTGGACGGCGACAAGACCTCGGACATAGCGGCGTTCCTCGCCGGCCCGGAGAGCTTCGCCTCCTTCGACGAGATCCTCGAGCGCACGATCCAGTTCAATCCGACGCGGTCGGAGTCCTCGCTGCGGCGGGGCGTGCTGCACAACGCGGTCCAACGGCCGGACGGCAGTTGGACCTGGCGCCACCAGATCGGCCGGCCCTCAGCGCGGACCGGCCTCCACGTGGAGCGGATCGACTTCCGGTCGCAATGGGACGACCTCGAACGGATCGGCGTTCCGGTCCTACTCGCCCGCGGCAGCCTCTCGCCGGTCGTGGATGACGCGGACGCCACCGAGTTCCTGCGCCGGCGCCCTTCCGACCGCGTCGTGACGGTGGAGGGCGCCGGCCACAGTATCCAGGGGGACCGGCCGGTCGACCTGGCCCGGATCGTGTCCGGCTTCGTGTTCGGGGACTGACGGCCCGGGCGGCCGGATTCAGGCTGCCCGTTCGCGCGCCGGGCCGGCGACGGCCGCGGCCGCCTCGAGGAGCACCTCGGGCACCGGGCCGCCCGTGGCCAGGGCGACCGAGAGCACCTCGTCGATATCGGCGGCCAGATGGAAGGTCATCACCTCGCGCACCGCTTCGGGGACGTCCTCGAGATCGGGGCCGTTCCGGTAGGGCAGCACGACCGTCGTGAGGCCGGCCCGGTGGGCGGCGAGCACCTTCTGGCGAACGCCGCCGATCGGCAGGACCCGGCCCTGCAGCGTGACCTCACCGGTCATCCCGACCGACGGGAGCACCGGCTCGTCCCGGAGGAGGCTGACCAGGGCTGTGGTCATGGTGACGCCAGCCGAGGGACCGTCCTTCGGGATGGCTCCGGCCGGCACGTGCAGGTGGAACCGCTTGCCGGTGAAGGCCGAACGGTCGATGCCGAGCTCGAGCGCATGCGAGCGCACGTAGGACAGCGCGATCTCCGCGGACTCCTTCATCACGTCGCCGAGCTGCCCGGTCAGGGTCAGGCCCTCTGGGCCGTCCATGACCGAGGCCTCCACGTAGAGGACGTCACCGCCGGCGCCGGTCACCGCCAACCCGGTGGCGACTCCGGGCACAGCGGTCCGGTCGGCAGCCTCGAAGAAGTAGTGGGCCCGGCCCAGCCAGCCGCGCACGTCGTCTGCTTCGACGACCAGGGGCCTGCCGGCCTCGAGCTCTCCGTCGTCCGCGGCGATGCGTGCCGCCACCTTGCGGAGGAGCCTGCCGAGCTCGCGCTCGAGCGAGCGCACGCCGGCCTCCCGCGTGTAATCGGCCACGATCGTACGCAGGGCGTCGTCGGTCAGCTCGACGTCGTTCGCGTCGAGCGCGGCGCGCTCGAGTTGGCGCGCGACGAGGTGCGAGCGTGCGATGGCCACCTTCTCGTCCTCGGTGTACCCGTCGAGGCGGATGACCTCCATCCGGTCGAGCAGTGGCCCGGGGATGGTGTCGGCCACGTTGGCCGTGGCCACGAACAGCACCTGGGAGAGGTCGAGCTCGACCTCGAGGTAGTGGTCGCGGAAGGTGTGGTTCTGTGCGGGGTCGAGGACCTCGAGCAGCGCCGACGAGGGGTCACCCCGGTAGTCGGCCCCGAGCTTGTCCACCTCGTCGAGCACGATCACCGGGTTCATGGTGCCCGCTTCGCGCAGGGCCCGGACCAGGCGGCCGGGCTGGGCGCCGACGTAGGTGCGGCGGTGGCCGCGGATCTCCGCCTCGTCCCGGACGCCACCCAGGGCGACCCGGACGAACGAGCGCCCGAGGGCGCGCGCCACCGACTCACCGAGGGACGTCTTGCCCACTCCGGGGGGACCGACCAGCGCCAGGATCGCGCCCGCGCCGCGTCCGCTCACCGGAGCCAGGCCCCGCTCGGACTGCAGCTTCCGGACGGCCAGGTGCTCGAGGATGCGGTCCTTCACGTCGCGCAGTCCCTCGTGGTCCTCGTCGAGGATGCGTCCGGCTTCGCCGATGTCCAGACGGTCCTCTGAGCGCTCCCCCCAGGGGAGCTCGAGGACGGTGTCGAGCCACGTACGGATCCACCCGTGCTCGGGGTTCTGCTCACTCATCCGCTCCAACTTCTCGATCTCGCGCTCGACCGCGGTGCGTACCGCGTCGGGCAGGGTCCGACCCGCGATGCGCGCTCTGTAGTCGTCGGGCGCGGCCTCGTCGTCGCTGATCTCGCCGAGCTCGCGCCGGATGGCGTCGAGCTGGCGTCGCAGCAGGAATTCGCGTTGGGTCTTCTCCATGCCCTCCTCGACGTCTGTCTTGATCCGCTCGCGCAGGGTCAGATCGGCCAGGATCTCGCGGGCCCAGCCGATGACCGTCCGCAGCCGTTCGGTCACGTCGAGGGACTCGAGCACCTGCACCTTCTGGTCCAGGCTCAGATCGGGCGAGTATCCGGACATGTCGGCCATGCGACCCGGACCGCCCACGTCGGAGAGCCGCTCGGCGAGCCTGCCCGCGCCGCGCGACAGGAGGATGTTCTCGAGCACCGCCCGGTACTCGCGGGCCAGCTCGACCGCCTCTTCTGTGGGCTCGCCTTCGGGCAGCACCTCGACCTCGACCCACAGGGCGCGACCGGTTCCCGGCACGGCGGTGCCCAGTCGGGCCCGGTCGATGCCCCGGACAGCGACCGCCGGGAGCCCGCCGGGGAGCTCACCGCTCTCCATGACCTCGGCGATCACGCCGACCGTCGCGTAGCGCCCCTCGATGAACGGGACGATCACCAGCCGGCCACCGGCCGCTCCCGCCGCAGCCGCGGCGGCCTTGGCCTCGTCCGACTCGAGCGCCATGGAAAAGACCATCCCGGGCAGCAGCACCCCCGAGGTCAGGGGTAGGAGAGGCAGGTTCTCGGTGACGTGTTCCATCGGTCCTCCTGTATCGTCCGCCGGCAACGTCTCGGTGTCGCCGGATGGCACGACTCACGCTCCCGCGCAGCCGTACCCGGGGATCAACGGGAGAAATCGAACGTGTATTCCCCACGGGTGACCAGCCCGGGGGCATCCCGGGAGGGCTTGGGGGCGGTCAGGGGGCGGGCGGACGCCCCTCGTCAGGCACTGACCTGCTGGCTCGCGGCCAGGCCGTCCCCGTCCGCCAGGTCCTCGGTGTCCCGAGGCGAGGGGGCCTCCCCACGGGTCCCGTCCGGATCGATCCGGAAGCCCACGCCACGCACGGTCACGATGTACTGGGGGTCGGTCGGGTCCGGCTCGAGCTTGGCCCGCAGCCGGTGGATGTGGGTGTCGAGGGTCCGGCTGTCCGAGAGGTACCGATCCGGCCAGAGAAGGTCGATGAGCTCGTCGCGGGTACGGACCCGACGCGACGGATTGAGCAGCACGGCGAGCAGGTCGAACTCGCGCCGGGAGAGGTGGGTGGGAACCCCGGCCACGGTGACCTCCCTGCGCACGAAGTCGACCGCCACCGCGCCGAAGGAGCGCTGGGTCGTCGCAGGCGGCGGATCGGCGGGATGCCTGCTGTCGTCGGACCCGGTCATCTCGAGGGATGCGGTCGTCGGGCCCACCCGGCGGAGGATGGCGTTCATCCGGGCCACCAGCTCGCGGAGCCGGAACGGCTTTGTCACGTAGCCGGACGCTCCGAGCTCGAGGCCGAGGACCACGTCGAGCTCGCTGTCGACGGCGCTGACCATCACGATCGGGACCGAGGAGAGGGACCGCAGCCGCCGGCAGACCTCGATGCCGCGCATGCCCGGCAGGAGCATGTCGAGGAGGACGATGTCGGGCTGGTAGTCGCCGAACAGGCGGAGACCGGCCGCGCCGTCCTCTGCCAGCGCCACACCGAACCCTTCGCGGCGGAGGCCGGAAGAGAGGGCCTGACGGTAGGATTCCTCGTCCTCGATGACCAGGACCTTGATGTGTTCTCCGACCGTGACCACAGGGCGATCCTCCAGAGGAGAGGCTACGGAGGCCAGGTGAACGGCATCCGTCCCACGGGCGACCGCTGGATGATCGTTGGGTGAACGTTGCGCGGCGGAGCGGCGGGAGTCAGAGGACCGAGCCGAGGGCCAGCCCGACTGCGGCTGCGCCGAGCCCGGCGACCAGGGTCAGGCCCACGTTCGAGGCCGATGCTCCGAGGCGTCCTCGTTCGAGCAGGCTCACGGTGTCGAACGAGAAGGTCGAGAACGTCGTGTACGCCCCGAGCAGTCCGGTCCCGACCACGGTGACCACGGAAGCCGGCAGGTGGTGGTGCGCGGCCACCGAGACCAGGAGCCCGAGGACGAAGGTCCCGCTCACGTTGATGAGGAGGGTCCCGAAGGGGAACCCGGGTCCGAGTCGCAGGTGGACGGCTCGCTCGACCAGGTAACGCAGCAGCGCCCCGCACGCCCCGGCTCCCACCACGAGGAGGACGGTCACGGCGGGGGCCCTTCGCCGCGCCGGGCGATGTGGTCGTCGTCCTCCAGCACGTCCGGGTCGGGGATCCCCGGTGCCCCGGTGGAGGGCAGGATCCTGCCCCTG
The DNA here is from genome assembly GCA_963777665.1 of uncultured Acidimicrobiaceae bacterium. Taxonomy (GTDB): domain Bacteria; phylum Actinomycetota; class Acidimicrobiia; order Acidimicrobiales; family RAAP-2; genus Bog-756. Next base: position 517,874 of record CAVZRJ010000006.1, read on the forward strand.
ACCAGGGTGATGCCGGCAAAGGCCGCGCCAAGGCCGAGAACGAGGCTGACCGCAACGTAGGCCGCGGCCAGGCCGGCCCTGCCGTGCTGGACGCGCTGGTCGACCTCCACGGCCAGGGTCGAGAAGGTGGTGAACCCTCCACAGAACCCGACGGCCGCGAACGGGCGGAGGAATCGGTCCGACGGCCACCGCTCGACGACCAGGGTCAGGACGGCGCCGAGCAGGAACGAACCGGCCACGTTGACGGTGAGCGTGGCCCAGGGGAGCCGGTCGGGTGCGGCGGGGAGGCCCCGCTCCACGCCGTAGCGGGACAGGGTCCCGAGCGCCCCACCTGCCGCGATGGCCACCAGCGCCCACGGCCGGTGGGGGCGGGGCATGCCGTGGCGGGAGCGCTCCATGTCCGCCGCCAGCGTAGAACAGTCGGTGGAGGATCCGACGGTCCGGGTGGGGGCCTCAATCCGTAAGCGTCCGCCCGCACACCACGGTCACGACCACTGGGGGAGGGCATGGGCAACGGCGGCGCCGGGCGGACGCTTACGGCTTGAAGCGGTATCCCACCCCTCGGACCGTGATCAGGTGCTCGGGCTCCGCGGGGTTGGACTCGATCTTCTTGCGGAGGCGTTTGACATGGGTGTCAAGGGTGCGGCTGTCCCCTTTCTTGCGATCCCGCCAGATCCGGTCCATGCACTGCTTGCGGGTGACCACGTGCCCGGCCTCGGAGACGAGCAGGGCCAGCAGGTCGAACTCCTTGCGGGAGAGCTCGACCACCTGGCCGTGCAGACAGGTCTCCCGCAGGGAGACGTCGATGGTCACCGGCCCGAAGCAGTACACGCCCGTCGGGGGCACCGGGACCAGGTCGTGGGGCTGCCCACCGACCCGGCGGAGGACCGCACGGATCCGGGCGGTCAGCTCCCGGGGGCGGGGCGGCTTGGTGATGTGGTCGGCGGCCCCGGCCTCGAGGGCGAGGACGGCGTCGAGCTCGTCGTCCCGGGAGGTGACCATGATGACCGGCACCCGGGGGGCCACCGAGCCGATGGTGCGGAAGACACTGAAGCCCTGCGAGTCACCGAGCTGGGTGTCGAGCAGGATGAGTGCGGGAGCCGCCGAGGCGACCAGGGCGATGCCCTCGTCGCCGCTGGTCGCGGTGATGACGTCGAATCCCTCGATGGAGAGGGTGGCGGCCAGCGAGTCGCGTGACAGGTCGTCGTCGTCGATGATCAGGATGGTCGGCGGCGCCTCCTCCGGGAGGGCCTGCGGATCGAGCTCGCTCAGTGCCAGGGTCATGGCCGGGCCCGGACGCCCCGGAACAGGGCACAGGCCGTCGACGCGCGGAGGCTGCGTCGTGCCCGGGCCGCTGCACCGCTGCTGGACTGCCTGACCGGCGGGGCCGGTGCAGGCGGGGTTGCCGTGAGAGGCAGAGGGGGCCATGCCCCCGGACGGCACGTCGCACCGGTGATCCCGCCGTCACGCCCACCGGTGGTCCGTTCGGGTGCGTGGCAGTGGGTCCCGGGATGCGCAGCCATCACCGATCACCCTAAGAAGGCCAGGTGAACGTGACGCGATCGGCGCGTCAATTGGAGGTAATCACTCGGTTATCTTCTCGCCGGTGGGCAGGCGGCTGTCTACAGTCGGGCCGGGGACGGACAGCCGGGGCCGAGCCCGGACAGGCGGCATTGCGACAGGATGGATCGAGGACCCATGGACGAGAACGGCGCACCGGTGGATCTCCCGTCGACGGTGGAGTGGCGCACCGCGGAGGAGGACGCTGCCCGGGTGGGGGGGCGCCACCTACGTGCGCTCTTCGCCGAGGACCCGGACCGCGGCTCGCGGATGGTGGTCGGAGCCGGGGACCTGGTCCTCGACTACGCGAAACACCGTCTGGACGCCGCGGCACTGGATGCCCTGTTCGCCGTCGCCCGACGGGCCGGGGTGGCCGAGCGGCGCGATGCCATGTTCGCAGGACGGCGCGTCAACACCACCGAGAACCGGGCGGTGCTGCATGTCGCCCTCCGGATGCCGAAGGGGGAAAGGCTCGAGGTCGATGGTCACGACGTCGTTGCCGACGTGCACCGTGTGCTCGACCGGATGGGCGGGGTCGCCACCCGGATCCGCTCCGGTGAGTGGACCGGCTGGACCGGAATGCGGATCCGCAGCGTCGTCAACATCGGGATCGGCGGATCGGACCTCGGACCGGCCATGGCCTACCAGGCGCTGGCTGACTACGCCATGCCCGAGATCGACTGCCGGTTCGTCTCCAACATCGACCCGGTGGACCTCTACGCGCAGACCCGCGACCTCGACCCCGCCGAGACCCTCTTCGTGGTCAGTTCGAAGACCTTCACCACCCTGGAGACGCTGACCAACGCCCGTGCCGCCCGGCGGTGGCTGCTCGATGGACTCGGCTGCGGTGACGAGGCGGTCGCCCGTCATTTCGTCGCGGTCTCGACCAACGCGACCGGGGTCTCCGGGTTCGGGATCGATCCGGCCAACATGTTCGGCTTCTGGGACTGGGTGGGCGGGCGCTATTCCGTCGACTCGGCCATCGGCTTCTCGCTGATGGTGGCCATCGGACCGGAAGCCTTCGGCGAGATGCTGGCGGGCTTCCACATCCTCGACCGCCACTTCGCAACAGCGCCCTTCGAGACCAACCTTCCGGTGATCCAGGGCATGCTCAACGTCTGGTACCGCAATCTGCTCGGCGCCCAGACCCATGCCGTGCTGCCTTACAGCCAACGGCTGGCCCGCTTTCCGGCCTACCTCCAGCAGCTGACCATGGAGTCCAACGGCAAGTCGGTCCGGTGGGACGGTTCCCCGGTCTGGGGCGAAACAGGGGAGATCTTCTGGGGGGAGCCGGGCACCAACGGCCAGCATGCCTTCTACCAACTCCTCCACCAGGGGACCACCCTCGTCCCGGCCGACTTCCTCGGTTTCGCCGAGTCGACCCACGAGGACGGCGAGCAGCAGGACCTGCTCATGGCCAGCTGCTTCGCCCAGTCCAAGGTCCTGGCCTTCGGCAGGACGAAAGAGGAGATCGAGGCGGAGGGGACCCCACCTGCGGCCGTCCCCAACAGGGTGATGCCGGGAAACCACCCGAGCTCGACCATTCTTGCGCCGAGACTCACCCCGTCGGTGCTGGGCCAGCTCATCGCGCTCTACGAGCACACCGTCTTCGTCGAGGGCGCGGTGTGGGGGATCGACTCGTTCGACCAGTGGGGCGTGGAGCTGGGCAAGGTCATGGCCGGAGCGCTCGCACCCGCTCTGGGCGCCGAGGCCGCGCCCGATCTCGCGGGCGAGGACAGCTCGACGGCCGGGTTGGTCACCCGCTACCGGGCGCTCCGCGGCCGCCCGGTCTGAGCGGTCCGCGTCGCGGGCGGGCGGAACCGGGCGCTCACCACGACCAGCGAGCGGTCACGACGAGACGGTCACGACGAGACGGTCACGACGAGACGGTCACGACGAGACGGTCACGACGAGACGGTCACGACGAGGAGAGAGCCCGCCAGAGAGCCAGATAGTCCGGATAGGTGATCCCCTCGGTGACGTAGCCGGCCCGGACCAGCTCTGCGTGGTAGCGGGGGAGGTTCCGCCATGGGACGCCCATGTCGACGTGGTGGGCCAGGTGCCACCCTGTGTTGTACGGGACGAACCAGAACCGGGCGATCCAGTGCTGGCGGACGTTGTGGGTGGTGACCCGGCGATCGCGGCTGGCCTCGAGGCCGCCGTGCTCGGCGATGGCCCGGAGCCGGTTGAGCACCCGCCACTGGGTCATCCACGGGAGCCACCAGAGCAGCGGGTAGATCCACCACCTCCCGGTGGTCGTCCAGAGCATCGCCCAGAGCAGGACCTGGACCCCGAGGATCGAAAGCGAGACCCGGCGGTAGTCGCGCACCCGCACCGACTTCACGAGCGGCACCAGGTTCTTCCAGCCGGAGATGCCCACCGCGTCGCGGACCAGCCGTCGGGCGAGGGCCCGCCGTTCGCAGGGGTAGCCGCCGTAGAAGGCGAGGTCCGGTTCGTTGGGGCCGAACTCCTCCCGGTGGTGGGCGAAGTGGCCCCGGCGGTAGAGCGAGACGGGCGTCCAGGTCGGGTACGCCACGAGCCAGGTGCCGACCCAGTCGTTGAGCCACTTCCTCGAGAAGAGCAGGTTGTGGGCCGACTCGTGCATGAGGATGGCGAACCGGGCGTACATCGGACCCATGAGGAGGAACGCCACGACGTAGGCCCACCATTGGTCGATCCACACCGCGCCGCCGATGATGACCGCCACCCAGGCCCAGACGGAGAGCACCGTGACGGCGTTGCGGCCGTTGGCGATCCGTCGCAGGTCTTGCCGCAGCTCGGGACGGGCCTTCCCGCTGTCGAGCAGCCGCTCGGTGGGAAGGACGGCGGGACGGTCGGCCGGATCGGCCACCATGGTGGCGGTCATGGGGCTATATTACAACAGAAAATCAACTGATGCAACGGAGTAACATGCCAGGATCGGGTGGAGGGGAGGGCGGACCGTCCGGAGGGCAGGACAGCGGGCAGGACGGCGGGACCCCCCTGACGGCGCGGTCGGTGCTGGCCAGCGCCCTGCTCGGCGAGGACCCACCCGAGCTTCCCGTCTCCCACCTGGTCCGTCTCTCAGGACTGCTCGGGATCAGCGGGAACCGGACACGGGTGGCCCTCAGTCGCATGGTGGCCTCCGGAGAGGCGACCACCGACGGGGCGGGACAGTACCGGCTGGCCGGGCACCTCCTCGAGCGTCAGACCCGGCAGGGCGAGAGCCTCCGCGGGCGCACCCGACCCTGGCAGGGACGATGGCGGGTCGTCGTGGTGACCGCGGCCGGCAGATCGGCCGAGGAGCGCGCAGCCCGTCGCAGGCGGCTGGTGCTGGCGCGTCTTGCCGAGCAGCGCGAGGGGGTCTGGCTGCGTCCCGACAATCTCGACCTGCTGCCGGATCCTTCCAAGGACCCCGACCTGGCCCTCTTCACTGCGGTGCCCGACGAGGACCCGGTCCTCCTGGCGGCCGGGTTGTGGGATCTGGACGGGTGGGCGGACCGTGCCGAGGTCTTCCGGAGCCGTCTCGAGACCAACGCTGACCGTCGGCCCCGACGACCTGTCCCCCGGGTTCGCGCTCTCGGCTGCCGTGATCCGTCACCTGCTGGCCGATCCCCTGCTGCCCGAGGAGCTGCTCGGAGGGTCATGGCCCGGCGCCGCGCTCCGCGATGCCTACGAGCGCTGGGACGGGACCTACCGCAGGGTGCTCCGGGCCTGGGGGCGGGCGGCAGGTCCGGCATAGGATCCCCGGCGGGCGACCCCGGCCGGCCGCGGCCACGACGGCGCCTGCTCGATGGGGAGGAACGATGGCGCAGTCGAACGGGGACGGTCAGTTCGCGGGACGGGTGGCCGTCATCACCGGTGGCGCCCGCGGGCAGGGACGCAGCCATGCCGTCGGGCTCGCCCGCCTGGGTGCCGACATCGCCCTCGCCGACCGGTGCGCCGACCTCGGAACCGTGCCCTACCCGATGGCGACCGAGGACGATCTCGCCGAGACCGTGCGTCTGGTCGAAGCCGAGGGCCGACGGTGCCTGGCCTCGACGGTCGACGTACGCGACCTCGACGAGATGATCACCTTCGTCGAGCGCGTCCACCTCGAGCTCGGTTCGGTCGACATCCTGATCGCCAACGCCGGGGTGTCCACCCTCGGGTCGATCTTCTCGATGGACGCCGTCCAGTGGCGTGAGACGGTCGACATCAACCTGACCGGGGTGTTCCATGCGATGCGGGCCGCCGCTCCGCACATGCGTCGCCAGCGGTGGGGGCGGATGATCGGCATCTCCTCGATGATGGGGCGTTCCGCCAATCCCGGCATTGCCGCCTACACCGCCTCCAAGTGGGGCGTCATCGGCCTCTGCAAGGCGGTCGCCCACGAGGTCGCCCACGTGGGGGTCACGGTCAACGCGATCGCCCCGGGCAACGTGTCGACCGAGATGATCCACAACGACACCCTCTACCGGCTCATGCGCCCCGATCTGGAGCACCCGACGCGGGAGGACGTGGCCTCCGCAATGACCGCGCTCCACGTCCAACCTGTCCCGTGGATTGAGCCCGACGAGATCACCGCGGCCGTCGTCTTCCTCTGCTCGGAGGGCGCCCGCCACATCACCGGATCGGTCATCGACGTCGACGCCGGCGCCTCGGCGCGCTTCAGCGCATGAGCCAGCGGCCGACTCATCGACCGGACGTCATTGGCGGGACGGTCACTGACCGGCGCTCACTCGTGTGATGCTCACTGCCGGGACATTTCGGAGCGCTCGTCAGCTGCAGCCGCTTCCGTGTCTGATGCGCGTGGCAGGTCGATCACGATCTCGTGGAGGGTCCCTTCGAACGGGAAGCGGCCCGAGTAGCGATCGCTGACCGGGCCTCCGTGGTCGTAGCCGACGCTCGGCCCGACACTCGAGATGATGGTCATGGCGAACGGCACCGTCATCGAGCCGCACGCCGCACCGTCGATGCGCAGCTCGGCTTCGCCGCTCGTTCCGGTCCGCCGGAACCGCACCCCCACCGAGGTCGCACCGGTCGGGACCGGGACGTCGGACTCGACCAGGTGGTGGTCGGCGAAGCAGTTGTAGTCGAACACCAGGCGGTCGCCCTGGACGAAGAGGCTGAGGCCAGAGTTCTGGGTCCCGGACGCGTAGACCACTCCACCGGCACCAGCCGGCCGGTCAACGGTCGCGATCAGGTCGAACCCGCGGGCGCCCATGGCCGGGGCCACCTGGGCGGGCAGCGGGGCCATCGGCGGCCGGTAGACGTAGTGACGGTCGACCGGGTGCGGCGAGTGATCGCGGTACCTGGTCGAGAACAGCTCGATCGTGCGGTCGTCGAGAGGGAGCACGCCCTGCGCCTCGGCTTCGTCCCACCAGAGCTGGATGAGCCGGGCGAGGGTGTCGGGCTGTTCGGCAGCGAGGTCCTTGCATTCGGAGCGATCCTCGGCGAGGTGGTAGAGCTCCCAGACGTCGTCCTCGAACGGGGTCCCGGATCGGTGACGGGTGACCGCCTTCCATCCGTCCGCGTAGATCGCCCGGTGGCCCATCATCTCGAAGTACTGCAGGTGTTTTTCGGAGGGGGCGTCGGGGGCGTCGAAGGTATAGCCGAGGGAGACCCCGGAGGTCGGCAGTTGTGCGAAGCCGCGGTAGACCTCGGGCGCGGTGATCCCGAGGATCTCGTAGATGGTGGGGACCAGATCGTTCACGTGGTGGAACTGATCACGGATCGCACCTCCGTCGTCGATCCGGCGGGGCCAGTGCGCGATGAGCGGGACGTGGACCCCGCCCTCGTGGGTGTTCTGCTTGTACCACTTGAAGGGAGTGTTGCCGGCCTGGGCCCAACCCCACGGGTAGTTGGCATGACTGTGTGGCCCGCCGATGTCGTCGATCCGCTCGATGGCCTCGTCGGGGGTCTCCGCCAGGAAGTTGAAGTACTTCATCTCGTGCAGCACGCCGAAGGGCCCGCCCTCCTGGCTGGCGCCGTTGTCGGACAGCAGGAGCAGCAGCGTGTTGTCCAGCCGGCCGAGCCGGTCGAGGTCGGCGACCAACCTGCCGATCTGCGCGTCGGTGTGCTCGAGGAAGGCGGCGAACGCCTCCTGGAGCCGGGCGGCCAGGTGCCGCTGGTTCTCGGGGAGCGAATTCCAGGGCTCGACCCCCGGGTTCCGCGGCGCCAGCTCGGTGTCGGGCGGGAGCAGGCCCATCTCGATCTGGCGGGCGAACCACCGGTCCCGGGCGACGTCCCACCCCTCGTCGAACCGTCCGCGTTGCCGGTCGAGGTACTCGGGCGGCGCCTGGTGGGGGGCGTGGGTGGCACCGAAGGCCACATAGGCGAAGAAGGGCCGATCGGGCCGGATGGACACCGAGTCATGGATGAATTCGATCGCGTGGTCGACCACGTCCTCGCTCAGGTGGTAGCCGTCCTCATGGCCCGGCGGCAGCTCGACCCGGTGGTTGTCGTAGACGAGATCGGGGGAGAACTGGTCGGTCTCGCCCTCGAGGAACCCGTAGAAGCGGTCGAAGCCGCGCTGGCACGGCCACTGGTCGTAGGGGCCTGCCGCCGAGGCTTCCTGCATCGGGCACAGGTGCCACTTGCCGACGGCGAACGTTGCGTACCCCTGATCGCCGAGGACCTCGGCCACGGTGGCCGCGTGGTGCGAGATCCGCCCTCGCATGTGGGGATAGCCGCTGTCGAAATTGGAGAGTGCCCGCATGCCCACGGCGTGGTGGTTCCGCCCGGTCAGGAGGGCGGCACGGGTGGGGGAGCACAGCGGGGTCACATGGAAGTTGGCGTATCGCAGGCCGCCTGCGGCGAGTGCGTCGATGTGGGGGGTCGAGAGGTCGGACCCGAAGCAACCGAAATGGGAGAAGCCGACGTCGTCGAGCAGGACCACGACGACGTCCGGGGCCCCGGGACCGGGGTGGGGCGGGGTCGGCCACCACGGCTGAGATTCCTCACGGGTCCGCCCGATGATGCCGTCGAAGCGCTCGTATCGTTCCATGGGGCCTCGTTCCAGCGGGCAGTGGTCCCCTCGCACGGCACCACGGGTCCCGGGTCGATCGATCCCGCGGCGATCATCTGTCAACCCGACTGACGATAGAGACTCCCCCGGCCCCTGTCCACCGTCCGAGCGACCGTCCGGTCCGCGTGCGGCAGCGTGTCAGTGTGCCCGGTCGGTACCAGTGGGCTGGTCTGCCCGGCGTTGCCGCTCACGGGAGAACACTCCGAGGAGCGCGGCGACGGCCAGCACCAGCGACACCGTGCCGACGATCGGGTCGGTCACCGGCACGCGGATGAGCGGCACGAGCAGGGCCCCGCCCACGAGCGCGCACGCGCCTGCCCAGGCGACCCGCCGGACCGGACCGACCTTGGTCCAGACTGCAGGGCAGGCGAGCCCGAAGGTGATCGCCGCGGCGATGGCGGCAAAGAAGAAGATGTCCGGCACGGAAGGGCTCCCGGGGATGAGATGGAGCCATCGGTAGCCCTCGAAGATGGCGGCCGCGGCAAGGAGCGCGAGAGCGGGGGCGGAGAGGGAAGCGCCGTCATCGGCCGTGGAATCGGCTCGTGCAACCGCGGGCACCGGTGCGACCGGAACCCGGACTTCTGGCACCCGCTCTATCGTCCCCGGAAGCAGCAGCGAGCTGTTCGTGGGGTGATGGCTGCGGGCTCCGGCATGCCCGCGACCCCGAACCCGTCCGCCGGTCTGGGTTGTCATCGGCCTCCTGACATGACAGTGACCGGTGTCCGGCGCGCCCCGAACAACCGGTCACCCTCCCACCGCGGGCCCGGGAACTTGCGCTCCCGAGCTGTAGATCCGCCGCCCGTCGTCCTCCAGTATGCACACCGCGGCAGGCCGGTGCAACTCAAAGTTGCAAGGGGTGCGCCCAGGCAGGCGGTGGCCGTGCCTACCGGGGGCGCCCGGGCAGATTTCCTTACGAGATTCCTATGGTCCGCTCACCGGGGACTTAGGCGCTACGGGTGGAATAGCTGGGTGAGGCTCTGCCGAGAGCCCGAGTTCTGGAGGGAAGAGACATGAGCGACCACTGGCATCCGTCCCATGAACCGGCCGACCAAGCGCCCGAGAGCGCCGAGAACTCCGAGGGCTCAGAGGAGCCGACCCCTGCGTGGGGCACCGTCCCCGGCTCCATTCCGGGCGCTCCCGATGGGCCCCCGACCGCACCGACTCCTCCGACGGGCACCTACCCCGCAACACCCCCGACCGGCGCCTACCCGGCGACACCCTCCCAACAGTCAGCGCCAGTGGCTCCTGCAGCCGCCTGGGCCACCCCGGAGGGTCCGGGCTGGGGCACTCCCCCGCCCATCGCGCTCCCCCCGAGCGGCGGCTGGGGCATGGGCCCCGGTGGAACTGTCCCGCCAGGCGGCGGATGGCCCCCACCGCCGTATGCCTACCCCGCTCCCCCGGGGGCCACCGCTTCCTCCCGCAGGAACCGCTCCGGCGCGCTCGTCGGGCTGGCCTCCCTCGTGGCTGCCATCGCGCTGCTCGCGGGCGCCGGCATCGGACACCTGGCCTGGCCCAGCGACACGACCACCAGCGCGGTGTCCAACCCGGCCGGCGGCTCCGGCACGGGCAACGGTTTGTCTCCCGGTGCAGGCGCCAGCTCGCCCTTCGGCTCTGGCTCCGGTGGCAACACCTCGACCGGTGCCGGCGCACCCTCCGACATCTCCTCGATCGCCTCCAAGGTCGACCCAGGTCTTGTCGACATCAATACCAACCTCAGCTACCAGAACGAGCAGGCGGCAGGCACCGGCATGGTGCTGACCTCGAACGGCGAAGTCCTGACCAACAACCACGTGATCGACGGGGCCACGAGCATCAGCGTCACCGATGTCGGCAACGGCCGGACCTACAAGGCGACGGTGGTCGGCTACGACCGGACGGGCGATGTCGCCGTGATCCAGCTGGCCGGCGCCAGCGGCCTCCAGACGATCTCCCCGGGCACCGGCTCGGTCTCGGTCGGCGAGGCCGTGGTGGGCTTGGGCAACGCTGGTGGAACCGGGGGCACGCCGAGTGCTGCCGGCGGCTCGGTGACGGCCACCGGCCAGTCCATCACTGCCAGCGACAACGGCGGGGGCAACACCGAGAGCCTGAGCGGTCTCATCGAGATCAACGCCGGCATCCAGCCGGGCGACTCGGGCGGCTCGCTGGTCAACACCTCCGGTCAGGTCATCGGCATGGACACCGCCGCCTCGTCAGGGACCGCGTACCAGGTCACGACCGCCCAGGCCTACGCCATCCCGATCTCGACAGCACTGAACCTGGCTCGCCAGATCGAGTCCGGACGGCAGAGCTCCGTCGTGCACATCGGAGCCACCGGGTTCCTCGGTATCCGGGTCGAGGCCTCCAGCACCTCGGGCAACGGCGGCTTCGGATCGGGTGGGTTCGGCGGGACGTCGTCCAACGGAGCAGTCGTGGACAGTGCGCTCGCCGGATCGCCGGGCGCCCAGGCCGGCCTCACCCAGGGGGACGTGATCACCTCTCTCGACGGGAAGCCGATCAACCAGTCCCTGGACCTGACCAACCAGCTCGAGACCCATCACCCGGGTGACTCGGTCACGCTCGGATGGACCGACCCGTCGGGGATCACCCACACTGCGACGGCAGTCCTGACCGCTGGCCCGCCGGCCTAAGAGGCGGGCGCCGGCTCGGGTCCGGGGCCACCCTCCGCACCGCGGCTCGCTCGAGTCGATCAGCGGTCGGCGAGCAATGGGCAGGTGTGTCAGTTCCCAGAAGTCAGATACGTCGTATGCATAGACCGTATGCATACGACGTATCGCCAAATTGAGGCGAACACCGGCGCCAGCCGTCTCGAAGCCGGGCGACGACCTCGAGGGCTCAGGCGAGCACGGGCCCCCAACCAGAACCGACCGGGGCGAAGAACACGGTGGTCAACCGCATCGTTGCGTGGAGCCAAGCCCCGTCCACCCGAGCGTAGGTGTCGTCCTCGTACCCGCACATCCAGTACGCCGTCCCGTCCGGTCGGTTGCAGGGGGAGAGGAGGTTCCAGCGGCCAGAGGCCCGGTCCCCGTCGACCTCGATCCGGGGGGCCACGAAGAGGTGCCGCGAGAAGGCCAGCGTCGGCGTGCGGAGTCTGGCGGCGATGGCGTCGCGACCCTGCACCGATCCCAGGCCGGGGCCTCCGTCCCAGGTGCCGTCCTCCGTGAAGAGCGCGGCGATGGCGCCGGCCAGTTCGGCCAGCCTGTCGCCCTCGACCACCCGTCCGCGGGCGAAGCGTCGGTCGACGAGGTCGCCGTAGCGGGCCTTGAGCTCCTGAATGGCGAGGACCGACTCGGATGCATCGACACGCCGTCGCAGTGCAGCGAGCTCTGTGGCGAGCTCCTCGGTGGTGGGCACGGGACCTCCTCGAGCGGTCCGGTCCATGACGGAACGGCCTGGCTCAGACGGTGGCCGGACGCACGGTTGCGGCCCGGGTCAGGTAGCTCCAGGCCTTCGGGCCGGCCCCGTAGCCCTGGTCCAGCTGCTCGATCTCGAAGCCGGCCGAGCTGGCCAGTGCGACCGGATCGCGGGTGAGGTGACAGCCGTCGGCGAGCCTGCGCTGGAGGGGCTCGACGCGGCGCTGGAACCGCACCACCTTTTCGTCCGGGGCGATGCCGTGCTCGAGGAAGTGGAACCGCCCGCCCGGCCGGAGGACACGCCGGATCTCAGCCAGTGCCTCCAAGGGGTCCGGGATGGTGCACAGCGAAAAGGTGCACAGCACACCGTCGCAGCTGGCGTCGGCCAGCGGAATGGAGCGACCGTCGAGACCGGCCCGCTCGACCGGGATACTGGTCTGCCGGATGCGCGCGCCGGCCATGCGGAACGCGGTCGGAGAGGGCTCCACCGCCAGTACCCGGTCGACATCGGTGGGGTAGTGGGGCAGGTTGAAGCCCGAGCCGAAACCGATCTCGACGACCGTGCCGGACAGCCCGACTGCGGTCTCCGCGCGCTTGGCGCGCAACGCCTTGCTGCCACAAGTGACGGCCACCAGACGCGGGACGACCTGCTCGCGGTAGAAGGCCACGTGGTCAGGCTACCGACGCGCGTGGGCGACGGCCATCGCAGCCGGTCCGCCCAGCCTTCTCGGCGCTCGTGGTGGAGACCCGGCCGCTGCGGCCACCACCAGGTCGCGGTGCTGGATCGATGGGCTGACACCGTGCAGCGACCATGAACGCCGATCCCGAGGGCAACGCCCCTGAGACGGACGAGGTCGAGCCGGACGTGCGCTTCACCTACGCCAACGAGCGGATCTTCCTCGCCTGGAACCGCACCGCGCTGGCCCTCATCGCCACTGGAGTCGCCGCCACCCAGCTGCTTCCCGAATTCCACGTCGCGGGAGGCCGCCAGATACTCGGGCTTCCGATGATCGGGCTCGGTGCCCTGGTGGCCCTGACCAGCTTCTCCCACTGGAAGGCCAACCAGCGGGCCATGCAGCGGAGTCTCCCGCTCCCGCGCTCGCCGATGCCGCTCGTGCTCTCGATCGGCATCGGCCTGGTTTCCGTGATCGCTGTCGTCCTCGCCGTCGTGGGCAGGAAGTAGGGGCCTTGGCGACGGCCGACGACGGTGATCGCACTGGGCGACCTGGCATCGCGGACCCGGGCCTGGCCGAGGAGCGGACCGAACTGGCCTGGAACCGCTCCGGCCTCGCCGTGGCGGTGACCGTCGCCATCCTGTTCCGGAGGCTCTGGCCCCTCGAGGGGGTGCGCACTGCAGCGGCGCTCGGGCTTTGGCGCGGCAGGTGCCGTGACCTGGCTGGTGGGGATGCGCCTATCCGGCAGGTCTGCGTCCCGACCGGTCCCGGTCGGGTCATTGGGTGAGCGAACGCTTCGCCGGGTGACTCCGGGACGGTGCTGCTGGCCGCCGCGGGGGTGGCGCTGAGCGTCGTGTTCCCCAGGCGAACTGCGTTCCGCTGGCTGCCGGACTGCCGTCGCGGCGAGAGTCAGTGGTGCAGGCGGGTCAGGCCGCCTTTTCGAGGATGTGCACGCCGCAGGCCGAGCCCAGTCCGATGACGTGGGTCAGGGCGACCCGGGCCCCGGGGATCTGACGGTCGCCCGCCTCACCCCGGAGATGGGTGGCGGCTTCCCAGACGTTTGCGATCCCTGTCGCGGCGATCGGGTGCCCCTTCGACTCGAGGCCGCCCGAGACGTTGACCGGGGTCGTGCCGTCGCGCCAGGTGGCACCCGAATTGAAGAAGTCGACCGCTCCCCCCTGTTCGCAGAGCATGAGGTTGTCGTAGTGGACCAACTCGGCGGTGGCGAAGCAGTCGTGCAACTCGACCAGGTCGAGGTCGGCTGGCCCGACGCCTGCCTGTTCGTAGGCCTGGGTCGCTGCGTTCCGGGTCAGGGTGTTGACGTCGGGCAGGACCTGGCAGGCCTCCTCCCACGGGTCGGTGGTCAGGATCGAGGCGGATATCTTGACCGCCCGTCTCTGCTGCTCCTTGGAGAGGGTCCGCAGCTTGGCGCCGCTCACCACGACCGCCGCCGCCGCGCCGTCGCAGTTGGCCGAGCACATCGGCCTGGTGTTGGGGTAGGCGATCATCACGTCGCCCATGATCTCCTCGAGGGTCATCCGCTTCGTGTAGGCGGCGAGCGGGTTGAGGGTCGAGTGGGCGTGGTTCTTCTCGCTGATCCGGGCGAAGAGCTCGAAGCTGGTACCGCCGTAGCGGTGGCCGTACTCCATGCCGATCTGTGCGAACACCCCGGGCATGATCTCGGTACCGATCCGTCCGTCGATCGGTGCGACTGCGCCGTACCGGCCGGACGGGGTGTAGGTGTCCGAGTCCTCTTTCCGGGTCCCACCGGAGAGCAGGCCGGCCCCGGAGAGCTTCTCGACGCCGAAGGCGAGTCCCATGTCGGCCTCGCCCGACTTGACCGCCATGCACGCCACCCGCAGCGCGGTGGCCCCTGTCGCGCACGCATTGGCCACGTTGTAGACCGGGATGCCGGTCTGGCCGAGCTGCTTCTGGACTTGCTGGCCGATGCCGGCGTTGGCGGCCATCAGATTCCCTGCGCCGATCACCCCCATGTCGCGCATCGTCACTCCGCCGTCTGCGAACGCACCGAGCACGGCCTCTGAAGCCAGGTCGACCAAGTCCTGGTCGGGATGCTTGCCGAACTTGGTCATGTGGATCCCGAGGATCCAAAGGTCGTCGGATGCCATGGTCAGCCTCCTCGGGGTTCGTATCCGAACCCGATCGCTTCTGTTCCTTCGCCGTCGGTGCCGATGACCTCGGTGGCAAGGCGGACCGGCATCCCGAGGCTCACGTGCTCAGGGTCCGGCGGCACGTTGATCAGATTGGCACGTACGCTGGTGCCCCCGCAGTCGACGAGTGCCGCCACGTAGGGGACGGGCACCCCGGGAGCGGCGAACGTGACGATGGTGAACGCCCGGACCTCACCCTCGTCCGGGATCTCCACTGTGCGGAACCCCGTCAGCCCGCAGCTCGCGCAGGCGTTGCGTCGGTCGAAGAACCGGGCGCCGCACGAGGTGCACTCCTGGGCCGCCAGGTGCGGGTGGTCGCCCAGCACCAGGTAGTCGACCAGTGGGATCTGCTTGGCCATCGCCCTGCTTCCGTTGTGTCCGTCCGATTTGGTTGCGCCACCGTAGCGGTCCGGCGATTCCGACCGCTACCTGGGGTCCCCCAGGATACGCGCCCGCCCTCCCTTGCCACTCCAACGGTCCGACCAGGCGATGACCGTGCGGTGGGCGCCGGACCTACACTGCGACCATGTACCAGGGCCGAGCAGGGTGGGGCGTCATCCTGGTCTTCGGCGTGTCGATGGCGATCCGGTATTTCTTGTCCCGGCGGCGGAGCGGGAGCCGGGGTCCTGCCGGATTCCCCGGGGCCGGACGCTCGTTCACCGCCGGCCGCAGTGTGCAGCCGACCGACCGGGGCGCGAGCGTGACAGTGGTCGAGCCGACCACGGCGGCGGGGACCGCGGCAGGGTGGTTCACCGACCCGTTCGTCCGTCACGAGCAGCGGTACTGGTCGGGCACGGCGTGGACGGATCAGGTGGCGGATGCAGGCGTGCCGGGCACCGACCCCCCGCCGGCGCAACGGGCCCGGTGACCTTCGTCCAGGTTCAGTGCTCCATCGACGACCCGGACCGGGCGGATGCCATCGTGGCGGCGCTGTTGGAGTCGCGGCTGGTGGCCTGCGGCCAGCGGCTTGGGCCGATGGTGAGCACCTACCGATGGCGGGGAGCGCTCGTACGCGCCGACGAGTGGCTGGTCCTGCTCAAGACCCGCGCCGATCTGGCCGGAGCGGTCATCGACGCTGTGATCGACGCGCACCCCTACGAGACGCCCGAGGTCCTCACCTTCGAGATCGCCGGTGGTGCGGCCGGGTACCTGGCCTGGATCGGCGAGTCCACCTGAACGCTCCCCGGTCGGGAGCGTTCAGGCCTCGGTGGTCAGCGGCACGGCATCGAGGGCGCAGTACGAGGCTGATGGATGTGCCTCCGCGGGGCCTGCCGGGAGAGCGCGGACCGGGTTCCGTATGCCGAGGGCCGCGATCGCCCCTCCGAGGACGCAGAGGCCGCCCGCGATGCGGACCGCCGTCTGGAATCCGGCCGACAGGGTGGCGGGATCGAGATACCCGGACCCGGAGATCCCGGCCAGCGCAGGGAGGACCGACACCGCAATGAGTCCGCCGACCCTCGCCACCGAGTTGTTGACCGCGGACGCCAGGCCCGAGTGCTCGTCAGGCACAGCCTCGAGGGCCGTTGCGGTCAGGGGGGCGACGGTGATCGCGAGGCCGAGGCCGAAGACGAGCACCCCCGGGAGGACACCGGTCAGGTAGGAAGTGTCGGTGCTGAGCCGACCGAGGAGGGCGAGCCCCGCTCCGACCACAACCGGACCCACGCTCATCTGCATGCGCGGACCGATCCGGGTGGCCAGGCGGCCGGAACGGGCCGAGAGGAGCAGCATGACCACGGTGAGCGGGAGGAGGGCGAGTCCCGATTCGAACGGCGAGTAGCCACCGGTCACCTGGAGCTGCACCGGGAGGAGGAAGAGACCGCCGCCGAGCGCCGCGTAGACGACGAAGGTGACCACGTTGGTCACGGTGAACTGACGGACCCGGAAGACCGCGAGCGGGAGCATGGGCGCCGCAGAGGCCCGCTCCAGCCACACAAACGAGACCGAGGCTGCGATGCCGATGCCCAGCATGCCGAGCACGGTCGGGTCACCCCACCCACGCGCCGGCCCTTCGATGAGGCCGAAGGTGATCCCGGCCAGGGCAAGCGTGGCCAGCACCGCCCCCACGACGTCGACCGGTTGATCGGCCGTCGGGTCGCGCGACTCGGGGATATGACGAGCGGACAGGTAGAGCACGAGGGCGCCGATGGGGACATTGATGAGGAAGATCCAGCGCCACGATGCGGCGGTGATGAGGTAGCCCCCCAGGAGCGGGCCCGCTGCCGTGGCCACGCCACCGAGCCCGGACCAGGCCCCGATGGCCCGGCCACGGTCGTCGTGCTCGAACGACGCCTGCAGGATGGCAAGGCTGCCCGGTGTGAGGAGGGCGGCGCCCACGCCCTGCAGGACCCGGGTCGTGATGAGGACGCCGGTGTCCGGCGCGAGCGCGCACGCGGCCGAGGCGATGGCGAACCAGGCCGCACCGATGGAGAAGATCCGGCGGCGTCCGTAGCGGTCCCCGAGGGAGCCTCCGAGCAGCAGGAGCGAGGCCATGGCGAGCGTGTAGCCGGTGACCACCCACTGGAGGGTGCCGACCGTTGCATGGAACTCCCTGCCGATGGTGGGCAGGGCGATCCCGACCACGGTCGCATCGATGGCGGCCATGCCCGAGCCGAGCACGGTGGCGACGACGACCCAACGGCCCGCCGGTGTGTCGAAACGCAGCACGGGGATGCCGACCCGTCAGCCGGCGCCCGTTGCAGTTGCAGAGCGACGCACCAGGACCCGCGCACCGGTCGTGGCGCCGGGCAGGGATCGGTCGAACGGGTTCACCGGTTCAGGGTACCCATGCGGCCAGTTGGAGCCACCGGTCACGGTCGACTCAGCTGACCAGCAGGTAGATGCTCTGGCCGATCAGCCAGAGCCCCAGCGCCAATGAGACCACGATGATCACCTGGTCGGTATGGGTGTCGATCCAGGTCCGGGTTCGGTCCAGGAAGGCCTGGGTCGGGTCGGGCCGGAGCACAGCGTAGATCTCCATGGCCAGATAGGTCCCGGTCGCCAGAAGGCAGAAGGCGATCAGCGCGAATGAGCTCTCTACGGAGGTCAGCTTGGCGTCCACGATGACCGCCACCCCGGCCGCCACCAGGCCCCAGGGCTGGACGAGCGGTCCGAGCGCCATGGCGAACCACGGGGACATCTGGTCGATGCCCGTCTGCCATCTCGGTGACTGCTTCGGTTTCTTCGGCAGGCTCATCAATCGGCGGCGCCGCACGGCGATGCCCACCAGCACGACTCCGATCAGCAGCTTGACCGCGAGCGCCGCCAGCGTCGGCGCCGTGCTCGGCTGCGGCGGATTGTTCCCAGTGATGAGGAGTGTGGCCGCGACCACGACAGCCAACGAAACGAGCCAGCCGAACACGAACGCAGCGCCCTTGACGACACCCCCGCGGGAGGCGAGCACGAGGATGAAGGCGGTCAGGGGGATCGGCTCGAGGGTGATGGCCAGCCCGATGAGCACGAGGTCGAGGACGATCACCCGGCATCCCCCGGCGACCGGTGCGCGTGGCCCATGCTCCGTCCTTGGATCGGACCCCTCCGGAGCGGAGCGTAGACCCGGTCGTAGGGATGCGCACAGCTGTGGCACCGGCGGTAGCGTGGGCCGGTCACTGATCCACAAGGGGGTCTGTATGGACACCGGTGAGACGTGGACGCACATCCACCACGAGCGAGCGCAGATGGCGGACACCTGGGAGGGATTTTCGAGCGAACAGTGGGCCTCGCCGTCCTGGTGCGAGGGCTGGACCGTCCAGGACGTCGCCGGGCACGTCCTGGCCGCGGCTGAGCAGACGCCGCTCAATTTCTACAAGGAGATGCTGCAGGCCGGATTCCGGTTCAACGTGTTCGCGGACCGGGCGGCGCGGCGACTGGCAGCCGTCGGTCCCGACGAGCTCGTCCGGCGGCTCCGGGCCCGGACCACGACCACCAACCATCCACCGGCGCCGGTGATGGCGATGCTCGGCGAGATCGTCGCCCACGGTGAGGACATCCGACGGCCACTCGGCCAGGAGCATCGGGTGCCGGAGGCCGCCCTCGTGGCGCTGGCGGACAGCTGGAAGAAGTCGAACCTGCTCATCGGGGCCAAGCGACGGATCGGCGGGGTCCGCCTACGGGCCACCGACGCCGACTGGTCGTGGGGGGACGGTCCCGAGGTGAGCGGTCCGATGATCGCGCTGGTGCTCGCCATGGGCGGGCGCAAGGGAGCGCACGCGCAGCTCACGGGTGAAGGGGTGGCGGTGCTCGCGGCCCGTCCCTAGAGGCGGGCTTGCCCCGGCGGGCCGGTGTCCTGCGTCCGCTCAGTTGTTGAGGAGTCCTCCGAGGAGGTTCCCGGGACCGCTGGATTTTTCGTCTTGCTGCGGTAGGTACGGCGAGATGGCGTGAGCGAGCTGCGAGATCGGCATGGTCTGGAGCCAGACCATGCCGGGGCCGGTCAGCGAGGCGAGGAAGAGCGAATCTGCTCCGAAGAGCAGGTTCTTGATGCCCTTCACCATCGTGATCTCGAAGCTCATGCCGGCGTCGAACAGACCGACATGGCCGGGAATGATCCGGAGGTTCTCACCGGCAGCCAGGTGGTACTCGACGAGCTCACCGGAGAGCTCGATCCACGCGGTGCCCTGGCCGGTCACCCGCTGGAGGATGAATCCGCTCCCCCCGAAGATCCCTGCACCGAGCTTCTGCTGGAAGCCGATCGAGATGTTGACGTCGGCTGTGGCGGCCAGGAACCCGTGACGGTGCACGAGGTACTCCCGGTCGGGTGCGATGGCCACAGGTCGGATCTCGCCCGGCAGCTTGGCGGCGAACGACACCGTCCCGGGGCCGCCGGCGGTTTCGTACCGGGTGAGGAACAGCCCGCCCCCGGCGACCGTCCGTTTCAGTGCCCCGAGGACGCCTTTGGACCCGGCACCTGCGGTGGACGTCGACATCTCGACCGACGAGGACATCCAGGACACTTCGCCACCGGGCGAGACCACGCTCTGGCCCGGCTGGAGGTCGACCTGGAGCACCGGCATGACGGTGCCGAGCACGCGGTGGGTGATGCCGGAGGCCGCATCGACCGCCGACGGGTCGTCCGGAGAAGGGGGCTGCGCGTCGGACATGGTCGCTCCTCTCGCCGTCGGTGGGCCCGAACGGAGGCGGCCCCCAACGTACAAGGCGTGCTCCGCCCGGGTCCGGATTCCCCGGCCCGGGGTCGGAAGTGGTGCCCGGATGCGCGATGAGATGACAGACTTTTCGTTGTCGTCCGGCGACCGCGTGGGTGACCAGAGTAAGGAGAGGGAATCCGTGTCCGGAGTGCATATCGTGAGCGACAGTTCCTGCGACCTCACAGCGGGCGAGATCGAGCAGCTCGATGTCGAGATCGTGCCGCTGACCATCCGGTTCGGGGACGAGGAGTTCACCGACGGTCGCGACGTCAGTGTCGAGGACTTCTACCGGCGGATGGCGGTATCCGAGGCGCTGCCCCAGACCGCCTGCCCGTCGCCGGGTGCATTCGAGCAGGCGTTCGTCGATGCGCACGATGCAGGCGCCGAGGCGGTGGTCTGCCTCAACATCTCGAGCGATCTGTCCAACACCGTGCAGTCCGCGAGGACGGCGGCCGCTGCCTGTGGAGGTCGGCTGCCGGTCCACGTGATCGACACCAAGACGGTGTCGAGCGGTCTCGGCACCCTCGTGCTGGAGGCCGCCCGGGCGGCTGCCGGTCGCGCCGGCATCGACACGGTGTTGAAGCGGGTCGGAGACCTCATCCCGCGCACCCATGTGATCGCGGCACTCAATACGCTCGAGAACCTGAAGAAGGGGGGACGGATCGGCGGGGCGAGGGCGATGCTCGGATCGATGCTCTCGATCAAGCCCTTGGTCGACATCACCGGCGGAGTCGTCGAGGAGGCGGGCAAGCCGCGCACCCGCAGGCGGGCCATGCAGATGCTCTACGAACGGATGGTGGGGGCCGGGGCGATCGAGCAGGTGGCGGTGATGCACGGCAGGGCCCCGGACCTCGAGGAGTTCCTCGAGCTGATCGCTCCCCGCTTTCCGCGGGCGAGCCTCCGCATCGGAGAGCTGGGCGCGGTGATCGGGTCCCACGGCGGGGCCGAGATCCTGGGAGTCAGCTGGATCGACACAGCCTGAGCCCGATCGTCACGAAGCGTCGCACTCCTGTCGTCACTCGGAGCGGCGGGCGCTGATGGAATCATGGGGTCATGCCGTACGATGAGGGGGTGGGCCCGGATGAAGTCGTGAGCGCTCCGCGCAGGTCGCAGCTGACCCGGGGGAAGATGCGGGCCACGCTGCTCGAGGCGGGCCACGAGATCCTCCTCGAGGAGGGACTCGACACCGACTCCTCCAACCTCACCTTCAAACGGGTCTTCGACCGTGTCGAGAAGCAGACCGGGGTCCGGATCACCAACGCTTCGGTCATCAGGCGGGTCTGGGAGAACCAGGCGGACTTCCAGGCCGATGTCCTGGTCGCCATCGCCAACGATGAGCAACGACCCGAGCTCGAGCGCACCATGCACGCTCTGGTCGATCTGTTCCAGCGTCAAGACCTCTCGACCCCCGAGGCGCGCGACTTCGCGATCGGAGAGGTCTGCCGGGTCGGCGGCGAGGCCAGCAACACCGCCATCGCCGACTCGAGCAGCTTCTCGCTGTGGATCAGCGTCATGGCCATGGCCACAGCGACCGCACGCCCCGAGGAGCGCCGACGGATCCAGGACGCACTCCTGACCGCCTACGGGGCGGTCGACAAGTTCTGGGGGGAGGCCTTCGCAGGTCTGGCTGCGATTCTCGGACTACGGATCCGTCATCCGTTGACGATCGCGCACTTCGTGATGGCCGTGACCGCCCTCAACGAGGGGTTCTCGTTGCGTCAGCGGCTCAGCGGCCATATCGAGTGGGTCACCCGTCCGACCGGGCCCAACGGTGAGGACCAGGAGTGGACCGTCTTTGCTGCAGGGCTCGAGGCGCTCTCCCGCCAGTTCTTCGAACCCGACCCGGACTTCAGGCCGCCTCCTCCTCCCGGCTGACTGATCACCCGGCGGGTCGCCCTCGCAGTCGAGCAGCTCCTCGCGCCGCCGTCAGCCAAGCAAGAGAACGGGCGACGGTGAGAGCGGGCGACGGGAATCGAACCCGCGTTCTCAGCTTGGACGGCCCCGTCATGAAGCGCCTCCCCTGTAGTACCGTCCGGTTGGAGCCGGTGCTGGGCGGCCCTATTGAGGCTCGCCCCCGATCGGTATCCCAGCCAGACATGGTCAATCGGCGGGTGCCTCCGCGGTTGTCACCCACAGGCGAGGAGACGACAGATGCATCGGTAGACACGGAAATTGGTCAGCGCCACGGCGCTCGGAGCGGGAGCGATCCTGTTGCTCGCCACGGCGGCCGGGACGGCCGGGGCGGCGCAGAACGGAACCTCGGGGAACGGTGGGGGCGCACCATCCGCGCGCTCCGCCCACGTGGCCCACGCCGGCCTGAGTACCGGTGGCACCTTCACGTCGGCCGCCATGGTGCCGACCTCCGCAAAGACGGTCGATGTAGCGGGCCCGGTCAATTCGATCACCGGCTCGATCACCGGGGCGACGACCGTGACAACGTTGGCCGGCGTCGTCGGCGGCACCGCCCTCGGCCCCGACGGCCACACTGCACTCGTCGGCACGGAAAGCCCCACGCTCAATGAGGTGACAGCTCCGCTGTCGCCGTCCCCGACGGTGACCAGCCTTGCCGTCGGTCAATTCACCAACGAAGGGGGGTCGGGCTACACCGTCTTCACCGACGGGGTGGCCATGACCCCAGACGGCACCGCCGGCCTGGCCACCGCCGACTCGCAGGGGGCGATCGCCCTGAAGCGGACCGGCACCACCTGGGGGGTCGATACCAGTGTGCAGTCGCCCGGCCTCAACCAGGGCAACCCCGGCGCCGTTCCCCCCATCCCCCCTCAGCCCCATCAGCCCGGGTGGATCGAGGCACCGACCCTGACGCCCACCGCCACGCTGTACGACGGTGTCACCATCAGCGCCACCACCGGGACCGACGGCCACTACGTCGGCCTGCTGATGGACGCCGCGGACCACACGGTGGCGGTCGTCACCGGCCTCGGGACCTCGGCGGCCAAGGTTTCGGGCACGGTCACCGACAACATCAACATCGTGAACGCCGCGAGCCACGGGTTCTACGGCAACGGCGACTACGGCAACGGCGGCATGTCCTTCTCGCCGACCACGGCGACCAAGGCGGCGGTGGTCACTGCCAACGGGTTCGGGGTGCTCAACCTCACCAACCAGGCGGCCCCGACCCTGGGCTCGCTGACCACGATCCCGGGTGCGGCCGGCCACGGGGCGCAGTCGGTGGCGGTGGCCCCCGACGGCAACCACGTGGCCGTGGCGGTGGGGGACGTCCTCTACTTCTACTCAGGGCTCCTCAAGGCGGCTGCCGGCTCGCCGCTGACTGCCAGTGCTCCGCCGATCACCTTCCCCAATCTCGTGTACTCGCTCAACTACACGGCCAGCGGCAATCTGACGGTCAACTACAAGAACCTCACCGGCACCACCGGGGTACTGGCCATTATCACCAACACCGAGTCGACGCCGGCCACGCCGGGCAACGCCCTGCTGCTGTCCGGTATCGCACCGAACGCCAACGGCGCCTCGGTGCTGCCAGCGGCGGCGGCCCTGAACACCGGCTACCTCGAGGTGGCCAGTGACGGCGGTCTGTTCGCCTTCGGCAAATCCCAGTTCTACGGATCCATGGGCGCCATCCTGCTCAACAAGCCGGTCGTCGGACTGGCCTCCACCCCCGACAACAAAGGCTACTGGGAGGTGGCCAGCGACGGAGGCATCTTCTCCTTCGGTGACGCCGTCTTCCACGGCTCGACCGGCTCCCTGGTGCTGAACAAGCCGATCGTGGGCATGGCCTCCTCGCCGGACGTCCAAGGGTACTGGTTGGTGGCCAGCGACGGTGGTCTGTTCGCCTTCGGCAAAGCCCATTTCTTCGGATCCATGGGCGGCATTGCCCTGAACAAGCCGATCGTGGGCACGGCCGCCACGCCGGACGGCCAGGGCTACTGGCTGGTGGCCAGCGACGGCGGCATCTTCTCCTTCGGGGACGCCGTCTTCCACGGCTCGACGGGCAGCCTCACCCTCAACAAGCCGGTGGTGGGGATGGCCGCCACGCCGGACGGCCAGGGCTACTGGCTGGTGGCCAGCGACGGCGGCATCTTCGCCTTCGGCGACGCCCATTTCTTCGGATCCATGGGCGGCGTTGCCCTGAACAAGCCGGCGGTGGGCATTGCCGCCTCCAACAACGGCCAGGGCTACTGGCTGGTGGCTTCCGACGGCGGTCTGTTCGCCTTCGGGAACAGTCCCTTCTTCGGCTCGATGGGCGGCAAGCCGCTCAACCAGCCGATCGTCGGCATGGCCGCCACCGTCGACTATTGACCTGAGTCAGAAGTGATTCGCTGACAATACGCAGCGAGGATTCCGAGGATCTCGTCGGCATTGTTGTGCCAGGCGAATGGCTTCGGGTCCGCGTTCCGGTGCTCCACCCACTCTTGCCACGCCCGTACAGGGCAAGTGCCGGGGTTGCTCCCGAACGGAATGCCGACCGTCCGCCCAACGCCTTCCTGGTCGGTGTTGGAGCGGCGCAGGGTCAAGGTCAGCCCGTCTGGCCCTTATACAACGTCACCCACATCGAGACCGACCAGCTCGGAACGCCAGAGGGCGCGGCAGCTTCCCTCAATCTGCCCGTGACCAGGGCCACTCCAGAGAGCGGGCGACGGGAATCGAACCCGCGTTCTCAGCTTGGGAAGCTGATGTTCTGCCTCTGAACTACGCCCGCAACGAGAACGACAGACTATCGCCTGACCACCTCGTACTCCGGCCGTCCGGCACCTGAACAGTGTCGGTGGGGGGACTCACCCCCACGTGCCCGGACCTGCCCGGAAGTAGGTCCGGGGTCCTCCGCCCCACTAACGTCTGTCCGTCATGGTTCTCTCCGACCACTCCATCCGCGAAGCACTCTCCGCAGGTCAGATCAAGATCGACCCGATGGACGAGTCGTGCATCCAGCCCTCGTCGGTGGACCTCCACGTCGACCAGTACTTCCGCCTGTTCCGGAACCACACCAGCCGGGTCATCGACGTGCGCGAGGACCAGGAGGACCTCACCGAACTGGTCGACGTGGGCACGGATCCCCTCATCCTGCATCCCGGTGAGTTCGTGCTCGGTTCGACCACCGAGAAGGTGACCCTGCCGAGTGACCTGGTGGCCCGGCTCGAGGGCAAGTCCTCGCTCGGCCGGCTCGGGCTCCTCATCCACTCGACGGCTGGCTTCGTGGACGCCGGGTGGGACGGCCATCTGACTCTCGAGCTCTCCAACGTGGCCAACCTGCCGATCACCGTCTACCCGGGCATGAAGATCGGCCAGATCAGCTTCCTGCAGATGACCACCGCAGCGGACCACCCCTACGGCTCGGCCGGCCTCCACTCCAAGTACCAGGGCCAGTGGGGCCCGACCCCGAGCCGGTACTCGGACAACTTCGGCTCGTGAGCTGCCGGCTTCCCCCCAACACCCCGACCGTCGCCTCGTGAACAGCAGTCACTCCTAGGAGGATCGCAGTGCCCTTCAGACTCGCCGTCGGACTCGGCATCACCGTCGTGATGTTCGCCATCGCCGGGCGTCGCTTCGCATGGCTCTTCCGGCTCATCGCCGCCGGCCAGCCGGCCGTCCCGTCGCGGACAAAGGACATCCCGAAGCGGATCAAGGCCGAGCTCGTCGAAGTGGGCGGACAGAAGAAGCTCCTCCAGTGGACGGTTCCCGGTCTGGCGCACGCATTCACCTTCTGGGGCTTCACGATCCTCATCCTCACCATCATCGAGGCGTTCGGCTGTCTCTTCGTCCGCGACTTCCACATCCCGATCATCGGGCGCTGGCCGGTCATCGGGTTCCTCGAGGACTTCTTCGCGGTGGCCGTCATCATCTCCCTGGCCGTCTTCGTGGGCATCCGGGTCAAGCACTCCCCGGCCCGCGAGAATCGTCGCTCGCGGTTCTTCGGGTCGCACACCGGTGCCGCCTGGCTGGTCCTCCTCATGATCTTCGGCGTCATGGCGACCCTCCTCTTCTACCGGGCGGCCCAGGTCAACACCGGCAACTTCCCGTACAACTGGGCGGCGTTCGCCTCCCATGCCCTGGCCAAGGTCCTCGCACCGCTCGGCACCGGGGTCAACAGCGTGATCGAGACGGTGGCACTACTGGCCAACATCGCGATCATCACCGGGTTCCTCGTGTTCGTCTCCTACTCGAAGCACCTCCACATCTTCCTGGCCCCCGTCAACGTGGCCACCTCCCGCCGCCCGCGGGCGCTCGGCGCTCTTGCGTCGACCCCGGACATGTCCATGGAGGACGTGGGCGACGACGACGAGGTGGTGTTCGGGGCGGGGCGTATCGAGGACTTCTCCTGGAAGCAGCTCCTCGACATGGCCACCTGTACCGAGTGCGGCCGCTGCCAGTCGCAGTGCCCGGCATGGAACACCGGCAAGCCGCTCTCCCCCAAGCTCCTCATCATGGACCTCCGCGACAACCTGTTCGCCAACGCCGATCGGGTCATGGCCAAGAACCGGGCCGCGGGCGTCGAGGTCGAAGGTCTGGTGGGCACCGTCATCGACCCCGACGTCCTCTGGTCCTGCACGACCTGTGGAGCCTGCGTCGAAGAGTGCCCGGTCGACATCGAGCACATCGACACCATCATCGACATGCGCCGCTACCAGGTGCTCATGGAGTCCGAGTTCCCCACCGAGGCCGGGCTCATGCTCCGCAACATCGAGAACCAAGGTGACCCGTGGGGCCTGGGCGGTGCAAAGCGCACCGACTGGATCGCGTCCCTCGACTTCGAGGTCCCGGTGATCACCGGGACCATCCCGGACGACGTCGAGTACCTCTACTGGGTGGGCTGCGCCGGTGCCCTCGACGAGCGGGCCCGCAAGGGGGCCCAGGCCACGGCCCGCATGCTGCACCGTGCGGGAGTGAGCTTCGGCATCCTCGGGCCGAGGGAGTCCTGTACCGGCGACCCGGCCCGGCGGCTCGGCAACGAGTACCTCTATCAGGAGCAGGCCCGGACGAACATCGAGACGCTCACCGGCGCCGGCGTCAAGAAGGTCATCGCCACCTGCCCCCATTGCTTCAACTCGTTGGCAAACGAGTACCCCTCGCTCGGCGGTGACTTCGAGGTCATCCACCACAGCCAGCTGCTCGACCATCTCGTCCGGGCCGGCAGGATCACTCCCGGCAGTGGGTACACGGGCTCGGTCACCTACCACGACCCGTGCTACCTGGGTCGCCACAACCGGGTCTTCGACGAGCCCCGCTCGGTCATCGATGCCATCCCCGGCGCCACCCAGATCGAGATGCGTCGCTGCCGCGAGAAGGGCTTCTGCTGTGGCGCCGGCGGTGCCCGCATGTGGCTCGAGGAGAACATCGGCAAGCGGGTCAACATGGAGCGGACCGAGGAGGCTATCGGGACCGGCGCCGACGTGGTCTCGACCGCCTGTCCCTACTGCATGATCATGCTCGACGACGCGGTCCGGGCCAACGCCAAGGAGGACGAGGTCAGGGTGCTGGATCTGTCCCAGCTCCTCGAGGAGTCCCTCACTCAGTCGTAGGCAAGGGCATCGGCCTCGCGCAGGCGGTTGGCCAGGGCGGCCAGCATCTTGCGGGCGATGGTGGGCACGGTCTCGAGCAGTCCGTTGAACTGCCGCTGGGAGAGCACCAGCAGGGTCATCGGGCTCTCCGAGACCACCGAGGCCGAGCGGGGCCGGCGGTCGAGCAGCGCCAGCTCCCCGAAGTGGGCCCCGGCGCCGAGGGTGGCAACCTGCTTGCCGTTGCGGGTGACCGCGGCGGTGCCGTCCACGATGATGAAGAACTCCATCCCGATGCGGCCCTCCTCGACCAGGACCTTGCCCGCCGGCACCTCGACCTCGTCGAGCAGGGCCCGGATCTTCCGGAGCTCCGAGCTACTGCAGCTCGAGAAGAGCCAGATGGACTTGAGGTCGGTTGCCTGGGGTCCGCGCGCCATGTCGCCGAGGCTAGCCGGGACATGTGCCGCACGCCGTGGACTCGCCCGCCCGCGGACATCCGCGAAGCGCCGCGTCCGAAGGCCGCCGTAACCCCCCTGCTACGATCTCCCGTCCACCGGGCGGCCGCCGACCAACGTGAGGCATCCTCAAGCCCGGGACGCACCGACCAACGAGCGCACCATGACGATGGCACCACCGGGACACGACCGAGAGAACCCCGAAGTCGGGACCGTGCCCGGGTGTGGCACGGGGCTCCAGTCCGACCGCTCCGTGGCGGTGTTGCGCGGCCCGCCCGTGGAGGTGGACGTGCGGCGGGTGACCCGCTTCGCTGTCGGCCTGGCGCTGGTCGGCCTCGCCGTCGTGGCCGGGGTACTCCTCGTGGCCGGCTACCAGAAGAACAGCCAGATCGACAACCTGCGCGCCCACGGGGTCCCGGTCGAGCTCACCGTGACCCACTGCCTCGGCCTGATGGGGGGCAGCGGGTCGAACCTCGCGGGGTACGACTGCAGCGGCACCTACACGGTGGCCGGCCACGTGTTCACCGAGGACATCCCTGGCAACACGCTCCACGCGCCCGGCACGACCGTGCGGGGTGTGATCGTGCCCGGGGACCCCGCACTCTTCTCGACGCCCGCAACCGTGGCCTCCGAACGCGCCTCGTGGACCGTCTACCTCGTCCCCGCCGTCCTTCTCGCCCTGCTCGCCTGCCTGCTCGTACTGGTCGCCGCCAGGATGCGTCACCGGTCACCGTCGTGATCGCTTCTGTCAGCTCATCGGGCTCCCGGTCTGACGCCCCGCGGCGTGGGCCCTCGGGATCCGACTCCGATCGGGCGCGGTAGCCTTGCCCATGGCCGCGCGCGACCCGGACAAGCCGACGCTCTCCGAACGCTTCACCCGGGCGATGATCAAGGCGGACACCGCCGAACGACCCGTGAAGGAAGGTCCGACGACGGTCGACGAGCTCGAAGAGGCGGTCAAGCGGGCCAACGACAACGAGCGGCTGATCGGCCTGCTCGCCGCTCCACTTGCCGGCATGGTGGGATTGCTGGTGACCGGCAGCCTGCTGGCCAACAACCCGAAGACCTACTCGTCGGTGTACCACGTCCTCTCCCTCACGCTCCTGGTCCTGGCCCTGGCGATGCTGGCAGCGGCCTGGTTCCGCAAGCGGCTCTACCTCGGGATCGCGATGGCCCTCTACGGGCTCTCCATCTTCAATCTGCACTTCTGGGGATTCGGGGTCCCGTTCCTCCTGTTCGGCTCATGGTTCCTGGTCCGCGCCTACCGGCTGCAGCAGAAGTTGAAGCTGGCCCAGGAGGCTGCTCCGGGCGGTAGGGGCGGTCAGGGCCGGGCGAACAAGCGCTACACGCCCCCGGTCAACGGAACCGGCAAGGTGCCGAAGGCACCGCGCGGAGACGGCCAGCAGGCAGGCTGAGCCTGCGCCGCCTCCGGGCGGCTCCCACTGCCGGCGTCGCCCCTCTCACCTGGGGAGATGCGCCAGTTCACGCGTTGGTAACACAGGCGTGACTCTGCCGAAATCACCCTCCTGCATTGTTTGCGGCGTCAGAGCGAATCTGGCTGCCTTGGCTTCCCGCACGCCGGTATCCCTCGGGCGCGGACGCACGGGACGCCGTCAACGCACGAGGCATTTCAGGAGAGGAGCACCCGACAGTGCTAGCAGTGGTAACGCAAGTTCCGTATCCGAGTTGGCTCAACACGGGCGACAACACGTGGCAGATCGTGGCCGCGACGTTCGTCGGCCTGATGAGCCTCCCCGGCCTGGCTGTCCTCTATGCGTCGATCGTCCAGAAGAAGTGGGCAGTGAACGTCATGGCCATGATGTTCGCCGGCTTCTCGCTGGTGATGGTCTCCTGGTTCCTCTGGACCTACAAGATGGGCTTCGGTCCCAATTCCTTCGGCGGAGGTGTCAAGAACGGGGTGCAGACCCAGCTCTCCGGGGTCGGGGGGTGGACCCACTTCATCGACAACTTCGTCGGTAAACCGGGGCCGATCACCAGTCCGCTGGGTGAACAGGGCCAGGCGGTGTCGGCGGCCAACACCGTGATCCCGTTCCACTTCCCGACGACCTCGTTGGCCTACTTCCAGTTTGTCTTCGCGGCGATCACCCCGCTCCTGTTCCTCGGCAGTGTGCTCGGCCGCATCAAGTTCTTCGCCTGGTGCCTGCTCGTTCCGTTGTGGTCGACCTTCGTGTACGGGATCGACGCCTTCCTGCTGTGGGGCGGCGGCTACTTCGCTCAGGAGGGCTCCCTCGACTTCTCGGGCGGGTTCGTGATCCACATGTCCGCAGGGGTCTCGGGGTTCGTGGCCGCCTGGGTCCTCGGTCCACGACTCCTTCGAGACAGACAGCACGCGATACCCAACAACCTGGTCATGGCCGGGGTCGGCGCCGGAATCCTCTGGCTCGGCTGGAACGGGTTCAACGGCGGTGACCCCTACTACGCCGGGGCCGATGCCGCGGCGGCCGTCGTCAACACCAACCTCGCCACCGCAACCGGCGTGATCGTCTGGATGATCATGGACGCCCTGCTCACGAAGGAGAAGAAACCAACGTTCCTCGGCGGGGTCAACGGCATGATCTGTGGATTGGTCGGGATCACCCCGTGTGCCGGCTGGGTCAACGGTCAGGGCGCCATCTACGTGGGTCTGATCTGCACCGTGGTCGTGTGGGTGGCGTGGAACTACCTCTCCAAGGTGCGACCGTTCTCGAAGGTTGACGATGCGCTCGGGGTCATCTACACGCACGGCATCGCCGGGCTCTTCGGTGGGTTACTCCTCGGGATATTCGGTGATCCGAACATGCTCGAATATGGCTGCGGTCGCCTGGACAGCGCGGGGCAGGTGATCTCGACCAGCCAACAGACCTACATCACCGCGACGGCGCATTGCATACCCTTCTCGGTGAGCGGGCTGATCTACACGGGCTCGGCGCACCAACTCTGGGAACAGGCCCGGGCGGCCGTCTTCGTCATCTTCTGGTCGGCCCTGATCACCTTCATCCTCATGAAGCTCATCGGCCTGGTGCTCCGTGGCGCCCGGTACAAGGATGAGACCCTCGAGGTGGGTGACCTCGCCATCCACGGCGAGGAGGCCTTCCCGGTGGAGACGCTGGCCGAGCGGGTCGGGGCCTTCGCGATGGCAGGGGACTCACCGTCCTCATCCAGACCGCCGGACGATCCGGTACCACCCGGCGAGCCCGGCACCTGACCCACCTTCTACGAGAACAAGGAGACAACGCAGATGAAATTGATCGTAGCGGTGGTCAAGCCGTTCAAGCTCGACGAGGTGAAGGAGGCCCTCAAGACGCTCGGCGTCCACGGGATGACCTTGACCGAGGCCCAGGGATTCGGGCGCCAGCGGGGTCACACCGAGGTCTACCGTGGAGCTGAGTACGAGGTGGAATTCGTCCCCAAGATCCGGCTCGAGGTGGTCGTCGACGACGCGCAGGTGGACGAAGTCACCAACGCAGTGGTCGACAGCGCCAGCACCGGAAAGATCGGGGACGGCAAGGTGTGGATCCTGCCCGTCGAGGAGGTCATCCGGGTCCGCACCGGCGAGCGGGGATCGGACGCCCTCTGAACGTGGGCTGTCACCCATAGAGACCATGCCCGCCACCGCGGATCGGCGGGTGAGGAAACGGAAACGGTCGGTCCTCCGGGATCGACCGTTTCCCGTGCCCGGGTTCAGCCGGCCTGGCGGCGTACCGCCTCTGCGGCGGCCGCGGCGGCCGAGGGATCGCCGAGGAACCTGCTCGAGATGACCGAGAGATCCACGGCCAGCTCATAGACGAAGGGGATGCCGGTCGGGATCTCGAGGTCGAGGATCTCCTCGTCGCCGATCCCCTCGATGTGCTTGCGCAGGGCACGGAGGCTGTTGCCGTGCGCCACGACCAGGACCGCCCCACCGCGCGGTGCTTCGGCGAGGAGATCCGGAACGATGGCGTCCTCCCAGTAGGGGACGGTCCGTGCGACCACATCGGCCAGGCACTCGGTGAGCGGCAGCGCATCGGCCGGCACGTCCCGGTAGCGGGGGTCACCGGCCGGGTCGTGGACGTCTCCGCGCCCGACGGCGGGGGGTGGCGTTGCGTAGCTCCGCCTCCACTCCTTGACCTGTTCCGCGCCGTGACGGGTCGCCGTCTCCTTCTTGTCGAGTCCCTGGAGGGCCCCGTAGTGGCGTTCGTTGAGCCTCCAGTGCCGGCGCACCGGGAGCCACGACCGACCGGCGACCTCCAGGGTGAGCTCGGCGGTCCGGATGGCCCGGGTGAGCAGCGACGTATGGAGCACCCGGAGATCGGGCCCGTCCTCGGCAGAGAGGAGCCCGCCGGCCGCCCGGGCTTCCTCTTCGCCCTTGGCCGAGAGGTCGACGTCGTACCAGCCGGTGAAGAGGTTCTCGGCGTTCCAGAGCGACTGGCCGTGGCGGAGGAGGACCAACTCGGGCATGGCACCGAGCGTATCCCGACCGCTCCCGGAGCCGGTATGATCCTCTAAGCATCATGAAACCTATTGCAAAGAGACTCAAGTTTGCTATACTGGCACCAAGGAGTACCGTGACAAGAGCAGATCCGACGCCCACAGACGGCGCGGAGTAGGAGGCAGACACGATGGCAAAGGCCGTAGGTATCGATCTCGGGACCACCAACTCGGTGGTGTCCGTGCTGGAGGCCGGCGAGCCGGTCGTCATCCCCAACGCCGAAGGGGCGCGCACGACGCCCTCGGTGGTGGGCTTCGCCAAGTCCGGCGAGGTCCTCGTCGGAGAGGTGGCCAAGCGTCAGGCCATCACCAACCCCGACCGGACCATCCGTTCGGTCAAGCGCCACATGGGGACGGGCTGGAACGTCGACATCGACGGCAAGAAGTACACAGCCCAGGAGATCTCGGCCCGCATCCTCGGAAAGCTGAAGCGCGACGCCGAGGCGTTCCTCGGGGACACCGTGAGCCAGGCGGTCATCACCGTTCCGGCCTACTTCGACGATGCCCAGCGGACCGCGACCAAGGAGGCGGGCGCGATCGCCGGTCTCGAGGTCCTCCGCATCATCAACGAGCCGACCGCCGCCGCGCTGGCCTACGGGCTCGACAAGGAGGGAGCCGACCAGACCGTGCTCGTCTTCGACCTCGGCGGTGGCACCTTCGACGTCTCGGTCCTCGAGATCGGCGACGGCGTGTTCGAGGTCAAGTCGACGTCCGGCAACTCGAAGCTCGGTGGGGACGACTGGGATCAGCGCATCATCGACTGGCTGGTCAAGACGTTCAAGGACACCGAGGGCGTGGACCTCTCCGCCGACAAGATGGCCACCCAGCGCCTGCAGGAGGCGGCCGAGAAGGCAAAGATCGAGCTCTCCTCGGTCCAGGAGACCCAGATCAACCTGCCGTTCATCACCGCCACGTCGGAGGGTCCGAAGCACCTCGACGTCAAGCTCACGCGGGCCCAGTTCAACGAGCTCACCGCCGATCTGGTCGATGCCTGCAAGGGCCCCTTCGACCAGGCCATCGCCGACTCCGGGCTGAGCAAGTCCGACATCGACCACGTGGTCCTGGTCGGCGGCTCGACCCGCATCCCCGCGGTCCAGGAGCTCGTCCAGAGCCTGACCGGCAAGGAGGCCCACAAGGGGGTCAACCCGGACGAGGTCGTGGCCATCGGCGCCGCGGTCCAGGCGGGCGTGCTCAAGGGCGAGGTCAAGGACGTCCTGCTGCTCGACGTGACCCCGCTGTCACTGGGCATCGAGACCAAGGGCGCGGTCATGCACCGGCTCATCGAGCGCAACACCACCATCCCCACCAAGCGGAGCGAGGTCTTCACCACCGCCGACGACAACCAGCCGTCGGTGGAGGTCCACGTCCTCCAGGGTGAGCGTGAGATGGCCATGTACAACAAGACACTCGGCAAGTTCCAGCTGGTCGACCTGCCCCCTGCCCCGCGCGGCGTGCCGCAGATCGAGGTCACCTTCGACATCGACGCCAACGGCATCGTGCACGTCTCGGCCAAGGACCGGGCCACCGGCAAGGAGCAGTCGATGACCATCACCGGCCAGTCCTCACTGGCCAAGGACGACATCGAGCGCATGATCAAGGACGCCGAGTCCCACGCCGAGGACGACCGCCGCCGCAAGGAGGAGGCCGAGGTCCGCAACAACGCCGACTCGCTCGTCTACCAGACCGAGAAGCTCCTCAAGGACCAGGGAGAGAAGTTCCAGGGCGACGAGAAGGAGAAGGTGGAGAGTGCGTTGACCAGCCTCAAGGAGGCCCTGGCCGGCACCGACGTCGAGGTCATCAAGACCTCCACGGAGACCCTGCTCTCCGCCAGCCAGTCGTTCAGCCAGCGGCTCTACGAGGAGGCGTCGAAGGAGAGCGCGTCTGCTCCCGGTGGCGAGGTCCCGGCGGAGGAGGCCTCCGATGACGAGGTCGTCGACGCCGAGATCGTCGACGAGAAGGGTTGATCCTCGGTGGCGTTCGGAGACGAGTCGCGCGCTGACCCCGGGGCCACCGCGGGGGCAGGTGCGGACTCCGCCCCCGGTGCGGGGTCCGGCGACGAGGTCATCGAGGAGCAGGAGTTCGACCGTGACCGGATCGACGCCGAGGTGTTCGAGGCCGAGCTCCTCGACGGGGACGCGGACCGAGGGGTGACCACCGAGATCATCGACGGCACCTCACCCGAGCTCGACGCGGTCGCGCTCGCCGAGTCCGAGCGCGACGAGTACCTGGACTCGCTCCGCCGGCTCCAGGCCGAGTTCGAGAACTACAAGAAGCGGGTGAGCAAGCAGCAGGCGGACCAGGTGTCCCGCGCTGCGGTGTCGCTGGTCGAGAAGCTTCTACCGGTGCTCGACGCGCTCGACCTCGCCGCTGAGCACCTGGGCGACCCCGATTCGAGCGACGGCAAGGCACTGGTCGCGGCCTCCGGGCTCCTGCACGGCCTTCTTGCGAAGGAGGGCCTCGAGCGCATCGACCCGTCAGGGCAGCCCTTCGATCCGACCGCCCACGAGGCGGTCGGCCGGATGGCCGACAACGAGACGATCGAGGAGGCGGCCGACGCCCCGGCCACTCCGGCCTCCGGCGAGCCGCTGGTCGGCCGGGTCATGCGGCCGGGGTACCGGTGGAAGGGCACGGTGGTCCGCCCGGCGATGGTCATGGTCATGGGCTAGCCGACGGGCCGGCGGAACGGGGACCGAGCACCCACAGTCACGCAGAGTCACGCACAGTAGAGAAGAGAGACGGTGGCGCCGCAGCGCGAATGGTTCGAGAAGGACTACTACAAGACCCTCGGTGTGGCGAGCACGGCCAGCGCCAAGGAGATCACCAGCGCCTACCGGAAGCTGGCCAAGAAGAACCACCCGGACACCAACCCGGGGAGCGACGAGGCGTTCAAGGAGATCTCCGCGGCCTATGACGTCCTCGGTGACGCCGAACGCCGCAAGGAGTACGACGAGGTCCGCACCCTCGGCCCGGCCGCCGCCGGGTTCCCCGGAGGGTTCGGCGGTGGCGGTGGCACGACCTTCCGGGTCGACAACATGGACTTCGGCGATCTGCTCGGCGGCCTCTTCGGGCGCGGCCGGCGGGGCGGTCAGCAGACCGGCCCCCAGCGCGGCGCCGACGTCGAGACCGAGCTGCACCTCTCGTTCGAGGACGCCGTCGGCGGGGTGACCACCTCGGTCAACCTGACCACGGACGCGCGCTGCCACACCTGCGGCGGCTCCGGGTCCGCACCCGGCACCCGGCCGACGACCTGCCCGCGTTGCGGGGGGAGCGGCTCGCTCCAGGACGATCAGGGCCTGTTCTCCCTCAGTCAGATCTGTCCCCAGTGCGGCGGGCGCGGGACCATCGTGACCACGCCCTGCCCGACCTGCTCGGGCAGCGGCGTGGAGCACCGCAACCGCTCGGTGAAGGTTCGCATCCCGGCCGGCGTGGAGGACGGGCAGCGCATCCGGGTCAAGGGGCGCGGCGCTGCCGGGCGGGGCAACGCCCCGAGCGGTGACCTCTACGTCGTCGTCCGGGTCGACCGCCACGGCGTCTTCGGGCGCCGCGGGCGCAACCTGACCCTGACCGTGCCGGTCGCCTTCGCGGAGCTGGCCCTCGGGACGACGCTCACCGTTCCCACGCTCGGGGATCCGGTCACCCTGCGTGTGCCGCCCGGTACGCCGTCTGGCCGTACCTTCCGGGTCAAGGGACGCGGGGTTGCCGCCGGCGGGAAGAAGCGCGGCCGGCGACCTGCTGGTCACCGTCGAGGTGGCGGTGCCCCGGGACCTCACCGACGAGCAGCGTTCGGCGCTCGAGGACCTGGCCAAGGTCATCGAGCCCCCGGCCCGTGACACCCTCGGGAGTGTGGGATGAGTGACGACGGACGCTCGCGCGCCGTCTACGTGATCTCGGTGGCCGCGGAGCTCGCGGGGGTCCACCCGCAGACCCTGCGCGTCTACGAGCGGAAGGGCCTGCTCGACCCGAGCCGCACCCGAGGGGGGAGCCGCCGCTTCAGCGACCAGGACCTCGACCGCCTCCGCCACATCCAGCACCTGACCAACCAGGGGCTCAACCTCGAGGGCGTGCGGCGGGTGATGGAACTGGAGGACGAGGTGGCCCGTCTCGAGGCGGAGCTGGTCACCACGCGGGCCGCCGCCCGTGAGGCGGTCGCCGTCACCCATCGCCAGTACCGGCGGGACCTGGTGCCGCTTTCGCAGCTGCCCGCCCCGACACGACCATCCCGTCGATCCGCACGAGAGAACGGAGGAACCCGATGACGCCTCAACCCCGAACGCTGGACGATGAAGACACAGGAGGCGCTCTCCGACGCTGTGGAGCGGGCCCGGGCCGCGGGCAACGCCGAGGTCACCCCCGAACATCTCCTTGCCGCAGCGCTCGATCAGGACGACGGCATCGCCGGTCCGATCCTGACCCGCGTGGGGGTCGAGCCGTCCGTCGTCCGCAACCGCATCGGCGACCAGCTCGCACGGCTGCCACGGGCGGTCGGCGGCGACGCGCCCGACCATCGACCGCGCCCTGCCGCGAGGCGCTCGAGGCCGCCGACCGCCAGCGGACCGACATGGGCGACGAGTACCTGTCGGTCGAGCACCTGCTGCTGGCCCTCGCCGACCGGCTCGGGGTCGAGCGGGACGTCCTGCTCACCGCGTTGCGCGATGTGCGCGGGAGCCACCGCGTCACGTCGCAGAACCCCGAGGAGACGTTCCAGGCGCTGGAGAAGTACGGACGCGGATCTGACCGCGCTGGCCCGCCAGGGCAAGATGGACCCGGTCATCGGCCGTGACGAGGAGGTCCGCAGGGTCATCCAGGTGCTGTCGCGGCGGACCAAGAACAATCCGGTCCTCATCGGGGAGCCCGGCGTCGGCAAGACGGCCATCGTCGAGGGGCTCGCCCAGCGCATCGTCGAGGGCGACATCCCCGAGGGCCTCAAGGGCAAGCGGGTCATCAGCCTGGACATGAGTTCGATGGTGGCCGGGGCCAAGTACCGGGGAGAGTTCGAGGAGCGGCTCAAGGCCGTCCTCAAGGAGATCGCCGACGCCGAGGGCGAGGTCATCACCTTCGTCGACGAGCTGCACACCATCGTCGGTGCCGGGGGCGGCTCGGAGGGGGCGATGGACGCCGGCAACATGATCAAGCCGATGCTCGCGCGCGGTGAGCTGCGGCTCATCGGTGCGACCACCCTCGACGAGTACCGCAAGTACATCGAGAAGGATGCTGCGCTCGAGCGCCGGTTCCAGCAGGTCTTCGTGCCCCCGCCGTCGGTCGAGGACACCATCGCCATCCTGCGCGGCCTCAAGGAGCGCTACGAGGTCCACCACGGGGTGCGCATCCAGGACGCGGCGCTGGTGGCCGCGGCGGTCCTCTCCGACCGCTACGTGACCGGACGCTTCCTGCCCGACAAGGCCATCGACCTGATGGACGAGGCGGCCAGCCGCCTCCGGATCGAGATCGACTCGATGCCGACCGAGCTGGACGTGGTCACCCGGCGGCTCCGCCAGCTGGAGATCGAGCGCATGGCGCTCGAGAAGGAGACCGACCCGGCATCGGCCGAGCGGCTCGCCCGCCTGGACGAGGAGATGGCCAACCTCCAGGAGGAGGCCGCGGCGATGACCGCACACTGGCAGTCGGAGAAGGAGGCGATCACCGCCATCCAGGAGCTCAAGGGCCAGCTCGAGCAGAAGCGCAGCGACGCGGAGCGGCTGAGCCGCGAGGGGAACCTCGCCGAGTCCTCGGAGCTCACCTACGGGGTCATCCCCGAACTCGAGCGACAGGTCGCGGCGGCGACCGCCACCCTCGACGAGCTCCAGAAGAGCCAGCGCTTCCTCAAGGAGGAGGTCGACGCCGAGGACGTGGCCGAGGTGGTCAGCAGGGCGACCGGGGTGCCGGTCAGCCGCCTGCTCGAGGGCGAGGTCGAGAAGCTGATCCGGATGGAGGACGCGCTCCACGCCCGGGTGATCGGGCAGGACGAGGCCGTCTCGGCCGTGTCCAACGCCATCCGCCGCAGCCGGGCCGGCCTCTCGGACCCCAACCGGCCGATCGGGTCCTTCCTCTTCATGGGACCGACCGGCGTGGGCAAGACCGAGCTGGCCCGGGCCCTGGCCGACTTCCTCTTCGACGACAGCCGGGCGATGGTCCGGATCGACATGAGCGAGTACGGGGAGCGCCACTCGGTGTCCCGGCTGGTCGGGGCGCCTCCCGGGTACGTCGGGCTACGAGGAGGGTGGCCAGCTCACCGAGGCCATCCGCCGCCGGCCCTACGCGGTGGTCCTCCTCGACGAGCTCGAGAAGGCCCACCCCGACGTGTTCAACACCCTCCTCCAGGTGCTCGAGGACGGCAGGCTCACCGACGGGCAGGGTCGGACCGTGGACTTCACCAACACCGTGCTGATCATGACGTCCAACATCCCCGGCGAGCCCATCGACCACTTCAAGCCGGAGTTCGTCAACCGGATCGATGCGATCGTCCGCTTCCACCCCCTGAGCCGAGGCGGACCTCAACCGCATCGTCACCATCCAGCTGCAGGGGTTGCGCGCCCGGCTGGCCGAGCGCCGGCTGGGTCTCGAGGTCACACCTGGAGCCGAGGCCTGGCTGGCCCACACCGGATTCGACCCGGACTTCGGGGCGCGACCACTCCGACGGGTCATCCAGCGCGAGGTCGAGGACCCGCTCGCCCTGGCCCTCCTCGAGGGCCGCTATCCCGAGGGCTCGACGGTGACCATCGACGAGAAGGACGGCGAGATCATCCTGGTGTGAGGCCTCGTTTCGGCCCGCCGGGGCTGGCCTCCCTCCGGCCCGCGCCCTGCGGATGCATGCGGGCCGGCGGGCTACACTGGTGCGTAATCCGCTTTCCGCAACGGAGGAGGACGCGTGCCGGCAACCGTCGTCGTCGGGACCCAGTGGGGTGATGAGGGCAAGGGCAAGCTCACCGACCTCCTGGCCAAGGAGATGGAGCTGGTCGTCCGCTACCAGGGCGGCCACAACGCCGGGCACACCATCGTGGTGGACGGCGAGACCTTCGCCCTCCAGCTCGTGCCGAGCGGCATCCTCTACGACCACATCACGCCGGTCATCGGCAACGGGGTGGTCGTCGATCCGACCGTGCTGCTCGCCGAGGTCGACGTCCTCGAGTCCAAGGGGATCGACACCTCGAAGCTGCTGGTCAGCGGCAATGCCCATCTGATCATGCCCTACCACCACGAGCTCGATCAGCTGGCCGAGCGCTATCTGGGCAAGAACAAGCTCGGCACGACCAAGCGCGGGATCGGGCCGGCCTACGCGGACAAGTCCTCCCGGGTGGGCCTCCGGGTCCAGGACCTGCTCGACCCCAAGATCTTCCGCCAGAAGCTCGACGTGGTGCTGAAGGAGAAGAACCAGGTCCTGGCCAAGGTCTACAACCGGCTCCCCCTCTCGGCCGACGAGATCTGCGAGCGCTACCTCGGCGAGCTCGCCTCGCGGATCACCCCGATGGTCGCCGACACGGTGGGCGTGGTCCACGAGTCCCTCGAGCGCGGGGCCCACGTGCTCCTCGAGGGGGCCCAGGCCACCTTCCTCGACCTCGACCACGGGACCTACCCCTTCGTGACCTCGTCCAATCCGGTGGCCGGCGGGGCCTGCACCGGAGCCGGGGATCGGTCCGCGCTACATCGACGAGGTCATCGGCATCGCCAAGGCCTACGTGACCCGGGTGGGGAGCGGGCCCTTCCCGACCGAGCTCACCGACGAGATCGGCGACACCCTGGTCGAGCGCGGCCACGAGTACGGGGTCAACACCGGCCGCCGCCGCCGCCCGGGCTGGTTCGACGCGGTCATGATGCGCCAGGCGGTGCGGCTCAACTCCCTCTCCGAGGTCGCCCTCACCAAGCTCGACGTGCTCGACACCTTCGACACGGTCAAGGTCTGCGTGGCCTACGAGGCCGGCGGCGAGCGGTACACCCACCCGCCGTACCACCAGTCGATCTTCCATCAGGTCACCCCGGTCTACGAGGAGCTGCCCGGTTGGAAGACGGACATCTCGGGTGCCACCGAGATCGGTGACCTCCCCCAGGCCGCCCGCGACTACGTGCACTTCCTGGCCGAGCAGATCGGCACGCCGGTCCGGCTGGTCGGGGTCGGACCCGGGCGCGAGCAGTTCGTCCGCTTCGCCGCATGAGCGGCGGGTCCCGCCGTCGCCCGACCGGGTCCACGCGTCCGGTCGGTCCGATCCGCACCGTCTGCGTCGTCGGGTCGGGTGGGCGCGAGCACGCCCTCGCCACCGCGCTCGCCCGCACGGCCGACGTGGTCGTCACGCCCGGCAACCCCGGGATCGCGGGCCGGTCCCCGGAGGGCCACACCGTCACCAGCGTGGCGACTCCCGCCGAGGGGATCGAGGCCGACCTCTACGTGATCGGGCCCGAGGTGCCGCTCGTCGACGGGCTCGCCGACCGCCTCCGGGCCGCCGGGAAGCTGGTGTTCGGTCCGGGCGCCGACGGTGCCCGGCTCGAGGGCTCGAAGGCCTTCATGAAGGAGGTGCTGGCCGAGGCCGGCGTCCCCACCGCCCGCTTCGGCGTCTTCACCGAGGTGGGCGCGGCCCGAGACTTCCTGCGCACACTCCCCGGACCGTGGGTGGTCAAGACCGACGGACTGGCCGCCGGCAAGGGGGTGCTGGTCACCGACTCGCTGGCCGAGGCCGAGCGGGACGTCGAAGCCAAGCTCTCGGGCGCGGCGTTCGGAGGTGCCGGCGCGCCGGGTGGTCGTCGAGGAGGGGCTCATCGGTCGCGAGTGCTCGCTGCTGGTGCTCTGCGACGGCGAGCGCCTCGCCCCGCTCGCGCCGGCCCAGGACTACAAGCGCCGCGACGACGGGGACCGGGGCCCCAACACCGGCGGGATGGGCGCCTACTCGCCGGTTCCCTTCGTGGACGACGCGCATGGTCGACGCGCTGGTGGCCGAGGCGGTGGCACCGCTGGTGGCGTGCCCTGCGGGCGCGTGGGATCGACTACCGGGGGGTCCTCTACGCCGGTCTCATGCTGACCGCCGAGGGTCCGCGGGTCCTCGAGTTCAACGTCCGCTTCGGTGACCCGGAGACCCAGGTGGTCCTGCCGCGCCTCGAAGGCGACGTCGCCGCGCTGCTCGCCGAGGTCGGCCGCCGGCGAGCTCCGCTCCGCGCCGCGCTTCTCCGGCGAGGCGGCCGTCTGCGTGGTGCTCGCCGCAGAGGGGTATCCCGAGGCGCCGAGGTCGGGCGACCCGATCGCCGGGCTCGACGCGGCCGCGGCGATCGAAGGGGTCACCGTCTTCCACGCGGGGACCGCTCCCGGGCGGACCCGACCGGCCCGGCAGCGTGCTCACCTCCGGTGGGCGGGTGCTCGGCGCAACCGCAGTCGGCGGCCTCGCTCGAAGTGGCGAGGGATCGGGCGTACAGCGCGGCGGCCGCCATCTCCTGGCCGGGCATGCACTGCCGTTCCGACATCGCCCGGTCGGCGGCCGCACAGCCGGGTCGGGCGCTGCCCGGCATCGAACCGGCGGAGGCGACCCGGTGATCCCGCGCTACGCGCCCCGCGAGATGGCCTCCCTCTTCACCGACGAGGCACGCTTCGCGATGTGGCTCCAGGTCGAGCTGCTGGCCATCGACGGTTGGGTGCTGGTCGGGGACGTGCCGGCCGAGGCGGCCGAGGTCTGCCGCTCCAGCGCCCCCGTGGTGGACGCCGCGTTCGTCGCAGGCGGTCGCCGACCGCGAGCAGGTGACCGACCACGACGTGGCCGCCTTCGTGGACGTCGTCCAGGCCGCGATCGGTGCGCCCGAGGGGTCCTGGATCCACTACGGCCTCACCTCCTCCGACGTCGTCGACACCGCCCTGTGCGCCACGCTCACCCGGGCCTCCGACCTCCTCATCGAGGCGGCGACCGGGCTGGTCCGGGCCCTCGAGCTCCGGGCGCGGGAGTCGATCGACGTCCCGGTGACCGGCAGGACCCACGGCATGCACGCCGAGCCGACCACCTTCGGAGCCAAGTTCGCGCTCTGGGCGCTCCAGGCCGACCGCGACCTGCAGCGCCTCCGGGCGGCGCGCGAGCGGGTGGCGGTGGGCAAGCTCTCCGGTGCGGTGGGCACCTACTCCAACATCGATCCGAGGGTCGAGGCACACGTGTGCCACGCCCTCGGACTGCGACCGGTCCCGGCGACCCAGGTCGTCGCCCGCGACCGGCACGCCGAGTACCTCTGGGCGTGCGCCTCGGTCGGGGCGACCATCGAGCTCATCGCGACCGAGATCCGTCACCTGGCCCGCAGCGAGCTGGGCGAGGTGGAGGAGCCGTTCCGGTCGGGCCAGAAGGGGAGCTCGGCCATGCCGCACAAGCGCAACCCCGTCCTCTCCGAACGGCTGTGCGGCCTGGCCCGCGTCCTACGCGGGTATCTCTCCGCCGGCCTCGAGGACGTCGCCCTCTGGCACGAGCGGGACATCTCGCACAGCTCGGTGGAGCGGGTGGTCCTCCCGGACGCCAGCACGCTCACCTACTACATGCTCACGAAGGCCACCGGTCTGGTCGAGGGCCTCGTGCTGCACCCCGAACGGGCGCTGGCCACCCTCACCGAGGGCCAGCCACGGCCTGGTGTTCAGCCAGTCGGTCCTCCTCGCCCTGGTGAGCGGTGGGCTCAGCCGCGACGCCGCCTACCGCATCGTGCAGCGCGACGCCCGCACCGCATGGGAGGAGGGCCGTCCGTTCCGAGAGGTGCTCGACGAGGATCCAGAGGTGGTCCTCGACCGGAAGCAGCTCGACGAGGCCTTCGACCTCTCGCGTACGCTCCGCCATGTGCACCGATTCACCGACGCCTTGGAGGAGCTCGCACCATGACCCAGTCACCTGCCACCCTGCCGCTCGTCTCGTCCGGAAAGGTCCGCGAGCTCTACGACGCCGGCGATGGACCGGTTGCTGATGGTGGCGTCCGACCGGATCTCGGCGTTCGACGTGATCATGGCCGAGCCCATCCCGGACAAGGGACGGGTGCTCACCGCGATGACCGTGGCCTGGCTCGAGGAGCTCTCCGACCTCGCTCCCAACCACCTGGTGAGCGCCGATCCGGAGGACTTCCCGGACGGGGCGTCCGCACTACCCGGTGGGCTCGACGCACTCGCCGGCCGTTCGATGCTCGTCCGCAGGGCGGAGATGCTCGACATCGAGTGCATCGTGCGCGGCTACCTGGCCGGATCGGCCTACAAGGAGTACGAGCGCGAGGGCACCGTCCACGGGATGTCCATGCCGGCCGGGCTCCGCCACGCCGACCGCCTGCCCGAGCCGATCTTCACCCCCTCGACCAAGGCGACCGAGGGCCACGACGTCAACATCGGGATGGCCGAGGCGGTCGACATCGTCGGCAAGGGAGCGGCCGAGGCCGCCGCCGAGCTGTGCCTGGCCGCCTACACGCGGGCCGCGGTGCGGGCCGAACGGGCGGGCATCGTCATCTGCGACACGAAGTTCGAGCTGGGCTTCATCGACGGGCGGCTCTCCCTCTGCGACGAGGTGCTGACCCCGGACTCGTCACGGTTCTGGCCGGCCGACGACTGCGCCCCGGGGACCAACCCGCCCTCGTTCGACAAACAGCCCCTGCGCGACTGGCTCGAAGCCCAACCCTGGGACAAGCAGGCCCCCCCGCCGTCGCTGCCCGCAGCCGTCGTGGCCGCCACCGCCGAGCGCTACGTCGCCGCATACGAACGGGTCTGCGGACGCTCCCTCGTCGACTGGTACGGTGCCTGAGATGACCGACGGGCGGCGGTTCTCGGCGCAGGTCGAGGTGCTCCTCCGTGACGGCATCGCCGACCCGCAGGGCGCGACCATCGAGCGGGCCCTGCCGGCGCTGGGCCTCGCCGGGGTGACCTCGGTGCGGGCCGGGAAGTCGTTCCGCTTCGACCTCGTCGCACAGGACGACGCAGATGCGATGGCCCGGGCGGCGGTCGTGGCCGACCGTCTGCTCGCCAATCCGGTCATCGAGGAGTCGGTGGTGACCGTGCATCCGGCAGACACCCCGGACTGATGGCTCCGCGGGTCGGCGTGGTGCTCTTCCCGGGCACCAACTGCGAGCACGACGCGGTCCGCGCCCTCGAGGGGCTCGGCGCCACGGCAGGCCTCGTCTGGCATGCGGACACGACGGTTGCCGGGTACGACGCGCTCGTCCTGCCCGGCGGGTTCGCCCACGGCGACTACCTGCGACCGGGTGCCATCGCCCGCTTCTCCCCGATCATGGAGGCGGTGTCCGCCTTCGCCTCGGCGGGTGGTCCGGTGGTCGGCATCTGCAACGGATTCCAGATCCTGACCGAGGCCGGGCTGCTTCCGGGGGCGCTTCAGAAGAACCGCGGCCTGCGGTTCCTGTGCACCACGGTCAGGGTCCGGGTGGAGCGCAGCGACACCGTGCTCACCACCGGGGTGCCCGTCGGGACCGAGCTCGCCGTGCCCATCAACCACTTCGAGGGCAACTACACCTGCGACGCCGCTACGCTCGACGAGCTCCGGGACGAGGGGCGGATCGTGCTGCGCTACGTGGACAACCCCAACGGCTCGGTCGACGACATCGCCGGTGTCTGCAACGCAGGGCGCAACGTGGTGGGCCTCATGCCCCACCCCGAGCGGGCATCGGACCGGCTGCTCGGGACCGAAGACGGGGCGG
Organism: uncultured Acidimicrobiaceae bacterium; assembly: GCA_963777665.1. GTDB lineage: Bacteria > Actinomycetota > Acidimicrobiia > Acidimicrobiales > RAAP-2 > Bog-756. The sequence goes on from CAVZRJ010000006.1 coordinate 562,776, forward strand.
TGCTCCTGACCGCCCTGTTGGCCGCGGCGGGTGCCGCCGCCGCGCCTGCGTCGGTGGCTTGAACCGACCGCGACGGAGAGTCAGCCGCGGGTGCGGGGAATCTCGGCCAGCTGGAGGACCGAGGCACTGACCCCGACCGTCCGCCACGCCGAGTACGAGATGCCCTTGCGCTCGCCGTAGGGGCGGGCGACCTTCACGAAGCTCTTCTCGAGTCCGGCCAGGTCGACCGTGTCGCCGCTGTGGGCGAGCTCGGCCTCGAGGCGCTGCTTCTCCTCGACCAGGTGCAGCCTGGCGAGCGGATCCGCGGTGGCAAGGGACGACTCGATCGTGGTCAGCTTCCGGCGGATCGAGTCGGGGGTGCGCTTGCGACCCCGGCGTGGCTTGGTCGCCTCGAGGGCCTCGAGGTACTGCCGCACGATGCGCCCCTCCTCCCGTCCCTTGGCCAGCGCGGCCTTGTGGGCGTCGGTCATCGGCGTCTTCTTGACGGATTTCCCTGAGGTGCTCGGTGCCATCCGGTCAGCTTCCCAGAGTACCCCATTCGGGGCAAACCCGGGACCGTCACATGGGAGGAAACTGCGGCCGCTCCCGGAGCCGAGTGCCTACAGGCTGGGGGTTCGACGGCGGAACGCCTGGATCACCAGGGGGAGAGCTCCGCTCTTTGGCGTCAATGGGCGGTCCTCCTAGCTGTAGGGCCGGCCCAAAGGCCCGACGGAACCTGGCCGGCATCGCGCAGCCCGCCCCGTCCCCTATCGGCAAAATGCACTCGCGTCCGGTCCCTGCCGCGTCCCGTCGAAGGGCGGCGCCCGTCCGACCGGGGCCACTCCGGGACCGGCGGGACCGGCGGGTACGCTCGGGCAGATGGAGCAGCGTGGAGCACTGCGGTCGGCCGGATCGGCCGATGAGGCCGATGACGCGTCGCTCCATCGGGCACTCGGTTTGACCGACGCGGAGCGCGACGAGGTCGAGGCGATGCTCGGGCGACCCCCCAACCACCTCGAGCTCGCCCTGTTCGCCGTCATGTGGAGCGAGCACTGTTCGTACAAGTCGTCGCGGGTCCACCTGCGGCGCCTGCCGACCGAGGCTCCCCACGTCCTGGTGGGTCCCGGTGAGAACGCCGGGGTGGTCGACGTCGGCGACGGCATCGCGGTGGCCATCCGCATCGAGTCGCACAACCACCCCTCGGCCATCGAGCCCTACCAGGGGGCCGCCACCGGGGTGGGCGGCATCCTCCGGGACATCTTCACCATGGGCGCCCGTCCGATCGCGGTGATGGACCCGCTCTTCTTCGGCGATCCGGGCGACGCCCGCCAGCAGTGGTTGATCGAGGGGGTGGTCGCGGGTGTCTCCGGCTACGGCAACTCGGTCGGGGTGCCCACGATCGGCGGCGAGCTCACCTTCGACCCCTGCTACACCCAGAATCCACTCGTCAACGTGTTGTGCATGGGGGTGCTGCCGAGGGAGCGCCTCGTGCTCGGGCAGGCCTCCGGGGTGGGCAACCTTGCCGTCCTGCTCGGGTCGTCCACCGGCCGTGACGGCATCGGCGGGGTCAGCGTGCTGGCCTCGGCCGGCTTCGGGGGGGGCGACGGGGCCGCCGACGCGGCCAAGCGCCCGAGCGTGCAGGTCGGCGACCCCTATGAGGAGAAGCGTCTCATCGAGGCGTGCCTCGAGATGCTCGACGCCAAGTTGGTCGTCGGCATCCAGGACCTCGGTGGAGCGGGCCTGGTCTGCGCCACGAGTGAGACGGCGGCCCGGGCCGGCCTCGGGATGGACGTCGACGTCTCGGCCGTGCCGCGTCGCGAGCCGGAGATGGCCGCCTACGAGGTCATGACCTCCGAGAGCCAGGAGCGGATGCTGGCCATCGTGACCCCGTCCGATCTGCCCCGGGTGGAGGAGGTCTGCCGGAGATGGGAGGTCACCACGGCGGTCGTGGGCCGGGTGACCGAGCCACCCGCGGGCGAGCCGGGCCGCCTCCGGATCCTCGACGGGTTCGACGGGACCGTGCTCGGTGACGTCCCGGCCGCCGCGCTCTCCGAGGAGGCGCCGCTCTACCACCGCCCTCTGGCCAGACCGGCCGACCTGGAGGCGCGGCGGGCCGACGAGCCCGGGACCCTGTCGGCCCCGACCGACTGCGGAGCGGACGTCCTCGCCCTGCTGGCCGACCCGTCCTGGGTCTACCGCCAGTACGACCATCAGCTCTTCCTCAACACGGTCGAGGGCCCGGGTGGCGACAGCGCGGTGCTCCGTCTGGCCGCACCCGGCCTGCCGACCTCGGAGCGGGGCCTCGCCCTGACCACCGACTCGAACCCGGTCTGGTGCGCGATCGACCCGAGAGCCGGCACCGCGGCCACCGTGGCCGAGGCCGCCCTCAACCTGGCCTGTTCGGGAGCGGCCCCCCTGGCGGTCGTCAACTGCCTCAACTTCGGGAACCCCGAACACCCCGAGGTCATGTGGCAGCTGTCCGAGGCCATCGACGGCATGGCCGAGGCCTGCCTCGCCCTCGGCCTCCCGGTGATCGGTGGCAACGTGAGCCTCTACAACGAGAGTCTCGGGGTCGACATCGACCCGACCCCGGTCATCGGTGCGCTCGGGCTCATCGAGCGCCTCGCCGCCCGGCCGCCGGGGATCACCCTGGTGGAGGGCGGCACCCTGGTGCTCCTCGACGCCGGCGTCGGCATGTCCGGTGGTCGGCGCGGCCCACCGTCGCTCGCCGGGTCGCGCTGGGCGGTCGAACGCAGGGGGCACCGCAACGGGACCCTCCCACCGCTCGATCTGGCCGGCCACCGGCGCCTGGTCGGGTTCGTTGCCGCCCAGGTGGCCGAAGGCGTGGCCGGTGGGGACGGGCTGGTCGACGGTGTGCACGACGTGTCCGGGGGCGGCCTGGGTGTCGCACTCGCCGAACTGGCCGTCCGCTCCGGCATCGGGGTCCGGGTCTCCGGTGTGGCCGACCACCACGAGCTGTTCACCGAAGCCCCGTCGCGGGTGGTCGTCTGTACGACACGCAGCCACGAGCTCACGGCCAGGGCGGCCGAGGCCGGCGTCGCCTTCCGGGTGCTCGGGACGGCCGGGGGGGACCGCATCGTCATCGAGGACCTCGTCGACCTCGACCTGGCCGAGGCCGTCCGGTCCTGGCGGGGACGCCTGCCCGACCTGCTCGACGGCCTCGCCCCGGTGACCAACTGAGCGATCGCCCGCCCCGGTCCGCCCGGGGCTCAGGCAGCCGACGCCCGGCGGGCCGCCAGTTGCCCGAGCACCAGGTTCGCCACCCGCAGGTCGCCGCGGCCGGTGCCCACCGCGAGGTCCGGCTTGGCGGCCCCGTGGTAGTCGGATCCACCCGTCGGCACGAGGCCGAAACGGCGGGCGAGATGGCCGAGCTCGGTGCGCTGACGGGGCGAGTACCGCCCGTAGGTGACCTCGAGGCCCGCGAAGCCGGCGTCGGCCAGGTCGCCCACTGCGTCGGCGAGGTCCTGCCCCTCGAGGCCGAGGCTGTAGGGATGGGCGAGGACCGCCACCCCCCCGGACGCGTCCGCCAGCCCGGCCACCTCCGCCCCGGTCAGGCGGGCCTTCCGCACGAAGGCCGGGCCGTCGGTCCCGAGGAAGCGGTCGAAGGCCTCGTCGATCGAGCCGACCACGCCCGCCGCGACCATGGCCGCCGCGAAGTGGGGCCGCCCGGTGCCCTCCTCGCTGCCTGCGAGCGCCGCGGCCATCGGGAAGGTGACCGGGACGCCGAGCTCGGCCAGCCGGTCGGCCAGTGCCAGGTTGCGTCGGCGCCGGTCCTCCCGGAGCCGGACCAGTTCGGTCCCGAGGGGGCTCTCGTCGTCCTCGACGAAGTAGACGAGGACGTGCATGCCCCCCGAGGCGACCGGGACGCAGGAGACCTCGCACCCCGGGACGAAGGTGATGCCGAGCTCACCGGCCCGCACCGCGGCGCCGGACAGGCCGGCCAGCGAGTCGTGGTCGGTGAGGGCCACCGCACTGCACCCCGCCGCCGCGGCCAGCTCGACCACCCGTTCGGGCGGGTCGCTCCCGTCCGAGACGGTCGAGTGGGTGTGCAGGTCGATCATCGTCACCGACGCTACCGGTCCTCCCGCGGGCGGCACTAGAGTGGAAGCGAGCGGTTCGGGGAGCAGGTGGGACCGTTCCGTCGCTGACGAGCCCGACAACCCCCGGTGCGTGCGGTGACCAACCGATGATGGAGGCCAAGGAAGCGTGCGGAGTCTTCGGGGTCTACGCCCCGGGGCGCTCCGTGGCACACCTGACCTTCGACGGGCTCTTCGCCCTCCAGCACCGTGGCCAGGAATCGGCGGGCATGGCGGTCAGCGACGGCGACGCCATCACGGTGATGCGGGACATGGGCCTCGTGACGACCGTGTTCGACGAGCGCAAGCTCTCCGGCCTGCGCGGCCATCTGGCCATCGGGCACACTCGCTACTCGACGGCCGGCTCGAGTGACTGGACCAACGCCCAGCCGGCGTTCCGCGGCGTCGGGCGGGCCGGGTTCGGGCTGGCCCACAACGGCAACCTGACCAACACGGCCTCCCTGGCCGGTGTCGCCAACATGCTGCCCGGCCTGGTCTCCTCCGACAGCGACCTGGTCGCCGAGCTCCTGGCCCAGGCCTTCCCACCCGACCTGCCCGAGCGCACCCGCGCAGACAACGCGGTCGACCTCGAGCGGGCCCTGGTCGGGGTCCTCCCACAGCTCGAGGGGGCCTTCTCGTTCGTCCTGCTCGACGCCGACCGGCTCATCGGCGTCCGCGATCCCAACGGGTTCCGTCCCCTCTGCCTCGGGCGGCTCGAGGCGACCGACGAGTTCGAGACGGGCTGGGTGCTCGCGTCCGAGTCGCCCGCGCTCGACGTCATCGGGGCCACCTTCGTCCGCGAGCTGGAGCCCGGCGAGATGGTGGTCATCGACGGCACGCAGGTCCGCTCGGAGCGCCCCTTCCCCGAGGAGCGTGTCGACCCCAAGCTGTGCATCTTCGAGTTCGTCTACTTCGCCCGCCCCGACACCACCCTCTACGGCAACGAGGTGCACGGTGCGCGCCGGCGGATGGGCCAGCTGCTGGCCACCCAGCGCCCCGTTTCAGCCGACCTGGTGATGGGCGTCCCCGATTCGGGCGTGCCGGCGGCCGAGGGGTACGCGGTGGCCTCGGGCATCCCCTACGGTCAGGGGCTCGTCAAGAACCGCTACATCGGGCGGACCTTCATCGCACCCACGCAGGCCGAGCGGGCCAGCGGGGTCCGGCGCAAGCTCAACCCGCTGCGCGAGAACATCGCCGGCAAGCGGGTCGTCGTCGTCGACGACTCCATCGTGCGGGGCACGACAACCCGGGCGATGGTCACCATGCTCCGGGACGCCGGTGCGGTCGAGGTCCATCTGCGCGTCTCGTCGCCGCCCTTCAAGTGGCCGTGCTTCTACGGCATCGACACGCCCGACCGCACGGAGCTGCTGGCCGCGGTCAAGGACCCCGACGAGATCGCCGAGTTCCTGAACGTCGACTCGCTCGAGTACCTGAGTCTCGAGCACCTGGTCGAGGCCATCGACGCTCCCGGTGCGGGCTTCTGCGACGCCTGCCTCACCGGCAACTACCCGGTGCCGGTCGGGGTGGAGTTCGGCGAACGGCCGGCGGTCATCGCGACTGCGGGCCTCTCGCAGGCGTGAGCGGGAGCGGGCCGACCGAGGCACCCCCTCCCGATCCCGTCACGTCGGCCACCTACGCCGCCACCGGCGTGGACGTCGACGCCGGCCGGCGGGCGGTCGATCTGATCCTGCCGATGGTGGCCTCGACCCGGCGCGCCGAGGTGCTCGGCGACGTCGGTGGCTTCGGTGGCCTCTTCGGGCTCGACACCGCCCGGTACGAGCACCCCGTCCTCGTGGCGGCGACCGACGGGGTCGGGACCAAGGCCGCCGTCGCCCGGGCCGTCGACCGGTTGGACACCATCGGCATCGACCTTGTGGCGATGTGTGTCGACGACCTCGTCTGCCAGGGTGCCGAGCCGCTCTTCTTCCTCGACTACATCTCGACCGGTGCACTCGAGCCGTCCCGGATGGCCGAGCTGGTGTCCGGTGTGGCCGAGGGGTGCCGGCAGGTGGGCGCCACCCTGCTCGGCGGTGAGATGGCCGAGCATCCGGGCATCCAGGAGCCCGGGGAATTCGACCTGGTCGGCTTCGCGGTCGGCGTCGTCGAGCGCGATGCGATCCTCGGTCCGTCCAGGGTGTCGCCCGGTGACGTGTTGCTCGGACTGCCCTCGCCCGGGCTCCGCTCGAACGGGTACACGCTCGCGCGCCACGTCCTGCTCGACCGGTTCGGGCTCACCTTCGAGTCGCCGGCCTGGCCGGGAGCGGCGACGACCGTGGCCGAGGAGCTCCTCCGGCCGTCGGTCATCTACACCCCTGCCGTGCGGGCCGCCCTTGCCGCGGCCGATGTCCACGCGGCGGCCCACATCACCGGGGGAGGGCTCGAGGGCAACGTTCCCCGCGCGCTTCCGCCCGGGTGCCGTGCGCTCGTCGAGCGGGGGACCTGGGAGGTACCGCGGATCTTCGGCGAGATCCGCCGCCTCGGCCCGGTGGACGACCACGAGATGGTCCGTGTCTTCAATCTCGGCCTCGGCATGATCCTGGTGGTCGCGCCTGACAATGCCGACGACGCCCTCGCCGCGCTGTCCTCGGCCGGGGTCAAGGCGGTCACCGTGGGCCGGGTCGTTGCGGGCGAACACGGGGTCGACCTGGTCGGCCCCGCACTCTGGGGCGACGAGCGAGGGTCCGGGACGGACGGTCGGTGAGCGGTCTCCTTCCCGATACCGAGTTTCGGTCGCTGCGGGACCACCTCCTCGAACATTCGGTCAAGCGTGGGTCGTTCGTCCTCAAATCCGGGCGCACGAGCAGCTGGTTCATCGACTCGAAGCAGACCGTCTGCCGGCCGGAGGGGATGCTGTTGGTGGCCGACGGCGTCCTCTCGGTGCTGCCCGACGACGCGAGCGCGATCGGTGGGCTGACCATGGGTGCCGATCCGGTCGCCTTCGTGACCGCCGGCATAGCGGCCACCAGGGGCCGGATGCTCAAGGCGTTCAGCGTGCGGAAGGAAGCCAAGGACCACGGCGCCGGCGGCCGGATCGCCGGAGCCCTCGACCCGGGCGACCGGGTCGTGGTCACCGAGGACACGGTGACCCGCGGCACCTCGCTGCTGGAAGCGGCACACGCGGTGGTCGAGGCCGGCGCGGTGCCGGTCCTGCTGGTGGCGGTGGTGGATCGTGGCGGCACCTGCGCCGGGATGGCCGCCGCAGAGGGGCTGTCCTTCCGTGCGCTGCTGACCGCGCCTGACCTCGGCTTCCCCTACGAGGGCGCCTGACGCAGGCCGGCGGGACCGAGAACGGCGGCGGTCAGGCCCCCGGCTCCGAGTCCACGGTCCCGCCGTCCTGGTCGGCCCGCTCGGGAGCGTCAGTGCTCGGGCTGCCTTCGGCCAGGATGAGATAGATGCGGCGACGGGTCTCGGCGAGGATGTCCGCGACGGACTTGACCTGGCTTTCGCTGCCGGCCCGTGCCACCTGCATGGTGGCCGCGGCCACCTCGGCCATGAGGCCCCGGAGGTCGACCAGCGAACGGTTGGCGCCGCGGGACGCCACCTCCCACGGAGCGGGCCCGTCGCCTGCGGCCTCGGCCTCGGTCCTCCCTTCGGAGGTCAAGCTGAACACCCGGCGACCCTCCGACTTGTCCGCGGTGACCAGTCCCTGGTCCTCGAGTGCCTGGAGGGTCGGGTAGACCGACCCGGGGCTCGGCCGCCACTCCCCGCCGCTCCGCTCGGTGAGCTCGGTGATGATCTGGTAGCCGTGCATCGGCTCCTCGGCGAGGAGGGCCAGGATGGCGGCGCGCACGTCGCCGCGGCCGACCTTCTGGCCCCGGCCGAATCCGCGGCCGAAGCCCCAGCCCGGGCCCTGCCCGAAGCCGTCCTGCCACCCCCGGCCGCGCCCCCGGTCCCGACCCCGGCCGCGCGCGGTGCCCTCCGACGGGTCACCTGTGCCAGAACCGATCCAGGGTCCGGCCGATGGTGTCTCGCCCCTGTTGTGACGGTGTCCATGCATGTGTTCTGCCTCCTGTCGATGGTGTGGGATCTCTATCGAGACCGCTCACATGCAATCACGATATATCGGAATATGACAGTTGTCAATTCCTGGTTCTGCGGTTCCTCATGTGCCATGAGCGACCGCAGAACGTTTACATTCTTATATGATCGTAGATATCATCGAGTAAATGAGAACAACGGCCCCGGCTTCACTACCGATTTTCCGGTCGGCGCAGCAGATGGCCATCCTGGCAGCGCTCTTCGAGCGTAGGGGTGTCGAACTGTCGGTATCCGACCTGGCGCAAACCACCGGCGTGGCAATAGCGACGGCGAGTCGGGAGGTCGGGCGGCTCGAGGAGCACGGGATCGTCCGCTCCCGGCACGTGGGGCGTTCCCGGCTCGTCTCGGCCAGCTGGGACCTCCCTTGGGCTGATGCACTGGGAACGATCCTGGCGCACACCGCGGGCCTGCCGGCCCAGCTCGCTGAGCTCCTGGATGTGGTCGACGGTGTTCGTGGCGCCTGCATCTACGGTTCGTGGGCCGCCCGACAAGCAGGTGAAGCCGGTCCTCCTCCGCACGATATCGACCTCTTGCTGGTTGGTTCGGCTCGACTCCCAGAGGTTCGTCGGGTTCTTCGGCCCTTGGAGCGAGAGCTGGGCTTGGAGATCAACCCGGCCATCGTGAGCGATGAGGAATGGGAGAACTTGGAGAGCCCCTTCCTCGATGAGCTGAGGTCACGGCCCCTGTTCGAGCTCGATCTTGAGAGTCAGCGTCGTGGCTGAGAAGAACGTGCAACGAGGCGGCAACGACAGTCGTGAGGCGGCTGCCTGGGTGGCTGACGCGGTGGCAACCCGACGCCTCCTGCAGCTCAACCCCAGTATGCCCGCAGCGGTAGAAATGGTCACCCGGGCCCGTACACATCTCGAGTCGGCCGCAACGATTGCCGCGACGGACCCGACCCTCTGCGTATCGGCTTGCCACGACGCTGCCCGACAAGCGATCTCGGCCCACATGCGCGCCGCTGGCTATCGGGCGGCCAACGAGGTCGGGGCCCACCGATTGGTCGTCGAGTACGCCAAGTTCATGTTGGCGGGAGTCATCACGGAACATGACATCGTCGCCGTGGACGAGCTCGGACGCGAGAGACACACTGCCGAGTACAGAGAATTCGCGTCCCGGACCATCACGACGGAGGTTGCGACCGAGGCCATCAGCATCGCCAGACGGGTCGTCAACGCCGTGTCGGGTGCTCTCGCCGGCTCGCGACAGCGGGAGAGCTGACTGGAGCTTGCGATGGTGCCCAGTGGTCGGGACCGGCGTCGATCCGGTGACCTCACGCTTTTCAGGCGCGCGCTCTACCAACTGAGCTACCCGACCTCGCCCCGGTGGACCGGGGTGGCGGACCTGACGGGATTTGAACCCGCGACCTCCGCCTTGACAGGGCGGCGTGCACTCCAGACTGCACCACAGGTCCCCAACCAGCTTGTCTGCGCTGGGGTGTACCGCACCCCCAACGGGATTCGAACCCGTGTTACCGCCTTGAAAGGGCGGCGTCCTTGGCCGCTAGACGATGGGGGCTCGAACCCGGATAGGGCGTAGGGAGGATACCAGAGGGATCAGAGCCCGCCCTCGGGCCGACCCTCGTCCGGCAGGTCTGCCGCAAGGACCTCGACCATCAGGTACTGGAGCTCACCCAGGAACTCGTAGAGCCCGTACTCGGCGGCGCGCGGGTCCTCCGGCGCCGGCGGGTCCATGTCCTCGGTCACGTCGAGCCGGGTCCCCAACACCAGGCGGAGCGCACCCACTGCGTCGAGCCATGCAGCGAATTCGGACTCCTCGAGCGTGTCGGCGTCCGCTGTCCGGATGAGGACCTCCAGGGCCTCGCGGTGATGGTTGACCAGGGCGTTGTCCACCAGCGCGCGGTACTCGCGCTCGGCGTCGGCCAGCTTGTCACCGGGGTAGGCCGGTGGGAAGAGCCGCCGGACCATCGGGTCCCGGCTCTCGAGGGCGCCGGGCAGCTGCTGGGCCAGATTGGCGAGGACGACTCTGGCGTTGCGATCGAGCTTGATTGCGAACCGACCGTCACGTCGCCGACGGATCGGCGCGCTCACGTCGACTGTTCCATGGTGGCCCATAGCCCGTGCTCATGGAGCCGGTAGACGTCGAGCTCGGCCCGCTCCCGGGTTCCGGACGACACCACGGCCCGCCCCTTGTGGTGCACATCGAGCATGAGCTTGGTGGCTTTCTCCTTCGAGTAGCCGAACAGCTTCTGGAGGACGTAGGTCACGAAAGACATGAGGTTGATCGGGTCATTCCAGACGATGACCAACCACGGCCGTTCCGTGGTGAGGTCCTCGTCGAAGTCGGTGCGCACGTCCTCGGCGGGCACCGTCTCGGCCGGCAGGGAGGACACCGCCCCCCGCCGGGCACCCGCGGCATCGGTGCGACCCCCCGGTGTCGCCCGGGACCCGGGCGACCACCAGAGCCTCACGCCGGCTCCGGTACCGGGGCGACGCCTGCCACCGCCGAGCGATCCTCGGAGCCCTCTGCGGCAGATCCGCCGGACCGGATGCCCGCCGCGCTCGACCACCTCGGGCCGGTGGTCGGAGAGGCCGTGATGGAACCAGAGCGCGATCGACCAGACCGCGGTTGCCCCGAGCACGTGCATCCCGACCAGCAGAGCCGGGAGGTGGGTGAAGTACTGGGTGTAGCCGATCACGCCCTGTGCGAGCATCGCGCCGAGCAGGACGCGCCCCGACTCCTGGACCCTGACCGGCACGTCGGAGCGCCAGAGCTCCCACAGCAGCGCCAACAGCAGGACCCCGGTGGCGAGCACGATCTCCGCGTGGATGCGGGTCATGGCGGACAGTCCGATCGGCACCCGCTTGGCCCCCACCCCGCCGGCGTGCGGGCCGGCACCGGTGGTCGCGGTGCCCGCGGCGATGGCCACTGCCAGCAAGCCGAGGGTGACCCGGGTCATCGTGAGGGCACGGCGGCTCACCCCGACCACTCCGCGTCCCGGTCCGTGCCCGGCCCGCAGAGTGAGCACGACGCCGACGGTCAGGAGGGCCATCCCCACGAGGAAGTGGGTCATGACCACGTACGCGTTGAGCTTGCTGTAGACGACGATGGCGCCCAGCCCGGCCTCGGCGAAGACCCCCAGCACGAGCCCGGCGGACAGCCAGCGCAGATCGCGGCGGGCCGGCCGGCGGGTGAAGGCGGCGACAGCGGTCACCGCGCAGGAGACGACGAGGAGGGTCACGAACATCCGGTTGGCGAACTCGATCACCGGGTGGAGCGCGAGCGGCGGGGTCAGACGACTCTGCGAACAGGTGGGCCAGTCCGGGCAACCGAGGCCCGAGTCCGAGAGCCGGACGGCCGCACCGGTGGCCACGTTGAGCACGATCGCTGCCAGGGTGCACCGGCAGAGGAGGAGGAACGGGCGGGGACCGGATCGCAGGGAGAGCACCGTCCATCGATCGTACCGGCCGGTTCGGGACGGCCGCCTCTCCGGACCAGGTGGGGGCGTAGGCGTGCCGCTACCCTCGATGGGTGGGTGCGAGCGGCAGGCAGTAATGTGCCGGCCATGGCCCTCCACGCGGTGGCCCTGCCCAGCCGCCTCTCCGTGACAGCGCGCCTCGGCGCCTATGTGGCGCTCACCAAGCCGCGGATCATCGAGCTCCTGCTCATCACGACGCTTCCCACCATGATCCTCGCCCAGCGGGGCCTCCCGCCGCTGTGGTTGATGGTGGCCACCCTGGTCGGGGGCGCGCTGGCCGCCGGCGGGGCGAATGCCATCAACATGTACGTGGACCGGGACATCGACAAGCTCATGCGCCGGACCCGGAACCGTCCGCTGGTGACCGGGGCGGTGGCTCCCCGCAACGCCCTCATCTTCGCCATCGCCCTCGAGGTGACCGCGTTCGTCGAGCTCTGGTCGTGGGTCAATCTCCTCTCGGCGGTGCTCGCCGTCTCGGCCACCCTCTTCTACGTGTTCGTCTACACACTCTGGCTGAAGCGGACCAGCAGTCAGAACATCGTGATCGGCGGCGCGGCCGGCGCGGTCCCGGTCCTCGTCGGCTGGGCGGCGGTGACCGACAGCCTGGCCTGGACCCCACTCGTGCTCTTCGCCGTCATCTTCGTCTGGACCCCGCCGCACTTCTGGGCGCTCGCCGTCAAGTACAAGGAGGACTACCAGGCTGCGAAGGTTCCGATGCTCCCGGCGGTCGCGACCGTCGAGCGGACCGCGGTCGAGATCCTCCTCTACACCGTGGTGATGGTCGGGGCCACGTTGCTGCTGGTCCCGGTGGCCCACCTCGGCGGTCTCTACCTGGTCTCGGCCACCGTGCTCGGTCTGGGGTTCATCGGGTTCTCGGTGCGCCTCTGGATGCGGGCCACCCCCAAGGCCGCCATGCAGCTGTTCAGCTACTCGATCACCTACCTGACCCTTCTCTTCGTCTGCATGGCGGTCGACGTCTTCCTCCACCATTGACGGGCACCTCCGCCGAGGCGACCGGCACGGACCCCCCGGTGCCACCGCACCAGACCGCCCCACGGCCCCCGCGGCGCCTGCGCTCGCTGCTCATCGGCTGCGTCATCGCGGCGGGTCTTGGCGTGTTCCTCTTCGTCGGGCTCGGGAGCGCTCCGAAGAACGGCTCCGGTTCGGGCGGGGTGGTCGCCGCGGGGTCGATCGCCCCCGACTTCACCCTGCCGTCCCTCACCGGTGGGTCGCCGGTGAGGCTCGATCGCCTGGGTCGGAACCGGCACCGCCCGGTGGTGCTCAACTTCTTCGCCTCCTGGTGCGGCCCCTGCCAGATGGAGACCCCGCTGCTGGCCTCGACGGCCCGGGCCGAGCAGGCCCGCGGATCGACCGTGCAGTTCGTGGGCGTGGACGTGGCGGACCCGACCGCCGCCGCGCTCGCATTCGTGCGGCAGTCCGGCATCGGGTACCCGGTCGGGGTCGACGCCAACGTCCGGGTCACCTCGGCTCTCTACGGGCTCGACGGCGAGCCGAACACCTTCTTCATCGACGCCTCTGGCCGGGTGCTCGACCATGCGATCGGGCAGGTCACCGCCGCGCAGCTCCACCGATGGCTCAGCCGCCTCGGGAGCCCGGCCTGAACCGTCTCGGTCGGCCGCTCGGTCCGACGACCGGGCAACCCGCCGGCCGTCACTCCCAGTCCACTGTCACTCCCATCAGCGCCGTCACTCCCAGCGGAAGGTGAGCCCGGCGACCAGTGGAGCGGCGACCGCCCACGCGCCGAGCACCACCCAGTCGCGGGCAGCGACCGGGGTGCCGTGGCCGAGCGTCCCGTGCAGCGCGTCGGCGAGTGCTGCCGCCGGCACCAGACGCGAGACGTCGGCCATCCAGGCGGGCAGCTTGGCCAGGGGGATGAGCATCCCCCCGAGCAGGAGGAGCACCACGAAGAGGCTGTTGACTACGGCCAGGTTGACCAGCGGCGCGAGCGTCCCGGCGAGGATGAGCCCGATGCCCCCGAAGGCCACCGTCCCGAGCACCATGGCGACGAGCGCCTCCCCGGCCAGTGCGCCCGCCCCGCCGGGCCCACCCGGGGTCCACCCGATCGCATAGCCGACCGCCACCAGCACCGCGGCCTGCAGCAGCTCGACGCCGATGACCGTCATGATCTTGGCGCCCAGCAGGCGGGGTCGGCCGAGCGGGGTGGCTCCGAGGCGCTTGAGCACCCCGTAGCCACGTTCGAACCCGGTCCCGACGGAGAGGGCGGTCATCGCCGTCGACATGACGGCCAGGGCCAGGATGCCGGGGACGAGGAAGTCCACCGAGTGGCCGGTCCCGGTGGGCAGCACGTGCACCGCTGAGAAGAACAGCAGGAACAGCACCGGGATCCCCAGCGTCAAGAAGACGGTCTCGCCGTTGGTGAAGATCATGGTCACTTCGGCGCGGAGCTGTGCGGCGAGCGGTCGCATCAGCTCCTCGCACGACCCCGCGGGCGGCGGCCCGCCGTTCCGGACGGTGCCACCGGCGTGTCACGCGTGGGTTCGGTCGCATCACGGGTGGCGGTGATCGCCAGGTACGCCTCCTCGAGCGACTGACCGGTTCGCAGGTCGCCGAGGGAGAGGTCCCGCTCCGCGAGCCACGCGGCGAGGGCGGCCACCACCCCTGGGGTGGGCGTGCCCCCCGGCGGGCGCAGCCGGTAGCGACCCGGCTGCTCCTCCTCGAGGACGGTCCCGTCCCCGAGGGCCGCCCCGAGCGAGCCGGTGTCGATCCCGGGAGCGGTCGAGAACCGGATCGAGCCGTCGGCGGTCCCCGTGGTGAGCTCGGTGGGGGTGCCCTCCGCCAACAGCCGCCCGCGGTCGACGATGATCACCCGGTCGGCGAGCCGCTCGGCCTCTGCCAGCTCATGGGTGGTCAGGACCACGCAGCGGCCCTGTGCCCGCTGGCCGGCGATGATTTCGCGGACCACGATCCGCCCCTCGGGGTCGACCCCCGCCGTCGGCTCGTCCAGGAAGAGCACCTCGGGCCGGCCGACCAGCGCGAGCGCCAGCGAGAGCCGTTGCTGCTCTCCTCCCGAGAGCCGCCGCCACCGGGTGCGGCGGACCGCTCCGAGGCCGACCCGCTCGAGCAGTGCCGCGGGATCCTCGGGATCCTCGTAGTAGCGGGCGAAGAGGCCGAGCACCTGGGCCGGGTTGAGCATCGGGTAGACGCCCGGGCGCTGCAGCATCACGCCGATGCGCGGGACCAGGGCGGTGTGGTCGCGCCGTGGATCGAGGCCGAGCACCCGTGCGGTGCCGCCGGTGATCGCCCGGTACCCCTCGAGCGCCTCGACTGTGCTGGTCTTGCCGGCACCGTTGGGACCGAGCAGGGCGACCACTTCGCCGCGGTGGCCGACGAAGGAGAGGTGGTCGACGGCCACCTTCTCGCCGTAGCGGACGACCAACCCTTCGCAGGAGACTGCGGTCTCGTGGTCCGGACGACTCGTCGCTCCGGTGTCGTCGGACTCGGAGTCGGCGCCGTGCACGAGTGGTCACGCTACCGTTGTGCGGTCATGATCGATATCCGGTTGGTGCGGGAGGACCCCGCGGGGGTCAAGGTCGCGCTCGGGCGCCGGGGGGTGGATCCGGCAGAGGTCGACCGTCTGATCGCACTCGACTCCGAACTGCGGGACGCGATCGGAGCACGAGACGAGCTCCGGGCCACCGTGAAGGCCCTCTCGCGGGAGGTCGGCGAGGCGCGGCGGGCCGGGGAGGACGCCCGGGCCGGGGAACTGGCCGGGCAGAGCCGGGCTGCCGGCGAGGAGGAGCGCGCGCTCCACGCCGAGGCCGACCGTGCCCAGGAGGCGGTCCGCGAGGCGCTCCTGTATCTCCCGAACCTGCCCGCGCCGGACGCCCCGGACGGCGAGGGTCCGGAGGACAACGTCCTCGCACGCAGCTGGCCGGCCGAACCGCCCGACTACAGCGCGGCCCAGCGGGTGCCCCACTGGGAGATCGGCGCGGAGCTCGGGCTGCTCGACATGGAGCGCGGGGCCAAGCTCTCGGGTTCGATGTTCCCCCTCTTCCGGGGGACAGGGGCACGGCTTCTGCGTGCCTTGAGCTCGTTCGCGCTCGACAGCCACGCCGACGAGTTCGAGGAGGTGCGTCCACCCACCCTCGTGCTCACCGAGACCATGGTCTCGACCGGTCACCTCCCGAAGTTCGCAGAGGACGCCTACCACCTCGAGCGCGACGACCTCTGGGCCATCCCGACCGCCGAGGTCCCCCTGACCTCGATGTGGCGCGGCGACGTGCTCGACGAGGCCGATCTCCCGCTCAAGCTCACCGCCGGCACCGCCTGTTTCCGGCGCGAGGCCGGCGCCGCGGGCAGGGACACCCGGGGCCTGCTCCGGGTGCACGAGTTCGACAAGGTCGAGCTCTTCGCCTACTCGACCCCCGAGCAGGCACCGGCACAGCTCGAGTCGATCGTGGCGAGGGCCGAGGGCCTGCTGCAGAGGCTCGGGCTCCGCTACCGCGTGCTCGACCTCTGCGCGGGAGACATGGGCAACTCGGCGGCACGCACCTTCGACCTCGAGGTCTACTCGCCCGGGGTGGACCAGTGGCTCGAGGTCTCGTCGGTCAGCTGGTGCAGCGACTACCAGGCCCGGCGCGCGGTGATCCGCTACCGGCCCGCCGGTGGCGGGAGCCCGGCCTTCGTCCACACCCTCAACGGCTCGGCGCTCGCGTGGGCGCGCATCTGGGCCGCCCTGGTCGAGACGGGACGCCGCGAGGACGGTTCGGTCGTGCTTCCCGAGGTGCTCGGACCGTACCTGGGCGGCGAGACGGTCATTTCCGCACGCGCCTGAGCACCCGGCACGGGATTCCTCAGCGCTGTGCGTCGAACCGGTAGCCGACCCCCCGGATGGTGGTGATCAGCTTCGGAGACGACGGATCCTCCTCGACGTGGCTGCGCAGCCGCTTGATGTGCACGTCGAGGGTCTTGGTGTCGCCGAAGTAGTCGGAGCCCCACACCCGGTCGATGAGCACGTCGCGGGTCAGCAGCCGTCCCGCGTTCTCCATCAGCAGCGACAGGAGCTCGAACTCCTTGCGCCGGAGGTGGACGTCCTTCCCACGGATGAAGACGAGGTGGCGGTCCGGATCGATCTGGATGCCGCCGGCCTCGAGGACCTCGCCCCCGATGCCGTCGGAGGGCCCGGCCTTGACCGATCCCTCGTGGCGCCCGCCCCCCGTCCCGTCACCCGCTGCCGGCTCGGTCCCCGAACCGTGCTCGCCGATCGGTGTGCGCCGCAGCACTGCCCGCATCCGGGCCACCAGCTCGCGCAGGCGGTAGGGCTTCGAGACGTAGTCGTCGGCCCCCACCTCGAGGCCGACCACGGTGTCGATCTCGGTGCCCTTGGCGGTGACCATGATGATCGGCACCGACGAGCGGGCCCGGATGGACCGGCAGACGTCGATGCCCGAGAGCCGCGGCAGCATGAGGTCGAGCAGCACCAGATCGGGCTCGACCGACGCGAACAGCCGCAGGGCCTCGGTACCGTCGCGGGCCACCGTCACGTCGAACCCCTCGCGGGCGAGGCCGATCACCAAGGCGTCGATGAACGACTCGTCGTCCTCGGCCAGCAGGACCTTGGTCTGCCTCGGATCCGCCTCCGCCAATTCGCTCATGTGGCGTATTCGGGCGGATTGGGGAGGACGAGGGTGAAGGTCGATCCCTCTCCCTCGCGTGAGTCGACCTCGACCCGACCCTGGTGGTTGCTGGCCACGTGGCGGACGATCGAGAGCCCGAGCCCGGTCCCACCCGAGGAACGGCTGCGGCCGTGGTCCACCCGGTAGAAGCGTTCGAAGATGCGCTCGAGATCACGGGCGGGGATGCCCACGCCGGTGTCCGCCACCGACAGGCGGATCTCGCCGTTGTCCTGGCTCCCGGCCACCTGCACCGCGCTGTCCTCGTAGGAAAAGGTCACCGCGTTCTCGAGCAGGCTGTGGATGGCCGACACCAGTTGGCGGCGGTCACCCAGCACGTGAACCGGCGGGTTGGGCTCATCGAGCTCGATGGTAATGCGGCGCTGTTCGGCGGCGCTCCGGACCCGTTCGATGGCCTCGGCCATGACCAGGTTGATGTAGATCGGCTCGCGGGGCGGAGCCTCCTCCGACTCGATACGGCTCAGGTCGAGCAGGTCGTCGATGATCCGGCTCACCCGGAAGGCCTCCGCATGGATCCGTGACGCCAGCCGCTGGGCGACCTCCGGGTCGGGCTCGACGGTGAGGGTCTCGGCCAGGAGCCCGAGCGCGCCGATCGGGGTCTTGAGCTCGTGGCTGACGTTGGCCACGAAGTCGCGGCGGATCTCCTCGAGGCGGCGGCGCTCGGAGACGTCGTCGATGATGGCGATGACCCCGAGCGGGCGCCGACCGTCGTCGATGAGCCGGGTGCGCACGGTCAGGGTCTGGCGCGGCGGCCCGTAGAGGTCGAGGGACCGCTCGGCCGATCCCTCCTGCCAGGCGTTCTCGAGCAGCTCGGTGACCGCCTGGGCGGCCAGGGCATCCCCGTGGCGGTTGTTCATGAGCCCGACCGCCCTGGCGTTGCGGAAGGCGACGTCCCCGTTCTCGTCGCAGACGATGACCCCCTGGGTGAGGGTGTCGAGTGCCCGGCGCAGCCGGATGGCGTCCGAGCTGGCCTCGGTGACCGCCTCGGCGGCCTCCCCGGTGACCTTCTCGAGGTGACTCAGGACCGGTTCGACCCCGCCGTCGTCGGGCGGTTCGACCCCGAGGCGGTTGGAGAGCGCGGTGAGCCGCTGCTGGAGGCTCCGCTTGCCTGCCCTCCGCCCGAGGCGGGCCGCCACGACGACGGCCACCACGGCCACGGCGCCCAGCACGAGGTATCCGATCGCGTAGGGGCTCACCGCCTAAGCATGGCAGGCCCCGGGACGCCACCGGTACTTCAGGGTTTGCAGACAGGAAATAACATGAAAATGATTGAAATATCTTGAAATAGGGTCAGCCACTCCGTATCGTGAGCCCATGACACCGACACTCCTGCCCCGACTGCCGAGCACCGTGCCCCTGCCCTGGGGGTGGCCAGCGCCACCCGCCGGTGCTGCCGTGCGGACCACCGATGTCACGCTCAACCCCGACACCAACGCCCTTCCCGGTGGCCAGGTGCTCCAGCACCTCATGAACGGGATCGGGGGATGGGCCCTCGCCCTGGCGCTGGTGGGACTCCTGGTCGGCGCTGCAGCATGGGCGCTCGGCTCCCACGGCCAGAACTACCAACAGTCCTACGTCGGCCGCCGGGCGGTGCTCATCTCGGGCTTCGCCGCACTGCTCATCGGCGCCGGACCGGCCATCGTCAACTTCTTCTTCAACGCCGGCCAGGGCGTGCACTGAGGTGTCGCCCCTCGTGGCGCTCCCCGCGGTTCCGGCGGTGGCATGTTCCCCGGCCGCCGGCGCGCTCGGCGGTGCCGGCCTCGGCCAGCTCTGCCAGGCCGCATCGGGCGTGGCCGGAGTGGCCGGGTCGGCCGCGACCAAGGTGGCCGGGTTCGGGGTGGACAGCGTGCTCAACGCTCTCGGCGGCTGGGTCACCGAGGGGGCCGTCTGGCTGCTCGGACAGATCGGGGGCGTGCTCGCCGGCAGTACTGCGGTCGACCTCGGTGCCCCGTGGTTCGTCGCGCATTACGAGACGATGGCTGCGCTGGCCGGGGTCGTCGTGCTCCCACTCCTCCTGCTCGGGATCGTGCAGGCCGTCTACCGCCAGAGCGCGTCGTTGTTGCTGCGGTCGGTCCTGGTCAACGTGCCGCTCGCGCTGCTGCTCACCGCAGTGGCGGTGAGCCTGGTCCAGCTCGGCCTCGCGGTGACCGACGAGATGAGCGCGGCGGTCGCCCGCGGAGCGGGTCTCGACTCCGGCCACTTCCTGTCCTCGGTCGTCGGGGCGCTCTCGGCCGGTGGCGCCGCCGGCCAGCCGGGAGCCCCGTCCTTCGTCGTCTTCCTCGGCGCGATCGCGGTGGTGGTCGGCGCGGTGATGGTCTGGATCGAGCTGCTCATCCGCTCGGCCGCCGTGTACGTGGCGGTCCTCTTCCTACCCCTGGCCCTCGCCAGCCTGGCCTGGCCGACCATCGCCCACTGGTCCCGCCGCCTCGTCGACACCGTCGTCGCGCTCATCCTCGCCAAGTTCGTCATCGTGGCCGTCCTGAGCCTGGCCGCCGGGGCACTGGCCGGAGGAACGGGCTCGACCCCGACCGGTGCATCCTCGGGCGGGGGCGGGTTCGCCTCCGTCCTGGGTGGTGCCGCGCTCATGCTGCTGGCCGCAGCCGCTCCGTGGGCCCTGTTCAGACTGCTCCCCTTCGTCGAGTCCGGCGCGGTCGGTCACCTCGAAGGGCTGGGAACCCGGGCCCGCGGCCGGTCTGCCGCCCCGGTCAAAGGACTCGCCACTGTCGCGATGCGGGCCTCGGTGGCCGGCTCGCTCGCCGGACCGGTCGCCGGCATCGGCACGGTGGGCGGTGCGGGTGGCGTCGCCGGTCGGGCGGTGGACCCGGGTGCGGGCAGATCGGCTGCCCGAACGTCCGGCGTCGGCACGGGCAGGTCCCCCGGCGACGGGATCCCGATGTGGGAGCCGCACCCCGGGTCGACCGCGACCTACCGGCGCTGGCTCGAGGGCGGTGGGGCGGACGACGACCCTGTTTCCTCGCCGTCGCCATCGCCATCGCCATCGCCGGCTCCCGACGCGAACCCCACAGACGGTCTGCGCCCGCTGCCGCGGCAGACCGGAGCGCTCACAGCGGACGCCCTCGGCAGGGATGCGCTCGGGGTGCGCCTCGTCACGGGCCGCCCCGCACCCGACCGGCGCGACGGGTGAGCGCGGGCGACCGGGACGGTCGCGGCCACCGGGTGCGCTACCGGTTCCCGCCCCTCGAGCGCCGGGGCGTCATCGCCGGCTGGCGCGGAGGCCAGATCGCCACCGTGGCCACCGGACTGGTGCTGGCGGTGCTGGCGGTGCGGGCCGGCCCGTCGGCGGCCGGCGTGGTCGTCGCGGTCATCATCGTGGGAGCGGTGGTGGCCCTTGCCTTCTGGCCGGTGGCGGGCAGGACCGGCGAGCAGTGGCTTCCCCTGGTGGCCCGCTGGACGTGGGCCGGAGCGGCCGGTCGTCGTCGCCAGCTGCACCCGGGCCCACAGGACGGTGTCCCGGTCGCCGTCGAGGGCGGACGTGTGCCGCCGCGCCTCGCGGCCCGCCCGTCCCCGACGCAGCGCGGTCCGCTCGGGGGTGGCCGGACCGTCTTCGACGGGCTCGGGGTGGAGGCCCTCCCTGTCGACCCCGCCCACCCGTCGGCGACCATCGGCGTGGTGGTCGACCGCCCGGGCCGGGCGCTCACCGCTGTGCTCGCGCTGCGCGGGAACAGTTTCGCCCTGCTCGGTCCCGACGACCAGGATGCGCGAGTCGGGGCCTGGGCCCGGGCGCTCGCGTCGCTCGCCCGAGAGGGGTGCGCCGTGCACCGCGTCCAATGGGTCGAGACCTGCTTGCCCGACGACGGCGCCTCGGTGCACGGGTACCTGGACGAGCGGGCCGTGCTCGGGGCCGACACGCCTGCGGGCGCGACCTACCGCGCGCTGGTCGACGAGTCGTCGCCGGTGACCCGCCGGCATCAGGTGCTGTTGGCGCTGACCCTGCGTCCCGCACGCGCCGCCCGGATGGTCCGCGCCGCCGGGGGAGGGCTGTCTGGCGCGGGCGCGGTGCTGGCGCGTGAGGTGGACGCCCTCGGGCGCGCCCTCGAAGGCGCCGAGGTGATCGTCGACGGCGTCCTCGGTCCGGGCGCACTCGGCGCGGTCCTCGCGGGTCCGTGGCGCCGGGCCGCTCCCGGAGCTCCGCAGTCCACCGGGGAGCGCCCACCCGGCACGCCGTGGCCGATGGCCGTCGAGCCCTGCTGGGACGCGGTCCGGACCGACGGCGTCTGGCACGCGGTCTACTGGATCGCCGAATGGCCGCGGGTGGAGGTCACCCCCGACTTCCTCGGTCCACTCCTGTTCGCACCGCTCCGGCGGTCGCTCTCGCTGGTGATGGAGCCGGTCGGCCCGCTCCGTGCTGCCCGCCAGGTGGCCCAGTCCCGTACGGCCGACCTGGCCGACGGCGAGCTGCGCCGCCGGGGCGGGTTCCTGGTCACCGCGCGTCACGCCAGGGAACGGGAGAGCGTGGAGGCCAGGGACACCGAGCTGGCCGACGGGCACGCCCAGTTCCGGTTCTCGGGCTACCTCACGGTGACCGCCGACTCGAGGGACGAGCTGACCGCGGCCGCGAGTGCGCTCGAACAGGCCGCCGGCCAGGCGCGGCTCGAGGTGCGCCTCCTCTACGGGCAGCAGGACGCGGCGCTGCTCTGCGGCATCCCCGTCGGGCGTGGGCTCGCGTGAGCCGGCTGCCGCCCGGGCTCCCGGCGCACGTGGCCACGACCCGCCATCTCGGGGCCGCCTATCCGCTGGTGAGCGAGGCCGGACTCGGACACGAGGGGGTGCTGATCGGCCGCGACCTCCTCGGCGGGTCGTTCGTCTACGACCCCTTCACCCTCTACCGGCAGGGCGCGGTGACCAATCCCAACATGGTGGTCATCGGGCAGATCGGCCGGGGCAAGAGCTCCTTCGTGAAGTCCTATCTCTGGCGCCAGGCCGTCTTCGGCCGATCTGCCTGGGTGGTCGATCCCAAGGGTGAGTACGGCCGTCTGGCCGAGGCCTGGGGGGTCGTCCCGCTGTCGCTGCGCCCCGGTGGCACCATCCGGCTCAACCCGCTGGACACCGACGCCTCCGGCAGCGGGCGGGAGCCCGGGATCGACCCGGTCGCGGACGGTCGGCGACGGCGCACCAACCTGACCGCGTCGCTCGCGGTTGCCTGCCTCGGACGTGACCTGCTGCCCCGCGAGCGTGCCGCCGTCGATGCCGCGGTCGGAGCCGCCGAGGACCGTGCCCGGGACGGTGCCATGGATGCACCCACCCTCCCCCAGGTGGTCGAGGCCCTCCTCGACCCCGGAGCGGACGCCGCCTCCGCGCTGCGCACCACCCGGGCCGATCTGATGGAGGAGGGACGGGACGTGGCACTCGAGCTGCGCCGCCTGGTGCACGGCGACCTGCGGGGCATGTTCGACGGTCCGACAACCGCCGGGTTGCGCCTCGACGGTCCGCTGGTCGTCCTCGACCTCGCCGCCGTCTACCACTCGCCGGCCCTCGGCGTGCTCATGGCCTGCGCGGCGGCGTGGCTGCAGCACGCGGTCAGCAGCGGTCAGAGGCGCCGGATCCTGCTGGTGGTCGACGAGGCGTGGGCGATCCTCGGCAATCTCGGGGTGGCCCGTTGGCTCCAGACCTCCTGGAAGCTCTCGCGCGCGCTCGGCGTGGCCAACATGGCGGTGCTGCACCGGCTCTCGGACCTTGCCGCGGTCGGGGCGGTCGGCTCGGAGCAGGTCGGCCTGGCCGAAGGCCTCCTGGCCGACTCGGAAACCCGGGTGGTCTATGCACAGTCTCCGGGAGAGGTGGCCCGGACCGGTGAGCTGCTCGGGTTGACCGCGACCGAGGCCGAGTTGGTCACCGAGCTGCGGCGGGGCACCGCCCTCTGGAAGGTCGGGCGCCGCTCGTTCCTGGTCGAGCACCGGCTGGCGGCCGGGGAGCGGTGGCTGGCCGACACCGACGAGGCGATGACCGAGCCGACCAGGCCCCGGCCGGAGCAGTCCCGGTGAGCGCGTCCTCGGCGGCCGTCGTCGTCGGCGCGGCGGCGCTGGGCGCCGCCGCCCTGTTCCGGGTGCCCGCGGCGGGTTCGAGGAGTCCCCTGCGTCACCCGGGCGGTCGGCCGGTGCGAGGGGCAGCGGCCCGAGGACCGAGCGGCGCGCGATGGGCCCGGCCCACCGATCTCAGGGAGCTGCTCGTCGGCGGACATACGCCTCCCCCGGGACGCCTGGCCCTCGGTCGGTCGGGACGGCGACTCGTCGCGGCGGAGGTGGCGCAGTCGGTGATCGTCTTCGGCCCGACCCAGTCGCGCAAGACGTCGGGCTTCGCCGTGCCGGCCATCCTCGAGTGGCGGGGCCCGGTGCTCGCCGCGAGCGTGAAGTCCGACCTCCTCGCGCACACGGTCGCCCACCGCCGGACCCTCGGACGCGTCCAGTGCTTCGATCCCACCGGCACGACGGGACTCCCGCCGTCTCCCTGGTCGCCGCTGCCGGTGGCCCGCACCTGGCCCGGGGCGCGCCGCGCGGCGGCCACCCTCACCGAGGTCGGTCGGACATCGGTCGGGACCATGAGCGACGGTGACTTCTGGTACGCGACGGCCGCGCGGATGCTGGCCCCACTCCTCTTTGCCGCAGCGCATGGCCGCAGGCAGATGGCCGACGTCCTCCGCTGGGTCGAGACCGGAGAGGAGGCCGAGGTGCTCGACTTGCTCGAACGGACCGGAGTGCCCGAGGCGCTCGACGCCGCCCGGTCCGCCTTCGCCAAGGAGGAGCGCCAGCGCAGCTCGATCGCCACCACGGTGGAGACCCTGCTCGAGCCGTTCGCCGGCGGGCCCGGACGGTCCGACTGGACGGTCGCAGAACCCGGAGGCGAGGCGGTGGATCCAGACCGGCTGCTCTCGGGCACCGACACGCTCTACCTCTCCGCGCCGGCCCACGATCAACGCCGGCTCACCCCGCTGTTCGTGGGCGTGTTGCGCGCGGTGCTGGACCGTGCGTACGACCGGGTGGCCCGCGCGGGGCGCCCGCTCGACCCGCCGCTCCTGGTCGTGCTCGACGAGGCGGCCAACATCGCCCCGCTCTCCGACCTCGACGCGCTCGCCGCCACCGCTGCCGGACACGGGGTGCAGCTGGTGACCGTCTGGCACGACCTGGCCCAGATCACCGCCCGGTTCGGCCCGAAGGCGTCGACAGTGGTCAACAACCATCGCGCGAAGCTCTTCCTCTCCGGCATCTCCGACCCGTCGACGCTCGAGTACGCGAGCTCCCTCGTGGGAGACGAGGAGCTGGCCCTGCCCGCCACCACCTCGGGGGGACGGGGCGGCCCGAGCACCACCCACTCGCCCTCGGTGCGCCGGCTGGCGCGGCCGGACGCACTGCGCAGGGTGCCGCCCGGGAGCGGCGTGCTCGTCTACCGCGACCTGCCCCCGGCGCGGCTACGGCTGCGCACCTGGTTCGACGACCGGTGGCTGCGGTCCCTCGTGGCCGAACCTGCGGTCAGGCCGGAGCGGAAGGGGCGACCAGGGGCCAGGGCCGGTCGCGCTCGGCTGCCAGGGCCAGGTCCAGGAGGAGCTGTTCCTCGTGGTGCCGGCCGATCACCTGCAGGCCGACCGGCATCCCGTCGACCGAACCGGCCGGGATGGACACCGCCGGCAGACCGGCCAGGTTGCCCGGGATGGTGAGTGCGCCGTTGTTGCCGATTGCCCGCTCGAAGCCGTAGGTCGCGATGAGGTCGACGTCGCCCATCCTGGTGGGCATCGGACCCGCAGCGTCGAAGGCGACGTCGGGGTTGGTCGCCGCGAGGACGAAGTCGGTCTGTTCGAAGAGATCCGCCACCTGCTCGTTGACCCGGATCCGGAACTGCTCCGCCCTGCCGGCGCTCTGCACGTCGTAGTGGTGGGTGGCGAGGTTCATCGCGAACTGGAGCTCGGGGGTGAGGTCGTCACTGCAGGCGGGATAGCGGTCGCCGAGGTCGCCGGCCAGGCCGACCAGGTTGGAGAGGACCCATTCAGCGCCGCCTTCGGGAAGCGCCACGACCACGTCGACCCGGCGGAGTCCGGCCGCGGCGATGAGGGCCTCTGCGGCGTCCAGCACCAGCGCGGCCACCCGTGGCTCGACGATGGCGATCCCGAGGTCGACCGAGACCACCGCCCGCCTGCCGGACAGGTCGAACGAGCCGAGGCCCGCCTCCCACCCCTCGACCCGGGGGAGGCTCAGGGAGTCACGCGGATCGAACCCGTTGCAGACGTCGAACCACCGTGCGGTGTCCCGAACCGACCGGGACAGGCATCCGAAGGTCACCGTCAACGGCGGCTGCAGCGTGCCGGGACCCCGGGGGATGCGACCGTAGGTGGACTTGAGCCCGAACAACCCGCTGAAGCCGGCCGGGATCCGGATCGAGCCGCCCCCGTCACTCCCGCTGCCCAGGGGCACGAGCCCCCCGGCCACCGCCGCGGCCGTACCGCCCGACGAGCCCCCCGGGGTGCGGGCGGGGTCCCAGGGGTTCCGGGTGGTCCCGTGCAGCTTGGTGTGGGTGTAGTTGACGCTCCCGAACTCCGAGGCCGTCGTCTGGCCGACCAGCGCCGCGCCGGCGGAGCGCAGGCGGGTCACCTGTGTCGAGTCCCGGGTCGCGACGCGGTCCCGGAAGACCAGCGAGGCCTCGGTGTAGGGCCACCCGGCCACCGGTTCGAGCTCCTTGACCGCGACGGGCAGCCCACCGAAGGGGAGGGTGACATCGGCCGCAGCTGCCACCGTCCGGGCGGCCTCTGTGTCGACGTGGGAGAAGGCGTTGAGCCCCGACGCGTCGATTGCCGCGAGGGACGCCTCCATCACCTCGCTCGGATGGACGGTGCCGGCGCGGAACGCCTCGACCAGAGAGCAGGCGTCGCCGAGCCAGGGTTCTGCGGTCACCCCGGCGACGCTACCCGGACGGGCCGGACCGTCGCTCCGGCGGAACGGGACTCCGTGCCGGGGCGGTCCCCGGGGTTTAGCGTGGGCGGATGAGCGAGCTCGACCCGTCCGTTCCCCCGGCTGCAGTTCCGGGCATCCCGGCCGACCGGGCCGGGACCACCCCCCGGCACCCGTTCACCCTGGCGGTGGACATCGGGGGGACCGGGCTCAAGGCGTCGGTGCTGGACGCCGAGGGCGCAATGGTGGCCGAGCGGGTCAAGACTCCCACCCCCTATCCCAACCCACCCGAGACGCTGGTCTCCTCGCTCGTGCGACTGGTGGCCCCCCTCCCCGCGGCCGAGCGGGCCTCGGTCGGGTTCCCCGGGATGGTCCGGGACGGTGCGATCCTCTCGGCCCCCCACTTCTCGACCAAGAGCGGTCCGGGCAGCCCGGTGGACCACCACCTGCTCACCCTCTGGTCGCGCTTCGACCTGGCCGCCGCGCTCACCCGGGCCTTCGGCATCCCGACCAAGGTGGCGAACGACGCTGACATCCAGGGGGCCGCGGTGGTCTCCGGTGAGGGACTCGAGCTCGTGATCACCCTCGGCACCGGGTTCGGGACCGGGCTCTTCTACCACGGGCAGCTCATGCCACATCTCGAGATCGCCCACCAGCCGTTCCGCAAGGGCGAGACCTACAACGAGCAGCTCGGCGAGCCGACCCGCAAGGAGATCGGCGAGGAGCGCTGGAACAAGCGGGTCCTCAAAGCGATCGCCACCATGCGGGCCCTGCTGTTCTTCGACCATCTCTACATCGGGGGCGGGAACTCCCGGCGTGTGCTGCGTCCCCAGCTGCCCGAGGACGTGACCGTCGTCGACAACTCTGCCGGCATCCTCGGTGGCATCCGGCTCTGGGAGCCGACCCACCTGACCGTCAACCGGCCGGACGACCCGACCTCCTGACCCTCACGCGCCGGGGCTAGCCGTTCTGCCAACTGCGCCAGCGGCGCTCGACCTCCTTGAGCTCGCGCTTCCACCCACGCCGGGCGTTCTCAGCGGTGGTGCGCTGCGCGACGAGCAGCTCACCGATGGGGGCGGCGAGGTCGGACCGTGCGTGGGCCAGCGCCTCCAGCCAGTCGAGCGAGTACACCGCGTCGTGCAGGTCGCCGAGCTTGCTCTGGAGCCGCTCGGCGGCACGGGCGGTCTTGCGGGCGGGGGCACCTTCGACCTGGGCGACCGTCTCGCATCCGTAGCGCATGTCCTTGAGCCGGATGCGGAGCGCGTGGAGATTGGCGTCCGAGGGTGACTTGCGGGCGGTGCGGCCGGTCCCACGGAGGTCGCGCCACGCGCGCTGCAGCATCACCGGGAGCACGTCCTCGGCGGGGCGTTTCGCCTTGGGCTTGTACTCGGGACCCTCCCAGAGGACCATCATCTGGTCGGTCAGCCGGTCGCGGCGCGGACTGCTCCGCAAGGTGGTCATCTGTTCCCGGATCACCCGTTGCTGTGTGTCGACCACCGAGAGCAGCCGGGCGACGTCCTCCGGGTCGAGGACCTCGCTCCCGCGGTCCTCGATGACCGCGGCGAGGATGTCGAGGTCGCGCGAGCGTCCGAGCTGCTTGCCGTACCAGGCCAGCTCGGCCCGGAGCGAGGTGCCCCACCCCGGGTCGAGGAGGAGCCGGAAGGTCCGCAGGTTGGAACGGATCCGCCGCATGGCCACCCGGCTCTGGTGGGTGCGCTCGAAGGCGGTCGACCGCCGTTCGGTCCCCTCGAGCGAGCCGGCCGCTGACTGGGCCCAGAGCGGACGGGTGCCGAGGACCGCACCGAGCGCCTCGGGTGTCCCGTCCTGACGGAACCCGACGCCGAGTGGCTCGTCCATGTCGTTGAGCAGGAAGGTGCGGGCGGCCATGGCGAGCACACGGTGCAGCACCATCCCGGCGGTCGGGTCCGGGAAGAGGGCGTCGACCATCGGCCCCCGCTCCTCCCACGCCAGCTGGCCGGGTGACTGCCGGGCTTCCTCTTCTGGGGATTCGACGGTCACGACCAGGGCCTCACGCCCACACACTACGAGTGCGTGGGGACCGGTGCCGCCGGCCCCGCGGCACCGCGGGACGCTGCTCGGCCGTCGGCCGACCGACGGTGTGCCGCTACCCTGGCCCGATGCGGGCGGTGACCATCGTCGACGGTGATCTCCGGTGGCAGGAGCACCCCGACCCGGTCCCGGGTGACGGCGAGGTGGTGGTTGCGGTGGCGGCCGCGGGGATCAACGCCGCCGACCTCCTCCAGCGCAAGGGCTTCTACCCCGCGCCACCCTCGGCGCCGGCCGACATTCCC
Organism: uncultured Acidimicrobiaceae bacterium; assembly: GCA_963777665.1. Classification (GTDB taxonomy): domain Bacteria; phylum Actinomycetota; class Acidimicrobiia; order Acidimicrobiales; family RAAP-2; genus Bog-756. The sequence goes on from CAVZRJ010000006.1 coordinate 591,207, forward strand.
GGCCTCGAGTTCGCCGGACGGCTGCTCTCGGCCGGCCCGGGCGCAGACCGGTACGCCTCCGGAGACCGGGTGATGTCCATCTGCGGCGGCGGCGGCCAGGCCGAACTGATCGTGGTGCCGGAGAGCTGGCTGCTACCGGTCCCCGAGGGGACCGACGACGCGGCGGCTGGCGGGTTCCCCGAGGCCTTCTCGACCGCCCAGGACGCGCTGTTCACCCAGGCCGGGCTCACAGCTGGGGAACGGGTGGTGGTCTCGGGAGCGGCCGGGGGCGTCGGCACGGCCGCGGTGCAGCTGGCCAGGGCCGCCGGGGCCGAGGTGGTGGCGACCGTCAGGTCCCCGTCGTTCCACGCGCAGGTCGCGGCGCTCGGCGCCCACCGGGTCATCCTGCCCGAGGAGGTCGCTGCGCACGGACCGTACGACGTCCTCCTGGAGCTGGTCGGTGCGCCCGGGGTGGTGTCGGTGCTGCCCGCGCTCGCAACCGGTGGCCGCGTGGTGGTCATCGGAGTCGGGGCCGGCGCCCGGCTCGAGGTCGACCTGCTGGCGGTGATGGCGGCGCGGGCGACCATCCGGGGCTCGATGCTCCGCTCCCGCTCCCGCGACGAGAAGGCGGCGGTCGCCCGGCAGGTGGAGGATCGGGCCGTGCCGCTGCTGGCGTCAGGGTCGGTCGCTGTGCCGGTGACCGAGACCTTCCCCATGGCCGAGGCGGCAGCGGCCTACGAGCGGTTCGCCGCCGGCGGCAAACTCGGGAAGATCGTGCTGGTCAACGGCTGACCAACGAGTCCGGCGGTCGCGCCCGTCAGGTCGGGCGTCAAGACCATGTCCTGGGTTGTCACATGTGGGGCGGCTACCGGGAGACGATGATCGAGGAGCCGTGGCCGAAGAGGCCCTGGTTCGCGGTGATCCCCACCCGTGCCCCCTCGACCTGGCGGCCTGCGGCCTGTCCGCGCAGCTGCCAGACCAGCTCGCACACCTGTGCGATGGCCTGGGCGGGGATGGCTTCGCCGAAGCAGGAGAGCCCTCCGCTCGGGTTCACCGGGACCCGGCCACCGAGCGTGGTGTCGCCGTCACGGAGCAGCCGTTCGGCCTCGCCTTCCTTGCACAGTCCGATGTCCTCGTACCAGTCGAGCTCGAGGGCGGACGAGAGGTCGTAGACCTCGGCCAGGCCGACGTCGTCCGGCCCGATGCCGGCCTCCTCATAGGCGGCGAGCGCCACCGATCGCTTGAAGGGGGCACCGACCGGGGGGACGGCGACCGAGGAGTCGGTCGAGAAGTTGGGCATCTCGATGATCGCCTGGGGGAAGCGCGGGGTGACCGTCGAGACCGCGTCGATGGTGACGAGGTCGTCGGTCCCGGCGTGCCTGCGGGCGAACGCCATGCTCGAGAGGACGAGCGCAGCCCCGCCGTCGGAGGTCGCGCAGATCTCGAGCAGGCGCAGGGGGTCGGCCACCATCGGGGACGCCAGCACCTCTTCGACCGTGACCTCCTTGCGGTAGCGCGCGTTGGGGTTGTGCAGGCCGTGGCGCGCGTTCTTGACCTTGACCGCGGCGAAGTCCGCCTCGGTGGCGCCCGAGAGCTCCATCCGCCGGCGGGCGTAGAGGGCGAAGTAGGTCGGGTTGGTCGCGCCCATGAGGTGGAAGCGCAGCCAGTCCGGATCGTCGCGCCGGTCGCCGCCGACGGGTGCGAAGAATCCCTTCGGCGTGGTGTCTGCCCCGATCACCAGGGCCACGTCGCAGAGGCCGGCCAGGATCTGGGCCCGGGCGTTGTTGACGGCCTGGGCGCCGGATGCACACGCCGCGTACGCCGAGGAGACCCGGGCGCCGGTCCAGCCCAGGGCCTGGGCGAAGGTGGCACCGGCCACGAAGCCGGGGTAGCCGTTGCGGATGGTGTCGGCCCCGGCCACGTACTGGATATCGGTCCAGGGCAGGCCCGCCTCGGCCAGGGCGTCACCGGCCGCGGCAAGCCCGTACTCGACGAAGTTGCGTCCCCACTTGCCCCAGGGGTGCATCCCCGCCCCGAGGACGGCGACCCGCCGGTCGTCAGGCACCCGACACCTCAGCCCGCGCGGCGCTCCCGGTCGGGCGCCATTTCCAGACCAGGTACTCGTGCTCGTCGTCCTCGTAGAGGGTGTCCAGGACGAGTTCGACCTCGGCGCCCACCGAGAGATCGCCCACCGTCACACCATTGACGAGCTGTCCCATGACTACCATCCGCTCCTCGGCCAGTTCGACCGCGGCCAACGCGAACGGGATGTAGGGGTCGGCTGCCACGTACGGCGCCGGCGGCTGGTAGCAGGCATCGGTGTACGACCAGATCGCGCCGGTGCGGCTGAGGGCCGTCTCGGCGAACTCGGTCCCCTGGCACCCGGGGTTCCGGCAGAGATACGTTTCCTTCGGGAATGAGATATTCCCGCAGCTCGTACATCGCGAGCCGAGCAGCGCGGGTGCGCGCTCGTCGAGGGTGAACCATCCGTCGATCGCGGGAACCCTGGTCTTGACCGTCGCCACGGGCGGGAGCCTACCGCCGCCCCGCCATGGCGGGTCGGGGGACGGACCGGGTCAGGATGCTGCGGGCCCGCCGAGCCCACCCCGTGCACGCGCCTCGGCGATGCGGGCGGCGTCCCAGCCGAGGAGGTCCGCCAGCACCTCCTCGGTGTGCTCGCCGACGGTCGGGGCGTGGGCGGGGACGGGCAGCTCCTCGCCGACGAACTTGAGTGGGGTGGGCAGCTGTTCGGCCCCGAGCCGGTCCTGGTCGATCCAGTGAAAGCGGTCGAGGAACTGGGGGTCCGAGGCGATCGTCTTCGGTGAGTTGACCGGGCTCACCGGGAAGTTGGCCTCGACCCCGAAGGCGATCCACTCCTCGGCGGTGCGGGTGCGGAAGATGTCCCGGAGCTCGGCGCGCAGCTCGAGGTTGTTGCGGGCGTGGTCTGCGAACTGCGACCCGGGCCAGCGCTCGAAGAGCTCGATGCGGTCGACCGCCACACAGAAGTTCTTCCAGAACATCTGCTCGGAGGCCATGAACAGGACGTAGCGCCCGTCTTTCGCCTCGTAGACCTGGTAGCGGACGCCCTCGATCATGCCGGCGGTGCCCGGCTCCCGGCGCTCGTAGTCGTCTGCCTTGTTGCCGGTGACCTCGGACTCGGGCCGCTCGTAGGCCTTCCAGGTCTCGCTGCGGTACCAGTCCATGGCCGCAGCGGCGTCCGACTGGGCGATCTCGAGGAAGGACCCCTCTCCGGTGGCCCGTGCCCGCAGCACGGCGGCGAGGATGCCGAGCGCCCCGAAGAGCGGACCGGCGTGGATGCCCATCGAGGCGTGCTCGGGGAGGTAGGCGAACCCCTGGTCGTTGACCTGGGGCGAGACGATGCCGGCCCAGGTGTCGAAGGCCACGCCGTGGGCGGGCAGGTCCCGGTAGGGGCCGGTCATCCCGTACCCGGAGATCGTGCAGAACACGATGTCCGGTTTGAGCAGCTTGAGATCCTCGAAGCCGACGCCGCGGCGGGCGAGCCCACCGGGGCGCATGGCCTCGACCACCACGTCGGACCGGCGGGCCAGCTCCTTGAACGTGTCCACGTCCTCGTCGTTGCGGAGGTCGAGCACGATGCTGCGCTTGCCCCGGTTGACGTGGAGGTGCATGAGCGAGACGCCCTCGACGATCGGCCAGGTCATCTCGCGGATGTAGTCGCCCGACGGTGGTTCGACCTTGATGACCTCCGCGCCGAGGTCGACGAGCGGCATGGTGATGGCCGCCGGACCGAGCGCGGAGCACTCGAGGATGCGGATGCCGTGGAGCGGGGGTTCGGGTGGCACGGTGTCCGGTGGTCAGGCCCCGCGGAGGGCGGTGGCGTCGAATGCGGCGGCCGGGTCGTCCATCGGGAGGACCATGTCTGCGCCGAGGTTACGGTGCACGTCCGCAGTGAGTCGCACCACGGTGCCGTACGCGGTGAAGCCCACCGCGTGGTGGGCGAAGTCCATCGGCCCTTCGGTGACCTTGACCTCGACGACCCCGGTCCCCCCGAGTGCGATGGCCGAGGTCTGCATGCGCTCCATGGCCGACTCGCGGGCCGCGTACATGGCCTCGGTGAAGTTGGTGAGCTCGACGTTCTGTCGCGTCTGCTGCATGGTCGCTCCCATCGACCGGCGCGGGGCGTAGACGAAGCTGGCCCCTGCGGCGAGACCGAGCGGGGCCCAGCCGGCGACCTGGAGCAGCGCGAAGTCGCGGCCCGACAGATCGGACACGAAGACCGGATCCGTACCGAGGGACTTCGCCCCCACCGGGCGTACCGCGGTCCCGACCAGCGAGACAGCGACCTGGTGGCGCTGGACCGCCCATTCGACGTGGACACCGACCACGCCGTAGCCGCCGGCGTGAGTGCACTGCTGGTGGAGTCGCTCGGTCGCCAGGGCGAACGAGTTGGCGAACGCAGCCGAGGCGTAGCCGATCTCGCCCTGTCCCCAGTTCCAGACGCCGGTCGGGACCGAGTGGATCGAGACGCCGTTGACCAGCCGGACCGGCTCCCAGCTGATCGCGTGGAGGGCCAGCTCCTCGTCGATCGAGAGGTCGGAGGTCATCCGGGTGGTGTCCTTCGGTGCCGGCTTCGCCAGCGCTGCGGAAGCGGCCCGCATCTCGGCGGCGATGTCGACCTCCCCGCCCTCGGGCGACTGTCCAGCGGCGGCCGGGATCGGGCTCACCGGAGGCTCACCACCGGCTGGGGGGCGGGCATGGGGTCGAACGGCTTGAACCGGCGCACCCGGTTGCCCCGGAGGGTGCACTGGAACTCGCTGTCGCCCTCACCGAGTTCGCGCTCGGTGGTCTGGATGTCCGCACCGTGCAGCGAATCGTGTCCGAGCTGGTCCTGGATCCGCTGGCGGGCCACCTCGCGGGCGGCCATCTCGGCGCTGGCGGTCTGTTCGATCTCGGCTCCGGGAGTTGTGCCGCCGTACATCGAGATGGAGCCCTCGGTGAGATACTGGGTGATGCAGTTGGCCCAGACCCGGACCGACGCCACGGAAACCGCTATCGAGACCGGGGCGTACCCGGCCTCCACCAGCTTGGCCAGTCGCTGGCCGGCGAGGTAGGTCGTCCAGGGCTTCCCGTCGGCGGGTGGGTCGCCACCGGCCACCCGGACCGCGGTGCCCTGGACCCGGAACTCGAGGACGCCCATGTCGCTCAAGGACTGGCTGGAATCGACCACGCCGACCACGCCGTGGGCTCCGCCCGAGGCCGCCTCTTCGACCATCCGGCCGTATGCGGTGGTGAAGCCCTCGGTCCATGCGTCCTCGACCCAGGTCTGCTCGTAGTTCTGCCCCCACGCCCGGTGCTCGGCCGAGACGAAGCCGTGCGGGCAGCTCCAGGTCTGCTCGTAGCCCCCGCCCCCGGTGTTCTGGGGTCCGTACATCCCCATCCCCATCCCGATCCCCATCCGCATCCCGTACCACTGCCACTGCATGACGCAGTAGCCCTGCACGAACCCGACCGGTTCGAGGCCCATCTGGAGGCAGGCGGCGAAGTCGGGGACGGTGAGGCCGGAGGTGAAGGCGCCCTCGCCGAGGCGGCGGACCGCTGCCTCGGGCAGGTCGCCCTGCTGGGCTGCGGGCTGGCCGCCGGGATCTGCGGGCGCCAGGTCGGCCATCAGTTGTCGAGCGAGATGATGGTGGTCGGCCGGGGAAGGGTGACCTCGTCGGAGGTCTTGACCACGGCCGTGCCGATCGAGAGGAACTCGATGGTGTGGCTGCCCCACTGGTGGGACTTCTCCTCGAGGCGGACCCCGACGATGCCGGACGCGCCGAGCTGGGTGGCCTCGTCCTGCATGCGGGTCATGGCCAGCTCGCGGGCTTCGTACAGCGCCTGGGTGAAGTTGGGCAGCTCGACGTTCTGTCCGGCGGAGCCGAGGGTCGCCCCGATGCCCCGGTGGGCGATGTGGTAGACGCAGGTCCCCATGACCAGGCCCTGGGGGATGTGGCCGGTCTGCATGAGCGTCCAGAAGTCCTGACCGGAGAGGTCCGAGGTGAAGGGCTTACCGAGCTTGTTGCGGTGGGAGACGCCGCTCTCGGCCTTGACCGCTGTGCCGACGGCGATGAACTCGGCGGCGTCCTTCCCCCACTCGTAGTAATTGACGTCGAGCCGCACCCCGACGACGCCGTCGGCGCCGAGCTCTGCGGCCTCCTCCTCCATGCGGGTCATGGCCAGCTCGCGGGCGTTGTACATGGCCTCGGTGAGCTTGGTGAGCTCCTGGCTCTGACCCCACTTCCGGGTCTGGATGCCGGTGTGGTAGATCGACGAGCCCATCACGAAGCCGACCGGGTGGAACCCGACCTCCTTGATGAGGAGGAACTCGTTGACCGAGAGGTCGGAGGTGAACAGCCCGTGCTCGAGCTCGGCGAGCCGCTTTCCTGCCCCTTCGGGCAGGTCCTGGGGGGAATCGACGGGTGGGTCCGGGGTGGGGTCTGTGGGTGTGGCGGTCATGAGTAGCCTCCGATCACGATGCTCTCGAGCGCCTGGCGCACTGCCTGGCTGTGGGCCGCCTCGGCTTTGAGGGCGGTGAGGAGTCGGGCGAGCCAGGTGTCCATGTCGACCTTTTCGCTGCGGATGCGGATGCCACCAGAGGAGTGGCCGACGGTGCAGCGGAGGGAGGTCCCGTCCACCTCGGCGTCGAACTGGTCTTCGTCCAAGGTGATCTTGAGAGATTTGATCTCGTCGTTCTTGCGGAACCGGCCGCCGGACCGCTGGACCTCGAGGCGTGAGCCGAGGGCGTCGGCGAGCTGGTCGACCAGGACCTTGACCAGGATGTGGACGTCCGAGCTGTCGGCGCGCAGGGAGGCAGCAGTCAGCTCGAGATCGAAGGAGTCGTCCGTACCGGTCACCGCACGAACCCTACCGCCCGGCCAGGGCCAATGGCCCGGCGGGCCGGCCTCAGGTGACGGCCAGTGCCGCCTCCATCGGAGACTCCTCCATGCTGGGGCGGCCGTTGACGAACACAGCGGTGACCAGCGCTGCGACCACGAGGAATCCGGCTCCGACCGCGAAGGCCACCGAGTACCCGTGGACCAGTCCTTCCGGGACGAACGACCGTCCGTTCGCCACGATGTAGCCGGCTGTGGCTGTGGCCGCCACCGTGTTGAGGAGTGCGGTGCCGAGGGAACCACCGATCTGCTGGGTCGTGTTGATCAGGGCACTCGCCACCCCCGAATCGCGGTCGTCCACGTTGGTCAGGGCCGTGCTGCTGAGGGCGGGGAAGGCGAAGCCGAGACCCACGCTCATGAGGACCTGCGGCCCGAAGACGTATCCCCAGAAGGAGGTGTCCACCCCGATCCGGGTGAGCCATCCGAGGCCGATGGCACCCACCAGCATGCCGGCGGACATCGGGATGCGGGGTCCGATCCGGGGGACCAGCGCGGTCGAGGCTGCGGCTCCGACGACGATGCCGATTGCGAAGGGCAGGAAGGCGATCCCGGCCTTGAGGGCCGAGTAGTGCAGGACGCCCTGCATGTAGTAGCTGAGGAAGATGAACATGGCGAAGAGTCCGGCTCCGAGCAGGAAGGACGCCAGGAACGACCCGCCCCGGTTGCGTTCTGCGACGACCCGGATCGGGAGGAGAGGATGGGCGGAGCGCGCTTCGACGACGACGAACGCGACCAACAGGGCGACCCCGACGGCCAGGAAGGTGAGGGTCTGTGCGGCCGCCCAGCCGTCCGAGATGGCCTTGGTGAATCCGTAGACCAGGCTGACCAGGCCGGCGGTCGAGAGGAAGGCGCCGGGCAGGTCGTATCGGGTGCTTCCCTCGACCCGGCTCTCATGGACCACCCGGGTGGCGAAGAACGCCGTCACGAGGGCGATCGGCACGTTGACCAGCAGACACCAGCGCCAGGAGGCGTACTCGGTGAGCAGTCCGCCGGCCAGGACGCCGATCGCACCTCCGGCCCCGGAAACCGCCCCGTACGCGCCGAATGCCTTCGCCCGTTCTCCGGGGTCGGACTGGAAGGTCACGGTGAGGATGGAGAGCGCGGCGGGCGCCATCAGGGCGGCGAAGCCCCCCTGCAAGGCGCGTGCACTGAACAGCATTGCCTGATCGGGGGCCAGTCCGCCCAGCGCCGATGCAGCCGCGAACCCGACCAGGCCCACGCCGAACATCCGCTTGCGTCCACCGAAGTCGGCGATGCGCCCGCCGAGTAGCAGCAGTCCTCCGAAGGCCAGGGTGTAGGCGGTGATGACCCACTGCCTGTTGGCCACCGAGATGTGCAGGGACTTCTGGGCCGAGGGCAAGGCGATGGTCACGATCGAGGCGTCGAGCACCACCATCAATTGGGCGATCACCACCACGGCCAGGATCGACCAGCGCTTCGGATCGGGCTCAGCTGTCGTTGTGGCACCGCGCTCAGCGGTCATCGGGTCGTCGTTCACGCGGACTCCTCATTCAGCACGGGGGGATGGAGGGGGTTCGGATCTGCGACCGCCGAGACGCAACTGACTACGGCGCGCACACGGCTTTAGCCTCAGCTTTTGGCAACGCCGGAGCGGCGATCGGTATTTCCGGATTCGCATCTCAGCACACAGGTGTGCCACCCTCGAGCGCCATCGCAAACGGACGTCGGTTCGGCGCAGGATCCGCACGGAGTCGGACAGTCGCCCCGAACACAGTTGACTGGGTCCGGATGATCTCAGTGATCGACGGTTGCGCCTCAGGAGGAACTGAGTTCAGTCAGATCGGGCCGCTTCGCACCTCGATCAGAGGTCCCGTCGGGTAGGCGCTGTCGAGTTCCTCGGGTCGGGAGGGAGCACAGTTGGTCGAGTACAGTGGCTGGGCCGTTGTGTCTCGCCCTGGGCTCCCACTACCTGCCTGCGAGGTGGGCTGCATCATGCGACGGCAGAAGGCGCTCGTAGCTCAACGGATTAGAGCATCTGACTACGGATCAGAAGGTTGCAGGTTCGAATCCTGCCGAGCGC
>CAVZRJ010000007.1:0-8519 GCA_963777665.1 uncultured Acidimicrobiaceae bacterium
GACTTGAAAGTGCAGGTCAGAGGCCATGCTGCTCGGCCTCTTGGCGGCGGCGTCGGGCCATCCCCGCGAAATCCACGCGCGCCACAGACCAGAGCTGGTGTGAAGTTCCGGTTCATGCTTGACGGCGTGGATCCGGCACCTGCTTGACACTTTCCGGCGCGGTTCCGGTACCTGGGCGACACTGACTCCGGTACCTGCTTGACACTTCGTGCCTGGAGAGGTCCACCACGTGGCCGTTGCCACCTTCTTCGCTGTTGACGCAGTCGTCGACAGAACCGAAGGAGGCCGATCGTGCTGGTGGAGCTCAAATCTGTGGAACAGCGCTATCGAGCGGTGATCGACGTCCTCGACGGGATGTCCGTGACCGAAGTGGCCCAACGCAACGGGGTGAGCCGCCAGAGCGTGCACACCTGGCTGCGGCGCTATGCCAACGGAGGCATGTCCGCTCTGGCCGACAAGAGCACCAAGCCCGAGAGCTGCCCGCACCAGATGGCTCCGCTCACCGAGGCCCGGGTGATCTCGCTGCGTCGTGAACACCCGAGATGGGGACCAAGGTCCATCCGCACCCGGCTCGCTAACGAGGGATTCGCGCCGGTGCCGGGACTCTCCTCGATCTATCGGACCCTGGTGCGCCACCACATGCTCGAGCCGACGCAACGCAAGCGCGCACGCTCTGACTACAAGCGCTGGGAGCGCAGCCGGTCCATGGAGCTGTGGCAGATGGACGTCGTCGGTCGCTTCCATCTCGCCGACGGCACCGAGGTCAAGGTCGTCACCGGCGTCGACGATCACTCACGGTTCTGCGTCTGCGCCCGCGTGGTGGCCCGGGCGACGGCCCGGCCGGTGTGCGAAGCACTGCAGTGGGCGCTGCGCACCCACGGCGTGCCCGACCAGATCCTCACCGACAATGGCAAGGTCTTCACCGCACGCTTCGGCCAAGGGCCCGGACCGGTCCTCTTCGACCGGATCTGTGCCAACAACGGCATCCGCCATCTGCTCACGGCTCCGTATTCACCGACCACGACGGGCAAGGTCGAGCGCTTCCACCGGACCATCAGGAGGGACTTCTTGGTCGACCACGATCGGGTGCACGCCGACCATCGAGGCACTCCAAAGAGCGCTTGATGAATGGGTCGCTGAGTACAACACCGAACGTCCGCACCAGTCACTGGGTGATCGCCCACCCGCCGAGCGCTTCGCTCTGGCGGCTGTGCAGCGTCCAGCCGACCTCGAGATGCCAGAGATCCTCGACGGAGGTTCCGCTCTCAGGGCGGCCGCCCGGAGTGAACCGCTGGGTCGACCAACGCGGTTCGATCGGCCTGGGAGGTTCCGTTATCGGGTGGGCGCGACCTTCGCCGGGGAGTCCGTCGAGGTCGTCGTGCGCTCTGGGCTCGTCGAGATCCTCCATGCCGGCGTCCTCGTCGCCACCCACGCCGAGCGACGCCGAGCGGACAAGGGATCGGCACCCCAACGTGCCCCACGGCTCTGGACGCTCCCGGCCGCCCACCTCGGGCATGACCGTCACCCGCCGGGTGGACCAAGGTGGGTCGGTTTCCTTCGCCGGTGCCGGCTATCGGGTCGGGCGCAGCTGGGCCCGCCAGGTCGTCGAGGTGGCCATCGTGGCCGGCTCGGTCCAGATCTCGGCCAAGGGCAAGGTGATCAGGGTCCACGCCATCCATCACGACCGCTCCAAGGAGCACGGCGCCTTCGCCACCCCTCAGGGCCGGCCCCGTAAGGCCGCCCAGGTGGCCTGAAGGGTTTGGGTGTCAAGAAGGTGCCGGAGCCAAACCGTCAAGCGGGTACCGGGTCTTGACAACAGAGCAAGAGGTGTTGAAAGAGCACAGAGCAGAGCACAGAGCAGAGCTGGGGAGCAGAGCTGGGAGCCCGCACACTCGGGGTTCCTTCGTCGTCCTCTTGCTGTGCATCGACGACGGCGGACCGGGCGGCGTCCATGGCGTCGGCAACGGCGCCGAGGTCACCCGGGTAGAGATGGGCGTAGGTTCGCAGGAAGATGGCCGACTCGTGGCCGAGCGAGGCGGCTGCGGCCGTCACGGGTACGCCGCTCTGGGCCAGCAGACTCGCCGCCGTGTGACGGAGCACATAGGGCGTCGCCCAGCCGGGAAGGCTGAGCTCCGCTGCAAGGGGATCCCAGACCCGGTGCCGCCAGTTCGACAGCCGTACCGGATCACCGAACGGCGTCGTGAACAACAAGGCGTTCGGATCGCTGCCGACACGGAGCTCGACGTGTGTCCGCAGCTCGGCCAGCACGGAGGCGGGCACCTCGACGACCCGGGACCGGTGTGTCTTCGTGTCCCGCTCGAGCAGCACGCCCCGGTGCTCGGTCATGCCCCGCTCCACGGTCAGCCGGCCCAAATCGTCAAGATGCCTGCGGCGGAGGGCCAGGGCCTCGCCGGGACGCAATCCGCAGTAGGCGAGCACAAGGAGGAAGGGCCGCCACCACGGATTCACTGCAGCAGCCAGGGCTTCGACCTGCTCGACCGTCAGGGCATTGCGGGTCCGACTCGAACCCTTCGGCAGCCGGAGGCCGGTCAGGGGATTGCCGGCGATGATGCGGGCGTCCGTGGCCGAGGTCAGCACCATGCCGAGGACTGTGCGGGCGCCATGGATGGTGGAGTTCGAGTAGCCAGTCGCGCGGAGAACGCTCAGCCACTCCTCCATGTCGATGCGTCGTAGCGTGCGCAGACGGCGGTCGCCGAGGTGGGGCAGCACCCGCAGGGCCGACTCGTAACCGGACGTTCAGAACCAAACGAGTCCGTCCGGCCCTGGTGCACATACGCTCATTGGTGGCAAGCTATAACCCATGGCCTCTACGTCCTCCATCAGGTAGATCTCGGCGTACTCGTGATCGACCGAGTTGCCGAGCTCGTCATACAGGTGCCACTTGCGTGCGAATGTGATTCCGGGCCGATCCTCGGAGCGGAAGCTGGCGACCACGTGGGTCTCGGGGAAAGTTCCCATTAGATCGACAGACACGAAGTCAATCCCATTGATCAGCGGACGCGTGGTTCCATCGTCGCCTTCCCACCCGCCGAGCAGCCCGGACCGGAGTCGTTCGAGGCTGCGGCTCTCGTACACGCTGAGATCCACATCTTCAGGTGGCGACGCAACTGGTAGGTACGGGTTCAAATCGATCTGAACCTCCATGGACTCGACTGTAAAATCGACAACCGAGATTCGAATGAGAGAGTCTTGGCCACCCAACCACAGGCAGGAATTGCGTATCTTCACCGGCGGTTCGTGGGGTATTGGTGCACTGGGTCGACTGATGACGGTGGAAGGGTTGTTAATCGATACGAACTGCACCGTGGGCTGTGGCCAGCGAGCAACTGCCACGACGTACCCATCCAGGAAGGCGATCGGATCCTCTTGCTTAATAGCTAACGGGTGGCCGAGCTCATGCGAGTCAAGGTTCAGCGATCGAACTTCTTTCACGTCTCCAAATTCAAGGCCCATCCCAACTAGCCAGGCGGCTTTGTCTTCGATTGACACCGTGACGGGAATCGAATTCAAGTTGCCCAACGCCTCCACGTCACCATTCTCCGCAATGATCACCGGAGTCGCTGGGTACCAGTAAGCGCACGACGAACCGTCGACCTGCTTAATGATCGGATCCGACGGCAGCTGGCATGCTCCGACCAGGAGATGATCAAAAGCGGCCAATACAGGAGCCTCACCTTCGAAAGGAACCCTCCGAGCCTTATTCTCTTCTACGATCCATAGAGGCGTCGGTGGGGACAACGGTTCGATATCACCTTCATTGTCTTTCCACCATTCAATGGTGGTATCCGGCTCTTCGGTTGCCAACGGGCTCTCCAAACGAAGGCGGGAATCTTCGATGACCTCCTTGTATCGCCCCGTAACGTCCTCCCACACGACTGGACGGGTACCGATGGTCTGAGGTCCGCGGGAGTTCTCGAGCCAGTCGGGAGCTCCGATAGCCCAAAAGTGCGTGCTGCTGGCCAACAGCGAACCCACGTCTTCGTCCAGGTCTATGAGGTCGAGGTAGCCAATCTCCGGGTCGATCCGAACAATCCCACCAGCAGCCGGTGATGCGACAAATACCACCCCGTCGCGATAGAGGACCTCATTTGCGACGGATCGATCCCGGCGCTCGGTCAACAGTGGCCATGCGTGGGTGCTGCGAACAGATTCTGAGGTCAAGTCAAACACGACCAAAATGGGGACGTCCCGGTCTGCGAGGAAACCGACATCTGAATGGACGTCAAAAGCCCCAACCTGAATAGGGCGCTGAGCGCTAACAGTCACGCACCCCATTGTGCCGCATCAACAATCGGGCCCAGCGACGTAGTAGAAGCCGCCAACGAGATGATTTCCCTGCACCTGCAAGGTCCCACGTCACCGGGCCGGTGACCGTCAAATCGTCCGGGCGTTCGAACGCTCCTTCAAGTAAGCGAAGCTACGAGAAGGATTCAACGAAGAGGTCGAAAATCTCCTCGGCTTCGTCGCCTGGCACGATCTCATCGATGGGCGGAAGGAGGTTCAGGCCCGGCTGGCCACCGAGTTCGGCCACGACGAACTCGCCCAAGCCGACGGCTGCCAGAACTCGCTGAGGGTACCCGGGCGGCAGCGTGTCGGCCGGTCTCGTCAGGGCGTGCTCAACGGATTGTGAAAGCGCATTAGGGATGTCTTCGGCCACCGAGAGACCCCGGATCAGGCCCGTGTCGACGTCAAGGATCATCACGGCAACGGCGACTGGTAGATCAACCACTCGAATGGAATCCGATACATCTCGGCTCATAACCATCCAAGTGATGGGCGACACAACTCAAGAATAGATGGCGAGGGTCGTGTCAGGAGTTTCTGACCGCCGGGATCGGCAGCGTACCAATGTTCAGTGCCCAACGAACAGCAAATCGACCCGTCCAGTCTGGTGATGGTGCTCGTAGATCACCGTGATATCCATCCCGGGGACGACGACAGTTCTCACCTCAGTCGGTTCGCCCTCAGCCGGGAAGAGCGGAAGAGAAGGGGCCGCCCAAGGCCTCTCCGTCAGCTGCGTCCAAATCCAGTCAGCGACTCGCTTCCACAGACGGAATCCCGGATCGTCGCGCTCACCCCAATCGTAGAGCGCCTGGATATCACCGAGCGGCACGCTTCACGCGGAACGGCGATGATCGGCCTCTTCGGCAATCGATCGGCGGCGATCCTCGATCATTTGGAGGGTCGTCGGGTCGTTCCGTATCCGCTCGGCACTTTCCTCGGTCTTCTGATACCACTCGAGGATCACACGAACCACGCCATCGCGGTCGCCGGCGAGCCACGCCTCCGTCGGCGTCCGACCACCGAGCTCTTCATACGCCGAGCGGTTCCACCACTCATCTGCTCCGCCGGTAGAGGCAGCGATCCGGTCCAGGAGGTCGTCAATCGCCGCCCGGCGGTCGCCATTCTCGGGTCCATGGGAGAGTGAGGACACGAGGAAAGGCTATCGGGACCCTGTCTCGCCGGGGCGAGCCGACGGCCGGAGCGCCGCGTCCTAATGCCGGATTTCGAACGATCCAGACCCGATCGAAGGTTGCTCATCCCCGCGGCATCAAGTAACAAGGCGTGACAGCGGATGCCAACGGTCACTCGGAAATAGCCTCTCACCAGCATATTTACCGAAACTCGCAGATCAGCGACTACTTCGAAAATGGCTCAAGAAGCTGGGTGTCGTGAACAGAAGGACTGCACACGCGCCATGCGTCATGGGGAGCTGACGATGGAACATTCTCAGGGTGACGCGCATCTGTAACAGCGGATTCGCAGAATGTCGTGAGAGAGACAAACTGCAAAAACCGCAGCTGAGCATTTGACCTGGGGAGACTCCATGTTTGTAACCGTCATTCACCGTATCCACGACCCAAAGGGCTTTGAGGCCGCTGAGGCTAAGGCGCTCGAAGCTGGACTTCCTTCACATGTGGCATTGCCGATCCACGCATCAAACGACGATCACACCTTCGGGATTTGTATTTGGGAAGGTGAGTCAGTCCAAAGCGTCCGAGAGGTCGTTGAAGGTGCGGTGGGACCGTGGGCAAACAATGAATACATCGAGAAGCACGTAGACGGACTAGCTCCGCAGCTTGCCAACTAGGACCATCGCCGCTCTGGGGGTACACCGGCCATCGGATCAGGGTATTTCCCGACGGCCCGACTTGGAAGACCTCCAGCCAACCTGGAATGGCAGCAGCAGGACGGCCTCGGACGCACCAGCCGGACTGGCAACGGTTGCCACGACGAACGATGCCGCCAATGCGGCGATGTAGACCCAGGCTCCGTCAGCACTACTCACCGTCAGCACCTACTCAAAGGAGGCGCCGAGCGGCCCTACGGCTGATACGGAGGCGCCTCTCCCCAGCCCCATTTCGGGACCGGAGCATGTTCCATGACGGGTGCGCCGTGTTGTGAGTTGCCAAGGGCGATACGGGTGCCCCATTCAAGGTAGGCAACCAGCGCGGATCGGAACTCGGGATCATCGGGCATCCCGGCGTCGTCTGCGGCCAGGCGCATCAGTGTGGCGAATCGGAACCTCTGCTCTTCGGAGATCCCCAGATCCAAGTGCTTGCTCAGCATTCGCTCGTAGCCACCGAGGTCTTCGGTGTACTCGGCCGGACCGCCGAACACCTCACCCCACCACGCGGCGACGTGACGACGGTGGTCCTCGTGGACACCTCCGGGGAAGAACGGGGAGAGTAAGTCATCCTGTTCGACCCGGTCGTAGAACGCATCGATCATCCTGTCAAAGGCCTCCCGGCCTCCCGCCCAGTCGAAGAGCGTCGGATCCTCAGACATGAGGGCAATGTACCCATGACTGACACCTCTTCAGGCGGTTGTCAGAACGCACTGACTGCCGTGCGTACCCTCGGCGCCCACCTCCCGCTGGTCACTGGTCCCAGTCCGTTGTGCGACCGCTCCATCATCCAATTGCCCGACAACATCAAATCGCTCGTCGGCAGAGAGTGTCTGGACGAGACGAATTGCGATCGATCCCTCTCCCACCGCGGACGCCACACGCTTGACCGAGGACCGCCTCACGTCGCCAGCTGCGAATACGCCAGGCATGCTCGTCTCGAGTGAGTAGGGACGCCGATCCACGGGCCAGTCGGCCTCCTCCGAAACCTCTTCGCCGGTAAGTAGGAACCCACTCCGGTCTCTCGCGATATCTGGTGGCAACCAGTCCATGTGTGGGTCGGCTCCGATCAACACGAACAGTGCGTCGGCGGCGACCGTCTCTTGTTCGCCGGAGACCTTGTGTCGTAGTACCAACTGCTGTAGACGCCCCTCACCGTTCCCACCGACCACTTCGGTACAGGTACGCACCTCGATGTTCGCCGTAACCTCGATCTCCTGGATGAGGTAGTGCGACATCCCAGCCTGAAGTGACTGCGCACGCACGACGAGAGTGACCCGTTTCGCGTACCGCGCGAGGTGCAGAGCCGCCTGGCCGGCTGAGTTTCCTCCACCAACGACGTACGCGATCTTTGCCGCTCAGAGCAGGAGCCTCTGAGGCGGGCCCGCCGTAGAACACGCCAGCCCCCGTCAACTCTTCGAGAGCGGGAATACCGAGACGACGGTAGGTGGCGCCGATGGTCAGGATCACTGTCCTCGCCGTCACATGACGCTCGTCCGCAAGCGAGAAGCTCAGAAGATCCCCTAGGCGAGTGATGGCCGTCACTCGATGCATGAACACGAAGGTCGCTCCGAACACTGAAGCCTGCTCGTATGCCTGTTCGGCAAGCCGACTGCCGCTCACCCCTTTAGGGAAGCCCAGGTAGTTGCGGATCAGCGAGCTCGACCGCACCTGCCCACCGATTCCGCCCTCATCGAGCACGAGGACGCGGAGGCCCTCGGAGGCGCCGTAGACGGCTGCGGACAGTCCCGCCGGCCCCGCACCCACAATGACGACGTCATAGATGTCCTCGTCGAAATCGCTCGTGGCCCCAGCAGCCTCCGCGATTTCCATATTGGAGGGGTCGCTCAGGACTCGGCCATCGGGAAGGACCATCATCGGGAGTTTGGCCTCCGGTCCTGCCTTGGCGAGCAGGTCGCGGCCCTCATCGGAGTCCGCCAGGCAGAAGGCGTGCGGGACGGCGCAGCGCTCGAAGGTTTCTCGGAGCTCGTATGCCCTGCCCGACCAGGTCTCGCCGACAATGTGGATGGTGTGCGGGACAGTGCGTCGTTCGGTTGCCCACTCGAGGAGAAAGCTTGAAATGGCCTCGTGGAAGACCTCATCAGGCGGTCCTGCGGGCCTCACCGCGTAGTAGTGAACGCGCCCCAACGCGATCAAGGCTCGGATCGCGTCTGCGCTTGACTTGTCTGCCCAGACGTCCGGTGGAACCAGCAGCGCGCACTTCGCGTGTGGGTGGAGCTCTCGCACATGTTCGAGCAGGCCACCGCTCGCGGTGACAGGGTCGGAGTTGGCCGCAAGCACCAGCGCCACCTCTTCCCCGAGGCGGGACAGCTCAGACAGTCTCGACAACGCCAGGTCTGGATTCTGGAAG
>CAVZRJ010000008.1:0-187285 GCA_963777665.1 uncultured Acidimicrobiaceae bacterium
GAGAGCGCGAAGTTCTGTCTCTCATGGCTGAAGGTCGGTCCAATGCGGCGATCGCCAGCAGCCTGGTGGTTTCCGAAAGAGCAATTGAGAAACACATCAGCAGCATCTTCCTCAAACTCGACCTGCACCCGTCTGGCATCGACCACCGCCGGGTCCTCGCCGTGCTCGAGTATTTGAGGCTGTAGTCGTCGCTGTACTCCGACACCTCGATGCTCCCAAATCGCTGCCCAGCGCCGATACGAGGGGCGGATGGTTCGGGCACTTCAGGGTCCGCAGGATGATGATCTCCACTGGATCATCTTGGTCGGCCACGCGGAGATGGCGTCGTTGCTGGGCAGTCTTCACGATTATGAGCCTCGACGGACAACACTTTACGTGCGCTCGGATTGCCCCATCATGAACGTTGCGGTGGACCCACCCTTATTGACCGCGAGGTCGCCAACAGCATTCAGCAGCCCACGGCTCGTGAGGAACACTGAACAGCGAGAACGGGCAATTTGACAGTCCCTTTGCCACAGGGCGATGCCCGTCTTCCAGAGCATTCAGTAAACCCATGTCTCGTCGTTTGCTGCACGAAACTACGCTCTAGGTGATGAACTCCCAGCTCAGGACTCCGAAACGCAGAGCATCTGAGGTGCCGGCAAGAGCGGCAACCCCCTTTCGATTACGGCTGTCTGGGCAGGGCAATGGGGCGGTTACGCGGGCATCGGAGGGGGGACTTCGCCCCGGGCGTGGGCGGCGGCTCCCAGGCGCTCCCCTGTTCTCCGGGAGCGGCGGGCATAGGCCACATTCCAAACGGCGAGCACGCCGGCGACGGCGTAAGGCGTCACCTTGGACAAAGCGAGCGCGGTGCCGGTAGGGGTGGACTCGACGATGAAGATCCGGGCCATCGCCTCGGCCAGGTAGGCCACGCCCCAGACCACGGTAGTCACCCTGAACGCGTGGCGGAAGCCGATGTATCGCCAGTTGTCGGCGAAGTCGCGCCCCTTGGGCGTGTCGGCTCCTATGAACTCAATGGCGAATCGGTACATCAGCGGACGGGCCGTCCACAGGGATCCGATACAGACGGCGCCGAAAACGGCGGTCGGCACTGAGCCCTCGAGCAGCACCAATCGGGCGCTCCCGCTCGCTAGAGCCAAGGCAGTGCCCACGACGATGCCGACCAGTACAAGGACCCCGAAGACGTCCACCCGACGGTCGCGTGTCACGCCCAGAAGCACCCCGAAGGCCGGGAAGACCCCACTCAGGATGAGGGCGCCGACTGTGCTCATCCCGGCGGACCGCAACACCGCATAGGTCACCAGGGGGCCGACGAGATCGAAGATCGCGATTTTCGCCAGCGGAACGAGACGACCACCGTCGGCGGGCGTCGACGCAGGATCCGAGGTCGCGTCCTCGGTGGGTTCAACGTCCGGCTGGGCTACGCTCATACTGTGCACACTAGCTCACGAACGTCTCAATGTACACACAGTATTGCCGTCTGGCAGCCCGATGAGTGACCGGGGCAAGGTCACGCCGCGGATGGGACTGGTTTATTTCGCCTTCGGAGCCGCCCAGGTCGGTGCCAGCGGATCCCTGGCCGGGCCGGTCCTGCTCCGCCTGCTCGCCGATCTCGGTCTGTCGGAGTCGGCCGCCCGCTCCCTGTTGTTGAGGATGCGACACGACGGATTGCTCAGCTCCGAGCGCGACGGGCGGATGGCCCGGTACCGTTTGGCGCCAGCCGTCTACGCCGCCCAAGCCCGTATGGAACGCCAGCTTCGCGGCCACCGGCCGGCTTGGTCCGGCTCGTTCCACGGCCTGCTCTACGAGGTCCCTGAGCGGTCCCGGGCTTACCGGGACCGCTTGCGGCGCACCGCCCAACTTCTGGGCTACGCCATGCTCCGCCCTGGTCTGCTCATCGCCACGACCGACCGGTCAGACGAGCTGCGTTCGCTGCTCCCGGATCAACCGACTGGAAGCCAAGTGCTCTGGACCCAGATCACCCTCGAAACCGAAGACGGCCGTCGGGTGGCTGCCGACCTGTGGGATCTCGACCGGCTCGCTGCCCGGTACCGAGCGGTGCTGGCCGAGAGTCGGGAAAGTATCGACCACGCACGTTGGGCCCAGAGCGACCACTCATTTGCGGCCTTCGCCGCGGCGACGCTGCCTCTTCTCGAGACGGCCGCGTCAGATCCTGATCTCCCGGCCGCCCTGCTGCCCTCAAACTGGCCGGGAGACGACGTAGGTGTCGCTATCGGCAGGGCCATCGAGGTGTTCGGCCCGATGATCAGCAACTACGTGACCGACCTTGTCGGCCGACATTGATCGACGATGCCCCCGGACCTTTGTCCAGTCTTGCGAGTGCCCCAACTTGGGTAGCCTGCAATCCGGGGGGTCCACGAGAGCGAGTCAACTTCAGTGCTCCACTCTTGCGATTACGGGCGTATGCCACTTTCGCGAGCACAGCAGTATTGGAATGCCCCGGGGCCACGAATGTAATGGCTATGGCGACACTTTCAGGTGGCGAGCCATCGGGCCATCCTCTGTAGCCGTCCCCTGTTCCTCAGGTTGCTCAGGATTCAGTTACCCCATGGTTCCTGCTGGAGGTCTCCCGCCTACACTTCGCAGGAAACTTTCAGGTCAGCGGCCTGGATGCCTGCAAAAGGCTCCAAGATCCCCGCTTTCGTCAAGCACGGCTCGCCACGAAAGAGTTCGAGATCAGAGCCGTCCGATCTGGTTGCCATCGTGGCCGGCGCACAGAACGCCGGTTCCGCGCTCGGCAGGGTGGCTGTACAAGGCGTCATTATGCGTGTCTGCCCGTGGCCCCTTCGGCTGAAGGGGCAATGGATCAAGGTCAGCGTCAGTTGGCCGCCCGTCCCAGTTGACGCCCCGCTGCGGGAATCTTCACCGGACAGGGCCTACGGGACGCCTGGGGGCAGCGACCCTGTCTCACCTGGGACGTCACCGTGCGAGGTTCCCGAACTGGGACGCCTGTGGCGAGGGTGGCATACCGCCGATATCACAGGTGGACGAACACGTCCTCGCCCTCGACGTCGACGCGATATGTCGTCAGCGGTGCGGGCTTTCTGCCCAATGCGATGAGCCGGTGCGACCACCGTGGCATGTTCCGCCCCGCGAACCCCGACGCCCAGTCCCGGTTCTCGCCGGTACACAGGTCGAAGCTGGAGTTGTGCCAGGGACACTGCACCTCGCCGTCGGAGAACCGCATGCCGCCAGGTCCGGTGGTGAGTGAGAAACCCAGATGGGGGCAGCGGTTACGCGCGGCGTACAGCATTTCGCCCACCTGGCCGACAATGACTGTGTTGCCGCCCGCATCCAGGCTGTGCAGCCGTCCGTCTGCGAGCTCTGAGAGTGTGCCGACCCTGACGCGCGCCATGAGCTGTCTCCTTCTCCTCCTATCTTCCTACCACGGGGCGCCAGAGACACGCAGCGGGCAGCGGCAAATGGACCGCGCGGATGTCCAAGTGTGTCTCAACGCGATCGATCAATCGTAAGCTCCGGCCACTCATCAATGCCTGTGTGCAGCCGGTTATGCGGCTCGGCGGTATTCGTGGATGAGACTACCGAGGCTCGTAGTGTTGGTACACTGAAAACGCACACACCATTGACAATCGTGGTCAAATATGTTGCGCTGTCGAGCTTGGCCAGGATCTCGGCTTGGCCGGCGGTCGTGGTGGTGCGTTGGGACACCCGGCCGTCGGAGTTCTCCATGGTGACGAGGTGCATGCGGTCGAGTTCGTGGCGGACGTTACGCCAGGTATCACCGGTGCCGTTCTCGACCACCCGGATGAGGAGGAGGGCCAACCAGCAGAGCTGGATGTGGCTCCGGATCCGGTCCTCCCGGTGGTGGAAGACGGGACGCAGTCCGAGCGATCCCTTCATGTCCCGCCAGCCGCGTTCCACTTCGAGGAGCTGCTTGTAAGCGAGGGCGAGATCGGTGGGGGTGAGGCTGTCGTCACTGGTCCGCAGCAACCACTTGCCGTCGAGTTTCTCCTGCGCGCGATGGCCGCCTTGTCGATGCGGAACCGTCCGTCGGACAGACGTCGCACCAGTCGCCAGAGTGCCGGTGTGGTGCGCAACCTGCCGGCCAGTTCGTCACGCTTGGACTTCGTCCACTCGTCGGTGCCTGCGATCTGGGTCGTGAGGTAGGCGACCAGGTTGGCCCGGACCTGTTGGTCGCGTTCGGCCGCCTCGGGATTGAAGCAGACCACGAAGCGCTGGCGGCGCTCGCCGTCGCCCACCACGACCTCTTTCACCTGGAGGTTGCCGGCGGCTGTGTGGAAACGGCCGGGACGGGAGAGTGCTTCTTTCGCCTCACCGCTGGCGTTGCGCAGCTTCTCGGCCACGATGTAGTGGCCCCCGCCCTTCTGCAGATAGGCCCGGTTGGCGGCGGAGTTGAAGCCCCGGTCGGCCACCCACACCACCCGGTTCAGCATCCATCCGGCCAGGTCGTCCTTGATGGTGCGGATGATCACCTGGTCCGAGGTCTTGCCCGGGAACGTCCAACACCGCACCGGCACGCCTTCGGCCGTGACCGCCATGCCGATGACCACCTGGGGAAGGTCGGGCCGGTGGTCCTTCGAATGCTTGTTGAAGTGGCGGGTAGCTTGCTCTTGCGGCCCAGGATCGTCGGAACCAACGCCCGTGGCCTTGGCCTTCTCTTCTGCACCCTTGGCCAAGTCGAGGTCGGCCTCGCCGTCGGCCACGTCCCGCTCGAAGTAGGTGGAGGTGGTGTCGACGAAGATGATGTCGCAGCACAGGTTCAACAGATTGGCCGTCGTCGAGAATATCCGTTCGGCGATCTCCGGCAACGACGCCAACAAGAAGTCCATGGCCCGATAGGTGGCGTCGTCACCGAACTCCGGACAGTCGGGGATGGCCACCCGCTCACCCACCCACTGGACGGCGGCCAACTTGGACGCAGGCTCGAGACAGCGCTGGGCGACCAGTGCGAAACAGATCCGTTCGACGAGATCACCATCCAGTCGACGCCCGGTGGCAACAGAACGCAGGGCATCGGCGATCCCGAGCCGGCTCCACAGCTGGTCGAGCACGAAGGCACCGCCCAACCGGCGGGAGTCGACGATCTCGACGTCGGCTGAGGTGACCGACGAGTCGGTCATGGACAGATCGAGGATCCGGCTGATGGAGGACACCAGCCGGGCCAAGGCGACCTTGTCGACCTTGTCCTTCCGGCCGAAGTTGTGGATGACCTTGGCCACCGGCGAACCGGTGACCGGGTGGCGCTCGTTGTGAGCCAGCTGGAGATAGGTGACCTTCGAGCCGTTCTTGTTCCGCCGACTCGACTCACGCAAGTACACGCCTACATCTTCACCGACTCTCCCAGCTCAGTCAAGTATTCGTGTGCCTACGCCTTTTACCTCTTTCAGAACGCTCGCAGCGTGTTGACCAGGGACGATGTCACGCCAGACCCCCGAATATGCCTACCAGCCGCGGAACCCGGGCAGTAGCCGAAAACGCCTATCACTTTGCAAAAGTCCAACTAGGCAACTCGGGTCTGTGATCATTACCAAGGAGAGGGTTGAGGAGAGTGCCGCCTCCAGTTGGACGCTGGTTCGCGGCATGGTCACCGATCCAGCGGCGTGACGAAGAGCGGACGATCTATTGGCGACGGTAGCTACCCCGGGAAACGCCTAGGTCCAGTTCGGCTGCATTTGTGGACTGTCGCGCTAGCAGCCGCATTGCTTGCCGGTTGCAGCTCAGCTTCCAGTGTGTCTCAACCCACCTCCGCCGATGCTTCCTCCTCCCGCCAGGTCACTGATCAGGCTCTGAGCAACGGAGCGGACCACGCCTGCATCGTCTCGGGGTCCCTGCAACCATCCGTCGACTGGTCGGGACTCCACAACCCGATCCTGTCGGAGCCGACAGGAGGGGTGAAGGACGAGGCCATCATCTGGGCCAGAGGCCGATGGCACATGATCTTTACTTACGTGACCGACGACGCATCGCTACCTGGAGGCATCCGCTGGAATATCGCGACGGCCACCAGCACTGACATGACACACTGGTCCCCGCCTGACCCTTGGGCGGTCCAGATGGGGGTACTGGGAGTGGCCTCGCCGGACATCGTCCGGGGTCCGACCGGAGAGTACCTGGTCACCTACCAGTCCGACCCCGGGGCATCGCCACCGTCCGATGACCTGGCGCGGCTCTTCTACCGGACCTCGAAGGACTTGAGTACGTGGTCAGCTCCCCACCCCTTGGCACAGTCCCTGGCTCCATCGGCCGGGGACCGGATGATTGACGGGGCCCTCGTCTTCACCGGGCATCAGCTATTGCTTGGGTTTAAATTCTCGTCTCCCACCCAGCCCGATGTGTTTGAGATCGCCCGTTCGACGACCGGATTGCCGCGTGGGCCCTGGCGGCGGGTCGGAAGTCCAGATATTGAGGTGGACGGTGGCACCGTCGAGAATTACGAGTTCGTAAAGGCGGCCGGGACCTGGCGTCTGGTGGCCACGTCGAACAACCTCGACCAGCCGTGGATGTTTACGCTGGCCGGCAACCCTGCTCGCGCTGCGGGTTGGCTTCTGTGGAGCCACGGATACCAATTGCAGGTCCCATCCGAGCCGTTCAACAGCGGACCGGGCATCTCGAGTGTCGGGTTTGAGCACGCCAATTCTGCGTTTCTGTGTAATGCCAGCTCCCTGCCAGGGGGTTACTACTACCTGCTCTATGCGGGTAGCGACGAGCTCACTCAGTTCGACGGATGGGGCCACGCCAAGATCGGCTTGGCCCGAAGTGCCGATCTGGTCCACTGGCAGGTGCCACCGCGCTGATCCTCCCAAGGGTGAAGGTGAAGGGTCCAAATAACCGGATGCGTTCTCTCGTCGCAGGGATCGCGTCGTTCGTTGCCATCAGTGACCGTATGAGAATCCGCTTTCAGTGATGGAGGATCTGCCCAAAAGCATGGCCGGGATCGAGTCCGACAGCGAGTAGGCACCTGGGTCTCGAGGGACGACTCGGCGTGGCCGTACGGGGTACATTTTGGGTTGTGTCCGACGATTTCATCCTTTTGGCTGGGTCCGCGAGCCGACAGCTCGGGCGAGCCATCGCCGATTATCTCGATTGTGAACTGGGCGCGAGCGAGACCCTGCGTTTCTCCGAGGGCAACTTGTTTGTCCGAATCCTCGAGAATGTCCGGGGCCGGGACGTCTTCCTGGTTCAGGGGACAGCCTTTCCTGCCAATGACAACTTCATGGAATTGCTGTTCTGGATCGACGCGCTCAGGCGGGCGAGCGCTGCATCGGTCACCGCCGTCATTCCCTACTTCAGCTACGCCAAAGGAGACAAGAAGGACGAGCCGAGGGTGTCGATTCGAGCTCGGGTATGTGCAGACGCCATCGAAGCAGCCGGTGTGGATCGCGTCGTCACTCTCGACCTCCATGCTCCTCAGGTCCAAGGTTTCTTCAAGGCTCCCGTGGACGACCTATACGCCATGCCTGTCCTATGCGACGCCATCGCCACCAAGGCCTTGTCGAACCTCGTGGTCGTCGCACCTGATGCCGGGTTCGCCAAGAAGGCTCGACAGTGGTCCGAACGGCTGCACGCGCCCCTGGCCATCGCCGACAAGCGCCGAGTCGATCATTCAGAGTCTGCAGAGGTCGTTGAGCTCATCGGGTCGGTCGAGGGTCGAACGGCGTTGATCGTCGATGACTTCACCATCTCGGCCGGTACGCTCGCCGATGCGGCGCGAATACTTGTCGAACGTGGCGCCTCGTCCGTTTATGCCGCTGTCACTCACGGCCTGCTCGCCGGCCCGGCCATCGAGCGTCTCGACGAAAGCCCGATCGAGAAGCTCTTCATGACCGACAGCGTCGAAACGCAGCCTGTCGAGTTCTCGCACAAGGTAGAGGTCGTCTCTGTCGCTGGTCTGTTCGGTGAGGCAATCCGCAGGATCGCCCGGCGAGAGAGCATTTCAGTGCTCTTCAGCTAGCGCCTAATCGGCCAGCCGAATCCAACCAGGACCGTAAGAGCATCGCACTACGGCACACCGAGAGCGGATGAGATGGATCCGACGGATGCCTCGTGACGGTTCGCATGGGTGGAGAGGCTGAGGCCCATTCTCTAACGCAGGAGGTCTCTCGCATCCGAAACTTTTGCAACCTGAAGGGGCATGCCACACTCGAAATTCTGAGGCGTGGAAGTTGACTGCCCGATCGACATGGGATGATTTGGGCATGCCCAGTGCGCGAACTGAGTGGTTGGTGAGTAGACCACCGGTGCGCATCGAAGCCAACAGTCTGTTACTGGAAAGAGCCCTCCCAGGTGACAACGCCGACCTCGTCGATGCGGTGAACGACAGCCTTGGTCACCTATCTCCATGGATGCCGTGGGCCCAAGAGCCAGCCACCACGAAGTCGATCGGAGAATTCCTTACTCAGGCAGTCTCGGATTGGGATAGCGGCATCGAGTTCCAATATCTCCTCCGACGTGATACGTCTCGCCCAATCATCGGATGCTCTGGCCTACACGCTCGGATTGGAGCGGGCGCTCTGGAGATCGGCTACTGGGTACGGGTCGGTTACCTGCAGCGTGGCGTGGCTACTGCCGCTGCCGGCGCACTCACGGCCGCAGCTCTTGCATTAACCGAGGTTGAACGAGTCGAAATCCGGTGCGATGCAGCCAACACTCGAAGCGCATTGGTACCACCGAAGCTCGGATACCGCATGGACCGGATTGAACATAGACCACCGACTACGCCAGGTGAAACCGACCAGCACATGATTTGGGCACTGGACCGTCCGTAACCGCGTCTGGCGGCCCAACGGCGAATGTCAATGTCGGGTCTCCGGTCCTCAGCCCGCAGCTCGCCGCCGTACGGGGATCCTCCACCAGAACCGTCTCAGAGCATGGCCCGCTCGATGCCAGCTGCTCCGAGCAGTCACACTGCCGGTTTGGCAGTTGTGTGGCCGAGCCGCTCAGCTTTGACTCTCAAGTAGCGTTCGTTGTGAGGGTTCGGGTCCACAATGATCGGAAGTTGGGATGTAACCGAGAGGCCGAATCCTTGCATGCCGTGGATCTTCTTCGGATTGTTGGTGAGGAGGCGTATGCTCGTCAGTCCAAGGTCAGCGAGGATTTGCGCACCTAATCCATAGTCACGTAGATCGACCGGAAGGCCCAGTTCGAGGTTGGCATCGACGGTGTCGAGTCCCCCGTCTTGAAGTTGGTACGCCTTCAGCTTGTTCAGCAGACCGATCCCTCGCCCCTCTTGGGCCAAGTAGAGGAGGACGCCTTCGCCTTCCGCCTCGATCTTGGCCAGGGAGTACTCGAGCTGCTCTCCGCAGTCGCAACGCAAGGAGTGAAACGTGTCGCCGGTCATGCACTCTGAATGGACCCGGACCAGTACATCCTTCATACCGGCGACTTCCCCCTTGATGAGTGCCGCATGATGTCTCTCGTCGAGGAGTGACCGGTAGCCGACGATGGTGAATTCGCCGAATTGAGTGGGAAGTGCCGTCTCCACTACCCGTTCGATCTGCGTGTCGTGAGCACGGCGGTAAGCGATGAGATCGGCGATGGTGATCATCTTGAGATCGTGGCGGGCGCAGTACGAGACAAGATCGGGCACTCGGGCCATGGTTCCGTCGTCGTTCATCACCTCGCAGATCACTCCGGCGGGGCCCAGTCCGGCCAGGGATGCGAGGTCGACGGCAGCTTCCGTCTGACCCGCTCGCTCAAGCACGCCACCGCCCTTTGCCTTCAGGGGGAAGACGTGGCCGGGCTGCACCAGATCCGGTGGACTCGAATCGGGGTCGACAGCAACTTGGATGGTGCGGGCGCGGTCGGCGGCGGAGATGCCAGTTGTTACTCCATCTCGGGCTTCGATGGACACGGTGAATGCAGTCTCGAAGCGGGACTCGTTCTTGGCCGCCATGAGATCAAGTCCAAGTTCGTCGCACCGTTTGGCGGTTAGCGCCAAACAAATCAGGCCCCGTCCCTCTTTTGCCATGAAGTTGATGAGATCGGGAGTTGCGAATTGAGCGGCCAGGGTCAGGTCACCCTCGTTTTCCCTGTCTTCGTCGTCGCACACAACGACCATTCGGCCCCGCCGGAAGTCCTCCAGCGCTTCTTCGATCGAGGCGAACGGGCCTTTCGTCATTGCGGGTCCTCCAGGTCATGGGATAAATGGCCAACACCATGATGGCCATCAACGTTGTGAGTGATCAGAATTTCAGGTGATCGGGGCACTGTTTACGAGCCCTCAGCTGAAGCGACCGCGAGTGCCCGCCATATCCCGTCGGCGAGCTCTCGGCGCCCCTCGTCAATCGGGCGAGTGGTTTGGTTGTGAACCAGCCTCCGCCCGTATTCGAGCAACGGTCCGATCAGTAAGGCCGCATACATGTCAGGCGTCATCGAGCGGATCACACCCGCCGCGATTGCTCCTTTCAGCCACTGACCCAGCTCCACGCCGAATCGTCGAGTCTCCTCGCTCAGCATTGCCCGGCCCATCTCGGATAGCTCGGATTCGTCCCATCGCAACATGATCCGGGCGAGAGCACGGTGCGAGTCGATCCATTGCACGTGGAAGTCGACAGCAGCCCGAAGCCCGCTCTTCGGATTCTTCTGTGAGCGCAAGGCCCCCGTCAGCCCAGCCCGATATTTGGAAACTGCTTCACAGTAGATGTGGGCCAGGATCTCGTCCTTCGAGCCGAATTGGTGGTAAATGCTGCCGATGCTGGCTCCCGACTCAGCCCGGATGTCCTCGATGGTGGTGGAGGAGATGCCCTGGTGATCAAAACACCGGAGGGCAGCATCGAGAATCTCGGTTCGGCGGCGCTCCCCTGACAATGTCGCTGACTTTGGCATGCAATCTCGGTGGACGCTCGGCGGATAGAAGACTATTCTAGAAGAATATTCTAGCACCTAGGAGCAGCGATGGCAGTGGAAGTAATCGCGACCACCGAGCGCGCCGGATAGGTCCTGGATGTTCACCGGCATCATCGAGGAGATCGGCATCGTCCTGGCCGTCGGGTCGGGAGAGATCACGGTCGGCGCGGAAGACGTCATGTCCGAACTCGCCCTCGGCCAGTCGATAGCCATCGACGGCGTTGACCTCACCGTCGCCGCGATCACCGAGCGGTCATTCCATGCCAACGTCATGGCCGAGACCTACCGGCGATCAACGCTCGGGACGTAAAAGCCAGGGCGGAGGGTCAACCTGGAGAGGGCGGTGCTTCCCACAACCCGCCTCAGCGGCCACATCGTGCGGGGCGTGGTGGAGGGGACCGCCCAGGTTGAGGATGTCTCATCGGAGGCCGACGCGTTCATCCTCCGCTTCTCGACGACGCCCGAGCTGCTCGGCCGCTTGGTGGTGAAAGGACCCGTTGCGGTCGACGGCGCCAGCTTCACCGTCATCGCCCGCGACGGGACGAGCTTCTCCGTGTCCATCGTCTCGTACTCCCAGGACCACACCACCATCACCGATCGGATCGAAGGGGATCTGGTCAACGTGGAGACCGACATCCTGGCCCGCTACGTGGACGCCGCCGTGGCGCGCCTGACCCGCGGCGGAGAACAATGGTGAGGACGATCATCGTGGACGTGTGCATGCAGCATCCCGGCCGGGCCTTTCTCCGGTACTCCGCCAGAGGATCCCCTCACGGCGACCGGGTAGTTCTCTGATTGAAGGTGTTCTCGCCGTCGCAGAGGTATGACGCGAGGAATGGCTGACCATGATGGAGCTCCGGTCAGGGGCTGTCCATCCTCGTTCGCAGTTCGGATATGAAGTCCACAACGGAACGTGAGCTTGCGTCGCCCAGAAGACGGCGAACAAGTGCCGTTGCGACCATGCACCCAGCCGAGTCTCGCGCCGTCCCCGACGTGGGCGCACTCGGGGACTGACTTTCAGCGAGGGAGCGATTGCGGCAACCCGAATAACGGAAGCACTTCCTTGTCGAAGCCTGTAATGGCGCAGATCCGGTCGCCGGTGAGGGTGAGGACAAGGAGGCTTGTTCCTTGGCGGATGTCGCTGGAGGTGCGAAGGAACGCCCCGAACGCCAGCTGACCGTTTGCCCGCGTTGCCGGCACCAGGTCATATGCGTGGCGACCCTCGCCGAAGATGCTGGCGAAGAATCGGGCCACGATGTCGCGGCCTTGGAATTCGAGGGGAACTGGTGGCATCGAGATCAAGACATCGTCGGTGAGTAATGCGACCAATGCCTCGACGTCACCGGACTCATACGAGGTGACGAACCTTTCCACGAGCGCACGCTCGGTGGGCGAGTCGAGGGCAGGCGGCTGACCCTCGTCCGTCGGAGGCATTAGATGCTGAAGGCTGGCCCGGGCCCGCTTCAGGGCGCTGTTGACCGAATCGACGGTCGAGTCAAGCATCTCGCCCACCTCGTCGGCATGGTACCCGAGCACGTCGCGCAGGATGAGCACGGCCAGCTGGTGAGGGGGCAATGCTTGGAGTGCGGTTATGAAAGTCAGGGAGATGGCTTCGGTCTGTTCGTAGCGGGCCTCCGGGCCGAGCGGCGCGTCGAACGCTCCAGCGAGGAGGGAGTCGGGATACGGCTCGAGCCACATGATTTCGCCGAGGCGCGTCGGCTCGGGAGGTTCAACCTCGGGCATTCCCCACTCCCTCGCCGGACGTCTCTTGGCTGAGCGAAGTGTGTTGAGACACCGGTTGGTGGCGATCCGGTAGAGCCAAGTGCGGAGCGAAGC
Organism: uncultured Acidimicrobiaceae bacterium; assembly: GCA_963777665.1. Lineage (GTDB taxonomy): Bacteria > Actinomycetota > Acidimicrobiia > Acidimicrobiales > RAAP-2 > Bog-756. The sequence continues at coordinate 12,685 of CAVZRJ010000008.1, forward strand.
GCGACCCTCGTACCCCTCGATGCCCTGCCAGGCGGCCAAAAAGGTGTCCTGGAGGGCGTCTTCGGCGTCCTGGAAGGATCCGAGCATCCGGTAACAGTGCACCTGGAGCTCTCGACGATATGGCTCGGTCAGCTCCCGGAACGCATCCCCGTCCCCGGCTTGTGCCCTGTCGATCAGGTCGGCTGTCACCGCTCCATCCTCGCCTCATTTTCTTCGCTCGTGTTGCTGTCCTCCAGTATCGACACCGACCGAGTCGCAAACTGGGCGGTCGGTGGGCGCCCAGTTTCGCGTCGGAGCGGTGTCTGCATCATCGACGGTTCGGACAATCCGAGCGTTGGGGCCTGAGTGCCCCTACGAATGAGGAGGGTGTCATGACAATCGCGGACAAGACAGTTCTGGTGACCGGAGCCAACCGCGGCATCGGGCAGGCACTGGTCGAGGAGGCTCTGAGGAGAGGTGCCAAGCGGGTGTACGCCGGCACGCGTCAACCGCTGGTCCATACCGATGAGCGTGTAACGCCGCTGACACTGGATGTGACCGACGCGTCGCAGATTCAGGATGCGGTCGACAACGTCGAGTCTCTCGACATTCTCATCAACAACGCCGGAGTGGCACCCTACGATGACCTCACCGATCGCGGCACGCTCGAACGGGCTCTCGCCGTCAACTTCTTCGGCCCGTACGGCGTGATCCAGGCATTCCTGCCGTTGCTGACTCGGTCGCGAGGAGCCATCGTCAATAACGTGTCGCTGATGGCCCTGGCCCCCTTGCCGCTGACGCCCTCCTACGCAATCTCGAAGGCGGCCGCGTTCAACATGACTCAGTCGCTGCGTGCCCTGTTGGCGGGACAGGGTATCACGGTCCACGCCGTCCTGACCGGGCCCACGGACACCGAAATGACCCGGGGTTTCGAAATACCGAAGGCCACCCGGGAGTCTGTTGCCTGTGCGATCTTCGACGGAGTGGAGATGGGGGAGGAAGACATCTTTCCCGACCCCATGTCAGAGTCCTTGGCCGAAGGCTGGCGCAACGGCGCCGTCAAGGCCATGGAGCGGGAGAGCGCTGCCTTCGTATCGCCTCAGCCCGCCAATGCATAGCAAACAATGTCAGTGCAGCTTCTGCACGTCGCTGAAAGTGATTCCTTCGAGACCGATGATTCTGCATTTTTGCGGATGCCCGAGGCAGGGCGATCGGCGCAAACCGATGACCAAGAGCTCGAATCCGCGAAGATCGACCAAGCAGGCGACAAAGCAAACCCCAATAGCCCCAACATGAAGGAGAGAATCATGATTGCTCAACATTTCACCGCCGCCTTCACAGTGGATCAGACCCCGGACGAGGTGTTCGCCGCCATCAATCACGTGCGTGGGTGGTGGTCCGAGAACATCGTTGGCACCACCGACTCAGTCGGTGAAGAGTTCACCTACCTCAACATGCCTGTCCACCGCTGCACGATCCGCGTGACCGAGCTCGTACCCGGCGAGCGTGTGGGGTGCCACATCGTTGACAACTTCTTCGAATTCACCGAAGACAAGACCGAGTGGAAGGACACCGACATCCACTTCGACATTTCCCGACGAGGCGACAAAACGGAGCTGACCTTCACCCACCTCGGTCTCGTCCCCGACCACGAGTGCTTCGATATCTGCTCGAACGCATGGGGTTTCTACGTGAATTCGAGCTTGCGCGGCCTCATCTGCACCGGTAAGGGCGTGCCCAACCACCTGGAGCAGGACATTCCCGTCTGAGCCAACAAGAAGCCCATGCGCCTCATCAACAACCGGACCCTGGTGGCGGTCTCGCCTACCTCATCTACGAATTCGTCCAAGACGTCTAGGAATACCCAATAGCCGAGGGGCGTTTTCTGCTCAACCCAAAACCCAGCTGCGGACCATCAATGAAAGAGAGCGAAATCATGCAGAGTCAGAACTTCACCAGTACTTTCACGGTCGGCCAGACCCCGGCAGAGGTCTTCGACGCGATCAACCATGTCCGCGGATGGTGGACGGGAGAGATCGAGGGCGATGCCGACGAGGTGGGCGACGAGTTCTCGTACCGCTACCCGGGCGCGCACTACTCCAAGCAGAAGATTGCGGAGCTCGTCCCCGGCGAGAAGGTCGTCTGGCACGTCGTCGAGGCCCACCTCGAGGGCCCCGAGGACCCAAGCGAATGGACCGGGACCGATATCACCTTCGAGATCGCCTCAAAGGAAGATGGGACCGAGGTCCGCTTCTCACATCTTGGTCTGGTGCCCGAGTTCGAGTGCTTCGACAGCTGTTCGAGTGCCTGGGGCTTTTTTGTCAACGGAAGCCTCAAGCGCCTGATCACCACCGGTGAAGGACCAACCCCGCCGCCGTGGGCATGAACCGTTTCGTAAATCCCTACTCAAGTCTTGGTTGCACCGACGCTGACTAGCTTCATTCACGGCCCTGGAGACGTACGGCCCGCGGCGGCCTCTACGATCCGCACTTCGTTCGAGACGATCCGCGAAGTGACGACCGAGCAGCCATTTAGACGAGGTTGGCGATTGCTAGTCGCCGGTGAAGGCGTTCGATCCTCGTGCATCAAACGATCCAGGCCCGGAATCGGGGACATTTGGCCAGCTCTGGGCGACCGGTCAACGATCCTTATCGGGCAATCGCGCCGGCCACGTCAGCCCCTCGCCCAGGCCGAGGTCGGCGTGGAGCACGATTCCGCCGTGCTCCACAATCCCTCGGCGCAGGGGTCACATCCCCGGGACGGTCGGAAGGGTGCCTCCCGACGCGGACGAGGCGATCTGTCGCCCATGGCGGCGCACAGCCATCCCCAGCCCGGCAGCGACGAGGCAAGATGCTGCGCCGACCAGGAGGCCTGCTCGCGCCCCACCCCGTTCGCAGATCCAGCCGATCACCGGGCCACCAATGGGTGTCGAGCCCATGAAGGCCACTGCCCACAGCGCCATCACCCGCCCGCGCAGCTGCGGATCGACGGCCAACTGCAACGAGGCGTTGCCGGTGGCCAAGAAGAGCACCGACGCGAACCCCACCGCCACCAGAGCGACGCAGGCCAGGGCCAGCACCGTCGACAGGGCGACAGCAACCATGGTCACCCCGAAAGCCAGGGCACCGATCGACAGCATGGCCAGTCCGAGCCGGCCCTTGGCGGCGGTGTATAGACCACCGACCACGGCACCTGCGCCCATGGCGGCCGTCATGAGTCCATAGGCGATGCTCCCCCCGTGGAAGGTCTGTTTGGCCAGCACCGGCAGGGTCACCTGGAACTCGTAGGCCAGCGTTCCGACCAGGGCCATCATGGCCAGCGGAGCCCACAGTGCGACATCACCCTTGACCACGGAGAATCCTTCCCGGATCTGGTGTCGGGCCGGGATGAGCGGCGGAGAGGGGTGGAGCTCGCTCGGGTGCATCCAAAGCAGCGCCAGCACCACCGCAATGAAGCTGCCCGCGTTGGCCGCGAAACACCACCCGGTCCCGATGGTGGCGATGAGAATCCCCCCGACCGCGGGGCCGACGGCACGTGCGGCGTTGACCAGCGTCGAGTTCAGACTCACCGCGTTGCGTAGTTGGTCGGGCCCGACCATCTCCAGCACGAACGACTGCTGGGCAGGGTTGTTGAAGCAGTTGACGATCCCGAGCAACGTGGCCAGCACGGCTACCTCGACAAATGACACCGATGTGGCCAGAGTGAGGATGGCGAGCACCAGGGCGAGGACGCCCATGATGGCCTGGAGGGCGATGAGCAGGCGCCGCTTGTCGACCCGGTCGGCGATCAGGCCGGCATAGGGGCCGAGTACGAGCACCGGTAGCGTCTGCAACGCCACGATCCACCCGAGTTTGGTGGCTGATCCGGTGATGGTCAGTACCAGCCACGCCTGGGCGGTCATCTGCATCCAGGTCCCGATCAACGAGATGGTCTGGCCAATGAAAAACTTCCGGTAGTTCGGGATGGCGAGCGACGAGAACATCCCACCCGAGGACTCCGGCGGCGGGGTGCTCTCTGGTGACTCGCTAATCACGAGACCCTCGCCACCGTGCTGGGAATCGCTGCTCGACCGCACGGATGCATACTCCCTATCGTGCACACATCGGCGATCCCGACCCACGGCGGGCCGTCATCCAGCCTCGGCCGAGTCCTTGGCGCCGAGCTTGCCTGAATTGGTGTCTCGCATGGATGGGGTCTTGCTTCCCTTCCAATCTCGTCGACAGGGGCGAAGGACCCACTCGCCAGTGGTATACCCCCGCGCTGCCAGTTCGCGGCGTGCCAAACGAAGTCCGATCGAAGGTTTGCTTGCTCTCCGCAAGCGCTCGGTAGTGGCTATTGATCGATCCGAAATCCTGACCAGAGCCTGCGGGTTTCCACGATCGACTGACGGGTACGGATACCGCGTCCAGCAAACCCATCGCCATCGGGACATCCTGACTCAGCTCTCACGAATTGGTGCGTTGCCGAGGGAACCTGTTACGGAGTGTTCAGGCCGGTCAGCGGCGTCCCGCCGCATTCCCGTAAGCCGATCCCCTTGCAATACCCGCAGTGTGCAAGACACCCTTGTCAGGTGGACCCTGACGCTGTAAGGTGATTCCTGACAACTAAGGGAGGCATCGATGGCCGTCACCGAGGATCGAGTCACAGCATCTTGTTCGTTCTGCTTGAAGCCCGACCACGAAGTCGACAAGCTGGTCGCCGGTCCCGGGGTCTACATCTGCAACGAGTGTGTCGAACTCTGCAGCCAGGTCATCGGCAGCCCACCCACTTTGCCACCAGGACTGACATCTTGGGATGAGGACCTTGACCTCGATGGAGTACTTGCGAGCCTCCCTCGGATGGCGGCCGCAGGTGCGCAGGTTGAAGGCAATCTGTCCCGCTACGTGATGAGGGCGAGAGCACTCGGTGCTACGTGGGCGGCCATCGGATCATCGTTGGGGATGACTCGACAGTCGGCTTGGGAGCGATTCTCTGGCGAGGAATAGTTACCCGGAAGCCGTTCCGCTTCTGGGACAGTTCGACGAGGGGTCGCTCACGGCACGGCCGGTGCTCGCGTAACCGTCGATGTGCGTGGTCGGCGGCCTTACGTCAGTCGCACCCCCAACCGCTCACATCGGACGACCGGGCGTCCAGCCGGCCCGCGGATTCCTTTCGTGAGCGGCGTTCAGCTCCACCTCCCCGGAGCGATACCGGGCGCGTTTGCCTCGAGCCGCAGTGGCTGGCTACCTACCCGGTATCGCTGGCACGTTGCGCTGGGCCAGATGAATACACGTGGCGGCCGGATCAACGTGTGATCTGCACCGTCGACGAGGAGGGACGAACCCCCAAACCTTGACACGGACGCCCCGTGGCCGGACTGTTAATGGTCTTGGAGGGCACTTCATGTTGGCGGGCACCCTCGGTGGTAGTTCCAATCCGCCGGTCAGCGGCTCGCGACAGCAGTTGCTCTTGACACCAACTCGTTGGTGATACAAAGTGGTTGGCATGATGTCAGAAGAGGTTGCAGCGGGAGAAGCCCTTCGAGCGGCGAAGAAGTGGCGCTCCCTTACCCGAGCCATGCGCCACGGGTCCTGGTTTCCCTTGGTGTTGTTCGGACTCCTCACCCTGGCAGCGACGCCGCTCTTCTGGACCACGATCCCAAGATGCCCGAACGGCGAGAATGCCTGCTCGTTCGTTCAGAATAGGGGGCCATTCGGAAATCCCTTTGTGCAAGGACCTGTTGGCTCGGGGATCGGTCGCTGGATCTCTGTGTATTGGGTTGTCGCGGTGCCGCTTGGCTATTTCGCCACGGTCCTCTACTACCGCCACCGAGCGCGTCGCACCGGAGTCGCTGGTCGGATCTGGCCCGCTGTCATCGGCGGACTCGCGCTGTTGGCGCTCATGGTTGGATCATTTGCCACACGCGGGATCGTGCTGGGGGTTCCCGTTCCTGTGTTCCTGCTCGAAGGCAGGGGGCTCGAACCCTTGTTGGTCATCGGAATCGGCCTCGGAATACTCGCCCGTCTTGAGCACAACAGGGGGCTGGTCGTGTTTGCCCTGCTCTTTCTCGCACTGGCGCTTCTGGCCAATCTCTACAACATGGAGAACGAGGTGTATCGACTGGGTTGGAATCTTCCGGTTGGTGCGGGGAACCTCCCGAACCTCGTGGTGCCAGGACTGTTCTTGCTCGTCGGTGGTGCGGGCTTTTGGTGGGCGGACCGTCGCGTACTGCGTGGAACCGGGGGTAACTCGTGACCGAACCGAGCAACTCCCTTGACGAGGTCGTCCACCAGCGGACTCGACTCGGGATTCTCACGATCACCCACGAAGCCCATCGGGTCGAGTTCGGGTTTCTGCAAGAAAGCCTTGAACTCACGGCCGGCAATCTTTCGAAGCACCTTCAGGTATTGGAAGCAGCTGGCCTCGTGAGCATCGAAAAGGGATACGAGGCTCGTCGTGCCAAGACCTGGATCACTATTACGCGTCAGGGCATCAAGGCACTGCAGATCGAGGTCGGAGCCCTCAAGCAGATCGTGGCCCGGGTGGAGAAACCCAGCAAGGCATCCCTGGCCCCGAGGAAACGGGCTCTTCGTTTGGCGACCGATCCCTGATCCTGATTGGCGGTGATCGAGTGTGATCGAAACCGCCACACAGATGACGTGAAGGTACTCTCATGGGAAACCGACAGCACCGTATGGGGCGGCGAGAGGCGATCCTCACGGGATGCGGCACCTTGGCCACTCTGCTCGCCGCATGCGCGTCGACCTCCGCCGCCAGCGATACAACGATCGACATCATCTTCACGAATAATGGTCGGCTCATAGGCACGTTTGCTGGCCGGAGTGTCGATCTGAAGGCTGAGTTGCCCGCAAGCCGTGGAACGGTAACGGGCACTATGGCGGGGGAGCCGGTCAATGCCAACTGGCAGATCGCCGACAACGGCGCGTCAGGTCAGATGGTCCTGCCTGTGACGGTTGATGGCAGCCTCGCCGGTCAGGCGATCTCGCTGAACGCGGTCTTCCGTCTCATGCCCAACCACCTGTTTGACTCGGGAAAGGTGACGGGTACGGCAGGCGGACGGTCGGTCCAAGCTGAGGCGTCGAGTGCCGCCGGCGAGAGCAGCTCGTCGGTGAATGTGGATGGCTCCTTCGCTGGGACGGCATTCTCTCTGTACGCATCCATTGCAGGCGACCTACGTAGTGGACTTATTCGGGGAAACGTCGGTGGCAAGCCTGCGCAACTGAAGGCCAGGGTTCAGTCGGGCGCGATTCACATCACCGGCGACTACAGCGGCCCGTCGGCTCTGTTCGCTATTGCCGCATGCACCCTGGTCTACTTCCTCGGCGGGTTGTACTCCGCCTGACCCGTGCTGTAGTTGACCGGGCGAGATGCCGGTTCCTGCTCGGGGTATTGTCGTCCGCGATGGGGTCAACATCATCACGCCAACGTGGGTTCGTCCTGCCGTCTCGAAAGGGGATCCCCTTGCGGCGCTGCTCAGCTCACACTGCTGGTCAGCCGACACAGTGCCCGCAGAAGATCGTTTTCCGAGATTTTGGGATTCTGATCCCGGACTCGGGCATCATGGGCGGATGCTTGAGGTCTCCTTCGTCCGAAATCGAGGTAGCCGTGATCGTGTCTACGTCACGCGCAGCGATGGGACCTCGACCGGGTGGGACTTCCCGAGCTACGGCGATGGCCTTCCCCACGACCTATGCCACCTCGTCGTCGAGGACGGCTTGGGACTGGCAGAGGGTTTCTGGGGGCTCGTTGATCAGCATGTCGACGTTGGCCTGGTCAACAACGAACCCGCGCTGATGCGTGATGGCAAGCCCCTCGTGGAGCAGCCCGGCGTTGACTTCGCCGGTCTGACCCAGGCCGAGGAATCGGTGGCGCTATTGGCTACTCCCGCGGTGGAAGGCGAGCAGGTGGGCGAAATCGGAGCCGTCCACCTCGCTTCGCCGACGGTCGGTGCCCGACCAATTGACGAAATCGCCGAGCAACTCGGCTTCAGCCTGCCCGACAGCGCCACTCCCGCCGCCATCGCTGCGATCCGCGACCGACTTCGAGAGCTTGGGCTGCGATGGCGCTCCCTCAACGACGGTAGTTCGATCGTGATCACATTCCCCGGTTCTCGCCGATAGTCGAGGACCCCCGATCGACCAATACCGGGGTGACGCCGAAGACGGATCGCGACTCAACGGCGTGCCCCATAGCCCGATCCCCATTCGAGACGAGATGGCGACCACCGTCCCGGCAACGAAAAAGAGCGGAACTACGGATCGAGTAAGGAGGTGCTTGCACGAGCTCGCGCTGAATCCTGGCCCGTACAGAACGACGCGCCAGAACGAGGCCGTTGCCACCCGAACCGCAGCGCAGAACGGCACGTCGGGCTTGCTTTCGCTCGAAATGCATGCGCCGCGTTGGGCGGAACGAGCCACGCAGCGCGAAGCATCCTTCGGGGCCGGCCTCGCAGCGGTTACCGCCCGATCCTACGGAGATAGGTCGAGGAGTAGGTTGCTCCTCGTGCCACTGTCGAAGCTGCCGCAGGTTGACCGTCTGGTACTTGCAATGGTCACCTCGGTTCCGGAATGGCACCCGGAGCACGGGACCTTCGAGCCGTATCCGGTGCACGCGTGGGTCATTCGACATTCCGATGGCGCAATTCTGGTGGACACCGGTATTGGGTTGGGCAATGGATTGATCGACGAGTGGTACAACCCTCGCGCAATGTCACTCAGCGCTGCCCTCGGCACCATCGGACTGGCGCTCTCGGATATCGCTGCCGTCGTGGTCTCCCACTTGCACTTCGACCACTGCGGCCAGCAAGCCACTCTCTCCGCTCCCACATACGTGCAGGCGGTCGAGGTTGAAGCGGCACAGGCTCCCGGATACACGGTGCCGGACTGGGCGGCAATCCGAAGAGCCGGCTCCGGCTCGTCCACGGAGATCAGGAGATTGCCGAAGGGATCCGCCTGGATTCGACCCCAGGCCATTCGCCGGGCCATCAGTCGGTCGTGATTGAAGCTGGAGGCAAGCGTGTGGTGATCGCTGCGCAGTGCGCCTACCGAGCGGAAGAACTGCGCAGCGGTGAACCTGCCGCTTCGAATCTTCACGATGAGACCTGGATGGATGCTGCACGGGACTCGCTGCAACGCCTCCGGTCGCTCGCACCGGTTGCGGTCCATCTCAGCCACGACCCGGAGATCGTGACCATTGTTCGGTGACCCTCAGCTGGCTGGAGGGGCAGGAACCTGCCCGGCCAGGAACGGGAGCAGCGTTGCGAGGAAAGTGTCGGGGCGGCTGCTGTGCACGTTGTGCTCGGCATGGATGGTCACCAGCGTCGCATCGGGGATGCGGCCGGCGAGAGCAACGATCTGCTCTTGTGGAAGATGGCTGCCAGTTCCGCCAGCAAGACCAAGGTGCGTGCGGAGATGAGGTTCAGGTCCTCCCACCAGGAATGGTCCGGATGGTTGCGTTGCTGGGCAATGGCGCCCAGGACCCGCCAGTCAAACGGCAGCGGTTCCGATGGCTTGCTCGGCACCAGTCTTGGTGGCGTCGCCGGAAGAGGAGGCGGTGGTGCCTCCAGTACCAGCTGCCTGACCAGTCCCGTTTCGGCCTGTGCGACCAGGTAGGCCACCGCTGCACCGAGGGAGTGCCCGATCAAGGTCACCTCTTCGAGATGGAGAGTGCGAAGGAATCCCAGCACGTCCGAGCGCATCAACTCCAGCGAATAGACCCCCGGATGCGAACTGCCTCCGTGCCCACGCAAGTCGACCGCGTAGACCCGATAGTTGGGGGTCAGTGCCTCGATCACCATGGTCCAGGCGTTGCTGTCTGAGCCTCCCCAAGAGTGTGGAGAAGAACAGCTGGAGGGAGTCCAGTGTCTCCGGCGACGGCATATGCCAACTCGATGCCATTCACTTCGACGCGTGACATCTCCCTCACCATGATGAGGCTACGACGGTCTGATCGAAGTCGAGGGATATCCCGCTCGTGTTGTTCCGGGACGCGCCAGAACACGCGCTCCATACTCCGGGTGGTCGGGATGAACTATCCAGCGCAGAACGAATCCTCGGGAGTGCTCGCGTGCGGCAAGTTCGCCGGCCTTCGGGCGGCGGGGGCCACGCCGCTAACCGGCAGCGTTCGGTGACGCTCACCGGGTCAAGCCGACGCGAAGAAGCGGACTACCTATCCTCGGCCTGCTCATTCGGATTTGGCATTGACATCAGCCGACCACGCGGTTCGATCTGGTACTCGGGGGTGACATTGTCCGGCATGGGGTAGTTCCCGCTACCAACCGGATGGATGCCCCACGTTTCCAACACGGCCAGCAAGTCGCTTGATGCAAGGGCCCAGTCCATGAAGGACTTGTTGGGCAGATCGAGAAGCCGATCACCCCGAATCCGGAAGTAGGCGTGGCCCATACCAGCACTATCAACTTGGACACCGGCTGTGTCGAGGGCGTCCCACACGTCGCCGATTGTTATCCGTGACTCCGCCCCCGAGCCGGTTGTCTCATCTTCACCATTCTCAGCTCCTGCGTGGTCAGCCGGGGAGTCAACTGCAGGACCGGATGCGTAGAACCGTGGCTGGTCAAGCCGATGCACTGCGAGCATTTCGGCTGACAATCCGCTCGGTCCGGCGGAAAATCGACCCTCGATCCGGGGCAACACGACGCCAGCTACGAGGCTCACGAGGCCGATCGGCAAGAGTGCGACACTTACCGCCGTTTCTACGGCGCCAGAGATGGCCACCGCCATCGCTGCAAGACCCACGACAACCAGGAGAAGCGCTCCGTAGCGCCACAGCACCTTGTACTCCCAGCGCGCATCATCTTCTCGCTCGGTCAGCTGCACAGTGTCATTGTCTCATCAGACCGGCATCAGGGTCACCTGGTGGAGCAGATCCGGATCTTCCGAGTTGCTGTGATTCCGGGATGGATCATTGTCGTCAGATGGTCATGCCGTCGCCAAGTGTGGGCACTATGAGCCTGGTACCCAGGCGGGGAATATCACACCTCGCTTTACGATGGTCGGGCGCTGCGGTGATGAATTGATCGACCACCGATAGAGGTCGGTCACAATGCCAGCACCGTTCGGCAACGTGCGCTGCTTGAGGAACGCCACATAGTGACCAGTTGGGTCGATCTGCCATGCCCCGTCAGCGGTGGGGGGGCTCACTGACTGTCCGGCAATCACCGGCAGGTGTGCGATGACCTGGCCCGATGCCACGTTCATCAAGATGGGCTGGAACCAGTCCCCCTGTCCGAGGAAATTCTGCTGCTGAAGGACTTCCATTGCATCAGTGGAGTTCACGTAGCCGACCCAAGCGGCATTGGGGAGGAGTCGGATCGGCTGGGCTGCGTCGAGGGATCGATTGGGATTGGACAGACCGATGGACCAGGCACCGTAGATCCATGAAGTCCTGGTGGGAGTGGAGGTGGTGAAGACAAGCGAATGGGAGTCGGGCGCCCACGAGAGTTCACGGATCTCAGGCAGATTGGTCGAGTACGTCCAAGTGTTGGTCGCCCCAGTGGCGATGGTCATGACCACGACCGAGGCGGGAGCGTTGGTCAGCCCCGTCCACGTCAAATATGCCAGGAAGGCACCGTTGGGGCTAACTACCGGAGTGTGCCCATCGGCAATGTAGGCGATTGGACCGCCCGCTACGGGAACGCTCCAGATCTGTTCACTCGGTTGGCTTCCCGCTTGACCAGGGTGGTCGAAATAGACGGTGCCAGCCGGGGAAACGGTCGGCTGTATCGTGCCGTCGAAGGTCCCAATATCGGAGGTCAGGTTCCGCAGTACGTGACCGGTGGCCGAAGAGATCACCTGAAGGTTGGGCAAATCGACAACCACCATCTGTTTGGGAAAGGACCGGGCTCCAGCCATGGGAGCTGGGACCCGGCCTGTCCCCTGGGTCGGAGCCCCTCGTCCCGTCGGTCGACCGATGAGCACGACAGATGAGACGACGATGACGAGGACGACACTTACGATTCCTGCGATCAGCCACCGCCTTCGCCTTCGTCGCTGTCTGGCCTCTCGAAAGAGCAGCTGAGGATCGACGGCCGTCGACTGCTCGGGAGGTGCGTCAAGGATGGTCACGCTGACCCTGGCAATCTGACGAGCACAGATCTACTATGAATGGCACCATGTTCTCTGTCAAGGTTGACCGGTCCGACCCACTGGCGCTGCACGACCAGGTAGCCGCCGAGATCCGCCGTGCCATCGCTGACGGCGAAGCTGGACCAGGGGAGCGCCTGCCCCTGGCCAAAGACATTGCAGCGATCCTGGGTGTCAACAAGAACACGGTGCTGCGAGCTCTCCGCATCCTGCGAGAAGAGGGGCTGCTGGACTTCCAGCGGGGAAAAGGGATTACCGTGGCCGGGACTCCTGAACGCAGTGCCGTGGTAAAGCGAGTCCGGGACCTCGTCGGCTTCTGCCGGTCGCAGGGCTACCGCCCGGACGAGGTGATCCAAATCATTGAGGGACTCACCTGAATCTACGTGGCTGACAGGTGGGTAATGGTGCCCTCGAAGCGCCCTTCCGGGCGCAGCAACTGGAGTGAGCACGGGAGGCCGCCTGCCCCGGCTGAAGAGCATGCGGCACCGCACTCCGCAGCCAGTTCGGTGAGCACCGAACGACGCGCCAGAACGACGGCCCTCGCCACCCTGGCTGCGATGCAGAACGGCACGTCTGGAGTGATCGCTGGCACGCACCACTTCAAATGAAGCACGAATGCTCGCGGTGCGGAACGAGCACCGAGCAGTGGGCCATCCTCCACCGCCATCCCCTCGATCCGGAGATTGCCGAGGATGACCCACGTCATCAGCACTCGAACTGGCTCCATCGCATTCTTGTGCGCGATTGCACGGAGAACAGGTGTCAGTAGGGGTTTACCAGCGGTCTAACGAGATTGGCGATCTAGAGGCCGACGGTTCGAGTTCGTTCACCTCCACCGGTTCGAGCGGTACCGGCCAAGGTGCTCCCTGGGGACGGTACTAGAGCCCTAGAGCCGGTACGACCGTCCGGGCCTCGGTTACCCACAACGGGTAACCGGCAATTGCAGCGGTCTCGGGATACAGCTAGTCCCGCGACGGCCGCTCCCCGTTCCTGGCTCGCATGCCGTGCCCGGGCGCGCCTACCGTGCAAAGCGGGCGGGCGTCGACAAAGATGCGGCACATGCGCGAACACCGCTACTCCTTCGAGATGCGTCACTCTGCGGCGAGGATATGGGCCTTATTCCAGGACTATGACCGATGGACCGATTATGCACCCATGGTGCGGCGGGTCGAGGTGCTCTATCCGGGCGACGAGCATCACAACGGACGACTCCGCCGCGTGATCTTCAAGATGCCCTTCGGTCGGGAAGGCTCGGCCCTCGAGCTGGTCACCGATGTGGAACCCGAGCGCGGCTACACCTACACGATGATCTCTGCCACCCCGGGCAACGACCAGATCGGCCACGTCCGGCTCGAGCCTCTCGCCGTCAACCGGACCCGCTTCGATTTCGACGAGACATACAACCTCACGTCCTGGCCGTGGCGGTGGTTCGAGGGACCCATCTACCGGTTCATCAACAAGAACAACGAGGACAGCATGCGCCGCGCCTCGCAGTGGTTGTCTGATCACCCCGAGTACCGGGTCGACCTGGTGGACCCTGAGCGTCCTTAGCTTAGATCCGCCCAGTTCGGTGGTGTTCCTGCCGCTCCCGGATGGCATCGAGGGACGCGTCTCCTCGGCGTAGGGTCTTGTTCCACAGCTCACGAAGTTGTTGGAGTATTCGGTTCTTGCTCGAGTAAGCCCCGACAAGCTCGACTGGCCTGCCACCGAATACCAGGTCGCAAGCCAACCGCCATCGTCTCAGGCCATGCCCTTCGTCGCGGTCACACAGACCACGGCCATGAAGGGCGTCCAGAACGAGCGGTCGTCGAGCAACGCAAGGGTGCGATCGACGTCGCGATCGTCCAAGGCTGGGCCTGACTCCTGGAGCAGTGTGCGCGCCGTCCGAAGGGTGTGGTGCCAGAAGGCGGCAAGGTCTGAGCCGCCCTGCAGCATGTCTGTCTCGACGAGGACTCTCATGTGCTCCGGCCCCTGGGCGGATACCAGCCTTGGTAGCGTACGAGCCCACGTCCAGCGCCGGGTCAGGGCCTCGAATGTCCTTCGGAACGTCTCATCGGTGGCCGCCGAGACCGGAAATCCATCTGCCTCCTCCACGAGGAGTACCCCACCAGGGCGAACGGCCTCGAACAACTCCTGCAGGATGCGGTCCCGGTCGGGCAGGTGCATGAGGAGGTTTCGGGTATGGACAAGATCGAACGATTCGCCAGGCAGCATGGACGTAGCGAGGTCGGCCTCCCTCACCGTGATCTGGGTGCTCGAGCGGAGATGCTCGAGCAATGTCGTGTCACGATCGAGCGCAAGGACCGAGCCGTCGGGACCCACCCGTTGAGCGAGCGAGCGAGCGACCGAACCTGCTCCCGCACCCAGTTCGGCACAGTCCCAACCCGGAGCGACCCCCGCTTCACTGAGCAGTCGTTCGGTCCGGGGATCGGCGATACGCTCGAGGAGCCGAAGCCGCTCGGCCTCAGAAGCGAGCGCATTACTCCGCCAGTACACCCCGTCGGATCGCACCGTCATGGGAACATTCTTCAAGAGATCCAGCGGAACCGCACCTGTCGCTGTGACCGGTCCAGTCGATTCTGATCCAGTTGGCGGCTCTCCGATCAGTGGCATGCGTTGTCCCGGGTGCGGGGCCGTCGTCCCCGAGCGAGCCGGTCCCACCCACGCCTACATGCTCTCGGCCGCCGGGTGTTGGGAGCGGTATTGCTCGCTCGAGGACTGGAAGGCAGGACTGACCGGCGAGCGAGCGATCGTCACCGTCCAGGATCTCGTCGACTCCTACGCCGTCCAGCACGCCACCAACTCCGACCGGCGGAACCGGCAGTCGGTAGCCGTGCACCTCATGAGCCTCGGCGCAGGACGGGAACGGGGTCTCTCGGGGCGGCAGCGGCGGGCCTGTCTCGGCACCTGGGTAGGCCGGGAGTACCCAATGCTGGACCCCCGCCCGGTCCGCTACGCGATCACGGTGTCGGACGTGACGGCGGCGACGGAGTCGGGGCGTCGCTCCATGATCGAGCGCATGGCGGCGTCGACGTGGTTGGCCTGGGCAGATCACCATGACACGGTCCGCGCCTGGCTGGACGGATGAGGGCTCTCGACTGGCGTTCGCCGGGGATGGTCGGCTGCGCTGAACAGCGGTCAGCCCATTGTCTTGGCGCCGTCGATGGTCTCGCGGATGATGTCGGCGTGTCCGGCGTGCTGAGCTGTTTCGGCGATGATGTGGAGCAGGACGCGTCGGGCCGACCAGCTGGCCCCGGGCTCGAACCAGGGGGCCTCGGGTAGGGGATGGGCAACGTCCAAGGAAGGCAGCGTCGGCACCAGTTCGTCGGTGCGGCGGGCCACCTCGCCGTAGTTGGCCAGCAGCTGTACGAGGGAGACACCGTCCATCAGGAAACTGGCGAGATGCCTCTCGAAGGAGCTGGCGTCGGCCGATCCGATCGCGTCCGGTACTTCCAGGATGAAGTCGACCCACCGCTCCTCCATCAGGGACACATGCTTGACGATCCCGCCCAGGCAGAGCTCGCTGGCGGTCGGCCGGAGCCCGGCCTCCTCGTCGGTCATGCCCTGGACGGTCCGGAGGAGGAACCCCCGGTGCTTGGAGAGCGTCTCGAGGATGTCGGCACGCTCCTGGGTGATGGCCTCGGTGTCAGTGTGCATTGGAACGCCTTTCTGTCGATGGGGTCGAGCACCACTATGAACCCAATAGCGGTCACTTCCTGTCCTCAATAGGGGACATACTGGGATTTGTGGCCAGCACCAGCTCGCGGATCCTCCGGCTCCTCTCCCTCTTGCAGACCCGCAGGTACTGGCCAGGAGCCGAACTGGCCGAACGGCTCGAGGTCTCGGCCCGGACGCTGCGTCGGGACATCGAGCGGCTGCGAGAGATGGGCTACCCGGTCGAGGCCCAGCGCGGCCTCGATGGCGGTTACCAGCTGGCCGCCGGGGCCGTGCTGCCTCCCCTGCTCCTCGACGACGAGGAGGCGGTGGCCCTCGGCGTGGGCCTGCAGACGGCCATCCAAGGTGGGGTCGTGGCTTCGATCGAGGAACCCTCGGTCCGGGCCTTGGCCAAGATCGTGCAGGTGATGCCGTCGCGGCTGCGACGTCGGGTCGACGCCTTGGCGGCAATGACGGTCGCAGCTCCCTGGAACGGTCCCCCCTCCACCGTCGACCCGGGCGACCTCACCTCCATCGCACTGGCCTGCCGCGACACCGAACGATTGGAGTTCGGCTACACCGCACGCGACGGCGCCGGCAGCGACCGGCGTGTGGAGCCCCACCGGATGGTCCTGCTCGGTCGGAGGTGGTACCTGGTCGCCTGGGACATGGATCGCTCCGACTGGCGCAGCTTTCGTCTCGATCGCCTCACCGGGCCCCGGCGTACCGGGGCGCAGTTCCTGCCCCGAGCGTTGCCGGCCAATGATGCCGCCGAGTTCGTACGAAACGGCATCGACAACCTGCCAACGCGCCATGACGTTGAGGCGTTGGTCCATGCGGATGCCTCGGCGGTCCGCTCCCGAGTCGGGACGTGGGCCACGATCGAGGAGATCGACGGTGCTCGGTGCCGCCTGCGGATGACGTCCGAGTCGTTGGACTGGGTGCTGGTGGCCCTCAATCAGACCGGCGCCGAGTTCGAGGTGGTGTCCCCACCGGCACTGGTCGACTACGCCCACGAGCTGATCGCGCGGCTTGGTCGCGCCGTCGATGGACACGACCGAATCTGAGTTCAATGCACATTTGGACGGGTCTGTTCACTCTGTCAAGGAGGGCGATACGAGATTGCGCCGAGTGGGGCGAAGGCGCTCGATCGCTGGTCAGTTCACAGTGGTGAGGGAGGCGTCAGAGAATGCTCAGGCTTCCATCCTGATGTTCTGCAGGCGCACCTCGCCATGGGCGACGAGTCGGCCCAACTCGTCGGTGATGTCGACGCGCCAGAGCTGCTGCGAGCGGCCCTGGTGGAGAGCCGCTGCGTCCACCACGACCCGCGCCGCAGTGAGCGATTTCAGGAAGTGGGTGGTGTTGGTGATTCCCACCGCCACCAGTCCCAGATCGCGCACTGCGGTACTCGCCCCGATACTGGCGGCAGTCTCGATTGCGGTCGAGTAGACGCCGCCGTGCACGATCCCCCACGGGGTGTGGTGCTCCGATCCGAGCTGGATGTGACCGGTGACATGCGTGCTGCTGACTTCGTCGACCACAAGGCCCGCCGCGCGTCCGAATGCCCTCGAATCCTCGAGGGAGGGCACCTCGATCTCGGGGGCAGCGCCCGTCGGGCGTGCAGTTGGTCCTGTCACAGTGCGCAGAATACCTGACTGCGTACTATGACGCAACCCTATGAATTCTAGGGCGTGAGGCGCAAGGTTTCGAAGGAAGAGCTCAGCGTTGGCGTGGCATCCAAACGGGTGGACTCGTCTCGATCCGGAACAGGTCCGAGGCGACAGTGCCGAAGCGACCCGAGTCGGCGGCCCAATCCTCGTATCCCGCCTCGATCTCGTCGCGGGTGCGGGCGACGAAGTTCCACCACATGAGCAGCTGCTCTTCGAACGGGAGTCCTTTGAGCAGAAGGAGCCGGCCGGCCCCAGCGGAGGTGAGCGCCAGCGTGTCGCGTCCGGGGCCGAGGTAGAGGAGGTGGCCTGGCGTGACACGCTCGCTCTCGACGGAGACCGCGCCGATCGTCACGACGATGGCGTGTTCGCACGGGAGGGCGGGGAGCTGCAGCCGGCGGTGTTTCGGATCCAAGCCGCTGCGGCCGCCGTGCAGGAGGTCGAAGACGAGGCGCTGTGACCACTGCCCGGGTACGATCCTGCTGGCCGTCGCCGCTCGCTCGAGGATCGGGGTCAGGTACGGGCGGCATCACGGCGCCCGGGTGCCACCGTCTCGAGCGGAAGGGCCACCGTCTCTCCTGAGGTTTTAGAGTGGCGTAGGGGCAGAACCCGAGATGGTCACTCGAGGAGCGAACGACAGGTAGGCAACCGTGACGCACGACATGCCCCGACAGACGCCGCCGCAGAGCCAGTCCGCATGGCCGGCCTTGCCATACGACAGGTGGAGTGCCACCTGTGACACGCTCCATGCGCACACCCAGGTGCTCGGCAAGCTGGCTGTGGCGTTGGCGCCGCCCGAGCCGCAACTGCAGCACGCCGCCCTCCGTCTGACCGCCCGGGGCTGGGAGACATTGCCGCTGCCGGCACCGGACCACTCCGGAGCGCTGGTCACCGCACTCGACCTGCGGACCCATGAGGTCGTGGTGGAACATAGCGATGCCAGGGTCCGACGGGTTCCGCTGATGCCGAACCGCCCGGTGGGAGAGGTGACGCGGGAGGTGATCGCTGCGGTCGACGAGCTCATGGGAGAGGTCAAGATCAACCCGCTCCCGCAGGAAGTGCCATGGACCATGCCGCTCGACGAGGACCACGAGCACCACACCTACGATCCGCAGCAGGTGACGACCTACTTCTCCGCCGCGACGCGTGCAGCCCTCGTCCTTGCCGCCCTGCGCGCCCCGTACCGTGGCCGCTCCAGTCCGGTGAACGCCTGGTGGGGAACCTTCGACCTGGCGGTGAGCTTGTTCTCCGGTCGGCCGGCAGACCCCCCTTCCACCGACTTCATCATGCGCAACTCGGCCACCGCAGAGCAGGTGGAGATCGGCTGGTGGCCAGGAGACGCCCGCTATCCCCGGGCGGCGTTCTACGGGTTTGCTTCCCCGGCACCCGACAGCTTTGCCACCGGCGATCTCTCCGGGTCGGCCGGTCGCTGGGACTCCGGGTTGGGCGAATACGTACTGGACTGGGACGACGCGATCGCCACCGGTGACCCGTTCGGCGCTTCCCTCGAGTTCGGCCACTCCGTCGTCGCTCACGCATGCAGCGTTTGCGACTGGGATCCGGTGCTTGCGGCCAGCGCGAACGGAAACCCGCCACCTGTGATCTGAAGAGGTAGGAATCGTATGGCACAAACCTGTAGTCATCTCGACAGCGTGACTGATGTGGTGCCGTCGAGCGACGGCTGCGAGGACTGCCTGCGCATCGGCGGGCAGTGGGTGCACCTACGGCTGTGCATGCACTGTGGGCACGTGGGCTGCTGTGACAACTCTCCCAACCGGCACGCCACCGCCCATTGGCACGCGAATCGCGACCACCCGCTCATCCGTTCCTACGAACCCGGCGAAGACTGGTGGTGGTGCTATGCCGACGAGTTGTTCTTCGAGGTCGACGGGGCGCCTCCCTCGCCGTCCCATCCCTGAACAGGTGGGCTCGCCCGCGAACGTGGGCTCCGCGTGTGGATCAGAGCGCAGACAGCGTCGTTCGCAGGTGAGCTCGCTCGCCCGAAGAACACGTTGACGACTCCAGCCTCGGCACGCCGCTCCGCCTGCTCGACACAGTTGCCCGAAACAGCGTCACGTGCCGGCCGCCGAGGACACGGTGATGAAGTCACGTGCCCACCAGGATTCGAAGTACCTGCCCGCCGTACCCGTCATTCCTGGAAGCAGCTCTGTGCCGTTGGCCGGGCCGGCTGGACCTCTTGCAGTGGATGGCTGATAAGAGCTGAAGTTCACCCAGTCCGTATTGATGTCGAGTTCCATCGCTCGGACCGCACCCGCTCGGGCCAGCAGATCGGCCAGGTCGGTGATGTTGAGGCCCGGACCGCCCACGTACACCAGTGCCCCATCGGCGGTCACCCCGAGCCCTGAACGCCACACGTACACCTGGTTGCCCAATGTGGCTCCCCATTGGTTGGTGTCGGCCGAGTTCAACCCGGGCACAGGTTGGCCGTTGTCCACGAGCAGGTCGAGGTTCTGACGCACAGACACCACAGTTGGGTTCATGGTGACGTCCCGGCCCCACTTCCCGACGGTCGAGGTGCCGTTGCTGTAGACGACGAATGAGGCCGCACCATTCCTGAGGGGGAAGACCATCTTGCCGTCGGTGTAGTACCCCCCATTTGCCGTTGACATGAGGAACCCGGCGTTGAAGGCCGCCACCAGGCTGGTCGCCGCCGCCGGTTGAACGGGGGCGGTATGGGTATAGGGGCCACCGCCTGGGATCTGGCTTCCCGAGTACAGCGTCGCCTTCAGCAGTTTGGTGTCCATCCACGCGACCCCCACCACATAACTGGTGTGCACGGCATCTGGTCGGAGGGTGGTCACGTAGAGTGCGGGTATGCCGCCCACCAGCCGGCCGGCGGGCAACCACTGACCCTCTCCCGGGATGGGAGGACTGGCCAATGGCGCCATCGCTGCAGGAGGCGGTAGGTGTACCGGTCCGGCGTTGACCGCGGCTTGTGGAGCGCGTGGGTCGCGGATCGAGCCCTTAGGCGGCTGACCGCCCACCCGTGGTCCATGGTGGCTGTACCACTCGTTCTCGACCCAGTTCACGATGCTCGCTCCGCCGTGCTCCCGTGCCCATTCGGCGAAGCGAGGACTGAGCGAGCTACCCATGGCGGGATTGGTCAGAGCGCTGCCGAGGGAGATGGCCAGCCAGATCAGGAATGCGGTCAATCCCAACCCGATGACGACCAGGATCCGGCGGCGACGGTAGACTCTCTTGCGCCTCGACCGACGCTCACCGGAACGAGCCGTCGGCGTGAGCAGCGCTTCGATGTCGTCCTGTCGGTCGTCAACAGTCGATCCCTGGTTCATCACCGCGGACCATCGTGACCGAACGTGAGCCAGGGATCAAGCATCGGAGCGTCAGCGTCGTCCGGCTCGAGAGAGAGGGCCCTGCTAGTCGTCACGAGATTGGTCATCCCGTCATGCCCGCCAACGCGATCGCGCGCGGCGCCAGGGCGTCTCCGGTCAGGTGGTATTCGCCCGCGGCTGGCTGGTCGCGATTGAGACGCACAGCTGAATGGTACGGAATGATCCTGACGACAGCATGAAGCGTCCGGCACTGATCGCGATTACTTGCGGAACCGTTGGACGCTGAGGATCAACGAGCAGTCGTGACACCCACAGCAGACGTTAATCTCCCTCTTAACAACGTTCGCTAGCCTCGTAATGTGGTAGTGGCCAAGTCGCCGACGGCGGCCGACATCCTGGGCTCGGCGAGAGCGTCCTCGTTGGCGCCCCGACGGAGGACAGGCCACACGCCGAGGCACCGCGTCGCCGACGCGTGTTTGGGCGTGGCCGGTTTGGGATTCGGCGCCACATTGGCGTTGGTTGCCACTGGGGAAAGTCGCGGATCACTGTCCGCACCGGGCGGTCTGTTGATCGCCGGCGGCCGACTTGCGGGTTTCTCGGGGACGTATCTCATATTGGTCATGGTGGTGCTGATCGCCCGCCTTCCCTGGCTCGAACGATCGGTGGGCCAGGATCGGCTCGTTCGCTGGCACCGCCGGATCGCACCGTGGGCGCTCGGGCTCATCGGAGCCCACGTGGTGCTCATCACACTGGGCTACGCCCAGCTGGCGAAGACTGGGCCACTCCGCCAGTTCTGGGACTTTCTCACCACTTACCCCGACCTTCTGGCTGCTGCCGTCGGCTTCGGGCTCATGGTCCTGGCCGGGGTCACCTCGATCAGGATCGCCCGGCGCCACCTCAAGTACGAGACCTGGTGGATCGTCCACCTCTACCTCTACCTCGCCCTGGCGCTCGCCTTCGCCCACCAGATCGTGACCGGTGTGTCGTTCATCGGTCATCCGCTCACCCGCGCCATCTGGATCGCGGTGTGGATCGCCACGGCAGGAATGGTCGTCGCCTTCCGAGTCATCCACCCGATCCTTTGGAATCTCCGCCATCAGCTTCGAGTGGTTGCCGTCCGGGAGGAGGCGCCCGGGGTGTTTTCGGTCGTCTGCTCAGGGCGACGAATCTCTCGGCTGAAGGTGTCGGGAGGACAGTTCTTCCACTGGCGTTTCCTCACCAGGGATCTCTGGTGGCACGCCCACCCGTACTCGCTGTCGGCGATGCCCCAACCCCCCTATCTGCGTATCACCATCAAGGGACTGGGCGACCACAGTCGTGCCGTTGCCCGCCTCAAACCCGGCACACGCGTCTTCGTCGAAGGACCCTACGGAGCATTCACCCGGCATGCCGGTTCCTCTGAACATGTGGCGCTCATCGCCGCCGGGGTCGGCATCACCCCACTGAGAGCTCTCCTCGAGGATCTGCCCACCTCAGTGGATGTCTCCGTCGTCGTACGTGCTTCCACTCCCGAAGACATCGTTCACCGCGACGAAGTCGCGGAACTCGTCCGACGACGGGGCGGTCAGCTCCATGAGCTCGTCGGCTCACGACGGAAGGTCCGCGTCGATGCGGCCACACTCGACCGGCTTCTTCCTGATATCGCGGCGAGCGACGTCTACATCTGTGGACCGGAAGGCTTCAATCGTCTGGTGGTAGCGGCGGTCTCGGAGCTAGGCACACATCAGGACCGCATCCACGAGGAGGCGTTCTCCTTCTGATGGCACGTCGGGAACGACAATCACAGCTCATTCCACCGGGGGAGAGCGGATGAGGCGGACGATCATCGTCGTCGGCGCCACCGTGACGGGTCTGGTCGCCGTGCTCAGCTTCCATACCTCGCCCTCCCATCTCTCCCTTGGTGCGCTCCCCGGTGCTTCCTCATCCCGGAGCTCACCTAGTGCCTCGGTGGCGACGGGACCACCACCGACCCAGAGCGCCGGGGGCACGGGTCCATCACCCGCGCCGACGTCGACCGGAGCGTCGAACACGCCTGCAACGGCTCCTGCGACTACGACGACGGCGCCTGCCACTACCCAGTCAGCCACAGGAGCAGCAGTCAATTACAACTACGGAGTGTTGTCGGTTTCGGTAACCGTGAGCAGCACGAAGATCACCAAAGTGAACATCGCCTCGCTCGACGATGGCGGTAGTTTCCGGTCCCAATCCATCGACCAGCAGTCGATCCCGATGCTTGAGCAGCAGGCGTTGCAGGCACAGAGTGCAAACATCCAAGGGGTATCCGGGGCGAGCTACACCAGCGCCGGATTCGAGCAGTCGCTGCAGTCAGCACTGAATCAATTGAAATTCAAATGAGCCGTCCAGCAACAGAGGCCCCAGGTTGCACCCCTGCCGTGCACCACCTCGAGAACGTCATGGGCACCATCGTGACCATCGACATCTACGCGAGAGAAGAGGTGTCGGCCGCCGACCTCACCCCCCAGCTGCACCGGGCTCGAACCATCCTCCACGACGTGGACGCGGTGTTCAGCACCTGGAAGGAAGCCAGCCCGATCACCAAGCTCCGTCGTGGGGACATCACGGTAGCGGAAGCTCCCCCGGAGGTGGCTGAGGTTCTCCGCCTTTGCGCCACCGCACACGATCTTTCCGGTGGATGGTTCGATCCGTGGGCGATGCCAGGAGGATTCGACCCAACCGGATATGTCAAAGGTTGGGCCGCGCAGCGGGCATTGGCTGCCCTCGTCTTACCGGGGGTCTCTGGTGCCGTCGTCAATGCGGCTGGCGACATCGCGTCCTTCGGTGGACCAGGGGGAACTCACCCGTTCCGGTTCGGCATCGCCGATCCCCTCTGTCCATGCAATCTCGCCTGCATCGTCGAGCTGAGCGGCGCGTTGGCTACGTCGGGAACCTATGAACGTGGGGAGCATCTGATCGATCCTTGTACGGGCGAAGCCTCGGCTCGGGTCCTCTCAGCGAGCGTCAGCGGGCCAGATCTCGGTCTCGCCGACGCTCTGGCCACGGCAGTGGCGGTCGCCGGAGACGAAGGGCTTGCCCGGGTCGAGGAGCTGGAGGAGTACGAGGCGATGACCGTCTCTTTCGACGGTACGAAGCACTGGACTGCACGCTTTCCCTTCGCGTCATCGTCCGACGGGTTGCCGAACGAGAACGAGTAACACCTAT
This sequence comes from uncultured Acidimicrobiaceae bacterium, assembly GCA_963777665.1. Taxonomy (GTDB): domain Bacteria; phylum Actinomycetota; class Acidimicrobiia; order Acidimicrobiales; family RAAP-2; genus Bog-756. Next base: position 36,580 of record CAVZRJ010000008.1, read on the forward strand.
CGACCCATGTGCTCGTGAGATATGACCATTGGCTGTCCGGCGGGGCCGCTGCCGCCCGCCTGGGGCTTCGCTACGGATGACCTGGCGGCGAAACGCAGCCCATGGCGGCACGATCTCTGACTTGTTCTCTCGTTGGACCGGGGAAGTCTCAAGCGCGGCGCACCGCTAAGCAAGCCCTTGCCTTGCCCGTTGCAGATCCTTGGCTCAGAACAGGTGACCTGAGTGACCGACGATGACCCAGTGACCGACCCGAGGCACCACGACGATCGCCAGTATGAGACCCATGGCCAGGCTCGCCGCGAGGGCCCACTGACGTGCGCCGGCGCCGTTCACCTGTCGCCGCGAACGTCGAAGCCAATCGCGTGGAGCCAATTGGGCGGTGTCGGCGAGATGCCCCAGCACATGTACCGCCGTGACGATCAGCCACACGACGAAGCTGGCCTTGTGGAGGAGAAGCATCTGCGAGCGCCACGACCCTGGTCCAAGGAGCAGAGCGATTCCGGTGGCGAATACCGCAAGGGTCAGGACGACCACGACGGGTCCGATGAGACGGAGTAGAGCCAGTGGTGGGCCCTTCCGGCGATATGCGGGATCGCCCATGTAGTACCGGGCAAATCGCCAGATGGTGCTGCCCATCTTGAGCAAGACCGGGGGGACGAGCAGCATCCCTATGAATACGTGGGGTGTCAGCAACGCCCGGATCCGCAGGATCGTTGCACCCTCCGCGGCCAGCAGCACGAACAGCACTGCAGCGGTGGATGCGGTGAGCCGGGCGTTGGCTTCGGGGCCATCGCGCCGTTCCTGCGAGGCACGTGGCGTATCAGGGCGACCCTGCAGTTCTTCGTCGCCGTGTGGGGCCACACTGTGGGGGTCGCTCGCAGATGGCGCCTGATTCGCCCGGCTCACCGCCGCGCACCGTGACCAGGTCGTCGGCCGGCCGAATGCGGCGGGCGGCGTCGGGAGTTCCCGGCTCGCAATCGTCCTCCGGGCGGGGCACTCCCACTGACGTGAGTCCCCGACGCTGCAGTCGGAGCCCGGGCACCTGAGATCACCATCCGCGATGACCCGGCGTTGTGTGCGGGGCGGATGCTGAGCAGGCAGACCAAGGTGCCAACGATCCCGATACCCGTAGCGACGCGATCGAGTTCGACGTCAAGATGACTCCGGTGTAGGCGGTCATGAGGCGCGGTGCCCGCATGAGAAGAGGGTCCTCGGTGCGATGCTACGAGGCGATCCTGACAACAGGATGAAGAAGGGAGCCTTGACGCACACGTCATGACTGACGGTCTGGCTCGACCGGTCTCCGAACTCGCCGAGCCCGTGGCCTCAGACCGGTCAGCCGGTGACCGGATGGGTGGGCGTGGTGCCGTTGGTCAGGAGGTTGTCGAATCCGTCGGGAATGGAGACCAGCCCGGGGCTGGTCCCTGGGACGTCGGTGAGACCGTACTGCCACACGATGGAGTTGGTGGCCGGGTCGATGGCCACCACCCGGTCGCGGTAGTCATCGTTGATCATGATCAAGCCATTGGGCAGGCGCTCGGCCAGGGACGGCTTCTTCAACATCGCGTCGCCCGATCGGGCGTCGTAGAGCCAGGTGACCGTGCCGGATCGGGTGAACTCGAGGGCGCGGCCCTCGCCCGGAGGGTTGTAGTCGGTCATCAGGTAGCTGTCGGGACCCTCCTGCTGGGGATCGGAGGGATAGTCGACAGAGGGCATGTGCACCGTCCACACCAGCCTGCCGGTCGGTGTGTACTCGTCGATCCACGATCCGTTGATCTCCGAAACGAGAACGTTCCCGTCGGCCAGGGGGGTGTCCCCATTGGGATAGGCGATCGACACCGGCGGGTCGTGTGCATCGACACCGTTGCCGATCCGGCCGGTCACCTGACCCCCGGGCGTGATGAACAGGATGCGGTTGTTGGAGGCGTCGGCCACGGTGATGATGCCCGACTTGAGCAGGTAGGCGTCGTCGGGCTGGTCGAGGTACCCTGCCGACGCGCCGGGCGCGCCCGGGTGCCCGTACTGCCAGAGGATCTTGCCGGACGGGTAGCCGATCTGGACGATGGTGTGATTGTCCTCCTGGTTGGAGATGATCCCGGTGCCGCCCCGGATGAAGAAGGCGTCATCGGGGAAGTAGAAGCCACCGGGCGGAGGCGGCATCGTGGCGGACGGGTACTGCCAGGTGACGGTCCGTTGGGTGTTGATGGCGAGGAGCCGGTCGTTGCCGCGGTCGGCGATGAGAAGGGTGCCGGAGTAGGGGGCGCCGGCCCCCACTACTCCGGAAGGGCCTCCATAGGTGCTCAGGCGAAGGGAGATCACCGAAGCAAGGGAACCGGACGCCACGCCGGCCTGGTCGACTCCGGACTGGGCGGCGACCTCCCCTCCGACCATGTAGCCGACGGCGGCACGTCCGTTCCCGAGGGTGGTGGATCCGGCGAAGGCATCGGCCTGGGGGAGAAGGCCGGCGTTGAGCACCTGCCCGCTGGCCGGCACGAAGGCGTCGATCTGGGTGACGGTCGCTCCCCCCGGGACCTGTCCGCCTGCAACGTAGATATTCCCGCCGATGAGGAAGGCGGACGCGCCGTAGAGGGGTTGCGGCAGGTGTCCGACCACCACCACCCGGTGACTGACCGGGTCGATCATCTGGATGTCGTCGGTGGCCACCGCGGCGACACCGGGCGACGGCACCTGACCGCCGAAGGCGTAGATGCGACCGGCGTCTGCAACCACGGCCGGGTAGCGGACCGGGACGGGCAGCCGGCCCACGGTGGTGAAGTGCGTGCCATCGCTCGTGGCCAGCACCGACGGCAGATAGTGGGTCCCGTCGTAGCCGCCGACCACGTACGTGGTGGACCCGTGGCCACCGGTCGGATCGGGAAGCGTGGCGGTGGCGAGGTCGGAACGCGGCTGGGGGAGTTGCCCAGGCTCCGACCCGGTCAGGCCTGCCGGGGCAGGGGGTGCACCGGCGGGGAACGACTGCACGGTGGGTACGGTGTCGGCCGATCCGCCTCCCAGGACGAACGTGGTCCGCCCGATGGTGGTGGCCGCCGCGTCATGGACCGCCGTGGCCAGCGATCCGGCGCTGGTCACCGACCCGGTGTGCGGATCGATCGTCGAGACCTGGGTGAGGGAGGTCCCGGCCGCGGTGAGACCGCCGAGGACGGTCAGTTGGGTACCTGCGGCCACCACCGACTCACGGGAGACGGGGGAGCCCATCTGCCAGGACTCGACGCCTGCTTCTATCGAGTCCGGGACCCGGGATGCCGGTGCGGTCGCGGTCACCTTGTGCTGACCGGGCGCGGGCGGTGGGCCCCCTGCGGACTGGGTGACCACCAGGACGACCGTGATGAGGAGGACGACGGCCAGTGCCCCGGCAGCGGCTCGACGTCGCTGCATGCGGATCCGACGGGCTCGCTGCGCCCGACGCCGGCCGAGCTCGTCCGGCGTCGGCCTCCGGCGCGTGCCTGCAGGCAGCGGCGCGGTCACGCTCTGAACCTTATGATGCTGTCACCCCTCGGTGTGATGGCGGTCTCCGACCCGGGCAATGCGCACCATACAGTTGTAGGTCACCGCGGCGATGGCGAGGTGCATGGTCACAAGGACGGCGACCGCCGCGGCCACCAGCACCATCACCGCCGAGGGTTGCCGGTGACGGGGGGCCAGTCCACTTGGACAAGGCGCAGTGCCTCCTCCAGGGTCTTCCGGTGTGGATTCACCCTCTGCTCCTCGTTCGTAGTCGGTGGGTTCGGCCACGGACCGGGGGGCGGCGGCGATGGTCGGACAATTTTGCTGGGCCTTCCGGACGGCGGGACGAAGGGCCGGTCAGGTGGAGCTCGCAGGCGCCGACATGGTGATGAAGTCGCGGGCCCACCACGATTCGAAGTAACGGCCGGGGGTTCCCACCATGTTGGGCAGGAGGTCGGCGCCGTTTCCCGGTGCGGCCGCCCCGGTCGGTGTGCTCGGTGTGTAGCTGGCGAAGTTCACCCAGTCGGTGTTGATGTCGAGCTCCATTGCCCGGACGGCGCCGGCTCGGGCCAACAGGTCGGCGAGATCGGTGATGTTGAGGCCCGGACCCCCCACGTAGATCAGGGCGCCGTCGGCGGTGACGCCCACGCCGGACCGCCACACGTAGACCGCGTTGCCGAGCGTTGCCCCCCACTTCGTGGTGTCGGCAGCGTTGAGCCCCGGAACCGGCTGTCCGTTGTCCACCAGCACGTCGAGGTTCTGTCGAACGGCGACGACCTTGGGGGTCATGGCCACTTCGGTGCCCCAGGATCCGACCGAGGCCGTCCCGTCGGCGTAGACCACGAAGGACGCTGCTCCCGTCCGTAGGGGATCGATGATACGGCCGTCGGTGAAGTACCCGCCGTTGGCCGAGGGCATGAGGAACCCGGCATTGAAGGCTGCCACCAGTGTGTTCGCCGCCGTCGGGGAGATTGGGGCGGAGTGGAGGTAGGGTCCGCCGCCGGGAATCTGACTTCCCGAGTAGAGGGTGGCCCGGAGCAGCTTGGTATCCATCCAGGCGGCGCCGACCACGTAGCTGGTGTGGACCGGATCAGGTCGCAACGTGGTGACGTAGACGGCAGGAACGCCGCCGACCAGACGGCCGACCGGCGACCACTGCCCCTCGCCGGGGATGGCCGGGCTGACTACCGGCGCGATGGGGGTGGGGACAGGGAGGTGCCCCGGGCTGGCTGCCGTCATCGGCAACGAGCGGGGCCGTCGGATGGCGTTGGCCGGCGGTCGTCCACCAACCGGCGGGGGGTGGTGCGAGTACCACTGGTTCTCCACCCAGTTGACGACGCCGGCACCGCCGTGCCCACGGGCCCATTCGGCGAACCGGGCACTGACCGAACTGCCGAGGGCCTGGTCGGTCAGGGCCCCTCCGAGGGACACGGCCAACCAGACCAGGAGGGCAGACAGCGCGACGAGGACAGCCGTCCGGACGGGATGGCTCCGGAAGGTGCGGGGTCTGCGTCGGCGGGTGAGGTGGCTAGGCAGCGGCCGAGGACCCGTACCGAGGGTGCCGCTCATCTGTCCCGGGTCGGCCACGTCGCATCGGGTCGACCCATCGACAATGCGCGTACGGGCGGCCGGACAGAACGGTGGGGCACCATTTGACCAACCTAGAGGCCGTGCCTGAAGGACACGTGACAGATCCGTCCAACCGTCGAGGATCCGATGACACGCGCTCCTCTACGGGTCAGATCCCTCCGCTCCGGTGGGCAGACCCGGTGTCGCCACCGGGAGATGGCGCGCCTCGGCGAAGCGCCGGTCATCGCCCGCCGGGTGTCCGATCGCCGCAGTTCCGGCCGGTCGGGAGCGACCGGCCGCCGTCTGCCGCCACGACACCTCCATCCGGGCCCCACCTCCCGGAGCGTCGCTGATCATCCACGACCCGTCGGTCGCCCTGACCACCGAGTCGGCGATGGCCAGGCCCAGACCGGTGCCGCCGGGCGCCTCGGTGCCGCGGTGGAAGCGGTCGAGTACCAGTTGTCGCTGCTCCGGCGGTATCCCTGGGCCGGTGTCGTCGACCCGTAGGATCACCCGGTTGCCGGCGACGTGGACAGACACGTCGACGCTGCCATCCGGGCCGGAGTACTTGCAGGCGTTGTCGACGAGAACGCCGACCAGGCGGTCGATCCACGCCGGGTCGGCTGTCACCCGCGCCGGGCGATCCTTCTCGATGTCCACCTGCAGGTTCACGCCCTTGGCCGAGGCGACGGACTGGAAGCGCTCCACCGAGGCGGCGGCTACGGCGGCAAGGTCAGCCTCCTCACCCTCCACCAGCGCCGTGCGCTCGTCGTCGATGCGGGCCAGCCACAGGAGATCGTCGACGATGTTCCGCAGACGCCGGCCTTCGCCGCCGATCCGTTCCAGGACCTCCCGGTACTCCCTGGAGGCTCGGGTCCGGCTCAGCGCCAGTTCCACCTCGGCCTCGATGACACTGATCGGCGTCCGTAGCTCGTGGGAGGCGTCGGCGGTGAACTCGACCTGGCGGCGGTGGATGAGCTCGAGCGGTGCCGAGGCCCGTAGTCCGATGATCAGGGATCCGATGAATGTGGTCACCAGCAGGAGGATCCCGAAGAGGAGCTCGGGACCGATGAGTGCGCTCTGCACCCGCTCGAGCTGGGCCAGGCTCTCTCCGGCGACCAGCCATCCGTCTCCCGTCCGGACGGCCTGGAAGCGGAAGTCCGTGCCCTTGATCGCGACGGTGCTGGCGCCGGTGCTCCAGGTGCGCTCGGGAAGCTCCGGCGCAGCGGGGGTGAGGGCGATGGGCTGCCCGTTTGCGCTGACGATCCAGACGAACCGGGGAGCGTCTTCGATGTCATGGTCGGTGTCCTTGGGCACGGACGCCGACCTCGCCCGGGAAGCCGGAGTCGTCTGGGCCACTCGCTGGGCCAGACGAGTGTCGGCCTGGCTGGTCAGACGGTTGACCACCACGACGTTGAGGGCGATCACGCCGAGGACGTAGCAGGCCATGACCACCGCGGTGGCCACGAGGGCCACCCGAGCGGCATGGAACTGTCGGCTCCTCGGGCCGCTAGTGGTCGTACCGGTAGTGATGGCCGTCTCCGTTCACGAGGCCACCATCCGGTAGCCGGTGCCGCGGACCGTCTCGATCCGGGCCCCGCATCCCCGGAGCTTGGACCGCAGTCTCCCGACGTGGACGTCGATGGTGTTGGACCCGACGACGTCGGCTTCGTCGTCCCATACGTGCACCGCCATCGCCCGGCGGGTGACCACCGACGGGGAGCGGCGGAGGAGGACCTCGAGCAGGCCCATCTCCGTGGCGGTGAGGGAGATCGGGCGCCCACCCACCGCGGCCTGGCGCACTGCGGGATCGAATACCAGGTCACCGCACTCGAGCCGGGGTCCGATGCTGACGGACGGCCTCCGTTGCAGGGCCCGCAGCCGGGCCAGCAGCTCCCCGAAGTCGAACGGCTTGACCAGGTAGTCGTCCGCCCCGCTGTTCAGCCCGGAGATGCGATCAGCGGTGGTGTCCAGAGCCGTGAGCATGAGGAACGGAACGTGGTGGCCCTGCCGACGCGCCTCGGCGATCACCTCGACGCCGGTCATCCCCGGCATCCGCCAGTCGACCACGGCCACGTCGTAGTCGTAGCTACGCAGGTAGAGCCCGGCGACCTCCCCGTCGACCACGGCGTCCACGACATAGCCGTTCTCACGGAGGCCCCGCTCGAGGACGGAGCGGAGGCCTGCATCGTCCTCGGCGACGAGGACCCTCACGTCTGCCTCGACCCGACTCTGGCTGTGTCTGACACCGCCCCCACGGTACCCACCCAGGCTGACGGTTCGATGACGGGCCCTTGCCGAGCTCCCGATCGCCCCGATCGGGTCAGGTGCCCCGCCGGACCAGGGTCAGCGCCAGGCGTGGACAGCTGGTCACTGCCCGCTCGGCGTGGTCGAGGAGGTGGTTGGGCACTTCTCCGGGCTCGATGACCGGATACCCCCACGGATCGACCCGGATGCGTTCGGGGAGAAGCTCGGCACACACCCCGGTCCCGTCGCAGCGGACGGGGTCCACGACGAGGAAGAGGCGCGACCTCCTCATCGGCCCGTCCGCCGGTGGCCGGCGGGGAGGGGGAGGACCGGTCGCTGGGTGGAGTGGCATGGGCCGCGTTGGAGGTGCAGGCCGGCGTGGTCAGCAAACACCCGCAGGGCAGACCGGACGAACCGGGCCGCGCCGTCAGGATGGGCGCAGGCGCCCCGGCCCTCGACCAGGTCGCAGAGGGCGGAGATGTCGGAGATGCCGCCGCGCAGTGCCCGGGGCCGGACGGCCAGGGATTCCATGCCTGGAGGCCAGGGCGTCGAGGCCGTTGACGCAGGGGCCGCACTGGCCGGCGCCCTGGCTCTGGAGGTAGCGGACCACCCGGCTCACCTCCAGGAGTGGGCAGACGTCGGCGGGGAGAAGGATGACCACTCCGGCGCCGATAGAGGAGCCTTGGTGACGGGCAGCTTCCTCGGTCAGCGGCATGGCCAGGGCCTCAGTGGTGGGGACCCAGCCACCGCCGTACCCCCCGAGGAGGATCCCCTGCACCGAGCGCTCCGCCCCGGGTGCCAGGGCGAGGATGTCACCAAGCGGGCGCCCAAGCGCTGCCTCGACGATGCGGGGTTCGGACCAACGGCCGGTGACCGTGAGAAGGGTCGACCCGGGCGAGCGCTGCAGTCCCGACACTCCGGAACCACTCGGCCCCGAACCGGGCGATCAGCGATGCGTGGGCCAGCGACTCGACGTTCTGCACGAGCGTGGGTCGCCCTGCGGCCCCGCGTTCACGCACCGACCGGAGCGCAACGAACGACGGAATGCCCGGATTTTTCCCGTTGATGGTGTTGACCACCGCCGACTCCTGTCCGGCCAGGTAGCTGTCGGGAGCGGTCACCACATCGATGGTGCATGGGTCGAGACCCCGACGCCGCCGTTCGGCGAGGGCGTGGTCGACCGCCGACCTGGCGAAAGGCGGGGACATGCACGACGACGTCCGGTGCTCCGACGCTGAGGGCGGCAACGACCGCCCCGTCGAGCACCAGATGGGGAAATCGGGACAGCAGGAGCCGGTCCTTGCCGCTGGCCGGCTCGCTCTCGGAGCCGTTGGCCACCACGACCGGCCGGCGCATGCCCACCCGGTGGACGGACCGCCATTTGGTGCCGACCGGAAACCACCCTCCACCCCGTCCGCGGAGACCGCTTCGCTCGATCTCGTCGATGAATGTCGCCCCCTTCCATCGGGGCAGCACCCCCCACCGCTCGAGGTGCTCGTCGAGCGCGACCGGCTGGCTGGTCGCTGCCACACCGGTGAGCAGACGGGCGCTCCCGGATGGGGCCGTGACGGAGGACACGGTCGGCGCGGCGGCCGACGACGAGCGGAGCCCCGCCGGCGAGACGGGCAGGGTCACGCGCTCGGTCCCGGTCACGGTGCCCGCCAGGGCCCCCGAGTTGGGGTCGACCTGGAGGGACATGGTCAGGGTCTCAGGACCGGGAGTCGCCACAGTGGCCACGACGGTCCCGCCGTCCAGCGAGGTGACCGGTCCCTGGTACGGACCGAAGGTCACCGAGCCGGAGGTCATGGCGATCCCACCACCCTGGGCGGGGGTCCCGTTCAACGTCACCGTGAGCGGCGTGGACGAGGGATCCTGCAGCCGCATGGACAGGGTGGCCTGCACCTGGCCCTGGGCGCCGGCGGCCGATGTGGTCTGGGACCCGGTCAGGTTGTAGGTGAACGGTGCGGTCGGCAAGGTCCCGGCTCCGGCTGACCCGGAAGGGACGGCTGGCGCCGCGCCGGCGCTCTTGCGGGCCAGCTGGGCGAGGAGGGCGGACGAGGTCCCGGACCGGTGCGACCATCCGGGGCGCAGGGGGCCCACGCTGGCGAAGACGGCGATGGTGAAGACGACGACCACGGCCCCCACCGATGCGGCGGCGCGCCGGCCGGCACTGAACGTGCGGCCGGTGCTCACCCTCCAGGCCACCGCGGCAATGACCGCGGCGGTGCAGACTGCGTCCAGGCCGAGGGCAACGGGAAGCGCCGAGTCCGAGCCGCTGCCCAGGCTGTGGAACATGGCGATCGGCCAGCAGAGGTAGGCCAACCAGTGGACGAACCGCCACGAGTCGTAGCCGATGCGGTGACGTAGGGCACTCGTGACGAGCACCACCAACAGGAGGTCGAAGGCCAGGGCGCCGAGCCCGACCCAGAGGGGGCGGTAGGGGGTCAGGAAGGGGAGGAACGCATCGGCGAATCCGATGGGTACGTACCCGTCGCTCACCGTCGTCACCACGTGCAGGGCCACGAAGCCGACGCAGAAGAGCGAAAGGTTCCGGTGCACACCCTGGGAGAGGAACCGGGGCCACCGCTCGGTGGTCCAGCCGACCGATGCCACCACGCCGAGGACGACGGTGGAGGTCAACAGGAGCAGGGCGACCAGTCCGGTCGAGCGGGTCAGGTACCACAAGGCCCTCCCGCCGACGACGGCCACGGGTAGCGCGACGGCGCTCACTGTGGCACGTCCGTCCCGTCGGCGGGCCACCCGGCCACGGTCACGACGGTACCGTCGGTCCGGACGAGGCGGGCCGGCAGCCCCACGCCGCCGAGCCATTCTGCGGTGTCGGCACCCATGATCATGGCGGCGGTCGAGGCGGTGTTGGCGTCGACACACGATCCGGCGGCGACCGACACGGTGCGCCACGGACTGTCGACCGGTCGGCCGGTTGCCGGGTCGATCAAGTGGTGGGCGGGACGGCCGTCGAGGGTCCAGTGGCGGCGACCCACGCCGGACGTGGCCAGGCCACCGTTGTCGATGGAGACGGTCGCTTGGGCGTGCGGCTCGCCGCAGATGTCGGCGAGCCCCACGCAGAAGCCGCCGGCAGGAGCCGGGCCGGCGACCGCGATGTCGCCACCCAGCGAGACCAGGACGCCGCAGCCGAGTCGGGCGGCAATCTCGCAGGCGGCACGGTCAGCTGCCCAGGCCTTGGCCGTGGCTCCGAGATCGAGCAACGTGCCGGGAGGCATCGTCAGCGTCGAGCCCACCGTGTCGAGGACGACCGACCGCCAGCCGGGTACCGGTCCGGCACCCCTGCTGTAGCCGGTGACGTCGGTCTCCATCAAGGAGAAGTCGCGGTCGTAGCCGATCCGGCACAGGGCCACACCCACGGTGGGATCGACGGCTCCGCCGGTCAGGCGCGCCGCCCGGAGGGCGATACCCACCGCCTCGCAGAGGTCCGCGCTGACCGCGGCGGGAGTGCGACCGTCGGCGGACTGCTGGAGGAGCCGGACCTCGGAGTCGGCCCGGAACCGGCTGGCCACAGTGTCGACGCGGTCCAAGATGGCGTGGAGGATCCGGCCGGCCTCCACTACCACTCCGGGGTCGGTGACGAGGAGGTCCACCCGGGTCGACCAAGCCGCTGTGCGATAGATCGCCAGTGCCGGCGAGTGCTCGGTCGTCGCCGCACCCCTGTTCACGACGAACCGGTCACCACGGGCGCCTGCTGCTGCGTCTGGATGGGAGGGCTGGTCGGTTGGGTCAGCGACCCGCCCGCACCGGCCGACGAACCTCCGGAAGCACCCGACGAGGAGGAGGGGGCGCCTGAGACGCCTGGACTCGATCCGGCAGTTCCGGACGTGGCCGGCTGGGCCGAGTGCCCAGGAAGGGCGCGGCTCACGTAGATGCCGATAACCGCTGCGGCGGCGATCGAGCCCACGGCGATCTTCCTGGAGATCGAGCCGACCCGCTCGAGGCCGGCGTCACGCTGGATCCGGGCGCGTCGGCCGGCCCGTCCGGCCGGATCAGCCCTGGTAGAGATCTGGGACGCGTCGCGGCATACCTCAAGGGTAAGGAGTGGTCCTGACTAAGACATGAAGGGCGCATAAGAAGACCGGAAGAAATCGCCCCGAAGGTGCTCTGCGACCGCCCTGCGGACCCCGCCGGCCACACGACGGTCTCTGCCGGTCCCGCTCGACTCAGTGGGACGGCTCGGTGCTGCCGTATTCGTCGTGCCAGTTCCACCACGCGTACGGTGGGGTCTGGGGGTAGCCCTCGGGTGAGTCCTCCCAGTCCTCCTGGCGTCCGAGCGCGGTCAGGTCCAGGTAGCTCCAGGTGCTCCCCATCGCCTCGTCGCCGCGGTTGTTGACGAAGTAGGTGCGGAACACGCTGTCGCCGTCGCGGATGAACACGTTCGTGCCGTGCCACTCGTCCACGCCGAAGTCGGCGTCGAACCTGTCGGTCATGGTGTACCAGGGCATCTCCCAGCCCATCCGCACCTTCAGGCGCTCGATGTCCGGCTGCGGCGCGCGGGAGGCGAAAACGAGTGTGGTGTCGCGGACGTTCAGATGGGCGATGTGGGCGACCTGATCAGCTACCAGAGAGCAGCCGGGGCAGGCATGGTCGGGCCAGCCGGAGACGCCGGGTTCGAAGAATGCGCGGTAGACGATGAGCTGACGCCGGTCCTCGAACAGGTCGAGCAGACTCGCTGTGCCCTTGGCTCCCTCGAACTCGTACGCCTTCTCCACGGCCCGCCACGGCATCCGCCGCCGCTCAGCGGCCAACGCGTCACGGGCGCCGGTCAACTCCTTCTCCTTCACGAGTAGTCGCAGGCGCGCGGCCTCCCACTCGTCTGCTGACACGATCGTGGGTATCTTCATGGCTCGCTCGACGTGTCCGGTCCGGCATCACCACCGGCGGAGGCGACCGCCAGTCGGTCGAGGTAGTGGTCCCAGCCCTGCGTGTGGTCGGCCACGGCGTCGTCGGGCAGACCCCGGTGCACGAAGCGCACCCTGGTCTTGTTGCCGTCGGGGATCAGCGTGATCTCCACCTCCGTCGAGCCGGCGGGGATCGGGTGGTCCGGCTCGTCCCAACCGAAGGTGAACACCACCTTGCGATCGGTCACCACCTCGACGAATTCTCCGACCGCAGGATGCTTCCCCTGTACGAGCACCCGGTAGGTGCCGCCGACCCGCGGCTCGAGGTCGGCCTCGGTTCCCATCCAGAGGACGTGCTGGGCTGGGTCGGTGAGGAAGGGGAAGATCGTGGTGGGGCTGGCGTCCATCACGACCTCCCGAGTCAGTTCAGCCATCGGTGGATCCTTTCTCTCGCTCGGCCGATTCGGCCAGGTACTGCAGACGTTGCAGGCTGTCGGTCCAGTAGTCGTCGAGGAACCGGCGCAGGCGGTCCATCTCGGCGTGATTGGCCCGGTAGAGGCGACGGGTTCCGTCGCGGCGTTCGACGATCAGCCCGGCCTCACGGAGGACGCCGAGGTGTTGCGAGACCGCCGACCGGGTGACATCGGTGAACCGGTCGGCGATCTGCGTGGCCGGGAGTTCCTTCGTCCACACCAGTTTGAGGATCTCCCGTCGGCGGGGCTCGGCCAAAGCCCTGAATGCGGTGTCCATGCATTAATATTAGCAATCACTTACGTAAGTGTCAACTTAACTACTCTCGACCGAATGGTCTCGCATCGTCGGTGGGCGGGGTTCGAGAGCCAGGAGCCTCGTTCGAGACAGTCGTCCCCTCAGCCGGGTGGGACCGGTGCCACCGAATTCGCCACCTGCTCGAACGCAGCCGCACCGGCCCGCCAGGTGGCATCGAGGTTGGAGCCCTCTGGATAGCGACGATCGAGCTCGAGGATCACCATGCCGTGCGCAAGGGACCAGAGAGCCTGGGCCAAGAAGGGATCGCCGGTGACCACGAACCAGGGGTTCCCGGCCCAGTCCTCCAACCCTTCCGGCAATCTGTGCCGGGCGAGGAGCCCGCCCGTGGCCAGTCGATACAGGTTCGGATGGGACATCGAGTAAGCGCGGTAGGTGACGAGCAGGTTCAGGACCGGGGAGTCGTGACCTGGATCGTGCAGGGCCCGATGGGTCGCCTCACCGACGTCGAAGAGGGCGTCCTCGATCAGCAGGAGCTCCAGGTCCGACTTGCCCGAGAAGTGCTTGTACAGAGACGGGGCCTGGATTCCCATTTCGTCGGCCAGTCGGCGCATCGTCAGCGCATCGGCCCCCTCCTCCTCCAGGATTCGCCGCGCGGCAGCGACCGCCTCGGCAACGCGCGTGGAGCGCGTCGCTGGTGCGACCGGGCGATCGAGTTCACCGGGGAGCAGTGATGCTTCTATTGCGCCGGTTCCCGGCCTCGTCATGGTCGGTTTCCCTTCGCAGGCGCGCTCGCGGGAGGTGCGTACTGGCCGAACGAGCGGGTCAGGATTGCGTTGACCACTGCCAGTGACGCGTAGAGCAGGCCGACAGTGCCCAGCCCTGATGAGACCAGGGCCAAGGCTGCGCTGGCAAAGATCGACAGCTCCACGACAAGGGCCGCAACGCCGGCGAGACGCCTCGGGGCTCTCGGGGCCAACAGGCGGGACCATGCCACGATGGCCACCAGCGGAGCAGCCACAGCCAGCAACGTTCGTAGGGCGACCGATGCGTTGATGGACGCTCCCCAGTAGCCCAACGAGGCAAACGTGGCCAACTCGACACAGAATCGCAGTCCGAGGTTGACTGCGGCGACGGTCCGTGGCACTCCGACCGTCCGGCAGTCCCTGGTCGATGATCAGGTGCGCGTGCGTGGCTCCGAGCCACCAGCGCGCGGCTGTCCGTCGCGTCCATCTCAACTCCCTGCGTCCGAGAGGACGAAGACCGGGTGGCTCGAGAGGATGCGCTGAACGTCGGCCTCGTCCGAGTCAGCAGTCACGCCATCGAAGAACATGCCAACTTCCATCCTCCACCGACGCAGGTAGGCCCGCAGCACCGGCGATTTCTGTCGGCCAATTCCTGCACCGAAACCTCCTCGCGCCGCCGACCCAGGACGAGTGCCAACCGACCGCCATTGGCGCGCACGTTCTTCACCCACTGCCCTTCGCCTCGAGGCGACACCAGGTAGCGGTGCCCGTCCAACTCGAGAAGGTTGACGGGAGTCCGCCGAGGGATCCCGCTCGTACGCCCCTGGACTTCCAGGATCCGGCTTCCCCACACGCTCACGCCGATGTGCATCATCATGACCACAAAGGGATTCATGAGTTTCCTCACCAGCATCCCGGGCTTGCGATAGTGCACTGACTGGTCCATGCCGTGTCTCCTCTCCGGCGAGCCTCAACAGAGGCTAACAATGTTAGCCATTATGGCTTACGTTGTTAGCTTCGTCAACCCCCACCCCGCACGCACGTGAAGGTCGCCCGGTCTGAAGCGTTCGGTGTTCCGAGCGCGTGGCCCGCGCCACCTCACCGCCCCTCAGCCGTGCTGCCAGAACCGGTTCTGCAAGCTCCGGATGCCTGGGAGGGCTGCCCGGTCGAGCCGGGCCATGTCGTCCTCATCGAGCTGCCATCCCATTGCCCCGGCGTTCTCCTCGGCCTGCTTCCGGTTCTTCGCCCCGGGTATCGGCACGACTCCCTTTGCCGTCACCCAGTTGAGGGCGACCTGGCTCGGTAGCTTCCCCCCGTGACGCTCACCGATGGCGCGCAGTTCGTCGACGACGGCGTCGACCACCGCCATCGGGTGGTTGGAGAAGGTCCTCTTGCCTGGCGGCGGATGGGCCGCCGAGTACTTGCCGGTCAGCCGGCCCTGGCCGATGGGCGAATACGCGAGCGGCAGGACCCCCAGTTCGGCACAGGTGGCCAGGAGCCCGCTGGTCTCCGGGGATCGTCTGAGCAAGGAGAACTCGATCTGGTTGGTCGCCAGCCGGAGGCTGTGCCCTTCGAGCTCACCGGCGATGGAGCGGGTCTCCTTGACCGAGTAGTTGGAGACGCCCACCGCCTTGACCAGCCCCTCCTGGTGGGCGGCCGCCAGCGCCTCGGCCAGCGCCGCGTGGGAGCGGAGGCTGACCGGTCCGTGGATCTGGTAGAGGTCGACCGCTGGCAGCCCGAGGCGGTCGAGGGAGGCCCGCAGCGAGCTGAGCAGCGCGCCGCGGACGTTCAGCTTCCACGGTGACGGCATGAACTTGGTGGCCACGACAACGGATCCGGCCCGGCCCGGGTCCCCGGCCAACAGCCCGCCGATGATCCGCTCGCTCTCCCCCCGGCCGTAGACTTCGGCGGTGTCGAAGAGCGTCACCCCCGCGTCGATCGAGGCCTCCCAGGCCTCCCCGATCGAGTCGCGGGTCAGATCGGCGTCGTAGCCGTCCATGCCCCAGGTGGATTTGTCGCCCCACGCCCAGGTTCCGACTCCGAGCGAGGGGACGGTGACGTCCGAGCCGGCCAGGGTGTGGTTGCCCGGGATCATCAGTCCAGCGTACTGAGCCAGGCCCGGACCGGCCGACTCTCATGGTAGATGAGGCCCGGCGTCCGGTGCCCTCACGAGGCAGCAGGTGTCAGCAACGCCTGCCATGAGCTGAGATCGTCCCTCGGGAAGCATCCCAAATCTCCGGCGGGCAGTGGTTTGCCGTACAAATACCCCTGGGCCAGGTGGCACCCGAGCGCCTGCAACTTGACGGCCTCTGCCATCCGCTCGACGCCTTCGGCAATCGTCGAAAGGCCCAGCGATTCTCCGAGCCCGATGATCGCTCGCACGATCGCAACGTTCTCCGGCCGGTGATCCAACTCGTCGACAAAGGTCCTGTCGATCTTGAGGGTCTCGACGGGGAAGCGCTGCAAGTAGCCGAGCGATGAATACCCGGTTCCGAAATCGTCGATCTCCAAATGAAGGCCCAGATCGCGAAGCGACTGGAGAACCAGAACGGCGTCGTCCGGATCGCGCATCAGAGCACTCTCGGTGATCTCGAGCCACAGCCGATCGGCGAGAAGGCCGGAGGCGTCGAGAGCATCGGCGACCACCTTCGGAAAGCCGGGTTCAGCCAGCTGCAAGGCCGAGACGTTGACGGCAATGTTGAGCCGAGTCTGGTCTTCACGGCTCTTTGGTCGGAGCTCGTTCCATGCCGCCGTTTGGCGGCATGCCTCGTTCAGGACCCACGCTCCCAGGGGAACGATGAGACCGCTGTCTTCCGCCAGCGGGATGAACTCCAATGGTGCGAGCAACCCCCTCGTGGGGTGCTGCCACCTCACCAGGGCCTCCATCCCGACCAGTGTTTCGCTGCAAAGGTCGACGATGGGCTGGTAATGGAGCTCGAGTTCTTCGCGTTCGAGTGCCCGATGTAGCTCGTTCGAGGTGCGAAGGCGACTGACGACACGGGACTCGTTGGCTTCCCGGTAGATCTCGATACGCGACGGCCCACGGTCCTTTGCCTGATACATGGCAACGTCGGCGTTGCGAAGCAGCATGGCTCCCGACTCGCTTCTGCCGTTCGACAGGGCGATACCCACGCTCAGCGAGACGAAGAGCTCGCCCGTTGGCAGCACGATGGGGTCGGCCATGGCCCCCACCAACCTCTGGGCCACCGCCAGGATCTCGGCCTCGTCGTGGCCTTCACCGCAGAGGACGGTGAACTCGTCGCCACCGAAGCGGGCCAAGGTGTCGCTCTCACGCATCGCGCTGCTCAGTCGTTCTGCCACGGCGCACAAGATCTGATCACCGACATCGTGCCCGAGGCTGTCGTTGATGAGCTTGAAGCGGTCGAGATCGAGAAACATCACCGCCACCTGACGCCGATTCCTGGCGGCCAGACGGAGCGATGTATCGAGGCGGTCCATGAACAGTTCGCGATTCGGGAGCGAGGTGAGCGGATCGTGGATGGCGGCATGAGCAAGCTGCTCGCGCAGCGCTCGACTCTCGGTGGCGTCCTCGACTTGACCGATGAAGTAGAGCGGACGCTCCTCCTGGTCGCGGACGCACGACACGTTGACCGACGCCCACACGTCGTGGCCGTCGGCGTGGCAGTAGCGCTTCTCGATGCGATACCCGTCCGAGTCGCTCGTGGCAAGGCGAGTCATTTCGGCCTTGCTGAGCTCCCGGTCGTCGGGGTGGGTGAAGGAGTCGATGTTCTGCCCCGGGAGGTCATCGGCATGACGCCCGAGGATTCGCCCCAACGCCGGATTGGCTCGGATGATGATGCCATCCAGGTCCGCCAACATCATGCCGATGGGAGCGTTCTCGAAGGCGGAATGGAACCGTTCGTGGGCCTCTCTGAGTGCTTCGTCGGCGTGCTTCCGGTCGGTGATGTCGTGAAGGTTCGCCACGATACCCCGCACGTCAGGGTCAGCCTGATGATTTGTCACCGTCGCTTCGAACCACAGCCAAGTTCCATTGGCATGCTCGAGACGCAGCTCGGTTCGCCGACCGATATCGGCATTGCTCGAGTCGTCCGATGGTGCGGCTGTCATCATGGCCAAGTCATCGGGGTGCAACAATTGAACCGCGGGGCGGGGGCCGAACTCCTCGCGTGACTTTCCGAGTGCCCGCTCGAATGCCGGGCTCACGTATTGCAGTTGTCCTGATTCATCGACCACGATGATGATGTCCGACGCGTGCTGCACCAACGCCTCGAACCTTCTGGCAGTGTGCCGCAGGTCAGATTCGATGCGCTCTCGGGACGAGGCGGAGCGTCCGAGCAGCGCGATGGTGAGCAGCACGCCGAGCAGGCTCAACGCGGCGAGTCCGTTGACTTGGGCTTCTCCGATACGGCTTGGGACAATGTCCTCGGAGATCGCCAACTGACCGAGCCCCATGTAGACGAACGTGCAGATGAGCGCTGGCCTGGTTGCCTTGGATCCCATCACCTCGAACGCGAAGGCAGCTCCGAAGATGAAGCCGATGAGCGCGAGGATCGGGCCCCAACCTGTGCTGTAGGCGACGGCTCCGATCACTCCCATCACCACGGCGATATAGGCAGAGAGCCGCCAACCCTCTGAGTGATCGGCCCAGGCCGCCGCCGCAAGCAGGCTGATCGCCTGGGCAAAGATGACCAGGAGCACGATGAACCAGTAGGGAATCGGTGCAGTCAGGCCGATGGATCGAAAGAGACACAGCACGGCAGCCACCGGCAGCCCGGCGAGCACGACAGGGTCAGTCACCTGACGTTTCAGGCGCGTCCCAAAGGGCTGTTCACCCTGGTCAGCTGGACCCTTTCTCAAGCCTGTTCCCACGGTTCGGCATCGTCAAACTCGAGGTTCATCTTGAATGGCCTTCGGCCACGGCCTGTATCGATCCGCTTTCGTAGACTCCAGTACCCCCGTGATGCACCCCCTGAACCGCGGGCATTGAGGAGGCGCGTCAGGCGCCCAGGCGATCGGAGCGGCGATTGCAGTTGCAACCGGAGAGGACGTGTCAAGGGCTGCGCGTAGGAATGGGAACAGCCCGACTCGATGAGGATGAGATGCCAAGACCTCCGCCACATGAGTTCCGTGCCTCAGCTCTACCCCAAATGGGTCAGGACGTTCCGAGTGATCTGCTCAATCTGCGCGTCCCGCTCTGCCAGCCCGTGAGCCCAGTCGGTCGACCCCGACGTCATCACTGTCGCGCCTGCTTCGTTCGTGTACACACCCAACACCGCGTGGCCGTGGCGGATGCGTTCCATCGCCTCGGGCTCACGCGTTCCGAACACGCGTGACGCGATGTACTCCAACTCGCTCGGCTCGCCCGGCTTGGGCGGACGAGGAGCGGTCTCGCGCGTGAAGTGCTGCGTCGGGCACGTGCCGAGGATCTCGAAGTTGGACGGCGTGCCGTCCTCGCCGGTCGGGTACGGTAGCCCGTCGCGGTAGGTAAACGCGCACCCGTCGCACTCGTAGCCGACGACGGTCGCGCCGACACCGAGCACGTCGCCGTAGCCGAGTCCCGTGTCGTCGAAGACCCAGTGACCGGCGCGGTGCACGGTGTAGCCACCGAGGCCGGCCGTCACATTACGACCGATGCGGTGATAGCCCCCCCGTGTGAATGAGACGCCGGTCATGTAATTCTCGGGACGACCGACGACCACGTCGGACCAGAACGTCGTCACCTCCGCTTCGCTGTCGGTTCCCATCAGCGGGTCGTTCTGGAAGAAGCCCTTGTACCCGACCATCACGTCGTGATCGTCACCCTCGATGCGCACTTGCCATAACGACGTATTGCCCGAGAAGAACGCCGCATTGCCGCCGCTCGCAATGAATGCTTCGACCGTGTCGCGCATTCCGCGAGACCAGTACTCGTCGTGGCCGACGGATAGATACAGACTCGCCCCGTCCAACACCTCGGGGTGTTCTTCGAGATCAGCATTCGTGCACACACCGATCTCGAACCCGTCGCGCTCGGCCCACTCGATGAACGGCAGCTCCCAGTCGGGCCAACCCGCCGAACCGGCATAGCCCGACAGATGATTGATCTGGATGTAGCCGACGTGCGCGGCGTTCTGCGGATCGGGCGCACCCGTGCCTGTCACGCGACGGCCCTTGCCCGGCGGCTTGTAAAGGTAACCCGCTGACATCGGCCGCTGCATGGCAACGTGGGTGCCGCCGGTGTACAGGTTCGGTCCGCCAAAGTCGTTGTAGGCGTACCACGTGTTGGTCGCCAGCGCGATCACGATGCGTGTGCCTGAAGGCGGACGCACGACGAAGAACGCGTAGTCACGCCGCACCTTGTTGCCAACGTCAATCTCCATGACGACCTCGTAATAGCCGGACCGCCATGTCGGGTCGACATCGAGCGTGAGAGCGATAGGCCAACCGCACCCTTTCGAGGAAGCGTCTATTGGAGTTTCGTGCTCGTCTGCCGCGACCGCGTCAGTACTGAACACGACGTCCCGTCGCGCTCCGACTCGTGCCACCTCGACGCGCACCGGCCGCCCACCGGACGACGACATATGCAGATCGACCTGCCCGCCCGGGCACGCTGAGTGCGGCCAGCAGTAACCCGTCACCACATCGCGACTCATCTCCCGACCCTAATGGGGACACCTCACTCCAAGTGAACGGTCGCTGTTCCGCGGCACGGCTCGGCCGGTCAGGGGACCGGCCCGGAGAGAGCCCAGGTTTCACGACCCTCCTGAGCCACAATGACGTCTGATGGAGTTGGGAAGGGAACATGAGGTGCTCAGGCCCGACGGGGTTCGCTCGACGGACCCTGAGGTGCACGGACGTCGGGCCGCTGGGTGGCTCCTCGGGATCGCTCTTTCGCTCGTACTCTGCGCGTGCAGCGGCGCTGCTACTCAGAGGGGAGCGGCATCCTCGGTGACGTCAGGGACACCCACGGCCGTGAACACCACCGGGTGCGGTTCAGCGGGCGTGGGTTCGAGCACGTTGACGCCGTCAATCGGCGGATCCGTCCGAACGATCATCGTGCATGTGCCGAGCGGATACACGGGTCGGAGCAGGACCCCGTTGGTGCTCAACCTGCATGGCAGCGGGACGACAGCGGCGGACCAAGAGGCCTTCTCGGGAATGGATGCCACGGCCGATCGTGACGGCTTCATCGTCGCGTACCCTCAAGGTCTGATCCGCGACGGTGCCGGCTACGACTGGAACGTGCCGGGCGAGCCGCTCGTCGGGGGCCGGTCGGTCCCAAGCGGTGCCGCTGACGACGTGACCTTTCTCACTGATCTCGTGGGCGTGCTGGAACATCGGTACTGCATCGAGCCCACCCGGGTGTACGCAACCGGATTCTCCGGGGGTGCACGCACCGTCAGCCAGTTGGCCTGCGACGCCCCGGATGTCTTCGCCGCCGTAGCTCCCGTGAGTGGGCTGCGTTACCCGATGCCGTGTCCCGCGACGAGAGCAGTTCCGGTCATCGCCTTCCACGGTACGGACGATCCGGTTGATCCCTACGGCGGGAACGGCGAGGCGTATTGGACCTACCCGGTCCCCAAAGCGGCGCTCGATTGGGCCCAGCACAACCAGTGCTCGTCGACGCCGACGACCGCTCAGGCCGATCCTGGAGTCACGCTCACCTCGTACGCAGGGTGTGCGGACGGAGGAAGCGTCGAGCTCTAC
This sequence comes from uncultured Acidimicrobiaceae bacterium, assembly GCA_963777665.1. Lineage (GTDB taxonomy): Bacteria > Actinomycetota > Acidimicrobiia > Acidimicrobiales > RAAP-2 > Bog-756. The sequence continues at coordinate 57,869 of CAVZRJ010000008.1, forward strand.
AGCATCACCGGCGAAGGACATGAATGGCCTGATGGCCCGACGCTTCGCAGGGCCTTGACGAGGCGCCTCGGACCCCAGTCGAGTGCGATTGATGCCAACGCGACGATATGGCAGTTCTTCGAGGCCCACCCCCTCCCCACGTAGGATTGCCCGAGGGTGAATTCCCGAACCTTCTCAACCACTCAGGCGTGGCGCTTGGCCGACCCCGCCAGGAGCATTACAATCTCGCCGTGCCCGCTGCCCTCAGCCATCACACGGGCGTCATCCTCGCGGAGGTCGGGTTCCTGCTGATCCTGTTCGCCGGTGTTTGGCTCGTTGCCGCCCAGATCCCGAAGTTGGGAATGAGCACAGCGAGATCGATCGTCGCAGGCATCGCATTCGCATTTGCGGGCGTGCTGCTCATCATTGCCACCCACTGGGGTCACTTCGGATAGCGACGGACCAATCAGCACCGCGGCGGTTGCGACAGGCTCTCCGTCAAGGCCTCGATGCCCACAGGTGCTCCGCCCCGACCACCGAGACCGCCACGCACTCTCCTCGCACCGAGTCGCGTTGGAGTTCCACGAACCCACGCTCCCTCGCCTCCTCCCACACCGGGAACCGGGGGCACGACGTCCGCCAGGCGTCGAGGACCTCGACGTACGGCCGGGCGAAGGGCCCGATCCATTCGAGGAGGTCGAGGATCAGCGACTCGAAGGCGTCGGGAGTGAGGGGCACGGTCCCGTTCACGTGCGGCGTTGGCGGCACGGCGATAGGCCGCCTATCGGTCCCTGACCGGTGCCGTGGCGAGCTCAGCGCTCGAACGCCGCGCCCTGTACGCCTCGCACACGAAGTCGACGTCCGCTCTGACCGCGCCCGCCACGCCGAGCAGGTCGCACAGCAGGCGCCGCGCTGTGTCGAACAGGCGGTGGCGGTCGTGCTCTTCCATCACGATGATCCAACTCAGCGTGCCCAGTAGGCCGATCAGCTCGTCGGCAGTGAGCGGCAACATCCACGTGAACCGCTGGTGCTCGGGGGTCCCGAAGGGGAGGCCGTCGGGGATGTCGAGCGTCAGGGTCTCAGGCGCCAATTCCCCCGCCACGGTGGCCCGCAGGACCTGATCGCCTCCGCCCTGCGCCAATGCCGCCTGCGCTTGCCGCATGAAGGCGCCCTCCGGATCGGGTCCCGTCCACATCGCCGCCATCACGCCGCCCGGACGCAGGACCCGGGCCGCCTCGCTCAGCCCCGCCACTGGGTCGACCCAATGCCACGACGAGGATGCCACCACGCCGTCGGCCACGCCGTCCGCCACCGGGAGCGCCTCGCCACGACCGTCGAGCACGACGATGCCCGGTACCGCTGCCGCCAAGGCCTTCCGCATGTCGGGATCGGGCTCGACGGCGACGACCTGCCGGGCGACGCCCACGAGCAGGCGGGACAGGGCGCCGGTACCCGCCCCCAGGTCCACGACGGTGCCGACTGCCTCGGGGAAGAGCCATTGCACTGCGTCCGTCGGTGGCCCGGGGCGGAAGGTCTCGTACTGCTCTGCGACCCTCCCGAAACTGGTCGACCGCACGAGAACGTCGCCGACACCCAAGACCTGGTCATCCTCGTGGTCAGTACCCATACCAGCGAGGGTACGCTTCGGGCTCCTTCGTGTCTAACGCATATTTAAGAGATCTACCATGTGTATTATGCATGGATGGACCTGGTCCTGGCCGAGTCGCTCGTGGCCGTGGCCGACACCGGTGCCATCACCGCCGCGGCCCAGCGCATCCACATCAGCCAGTCGGCGCTCTCGCGCCGGCTGCAGCAGCTCGAATCCGACCTCGGTGCCAAGCTCCTCGTACGTGGCCGTCACGGAGCCGAGCTCACCGAGGCCGGTCGCCTCGCCGTCGGCGAGTGCCGGGCCATGCTCGCCCGATACGACGCGATGCGCCGCGCCATTTCCGAGCAGCTCGGACTGCACCAGGGCACGGTGGTCCTCGGTGGTGGCGCCACCGTCACCTCGTCGCTGCTGCCGCCGGCGATCGCGGCCTTCCGGGCAGAGCACCCTGCCATCCGGTTCCTGGTCACGGAGGCGGGCAGCCACCAGGTTGTCGACGACGTGGCGCAGGGGCTGATCCAGGTCGGCATCGTGACACTGCCGGTCGTGCGCGACGACGTCGAGCTCACCAGCCTGTTGGACGACGACATCGTCGTCGTCGCCCGGCGCGATGACCCGCTCGGTCCTCGAGCCCGCACCGCCGACCTGCAGGGTCGTCGCGTCATCGCCTTCGAGCCCGGGAGCGCCATCCGCCGAATCGTCGACGTGGCCCTGAGCGCCGCCGGCGTCGCCGTCGAGGTCACGATGGAGCTGCGAGCCGTCCCGTCGATGCTCCGGATGGTGGCTGCGACCGGGGACCTCGCCTTCGTCAGCGGCCTCAGCCTGCGCAACGAGACCGAGTTGCGCACCGTACCGGTGCGAGGCCTGTCGATCACCCGGTCGCTCGGTCTGGCGACCCGCCGAGGCACCCCGCTGCCGCCCGCCGCCCGAGCGTTCGTCGAATTCCTGCAACCGACAGGCGCCCGGACGCGTGGCCGAGCGCGGTAGTCGGTCACGCCGCGACCCGCCCGTTCCCTGTGCGGCGAACAGAAGCCACCTTCGACAATGGTGATAAGTTTCGTGTCACCATGGTGCCGCTCAAGATCGACCGACGGGAGGGGGTTCCGCTCCACGAGCAGGTGGCCGCCGAGCTCCGCCGGGACATCTCGGAGGGGCAGGTACGCCCGGGGCAACGGTTGCCCCCCGCTCGCGACATCGCCGCCGTACTGGGTGTTCATCCCAATACGGTGTTCCGCGCCCTCCGGGTGCTCCGAGACGAAGGCATCCTCGAGTTCCGACGGGGTCGGGGCATCACGGTGTCCGGAACGCCCGAACGATCGGCGCTCCTCAACAAGACCCGCGAACTGATCGACCTCGCTCGCCAGCAGGGCTACCGGCGGCAGGACGTCATCGACATCATCGAGGCATTGCCGTGACGACCCGGCAACCCCTGCTCCATCGGGAGAACGCCGAAGCGCCGGAGCACCCGATGGAACCCGGGAGGGCCGTCGAGGCGGTCATCAGAGAAGCCCGACGCCGACAGCAGCGGAGGTTGCTCTGTGCGGGCCTCGGTCTCATTGTGGCGGTGCTCGTGACCGCGGTGCTGTTCGTCACAGCGACACGACCGGGGTCAACCGTCCTGCACCAGAGCCGTCCTCCATCGCTCTTGGAACCACAGAGCCCGCAGGGCCTGCGGGCCGGGCCCCTCGCCCGTCTGCGGACGCCGGGACCCCTGGCCGTTGCAACAGATGGGGCGGTCTACGTCGCGGACCGATCGCGCCATGAGGTCCTCGTCCGCCTGTCGAATGGTCAGTTCCGAGTGATCGCCGGCGACGGCACCAGCGGCTACGCCGGTGACGGAGGTCCGGCGGTGAAGGCCGAGCTCTCGTCGGTCTCGGCGTTGACCTTCGCACCGAACGGCGATCTTTATGTGGCCGATGGGACCCGGGTACGGGTGGTCCGACGAGACGGAACGATTCGAACCGTGATCGGTGGCGGGCAGGCACGAGGACCCGTCTCGAACGGCACGCCCGCGTGGGAAGCCCCGCTCGGGGTTGTGAGCTCCGTCGCCTTCAGTCCGAGCGGGCAGCTGTACATCGCCACCCGGACTCAGCTGCTACGCGTGACCGCTCGAGGGCTTCTGCAGACCCTCCCGGCAGGGGTGACGTCACCCGGCGTGCTCCAGGGTCCCCTCACAGGACTCGGCGCGATCGCGGTCGACGCGCAGGGGAACATCTACGCCTCGTCGACAACCGGTGGCTGGTCCGTGTGGAAGGTCTCCCCGCAAGGCGATGCGGTGGAGCTCGGCTACGCCCGGCGGAGCGGAGGCACCACAGTCCAGCTCGAGCGCGGCACGAACGGGCGGATCTATGGCGATGACGGTTCGAACGTCGTGCAGGTCTCGTCCGGCGGACTGAACCCGGTGCTCTCAGTGGACACCATTCCTGGCCTCCGCGAGTTCGTCTTCCTGAGCTACTTCGCGATCGCTCCAAATGGAACGATCGTGGCTGACAATCTGGGTCCGCCCGCCTACGAGCCGTTTGGGCAGATTGTCAGCATCGCCGACGGGCGCGGATCACCGCTGTGGCAGGGGCTGCCCAGGCGTTGAGCGAGGCGACAGTATGACCACACATGCATCGGTGTCCGTGCAGCGCTCACGCTCGGAGAGGACCGCCCACTTCTTCGGCGCCTGCGGGTTCACCGGCGCTTCGGAATCCCACCGCGAAGGACGTCATCAACGCTGCTGAACGCATGGGCAGCGAGCCACAGGCGCAGTAGGTGCCGCCGAAGGTTTGGGTCGGCGTAGTCGTCGAACCCCTCACGGGAATGCAGGATTTTCGCATTCGAGATCAACTGGATGTCGGCCGGTTCGAACTCCATCTCCAGGTAGAACGCGGGGTCGTTGGCGGTTCCCTCGATGATGTCGAGTGCCTCCAGCTGCACCTTGCTGAGCCGGGGAGCCTGAAGGTGGCGCTGTGAGTCTCGGATGTACCATCCGATGAAAAACATCCGAGGCATGTCGTCCACGTCGTTGAACACCGGGAGCATGAAGTACGGATCCTCCCCGGGCGACTCTTCGTTGTTGCGGTCCCAGGGGAGCGGCTCGTACAGCATCTCGGTCAGGTCCGGCCGGCGGTGGAGGATTTCGTTGTAGACCGCGTATGAGCTGGAGATCCGACTCTCGCCGCCCGCCTGGGCCTTCGTCAGGCACAGGAGTCCGACGACGTCGGCCCCGTCGGTGTGGAAGTCCTGGCGCTGATTCGTCCGGTAGAAGCGGACGCTCGGGTCGGTGCGGGCCGCCCCCTGTCACGGACGTGGCCGAGCAACGTTGCGTCGGCACCCTGACCCACCGGGGTGCCCAGTTGGAGCCCAAGGCCGACGTAGGCCAATTCAGTGGCCTCAGGAGTGAGCAGGTCGACCGGGAATCCGCGTATGAGCACGAACCCCTGGCCGCGATCGATCGCCTCGACCCACCGGGCGACCTGCGGCTGGAGGTCTGGTAGGTCGAAGTCCCCGGGCTCGAGTGTGGACACCGTCCTCCCCGCGGCCAGTGCTCGCCGTGCAGCCCCGGCCAGTGCTGCCCGCTCTGCGTCGGTGAGTGCATGACGCCACCGGGAAGCGTCGGTCACGTCGGCCGCCGTCCACACCGCGCTCGATCGGATCGGCTGCCGGCCGGTCACGACATCCTCCTCGGGCTCGGGCCGACGACGTGGCGGTCGGTGTTCGGATCGGTCGTCGTCTCGGTCAGTCCCTGGTCTCGCGGACCCACGACTGGGCCCCTGCCTGGACGGCGTCCCAGGGGCTCCCGAGAGGCGGGGAATAGGACAGGTCGAGGTCGCTCATGGCCTCGACCGTCATCTCGTTGAAAATGGCGGCTGCCGCGATGTCGATCCGCTTGGCCACTTCGGCGTGACGGTGGCCGAAGAGCTGGACGCCGAGGAGTCGACCGGTGGCCCGGTCACCCGTGTAACGCATGCGGATCCGGTGACTGCCCGGGTAGTACGCCTTGTGGTCGTCGGCCTCGGATTCGACGGTCACCGGGTCAAACCCGGCCGCCAGTGCCTCGTGATCCCGGACCCCTGTGCGAGAGGCGACCATGTCAAAGATCTTCACGACCTGGGTACCCAGACTGCCTGCGTACTCTCGGCGTCCCCCGATGGCGTTCTCGCCGGCCACCCGGCCCTGCTTGTGGGCGGTGGTCCCGAGTGGCAGGTACGTGAGGCCCAGCAGTCGGTGGTGGGTGACCACGCAGTCCCCGGCGGCGAACACGTCGTCGAGGTTGGTTCGCATCTCCGGGTCGACGTTGATGGCCCCGCCGATACCCAGCTCCGCACCGGCCGAGACCGCGAGCTCGGTGTCGGGGTGCACACCCACCACCACCAGCACCAGATCGGCGAACGTCGTCTGCGCAGCCCCCGTCCTGTCGACGGATTCCACCTGCAGCCGTCCGGGCGAGCCAGCCGGGGCCATGGTCACTTGCGTCACCGTGGTCGAGGTCCGAACGTCGATCGCGTGGGACGTGAGGGTCTCGTGCACCAGGGCGCCCAGACTGGGGTCGACGGTGGGGAGCACCTCGGGGAGCTGTTCGAACTGGGTGACGGCGAGGCCGCGGGCCTGGAGGCCCTCGGCCATCTCGAGGCCGATGTAGCCCGCCCCGACGATCACCGCGCTGGCGGGAGCGGTCTCCTCGAGGGTCCGCATCAGGGCGAAGGTGTCACCCATCGAGTGGAGCAGGTGCACTCCGTCCTCAACGCCGAGCGCACCATCGCCCATCAGCCCGTCGATCGGCGGCCGGGTGGAGACCGCCCCGGTTCCCACCACCAGTTGGTCGTAGGCGACCACCTCCTCCCCGCCCGATTCGTCGACGACCGTGAGCTTGTGACCAGGCACGTCGATCGACGTCGCGAGGGTGTTGAGCCTGACCTGCATCCCAGTGGCCGCGAGGTCATCCAGCGTGCGGTGGGCCAGGTTGCGCCAGTGGGTCACCTCGCCCGACACGTAGTAGGGGATGCCACAGATCGAGAAGTTTGGATAGGCGTCGGCCACCACGACGGTGACCTCGGTGGTCGGATCGAGCTCCCGGGCCCGCAGGGCGGCACTGATGCCGGCATCACTTCCGCCGATGGCTACGAGGTGCATGGAGGATCCTTCCGGGCGGTGTCGGTGTGTGGAGTCAGCTGCATCGGGTCACCGGGTCTCGAGGTCGGACTCGGCCCGCAGGTGGGGCTCGATGATGTCGGCCGCTTCGGACTTCGTGATGCCGGGGTAGAGACCTCGCAGCAACCCGAAAGCCAGCAGACCGCCAACGATCTGGGCAGAGATGAAGCTCGGGACCGACGACGGGGCGATCCCGGCAAAGGTGTTGGAGAACATGCGCCCGACGGTGATCGCCGGGTTCGCAAAGCTTGTGGAGCTGGTGAAGAAGTAAGCCGCCCCGATGTAGGCCCCGACGGCGGCTGGGGCCACGTGGGACCGTCCGGAACGGGCCAGGGCGAAGATCACCAGGATCAGGCCGATGGTGGCCACCACCTCGGACACCCAGTGCGGGCCCGACGCCCGGTGTTTGGTGGAGATCGAAATCGCCGCCTCGGAGAACATCACGTTGGCCAGAACGGCCCCGCCGATGCACCCCAGTGTTTGAAATGGCAGGTAGGCGGCCGCGTCCCGCCACTTGAGCCCGCCGAACGCGGCGTCGACAAATGACACCACCGGATTGAAATGCGCACCCGAGATCGGTCCGAACATCAAGATGATGGCGAACAGCCCGGCTGCTGTGGCCGCCGCGTTCTCGAGCAGCTGGAGCCCGACATTGCCCGGAGAGAGGGTCTGGGCCGCGATCCCCGAGCCGATGACGATGGCGGCCAGGAGACCGCTGCCCAGAAACTCGGCCAGCAGCCGTCTCCACAAGATGGTGTCGCGCACGATTGTGTCCCCCACCCTTCCGTTGCTCCTTACGCTGCCGGTTCGGTCAGTCAGCAGCAGGACCGGGACGCGGACGAGTGCGGACCCGACCCCGGGGCGCCAGCGACGGCCGCGGGAATGCAGCACGCGCCGTCGCCGGCGATGCCGGTCTCTGCCGGGGCATCGGCAAGCACCGCGTAGACCTCCCACGGCGCGCCGTCCGGGTCGCTCACCCATACCTTGTCCTGGACGGCGAAGCAACAGGTCGTCTGCTCCTCGACCTCGGTGGCCAGGCCCTCCTCGCTGAGCCGTCCGGTGGCGGTCGCCACTTCGTCAGTGGTAGCCACTTCGACGCCGAGGTGATTGAGAGCACCGGCGATCCCGTGGCCGCGGGCGTCCTCGGTCTCCATCAGGACCAGCTTGAGGGGGGGATCTGCGATGGCGAAGTTGGCGTAGCCGGGCCGGCGCTTGGCCGGTTCGGCGCCGAAGAGCCTCGAGTAGAAGGCGACCGCCTCCTCGAGGTCGGAGACGTTGAGGGCGAGCTGAACTCTGGACATGGCCGGGACCTCCGATAGAATCGATACCATTCGATGCATTGAGTATGGATAATACATCGATGATTGTCAATGGGAGATCGCCATGAGCACCACAGTCACCCCGGTCGCCGTCACCGACTCCGCTCCGTGCTGTGCCTCTGTGCTGACAGCGCCGCTCGACGCCGCCGATGCTGCAGCGCTCTCCCACGGGTTCAGTGCGCTGGCCGATCCGGTCCGCCTGAGGGTCCTGAGCATCCTTGCGTCCTCGCCCGAAGGCGAGGTCTGCGTCTGCGAGTTCGTCGGTCCCCTCGGCAAGAGCCAGCCGACGGTCTCCCACCACTTGAAGATCTTGAGCGAGGCGGGACTCGTTCAGGGCGATCGCCGCGGCAAGTGGGTCTGGTACTCGCTCAACCGGGAGCGCCTCTCCGAGCTCCGGGCAGCCATCGACTCATAGGCAGATGCGCACCCGTCCTCTGACGAGCAATGGCGCTCACCATGAAGGACGTGTAGCTCGGAGCTTGTCTGATCAGGACGCCACCGCTCGGTGGGGTGCCCAGTTGGTCAGGCCGCTCAGGTCGGGAGCGATCTCGAACTCGGCCAGCAAGTCAAGCACCCGCAGACCGATCTGGTCACGAATGGCGCGCACCTCCTCGAGCGTTCTGCCTGCCGGATCTTCCACGTCCCAGTCCTCGTACTTCTTCCCCGGGTACAAGGGACACGCGTCCCCGCAGCCCATCGTCACCACGACATCTCTCCGAGGATGACCTGGTGATCAGCGTGTGCGATCGGGCCCACGACGCTCTTGGCGAGCGAGAAGGCATTCGCGAGCTCCATTGGTCTGTGCCAGACCCGGCAAGGACGAACACTGCGGCCACATTCGATCAGGCGGCTGACGTGCTCACCGATCGCATCGCCTCTCTTGCGCCAGCATCACCCTGATCTGACTCGGCATCCGCCCGTCACACGCCGAACGGGTCCCCGTCGGGACGGTCAGAGGAGCATCCTGAACGATTTGAGGGGCCGAAACAGCCATTGTCAAGCTAGGTGACAGGACTGCCGATGCTCTGAGCAGGCAAGAACGGACTCCCACACGAAGCGACGACCCCATGGCCAACCGCACCGAAGTCGGAACCGCACCCCAGTCGGTCGCTCCGACGGAGGAGAAAGCCGGCCGCGCGCGAGCTGTCGTCAAGGTCGCGACGAGCCCGGTCTACTTTGCGTACCTCTTCGGTCCAGCGGCATTCGTGGCGATTCTCGTGCTGATGCACTTCGGGTACGTCGTCCACGAGCCGGCCTGGCTATGGGCGCTCGTGTTCGTCGCGGTGCCTCTAGCCAACCTGACGGTCGATCGCCTCTACGCGTGGCACCCGCAACGATGGGCGCTCCACCTGCGCATCGGAGTCCAGGCTGCTGCGGTGACGGTCGTCATCTACCTGAGTGGATGGGGTCCGGTTCTCTGGGGTGCCTTCGCCTTCCTGGCACTCGAGAACGTCACCCAACAGGGCTCACGGGTGTGGCGGACGACGGCGTTCTGGAGCCTGAGCGGGATCCTGGTTGGGCAGCTCTGCATCTGGCAGGGATGGATGCCGTCGGTGCTCTCCCTGGCCCGGGGGACCGGTGTGGCGATCATGGGTGGGTTCGTCATGATCTTCGTGATCCGGATGGCCGGCGCTGTCATGGAGCAGAAGGAGAACGCGATCAAGGGGATGGAGGTCGCCCTGGAGGGGAAGGAGGCGGCGCAGGCGACGCTGCGCTTGAGCGAGGACCGCTTCCGGTCGCTGATCCAGAACTCCTCCGACGTGACCATGGTGATCGACGCGTCGATCACCTTCCGCTACGTCTCACCCGGAGTGACCGATCTGTTGGGCTTCGAGCCGGAGGAGCTCGTGGGCCGGCGTGCCACCGACCTCGCACACCCCGACGACGGACCTCGCTTGCACGAGGGGCTCGGAGCGCAACTGGAGGCGGCTGCCCGGAGCGACGTCATCCAGCTCCGGTTGCAGCGGAAGGACGGGAGTTGGTGCGACGTCGAGGCGGTGGTGTCCAACCAACTGGACCGTCCCTCCATCGCCGGGTACGTCGCCAATGTCCGCGACATCACCGAGCGCAAGCGATTCGAAGCGCTCTTGGCACATCGGGCGCTGCACGATCCCCTGACCGGTCTCGCCAATCGACAACTGATACTCGACCGGGCCGATCAGATGCTGACCCGTGCCCGACGGACGGGCGAGCCGGTCGCCGCCTATTTCATCGATCTCGACAACTTCAAGGACGCCAACGATTCACTGGGACACGAGGCAGGAGACCTTCTGCTCAAAGCGGTGTCGGGGCGATTGGTCGGCCTGCTCAGGGCCAGCGACAGCGTGGGACGTCTCGGAGGGGACGAGTTCGTCATCCTGGCAGAAGGCATGTCCCTGGCGGCCGGTCCGCAGCTGGTGGCCGGGCGGATTCGAGAGGCGCTCCGCGAGCCGTTTCGCGTCGAGGGGTTCGAGGGGGTCCCGATCACCGTTACCGCAAGCGTCGGCATCGCGGTGGGTGATCGAAGCGCGGCTCAGGACCTGCTGCGCGACGCGGACATTGCTCTCTACCGGTGCAAGGCCGAAGGCCGGGACCGATCCGTCCTCTTCGAGCCGGCGATGCAGTCCGCAGCCGCGGATCGGCTCGAGCTCAGGACCGACTTGGACGTGGCGTTGCAGAACGACGAATTCTTCCTGCTCTACCAGCCGATCTTCGACCTCGAGAACTTTCGCATCCGGGGCATGGAGGCCCTCCTGCGCTGGAAGCACCCCACCAAGGGAATCATCATGCCCGACACGTTCATCGCGGTGCTGGAAGAAAGTCGAAAGATCGTCGACGTCGGGCGCTGGGTCCTTGCCCAGGCGTGCCGTCAAGCGGCCATCTGGCACGCGCAGGGGTATCAGACGACGGTGTCGGTCAACGTGTCCATGCGGCATCTGGAAGCGGACCAGCTGATCGAGGACGTGCGTGACGCGCTGGTACTCAACGCCTTCGATCCGAGCTCGCTCACCATCGAGGTGACCGAATCCACCCTGATGAAAGATGCCAATGCCACCGTCACTCGTCTCAAGCGGCTCAAGGAGCTTGGAGTCGTGATCGCCATCGATGACTTCGGAACCGGCTACTCATCGCTCGCCTATCTCCGGCAGTTCCCCGTCGACGTGATCAAGATCGATCGGTCGTTCGTGTCGGAGATGGACGGCTCCGCTGAAGCAGCGGCATTGATCCACGCGCTCGTGGAGCTCGGACGCACGCTGGGGCTCGTGACGTTGGCGGAGGGGATCGAAGAGGACGCCCAGCTCGACGCACTGCGGGAGATGCAATGCGGCCTGGGCCAGGGGTACATCTTCTCCCCTCCGGTCGCGCCCGCCGACGCCGAGGCGCTCCTGTCCCGAGCGTCCGTCGAGGAGTGCTCCGCGCCGCCGACCCTGGTCCGGATTCCGTCGACGAGCCATCCCGAACCACACGGGTAGGCGCTGCTGACCGTCGTGCGGTACGGAGTTCATCGCGCCGTGGTACAAGGGGCGGATGTCCGATGACGATCGAGTGCGCGATGACGACCGAGTGAGCAACCATGGCGGCCCGGGCGTGCCCCGGACCGAGGAGTTCGACGCTCTGTACGAGCAGGGCACCCCACCCTGGGACATTGGGCGACCCCAACAGGCGTTTCTCCGCCTGGCGGACGCCGACGAGATCCGGGGCCGCGTGCTCGATGTCGGGTGTGGCTCAGGCGAGCACGCTCTGATGGCTGCCGCCAGGGGACTCGAGGCGACCGGGATCGATGCGGCACCCGCCGCCATCCGACAAGCACGGGAGAAGGCGGCCCGTCGTTCGCTCACCGTCCGCTTCCAGGTCTGGGACGCCCTGGAGCTGCCATCGCTCGGGCAACGGTTCGACACGGTGCTCGACTGTGGGCTCTTCCATCTGTTCGAAGACGAGCAGCGCGTGCGCTTCGTCGACGGCTTGGGCGCGGTCGTCGTGCCCGGAGGCCGCTACCTCATGCTGTGCTTCAGCGAGCGGCAACCTGGCGACTGGGGGCCGAGGCGCGTGCGCAGAAAGGAGATCCACGACTGTTTCGATGCCGAATGGCGGGTCGACTCGATCGAGGAGGCGAGGCTCGAGATCACCTTGAGCCCGGAGGGCGTCCAGGCCTGGCTCGCTACGTGCACCCGGCGGTGACCCCGCGGGCGCACGCGCGGCCCGACTCGACACCGGCACGATCTCGCAACTTATCCGGCCGCAGGAAGACGACCGACCGAGCGAAGCCGCTCGTACTCGAGTGGAGCCTCGCGACGCAGGAATTCCGCCACCGCCCGGGCGCTCACCACCGGGATGGCGTTCGTGCTCTGATTCGGGTCGTCCACCCGGTGAACAGGACGGATCTGCTGTCCGAGGCCATCGGCGGGAGGAGCCGGCTCGACCAACAGGTCATCGAGACGCAAGGATCCCTCCACGCTTGGCACAACAGCGTCCGTCCACGGGTGATTCCCGACCGCCAAGGCTCAGGGCCTCGGTCCGTGGACGCGTTCACCGTCCGGCCCGCGCCGAAGACGGGGGCGGCCTACCGTTTGTCCGCGGAGCAGTCCGATGGCCCGGCCGTCGGCTCGAGAACGGAGCGAACCACATGACCGAGGTGTGGCAGCAGGAGGCCGGCGAGCTCGCGAGGGCGATCCGCTCCAAGGAACTCAGCAGTACCGAGTTGCTCGAAGCGTACATGACCAGGATCGATCGTTTGGATCCGCGGTTGAACGCGGTGGTCACGATGGATGCCGATCGGGCGCGTCGTGCGGCGCAGGCAGCCGACGATGCCGTGGTGCACGGGGACGAGCTGGGCCCCCTTCACGGGCTCCCCATCACGGTGAAGGACGCACTGGAGACGGCGGGGATGCGATCGACCGGGGGAGCGACCGAGCTCCGCAACCACGTGCCGACCGACGACGCGCCGGCTGTGGCACGGGTCAGAGACGCCGGGGCCATCGTGTTCGCGAAGACCAACGTGCCCAAGTGGTCGGGGGACAGCCAGACGCACAACGAGCTGTTCGGCGTGACTCGCAACCCGTGGGATCCGTCCCGGTCTCCCGGCGGCTCGTCGGGGGGACCGGCCGTCTCGGTGGCATGCGGCTTCACCGCCTTCGAGCTGGGCACCGACATCGGGGGCTCCATTCGCATGCCGGCCCACTTCACCGGGATCTGCGGGCACAAGCCGAGCTTCGGCATCGTGCCCTCGCGCGGCTATCTGGACCACGTGGGCGGAGGGCTGACCGAGGCGGACATCAATGTGATCGGACCGTTGGCTCGCAGTGTCGCCGATCTCGAGCTGCTGCTCGGTGTCCTGGCTGGTGCCGACGCCCATCGCGCACCTGCGTGGCGCCTCGAGCTCCCCACGGCGCGTTCGGGGACGAGGCTCGGCGCGTGGTTGGACGACCCGGGGTGCCCGGTCGACGCAGAAGTGCTGGCCATTCTCGAAACGGCGGTCGAGCTGCTCGAGGCAGACGGCGCCATGGTGGATGCCGACGCACGCCCGGTGGGGTTCGACGAATCGCTCAGCCTCTTCCACACCCTGATCTCCTCGGCCGTCTCGCCCGGGCTCTCTGACGACGTCTTGGAGCTGGCCCGCCAGATCGAAGCCATCCCGGAGGAGGAGCACGAGGATGCGCTGCTCGAGATGGGTCGGGGCACCATCCTGCGCCACCGTGACTGGATCCTCGTCGACGAGAGGCGAGAACTGCTCCGCCGCCAGTGGGCGGCCTGGTTCGCGCACTACGATGCGCTGCTCTGCCCGGTCGGTCCGGTGGCGGCACAGCCCCTCTCGGACGCGGACCTCCTGAGCCGAACGATGACCGTCAACGGGCGCACACGGCCGGCCAACGACCTGATCCGTTGGCCAGGCCTGATCGGCGTCGCCTACCTCCCCTCCACCGTGGTCCCGGTCGGCCGCACTGCCGGCGGGCTTCCCGTCGGGATCCAGGTGGTCGGCCCGTTCCTGGGCGACCGGACCGCCCTGGCGGTTGCAGGACACCTCGAGCAGCTGACCGGTGGGTTCGAACCGCCGCCGCTCGCCGGAGACCCTTGACCCCAGTCAGTCACTTCGATCCGGAGAAGTGGGTCATCGGGCGTTCGAGTCGGGTGCCGTCGAGGGTGATGTCGACCTTCTCGTTGTAGAACGAGATCAGTCCGGCGATCGGGGACAGCTGCCGGGTCGGAAAATCGTACGTCCAGGCCAGGTCGGGGTGGACGGTGTCGCCGACCCGGAGCGACCAGTAGCCGCTGGTCGTCCCCTTGTACGGACACTCGGTGACCGCGTCGCTCGGGACCAGGTGGTCGAAGTTCACTTCGCTACGGTTGAGGTAGTACCGGGTCGGCAGGCCGGTCTCGAAGACCAGAACCGGAGAGGATGACTCGGCCAGTACCAGTCCGTGGTGCTCGACCCGGACCGGGCGAGTGGAACGCAGGGCGTCGACCCGGACGTAGGGATTCCTCGGGTGCACGAAGACCCGCTCGTCCTCTTCGAACCACGCATCGAGGAGAGCCCACTCGAAGCGAAAGGTGCCACTGAGCTCGTCGACCGGGGATTCGGCCAGGTAGCTCGCAGCGAGCGGCCGACGAACGTCGCCCACCTGCAGTGCGTACAGCTCGACCTGACCCCGCGGGGTGTGCTGGGTCTGGCCCTCGCTCGCGAGCAGGTCGCGACGGACGTCCTCGGCCGGCACGTAGTACTGGGGGTAGTAGGCCCACTCCCAGACGTAGAGCGCCCGGTCCGTATCGAGGACGGTCTCCCCGGCGAGGACAGCTCGGATGCGACGCGGAACCGGCTCGACGTGACCGACCGGGGTGATCATCGCCGGGTAGTTCGTCATCGACGCTGCGGGGACAGGAGTGCGGCCAGCGCGGCGGTGAGGGCGAGACAGTCGGCAGCTTCCATGCGGGTGGGAGTCCTGGGGAGGGAGACCACGTGTTCCTCCCATAGTGTGGCAGGTATGGACACACTGCGCACTCCCGACGAGCGGTTCGACGCGCTCAGCGGCTACCCCTTCACGCCCCGCTACGCCGATGTCGACGACGCCGAAGGGGGGACGCTCCGCGTCCACTACCTCGACGAGGGCCCCGCCGGCGGCGAGGCCGTCGTCCTCATGCACGGGGAACCGAGCTGGTCCTATCTCTACCGTCACATGATCCCGGTCATCGCCGGCGCCGGTCATCGGGCGATCGCCCCTGATCTCGTGGGGTTCGGACGCTCGGACAAACCGGCAGCCCGCGCCGACTACACCTACGCCCGGCACGTCGAATGGATGCGTGCCCTGCTCTTCGACGTGCTCGGTCTGTCCGCGGTGACGCTGGTCTGCCAGGACTGGGGCGGGCTGATCGGCCTGCGCCTGGTGGGGGAGCACCCCGAACGGTTCGCCCGGGTCGTCGCGGCGAACACCTTCCTGCCCACCGGGGACCGGCCGCTGGGAGACAGTTTCGCGGCGTGGCAGCGCTTCTCCCAGGAGGCCGACCCGTTCGAGGTCGGCGCGATCGTGAACGGTGGCTGCACGACGGCGCTGAGCCCGGAGGTCGTCGCCGCCTACGACGCTCCGTTCCCCGAGGAGTCCTTCCTGCAGGGGGCGCGTCAGTTCCCGATGCTGGTCCCCAACGCGCCGGATGATCCGGCGTCGGAGGCCAACCGGGCTGCATGGCAGGTCCTCGAGACCTTCGACCGACCGTTCCTCACGGCGTTCGGCGACAGCGATCCGATCACCCGGGGGGCCGAAACGGCGCTCCAGTCTCGGATCCCCGGTGCGGCGGGCCAGGCGCACCGGCTCGTCGCCGGCGGGGGTCATTTCCTCCAGGAGGACCGCGGGCCCGAGCTTGCGGGGATCGTCGTCGAATTCATGGCCGCTGCCGATTGAGCCGACGTATAGCGCCAGTCTCGGCGGCGCGCCGTCTGGCCGGCCCCTTCAGGGCCAGGACGTCCAGGACCCGATGTCGAGAGCGAGCACCGGTCCCGGGATCGCAACGTCACGGTACTGGCGGTACTTGCCGGCGAGCAGGCGAACCGCCTCACCAGCTTCGCCGTCATCGGCGACGATGCGACCGCTCCCGTCGACACGTACCCACCAGAGGCTCGACCAGTTGTCGTCATAGTGGTCGACGAGCAGCGCGAAGGCGGCATTCGCCCCGAGGTTCGCGACGCGGCGCAGTGAGCGTCCCGACTTCGGTTTGCCATCCACCGCGGTGTAGACCACGTCACCCCGCAGCACGAAGCAGCACGGGACGATATGCGGACGCGCACCCGCGGAGACCGTGGCCAACCGCCCGATGCTGGCCTCGCCCAACCGCCGTCGCGCGGTGCCCGGCTCCACGTCGGCGACCCTATCGCGACCTCTCTCGTGAGCCAGGAGTCCCGACTCCTTCCTCATCAGGTGCCCGGGGACCGGCCTGATCAGAGCGTGTCGCTGCTCCAGAACCGCCGCAGTTGACCGTTGAGCGCTTCGGGACGCTCCCAGGGGAAGAAGGTCTTCGCTCCGGGAACCTCAACGCAGCGAACCGAACCCGGGATCGTCTCGGCAAGCCACGTTGCCCAGACCGTCTCGAAGAACTCGTCGGCGGTCCCCCACACGACGAGTGTGGGCGCACTGAACCGCTCGAGGTCGGCCCGGATGTCCACCGTCACCCGATTGTCCATGTTGGCAACGAATCCCTGTACGGCGGCGGCTCTCCGAGGGTCGGAGAACAGACCGATGAATCCGAGCACGACGTCATCGGACAGGCATTCGGGATGCTCCAGCGGTGGCGCTCAGGCTGATGGGCTCCCGCCAGCGGATCATGCCTTCAGGTCGACGGCTGACCTGCCGATAAGGGAGCGATGCCCCGCGGCCATCCAGCCGCGGGTGCAGATGAGCACATCATTCCCATATGGAGGCAGTCATGACCACCTATACCGACGAGCACGAAGCATCACTGCGGTACGCCCGGGCCGAGGTGGCTCGCCACCGTGAGAACGGGGACACGCACATTGCCGACGAGCTCGAGCAGCTCGTCAACACCGTGTACGACTATGTCAACGAGCGCGGGCGGTGGCCCGTAGCCACTGTCGACGCCGACGGAACGACCCGGAACCCACGGCGCTCGTCGACACGACGTGGAGCAGCAACCTGAGCCCTGACTGATCCGCGGCGGGTGCGCCGCGGCAGCATCAGCGTCCGGATTGCTGCTCGCGCGCACAGTCGGCACAGGTGCCGAGCACTTCGAGGGTATGCACGACTTCGACGAACCCGTGCTCGGATGCCGTGAGCGTCGCCCAGCGTTCGACTTCCGGACCTTCCACCTCCACGGTGCGCCCGCACGCCCGGCAGATCAGGTGATGGTGGTGATGGTCGGTGTCGCAGCGGCGGTACCGGGTTTCGCCGTCCTCGCCGCGGAGGGCGTCGATGTCGCCGGCGTCTGCCAGGGCGCGCAGCTGGTTGTAGACGGTGGTGAGCCCGACGTTCTCCCCCCGTGCCCGTAGCTCGGTGAAGAGGTCCTGAGCGGACCGGAACCCGTCGGAGCTCTCGAGGATGGCGGCGAGCGCGCGCTTCTGCCGGGTCGACCGCTCCTGGGGAGCCCGAGACGGTCGGTCGGTCGGAACCGAGGTCACAGGGACCTGCCAGCGGTACCGGGTCGGTCGGCCGGGTGACGGTGCTCGGCGCGGGTGGCGGTCACGTAGTCATCCTTCGGGAATCGTCGAACGGCACCACTCACGATAGTTCCGATCCGGTGACCAGACTGCTTGTTGGCATCCGTTCCCATTTCCTATACACTATCTGCATTCACTACGGATAAGAGCGCTGGAGGGCCGCATGCGGCCGTCCGGCGCAGTTCAGGAAGGGAACCATTTGATGCGATCGATCGGACGGGGAGCCCACCGGGTCATCGGAGTGGGAGCGCTGCTGGTGAGCGCCGGGCTCCTGGCCGGGGCGTGCGGCTCGTCCCCGGCGGCTACTCCTCCGACGGGAGGCACGATCGCGATCGTGGCCGCCGAGAACGAGTACGGCAGCGTCGCTGCCCAGATCGGCGGCAAGTACGTGAGCGTCTCCTCGGTCGAGTCCAATCCGAATACCGACCCGCACACCTACGAGGTCAGTCCTGGCGTGGCCGGCGAGGTCGCGGCGGCCGATCTGGTGATCCAGAACGGGGTCGGCTACGACACCTACATGACCGGGATCGAGGCTGCGTCCCCCAAGGCGGGGCGCAAGGTCATCGTCGTCCAACACCTGCTCGGGCTGCCCGACGACACACCGAACCCCCACCTCTGGTACGACCCGAAGACGATGCCGGCCGTCGCCGACGCGCTGACCTCGGACCTGTCGGCGATCGACCCGGTGCATGCGGCCACGTTCGCGGCGAACAAGAGGGCGTTCATCGCCTCGCTGAACCCGTGGCTCGATGCGATCGCCTCGTTCCGGGCCCAGAACGCGGGGACGACGGCGGCGACGACCGAGCCGGTGGCCGACTACCTGCTGCAGGCCATGGGCATCGACAACCTGACCCCCTTCGGGTTCCAGGCCGACATCATGAACGGCACCGACCCCTCTCCGCAGGACATCAGCCTCGAGAGCGGGTTCTTCACCAAACACCAGGTCAAGGTGTTCTGTTACAACCAGCAGGTGGTCAGCTCCCTCACCATCTCGATCCGCCACACCGCGCAGTCCTCCGGTGTCCCCGTCGTGGGCGTCTACGAGACAATGCCGACGCCGGGATACGACTACCAGACATGGATGCTCGCCGAGGTCCACGCCATCGAGAACGCGGTCGTGCACGGCACGTCGACCGAGCATCTATGAGCACCGGCACGCTCCGACCGGGTGGCGGACTCGCGGACGACGGCGATGATGTGCTGAGCGTGGAGGAGATCACCGTGTCCCTCGGGCAGCGGACGGTCCTCGATCAGGTCAGCTTCACCGTCGCGTCGGGCAGCTTCACCGGGCTGATCGGCACCAACGGCTCCGGCAAGACGACCCTGCTCCGCGCTATCCTGGGGCTCATCCCGCTCGGCGCGGGACGGGTGCGGTTCGCAGGTGGCAGTCGGTCGGGGCGCAACTCGGAGATCGGCTACGTGCCACAGAAGATCGTCCTCGAACCGGATATGCCACTGCGGGCGAGGGATCTGGTCACCCTCGGGATCGACGGCCATCGCTTCGGGGTCGGTCTCCCGAACCGGCAGCGCACCAAGAGAGTCGACGAGATGCTCGAAGCGGTGAATGCCACCGGCTTCGCCGGCTCGAAGGTGGGGAACCTCTCCGGCGGGGAACAGCAACGGATCATGATCGCCCACACGCTCATCAGCCGGCCGCGGCTGCTCCTGCTCGACGAGCCGCTCGCCAACCTCGACATCAGCAGTGCACGCGAGGTGGTCGATCTGCTGGCTCGGATCGCTGCCGACCAGCACATCGCCGTCCTGCTGTCCGCCCACGACATGAACCCGCTCCTTCCGGTGATGGATCGGATCGTCTACCTGGCCGGGGGACACGCTGCGAGCGGTCCGACCGATGAGGTGGTGCGTACCGAGACGCTCAGCGAGCTCTACGGCGCGCCGGTAGACGTCATCCACACCCACGGCAGGGTGCTGGTCGTGGCCGGACGGGACCATGCGGTCCTTGCCGGCAGCCCGGACCCCCTGGCCGGACTCGGGTAGCCGTGCTGGCGAGCTGGTCCCCGGTCATCGAACCCGGGTTCTTCTCGAGTGCCCCGGTGCAGATCGGGCTCGTCGTGGGTGGCATCGTGGCGCTGGTCTCCGCGGTGGTCGGCACCTTCACCGTCATCCGGGGACAGTCGTTTGCCGGTCACTCGCTTGCTGACATCGGCACGGCCGGGGGCTCGGCGGCCCTGCTTGCCGGCGTGCCCGTCCTCTACGGGTTCGTGGCCATGAACCTTGCCGCTGCGGGAACGATGGAGCTCATCGGCATCCGCCGTCCTCGGGGGCGGGACCTGGCCACGGGGATCGTGCTCGGTGCGTCGCTGGGTCTCGCCGCGCTGTTCCTCTACTTGGACTCCACGTCCTCGACCACCACCGGGGCCACGGTCACCGTGCTCTTCGGCTCCCTCTTCACCGTCTCGGCATCGACGGTGCCGCTGATCGCCGTCCTCGGTGGCATGACGCTCGTGACGATGGCCGTGCTCTATCGTCCGCTGCTGCTGAGCTCGGTCAACGACGAGCTGGCAGCGGCGCGCGGTGTCCCGGTCCGCCTGGTGGGCGTTGCCTACCTCGGCGCCCTCGCCATCGCCGTCTCCCTCTCGGCGGTCACCATCGGTGCCATCCTCTCGACGGCTTTGCTGATCGGACCGGCGGCAACCTCCCTGCGGATCACCAGGCGGACCGGCACCGCCGTCGCCATCGCTTCGGTCATCGGGGTCGTGGCAACCTGGCTCGGGATCCTCCTGGCCTACGACACCGCCGCCTGGTCCCCCCAGGGGCAGGGCTGGCCGGTGAGCTTCTGTGTCGTCGCGGTGATCTTCACCACCTACGTGCTGGCGTCCTTGCTGGCGTCGCTTGCGACCCGTCGTCGGGCGGCCGTGGGCGGAGGTCCCTCCGCGGCTGCGGCCCTGGCGGCCCGCTGATGTTCGCCAACTTCATGATCAACGCCTGGGAGGCGGCCACCATCGTGGCGTTCGTGGCCGGGATCGTCGGGTTCTTCACGGTCCTGCGCGGGTCGGCCTTTGCCGCCCACGCGCTGCCCAACGGTGCGTTCGCCGGCGCGGCGGGAGCAAGCCTCATCGGGGTGAGCACGCTGGCCGGTCTCGGGGTGTTCTCGCTGGCCGGGGCGTTCACCATTGCCGGGTTGGGCCGTCGGGCCCGCACCGACGTTGCCACCGCGCTGACGATCGTGCTGATGTTGGGACTGGGGGACCTGTTCCTCTCGCGGACGAGCGAATATGCGCCCGAGATCTACTCCTTGCTCTTCGGTGAGGTCCTTGGCGTGTCGAACAACGAGATCGGCCCGACAGCGGCGATCGCCGCGCTGTGCGTGCTCGGCGTCCTGGTGCTCTATCGCCCGCTCCTGCTCTCCTCGGTGGCGCCAGAGGTGGCAGACGCCCGAGGCATCCGAGCCGGGCGGATGGACCTGCTGTTCCTGATCGTCCTCGCGCTCACCACGACCATGGCGGTCCCGGTCGTCGGCTCTCTGCTCATCTTCAGTCTGCTCATCGGCCCTCCCGCAGCCGCACGCGCCTTCACCGCGACGCCACTGCACGCCATGGGGCTGTCGGTGGTCGTCGCCCTCCTCACCGTCTGGGCAGCCATTGCGAGCTCCTACCTCTCCAACCTGCCGGTCGGGTTCTTCGTCGGAAGCTTCAGTGCGTTCGCCTACTTCATCGGCCGGAGCTGGACCGCGTGGCGGCGACGGCAGCGAGGTTGATGAACCCTCAGGGGCATCGCATCGAGGACGCGGAGAACTTGCACGGAATACCCCCGAGGGTATGGGGGTTTGCATCGTGGATATGCTCGAGAAGTCCATTATCCGGGTCGTTGAGGGAGAAGTGCGCTGCATGGCGGGGCAGCAGAAGTCCGAACTGAGCCAGCCATGGCCCGTGTGGAGCCAGAGACAAAAAAGTACCACCAGGTCAACTTCCTCAGCTGGTCGAGGACTGCACGTCACTACTCGGACGCCCTGCCAGAGTTGCGGGCTATTCGCCCTAGCGCGATCTCGAGGCCGAACCAGATCAGGACGAGTGCCTCTGCAGCCAACGCCCAGTGCCAGCTCCCCGTTGCCACACTCACGACGGCTACGGCAAGGATGAGGAAGGTGAACGCTCCGAGCGCCACGAGTCGTGTGGGCATCGTGCGCGTCCGATCTGACCTCACTCGACCACCACTCCGACCGGCGCGGAGAGTGACCCACCTTCCCGTGCGCCCGCGACGAGCCCGGCGACGAGAGCGACGCCTGCCAGCACAAGCGACGTGACCGAGAACGCGTGGTCGACCGTCACCGAGGAGGTGGAACCGCCGCCGGCTTGGTCGAAGATGAGCCCGGTGACGGCCAGCCCGAGCGCCGTCCCCATGCCGCGGGTCATGTTCAGTACTCCAGATGCCACACCAGCCTGGTCGGCAGGGACCGACCCCATGATCGCCGCATTGTTCGGTGGAGTGAACGCGCCCATGCCTATTCCGACAACGGCCAGGAGCACCAGAAACGGCCCGGTCTCCGGACGGAGAGCCGCCAGCGCCACGAGGCCACAGGCAACGCTCGCCATTCCGCCCACGGTCAGGGGACGCGCGCCGACGCGATCGGCGAGTCGTCCAGCGAACGGAGCCGTGGCGCCGAGCGCCGCCGGCATGACCATCAACTCGAGTCCGGCGCGCCCCGACCCGAGCCCGACACCGCGCTCGAGGTAGAAGGGCACGAGGAACAGGACACCGAACATCACCAGGTAGGACAGCAGCCCGCTCGTGATCCCGGCACTGAAGCGCGACTGGCGGAACAGCCGGAGATCGAGCATCGGGTGCTCGCACCGCCCCTCGCGGATGAGGAACGCAACGACGAGGCCCGATCCGCCCACGAGGAGCCCGATGATCGACGGCGAGGTCCATCCGCGGGAATTCCCGAAGGAGATGGCGACGAACAGTGCCAGCACCGCGGGGAAGAACAAGGTGAAGCCCGACCAGTCGAAGGGCGTCGGGTCCTGGAGGTTGCGGCTTCGCGGGATCAGTAGGACCCCGGCGATCATGCCGAGGAGGCCGAACGGCACGTTCACGAAGAAGATGAGCCGCCACCCTCCGGCAGCGAGGAGGAGCCCACCTACGGTGGGACCGAGTGCCAGGCCCACGGCCTGGGCCGCGCCCTGGACCCCGATCGCTTTGCCGAGCGAGGGCTTGGGCACGGCGAGGACGATGATCGCCACGCTGTTGGCCTGGAGCAGTGCAGCTCCCACCGCCTGGAGTGCCCGGAACCCGATGAGCCACCCGAGACCGGGGGCAAGCCCGCACAGCGCAGACCCGATGACGAAGATGCCGAACCCGTAGACGTACAGGAGCTTGCGCCCCCACATGTCGGCGAATCGCCCGACGGCCACCACAGTGGCGACCAGGACGAGGAGATAGCTGAGGCCCACCCAGGTGACCGCGCCGACACCGGCATGGAAGGTCCGCTGGAGTGTCGGGAGCGCGACGGTCACGATGCTGGCATCGAGCTGACCCATGAAGGCACCGACGCACACGGCAGCGACGGTGAGCCAGATCGCGCTCGGTCGATTCCTGATGCGGTCCGGGCGCCTCGGCTCGGTCAGCAGTCGCTGCCATCCGGTCGAGTGCGGGGTCCCCATTGCAACGTCTTCCACCGCTCCAACCTGACGCACCATGACTCAGAAGTCGAATAGAGATATCTGCTCAGTTCGATAAGCTACGTAAATGGATACGAACCGGCTGCGCCATTTCGTCGCCGTCGTCGACCATGGCGGGTTCACGGCAGCGTCGAAGGCCGTATTCGTCTCCCAGCCGGCCCTCTCGCTCGCCGTGAAGGACCTCGAGGCGGAGCTCGGCACCCCGCTGTTCTCCCGGGTCGGGAGGCGAGTGCAGCTGACCGCGGCAGGCACCGCGCTCCTCGGACCGGCCCGTCAGGCGTTGCGGGACCTCGAGACGGGCCGGGCAGCGGTGGAGGCGGTGACGGGACTCATGGCGGGTTCGCTCAGCCTTTGCAGCCTGCCCACCCTGGCAGCCGACCCGATGGCCGGCCTCGTGGGGCGATTCCGTCGCCACCACCCCCGTGTCCGGGTCGACCTGGCCGCTCCTGAGGACAGTCGGGATCTCTTCGATCTGGTGGAAACCGGGGCCTGCGAGCTCGGCCTGACTGACGCCCTCCACGTCCCGGAGTCGTTCGAGTCCACCGACTTCGGTTCCCAGTCGCTTGTGTTCATCCACCCTCCGAGCACGTCGTCATCAAGCGGTGACGGCGGAGCCAGCGTGGTTGTCCGTGACGACACCCCGCTCGTGGTGGCACCGGAGGGCACCTCCACCCGTCGGTTGCTCGACGAGCAACTGGGCGCGCTCGGGATCACTCCGATGCTGGCGGTGGCCTCGGCACAGCGGGAGGCGATCATTCCGCTGGTGCTGGCCGGTGCCGGTGCGGCTCTCGTACCCGAAGTACTCGCTCGGTTTGCCGAGCAGTTCGGGGCCGTCGTCTCCAATCCGCAACCGCCGGCAGTCCGACGTCTCGCCCTGGTGCACCGGGCAGGTGAGCTGTCGCCCGCGGCGGCGCGGTTCTGCGAGTTGGTCGTGCCACCGAACTCCGCTGGCACGCCGGGTACCGGCAGAGTTGCCTGAGAAACCCCCCGAGAGGATGGCCCGTGGCTCCGTGACCGTGCCATGTCGCTCGAATCGATGTTTCATCCATAGTGGAGGGGCTCGCAAAAGGTTGGAGGCAGCGCGTCGGGGACGAGCGGGCGCTATCAGGCCCACGGGGTGGGCACGGCACGTGTGGTCGGGTTCAACGTCGCCGGCCACCGATCGCGGCGCGCCGAGTGAGCGCGGCGGTGTTCCAGGAGGCAGTTGTCGACCGGACGCTGACCGGGGGCAGAATCTGGAGATCCACGCTCGACTGTGGGGCATGGGACGGGCAACCGCTAAGACCGGATCACCGAGGTCGTGGGCACAGTCGAGCTCGGCGGATTCGTCGACCGAGCGCCGGAGAGGATGGAGCGGGACGGCTATGCGGCCCTCTTGGTGGCGGCAAGCTCCCTAGCCCTGGGCTAGTGCCCTGACCACAAAGGTTCGCGCGTCTGTGGGGTGAGAGGATCAGGGCTCTGGGTCCTCGATGAGCTCGGGGGGCCGTGACCTGGGCTGAGAGTGGTCCATCGGTCGCGACGATCTGGGCTGCGCCGGTTGTGGGCCGCGTTGGTCCACGGGTCCGAGCAGTGAGGCGGAGGGCGAACGATCGCTACGCGGCTCGTGCTCTGGGTTGGCCCCAGCGGCGACGAGCCTCGCCGCGCATCATGGCTCTGTGCTTACGTTCGAGGGCGAGGATCTCGGGGTCTTTGGTGTGGGCGTTGCGCCACTGGATGTAGCTCCGGATGGCCTTGGCCATCTCGGCGTGGCTCTGGTAGTCCGAGTTGTTGATGGAGAACTCGCGCAATGGTCCAAAGTGCGCCTCGATCGGATTTGCCCAGGATCCATAGGTGGGGGTGAAGGCGAGCTCGACCGCGTTGTCCTCGCACCACTGTCGGATCATCGGGCCTCGGTGGTGGTTCAAGTTGTCGAGGATCACGTAGATCTGCTCGCCGTCGGGGACGCTGGCCCGGATGGCCTTCAGTGCCCGCAGGGTGGGGCGTGCCCCCTTTCTGGGCTCGATGCGGCCGAAGAGGCGGTCGGCACCGACCGAATACCAGGCGAAGAGCTGCCTCGTTCCGTGGGGCTTGTGGTAGTTGGCCCGAAGTCGCTGTGGCCTGGACTTCTCCGCCCAGCACGACCCGCCTTCGGGCTTGATGGCGAGCGGTCCGAACTCGTCGAAGGCGAAGGTCCGGTCCCGTTCGTGCTCGAGCAGGTACTCGATGCGGGCCAGCTTCTCCTCGCGTCTCGGGTCGGGCGATTCTTTCCAGGTCTTCGTGCGTTGGAACGTGACGTCGGCATCGGCCAGGATCTGGCGGAGTCGCTCTCTCGAGACGGTGACCTTCCTGCCCTTCTTGGTCGCCAGGTAGTGGGCCAGCTTGCGGATGCTCCAACGGGTGAAGGGCTGCCCAAGACTGCGGGGGCGCTTCTTGGCTGTCTTGACGATGAGCTGGCGCTCCTCAGTCGTGATCCGGCGGGGACGGCCACCCGCCCACTGAGGGTCCAGGGCGCGCATCCCCTTGTCGTTGAAGGAGTGGATCATCTCTCTCACCCGGTCCGGGCTCGTCTGGACCAGTCGGGCGATCGTCGCCACGTCGTTGCCGCCCGCGGAGGCGAGCACCACCAGCGCCCGTCTCCACTTCACGATGGACTTGTCGGTCTTGCCGCCACCACGACGGACGATCCGCTGCAACTGCCGGCCCTCTTCATCGGAGAGTCGGCGCACCTTCACTGGAGTAGCCATGCCAAATTCTGCGCGACCAGGTCGCTCAGGTGGTGGACGCGCCACCCCGAAGGATGGTGGTCAGGGCACTAGCTGTGGGTAATCCCTGAGCCAGGCTGCCCTTCGATTGACCTCAGGACCATCGCTCAATAAGCCAACACGCGGGCCGCAATTGGGTCCTTCGCGTCGCGCGGTGTGGTACCTCCTTTCGCCGCCTTCTGAAACAATGGTCATCTACTAGGGTAAATGCGACGAGATGGGATTGTCAGCGACGCTGTGGCACAACCACGATCGCACTCAGTCCCAGACGAGCGGCAGGTGGTCGGGCTGACGGATGCCGGGGGAGAAGTGGATCTCCGCGTCGTCGGGGATCCTGTAGTCGCGGATCCGCCGGTGGAGCTCCTCGAGGGCGACACGGAGTTCGAGCCGGGCCAGGTGCGCGCCGAGGCACTTGTGATTGCCGCCGCCGAACGCCATGTGGCGGTTGAGGTCCCGGGAGTAGTCGACCTCCCCGGGGTGCTCGAAGACGGCCTCGTCGCCGTTGGCGGCTCCGATCACGAGCATCACCGGATCGCCGGGGTGCAGCTCGACCCCGGACATCGTGGTCCCCTGCTTCACGACTCGGGGCACCAGCATCACCGGTGTCTCGTGACGGAGGAGCTCCTCGACCGCGGCCGGTACGAGAGACGGGTCCTCGGCGAGCTGACGTCGGTGATCGGGGTGCCGCGCCAGGTAGACGACCATGCAGTCCAGCGTCGCGGTGACCGTGTCGAGACCGCCGAGGAGCATCAGGTGGCAGATCCCGAGGAGCTCGTCGCCGGTCAGCGGGCGGCCTGCGAGATCAGCGTGGACCAGTTCACCGAGGAGGCCCTCTCCGGGCGTGTCGCGGGCGCTGTCGATGGCGGTCTGGAAGTAGGCGCTAATGGCCTTTCCGGCGGAGGCGCGGATGGCCGCGGCACCTTCGAAGTCACCCGGCTCGACGGCCGGGCGGACCGTATCGTCGCGCCACTGCAGGAACGTCGCGAGGTCCTCCTCGGGCAACCCCATCAGACGCAGGAAGATGGTCGAAGGGAGCGGTGTCGCGAATTGCTCGTGAAAATCACAACCACCCGCATCGACGAACTCGTCGATCAGGCCGTTGACGAGCGATCGCACGTCGGGCTCGAGCTCTGCGATCCGATTGGGGATGAACGAGCGGTTGAGCAGCCGACGGTAGGTCGTGTGCAGCGGAGGGTCCACCTGGACCGGGATCAACGGTTGTTCCTGACCGATCGACATCGCCTCGGCAGAGGACGAGAACACCTCCGGATGACGGAAGGCCCACGAGACGCTCTCGTAGTCGAACAGGTACACGGAGGGCATGTCCGGCGACGTCGAACGCGCCACCGGACAGCGCTCCCGCAATTCGCGGTAGGTCTCTGTGGGCTCGTCGGCCACACCCGGCTTGAACAGGAGGTCGGCGATGTCCGGGACCGCGGCGGTGGTCGGGCCAGTGTCGGTCACGGTCGACCTCCTCGGATGGTCCTGGTCCAGGTGCCTCGTGTTCCTAGCTCACTCGTACGTACTCCCGCAACTGGACGCTCGTCTCCGGAGCTGTAACGCGATCCGATTCCCGAGCGTTGTTAGGAGCAAGGGTGACCGCGGGGCAATCTGTGCTTCCTGGATTGCCCCGCTCGGTCGCACGGGTCCGGCAGTCGGCACCGGCCACCTTCTCGGTCCGGCGCCCGTCGGGCGCCCATGCGTGCGACGTCAATCTACTCCGAGGTCCACCTAGAGCCGAGAGGCACAAGCGAGGCAGGCACGGCAATGTCAGGTTCCATCTCACCCGCGTGTCCGGTCAGTTGGGGATCGGCTAGTCGACGCCGGGGACCCCAGATCCAGATCAACTACATATCGGACCGCCGCCGTACCCGCTCCGGACGCTGCGCTGAGCCGGGGCACGGACGTACGGTTCAGCCCCTCCAGGTGTAGAAGGGGAGCGTGCACCGGGCGGTTCCGAAAAGCTCCTCAATTGTGACGATGGCTCGCACTCGTCTTTCTGCGACATGCTGGTCGCCGGTGTGGCGGGCCCCATCGTCGTTCAGCCGCACGGAACGCATCAGCCGTACAGAAGATAATCGGTAGGAAATACCACAAAGAACACAAAGAAAGCGGAGGGGCCGTCGTGACACTCGCTCAGCACACAGAGAGCTCGAAGGTGGGCGGCCCGACGCCGTCCCGCTCCCATCGGTCCCGATCGAGGATCTACAGGTGGTTGGGTCTCGTCCCGCTGCTGG
This sequence comes from uncultured Acidimicrobiaceae bacterium, assembly GCA_963777665.1. Classification (GTDB taxonomy): domain Bacteria; phylum Actinomycetota; class Acidimicrobiia; order Acidimicrobiales; family RAAP-2; genus Bog-756. The sequence continues at coordinate 86,160 of CAVZRJ010000008.1, forward strand.
TCGCCTTCATCGCAGTCGGCGGGTCGGTCTCTTCCGCCTCGGCAACGACGCCGTTCTCGATCACGACGAACCCGTCCCTCACCCCAGCGTTCACCACCACCACCTACAACTACGCGGTTCGCTGCGCAGGCCACCCCACCACCAACCTCTCCTCGACCGGATCCGGGACGGTGACCATCGGCGGCAAGTCCTTCAACGAGCCGGTGAGCCTCAACCTGAAGCTCAAGCCAAACCAGGCCGTCTACGTCAACGGGGGTGGACACGCCTACATCATCCGGTGCCTGCCGGGCAATTTCCCCGCCTACCAGGTACTGGTCGAGGGCACTCCCCAGGCGCACGGCTATCTCGTCGGACTCGCTCCGACCGTATCGGTCAAACACCCCACGTACTACGTCGCCGCCTTCGACAACCACGGCGTGCCCGTCTGGTGGTTCGACAACCCGAGTTCTCCCATCAACGCCGCGTTCTACGGACCGAACGAGATCGGCTGGTGGCTTGGCTCCAACCTGAGCGCAGGCGTCGGCAACGGGACGTACACGATCCGGGACCTCACGGGAGCCGTGAAGGCGACAGTCGGCAACCCGTCGGCGGGCACCGGTCTCGACCTGCACGACTTCCAGGTGCTCCCCAATGGCGACTACCTCGGCATCCAGTACGTGAACACGACCCTGGACCTCTCCTCGTGGGGTCTGTCCTCGACGGCCCCGGTGCTCGACTGCGTGATTGTCGAGCTCAACCCGGCTGGTTCGGTCGTCTGGAGCTGGAGCACCATCGCGCACATCGACGTGGCCACCGAGAACGCCAACTGGCACAGCCAGGCACCCGACGTCATCCACATGAACGCGGTCCAGGAGGTCGGCAACCAGATCATCTTCAGCGCCCGCCATCTCGATGCGGTGTACGACATCGACAAGACCACCGGCAACATCAACTGGAAGCTCGGTGGGACGCCCACGCCCCAGAGCCTCACCGTGGTCGGCAACACCTATCCGCAGGTGTTCTCCGGCCAGCACGATGCCCGATACAAGTCGGACGGAACGCTGACCGTGCACGACAACGCGACCCAGGAGACCAGCAACTCGGTACGGGCGCTCCGCTTTCAGATCGACACTTCGACCCATACCGCCACGATCGAAGAGTCCGTGACCGACGCATTCCACCCCGGACCCGCCCCCTGCTGCGGCAGTGTCGACAAGCTCAGCACCGGGGACTGGGTCATCGATTGGGGGGAATCGAACTACACCACTGAGCTCACTCCGTCGGGCTCACCGCTGATCCAGATCAACTACTTCCCCTACTTCAGCTACCGGACCGCCGTGGTGCCGACTTCCGACATTGCGTTGAGCCGAGGGATGGACGCCCAGTACCCACCGCTGAAGGTGTGACCCCTCGTTCATCGGCTCATCGGTGGTTGGGTCTCGTCCCGCTGCTGGTCGCCTTCATCGCAGTCGGCGGGTCGGTCTCTTCCGCCTCGGCAACGACGCCGTTCTCGATCACGACGAACCCGTCCCTCACCCCAGCGTTCACCACCACCACCTACAACTACGCGGTTCGCTGCGCAGGCCACCCCACCACCAACCTCTCCTCGACCGGATCCGGGACGGTGACCATCGGCGGCAAGTCCTTCAACGAGCCGGTGAGCCTCAACCTGAAGCTCAAGCCAAACCAGGCCGTCTACGTCAACGGGGGTGGACACGCCTACATCATCCGGTGCCTGCCGGGCAATTTCCCCGCCTACCAGGTACTGGTCGAGGGCACTCCCCAGGCGCACGGCTATCTCGTCGGGCTCACTCCGACCAGCGGGGTCAAACACCCCTCCTACTACGTCGCCGCCTTCGACAACCACGGCGTGCCCGTCTGGTGGTTCGACAATCCGAGGTCTCCCATCAACGCCGCGTTCTACGGACCGAACGAGATCGGGTGGTGGCTGGGCAGCGCCGACTTCGATCAGGGGACGTACACGATCCGGGACCTCGACGGGAAGGTCAAGGACTCGGTCGGCAACCCGTCGGCGGGCACCGGTCTCGACCTGCACGACTTCCAGGTGCTCCCCAACGGTGACTACCTCGGCATCCAGTACGTGATCAAGCCCCTCGACCTCTCGTCGTGGGGACTGTCCTCGACCGCTCAGGTATTCGACTGCTTGATCGTCGAGCTCAATCCGGCCGGACAGATCGTCTGGAGTTGGGACACGATCGACCACATCGACGTGGCCACCGAGAACGCCAACTGGCACAGCGACTTCCCCAACGTCATCCACATGAACTCGGTCCAGGAGGTCGGCAACCAGATCATCATGAGCGCTCGGGAGCTGGACGCGGTGTACGACATCGACAAGACCACCGGCAACATCAACTGGAAGCTCGGTGGGACGCCCACGCCCCAGAGCCTCACCGTGGTCGGCAACACCTATCCGCAGGTGTTCTCCGGCCAGCACGATGCCCGATACAAGTCGGACGGAACGCTGACCGTGCACGACAACGCGACCCAGGAGACCAGCAACTCGGTACGGGCGCTCCGCTTTCAGATCGACACTTCGACCCATACCGCCACGATCGAAGAGTCCGTGACCGACGCATTCCACCCCGGACCCGCCCCCTGCTGCGGCAGTGTCGACAAGCTCAGCACCGGGGACTGGGTCATCGATTGGGGGGAATCGAACTACACCACTGAGCTCACTCCGTCTGGGTCACCGGTGATCCAGATCGACTACAGCCCCTACACCAGCTACCGGTCCGCAGTGGTGCCGACTTCCGACATTGCGTTGAGCCGAGGGATGGACGCCCAGTACCCACCGCTCAAGGTCTGATACACCGGACCCGTCTTCGAAGAAACGGGCCCGCAGGCATTGGCAGAGACCAGCGTCGATCGTACCGATGGGAAAGCCCGGAAACGGCCAGCTGTCGTCGTCGGACCGTCGGTGTACGCAGCTCGAGCGAACGGGATCGAATCGTCGTGGGCAACCGGGCAGTGCACCTTCCGTGGCCTCCATGAAGCGGACTCTCCCGGGCGCTGAGAGTGGCCGCTCAACGCCCTGAGTGGTGCGGAACGTTAACTTCCCGCGTCAGGTAAATGAACTCTTCGATACCTTCGCGGTAATGGAGTGAATTCGCTGTTTCTGGGCTTTGTAGCCAGGGCCTGCCGGGTTATACATACCACTGCGGAACGGTTCCGCTCGGGGCTTCGTGGCGCGCTTGCGATCGATGTTGTCGCAACCGGCTGGTCACGCATGCCACCCGCACGAAGGTTGAAAGGCAGATTCCATGAGGCGTGTATTTGTGAGTTGTGCGGTCCTGGTGGGACTGCTCACCGCTGGAGCGGTCGCCATTCCCGCAGGGGTTGCGAGCGCGAGCTCGGCTCCGATCACGGACCCCACCTACGACAGCACTGTCAATGCGACATCTCTCGTGAGCGAGCCCTACCAGGCCGCGGAGATGTCGGAGATCGGCAACCAGGTCGCGCTCGATCCCTCGAGCACCGGAATTGTGCACACAGTGGTGGTGACGATGGAGGACTGGGCCTGCAAGACCGGCGCCTGGTTCAACAACGACTGCGCCGGTGGCGGGACCTTCAACCAGCCGATCACCCTCAACCTGTACAACGTGGGTGGGGACGGCGTCTCGGTCGGGTCGCAGATCACGTCGATCACCCAGACCTTCGCCATTCCCTACCGTCCCGCCGGCGGACAACGCCCACTGCACCGGCACCGATGCGGGCAAGTGGTACGACGGGGTGGCCTGCCACAATGGCGTCGCCGCCAACGTGACGTTCCAGGTCCCGGACGTGACGGTGCCCACCCACTTCATCTACGGCGTCGCCATGAACAGCAGTGACTACGGCGCCAACCCGTACTCGACGAATCCCGCGACCATGGCGTCCGACGCGGCGTGCCAGGCCACCGAGCAGGGATGCCCCTACGACAGCCTCAACCTCGGACTCACCGCGGATCCGACCAACCTCAGCATCGGTTCGGACGTCATCCCGGGAACGGTCTACTGGAACACGGCCACCGCAGCGAACTACTGCGACGGTGGTACGGGCGGCGTCGGGACGATGCGGGCCGACCTTCCGTTGGACTATCCGACCAATCCTCCCCAGCAGTCCTGCTGGTCGATCAACGGGACCACCCCGGATCCTAACTCGTCGAGCAACGTCACGGGGCCGGCTCCGTTCTATGTGCCGGCCGTGCAGTTCAACACCGATGAAGCGACCCAGATCGTATCGGCTGCGAGCACGACCTTCCGCCAGGGTGTTGCCAACAGCTTCGAGGTGGATGTCAACGGCTACCCGGATCCCTCGTACTCCTACACGGGGACACTTCCGACCGGCGTGACCCTCACCCCGGCCACCGGGACGGCGTTCACCGGCTCGATCAGCGGAACCGCCTGCCAGACGGGCTCCTTCCCGATCACTCTCACCGCCACCTCGGCTGTGACCGGATCGGCCAGCCAGCTCTTCACCCTCAACGTGCTCCCGTCGACCACGATCACCTCGGCCAACAACGCCACCTTCAATCAGACGGTGACGGGAAGCTTCCAGATGACCGCGACCGGTGTGCCCATGCACCGCTGGACCAAGACCGGTGCTCTGCCGAACGGCATGACGCTGAGCACCTCCGGCCTGCTCTCGGGCACGCCGACCAACTACGGGACGTTCCCGATCACGGTGACCGCGACGCCGGTCAACGCCTCCTGCGGGGCACAGACCCAGTCGTTCACCCTGACGGTCATCCCGGCTGCTCCGAGATTCGCCTCGGGTAACGCGACCACGGCGACCGTGGGGCAGGCGTTCAGCTTCCCGATCACGATGACCGGCACTCCTGCGCCGACTGTCCGGATCTCCGCTGGCGCTCCGCCGGCCGGCATCCACGTGACCAACACGGGGCCCGGGACCGCGACGTTGTCGGGGACTCCCCCTGCGCACTCGGGTGGGGTGTACCACCTGACGCTCACGGCCACCAACTCGTCGGGTACGTTCAGCCAGAGCTTCACCCTGACCGTCGACCAGGCTCCGCTCATCACGAGCTCCGACCACATCTCGGGCCCGGTCGGCCAGGCCTTCACCTTCACGATCACGACGACGGGGTACCCGAAGCCGGCGATCACGAGTGGCACCTTCCCTCGTTGGTCACACTGACACGACAACGGGAACGGAACCGCGACGCTGAAGGGGTACTACCTGGCAGGGTCGCAGTCGTTCCATCCAAGCCAGCAACGGCTCCTCTCCGAACGCCACCCAGGTGTTCACCATGAGCGGTACCTGAGCGAGCAGCAGCTGCACAAGCCCGGCGGTTTCTGAGCCTCCGGGACCATCCACAGGACCCGGCCCACATCGCATGGTGTGGGCCGGGTCTGTTGGTGGGGCAGGCCGATCGCGCCGTCTATCGTCCTCTCCGCGGGCCCGGTCGCCAGGGCCGATCTACGTCGAGCCCGAGGGAGTGGACGATGAACATCGTGGTCAGCAACGTCAAGGGCGGGGTCGGCAAGACGACCACCTCCGTCTACCTGGCGGCCGCAGCGGTGGCGCGGGGGTGGGCCCCGGTCACCCTGGTCGACGCCGACCGGCAGGCCTCCACGGCCGAGTGGCTCGAGGTGAGCCCGATCGAGGGTGTCGACCTTGTCGAGGCTCCTTCCGAGCGAACGGTCAACCGGGCGCTGGCATCCCACGGCGGGCTCGCGGTCGTCGACACCCCCCCGGCGACGAACGGATCGTGCGGGCGGCCATTCAGCAGGCCGACGCCGTGGTCGTGCCGACCCGTGCTGGCGGGGTGGAGTACTCCCGGGTGGTCGCCACCCTGGAGATGATCGGCAACAGGACACCCCACGGGGTGGTGATCTGCGCGGCCCGTCTCGGTACCAACGACCTCGACGAGGCGGTGGCCTGGTGGACCGAGTCCGGCGTCCCGATCTGGGGTGTCATCCCCGAGCGGGTGGGGATCGCCGCCGGCCCCGAGTCGAGGCTCTATCGCGAGGGCCTCGAGGAGTACGGTGCCGTGCTCAAGAAGGCCCTCCGCAAGCGGGCGGCCTGATCAGGCGAGAAGGTCGTCGGGCCCTGAGGGCACGTCGACCGCGTGCTGGCGGAGCACCTCGATCGGGACGATGTCGAGGGCGCGCTCATGGGTCGAGGCCAGCACGACGTAGGCGGCAGCATCGTCGTGGTGGGCCCGCAGCCAGTTGACCGCGGTCACGCACCACCGGTCGCCGGGCACCAAGCCCGGGGAACCGGTACCGGGGTATGGGGGTGCTGAGGTCGTTGCCGATCGAGCGCTGGTGCTCGAGGAACCGCTCGGTGACCACGGCGCAGATGCTGTGGCTGCCGATGTCCTCCGGTCCGGTCGAGCAGCACCCGTCCCGGTAGAAGCCGGTCAACGGATCGGTGCTGCACGGCTCGAGCTCGCCGCCGAGGACGTTGCGCTCGCTCACCACGCCAGTATCGCCGATCTCGAGGCGTCCAAGGGTCTGCGGTCTGGTCCCGGTCAGTCAGTTGAAGCTCTCGACGGCCTGGTCATCGCCGTCATCTCCGTCGGCGACCTCGGAGACCAGGACCCGATGGCCGTCGACCCGGTCGATCCGCTCGAGCGCGTCGAGATGGCCCCTGCCTGCCCCCCGCCACTTGGCCATCGCCTTGGACTTGGCCTCGCCGGGATCGACCGCCACCACGAGCACGACCTCGTGGTCCTCCCCCATCCGGCCGCCGTCCAACGGGCCACCCAGGTACGCCGCGTAGAGGTGCACGCCAGCCGATGGTACCGGGGCGGCCTGGTCACCCGGGGCCCGGCCCGCGGCGACGCGTGCTCAGCGCAGCGCGTTCTTGACGAAGTCGTCGGTGCCGTGCCCGACGTCGAGCGGCGTTCCGCCGTGCCAACTCCCGCGCAGGTGCCGACGGATAGCGTCGTCGCCGTCGGCAGTGCCCCGGGCGGCACCGTGCCACAGGTCGGCGTGGTGGAAGAGGACATCACCCCGTTCCTGGTAGCGGGCGATCTCGCCGGGCACCCGCTCGAACCCGGGGGGTATGCCGTCGGTGCTGCGCCGGTGGCTCCCGGGGAGCACCCGCAGGAAGCCGTTGGCCGGCGAGGTCGGATCGAAGTGGACGGTGAAGGCGACCCCGGGCCAGATGTCCAGGTGCGGTCCGGACTGGTGGTCGGTGTGCCAGCCGATGCGCGAGTAGGCCGACCCCGGATCGGGTCGGGCGTCCTGGTAGACGATCCCGAACTGCTCGTAGTCGAGGAGCCAGACCGAAGGGCCGAGGAGGGCTCGGGCCACACCGACCAGCACCGGATCGTGCACCATCCGGTGCGCACCGTCCGAGACCTCGGTGGCGAAGCACACGTAGTGGGCGAAGGGGCGCCCGCCGATGGTTGCGTCGGGATCGTCGAGGACAGCCGTCCCGTGGCGGCCGTCGGTGGCGCCCGCTGCGACGTCTCGCTGCGCGTCGGCCAGCTCGGTCTCCGCCCCGGCCACCGTCGCCTCGTCGAACACCCCGCGGAGGGTCGCGTACCCGTTGACCTCGAAGAACGGCACCAGATTGTCGATCTCGGCGGCGGAGAAGACGCCGGGAGCGGCGGGGTGGGCAAGCCGCTGCTCGGTCGGTGTCGGGCCGGTGTCCACCCCACCGATCGTAGGTCGGGCGTACGACAGAATCGGAGGGTGACCGCAGCGGCACCCGCGTGGGGAGCCGATGGTCACTCCCCGTGAGCACCGCAGGCGGATTGCGTGGCAGTCCCGGCGGCGATCGGGTGCCGCCTGTTGCAATCCCCCAGGGCATCCCCTAGGTTTCGCCCTGGTTGGGGAAGCTGCCATGGGACGCTCGGGGGAGCTGCATCAGCCGATCGGCATGTCGGAACGGGAGGGGCGGCCCCACACGGGCCAGCGCCGCATGAAGCCTGAGGAGACGCAGATGAGAGCAATTCGACCGTTGACGGTTCGCCTGGCATCGCTCGGCGGGGCCGTGGCGCTCGCCACCGCCGGACTCGTCGGTGCGTTCGGGCTGGTGGGACCCACCGCTCCGGCCGGCGCCGACACCCCCTCGTTCTCAGGGACCTGCACCGGCCTGCCGTCGGTCGGGACGGTGTCGTTCACCTCGACGATCACCGGCGCGATCTCGCCCAGCAGCGTCGTGCAGGGTTCCTCTTTCAACCTCTCCAATTTTGCGTACCACACGAACTTCCCGGGGGCCACGCTGACAGCCGTCGCGGGCAAAACGCTCACTGGCAGCATCGCCGTTCCGATCACCGCGACCGGCGCCTCCCCGGCCAGCCAGACGGCGACCTTCACCATTCCCCCGACCGTCATCCCGACACCGCCGCCGGCCTTGCTTCCGTTGGTCGCAACCGGATCGGTGGGCTCGTTCACCGCGGGCTCGTCCGCCACATCGGTCTCGCTGTCCATCGGGACGACCGCAAGCCTGACCATCGCGGTCAACGGCGCCTCCGTCGGCCCCTTCGGCTGCACCCAGTCGGCTCAGCTGTTGGCGTCGGCCCCTGTCAAGGTGCCGGGGGCGGTCATCAAGACCGTCCTCCCGAACTCCGGTCCGACGAGCGGCAGCATGGTCAAGATCATCGGATCGAACCTCGTCAACCCGACCTCGATCACCTTCGGCGGAGTGCCGGCCACCCACGTCCACACGCTCACGGCCGACTCGATCGAGGTGATGACCCCCCCCGGGACCGCCAGCAGCACCCCGGTCTCCGTGCAGGTGACGACGGCGGCGGGCAAGTCGAACACGGTCTCCTTCACCTACACCAACGGACCGGTGGTGACCGGGCTCAGTCCGAGCGCCGGCCCGCCCGGCGGTGGGACCTCGGTGGCGATCACCGGCGTGCAGCTGACCGGGGCCACCGCGGTGGCCTTCGGCTCGACCGCGGCCTCCTCGTTCAAGGTGAATTCGGCGACCTCGATCACCGCCGTCGCGCCGGCGGGTAGCGGCGTGGTCGACGTGACCGTGACCGGGCCGGCTGGGACCTCGGTGACCAGCGCACAGGACCGGTTCAGCTACCGGCAGGGTTACTGGCTGGTCGCCTCCGACGGCGGCGTCTTCAACTACGGCGCGTCCTCGTTCCTCGGCTCCGCCGGAGCGATCCACCTCAACAAGCCGATCGTGGGCATGGCTTCGACACCCGACGGGGGCGGCTACTGGTTGGTGGCGTCGGACGGTGGGATCTTCGCCTACGGGGACGCCCCGTTCTTCGGCTCCACCGGCGCGATGCATCTCAACATGCCGATCGTGGGCATGGCACCGTCGCCGGACGGGTACGGCTACTGGCTGGTCGCCTCGGACGGCGGGATCTTCGCCTTCGGTGACGCCCAGTTCTTCGGCTCCACCGGCAACATCACGCTCAACAAGCCGATCGTGGGGATGACTGCGACCGCCGACGGTGGCGGTTACTGGATGGTCGCCTCGGACGGCGGGATCTTCGCCTTCGGCCAGGCCGCCTTCCACGGCTCGGCCGGTGGTCATCCTCTCGCCGCGCCGGTGATGGGGATGACTGCGAGCGCCGACGGGGGCGGCTACTGGCTGGTCGCCTCGAACGGTGCGATCTTGAACTACGGCGACGCGACGTTGTACGGCTCGCTTGCAGCGACCCCCCTCATCTCGTCTGTGGCGGGCATGGCCCGGGTCCCCGCCGGTAATGGCTACTGGCTGGCCACCGGGGACGGCGGCATCTTCAACTTCGGGAGTGCCCCCTTCTACGGATCACTGAGCGGCATCGCCCTCAACCAACCGATCATCGGGATTGCGGCGGTGTCCTGACCGCACGGTAGGCCCTACCATGCATCCATGAGCGATCCGACACGGACCGGGGACCCATCCGAGCAGCCCCTCACCGGGATCAAGCCCCGGAGCCACGAGGTGACCGAGGGGCCGACCCGAGCGCCTGCCCGGGCCATGCTCCGGGCGGTCGGCATGGGGGACGGGGACTGGGACAAGCCCCAGATCGGGGTGGCCTCCTCCTGGAACGAGGTCACCCCATGCAACCTCCCGCTTGCGCGCCTCGCCCGGCGGGCCAAGGACGGGGTCCGCGCTGCCGGGGGGTTCCCCTTCGAGTTCGTGACCATCGCGGTCTCGGACGGCATCTCGATGGGTCACGAGGGGATGCGGGCCTCGCTGGTCAGCCGCGAGGTCATTGCCGACTCGGTCGAGACGGTCATGCACGCCGAGCGGTTCGACGGCATGGTCACCCTGGCCGGATGCGACAAGTCGCTGCCCGGGATGCTCATGGCGGCGGCCCGCCTCAACCTCCCGAGCGTGTTCGTCTACGGCGGTTCGATCCTGCCCGGCCGGCTCCGTGACCGCGCCCTCGACATCACCTCGGTCTTCGAGGCGGTCGGGGCCAACGCCGTCGACGCGCTGAGTGACGAGGAGCTCAGCCTCATCGAGCACAACGCCTGTCCCACCGAGGGATCCTGCGCCGGCATGTTCACGGCCAACACCATGGCCTCGGTGGCCGAGGCACTCGGGATGTCGCTGCCGGGGAGCTCGTCGGCCCCCGCTGTCGACCGCCGACGCGACGACGACGCGTTCGCCTCGGGGCGGGCGGCGGTCGAACTGCTGCAGCTCGGGATCCGCCCACGTCAGATCCTGACGACGCACGCCTTCGAGAACGCCATCTCGGTGGTGATGGCCCTCGGAGGATCGACCAATGCCGTCCTGCATCTGCTGGCAATCGCCAACGAGGCGCGGGTCGAGCTCGCCCTCGACGACTTCAACAAGATCGCCGCCCGGGTGCCCCATCTGGCGGACACCAAGCCGCACGGCAGGTACCACATGTCCGACCTCGACCGGATCGGCGGCGTGCCGGTGGTCCTGGCCGAGCTGCTGGCTGCGGGCCTCCTCCACGGGGACTGTCTGACGGTGACCGGCCGGACCATGGCGGACAACCTGGCCGCGCTCGACCCTCCGGCTCCGGACGGGGATGTGGTCCACGCGCTCACCGATCCCGTCCACTCCCAGGGCGGGATCGCGGTACTGCGCGGGTCGCTCGCCCCCAACGGGGCGGTGGTCAAGGTGGCCGGCATCGATCAGCTCACGTTCGACGGCCCGGCCCGGGTCTTCGACGGCGAGGACCGGGCCATGGAGGCGATCCTGGCCGGCTCCATCGAGCCGAACACGGTGGTGGTCATCCGCTACGAGGGCCCCAAGGGTGGTCCGGGGATGCGGGAGATGCTGGCAGTGACCGGTGCGATGAAGGGCGTCGGGCGCGGTGGGGACTGCGCCCTCGTCACCGATGGCCGGTTCTCGGGCGGCACCCATGGGTTCTGCATCGGACACGTGGCGCCCGAGGCGGTGGCCGGTGGGCCGATCGGCCTGGTCGAGGACGGCGATCGGATCGTGGTCGACGTGGTCAGCCACTCGATCGACCTGGTGGTCGACGACGCGGAGCTGGACCGCCGTCGTGCGGGGGTCAAGCATCCGGCCCCGCGCTACACGAGCGGTGTCCTGGCCAAGTTCGCCCGTCTGGTCACCGGGGCCGAGCGCGGTGCGATCACCGAGGCCTGAAGGGTCCGCGCACCGCCACCGGTCGTCGTGACCAACTGGGCGGCCTTCCGGCACGGCGCTCCCGAACTGGCCGCGATCGCCGAGTCCAGGATGGCCGAGGACGGCCTCGTGCTGGTCGGCACACTGCGGGCCAACGGCTGGCCGCGGATCAGTCCGGTGGAGCCCTTGATCGTCGACGGTGAGCTGTACCTCGGGATGATGTGGCGGTCGCGCAAGGCGGTCGATCTGCTCGCCGACCCGAGGTGCGTGGTCCACACGACCGTCAGCGATCGGAACGGCACCGAGGGGGACGTGAAGCTCTACGGCCGGGTCCGGGACGTCACCGACCCAGGCGAACGCGCTCACTACGGGGCGGCCCTGGAGGCGGCCATCGGATGGCGGCCGGAGGGGGAGTTCCACCTCTTCGCCCTCGACCTGACCGAGGTCGGCTACTTCGCGGCGATCGACGGTGGCCACGACGTGCGCACCTGGCGGCCCTGACTCCGAGCCGCGTCCCGGCCGGCCGACCACTTGTCGAACAGTCCCGGGCATGGCACACTGGAGGGGTCATGTGTACCGACCCGATCCGCCCCAGCATCACCGAGGTACTCGTGTCGTAGCGCGCACGACGCCCTTCGCCGTGTGCGCTCCCCGACCTCCCAGATGGGAGGTCGTTTTCATGTCCGCACCCGGCTGCAGCACAGACCATCCGTTCCGAACCGCACACCCCGAGCACCACCGACAAGGGAGCACCCGATGGAACTCACCGGAGCACAGGCGCTGATCAAGAGCCTCGAGATGCAGCAGGTGGAGGTCATGTTCGGCCTCCCCGGCGGCGCCATCCTGCCCGTCTACGACCCGATTCTCGACTCGTCGATCCGCCACATCCTGGTCCGCCATGAGCAGGGGGCCGGTCACATGGCCCAGGGGTACGCGGACGTCACCGGCAGGCCGGGCGTGGCCATGGTGACCAGCGGCCCGGGAGCCACCAACGTGGTGACCCCGCTGGCCGACGCCTTCATGGACTCGATCCCCCTGGTGGTGATCACCGGCCAGGTGGCGACCACAGCGATCGGGACCGACGCCTTCCAGGAGAGCGACATCACCGGGATCACAATGGGCATCACCAAGCACAATTGGCTGATCACCGACGTGACCGACATCCCCCGCGTGGTGGCCGAGGCGTTCCACGTGGCCACCACCGGCCGGCCCGGCCCGGTGCTCATCGACATCCCGAAGGACATCGCGCAGCAGTCCATGCAGTGGTACTGGCCGGACCCCGGCGACCTCGACCTGCCGGGATATCACCCGGTGACCGACGGTGATCCCGAGCTCGTCCGCGCGGCGGCCGAGCTCCTCCTCGCCGCCGAACGGCCGGTCATCTACGCCGGTGGCGGCATCCTCAAGGCGCGGGCGGCCGACGGATTGCGCGAGCTGGCCGAGCGCACCGGCATCCCGGTGGTGACCACCCTGATGGCCCGCGGCTGCTTCCCCGACTCGCATCCGTTGTGCCTCGGGATGCCCGGGATGCACGGCAACTACACCGCGGTCACCGCCATGCAGCGCTCCGACCTGCTCATCGCTCTCGGCAGCCGGTTCGACGACAGGGTGACCGGCCGGATCGCCGCTTTCGCCCCGGAGGCAAAGGTGATCCATGTCGACATCGACCCGGCCGAGCTCCACAAGGTGCGCCGTGCCGACGTCGCCATCGCCGGGGACTGCCGGCTGGTCATCGACGAGCTGCTCCGCGGACTCGACGCCCTCGGCCTCGCCCACTCGGACACCACCCGGGGTGGGCGGGGTGGCGCCCCCTCCGACGCGGTGGCCGGAGCCCCGGCAGCACCCGGGTCGCAGGCTGCGGCCTTTCCGCGTGAGCGGCTGATCGCCTGGCGGGCTCAGCTCGGCGCCTGGCAGACGCGCTACCCGCTCGTCTACGACCAGCAGCCGGGCTCGGGCGCGCTCAAACCGCAGTTCGTGCTCGAGACCCTCCGCGACGCAACCCCGGAAGACACCATCGTGGCCGCGGGCGTCGGTCAGCACCAGATGTTCGCCTCCCAGTGGTGGCGCTTCGAGCACCCCTACACCTGGGTCAACTCCGGCGGACTGGGCACGATGGGGTTCGCGGTGCCCTCGGCCATCGGGGCCAAGGTCGGCCGGCCGGAACGTATGGTCTGGGCGGTCGACGGCGACGGCTGCTTCCAGATGACCGCCCAGGAGCTGGTCACGGCCAGCTCGGAACGGATCCCGGTCAAGATCGCCATCCTCAACAACGCCTATCTGGGCATGGTGCGACAGTGGCAAGAGATGTTCTACGAGGAGCGCTACTCGGAGGTCTACCTCTCGCCCGACCTGCCCGACTATGTCGGGTGGGCCGAGGCGATGGGCTGCGTCGGGTTCCGGGTCGAGTCGACCGAGGAGGTGGCCCCCGCCATCGACAAGGCCAACGAGATCGACGACCGGCCGGTGGTGATCGACTTCCGGACCGACGCCTTCGAGAAGGTCTTCCCGATGGTGGCCGCCGGCGCCTCGAACGACGACATCATCGTCGACCCGTCCCTTACGGCCGGTCAGCCCTGATGGGCGTCTACGGTGCCGACCAGCGCCACCACATCCTCACCGTGCTCGTCGAGAACAAGTCTGGCGTCCTGGCCCGGGTGGCCGGCCTCTTTTCGCGGCGCGGGTACAACATCTTCTCGCTGGCGGTGGCCCCGTCGGACAACGAGCGGTTCAGCCGGATCACCATCGTCGTCGACGTGGAGTCGGCCCCGCTGGAACAGATCATCAAGCAGCTGGACAAGCTCATCCCGGTGGTCTCGATCACCGAGCTGGATCCGGCACGCTCCCGCGAGCGGGAGCTGCTGCTGGCCACCGTCGAGGCCGGACCCGACGTCCGGGGCCAGGTGATCCAGCTGGTCGGGGTGTTCGAGGGAAAGATCGTCGATGTCGGCCCGGCACACCTGACGGTGATGCTTGCCGGGGCTCCGACCAAGCTCGACGACTTCGAGGATCTCGTCCGTGCCTACGGCATCGTGGAGATGCAGCGGACCGGGCGGGTGGCGTTGCCTATGCTGGACCGATCCACCGACGGGGCCCATACCGCCAGGGCCCGCGGACGACACAGAAGGCAGGGTGAGCACGATGGCCACGCTCTACTACGAAAAGGACGCGGACGCGAGCCTCATCGGCAACCGAAAGGTGGCGGTCATCGGCTACGGGTCCCAGGGCCACGCCCATGCGCTCAACCTGTCCGAGTCCGGAGTCGATGTGCGGGTCGGCCTGCGCGAGGGCTCGTCGTCCCGGACCAAGGCGGAGGAGGCCGGACTGCGGGTCCTCCCGGTGGCCGGTGCGGCGGCCGAGGCGGACGTGATCATGATCCTGCTGCCCGACACCGAACAGGCATCGGTCTACGAGGCGGAGATCGCCCCCCATCTCCGGGCCGGCGACGCCCTCTTCTTCGCCCACGGGTTCAACATCCGCTTCGACCTGATCAGCCCACCGGCCGACGTCGACGTGGCCATGGTCGCACCCAAGGGCCCAGGCCACCTGGTGCGTCGCACCTACACCGAGGGCGGGGGGGTGCCCTCGCTGATCGCGGTGGCAGCCGACCCCTCGGGCAAGGCCCACGACCTGGCTCTGTCCTACGCCCATGCCATCGGCGCCACCCGGGCCGGGGTCCTCGACACCACCTTCGCAGAGGAGACCGAGACCGACCTCTTCGGCGAGCAGGTCGTGCTCTGCGGGGGCCTCACCGCCCTCGTGCAGGCCGGCTTCGAGACGCTGGTCGGCGCCGGGTACCAGCCCGAGTCGGCCTACTTCGAGTGCCTCCACGAGCTCAAGCTCATCGTCGACCTCATGTACGAGCAGGGCATCGCCGGCATGCGCTTCTCCATCTCGGACACCGCCGAGTACGGCGACCTCACCCGCGGCCCCCGGGTCATCAACCAGGCGGTCCGTGAGGAGATGGGTCGCATCCTGGGCGAAATCCAGGACGGCAGCTTCGCCAAGGAGTGGGTGGGGGAGAACGCCGAGGGCCGGCACACCTTCACCGCACTGCGGGAGGCCGGACTCCGCCATCCGATCGAGACGGTCGGTGCAGAGCTGCGGGCCATGATGCCCTTCGTGACCGCCGGGAGGCAGAAGGTCCAGGACATCTCCGGGGGCTGAGGATCCGAGCGGATCGGGGTTGCCATGACCGAGAGAGAGACTGGTACGGCCGACCCGCTCGCGGCCGGCGTGCGGGTGCCTCGCCTCGAGCCAACGCTTCCGGCACCTCGACGATCCGGATCTGTCATGGCAGCGGGTCAAATCGATCCGGAACGCGGACGGCACCACGTCGTCGGTCTGGGAGAAGTGGCTCGCCTTCTCGCCGGAGCCGCAGTACCTCTCGCTCTATGCCCGGTGGGATCCGGGCATGGTGGTCCGCCGACACGGCCACCTGAGCCCCCACGTGCTCTTCGTCGTCGAGGGCGAGATGTGGTGCGGCGAGCATCACTGCCCGGCCGGCACCCACGTAGAGCTGCCCCTCGGCGCAGCGTTCGGTCCCTTCGTGGCCGGCCCTGACGGGACGGTCCTCCTCGAGGTCATGATGGGGGACCCCCGCTCGTGGGGCGACGACCCGGGGGCTTTTGCCGCGGCGTTGGCCCGGGTGGGGGCCGAGGCGCTGCCCGACCCGGAGATCGAGCTGCCGGCCTGGCTCGAGGACCTGCGGTCCCGTTGGCTGGTGGACGGGGAGGAGGCCTCCGGGGAATCCGCACGCAGGCGCGACGTAGCCTTCCGCCGAGGTCCGGTCGCGCAGCTGTAGCTGAAGACGGATGCCCGGTCAGCCGGCCGGGGTGGTGGTCGTGCCACCGTTGGCGGTGTTGATCTTTTGGAGGATGGCTGCGGCCATGTTCTGGACCGACGCCGCCGACGTGGTGCTGCTCACGATCGTCTGCAGGGTGCCCTGGAAGGTGACCACCGTGTTGACCGGCGCCCCCGACGAGTTGAGGGTGAACGAGTACGCCTCCGTACCGAGGTCGGGTCCCCCGATCGCCGTGGTGATCGCCCCGTGCTGTTGGATCGAGGACTTTCCGGCGGCGAACGACGCGGCGGTGGCGGCCGTGTCGTACTCGATGATGACCGATTTGGAGAGCGTGCTCGACCGGTAGGTGCAGGTGGTCACCGACCCACGGATCACCGCTTTGGGTGGGCCGACGTGGGTTCCCATGATCTGGTTGACGTCCACAGCGGAAATGAGCGCGCACGCTGTCTGGCTGGTGGGTGGAGTTGATACCGGCCTGGTGCCGCCGGTGTCGCTGGTCGGCTTGAGGGTGGTCGTGCTGGATCGGACGGAGGTGCTCGAAGTCGAAGCTGTCGGCGACGCACTCGAGCAGGCGCCGGCGATCAACGGGAGGACCGCGAGGCCGAGCACCACCAAGGGCAGCCGTCGGAGGCGGGGGGCCGTACGCACCGCCGCACCATACACGTCATGCCGCAGCGCCCAACGGCGCCGGACCGACCGATCGGCTACTGGGCGAGTGCTCCCACCACGTGGGTGATGCAGCCGCACAGGGCGGCCACGTCGTCCGGATCGATCGAGGGGAACATGGCGATCCGTAGTTGGTTGCGGCCGAGCTTCCGGTACGGCTCCGTGTCCAGCACGCCGTTGGCCCGCAGCACGGCCGCCACCGTGGCAGCGTCGATGGAGTCGTCGAAGTCGATGGTACCGACCACCCGGCTCCGGTCTTGCTCGCGGGTCACGAACGGCGTCGCGAAGTCGGCGCTCTCGGCCCAGGTGTAGAGGATCTCCGAGGAACGGTCACACCGGCCGGCCGAGAACTCGAGCCCGCCGTGTTCGTTGAACCACCGCACCTGATGGTCGAAGAGGAACAGGGTGGCCAGCGCCGGCGTGTTGTAGGTCTGGTCGAGCTTCGAGTTGTCGAGGGCGATGGTCAGGTCCATCGAGGCCGGTACCCACCGCCCGGTGGCGGCGATCGCCGCGATCCGTTCCTGGGCGGCGGGGGAGAGCAGGGCCACCCAGAGCCCGCCGTCCGAACCGAAGCACTTCTGGGGGGCGAAGTAGTAGGCGTCGAATTGGGTCGGGTCGACCCGCAGCCCCCCCGCCCCGGATGTCGCGTCGACCGCCAGCAGACCGCCGCCGTCCGCCGGAGCCGGGGCGCCCTTTGGGCGGCAGATCTGCATCATGACGCCGGTCGAGGTCTCGTTGTGGGTGAGGGCGTAGAGGTCGACGTCCTCCCTGGCCACCGGCAGCGGGTGGGTCCCGACCGCCGAGGGGATGACCTCCGGTTCACCGAGATGTGGGGCGTCGGCGGCCGCAGCGGCGAACTTGGAGGAGAACTCACCGAAGCTCAGGTGCTGGCTCTTCTGCTCGATGAGGCAGAAGGTGGCTGCGTCCCAGAAGCAGGTCGTCCCGCCGTTGCCGAGGGCCACCACGTACCCGTCGGGCAGCGAGAAGAGCCGGGCCAGCCCCTCTCGCAGGCTGCCGACGACCGACTTGACCGTCTTCTGCCGGTGACTCGTCCCGAGATAGGTGCGCGACACCGCCGCGAGGGCGTCGACGGCCTCCGGTCGCACCTTCGAGGGGCCCGAGCCGAAGCGCCCGTCCGCCGGGAGCAGGTTGGCGGGGATCTCGATGTCAGGGGTGTCGGTCACGTATGGAATCATGGCACCATGGCCCCGCAGACAGAAACCCGGCCCGACCCGATGGGGGTCCGTGCACCGGAGCCGACGGGCACGCGTCGGATCTCCGCCCGGATCGCCGCCGTGTCCCCCTCGGCGACCCTGGCCGTCGACGCCAAGGCCAAGGACCTCCAGGCGAAGGGCGAGCGTGTGATCGGCTTCGGCGCCGGCGAGCCGGACTTCCCGACGCCCGCGGCCATCGTGGCCGCGGCTGAGGCGGCCTGCCGGGATCCGCGCAACCACCGCTACACCCCGACCGCCGGTCTCCCGGAGCTGCGCGAGGCGATCGCGGCCAAGACCATGCGCGACTCTGCCTTCGACGTTGCCGCGAAACAGGTGCTGGTGACCAACGGCGCCAAACAGGCGGTCGCCAACGCCTTTTCGGTGCTCTGCGACCCGGGTGACGAGGTCCTCGTACCAGCCCCGTTCTGGACGACCTACCCCGAGGCGGTCGCCCTCGCCGGCGGGGTGCCGGTGGCCGTCCCGACCGGGGCGGACCAGGGATTCCGGGTCACCGTCGCCCAGCTCGAGGCGGCCCGCACCCCGCGCACCAAGGCCCTGCTCTTCGTCTCCCCCTCCAACCCGACAGGTGCCGTCTACCCGCGCGGCGAAATCGAGGCACTCGGCCGGTGGGCCGTGGAACACGGTCTCTGGGTGGTCGCCGACGAGATCTACGAGCACCTGGTCTACGGCGGGGCCGAGCACCACTCGCTGCCGGTGGTCGTCCCTGAGCTGGCCGACACCTGCATCGTGGTCAACGGGGTGGCCAAGACCTACGCGATGACCGGGTGGCGGGTCGGGTGGATGCTCGGTCCACTGGACATCATCGCCGCGGCTACCAACCTCCAGTCCCACACGACTTCGAACGTGGCGAACGTCTCCCAACGCGCCGCCCTGGCGGCAGTCTCCGGTGACCTCTCCGCGGTGGCCGAGATGCGGGCCGCCTTCGACCGCCGCCGCCTGACCATCCATCGGATGCTCAACGAGATCGACGGGGTCGAGTGCCTGCTGCCCGAAGGGGCGTTCTACGCCTTCCCGTCGGTGGAGGGGCTGCTCGGGCGCGAAATCGGAGGTCGCCGGCCCGCCTCGAGTGCCGAGCTCGCCGAGCTGGCCATCGACCTCGCCCAGGTGGCCGTCGTGCCGGGGGAGGCATTCGGCGCTCCAGGTTACTTCCGGATGTCCTACGCCCTCGGCGACGACCAGCTGGTCGAGGGCGTCTCGCGGCTGGCCGGCCTCTTCGCCGGCTGAGGCCGGCGGTCCCGAGAACAGCTGACGAAAGGACGACCATGGGCAGGGTGCTCGTAACCGAGAAGTTGGCCCAGCCGGGCCTGGACCTCATGGCAGGCGCCGGGCACGAGGTCGACGTACGACTCGGGCTGTCGCCCGACGAGCTGGTCGCGGCCGTGACAGGCGCACAGGCCCTGGTCATCCGCTCGGCCACGACCGTCACCGCCGAGGTCCTCTCTGCCGGAACCGACCTGGTCGTGGTCGGCCGGGCCGGCATCGGCCTCGACAACGTGGACGTCACGGCGGCAACCGAGCGCGGGGTGATGGTGGTCAACGCCCCCCAGTCCAACATCCTCTCCGCGGCCGAGCAGGCCATGGCCCTTCTCCTCGCCCAGGCCCGCAACATCCCCCAGGCCCACGCCGCGCTGGTCGCAGGTAAGTGGGAGCGTTCCAAATGGGAGGGAGTCGAGCTGCACGGCAAGACCCTCGGTGTGATCGGCCTCGGACGGGTCGGCGCTCTGGTGGCCCAACGCGCCCTCGCGTTCGGTATGCGGCTGGTGGCCTATGACCCGTTCGTCTCGGCCGACCGGGCTCGCCACATGGGTGTCGAGCTGCTGGACCTCGACGCGGTGTTCGGCGAGGCCGACTTCGTGACCGTGCACCTACCCAAGAACAAGGAGACGCTCGGGCTCATCGGAAAGGACCTGCTGTCCCGGGCCAAGCCCGGGTTGCGGATCGTCAACACCGCCCGCGGTGGCATCGTCGACGAGGAGGCACTCGCCGAGGCGATCCGCTCGGGGAGGGTCCAGGGCGCCGGTCTCGACGTCTTCGCAACCGAGCCCACGACCGAGTCCCCGCTCTTCGAGCTCCCGACCGTGGTCGTCTCTCCCCACCTCGGCGCTTCTACCGCAGAAGCGCAGGACAAGGCTGGTGTGACCATCGCCGAGCAGGTCATTCTCGCCCTCGCGGGCGACTTCGTCCCCTTCGCGGTCAACGTGGCGGCCACCGACGTCTCAGAGACGGTCCGCCCGTTCATGGGCCTGGCCGAGCAGCTCGGGCGGATCCTGTCCTGCCTCAACGACGGACTGCCGGACGCCCTCGAGATCGAGTACCAGGGCGGGCTGGCCGGCGCGGGCACCGGGATCCTGACACTCTCGGTCCTGAAGGGGCTCTTCGCCGAGGGCACCGCCGAACCGGTGTCCTACGTGAACGCCCCGCAGCTGGCCGCCGAACGGGGGCTCGAGGTACGGGAGACCTCGACGGTCACCGCCCACGACTTCGTGAACCTAGTCACCCTGCGCTGTGGCGACCACTCGGTGGCGGGGACTCTCGCCGGACCCCGGAGCGAGCCGCGCCTGGTGATGGTGGACGACCACACGGTGGAGGTGCCACCGGCTCCCCAGATGGTCGTCGTGCGCAACGACGACCGCGCCGGGATGATCGGCGTCGTCGGGACCATCTTGGGTGATGCAGGCGTCTCGATCTCATCGATGGCCGTCGGCCCCGCGGCGACCGGGAACACCGCGCTCATGGTCCTCTCCACCGACGGTGAGGTCCCCGAGGGGGCGCTGGCCCGGCTGCGTGAGGCCCCCGGGATCAGCGACGTCCACAGCGTGCGGTCGTAGGCGCCGGGCGGTCCGCAGCGGCGCCGGTCAGCTCCGGCGCACGGTGTTGGCGGGCACCGGGGGCCAGGTGTCCCCCCCGATCTCCGCGATCCCCGAGGTGCCGGTCCACGTCCCACGTCGTGCCCTGCCGAGGACGACCACGAGCGCGGCTGCTCCGAGGAGCGCGACCGGGCACAGCGCCTTTCGGGACAACGAGATCGGCATTCGGCCAGTCTAGGCCGGTGCACGCGACTGCCTATTGGTGTCAGCTGGTGAACGACCGGTTGCGATCGGGTTACCGGAAGGTGATCTCTCGATGATTCTGCCGAACCCGCGTTGACAACGCGCCCCGGCCGTGGCAGAACGTGGGCGCCGGAAAGCCGTCGGCCGTCGGAGGTCTGGCGGGGACGGATCGGAATGGAGCCGGATGACCGTGCGTAGGAGGAGCCGGAGGACCGCAGCGAATGCCGTCCCCAAGCGGGGCATCGGATGGGCGCACGCGGTGGTCGTGGTCTGCGCGCTGGCCGCCGCCGGATGTGGCGGCTCGCCGAGCGGGGACGCCGCAGCTGGTCCCGTCTCTCCCCCGCCGGTCACCCTCGAGGGCTGCACCTACGTGTACAACTCCTCCATCCCGAGCGGTGAGCCGATGGGCGTGCAGCCCGGTTTCGCGCCCTTCCGTCCTGATGCGTCCGCCGATAGCGCTCTCCAGCAGATCAAAGTGCACGGAGGGTCGGCCATGGTGGACAGCCTGATCGTTCCGCCGGGGATCAGCCTCTATGCCGGGCCCGATGCCAGTCAGCCGCCCATCGCCACCGTGGGCGAAGGCGACTCGATCCTGGTGGCCGAGCCGGTCGTCTACACGGACCGCTCAGGCGGCACCTGGCTCGCATTCTTCCTCTCGTGTGGGGGGGAGCACCTCTACTGGATGGGCGTCGACCACGTACCACACGAGGACGCGGGCTTCGCCACCGGCGTCCAGTCCCAGATCCGTCAGGACCGCCAGGCGGCGCCCTACACCCGGACCGGCCAGGCGTCGCTGCTCCCGATCGTGATCAACGACCAGCACCACCTAGTCTTCGCCGATCCCACCGTGAAGCTCGAGGTCGGACGCGGTGAAGTCTACCGCGGAGTCTAGGCCCAGCCCTGGGGCCAGGACCGACATCTTCCAGGTCACCCAATGATCATGTGGGCATTGCAAAGAGTTAGCGAACTGTTTACCTTCGGCAGCTAGCGTGAGGTCGCCGCTCTCGCACGCTGAATCCCTCGCACGCTGAACGAATTGCTCGCCACCGCCACGGCCAGACCGCCACGAGACCTGAGCAGCCCAGCAGGCAGAAAGGCCCCGAGGACATGTCCGCCATAGTCGATCCGCCACGGGCCGCGTTCAGTGACCAGGTACCGGTGCCGATCGCTCTGCCTGCGGACTACTCGACTCCCGACCGGGTTTTTCGCGGAACGGTACGGGTGGCCGGGTTCGCCGTGCTCATCCTGCTCTTCCTCATCGGCCTCTTTCTGTTCCTCCGTGGGGTTCCCGCCTTCACCAAGATCGGCTGGCGCTTCTTCACGACCTCGGGTTACCAGACCCTCGGAAAGCACCCGGTCTACGGGGTGCTTGCCTCGCTGGTCGGCACAATCGAAGTGGCAGCGGTGGCCATGGTGGTGGGAGCCCCGGTGGCCATTGCCACAGCGTTGTTCCTGAGCGAGTACGCCCCCCAGTGGAGCCGCCGGGCGCTGATCTCGATGATCGACCTTGCCGCCGCCATCCCGAGCATCATCTTCGGCCTCTGGGCGGTGTTCGAACTGGAGCCCAACGTGGTCGGGTTCAGCACCTGGCTCTCGCGCCATGCCTCGTTCATTCCGTTCTTCAAGGTGGTCAGCCCGCCGCTCAACGCGTCGCTGTTCATCGCCGGTCTGGTGGTGGGCCTGATGATCGTCCCGATCGTGGCCTCGATCAGCCGGGAGGTCTTCTCGCTCGCGCCGCCGGGTGAGCGCGAGGCAGCGCTGGCTCTCGGAGCGAGCCGCTGGCAGATGATCCGGGTTGTGGTCCTGCCCTTCGGCAGGGGTGGGATGATCGGAGCGGTCATGCTCGGCCTCGGCCGGGCCCTCGAGGAGACCATCGCCGTCTCGATCGTCCTGGGCAGCTCGTTCGCCGTCACCGATCACATCCTCCAGCACGGCGGCTCGACCATCTCGCAGCTCATCGCGGTCAACTTCGGTTCCGGCGGCAAGCTCGGCCTCCAGGACCTTCTGTTCTGCGGGTTCGTCCTCTTCGTGCTCACGCTCGTGATCAACCTCATCGCGTCCCGCATCGTCAACCGCTCCCGGAGCGGCGCTGGGGTCGACCTGTGACGGCCCCCACCGACGTGCAGTCCGCACCTCCGGGCGTCCTTATCCCGAACACCTCGACGTCCACCGGCACCCTGCAGGCCGACCCGGGACCGATCCCCGCCCCGTCGGCGCCGCACAAGGGGCCGCCCGACGAGCCTCCCCCCACCCCGAGGCGCCTGCCCACACCGATCCGTCCGGGCGATTTCGGTCTGACCGACGTGCTGCTCCTCGCGGCCTGCGCCGTGTCCTCCCTCGCCCTGGTCTGGGTGGTCTTCTTCCAGCTGACGCTCTTCACCGGGGCACTCGGCTTCCTGGTCTGCTGGTACGTCTGCTTCCTGGCGATGACGTGGTTCACCACGGCCCAGGTGCTTGAGCGCCAGGTCGCGACCGACCGGGTGGTGGCCGTCGTCGTGGTGAGCGCCGCCCTCCTCATCGTGTCCCTGGTCGTCTTCATCGTGGTCTGGGTGGCCTACAAGGCCATCCCGACCATCCACTGGGGAACGCTGTTCACCAAGGACGAGAAGAGCTTCCAGCCGGCCGATCCCAACGCGCTCAGCACCGTCGGTGTGTTCCACGCCATCATCGGCACCCTCGAGCAGGTGCTCATCGCCGCCGCCATGGGCGTTCCGATCGCCATCGCCACCGCGGTCTTCCTCAACGAGGTCGGCGGCAGGGGCGTGCGGATCGTCCGGACCGTGGTCACCGCCATGAGCGGTACCCCGTCGGTGGTGGCCGGCATCTTCATCTACTCGATCCTGATCATCGACCACGTCGTGAGCTATTCCGGCATCGCCGCCTCACTGGCGTTGATGGTCATCCTGCTCCCCTCGGTGACCAGGGTGGTCGAGGAGGTCCTCCGGGTGGTGCCGAGCGGGTTGCGCGAGGCATCCTTTGCCCTCGGCGCCCCCCAGTGGAGGACGGTCTGGTCGGTAGTCCTTCCGACGGCCCGGTCCGGCGTCGTGACCGCGGTGCTGCTCGGTGTCGCCCGCATCGTGGGGGAGACCGCCCCCCTACTGTTCACTGCGTTCGGGTCCCAGGTCGTCAACTTCAACCCATTGTCCCACGCCCAAGCTGCCCTCCCCCTGGTGATCTGGTCGAACGTCGGCAAGCCCAATCAGGCCAACATCGACCTCGCCTTCCAGGCGGCCTTCGTCCTCATCTCCATCGTCCTCATCCTGTTCGTCGCTGCCCGCATCTTCAGTCGCGCCAAGGGGACGAAGCGGCGGGGGCGTGCGGAGGACGATGTCATGGCCCGGTTCTTCGTGCCGATCCCGATGCAGAGAGAAGGCGACTAATGACGATCGAGATGGGTGTGGCGCCCGAGGCGCCGATGGAGCGGAAGTCCCGCATGTTCGCCCGGCAGGCGGGCGTCCCGGTCGGGGCGGGTCAGCTCGAGGCCGACGGGGTATGTGCCTGGTTCAGTGGGCGGCTGGTGTTGCAGGGAGTGACCCTCCTCATGGAGCGATCCCGGGTGACCGCGTTGATCGGGCCCTCGGGGTGCGGGAAGTCGACCTTCCTCCGGATCCTCAACCGGATGCACGAGGTGGTGCCCGGGGCTCAGCTCGCCGGAACCGTCGAGCTCGACGGTCTGGACATCTACTCCGCCGGGCAGCGGGCCATGGACACCCGGCGCCACATCGGGATGGTTTTCCAGAAGCCCAACCCCTTCCCGGCGATGACCATCGCCGACAACGTGCTCTCCGGTCTCAAGTTCTCGCGCGCCGCGACGCCGAACCGGGATGACCTGGTCGAGGAAATGCTGAGCAAGGCCGGCTTGTGGAACGAGGTCAAAGACCGACTCGGCGAGCTCGGTGGGGCGCTCTCCGGGGGTCAACAGCAGCGGCTCTGCATCGCCCGGGCCCTGGCCGTTCGGCCCAGGGTCCTGTTGATGGACGAGCCGTGCTCCGCGTTGGACCCGACCTCCACCCTCCGTATCGAGCGCACCATCAAGGAGATCGCCAACGAGGTGACCGTGGTCATCGTGACCCACAACATGCAGCAGGCGCAGCGGGTCTCCGACGCCTGCGCCTTCTTCCTCGCCGAGGAGAACATGCCGGGCAAGGTCGTGGAGTCGGGCACGACGGAGAAGATGTTCGGTGAGCCGACCGACCAGAGGACGGCGGACTATGTCCATGGTCAGTTCGGCTGAGCCCGTGAGCGGTTCGAGTCAGCGCAGTGGGCGCGCTCGGCCTTCCACGATCGTCCATGTCGTCGCGCTCGTTGCGGTGGTGGCCGCCGCGCTCGCACAGTTCTGGGCGGTACCCCAGGCCGGAGCCAGTCCATCGCTCCAGTCCACTGGGTCGAGTTTCGCAAGTGTGGCAATCCAGCAGTGGGTGGGCCAGTCGAGCACGTTGTACGGGCTCAACATCAACTGGCAGGTCACCTCGTCCGTGATCGGGCTCAACAACTTCGCCACCAACCAGGTCGACTTCGGCGCCTCGGACATCCCCTACAGCTCGGGGCAGGCCCAGTCCACTCCGACCATTCCCTACCAGTACATGCCCGACGTGGCCGGTGGCCTCGCCTTCATGTACAACATCACCGGCCAGGACGGCCAGAGGATCACCAGTCTGATCCTCAACGCGCAGACCATCGGAGACATCTTCCTCGGGAAGATCACCAAGTGGAACGACCCGGCCATCGCCGAGCTCAATCCCCAGCTTGCGGGCGACCTGCCCTCGACCCAGATCATCGCGGTCTACCGCTCGGACGCTTCGGGCGAGAACTACCTGCTCTCGGACTACCTGCTCCATCAGGACGGATCCGACTTCAACGCCGCGCAGAACGCGTTCGGCAGCTTCGAGCCCGGACAGCCGGACGCGACCTGGCCGACGCCGCCGCAAGGCTTCAACAACCCGGCATACCCGGGATGGCTGCAGAACACACCCACCGGTCAGAACGGCTCGGACAACGCCGCCAACTACGTCGCGGCGCTCTCGAGTGTGGGGGCGATCACCTATGTCGAGACGGCCTACGCCAAGGAGCACAATTTCCCGGTTGCCTCGGTGGTCAACGCGAGCAACAACGCCGTCCAGCCCACTTCGCTCGACGTCGCCACGGCGCTCGAGGCGGCGGTCCTCCACCCCGACCTGACCCAAGACCTCAGCAAGGTCTATATCAACCCCCTGCCGAACGCCTACCCGCTGTCTGCCTACAGCTATCTGGTCACGCCCTGCTCACCGCAGCTGGCCCAGACGACGGGAGGCAGCTGCGCGGCCGACCCGAACAACGCGCCCTCGACGTTTCCGAGCCAGAAGGGCCAGGCGCTCGGCCAATTCGTCTCGTTCCTTGCCTGTGCCGGTCAGGAGAAGATGGCGGACCTCGGCTACTCCCCCCTGCCACCCAATCTGGTGCAGGAGGACTTCAACGCGGTCGGCCACCTCAACGGTGCCCAGGAACCTCCGCCGGTGTCGCCGTCCAACTGTAAGAACCCCTACGTCGACGGTGAGATCCCACTCCCGGGTGAGCCTGCCATCCAAGGCCAGAGCTGCAGTATCTGTGGGGTGACGGCGACGGTCACGGTCACCGGAGGCGCCGGAGGGTCGGCCACCGGTCCGGGTGGGAGCGGCAGCGCCGGCACCACGGGAGCACCGGGGAGCAACTCGGGAGGTGCTCTCTCGAGCGCAGCTGCCGCGGCGGCTGGCCTCACGCCGGCCGAGATCGCCAACGGGTACACGGTGATCAACGGAAAGGTTGTCAAGAAGCCCGCCTCCACCACCCTGAGCAAGTCCCAGATAGCGCATGCTTTGCTTTCGGCCGCGGGGTTGATCTACGGACCCCGGAACCTGGCCGTAGTCGGAGCAGTGCTGCTCCTTCTGGCCATCATCCTCGGGCCGCCGGTGATCGCGTCCGTGCGGCGTCGGCGCTCGGCAGGTCACGCTGCGGACCCCGATCCGTTCGTGGCCGTACCAGGAGCTGACCCATGAGCCGTCTCCCTCGGTCCAGACGGCGCATCCTGACCGTCGTCATCTGCATGGTCCTTGCCGTGGCCACGTTGACCGCCGTCAGCGCGACCACTGCGCTGACGGCACCGGGTCCGTCGGCCGTCGGGGCTGTGCCCGTGTGTACGAGCGATGGGGCCGGCGGCTGTACCGCGACCCTGCCGTGCAACAAGGGACCCTGTCCCTCGGTCGATGTCGCTCCGATCACCGGTTTGGACGACGGACAGTTCGTCTTCGTACGAGCCACCAACTTCACCGCAGGCGGCAGCCTGCGGATCGCGCTCTGCTCGAACAATTCGTCCGCGACCGACCCCTCGTGCCTGGTCGGAAGCTGGGAATCGGAGCAGAGGGGGCCGGTGCAGACTCCGGTGACGGTCAACCCGGCCCATGCCAACCTCACCCAGATCGCCTATCCCGCGTTCTTCGACCAGTCGGGAGAGGGAAACATACCGCTCCCGTCGCATGACATCACCAATGTGCACGGAATGGGTCCGGGCTTCTACTGCGACAATACGGCGGACATCTGCTCGCTCCTCATCACCAAGGAAGCGGGCACGGGCAGCTCGGTGGGCAACGGCCCCCCGGTCAGCCCGAACAACACCGCGATCATCCCGTTGAACTTTGCCGCCCAGGCAAGCGGGTGCCCGGCCAGCGACACCGAGATCCAGACCGAGAGCTCGTACAGCCTCGAGCATTTCATCCCCGCAGCGGTGGACTCGACCTGCTCGGGTGCCAACGGGGTCGTAGCTCTCAACACGGCGAGCGACAACCTGTCGGTGGTCTCGGATTTCAACGCCGGAAACACCCAGCTGGCGTTCATCGACAACCCAGGCGATCTCACCCAGGAGGGGCTGCTGTTCGGGGGGAAGCAGTTCGCCTACATCCCAGTGGCCCTGTCGGCGACCGTGGTCGGCATGCTGGCAGGCGAGACTGTGGGGAATTCGGCTACTCCGGTTGCCGACTACAACCTGACACCGAACATGGTGGCCGGGATCATCACAACCGGATACTCGGCCTCTACAGGTACCGTCAACTTCAATCCGCTGTCCCTCATCGGCAACGATTACCCGAACCTTCCGATCCCCTGTAACAACCTTGTGCTCTGCAAGGCCGGCGACCCGATCACCGAAGCGTACAATTCGCTCCAATTCAGCGCGTTCAACTTGTTGAACCCGCCGACGACGTCCGGTGTCGGTGTCTACATGCCGTCGAACTTCGGGGTGTTCAACTCGGACGTTCCGAGCGGGTCGAGTTACCAGGCGACCGACTGGATCTGCCACGCGCCGACCGTTCCCTACAAGGCGACCTTCCAACGGATCAAACCGGCGGGGACGGTGACGGTAAAGGTCCCCGACCAGAATGTCGCCTCGACGACGCTGACCACGGCTCCTCAGGGCAGCTCGGTCTGGCCGCCGCCTACCGATCCGACCGAGTCATGGATCTTCCCGAACTGCCTTCCCGAGTCGCTCTACCCGGCCCTCTCCTCTGAGACCTCGACCTACGGGGAGTTCCAGTCGCCGGAGCTTCAGGCCCACCAGATGCGGTCCTACGCATTCGGGGGGAACACCACGCCGTCGGTGACCACCAGCCCGACCGCCGCGTTCGGCGTGATTGACGCCTCTGAAGCATCGTTCGACGGGCTGAACACCGCCAACCTGCAGAACGCTGCGGGCAACTTCGTCGCTCCGACCGCCGCCAACGTGGATGCGGCGGCGGCCAACGTGACCCCGTGCCCGGCTGCTGACCTCGCCTGTCCGACCGGCACCTACCAGGTGAACTACGCGGCACGTACCCCGACCGCCTATCCGATGCCCGACATCACCTACGCGATGGTCCCGACGGCGCCCCAACCCCCTGCGCAGGCCGCCGCCATCAAGGATCTCCTCACCAACCTGGTCACCTACGCCCACAACGGCGGCTCGATCCCCCTCCCGAGCGGCTATGCGCCGTTGCCCACCACCCTTTACCAGACTGCGCTCGCTGACATCGCCAACGACGTCGTCGCACAGCCGTCATCGGGTTCCGCGACCCCTGGCGGCCCTGGGTCGTCCTCGAAAGGGTCCGGTGGAACGGGAGGGACCACGGGAGGTTCCTCTACCGGTACCACCAGTCCGTTCGCGTCGACTGCGGGGGAGGGGGCGGGCTCGGGCTCACTGCCGCTGTCGGCGTCATCCTCAGCGGCGGCAAACGGCCATCATTCCTCCAGACCGGGTCGCGGTTCCGGCGGGGTCGGGACGGTGAGCGGTTTTCTCCTGGTCGGACTCGATGCGGCGGCCCGGTACCTTCTCCCGGCTCTGGTCGTCCTCGCACTTGCGTGTCTCATCCTCGGGCCTCTGTTGTTGTTCGCGCCGAGGTTCAGACGACGTGACGAGGAGGCCGGAGAAGCCTCCGGAGGATCGCCGTGACCGAGACCCAGGCCCCGATCGTTCCCAGCAGCATCGAGGACGCAGAGCAGATCAGGGAGGGGACGGAGTCCGGTGGCCCTCGGGAGACCGGTACGTCCCCGGAGCCCGGGGATCGCATCGGCCCCCACGAACAGGTGGATTCCAGCGAACCCACCTGGGCGACGGCCCACCATCTCCCGGATCTTCCCTACGTGCGCCTCGCCGGGCTGACCCTCACCGGAATCGGCGCGCTCATCGTGGTCTTCCTCGTCTACCTCGTCGCCTTCACGCCCCTGACCGCGGCCCGGGACCAGCAGCGCCTCACCCAGTCCCTCGTCGGACACCCGCTGACCGTCTACAGCCTCGTCGATGGTCGGACGCCGGCCGAAGGCTCGGCGGTTGCAGTCATCGAGATCCCAGCGATCCACCTGCACCAAGTGGTGGTCGAGGGGACCGGCGCGGCCGATCTCATGAACGGTCCGGGCCACATGCAGAGAACAGCATTACCCGGCGCAGTCGGCAATGCGGTGATCGCCGCCCGGCGCGTCACGTTCGGCGCTCCCTTCGGGTCGCTCGCACAACTGCGGCGTGGCGACCGGATCGAGACCGTCGACGGGTTGGGTGGCTCCACATACCGGGTGACCCGCGTGTTCACGGTCACCGCGGGGCACCACGACGTGGTCACGCCGACGACGGACAACCGGATCACCCTGATCTCCTCCGACTCGAGCGTGGTGACGAGCGGTCGACTGGTCGTGGTCGGCAAGCTGGTGGGGGCTCCGTATTTCGTTTCGGGCGCCACCGCGAAGCTCCCGGGAACCGAACTCGGGCTGGCTGGGGACCCGGCAGCCAAGGGGCTCACGATCCTCTGGTCGCTCCTCACCCTGATCGTGTTGGCGGGCGCGGGCGTCGTTGCGTGGCGCTGGCGGCGACCGGCCCTCGTGTATCTGCTGGCCGCTCCGGTGGTCATCGCCTGCGGCCTGTTCGCCTGCGAGAGTCTGGCCCGGGCCCTTCCCGCAACCTATTGACGGGTACCGATCGATCAGGGGTCGTCCCCGTTCGATCGACCTCCGAAGGCGCAGGAGCGCAGATCCGACCACGCTTGGTGCCCGGCGAACTGCGGTTCGCGTCCTAAGGATCGAAGCGTCACCAAGAGTTCATCGGGGCAGCACCCATCCGTGACGCTGCGGTTACCTCGGTTGCTTAGGGTGACAGCGGAGGCACTTGTCGAGCAGGTGACCATGGCAATCCCTCCGTTCCCAAGCCACTACAGAGGAGAAACACTTATGTTTCAGAAGCTGTTCACCCGCCGGAGGGGTGTGGCCATCGCCACTGTCGCCCTCGGCCTCTCAGGAATGTCGATGGTGTTCACCGGAACGGCCGGTGCCGCCGGTTTTTCGACCATCCAGGTCCAAGGGTCCAACACCGCCTATGTGGTGATGACCAGCATCAGCACGCTCTTCAACCAGTCCCCCGGCTGTGATCTGGCCGGAAGCTCCCATCCCCTCGACGGCAGCTGCGCTCTCCCCTACGTCCCCGGCGGCGCCGGTGAGAACGGTATCACCGCGGCCAAGGAGAACCCCTACAACGACGTTGCGGTCGTGGACCCTGCTGTCGGTTCCGGCACCGGTGTGAAGATGCTCTTCACCGCCGGTTCGATGCCGATCAACATCGCTCGCTCGTCGGGCAGCCCTGCCAACACGCACGGGACCGCCGCGCAGAACTATGAGGAGTACGCAATCGACGGCGTGCCGTGGGTGCATTTCACCAAGAAGGGCACCGTGACGCTCGCCAATGCGGCCGTGCACACCATTCCGCTCACGACGCTCGAGGCCATCTACAACGACACCTACAGCTGCGTGATCGGCGGTGTGACCTACAAGATGAACTGGAAGTGCCTGGGCTCGTCCGTGTCGCCGACCGCCTCCCTCGCGCACATCGACTGCTACATGGCACAGTCCGGCTCGGGCACCGAGGCCACCTGGCAGGCCGCGATGGCCGGCGGGGTGGGCGGGACGCCCACGCCTCCGTGCCTCAATGACGAGGAGTTCGGCCCGCGTGGAGTCGTCGTGAACCACTCCGTCCCGGCGTCGGTGGCTGCGGCCAACGCGTCGCACGTCGGCCTGTTCGAGAACGAGGTCTCCTCGATCACGAACACCTCGACCTCCAACCCCTGGTACAACGCCGACGAAGCCAACGCCCTGTTCTACTTCTCCTTCGGCAAGTTCTCGACGCAGTGCCCGGGTGTCGCCGGTACTGCCACGGTGCTCGCAAGCGGTGTCTGTGCAGGAGCGGCAGGGTGGACCGTGTCGACGGGGTCGATCAGCAACGGTGGTGCCCCGATCAACGCCTACAAGACGTCCATCCAGGGCACCGGAGGCGGCGTTCCGGGCAACTTCCCGATCATCAGGTACCTGTCCAACGTGTACAACAACACGTCCACCGGTACCAACGGGATCGCCACGCAGGCAGCGCTCAACTTCGCCAGCGAGTACGGGTTCGTCTGCAAGCCGGGCACCCATACGGACATCGATCCGTTCACCGGCGTGAACTACCGCACCGAGATCGAGGCTGCGATCACCTCGACCGGGTTCTTCCCGATCGACACGAATCCCGTTGTACCGTTCCACGAGGGTGCGCTGACCACGCCGGCAAACATCACCGACAGCAACTACCAGACGGTGGACCCGACGCACACCCTCACCAACCCGACGGGCTACTGCCTGTCGGTCAATGGCTGAGGCATCTCGGTAACACGCCGTAACACGCAGTACCAGCAGTAACACGCAGGAGGTGCCTTCGGGTGCCGAGGAGAGGGGGTCCGGCTCAGCCGGACCCCCTCTCCGTGTCTCCGGGGTAGGGGACGCACGCGACGAGGGGGAGTGGTGGCGCCGGGCGGGCTGGGTAGGAACCGGCCCAGAGCACGGGACCATCCTCCCCCTGCCGAGCTGACGGCCGGATGCCAACGCGGGAAGGCCGACCACAGAGGAAAGTAGTTGATATTCCCTAGAGGGTTTCAATACATGGCCGATTGACCCGGTGACCGGTCGGCCCTACGATGACCCGAGAGCACCGAGCGCGGCACAGACCGGGGGGCTTCGTGGGACACGGCGGGACTCCGGAAAGATGCACGTCGTCGACGGGCAGATGGGGGGAGCGGTCCTAGTGCACAGGGCGTGGCACCGACTCGTCATCGGCCGTGATCTCAGTCCGCGCCAGAGCGGGGCGGGTCGTGTACCGTGGTCGCCAATGGCAGTGGACCGTACCAACTGCTCATCACCGTCGCCTTCCAGGTGGCACACGTTCGAAGTTGCGGCGAGCGGCAACCCTTCCGCAACTCACGATCCACCGGGTCCCCCGACGCTGGCTGCCCCCCTGCCCCTCGTGGTAGTCGGCGCCGGGGACCCGGCGGGCTCTCAGCTCGCAGCCTGACCGGTTCCGCTCACCGACCAGCGACTCAACCCATGGTGGGCAACCAGGTCGGGCGCCGGGCCTCGTAGGACTCGATCTCCGCTTCGTAGCGCAGGGTGAGGCCGATGTCGTCCCACCCGTTGAGGAGTCGGGCACGCGTGAACTCGTCCAGCGGGAACGTGGTCTCGATCCGCGCGGACGGCGCTTCGAGGGTCCCCCGCTCGATGTCGATGGTGATCTCGGTGGCTGGCTCGGCCACCACCGCGTCCAGCAGCAGGCGGCCGGTGTGCTCGTCCACCTCCACGGGCACCAGTCCCGCTTTGGTGCAGTTGTTGCGGAAGATGTCGCCGAACTGGGGGGACACCACCGCGTCGAAGCCGTAATCCTGGAGCGCCCAGACCGCGTGCTCGCGCGAGGAGCCGATGCCGAACTCGGGCCCGGCCACCAGGATGGTTGCCCCGGCGAACTCCTCCCGGTTGAGGACGAAGTCGCGGTCGTCACGCCATTCGGCGAAGAGGCCGGCCCCGAACCCGGTCCGCTCGACCCGCTTGAGCCAGTCGGACGGGATGATCTGGTCCGTATCCACATCTGAGCGATCGAGTGGCACCGCCCGCCCGGAAATCAACCGCACGGCGCGCATCAGTCGAGGTCCGTCGGGGCGGCGAAGTGCCCGGCCACCGCGGTGGCCGCTGCCACCGCCGGTGAGACCAGGTGGGTGCGGCCTCCCCGCCCCTGCCGCCCCTCGAAGTTGCGGTTCGAGGTGGACGCTGCGCGCTCGCCCGGTGCCAGCTTGTCGGGATTCATGGCCAGGCACATCGAACACCCGGGCTCGCGCCACTCGAACCCGGCCGCGGTGAACACCTCGTCGAGCCCCTCCTCCTCGGCCTGGATCTTGACCCGGTGCGAGCCGGGCACGACCAGGGCCCGCATCCCGGAGGACACGGTATGGCCACGGAGGACCTCGGCCGCGGCACGGAGATCCTCGATGCGGCTGTTGGTGCACGAGCCGATGAACACCGTGTCGACCGCGATGTCGCGCATCGGCGTGCCCGCGGTCAGCCCCATGTACGCGAGCGCCCTGTCGACCCCTTCCGCCTCGTGCGCGTCGTCCCACGCGCCCGGATCGGGGACGGACCCGTCGATGGAGACGACCTGGGACGGGTTGGTGCCCCAGGAGACGAAGGGGGTGAGCGTGGTGGCATCGAGACGGACCGCGCGGTCGAACGTGGCCTCCTCGTCCGTGGAAAGCGACCGCCAGACGTCGAGCGCGGCCTCCCAGGCCGCCCCGGTCGGAGCGTGGTCGCGCCCCTCGAGGTAGCGGAAGGTGGTGTCGTCGGGGGCGACCATGCCGGCACGCGCCCCTGCCTCGATGGACATGTTGCAGACGGTCATCCGACCCTCCATCGAGAGGGCACGGATCGCGGGTCCCCGGTACTCGATGACATGACCGTTGCCACCTCCGGTCCCGATCCGACCGATGATGGCCAGGATCAGGTCCTTGGCGGTGACGCCGGGCGGCAGGTCGCCGTCGATGTCGACGGCCATCGACGCCGGCCTGCGCTCCGGGAGGGTCTGGGTGGCCAGGACATGCTCGACCTCGCTGGTGCCGATCCCGAAGGCCAGCGCGCCGAAGGCACCGTGGGTGGACGTGTGGCTGTCGCCGCAGACGATGGTCATGCCCGGCTGGGTCAGGCCCTGCTCGGGACCGATGATGTGGACGATCCCCTGGTTGGCGTCGCCCATCGGATAACAGGTGATGCCGAACTCGGCGCAATTGGCGGCCAGCACGGCCAGCTGGGTGGCAGAGATCGGATCGGCCACCGGGCGGTCGATGTCGGTGGTCGGCACATTGTGGTCAGCCGTCGCGATGGTCAGGTCGGGGCGGTGGACGCCACGGCCCGCCAGGCGGAGGCCGTCGAATGCCTGGGGAGAGGTGACCTCGTGGACCAGGTGGAGGTCGATGAAGAGGATGTCCGGCTCCTCCGCGCCGCCCGAGTGGACGACGTGTCGGTCCCAGACCTTCTCGAACAGGGTGCGGGACGCGCTCACCCGGGTCCCCCGTGCACGGCGACGATGTCGACGCGGAGGCCACCCCCCGGGGCCGCGTACTCGACCGTCTCACCCACGCCATGGCCCAGCAGGGCCTGGCCCAGGGGCGAGCCGGGCGAGACCACGGTCAGATCACCCTGACGTTCCTCGATCGAGCCGACGAAGTACTCGGAGGCCTCGTCCTCGTCGTCCCCCTCGTAGCGCAGGGTGACCACCGAGCCGGGCCCGATCGTGCCGTCAGCGGAGGCGACCGACTCCACCACGCTCGCCGTCTTCATCAGGCGCTGGAGCAGGCGGATCCGGGACTCCATCTTGCCCTGGGCGTCCTTCGCGGCGTGATAGTCGCCGTTCTCACTGAGATCGCCGAGGGCCCGGGCCGACTCGATCGCGGCCGCGATCTCCACCCGTCCCCGGGTGGTGAGATCCTCGAGCTCGGCCTGGAGGCGCTCGTAGGTGTCGCGGGTCAGCTGGGCATCGGTGGTCTCGCTCACGGACCAACAGGCTAATGGGTCGGGAGCGGGCGGCCAGATCCGGGAGCCCGGGCCCGATGGCGGATCCGGCCGTGCCCCGGGAGTGCTGCCGGGCGACATCCCGTGGGATGATCGCAGGACACGATCGCGTTGTGGGAGGAGATGGGCATGGCAGACCTGCAGGGCACCTGGGACGCGCGCTGACGAGGGTGTGGCCGCCACGCTGGCAGCGAGCCTCGATGCAGGCACCGATGTCGGCGCATCGGTGGCCGTCCTCGTCGACGGCGAGCCCGTCGTGGACATCTGGGGAGGGTCGGTCGACGAGGCCGGCACCGCCCCGTGGGAGCGGGACACCATCACCAACGTGTGGTCGACCACCAAGACGATGACCTTCCTCTGTGCGCTGATGCTGGCCGACCGCGGTGAGCTGGACTTCTCGGCGCCGGTCGCCTGCTACTGGCCGGAGTTCAAGGCGGGAGGCAAAGAGGCGGTCGAGGTGCGCCATCTGATGAGCCACACGGCCGGCCTCTCGGGCTGGAACGAACACCTCGAGCCCGAGGACCCCGCAGACTGGGACAAGTGCACCTCGCTGCTGGCCGAACAGGGGCCATGGTGGGAGCCGGGCACCGCCTCCGGGTACCACACGCTGACCCAGGGCTACCTCATCGGCGAGGTCATCCGTCGGATCACGTCGACGTCCGTCGGCCGCTGGTTCGCGTCAGAGGTCGCAGGCCCGCTCGGCGCCGACTTCCACATCGGGCTACCGGCCAGCGAGGACCCGAGGGTCTCCCTGGTCATCCCACCCCCACCGTTCGACCTGAACGGGCTGGACGGGCTGGAGCTCCCTGATCTGCTCCTCCGCTCCGTGACCGATCCGCTCCTCGACGCGACCTATCCTAAGTACGAGTGGTGGCGCCGCGCAGAGATCCCGGCGGCAAACGGCCACGGCAACGCGCGCTCGGTGGCACTCGTGCAGTCGATTGTCGCAGGGAGGGGGGAGGCCAGGGGGGTCCGGCTCCTGTCGGAGGCCGGCTGCGACCGCGTCTTCGACGAGCAGATCGACGGCATCGACCTCGTCCTCGGGTCCGAGTACAGATTCGGCATGGGGTACGGGCTCAGCTCGGGGGTGATGCCGATCGGGCCCCGCGCGTGCTTCTGGGGCGGCTTCGGGGGATCCCTCGTCGTGATGGACCAGGACGCGCGCATCACGATCTGCTACGCGATGAACCGTATGGAGGCCAGTCTCGAAGGCGATCTGCGCGGCGCCAACATCATGCTGGCCGCGGTCACCGGGCTGGCCGGAGGCTGAGCGGACCGGTACGCGGTCGTGGATGGCCGGGATGGTGGAGCGTGACCGGATGAGCAGCATGCCCGGCCACGGGACCGAGCCGGGTCCGCGCACGTTCGAGGCCCAGTTCGAGGAGCAACAGGGCCGGCCCATCCGCTGGAAGGCCGTCGTCAAGCGGTCGATCGTGATCGGTGTGGCCGGGGTGGCCCTGTACCTGGTGGCCCCCAGCGTGCTGGCCGTCCTCAACTCCTGGCCCAAGCTGGTCACGCTCAACCTGCTCTGGTTCCTTCCGGCGCTGCTCGCGGAGGGCGCCCACTTCGCCTGCACGTTCTCCCTCCAGCGCATCGCGCTGCGCACCAAAGCGTGGTTCTCGGTGATCACCGCCCAGGTGGCGGGCAACGCGATCTCCCTCATCGTCCCCGGGGGCGCCGCGGCGGGGGCGGCGGTCCAGTTCCGGATGCTCGGAGCGACCGGGATGGACCCTACCGAGGCAGTCAGCGGGCTGACCGCCTTCTCATTCCTCGGCATCGGTGGTCTGCTGGCGCTCCCGGTCTTCGTGCTCCCAGTGGTCCTCTTCGGGGCCCCGGTCAGCTCCGGCCTGGCCGACGCCGCGTTCATCGGCGCCGTCGGGTTCGTCCTCTTCCTCGCGCTCGGGGTGGTGGTAATGACGACCGACGGCCCACTGCGCACCGTCGGCCGCGTCGTCCAGACGGCCCGCAACCGCATGCTGCCCAAGCGCAGCCCGCTCAGAGGGCTGCCCGAGCGGCTCATCGAGCAACGCACGGTGATCCGGACCGTCCTCGGGCAGCAGTGGTGGCAGGCCACCCTGCTGTCGGGGGGCCGGCTGCTCTTCGACTACCTCTGCCTGCTGTTCTGCGTGCGAGCGGTGGGCTACGACCCGCGTCCTTCGATCATCCTGCTGGCATACGCGGTGGCAGGAGTCATCGGGCTGGTGCCGATCACCCCGGGCGGGCTCGGGATCGTCGAGGCCAGCCTCTCGGGGTTGCTCGTGCTGGCCGGCCTCTCCGGGGCCGAGGCCGTGCTCGCGACGCTGGCCTACCGCCTCGCCTCCTACTGGCTCCCGATGATGGCCGGGCCGTTCGCCTATGCGGCGTTCCGCCACCGCTACCGCGAGCCGGAGGCACCCCCTCCCATGTCGATCGAGGCGTCACCGACCTGAGTCACTCCATGCGGGCACACGTGACAACGGCTTCTGAACCCAACCATCGAGACGAAGACCGCTTGACCGAGCTCACCGCTTGAATCCGCAATTTGAGTATGGGCTATATGCATATGGCCTATACGTGCGTATGCCATATACGGAATCTCGGAATTGAAGTGTCGGCTGCCTCTGGCGACCTCGTTGCTAACTGCAGAAATCGACGTCTTAGCCGTGGTCGGCCACCTAATCGGCAGAAATCGACTTACCAGCCGAGGTCGACCTCGCCTCCGGCCCGGAGCGTGCCGAGCCGTCCGCACCCCTCATGGGTGAGCAGCAGGTCCAGGTGGTCCGGGTCGGTCGCCCGGGCCCATGCCCGCCGGCCCTCCGGAGTGCGGCAGGCCACCACCGCCCGCTCCGGTGACCCGTCCCGGCCGAACGCCACCGAGTAGGTCTCGACGGTGACCTCGCCCTCGGCATCGGCATCGGGGGCGCACTGCGGGAGGGCGCCGATCCCGACCTGCGGGTCGGCCCAGCAGAACCCTCCGGCCGACTCGACCTTGGTCTCTGCGGGAAGGCCCGGCACGAGATCGGCCGCTCCGAGGTGGGCTCGGGGCGGATCGGTGCCGTAGATGCCGATGCTGTGCTTGGAGAGGTACCAGCCGAGGCCGGTGGCGAGGCCCAGCGAGCCGGGGTCGGCGCGTAGGCGGCCGACCAGCGAGGCCAGCGCGTGGGTGCCGTAGTTGTTCCCCGGCCCGCCACCGAAGGTCAACCCCCCGGTGGCGGTGAGCGGGCGGTCGGGCTCGTCATCGGGGAGCCCGAGCTCGGCGGCGGCGATGGTGACCGCCGACGGGAAGCACGAGTAGAGGTCGACGTGGGCGATCTCGCCGATATCGGTCCCCGCCAGGGCGAGGGCAGAGCGCCCCGCGAGCCGGATGGCCGGCGAGGAGTGGAAGTCGGCCCGGTGGGAGAGGAACCAGTGGTCCTCGGCGTCGGCCCCGGCCAGGGGGAAGACCCAGCGGTCGCGGGGGATGCCGGCCGCCTCCGCCGCGGCCGCCGAGCAGAGGATGGCCGCCGCGCCTTGGTCGACCTGCATGTTTGCGGTGAGCAGCTTCGTATACGGGTAGGCGATCATCCGGTTGGTCTCGGACGGGTTGATCAGATCGGACGGACTGCGCGCCTCACGCGACCAGGCGTAGGGGTTGTCCGCGGCCACCTCCGAGAACCGGGACCAGAGGGACCCGATGCGCTCGAGGTGCTCGTCCAGGGTGCGTCCGGCCTCGGCCCGCAGGGCGTTCTCGAAGAGGGGGAAGACGTGGATGGGCAGGTCGAGCCCGCGTTCCTCCTCCGCACTGGTGGTGCCACGGCGGTCGCTCCCGAACCGGATCGGTGGTTCCGTGTCGGCCGCCCCGACCGTCCAGGGCATGACGGGCCGGTCGGGGTGCCGGCGGGCCGCCGCCCGGGTGTAGACACAGTCGGCCCCGACCAGGACGGCCACGTCGAGGTCGCCCCGCCCGATCTCCAGCGCGGTGGCGTTGACCAGGGCCTGGGGAGCGTTCCCCCCGGTGGTGCTGACCAGCAGTTCCGGCGGCTCGATCCCGAGCAGCCCGGCCACGAGGGCCCCCGGGTTGACGTAGTCCCAGCTCAGCGGGTTGGCTACTCGCAGCGACTGGGTCCGGGCGAGCAGGGCGCGTCCCGCCCGGGCCGGGGCACCGGGGCCGACGCCGTCGCAGTCCTCGACGGCCGCTCCGACCGCCTCGAGCATCAGGCGGATCGGCTCGGGCCGGTCTGTGAGCGAGCCCTCCCCCTCGGTCCCGGGCCGGTTGGTCACCTGCCCGACGCCGACGACGACCGGGGTGCGGGGGTCGATCTGCATCAAGTCGACGAGCCTACCGGAGGGCTGTCGGGGCCGATCCGCCATCGGTACACTCGGGCCATGCGCACCGCGGCAGGATCGGACAGCTCGCACCCCTCCTCCCCGTTCGACGCCTGGCTGGCCGGCGACCCGGAGCTGCTCGGGCTGTTCGGCGCTGAGGCCGAGCGCCAGTCGACCACCCTCCAGCTCATCGCCTCGGAGAACTTCACCTCGCCGGCCGTGCTCGCGGCCACCGGATCGATCCTCACCAACAAGTACGCCGAGGGCTACCCGGGTCGCCGCTACTACGGCGGCAACCAGGTCATCGACCGGGTCGAGGACCTGGCCCGCGAGCGCCTGGTCGCCCTGTTCGGGGCCGAGCACGCAAACGTGCAGCCCCACGCCGGGGCCAGCGCCAACCTGGCCGCCTACCGGGCACTCGTCGAGCCGGGGGAGACGATCCTGGCCATGCGCCTCGACCAGGGTGGCCACCTCACCCACGGGTCACCCACGTCGATCACCTCCAAGATCTGGCGGTTCGTCGCCTACGGCGTGTCGGCGGCCTCGGACGACCCGGACAAGCCAGGGGAGATCATCGACTTCGATCAGGTCGCCGATGTGGCCCGTCGCGAACGGCCCCGGCTCATCGTGGCCGGGGCGACCGCGTACGCCCGGATCATCGATCCGTTGCCGTTCCGCGAGATCGCCGACTCGGTGGGGGCCCGGTTCCTCTTCGACGCCGCCCACCCCGCCGGCCTCATCGCCGGAGGGGTCCACCCCTCACCGGTCGGGGTCGCCGACGTGGTCACCTTCACCACCCACAAGACGCTCCGTGGCCCGCGGGGTGGAGCCATCATCTGTTCGTCGGAGCTGGCCAAGTCCATCGACAGCGCCGTCTTCCCCGGCCTGCAGGGCGGTCCCCTCGAGCACGTGATCGCGGCCAAGGCGGTGGCCTTCGCCGAGGCGGCGCGGCCCGAGTTCCACGTGTACGCGGCACGGGTGGTGGCCAATGCCCGGGCCCTTGGCGCAGCGCTGGCCGACGGTGGGTTCCGG
Source organism: uncultured Acidimicrobiaceae bacterium (assembly GCA_963777665.1). Classification (GTDB taxonomy): domain Bacteria; phylum Actinomycetota; class Acidimicrobiia; order Acidimicrobiales; family RAAP-2; genus Bog-756. The sequence continues at coordinate 127,082 of CAVZRJ010000008.1, forward strand.
CTGGTCTCGGGTGGCACCGAGAACCACCAGGTCCTCATCGACCTCCGCTCCTTCGACGCCGAGCTCACCGGCAAGGAGGCCCAGGAGGTCCTGGACCGGGCCGGCATCACCTGCAACCGCAACGCCATCCCCGACGACCCCCGCCCGCCGTATGTGAGCTCGGGATTGCGCCTGGGGTCGGCCGCCGAGACGACGGCGGGCATGGGCGAGGACGAGATCCGCGAGATCGGCGCCCTCATCGGTCGGACGCTGCACAGCCGCGGGGACGAGCGTGCCCTCGAGGCCGTGCGGGCCGAGGTCCGTGCGCTCTGCCTCCGCTTTCCCCCCTATCCGACGCTGTCCGGGGCGTGACCCCCGGAAGGCGGGGCCGGCGTCCCGGGTGACCCGGTGAGCCCGGGCGTCCCGCTCAACTGGTACGGCCTCCTACTGGTGGTGGCTGCGGGCTCCTCGTGGGCACTGACCTTCCCGGCCCGGCGCATCGCCGCGCGGATCGGCTACGTGGCTCAGCCCGACGACCGCAAGGTGCACCAGCGGGTGACCCCCCAGTCGGGCGGGGTGGCCATGTTCCTGGCCATGCTCGTGACCTGGGCGGTCGCCGCGTCGGTTCCCGCCCTCGGCGCCCTCTTCCGGGGCTCGTCGGAGCCGATGGGGCTCCTGCTCGGTGCTGCGGCCATCTTCGTGGTCGGGCTCATCGACGACTTCCGGGACATGTCGGCCCCCGCCAAGGTGGCCGGTGAGGTGCTGGCGGCGACCATCCTCTATTTCATGGGGGTGACCTGGTTCCAGTTCAAGGTCCCGCTGGCCGGCCTGGTCCAGCTGTCCCCGGAGTGGACGCCGCTGCTGACCGCCCTCTGGGTGATCGCCATCACCAACGCGGTCAACCTCATCGACGGCCTCGACGGCCTGGCTGCCGGCGTCGTGGCCATCGCCTCGGGTGCCCTCGCCATCTACGGCCTCCACCTCCAGTACCTCGGCAATCTGCCCGTCGGCAACATCGGTCCCCTCATCGCGGTGGTCACCTGCGGGATCTGCCTCGGCTTCCTCCCCCACAACTTCCATCCGGCCCGCATCTTCATGGGTGACGCCGGCGCGCTCCTCCTCGGACTGCTGATGGCGGCCTCGACCATGCTCATCGGGGGACGCTCGGCGGGCGCCGTGGGGGGAGTCGCCGCGCGCAGCGGCCAGACCTACTTCTTCTTCGCCCCCCTCTTCATCCCGTTCTTCATCCTCGGGGTGCCCATCGTCGACATGGCCTTCGCCTTCGTGCGCCGGACGGCCAACCGGACCGGCTTCTCGACTCCGGACAAGAACCACCTGCACCACCGGCTGCTCCGGCTCGGCCACGGCCACCGCCGGAGCGTGCTCATCCTCTGGGCATGGACCGTGCTCCTCTCCGGCTTCATCCTCTTCCCGCTCTACGTCTCGAGCGTCAACGCCTTCATCCCCTTCGGCGCGCTCGCACTCGGGGTCATCCTCTACACCCTCTTCCACCCCTCCCTCCGACGTCAGGGGGACCCCGGGACCGAGGAGGGGGACCGGGCAGCCGCGGTGACCCCCGGGAGCGAGGTGGGTGCCCTGCCCGCGTCACCGTCGGCGTCACCGGTCATGGCCGGAGACGGCGCCGCCACGCCGGCCCCAGCCCGGTACCCGGGTGATCCGACCCGGACGGACGACGCCGCGGAGCCCAGGGGCGGTCCTCGGACCGCCGGGGTCCGCGCCACCGCAACCGGGCCCGTTGCCGAACTGTGAACAGAGTGTTTCCTGCGTTTTGCCGGGACGGGTCCGAAGGTGCGATGATTCACCCCGTGAATTGCAGGCCCACCGCCTCTTCCGAGGGTTTCCGCCCGGCCGGCGGTGTGACCGGCTCCCGCAGTCGTACCACTGCGTGAACTCAGGAACCACTCGTGAAGCAGCTACTCTCCAGACGCCCTGACGCGGCACGGCCCGGCCATGGCAGACCCCACCCCGCCGGCGGACCACTCGGACGGCAAGCGACCGGCGGAGACGGGCCCCGTGCTGGGCGCAGGGGCGATCGAGTTCCTCACCCTCGGGCTCACCATCGCCGTCACCCTTGTGGCGTGCGGAGCCCTCGGGTACGTGCTCGACCGCTGGCTGGGCACCAGTCCGGCGTTCACCCTGGTCGGTGTTGCCCTCGGCATCGCAGTCTGCGTGGTCATGACCGTCTCGAGGGTGCGCAAGTACCTGTGAGCGGACGGTCGTCCACCGCGGACGGCGCCCGCGGCCCCGACGTCCTGCGGCAGAGGGGATAGGGGAGTCACCGTGTTCGTCCACTTCACCCTGCCCAACGTGCCCGACGTCGCCCGGCGCACGGTTTCCGTGGCGCTCCTGGTCGGTGTGGCGGCCCTCGTGGGCTGCGTCGCCTTCGGTCAGCCGCTGCTCGGCCTCGGCGCCTGCATCGGGCTCGCCCTCGGGACCTTCAACATGCGGATGATCGGCAATTCGGTCGCCCGGGTCTCCGAGCGCGAGGAGGGGAACCGGCGCCGGCCGCTCGCCCTCAACACCCTCGGCCGGATGGGCATCATCAGCGTCGTCACCCTCGGGCTCCTCCTGGTCTCGGCGAGCCTCGGCTTCGGCGTGCTCGGCGGCCTCGCCGTGTTCCAGTTCCTCCTCCTCGCCAACGTGGCCCGGTCCATGGCCAATGCCGGGCCGATGGGCTCGGTGGACGACCTGATCGACGCCAACGTGGTCGACGACGAGCTCGCCTCTCCGCGGGCCGACCGGGCGCACGGCGCCGCCGACGACGGTGGCAGGGACGGCTGAGGATGACGCTCCCGATCCCCATGCTCACGGCCACCAGCATCACCGTGGCCGCCCATCCCCAGGCCAAGATCCTCGGCCTCACGGTCAACGTGGACATCGTGTACACGACCATCATCGCTGCTCTGGTGGTGGTGGCCATGGGCCTCGTCCTGCGGGCCAAGGCCACGAGTGGGGTGCCGGGGAAGTTCCAGTTGGTCTGGGAGATGGCGGTCTCCGCCGCAAAGGACCAGGTCGAGGAGTCGATCGGCCCGGAAGGGGCCCGGATCGTGCCGCTCGCCCTGACCATCTTCGTGTTCATCTTCGTCTGCAACCTGTTCGAGGTGCTCGGGATCGGGGCGACCTACGAGTTCCTCCCGGCGCCCACCAGCGACATCAACCTTCCCCTCGCCATGGCGCTCGTGGTCTTCGTGCTCACCAATGCGGCGGCGGTCCGCAATCGTGGTCTCGGCGGCTACGCCACCCACTACCTCAAGCAGCCCCTCTCGCCGAAGCTCGCCCCCTTCAACCTCTTCCTCAACCTCATCGAGGAGATCATCAAGCCGGTCACCCTGACCCTCCGGCTCTTCGGCAACCTGTTCGCCGGCGGGCTCATGCTCTCGCTGCTCGCCGCGCTGGTCATCTGGAAGCTCGGCCCGGTCCCCCTCGGTGGCATCCTCTCGGTGCCGTTCACCGTCGTGTGGAAGCTCTTCGACCTCCTCATCGGCGCCATCCAGGCGTTCATCTTCGCCCTGCTCACCGTCGTCTACTTCCAGACCGCCATGGCCCCGGAGAACGCGCACTGAACCGGACCGTCGCCCGGACCGCAGCTCGACACAGTTCACCAATACCCTATAAAGGAGAAAGCACACATGGCAGCAGACCCTTCGATGGCGGACGCAGTACGGATCGCCGGCGCCATGGTCGGCGGTGGATTGGCGCTGGGCGGTGGCGCGGTGGGTGCCGCCATCGGTGACGGCCTCGCCGGCAGCCAGACCATCGCGGGGGTCGCCCGTCAACCGGAGGCGCAGGGTCGTCTGACGACCATCATGTTCCTCACCGTCGGGCTCTGCGAAGCCGCCTACTTCATCAACCTGGCGTTCACCGCGCTGTTCATCTTCTCCCTCTACAAGAAGTAGCCCACGCCCATGCCTCCCGCCACGAGCAACTTCCTCATCCCCAACGGCACGTTCATCGTCGTCCTCATCGCGTTCCTCCTCGTGCTCGGGTTCATCGCCCGGTACGTCTTCCCCTGGGTCAACAACGCCCTCACCGAGCGCCAGGAGCAGATCCGGGGGGAGTTGGCGGCAGCCGACAGGGCCAAGTCCGCCGCCGAGGAGGCCGATGTCGAGCGACGGGCGGTCCTGGAGCAGGCCCGGGTGCAGGCCCGGGAGATCGTGGCCCAGGCCGGCGCCACCGCCGACCAGATGGTGGTCGACGCCGAAGCGCGCGCCCAGGCCGGCGCCGACCGCATCATGCAGGCGGCCGACGCCGAGGTGGCGATCGCCCGCCAGGCCGCGGTCGAAGAGGTGACCGAGCGCGTGGGCGAGATCGTGCTGTCCGCGGCCGAACGGGTCATCGGCCGCGAAATCCAGGCCACCGACCACCGGGACCTGATCGACGAGGCCATCGCCGCGGTGCGGTCCACATCGGACTCCGGTGTCGCCGCCGGTGCGGCCGGAGGCACGCGGTGAACCCATCCCTCCAGGGCTACCTGGTTGCCATGGAGGAGTCGCTCGCAGAGGCGGGCAGGCTCGAGGTGGCGGCCGACGAGCTCCGCTCCGTGGCCGAGCTGGTCGACGGCAGCAACGAGCTCACCCTGGCCGTCGACGACGGGTCGGTGCCGGCCGTGTCGCGACGCGCCGTGCTCGACGACCTGCTGGAGGGCAAGGTCCTTCCCGAGGTCAGGAGCCTCGTCCACCAGGCGGTCACCGTCGTGCCCCCCGCCGAGCTGACCGCCTCGTTCCATTTGCTGGCCTCGACCCTCGCCCTGGCTGCCGACCGCGTTGCTGCCTCGGGCAGCGGACCGGACGGACCGGACGGACCGGACGACGACCCCGTGCTCGGACGTCTGGCCTCGCGCAACCGGGTATCGGGGTACGCGGCAGCGGTGTTCGAGACGGTGACCACCGTCGACCTCGAGGAGATCGAGGACCAGCTGTTCCGTTTCGCCCGCACCGTGGAGAGCAACCGGGCACTCCGCCATGCCCTGGGTGATCGCGATCTCCCGGTCTCCCTCCGCCAGCAGGTCGTCGCCGATCTGTTCGGGACCCAGGTGCTGCCGGCCACCCAGCGTCTCGCCGCCTACGCCGTCCGGGGCGGCCGCGCCCGGGACATCGTCGCGACCCTCGACACCCTGGTCGAGGATGCAGCCCGCGCCCGCGGGTGGCGGGTGGCCCGGGTCCACTCGGCCGATCTGGTGGACGACGCCCAGCGCCGGCGCCTCGAGGAGGCGCTCGGACGCCTGGCCGGCGGACCGGTCGAGCTGCAGGTGACCATCGACCCAGCGCTGCTGGGCGGCGCGGTGGTGGAGGTCGGCGACCTCCTGGTGGACGGCACCGCGCGGCACCGGCTGGACCAGCTGAGAGAGCACCTCCTCGGATCCGAGGCGGCCTACCGAATTCCTGAGGGAAGGGAACCATCCGATGGCTGAGTTGACCATCAGCGCCGACGAGATCACCGCAGCCCTGAAGCGGCACGTCGACGACTACACCCCTGCCGTCGGAACCGAGCAGGTCGGCCGCATCGTCGAGGTCGGGGACGGCATCGCCCGGATCACCGGCCTTCCGGGCGCAGCCGTCAACGAGATCCTCGAGTTCGCCGACGGCACCGAGGGGCTCGCCCTCAACCTCGACGAGGAGACGATCGGCGCGGTCATCCTGGGCGACGACACCGGCCTCGAAGAGGAGCAGTTGGTGAAGGCGACCGGGCGCATCCTCTCGGTGCGCGTTGGCGACCAGCTGCTCGGTCGGGTGATCAACGCCCTCGGCGAGCCCCAAGACGGGAAGGGCCCCATCGCCACCGATGCCACCCGGCGCCTCGAGGTCCAGGCGCCCGGCATCGTGAAGCGCCAGCCGGTGAATGAACCGCTCCAGACCGGCATCAAGGCCATCGATGCGATGACCCCGATCGGTCGGGGCCAGCGCGAGCTGATCATCGGGGACCGCAAGACGGGCAAGACCACCGTCGCGGTCGACACCATCCTCAACCAGAAGGGGCTGGGGGTGAAGTGCATCTACGTGGCCGTCGGGCAGAAGGAGTCCTCGGTCGCCCAGACGGTCGCCGTACTCGAGCGCTACGGCGCCCTCGAGTACACGGTGGTGGTGCTGGCCGGGGCGGCCGAGCCGGCGCCGTTCAAGTACCTGGCCCCGTACGCGGGGTGTGCCATCGGGCAGCACTGGATGGAGAACGGCGAGCACGCCCTCATCGTCTACGACGACCTCTCCAAGCAGGCCGAGGCCTACCGGCAGATGTCACTCCTGCTCCGGCGGCCACCCGGCCGGGAGGCCTACCCGGGCGACGTCTTCTACCTGCACAGCCGGCTGCTCGAGCGCGCCGCCAAGCTCTCCGACGCGGCCGGGGGCGGATCGCTGACCGCCCTGCCGATCATCGAGACCAAGGCCGGTGATGTGTCGGCCTACATCCCCACCAACGTGATCTCGATCACCGACGGCCAGGTCTACCTCGAGAGCGACCTCTTCTACGCGGGTGTCCGCCCTGCCATCAACGTGGGCATCTCGGTCAGCCGTGTGGGGAGCGCCGCCCAGATCAAGGCCATGAAGGCGGTCTCGGGCACCCTCAAGCTCGACCTCGCCCAGTTCCGCGAGCTCGAGGCGTTCGCCACCTTCGGCTCGGAGCTCGACAAGGTCTCCCAGGCCCAGCTCGACCGCGGGTACCGGCTCACCGAGCTGCTCAAGCAGGGGCTCAACGCCCCGGTGCCGGTCGAGGAACAGGTGTTGGTGATCTTCGCCGGGTCGGAGGGCTACGTGGACCCGGTCCCGGTCTCGGAGGTCCAGCGCTACGAGACCGAGCTGCGGGCCTACTTCCGGGCCAACCACGCCGACCTGCTCGAGGACATCCGCACGTCGGGCAAGCTGCCAGAGGGAGACAAGGTGGAGACCGCGCTGCGGTCGTTCTCCGAATCGTTCGACACCGGCAAGGTCGACTGATCGATGGCCGGTGGCCAGGAGCGCATCCTCCGTCGACGGATCAGGAGCATCAAGTCGACGCAGAAGATCACGAAGGCGATGGAGCTGATCGCCGCCTCGCAGATCGTGCGCGCCCAGAGCCGGATCGCCGCCGCCCGGCCCTATCAGCAGGGCATGGCCCGCATCGTGCTCGAGACCGCGCTGGGCGATCCCGACGCCGCCGGCCGGCTCCTCGGGACACCCGAGTCGATCGAACGCGTCGGCGTGCTGTGCGTGGTCGCCGACCGCGGACTGTGCGGCGCCTACAACACCTCGGTCTTGCGGGCCACCGAGCGGATGATCCGCGACGGTCAACCGGATGGTGTCGGGTACCGCCTGGTCACCGTGGGCAAGAAGGCACAGGGATACTTCCGGTTCCGCGGCCAGGAGGTGGAGCAGTCGTTCGTCGGGATCAGCGAACGGCCGACGTTCGCCGATGCACGAGCCGTCGCCGCAGCCGTCGTGACCCCGTTCGTCGCCGGCGACGTCGACCAGGTCGTGATCGTCTCGACCCGGTTCCTTTCGGCCGGGGTGCAACGCGTGGAGACCCGCCAGCTCCTTCCGCTGGTCGATCCCCGCCAATCGGACCAGGCCGAGGAGGCCGAGCGCCACGAGGGCCCGCGCGGCTACACCGAATTCGAGCCGGACGCGGCCATCCTCCTCCAGACCCTCGCCCCCCGTGCGGCGGAGACCGAGATCTTCGGCGGCCTGCTCGAGGCGTCGGCCTCGGAGGTGACCGCCCGTCAGCGGGCCATGGCGGCAGCCACCGAAAACGCCGGCGAGTTGATCAAGAAGTACTCGCGGATCATGAACCGTGCCCGCCAGGACGCCATCACCACCGAGATCATGGAGATCGTCGGTGGTGCCGAGGCCCTCCGGGCGGATGCGAACGACGAGGGCGGACTCATCATCGAGTCCAGGGTCTGAGCCGTGACCGCCCCGCATCCGCGACCCACACTCCGCACCACGCCACCGCGGCGCCGCGGCGCCATGCAGCACACCGATCGACCCGAGGGAGTTCGACACCCATGACAACCACCGCCCCTCAACCCACCGAGGCCGGCACCCACCCGCACGGCCGCGTCGTGGCGATCGCCGGGCCGGTCATCGACGTGGAGTTCCCACCCCACGGGCTTCCCGAGATCAACGGCGCCGTCGAGGTCGGCGTCGAGCTCGAGGGCAGGCACGAGATCATCACCGCCGAGGTGGCCCAGCAGATCGGCGACGGACGGGTGCGCTGCATCTGCCTGAAGCCGACCGACGGTCTGACCCGGGGGGCCGTCGTGCGCAACCTCGGGCGCGGGCTCCAGGTCCCGGTCGGTGACGCGGTGCTCGGCCATGTCTTCAACGTCCTCGGCATGCCGCTCGACACCGATTCGATCGGCGAGGTGGAGGACCACTGGGAGATCCACCGTCCGGCTCCCGACTTCGACACCCTCGAGCCGCGGGCCGTCATGTTCGAGACCGGCATCAAGGTCATCGACCTCCTCGAGCCCTACGTGCAGGGCGGCAAGATCGGCCTCTTCGGCGGCGCCGGCGTGGGCAAGACCGTGCTCATCCAGGAGATGATCAACCGGGTGGCGACCAACCACGGCGGTGTGTCGGTCTTCGCCGGCGTGGGGGAGCGGACCCGCGAGGGGACCGACCTCTGGATCGAGATGCAGGAGTCCGGGGTCATCGAGAAGGCCGCACTCGTCTACGGACAGATGGACGAGCCGCCGGGCGTCCGCCTGCGGGTGGCCCTGGCGGCCCTGACCATGGCCGAGTACTTCCGCGACGTCAAGAACCAGGACGTGCTCCTCTTCGTGGACAACATCTTCCGGTTCGTGCAGGCCGGCTCGGAGGTCTCGACCCTGCTCGGACGGATGCCCTCGGCGGTCGGCTACCAGCCCACCCTCGCCGACGAGATGGGCCAGCTCCAGGAGCGGATCACCTCGACCCGCGGACGCTCGATCACCTCGCTGCAGGCCGTGTACGTGCCCGCCGACGACTACACCGACCCGGCACCCTTCACCACCTTCACCCACCTCGACGCCACCACCGAGCTCTCCCGGGACATCGCCTCCCTCGGGATCTACCCGGCCGTGGACCCGCTCTCGTCGACGTCGAACATCCTGGCTCCCGAGATCGTGGGCGAGCGTCACTACACGGTGGCCCGGCGGGTGCAGGGGGTCCTGCAGCGCTACAAGGAGCTCCAGGACATCATCGCGATCCTCGGCCTCGACGAGCTCTCCGAGGAGGACCGGGTGACGGTGTCCCGGGCGCGCAAGGTCCAGCGATTCCTCTCACAGCCCTTCAACGTGGGTGAGGTCTTCACCGGGCTCAAGGGCATCACGGTCTCGGTCGCCGAGACCGTCGAGTCGTTCGAGGCCCTGGTCAACGGCGAGCTCGACGAGGTCCCCGAGCAGGCCTTCCTCAACGTGGGCGGGGCCGAGTCGGTGCTGGCCAAGGCCCACACCCTCGAGCACGGCTGACCGGGGTCCGACGACCATGGCCGGCGACGCCCTCCTCCAGATCGATCTGGTCACCCCCGAGCGGGTCCTGCTCACGGGGATGGCCTCCGAGGTCGTCCTCCGCACCGGTGACGGTGACATCACCTTCCTCCCCGAGCACACCCCGCTGGTCGGAACGGTGGAGCCCGGTGTGGTCCGGGTGGTCACCGCCGGCGGCGAGGAACGAGCGCGCCGCGGTCCACGGCGGCTTCACCCAGGTCGAACAGCACGCGGCCCTCGATGCCATCGGGGACGGCGGTGCCACCGGGGACGGCGGGCCGGCGGTCACCGGCACCCGGGTGACCCTGCTCATCGGCGTGGCCGAGCTGGCCGAGGAGATCGACGTGCACCGGGCCGGCGATGCCGAGCAGGCCGCCACGGCCCGGATCGCCGAGTTGGCCGGGTCAGCCGCCCGTGCTCCGGCGGAGGGGGAGGAGCCCGACGCCGAGCTGGCCGATGCCGAGGCCGCCCTCCTGCGCGCCCAGGTCCGCCTCGAGGCTGCCGGGTCCACCTCGTCCGCGACGGCCTGAAGCAGCCGGCGGGGCGCTCAGCCGAATTCGATGGCGCTGTACTCGGACAGCTTGTGCAGCGGGTGGCGGGCGTCGATGAGCCGGACCGTGCCCGACTTCGAGCGCATGACCAGCGACTGGGTGTTGGCCCCGAACTCGTCGTAGCGCACGCCCTGCAGCAGTTCCCCGTCGGTGATCCCGGTCGCGGCGAAGAAGCAGTTGTCCCCGCGCACCAGGTCGTCGGTGGTCAGGACGGCATCGAGGTCGTAGCCGAGTGAGAGTGCCGTCTCCCGTTCGCTCTCGTCGCGGGGGAAGAGGCGGCCCTGGATCTCTCCGCCCATCGACTTGAGGGCGGCAGCCGCGATCACACCCTCGGGCGTACCCCCGATCCCGACCAGCAGGTCGACCCCGGTGTCGGGCCAGGAGGTGGCGATGGCCCCGGCCACGTCCCCGTCGGTGATGAGCCGGATCCGCGCCCCGGTCGCACGGACCTCGGCGATGAGCGTCTCGTGGCGGGGCCGGTCGAGGATGACCACGGTGAGGTCGCGCACCGAGGCACCCTTGGCCTTGGCCACCGCCTCCAGGTTGGCGGCGATGGGCTGGGTGATGTCGATGGCGCCCACGGCCCGGGGGCCGACCGCGAGCTTCTCCATGTAGACGCACGGCCCCGGGTCGAACATGGTGCCCTCTTCGGAGACCGCGATGACGGCCAGCGCACCGCCACGTCCGAGCGCAGTCGAGGTGGTGCCGTCGATCGGGTCCACGGCGATGTCGGCCTTGGGGGGCGTTCCGTCACCGATCCGCTCGCCGTTGAACAGCATGGGCGCGTTGTCCTTCTCGCCCTCTCCGATCACGACGACACCGTCCATGGCGATACTGGAGAGGACGATCCGCATCGCGCTCACTGCTGCGTCGTCGGCCCCCTCCTTGTCCCCGCGTCCCATCCACCGGGACGCCGCCAGCGCCGAGGCCTCGGTGACCCGGACCAGCTCCATGGCCAGATTGCGGTCGGGTGCCTGGACGCTCGCGCTCACGGGCACAGACGTTAGTGGCTGCCACCGAGGGCAGCGCCGCCGACCCGCACGGTGGTGCCCGCTCCAGCCCACTCGTCCGGCGGCGGATCCGCGACGCGCTGCGCGCACCATCGACGGGTCCCCTGGCGCCCCCGGGCCATACTGGGGGGGTGAACCGGCTCATCGTGACTCCGGGCGGGCCGTTGTCGGGGACCGTGCGGGCCGGCGGGGCCAAGAACTCGGTGCTCAAGCTCATGGCCGCCTGCCTGCTGGCCGAGGGCCGCCATGTGCTCACCAACGTGCCGAGGATCACCGACGTGGACATCATGGCCGAGGTGCTCGGGGCGATGGGCGTCGAGGTGGTCCGCGGCACACGCCCCGACGAGTTGATGGTCACCACGCCCGCCGAGGTCGTCCCCGAGGCCCCCGACGGGCTCGTCGAGCAGATGCGCGCGTCGGTCGTCGTGCTCGGTCCGCTCCTCGCCCGCTGCGGCCGGGCGACCGTGTCCGCACCCGGCGGCGACGACTTCGGCCCCCGGCCCATCGACATGCACCTGCACGCGCTCGAAGTCATGGGGGCCGGGTTCCGCTCGACCAATGGCACCGTCGTGGGACGGGTGGAGAGCACGGTGGACGGACGGCCCCGCCTCATCGGCAGCCGGGTCGTCCTCGAATACCCGAGCCACACCGGGACGGACAACGTCTTGATGGCCGCCACCCTGGCCAAGGGCACCACCGTGATCGAAAACGCCGCCTGCGAGCCGGAGGTGCGGGACCTGTCCGACTACCTCAACGCGATGGGGGCCCGGATCACCGGGGCGGGGACGTCGCGCATCGAAGTCGAGGGGGTCGAGCGTCTGCACCCGGCCACGCACCGGGTCGTCCCCGACCGGCTCGTGGTCGCCACCTTCCTGGTCGCGGCCGCGATGACCGGGGGAGAGGTGGTCGTCGAGGACGGCCGTCCCGAGCACATGGAGATGCTGATCCGCAAGCTCACCGCCATGGGTGTCGGGATCACCCTCGGGCCCGACGGGCTCCGGGCCGACGCCAAGGGGTGCGCGCGGCTCCACTCGGTCGACGTCGCCACCCTGCCCTATCCCGGGTTCGCCACCGACTACAAGCCGCTCATGGTGACCCTGCTGACCGTGGCCGACGGCGTGGGCATCGTCACCGAGAACCTGTTCTTCGGGCGGTTCCGCTACGTCGAGGAGCTGAAGCGCATGGGTGCGGATGTCCGGACCGAGGGCCACCACGCGGTGGTCCGTGGTGTCGACCGCCTGTCGGGTGCGCCGGTGCACGCCTGTGACGTGCGGGCCGGCGCCGCGCTGGTGCTGGCCGGCCTGGTGGCCGACGGGGAGACGGTGATCGCCGACGCCCACCACATCGACCGCGGCTACGAGGACCTCGACGCGAAGCTCAACTCCCTCGGCGCCCGAGTCGTCCGGGCCTGACCGCCCGGAACCGCCCGGGTATCCTCAGGCAGCCATGCCCGGCCACCCCACGCCCGATCCTGCCGCCCTGTTCGAGGCCGCCCGTGTCGGCGACCGGGTGGCGCTGCCCCGCCTCCTCTCGCTGGTCGAGCGCGGCGGCCCGGGGTCACGCGCCGTGGCCGCACTCGCCTACCGCGCGCCCGGGCAGGCGTACACGATCGGGATCACCGGAGCACCGGGGTCGGGCAAGTCGACCCTCACCGACCGGCTCATCGAACAGGCCCGGACCCGCGGGCTCGACGGGAGCGACCGGGTCGCGGTGCTGGCCATCGACCCGTCCTCGCCGTTCTCCGGCGGTGCGATCCTCGGCGACCGGATCCGCATGCAGACCCACGCCCTCGACGACAAGGTGTACATCCGCTCGATGGCCACCCGGGGCCACCTCGGCGGCCTGACCGTGGCGGTGCCCGACGCGGTCCGGGTGCTCTCGGCGGTCGGGGTACCGGTGGTGCTGGTGGAGACGGTGGGGGTCGGCCAGCAGGAGGTGGCGGTGGCCGCGGCCACCGACACCACCGTCGTGGTGGTGAATCCCGGATGGGGCGACGCCATCCAGGCCAACAAGGCCGGGCTCCTCGAGATCGCCGACCTGTTCGTGATCAACAAGGCCGACCGTCCGGGGCGCGCGAGACGCGCCGCGACCTCGAGCTCATGCTCGAGCTGACCCAGCTCGGCTCCTGGCGCCCGCCGATCGTCGAGACGGTGGCCACCACGGGCGACGGCATAGAGGAGCTGTGGACCGCCATCGCCGAGCACCGGTCGTGCCTCATCGGGGACGGTTCCCTCGCGGAGCGCCGGCAGCGGCGGCTCGCACGGGAGTTCCACCAGATCCTGCTGGCCCGGGTCGAGCGGGAGATCGACGACCTGGTCGGCGCGGACCGCGTGGCGGACGCGGTGACCGAGCTCTCGAACGGCACCGTCGACCCCTACGAAGCGGCGGACCGCCTGCTGTCGGGGCTCTTCCCGCGGACCCCCGGGGGGGCGAGCGAGTAACACCGGCGCGCACCGCGCCTCGGATAGCGTGCCCCTCGTGACCGCCCTGCCCGTCCCGTCGGCCCTACCCCTGCCGCCGGCCGGTGAGGATCCCCTCTGGTTCCAGCGCGCCGTCTTCTACGAGGTCTTCATCCGCGGGTTCTTCGACGGCAACAACGACGGGGTGGGTGACATCCCCGGGCTCATCGCCAAGCTCGACTACCTCCAGTGGCTCGGCGTCGACTGCCTCTGGCTCCTCCCGTTCTACCCGTCGCCGCTGCGGGACGGTGGCTACGACATCAGCGACTACTTCTCGGTGCACCCCGAGAGCGGTACCGTCGACGACCTCCGGACGCTGCTCCACGAGGCCCACAGCCGGGGCATCCGGGTCGTCGCCGACCTGGTGATCAACCACACGAGCGACCAGCACCCCTGGTTCATCGAGTCGCGCAGCAGTCGCGGCAACCCGAAGGCCGACTGGTACGTCTGGAACGACGACGACCAGCGGTGGCCGGAGGCCCGGGTCGTCTTCATCGACGTCGAGCGCTCCAACTGGTCCTACGAGTCGGCGCGCGACCAGTACTACTGGCACCGCTTCTACGCCCATCAGCCGGACCTCAACTACGAGAACCCCGAGGTGGTCGAGGCCATGCTCGAGGTGGTGCGGTTCTGGCTCGACCTGGGCCTCGACGGCTTCCGGCTCGACGCGGTGCCCTTCCTCTTCCAGCAGGACGGCACCGCCGGCGAGAACCTCCCCGAGACCCACGCGTTCATCAAGCGGGTGCGGGCCGAGCTCGACACCCACTACCCGGGCCGGATCCTGCTGGCCGAGGCCAACGGGTGGCCGACCGATGTGGCCGAGTACTTCGGCGACGACGACGAGTGCCACCTCTGCTTCAATTTCCCCCTGATGCCGCGGCTGTTCACCGCGGTCCGCCGGGAGCAGAGCTATCCCATCACAGAGATCCTGGCCCAGACCCCGGAGGCTCCACCAGGCGGGCAGTGGGCGATCTTCCTCCGCAACCACGACGAGCTCACCCTCGAGATGGTCAGCGAGGAGGAGCGCGACTACCTCTTTTCCGAGTACGCCAAGGACCCCCGTATGAAACGCCACATGGGGATCGGCCGGCGTCTCGCCCCCCTCCTCGATCTCGACCGCCGACTGGCCGAGCTCCTCTTCTCGGTCCTGTTCACCCTGCGGGGCAGCCCGGTCCTCTACTACGGCGACGAGATCCAGATGGGGGACAACCTCTACCTGGGCGACCGGGACTCGGTGCGCACCCCCATGCAGTGGACCCCGGACCGCAACGGCGGGTTCAGCCGGGCGGACTTCGCCCAGCTCTACCTGCCGCCCCTCATGGACCCGGTCTACGGGTTCGCCGGGGTCAACGTCGAGGCACAGCAGCGCAACCCGAGCTCGTTCCTCCACTGGATGCGACGGATGCTCGCCGTGCGCCGGGAGTTCCCCGTCCTCGGCACCGGCACCATCGAGATGGTCTCCTCGGCGAACCCCTCGGTGCTGGCCTTCGTGCGCTCGGACCGGCGGAGCCCGGGGACCGGGCGGGGCACCGGCAACCCGGTGCTCTGCGTGCACAACCTGAGCCGCATGGCCCAGCCGGCCGCCATCGCCGCCGCGGAGTGGGCCGGGCGCCAGCCGATCGAGCTGCTCGGGCGGGTCGCCTTCCCGCTCATCGGGGTCGAGCCCTACACGGTGACCCTCGGTTCCTACGGCTCCCTCAGCTTCGAGCTCGTTTGAGTCCGGCAGCGCGGGCGCACCGGCGCGCCGGAGGGTCGGGCAGCCGGCTCAGCCCGCGTTGGCCACCGCGATCGGCGCGCCGAGTTCCTCGGCGGCCTGCTCCGGGTTGACGATGTTGATGAGCACGCCGGTGCCCAGTTCGAAGCCGGCCACGGTGGTCAGCTTCGGGACCACGTGGACGTGCCAGTGGTACGGCTCGGGCGCCCGGTACGGGGCCGAGTGGAAGACCAGGTTGTAGGCGATGTCGCCCAGCACGTTGCGCTGGCGACCGAGGGCGATCTTGAGGGCCTTGCCCACCGCGACCAGGTCGGTGGGCGGGCTGTGGTGCAGGTGCGGTCCGTGGGCGCGCGGGATGACCAGCATCTCGTATGGCGAGCCGCTCCAGAACGGGCACACCACCAGGACCTGTTCGTCCGAGTAGACGACCCGGTGGGCCACGTTCTCCTCGGCGTCGACCGTCGTGCAGAGCAGGCACCGGCCGGCGAACCGGGCGAAGCCCGCCTGCTCCTCGACGAGCTCCCGGGGAACGAACGACATGCCGAGCAGCTGGGCGTGGGGGTGCTCGATGGAGGCGCCGGCCTCGCGACCCGCGTTCACGATGGCCTGGCTGTAGCGGAGCCCCGCGATGGACGCGTGCTGGGCGATGCGTTCGGCGATGGCCCGCATGACCACGCCGGTCTGCTCGTCGCTGAGCATCGACCACGAGTTCTGGTGGTCGGGAGAGAGCACGAGCACCTCGTGGATGCCGCCGGCGGTCGCCTGGGTGAACACCGGCCCGCGGTTGGTGACCACGAACGGTGCGTTCCCCTCGAAGGCCGGGTAGAGATTGGGGACGACCCGGACCCGCCATGCACCGTCGGGTCCCAGGGTCTCGAGGGCGGGGGTCGTGCTCTCCTCGTTGCCGGGGCAGAACGGGCAGGGACGGGACGTGTCGGCCTGGATCGAGGCCATCCGGGGGGCGAAGGGGCGGGGCCTGTTGGCGCGGTCGGTGCTCACCACCACCCAACGGCCGGTGAGCGGATCGAGTCGGAGTTGGTTCATCAGATCGGTGCGGTGCCCCTTGTCCATCGCCCGTTGCGTCGCTGCACCTTTGTTGCCACCTCGCATCCGTGTTCGACACCCGGTCCGGACAGACACGACCGAATCAGATGGCTACCCCCTCCCAACCTACCAATTCCGGCGCCCACTCATGGTGCACCCACGCCCGGGACGCCCTTCGCCGCGGTGACAGAATGACGGCCCATGACCATCCTGCCCCCGGGCCGCGAGCCTGCGGCGCAGACGATGCTCCACGTCCGCGACGCCGGGTACGACCTCCTCCTGCTCGGGCACGTCCTCGCCGCGCTGGTCGCGCTCGGGGCGGTGGTCGCCGCCGGCGTGTTCGCGCTGTCGCTGCGGCGGTCGACCGGCGCGGGCGGTCCCGTCGGCGACGCGCTCGTGCGCTACTACCGTCCCGGGGTCAACTGGGCGGGCCGGGTGCTGTACCTGGTGCCCGTCCTCGGGTTGGCGCTCATGGGCCTGAGCCACGGGGACTGGACCTTCACCGACGGGTGGATCCTGGGCGGGCTCGCGTCATGGGCGGCGGTGGCGGTCCTGGCAGAGGCCGTCCTCTGGCCGGAGGAGCGAAGGCTCCAGGACTTCGTCTCGCGCCGGCCGGCGGAAGCGGTCGCGTTGGCCACTGCGGAAGAAGAGGAGGACGACCCGGACGCGATCTGCGTCCGGGTGGTCGCCGCCGCCGTCGCCCTCGCGCTCGCGCTGGTGGTGACCGGGGTCGTGATGGTGGCCAAGCCCTGACCCGGCGACGCCAGGTGGCTCAGCCCGCATCGGTGCCGAGCAACCGGGCGAGCAGCGACCGTGCCTCCTCGGTCCGTCCCTCGGCGACGAGGGGGGCCACCCGGTCGATGGCCTCGGTCCATGCCGCCGACCCGGCCGCACGACCGGTCGCCTGCAGCGAGGTCCGCGCTTCGTCGACCAGCGCTGCGAGCGCGGCGGTCTCGGGCCCGAGGGCCGCTGCGGCCCGGTCCCGCAACCACCGGGCGAGCGCGGGGCTCGCACCGCCGGTCGAGACGGTCAGGGTGACCGGCCCGGCCCGGTGGACGGCCGGAAGCTGGATGGTTCCCGGCGACCGGCCTGAGGCGAGGTTGACCAGGACGCCCCCCGCGTGGGCATCGGCGACCACCCCGGCGTCGACCGCGGGGACCCCGGTGGCAGCCACCACGAGGCGGTAGCCGGCCGCCTCGCCGGCGCGGTAGGGGCGGATCTCGACCGAGACGCCGCCCGCCGGGGTCTCCCCGCCCTGCGGGTCCGCCGGGTCGCCGCCGGCGCTCGTGAGGGCACCCACCTCGGGGCCGACCTCGGGGGCGACCACGGTGACCCGGGCCCCGGCCTCGAGGAGGCCGCGGACCTTAGCCGCGGCCACCGGACCACCCCCCACGACCAGGCAGGCGGCTCCGAGCAGGTCGAGGGAGACCGGATAGCGCAGGGCCCGACCGGGTCCGGTCGGGCCCGACCCGGGAGGCGGCTCGGAGGTGGTCATCGGCTCGGTGTGGTCCCTGTCCTCGGTCTGGTCGGGAAAGCCGGCTCCAGTCTCGCGGCGGTGGCGGCCCCGGGTCCCGCTGGCCGGTTCCCGGCGGATTCTGCTAAAACTTGATCTGGTTAGTCATGTATAGTCGTGGTCGAGGTGCTGCGAGGCCGTGGCCGGCTGCGGGCACGCCCGGTGGCCGGAGGGCCGAAACCGGCCTGCCGGGAATGTTGAGGGATCCAATCGGGTTTTGTCTGTGCAGGTGTGGATGTGCCGGGATGGTCGGCAGGGGGGCGGCGGCGAGCCGCCGAGCTGCCTCCGGAAGAGGGAGAGTGCCGTGAAGCTGAGCGTGGTGGACTACCGGACGAAGCTCGCGCAGATGGCCGAGGACCCGGCGGAGGCCCGGCTGCGGAACGAGATGGCCGAGCAGTCGGCCGCGTTCGAGGCGGCCCCGGCGGGCCTCATCGTGGCCTGGGCCATCGAGCGGTTCGGCCCGAAGCTCGCACTGTCCTGCTCCTTCCAGGAGGCCGTGCTCGTCGACATCGCGGTCTCGGTGGATCCGGACATCGAGGTGATCTTCCTCGACACCGAGTCCCACTTCCCGGAGACCCTCGAATACGTCGAGCTGATCCGCGACCGCTACGACCTCAACCTGACCGTGACCACGCCTGTGGCCGGCGCCGAGGCCCACCCGTGTGGGACCTCGCAGTGCTGTGAGTTCCGCAAGGTGCGCCCGCTGCGCGACGCCCTTTCGGGCAAGGAGGCGTGGGTGACCGGCCTCAAGCGGGTCGACGCACCCACCCGTCGCCACGCCCCGATCGTCGCCTACGACGAGAGCTGGGGCATGGTCAAGATCAACCCGCTGGCCACCTGGACCGAGCAGGACGTGGCCGGGTACGCGCACGACCACGGCATCCCCCAGCACCCGCTGCTCTCGCAGGGTTACCTCTCCATCGGCTGTGCGCCGACCACCCGCCCGGTCGGCGAGGGCGAAGACCCGCGCGCCGGACGGTGGGCCGACTCGGACAAGGTCGAGTGCGGCCTGCACGTCTGAGATGACCCTCCGCAGATGACGAAGGACCGCGACGAGCTCTACGGGCTCCACATCCGCGGCACCGACCGCCCGATGCCCTTCGTCAACCCCTACCGGACCAAGGGCGAGCTCAACGAGATCGAGCAGTGGAAGCTCGCGCGCCACCCGCTCGAGATCGCCGACGCCATCATCGACACCTACTCGAAGGAGGGCCCGGCGGCCATCGCCAAGGTCCCCGGAGAGGTCGAGCGCCTCAAGTGGGCCGGCATCTACCCCCAGAAGCAGGGGGGCGACGCGTTCATGATGCGGGTCAAGGTGCCCGGGGGGTTCCTCACCGCCCCCCAGGCCCGCGAGATCGGGGTGGCGGCGGATGCGTTCGGCGAGGGGCCCGACGGCACCGAAAGCAGGGTCTTCGGCTCACGGTACGCCGACCTCACCACCCGCCAGACCGTGCAGATCCACTGGCTGCGCATCGAGGACATCCCGCGCATCTGGCGGCGCTTCGCAGCCGTGGGGCTGACCACCGTGCAGGCGTGCGGCGACTCGTCCCGCAACGTCCTGTGCTGCCCGGTGTCCGGGGTCGACGCCGCGGAGGCGTTCGATGCGCTCCCGATCGCCCGCGCGGTGTCCGGGTTCTTCACCGGCAACCGCGAGTACGCCAACCTGCCCCGCAAGTTCAAGATCTCGGTGACCGGGTGCGTGGAGGACTGCGCCCAGGCCGAGATCAACGACATCGGCCTCTGGCCGGCGCGTGCGGCAGACGGGACCCTCGGCTTCAACCTCCTGGTGGGCGGGGGTCTCTCCGACGGCGAGCGGATGGCCTCCGACGTCGACGTGTTCGTCGAGCAGGGCCAGGCGGTCGAGGTCACCCGGGCCATCGCGCAGCTCTTCGGCGAGCTCGGGAACCGCGAGAACCGGGGGCTGGCCCGCATGCGCTACCTGGTCCAGGAGCTCGGGCCCGAGGGCTTCCGCGAGGAGCTCGCGGCGCGCGCCCGCTTCGACCTGGTGCCGTCCGGTGTGGAGCTCACCCGCCGCTACCGCGGAGACCACGTCGGCGTGCACGCCCAGAAGGAGGACGGCGTCTTCTACGTCGGGTGCTCGGTGCCGGTCGGCCGGATGAACGGGATCGAGTTGGTGGAAGCCGCCCGGCTCGCGGAGACGTACGGGGACGGCACCCTCCGGATCGGGACCGACCAGAACCTCGTCCTGACCGGTGTCCACGGTGACCGGCTCGACGCCCTGCTCGCCGAGGACCTGCTGGTCAAGTACTCCCCCTTCCCCGGTCCCTTCACCCGGGGTGCGGTCGCCTGTACCGGGTCCGAGTTCTGCCGCTACGCCATCGTCGAGACCAAGGAGCGGGCGGTCAAGTGGGCCCGCTTCCTCGACGCGCAGCTGGCGGGCGAGCCGGTGGGGGTGCCGCCGGTGCACGGAGCCCCGACGCCGGCCCGCGCCGACGCCGGGATCATCCGGATGCACTTCTCGGGCTGCTCGGCCAGTTGCGCGCAGCCCCAGATCGCGGACATCGGCCTGCGGGGCGAGGTCGCCCATGTGGGCGACCACCTGTCCGAGGCGGTCGACATCGGGCTCGGCGGATCGCTCGGGGCCGACGCCGGCTTCCTCGACTGGGTCGAGCACGCGCGGCCGGTCACCGAGGTGCCCGACGCGCTGTTGCGGGTGGTGCGCCGCTACCAGGCCGAGCGCCGTGAGGACGAGCCCTTCTACAACTGGGCGCGGCGCGTCCCCAACGACGAGCTGCGCCGCACCCTCGCCGAAGAGGGCACCGGCACCCCGGTCGCGCTGTCGACCAAGCCGGCCGCGGAGGCACGATGAAGGGCGCCCGCATCCGCGACGAGATGAACGGGATCGAGGAACCCCCCGGGAAGACGTGGTTCTGGGAGCTGCAGGCCGGGGTCATCGACGCAGGGCGCTGCATCCAGTGCGGCACCTGCGTTGCCGCCTGCCCGTCCAACTCGATCGGCGTCGACGAGGACACCGACCTGCCCGAGCTGGTCAAGATGTGCACGGGCTGCTCGCTCTGCTGGGACTTCTGCCCGAGGGGCGGGCTCCGCTACGAGGCACTGTGGCCACCGTCGACGCCGGAGGAGGACGCCGCCGGGGCCGCGACGGTCGAGCGGTCGGACGCCAGCGACACCTACTGGAAGATCACCGGCGGCCCGCCCGGGGACGGCCTCGGCGCGGTCCTCGACGCCTACTCGGTCCGGGCCGGCTCGCGCCCCGACTCGGCGCAGGACGGCGGGGTGGTGTCCGCACTGCTCATCGCCGCGCTGGCCGGGGGCGAGATCGACGGCGCCGTGGTCACCCGTCCGAGCGACGACCCCGAGGAACCCTGGAAGGGCGTGGCCCATCTCGCCACCACGGCCAAGGAGATCACCGAGGCGGCAGGCAGCTACTACAACCAGACCATGGCCCTCGCAGAGCTCGACCTCTCGCGCTACGACCTGCCGGCCAAGCCGCGCATCGCGGTCGTGGGCACGCCCTGCGAGATCCAGGGCATCAGGGCGATGCAGTCCCGCCGGTGGCCGACCGGGGCCCACCGCGTCGACTCGGTGGTCCTCACCATCGCCCTCCTCTGCACGAAGAGCTTCGACTACAAGGGCCTCATGCTCCAGCTCCTGCGCGACGACCGGGCCATCGACATCGAGCGGGTCAGCAAGGTCGACGTGATCCGGGGTCGGATGATCGTCGAGTACCGCGACGGCGAGATCGCGGTGGACGAGCCGATCAAGAACTTCCACGGCGCAGCGCTCAAGGGGTGCGACGAGTGCGCCGACTTCCTCGGCCGCAGCGCCGACCTCTCGGTGGGCAGCGTCGGGGCGATGGACGGCTGGAGTAGCGTGCTGGTCCGCACCGAGCGGGGGCGGCTCGCGCTGGACAACGCGCGTGGCCGCCTCGACTTCCGCGAGCTCGACAACCCCGAGGCCCTGGTCAAGCTCGACGGCTTCGACAAGCGGGTCGCCTTCGAGAGCCTTCGCCGCGAGTTCGACCCCGAGGCACCGCTGTTCATCGACTACGCCGAGCACGTCGCGGCCTACGAGGGATCCGACCGGGCCCCGGTGGTGCCCGACCGGTGAGGCGTTTCTGACCAGGGACGATGCACCGCGTGGCGGTCGGACCGGGCAAGCCGATTCCACCGGACCCGTTGTGGGTAGTGTGGGTCTTGTGACGGTGTTCGAGGTGGACGGAGGCCCGAGGCTGGAGTTCCCCGAGGAGCCGGTCGATCTCAAAGCCGGCCTCCGGGCGCGCTGCTCGACGGCGGCGATTGGCGGGACGGCTTCAGCGACGACATCTGCATCGGCCTCTGGCTCTGGGGCAAGTGGCAGCCGGCCCTCGAACCGGCGGGGTGCACCCGTGAGGAGTTCGTCGACGCGGTGGTCGCCTACAAGCGGGAGCTCTGGCTCTGGCTCGCGGGCGACCGGCAGTGGCTGCCGTTCCTGACCGGCCTCGCCGGACGGGTGGTCCGCCGGATGCCCGTCGCCGCAGCCGGCTGAGCCGACCCGTTCCCTCACCCCGCTCGCCGGGGCCCCTGTTCGATCCCGACACCGAGGAGGATGCATGCCCCGCGTCACCGTCCCCGCCGGTCAGGACCCGCTGGTCTACGTCTGGACCGGGCTGGCCGCGCCGCTGACCACGGCGGCGGCCGGGTACAGCAGCGCCGTCTACGAGCACTCGACGCTCTCGCTGCGGGAGTTCGAGGCCGCCCGGATCACCCTCGCCCGGATCAACGGGTGCGCCCTCTGCCTCGACTGGCGGACCGCGCGCGACGTCCCGTCGCGGTCGGCGGACCCGGACGCGGTGCCCGAGTCGTTTTACGAGGCGGTCGGGAGCCCCGAGGAGGCCGCGGTGCTCGACGAGCGGGAGCGGCTGGCCGCGGAGTTCGCCCGGCGGTACGCGACCGACCACCTGGGCATCGACGAAGAGCTCTGGAACCGACTGCACGCCGCCTTCAGCGACGACGAACTGGTCGACCTGGCCCTGTGCGTGGGCTCGTGGCTCGCGCTCGGCCGCTTCAACCAGGTCTTCGACATCGATGGTGCCTGCCGGGTGCCCGCGCCGGCGCCCGGCTGAGGGACCAGGCGCGTGGAGAAGGTCATCACCCTGCTCTGGGGTCCCGGCGACGCGGCGGCCGGGGACGCCCTCCGGACACGGCTCCTCGAAGAGGCCGTCCCCCGGATGCAGGGCGCGGGAGCCCGTGGGCTCGGGATCAACGTCCACGATTCGGACGCGGCTGACGCACCCTCGCCGGCTCCGCCGCCGACCGGTGAGGAGCCCCACGTGGCCGAGGTCTCGTGCTGGCTCGACTGTTACGAGCGGCGTGACGGGGTGGAGGCGGCACTCGCCGACCTCGGGCTGCCCCGGGCGTCCTACCTGGTGGTCGAATCGCTCTACGACGACTACGGCACCACCCCCTATGCGCCGCCCCGCGACTGGCCCGACGGCGCCCGTTCCCCGGGGGTGTTGACCGTGGCCCTCATCCACCGGCCCCAGGGTCTCGACGACGGTGAGTGGATCCACCGCTGGCACGGGACCCAGTCCCCGGTCTCGGGGGAGCTGCAGCCGCGGACCCGCTACGTCCGCAACCAGGTGGTGCGGGCGCTCACCGACGGGGCGCCCGAGATCGGCGGCATCGTCGAGGAGGGATGGCCCTCGGCCGCACACGTGGCCGACCCGATGCTCTTCTTCAACGCGACCACCCCGGCGGAGCTCGACGCGCACGTGACGCGGATGCTCACCAGCGTCGAGGCCTGCCTCGACATGGCGCGCCTGCGGAGCTCGACCATGAGCGAGTACCTGGTGTCCGCGCTGTCCTAGGAATCCGGTCGGGTCGCGTTGCCCGGGTCCATCACCTACGCTCGCACCCTGCCCACCGTCGGCCCCGGCCGGCAGCGCACACCGGAGGAAGCACCCGTGGGACTGTCCATCGGCATCGTCGGCCTCCCCAACGTGGGGAAGTCCACCCTCTTCAACGCCCTGACCCGCAACGAGGTCCTCGCGGCGAACTACCCGTTCGCCACGATCGACCCGAACGTGGGGGTGGTGGCCGTGCCCGACCCCCGCCTCGACCGCCTGGCCGAGGTGTTCGGGTCGAGGGAGATCGTGCCGGCGACCGTCACCTTCGTCGACATCGCCGGGATCGTGAAGGGCGCCTCCGAGGGGGAGGGTCTCGGCAACAAATTCCTGGCGGCCATCCGCGAGAGCGACGCGATCTGCCAGGTGGTCCGCGTCTTCGAGGACCCCGACGTGATCCACGTGGACGGGCGGATCGATCCCGACGACGACATCGCGACCGTCAACACCGAGCTCATCCTGGCCGACCTCCAGACCGTCGACCACGCGGTGGTGCGGCTCGCCAAGGAATCGCGCAAGCAGCCGGAGCTGGCGGCCGCGCTGGCCGCGACCGAGCAGGCCCGGGAGATCCTGGACGGCGGGCGGACCATCGCCGAGGCGGCGGCCGCAGGTGACGTGGACGCGGCGCTGCTCCGGGACCTGCATCTGCTCAGCGCCAAGCCGGTCATCTATGCGTTCAACGTCGACGAGGGCGCGCTCGGCGACCCCGAGCTCCGCTCCCGGCTCGCTGCGCTGGTGGCTCCGGCCGAGGCGGTGGTGGTCAGTGCCCAGATCGAGGCCGAGGTCGCCGCGCTCGACCCCGCGGACGCCGCCGAGTTGCTCGCGGGCTACGGCCAGGAGGAGTCGGGACTGGTCCAGCTGGTGCACGTCGGCTTCCGCACCCTCGGGCTCCAGACCTTCCTGACCGCGGGCCCGAAGGAGGCCCGGGCCTGGACCATCCACGTCGGGGACACCGCCCCGCAGGCGGCCGGCACGATCCACACCGACTTCGAGCGCGGCTTCATCAAGGCCGAGATCGTCGGGTACGAGGACCTCATCGCGGCCGGTTCCCTCGCCGCGGCGCGTGCGGCGGGCCGGGCCCGCATCGAGGGCAAGGAGTACCTCATGCGGGACGGCGACGTGGTCGAGTTCCGGTTCCAGGTGTAGGGGACCGATGACCCCGGAGGTGACCGCGGTGCCCTCCGTCCCGGCCGTCCGGATGGAGGGGGTGTCGGTGGTCCGCAACGGCACCGCACTGCTCGACGACGTCTCCTGGGTCGTGGCGCCGGGTGAGCGCTGGGCGCTGCTCGGTCCCAACGGCTCGGGCAAGACGACCCTGCTGCGGGTGGCCGGCTCGGCGCTCTGGCCGACCGGTGGCGTGGTCGAGATCCTGGGCGAGCGGCTCGGGCGGGTCGACATGCGCGAGCTGAAGCGGCGGATCGCGGTGGTGAGCGCCTCGATCGCGCGGACCCTCCGCCCGGAGCTGCCCGCGCTCGACGCGGTCCTGACCGGCAGGTACGCCGCCCTCGAGACCTGGTGGCACGAGTACACCGCCGCCGACCGGCGGGAGGCCGCGGCACTGCTGTCCGACGCCGGACTCGGTGACCCGGCCTTCGCCGAGCGGGCCTTCGGCCTGCTCTCGGAAGGAGAGCGGCAACAGGTCCTGCTGGCCCGGGCCCTGATGGGGCGTCCGGAGCTGGTCCTGATGGACGAGCCCGCGGCCGGGTTGGACCTCGGGGCCCGCGAGCGGCTCCTCGACCGGCTCGCCGGCCTGGCCGCCGACCCGGCGGTGCCCCCGTTGGTGCTGGTCACCCATCACGTGGAGGAGATCCCGCCCGGGGTCACCCACGCCGCACTGCTCCGCGGCGGACGTCTGCTGTCCGCCGGCCCGGTGGACGAGGTCCTCCGGGCCGAACCGGTGTCCGCCGCGTTCGGCGTCGCGGTCACGGTCGAGCGGCGCGACGGTCGCTGGTCGGCGCGGGCGGTGCCGGGCCGGGAGCGGTCGGGCGGCCGACCGGGGTGAGCGCGGTGCGCTCCGGGGGTCCCGAGCTGGGATGTCTCGGTGCGGTTGAGCGTCGCCGTCGTGGGGTGTACAACCGAGGGGTCGCAACCGGGGAGGGTCGCCGGGGCCGCCTGTGCGGTGGTCCCGGTGGCGCTGTCGGTCCCTGACCATCCACCACTGCGGAATCGCCCGTGCGTAGCGTATTCCCCCACCAGAGGTAGGTCGAGGAGCCGATGCCCGTGGTCCTGGCGATCATCATCCTGTTGGCGTGGGTGGTCATCCTGGGTCCCAGCCTCATCAAGCGTCGGTCCCGCCACTCGGACGGGGTCCACTCGATCAGCCACTTCCACGATCAGTTGAAGGTCCTCGAGCACTCCGCACCCGAGCCGATCGTCACCCCGGCCTACCGCCTGCACACGGTCGACAGCGCGGGCGCCCCGGCCATCCACTACCCGGGCGTCGACACCCCGCCGGTGCTCACCGTGGTCGGTGCCAAGCACCTGCCCCGTCCCGCGCTCGCCTTCCTCGGAGAAGCCGCACCCGAGCCCGAGCGGGATGCCGCGGCACCCGGCCCGTCGGCCCGCGGCGTCCGGGCCGACGGGCTCGGGGACCCGCCGGAGTCGATGCCGCGACAGGACCGGGTCCTGTCCGACGTGCCACCCCGGCTCCCGGACCTCTACGCCGCGCCAGATGGCCCGCCGCCGCCGGCGGGACACCCTGGCCGTGCTCTGCCGCGCTGGTGCTGGTCAGCTTCGCGATCGGCTTCCTCCCCGGTGCGGGGTCGGCCTGGATCGTCACGGGACTCTCGAGCATCGCCATGGCCATCTACGTCACGCTGCTGGTGCGCCTGCGGCAGCAGGCAGAGGAGCGCGAGCGCAAGCTCCGCTACCTGAGTCCCCGGGAAGACCAGGACGTGCTGGTGGGCGTGCCGGCGCGCGGCGCAGCCGGGCGCTACGCGCACCCCTCCTCGGGGCGCGCGGCTGCCCACTGACCCGGGCCGGCTGGGTAGGATGCCGCAATGGCACGAGACACGACATCGACCGCACCCGTCCCCCCCGGTGACCGGCACGCCGCACTGACCGGGGTGGTCGCCACCGCTCTCGGGGGCCGGGAGCTGCTCGCCCACCCGTTCTACCGCCGGTGGGAGGCCGGGACGCTCGACCGCCAGGAGCTGGCCGAGTACGCCGTGCACTACCGGGCGTTCGAGGCCGCGCTCCCCGCCGTGCTGGCGACGGTCGTGGAGCGCCTCGAGGCGGAGGGCGAGGGCACCGCTGCGTCGTGGGCCGCGCGCAACCTGGCCGACGAGCAGGGCCACCCCGAGGCGCACCTCGACCTGTTCGACCGCTTTGCCGCCGCCCTCCCGACCAGCGCCCGGGCGACCGCTCCGGGTCCGGCGGCGACGGCCCTGGTCGAGACCTACCGGGCGCTTGCCGAGTGCGGCCCGGTCGCCGCGCTCTCCGGTCTTGCCGCCTACGAGACCCAGGCCGCGGCCATCGCCGCGTCGAAGGCGGACGGGCTGCGCCGCTGGTACGGCATGGACGACGCGGGCACCGCCTTCTGGGACGTGCACGCGGTCATGGACGCCGACCACGGCGACTGGGCGGTCCGGGCCCTCGTCGAAGTCGGCGCCGATTCCGAAGCGGTCGCCGACGGCGCGCGGCGTGCGGCGGACGCCTGGTGGGCGCTGCTCGACGAGCGGGAGGCCGAGGCCGCCGCGGCCTAGCCGTTCCCTCCGGGGTCGGTCCCGGGCTCAGCCCGGTTCGGTGCCCACCACCGAGACGAAGGAGACCATCTCGCCCGGGTAGCCCCCGAGGTTGTGGGTGAGGGCGAGGGTGCGGTCGGTGGTGATCTGACGCTCGGGCGTCGCCTCGCCGCGCAGCTGCAGCCAGGTCTCGAAGAACATGCGCAGGCCCGACGCGCCCACCGGGTGACCGAAGCTCTTGAGGCCGCCGTCCGGATTGACCGGGAAGGGCCCGGTCCGGTCGAAGGTGCCGGCGAGCACCTCCTTCCAGGCGGTGCCGCGTTCGGCGAACCCGAGGTCCTCCATGAGGACGAGCTCGGTCGGCGTGAAGCAGTCGTGGACCTCGGCCATGGCCAGCTGGCTCCTCGGGTCGGTGATCCCGGCCTGCCGGTAGGCGTCCTCCGCGGCCAGCGCGCACTCGGGGAACCAGGTGTAGTCGTAGTCGGGGTCGATGAGCCCCGACCCGCTGCCCGCGGCGAAGGCGAGCGCCTTGATGTAGAGCGGCGTGTCGGTGTAGCGGTGGGCGTCCTCGGCCCGGACCACGATGGCTGCGGCAGCCCCGTCGGCCACCCCCGCGCAGTCGAACACGCCGAGACGTCCCGCCACCCTGGGCGACGCGCAGATGGTCTCGATGGAGACCTCCTTGCGGAACTGTGCACGCGGGTTGCGGGCCCCGTTCTGATGGTTCTTCCACGAGATGCGGGCGAGCGCCTCGGCGAGCTCGTCCTCGCCGACCCCGTACTTCTTGCCGTAGGCCGGAGCCACCATCGAGAACATGGCCGCCGCGGTCAGGGTCCGGGCGGTGCCGTCGCCGGGGATCGGGAACGCGTTGAGCCCCTGGTACCCGGAGTCCTTGACCTTCTCGGCGCCGACGGCCATGGCCATGTCGTAGGCACCGGACGCCACCGCGTAGGCCGCGGCGCGCAGCGCCTCCGAACCGGTCGTGCAGTAGTTCTCGACCCTGGTGACCGGCTTGCCGGACAGCTGGAGCGGCCGGGCCAGGGTGATCCCGCTCATCCCGGACTGCGCGGTCCCGAGCCAGTAGGCGTCGACGTCGTCCTTGGTCACACCGGCCGAGGCGAACGTGTCCTCCGACGCCTCCACGATGAGGTCGTCGAGGCTCTTGTCCCAGTGCTCGGCGAAGCGGGTGCACCCCATGCCGACGATCGCCACCCGGTCCTTGATCCCGTGTGAGGCCATTGCGCTCCTCCGTCCCGTGTCGTCAGCCGGCCCCGCCGGCGGTCCCGCGCACCGGCTTGGCCTTCCAGAAGTAGTCGTGGATGCCGTCCGCGGTGTAGAGCGTGCGGAAGGTCATGGTCACCCGGTCGCCGATGTCCACGGTCTCGGGGTCGACGTCGGTGAGCTCCACCGGGAAGCGTCCGCCACCGTCGAAGTCGAGGACCGCGAAGACGATCGGCGGGCTCGGCGAGTAGGACAGCCGGTCGATGGTGTAGGTGGCGATGGTCGCGTCGGCGTCGGCGCGCCCGGCCGGCTCCATGTCGTCGACGGCACCGCCGCGCATGGAGATGCGCGACGGGCGGCAGGTGCACGGCCCCGGAGGTCCGGTCCTGCGACCCGACGAAGCCGAACTTCCAGCGCTCGTTACGCCACGCGGCGGTGGACGAGACCCGCTGGGGTTCGGGCCGCCGGGGCGGTTCGGGGGTGACCATGCCCCGCCACGAAAGGAAGGTGCCGTAGGGGAGGTCCGCGCCGGCCGCGATCTGGGCGGCCACCGGCTCGGCCGGCGTCCAGGCGGCGAGCGCCTGCGTGGTGCGGAACACCAGCACGTCGGCCCCGTCGGCGAGCGAGACGACCGCCAGCACCTGGCCGGGCTGCGCCTCCTCGAGCAGCACCGAGAGCATGAGCCCCGGATGGGCCGTCCCGGTCTGTCCGACGGTGGCGGACAGGTCGTCGGCGAGGGCGCCCTCGCGCAGCCCGAGCGCCCGTCCCACGGACCGGACCGCCCGGCCGTGCATGCCGGTGACCACCGCCCGGTCGATCCCGTCGGCGGTGACCCCGGCCGCCTTGAGGGCCGCCTCCCATGCCTCAGCCCCGAGCTCGAGGTAGCGGGTCTCTCCGAACCGCTCCTCCCAGGTCTTCGAGCGCCGGTCCCCGGCGGTCCGCCACCGGTCGAGGAACTCGTCGCTGATCGACGCACCCCCGAGGTACTCCGCGATGACCGGGCTTCCCGGGCCGTCGTCGCCGATCAGCAGCGCGGCGGCGCCGTCGCCCCCGGCCGACTCGTCTGCCGAGGTGGGTAGGCCGTCCCGGAGGTCGGAGAGGACCACGAGGGTGGTGACCGAGCCCTGCGCGCCGAGCGCGGTCCGCAGGGCGCCGACCCCCGAGCGGAGGGCGCCTCCGAAGTCGAAGGCGGCCACCCCGGGCGGCTGGCGGAGCGCGGCGTGGATGGTGGTCGCGTTGGTCTTGTCCAGGTAGGCAGGGGTGGCGGTCGCCAGCCAGATCGCGTCCGGTGCAGCGGTCGGGACCGCCCGCAGGGCCAGCCGGGCCGCCTCGACCCCCATGGTGGTGGTGTCCTCGTCGTAGGAGGCCACCGCCCGGCCGCCCTTGCCGCCGCCGCGGCCGAAGACACGGGCCACCTCGGTCCGCTGGAGCCGCCGGTAGGGAACGTACCCGGCGATGCCGACGATCCCCCGGGTCATCCGGCGCTCCCGGTGGATTGCGGGTGGCTCATGGTCGGTGCGATCCCTCTCGTCGTTGGCTCCGGCTCCCTGCTCATCCTATGATGGCCACAGTATCTGACGGTCAGTCAGGAAACCATGTGCGCGGCGGTCACATGCCGAGGACGGAGGCCGGACCCATGGACTTCGAGTTCACCCCCGAGCAGCTCGAGTTCGTCAAGGAGGTCGAGCAGTTCCTCGACGACAACGCCGACCCCGAGGTCTTCGACGTCACCCGCGAGAACATGGCCCAGATCGTGGACACCCCCCTCCGCCGGGCGTTCATGGCCAAGGTCGGCGAACAGGGCTGGCTCGGCATCACCTGGCCCGAGGAGTACGGGGGCAGGAACGGCGACGGCATCTACGAGTACCTGCTCAACGAGGCCCTGGCGGCACGGGGGGGTCCCCAGATCGGCAAGGGCGTCGGCATCATCGGAAAGACCATCATCAGCCACGGCAGCGACACCCTGAAGGCCGAGTTCCTCCCCAAGATCCTCCGCAACGAGGTCGAGTTCGCGGTCGGCTACTCGGAGCCGAACGCCGGCTCCGACGCCGCCTCGATGCAGCTCAAGGCCACCCGCGAGGACGGAGGGTGGCGGCTCAACGGCCAGAAGACCTGGACCACGTCGGCCCACTTCGCCGACTGGTACTGGGTCGGGGCCCGGACCGACCCGGAGGCCCCCAAGCACCACGGCATCACGCTCTTCCTCGTGCCGATGGACCACCCCGGCATCACGGTCAAGGCCATCTGGACGATGGGGGACGAGCGGACCAACGAGGTCTACCTCGACGACGTGTTCGTCCCCGACGACCACGTGGTGGGTGAGCTCAACAAGGGCTTCCAGTACATCTCCGAAGCGCTCGACCTCGAGCGCTTCACCCTGTTCACCTTCTCCCCGATCGCGCAGCGGCTCGATCTGCTGACCGAGTACGTCCGCACGGGCACCCGCGACGGCGAGCCGATGAAGGACGATCCGGTGGTCCGGTCGCGGATCGCCCAGCTGCACACCGAGGCCGAGGTGGCCCGGGTGCTCGGGCTCCGGTTCGTGGCCGCCTCGTCGGCCGGGGGATCCCCGCCGACCGCCGAGGCATCGGAGTACAAGCTGTTCACGACCGAGTACTCCCGCCGGCTCGCCGACGCCTCGATGGACCTGGCGGGCCCCGGCGGCCAGCTCCGGGTCCGCACCGAGGAGGCGCCGATGGCCGGGCGGTCCGAGTCGACCTACCGGTACACGGTCATCGACACCATCGGCGGTGGCTCCTCGGAGATCCAGAAGAACATCATCGCCCGGCGCAAGCTCGGCCTGCCCAAGAACTTCTGAGCCCCCGCACCTGCCTGTGACCGTCCCGTCCGCCACCTCCTCCGACGCGCCCGTTCCGCCCGCCACGGACGGGGACGTGCAGCCCGCACCCGGACCCCTGCGCGGGGTGGTCGTGCTCGACCTCTCCACGGTCGGCCCGGCCGCCCGCTGCACCCGGATCCTGTCCGACTACGGGGCGACCGTCGTCAAGGTCGGGGTGGTGCCGGGCCGGGGCACCGAGCCCATCCGGCCCCCGTTCTACGCCTACAGCGGCGCCCGCCACCTCCGCCACGCCGCCTTCGACCTGAAGGATCCCGACGGACGCGCCGCCTTCCTCGCGCTCGTGCGCACGGCCGACGTGGTCGTCGAGAGCTTCCGCCCCGGGGTCGTCGAACGGCTCGGGCTCGGCTTCGACGCGCTGTCCTCGGCCAACCCGCGAGTCATCCTCTGCTCGACCACCGGGTACGGCCAGGACGGCCCGCGGGCGGCGTGGGCCGGGCACGACCTCAACTACCTCGCCGTGGGTGGGTACCTGGCCATGACCGAGCCCGCGGCCGACGGCGGCCCGCCGGTGCCCGGGGCCACGATCGCCGATGCCGCCGGCGGGGGCATGCAGGCAGCCCTCGCGGTGATGGCAGCGCTGCTCGGCCGGGGGGCCGACGGTCCGGGGATCCACCTCGACGTCTCGATCGCCGACGGGGTGCTCTGGCTGACCTCGCTGTCGGTCGACGAGTACCTGGCCACCGGGACCGAGGTCGGCCCGGGGCAGAGCGTGTTGACCGGCCGGTACGCCTGTTACGACACCTACCGGGCAGCCGACGGTGGGTGGCTGGCCGTCGGAGCGATCGAGCCCAAGTTCTTCGCCAACCTCTGCCGGCTCCTCGGGTGCGAGCAGTGGGCGACCCGGCAGCTCGACGACACGGCCCAGGACGCGATCCGGTCCGACTTCCGGGAGGCCTTCGCCACCCGGACCCGCGACGCCTGGGTGGAGGCCCTGGCAGGGGAGGACACCTGTGTGAGCCCCGTGCTCTCGGTGGCCGAGCTGGTCGACGACGAGCAGTACCGGGCCCGGCGGTCCTTCGTCGAGGCCTCCCGCCCGACCTCCGGTGGGTCGACAGACGGCCCGACCCGGTTCCGCCAGGTCGCCGCGGTGCTGGCCGGGATGGAGGGTCGGGACCGGCCCGTCGTGGCCGGCGACCCGGCCAGGTCGGACACCGAGGCACTCCTCACCGCGGCCGGAGTCGGCACCGGTCGGATCGCCGAGCTGCGCGACAAGGGAGTGGTGGCGTGACCGCCATCGGGATCGACGACATCGAGGGACTGCTCGGTGTCGAGCAGTATCGCGAGCAGGGAGAGTTCCCGGTCGAGCGCGGGTATATCTGGACGACCTGCTCCTCGGTCGAGAACGGCAACCCGCTCTTCTGGGACGACGAGGTCGCCGCCGAGGTGACCGCGGGGCCGATCGCACCGCCCACCATGGTCTCGGTCTGGTTCCGACCCCACCACTGGGCACCGGGGCGCACGACGCAGGCGCTTCCCCTCCAGGTCCACTTCGACTTGAAGGAGGGCCTGGGCCTGCCCGAGGCGGTCATGAGCGACAACACCATCGTCTTCCACGAGCCGGTCCGGCCGGGCGACCGGCTCACCACCTGTCAGGTGCTGCGCTCGGTGAGCGACGAGAAGACCACCAAGCTGGGCACCGGGCGGTTCTGGGTCATCGACGTCGACTACCGCAACCAGCGCGGCGACCTGGTGGCGGTCGAGAGCTACACCGGGTTCGGCTACCGCAGAGCCGACAGCGCTCCGGACACGGGCCGATGAGCGTGACCCCGACGCTCCTGCAGGGCGACGTCTCGGTCGGCGACCGGCTGCCGGACCTCTCCTATCCGGTCTCTGCCACCACCGTCGTGCTCGGAGCCATGGCGTCGCGCGACTGGCGCCCCATGCACCACGACAAGGACTTCGCGGTGGAGCGCAACGGGACCCGGGACATCTTCCTCAACACGCCCAACCTGGCGGCCTGGTTCGAGCGGTTCATCACCGACTGGACCGGACCCCACGGGCGCCTCCAGCGGGTGACCTTCCGCATGCTCGGGTCGATCTTCCCTGGCGACACCATGGTGTTCGGCGGCACGGTGACCGAAACCGGGGTGGACGAGACCGGGTGTGGTTGGGCGGCCATCGAGATCGCGGTCTCGGTCGACGGCGTCCCGATGACCACCTGCACGGCGCGGGTCGCGCTGCCGACCGGCCCCGACGACAACCCGTGGGACCGGTCGGGGGACCGGTGGCGGCCCTGAGCGGCCGCGCGCTGCGCATCCGACAACCAGACGACCGATCGCAAGAGGAGAGCGAGAGATGTTGGACCTCACATTCAGTCCGGAGCAGGAGATGCTCAGAGAGACGGTGCGCGGGCTCTGCGCGACCGCCAGCCCGCTCAGCGTGGTGCGCGAGCTCGAGGACGATCCCATCGGGTACTCGTCCGAGCTCTGGAAGCAGCTCGCCCATCTCGACCTCATCGGGCTCCAGCTCCCCGAGGAGTACGGCGGCTCCGGCATGAACGCCCTCGAGGGCGTCGTGGTCTACGAGGAGTTCGGCCGGTCGCTCGCCCCGTCACCCCACTTCGTGAGCTCGATCCTCTCCGGCGGGGCGCTCGCCCGGTCGGGCAGCGCCGAGCAGAAGCAGGCCTGGCTGCCGGGCATCGTGAGCGGCGCGGCGGTCCTCACCCCGGCGTGGCTCGAGCCCGAGAACGGCTTCGGCCCGGGTGGCGTCCAGGTGCGCGCGCAACCCGACGGAGACGGCTGGACCATCACCGGAGCCAAGTGCCACGTGCCCTTCGCCTCGTCGGCCACCCGCCTGCTCGTGCTGGCCCGGACCGGGGACTCGGTCGCGGACGTGGACCTCTTCCTCGTCGATCCCTCGGCCGGCCGGGTGAC
Organism: uncultured Acidimicrobiaceae bacterium; assembly: GCA_963777665.1. Classification (GTDB taxonomy): domain Bacteria; phylum Actinomycetota; class Acidimicrobiia; order Acidimicrobiales; family RAAP-2; genus Bog-756. The sequence continues at coordinate 161,312 of CAVZRJ010000008.1, forward strand.
CCTGACCCAGCAGCGGACCATCGCCGCGGACGCCCAGTACCGGGTCGACCTCGACGGGGTGCGGGTGTCCGCCGACGACCGGATCGGGGCCGCATCGACCGGGTGGGGCACCTGGGACGAGGTCATGCACGACGGGATCATCCTGGCTGCAGCACAGGCAGTCGGCGGTGCCCGCTACGCGCTCGACATCACGGTCCAGTACGCGAAGGACCGTCACCAGTTCGACAAGCCGCTCGGCGCCTTCCAGGCGCTCGCCCACTACCTGGCGGACGCGGTGACCACCGTCGACGGGGCCGAGGTGCTCGTCCACGAGGCGGCATGGGCCCGTGCCGAGGGACGGCCGGTCGACAAGCTGGCCCCGATGGCCAAGCTCTTCGCCTGCCAGGCCTTCCGCGACGTGACCGCCACCGCGCAGCAGATCTTCGGTGGCATCGGCTTCACCGTCGAGTTCGACATCCAGCTCTACTTCCGCCGGGCCAAGCAGCTCCAGCTCTCGTGGTGGGACACCCGGTACCTCGAGGAGCTGGTGGCAGCCTCCGTCCTGGACGACTGAGGGCGGACCCGGCAGCGGGGCGTGCCGGCCGAAGAGGCCCGATCGGACGGGTTGCCTGGACTACGGTCTGGACCGAGCCCGGGGAGGGCCGCAGTCCGACAGTCAGGGGGATCTGGCATGGCAGCCGACACGGCAGCGACGACGAGCAGAGCGGCCGGGTCCGGCCACGGGGGTGCCTTCCGGTTCCTCTTCGTCCATCAGATCGACGAGTACCCGGGCAACGGCAAGCGGACCGCCTATCTGGGGCTCGCCGTATTGGCAACGATCGTCCTCTACTACACCTACTTCACCCAGACCGCGGTGACCCCGCAGATCCTGCGCTACTACCACATGTCCTTCGCGTTCTACGTGTACATCGTGGTCGTCTCCAACCTCATCGGCGCCTTCGCCTCCCTGCCCGCCTCGAAGACCGACCAGCTGGGCCGCGCCAACGTGGTCATCTACGGCCTGCTCGTCGTCGGCCTGCTGGTTGCCGTCGGCGTGCCGGCCACCAATACCGAGTGGTCGTTCGCCGTCGTGCTCTGCGTCCTCGGCCTGGTCGAGGGGGCCATCCTGGTGGCCACCCCGGCGCTGGTCCGCGACTTCAGCCCGCAGCTGGGCCGGGCCTCGGCAATGGGCTTCTGGACGGTGGGGCCGGTGGCCGGCAGCCTGATCACCTCGGTCGTCGCGACGCTCACCCTCGACCACTTCCTCCGGGGGAACTTCAACTCCGGGTTCAAGAGCCAGTTCATCATCTCCGGCGTGGTCTCCCTGGTCGTCTTCGTGATCGCCCTCTTCTTCATGAAGGACCTCTCGCCGAGGCTCCGCGACCAGCTCATGGTCTCCGAGCAGGACCGCGCCCTCGTCGAGGCCCGGGCCCGGGGCATCTCGACCGACGAGGTCATCGCCGCCACCCAGCACCCCTGGCGCCAGATCCTCAAGTGGGACCTGGTCGGCTCGGCCCTCGGGATCTCGCTCTTCCTGCTCGTCTACTACGCGGCCTCTGCCTTCTTCACCATCTACTGGGCCACCGTCTTCACCAACTCGTCGGGTCTCAACCTGTCCACCTCGCAGGCCAACTACCTCAACATCTGGTTCTGGGGAGCCGACGCGGTGGCCCTCATCGTGTTCGGCGTGCTCTCCGACAAGCTCCGGGTCCGCAAGCCGCTCATGCTGGTGGGCGCTCTCGGCTCGATCGTGATGCTCCTCCTCTTCTCCCACCAGGCCAACCACCCGATGACCGGCTTCACCACCCTGATCATCCTCGAGGTGCTGCTGGCCTCCTGCCTCTCGCTCACCTACGCGCCCTGGATGGCCGGGTACACCGAGATGGTCGAGGCGAAGAACCCCGCCCTGGTGGGCACCGGGCTCGCCCTGTGGGGCTGGATCCTGCGCCTGACCGTGGGCCTCTCGTTCCTCTTCCTCCCGCTGGTCATCAACGCGGTCAACCCGGTCGTGGACAACCTCTCCTACGCGCAGACCCCCTACACCGGCACCGCCCCGTTCAACGTGCAGCAGTTCCAACTCGAGCATCCGCAGCTCGTGGCCTTCGCCACGGCCAACGCGAGCTGGCTGCGTCCGCTCTCCGCCCCGCAGAACGCCTCGATCGTCGCCGCGGCCCACGCGAATCCGACCGCGGCCAACCTCGCAGCTCTGCAGAAGGCGGTGGGGGCCAAGGTGGTGGCCGATGTGCTCGCCAACTTGAAGGAGGTCAACGGTCCGGTGTTCACCTACCGGACCCAGCTCGCCTATCTCTCCGCCCACCAGAGCCAGCTCGAGGCCCTGCTCGGCGGGGTCGCCAGGTCCCCCAAGCAGTGGCAGCACTGGTTCTGGGTGTGCCTCGCCGGCATGGTCCTCTTCCTCCCGACCATCTGGCTGGGCAAGGGACGGTGGAGCCCGGCCAGGGCGAAGAAGGACGAGACGGAACACCAGGCCGATGTCGCCGAGGAGCTGCGCCAACTGGTCGGGTCGGGAGCCTCGGTCAGCGCCTGACCGGTCCGGTCAGGGCACCGCCTCGACTGGGGGCGCGAGCACTGTCCGCTGGCGGGCGTCCCCGAGCATCTCGTCGGACGTGCCGTCGCTGTCGGTCCCGGCCACCAGGGGCGAGCGGGCGAGCACGACCACGCCGACCACCAGGACGCCGAGGGCGAGGACCTCGAGGGCGACCCACCCCGCCCCACCCCGGAGCTTGTCGGCGAAGAGGGTGATCCCGAAGAGGATGCTGACCAGTGGGTTGATGGTCACCATGGTGGTCCGCGAGGCGGTGATCGGACCGGCGTGCAGCGCGTTCTGGATGAGGAAGACCGTCCCGAGGCCCGCGACGGCCAGCATGTAGGGCTGGAAATGGGTGAACACGTGGCCCCAGCCTTCCTTGACGTAGGAGGTGATCGCCTTGGTGAGGGCTGCCGTGTAGGCGGCGGTGAGGGCGGTGGCCGCCCCGAATGCGGCTGCACGCCACCAGCGGGGCCCACGCAGGGCGGACAGGATGCAGCCCGTAATGGCCGCACCGACGATCACGCTGGCGACGACCCAGCCGGTGGTGGTGGGGAGGGCCTGGCCGCCGTGCGGCTTCGCCGCAAGGAAGAAGCCCCCGAGACCGACCACCACGGTGAGCGCGCCCAGCCACTCGCGCATCCCGAGCCGGTAGCGGAACCAGACGGCCAGGATGAGCAGCAGGAAGAGCAGCTCGGTGGTGAGCACCGGCTGGACGGTGCTGAGCTGGCCGAAGCGCAGTGCGGTGGCCTGCAGGCCGAACACCACGAGCATGAGGGCGAACCCGACCAGCCAGATGCCCCGCTTGATCGCGTGCGACATGAGGCTCAACCGCAGGGTGGTCGATTCGGGGGCGGACTCGACCCCGATCCGCTGGAGGACCGCGGTCAGGGCGTTGACGAAGGCGGCGAGCGCTGCCAGGACGATGGCCACCCCACCGTTGTAGCCGCGATCGCGCCGCGGCGGGGGAGCAATGCCGTCAGCGGACCGTCAGCGGGTCGGGCTGCCGGTGGGCTCGGCACCCGCGGACCGGCCCGGCGGGCCGCTCTGGAGGCCGAGGTGGTATCCCTCGAGGAAGAGGTCGGCGTCGTGCCGCCGCGGGTAGCGGGACTCGAGCTCGCGGAAGCGGGGGGAGTGGCTCGGCTCGAGGAGGTGGGCGAGCTCGTGGATGATGACCGCGTCGAGCACCCAGGGTGGCGCGGTGCGCAGCCGCTCGGAGATCCGGATCTCGCGGGTGGACACCGTGCAGGACCCCCATCGGGCGGTCTGGGCGGAGGACCAGCGGATGGACGCGGGGACCACCCCGTCGAGGTAGGTCCGCCCGAGCGCACGGGCCCGCTCCTCGAGGTGCTCGTCGGACGAGTGCAGGTGGGGCCGGTGCCGGGCGAGCCGGCGGGCGAGATGCTCGACCATCTGGTCGCGCTCGGAGCCGCGCAGGTGGGACGGCACGACCACCACGATGCGGTCGCCCTCCCAGTGGGCGCCGGCCGTCTTCTTCCGCCTCGTGGAGACGCGGACCTCGACGTCGGAGTGGACGAGAGGGAGGGGCGTGGGCACGGTGCTCATCCCCGGCAGGCTACGGCCGCCGTGTGACGACCACCATCCGGGCGGGCGTTCCCACGGCGGAGCGGTCGGTCACCGGCCGGGGGCGGCACCTACTCGGGCTGGGGTCGACGGCCGTACGGCGCCGGGGCACCGGCCTCTGAGACCGCTTCGGTCAACTCGTCCGACGGCGGGCGCAACGCCCTCCAGGCGGCTCCGCCCACGACCCCCCCGACGACCGGGAAGACGATGAACACCCAGAGCTCGTTGAGGGCCCAGCTGCCCTGGAACACCGCGGTCGAAAGACTGCGGGCGGGATTCACCGAGGTGTTGTCGATCGGGATCGAGGCGAGGTGGATGATGGTGAGCGTGAGGCCGACCGTGATCCCGGTCAGCCCGACCGGCATCGAGAGCCGGCTGGTCGAGGCGATGATGAAGACGAACACCGCGGTGAAGAACACCTCGGCGAGCATGACCGCCTGCAGCTTGAACCCGCCGGGCGAGTGGGCCCCGTAGCCGTTGGAGGCAAAGCCGGAGGTCTGCGCGCTGAACGAGATGGAGCTGCCCTTGGCGATGATGAAGATGATCAGGGCACCGAACAGGCCGCCGACGATCTGGCCGACGATGTAGAAGGGCAGCTCGCGGGTCCGCGTCTTGCCGATCACCCAGAGGCCGATCGTCACCGCAGGGTTGATGTGGCATCCCGAGATCGAGCCGATGGCATAGGCGGCGACCAGCAGGCTGAGCCCGAACGCGAGCGCCACGCCGAGCACCCCGACGGTGCCCCGCGGAAAGAAGTGCCCGGTGGCCAGGATGGCGGTCCCGGGTCCGCCGACGATGAGGATCATCGTGCCGATCGCCTCGGCGATCCCTATTCTCAGGCGTTCGCTCACGGGTCGTCCCTTCCGCCGGCGCGTCGGTGGCTCCGGTCTCGGCTCGGTCGGATGCGCCGCAGCGAAAATCCTAGGCAGGCGCCCGGTTGTTTCCGGGGATGCGCCGAGGAAGCGGGGACCGGCCGCAGCGGCGCTGCGCAGGCACGATCGCGACGCCCGAATGGGCGGTCGGGAGGGCCGACGGTACGATGCACCGGTGCGTCACTACCTGACCCGCCGGTGCATGGGCCTGCACCTCACACTCCTCGTCCTGCTCCCGATCTTTGCGTGGCTCACGTCCTGGCAGCTGGGTCGGGCCGAGAGTGGCAACACCCTGAGCTGGGCCTACACCTTCCTCTGGCCGCTCTTCGGCGTCTATGCCGTTTACACCTGGTGGCAGCTCATCCACGACCAGCAGACCATCCGACTGCGACGGGCCGACCAGGGACCGGCGGCCGCCGGCACCGCGGCGGCTGACTCCACGGCTGCCGACCCCAGGCAGCCGGGATGGGCCCTGACCGGCGGGCGCCGCAGGAACATGGCCATCGCGGCACGCGCCCCGATCGACGACGAGACCGGCGGCAGGGGAGAGCGCTACGCCCGCCAGACCCCGGAGGAGGCCGCCCGCCTGGTCGCGTACAACCGGTACCTTGCAGAGCTCGACGCCGCCGACTCCCGGGCCCGCGGGTGAACCTCTCGGGCACCCCCGCCGGGTTGCACGGCGCGGTGACCCGGTACCGGGTGATGGCGTTCATCGTCGGTACCGCGCTGCTCTGTCTCACCACGGTCGTGATCTTCCAGGCCGCCGGCTACCACCCCGGAACGCTCGGCAAGGTGGTGGCGATCGGACACGGATACCTCTACCTGGTCTATCTGGCCGCCGCAGCCGACCTGGCCCGCAGGGCGCGTTGGCGCCTCGGGCGCATCGTGGCCGTGGTGTGCGCCGGCTTCGTCCCCTTCCTCGCCTTCATCATCGAGCACAGGGTCTACCAACAGATGCAGGCCGAGTGGGCCGCCGAGGCCGCCTCCGGCGCGGACCAGGCGACGGTCTCCGGCCGACCGGCCTCCTAGCTCAGCGACTCAGCGGGCACCCCGGATCAGCTCGCCGGGCCGGGCGCCGGTCTCCTCGCCTGCGGCAAAGGTGGTCACCCCGGACTTGATGGTCTCGACGTATCCGGTCGCGCCCTGGAGCAGCCGCCTGCCGCCGGCCGGCAGATCGTCGGCCACCCGGGGGCTCCCGAGCTCGAGCCGTTCGTAGTCGATGAGGTTGAGGTCCGCCAGCATGCCGGCCTCGAGGGTGCCCCGGTCGCCGAGCCCGTAGAGACGGGCGGTGTCGTGGGACTGCTTCTTCACGATCCACTCGAGGGGGAGGCGCTCGCCGCGTGCACGGTCCCGCGTCCAGTGGGTGAGCATGAAGGTGGGCTGGGAGGCGTCGCAGATGACCCCGCAGTGCGCGCCGCCGTCCCCGAGTCCCGAGGCCGACCGCGGGTGGAGCAGCATCTCGCGGGCGGCGTCGAGGTTGCCGTCCGAGTAATTGAGGATCGGGACGTAGAGGAGCCCCCGGCCGTCATCCTCGAGCATCGCGTCGTAGGCCACCGACAGCGGGGAGCGACCGGTTGCAGCGGCGATCCCGGTGATCGAGCGTTCCGGCCCGGGCTCGTAGTCGGGCGGGCTTCCGAGGACGTAGCTCGTCCGGTAGGCCTCCTCCATGCGCTCGGCGGTCGCCGGGTCGGGCTCCCATGATTCGATGGCGTCGCGGACGGCGTCGGTGCGCAGTGCGGAGACCAGCTCGTCGGGACGGAGGTCGCGGGCCGTGAGCTCGACGTAGGCGGGGATCTGGTCGAGGAGGCAGTAGGTGGTGAAGTGGCCGGAGAGGAGCCCGAAGCCGCGGCCCGCGACCTGGGGCCAGAGGTCGGCTCCCTCCGACTCCGCCCGCAGCGACTCGTCCATGAGCTCGCGCCAGAGGTGCGGTGCGGCGTCGACCTGGACGAGGGCAAAGGTGACCGGGCGGCTGATGGCGGCCGAGAGGCGGCGCATCCAGTCGATCTCCGCCTTGGGTCCGGAGATGTCCTCGCCGGCCGCGCCGACCGGTGCGAGCTCGAAGATGCCGGTCCCGAGCTCGCCGAGGGCGGCACCGATGCCGAAGAGCTCGTCCTCCGCGGCAAAGGTGCCCGGCACCGGTTCGCCGTCGATGGCCCGGTGGGCGATCGTGCGCGAGGTCGAGAAGCCGAGGGCTCCTGCCGCAACCGCCTCCTTGACCAGCTGCTTCATGGCGGCGATGTCAGCGGGGGTGGCCGGCTCGTTCTGGGCCCCGCGCTCTCCCATCACGTAGGAGCGCACCGCCCCGTGGGCGATCTGGGTGCCGACGTCGACCGTCCACCGGCGGCGCCCGAGCGCATCGAGGTACTCGGGGAAGGTCTCCCAGTCCCAGGTCATCCCCTCGGAGAGGGCTGTCCCGGGGATGTCCTCGACGCCCTCCATGAGGCCGATGAGCCACGCGTGGCGGTCGGGGCGCGCCGGGGCGAACCCGACGCCGCAGTTGCCGGTGACCAGGGTGGTCACCCCGTGCCAGCTGCTCGGGGCCAGCACCTCGTCCCAGGTGGCCTGGCCGTCGTAGTGGGTGTGGATGTCCACGAAACCGGGGGTGACCAGGAGGCCGTCGGCGTCGACGGTGCGGTTCGCGTCCTCGCCGGCGCAGGACCCGACCGAGGAGATCCGGCCCCCGTCCACCGCGATGTCGGCGGTGCGGGCCGGGGCCCCGGTGCCGTCCACCACGGTCCCCCCGCGAATCACCAGGTCGTGCATGGTGCTGGTCTCCCTTCGGGCGCCTGTGGGCGCTCCCCCGATGCTCGCACGGCTCAGGCACCGACGCAATGGAGGGGGAAGCCCCCGGCGACCGGACAGCCGCAGAGGTGCCGGGGAGCCGCCGGTCGTGCAGACTGTCGACTTGGCCGCGACGGAGACGACGCCCGGGCGACGACGCAACGACGAGGGGGACGCAGTGGGGGACGCGAACGGGACGGGGGTCGGGACGGCCGAGCACACGGCTGCGGTCGACCTCGCGTCCCGGGCGGGCGCGCTGCTCCTCGAATTGCGGACCGGCGGTCTCGAGGGCAAGGAGCTCGGGGCGGAAGGGGACCAGCGTTCCCACCGTCTGCTCGACCGCCCTCCTCGCGGAGCGGTTCCCCGACGACCGGGTGCGTTCGGAGGAGGACGATCAGTCCGAGGCCATCGACGGGGAAACGGGCCGTCTCTGGATCGTCGATCCGTTGGACGGGACGCGCGAGTACTCCGAGGGGCGCTCGGACTGGGCCGTGCACGTGGCCCTCGCCGTCGACGGCGGGCCGGTGGTGGGTGCGGTCGCCCTGCCCGGGCTGGACCTGGTCCTCGGGACCGGCCACCCGCCGCCCCTGCCCCGGCGCCCGGCCGTTCCCCGGTTGGTGGTCAGCCGGACCCGGCCGCCTGAGCTCGTCCCCAACGTGTCCGACCGCATCGGTGCGGAGATCGTGCCGATGGGCTCGGCCGGCGCCAAGATCGCCGCGGTCATCCGCGGGGATGCGGAGGTCTACGTCCACGCGGGCGGCCAGTACGAGTGGGACTCGGCCGCACCGGTTGCGGTCGCGCTCGCCACGGGGCTCCATGCGAGCCGCCTCGACGGTTCGCCCCTCCGCTACGGCCGGCCGGATCCCTGGCTCCCCGACCTCGTCGTGTGCCACCCAGACCTCGCCGACGAGGTGCTGGCCGCGGTGCGCGACGCGGGCGCGGAGCGCTGAGCCGGTGGCCGGCGCCGCCCGGGCGGTCTTCGGGGAGGCCACGCTCGGTCCGCTGACCTTGAAGAACCGCATCATCAAGGCGGCCACCTTCGAGGGGGCGGCCCCGAAGGGTGCGGTGAGCGACGCGCTGGTGGCCTTCCACGAGCGGATCGCCCGAGGGGGCGCGGCAATGACCACCGTTGCCTACCTCGCCGTCTCGCCGGAGGGCCGGACCGATCGCCACTGCGTGCTGCTCGACGCCGACTCGCTGCCCGGGCTCCGGCGCCTGACCGCCGCGGTGCACGCCGCCGGTGCCGCGGTGTCGGCCCAGATCGGGCATGCGGGTCCGGTTGCCAACAGCCGCTCCAACGGCGTCGCCTCGCTGTCGCCGACCCGGCGCTTCGGCGCCTCGGGTGCCCGCACCCGGGCGGCCACCGAGGACGACATCGTCCGGATCACCCTCGACTACCGGGCCGCCGCGGCGACCGCGGTCGAGGCGGGGTTCGACTGCATCGAAATCCACCTCGGGCACGACTATCTGCTGAGCGCGTTCCTGAGTCCCCGGCTCAACCGGCGCACCGACCGCTGGGGTGGCACGCTCGAGCACCGGGCGCGCTTCCCCGCGAGGTGGTGGCGGCCGTGCGCGAGGCGGCGGGCGGCGGGGTCGCGGTCACCGCGAAGCTCAACATGACCGACGGGGTGCCCGGCGGGTTCTGGCTCGACGAGAGCATCGCCGTCGCCAGGATGCTCGAGGAGGACGGCCACCTCGACGCGCTCGAGCTGACCGGGGGGAGCTCGCTGTCCAACCCGATGTACCTGTTCAGAGGCGAGGCGCCGCGCACCGAATTCGCGGCCACCCTGCCGGCGCCCCTGCGGCTCGGGTTCAAGGTGGCGGGCACGCGGTTCCTCAAGGACTACCCGTTCGAGGAGGCCTTCTTCCTGCCCTACGCCCGCCAGTTCAAGGACGCCCTCGACCTGCCGCTCATCCTCCTCGGCGGCATCAACCGCCTTGCCACCGCCGAGGACGCGCTCGGCGAGGGCTTCGCGTTCGTGGCCATGGCCCGGGCACTGCTGCGCGAGCCCGATCTCGTGGCGCGGTGGGAGCGGGGGGAGACTGCCGAGGGGCTCTGCATCCACTGCAACAGGTGCATGCCGACCATCTACCAGGGGACCAGGTGCGTGCTGGTCGAGGGGCCGGCCGGCACCTGACCCGGAGGCTCGGCCGGGATCGACGGATCAGACCGGCTCGCCGGGCTCCTCCGCATCGTCGCCCCGGGCGAGCGGCGCGTCGAGATCCCACCCCCCGGTGTCCGCCTTCTTGACCGCCTCACGGTTGGTCGGCCCGCCGATCCCGTCGGGATCGTCCATCCCACCGTCGAGGGTGACCAGGTCCTCCGGGTCGTCGAGCTCCGCACCGGCCTCCTCGAGACCGAGATCGTCGGACTGGAGGTTGGGATCGAGCGCGGGGTCCTGCTGCAGCTCCTCGATGAAGTCGGGATCGAGCCGGAACGACTCGTCGATTGCGTCATCGCCCTGTTCGAAGGTCTCGGTGCCCTGTGGCTCGTCGGGGGACCAATCGCTCTGGCTCATGTCCGCTCCACTCTGTTCCTGGTCGTTCGGTGGTCGTGTCCTGTTGTCCCGGTCGCTCGTGTCCTGGTCTGTTCCTGGTCGCTCGTGTCCTGGTCTGTTCTCCGACCGGTACCCGGTCGCTCGTGTCCTGCGTTCGTGGCTCGTGCCCGCAAGGCGGACGGCGCGTCCGATCGTAGGTCGGTTCGCGCTGGCCGGCCCGCGGGCGGTCGGCTACGATTGTGCCGCGCGCTGGGACCCCGGCGCCGCACGACGGGATCGGAGGTGAACCGGTGAAGCCAGCAGAGACCAACGTGGGCGTCCCGGTCGCCTCCTGCGCAGCCATGCGCACCCGACCCGGGGTGATCGCCTTCACCGTGTGACCTCGGGGCCCGTGCTCCCGGTGTCCCCTGCGACCGGCTGACGCCGTCGCCACCCCGGTTCGACCCGGTCCATCCGGGCCTCGACCGGACCCTCGTCCGCATCCCGACCCATCCGCCGTTCCGGCGGGGCGGTCACCGTGATCCCCAGTTTCGCTGGTGTCACGGAACCCTCGGTCTCGAAGGACCCTTCTGCCATGCAACTCGACGACTTCCCCTCTGCCTCCGCACGCGAGACCGTGGCCTACTGCTGGGAGCAGGTCGGCCGCCAGAAGCGCGCGCTCGTCGTCTCCTGGGCGGTCATCGGCCTCGCGGTGATCACCGCGGACCTGGTCGCACCGCTCATCTTCGCGGGCGTCCTCGGGCGGGTGGCCACCCTGCCGCAGACGACCACCGCCCACGAATGGCACACCTTCGGCCCGCTGCTCGCCGCCTACGCGGCCACCGGGCTCTTCGCGGTGGTGCTCTGGCGCATCGGCGGCTGGCTCCAGTGGGGGGCGTCCCTGCGCGCCTTTGCCCAGGGGACGACCGGCGGCTACCGACACCTGCTCACCCTCGGGTACCGCTGGCACATGGACCACCCGGCGGGCGAGGTGATCTCCGCGCTCGGCAATTTCTCGTGGGCGTTCGTCGAGATGCTCGACGGGTTCTCCTGGGGGCTCCTCCCGGTCGCGGTGGTGGTGCTCTCGGCACTCCTGGTGCTCTCGGTGGTGGCCTGGCCCGCCGCCCTGGCCCTCGTGCTCATGGTCGCCCTGTTCGTGGTCGTGATGGCCTCCCGGCTCCGGAAGGTCCGGGCCGCCGCCGAGGAGTTCGAGCGCCGCCACTCGCAGGCCACCGGGGTGGTGGCCGACACGGTGGGCAATCTGATGGCCGTGCGGACGGCGGCGGCCGAGCCCAGCGAGCAGCAACGGGTCGACGACCTCATGGCCCGGTCGGTGGACGCCGATCTGCGGGCCCGCAAGATCTTCAGCCGTACCCAGCTCCAGCTCGAGACCTCCATCGTGCTCGGCACGCTGCTGGCGCTGCTGTCCGGGACGACCATGGCCGTCCACCACTGGGCCTCGACCGCGGTGCTCTACCTCATCCTCTACTACTCGGCCCAGGTGGCTCTCGGGCTGCAGCAGTCCTTCGAGCACCTGCGTTCCTTTTCGCGCTCGCTCGGGAGGGCGGCCAAATTCACCGCCATCGCAGCAGAGGTCCCCGAGATCACCGACGCGCCGGAGGCCGGCCCGCTCAGGCTCACCGCGGGGAGGATCGAGGTCCGCCAGCTGCACTTCGGCTACCGGCCGACGAGCGTCCTCTTCGACGGGCTCTCCCTCTCCATCGCCCCGGGCGAACACGTGGCGCTGGTCGGACCATCGGGGTCTGGCAAGTCGACCCTCTCCAAGCTGCTGTTGCGATTCATGGACGTCCGCGACGGGCAGATCCTCGTCGACGGCCAGGACATCCGCTCGGTGACGGTCGCCTCGCTGCGCCGCCTCGTCGGCTTCGTGCCCCAGGACCCGCAGCTGCTCCACCGGACCATCGCGGAGAACATCTGCTACGGCCTCGGGGGGGACGCGACAGCCCCGGGTACCGGGCCCGTCGACTACGACCTGGTGCGCGAGGTCGGGCGTGCCGCCCACGTGGAGGAGTTCGTCCACGAACTCCCGGACCGCTACGACACGGTGGTCGGGGAACGCGGCCTCAAGCTCTCTGGTGGACAGCGTCAGCGGGTGGCGATCGCCCAGGCCATGGCCAAGCGTGCGCCGATCCTGGTCCTCGACGAGGCGACCTCGGCTCTCGACTCCGAGTCGGAGCACCTGGTCCAGGACGCGCTCTGGCGCCTCATGAAGGACACCACCGCCATGGTCATCGCCCACCGGTTGTCGACGATCGCCCAGATGGACCGGATCGTCGTGCTCGACCAGGGGAGGATCGTGGAGGAGGGTACGCATCGCGAACTGCTGGCCGAAGGGACCGCCGGTCTCTACGAACGGCTCTGGCGTCACCAGTCGGGGGGATTCCTGGTCGAGTGAGCGGCAGGTCCCGGGCTTCCGTCCGGGTGCGGCAGCCGTCAGCCCCTCAGTCCCTCCGAGCGGTCGGGTCGACGACGACCACCGCTGCCCCGGTCACCCGGTCGTGCGCAAGGTCGGCGAGGGCCTCGTCGGCCCGGTCGAACGCATAGGCGGTGGTCGTGGCACGTACACCGGTCGACGCGGCGAGCGCGAGGAACTCCTCACCGTCGGTGCGGGTGTTCGCGGTCACACTGCGCAGGGTCCGTTCCTCGAAGAGGTGGCGCTCGTAGTCGAGCGTGGGGATGTCAGTCAGGTGGATGCCGGCGATGGCCAGCGTGCCGCCGCGGTCGAGCGCCTCGAGGGCGGGCAGCACCAGGGAGCCGACCGGTGCGAAGAGGATGGCGCCGTCGAGCGGCTCGGGCGGGTGCGCCGCGTCGGTGGCGCTGGCCGCACCGAGGGCGAGCGCGAGCTCCCTCGCCTCCGGGGACCGGGTGACCACGTGCACCCGGTCCCCCTCGGCGATGGCGATCTGAGCGGTGAGGTGGGCCGACCCGCCGAATCCGTAGATGCCGAGCCGCCCACCCGGTGGGAGCTCGGTCCGGCGCAGGGCGCGGTAGCCGATGATCCCGGCGCAGAGGAGCGGGGCCGCCTCGACGTCGCCGAGCGAGTCGGGCAGGACGTAGGCGAAGGCCTCCTCCACCACTGCGTACTCCGCGTACCCGCCGTCGACGTCCCACCCGGTGAACCGGGGTGCGATGCAGAGGTTCTCGCGACCGCTCAGGCAGAAGGTGCAGTGACCGCAGGTATGGGCGAGCCAGGGGATCCCGATCCGGTCCCCGATGGCGAACCGGGTGGAGCCTGATCCGAGCCGGTCCACCACCCCGACCACCTCGTGCCCGGGTACGACCCGCGGGCGCCGGGGCGTGAGGTCGCCCTCGGCGAGGTGCAGGTCGGTGCGGCAGACCCCGCACACGCGTATCCGGACCCGCACCTCTCCCGGTCCCGGAGAGGGAGTTGGCCGTTCGATCCTGACCAGAGGCCCGCCGTCGACCGGCCCCGGGTCGTCCACGGCCCAGGCCCGCATGCTCGGCTCGCTCACTCAGGGGGACGTTACCAAGGAGACCCGGGCCGGCGTCCGGGGGTCAACCGTCCCGACGGTTCCGGGTCGACCTCACCACCTCGTGCCGGCGTTGCGGTCGGAGGCGTGGGCCCGCCGATGGCTGTGCCGCCAGAAGAGCAGCAGAGCCACGGCGACCAGCACCCACGGGAAGTGTACGAACGATGCGGTGATGCCGGCGACCCAGAGGGTGAGGACGAGAAAGGCGACCACACCGAACAGCGGACGGAACCGGCGTGGACGGTGCTCGGGCACCGCGGGCTCGTCGGTCAGCCGCGGAAGGTCGTCGAAGAGCCCGGTGAGATCCCCCCGGGTGGTGGCGCCCATCGCGCGGCCGAGTCGCTGCTGGAACTCCGCCTGGTCGAGCCGGCCGTCGGTGAAGTGGCGGGAGAGTCGCTCGGAGACCTCGTTCCGTTCGGCGTCGGAGGCCCGGAACGCCGCGTCGGCGCCGCCCCTCGTCTCGTGCCGGTACGGGTATGCGGGCTCGAATCGGTACCGCATGGTGCTCCTCTCGGATCGATCGGTCGGGCTAGTGGGTGTACTCGCGGAAGGGCCCGTGGGACAGCAGGTCCTCGAGGACCGAGGAGCCGGCCCCCTCGTCGGGGATGAGCAGCCAGCCGGCCAGGTAGAGGGGGACCGCAAGGCCGCCGAACAGGGCGAGCGCGACGAATCCGAGCCGGACCAGCGTGGGGTCGAGGTCGAGGTAGTCGGCGAGGCCCGCTGCCACACCGGCGACGAGGCCGTGCCGCCTGCTCCGGTGGAGGCGGCCGTGCGACGGGGGAAGGGAAGCGCCCGTCGGTGCGCCCGGGGTCTCTTCGGATCCTGTCGGGGCGGAGATCGTCTCGGGAGGTGGGTCGGGGATTGCGGTGTCTGAGTCCATGTTGTGAGCCTGAACCGGGGCCGGCGGCCGCGCCATCCGGCAGATCCCTGGTCGGACCCCGAGTCCCCGACCCCCGGATCGGGGTCATCCCCGATGGCCGGGCACCGGGGTGGTGCGCGACCATGGGGTATCGAGCAGCCCACCGGTTCCCGCGCCGACGGACCTACGGCGCCCGTCGACCCGGGCGCCGGTCCGGTTCCTCCTGGCTCGACGTCCACGAACGGCTCGGCCGACCCGACCGGGCCCGACACCGCCCACGGAGCTCCCGGTCCCTGGGCGCCGCCCGGTTGTGCTCGTGACGGGAGTCGGTGGCGACACCGGGGCGGGTGGCACCACGGTCTCCCCCGCCGCTTCAGGGGACGCCTGCAGCGAAGCACCGACGTACGCGTCCTCGGCGGGGTCTGCGGCGGAATCTCCAAGAGCACCGGCATCGACGTCACCCTGGTGCGGCTCGGCTTCGTCCTGTTGGCGCTCGGGAGCGGGGTCGGCGTGTTGGCCTACTTCGTGATCTGGCTCGTCGTCCCGCTGGCGGGCGAGTCGACCTCGATCTTCTCGCGGGCGGTCTCCGACCGTGGCGGGATCCGGCTCGCCGTGGCGTTCGTCCCGGTCCTGGTGCTGGCCCAGATCGTCTTCTCCGTCGCAGGTCTCGCCTTCCTCGGGTCCTTCGCCTGGACCGTGCTGCTGTCCGCCGCGATCGCGGTCTTCATCCGACGCAACGCCTCCGAGCCGGAGGGGCGCTGGGTCACCGAGGAGGTCATGCCCCTGTTCGGCGTGGGCAGCGGACCGCACGAACGACGCGCAGCAGGTGGGCGGATCGTCGTCGGGGTGCTCGTCGGGTTGGCGGGTCTGGGCTGGTTGGTCCTCGGGCACACGACGACCGGGGCGCTCCGGCTGCTCGGGGCGATCGCACTCATCGTGGCGGCAGTGGTCATCGTCTTCGGCCCGTGGTGGATCGGCCTGTTCCGCGACCTCCTCTCCGAGCGTCAGGCGAGGGCGGTGGCCGAGGAGCGGGCCCAGATGGCCGCCCATGTCCACGACTCGGTGCTCCAGACCCTGGCGCTCATCCAGCGGGCGGCCGACGACCCCCGACAGGTGACGCGCCTCGCCCGGTCCCAGGAGCGCGAGCTCCGCTCGTGGCTGTTCGAGGGTCGTCCGCCGGGCACGGTCGCCGGTGACGCCCGGACCCTGACCGACGGGATCGAGGCCATCCAGCGCCAGGTCGAGGCAGACCACGGCATCACCGTGCACGCGGTGGTGGTAGGGGAGAGCGAACTGTCCGAGGGGATCCGAGCGCTTCTGGACGCAGCCCGCGAAGCCACCGTCAACGCCGCCAAATGGTCCGGCGAATCCCAGGTCTCGCTCTACGCCGAGGTCGAACGCGACGCGGTCACCATCTATGTTCGGGACCGCGGCCGCGGGTTCGACCTCGACGCGGTACCGGACGACCGCCAGGGCATCAGTCGGTCGATCCAGGCCCGTGTGGCGCGTGTTGGTGGCACTGTCACCATCCGATCCTCTGCAGGCAACGGGACCGAGGTCGAGCTCTCGCTGCCGTGCCGCCGGGAGCGGTGAGCCGGTGGCCGATCCGCTGATCAGGAGGGCGGGGTGACCGACCGCGGGCGACCGCGGGTCCTCCTGGTGGACGATCACGCCATGTTCCGATCCGGAGTCCGGGCCGAGCTGGGCGATTCGGTCGAGGTGGTCGGGGAAGCGGACAACGTGGAGTCGGCGATCGAGCTGATCGGCGAACGGCTGCCCGGGGTCGTGCTGCTCGACGTGCACCTGCCCGGCGGCGGCGGCCAGGCAGTGCTCAGCGCTGTGCGTCCTGAGCACCCGGAGATCCACTTCCTCGCGCTGTCAGTCTCGGACGCCCCCGAGGACGTGATCGCGGTGATCCGGGCGGGAGCGAGAGGGTACGTGACCAAGACCATTTCGGGCGAAGAGCTCCGCCACGCAATCTGCCAGGTGGAAGCGGGCGATGCCGTCTTCTCGCCCCGGTTGGCAGGGTTCGTCCTCGACGCGTTCGCCGACGGTGCGAACGGGCTCGTTCCCACCGAAGGCCTCGATCCGGAGCTCGACCTCCTCTCACCTCGGGAGCGAGAAGTGCTCCGTCTCATCGCCCGTGGCTACACCTACAAGGAGGTCGCACGCGAGCTGGTCATCTCGGCGAAGACCGTGGAGTCACACGTCTCATCGGTGCTACGGAAGCTGCAGCTCTCGACGAGGCACCAGCTCACCCGTTGGGCCACTGACCGACGGTTGGTGTAGTTGACGATTCCGCGGGCGAAGTGGGAGCAACCGGGGCGGCCTTCGACGTCGGGTCCGGATTCAGCGGCCCGGGGCCCGGGAATCGGCATCGGGGATCGGCCGATCTGCTCAGGGGACTCCCTGAGCAGCCTCTGCTCACGGACGGTCGCCCGGTCCAAGTACGGTAGGCAGAGCGATCTCGGTCGGCTTGGAACCGGCGTCAAACTGTGGTGATCGTCAGCATTCCCGCCCACGTAGCTCAGGGGATAGAGCACTCGTTTCCTAAATGAGGTGTCGCAGGTTCAATTCCTGCCGTGGGCACCCTTTGATTGTGTTGGGGGATAGGTGATAGGGCCGGCCGAAACGTCCGCAGACCGTTTTTCTCGGGGCTGTTCGGCCTGCCTGACGCCATCGTTGCCACCCAGCCAAGGGTCCACTGCGATGTGCTTAAGTCTGTGACCAGGGCCGTTTGCCCAGAACCGATGACTGCCCACATCGCAATTCGTGGCCGTGGCAACCATTCCTGGCCAAGACCGCCGCAGGCTGAAGCTAAAGCGATCCCTGTGATAGAGCCGATGCTCTTAAGGTGACCCTTCCCTTAGAGGCGCTGAACGGCTCGATGAGAAGCTCCCCGGTGGCAAAAGCCGAGCAGCGCCATGCCTAAGGTCATCTTCACCCATGGCGGAACGAGGCATCTGCTTGGTGTCAGCGGAGGTCCCGACTTCTACGGCATATGGCGCACAGATGATGCTGGTGGACCACCCACCGAAACCTGGCCGCTCGACGATGTCTCGTGGGCTGTAGCGCTCGGTCGTCTCAATGCACTAGATACAGCTGTGCAAGAGTTCGAACAGAAAGCGCCGACAGATTGGTCTGCTCGAACTCAGCATTCCACCCCGCCTCCATTACCTAGGCAGTCCGTATCCCTACCGCTGCTTGTGCCAGACCCAGCAGTAGTTCCGAATCAACATCAGGTGCTAGCCCCAGAGGCCGGGCACACGCCTTCAGCGTCCAGCCAACCGCCGACGACCCATATTGGATTGACAATCAATCCGACTGCCCCGCAAAAAGAACTCACCAACTGCGGCGTCTCGATAGTCGCTGGCGGTCTTTTGCTCGCAATTACTCTATTCGTCAAATTCGGAACACACTATATTGCACCGTTCCACGCCGGCTATGACGTGCTCTTCACTACCGTTCTCGCAGCGGGAATAGTCGTGGCGGGTCTTCTGCTTTGTTCTGCCAGAACCGCCCTCCTTGGAGTTGGTGCAGTGCTGGCACCCGTTGCCGTTCTGGATGCTTACTTCCTCGGCGACGTTGCCGCCCTCGCAACACCGGGACGTGGATATGGATGGGGATTCTGGATTCTTGGACTGGCGGCCGCTTTCACCAACGTTGCCGTATTGCAAGCAGTCAGGGAAGTTGATTTCTTAGGACGTCTGAAGAAACCAGTGGAGCGACCTCCGGCTGGATGGATTGCAGCCTCGGTGATCTTCGGGTTCTTGGTGGCAATTGGAGTGGGTCTCCCTCATCGAGTTGAGACGGTATTCACGTTTCAGGGGACGAACGGCCTTCACTCCCTCGGATCCCTGACTCTGCGGGGCGGACTGGATCAGGCGTCCTGGGTATCCATGCTTACAGAGGCACTTTATGTTGTTATCGCCCTGCTATTGCCACTCGTCGCCGGGATTACACGAGATCGTTGGCTAGCAACCGGAATTCTCGCTGGAACGGCCATTGCATTTCGCGGCGATCACTGGGGAGATCGCAATGGAGTTGGGATCTGTCGCTCCAATTGGATACACAACTACTCAGATCACGAACTACCAGCTGACAGCAACGGTAACGCCGACATTAGGCTTCTATCTACTGGCTTTGGGGACTTCCGGACTAGCGGTACTAGCAGTAGTCCGGGCTGTTGCAACCGATCGAGAGCGCGAAGCTTAAGCAGGCACCATCTCTGTGGCCTCCAACGTGAGCCAAGCCTCAACTTCACTGCACAGCGTCGACCCAGCCTCCTCAGGAGGTACGGCATCCGAACAATTCCAACAGAACGGTACGACTTCGACGTTTCCAACACGCACTCGGGGTAATTCCAGCGAGGCCGTGGTGCGGAATGCGATTACTGCCACCTTTGAGCAACCGAATCCGGTACCGAAGGTCACCGCCTGATACAGGTCGTTTCGATTCCAGTCCATACCCGTGAGCTTGTACTTCACATCACCCACTGCCATGTCGGTACCAAAGCGAAGATCCGGGGTGAGGCTCAGACTCGATGGCCTGAGGAGCATTCCCTGCTTGGTGATCGCTACGGAGGGAAGGCCAGCGACTAACACTTGCCGGACACCCTGCTCGATGAGATCGGCTGTCTTGAAAAGGAATGTCCATACTCCGTGGTCTCCCGCCTCAAGCCCACGTCCTTGACCATGAAGAATGCTGCCGCGCAAGTCCAAGGGCGTCTGAATACCACCCGCTTCGGCGTTCCAGAGCAACGCTGAGGTCTCCCAGATGAAGATCGCCCACTTGGTCGAAAGGCCGTAGGAGCCAGGTGGCCCGCTGCCGGAGGTCAAGCGGGAGGGATCTGCTCCCGGCAACTGTCCGAGCCGCAGCCTTCAGGATCCGATTCAGGGAGTTGTCAGCGTCGAAGTTCTCAAAGATGCAGGAAAGCCGCAGTTTGCCTTGGTAGAAGTTCCGCGCAGACGGGAGTGGCACGATTCGGCCTCGACCAATCGCAAGTTCAGCATGTTCCTCACGATAGTCATGGATGAGGTCCCGTCGAACCACGAGTTGAAGTTGATCCAAGTACCACCGTGCGATGAGTTCCCAGAATGAAGCGTCCACTGCCGCAAACCCTTTGGAGGAGTCCAGACGGGGCAGTGCTTCGCTGCGACCCAAGAGGTAGACAAAGTGCGGCATGGGAATCTTCGGGCGGACGATCACTTGAAGCCCACCGACTGCCACGACGCCCACAGCCCCGGAGACGGTGAGAGCAACCTTGTTGCCCAGTGTTGGTCGGCAACGAATGAGGGAGCGAGACGTTTCGCCATCACCAGCAGCGAGGTCGCTGTCGCCCCACCAGACTGAATGTGAGGCGAGCCGTCGACCCGCAGCTTCCAGGGCCGCCGCTTCCTCCGGCGTCGCAGTGATCAGAGACTCTTGGGACTCCGTAATGGTCTCAGTACGCAAGGCTCGGCCAGATCTCCTCGACGTCGAACTGGCTCGCTATATCTGGCTGGTCGAAGAAGTACTCCTCGATGAGTGGGAACACCTGGCGGAGCCAGACCTGACGGAGTAGGGCAGCTGTAAATGTTGACCGCATGAAGAAGGTATGGCCTATCAGATGGTGGCGACCCAGTAGAGCCTCGAGCTGAGCGTTCAGGCTCTCGAAACCGGCAATCAGATCTGGGACCTCATTCGTGTTCTTCTCGTAGTAGCGCTCCAAGACTTCCGAGCTGGGTGGGCACTCAAAGATGTCGAATCGGCGACGGAGTGCGGCATCGATGCTTCGGATGCTGCGGTCAGCCGTATTCATCGTTCCAATCACGAGTAGACCCGAAGGAAGTTCAAAGTCTTTCGTGTAGAGCAGGTTTATCGGGGTGTCTCGGTACTCCAATAGGAAGAGAAGTTCACCGAAGACACGAGGCAGATTCGCACGGTTCATCTCATCGATAATGAGCACGACCCTACCTTTAGGACCATCGATGGAATTGACAAAGTCGAGCACGACTCCATCGACCCGACGGAACTCGATGGCTCCCTTCTCCGCTACTGGACGAAGTCCCTCGACAAATTCCTCATACCCGTAGCTGGGGTGGAATTGCACAAACCGATGGGCCATCGGAGCGTCATTGGTGAGGAACCGCGCCAAAGCATCCGCGACCCAGGTCTTCCCCGTCCCGGGCGGGCCGGTCAGAATGATCTGCGGAGACTCATCCTCCAGTGCATCGATGACCTCATTAAGTGCAGACTCACTCCAGAGTGTCTGCTCCACTAACCACTCCATGGTCAGCTTCTCAGGCACTTCCGACGCAGTGGTGGGCATCGAATCTCCTCCCGCCTGGCTCCGTTCTAACATGAATAGAGGGGTCGTTTGATTGGAGAGGGCACCTTGTAACTTGCTCGGATCTCTACTGTTCGCAGGGACGAGATTCTTGAGGGCCCAATCGACCGGCAAGTTCACAAAGTTTGAAATCCTGGCAAAGAGGTTGCATTCGTCCTTCGTGTAGTAACCAGCCATTCGTTGATCATCGACGCCGTCTGGACTAGTGGTGATCGCCTCGAGCGTGGTTTGCCAGATCTCACCTCTGCGGTATAGAAAGGCGTGGGTGACGACTCCACCATCGAGTTGATGCTGAAGTAAAGACAGCTTCGCCTTCCCCATTCCTGTTGAGCCAGCTTGACCGAACCGCCCCCACCAGACTGACCCGTTCTTGTCGGCAACTTCCTTATGCAATTGAATGGTGTTGG
Source organism: uncultured Acidimicrobiaceae bacterium (assembly GCA_963777665.1). Lineage (GTDB taxonomy): Bacteria > Actinomycetota > Acidimicrobiia > Acidimicrobiales > RAAP-2 > Bog-756. The sequence goes on from CAVZRJ010000008.1 coordinate 182,656, forward strand.
GCTCTCGGTCTGCATTCCACTTGAAAAGCAAATGAAGAGCTTGCAAGGTCGCAGTCTCTCTGATCCCATCCGACAACACGGGAAAGTGCTCTACGAGTGCCTTGGGCAATTTCGCGATATAGGTCTGGGCCGGACGAGGAGGTCTGCTGTCGGAAACCTCAAATGGGAAGTAAAGGGGGCCGTCTACTTGGGATTCCAGAGCATCTTTCGTTGCTTTCAGGAAGTCAGCCTCAGCCCGAATGGCATCAAGGGAAAGCGGGGTTCTTAGAGCCTGGTGATCAGAGAGAAGTGCGATGCGATGCGCGGCTCTGCTAGCCACGACTGAGCGACCAGTTATCGCTGACTCTTGCTTCCGGTAGTGGAACACGACATCGCCAGGTCGCACTTCGTCAACCAAGGCACGACCCCACGGGTCGACCTCCCCCGGAGACGGCTCAGTCGCTCGGAGGTCTTGGCCAACCACATCCCGATCCGTGATCTCGATCCAGAATCGCTCGTCAGGAAGCTCGCTCCACCACGTATTCATTGCTAGTTTCTACCATTGGCGGTAGCACAGCGGTCGAGGTGTGCGATGGGGTACCGGACCGATCAATACCGGAGTTAGAGTTTCTGATCGTGGCGGAACTGCAGGCTTCCGATCCCCGGATCATTGGAGCTTACCGACCGCTGAGCCGGCTCGGGGCCGGCGGCATGGGTGTTGTGTACCTGGTGCAGGACTCTTCAGGACGACAACTGGCCCTCAAGCTCCTACGTCCTGAGCTGGCCGATGATTCTGGCTTCCGATCTCGCTTCAGACGTGAGGTCGAGGCTGCACGGAGAGTCGGGGGGATCTGCAACGCCCGCTACCTCGATGCCGATCTGGAATCAGACCATCCGTATCTGGTGACCGAGTACGTCGATGGCGGGAGCCTGCTCGACTTCGTGACGACTCACGGTCCCCTCCAGGGAGACCAGTTGATAGGACTAGCGGTTGGGCTGGCCGAGGCCCTGGTCGCCATGAATGCAGTGGGAGTCATCCATCGGGATCTCAAACCCTCGAATGTCCTCATGGCTGCCAGCGGGCCAAAGGTGGTTGACTTCGGGATCTCCCATGCGGCAGACGGTACCGTCCTGACGCAGACCGGAAGCGTCGTCGGTTCGCCTGGGTGGATGGCTCCAGAGCAAGCGCTTGGACACGGCACAACGCCAGCGATCGACGTGTTTTCCTGGGGGTCAACCGTCGCCTTTGCATCAACTGGTAGATCGCCATTTGGCGAGGGTAGGCCCGATGCAATTCTGTACCGGGTCGTCCACGAAACGCCCGACCTGGAAGGCATCGATCCCCGATTGCAGAGACTCGTGACCCGAGCACTTGAAAAGGACCCTGGCGCTGGCCCAAGCGCGACTTACTCCTCGAATCTGTGCGGATATCTGCGACAGGTACCGCACTTGCCGGGCCACCTGAGTCGATGGCCACTCAGTTCCTCGATCAGACGTGGCATCAGGATCCAAGGTTGACGCCCGTAGAAGTTCAACACCCAAAGAGACGAGTTCGGTTGGGCTGGATTGTCGCTGCCGTGCTTGTGCTTCTCGTCGGTGCTGGTATCGGCTACCTCAGTCACTCCCCTGCTAAGACCACTTCAAGCAATCGTGGCAGCCCGGGATCGGGCACCGCCGCGACACAGGGGACGACTACCGTTCCTGCATCCAGTACGACCGCGTCGACCGTCGCTTCAACCACGACTGCGACCTCAGCACCGTCCAGCACCGCAGCATCATTCGATTTCAACGATGCCACCCAGACGGTAAATCAGTTGGGATTCAATGTGATTACGGTTGCCGGAAGTCAAGAGCAGTCCCCCGGTGCCCTCAACGCCTTGATTGGTCAGTGCGTCGGGAGTGCTACTGGCTACTGCGAGAATGCGTTCTTCTTCGTGGGAGACAAGTACATAGGAACGGATATCTCGGGCAGGGACATTGCGGTGCAGTTGTCCTGGCAAACTGACGACATGGTCGCTCTCAGTTACCCCCTGTACGCTCCTAGCGATCCGCATTGTTGCCCGACCGGCGGACTCGGCTTGTGCGGTTCAAATGGGATGGAGCCACCCTTGCACCTCTGGATCCCCTTCCTCCGGATCCGAACAGCCTCTCTGGGTAGTAAACAGGTTTGCCACGAGTACCACATTAGAGTACGACCCAAATGGAAGACCTCCACCCTTCCGACCCTCGCATCATCGGCCCCTATCGCGTCCTGAAGCGGATTGGCACGGGTGGTATGGGGGTTGTGTTCCTGGTGGAGGACACTAAGATCGGCAATTGGCCCTCAAGCTTCTACGTCCAGAGCTGGCAGACGATCCCGGCTTTGGTATCGCTTTCGACGGGAGGTCGAGGCAGCTCGACCGCGTCGGTGGGATCTGCAACGCCAGATACCTTGACGCCGATTTGGACTCAGACCAGCCATATCTGGTCACTGAGTACATCGAGGGTGGCAGCCTTCTCGACTACGTCACGGCCCATGGTCCACTGGTCGGCGACCAGCTCATCAGCCTTGCCGTCGGGCTCGCCGAGGCCCTGGTCGCCATGAATGCGGTAGGGGTCATCCATCGGGACCTCAAGCCATCGAACGTGCTCATGGCTCCCGCTGGTCCCAAGGTGGTCGACTTCGGGATCTCCCATGCGGCAGACGGCACCGCGCTCACGCAGACCGGGAGCATCATCGGCTCACCAGGTTGGATGTCTCCAGAACAGGCGCTCGGACACGGGACAACGCCTGCCATCGACGTGTTTTCCTGGGGATCAACCATCGCCTTTGCATCAACCGGCCGCTCACCTTTCGGCGAAGGACAACCAGAGGCCGTCCTCTACCGAGTCGTCCACGAAGCTCCCGACCTCGAAGGTCTCGACCCTCGTCTGCAGGGGCTGACGCTAGGGCACTCCAGAAGTAGCCCGCTCGTCGTCCTACAGCAGAACAACTACTGGTCGAGCTCGTGAAGACAGCAATGGCCGGCCAGCTCCCCCCCGGTGGTTCGATCGCATGACGACTGCTGTCCTCGACAAGACCTGGCACGAAGGTTCAACCCGGCCAGTTTTGCCGGAACCCGTACACCATCAGCGCTGGGGATGGATTGCTGCAGCAGTGTTTGTCGTCGTCGTGGCTCTAATAGCTGTCGGCGTCTTCGCACTAGGACACTCGCCCAAGACGATTGCATCCAGCGGTTCGTCGACAACAACAAACACCACCACCACGGCTCCAAGGCCAACTACAACAGATACGAGCCCAATAGCGTCCAAACCACCGCAACGGGGCGGGTTGTCTTCTCCGACAGCTCTAGTCTCCGCGGATCTTCCGGTGGTCGCTTGTTCCACGTCCTACGCAATCCGGGCCCGCCGCGATTTTAATTACGCGTTTCCTGCTGGAGCCAGGGTGTAGTTCCAGTCACCATGGAACTCATGACGAAAGAGCGGGAGAGCGGCCAGTTCGGCCTTGCTCACCTGTACGCCGGTCTCGTAGTAGTTCCAGTCCCGTTCGGCCTTGATTTTGAGGCCGCTCTTGGTGGTCGTCGCCGAGATCAGCTCGATGATGGTGCGATACGAGACCAAAGGTCGGCCTCGCCAGTTCATGGAGATGAAGCTGAACATGCGGTGTTCGATCCGGTTCCACTTCGAAGTTCCCGGTGGGTAGTGGCAGACGGTGATCTCGAGGCCGCTCTCTCGGGCGAACTTGGCCAGTTCGACCTTCCAGAGTTTGACCCGATGCCCGTTGGACCCCCCGGCATCGGCGGTGATCAACAGCTTGTGCGCGTCGGGGAAGCGGAGCTGGCCCATTGAGTACCACCAGCGCCTGATGGCCTCGACGGCGAAGGCGCCGGTGTCTGCGGTGTCGCCGACTGAGACCCAGCCCTCGTCGTTCTCGATGTCATAGACGCCATAGGGCACGGCACGTCCGAGGTCCTTGTCGATGAAGTCGTGGGTCTTGGTCCGTGTCGGTTCGCCCACGGGGTGCCACTCGGCGCCTCCGTTAGAGAACTCGCCCACCAGTTCCTTCTTCTTGGTGTCACACAGATGACGGGTTGGCCGTCCTTGACGAAGCCCACGGCGGTGTCGTTGAGGTAGTTGAACTGGGCGTCTCGATCTGGGCTCTGGGTCCCTTCCTTTTGCTTCGACGGTGCCTGGAGTGAGTACCCGAGCTGGTGCAGCAGGCGCCGGACCAGCTCGGCTGAGGCCGAGTAGCCCTGGCGCACCAGCTCATCGGCCAGTTCGTAGGTCGACTTGGACGTCCAACGCGCCATCGACATCGGATTGCCCCGCGTAGAGGGGTGCACCAGCTCATCGAGCGCGACCAGCAGGCCCGGCTGCTTGTCGATGGCCGGCTTGTCCCCGCCGCCGACAACACGTTGGCGATCTGATACTCCGACGCCCTCTTGCACCTCGCTGGTGGCCCGGATCACCGTGTTGCGGCTCATACCTGCCGCATCGGCCACCATGGTCTTGCCGCCACGTCCGAGCAATGACGCCGTCGCTCCCACGATCACACGACGTTGGCGCTCATTGACGTGAGGCAGAACGGTCTCGAAATACCAGACCAGCTCCTCGGACGTCGCCTCCACATCAAGAGTTTATCACGCGCGTATTATCCTATGGCGGACCCTTA
>CAVZRJ010000009.1:0-22530 GCA_963777665.1 uncultured Acidimicrobiaceae bacterium
CGGCGGAGTTCTGTGACCAGCGAGCGTCTGTCCTGGGATGAGCTTTTGCCACCCTGAGCTAGGGGCCGCCACGGTGTCGGGCGGGGCCTCCGGCTCCATGCGATGGAGCTAGCGTGACCCGGTTGCTGAGCGTTGGCCGAGGAGACTGATGAAGGCGGAACAGGGCCAGAGGCTGACTTCAGAGCCGACCGGGAGCAGCGCGGGCGCTCCGGTCAGGGGGTGGGTCGTCGCGGCAACCCTCTTCGGGTTGATGCTCGTCGAGGGCCTTCGCGAGGGCGGATTCTGGCGCGCCGACGCATTCGTGGTGGCCGTCGCGGCCGCCGGGTTTCTCTTGGTCGCGGTAGTCGTCACGCCGCCCGACCTCCGCGGCTCCATGGTCATCGTCAGCATCCTCCTGCTCACCCTTTGGTGGTTCGTGCGAGCGGGAATCACCGGGTCGCTGGCGCAGTTCCTACCGCTGGGTGCCAGCTTTCTTGCGTTTGCCGCGGCGTTTCGCGGTGGTCCGTCCTCTGAGCGGACGGGCAAGGGAGGCGGCGGGTCTGGGCGTCGCGTGCCTCGGAGCGGCCGGGGCTCTCACCGGATTCGCGGGGCTGACCTGGCGTTGGTACCCGATGGCCATGCCCGCGCAGGGGCTATGGAGGCTGTCCTCGACGCTGACCTATTCGGATGCAGCCGGTCTGGTCCTCGGCATGTGTCTCCTCATCGCGCTGGGGACCGACATGTACCCCGGGCTCGTTCGGATGGTCGTGTGCCTTTGCGCTGGGGGTCTCCTGGCAACCCAAAGCCGTGGCGCGTTTGTGGCCTTTGCGTGCGCCTGCCGCCTGGTTCCATGGCGCCGGTACGTCCGGCATCTTGTCCCGCTCCTCGCCGGCGCGGGGCTTGGCGCGGCGGCGATCGTCTCGTCACCGGATGCGGGGCACGTGCCGTGGCTCGCGGCGGTACTGGTCCTCGCGGTGGGCGCCGCCGGCGTCGCTCGTAGGGACGTCAGCTCTGCCGCCATCCGCACCGCAGCGCGGGTGGTTGTCGCCCTCGTCTTGCTGTCTGCCCTCGTCGGGGCGCTGTTGCTCGTGCACCACGAGATCGGCCTCCGAGCCTTCGCCCCCAGCGATCAGGACAGAGCGGTCGAATGGAGCTCTGCCCTGCATCAATGGGGGACCGCTCCGATTGTCGGTGTCGGCCCCGATCGCCTGCTGGAGTTCGCATGCGTCGGACGGTACCTACGCACACTTCGTGCACAACGAGGTCCTCCAGATTGCCGCCGATGCCGGTGTTGTCGGCGTCGTGTTACTGACATTTGCGGTGGCTTCTGTCATTCGGGTTGTACGACGGTTCGACGTGCTATCTTCCTGCGCCACATCGGCGTTGGTGTGCTGGGTGGTCGCAGGGGCCTTCGACTTCGACTGGCATCTCACCTTCGTCGGTTTCCTTGGGGGATGGTGCGTTGGTCTGGCGACCAGGAGGGGGCAGGGAAATGAAGAATCCGGTCAAAGCGATAGTCGTGATCGCGTCCTCAGCCGTCTTGTTCGGGGTGCTGCTCCCCATGGCCGGAGGCTCCGTCACGCAACTTCTCGGGTCGCAGAGCACAGTCGGCGGGTGTAGCACCGTGGGGGGCAACAGCTCGGTTGGAGGCCAGAGCACTGTCGGCGGCGAATCGAGCGTCTGCGGTGGCCCAACGACACCCTTCATTAGCAACTTGCCGACCGGGGGCAGCTACGGAGGGAGCTTCGTCGCCCTGGTGAACACGAATGGCGACGGGATGAAGTTCGTGACGTCCGGGTCTCCCGGCGTCTGCACGGTCGGCAGCGACGGAATCACGGTGCACAACGTCGGCCTAGGGACGTGCTCACTGAGCGCGCACGTGACGGCCGGTGCGACGTATGAGCAGGCTGATGGCAACCCCCAGACGTTCACGGTGAGCCCGGCGGTTCCGAGCACTCCGAGAATCACGAATCTCCCGGTGGGAGCGAGGGTCGGAGGGACCTTCACGGCGGTCATCAGCACAAATGGCGACGGCATCAAGTCGTTGACCGTTGGGACCCCCTTCGTGTGCACGGTCGGCGGCGACGGACTCACGGTTCGCTTTGCCCACGTCGGCCTTTGCTCGCTGACCGCCCACGTTTCGGCTGGCGTCGATTTTCTCGGCGCCACGGGCAACCGGCAGTGGTTCACGGTCAGGTTCCGCCGGCCTCTCTGACCGGCGGAACCGCCCGATCTGACCCTGGCCATGAAAGCTGGTGACGGTGAGCCGGCCTGTAGGCGGGATTCAGCGTCCTGGGGGTTTTCCGGTGACATCTGGTGACGTTCAGCGTCGTGGCAAGCGACTTCGTAATTCGCTTCGCGTAGACCCAGCGAACGACGTGAGAACTTGTGTCCAGAATGTGTCCCGGCAGGGTCCGCGAGGTCCCGCCTGTGACGGCGAGGTCCGTCCGGTTTGCGAGAGTTGGGCCTTGGGTGCCGATGGTGGCCATCCCCATCTCGATAGCCGTCTCCCGATGGCCGCCCACGGCCAGAGAACGGGAAGCCCAGGGTCATCCTGGGGTGTCCGCAGGCGTCTGGGCGGTCATGGAGCGGCTCTAGAGGCTTGATCCTCCTCGGACGATCGAAGCCAGCGGGCCCTCTTCAGGCGGAGATGGCCGCGGTTGGCGTGGACTTCGAGGCTCGGGCCATGGTCGATGCCCAACCGGTCACGATTCCGCCCGGCAAGGAGAAGGAGTTCTTCCGAGGGGACCAGACCGTCTATCTCCCCCCTTCTTCCCGACTGTTCCGCAACGAGCCTCTTCGCCTCCGCGGTCGACCTGACGGCGTCGTCTCCGCTGGCGGGGCCGTCGAACCGATCGAGATCAAGTCCACGCCGTGTGCGTCCCTCCGACGTAATCGAGCTGGCCTTCTATTGGCGGCTGCTCGAGCCGCTGCGCAGCGTCGAGGCGACCCCGGCGGGGTGGGTATTCCTGCGATCACCGGATGGAAGCATGACCGAACGGCGGATAGAGATACCGGCTGTCGTGTTTGCCAAGTTGGACGCGGCGATCAGCGCCGTGCGCGAAGCCCGGATCAACGGAGTCCCCCAGAACCGGTTCTGTCGTTCCGCGGTCTGCGGCGGCATAAAGCGGGACGAGGTCCGCCGACGAGCGATCAGCGCGCAGGACGTGTCCACCGTGATGGGCGTGGGACGAAGCTACGCCGCGGCACTGCGAGCCTGCGGAGTCGATTGCTGGACCTCACTTTTGGCGGCCGACCCGGACGTGTTGGCCTACAAGGTTCGGTTTGAGGACTCGAAATGCAAGGCTGTATCAGCCGATCTGGTCCGCCGCTGGCAGGCTCACGCCCGAGCGTTACTAGACGGCGAAGCCCGGTGGGTGGGGTTGCCCCAGGAGTTCCCGATCCCGAGCAGCTACATCGCTTTGGATTTGGAGTACATCCCTGAGACCAAGGAAGTGTGGCTCATCGGTGCCCGTGTCGTCGATCCTGAAAAGGTGACGTAGCTTCTCGTGCTGGAGCGACCGAGAGGGCAATGCCCAGGCACTGACCAGAGTCAGCGACCTTATCGAGGCCCACCCCGGGCTGCCGGTCGTCACCTACAACGGCGGTCTGCTGATCTGCCGATGCTGCGAGCCGTCGCTGAGCGCTGCGGCGCTGAAATGCTGATGACGGCGCTCGAAGAACGGCATTTGGACCTGTACCACTGGTTGATGCACTCGCTGATGCTGCCTACGCTTGACTTTGGGCTCAAGACCATCAGCGAATGGGCCGGTATCGCTCGAACCGACGAGGTCACCAGCGGCCTACAAGCAACATCGTTGTACCGTCACTACCGCCACAGTGCCGACCCGGCCATCCGTGACCGGCTCCTCGACTACAACCGAGAGGACGTCGATGGTTTGGTGGAAGTGATCGAACATCTGCGCCAACTTGTCAGTGGGTCGGCCGGCGAGAAGTACGCCCACAATGAGGTGGCGCAGGTGATCGATGTCATCCATGAGACTGCCTTCGCGCCCAGCAGCAGTTCGGCCACCCCCGAGTTCCGTCCGATCAGTACGTGGCGGAGCCGCAGGAGTCAGGAACGCATAATCGAGCGGCTGGACGGGGCGGTGGCATCGGGCCGCATGACGGAAGAGGAGGCAGCCCAGCTCCGGGCCACACGGGGCACATCGGACTTCGACGTAGCTTTCGATGCCATCCGATTCCGCTGGATTGCCGCCGCCCGCCATCCGAGCCCGCCGGCTTGCCCGGCGCCGCCATGGAGGGGGCGATCCCTGACGGGAGATGAGCCAGGACGAGGCGGATGCGTACCTTAAGTAGCCCGAAAGAGTGATCATCCAAGCGGGCGACGACCCCCTCAAAGGGCAGATCACCCTGAGTCAGTGGGAGGCGGATAGCCGGTCTGTGCTCTCCCAACGGGTGTCCCGCTTCGCCGGGACCGTGGCCGGGCTGGACGCGCTGCGCGACAGTGGCATCCGATGAGCACCGAGATCCCCCTCTACGTGGGCGCCCTAAGGCAGGGCAAGAGAGGGGGCGAATCAATCCTGCACCGCGACCGTGGTTGCGGCAACCTGGCCCGCTTTGACGCACGGCTGGCCACGCCCGCCCAGCGCCAAGAAGGTCGCCTCTGTCTGCTGTGCGGGGACGACACCAGGGCCAAGGGCCGCCGCTCCGCTCGCCGGGGCACCCGGACCCGACCCAGAGACATCGAGCCCGTCACCCTTGAGGAATGGCGCGCCCGCCAGAGCGAACAAATGCTGGGCAAGGACGGCCCCGAGTAGCCGTCGAGTATCTGCGAAGAGGTATCCCAGTCCGCCGGGACGGGCGCGACGGATCCGCCATGCTCCGGCGGTATGAGTAGAGACACCTACGTCAGTCACGAGACATGGGTGCGTCGGCCCCTCACGACTCCCGAGGGGCCGCTCCGCGTTGTGGCTCGGCGCCCCCTCTGGGCGGCGCAGGTGTCCTCGAGGGTCAACGGCTCGTCGGGGGCGTCAGGGGCCGTCATCAGCCAGGCACGGAGGGCTTCGTTCACGGTGGCGAGGGTACGCATGGGCTGTAACTGGCCCGGCGGACACTTGGAGTACCAACCCCTGGCACAAGCCCTCGAAGGTGGGTAAGAATCGCCGGGCGACTCTGCCTCGTCGCCAATGGGTGGGGTGGCCGGTTTCAGCCCTGTATGTAACGCCCGGGGCTGAACCGCGCAAGATCGTCGTGAGCGGGTCCCGCCATTCAGACACACTCCGGCCTTACTCTGTCGCCTTATGGACGAGGAGATCGGCCCCGATGCGATCTTCATACGCCAGCTGTCCGATTCCTCCGCCGTGGCCCCATGGCTACTCCAGTGAAGGTGCGTCGGCTCTCCGATGAGGAGGGCAGGCAGCTCCAGCGGATCGTGCGCCGGGGCGGCGGAAAGACCGACAAGTCCATCGTCAAGTGGCGCCGAGCCCTGGTCGTGCTCGCTTCGGCCGGCGGCAACGACGTGGCGGCGATCGCCCGGCTGGTCCAGACCAGCCCCGACCGGGTGCGCGAGATGATCCATTCCTTCAACGACAAGGGGATGGGCGCCCTGGACCCTCAGTGGGCGGGTGGCCGTCCCCGCCGGATAACGACTGAGGAGCGCCAGCTGATCGTCAAGACGGCCACCAAGCGTCCGCGCAGCCTCGGCCAGCCCTTCACCCGCTGGAGCGTGCGCAAGCTGGCGCACTACCTGGCGACCAAGAAGGGCAAGAAGGTCCTGGTCTCGCGCGAGCGGCTCCGCCAGATCCTCGCCGAGGCGAAGATCACCTTCCAGCGCACCAAGACCTGGAAGGAGTCGCCCGATCCCGCTCCGCGAGCAGAAGCTGGCCCGCATCGAGTACCTGCTCGAACACGAGCGCGAGCGGACGTTTGCCTTCGACGAGTTCGGACCGCTCGCCATCAAGCCCGAGGGCGGGTCGTGCTGGGCCCAGATGTCCAGGCCACAGCGCCTGCGGGCCAACTACCACAAGCCGCACGGGACGAGGCAGCTCTTCGCCTGGTACTCGGTGGGTGCGGACCGCCTCTATGGCCGCATCGAGCCGAAGAAAGGTGCCCGCCCGACGCTGCGCGCCCTCAAGGCCATCCGGGCCTCGCGTGCCCGACGGCAAGATGATCTACGTGATCTTGGACAACTTGAACCACCACCGGGGTCCGATGATCCGCCAGTGGTGCGCGGACAACGCCGTCGAGCTGGCCTTCACACCCACCTATGGCTCGTGGGCCAACCCCATCGAGGCCCACTTCGGGCCGCTGCGCGAGTTCGCCATCGCCAACTCGGACCACCAGACCACGCCGAACTGGCCAAGGCCATCCGTGACTACATCCGCTGGCGCAACGCCCACACCACCGACCCCGAGATCCTCGCCCTCGAGCGAAAGCACCGGGCCATGATGCGAGGCGAAGCGCAGCGACGCTGGGGCCAGCCCAGAGCTCGCGCCGCATAGCGGCGCGCCACCCCGTGCCATTCGGCCGACCCGGCGGATCCGCACGCCCTGTTTCGGACTTGAGGTGCCCCATCAGCGCGATCTGAGCCACCCCAGTGCGTTGGATTGACCCCCGATGCCTACCGTTACCTCCGGCCGCAGGGCTGCTCAATGACCAAGCGCGCGAACCTTTGTGGTCACGGCACTAGCCCGTGGCTCAGCCACCGTCAGGCCGATCCGTCTCGTTGGCATCTCATCGACTTATTGCGGGCGCTGACGTGGTGTGAGCTCGACATCGGCTACGGAAATCCGCGCCGGCAATGGAGAGAAACGCCTGAGCATTTGCGCTGCCAGTTGTGTCTCAGCCGACTCAGCAGGATGATTCATAGAAGCCACCGATCTCCGTGACCCCGATCCCCGAGCCCGGCGCCCTCATCACGGCGTTCAGTCCGCAGCCGGGGCGATGCTTCCGGATGGTCTACAGCCACCAGCTACAGGCTGACCACGTCCGTCAGCCGCCGGCGTGGAAGGGCCAATGGCAGGATGTCGAGGGGCACTGGTGGTATGCGGAGGCGTGTCGGGAGCATGCGCCGAAGCGCTTCTAAAGCAGCTCAGTTGACGCGGAATGCCTGGCCCCTACTCACCAGCGATCGAATGCGGTGTCGGGTGATCCGAGACTACGTCGTCACTTCGCGCCCGCCATAGGCGGACAGTCCGTAGATGACGAGGACGCCGACGAAGATGTAGGTCAGCGACCACACCGGGTAGAAGGGCATCCACCAGATGGCGCTGATCGCCATGATCGCCCCGGCGAAGATCCCGATCCATCGACTGAACTGTGACCGTGCCATAACCCCGAATGCGCAGAGGATGAGCACGATGGCCACGATGAGGTATACCCAGCCGTAGGTCTTGAGACTGTGCCCGAAGATGGCGTCTTCGAAGTTCTGCGGGAGCACTCCGTGGTAGCGGAACGCCCAGATGGCGTCGAAGAGTCGCATGATGCCAGCGACTCCGAGCACGACGGCTGCGAAGATGAGCCAGCCTTCACCCTTTTCATCCATGGTTTGACCCTCCCCCGACTGCTCGGGTATTTCGATCGCCTTCCGTAAGGGCGATCGCTTCTACTAGGGGATGTAACGCTATGGCCTCCGCTAGTGCATTGGGTGGATGATGTGGCCCTTCGTTGATGTGGGACCGGTCGTTTCGCGTAAAGACCTCCAATATGAAACCGGCTTGTCACGCTCTGCACATCTGCGGTTCAGGTGGCCCATTTAAGGTCATTCCCAGCGATCCGAGCCGGCGCAATCCCCCCTCCGTACCCCCCCCGGTGGGCGCCGTCGAATCGCCAGGGACATGCCTGCCCTGCGAACGCGACCCCGCTTAGTCGGCGGGGTCGTTTCGCGTCTCTGCGCACGGTCGGGCCCCTCCACCATGCGGCACATATGGGACGAAATCCAAGCCCGATTGTAGAGAGTGAAGAATCCCTTTAGGGTTCCAAGGCAACAGCTAGAGGAGGCTGAAGCCGACCAAGAAGGGAGGTCAAGATGACGGGCGGAGTGGCTCCACGTTTGCGACTCTTTCTTGCCGCGGGGCTCTTGTTGCCTCTGTTGGCACTACTGGCCTGGACGCCGACTCCTGCGTCCGCGGCCATCGACTCCATTTCTGCGGTCGTGCAAGTGTGCACCTTGCCTTTCGGACCCTCCTGCGACCCGACCCAACCGATCAACGGGGCCGACTGGGCCTCGTCCGCTACGGTGAACGGCTCTGAAGTGTGGTGGCGGGTCGTGGTCAAGAACACCGGTACCGACCCGCTCACCAACATCAAGGTGACCAGTTCGCTGCCATCTTCGACGACCGACTGCGAGGGGCCGGTGCCCGTGTCCACGACGGGCACCTTCGCCGCGGGTGCGTCGTATGGGTACGAGTGCGTGACCACCAATGTCACACTGCCGGCGACCGTCATGCAGACGGTCCAGGCCTTCGGGGATCCACCGTCCGGGCCGACCGTCGCCTCGACGAGTTCTACCGCGACCGCAAACGTTCAACCCCAGCACGGCTATTGGCTGGTCGCCTCTGACGGCGGCATCTTCAGCTACGGCGTACCGTTCTTGGGCTCGACGGGCGGCATGGCGCTGAACAAGCCCATAGTCGGCATGGCGGTGATGCCAGCCGGTGACGGCTACTACCTCGTGGCCTCCGACGGCGGCATCTTCAACTACGGGGATGCGAAGTTCTTCGGCTCCATGGGCGGAAAGCCCCTCAACAAGCCCATCGTCGGCATGGCGGTCACCGGCGACGGCGGGGGGTACTGGCTGGTGGCCTCCGACGGGGGGATCTTTTCCTTCGGCGACGCCCAGTTCTACGGCTCGACCGGCTCGCTGACCCTGAACAAGCCCATCGTCGGCATGGCAACCACCCCCAACGGCTTGGGCTACTACCTCGTGGCTTCTGACGGAGGGATCTTCAACTACGGCAACGCCGCCTTCGAGGGCTCGGCAGGCTCTTTGGTCCTCAACAAGCCGGTGGTGGGCATGTCGGTCCCGGTCGGCGGCGGCTACTACCTGGTCGCCTCCGACGGCGGGATCTTCTCGTACCCGTCCTCCTTGCCCTTCTACGGCTCAACGGGCTCGATCGCCCTCAACAAGCCGGTGGTCGGCATGGCCGCCGTGGCCGGTGGCTACTACTTCGTGGCCGCCGACGGCGGCATCTTCGCCTACCCGAGCACGCTGCCGTTCTTGGGCTCGCACGGGGGCCAGCCCCTCAACGCCCCCATCGTGGGCATGGGCGCCTACTAGATGTGAGCATAGGAAGTTCTCCGCGCTTCTCCTAGTAGTTGCCGAGGACTGCGAGGTGCCCAGATAGAACGGTTGCAGGCGGGCGACGAGAGTGCCAAGGAAGGCCGGGTCACAGACTCGCCTTCTCGGGCCCGACGGCCGAATGCTTGCTTCCGAAGCGGTCCAAAGGCTCCGTCAGACGAGCCCCGCCGATCGAGCAGTTCGACGGGATCCGGGTCCAAAGGGTGCCCCATAACGCGCGAGCGATACCACGCCTGAGGCTGCCACCGTTCAGTGAGACCTGTCAGCGATGCTGCTGTTCTGATCTTGGGTACAGATGACCGATGTCATCAGTCCGAGTCTCTAATCCCTCGCTCCGTCCACATCGCCTTGGGTCACCCGAATCGAACGCGGCCAGCCCTGGGCAGCTGAGAGCCGGACCCAATACGCGTCCCCGTCGAAGGAGATCCATGACACCGTAGGGGGTGATCCCTCGGCTCCGGATGGCGCGAGAGGATTGGACCGGTACTTTGGGTCGATTCGATAGCCGCGAATCGGGTGGTCGACTTCGGCGGTGCAAGTGCCACCAGCACGACCCCGAGCCCGCCACGACAACTTCGCCAGTCTCTTCACGGAACCTTCTTCCGGTTCGGCACCTCTGGTTGCGAGTGTACGCCTTGAATGGCGACGTCCGGCAAGGTGTGAAGTGGGTGTCCCCGACCGCCGGTACGGGTGCGCCTCTCCAGTAGGGCGGAGACTACTCTCGGAAGCGGAGACCTCGACTGATCAGACGACACATTGAGGAGCATCAGATGGCAAGGGTATTGATGGTTGTACAGCATCCCGTGAAGGACTTTGACGCTTGGCGGATCGAATATGACAAGGCGCAACCGATACGTGACAAGCACGGGGTCACCGACGCCACCGTCTTTCGGAACGCCGATGATCCGAACGAGATTACGGGGCTGCACTGGTTCTCTTCGGTCGAGGAAGCTCATGCCTTCGCCGACGATCCCGATCTGAAAGACGCCATGGCTAGAGCGGGCGTGAGCGGACCACCCCGCATCGAAATCAGCGTCGAGGTGTAATACCGACCGGCGCTTGATCGAACTGTCGAAGGAGACTTGTCGAAATCAGCCGTTTGTGGCAGAGGTTCACCCGTAGACCCCTGCCCACAAACGGCTCACAACGGGGACACCCAATCAGAGGTTCTCTAGTGATCGCAGTTCGGGTAGGGGGCATAAGGGAGCAGCTGAGGGTGACCAAGTGACAGACTCCTGTTCGTGCAGCCGCCGCAGACGAAATACGCGACTGCAAGCGACGGGAATCAAGTCGGCTATCAGGTCCTCGGCGAAGGCCCACTGGACCTCGTCTACCTGACTGGCTCGATGAGCAATGTCGACGTGCGATGGGAACACCCGGCGAGCGCCCGTTTCCTCGAGCGCCTGGCCTCGTTCAGTCGTCTCGTGATCTTCGATCGCCGAGGTGTCGGTGTGTCGGACCGCCTTCCTCCCGAAGTCAACCTGACGTGGGAGGAATGGGCGGAGGACCTCCAGGTCGTCCTCGACGCCGTCGACTCACGACGAGCCGTCTTGTTCGCCGTCGCTGACGGCGGTGCGATGGCCATCACCTTCGCCGCCAGTCATCCTGATCGAATCGAGGCACTCGTACTCTTTCACGCACTGGGGAACAACGGCGCACAATCCGAAGACGAACGAGCAGCCGTCCAGGAGTTGGTCGCCAGCGTCGACGAGGAGCTCTGGGGCACCCCACGGTTCGTGCAGTTCATGGTCCCGAGTATCGAAGCCGATCCAGTTCAAAGTGCCTGGTTGGCCAAGTACATGCGGGCGACCATGACGCCACGCGCCCGGGCCGCCTATGACAGACGGCCGGCGCAGCCGGACGTCGATTTCCTTCTATCCTCGCTCGCCGTCCCAGCCCTGGTGATGCAGCGAACCGAGTGCACCATAGTGACGATTGACTCGGCTCGGCCACTTGCCCAACAGATCCCCGATGCACGTTTCGTCGAGTTATCAGGGGCCGACGTGTGGCCCCAGACCCAGGACGCCGAGTTGATCCTTGACGAGGTCGAAGCCTTCGTCACTGGAGTCGAACCGGTGCCGCGTCGCAATCGGTATCTGACGACGTTGCTCTTCAGCGACATCGTGGACTCCACTCGGCTGGCGACGGATATGGGTGACCATGCATGGGAAAGAAGCCTCGACGATCACGACAGTATGGTTCGGGGTGAGCTGGACCGCTTCCGTGGCGAAGAAATCAAGACGACCGGCGACGGATTTCTGTTGACCTTCGACGGACCGGGACGGGCGATTCACTGTGCCCGTGCTATCCGCGAGGGCGCGCAACGGCTGGGAATCGAGGTGCGCGTTGGCCTTCACACAGGTGAGGTCGAGAGACACGGTGACGACTTAGCTGGGATCGCCGTCCACATCGCCGCACGGATATCGGCCGCAGGGGGCGCTGGAGAGATCCTCGTTTCGCGAACGGTCACTGACCTCGTCGCTGGATCCGGCATCGACTTCGAGGACCGGGGTGAGCGTGAGCTCAAGGGGATCCGTGAACCCTGGAGATTACTCGCAGTGAAGCTTTGAGCTAGTAGTTATCGGGTATCCCGAACGCTGGGTAGGTGAGACAGTTCCGACGAACCGGAGAGAATTGCAGTGTGAAGGAGGCCTTGTTCGGCAAGCGGACCGCGTAGCCTTCGAGTTCGGCCCGGTCTCATCCTGACTACAAAGGTGGGACTCCTCGTCCGATACAGAGGTACGGTTGACGTGGCCTGAAGACATGCCGATGGCTACGGGGTATTCGGGGGGTATTGGATGACACACTCTTTACGCGGGGCATGCCGAGCCGCCCTGACTGCGTTGGCTATGACACTTGGAGTAACGGGTGCGGGATTGGCCGGTCAGATTTCGATCGTGTCGGCGCCAGCCTCTGCGGAGACCTCGACCCAAGGCGACGCACCCAATGGCGGACAACCAGCTCAGCTCAGCGGCCCCATCGAGCCCGCTGACGCCGCGTATCTAATCGCCGGAGCCTGGGGACCCTCCCTCAAGGCCGCCGGTTACGAGCAGCGCGAGTATTTCGCGTCGGGGACGGCCTACTCCTACCAGGCGACCGGACCCGAGAACAACGCGGGAACGTGGAAGGTCGCTCCCGCTACCAGCGCGCATTATCGCACTCGAATCGTGGTGCACATGCCGACAAATCCATCGCGGTTCAACGGGACAGTTGTCGTGGAGTGGCTAAACGTCAGCGGAGGCGGGGATGGCGCTGTCGACTCGGTGTACTTGTCACCAGAGTTGGAACGAGCGGGGTTTGCCTGGGTGGGCGTCTCAGCGCAGCAGGTGGGAATCGACAACCTGCGCCAAAAGGATCCGGCGCGCTATGGCTCACTGATGGATCCGGGGGACCAGTACTCCTACGACATCTACACCCAGGCCGCCCGAGCCCTGCTCGTCGGTGGCCACGCGAACCCCCTGGCCCCACTGCACCCAAAGCGGCTGTTGGCGGTGGGTGAGTCCCAGTCGGCGCTCTACCTGACCACCTACATCGACGCCATTCAGCCCCTCTACCATGTGTTCGACGGCTTCTTAGTGCACAGTAGGGCCGGGGGAGCAGTGGGGATCCCCGGTGCATCACCGAGCGGCAGCTTCGGTGGCGACGTCCACATCCGCACCGACATCGGCGTCCCGGTGCTCATGATGATCACCCAAACAGATGAGACTTTCGGCGGCTACTACCAGGCCCGTCAGCCCGACACGCGCTTCATCAGGCTCTGGGACGTCGCCGGCGCCTCTCACGCAGACTCCTACATCGTCACGGCTCAGGAGCTCAAATCTCTTGGCTGCACCTCGGTCGACGAGGCACCAAGTCATTTCATCTTTGAAGCCGCCCTCTCCGCCATCAATACCTGGATGGTCACCGGTTCGCCGCCGCCGCCGGCGCCTCGTATGGAGGTCCAGGTTGTTGACGGCACGCCTACGGTGCAGACCAACACCAGCGGAACGGCGATCGGTGGCATCCAGGGTCCGTGGGAACGGGTGCCGATTGCGGCCTATTCGAACACCACACCCCCCGGCTCGGCCGGGTTCTGCGCCCTGTTCGGGTCGACTCGTCCCTTCAGCGAAGCGCAGCTCAAATCCCTGTATGGGACCAAGACGTCTTACCTGAAGGCATACACGACGGCGACGGACGAGGACATCAAGGCGGGATACATCCTTCCGGCCGACAAGGCTCAAGTGCTCGCCTTCGCCAAACAGGTCCAGTTCTAACGGCTGGGCGTTGGCTGATAGCCAGCCATAACGGGGTATCCCTTGCCTGCCCCAGTTGAGTTTGATGGTGACTTCTGCGCCACTGCTGCCGTCGGAGTTTGTCTTGAATCTCCACACCCGAGCGGTCATTGGCGGCGGCTTGCCCCTCCTGCCCGTCCGTGTGTGGTGCTTGTGAGAGTTGCAGATGGCGTTTGCCAATTGGAGCGGCCTCGAGGACTCAGCGTAACGATGGATCACCTTCTGGGGGATGCCCAGCGCCTTGTCCCACTTCAGCCAGTCCCGGAGGTGGTCGCACTCGATGAAGATTGCGTTTGCGTGGCTCTCCGCCTCGATGTTGCCCACTCCCGAGGAGTCGGCGTAGATGTCGCGGGGGATACGGACGTGGTGCAGGATCGTCCACCACTTCTCCACCCACGGGCGGTCATCATCCTTCGTAATCTGGATTCCGGCAGGGCGAGCGCCCACGTTGACCTTGGCGAATGCTGATATTGCGGTGACCGTCAGACCGCCGGGTGCTGCCGCAGGCGGGGCACGATTGGTCAGTCGGAACGTCGTCGAGATTCTCCTGGCACTCTGGACTTGAACATCGCCTTTCGATGATCTCAGATCCGCAAGGCGTCACCTACCCCGGTGTGGCGGTCTGTTGGGTGGAAGTCCCTGAGCCCGTAGCGAACCATACGGCCGGCCTTGTGGCGGTTTGGCCCGACGTGAGGCGTCGGCGCACACGACGGAACGGGCGATAGGGGAGCAGTGAGCCCCCGTCCCATAGCCGGTGTGTCGTACGGGGGCAATTGACCCTCTGATTTATTGATCTCGTGGAATCGGATCTTCCGGAGACCGAAGGGACTTGCCCTGTTTGTGATCACCCAGAAGAGCGGCCCGCGTATTGGCCGCCAGACGAGATTTGTGACGGCTGGTCCCACTGCAAGATCGTGTCCGGAGAGCAGGCATGTCAATGCTGGCGCTCCTGGCCAAGGTTGTCTGACGTTGGTCCAATATCTGACCGCTGACCGCTGACCGCTGACCGCTGACCGCTGACCGCTGACCGCTGTACTGGGATGCCCTAACGCGGCCTCGCCGGCCCTTCTTCATGAGTTCTCCAGTGCGTCCGTTCGACGACCGGCCTCCCTAGCGTATGAATGCTGACCGGTGAAGAGCGAGATCGTCCAGCCTCTTGCTCCTTAGTGCATGTGCTTCCACGTCTTCCCCATGTGTGAGCATGCGGAGCGGGTCTCCCTTCGAGCTGGCTTGCTTGGTCGCTCGTCAGCATCGAAGGGGGCCCACCGCCGCGGGTGGATGGTTCAGCTCACCGGGCTCACGGTGGGGAATTTCAGTGATCGAGGGTGGGGAGATTCAAAAATCGCGGACAGTGATCCGCCTCGTGGCACTGGTGAAGGACGTCGATGGCCAGTCCCGACGGGGGGTGTCCTGACCACCTAGGGCTTCCTGTCCATCGGCCGCCGCGAGCCGAGCATCAACAGCGCGAACCGGTTCGCCATCTTCTTCAACAGCGCATCTCGGAATCCGGGGATTTGGGCCATCGCGTTGAACTCACGCGGCCCGATGATCAGCAATTCCAGATCCGAGAGGGCCGAGACCGTGGCGTTGCGGATCCCGCGACTCAAAGCCGCCCAGCTCCCCAAAGAAGTCACAGGGGCCGAGCGTGTTGACCCGCCGGCCGGTCTGAGTGACTTCGACGGTGCCAGCGAGGATAAGGAAGAGCTTCCGGCCGCTCTGCCCGTCTCTGACCAGGATCTCGCCCTGGTCAATCTTGACGTGCTCCGCCAGGCGCGCCACCCCCCCCGGAGCTGTGCCTTGGTGCATTTCCTGAATAGGTCGACCGACTTCAGGCGGTCGACGGGGGGCTGCCGACTAAAGGTTCGCATCACGCTCCGCTCCTTTCTTCGAGCCTGCGACCCCCAACCCGGTTCTCACCAACACCCAGTAATCGGGCGTACAACTACAACTGCGTCGAAAATATCTTCACGAAGAATGCAGTGATGTGCAAGGGGCGTTGAGCAGTGTTCATCGCGATTTCACATGCTGATGGGCAAGGCCCCGGGTCAAGATGTACCGACAGCGACCGGCACGGGCTGGACATCAAGGGCCTGATCTGTGTCACAGACCCGGTGTGTGGCACCCCTTCCCGGCAATGTACGGGGGCAGGCCACGCTCAGCCGGTCCCGCGAGAACGTCGATGCGGTTATCTTTCGGAGATGAGCGAGGAAGAAACGGTCTACGACTATGGACCAGACATCTACACGGAGGCAGACGGCGAGGACAACACGCTCGCCAACCTCGGCCCGCTCCGTTCCCTCGCGGGTGTCTGGACCAGTGCCGTAGGTGCCGATGTTCACCCCATAGGTCCGGGGTCAGACATCAGTGGTGTCGTCCTCGGGGGCGATGAGCACAACACTTTCGTCGAGCGCTACGAACTGCAACCTATCGACCGCCAGACAAACGGCCCACAGTTGTTCTACGGCCTGCGTTATCACACGCACATCGTCAAGCCCGGTGAGACCGAGACGTTCCATGACCAGGTCGGCTACTGGCTCTGGGAGCCTGCGGCTCGCACTGTTGTCCATACGCTTGCGATTCCGCGGGGCCAGGTACTCCTCGCGGCGGGCCATGCCGGGCCTGACGACAAGGAGTTCGAGGTCACCGCCGCACTCGGCTCGGAGGTGTACGGCATAGTCTCAAACCCGTTCCTGGACCGAGCCTTCTGTACGGTCAGTTTCCGCATCCGTGTCACCGTCAACGACGACGGGACGTGGTCATATGAGGAGTACACCTCAATCCGCATTCCCGACCGCGAAGGTTTAGTCGACCACGTCGACCGCAATACGCTGCGTCGTATTGGCGAACCGATACCAAACCCCCTTGCAGCAGGGGCGAGCCCTCCTCCCGAGGCATGATTCAGGAGCGGTTAAACCACAAAGGTCACATAGCCGGGGGCAATGTTCGGGGGTAGTCCCCTTGGCGCCGTATCGATCTCATGAGGCAGGTCCCCCCCTTAGCCGAACTGGGCGGAATGCTACGAAGGCGCCTGGGTCGAAGTACCCGCTGTCTTCTGGGCCTCCAGATATTTGCGATGTTGGTCCAAGATTTGCCCTTGCGACGCGCCCTTCGTGGGAACTCCTGGGTGATGACGCGGACAAAGGTGATACGGAGTGCCTTCTAGCGGGTAATGGCCAATCCTCCAACAGCCCTTCGTATGACAGTTGACCTTGCGCAGCCCGGTATAGAGGCCCACGCTGACGGCTCCAATGAGTGTCGCCTCTCCGAGGTCAGAGCCGAAGCCAGACCAGAAGTTGTAATAGACCGGACTATTAGGGGAATAGATCGTGCCGCTATGAATTGCTGTCCAATGGCGAAGGAAGTCGAAGTACGCGATCAGCAACGCGAGGCCGGCGAGGCCGGCGAGGCCGAGCACTACGGCTAACGCCTTCTTCAGTGGGTGTCCTTCCGTATCAAGAAGGTCGAACTCATCCTCTATTTCTGCATGCACGGTATCCATTGAGCACCTCCGTTTCTGATGTCCGCTCCTCGAAAACAAAGTAGCCAGGAGGGGATGAGCCGGCGGTCCTGGTCGGGCTCAATGGCGTCAGGGCAGCCGGGTGGCGCCCACGGCCGGCGTACTGGGATAGGTATCCCAGGCTCAAGTGAGGGCCTTATCCTGGAATAGGGCTCGCTCGGCACGGCCCTTGATTCCCCGCATCATCTTCCGTGTCATCACAAAGCTGACTGCTTCGACGGGTTCCACTAGGAATGGCGCCCACCAGCGCGAGTACCTGTAGCGCTCCCGAATCACCAATCTGGTGGACCCGTCTCCTTCGTTCAAAACGAATGCCCATGTGAAGTCGTATGGCGGAGCTGCCGTTCCCGTCGGCACCGCGCCCTGAACAACAAGTGCGTTCCCCAGATCCAACAGAGCAACCTTGAGGCTCACCTGAGGATGAAGTCGAAAGTCGTCGCCTACCTCGATGAACTGGTATTGCGGAAGAATTCGATCGGCGCTGTGCATGTCACAGCCGACAAGATTTTCCAGCACGTCGTAGCTGTATAGCCCGCCTCTTCCCTGGCCAAGCTGAGCAATCCACGGCCATACATGTTCGGATGTGTTGTGAATGCTCACCGCGCGAGTTGCGACGAGGTTCGCAGAAGACAGGAGGTCGTCGCCGGGCAGCGATGCACCGATCTCCTGGTCGGTCGCTCCCCACCGAAGATAGCTACGCCTTACGATCATGAGCAGGACTGCAGTCGAAGTTACGCTCGCGAGCGCAGCACGATACCGGTGTCTCACTCTGATCCCTCGCTCACTATGTCAACCGAAGTGCCCAGACACTAACGATCTCACCGGTTCCGATCGTCGAGCAACCACCCAGGAACGTCTCCAACCCGGCGGCGTACTGGGCAGGCGTGTCTGCCGGGCCCTTGGAGAACAGCAGTATCTCAATGCACGTAGTTCGACCAGGTGATCGTGATGTGGGCAATACCGAAGATGACACACGGGACGAGCGCAAGATAGTCCTTCATCCAGCCCGCCACGAAGAAGTAGTAGAGGGGCGGCATGGCGGCGATGCCGATCACGAGCAGCCAGGACGAGACATTGCCTCGGTAATACAGAACCCAGGCCGTGTAGTACCCCGCCAAGAAGATGCCAGCGCACAGCATCAGCCAGGGGCTGTTGCGCCCCTCCGTCCCGCCTCTGCTGATGACGATTATGAGGAGGGCTACCGTCGCAATGCCGAAAACCTGTTCGATCAGGTTGAGAGCTGCGTGTGGAGAACTGTTGTGTTTGAGAACATCATTCGCTGGCGGCGTGGCAAGCCAGATGATGTTCGGCAGGAGCTGGAGGGCGTACAGAAGAAGGCCAGTCAGCGAGAAGACGATCACATAGCTGCCAATGCTGCCGATCTTCAGCGTCACCCGTCGCCCTCCAATGCCCATACATAATCGCGGGAACTCCTACCAGGCAGGGTCGAAAGTCCATAAGGCGTGCCGATACCGCTCGATCTGGAGCGATCAATCGACTTTCCCCATGGTGCCGCAAGGTGTCACCCCAGCCCGGCGAGCTCCTATCACTTGTCAACCCCTCTTTGGGGGCTCGGGAGTGAAAACAGCGGACACGACATTGATCAGTCACTCGAGGTGAGGACAAGCTCCTATTGGGTCACGCGTTTTCAGGATGGAGGCCCGAGCTGAGGGTCGGCGAGTCGCTGGAGAGGCAGCTCCGAGGAGCGACAGTACTGGGGAAAGCCAGACCGAACAGCTCGAGGATTCAGCCGCGAGGCAAGTAGCGATAGACCTCGCGCGCGACGTAGCGCTTCAAGATGCGGATGACCTCGGGCTTGGTCTTGCCTTCCTTGACGGCGGCGCTCGAAATAGAACTGGGTCTCGGGGTCGTGCGCGATGCGGACCATGACGATGCGCCACAACGCGGTCGTTGGCCTGGCGGTCCGCACGATTGGAGTTCGCCCGACGATAGTGATCGTGAGGGTGTCGGATGGTTCCAACCGGACGTGGCCGCGCGTCAACCTGCTCATTTGGAGACGGCCGAACGTATGCGTCGGTCTCAAAGGGGGCGCCACTGATCGGGCCAGGTAAGACCATGGCCTTTGTGTCTAGCCGCACACGGTCCTGGGATGCCTCATTCCGGCAAGCAAAGCATCCCCAGATGCCGAAGTGCCCACCCTCCCGCCGAACTGGGTCACCCTACAAATGGGTCCTTCAGACCTGTGCCGCACCCCTGCGGGGGGTCTTCGGCCGCTCGGGCTCGGCCGACCGCAATCGTGGCACTCCTGGTGGCTTGGAATCTGCTGCTGACGGCGGCCGTGATCGCCGAGGTTGATTGGTTCGCGTGGTGCGACCTTTTGCTGTCAGGGCCCTGCCGTCTGCTCCGGTCACGTCGCGACTCCAGTGGTGGACTTGGGGATCGGAGTCAGAGCAGGCGGTTCCCGACTCAGCTGCCGTGCGCGGGTTCGGGGCCAGCCAAGGCAGCTGCGATCCGGTCAAGGTGACGCGCCCAGAGTTGCGGATAGAAAGCGGCATCCTCCCCACTTAGGCCGGAGAATGCACCCTCACATTTGTGCCGTCACCCGTCGGGGTGAGCGTGATCTCTATGAATGTAGGTGTCGGCGTCGCTGTGTCGGTTCCTCGACGGTCCCATCTAAGAGCATGCGGTGCGGGGGATCGACTTCGATGTAGCGGCCGGCAAATGCCGTCCCGTCGAGGTCGAGCTGGAACGTCTCCCCCACGCGAGGAGCTGTCATCGATTTCCGTCCATCTTGACGAGGCCGGTCCACGTCCAAGAGGCACGAGCAGTCAGGGTCGGCTGAATGAGCTCACCGAAAGCCAGACCTGAGCAACCCACTGGGAGCGACGAGGTGTCCCGCATCACGAACGGCAGCGGGTCCGCAAGCGCATCGTGTGGATGCACGTGCATCATCCAAGAGCCGTGAGCCGACCTCGGCGATGGCTGTGAACGAACCCGGCTTGGGCTCATCTGCCGATGGCAAGGGCGAGAAGGGTATTGACGGCAGTCTCGAACGGACGGGGACTCTGCTGTACCTGGGCGAGTAGAAGTCCCCCTTGGAGCGTGGCGAGCAGAGTAGTGGCGAGGTCGTCCGGGTCGATGTCGGACGGGAGCTTCCCGTCGGCATGAAGGGATCTCAGCCCATCGCCGATGGCGGCTGCCCACTGATCGAACCCTGCCGCGATGAGCGCTCGGGCCTCGGGGTCACTCTCGGCGAGTTGACCAACGAGCGAGCCAAGTTGGCAGCCCCCCTTTGCTTTGGTGCGCTTCGCTGCGGTGATCACCATGTTCCGCCAGGCTTCGACTCCGTTCGCGCTGCCGAGCGCGTGCCGCTGGCGATTGACGATGGTCTCGGCTTGGTAGTCGATGACCGCCTGCACGAGTTCGTTCTTGTCGGGGAAGTAGTGGTACATCTGAGAGCCGCTGACTTCCGCCGCCACCTTGACGTCTTCCAAGGTGGTGCCCGCCACCCCGCGCTCATGGATCAGGGCGGCGGCCTCCTCCACTATTCGTGCCCGGGTGCGTGCTCCCTTGGGGGTGAGCCTCGGCCGGTCACTCGTCTCGTTGACCATGCACCAATGTTAACAGGATTCTGAGTTTGACAACCCAGTTCTGAACTGTCAGAGTGAGTCACACGACCCATTTTGGAGCGAGAGGACAACACATCGCATGACTGACCTAAAAGGCAAGACAGCTCTGGTGACGGGCTCGACGAGCGGGATCGGCAAGGCGACGGCCATCGCCTTGGCCGCCCGCGGCGCTCACGTACTGGTAGTGGGACGCAACGAACAACGAGCCCAAGAAGTGGTCGCCGAGATCGAAGAAAGCGGCGGTAGCGCAACGTTCCGGCTCACTACGTTGAGCGATCTGGAATCGGCCCAGGACCTGGTCGAGTGGGCCACTGAGGCAGGCGACGGTCACGTCGACATCCTCATCAACAACGCTGGCGTCGCCTTGCTCGGACCAAGCAACGCAGCCACCGAAGCAGAGTTCGACGAGACCTTTGCACTGAACGTCAAGGTTCCGTTCTTCCTCGTCGCGTCATTGGCGCCAGCCATGGCCGAACGCGGATGGGGTTCGATCGTCAACATCTCCACGATGGTCGCGAGCTTCGGACAGGCAGGCATGGCGATGTATGGCGCCAGCCGAGCGGCTCTCGAACTGTTGACGAAGACCTGGGCCGCCGAATACGGCCCGAGTGGTGTTCGGGTCAACGCCGTTGCCCCCGGCCCGACGCGCACCCGGATGATGGAAGCAGTCCCCGACGAGATGGTGAATCAGCTCGCAGCACTGGCACCAGCAGGTCGCGTAGCTCAGCCCGAGGAACTTGCTGCGGCGATCGTCTTCCTCGCCAGTGATGATGCCAGCTTCGTCCACGGCGTCACTCTTGCGGTCGACGGGGGCCGGGTCGCGACATAACTCCAGATCCCACCCGGTGCCCACGTGCTCGTCGACCCGCTACGGGTCTATGGCAACCCGGGAGAACCGGTGGCGCAACCCGCCAAGAGCTGTCCTGCCTGACCAGGCCCAGAGAAACGAGAGGAAATACCAATGAGCACACTCCCAGGAAAGACCGTGCTGATCACGGGCGCCAACGCCGGGATCGGCAAGGACGTGGCCCGGCAACTGGCGCTACGTCCCGAGATCGCCCGCATCTACCTGGCGTGCCGGAACCAAGATGGGCGATAACGGCAAAGGCCGAGCTCGAAGCCGTGACCGGCCGGCACATCTTCGACATCGTTCTCATGGACGTCGCCGATCGGGTTCGGTCCGCGCCGGCCTTGCGGCCATCAACGGATCGGTCGACGCGCTGGTCATGAACGCTGGTGTCATTGGCCCGCAGACGATGGACTTGACCGCTGACGGGGTCACCACCGTGTTCGCGACGAACGTCCTTGGCCACGTTGTCCTCCTCGAAGGGCTCCTGGCCGAGGACCGGCTTGGCGAGGTTGCGATCCTCACAGGAAGCGAAGCGGCCCGGGGAGTGCCGAAGTTGCGGATGAAACGGCCATCGTTCGTCTCAACCTCCGCCGATGAACTCGCCACTGTCATCGACGGTAGCTATTTCGCCGGCAAAAGCTGACTTCAATTTGGCCTTCGGGCAGGCCAAGTACATCGGGGCCCTATGGATGGCCTATCTGGCCCGTCAACACCCCGACCGCCGATTCATCACCGTGAGCCCTGGCAATACCACCGGCACCCGCCCCAATGGCGTTAAAATTGCCGCTGCGCATAGCCGCCAAGTACGTCATGCCAACTCTGGGATCTCCCCACAAACTTGACGTTGGCGCGAGGCGACTGGTCGAAGGCGTCACCGACCCGACCTGCCGACTCCCGTGTTCTACGCCAGCGCGGCCAACAAGTTTAAGGGACCCTTGGTCGACCAAGCGGACATCTTCCCCGATCTGGCCAACCCAACCTTTCAGGATCACGCCAACGAGGCCATCCACCGCTTCATCTCCTAACGCCGTTCTGAGCCTCGCCGATTGGAGTCCGATCGC
>CAVZRJ010000010.1:0-17834 GCA_963777665.1 uncultured Acidimicrobiaceae bacterium
CGTGAAGATCGGCCAGGGCAACGGCACCGGGTCGGGGGCCATCGCCGCCACCAGCGTCACCGTTGTTTCCCCGACCAAGATCACTGCCGTCACCGGCGGCGGGGCCAAGGCCGGTACTTGGACCTTGTTCGTGATCACCTCGGGGGGCACTAGTGCGGGTAACTCGGGTGCCTACTTCACCTATCACTGAGAGCGAAATCGCGGGAAGTTTCGTTTCCCCTGGGGGATTCTCGGGCGGCACCACGGACGGCGAGCGGCCGGGTCTTCAATCAGAAGTTCCAGGAGTGGCAGGACTTCTACAACTACGCTCGGCCCCATGGCTCGGTGGGGCAGACGCCCTACGAACGCTTACGGCAGACGACGACCCCGCGCTAAGCAATGTACTTCAGTTGAAGTTGGTGTCGGAGGGCCTGATTACGCAAATTCCTACTGGCGGATCTGTCCCATGGGCCTGGCCCGATAGGCCGGCCGGAGGCCGGCAGGGTGCGGTTCCTGTAACACAGCACCCTCGAAGCAGACATAATTCCGTGGGCCGCTTGCCAGAGTTGCTGCGCCCCGAACGGCACTTCGGGGCGTGTGGATAAGTCTCGATCAAGTAGCCATCCGACATGGCGACTGGTGCCGCTCCAACAATAGATTTCTATGTTCGGCTTCGGTCGAGGGCACCCATGTCAACGTACAATGGCGCCGCTATGAGCTACGCAGTGGACTTCGTCAACGTCTCCACGATCGGCCTTGAGTCGTCGCCGGTGGCGGCTGCGCTGGCTGGCTTGCGGGCACACGAGGCTCGGTACTTCAAGAACAAATACGACCACGTGTTCACAGTCGAACCGGCCACCAAAGCCAAGAAGACCATCGATTGGGTACATCGCATCCTCAAAGAGGAGCGCGACATCGTCGTCGATTCGCCTCCGCTTGAGGCAGCGAACCTCGAGGTCGAGAACATCCGGTGGCCCTACGTGTTCTACGAGAACGGGCTCTCAATCAACGTCGCGTACACGCTCGACGGCCCGAAGAAGCGAGCGGTCGGGTTCAAGCTCTCTGAAGGGATGGAGGTCCCCGCCGAGCTTGGCTCGTTCAAATTCGCGCGACAGAAGTCGAAGCTAGCCGGGACGATCCGCGGCTCGTATTTCGTCATCAAGGGCGAATACTGAGCCCAAAGTGCTTCGGATCCGACGGCACTTGGCCCGGATTCGCCCCGACCCTCTAGGCCTTTAGCCGTCAACCGGACTGTCCCCGATCGCCGGGACAGGGGCGCGGAGCTGGGTCACGAGTCGATACGAACCATGCCAGCCGTGTTCACCACCGAAGCGGGGATGATGCGAGCCCAAGAACGGCGCAAAACGGATCAGGTGTCTGAGACGTCGACGTACAGCTCGATCTCGTTCCCGTCCGGATCGAGGACGTGAAGACTCCGCGTGAACCTCCGCTCGACCTCGTAGAGAACTGGGGTTCGGGTTCTCTCCGTCTCGAGCACGCTCCGTGCGAGGCGGAGCTCTTCAGCTGAGCTGCCGATCTTGAATGCCACATGAGCGAGGCCGGTGACGTCGTCAGCCGGTGTTGACGCGACTGCATCGATCTCCATCAGGGCGAAGTCATGATGGTTCCCTGGCGTCTCGAGGGTGAAGAACGTCATCCGTGGATCTTCGATTCTCAACACGACTCTCATGCCCAAGGTGCCCGAGTAGAAGACTTCGGCTAGTTGCAGATCGCGAACCTTGAGGACGACATGGCCGAGCGCTTGCACCTGCACCGCGCTACCTCCTTCGCACGATGACGCTTCAGACGACAGCGGCCCTTACCGCGTCGCTCTCTTCGACGCTCATCGGCGGCCCAATTGGCCTGAGGTCGTGCGAGGCGGCAATACGCGCCAATTCATCCATCGGCGGAAAGTGCGGCTGGGTCGGAACCACGTGCGCCCGCGCGGGACTGCTCAGCTCGCGAATCAAGTCACGGAAGCTGGCATTGTCGTGCACGAGGAGAATCCGCGCTTCGCGATCACCCACCACCCGGAACGTGTGGGGAACGCCACGTGGCATGGAGACCCAGTGCCCCGCGCCGACGACCAATTCGTCGTCGCCGCAGCGCACGACCATCTCGCCCTCGAGGATGTACCAGGTGTCATCAAGGTCGTCGTGGACGTGCAGTGGGGGCGCCGAGCCCACGGGCAAGGTCATCTCGAGCACGACGGTCTCCATTTCAGAGGCACGACGGTGCTCGACGACCAGAGTGTCGAGGAACCACCATGCCTGCGCATCTGCGTTATCGGGGGAATCAACAATTGCAGTGGTCACCTCGGCCACCTCCTATTCACAACCGCGTTGCAGGTCGTGTCGTCAGGCATCCTTACGATCTAGATCGTATGATAACCTTACGACCTATGTCAAGCGACTCCTGGGGCCGCATCGACCACGAACGAAGTCCGTACGTCGGCGCCATGCTGCGTGTGGTTTGGCAGTGGGTTCGTGACCAGCTGTATGCGGGTGTCCTGGCGGCAGGATTCGACGATCTAAGCGCAGCGCATGTCGCGCTCTGGCGCTATCCCGGCCTCGAGGGAGTACGTCCCAGTCAGCTCGCAGATCGTGTGGGGATCACGAAACAGTCGGTCAACGACCTGCTCGGGCACCTGGAAGGACACGGGTACTTAGTGCGCGTCGCCGATTCGGTCGACGGTCGGGCTCGTGTGATCCGACTTACCGCCAAGGGACGGCGGCTCGGAGAGACCATTTACGCCGCGGCGGGGGCGGCTCAGCTGCAGATCGAGGAGATCCTCGGGCCACGTCGGTTCGCGCAGCTGCACAGCTCGCTCGAGCTCCTGACCGAACAACTTGAGGGCTCACCGACCGTCCCCTAACGCATCAGGAGTGGGTGCCACCTTGCGGCATGCCATCACTTCGGGGCTTGTGGGCAAAGCAGTTCCCGAGCGGTATCCGGCATTCTGCGCTAGCCGCCCCGGCGACCACCCGCGATAATCGCGACGTGGCCGCTCCAGCCGTCAAGGGCTTCACCCACATCTCGCTCTCGATCGGCGAACTGGAGGCCAGCCTCGGCTTCTACCGAGACATTCTGGGTCTCGCCGTACTGGCCGAGCCGTACGAGGGTACGGCCTTCGCGGGCCGAGAGGCCATGCTGCTGGCTGGAAGGACCGCCCTTTGTCTCCAGGAGCACCGTCACCGAACCACGGAGCGATTCGATCCCTTGCGCCCCGGCCTCGACCACATCTCGTTCGCGTTGGCGACCACCGACGATCTGGAGGCATTCGCCGAGCACCTCAGCGCGGCCGGAGTCCCGCACTCCGGCGTGAAGCGGCTCCCAGGCTTTGGTCACTTCATCGAGCTTCGTGATCCCGACGGCCTTCTGGTCGAGCTGCACTCACTGGGGACATGAACGAGCGGAGGCGCGTGCCGGTGGGCCGGCGCCAGCTATGGGCAAAACGAATCGGCAACCCGGATCATCCTGCCGTCCTTCTCCTGACCGGAGCAGCCATGCAGGCGACGACGTGGGAACAGCCGTTCCTCGCCCCCTTCTTGGACACCCACCGGTCGATCGTTCGATTCGATTGGCGTGACATCGTCCTCTCGACGTGGGCACGCTTCCGGGACCACGCCTACGGCATTGACGACCTGGTCGCCGATTGCCTAGCCGTACTCGATGCTTTCGACGTGAAAGCCAGCGACGTTGTCGGGTTCTCGATGGGCGGGTGCATCGCCCAACTACTCGCACTGTTCGCCCCCAATCGGGTGCGCTCGCTGGCACTTCTGTCCACCGGCTATGCGTCGAGGATCAAGGCCGACCGCGGTGAGCGGGGTGCGCAGCTCTTTGCACTGCTGGCCCAGCCCACGCCGCCTGATCCTGACGACCAGGTGAGACATCTACTTGAGCAATGGAGGCTTCTTTGCGGTCGCTCGTTCCGCTTCGATTCTGCCGAACGGGAGCTAAGGGCGCGGTGATGGGTTGAGCGGGGGCAGAATCCATCGTGCCCTCACGTCAGGCTGGGCCCGCAAGTCTTCGGCGTGGATCGCGCACAAGACCTCGCTCGCGTGGTCATACCGACTCAGGTGCTCCATGGTGATGACGATCCCATGTTCCCTCTTCCGCACGGTCGCGCTATTGCCGACACGCTGGAGGGCGCCACAATCAAGATCTACGCAGGTCGAGGCCACGATTTGCATCTGGATCCCGAGATCGCCCGCATCGTCGCGTCTCGCCTCCCCCATCCTTCTTAGGAAGGGCCGAATACAACTGGACTAACCGCCAGTAGCAGTGTGTGTCTCACCGCACGATCAGTGCCGATAGCGAGCAGAGCGCAGGCTGCCCCAGTTCGCCGGGCCGGCGTGCCCACCACACGGCCGGCTCAGTATCTCGGTTATGGACCTAGACCGCATCGGTGAGGACGACAGCCACGCAACTGATCTCGACCAACGCTTCTGGGAGGATGAGTTCTGTGACGCCAACGGCGGTCCACGCTGGGTACGGATCTTCCAGGAACTCCGCGGCGACTTTCAATACGGCTTCAGCCTGGTTCAGGAGGCCAACGTGGTATGAGTTGATTTCAACGACGTCTCTCCAGCTCGCCTCGGCCTCAGCCAGAGTCAGAGTGATATTGCGAAACACCTGCCGGATTTGCTCCTCGGCGTTGCCGGAGAACACGCCGTCGGCTGTCTCTCCGGTGTGTCCGGTCACACGTAGCGTGTCGCCGACTCGCACGGCGGCGGGAATGTGAGTCTCCTCGTAGAAGTCTGCCCAAACCGCAGGCACGATTGGTTCCCGTGACGGGGGCATGGCTTGCCCTCTAGGAGTCAGCTGGGAGGACATCGAGATCGAACTCGTTACCCTCGGGATCTGCCATGCAACGCCAACGGAAGCCTTCAAGCTCCCGGGTGGTTCCCGGCTCCAGCCACCGGCCTCCTAGCTGCTCGACCTCTGCCGTGGCAGCGTCCAGGTTATCGACGACAAGATCCAGGTGCACCCTGTTCTTTCCTGATTTCGCCTCCGGCACCCGTTGGAACCCTACGGTAAGGCCATCCCCTGTCGGGGAAAGGATTAGAAACTCACCGTCCCCGATCGTCGTGTCCACCTGAACGCCGAGCAACCCGCACCAGAACGGGGCTAGTCCATTCGGGTCGATCGTGTCGATGGCGAGGTATCCCACTTTCGCAGGCATCTGAGCCTCCATCTCCGCAGTGGTCATTCGGTGTTATGTCGGCGCAAGGGTAACTGTGGACACCGTCATCCTCAACTGGACCTGCCTCACTTCGCCGGGATGGGGCGAGCAGATGGTCATCGGTAAAGTCTGCGACGTGACCAGGTTGGACTTGTCGGTCGTGCGATGACAACCCAGGTCATCGTCCTCAATGGCTCGTCGAGTTCGGGCAAGTCCACGATCGCTCGTTGCCTCAAGGCGATCCTCCCCACACCTTGGATGAGTCTGAGCATCGACGATCTTCTCCACGCGTTGCCGCCCTCACTGATGGACACGGACGCCGGCGTGGCCCTTCGGCGAACACGGTGAGGTGACTATCGGAGAAGGATTCCGTGACATCCCGTCAGCCTGGATGGCTGGAATTGGAGCCATGGCTCGAGCCGGTGCGCTGGTCATCTACGATGATGTCTTTCTCTCCGGAGCGGAGTCCCAGGCGCGACTGCGGGCACGCCTCGACGGCCTCTCTGTGTTGTGGGTCGGCGTGCATTGCGATCCTGAGGTCGCCGCTGGCCGTGAGTTCGCTCGCGGTGACCGTGTGGTTGGCGCGGTGCTGCCTCACAGGCGACAAGGGTGCATGAAGGGGTCTCCTACGACCTCGAGATCGATACCACCTCGACGGAGTCGCTGGAATGCGCCCACATCATCGCTAGGCACGTGTCCTAAGGCTCGCCACTTCGCGTGGCCCAGTTCATTGATACTTCTCTGAGGGTCCACCGCTTGATTGCTGGTCCGAAATAGCTTCGGGAGTGCTGGCAGGTCCGGTCTGACTTGGAGTCCCGTGACGTTGCAAAACGTCGTCGACCGAGCCCTTCCAGCCACACATTGAAAGCGGCACGTCCCGTCTCCGAGTTGGGGTGATTGGCCCGGCTTGCAGCAACAAGCCTGGGCCGCCCGTCGCTCCGATCCGGAACGGCCGTGCCATCCCTAATTCCGTTAACAGGAGGGATGACCATGACCATCGTAGAAGCTCGCGGGGTGTGACCGGTGGCGTCGACACCCATCTCGACGTCCATGTGGCGGCGGCCCTCGACCCGCTCGGCGGGTTGCTCGGCACGGAGCGTTTCGAGACCAACGCAGCGGGCTACAAGGCGCTGTTGGGCTGGCTCGAGTCCTTCGGCGACGTCACCAAGGTCGGCGTGGAGGGCACTGGGTCCTATGGCTCGGGTCCGGCCCGCTACTTGCGCCGGGCGGGTGTCGAGGTCCTCGAGGTGGACCGACCGGATCGCCAGAAGCGTCGTCGTAGTGGCAAGTCCGACCCGCTCGACGCCATCGAAGCCGCCCGGGCCGCCCTGAGCGGTCGGGCGAAGGGCAAGCCCAAGTCGAGAGACGGTGCCGTCGAAGCCGTCCGGGTCCTCGTCGTCGCCAAGCGTTCCGCCCAGACAGGCCAGGGGCAAGGCCCTGGTCCAGATGCGCCACCTCGGCTACAGCGCCCCTGAACAGCTGGGTTGCCGCCTCAAAGGCCTCTCGGTGCCCGCCCTGGTCGCCGAAGGAAAGGGGCTGCGACCCAGTCGCTCTCCTGATCCAGTGACGGCTGCCACCAAGGCATCACTGTCGTCGTTCCGTCGACAGGCTCGACGCGAGCGGCCGAGCTCAACGAGAGATCAGAGCCTCTGTGGCCACCGTGCCCGACCTCCTCGAGCTCTTCGGGGTCGGACCTGACACCGCGGCCGCCCTCGTGATGGCGGCTGGCGACAACCCCGAACGGCTCCACTCTGAAGGCGCCTGGGCCCACCTCTGCGGTGTGTCCACCCATCCCCAAGGGCTCGGGCAAGAACAGCGGCCGGGTCAAGGCACATGACGGTGGGGACCGCCAGGCCAACAGCGCGCCCTGGCGCATCGTCATGGTGCGCATCGCCCACGATCCCGAGACACAGCTCTACTTGGAGCGTCGCGTCAAGGAAAGCAAGACCACCCACGAGGTCATCCGCATCTTGAAGCGCTGCGTCGCCCGCGAGGTCTATCGCTACTTGCCTCGCGCCTAGAACCCCGAGCTCAGGGTCTGGCTTTCCCCAGTTCTGTCGTCCTTCGGGTCTGACTTCCCGGCGATTCGCCGACCCTCAGCCCCGGGCCACCCTCTCGAAACGCGTGACCCAATGAGAGCCTGTCCTCGCCTCGAGTGACTCATCAATGTTCTGTCCGCTGTTTCAACTCCCGAACCCCCAAAGAGGGGTTGACAAGTGATAGGAGCGTCGCCGGGACGGTGGGACAGTTCGGCACGAGTGGGCTGGTTCGAACGCACGGTGGTGAGGGCTCTTATCGCGGCGTACGGTGCTTGGATGGCCATTTCGCGTGAAGACATCGAGTTCACATCTGGTGGCGCACTGCTGCGGGGTTGGCTGTACCACTCAGCAGGGACACTGTCGGGACCTGGAGTCGTGATGGCCCACGGGCTTTCCGCAGTGCGCGAGATGTTCTTGGATCGGTATGCCGAGATGTTCGCCGAAGCGGGATTCACCACACTCGTCTACGACCACTTGGGCTTTGGGGCGAGCGGCGGTGAGCCACGCCAGTGCCCGGCGCCGAGCGTCCAACTCGAAGGCTACCGGGATGCCATTTCGTGGTTGGGACATCAGCCGTCGATTGATGCTGATCGGATCGGCATCTGGGGCTCGAGCTTCTCCGGCGGCGAGGTGATCATCCTGGCATCGGAGGACCTCCCTATTGGATGCGCCGTCGCCCAGGTACCGGCCCTGGGTGACGGTGGTCCGGACGTGCCGGCGGCGGCGCTCGCGGCCATCGCAAGGGCAGTCGAACAAGGTCGCGACGATGTGATCCTCCCCGCCGTCACCGACACTCAGGACGGGCTCGGCGTCATGTTCGAGGACGGTTCCTACGATTGGTTCACGCGGGTTGCTGCCGAGCGGGCTCCGAACTGGCGCAATGAGCTGAGAGTCAGCGGATTGTTCGAACCATTCCGACCGATCG
The DNA here is from genome assembly GCA_963777665.1 of uncultured Acidimicrobiaceae bacterium. Taxonomy (GTDB): domain Bacteria; phylum Actinomycetota; class Acidimicrobiia; order Acidimicrobiales; family RAAP-2; genus Bog-756. The sequence continues at coordinate 8,129 of CAVZRJ010000010.1, forward strand.
ATCACCTGGCCGACGTCAAGGTGCCGCTACTGCTCGTGGTGGCGCCTGCGGACACCCTCACGCCTCCGGGCCCTGGGATCGCAGTAGCCGCTTCGGTGCCGGCCATTCAGGTGGTCGAGATCCCGGGTGGACACTTCGATGCATACGAGGCCGGCTTTGAGGCGAGTGTGGGACCGGCGATCGACTGGTACCGCCGCTACCTCACTCGCTGAACGAGAAGACCCCAGGCACTGCGACACTCCCTCTGTTCCCCCCGCATGGGTCGACTCAATCCACAGCTGGATGCCCGCGAACGCCGGGAGTGGGCGCACAAGGCGGGCGTCTCGGCCCCGTTTCGGCGGGGTCGTTTCGCGTCCCTGTCACCACGATTACACCAACCCGTCGCTAACGCCCGGAGTCCGACATGCGTTCGTAACTCAGCTGGCAGCTGGCGCACATCTTCCGCTTTTAGGCTTGCGCTCAGCGATTCGAGACCGGCGCCCGTTCTCCCCTAACCCCCCGGAACCGGGCGCCGGTCGAATCGCATCGGAACAATATCTAGCAATCGGTTGGAGCGAGCGGCACTGCTACGGCGGGGTCGTTTCGCGCTTTGGTGCATGGCCATGCCCCTATCCCATACCAACTGCGGGCAGGGGCGTCTGACCGGGGGGGTGCGTCCAGGGAAGCGACCCAAGCAAATTTGGGATGCGCCTGGCAGACTCGCGCAGGACCGTCGTCGGAGAGTGAGGTTGAGATGGCACAGAAAGCGAACCCGGTGGTATTCATCCACGGCTTGTGGCTACACGCCACCTCGTGGGCGCCCTGGCAGGACTTCTTCGGTGAGGCCGGCTACGACACCATGGCTCCGGGCTGGCCCGGCGACCAGGACACCGTCGAACTGGCCCGCGCCAACCCGGATACGGTCGCCAACAAAGGCATCGACGACGTGACCGACCACTATGCCGCCATCATCGAGGCCCTATCCGCCCCACCGATTCTCATCGGGCATTCCTTTGGGGGCATGATCGCCGAGAAACTGCTGGGGATGAACAAGGGGGCGGCTGCCATCGGCATCGATGCCGCCCAGATCAAGGGCGTACTGCGGCTCCCACTCTCCGCGTTGCACGCCACGCTGCCCGTGTTCAAGAACCCGGCCAACAAGCACAAGTCGGTGTCCCTTACCGCCGAGCAGTTCCGCTACAGCTTCGGCAACGCCATCTCCGAGGAGGAATCCAACCAGCTCCACGAGAAATGGGCCGTCCCTTCTCCCGGACGGCCACTCTTCGAAGCCGCGGCCGCCAACCTCTCGCCCCATTCACCGGACAAGGTTGACACCGACAACCCGGACCGAGGTCCGCTTTTGCTCACCATGGGCGGCAAGGACCGCACCGTCCCCGAATCCATCACCAAGTCGACACTCAAGCAATACCGGCACTCCCCGGCGAAGACCAACCTGGTCGAGTTCGAAGATCGGGGCCACTCCTTGACCATCGACAGCGGATGGAAAGACGTTGCTGCGGCGGTTCTCGAATGGCTCGGCAACAACGGACTCTGAAGCAACCGGATTACTGAAAGGAGCATCACCGTGGATCTCGGGCTGGCTGGGAAGCGAGCCGTGGTGACCGGCGCGAGCAAGGGAATCGGCCTAACCGTGGCACGCACGCTCGCAGCCGAAGGCGTCTACATCGTCGCTGGATCGCGCGAGACCTCCGAGGAGCTCAAGGAGCTGGTCGCTTCGGGACAAGCATCAGATGTTCAAGTAGACCTGGCGTCTGACTACCGGCCCGATCCAGCTCATCCAGACCGCCCTCGATGGAGGACCCATCGACATCCTCATCAACAACGCCGGCGCAGTCACACCCGGACTGGCGGATCGGGATCCGTGACCGACGAACAATGGGCCAACTCACTGAATCTGACACTCATGGCTGCCGTTCGGACCGCCCGCACAGCGCTGCCCGGCATGATCGAAGCGGGGCGAGGTTCGATAGTGAACACCGCCTCAGTAAACGCCTCGCTACCCGACCCGCTCGTCATCGACTACAGCGCAGCAAAGGCCGCACTCGTGAACTTCTCCAAGGCACTGTCAAAGGAAGTCGGGCCAAACGGGATACGAGTCAACACTGTAAGTCCCGGTCCGGTAGCAACAGACTTATGGCTCGGCAACGAAGGGGTCGCTTCGACATTGTCAAGCACCCTGGGGGGAAACCCGACCGACTACCAACAAAACGCAGTACGCGACACCGCTACCCGCAGGTTCACCACGCCACAAGAAGTAGCCGACCTCATCGTTTTTCTAGCAAGCGATCGAAGCGCCAACATCACTGGTGCCGACTACATAATCGATGGCGGCCTCACCCAAAGCCTCTGAACCCCACCCTATGGACCCGACAACTGGCGCATAGTGTCTCCTTGCGGCCCGATGGTTCCGCTTCAGACGCCCAGCATCGAAGCCGCGTGTCGCAACAGAGCACTGGCTTTCCGCCGCCCTGATCGACGGATCTGGCGAGCCGCAGGCATCCCATATCGCCCGTCGTCAACTGTTGACTGCCCCCGTTCGCCTGGGGGTAGGTGACCACATCTAGCGAGACCTGACTTAGTTTGCATGACGATGAGCGTCGGCACTTCCCCACGGTTTCGGACTTGTCCCAAGGCGGTTTTCGTGGCGGTGTTCACACTCAGCCTGGTCTTCTTGGCGTCGTCCTCCGCTGAAGCTCTTGGCCCAGGCCAATTGCAGCGAAGCTCGGCTCGGGTTCACCTTGTCTCTTCCGCACCCAGTCTGATGAGTCAGTGCGCGGCGGCTGCGACCTTGGCCCAGATTCCCGTCCCGTGTCCGAGCCTTGTTCCTACCCACAACGGGGAAGCACTGGGGTGTCCGGCGCCAGTGGGGGCGCAGGTTGCCCCGGTGTGGGCCTCGAGGGTGCAACCGAATATCGAGTGTTCTTTCTGAACTTCGAAGACTTTGACGTACCTCGTGGCTACGTCGGAATAGATGGCAAACCCGTCGGCCATCTATTCCTCGAGGCGCGGAGGCTGGTTGATGCTCCAAAGGTGCCGTGCGTCGGCGGCAGGCGGTCTGGCGCTATCGATATCAAAGGATGGCGAACGATCCTCTACGTGTGCCCGAGGGACAGCTCCTACATCGAACGGGTTGCTCGCCACGGTGAGGGTGCCAATGTTGGTCATGTCCTCCTCGATTGGAGGGTCAACGGCGTTGAATACGTTGCGAGCGCTCACGGCCACACGACTGCGAACGTCGCCCTCCTCCGGAGCCTTGTGGGTTCTCTGACGCTTGTTCAATCGCCGAGTTGAGGGTGAGTTCCTAACGGCAGTCAAGCCCCTCACGCCACATTTTCGCTAGCGTCTTTTCGTGGCGGGTCGGTGGCCGGAGCGACCTTCTGGGCCGACTCCTTTCTGCCTCGACCCGCCGCCCTGTTCTTCAGGACTTTGGCCGGGGTGTTGCGACGACGGGCGGCGCGGACTCTGGGGTCAATCTTGAAGCGGTCGGCGCATGCAGCTTTGCCTTCGGCCTCGGTGATCGCTTCGCCGTCTTCGTCTCGGAGGTCGTAGAGCTCTCCTTTGCGCCAGCAGGCGGCGATCCGGGTGATGAGGACGGCCGAGACCGAGCACAGCGCGGAGTTGTGGTGCTTGCCCTCGACCATGACCAGTCGGTAGTAGCGCTGAGCCAGCGTGGGGTCGATGTGGCGAGCGTGATCGGCTGCCAGGTAGAGGGCCTGCCGCAGGCCGGCATCACCGGCCTTGGTGATGCCCTTGTGCGCCGCCACTAGTCCGGACTGGTCGATCTTGGGCACAAAACCGGTGAAGGAGCGCACGCCGGCCAGGTTGGCGAAGCGGTTGAAGTCGCCCGCGTTGGCCAAGATGGCCGCAGAGAGGACTGGCCCGAGCCCCGGCGCCGAAGCGACGACGCCCTTGGGATCGGCCTCGTCATAGAGAACGGCGATCCGCTTGTCGGCGGCGGCGATCTCGTCGTCGAGCTGGCGCAGCACCCGGACTTCCGACGCGATGTCGTGGGCCAACTCGGTGAAGTCGATGCCCCCGCCTGACCACAGGGCCAGGGTCTCGCTCGCCATGGCCAAGAGCTCGTCGGCCTTGTCCTGGCGCCACAGTCCCGAACTCGAGCGGATCAACAAGGCGGCGAGGCGAGTGCGCCCGAGGCGCTTGAGCGCCCGTGGATCTGCGTATTTCTCCAATATGACCAGGGCCGTTTTGGAGGCGGTGGCCGATCCGAGGGAATCAGCCCAACCCGGACCCAACAGCTCGACCAGTGCCTCGAGACGCAGGCTGGCCGCAGTGCGGCGCTTGACCAGGCTGGAGCGGTGACGGACGGCCCGGCGCAGTGACTGCGCCGGGCCGAGGTTGTCGATGCCGCGGAGGCCCTCGGGGTGCAGCATCGGCAGGCGAGCCAGCACCCGTGAATCCAACCGGTCGGTCTTGGTGTGCTTGTTGTAGTAGTCGCGAAGATCTGCCGACTGCTCGGGTGGCACCAAGATCACCGTGGCACCCCGTGCTTGGAGCCAAGCGGACACGGGCACCCAGGCGTTGCGGGTCGGCTCGAGGATGACGGTCACTGAGGCACCGTCGGGGATCTTGGACCACAGGCGCTCGAGATCAGCGGTCGTCGTGCGGAACTTCCATGACGACCATAGGAACTCGCCTCGTTCGTCGGCCAGGCTGGCCCGGTGGTCGGCCCGACAGGCGAGGTCGATGCCCAACCTCACTTCACTCATGACGTGGTCCTTTCGCTCGATGGCTGATCGGTCGGCCCTTCGTCGTCGACCGGTGCACGTTCCGCAAGGGTGTGACCATCCAGACATTCAGAAGCAGGGGTCCGACTCCATGATCGGCCGCCGAGTTCCAGAAAAGGGATGCACGTGCGTCGGGAGGCTCGTCTAGTCGACGATCACCGTTGAGGAGTCGAACTGTCGCTCGCTCCGATCCCCGTAAAGTCAAGCCAGAAGAACCGACCCGACGCACCCTACGAAGGGCTTCCGCCTAGTCGGTGGATGCCCGAGGACCAACGCTAAATATCCCCGTACGCCGGACTGGGTCATTTGCCGTGGTATTTCTCCGTGGTGTGGTCAGTTGATGACCGCTAGCTGTTGAGGGCTTCCTGTAGCTCGCTGGCGATATCGTCGACCGAGGCATCGAGTGAGCGCTTCACGACTTTGGCGGTACCCTTGATCGCCTTGTCAACCGCCTTCTCGATCGTTGGCTCACCGACCACGATCAGCCCTGCCTGGTCAGAAGTGAGCTCCTGAGCCGCTTCTTTGAGCTCCTTGCTGCGGCAGCTTTCCACCTCCAAAGGCCTCAGGGATGATCTGGATGCGCGGCCGATCCTTCCGCTTCGCGATGTGGGGTTTGTCGCCCTTCTTGTCGATCGCCGCCGCGTCGTATTTTCCGATCACCTCGTCCTTGTGCAGCTGCTCGATCCCGTCGAGATCAGCCAGGGCGTCGGTGACGCTGGAGTACACGGCTGTGTAGAGGATCATGTTCTGGCCATCGGACATGGATTATTCCTTCGTCTCAAGTGCATGACGATGCTCCAAGCATGCCGACTGGAGGGGACATTCGCAACCCTGAAATACGTGATCCCTCGGCGTCGCACCGGCAGGTCAAGTCACCGATCCGTACTGCTTTCCGCCGACGCACTAGAGGTGCCCCCGAACAGTGACAATGCTCGGAGGGATCCACCGCTGCATTGTTGGTCTTCAATAGCTTCGGGAGTGCTTGGCAGGTTCGCCTGACTCGCACATTGACAGCGGCACGTCCCGTCTCCGAGTTGGGGTGATTGGCCCGGCTTGCAGCAACAAGCCTGGGCCGCCCGTCGCTCCGATCCGGAACGGCCGTGCCATCCCTAACTCCACTATCAGGAGGGATGACCATGACCATCGTAGAAGCTGCGCTTGGTGTGACCGGTGGCGTCGACACTCACCTCGACGTCCACGTTGCCGCCGCTCTCGACCCGCTCGGAGCGCTGCTCGGCACGGAGCGTTTCGACACCGATCCGGTTGGCTACAAAGCGCTGCTCAACTGGCTCGAGGGCTTCGGGCCCCTGACCAAGGTTGGCGTCGAGGGCACGGGCTCCTATGGGGCCGGTCTGGCCCGTTACCTTCGTCGAGCCGGCGTCGCGGTCATCGAGGTCGACCGACCCAACCGGGCCGAGCGTCGGCGCAGCGGAAAGTCCGATCCCCTCGATGCCGTCGAGGCGGCTCGAGCCGCACTCGGTGGAAGAGCTAAGAGCATTTCGAAGTCCAAGGACGGTGCCATCGAGGCCATCCGGGTCCTCGTTGTGGCCAAGCGCTCGGCCAGAGGGGCCCGGATCAAGGCGCTGACCCAGATGCGCCACCTGGTGATCACCGCTCCGGACCAGCTGCGTTCCCGCCTCAAGGGCTTGAGCGTGGCGGCCTTAGCGAACGAGGCAGCACGGCTGCGCCCCTCTCGCTCGGGCGATGCAGTGATGGCTGCCCACAAGGCAGCGCTGTGCTCGTTGGCCCACGGGTCCAAGGCCTCGAAGACGAACTCGCCGAACTCGACGCGCGCATCGAGGAGCTCGTTCGAGCTGCGGCTCCGGAACTGCTGGCCAGCTTCGGGGTCGGACCCGACACCGCAGCCGCCCTCTTGGTCAGCGCCGGCGACAATCCCGAGCGCCTGCATTCAGAGGCGGCCTGGGCCCATCTGTGCGGAGTCGCACCCATCCCGGCCTCGTCGGGCAAGAGCAAGGTCGCTACCGCCTCGACCGGGGTGGAGACCGCCAGGCCAACAGCGCGCTCGTGGCGCATCGTCATGGTCCGCATCGCCCACGACCCCGAGACCACCGCCTACTTCGAGCGCAAGGTGAAGGAAGGACGCTCCAAGCGAGACGTCATCCGCCTCCTCAAGCGCTACGTCGCCCGCGAGCTCTACCGCTACCTGCCTCGCGGCTGGACCTCGGGCCGTGGGTCTGGCTCACCCCCTAACTGTCGCCCCTCGGGGTTGACTTTCCGGCGACTCGCCGACCCACGGTCCGGGACAACGTTCTGTGAACGCGTGGCCTGATAAGAGCATGTCCTCACCCGAGTGACTCATCACTGTTCTGTCCGCTGTTCGCACAAAAGAGGGGTTGACAACTGATAGGAGCGTCGCCGGGTCGGGTCCAGTGAGACAGACTCGTTCATGGCTAAGGACGAGCACCCTCCTGAGGTGGTGGACGCCATGTTCCTCCACGGCCTAATCGGAAGGCCCTCTCCGAATTCGCCACTCCCAGCAACCCTCGTCACCCGCCTCAAGGAAAACCGACTTGAATCATCTATCGCCATTCCCACGCCCGAGCGACCCTGGTCACAGCCTGAATGGGAGCGAATCGAAGCCGGGCACCAGTCTCAAGATATGGATGACAAGTGGCACGGCTACGTGGAGAAGGACAGGTTGTACCTCCACCGTAGCTGGACCGGAGACCGGTTATACGAGGCTCAGTTCCAGAGCGAGAGAGGGGTCCAGCGGATCATCGCGGCAGTTGGTACGACCTATGAGAGGCGGCCCGCAATGCGCCCTGAAACTGACTCTCTCCAGCTCGAAGTGATTATCGAGACCTTGTTTCTCAATGTCTGGAACAAGGACAAGATTGACCGTCTTCTTGAATACGCAAGAGAAGAAGGCTTCCTCCCTCCAAGGTGACCCCTACCGCCGTACATGAAGGGGCGGGCCGGATCAAGAGGCTTTTTCTGTCGATCGTTCCTGATTCACCCATCGGCGTCCTGCACGAGAGCACACGCCAGCGAGACGTCGGGGTCAACGTCGGGCGATGCCCGCCGAAGGCTTGGCGTTGACGCCGGCGGCGAGCGGCGCATCCTTTTCGAGGACGCCTATGTGGTGCTGCGAGTTCCCATCACTGCTTGGGTTCTGTCACGCTCCCGTGGGCAGCCAGCGATTCATTCGTCGGTCTCCGCACATGATGGGGTTCGGCCACGTCCCGACGGGCTCAATCAGAAACGACGGCCACACCAGAGTCGGTGGGCCACGGCGTTAGTCGAGCACGCGTCAGTACGTGGCCGAGACTCAGGCCGCGGTCTGGAGGCATCGAACCTCTCCGTCGCGCAGGGCGTAGAAGACGAGGACCAAGAGCTTGCGGGCCACCGCGACGCGGGCCTTGTACTTGCCGGCGTGCTCGGCGATGCGCAAGTAGTCGGCGCGTAGCTTCTCGTTGCCTTTGGCCCGGTCGTTGCCCACAGCTTCGATGGCCGCCCAGCGGACCAACGGTGAGCCCTGCTTGGTGATCTCACCGCGGTGGACCACCTCGTCGGACTCTCGGTGCTTGGGGGTGAGCCCGGCCCAGCTGCAGAGCTTCTTGGCTCTGTCGAAGCGGGTGATGTCACCGATCTCGGCCACGAAGATGGCGGCGATGACCTTGCCCACCCCGGGCAGGGCTCCCCGAGGCCTACGCCATGCGCCTCGACTCGCTGCGCAACGACGCCGAGAGGCAGTTCGGCGACCTCCGAGGCCAGTTCGAGAGCGGCAATCGCTGCCTTGCGTCGATATTCGGGGCCAGCGATACCTTGGATGAAGAGTCCCATCACTTCGTCACCAATCAGCTTGTCCACAATGCCTTCATTGTGAATCAGTACCTTCGTTGCCGTGCGATAAACTCGTTCAGACGCGGCGGCGAATGTCGTGGCGTCCGACTGCTCACCTAGTGCTGTCGAAGCTCGCACATCGGCAAACACAACTGCGATGTCGATCTCAATGCCTCCGGTCGGCAGACGATCGAAGCAGAACTGACAGATGTTCGGGTTCTTGCGGGAGGGCTTGTGCCCAAGGAGGCCGACCATTTTGCCGCCCACACCGCCAAAGGGGTTCAGGCAAAGCTTGCACCGGGGATTGCTAGGAAGCCGACGAAAGATCCGTTGCGCGACCTTCAGGGGTTCGTGACCCTTGACGAGAGAGCTTCCCAATCGACCGGTTTCGCCACTCCCAGAACTATGGCGATTCAGCAAGAATGCCGCCAGGGCGAGGAGTTCGTCGTCAGAACGGAAGCTGCCCCAGTTCGCCGGGACAGTGGCGTTACCACGGGCTGGAAGAGACCGAAGGGCCGGCGAGGCTACACCCATCCGACGGCACCACCCAGGGTCCGCATCACTCGCCGCTCGTGTTGGTCGGTCCCGCCCAGCAACCCACTCGCTCAGGCCGCTCGATGGCGACGGCAAGGCCGTTTTCGTACACTCAGACCATGAGCCCATACGGGAAACTGGTGGAACCTACCGATTATCTCGAGGTCACTCGCAAATATCTACAGCGATGTGGGCCGGACGCCAAAGTCGGACAGATCTGGGAAACGATGCGGGACAAAGGTACGCCGGTTGGTTACTGGCTGAACCCGTGCCTTATCTACTTGGACCCGGAACGGTTCGGTCACCTAAAGGTGTCCAAGAACCGGGTGCTCATGGAACTCCGGTCAAGATTGTCGAGCACAACGGGAGCTAAAGGTCGTCGGAAGAGATAGAAGGGTCATCGGCTGATTCGATATCTCAGCCCGGCGACCCGGTCCCCGGCTTCATCGACTGGGCCAGGCTTGGGTGAGTTGATCGCAGGCGTCCCCCACCGCCGCCAGATGTCGGTCCAGAGGTGTTGGCGAGCGCAACGACGCTGACGAGCCGGTGTAGCCCGCGGGTACCCGCGCGACGCGGTCAGTCAGCGCCTGCCGTAATGCGCCGGGTCAGCCGATTGGTGAGAC
>CAVZRJ010000011.1:0-6111 GCA_963777665.1 uncultured Acidimicrobiaceae bacterium
GATCACCGCCGGCCCCGACGGCGCCCTGTGGTTCACGAGCTACACCAACCAAACGAACGACGCTCAATCGGGGCGGATCACCACGTCGGGAGTCGTCACCAACTACACTAACCTCCGAAATCCACCATCCAGTTGGGATCACCGCCGGCCCCGACGGCGCGCTCTGGTTGACAAACGCCGGGACTCCCCAGGGCACGGGCTTCGTCGGCGGCTCCATTGGGCGGATCACCACCACGGGACTGGTGAGCGAATACACCGACCCCAGCATCGACTGGCCGGCTGCGATCACCGCCGGCCCCGACGGCGCCTTGTGGTTCACCAACGTCGCCACCAACTCGATCGGGCGGATCACGCCGTGAGTTGCCTTCATATGCCGTGACGCCGAGTGTTGAGCCCCGGTCTTCCACGAGGGTACGTCGATCGATTTCGAAGACGTCGCCTGTGCTGAATCGGGTGTCGCCGTTCGCCGGCATTGTGGCGGATATCAGAGTCCGACTGAGGATCCACCTGGGAAGCGACTTACCGAGTCAGTGACTCCGGTTGAGCCGAAGGTCTTGAAGCCGACAACAGTGCCCTTTGGGATGACCGTGCCACCCCCGATGTTGCTCGCCCTGGCCTGAATGAATTTCTCACCGAGTACGGCGGATGTCCGAGGATCGAAGATCAGAACTGTGCGAATACCACCCGACGTCATCGAGACCCCAATGCCCGATCGACCCATTTCGTCTCTGGTCTGACCCATTGCCGTCACTCCAGGAAGTCGTTCGACCAATTTCGAAGAGAGCAGCTCGCAGCGCGGGTCTCGCCCCAACCTGGAGCGCGTCGCCCGCAAGACCGAAGACGGTGTAGGGACCGCCCGTCACGCCGTAGTACTTCTTGATGGCGCCTTCGAGGGCGGCGGGCTGCGTTGGAAAATGAGCAGTATCCGGATAATTGAGCCTCCACATTTCCCCGGGCCCGACGGTGAACGGTCCCCCCGGAGGACCAAAGCGCCCCGGAGACGAGTCCGGAAGTGTCGTGTCGCTGGTGCTGTTTCCAGCGTCGGCACCGGGAGAGCCAGCCGCCTTCCAGGCCTTCTCCTGGCTCGGCAGCAACAGCGAGGTCCTTGTCGTCGTAATCCGTTGTCGCCCGGAACCGTCCGGCGCCACCCATGTGTCGCTGCGCTGCACGGCAACGAGTGGGAACTCCGTCCCTCCGATCGTCGCCGGTCCATCAGAGAGCACGGACTCTGTCACCTCGTAATAGAGGTACTGGTGTTGGTCTGGAACCGATCCGTTGGGCTGAGACGCTGCGACGCGGGCGGCTTGAGCCAGAGTTGCGGCGGCGCTCGTCGATGGTGTGCCGCCCGGCGCGATTTGAAAGAGAACTGCTGCGAGCAGCACAGTCACGAGCAGACAGGCCGCGACCAACAGAAGCGTGCGACGAGACCTCGTTGCGGTCGAATCCCCCCGGTGGAAGTCGCCTGTGAGTGCACGAACCTCCGGCAGCGTGACCGGCGGGCAGACGGTCTGGACGTACTCCCTGATTTCCGCGGACAGATCAAGCATTGTCGGTGACCTCCAGTGCAGCTCGTAGACGTCTTAGGCCTCGTTCGACGTGCGTCTGGATGCTGGTCACTCGAACGGATTGCAATTCGGCGACCTCTCGCAATGTCCACCCGAACCCATGCACCAGAACAACGGCCACCCGCTGTGCGTCGCTGAGTTGCTTCAAGGCGCCGGCGAGCCCTGGTTCAACCTGGGGTTCCTCATTGGTGGGTGCGACTGACAGCGGGAGCGAGCGCTTGCTTCCTGTTTTGCTTTGGCCCACTCGGAACAGGTAGCCGATGGGATTCTCGAGCTGCTGAACTTTTGGCCAGGTCTCCCAAGCCCAGGCGAAGGCCTCGGCCGTCGCTTCGCGGCCTCGGTCAGCGCCCAGCGCCGCGAACAGCGCGGGCCGGAGCCGAGGCTCGGCATTCCGAAAGAAAGTCTCGAATTCCTCAGCGGCGGGGTTCACCATGTGCCTTCATCTTCTAATAAGCACTGAAAGGCGTAGGTTTACGATAGGCAGCGCGGATTCATGCTCCGGACTCTCAACTTCTCCGGAGCGCCCGAGGCCAAGAGCCGCACCGACAGGTGTAGAAGCGGCCATGCAGACCTCGCAAGAGTCACACGAGTGGTGACCCGAATTGAGCTGCCGGACCAGGACTATCCCCAGCATTGCCGGGCTTGAGTCAGCGCCACGGGTAAGCAATAATTTCTTGATCGTGGCCAACTTCGATGACGGCACCTTGCACATCGACTTTGAGCGGCGGCGAGTCACCGTGGATGGCCACGCTGTCGACCTGGCTCCGGCCGTCTATACAGTGCTCGCGAGGCTGGTGCGCCGCCCAGGTGACGTTGTGTCCAACGAAGAACTTGCGGGACTGACCGGCTTCTCACCGCCGCGAATCAGGTCCGTCGTCGCGAGGCTTCGTCAGAAGTTAGGTTCGGACAATCCCTGGGGCGACGAAGGCTCACGAATCAAACAGGTATCAGGCGGCGTTGGCTACCGCTGGCAATCCGATGTTCTTCGGGACTGAACCTGAAACGCCAGGACTGGGTGACACCAAGCGTCGCGTCGGACAATAAGACTGCTTCCGAAAGGCGCGGTACGAGACACTCGATCACTGGTTCGGGGAGCGGTCTCCGTCGACGATGATCCTCATGTCGTTTGAATGATCCCCGCTCAGCCACACTCGGATCACGACCTTCATCTCGACGAGCACACGGGCACAGCCGCCATGTCGTGAACCCATGAGCCGTGGGGCTACGTCGCACGTCGCGGCCAATCGTTGCCTTCAGGGGTCACTAGAACGACTCTCGTTAAGTAATGGACGATTCTGACGGAAATCCGTAGGCTGCCGCCACCCTGTGAGCGTGACGATGACTCCCGAGCAGCGAATCTTTAGGACACAATGCCGTATGAGGCGAGGTGATGGTGTCTGACGCATTCGTAAGTTATTCACACCGTGACCGTGACTTTGCTGTGCGCCTTCAACGTGCACTCAACGCCTCAGAGAAGGACGTTTGGGTAGACGAGCGAATCGAAGCAGGATCCCAGTGGGCAGATGACTTAAGAGATGCGATCGAAAATGCCGACGCGTTTGTCTTCGTAATCAGCCCCGATTCGGTCGAATCCTCCGAATGCAAAAAGGAATTGCTCTACGCAGCCGAACTTAACAAGCGGATAATTCCTGTCAACCTGAGGACAACCCCGCTCGATGTCCTTCCGGAGCAAGTCAGAGCCATCCAGTTTGTGCCGCCTCGCGGCCTGTTTGAAGACAATCCCGAGGTTGAGCCCGAGATCGGCTTTAACCAATCGTTGACGCTCCTTATCAAAGCGATCGACACCGACCATCACGCGGTCCATGAGCACACCGAATTGGGAAAGAAAGCGCTCGAGTGGGAGAGACACGGAAGAGATCGAAGCTTCCTCTTGTCAGGAAGTGCGCTTGAGACCGCAGAGCGGTGGCTGGCTCGTGGATCCGGAAACAGTCCAGACCCCACTGAACTCCAAGGTGCCTACATTCTTGCCAGCCGCCAGGGAACCTCTCGGCGTCAACGAAGACTCCTCGGTGGAGTCAGCGTCGCGCTCGTTGTGACTCTGATTGCGGGGCTGGTGGCGCTTAATCAGCGCAGCGAGGCGGAGGCGCAGGCCAATGTGGCCCGAGCTCGAGCACTCTCGGCAGAAGCAGCAACGGCGCAGCGCACGCAGCCGGCCTTGTCGATGCTGCTGGCAGTCGAGGCAAGTCGACTCTCCAACACGGCGCAGACTCAATCGGGTCTTTTCGAGTCTGTCTACGACAGCCCACACCTGGCGCGTATCGGGCAGGATTTCGGTCAGAACCTGAGCGATTTCGAACTGAGCCCCGACGGGAAGGCAGCTGCGGTCGGATACGCCGATGGGTCATTCCGACTCTGGGACTTCCAGACAGAACGTCCGCTCACCAAGAGGATCCGAATCGACAGGCACACCGTCGGGGTCACGTGGGCCAGCGACAACACCCTGGCCACCTACTGGACGGACGGCGAAATCCGACTGTGGGATCGTACGACCGGCCACGAGCTCCCGGCGAGGTTCGAGAACGTGCAGCCCATCGATCAGTTCGGGCGTCACACAGCACTGCGATTAGTCCAGACGGACGCGTGATGGCGGTTTCGCAAGAGGACCCAGCGACTCCGTCGCTCACTGACATCACGTTGTGGTCCGTTGCGGGGGGGCAACCGCTTCGCACCTTCTCTTCAGGCCAGTCGATTCTGTGCGACTTCACCTTCTCTCCCTCTGGTGATGAGATTGCGACGACCGGTTCGGAAGTCATTCACTTCCTCGACACCGCTACCGGAGCTGACGCCCGGACCCCTTGCAGCTGGCCGCCGCCAACTTCGACGGCGTAGCGTTCAGCCCCGATGGGGGCACTCTGGCCGTCGGATCGGCCAGCGGCGACGTGACGCGAATCGACGTGGCCAGCGGTACGGTTCTCGGGGCGCCCTTGATTGGAAACGATCAACCAACGCAGGACTTGGCGTTCAGCCCTAATGGTCGGTACATCGCCAGTGGTGATCAGGACAGCGAGGTCATGCTGTGGAAGGACGACGGCGATGGTGTCGGACAGCAGTTGGTCGGGCACAGCACGGCCTCGATCTATTCAGTTCAGTTCGTAACGGGAGGATCGCAACTGGTTACGGCCAATGCGAACGAGGCCATCACCTGGGATGTCTGAAAGGGCGGCTCTCCCGGCACCGGATCCGGCGGAGAGACCCTGTCATATTTGGTGGCAGATCCGTTACGTCACTTATTTCCGCCGGGTACGACGCGAAGGTGCGGAGTGGAACACCACGACGTGGAAAGAGGTCGGCGCGACGCCTCCCCTCGCGGCCTCGATCAACTCGATGGCGGTCAATCCAAAAAATGGCGAGTTGGCCGTGGCGCTCGCTACCGGGGGAAGCCAGGTTCACCCAAGTGGAGGTCTTCTCGATCTACTCCAAGGGGGCATCGATGATCATGTGCTCCGCCAAGTCTCGTTGCCCGGGGTCCCAGAATTCGTCGCCTTCTCGCCTTCGGGAAGTCAATTGGCGATCGCAGACTATGGAGGAGGGCTCCGGGTCCTCGATTCGCGAACGGCACAACTTCGTACGAGAGTGGCCTCGTCGACCCGACCCCCTACCCCACCGTGGCGTGGATCCAGAACGGAAGAAGCGTCCTCTTTGGGGGCAACGGGGCGTTGGCTCGGGTCGAAGTGAAATCCCACCATGTGACCCAGATCCACTCGAGCAGACGGAGTGGCGTATTGGAGGACCTCTACCTGCTCCTTCAGCCGGATGCCACCACGGGCGGTGTCGTGGCTATTTCGGAAACTCCGAGTCGGGTGTCGTTTCTGAGGGCGAACGGGTCGTCGACAGGCAGGGCCGGATTCGTTGCTACGCAACCGTTGGTCGAGGCAGCGATCAGTCCGGACGGACGGACCCTCGCAGGAGGAGGGAACAACGGCACTCTCGAACTCTGGAACCTCTCGACCGGAACGTTGATCGCATCGAACCTCCCGGTGTCGCAAGGCGATTCGAGTGCGGCGTTCCTCGACGGTGGACGAGTAGTTGTCAGCGGCGACAATGACACGATCTCCGTCGTTGACCTGGAACCAGCGGCGTTGACGACCGACCGCGTGTCACCTGCCGGTAGGAACCTGAGCCAAGCAGAGTTTCGAATGTACCTAGGTTTTGAACCTACCACCGGACCTGTTCACAATGGCCGGCGGGCAATTAGAAAGTCGAACGCGGGGCACGATAAGGGCAATCCCATGAGTCCTCGGAGCTGCCCATCCCTAACGCAGGTAAAAACACATCAATTTCTACGGCGTCGGTTCCTCAGCGCCCGTTGTGGCGTCAGAAATGACGTGAATACGAACATTGAGCGCGAACGCTCCTACTCAGTTGTCGGCCTGAAAGCTCTGTTTCTATAGGAGCTTTCCGTGTCGCATTAAGTATGAATGCACTAAGTAAATGCGAAGGATCGGGCGAATTTCGGTTTGCTCCCCCAACTGCTCCCCGTCCGATGTTCGGGAGCCCTGCTCGACCGGAAAACCGCCTCTGAACT
>CAVZRJ010000012.1:0-222499 GCA_963777665.1 uncultured Acidimicrobiaceae bacterium
GCGTTTCCTGCTGGAGCCAGGGTGTAGTTCCAGTCACCATGGAACTCATGACGAAAGAGCGGGAGAGCGGCCAGTTCGGCCTTGCTCACCTGTACGCCGGTCTCGTCGTAGTTCCAGTCCCGTTCGGCCTTGATTTTGAGGCCGCTCTTGGTGGTCGTCGCCGAGATCAGCTCGATGATGGTGCGATACGAGCCAAAGGTCGGCCTCGCCAGTTCATGGAGATGAAGCTGAACATGCGGTGTTCGATCCGGTTCCACTTCGAAGTTCCCGGTGGGTAGTGGCAGACGGTGATCTCGAGGCCGCTCTTGGGCGAACTTGGCCAGTTCGACCTTCCAGAGTTTGACCCGATGCCCGTTGGACCCCCCGGCATCGGCGGTGATCAACAGCTTGTCCGCGTCGGGGAAGCGGAGCTGGCCCATTGAGTACCACCCGCGCCTGATGGCCTCGACGGCGAAGGCGCCGGTGTCTGCGGTGTCGCCGACTGAACCCAGCCCTCGTCGTTCTCGATGTCATAGACGCCATAGGGCACGGCACGTCCGAGGTCCTTGTCGATGAAGTCGTGGGTCTTGGTCCGTGTCGGTTCGCCCGCGGGGTGCCACTCGGCGCCTCCGTTCAAGACTTCGCCCACCCGTTCCTTCTTGGTGTCACACGAGATGACGGGTTGGCCGTCCTTGACGAAGCCCACGGCGGTGTCGTTGAGGTAGTTGGACTGGGCATCTCGATCTGGGCTCTGGGTCCCTTCCTTTTGCTTCGACGGTGCCTGGAGTAAGTACCCGAGCTGGTGCAGCAGGCGCCGGACCACTCGGCTGAGGCCGAGTAGCCCTGGCGCACCAGCTCATCGGCCAGTTCGTAGGTCGACTTGGACGTCCAACACGCCATCGACATCGGATTGCCCACGTAGAGATACCAGCTCATCGACCACGACCAGCAGGCCCAGCTGCTTGTCGATGGCCGGCTTGTCCCCGCCGCCGACAACACGTTGGCGATCTGATCTCCGACGCCCTCTTGCACCTCGCTGGTGGCCCGGATCACCGTGTTGCGGCTCATACCTGCCGCATCGGCCACCATGGTCTTGCCGCCAGTCCGAGCCAATGACGCCGTCGCTCCCACGATCACACGACGTTGGCCTCATTGACGTGAGGCAGAACGGTCTCGAATACCAGACCAGCTCCTCGGACGTCGCCTCCACATCAAGAGTTTATACGCCGTCTTATCCTATGGCGGACCCTTCGTGGTCGGCGTCGAGGACCAGGTGCCGATAGGCGGTCTTGGAGATCTGCCGCTTCAGTGAGCGGATGGCCTCCTTCTTGGTCTTGCCCTCAGCCACCTTCTTCTCGAAGTAGAGCCGACCTTCGGAGTTGGTCTGGCGGATCTGACAGATGGCCACCATGTGGACAGCGTGGTTGAGCTTCCGGTTGCCTCTCCGAGGAAGTCGATGGTCACCCGGCCTCCCGACGAGACTTCGACCGGTGCGGTGCCGTTGTAGGAGGCGAACTGGTCCCGGCTCTTGAAGCGGGTGACATCGCCGGTGTAGCCGATGAGTGCACAGGCCAACACCGGGCCGATCCATCACGTCGGTGAGCGAGGTCCCCGATGCTCGGACCGCTACCGTGATCCGCTTGTAGACTCCTTCAGCTGGGCATCGAGACGACGCACGTCCTCCAGTAGCTCCAAGGCCAACTGGTGCCGGGTGGCTTCAGCTGGGGAGGACGGTTCGAACGCTCCGAGCAGCCCATCGGCGTCAGATGCGTTGAGCTCCTGGCAATTCCACCGGCGGCCAGGGAGGCGATCTGCGCATGCAGACGACACACCAGCTTGGTGCGGAGGCTCCCGATGTCCCGGTTGCGCTTGGCTAGGAGACGCAGCACGTCGGCATGATTTGCCGGCAGGACCGGCCGGAGCCCTGGGGAGCGGAGGGCCGCAATGGCCACCGACCGGGCGTCGTTGGGATCGTTCTTGTCCGACTTTCCTGTCCCGAGGACTCGCACTCTCGAGGCCAGCGTGGCAGGCACGTCGAACACGTGCTCACCGGTATCGACGAGCTGCTGAGCCAGCAGATAGCCAAGCCCTCCGGCGGACTCGATGGCCCATTGCGTACCTTGAACGGCTCGGCCCATCTGACCAACCGGTCGGTCTGCTGCCTGGTGGCCCGGACCGTGACGGTGGCCAGCTCGGCCTCGTCACAGCCAATGGCAACGGCGGTGTGGGTCGCCTCTGTGAGGGTCGATCCCGATGATGACGTTCATGAGTACCTCCTGGTTCGTGGTTAGACATCCCACGGCCGTAACTTGTCAAGCGGCTCGAGCTAGTTCAAGTTCTGCTCGGTGGCCCCAGGCGGTGGTCTCGTCGTAGGCGGAGTGGCTGACGAGGCAGCCATGGAGGATGCCCACCAGGCGATTTCCCAGGTGTCGGAGCGCCGCGTGGTGGGTGTCTCCGGCGGCCCTTCGATAGTCGTAGAAGGCCCGGGCTCCTGGCGAGGCGCTCATCGAGGTGAAGGCCCACTGGTAGACGGCATCGGCCAGTCGCTTGTTGCGGGCGTAGCGGGCGAGCACGACCCGTTTGGTGCCCGAGGCCCGGGTGATGGGCGACGTGCCGGCGTAGTTTTTGCGAGACTTGGCGGTGGCATACCGGTTCGGCTCATCGCCGAATTCGCCGAGCACCCGGGCGCTGAGGATGGTCCCTAGTCCTGGCAGGGATCGGACCACCTCGGCATCCGGGTGTTGCTCAAAATGGGCTTCGAGCTCCTGGGCCAGCTCGGCCACCTGGGCGTTCATGGTGGCGATCACCGCCACGGTGGCCGAGACCGAGGAGCCCATGGCTGTGGCCACCAGGGCCGAGCCCTGGAGTTGCGGTGCCCGCAGGGCCTCTTGGATTTCCTCGGCCCGCTGGTCGATCCGACGTTGACGACCACCTCGTCTTAGGGCGGCGGCGATCTTGGATCGGGACAGGCCCGCCCCGAGTGTCGGGGTGGGAGCCACCTTCAGCACCTCGAGGGCATCACCGCTGGTCAGGTCGTCGAAGGCCACCAGGGCGGCCGGGATAGAACTCCCGCAGGGTGGAGCGCAAGAAGTTGGTCTGGCGGGTCCGCGACCAGATCATGGTCTGGTGGGCCCGGGCCAGCACCTTGATGGCTTCGGCCAGTTCACTGTCCCCGGCGACCGGACGGTGGTTGTGCCGGTCGGTCCGGACCATGTCGGCCAGCACCTTGGCGTCCCCGGGGTCGGACTTGGCCCCCGAGGTCGAGTGCCGGTCCCGATAGCGGGAGGTCGACATCGGGTTCACCGCGAAGACCTGGTAGCCGGCGGCCACCAGGGCCCCGACGAACAGGCCCCGGTCGGTCTCGATCCCGATCACCACCTCATCGGGTTCTTCGGCGTGGGACCCACCATCTCGTGGAACCGGGCGATGCCTCTACCCCTTCGGGCAGCCGGCCACCGGCCAGTCGCTTGCCGTCCTCATCCTGGACGAACACGTCGTGGTGGGCTTCCGCCCAGTCCACTCCGACAAAGATCATTAACCTCGCTCCTCTCCATCGACGGTCACTACATGAGCCCGAGGACTCCAGCAGCTTCCTAATGGATCAGTGCTCGAGGCACGACATCCCACCAGCCGTCCGAGGAGACCTCACCGACCAACAGGGGCACGATCTAACCGTAGGACTCAAGGTCCTGGAACCGGCAGTGCTCACCTGTTGGCGGCTCGGTGACCAGCCTCACTCCCTCAAGGGGTGAAGTGGTCGATCCCCATTAGGAACCGCCAGGGCACTCCTGATTCCGATCGTCGTACACATCCTCTTTTGAGCCACTAGGCGGCAAGGACCTGGTGGGGAGCTGTTCGTTCGAAAGCCAGACGACAACAGCCGCCAGCAGGCGCTTCAGGAACAACCCCACCAAGGTCCTCTGAACGCTACAAATTCAGCAGCAGCGTCTGCCATCAGCCTCAATCAGGCACATCCGGGCGTGTCGATAACTTGCCCCAACGGCACCTTGCCACCAGCGACACTTACTCGACTCGATCAGCCGAACACGAACCAGGCGACCTTCGTGCCGACCGGGACACTACCCGTGAAGTAGATCGTGATTTTGCCGGTCGTCGTGTTCGGGACCGCGGCGCAACTACGCCAACAGTCCTGGTTAGCTTGCAGCATTGCCAGGACGTGACTCGTAGTCGTCAAACCTCCGGGCACTACCCCAGTAAGTACAGAGGTCCCAGCCGTCGTGAGGCTTGTCACGCCACTGCGGGTGAAGGTGGCCTTGCCCTCGACGTTGAGCGCCGTGCCGGTGGCGCTTTGAGCAGTCACCCCGATGCCGTGACCTCCACTGAAGTCCACGCCGACGACGCCACTTTGACCAATGGCAAGAGTTGCGCCTTTAACACCTGTGCCCTGGACTGAATCGCCAAAAACGCCGACGCCGCCTGGACCGGTGGGAGTGTCGTCATCCACCACGGCGCCAGCAAGAGAGTCTTGTATCGAGGGTCCGCTGGTCTGTCCCCACACGCCGGTCCCGTTCTCGGCGCTCGACATACCAAACACGCCGGCCCCGGTCACGGCGCTCGACAGACCATACACGCCGGTACCCGCGTTGGAAGTTCCCTTCACTCCGACACCGCCACCGGCGCTGTTGTCGAAGCCGTCGATTCCCTTGGAACCGTTGTTCGTCGTGATGCCCTGGATACCATCACTGCCGCTTGATGTCCCGATGACGCCAGCGACACTGTTAGAGTCACCAACCACCCCGGCGGTCGCTCCGATCCCGCTCGCCGCGCCCGATACTCCGCGGAGGCCACTTCCGCCACTGGCGGTCACTTCGGTCGTATTTGTCGCCGGGTTGGCCTGGCCGATTTCGACCGGAGTACCGTTGCTCCCGCGGGATCCGCACTCATCATCACGCCGGCAACGGCACCGACACCTGATGCTGCTCCGAGCATCAGGGCCCGCCGACCCAGCTTCCCAAGCGGCTTGTTCCCACCGCCTCCGTTGTCTGCAGACGTGACTTCTTCATCACTACCAGTTCGTCATCCATGGCCGCTCCCGCCTCCTCAGTTGAGTCCCGAAGTCATCACCGGTCGGTGATGTCGCGATAACGCTTCCACCAGGGAGGAACCGAGTCAATCGGTTCAGCCAGGACCGCCACGACCAGCGTCCACCTGGTACCCCTCAAGGCGGTAGGCAACTCACGCTCCGTGGTACCGGGCCTAGCGCGCTACGGACGCCCAGCGGCAGACTTCGACATTTCAGGTGTCTCATCACAGTGTTGGAGGTCACCCAAGACAGCCTCGCCGAGAAAGGCGGAGCCTTGTCGTCACTTCGGCGGAAGGTAGGTAACGGGCCTAGTGTGCTGTCAGCTTGTTCTGCTGCGGATCACTGAAATTCCCCACCCTCGATCACTGAAATTCCCCACCCTCGATGCGGGGTGGGGGCCACTTGAAGGGTCCGCCAAACCGGTGGAGGGCCCCTCGAAGCTGGCGGTGTCCAAGCCGACCAGCCCGAGGAGCCCCCTGCCATGTTCTCAGTGGGAGAAGACGTGGAAGCAGATGCACTGTTCAAGCGGGGGTGGACCGTCTCGGCCATCGCCCGCCACCTGGGTCGTGACCGTAAGACGGTCCGGTCCTATCTGTCGGGCGAGCGCGCACCAGGTGTCCGCCGTTCCGACGTTCCCGACCCGCTCGACGAGTACCCGCGTATGTCGTCGCCCGGTTCGCCGACGACCCGCACCTGTGGGCCTCGGCCCTCTTTGACGAGGTGGTCGCCCTCGGGTATCTCTCGTCCTATGTGAGCTTCGCCCGCCAGATCCGCCTGGCCGGGCTGCGTCCGCACTGCGAGGCGTGCTCGGGGGTAAAGGGCCGAGAGACCATCGAGATCGACCATCCGAGTGGCGAGGAGATCCAGTGGGACTGGTTCGAGCGGCGTCACGTTCCCTGGGGGCAGACCGCCTATGGACTCCTCGGCACGCTGTCGCATTCGGGACGCACCCGGGGGGTGCTCGCCGAGTCGATGGACCAGGCCCATCTCATCGAGGCCATGGACGCAGTGATGCGACGCCTGGGTGGCACCGCCCGCAAGTGGCGCACCGACCGTCTGGCCACGGTCATCGTGCCCGGCACCGCCGACGTCCAAGCCAGCTTCGCTCCGGTGGCCAAGCACTACGGAGCCATCGTCGTCCCTTGCCCACCGAGGAGGGGGAACCGCAAGGGGGCCGTCGAGTGCGGCGTGAAGTTCTGCTGCGGCCGCTGGTGGCGCACCATGACGGCCACCACCATGGCCGACGCCCAAGTGAGCATGGATCGGTTCTGGTCGACCACCGGGGACGCCCGCCTGCGGCCTCCGGGGCGCTATCTCGACCCTGCCGAGCTGGCCAAGGAGCAAGGCCGCCCGAAGTGGCCGAGTGTGGGTGAGCTGGCCGACGCCGAGGTGCTGATGGCCCTGCCGGCGGTTCCCTACCCGGCCACCATCGAAGAGCACAAGGTCGTCGACGACAAGGCCAGCGTGGCCTTCCGGGGCAACCGCTACTCGGTGCCACCGGGGATGGGCGGTGCTGAGCTCACCCTCCGGCACCGGCTGGGCACCGGCAGCCTCGAGGTCTTTGCACCCTCGGGCATCGAGCTCGTGTCCCACCGCCTCGCCCAACCGGGGGCAGGCGCCATGGTGCGCACCGAGGCCCACCGGGTTGCCCTCGAAGCCGTGGTGCTCTCCCAGTTCTCAACCGAGCGTCCCTGTGACCGCAAGGCCAACAAGCCACCCGGTCGAGCCGCCCTGGCAGAACGGGAACGGCTGGTCCGAGGACCGGGAACGGAACCGAGTGTCGACCTCGACGCCATGGCCGAGATCATCGCCCTGGCCTTCCCCGGAGGGACCGAGGCCCGGGAGGTGCCGGCATGAGCGAGAACTCCACCTACCAGGAGCTCAGAGCGTATTTGGCCTTCCTGCGGATGACCGCGGCCGCCGAGGCACTGCCGGGCGAGCTCGACCATGCCCTCAAGTCCAACCTCAGTCACCAGGATTTCCTAGAGCGACTGCTCGCCGTCGAGGTGACCGCAGTCGACGAGCGGCGACGGGCCAGCCTGTCCCGCTTCGCCTCGCTACCCTCCCCGTTTACCTTGTCCGACTTCGACTTCTCCGCCCAGCCGTCGGTGGACAAGAAGACGATCGACGAGCTGGCCACACTGCGCTTCATCGAAGATGCGACCAACGTGCTCCTGATCGGCCCGCCAGGGGTGGGCAAGACCATGCTGGCCGTCGGACTCGGACACCAAGCGGTCGCAGCGGGGATGCGCACCTACTACACCACGGCGGCCGACCTGGCTGCCCGCTGTCACCGGGCAGCCCTCGAGGGCCGGTGGGCGACGACCATGCGCTTCTATGCCGGACCGCGCCTTTTGATTATTGACCTATGCCGACACCGGAACTATGCCGACACGGCGTGGCGGGTGGCTCCGGCAGCCTGACGGCGGAGGGCTTCTGCACCCACTGGCGGGCAGAGAGGTCGGCATAGTTACAGCCCCTCCAGAAAGGCGAGCAGAGCGTCGCCGGGACGGTATCGACCAGGGGCGGCCGAGGTTGGCGTGGTCCGATCGAGGGCGCGTTGCTTGATGGTCATGTCCGCGTGGAGATAGGGCTGTGTGGATCGAACGTCGGCGTGGCCGAGCCATAGCGCTATCACCGAAGTGTCCACGCCGGCTTGGAGGAGTGACATGGCGCAGCTATGCCTGAGGGTGTGCGGGTGCAGCCCTTCAGCGCGGATCGACGGGCATCTCGATGCGGCGATGGCTCCGTGTTTCCGCACGAGGCGCTCGACTGCATCGACGCTCAGTCGGCGCCCCGTCCGTGTCGGAAACAACGGGTCGTCACGAAGGCCCGACCGCTCGCTAATCCAGACGCCGAGGACCGCTTCAGTGGGCGACGTCAGCGGGACTGCCCGGTGCTTGCGGCCCTTTCCCTCGCATCGGACGTTGGCGCCGACGCCGAGGCTGACGTCGCCGCAGTCCAACCCGGTGAGCTCGGACACGCGCAGTCCGGTCTGCACGCCCAAAAGCAGCATCGCCCGGTCGCGTCGACCCTCCCACCGGGATCGATCTGGGGCGTCGATCAGCGCATCGATCTCAGGAGCGCTGAGGAACGAGACGACGGGCTTCTCGAAGCGCTTCGGCGGAATGGCCAGGACCCGCTGGATGAGTCCGGCGTGCTCGGGATGGCGTAGGGACGCATAGACGAACAGCGACCGGACCGCAGTGAGGCGCAGGTTGCGCGTCCGCGCCCCGTTGCCGCGCTCGACCTCGAGGTGGTCCAAGAAGGCGCTCACCGTCTCCGCGTCGAGGTCGTCCCATTCGAGGGCGTTCGGGGTCTTCCCGGTTCGATGGTGCACGAAGACCATAAGCAGCTTGAGCGAGTCTCGATATGAGGCGATGGTGCGCGGGCTGGCGTGGCGCTGGCGGGCCAGGCGGTCGACGAAGAAACTCTCGAGAGTTGGTGCGACCAGGCTCATCTTGAGATCACCCCCCGAGACAACTCGAGGCGGCCGGCGGCGAGGGACAACAGCTCTGGCGCCGCTGACAGATACCAATACGTCGAGCGTGGATCTCGGTGGCCGAGGTAGGTCGACAGCCTCGGGAGGAGAGCCTCGACGTCCTCGCCGGCTCGATACCATTCGAGCAGCGTCCGCACGGCGAAGGTGTGTCGAAGGTCATGGATGCGCGGCTGCGTCGCCGAACCGGCGCCGACTCCCGTGTCAGCACGCAGGCGGCTGAAGACTTGGTGGACGACCGGATAAATCAACCGGGTGCTGCGCACGGAGACGAAGAAGCTGGCCGTCGCTGGTCGCTCACAGAGCCGGTCGCGCACCTCGCCATAACGGCTGAGAGCGGCCAGCGTGCAGGGCAGCACGGGAACCTGCCGGGACTTGCCGAACTTCGATTCGCGGATGAACAGGACGCCTTCGGTCCAATCGATGTCGCCCCGGTCCAGCTTGAGCGCCTCGCCGACGCGCATACCGGTGGCGGCCAGCAGCCCGATGACCGTCTCGTGGGTGGCGGCCGGAAGCCGCCAGCGCATCGCACGGGCCCGATCCATCAACGCGCCGACGTCGGCGGGGCTGTAGATAAACGGAGGCCGCCATCGCTGGCGGCTCGGGATCAACCCCAGGGGCGGCACCTGCGTGCCTGGTTCGATACCCGCCATGTGGCGGGCAAAGCCGCGGGCGATTGTCATCCGCCTCGGCCAGACACTCGTGGACGGGTCGCCACCCGGCTCCTGGGCCCATGCAAGCGCCGCCTCGATGGTGACTGTCGTGGCGCCGATGCGGTCCAAGTAAGCGACGAAACGGGGCAGGAGCCGGTGGGCCTCCGCCAGGTCGTGGCCGAGGGAGCGACGCAGCGTCAGGTAGTCCTCGGCATTTCGGGAAAGTGCGCTCATCACGCCGCTCCAGGCCAGGGCAAGGCGACGCTGCGAAGCGAGACCGGGTCGACTTTCGCGTAGACCGCCGTGGTGCCCAGATCCCGATGTCGGAGGA
Organism: uncultured Acidimicrobiaceae bacterium; assembly: GCA_963777665.1. Classification (GTDB taxonomy): domain Bacteria; phylum Actinomycetota; class Acidimicrobiia; order Acidimicrobiales; family RAAP-2; genus Bog-756. Next base: position 9,507 of record CAVZRJ010000012.1, read on the forward strand.
TCTGGCTCACTTCGACAAGGGTCGACCCACGCCGAAGCAGTTCGGTGGCGAGCGCGTGGCGAAGGCGGTGCGCTCCGACACGGGGAACGCCGGCCCGGTCACACGCCCGACGTGCGACGTCGCTCACCAGGTCGGGACGGATGGCGCGTGTCGGAGCCTTGAGCACGAGGAACACCTGGCGGATCGGAACTGACGGACGGACATCGCACAGATAAGCCGTGAGCGCCTCGCCCACGTCGCTCGGCAGCGGCATGCGGTCCTGCCGGCGGGCCTTGCCCCGCACGACGATCTCACCAGCGCGCCAATCGATGTCGCCCAGCTCGAGACGCGCCACTTCGGCCGAGCGCAGGCCCAGACGCGCCACCAGTGTCAAGATGGCAAAGTCGCGAACCCCGTCGGGCGAGTTCCGATCGCAGCTATCCAGCAGAAGCTGCACATCTCCCGTCGCGATTCCGAGGGGCACCCGAGTGTCGCGCCAGCCAGCCACGGGGGGCACGGCCGTCGCTAGCGGAAGCGGGGTCAAGCCCTTCAGATACAGAAAGCGCAGCAACGATCGCAGCTCCGCGACCCGGCCTTTTCCCGCTCCGACCGTGAGACGGGCGCATTCCCGAACAAGAAAGCTGACGACGTCGGACCCGGCGAGGTCCTCGACGAACCGGCTGCCGGCGGCGGCGGCCCGCTCCTCAAGGAACCGGCGAGCGAGAATCTCGTAGCGAAGCACGGTTGGAGCGGCCAGGCCCCGCTCGAGCACGAGCCAGTCCTTGTATTGGACCACGAGATCGTCGACCGGCGTCGAAGGCGCCACCGTTGGAATGAGCACGCCCAGGCTGTCCAGGTATTGAAGCAGCGGCGCAAACCCGCGCACGGTGGGCACGCGGCGGCGTCCAGCTGCTCGGCGCGAACGGAGGAACCCTTCGACCGCATCTTCGGAGAGCTGCGAGACCTCCAGGACCTCGCTCTCCATCCATAGGCCGAGCTGGCCGACATCCTTCAATGCGTTCCTGACGGTGCCCGGCGTATAGCCCGACTCCAGCAGACGAGCACTGAACCCTTCGATGAACGGGCCCATCCGGCCCGGCGTTCTTCTTGTCCCTGACATGGCGTCGCCTCCCCTCAGAGCACGGTGCTCCGATAGGCCAGCAGGCTGCCTTGCGTCCCGGAACTATGCCGACCTCTCTGCCCGCCAGTGGGTGCAGAAGCCCTCCGCCGTCAGGCTGCCGGAGCCACCCGCCACGCCGTGTCGGCATAGTTCCGGTGTCGGCATAGGTCGAGCTATACCGACGTCGGCATAGCTCGACGAGCTGGGCTACGTGCCCGCCTCCAAGGTCGGCGCCGAGCTGCTCTTCGACGTGATCTCGACGGCCTATGAGCGGACCAGCATGATCGTGACCACCAACCTGCCCTTCGAGTCCTGGACCGAAGTGCTCGGGTCCGAGCGGCTGACCGGTGCCACCCTCGATCGACTCACCCACCGCTGCAAGATCATCGAGACCAGAGGCGAGAGCTACCGGCTCCACGACGCCAAGGCCAGGACAAGCCGGACCAAGCCGGTCACGCCTGTGGACGAGGCTCAGGCTGCCAAGTAGCTTCAGACCGAAGTGCTCCCCTTTTCGACCGGCGCGCGCTCCCCGTTTCGATCAGCATTCACACATCCGAAGGATTGGCCGTCGCGCCGCCCCAGCCGACATCGAACGGATCCAGGTGGCAGAAGACCGGTTGGAGAAGCTGTTCCTCCCCGAGGAACAGAAACTGACCGGAGCCCTGGATCGGGCCACCCAGAAGGTCGGGGAGATCAGCCACGAGGTCTCCGATCGGGAGCGGTGGATGGACGACCATCCGCACACGCCTGCCCAACTGGCCGGATTGACCGCGAAGCTCCAGGAGGTCAAGCACGAGAACGACCACGAGCGCTGGACCGTCGAAGGAGAGCTGAACCCCCGACCGACCCCGGCTCCGACCGTCCCCTTCAGCCGGTCACGCGACGACAGCCGCAGCATCGCCAACGACCGTGACTACGGCTTCGGGATGTGAGGTCATGCCTCGGTCAATGCTGGCCTCGATCCGGCTGTCGACTCTGAAGGATCTCCCACTGATCCGAATCCGCATCACCATCGACACCGGTGGCATATATCCATGATGACGCTCAGGAGATATACTGGATCCATGAGCAAGCACCTGGTCGACATCGACAACGATCTCCTCGCCGAGGCCACGTCAATCCTCGGGGCGTCGACGATGAAGGAGGCCGTCAACCGCTCCCTCGAATCGGTGGTGTTGGCTGCCCGCCGTCGCAGCCATGCCGACCGTCTGGAAGCGATGGCCGGACTCGACCTGGATGACCCCTCGGTGATGTCCGGCGTGTGGCGCTGAACGCGCGGTATCTGGCCGACAAGAGCGCGCTCGCCCGCTTTCCCCATCCGGTCGTCGAAGCACGACTCCGACCGCTCCTGGAGGACGGCCTGATCTCCACCTGTGCCATCGTCGACCTGGAGGTGCTGTTCTCCAGTCGGAGGCTTGCCGACTACGAGGCGGTGCTCCTGGAGCGTCGCAGCCTCGACAGTGCCCCGATCACGCCAGAGGTGCTCGACCTCGCCATCGACCTCCAACACGAGCTGGCCAAGCGCGGACAGCACCGGTTGGCCATCCCCGACCTGATCATCTCGGCGGCCGCCCGGTCGGCCGGACTCGTCGTCCTGCACTACGACGCCGACTTCGAACGGGTCGGGGCCGTCGGCGGTGCCGAACATGAGTGGGTCGCCGCCCGGGGCACCCTCTGATCCGGCACCTCCTCGGATCGAAACGTCGGCCTTCTCCCAGGAAGCATGGCGGAGCCCCGCGCCGCCCCTACCAGGGAGGGTGACACACATGATGCAGGCTGGCTTCAGGCGAGCGTGGTCTGACTCCGAGGGTGACGGGCCAAGTGCCTTGCAACACGATCTGTCGACCACGCTCGTGCTGGAGTCTCACACCAACCGGTCGGACGGACGTGACCTAATAGGAGCCTTGCCAAGCACCGTGTGTGTCCTGTCCGCCGTCCCGGCCGGTGGTGCCATCCCATCGACAACGAAGGTAGGCAGATACAGCATGGCTCATGAACCAACGGTGGTGCTCGGCGGGGTCGACACCCATCTGAACGTCCACGTCGCCGCAGTAGTGGACGACCAGGGCAGGCTCCTCGAATCCCAGGAGTTCCCATCGAGTGCCGACGGGTATCGGGAGCTGCTCACCTGGATGCGGTCGTTCGGGACGCTCCAGCGGGTGGGCGTGGAAGGAACCGGAGCCTATGGAGCAGGGCTTGCCCGATACCTGGCCGTCGAGGATGTCGAGGTCGTCGAGGTCAACCGGCCGAACCGGCAGATGCGGCGCCAGCGCGGCAAGTCCGATGCCGTCGACGCCGAAGCCGCGGCCCGGGCCGTCCTCAACGGAGAGGCCACCGTGGTGCCCAAGTCCAAGGACGGACTGGTCGAGTCGATCCGGGTGATCCGGGTGGCCTTCACCTCGGCCCGCAACTCCCGGACCCGAGTGACACTCCAGATCCGGGATCTGATCCTGACCGCTCCAGACCAGCTCAGGGCCGTGCTCAGCCCTCTCCCGGCTGAACTGAGGGTGGAGCGCTGCGCCAAATTGCGCTCCGGCGAGCTCACCGATCCGGCCGAGGCGACGAAGTACACGTTACGGATCCTGGCCCGGCGCTATCAACGCCTCACCACCGAGATGACCGAGCTGAGCGCCGGCCTCGACGATCTGACCGCTCGAGCCAATCCGGCTCTGCGGGGGGCCAAGGGAGTCGGTCCTGACGTGGCTGCGATCCTCCTCGTCGCCGCCGGCGACAATCCCGAGCGCCTTCACACCGAGGCTGGCTTCGCCGCCCTGTGTGGAGCGTCACCGGTCCAGGCATCGTCGGGAAAGATCACCCGGCACCGGCTGAACCGGGCCGGAAACCGACAGGCCAACCACGCCTTGTGGACCATCGCCACGGTGCGGCTCACCAACGATCCGGCCACCCAGGCCTACATGGTCCGCCGTACTGCCGAAGGGAAGTCCAGACGCGAAGTGATTCGCTGCCTCAAGCGCTACATCGCCCGCGAGATCTTCCAGCTGTTGACCGCACCCGAGCTCGTTCCGGTCGGCACCGACCTCAGGGTGACGCGCACGAACGCCAGGGTGACATTGGAGACAGCGGCTTCCGCGCTGGGCATCTCGGCGACCCACCTGTCACGACTCGAACGCGGACTTCAGCACAACGTCACCCTGGCCAAGAGGTATGAAAAGTGGCTGGCAGACGCCGCTTGACACGGATAGGAGCATCGTTGCCGGCGGACTCGGGGTGACGTTCGAGGTGACGTTCAGGGCCGGTCGCAGACCAACGTCACCTTTCGGCATCGGACCTTCGGAGAGTCCAGTGTGACATTGGAGGTGACATCGGTTCGCAAGATGGGTTGGGACCACGGCGCACCGCCTGGCACTGATCACGACCGGAGGATGCCCATGCGCCACAACCCGACCTCGAAGTCGCCGAAGCCGCTACTCAGCGTCGAGGAAGCCGCCGTCCTGTTGGGGGAGACCCGATCCACGCTCTACCGGTCCATCAAGGCCGGCACCTTCCCACTCCCCATGTTCAGGATCGGCCAGAGAATCCGCATCCCCCGCAGATCCGTCGAACGTCTGCTCGCCGGACTTCCGCTCATCCCGCCCGAGGACGCAAGCGTGACTCTCTCCCATCCGAGCATGTGGTCGAGGAATCAGCTCGATGCTGCAGGAGCTCCGGATCCGGTAGCGCCCGAGGACAGCATCTTCCCTACGTGAGCGGCGGCTCGCCGGTCCTCCTCGGGCACGGAGTCGGTGTAGTGCCGGGCCATCTTGACGGTCGACCAGCCGAGCCTCGTCTGCTTCTGCGCCTCGGAGATCACCGGGTCGAGCGCAGTGGCGTGGAAATGGCGCAACGAGTGCATGTGCACGTCTGTGGCCACATTCCCCTTCGACCGCACCGTGGCGAAGGTGTGGCTCATCGCATCAGGGTGGGGCGGGACCAGTCCTCCGGGCTCGGAGGAGAACAGGAAGGACTCCGGCTCGAGGGTCAATCCGCATGCCATCGCCAACGAACGTTGTGCAAGCTGCAGCCGCCTGAGGATCGAGGCAGTGTCGGGGTCGACGGCCACGGTTCGGATACTGGCCCGGGTCTTCGGCGATTTCAGGATGGCGCCGCCCTTGGCCGCCACCACGCTCTGGCTGATCCGCACGGTCCCGGCGGAGAGGTCGACGTCGTTCCAGCGCAGGGCGCAGACCTCACCCCTCCGCATTCCGGTCGCCGCCACCAATCGAAGCACCGCCGCGAAGCTCGGATCGAACGTGTCGGCCGTGGCGATGAGCGTGCGCACCTCGTCGAGGCTCGGAGCCCGCACCTCGTCCCGTTCGTCCAGTGCCCAGGTGGGCAGCTCCGTGTCGGCGATCGGATTGGGCAGCGCGCCGCCGCTCCACTTTCGGGCGAGCCGGCAGGCCCGATGCATCAGGGCCCGGATCTGACGGACGCTCGCCTCCGCCAGCCCGTCGGCCTTCAGGCGACGGAAGTACTTCTCGACGTCGTATGGGCTGAGGGTCGCCAGTCGCTCGTTCCCGATCGACCCGTGCACGTGCTTCATCCACATGTTCTCGTAGCGCCGCACGGTCGACGGGGAGAGGTCCTCCCAGCCGTTGTCCTTCCATCCCTGGATGGCATCGTTGACCGTGGTTCGCACGTTCCAGCGGGGTGCCTCGACGACCGGTGGTGGGACCGGCTCGTCCTCCGCCGTCGCGACCAGCCGGGACAGCTCGCGCTCGGCGGCCCGCTTCCCGCCACGAAACGTCTGGTAGCCGTGGCGCACTTTGCCGTTGGCATCGCGGCCGAGGAACACCCGCAGTTCCCACACGTTCGGCTGCCGCTCGCGCATGCTTCCGGGCATTCGTCCCTCCGGACCCTCTCCCAATTGTTGGGCAAACTGTTGGGTTTAGGCCATCTGGAGGGTACGACGGGAGCAAAAAATGCCTCTGAACAGGTGGGCCGTGCGGGTCTCGATCCCGCCACCTTGGGATTAAAAGTCCCCTGCTCTACCGGATGAGCTAACGGCCCGCCGAGGAGCGTATCGGCTCGCGCGACGGAGCTCCGGTCCGGTCACGAGCCCCTATCGTCGGAGGAGCGCACCCGGCGTGCGGCCCGCAACCGCGGGCCGAGGATCTGGAAGGCGGGCGTTTCCCATGGAGGAGCTGGACAACCCCGTCTGGTCCGCCCTGACCGGACCGCAGCGCCATCTCGGCGTGGCGCTCGACCTGTCCGCGCGGTTCCGGCCCGACGTCGCTCCCTTCGGCGCCTTTTCGGCACCGCCGACTGAGGCCCATTGGGCCGAGCTCGCCGAGTTGACGGGTCCCGGCGGCCTCATGGCCATCACCGGACTGCACGGGACACCGCCGGACGATTGGTCGGACATCGCCGAGATCCCGGGGGTCCAGATGATTTCCGAGCGGCCCGCGGCGACCGGGCCCGCGGTCCCAGTGCCCGCGGTGGCCGGGCATCCCGCAGAAGAGATCGTCGACCTTGGCGACGGCGATGTCGAGGACATGCTCGCACTGGTCGGGTTGACCCGACCGGGTCCGTTCCTCCCGCGGACGATCGAGTTCGGCGGCTACATCGGCATCCGACGGCACGGCGAGCTGGTGGCCATGGCCGGAGAGCGCCTCCGGCCGCCTGGATGGACCGAGATCAGCGCGGTGGCCACCCACCCGGATCACCGTGGCCAAGGCCTCGGAACACTGCTCGTGCGCGCGGTGATCGCAACCGCCGCTCATCGCGGAGAGCGCCCGTTCCTACATGCTGCCGCCGACAACACCGTCGCAATCCGCCTCTACCGGGAGCTCGGGTTCACCGTGCGCCGGGAGACGCTCTTCGTCGTCGCCCGCGCACCGGACACCCAGGCGAGCGGGTCACCGTCGGCGCCGTAGGCGCGCGCCGCCACAACGCTCAGGGACGCGGTGTTGCGATGACCACCGCGGACGGTCGCCCGCCGACGGAAATCCGGTGGACAACAGTGCCAGAGGTGAGGTCGACGCCGATCAGCGTCCCGTCCGCACCGGAAACCCAGGCCGTCTTGCCCCCCGTCTCCACATCCAATCCCTCGGCGCTGGCGCCCACGGCCACTGGCACCCCGGCCCGGCGGTCGGCCAGCACGAAGGGGGTGATGCTGTCGCCGCCGCTGACCCATGCAGTGGTCGCGCCCGGTGCTCCGGAGATTCCGGTGGGATTTCCTCCGACCGGCACGGCGGGACCGGGGACGAGACCGGGGAGGGTGACCGGTGTGACAGTGCTCGTCTGGAAGTTGGCGACCAGCGCCGTCGCGCCGTCCGATGACACAAAGACCGAGACCGGCTCCTGTCCGACGCCGACAGGAGCCCCCGCGGTCAACGCGGGCAGAGCGATCGGGGTCAGCGTACCGTCCTGGAAGTTGGCGACGAGGGCCTCCGATCCGGAGGGGGTGACGGCCACCGCCACCGGCTGACGACCGACGCGGACGGTCGGGCCGGGGCGGAGGGTCGACAGGGACACCGCGGTCACCGTGTTGTCCCCGAAATTGGTCACGAGGGCCAACCTGCCGTCCGGCGTGACTGCTACGGCGTCGGGCTCGAGGCCGACGGTCACCCGACCGACGACCGTGCCCGAATCGACTGAGACTTCCACCAACTGGTTCTCGGCCTTGTCGGCCACGAGGAGGAACGCACTGTCGGGCGTCACGGCAAGTCCAGTTGGAAGAGTGCCCGTGGTGATCGGTTTGAGGGTGGTGCCCAGCTTGGTGTCCACGACCGCCACCGTGTTGGTCGGCGTCGCCACGTTCGACCCGGTCGCCACGTAGGCCGTCGGGACATGAGCCGGTGCGGCAGAGGGCGACGCACACCCGACCAGGAGGACCCCCGCGGCCGTGAAGGGGACGGCGGCCACTGCCCGCCGGAGGGACTGTGGGAAGGTCACCGGGTCGCTCGATCCGCCGCACGGCGTCCCCCGGTCACCGGGAGATCGTAGGTGGAGCCGGTGGTCTCCGGTCGCACCCTCACCCGCGGGAGCAGGCGGCACCGAGCTCGTGGGCGGCACCATGCCAGCCCGGCTCGTCGGTGACCGGAAAGAAGTCGCCGGTCGCCAGGTCCTGCTCGTAGGGAACCTGTGGGGGTGCGCCTGCGGCGACGTCGGACACGGCAGCGAGCAGCGCCTCGATGTCGGCACCCGAAGTACCGAGTCCCGCACTGGCCCGGACCGCCCCGGGGATGTTCCGGTGGTCGCCCCCGAGTACGTCGGTTCGGTAGGCGTCGACCTCGGCGGCGCCGAGACCGAGGAGGCGCACCACATAGGGGTGGGCGCAGAAGCAGCCGTGGCGCACCGCGATGCCGTATTCGGCGCTCAGCCTGGCCGCGACCAGGGCATGGTGGACGCCGTCGACAGTGAACGCCGCCACCGGGAGGGTGGGGGCCTCCGTGCCCTCTCCCGCGGGACCCCTGGGCCCGAGCAACCGGACACCCTCGATGGCCGAGAGTCCGGCGTGCAACCGGGTGGCGAGGGTGGACTCGTGGGCGGCCAACGCCTCCCACCCGACATCGTGGAGGGCGTCGATGGCTGCATGCAGGGCGACCGCCCCGACCACGTTCGGCGATCCTGCCTCCTCCCGGTCGGGAGGGGCCGTCCAGATCACCTCGTCCAGGTCCACGAGGTCGACGGCACCGCCACCGGCGAGGAACGGGTCCCCGGTCTCGAACAGGGCGCGCGGTCCGATCAGGGCGCCGGAGCCGAAGGGGGCGTAGAGCTTGTGTCCGCTGAAGGCGAGGTAGTCGGCGGTCGCAGGGAGCGGCCGGTGGGGTGCGAGCTGGGCCGCATCGACGAGCACCGGCACCCCGCGCCGATGGGCCGCGTCGATGATGTCGTCGATCGGTGGCAGCCACCCGGTCACGTTGGAGGCGCCGGTGATCGCCAGCAGCGCCGGGGGCGGCCCCCCGGCATCGAGCGCGGCGACAACGTCGTCGAGGGAGAACGTGCCCGCGGTACCGCACTCCACGTAGCGGCGCTCCGCCATACGTCCCCAGGGCAGGAGGTTGGCGTGGTGCTCGACGACGGTGGTCACCACCACGTCGGTGGGCGCCAGCCGGAGCCGGTAGGCCAGGTGGTTGATTGCCTCGGTGGTGTTGCGGCAGAGGATGGCCACGTCAGGTCCGTCCTCGTCGCGGCCGGCGAAGGCCAGGACGGCTCGGCGGGCGTCCTCGTAGGCGGCGGTCGCGCGACGAGACCGGTATCCGGCGCCGCGGTGGACGCTCGAGTACGAGGGGAGGAACGCCTCGACCCGGGCCGTCACCGCCGGGTGGGCCTGAGTGGACGCGGCCTGGTCGAGCTCGACGGCCGGGCGCGCGATCCCGTCGAGGCAGGGCACCAACTGCCCGGCGCCGACCAGGAGGGCGAGTGCATCGGCCGGGTCGGCCGGGCTGTGTCGGATCTCGCGCTCCACCCGGCTCACCCTACGGGACCCCCCGATGGACGCGGGTACGCTGACCCGGCATGGAGACCGGGTCGTTCACGGAGGCGGTGGCCGACACCGCGGAGGCAACCGGTGGGGAGGATGTCCAGCGGCGGTCGATCGACGCAGTGGACGCCCTCCTCGACGAAGTCGAGCAGGCTCTGGCCCGACTCGACGACGGCAGCTACGGCCGCTGCGAGCAATGCGGTGAGCCGATCGCCGAGGAGCGCCTGATCGAGCTCGCCATCGTCCGGACCTGTGGGCCGTGCGCCGGCAACGGCACGCCCGAGCCCGCCCCGACGGCCTCAGCCTGGTCCGTGCCGGTGTCCGAGCCCGCTGCGCTGCTCGCCGACGACAACGCCGAAGACGATGCTGACGACTCTGCCGACGACACCATCGACTTCAGCGCCGACGACACCATCGACGACTGACACCAACCATCGACAGACTCGTACGGGCGGGCCGCTGCCTCTGAGGTGCGACCGGGACTCCGCTCCTACTTCTTCGACTCCCAGAACATCTTGTCGATGGCTGCGATCTCGGACAGCAGACGGTCGGCCACGGCCACGTCGTTGGTCTTCTTGGCCTCCCCGGCGGTCTTTGTGGCCTTCCAGAACATGTCGTGGAGGTTGGGGAAGCGCTCGAGGTGCTCGGGCTTGAAGTAGTCCGTCCAGAGGACCCACAGATGGTGCTTGACCAGGTCGGAGCGTTCTTCCTTGATCAGGATGGCCCGGACCTTGAAGGCCTCGTCGTTCGAGGCGTTGTACTTCTCCATGACGGCTTTGACCGACTCCGCCTCGATGCGGGCCTGGGCCGGGTCGTAGACGCCACAGGGAAGATCGCAGTGCGCGTGCACGGGTGTCGGTTGCGAAAGGCGGTCGGCGAGAGCGAACAGGTGGTCGGCGATGCGCATGGGATGACTCCTCGGTTTTCCTGGGGTAGGGGCTTGCGGCGGACGGTCGGCGATGGACAGTGCAACGGCGGTAGGCGACCGGTGCCGGGCGGACCGGGGTCGGACACCGTCTGCTACAGAGTGGGGCATGGGCCGCACCGGCGCCACCTTACCCAGGTTCGTCCGGTCGCGAGCCCTGCGTTGGACGACGTCCGCCCTGGCAGCCGCAGCCGGAGTGGCCGCGGCCCGCGCCGTTCGCCGGGTCGAGGTGGTCGGCGGGTCGATGGCCCCGGCCCTGCTCGCCGGAGACCGGCTTGTGGTGGTGAGCCGCCCCTTCGGCCTTCAGGCGTGGCCGGAACCGGGAGGCGTGGTTGCCGTCCGGGATCCCCGGGAACCCTCCCGGGTGCTGGTCAAGCGGGTCGGCACCGTGGACCGTGCTTCGGGCACGTTGGAGGTGTTCGGCGATGCCGCCGACCGGAGCAGCGACAGCCGCCTCTTCGGCCCGGTGGCCCGGTCAGCCCTGGTCGGACGCGCCGTCTACCGGTATGGCCCTCGAGGACGCAGCGGCCCTGGCCCATGGCGGGGGAGTACGATCGACCCGATGCCCAGCCACAAGGATGATCCCGGCCGCCTGCTGACCAGCACGTACCTCGACGACGTGGGGAGCCGGTCGCTCGACGACATCCGCGCCATGCGCACCGAATGCCAGGAAGCCGAAGTGGACCTCTCGTACCTCCGGCGTCTCGTACAGGGCCGCCTCGACATCGTCCACGCCTTCCTCGACCGCCCGGAGGGCGGAAAGGCCCCGGATCTGGCCAGCCTGGTCGATGACCTGCCCGGCATCCTCTCCTCCGGCCATGGGCGCCCGGCCGGTCCCGGCCGCCTGCCCCAGCTGCTCTCCCCCGACACCGAGGAGTCCGACCTCACAGCGGAGCTCGACGCGATCCTCGGGGCGGACGAGGTCGGGACGCTCGGCGATCTCGACCGCGACCAGCTCCGCGACCTGGCTGACCGTCTCGGCGACCTCGAACGATCGATCTCCTTCGACCGACGCGCCCTCCACGAACGCATCGACGTACTCCAGGCCGAGCTGGTCGAGCGCCACAAATCGGGGCGCGCCTCGGTCGACGGCCTGCTCTCGTGACCGACCCGGTTCGCCCGGACGGGAACCCGTTCGTCAAGGACCTCCCCGAACGACTCAACGAGCTCGGATCGTTCATCCGCGAGCAACGGAGTTCGGCGAGGCTCTCCCTCCGTCGTCTCTCCGAGCTGGCCGGGATCTCGAACCCATATCTGAGCCAGATCGAGCGCGGCCTCCGCCGCCCGTCGGCCGAGATCCTCCAGCAGATCGCCAAGGCCCTGCGCATCTCGGCGGAGACCCTGTACGTCCAGGCCGGGATCCTGGAGCGGCCCGACGGGGACACCGACCTCACCCGACACATCTTCGCCGACCACCACCTGACCGAGGACCAGCGTCAGGCGATGATGCAGATCTACCTCTCCTTCCGCCACGAGAACGAGAACGTGGACGGCCACGGCCCGGTGGGCGAACCCGACGCGACCAGCGACGATGCCGCAAGTGCCCAGGGTGTGGCCGGTTCGGCGGCGGCCGCCGGGTGACGGGGGCCTCCCGGTAGGATCGGCGGCGCATGAAGCGTCTGGCCGTCCTCTCCCTCCACACTTCGCCCCTGGCCCAACCCGGCACCGGGGACGGCGGCGGCATGAACGTGTACGTGCGTGAGCTCTCTTCGGCACTGGCCCGCGCCGGCGTGCTCTGCGACGTGTACACGCGGGCCTGGTCGGACGACCTCGCACCGGTGCTCGACATCGAGCCCGGGTTCCGGGTCCACCACATCCCCGCCGGACCGCCGAGGCCGGTGTCCAAGGAGGCGCTCCCGGACGTCATCGACGAATTCGCCGAGGGCGTGATCAAATCGATCACCACCACCGGTGCCTACGGCGGTGACGACGCCCCTCCGTTCGACGCGGTCCACGCCAACTACTGGCTGAGCGGGGTCGCCGGCCACGCGATCAAGCATCAGCTCAACCTGCCCCTGGTGTCGACCTTCCACACCCTCGACCGGGTCAAGGCGGAGTCGAGCCCCGAGGAGGTCGAGGCCCACTCCTCCCATCTGCGGGCAGAGGCCGAGGCCACGATCATCCGGTGTTCCGACACGGTGCTCGCGTCGTGCTCGGTGGAGGCGGCCCAGCTCTCCGAGCTCTACGGCGCCGACCCCTCCAGGATCCGCATCGTCGCCCCCGGTGTCGAGCACGCCTTCTTCGGACCAGGCGACCGCGCGCAGGCCCGTCGGGCACTCGGACTGCCGGCCAGCGGCCCCCTCCTGCTCTTCGTCGGCCGCATCCAGCCGCTGAAGGGCGCGGGCGTCGCGGTCTCGGCCCTCGCGTCGCTCGTCCGGGACCACCCCGACGCCCATCTGGTCGTGGTCGGCGGCCCGAGCGGCCCGCACGGGGACGAGGAGGTGGCGCACATCGTCTCCCTGGTCGCCGAGCTCGGCGTCGAGGGACAGGTCGTCTTCGTGCCGCCCCGTCCCCACGAGCTGCTCTCCACCTTCTACCGTGCGGCCGACGTCTGCCTGGTCCCGAGCCGGTCCGAGTCCTTCGGGCTGGTCGCCCTCGAAGCCGCGGCCTGCGGCACGCCGGTGGTGGCCTCCGACGTGGGCGGTCTCGGCAGCCTGGTCGATCACGGTCGGACGGGCTACCTGGTCGAGGACGCCGACCCCGAGGCCTATGCGGCTTGGGTGCGTCAGATCCTGGCCGAGCCGCTGCTCGCCGAGCGGCTCAGCACCGGCTCCGTCCTCCGGGCCCGTCGCTACACCTGGGCGCGCGCCGCCCACCTGCTGGTCGAGATCTACGCCGAGCTCACCACAGGCCGCCTCGTCGAGTGCTCGTGACCGACGAGTGGGCCGGCATCCTCGGAGCTGACGAACGCGAACAGGTGTGCGCCAGGATCGACGCCTGGGCGGCCCGTGAGCTCGCCGCCGACGGTGCCCTGGTGGCGGTCGACCGCCAGGCGGGGGGCGACCCGATCACGGGAGCTCCGAGGTGGTATCTCCGGCTGCGTGGCGAGGAGAAGGAATTCGTGACCGTCTGGCTCACGTTGCGCCAGCGGACCCTCCGGCACGAGGCCCAGTTCATGCCGGCTCCAGAGACCAACATCGAAGCCACCTGGGAGTACCTGCTCCGCCGCAACGCCGACCTGGCCGGGGTGTCCTTCGCCCTCGGGGCCGAGGACGCCATCTACCTCGTGGGCCGGGTACCGGTCTCCCGCGTCGACGACGACGAGCTCGACCGCATCATCGGGGCGTCACTGGCCTACACCGACGAGTGCTTTCCGACGGCGATGTCCATCGGGTACGCCGGTCGGTACCGTCGTGCGCCCTCGAGGGGCCCGGCTGCCTCCTGACCTGCACCCGGGCGGCACGGGAGCCGGGGCGACGAGGGGCTCACTGGTAGCGTGCGCGTGATGGCTCCCAAGCTCCTGGTGGTCGGCGGCGGCAAGATGGGTGGTGCCCTGGTGACCGGGCTCCTGGGTGCCGGATGGGCTTCTGTCGACGATCTCTGGGTGACCGAGACCGATTCCTCCCAGCGGCGGTCCCTCGAGGAGGCCCACCCAGGGCTCACGGTGACCGCGGGGCCGGTGGAGGCCCCCGACATCCTGCTGGCGGTCAAGCCCGACGTCGCAGAGGCCGCCGCCCGCACGCTGGCCGCGACCGGCGCGAGGCGGGTGCTCTCGATCGTGGCCGGCCTCTCCTCGGCACGGCTCGAAGCCGCCCTGCCCGCCGGCAGCGTCGTGGTGCGGGCCATGCCCAACACGCCCTCGCTGATCGGCGCCGGTGTCGCCGGCCTCTCGGGGGGCATCGCGGCGACCTCGGCCGATCTCGATTGGGCCGAGGGGATCCTGGGCGCTGTCGGCACCGTGGTCCGGCTGCCGGAGCGGCACCTCGACGCCGTGACCGGCATCTCCGGTTCCGGGCCTGCCTACGTCTTCCTGGTTGCCGAGGCGCTCATCGAGGCGGGGGTCGCGGCCGGGCTCCCCCGTGACACCAGCCGGCAGCTGGTGGTGGGCACGCTCCTCGGGTCCTCGCGCATGCTGGACGAAACGGGGGAGGACCCGGCCGAGCTGCGGGCCGCGGTGACCTCTCCGGGAGGCACCACCGCCGCGGCGCTGCGCACCCTCGAGTTCAAAGCGGTCCGTTCGGCGTTCATCGAGGCGGTGGTCGCGGCCACCGAACGGTCGAAGCAGCTCGGTCGGTGACCCCGCCCGTCCCGGCCGCGGGCGAAGCGCCGGCCGTCTACTTCCTCTCCGACTACGGCCTCGACGACGAGTTCGTGGGCGTGGTCCACGCAGTCATCCACCGCCGCGCCCCCTCGGTGCCGGTGATCGACCTCTCGCACGGCGTCCCACCGTTCGACGTGGCCGCCGGCGCCGCCCTCCTCGCCCGTGCCGCCCCGCATCTCGGAGCCGGGGTCGTGCTCGCGGTGGTCGATCCCGGGGTGGGCTCCGATCGGCGACCGGTCGCGATCGGGGTCCGGTCGCCGGCAGGTGGACCGGGCTGGCTGGTCGGACCGGACAACGGGTTGCTCGTCCCCGCCGCCGACGCACTCGGTGGGGCGGAGCGGGTGATCGTGCCGACCCGCGCCGACCGCGGACCCGTGGTGGCCGGGGCCACGTTCGACGGCCGGGATCTCTTCGCCCCGGGCGCCGCCCACCTTGCGCTCGGGCACGACCCGGACGACCTCGGACCGTCCGCCGACCTGCAGACCCTGGTCGGGTCGGGAGCGGCTGCCGCCGGGCCGGTGGCCGGAGCGGGCCCGGTCCTGCTCGCCCCGGTCGGGTGGGTCGACCGGTTCGGCAACGTCCAGCTCCGGATCGACCCCGAAGCCGTGGCGGACCTGCTCGGACCCCCGGGGGCGCGGTTGCAGATCGCGCTCGGTCCGCAGGGCGATCCAGGCGGGACGCCGGCATCCCGGACCGACGACCGTCCCGAGGGATTCGGTCCGTGGACCGAAGTGCGCCGGGTCATCGCGTTCGGCGATCTCGGACCGGGAGAGCTGGGTCTCCTCCTCGACGCCAACGGACGGCCGGCCCTGGTGCGCGACCGGTCCTCGGCGGCCGCCCACCTGGGCATCGACGGCTCCGGGCGCATGGTGGCGCTGCGAGCGTGCGGCTGAGACGCCGGGGCCTCCCGGTCGGGGCTGCGCTCCGCCGCCGCGCGGCCCTACGATCCAGCCAGTGTCCAACCGACCCCCCGACCCGAGCGGCGTGCCCCGGTCGTCGGCGCCGGGCACGCAGGGCCGACGCATTCCCGAAGCCACGGTCACCCGCCTGCCGGTCTACCAGCGCATCCTCGAGGAGTTGCTCCGCTCCGGCACCACCACGGTCTCCTCGGAGCTCCTGGCATCGGCGGCACAGGTCAACGCGGCAAAGGTCCGCAAGGACCTCTCGCTCCTCGGCTCCTTCGGCACCCGTGGCGCCGGGTACGACGCCGCCTTCCTCATCGAGCAGATCGACCGCCAGCTCGGCCTCGACCGCATCTGGCCGGTGGTCATCGCCGGCATCGGGAACCTGGGGCGGGCGCTGGCCCGCTCCCAAGGGTTCGCGGCGCGGAACTTCCGGGTGACCGCCCTGCTCGACACCGACCCGACGATCATCGGGGAGCGGTTGGACGGGGTGCTCGTCCGCCACCCCGACGAGCTGCATGCCATCGCGGCCGAGGACCCGCTCGCCATCGGGGTCATCACCACCCCTGCTGCGGTCGCCCAGCGGGTCGCCGACCTGATGGTCGACGCCGGGGTGCGCTCGCTGCTCAACTTTGCGCCACGGGTGCTCGAGGTGCCGACCGAGGTCCTGCTCCGCTACGTGGACCTGAGCATCGAGCTGCAGGTCATGAGCTTCTACCAGGCCCGGCGGGCTGCAGACGAGTCCAGTGACCGCATGCCGATCATCCGCTCGATCGGCCTGAGCCCGAGCCCGACCGACTGAGCCCCGCCGTCCACCAGGCGGCGACTGGCGGCCACCCACCGGGGCCGCGAAGCTGTGGGGCCGTCGGATCCGATCCGGACTGCCGGAACAGCCCTACTCGGTAGGGTTGACATGTGGGTCCCCGCTCTGTGCGGGGACGAGCCGACCGAGGCGTGATCAAGTGACCGACCGAGTGAACCTCGCAGCGACCGGGACGGTGCCACCGTGTCGGTGATCGTCGTCGGCCTCGAACAGAAGCACGCGCCACTCGATCTCCTCGACCGGGTCTCGGTCACCGAGGCCGGGCTGCCCAAGGCGCTCGGCCGACTCCGGGACCAGCCGAACCTCTCCGAAGCCGTCCTCCTGTCCACCTGCCTGCGCACCGAGGTCTACGCGGTGGTCGAGCGCTTCCACGACGGCGTGGCAGAGCTCCAGGAGTTCCTCTGCGAGATCAGCGGGAGCCCGCTAGCGCCACTGGCCGAGTACAGCACCGTCCGGTTCGACGACGACGTGTCCGCCCATCTGTTCACTGTCGCCGCGGGCCTCGACTCGGCCGTCCTCGGGGAGTCGGAGGTGCTCGGCCAGGTCCGTCGTGCCTGGGAGCGGGCCCAGACAGAGGCGGTCTCGGGGCCGGTGCTGGGCGCACTCTTCCGGCACGCGGTCGAGACCGGCAAGCGGGTCCGCTCCGAGACGGGCATCGCCCGCGGGATCACCTCCCTCTCCCACGGCGCCGTCGCTCTCGCGGCCGATCGCCGCACGGGCCGCCTGCGCGGCGCACGGGTGGCAGTCGTGGGCGCCGGGGAGATGGGGGAGGGCGTGGCCCAGGCCCTCGGCGGGCACGGGGTCGAGCGTCTGGTCGTGGCCAACCGGTCTCCCGAACGAGCCGAGGCCCTGGTTGCGTCGTTGCCCGCCGCAGTCGCCCCGGTGATCGAGACCCGGTCCCTCGACGACCTCGGCTCGCTGCTGTCCGGAGCTGACGTGGTCTTCAGCACGGTGGACACCTCCCACCCGATCATCGACCGGGCGGTGCTCGAGGAGACCCTGGCCGGACGCAACGGCTCGCCCGCCCTCCTGGTGGTCGACCTCGGGGTGCCGCGCAACGTGGAACCGAGCGCCTCCGATCTCGACGGACTCGATCTGGTGGACATGGGGATGCTGCGGGCTGCGGTAGCCGACGCCGTCTCCGGTCGGCAGGACGAGGTCGCCGCGGCCACCGCCATCGTCTCCGACGAGTTGGAGCGGTACCGGGTGGCGTCCCGGGCGCGCGATGCGGCACCCATCGTGTCGGCCCTCCGCTCCCGGGTCGAAGAGGCCCGGCGGTCCGAGCTCGATCGCCGGCGCTCCAAGCGCTCGGAGCTCACCGACGAGCAGTGGGAACAGGTCGACGCGGTCACCGCGTCGATGGTGGCCAAGCTCCTCCACCAGCCGACGGTGACCCTCAAGGAGGCCGCCGGCACGCCGCGGGGCGAGCGCCTCGTCGAGGCCCTCCGCGCGCTCTTCGACCTCTAGTCTGTGTCAGGGCCGTCGACACGATGACCGCTCCCGCCCCATTGCGGTTGGCCACGCGCGGCTCGCCGCTCGCCCTCTGGCAGGCCCGGCGGGTGGCGGCGCTGCTGGGTGTGGCCGGCGTGGACTGCGCTCTGGTGCTGGTCGAGACAGAGGGCGACCGCCGCCAGGATGTGTCGCTCGCGCACCTCGGAGGCAGGGGGGTGTTCGTGAAGGAGGTCCAGGCCGCCGTGACCCGTGGCGAGGCCGACGCCGCCGTGCATTCGGCCAAGGACCTCCCGGCTGCCGCGGAGCTCGCGGTCCCCGGGCTGGTGCTGGCCGCCGTTCCCGAGCGGGGCGATCCCCGGGACGTGCTCGTCGGTGCGGTGCTCGGCGGGTTGCCCACCGGGGCGACGGTGGCCACCGGCTCCGCCCGCCGCCGCGTGCAGCTGGCCAACCTGCGACCCGACCTGACCTTCACCGGCCTGCGCGGCAATCTGGCCACCCGCCTGGCCCGGGCCGGGACCGAGGGCGTCGTGGCGGTCGTGACCGCCCGGGCGGCGCTCGACCGTCTCGAGTGGGAACCTCCCCCGGGTGTCGCGGTCGAGGTGCTCGCGCCCTCCACGATGGTTCCCCAGGCGGGCCAGGGGGCGCTGGCTGTCGAATGCCGGGCCGAGGACGCGCACATCCTCGAGGCGCTGGCCGCGATCGACGACCGGTCGGCCCGCGCCGACCTCGAGGCCGAGCGTGCGTTCCTGGCCGAGCTCGGCGGGGGGTGCACGCTCCCAGTCGGTGCCCATGCCTCCTGCGACGGCACCCCGGACCCGGCAGGAAGCCGGTCGTTGCGGCTCACCGGGATGCTGGCCTCCGCGGACGGTCACGTGCTGCTCCGGCATGGGGAGGTCGGCAGCGACGGTCCCGCGCTCGGGAGATCGGTCGCCCGCTATCTCCTCGACCGCGCAGGCGGCGCCGACTTCGGGCCCTGGTCCCCGGTCCCATGACGGTCGCGCTGGTCGGCGCCGGCCCAGGTGACCCCGGTCTGCTCACCCGACGCGGCGCCGAGCTGCTGGCCGCGGCCGAGGTCGTGATCTACGACCGCCTCGTCGACCACGAGCTCCTCCGGTTGGCCCCCGAGTCGGCCGAGCTCATCGACGTCGGGAAGGGCCCGGGCGAGTCGGCACGGCAGGCCGGGATCAACGACCTGTTGGTCGCGCACGGCCGTTCGGGCCGCCGGGTCGTGCGCCTCAAGGGTGGCGACCCGTTCGTCTTCGGCCGGGGTGGTGAGGAGGCCGAGGCCCTCCGGCAGGCGGGCGTCGACGTCGAGTTCGTGCCAGGGGTGAGCTCCGCCTTTGCCGCGCCGGCGGCCGCCGGGATCCCTGTCACCCACCGGTCCGTCTCGACCTCGGTGACCGTGGTGACCGGACACGCGGGCAACGCGTCGCTCCCCGGCGCGGACTGGGAGACCCTGGGCAAGCTCGACGGCACCCTGGTGGTTCTCATGGGGATGGCGGAGCGGGCGGCTATCGCCGACCGTCTGATGTCCGCCGGTCGTCCGCCGTCGACCCCGGTGGCCGTCATCCACTGGGCGACAACCGAACGCCAGCAGGCGGTGCGCACGACCCTGGCCGGTCTGGCGGCGGTCGAGTTGCCGGCGCCAGCCGTCATCGTGGTGGGACCGGTCGCCGGACTCGAGCTCGACCGGCCCGGACCGGAGGGACCCTGAGGTGCGCGACGCCCGGACCCGCCCGGCCGCGATCCGACCGCTGGCCGGTCGTCGGGTGGTGGTCACCAGGGCCCGTGGCCAGGCTGCCGACCTCGTGCGCGCGTTGGCCGATCTCGGGGCTGCGGTCGTCGAGCTACCGGTCATCGCCATCGACGATCCGGCCGACGGCGGTGCCGGGTTGGCTGCGGCGGTCGACCGGGTCGTGGCCGGCTGCTACTCGTGGGTGGTGGTCACCTCCGCCAACGCGGTGACCCGGCTGCTGACCGCTCTCGGTGATCAGGCGCTCCCGGGGTCTGTCCGGTGGGCGGCGGTCGGGAGCTCGACCGCGGAGGCCCTGATGGTGAGCGGCGTGGTCCCCGATCTCGTGCCCGACACCGCGATCTCGGAGGCCCTGGTCGAGGCCTTCCCCCGGCCCGGCCCGGCTCCCGCACCGGGCGACGACGAGACGCCGTCGGCGGTCGTGCTCTACGTGCGCGCGGAGACGACACGGGACATCGTCGCTCCCGGATTGGCCGCCAAGGGCTGGCGGGTCGACGAGGCTGTGGGCTACCGGACCGTCGCCGGTCAGGTGGACGCTGATGCGGTAAACGCGGTTGCCGCCGCCGAGGCAGTCGCCTTCACGTCGCCGTCGGCCGTCGAGCACGCGGTCGCGCTCCTCGGCACAGCGGGGATCCCGCCGGTCATCGCCACCATCGGTCCGGTCACGTCGGGGTCGGTGCGGCGGGCCGGGCTGCACGTCGCTGCAGAGGCGACGGAGCACACCCTCGGCGGATTGGTCGAGGCACTTGTCTCGGCGCTCACCAGGGGCGCCAACCAAACTCCGGACGCGCCCGCCCGGGGCGCGCCCCCGGAGGGGTGACCACCGCCCTGCCGTAGGCTGGAGGTCCGTGGCCAGCGACCGACGACCATCCAGTGGGTCCGTGGCGCCCGTGCCGGGGTTCCCGGTGCGTCGCCTGCGCCGCCTGCGGCGGACCACCGCCCTGCGGCGGCTCGTCGCCGAGACGAGCCTCTCGATCGATGACCTGGTCGCCCCCCTCTTCGTGGCCGACGGCATCGACGAGGCCCGTCCGGTGGCCTCACTGCCCGGCGTCTGCCAGCACACCGTCCGCTCCGTCGTGGACGAGGTCCACCGACTGGCCGCGTTGGGCGTGCCCGGCGTGATCCTCTTCCCGTTGCCCCGGCGCGAGGAAAAGGACGCGACCGGGTCCGCCGCTCTCCGACCCGACGGGATCACCGGACGGGCCATCGGAGCGGTGCGGGACGCGGTCGGCGACCGGATGGTGGTCATGGCCGACTGCTGCCTCGACGAGTTCACCGACCACGGGCACTGTGGGATCGTCGACCCGGCGACCGGTGCGGTCGACAACGACGCGACGGTCGGCCTCTACGCCGAACTGGCCGTCGTCCAGGCCGCTGCCGGGGCCGACGTCATCGCCCCGAGCGGGATGATGGATGGGCAGGTGGCCGCCATCCGGGCCGCGCTCGACGGCTCCGGACACACCCAGACGGCCGTGCTCGCCTATGCGGCCAAGTACGCCTCGGCTCTCTACGGTCCGTTCCGCGAGGCGGCGGACGTGACCATCGCCGACGGGGGGGACCGCCGGGGCTACCAGCAGGACGCCCGCAACCGTCGCGAGGCACTGGCGGAGGTCGCGCTCGATGTGGCCGAAGGGGCCGACATCGTGATGGTCAAGCCCGCGCTCACCTATCTCGACGTCCTCGCCGATGTGCGGGCCGCGGTCGACGTACCGGTGGCCGCCTTCCACGTGAGCGGGGAGTACGCCATGGTCATGGCCGCGGCCCAGCGCGGCTGGATCGACGGCCCCGCCGTCGCCCTCGAACAGATCACCGCGATCAAACGGGCCGGCGCCGACTTCGTACTGACCTACTTCGCCGGCGACCTGGCCGAGACGCTCGGTGGCTGAGCATCGGTCCGGGGCGGCGGAGGTGGTCCAGCGCACCGCGTCCGAGGCCCTCTTCGACCGGGCGCGCCGAGTGATCCCCGGCGGTGTCAATTCGCCGGTGCGGTCGTTCCGCTCGGTCGGGGGTCATCCCTACTTCGTGGTCCGGGGCGAGGGCGCCTATGTCTGGGACGCCGACGGCAACCGGCTGCTCGACTTCGTCCAGTCCTACGGCGCGTCCATCCTCGGGCACGCCCACCCGGCGGTGGTCGCCGCGATCGGTGAGGCAACGCGACGCGGGACCACGTTCGGGGCGCCGACCGAGGGCGAGGTCCTGCTCGCGGAGGCCATCTGCTGCCGGGTTCCCGGCTGCGAGCAGGTGCGCCTGGTCTCGTCGGGAACCGAGGCGGCGATGAGCGCGGTCCGGGTCGCCCGCGGCTTCACCGGGCGTGACCGGATCGTCAAGTTCGCCGGGTGCTACCACGGCCACTCGGACGGCCTGCTGGCCGGCGGCGGCAGCGGGGTGGCCACCCTCGGACTTCCCGACTCAGCCGGGGTGCCGACAGCGGCGGTGGCCGACACGGTCGTGGTCCCCTACAACGCGGTGCCGGAGCTCGACGAGCGCGTGGCCTGCGTCATCGTCGAGGCGGTGGCCGCCAACATGGGCCTCGTCCCGCCGGTCGCGGGTTTCCTCGAAGGACTGCGCGCCGCGTGCGACGCAGCCGGCGCCCTGCTCGTATTCGACGAGGTAATCACCGGCTTCCGCCTGGGGGAAGGCGGGGCCGCGTCGTGGTCCGGGGTCCGCCCCGACCTCTGGTGCTTCGGCAAGGTCATCGGGGGTGGCCTCCCGGTCGGCGCGTTCGGGGGGCGGACCGACGTCCTGGCGACGCTCGCACCGGAGGGCCCCGTGTACCAGGCCGGCACCCTGTCCGGAAACCCACTGGCCACCGCGGCGGGCCTGGCCGTCCTCACCGAGCTCGGACCCGCGTCCTACGGTGAGCTCTCGAACCGGGTGCGCCGCTTCGGTGCCGCGCTCGAGGAGGTGCTCGACGCAGGCCTCACCCGGGCCGGGGTGACCGATGCCGATGGCAACCGGCTCGCGGCCAGGGTTCCGGTGGTTGGGCCGCTCCTCAGTATCTTCTTCGTCCCCGAGGGGGATGCCGGAGTGCACGACTACGACGGGGCCGCCGCATCCGCGGCCACCGGACTCTACGGGCGGTTCTTCCACGCGATGCTCGACCGGGGCGTCGCGCTCGCCCCGGGTCCCTATGAGGTGGCCTTTCCCTCCCTGGCTCATGGTGAGAGCGAGCTCGACGCAGCGCTCGCTGCCGCCTCGGCGGCCGCGGAGGACGCCTTCACCCCCTGAACCCACCCCTGAGCCGCCGCCCACGGCGTGCCGGCTCCGTCCCGCTGCGCCATCGATCTGGCTCCGCCGAGGCTCCGCCGGGGCGGATGGTCCTACCGCGCGGCGGACCGATGGGCCAGTATGAGGGGCGTGCAAATGCCCACCTGGTCGCGCGCCCCGTCCCCGGCACCGCTTGCCCGCAGCCGGCGCCCGGCGACAGAATGCATCAGGGCATCGACGACCGCCGGCACCTGCTTCCAGCCACGAAGGAGATGCGCATGACCGTCGGAATTACGGAACTGCCACCCGAGGGGATGCAGCTCGGTGGCGTGGCTCTGGCCGGCGACGCCGACCGGGGCACCAAGACGACCGAGGGGCTGAGCCTCCTGTTCACCACGGCGGGGATCACCGTCCAGGGGCCACAGCCTCAGATCGAGCGCCTCCTGGTCTGGTCCGTCCTCGACTCGGCGACCTGTCAGGAGAAGCTGGTGCTCCCTGACGGACGCCACGCCGCCATCATGGAGCTCACATCGGGTGGCCAGTCGATCCGGTTCCTGCTCCCGACCGACATGGTCTCGCCGGGCCAGGCGGCGTATCTCGACCAGGCCCTGCCGGCATGGCTCTCGCGCTACAAGGGTGTCGGCGTCCCTGTGGGCGTTGCCGCCTCGACGGCCGCATCCGGCCGAGCAGCGACAGTGGCTGACCCGCAGCCATCGCAGAGCGAGGCCACCGGGCACACGTCCGCGGCGCCGCCACCTCCACCCCCTCCGCCGCCACCTCCACCACCGCCCGCTCCGGGCGGATCCCGCGTGGGCCCGACCGTCACCACGACCGCCGAAGGCGCCGCTGGGGGTACCGCCGCCCATGCCGCCAACGGCCACGGAAGCGGCAGCGCGCACGGTGCAAACGGGACAGCCGCCGGCGACGCCGAGCAGGGACCGGCCAGCGAGGCCGGTGGCCCGGCCGCGCCTGCACCACCGTCCCCCCCGCCCCCACCGCCGCTCGTCGGGTCCGCAGGATCGGCCCCGGGTGTGTCGGCGGACCCGGACCCGGATCCCTCTGCGTCGAGGTCGCCTTGGGACGGCTTGCCTGTGGAAGAGGTCTCGCCGTTCGACGTGCAACCTCCGGCCCAGGCCGAGAAGCCGAAGAAGCCCAAGAAGGCCAGGAAGTCGATCACCTGGCGCAAGGCCAAGCCGGAGCAGGCAGCGGCAGCGGCCGCTGGCACGACCCCGGCCCCACCGACGGCTTTGGCCGCGGCAGTGGCCAGCGGGCATCAGCCACCCGGCACGCCCCCCGAGAACCCGGTGCCCCTCGGTCTCGAGCTTCCGCCCCCGCCCGTCGATGCGTTCGCAGGGTTTGCAGATGAGACCGCAGCAGAACCACCACCGAAGCCCAAGAAGGTCAGGTCCCGCCGGGGGCGGCGGGCCAAAGCGGCCGGCGCGGGTGTTGCGGCCGGCGGCGCAGCCGCGGTCGCGGCTGCGCGGTAGGCGCTCCGGCCCCGCCATCGGGCGCTCCGGCCCCGCCATCCGACGCCCCGCCATCGGGCTGGACCGATCCCGAGTCGACGACAGCGCCGGACCTGTTGTCCGGGGATGACGGAGCAGTGTCCGGCGAGACCCCGGACGCTCCGGAGGTCTGGGACGACGCGCCGTCGAAGGGCGCCACATCGGGACTGAGCCGCTCGACGGTCATGGTGCTTCTGGTCGCCCTCCTGGTGGTCGTGCTCGGCGGAGTCGGGTATCTCGTGACCAGGAAGAGCACCCCGACCACCACCGCCACGACGCTGCCAGCGGTGACGAGTCCGGCGGCGGCAGACGCCGCGCTGGCCGCGACGATCAATCTCAGGTTGGGCGACCTTCCGGCGGGCTGGACACGCGCAGCGGCGCCCGTGGTGACCCGCATGCAGGGCGCCCCGCCGGTCGCCCAGGTCACCGCGGAGGCGACGCTCGCCACGTGCCTCGGCACGACCGTCGCGACGGTAACGGGGTTGTTCGGTAACGGATCGCTTCCCGGACAGACCGCAGCCGTGGACTCGCCGAGCTTCCAGAGCGCGGCCGGTCCGTCCTTCGAGATGGCCTCACGAACGGCCACGGTCGCGTCCGCCGCGCAGATCCGGGGCATCGAGGGGATCCTCGGCGGGGGCCGCTTCGTCCCCTGCTTCGGTCAGTACCAGAGTGCCCTGGCCGCGGCCGCCATCCCGGGATCCACCGCACAGGTCCAGTCGGTGAGCCTCGGCGCACCCTCCGGGGTGGCCTCCGTCGGGGTGGTGACCACCGTCGCCTCGCCATCCCAGGGGTCACAGGTCGTTGGAGATGCCTTCATTCTCGGAGGCCGGGTGCTCACGGTGCTCCAACCG
This sequence comes from uncultured Acidimicrobiaceae bacterium, assembly GCA_963777665.1. Taxonomy (GTDB): domain Bacteria; phylum Actinomycetota; class Acidimicrobiia; order Acidimicrobiales; family RAAP-2; genus Bog-756. Next base: position 34,710 of record CAVZRJ010000012.1, read on the forward strand.
GTCACCACGGGCGCAGCGATCCCGCCGAGCGTCTTCGCGCCGGCCTACGACGCGGTGGCCGGCCGGGTGGCCACCGCGACCGGGTAGCCGCTCTGTCTGTCGTGCTCGGTCAGGCCGGTGATCGGTCGGGCGCCGGGGCCATACGCGCGAGGAGCGCGAGGGCCCGGTAGGCCGCCTCGGCGGGACCGGTCTCGTCCGGCCTCAGGAGATTGGCCATGATCCGTAGGATCCAGCTCATGAGCTGCTCCGAGTGCATGCCCGTTCCGACACAGAGCTGCATCAACTCGGGTCGGCTGATGACCCGGATGAAGGCCCGGGCTACCCGGTAGTAGAGGCCGTACGCCTCGTCGAGGCGGTCCTCGTAGCGCAGGAGCGCGTCGAAGCCGTCGCCGGACAGGGCGTCGCCGAGGGAGGCCGCGGCCAGCCGTCCGGTCTCGTAGCCGTAGGCGATGCCCTCGCCGTTGAACGGGTTGATGGTCCCGCCGGCGTCGCCCACCACCAGGGTGGTCGCCCCGACCCGCGGGCCGACCGCGAGACCCATCGGCAGCTTTCCCCCGGTCGGCGGGCCGAGACAGGTCGCGGGGGAGAGCTCCCATTCCCCCGGGGCCCCGGCCACGAAGTGGTCCATGAGGGTGGAGGTGTTGACCCCCTTCCAGCGCTGGTCGGTCGAGAGGAGCCCCACGCCGACGTTGACCCGCCCGTCCCCGAGGGGGAAGATCCACCCGTAGCCGGGGACCACCTTCCCCTCCCCGTCACGGATGTCGAGGTGCGACTCGATGAACGGACGGTCGTGACCGGGGGACGTGTAGTAGCCGCGCAGGGCCATCCCCATCGGCTGGGCTCGGTTGCGCCGCGTCCCGAGGGCCCGCCCGAACCTCGAGTTGGCCCCGTCGGCCACCACCACGTATCTCGCCCGCACCTCTCGGAGCGCGCCGGCCGCCTTCTCCCGGACCATGGCCCCTGTACAGGAGGGGAGCCCTGCCCCGCCCGCTCCGCCCCCGGAGGGCGTGTCGCCCAGGATCGGTGAGACGGCCTCACAGCCCTGCCAGACGGTGGCCCCGGCCTTGGCCACGCGGTCGTTGACCAGACCGTCGAGGTCGTGCCTGGTGATGGTGTAGCCGTACGAGGGGAAGGAGGGGTGCTCCGGCCAGGGCAGGTCGAGCACGCGGCCGAACCCGTGGGCCCGCAGGCCGGTGAAGCGATGGGCACCGGCCAGCGACCCTTCGATGCCCATGTCGGCGAGCTGGCGCACCGACCGCGGGGTGAGTCCGTCGCCACACGTCTTGATCCGGGGGAACTCCTTCTTCTCCACCAGGGCCACGTCCCATCCGGCATCGGCCAACCAGAACGCGCACGAGGAGCCCGCCGGCCCACCGCCGACGACGAGCACGTCGTGGACGTACGGGGCGCGTGGGGCGCGTGGGGTCCGGGCCCCGCGGGAGCGGCCGCCCGCGGGCGTGGTCGCCCCGGTGTCCGCCCGGGCGTCTGCAGCGGGAGAGGAGGCGGAGCGCACACCCCAATGGTAGGGGTCGGGGGCGTGCCCGGGCACGTTCGTACCGCCTCCGCCAGGGTGCGGATTCCGCCGCGACGGCCGGGGTCGTCGATGTGCTTCCCGGAAGGGCTGCGTGGTAAAAACAACGGCCTGTGGACGATTACCTCCCGATCCTGGTCCTGCTCATCCTCGGGTTCCTGTTTGCGGCGCTGTCCTTCGTAGCCTCGTCCCTCCTCGCACCCGGGAAACGGCCGACCTCGGCCAAGACCGCACCCTACGAGTGCGGGATCGTGCCGGGCGTCGAGCCGCCCACCCGGTTCCCGGTCCGGTTCTACCTGGTGGCGATGATCTTCATCATCTTCGACATCGAGATCGTCTTCCTCTATCCCTGGGCCGTGATCTTCCGCCAGCTCCGGTCCTTCGGTCTGGTGGAGGTACTCGTCTTCGCCGGGGTGGTCTTCGTCTCCTTCCTGTTCCTGGTGAGCAACGGTGCGCTCAGCTGGGGCCCGTCCAAGCGGTTGGTCGGTGCGCTGCCACCCCGCACCTCCGCGTCGACCATCGCCCGGTTCGCCGCGGGATCGGGTGGACCCGCCCCGGAGGCCCATGCCGCCGCGGCGTCGGCCACCGTGCCCACCGGCCCCGGCCGCGCCGCCTGACCCGGGAGCCGACGAGCGCATGGGCCTCGAAGACCTCCAGCACAATTTCCTCACCGGCCGCCTCGAGGACCTGGTGAAGTGGGCGCGCACGTACTCGATGTGGCCGGCCACCTTCGGCCTGGCGTGCTGCGCCATCGAGATGATGTCGGTGGGCGCGGCCGACTTCGATCTGGCCAGGTTCGGCATGGAGGTCTTCCGGGCCTCCCCTCGACAGGCCGATCTCATGATCGTCGCCGGGCGGGTGTCCCAGAAGATGGCACCGGTGCTCCGTCAGGTCTATGACCAGATGATGGAGCCCAAGTGGGTCCTCTCGATGGGGGTCTGCGCGAGCACCGGCGGCATGTTCAACAACTACGCCATCGTGCAGGGTGTCGATCAGATCGTCCCGGTAGACGTGTACGCCCCGGGCTGCCCGCCGACGCCCGAGACGCTCATGCACGCCATCCTCACCCTCCACGAGAAGGTCAGGACCAACGACATCACCCGGCGCGCAGTGGTCCAGGGCGACCGTCCCGGCACCTCCGGCCTCGCAGCGGAGGAGGGGGGCGACACCGACGACGCGCGGACCGGTGCCGACGAATCCACCAGCGGGTGGAACCCGGACCGTCCCGACGCCGTCCACCTGGGCACCCCCAGGCGCAACCCGGTCATCGCCCGCAGCGTGGGTGAGCCCCTGTGACCACCGGGATCGGCGCGGACACCGTCGCAGGTACCGAGCCGGCGAGCACAACCACCGGCGGCTCCGCCCCGGGGTCGGGGCGGGGAGCCGAGGAGGTGCTCTTCCCGACCCGCGAGGGGTACGTGACCGTGGTGCGGAGCTTGCGAGACGGAGGCTTCGAGATGTGCGCGGACCTCTGCGCCGTCGACTATCTGGCGCACCCCGGCCGGCGCCTGCCCGAGGGGACCGCCGCCGAGCGGTTCGAGGTCGTGGTCAACCTGCTCTCCATGAGTCAGGTCCGCCGGGTCCGCCTGCGGGTGCAGGTTCCCGCAGACGATGCAACGCTGCCCACCTTGTTCGACCTCTACCCGGGCGTCGAGGCCATGGAGCGCGAGGCCTACGACCTCTTCGGCATCGTCTTTCTCGGCCATCCCGACATGACCCGGATCCTGCTGCCCGAGGACTGGGAGGGTCACCCGCTCCGCAAGGACTACGGGGTCGGGCGTGTGCCGGTCCAGTTCAAGGACGCACCGGGTCCGCGATGAGCGACTCCACCCCGCACGCGGACACCGAGCTGCCCGACCCGCTCTCCGGTGACGCCTACGACGATCTCGCTCCCGACGGCGTTCCACGCGGTCTGCTCATCGAGACGTCCGAGGGAAGCCAGGAGCTCGGGGGCCGCGACACCACCCCCCCGGACGAGCTCCGCCGCGAGGTCGGCGCAGTCCTCCGGCTGCCCGAGGGCGTGGCTGTGGACCCGTCCGACATCGACGTCGAACTGACCGACGACGAGACGATGATCATCAACATGGGGCCGCAGCACCCGTCGACCCACGGCGTGCTGCGCCTGATGCTCGAGCTCGACGGAGAGACCGTCCTGCGCACGAAACCGGTCATCGGCTATCTGCACACCGGCATGGAGAAGACCGCGGAGGAGCTCACCTACGTCCAGGGGTCGACCAACGTCACCCGGATGGACTACCTCTCGCCGCTCCACAACGAGCTGGTGCTGTCACTGGCGGTGGAAGCGCTGCTCGGTGTCGAGATGCCGGCGCGGGCGGACTGGATCCGGATGCTGCTGGTCGAGCTCAACCGGGTCTCGTCGCACCTGATGTGGTTGGCCACCAACGGCATGGACATCGGTTCGACCTCTATGATGATCTACGGGTTCCGCGAGCGAGATGATCCTGGCCTTCTTCGAGAAGACCACCGGATTGCGGATGAACCACAATTTCATCCGGCCCGGCGGTACCGCGGCCGACCTTCCCGACGGCTGGGAGGACGACGTCGCCATCATCTGCGACACCGTGCTCCCGCGCACCGACGAGTACGACGAGCTGCTCACCGGCCAACCGGTCTTCCGCCGTCGTTCGGAGGGGATCGGGGGCCTGTCGGCCGAGGAGGCCCTCGCCCTCTCGCTGACCGGCCCCATCCTGCGCTCGACAGGGGTGCCGTGGGACCTCCGTCGCTCCATGCCCTACCTCCGCTACGACGAGGTGGAGTTCGACGTCATCGTGGGGACCTTCGGCGACAACTTCGACCGCTACTCGATCCGCCTCAACGAGGTCCGCGAGTCGATCCGGATCATCCGGCAGATCGTCGAGAAGATGCCGGCTGGCGACTACCGGGTGCAGGACAAGAAGATCACCCCGCCGCCCCGAGGCCGCATCGACGAGTCGATGGAGGCACTGATCCACCACTTCAAGGTCTTCACGGAGGGATTCCGAGTACCCGAGGGCGAGGTCTACGTGGCCACCGAGTCGCCCCGCGGCGAGCTCGGGTGCTACCTGGTGTCCGACGGATCGCCCAAGCCCTACCGCATGCACATCCGGGGTCCGAGCTTCGTCAACCTGCAAGGCCTTCCCCTGATGATGCGCGGTGGCCTGCTCGCCGACGCGGTGGCCGTCTGCTCGTCGGTCGACCCGGTCATGGGAGAGGTTGACCGGTGACCGGGAGCTCACCGGGTACCCCGCTCTCGCCACCGCGGCGCGGCCAGCGACCGGCTCCCCCCACCTCTCGGCGGAGGTGGTGACCCGGGCGCGCCAGACGGTCGCGCTCTACCCGCAACCCCGCTCGGCCCTGATCCCGCTCTGTCACCTCGCCCAGGAGCAGGACGGGTGGCTGACCCCCGACGCAATGGTCGAGATCGCCGACATGGTCGGGGTCACCCCGGGGGAGGTGCTCGGGACCGCCTCGTTCTACGACATGCTCCACACCGAGCCGGTCGGACGGTACGTGATGGCGGTCTGCACCAACATCGCCTGCCTCCTCCGTGGGGCGGCGGAGCTGCTCGAACACGCCGAGTCCTCGCTCGGGATCGGTGTCGGCGGCACCACCGCCGACGGGACGGTCACGTTGGAGGAGGCAGAGTGCCTGGCCGACTGCGACCGGGCGCCGTGCGTGCAGGTCAACCACCGCTATGTCGGTGCCCAGACACCCGAGTCGTTCGACCGCCTGGTGGCCGAGCTGCGCTCGGGTGCCCGTGATGGTGAGATCCCACCGCACGGGACCCTGAGCAGGGTACGCCGGGCCAACGGCATCGAAGTCGACGCCGCGGAAGTGGCCGAGGAACGCCGGGTGGCGGCGGAGGCCAAGGCGGCGCGGGACGCCGCAAAGACCTCGTCGACCGGGGTCGGCTCCTGATGGCGATCACCGACGCTCCGAAGATCGTGACCGGCCGGATGGGCCACGACGACTCCCACACCCTGCAGCGCTACCTGGCAACCGGGGGCTACGACGGCCTGCGCAAGGCACTCGCCATGACCCCGGAGGCGGTCGCGGAGGAGGTCGACGCGGCCAGCCTGTTGGGCAGGGGCGGCGCCGGGTTCCCTGCGGGCCGCAAGTGGGCGATGCTCCGGAAGAACCCGGTCACCTACCTGGTCGTCAACGGCGACGAGTCCGAGCCGGCCACCTTCAAGGACCACCTCCTCGTCGAGCGCGACCCCCATCAGCTCATCGAGGGTGTGGTCATCGCCGCCTACGCGCTGCAGGTCTCCCGCGCGTTCGTCTTCGTCCGCGGCGAGTTCGCACTCGGCATCGAACGGGTCCAGAGCGCCCTCAACGACGCCTACGCGCACGGGGCGGTGGGCCGCGACATCTTCGGCTCGGGTTTCTCGGTGGACGTGGTGGTCCACCCCGGAGCCGGCGCCTACATCTGCGGCGAGGAGACCGCCCTGCTCGAGTCGCTCGAGGGAAAGCGCGGGTTCCCGCGGATCAAGCCACCGTTCTTCCCCGCCGCCATCGGCCTCTACGGCGAGCCCACCGTGGTCAACAACGTCGAGACCCTCTCCAACCTGCCCTGGATCGTGCTCAACGGGGGCGCAGCCTTCGCCGCGCTCGGCGAGGGACGTTCCACCGGGACGCGGCTCTTCGCCCTGGCGGGGGATGTCGCCAAACCCGGCGTCTTCGAGCTCGAGATGGTCAAGACCACCTTCCACGACCTCATCTTCGCCCCCCTGCTCGGCGGGGGCATCCCGCACGGGCGGAGCCTCAAGGCGTTCATCCCCGGGGGCGTGTCCGCCCCGTGGTTCGGACCCGATCAGGTCGACCTCCCACTCGGCCAGGACGAGGTGGGAGGTGCGGGTTCCATGCTGGGCTCGGGCTCGGTGGTGGTGATGGACGACCACACCTGCGTTGTTCGTGCCGCGTGGCGGATCACCAAGTTCTTCGCCCGCGAGTCGTGCGGTCAGTGCACGCCCTGTCGCGAGGGTGCGGGTTGGCTGGAACGGATCATGGAGCGCATCGAGACCGGGCAGGGACGTGAGGAAGACCTCGACCTGCTGCTCGATGCGTGCGACAACATCTCCCCCGGGCTGACCTGGCCACCCCAGCAGACGACCATCTGCGTGCTCGGGCCGTCCATCCCCTCGTCGATCCACTCCGCCATCCAGATGTTCCGCGACGAGTTCCTCGTCCACATCAAGGAGGGTGGCTGCCCCTATGGCTGAGCCGTCCACCCAGACCCCGGCCGACGGCGCGAGCGGTGATGCACCTGACGCTCCGACCGTCGAGTTCACCATCGACGGCCGTCCGGCGCGCGCGTACAAGGGCGAGCTGCTCATCGCCGCCGCCGAGCGGTCCGGCACCTTCATCCCGCGGTTCTGCTACCACCCGCGGATGCAGTCGGTCGGTGTGTGCCGGATGTGCCTGGTCGAGGTCAGCGGCCCCCGCGGCGCCTCGTTGCAGCCGAGCTGCTTCATCGAGGTCGCGCCGGGCATGGAGGTCACCACCGATTCGCAGAAGGTCAAGAAGGCCCAGGACGGGGTGCTCGAGTTCCTGTTGATCAACCATCCGCTCGACTGCCCGGTGTGCGACAAGGGCGGCGAGTGTCCGCTCCAGGACCAGACGCTCGCCTACGGGCCCGGGGAGACCCGGTTCGTGGAGGAGAAGCGCCACTTCGAGAAGCCGATGCCGATCTCCGACCTGGTGCTGCTCGACCGCGAGCGGTGTATCCAGTGCAGCCGTTGCACCCGCTTCGCGGACGAGGTTGCCGGCGAGGCCCAGATCGACTTCATCGGCAGGGGGGAGCACATCGAGGTCGGTGTGTTCCCCGAGCTGCCCTTCACCTCCTACTTCTCGGGCAACACGGTGCAGATCTGCCCGGTCGGGGCACTGACCGCGTCCCCCTACCGGTTCGCGGCCCGTCCATGGGATCTCGACCAGGTCGAGTCGACCTGCACGACCTGTGCGCTCGGCTGCAGGGTGGCGGTGCAGTCGTCCTCCAACCGGTTGACCCGCCTCTTGGGGATCGACATCGACCCGGTCAACCACGGGTGGCTCTGTGACAAGGGCCGCTTCCTGGCCGACGCGGTCAACCGGGAGGACCGCCTGGCCGAGCCGATGGTCCGCAAGGAGGGGACCCTGGTGACCACGTCGTGGCACGAGGCCCTGGCCACCGCGGCCTCGGGGTTGCGGTCGGTCCTGGACGACGCGGGCGCCGAGGCGATCGCCGTGGTCGGCGGGTCCCGGCTGACCAACGAGGGTGCCTATGCCTGGGCCCGCCTGACCAAGGGGGTGCTCGGCACCGACTCGGTCGACGCCCAGCTCGGGGACGGACTGCCCGCCGAGGTCGTCCTCGGCCTGCCACGGGCGACCATCGATCAGGCCGCCGCGGCGGCCACGGTCGTCCTGTTGACGGGCGACATCCGCGAGGAGCTTCCGGTGCTCTTCCTGCGGCTGCGTGCTGCCGCGCTCGGCGGCACCGCGCTGGTCGAGCTCTCGCCGCAGGCCACCTCGCTCACCTCCTACGCCGCGGTCTCCCTGCGCTACGCCCCAGGCCAGGCCATCGAGCTCGCCGAGGCATTGGTGGGGGACGGCCCTGCTCCGGGCGGCACTTCGGACGCGGGGGCGCTCTCCGAGGCCCGCCGGCTGGTGGCGGCCGGCCCGGTGGTCGTCGTGGTCGGCCGCCCCTCCCTGGCCGAGGACGGTGAGCTGGTGGCCGAGGCCGCGCAGGTCCTGGCACGCGCGCTTCCCGAGGCGCGCTTCCTGCCCGCGCTGCGGCGCGGCAACGTGATGGGCGCCATCGACATGGGACTCGCCCCCGGGGTCCTGCCGGGTCGGGTGGCCCTCGAGGAAGGGCGTCCCTGGTTCGAGGCGGCCTGGGGCTCGGTGCCGCCGCACCGCGGTCGGGGAGCTGCCGACACCCTGGCCGCGGCAGCCGGGGACCAGGCCGAGGGCGCCCGCGTCCGGGCGCTGGTCCTCCTCGGTGCGGACCCGCTGACCGACTTCCCCGACCGGCGCCTTGCAGGCCGCGCCCTCGAGGGTGCCGAGTTCGTGGTGGCGGTCGCCAGCTCACCGGGGGCGGCACTCGACCACGCCGACGTGGTCCTGCCGGCCGCCGAGGCGCACGAGCGGCGCGGCACCACCACCAACATCGAGGGGCGGATCTCCCGCGTCGGGCAGAAGCTGGTGCCTCCGGGCCAGGCCTGGCCGGACTGGATGATCGCCTCCGAGCTCTCCGTCCACCTGGGCAGCGATCCCGGGTTCGACTCGGTCGGTGCCGTCTGGGACGAGATCGAACGGGTGGCCGTCTCCCACCGGGGTATCACCGGGACGGTCCTCGACGCCGTGGGAGCCGCCGACGGCGTGACGGCCCCCCTCTCTGCGAGCCCGATCTCGCTCACCATCGGGCGCCCCCGGTTGGATCCGGTCGCCGTGCCCGGTGTCGAGTCGGTCGAACGACAGGGCGCGCCCCCCGGGCGGGGCTCGCCGGGTCGCCCGGCGCCGGGAGCGGTGGGACCGACGCCGGTGTACCGGACGCACCCGACGTGCAGGACGCCGGGACGCGGGACGGGGCCGGCCCGGCCCGGCCGTCCGCGCTCTCCGGACCGGCCGACCTCGAGGTGCCCCATGTGGCTCCGATCGACGGCTACTCGGTCCGGCTGGTCGCATCGCGCACCCTCTACGACCGTGGGGCGGCGATGCACGCTGTCGACGCCCTCTCCGGCCTAGTGGAGCCAGCGGTGCTCCGGGTCAACCCGCACGATCTCGACGACCTCGGCGTGACCGCCGGCGGATCGGTGCGGCTGCGCTCGGCCACCACCTCGACCGTGGTGCCCGTCGCGCCCGACGGGTCGCTGCCCCGCCGGGTGGTGGCCACCGAGTTCAACGTCCCCTTCGGCGACGGCACGGTGGCCGACCTCATCGACCGGGCCTTCCCGGTGGTCGACCTGCGGATGGAGACCCCGTGAGCCCCCCGGGCCACCTCACCGCGGTGCTGTTCGGTACCGATCCCCTCTATTCCAGCGGAGTGGGTTGGGTCGTCCTGCTCATCGTCCTGATCAAGGTCCTGGTCGTCTTCGGTGCCCTGATGGTGGCGGTCATGCTGATGATCTGGTTCGAGCGCAAGGTCATCTCCGACATGCAGAGCCGGATCGGGCCCAACCGTGCCGGGCCGTTCGGTATCGCCCAGACCCTGGCCGACGGGATCAAGCTCTTCTTCAAGGAAGACCTCCTTCCCGACCAGGCCGACCGGTTCGTCTTCAAGCTGGCCCCGTACCTCACCATCATCCCGGCCTTCCTGAGCTTTGCGATCGTCCCCATCGGTGGCGAGGTCACCGTGGGCGGCCACACCTTCGAGCTCCAGCTGGCCGACCCGCCCATGGGCATCCTCTTCCTCCTGGCGATGTCGGCCATCGGCGTCTACGGGATCATGCTGGCCGGCTGGTCATCGGGGTCGAAGTACCCGCTGCTCGGATCGGTCCGGGCGTCGGCCCAGATGATCTCCTACGAGGCGGCCATCGGGATGACGGTGGTCATGGTGGTGCTCATCACCGGGTCGCTCTCCACCCGGGCGATCGTGGACGGCCAGGCCAGCCACTTCTGGCAGTGGAACGTCATCCGCCTGGCCGTCGTGCCCTTCGTGATCTTCTTCACCGCGGTGGTCGCAGAGACCAACCGACCCCCGTTCGACCTGGTCGAGGCCGACTCCGAGCTGGTCGGCGGCTTCGTGACCGAGTACTCCTCGATCCGCTTCGCGCTCTTCTTCCTCGCCGAGTTCATGAACACCATCACCATGTCGGCCATCACCGTCACCCTGTTCTTCGGTGGCCCCGACGGGCCGATCCCGCACATCCCGTACACCGAGTGGCTGTGGCCCATCCTCTGGTTCCTGGGCAAGACGATCGTCTTCCTGTTCGTCTTCGTCTGGCTGCGGGCCGCCCTGCCCCGTCTCCGCTACGACCAGCTCATGGACCTCGGCTGGAAGCGGCTCATCCCGTTGTCCCTGGGGTTCCTGCTGATCGTGGCCGGGTTCGTGATCGACGGCTGGTGGGGCATCGCCATGGTGGCGGCCGTCCTGGCGGCGGGTGTCCTCATGACCCGGGCGTTCGGGATCGGCGCCGAGCGAGCGCAGACCCGGGCCGTCGTGCCGCAGGTGGGCCTGCGCCTCTGGAGGCGCACCGGCGAACCGGTCGGGCTCCCCTCGAACGAAGGAGTTGACCGCTGATGGCGGACCCCGACCTCCCCCACGGGCGACAGAACTTCCTGGGCGGGTTCAAGCTCACCCTCGAGCACCTCGGCCGTCCACCGGTCACCCGGCAGTACCCCGAGGAGAAGCGACCCAAGCAGCCGCGCCAGCACGGCCGCCACGTCCTCAACCGGTACGAGGACGGCATGGAGAAGTGCATCGGCTGCGAGCTCTGTGCCGGGGTCTGCCCGGCCGACTGCATTTACGTCCGGGGACTCGACAACCCGCCCGACCACCCGGTGTCGCCGGGGGAGCGGTACGGCTACGTCTACGAGATCAATTTCCTGCGATGCATCCACTGCGACCTGTGCGTGGAGGCATGCCCGACCGAGGCCATCACCGAGTCCAAGTTGATGGAGTTCTCCTTCACCAACCGGGGCGATGCGATCTACACCAAGGAGGAGCTGCTGGTCGACGATGAGGGCCGGCCGCGCCACCTGCCCTGGGAGGACTGGCGCGAGGGGGACGACCTGCACACGTCGGGGTGGATGCGGGCCACATCACCGTCGGGCAGTGCCGAGTTCGAGGGCGAGGTCCAGTGGTCGGGCGAGCTCGGCTTCGGTGTGCGTTCGCCCGAGTCCGGTCAGAGCGGCAAGCGCGACGACGCGACCACCGGCAGCATGGCGCTACGGGACACCCTCGAGCGCCACCTGCGTCCGGCGGACCTGCCCGCGGCGAAGCGCGGTCCCCGGGGTGCCATCGGACGCATGTTGGAGAAGGCCGAGCGGTTCGCCCCCGGTGCCGGGAGGAAGCACCGCGTGCAGGCCGATGCCGCGTACGCCGAGGCGCTGGCGGCCGGCAATTCGGAGCGGGCTCCCGCCGGCCCGGCCGCGCCGGCCCGGGCAGACGAAGCGGGCGACGGAGGGGAGACGTGACCACCTCCCTGGTCGGCGCCCTGGTCGCGACCCACGTCTCCGCGGTGGACGTCGGGGTCTTCTCGGTGGCGGCCGCCATCGTGCTCGCCGGCGCGGTCGGGGTGGTGGCGTCCCGCAACCCGGTCCATTCGGCGTTGATGTTGATCATGACCCTGTTCGGGGTCGCCGTCCTGTTCGTGCTCCAACAGGCCAGCTTTCTGGCCGCGGTACAGGTCATCGTCTACGCCGGCGCCATCGTGGTCCTCTTCCTCTTCGTCATCATGTTCCTCGGCGTCGACCGTGAGGAGAACATCGCGGCCGAGCCGCTACGCGGGCAACGGCCCCTGGCGATCGCGTTGGTGGCCCTCGGGACCACCGGACTGCTCCTGCTCGGCCAGGTGTCCCACTGGGTGACCGGGGCACCCCACGTGGCCGGGTCGGATACCGGCGCGCCGAACGTCAACCTGCTCGGCAAGTCGCTCTTCACGACCTATCTCTTCCCGTTCGAGGCCACCGCCGCGCTGCTGATCATCGCAGTCGTCGGCGCGGTCGTGCTCTCCCGCCGGCCCGCGGTGAGCGAAAGGCAAGTGGATGAACCGGAGGTCGATCCGGCTCTCGACGACGCATCCGGCGAAACGCCCCCGGCGGTCACCGACCACAGGGGAGCGCCGGCTTCGGCCATCGGGGAGGTGGATGCATGACCGTCAATCCCGACTGGTACCTGGGACTCAGCGTGGTCCTGTTCTCCATCGGCGCCCTCGGTGTGCTGGTGCGCCGCAACGTCCTGATCATGTTCATGTGCGTGGAGCTGATGCTCAACGCGGCCAACCTGGCCTTCGTCACCTTCGCACGGGTCCTCCATGACATCGGTGGCCAGGTCCTGGTCTTCTTCGTGCTGGTCGTGGCCGCGGCCGAGGTCGTGGTCGGCCTGGGCATCGTGGTCGCCATCTTCCGGCGCCGGACCAACACCAACGCCGATGACCTGCACCTGATGCGGGGCTGACGACGATGCTCCACGTGACATACCTCATCATCCTGCTGCCCCTGGTCGGGTTCGCGGTGCAGCTGTTCGGCGGCCGCCGTCTCGGCGACCCCCTCGCCGGGGTGGTGGCCACGGTGTTCATCGTGGCGTCGTTCGTCGTCTCCATCGGGGTCTACCTCGACCTGCTCACCGTCCAGGCGCCGGTCCGGACCTACACCCAGAACCTCTGGACCTGGATCCCGGTGGACCGCCTCCAGGTCCACGCAAGCCTCTACGTCGACCCGCTCTCGATGACCATGGTCCTGTTCGTGACCGGGATCAGCGCCCTCATCCACCTCTACTCGATCGGGTACATGAAGGGGGACAAGGACTACCCCAAGTTCTTCCTCTACATGAACCTCTTCGTGGCCTCGATGCTCATCCTGGTCCTCGGCAGCAACATGGTGGTCACCTACGTCGGCTGGGAGGGCGTGGGGACCTGCTCGTACTGGCTGGTCTCCTTCTGGTTCACCCGGGAATCGGCAGCGAGCGCCGGCAAGAAGGCCTTCGTCTACAACCGGATCGGCGACGCGGGCTTCCTCCTGGCCATCTTCCTCACCTACGACAAGGTCCATTCGCTCGAGTACCAGACCGTCTTCGCCAACATCGACAAGATCGGGTCGGCGGGCGTGACCGCCATCTGCCTCCTGCTCCTCGTCGGGGTGATGGGCAAGTCGGCGCAGATCCCGCTTTTCCCGTGGCTGGCCGACGCCATGGAGGGCCCGACCCCGGTGTCTGCGCTCATCCACGCGGCCACGATGGTGACCGCGGGCGTCTACCTGCTCTGTCGGATCAACCCGCTCCTGCACGCCTCCCCGGCCGCCGCCCTCACCGTGGCCATCGTCGGGGCCGTCACCGCCTTCGTGGCCGCCACCATCGCCTGTGCCCAGCAGGACATCAAGAAGGTCCTGGCCTACTCGACGGTCTCCCAACTCGGGTACATGTTCCTGGCCATCGGGTGCGGCGCCTACGAGGCCGCGATCTTCCTGATGGTGGCCCACGCCTTCTTCAAGGGCCTCCTCTTCCTCGGGGCCGGGTCGGTCATCCACGGGCTTCACGACGAGCAGGACCTCAAACGGATGGGGAACCTGCGCCGCTATCTCCCGATCACCTTCATCACCTTCGGCATCGGGTGGCTGACCATCGCCGCCGTGCCCCCGCTGTCCGGATTCTGGGCCAAGGGGGACGTGCTCGAGAATGCCTGGGCAGCCCACCCCGCCCTCTGGGCGGTGGGCATCGTGACCGCCGCCCTGACCGCCTACTACATGAGCCGCCTCACCGGGCTGGCCTTCTTCGGGTCCGACCGGTGGGCCGACGAGGCGGCCCCCAGTGCCGGGCACGGGGACAGCGACGCGGCCGCGCCGCACGAGTCGACGTGGATCATGACGGTCCCCCTGTGGATCCTGTCCTTCTTCGCCGCCACGGCCGGCGTGCTGGCCATCTCCTCGAGCCGCTTCTCGCTCGCCGCGTGGGTCGATCCGGTCTTCGGGTCCGCGCTCTACGACGACCACCTCTCCTCCGCGGCGGTCTGGACCCTGGCCAGCCTCGACGCGGTCATCGCGGTGGTCTTCGTGTTCATCGGGCTGCGGCTCTGGTCGACCAGGTCCGAGCGCCCGGCTCTCGAGGCCGCGTTCCTGCGGGGGGCGTGGTACATCAACGAGCTCTACGACGCCGTCTTCGGACGACCCTCCGAGCGGCTCGCCGCCTTCTGCGCCGACGTCGTCGACCCCAAGGTCATCGACGGCGCGGTCAACGGGGTGGCCGGCGTGGCCCGCGGAACCGGCACGTTGCTGCGGCGGACCCAGACCGGGTACGTCCGCAACTACGTGCTCGGGATCGTCCTCGGCTCGGTGCTGGTGCTCGGGTTCATGCTGACCCGGCTCTGGTGGGCGTGATGAGCGGCTCCTTCCCGTTCCTCACGGTGCTCGTGCTGGTGCCGGCGGTCGGCGCGCTGGCTGTCGCCCTCGTGCCGACCAGGGCGGTGGCCGGCTGGTTCCACGAGGCGTTCGGCGTGGCCGTCTCCGTGCTCACCTTGGCAGTTGCCGCCGCGATCACCGTCCGGTTCCGCGCCGGCGACGGCGGCTACCAGATGGTCAGCAACCACGTCTGGACCAAGGACCTGGGTATCCACTGGTCTCTCGGGATCGACGGCATCTCACTCTTCCTGGTGCTGCTGACCGCCGTGCTCTTCCCGCTGACCATGCTCGGGGCCAGGACCCACCGCGACCCGCGTTCGTTCGTGGCCTGGCTGTTGCTTCTGGAGACCGCCTGCATGGGGAGCTTCGTCTCGCTCGACCTCGTACTGTTCTTCCTCTTCTTCGAGCTGACCCTGGTGCCGTCGTACTTCCTCATCGGCGGGTGGGGGTACGCGCGCCGCGGTACGCGGCCATCAAGTTCTTCGTGTACACCTTTGCCGGCTCGGCCTTCCTGTTGGTGGGCATCGTCGCGGTGGCTTTCATCCACCAGTCCCAGACCGGCGTGCTCACCTTCGAGCTGCCGACGCTCATGCACACCCATTTCTCGGGGACGGAAGGGGTGCTGCTCTTCTGTGCCTTCACCGCGGCGTTCGCGGTCAAGGCGCCGATCTTCCCCTTTCACACCTGGTCCCCGGACGCCTACGCAGAGGCGCCCACGGCCGGGGCCATCCTGCTGGTGGCGGTCCTGGCGAAGCTCGGCACCTACGGGATCATCCGCTTCGACCTCAACCTCTTCCCCCAGGCCAGCCGCACCCTTGCCCCGGTGCTGCTGACTCTTGCGGTCATCGGCATCGTCTACGGCGCCATCGTCGCCTGCGCGCAGCGCGACCTCAAGCGCCTGCTCGCCTACTCGTCGCTGGCCCAGATCGGCTTCATCGCGCTCGGCACCTTCGCCCTCAACAGCCAGGGACTGAGCGGCGGTGTGCTCCAGATGGTCAACCACGGACTGGTCATCGCCACGTTGTTCATCCTCGTCGGATGGATCTACGAGCGGCGCAAGACCTGGCAGGTCGGCTCGCTCCGCGGGCTGCAGTCACCAGCGCCGGTCCTGGCGGGGGTGTTCACCCTTGCCATGCTCGCCTCGATCGGCGTGCCCGGTCTCAACGGGTTCGTCGGAGAGCTGCTCATCCTCATCGGCACCTTCGTGGCCCACCGCTGGTGGGCGGTGGCGGCGACGGCGGGGACCATCGTGGCGGCGATCTATCTGCTCTGGGGCTATCAGCAGGTCTTCCATGGGGAGCCCACCGGCGTGGACGCCGGCACGCGTGACCTCTCCTGGAACGAGCGGCTCATCGTCGCGCCGCTCGTCGTGCTCATCGTGCTGCTCGGCGTCTTCCCCAAGCCGGTGCTCGACCGGATCACCCCGTCGGTCAACCAGCTGGTGATCCACGTCGACCGGGTGACCAACACCAAGGTGCCCGCCGACCTTGGCCCGGAGCCGCTGGCGGTGCCGGCCGGCCGACCCGGGTCGGGAGGAGCTCCCTGATGGGCCGGGTCCTCGCCTCGGCGGCGCCGACGATTCACGTCCCGCACATCGACTACCTGAGCATCCTCCCCCTCCTGATCATGCTCGGCGGGGCCGTGCTGGTCATGGCCGTCTCGTCGCTGTTCCGCGCGGTCCTGCCGGTGCGCGCGGGCACGCTGATGGCCGCCGGCGTCTCGGCGGCCGCCCTCGTGGCCGCGCTCTTCCAGTGGGACCGGGTCATATCCCACGGTCCCACGGTCACCATCGCCGGGGCCATCGCCTTCGACGGGTTCGACGTCTTCATCCAGATCGCGGTCTCGATCGCCATGCTGCTCACCGCCCTGGTCGGCGACGGCTACCTCGCACGCGAGGGGATCGACGGACCGGAGTTCGTGACCCTGGCCATGGTGTCGGCGTCGGGGGCGATGATGATGGGGGCGGCCAACGACCTGATCGTGATCTTCCTCGGCCTCGAGATCCTCTCGATCGCCCTCTACGTGCTGGCCGCCACCAACCACCGGCGGGCCGAGTCGGGCGAGGCGGCCCTCAAGTACTTCGTGCTCGGAGGGTTCTCGTCGGCCATCTTCGTCTACGGCATCGCCCTCACCTACGGCGCCACCGGGTCCACCAACCTGCCCCAGATCGCCGACTTCCTCTCGCGGAACGTGGTGGCCTCCAACGGAGTCCTCCTCGGCGGCATGGCCCTGCTGCTGATCGGCTTCGGCTTCAAGATCGCCGCGGTGCCCTTCCACATGTGGTCGCCCGACGTCTACGAGGGCTCGCCGTCGCCGGTGACAGGGTTCATGGCCGCGGTGGCCAAGGCCGGTGCGTTCGCCGCCCTGCTGCGGGTCTTCGTCTCCTCCTTCGGCACCGTCCGGGCCGACTGGCAGCCCATCGTCTGGGCGCTGGCCGTGCTCAGCCTGGTGCTCGGCGCGGCGGTGGCGCTCACCCAGAGGGACGTCAAGCGGATGATGGCCTACTCGTCCATCAACCACGTCGGGTTCATCCTGCTCGGCGTCGAAGCGGCCACCGCCCGAGGGGTGTCTGCATCGCTCTACTACGTCTTCACCTATACCTTCCTGGTCATCGGCTCGTTCGCGGTGATCACCGTGATGGCCCGAACCGGTGACACCGGGAACCAGATCTCCGACTACCGGGGCCTCGCCAGTCGCCAACCCGTGTTGGCGCTGGCCTTTGCCGTCCTCCTCCTCGGGCAGGCGGGGGTCCCGTTCACCACCGGGTTCCTGGCCAAGCTCGTCGTGGTGGAGTCGTCGGTCGCCACCCAGGGCTACGCGCTGGCAGCCATCGCCATGGCGTCGGCCGCGGTTGCCGTCTTCTTCTATCTCCGCCTGGCGGTCACCATGTTCTCTCCCGTCGGCATGGAGGGCGGCCTCGGCGATGCCGCCGGTGACGGGGCGGTCGGTGACGGAGCGGTGGTCGACGTCCCGCACGCCTCCACGGCGGTGGACGGCATCGCGAGCCTCCAGGTGCTGACCGATGCGCCGCCCACCGGGGCGGTGCTGGCGCGGGGCCAGGTCACGGTACCTCCTCTGACCGCGGTGGTGATCGGGACCTGCGTGGCCTTCAGCGTGGTCTTCGGCATCTTTCCCGGCTCCGATCCTCGACTTCGCCCACCAGGCCACCCTCCTGATCGGCTGACGGTTCGCCCGCATGCCGGCGTGCGGGCGGGTGCCCCGGGTACTGTCGACAGAGGCGCGAGCGACCAGGAGGAACCCATGCCCAGATCCTCGGGAGGCGGGGCGTCCCCCGCCAGGAAGCGGGAGCGGAAGGACATCGCCCGCCTTGTCGTGAGCGGCCTCGCCCTGGTCCTGCTCATCGCCTTCGTGATCGACAACTCCAACACGGTCAAGGTGGGATTCGTGTTCTTCAGCGCCGAGGTCAGCCTGATCTGGGTGCTGCTCATTGCGGCCGTGCTCGGGGCCCTGGTCGACCGGCTCGTGATCCACTTCCGACAGCGGCGCAAGAGGGCCCGCGCCGGCTGAGTCGGTCGGCTCAGCGCGGTGCCCGGGCCGGTTCCGGGAGTCCGGACGGCATGGCCGGGGCTGGTGCCGGTCGGTGCCGGCTGGTCGGCAGGTCGTCAGGCAGACGGTTCGGCTGGGCGCGACAATGATGCCATGACCCTCCCGACCCCGGACCAGCGAGCGGCCCACGGGCGCGAGGCGCGATCGCTCGTGCCACGGTCCCGGCACGGTGAGTGGGAGGTCCCCGCCGACCGGACCGACCCGCTGCGAGATCCTCGCCCTCCAGGCCACCACCCGGGTCCCCGACCTGGTCCCCATCCGATACGGCCGGATGGCCGCCTCGCCGTTCGCGTTCTTCCGCGGGGCGGCCGCGGTGATGGCCGCCGACCTCGCCCACGAAGTCCACTCCCATCTCGACGTGCAGCTGTGTGGGGACGCCCACCTGGTCAACTTCGGCGGGTTCGCCTCCCCCGAGCGTGACATGGTCTTCGACGTCAACGACTTCGACGAGACCATTCCCGGGCCCTTCGAGTGGGACCTCAAGCGCCTGGCCGCGAGCTTCGAGGTGGCCGGCCGCAGCCGGGAGTTCGACGGCGCCGAGCGCACCTCGCTGGTCGCGCTCGCCGCCCGCGGCTACCGGGAGGCGATCCGCGAGTTCGCGACCATGCGGACCATCGAGATCTGGTACGCGAAGCTCGACGCCCAGACCCTGGTGGAGCGATGGGGAAGCGACGTCGGTCCGAAGATCATGGAGACCTTCCAGCACCGCATGGCGAAGGCCCGGACCAAGGACCACCTCTCGGCGATGGCCAAGCTGACCGAGGAGGTCGACGGCCGGCTCCGGTTCGTGTCCGACCCGCCACTGTTGACCCCGGCGGACGCGGTCTTCACCGAACCCAACGCGATGGAGACGATCGCCAGCCTCCTCGGTGGGCTCTCTGCCTACCGGAGCTCGCTGGCCGGGGACCGGCAACACCTCTTGAACAACTACGAGTTCGTCGACCTGGCCCGGAAGGTGGTCGGCGTGGGCTCGGTGGGGACCCGGTGCTGGGTCGCGCTCTTCGTGGGCCGCGACGCCGGCGACCCCCTGTTGCTCCAGGTCAAGCAGGCCGAGGAGGCGGTCGGGGCGCCCTTCCTCAAGGCGAGCGACTACGACAACCAGGGCCAGCGGGTGGTCGAGGGACAGCGGCTCATGCAGAGTGCGAGCGACATCTTCCTCGGCTGGGACCGCGTGCGTGGCCCCGGACGGCGTCGTCCGCGAATTCTACGTCCGCCAGCTCTGGGACTGGAAGCTGTCTGCCGACATCGAGACCATGCGGCCCGAGGCGTTGGCTGTCTACGCGCAGATGTGCGGATGGACGCTTGCCCGTGCCCACGCCCGATCGGGGGACCCCATCGCCATCGGCTCATATCTCGGCGCGGGCAGCCGGTTCGACGAGTCCATGTGCCGGTTCGCCTCTTCGTACGCCGACCAGAACGAGAAGGACTTCGAGGCCCTCAAGTTGGCGATCGCCACCGATAAGGTCCAGGCCATCAGCGACGTCTGAGCGGGCGACCGGTTCCCTGCCCGAGCTCCCAGACCCGAAAGGTTGACCGCATCATGCCCCTGCACAAGCACGTGTCCCGTAACGAGGTCCTCGAATCGCTCTACGCCGGTAAGGATCTCCTCACCGCGCTGCCCTCCCACCGGTGCCCCGACGATGCCATGCGGGCCGAAGATGCCTTTCAGGCCATCTCCGACGAACTGCTGCTCGACGGGAACGCCCGCCAGAACCTGGCCACCTTCTGCCAGACCTGGGAGGAGGACCAGGTCCATGGTCTGATGGATCTCTGCATCAACAAGAACCTGATCGACAAGGACGAGTACCCCCAGACCGCCGAGATCGAGCGGCGGTGCGTGCAGATCCTGGGCGGGCTGTGGAATGCCCCTGAAGGTGGGGGAGCTGTCGGCTGCTCGGCCATCGGCTCGTCCGAGGCGTGCATGCTGGGCGGCATGGCGGCCAAGTGGCGGTGGCGGGCCAAGCGCCAGGCCGAGGGCAAGCCGACCGACAGGCCCAACATGGTGTGCGGCCCGGTCCAGGTGGTCTGGCACAAGTTCGCCAAGTACTGGGATATCGAGATGCGGGAGATCCCCATGTCGCCCGGCAAGTACTGCATGGACGTCGACCAGATGCTGGAACGGGTCGACGAGAACACCATCATGGTCGTCCCCACCTTCGGGGTGACCTACACCGGCTCCTACGAACCGGTCCTCGAGCTGTCCCAGGCACTCGACAAGCTGGCCGAGGAGACCGGTCTCGATGTCGACATCCATGTGGACGGGGCCAGTGGCGCCTTCCTGGCCCCCTTCTGCGCCCCCGACATCGTCTGGGACTTCCGCATTCCCCGGGTCAAGTCCATCAGCACCTCTGGCCACAAGTTCGGCCTTGCCCCGCTCGGTGTGGGCTGGGTGCTGTGGCGGGACCAGGAGGACCTGCCCGACGACCTCATCTTCCATGTCACCTACCTCGGCGGTGACATGCCGGTCTTCCAGATCAACTTTTCGCGCCCCGCAGGGCAGATCGTGGCCCAGTACTACAACTTCATCCGCCTTGGCAGGAACGGCTACCGCGACGTTCACGAGGCCTGTTACGAGACGGCCAAGTTCCTGGCCGAGGAGATCGTGAAGCTGGGTCCCTTCGACATCCTGTGCGACGGCAACCCCCTGACCGGGATCCCGTCAGTCGCCTGGCGCATCCGCGAGGGCGAGGACCCCGGGTACACCCTCTACGACGTCGCTGACCGGTTGCGGGTGCAAGGTTGGCAGGTACCGGCTTACCCGCTCACCGGGTCGGTCGCCGACATCTCCGTCCAGCGGATCCTGGTGCGCCAGGGGGTCAGCCGCGATCTGGCCTTCCTGCTGCTCGAGGACATGAAGCAGGCCATGGGGCACTTCGACAAGCACCCGATCTCGGTAGCGATGACCAAGGAGGAGTCCGGAGGCTTCGGCCACCTCTGATTCCGGGTCGGGCCAGTCCGCAGTGCTCACTTGTCGGCGGCAGGGACCGCCGGCATCGTCCAGTCCACCTCGAGCGGTCGGGTGGTGACCAACCGGGGCCGTCCGACGGCGGCCGGCCGATCGGTGGTCCACGGCGCCGGCTCGGCCAGGGTGAGTCCCGCCAGGCCCCGCACGGCTTGGTCGTAGGAGGAGCGGATCCAGGCGAACTGCCGCCAGCAGGCCTCCTGCTCGTCGTCAGAGAGGGCGGCGAGCGGCTGCTGCAATTCGAGCGCGGCCAGGAACTCCTCCCGGAGGATCGAGATCTCGGGGCCCGGTTCGGTCACCTTTCCGAGGAGGTCGGTCAGGAGTCCCGGCGGCTCGACGGGGAGCCCTGCTGCACGGCCGATCCGCACGACGGTGGGCATGCCGTGTGCGAGGACGAGCATGGGCCCCTTCGCTTGCTCGGACGGGGCATCCACTGCGTGGAACCGGATCTCCGACAGCCGGAGGGTGGCCGCGTCCAGCAGCGAGCCCATCGATGCGACCCACGATTGGCCGGGCGAGGACTCGGGGAAGTAGCAGAGCGCGGGAAAGGCGCAATGGGTCTGGTCGAGCTCGAGCACCCAGTCCGCCGCTGAGCGCCAGAACTCGGGACTGGCCACCACGTCGAGACGGGTCAGGTTGCCGAGCATGGCGGCCGGGGAAGGGGGCGTGCCGGCGAAGGGTCGCAGGGTCGCGATGCCCTTTTCGCGTGCGCGGTGCGCTGCGTAGATGGTGGGCAGGTAGCTGATGAGCAGGGCGACCAGGCCGAGGCCGATGATCGCCTGAACGAACGTGGTCGCCTGCCGCAGCGTCCCCTGGGGGGCGGCGAAGCCGAGAGTGGTGACCGACGACCCGCTGATCTCGAACGAATGCTGGACGTTTCCCGAGTCGATGCCCCAGAAGATGAACGAGAAGCCCACGATCACCGAGAGCATCCAGACCAGCGGCAGGCTGACCAGCGCGATGGGAGCGTAGAGGGCCCGGAGGTTGTCGCGGCGTGCCCGGTTGCGCCACTCGTGGACGAGGATCCGGTCGGTCACCGCGAAGGTGACCCGGGCGATGCGCGTGAATCCCTCGCGGGGCAGGACCACCGTCTCGAGGGCGGAGACGAGCACGGTCAGGGTGATGGCCGCACCGATCACCACGGAGCCGACGTGGAGGGCGATCGAACCACCGCTCGACGACCCGCCGACCGAAAGGAGGGCGGTCACGTTGCGGGCGCGGGTGGGTTCGCCGCCGTGGCACCTGCCGTGGCGCCACCCATGGCGCGCAGGTCGGCCCGTGTCTGCGGAAGCCAGGCCGTCACCGCATAGGCCACGACCACGGCCACGATGATGAGGGGGGCGAGGGTCAGCCCGTCACCTGCGAAGAGCAGGGTGGCCAAGAGGGTCGCGGTCAGGGGAAGCCGGAGCATGACCGTGGTCATGGCCCCGAGGCCCATCGCCGCCCCGGGAACCACCGACATGCCCGGCAGGTGGGAAGCGGCCACGCCCATGGCGACCCCGATGAACATGGCCGGGAAGATCGGCCCGCCCCGGAAACCGGACAGCGAGACTCCGTAGGCGAGGGATTTGGCAAGCACGAGGACGACCAGGGCCCCGACCGTCCACGTCCCGGCATCGAGGACCAGGCCGGGAACGGAGCTCTGGCCGGAGAAGAGCACCTCGGCGCTGCTCTTCCCGGTGATCTCGGCGAAGATCACCGCGATGCCGGCCACGACCAGTCCTGCCACCGGGGTGAGCACGAGCCTC
This sequence comes from uncultured Acidimicrobiaceae bacterium, assembly GCA_963777665.1. GTDB lineage: Bacteria > Actinomycetota > Acidimicrobiia > Acidimicrobiales > RAAP-2 > Bog-756. The sequence continues at coordinate 57,550 of CAVZRJ010000012.1, forward strand.
CGCCGGTCGACCACCGCCTGGAGCGCCAGTCCGAGCTGGCGGATGCAGGTTCCGACCAGTGGGGCGAACGCGCCCATGGCGACGGCCCACAGGAGAAGGGCCACCGTCGGGTGGGCGAAGTGGGGGAGTCCGGGTATGGCGAGTGAGAAGGTCCCCCAACCGGTCAGATTGTCGAGTCCCACGAAGACCAGGGTGCCGATGCCTGCGGCCAGGAGGCCGGGCACGAGCACCAGCCCGAGCACCGGGCCGCCGAGGCCGGACGCCTCCATCAGCAGGAACGCACCGACGATCGGCGACCCGAGGAGGGTGCTGATGGCGGCGAAGCTCCCGGCGGCTGCCATGACCGTCCCCGCGGTGGGCGGTGCGTCGCGGGCGGCCAGCCGCACGGCGAGGAGACCGAGCCCCCCACCGATCGCGATCAGCGGGGCCTCGGGTCCGAGGACGACGCCGAGGGCGAGGGTGGCCAACGCTGCGAGAAAGACGCCGGGTAGCTCTGCAGCGGTCGGCGCCCCGCCGCCGGCCTTGAACCCCTCGGCCGGGCTGTGACCGGCCGTCCCGGGGAGGAAGGTGATGGTGAGACTGACCAGTACCCCCGCCACGGCGAGCAGTGGAAGCGGCCACCACACGGGCGGACTGTGGAAGCCCAGCTGATCCGGAATCGAGGTGAAGAACCAGTGCTGGAGCAGTGCCACCAGCTTGAGGAACAGGTAGGCCACGGCGGACACCGGGGCACCCACTACCGCGGCCAGCACGAGGAGTTTGATGTAATCCTTGGACCGCAAGAGGGCCATCGGGTCGGCAGGCGCAGCCGGCGCCGCCGGGTCGGTCGGTTCCGTGGCCCCGGGGTCACTCATCGTCCGGCCAGTCGTTCTGCGTCCGACGCTTCTTCACGTAGGCGACCACCAACACGATTGCCATCGCTGCAAAGAGGATCGTCCCGATGTAGTACACGCTATTTCCGTGCGATCGACAGCCGCCACCGCTCGATCAGGGGAAGGGAAGCATCCGGGCCGTCGGTGTCGCCGACGCTCACGCCGGTGCGCTCGAGGTCCGGATGCTGGAGGTTCGACCGTGTCGTGGTGGTGGGCATGGTGCGTGTCATCCTCTCGGGGGTCAGGTGATCCTACGTCCGTTGGCAGCTGACGCACCGTGACCGTGCCGCCCGTATAAAACCCGCGGCCTGGACTTTCTGGCGGTAGTGTCGGTCCCGTTCCCTCACAAGGAGTGACGATCAGCATGCTTGCCTACACCTATCCACTGTTGAGCATCTTCTGGACGATGTTGGAGTTCTTCCTCTTCTTCCTCTGGATCTGGCTGCTCATCATCGTCTTTCTGGACGTCTTCCGGAGCCATGACCTCGGTGGTCTTGCCAAGGCCTTGTGGGTGATCTTCCTGATCATCCTCCCGTTCCTCGGCGTCTTCATCTACCTCATCGCGCGCGGGGCAAGATGCACGAGCGGGCGGCAGAACAGGCCCAGCAGCAGCAGAAGGCATTCGACGCCTACGTCAAGGAGGCCGCGGGGACCTCGGGGAGCAACGTCGACGACCTGGCCAAGCTGGCCGACCTCAAGTCCAAGGGCGTCATCACCGACGCGGAGTTCGAGGCGCAGAAGGCCAAGCTCCTCGCCTGACGGCTCCGGTCCGGCCGGCGTGCCGGATCGGTCTCACAGCATGACGGGCAGGTGGTCGCCTCTGTGCGCAGTGCACGGGGGCGGCCATCGCCGCGTCCGCCGCCGGTTCGACGATCCAGGTCCGAGGACCGACGCGACGGTACAGTGGCCGTGTGTCCCAGGATGATGTCGGCGGGGTCCCCCCCGAACACGACGAGCAGGACGAAGCGTCCGGGTCCGTCGGGTTGGATATGATCGCGGATCAGGACGGCGAGGGCGCGAGCAAGGCGAGGGGCAGGCGCCGGTGGAAGACCGTCTCGTCGTGGATCCTCATCGTGCTCGCGTGTCTGCTCGCGGTGCTGTCGGTCCTCGTGGTCTGGACCAGGAACGAGCTCCTCGACACCAACACCTTCGTGGCAACCGTCACCCCGCTGGCCCAGAACCCGGCCATCCAGAGCGCGGTGGCCACCAAGGTCAGCAACGAGCTGGTCTCGCAGACCGATCTGCAACAGCGGGTGAAGAGTGCACTGCCGCCGAAGGCGGGTTTCCTCGCAGAACCCCTGGCCGCGCAGGTCAAGAACGTCACCAGCCAACTCACCCTTAAACTGGTCCAGGGCCCCGCTTTTCAGAAGCTCTGGGCCGCGTCGATCCGCCGCTCACACGAACAGCTCGACGTCCTGCTGACCGGTCAGAAGCAAGGGTCCGTCACCTCGAGCAACGGCCAGATCACCGTGGACCTGGCGCAGGTGGAGGCCCGGGTCAGGAAACAACTCGACGCCCGGGGGATCACCGTGTTCAACAAGGTCCCGAACGCCCGTGCCCCGACCCTGGTGCTGTTCCGGTCGACGCAGCTCCTCAAGATTCAGAAGCTGGTCAAGTACCTCGACAAGCTCGCCGTCTTCCTTCCCATCCTCACGCTGCTGTGCTTCGCCGGCGCGATCGTCCTCAGCGCCGACCGACGCAAGGCCGTTGCCCGGTCGGCCGGTGGGCTCGCGCTCACGATGGCGGTCCTCCTGATCGGGGCCAATGTGGCCCGCAACCAGTTCCTCGGCTCCCTCCTGCCGTCACAGCCCAAGGACGCCGCCGCTGCGGTGATCGACACGGTCGGCGCCAAGCTCCTCGACGGCATCCGCGTCATCCTGATCGTGGCCGCCGTGGTCACCCTCATCGCGATGATCGCAGGAAACTCGTCGTTCCGCCGGTGGATCGGCAGCCGGCGGACGCCCGGATGGATGACGGGTGGCCCGGTGCACGAGTTCGTTTCCGACCACCGCAAGGGGATCCAGTGGGGCGTGCTCGCGCTGGGTCTCCTCGTGCTCGTGGTCTGGAACAAGCCGACGGCATTGGTGGCGATCATCGTGATGCTGGTCACCCTGGCCATCGTCGGGCTGGTCGGACTGTTCGCCGGCATGGGGCGCGATCGGGAGGACCGATCAGAGCCGGGTGCCGGATCCGGACCCAACCCGGCTCTTTCAGGGAGCTCTGCCGACGGGTGAGTCGGGCGGCTTTCTTCAGCGAGGGGAATCCGACGGTGCGGCCGAGGTCGCAGCAGCGCTGACCGCTGCCTCCGCGCCGCCTGCCGACGCCGCTCCGTCGACCGGCACTGCTCCGTCGACCCGTACCCCGCCCTCGTCCCATTGCCCGATCGAGGCGACGAACTCGTCGGTCTCGCGCTGGGCCGCCAGCATGCGTTTCTCCGCCCCCGCCGCGAGCAGTCGACCGAGCACCGGGATCTCCCAGAGCGATTCGGCCCGCAGGATGGCGAGCACCACCGGCACCAGGTGCTCGGCGGTGTCGAACACGACGTACCGGGGGAGCCATTCGGGTTCGTACTTCGCGTTGAACCTCCACAGCGACTCGATCTGAGCGAAGTTGGAGAGCCGCTTGAGGAACCAGCGTTCGGCCCGTTGGACCGACCCGTCGCCCTTCTCACCGGCAAGCGTCGAGCGGAGGGCGGCGAAGTTGAGGCTCAAGCCTTCGAATCCCCGCGCCCCGAGGTGCTCGATGGTGGAGCAGAGGGCGAAGTCCAGCAGCCCGTTCGGGTGCTCCCCCGGGTCTCGGCGCATGAGGTCGAGCGAGTACCCCCTGATCCCGGGGGCCGGCACGAACTGGCACAGCGCAGCAGCCGCGCCGTCGGGCGCCCGGACCACGGTGAGGAGGAGTCCGACGTCCCGTGGATCGAAGACCCGCCCCAGCATCATCGAGAAGCCTCGTTCGTGCTCTCCCTGGCGACTGAGGCGCATGAGGGCGGTGAGCTCCTTGGTCAGCGCGGCGTCGATCCGGGCCGGGTCGTAGAAGGCGACCGTGTAGCCGTACTTCTGGATGCGATTGTGGGCCTGTCGCAGGCCCTTCATGTGCTTGCCCGCGAGGCTGAAGTGCTGCACGTCCACCACGGCCTCGTCGCCGAGGTAGATGTGGTGCATACCCGAGTCGCGGTAGATCGAGAGCCAGTCCTCGCCGGCACCCATCACCGAGGTCGTCCACCCGTGGGAGTCCGCGAAGGCCCTGAACGCGCCCCAGACCTGCTCCCGCTCGTTGCGTGGGCCGATCGGATCCGGAGAGATCAGGCACACTCCTCCGTAGACGGCGTAGGCGACCAGGCTGTCCCGGTGGAAGAACCACCGCTTGTCCGACCGGAGGGCGAAGTAGTCGAGGGTCGAGGCCCCGTGCCGTCGCACGATGTCGCGGGCGCGGAACTCGGCCGCCCGTCCCGACCCGAGCCGCCTGTCGACGACCGGTCGGGTGAGGAGGTAGAGGGTGATCGCGATGAGCGAGAGGCCGATGGTCAGCAGGGCCGCGGAGATGAACCGGTCGGCCCGGTCGGGGAGGTCCACGGTCTGGATGCCCACGAACCGCTCCGAGACCGCCCAGAAGGCGGACCACCACGGAAGGGCGGCGGTCTGGTGGCGTCCCACGTGGGTGAAGATCTCGATGGAGACGGTGGCCAGCGCGGCGATGCCGATCGCGCCCGCTGCGAGCGCCACGAGGGCCGACCGGAGCGATGAGGCATCGGACGCCGACTGGAACTCGCTGCGGTTGAGCACGAGGAACACCAGGACGCCGATTGCCACCAACGACTCCTCGAAGTCGGCCCCGGCGACGACGTGGAGGAAGATCGTGCCACCGAGCAGGGCCACCGCGACCCGCCAGGCCCGCCGCTGGCCCCGGAGGATTCCACGTCCGAGCGCGATCAGCGCGATCCCGGCCACAGCCACGAGGGCTCCTGCGGCCACGCTCGCCCGAAGCGGAAGGTACGCCTGGAGCCAGTGGAGACGACCTCGCAGCGGAGGGGTGATGGCGTCGAGCAGGTCGAGGGTCCCGGTCGTAAGGATGGCGGCTGCTCCCCACCGACGAACGCGGCGGGTCCGGCGGTGTGCCTGGCGCAGGTCGGCGGCGGGTGGCCAGGAGGCGCCCACCGGATAGGAGGCGACCAGGGCGGGGTGGAGTGGTGCGACGTGGCGGCCCCTGGTGACCATCCGTTCGAGCCCGCTGGTGGAGGGGAGCTCGTTGTGGGCGAGCAGCAACCGCACGTGCAGCTCGGCGCCGGTTTCGAGCTCCACCCAGCTCACCCGCTGGTCGTGGAGGAAGACCGGTGGGAGACCGAGGCGACTTCGGTGCTCCTCGACCACCTCGGCGGTCGCGCCCACGTTGGCGAAGAAGCCGGCACCCAGATTGGTGAGCTCCGATTGGAAGGTGGCCGCTGAGATCAGCCCGGCGTAGCCGCGACCCACCAGCCTGCGGGCCTCGTCGCGGGCGAGGTCGTTCGCCTCGGCCTCGGCGTGGATGTCGCCGAGCGCGCCACCCCCGAGGATCGACCACATCCGCCGGCTCAGGAGCCCGACGACCAGGGCGAGGACCAACAGCACGACAAGGGCGGCGAGCAACGCCACCACGAGCTGGTCGTTGAAGTCGGCTTGGTGGGCGTGGCGAATGGCCCGCGCCGGAAGCCCCGAGCCGATGTGGCTGAGGACCCAGGGGGTGACCGCCGCCCGCAGGAGCAACGCCACCCCGAAGGGGACGAGCAGCCACCAGGCGTATTTGCCGAACCGGCGGTAGAGGGTGCGTGAGACCATGAACCTGCTGAGGGTCGAGGGGTCGCTGAGGCGGTGCAGTCCCTCGAGCCACGGCGCGTCGTCCGGGGCGGACGTGCAGAGATGGCGCCAGTGGCGGCCGGCCGGGGTCGAGTCCGCACCACCGGGCTTGGCGTCGGCAGTCGGCTGGATCCCGGAGATGCCCTCGGGCATCGGCGATCCGAGGGCGGGGCCGCTCGAATCGGGTTCGACCCGCACCACGCGGGTGCCGGTCGCGGTGTGGAGATGGAGGTCGACCGGGCCGAGCTGCTCGACACCCATCGCCGCCACCGCCTCCACCGTCTCCGGATCGGTGTCGTATCCCGGCTCGTGGGTGCCGGTCTGGCGGATCACCCGACGGTCGTCCACGGCGAGGAACCGCCCGAGCGAGCGGGACAGGGACGGGTGGGCCTCCATCGCCCGTCGGGCCTCGGCCACCGGCGAGCCGACGCCGGTCAGGTCGAACAGGTTGCCGGCCACGATGAGGATGCCGGGCCCGTCCCACACGTCGAGGGCGCGGGCCAACTCGGCGGTGACCGCGATGGTCGAGGGCGAGGCCACCGGGGTCAGCAACAGGTCGCTCACCACCATGACCCTTCGGCCGAGCGGGACGTCGACCTGTGTGCCCCCCGGCTGGACCACCACGGCGGTCTGCCCGCGGTCAAACGGAGGCTCGAGGCCCACCTCGTCCGACGGTTGGGTGGTGGTCACAGCCCCACCATCCTAAAGGGCACCCGGCGTTAGGCTGAGGCACGCCATGGGGTCGTGGACCTCGATGGCGTGGGAGGGTCCCAGTGCCGCCGAGCGGGACCGACCGGACCGGACAAAACCGCAGGTGTCCGCAGTAATCGGCAGCGAAGGGATGGGGGAGCGATGGGCGAGGACCGGACAGGCGGAGGCGCGGCGGGGGGCACCGGCCCGTCCGAGCCGACCATCGAGGACTACCTGGTCGAGGAGCGGGTCTTCCCCCCGTCGGACGAGTTCCGGGCCAGCGCCGTGGTTGCCGACCCGGGACTCTACGACGAGGCGGCCGCCCTCGGCCCGGAATTCTGGGCGCGCCAGGCAGGCGCGCTCGACTGGTTCCGGCCCTGGGACAGCGTCCTCCAATGGGACCTCCCCTTCGCCCGCTGGTTCGACGGGGGGACCCTCAACGTGTCCTACAACTGCCTCGACCGCCACGTGGCTGCCGGACACGGCGACAAGGTGGCATTCCACTGGGAAGGTGAGCCCGGCGACACCCGGACGGTCACCTACAGCCAGCTCCTGCTCGAGGTGTCCCGCTTCGCGAACGTCCTGCGCGGCCTCGGGGTGGCCCGTGGGGATCGGGTCGCGATCTACATGCCGATGGTCCCGGAGCTTCCGGTGGCCATGTTGGCCTGCACACGCATCGGCGCGGTCCACTCGGTGGTGTTCGGCGGTTTTTCTGCCGAGGCGTTGCGCGACCGCATCCTGGATGCCCGGGCCCGCGTGGTCGTCACCGCCGACGGCGGCTGGCGACGGGGCCAGCCGGTGCCCCTCAAGCCGAACGTGGACCGCGCCGTGTCCGAGTCGGACTGCGTCGACCATGTCGTCGTGACCCGCCGCATCGGCGCCGCCGCCGACCCGGCCGGTGCGCAGATGGCGGCCGGGCGTGACCACTGGTGGCACGAGCTCATGAGCGGTGACGACGACGCCGCCGGTGGAGCGCCGTCGGACACCTGCCCACCCGAGCACATGGACTCCGAGGACCTGCTCTTCCTCCTCTACACCTCGGGCACCACCGCCGCGCCGAAGGGCATCATGCACACGACCGGGGGCTACCTGACCCAGGTGGCCTACACCCACCGGGCCGTCTTCGACCTCCGACCCGATCGCGACGTCTACTGGTGCGCGGCCGACATCGGGTGGGTGACCGGTCACAGTTACATCGTCTACGGACCGCTGGCCAACGGAGCCACCTCGGTCATGTACGAGGGCACGCCCGATTTCCCGGCGCGCGACCGGTGGTGGTCGATCATCGAACGGTACGGGGTGAGCATCCTCTACTGCGCACCGACCGCCATCCGCACCTTCATGAAATGGGGCGCCACAGAGCCCGCCGGCCACGACCTGAGCAGCCTCCGCCTCCTCGGCTCGGTGGGCGAGCCGATCAATCCCGAGGCGTGGATCTGGTACTCGACCCACATCGGGGGCGATCGCTGCCCGGTCGTCGACACCTGGTGGCAGACCGAGACGGGGGCGATCATGATCTCCCCCCTGCCCGGTATCACCGCCACCAAACCGGGTTCGGCCACCTTCCCCCTGCCCGGCATCCACGTCGAGCTCGTGGACGAGCAGGGGGAGCGGATCGAACGGGGCGGTGGCTACCTCGTCCTGACCGAGCCGTGGCCGTCGATGTTGCGCGGCATCTACGGCGACCCCGAGCGCTACCGGGACACCTACTGGAGCCGGTTCGCGGGCAGGTACTTCGCGGGGGACGGCGCCAAGCTCGACGACGACGGCTACCTCTGGCTGCTCGGCCGGGTCGACGACGTGATGAACGTCTCGGGCCATCGCATCTCCACCACCGAGGTCGAGTCGGCCCTGGTCGATCACCCCCTGGTCGCAGAATCTGCCGTGGTCGGAGCGCTCGACCCGACCACCGGGCAGTCGATCGTGGCGTTCGTCACGCTCGTGGGCGACGCGGGCGAGCCGAGCGACGCCCGCGGACAGGAACTGCGCGCCCATGTGGCGGCCAAGATCGGACCCATCGCCCGTCCGAAGACGGTCGTCTTCACAGACGAACTGCCGAAGACCCGCAGTGGCAAGATCATGCGCCGCCTGCTGCGCGACGTGGCCGAGGGCCGGGTCCTGGGCGACACCACCACCCTGGCCGACGCGGCGGTGGTCGAGGAGATCCGTCGGTTGGCAGCGGCGTCCCCGGGCGAGGAGTGAGCCCGATGGACGATCCCCCGAACTGGGCCTGGCACCACGCGCGGATCGAGACTCCCGGTGAGGCGGTCGTGTTCGACGTGGACGGCGTCCTGTCGGACGCGGTCGGCCGGCAGCACTTCATCGAGCGTGGCCGACGCGACTGGGACCGGTTCTTCGACGCTTGTGGCGACGATCCGGTGGTCGAGGAGCTGGCACGGGTGCTCGAACTGCTCGACCGGCGGCTCCAGGTGATCCTGCTGACCGGCCGCCCGATGCGGGTCCAACCGCAGACGCTCGCATGGCTGGAGCGGTACGGCCTGCGCTGGGACCTCCTGGTCATGCGCTCGCGTGGCGACTACTCGCAGGTGACCTGGTTCAAGCGCGACACGGTGGACGAGCTGCGCGCCTTCGGCTTCGACCTGCGGCTGGCATTCGAAGACGACCCGAACAACTTCGCCATGTTCCACGCCGAGGGGATCCCCTGCGTGTACATCCACTCGGGCTACTACGAGTAGCCACCGCGCCGTCCGGGGCGGTCACGCCGGCCTGCGAGCAACCAGCCGCAGGCGAGGCCGAGCAGCGAGACGATCAGGACCGGCGTGTCTCCGAAGCGGACGAACAGGGTGAGCCCGACCCGCCGGCCGAGGACTGCCGGGATCACCTGGCGGGCGCCGAGCACCGATCGGCGGAGGAGGGTGCCGCGGTTGGTGATCACCGCGCTGTACCCGGTGGGTGCGGCCTGGAGCAGGTCGCGGCCCTGGGTGACGGCCTGGACCTCGGCGGCCGCGATCTCCTGGGTGGGCACCTGGGACGTCGCGTACGACGAGGTGTTGGTCGGGACGATCAACACCTGGGCGCCGGCCGACACCGAGGCGCGGCCGCGGTCCGCGTAGAAGACCTCGTAGGAGATCATCGTCCCGAGGGGCCCGGCCGGTGTGGTCAGCAGTCCGGTCCCGGTGCCGGGCACCGCGTCGAGCGGCACCGACGAGAGGCTGCCGAGGTGGGAGACGAAGCTCCGGTACGGGACGTACTCGCCGAAGGGGACACGGTGGACCTTTTCGTACCGGTCGACCAGCGCGCCGTCCGGTCCGAACGCCACGGCCTCGTTGCGGAAGGCGGTCGCCGAGATCGTCTCGGTCACCCCGACGACCAGGGTCGACCCGAGGCGTCGGGCCAGGTCTGCGAGAGCGGACTCCTCCGGTGAGTCGGTGAGGGGGACGGCGAGCGACACCACGTCCTCGGGCCAGAGGACCAGACGCGGGGATGCACCGTGGTCGTGGCCTTCGAGCTCACCGGTGGCGGCGAACTGGGCGGACAGCACGCGTGCCGGGTCGACCTGTGACTTGCTGAAGCCGCGCACACCGCCGCCCTGCACCGCTACCGCGGTGATCACCCCGATCGAGGGGCCGCCGTCGGGCGAATGATCGGCGCCCACCCCGAGGGTGCAGAGCAGAGCGAGCGCGAGCGTGCCGACGAGGGCGGTGGCGCCGTGGCCGGCCACCGCCTCCCGCAACGGGCCGGAGCGGGGACCGGCCCCGGGGGCGGGGAGCGTCCCGATCTCGGGGCCGGCCCGGGAGAATCGCGGGCGCGCCGCCGGTCGCGCAGCGTGCGGCCGGCGGCCGAGCCGAGGGCGCCGAGCCCGACCCCCCCGAGGTAGACCGCGAAGGTGAGGACGAGGGGGCCACCGATCCGGCCAATACCGAGGAACGGTCCGTCGGCCTGGCCGAGGAAGACACCCCCGAGGGGCAGCCCACCGAAGGGCCAGGTCTGGCGCGCCGCCTCGGCAAGGGTCATCGCCGCCGGGAAGGCGAGGGCGCGGGCGGCGACCGGCCCGGCAGGGACCGCGAGACAGGCCACGGCCACGAATCCTGCCTCGAGGGCGATCAGCACCACGGCCCCCGCGAGGGTGAACGAGCGGACCCACATGAGTCCCGGCACGTAGCAGCCGAGCCCGGCCAGCCAGCCGGCCCAGAGCCGGGTCCGCGCACGGAGGCCACCGAGCCGCCACCAGAGCACCGCCGCGGCCGGGAAGGCCAGGCCCCACCACCCCCACGGGGGGAGTGAGAGGGCGAGCCCGACCCCCGAGGCCAGTGCAGGGACAGCAACCCGGCCGCGGCCCGGGGTCACGATCGACGTCCGCCGGTGGGTCATCCACACCCGTGACGGGCGCCACGGCGGCGGAGCCGCCTCCGCGCTGGTCGTGCCAACGGGTGCACCGGTCGCCGGCGGAGCCTGGTTCATCCCCCGTCGGCGCGCGCGCCGGACCGCGCCGACCGCCGGTCGAGCGAGTCGAGCACCGCCACCGCCGCCGCACGTCCGCTCGCGACGCACGCCGGGATGCCGACGCCGCGGTACGGGGCCCCCGCCACTGCCAGGCCCGGCAACTCGGCCACCGACCGCTCGATCTGGGCCACGCGCAGCAGGTGTCCGACCGCGTACTGGGGGAACGCCTGCTCCCAGCGGGTGACCATCCACTCAGCGGGACCTCCGGAGATGTTCAGCATGCGGGACAGCTCGGCGAATGCGGCCGCGGTGAGCTCAGCGTCGTCGAGCGCGTCTGCCCGGAGGTCGCCACGGCGCCCGACCGAGAGTCGGACGAGCTCTTCACCCGGCCGTGCGAGCCCCGGCCACTTGCGCCCGAGATACGTGCAGCCGGTGATGAGGGCCGGTCCGCCGGTCACGGTCGAGGTCCGGGGGACCAGGAATCCGGTGCCGCGGAGGGTGGACCCGATGCGAGCACTCGGCACCGTGAGGGTGATCACCGCTACCGACGAGTACTCGATGCCGTCGAGCAGTCCGGCCGCGAGCGGGGCGTGCGCGGCGAGCAGCCCGGCCGTCTCCCCGGCGGGCACGGCCAGCACCACCCCATCGACTGCGAGGACCCGCCGGTCGTCGCCGAGGGTGAGCTCCCAGTTCGGGCTTCCCTCCCTGTCGGGCCGGGCACGTTCGAGGGAACCGACCCGCGCCCCGGCGCCGAGCGCGACGCCCCGCGCCGCCGAGCGCGTCGACCAGCTCCGTCGCCAGGCGGGCCGTGCCACCCTCCAGCGACCAGAAGAGCGGCGTGGGTGCGCCGGGGTCGGGAGGCACGGCCGGGGCTGCACTCCGCGACCTGCCGAGCCGGCGCATGAGGCTGCCGGGCTGGCAGTCGGCGGCCAGGAGGAGCGGGGAGGTCGCCGCGGCACTGAGATCGTCGACTCCCCCGGCGTGGATTCCCCCGACGAGCGGGTCGGTCAGCCGTTCCACCACCTCGTGTCCCAGCCGGGCTCGCACGATCTCCCCGACCGCGCGATCACCGGAGACTCCCCGGACCGCCCGGTGCGGGCGGACCAGGTCGAGCCCGGCGCGGACTGCCCCGCCGGTCGAGAGGATGCCGGACCGTGCCAGTGGCCACCACCGAGTCGGGACGCCCAGGATCTGGCCCTCGGGCATCGGCCGGAGACGGCCGCGCACCCAGAGGTCGGCCCCCTCGGCGGCGACAGGGACCAGCCGGTCGGTGATCCCGAGCTCGGCGACGAGCTCGGTGGCCTCGGGACGCCGGCCCAGGAAGGCGTCCGCGGCGAGGTCGACGGTCCGTCCGCGGAACTCGGTCGCGTGCAGCTTGCCGCCCCACCGGCCACCGGCCTCGAGCACATGGACCTCGGGACGCTTGCCGCCCCGGGCGTCCCGAACCAGTTCCCAGGCCGCGGCCAGCCCGGCGATACCGCCGCCGACGACGGCCACCACGGGCGGTGCGTCAGGCCGGGCCGGGGTCACCGGACGACTGCCGGCACGGCGTCTCGCACCACGCCGGCCAGCATGTCCAGAAAGGCGGGGTCGTCGTTGAGGGAGGCGGTCCTCGCGAACGCCACCCCTGCCGACCGGGCCCGGTCCCGCGCCTCGATGTCGAGGTCGTAGAGGACCTCGAGGTGGTCCGAGACGAAGCCGACCGGGCAGACCACGACCGCCGTGGCCCCTTCGGCAGCCACCCGCCCGATCTCGGTCAGCAGGTCGGGCCCGATCCACGGGTCGGCTGTGCGCCCGGCGCTCTGGAAGGCCACCCCCCAGGTCGTCGCGGGGTCGGCCTCCAGACCGAGCAGCAGTGCCACGTCGGACCCCGTTTCGCGCACCTGGTCGGGGTAGGGGTCGCCGGCCGCCACCGCCCGTTCGGGGAGGCTGTGCGCGGTGAAGAACACCGCAGGTCGTGCCTGCGCCGTGGGGTCGAGGCCGTCGAGCACGGTACGCGTACGCGCTGCCAGGAGGTGCGGAAGGACGGGGTCGCGATGCCAGGAGGGGATCACGACGAGCTCGGGTGGGCGGGTCGCCGCGGCGATGGCCTCGCCTGCCCGCCGGAAGTACGCCCCGGACCCGAGCGACGACTGGTGGGGGGTGAGCACGATCCCGACCACCCGCGTCACCCCGGCGGCGAGCAGCTCGGCCACCCCGTCCTCGATGGTGGGCCGGGCGTGTTTCGCTCCGAAGCGCACGACGAAGCGGCCCGGCTCGGCCCGCTCGAGCGCGGCGGCCAGGCCCCCGACCTGGCCGCCGGTGCGCTGGGTGAGCGGAGAGACCCCGCCGATGGCCGCGTACCGGCCGACCAGCTCGTCGAGGAGCTCGGGCGTCGGGGGCCTTCCCCCACGGATCGACGTGTAGAAGGCCTCGATCCCCTCGGGAGTGTCCGGCGTCCCGTGCGCCATGACCAGGACCCCGACCGGCCGCCCTGCTTGTCCGGTCATCACCGGCGCTCCACGCCCGCGCGCCCTTCGGCGTGGACCAGGGTGACCACACGTTCGAGGATCGACGGGTCCGTCTCGGGCAGGACACCGTGGCCCAAGTTGAAGATGTGCCCGGGAGCGGTGCCGGCTCGTGCAAGGACCTCGCGGGTCTCGGTCGCGGCCACCCCCCAGCTGCCCAGGCAGAGTGCGGGGTCGAGGTTGCCCTGGACGGTTGTCCCCGGTCCCACCCGGAGACGGGCCTCGTCGAGGGGGACCCGCCAGTCGACGCCCACGACCGAGGCACCCGCCCCACCCATGAGCCCGAGCAGCTCGCCCGTCCCGACCCCGAAGAGGATGGTCGGGACGCCCGGATGGGAGGCCTCGAGCTCGGCGAAGAGCCGGCGGGTGGCCGGCAGTACCAGGTCTGCATAGTGACGCGGGGTGAGGATGCCCGCCCAGCTGTCGAAGACCTGCACAGCGGCGGCGCCCGCGTCGAGTTGCGAGCGCAGCGAGGCCACGGCCATGTCGGTGAGCCGCTCGACGAGCTCGTACCAGAGCGCGGGCTCACCGTGCATGAGCGCCTTGATCCGGGTGAAGTTCTTCGACGGCCCTCCCTCGACCAGGTAGCTCGCAACGGTGAACGGACCGCCGGCGAACCCGATGAGCGGGACCTCGAGCGACGAGGCCGCCAGCCCGACCGCCTCGGCGACGTAGGGGGTGTCGAGAGCCGGCTCCAACGGGCGCAGCCGCTGGAGGTCCTCCTTGGAGCGGAACGGCTCGGCCACCACCGGGCCCGTCCCGGGGGCGACGTCGACGCCGAACCCGACCGCGGCGGCCGGCACGACGATGTCGGAAAAGAAGATGGCGGCGTCCGTGCCGTAACGCTCGACCGGCTGGCGGGTCAGCTCCGCCACCAGGTCCGGGCGGGCGATGGCCTCGAGGATGCTGCCAGGGCCCCGGGCGGCGCGGTACTCGGGAAGGGACCTCCCGGCCTGGCGCATGAACCAGACGGGGACGTGGGGGACCGGCTGGCCGCGGCAGGCCCGGATGAAGGGCGCGTCCTCGAATCGGTCTGTCGCGGTCGGGCCTCCGGTCACGGTCCGGTCACGGTCAGGAGCCCGGCGCTCCCGCCGGCACGACGGACGGTGGGATGGCCATGGCCAGAGTCTAGGAGAGCAGGATCGCCGGACTCGGCGCCGGCGGCCCGCGGCACGACGCCGCGTCGGGGCATACAATCGAGGGTTCCCCTGGGCCGTGAGAGGGCCGTGCGGGGCGGGCACGGGACGACAGGAGGTGGGGGTGGCAACGGAGCTGGAAGCCGAGCAGGCGTTCGTCGACCTCGCCTACGCGCGGCTCGACGCCATGCGCGGGGATGCCAACTCGATGCTCGAGGGAGTGCTCGACCTGGGCAGGGGCGGAACCTTCCAGTCGCGGACCGAGCGGGACGTCATCGTGCGCACCAGCCTGGCCCGGCTCGAGCAGCTCGACATCGGAGACCAGGCACTCACCTTCGGGCGGATCGACCGGCTGGCCGCGGGCGACCGGACCACCAACTCGACCCCGACCACCAACGGCGCGCACGGTGGGTCGGGCACCGAAACCTTCCACATCGGCCGCCTGGCCATCCACGGTGCGGACCACGAGCCGCTCGTGGTCGACTGGCGGGCCCCGGTGGCCGAGCCCTTCTACCGGGCCACCGGCCGCGACCCCCAGGGGCTCGTCCTCCGTCGCCACCTCGCCCTCCGGGGCCGGCAGGTCGTGGGGGTCGAGGACGAGCGGTTCGCCCTTCCCGACGAGGGCGTCGAGCTGCCCGAAGACGGGACGAACCGCCACGGGGATGCCACCCGCGCGGGAGAGGGCAGGTCGGGCGAGCTCATCGTCGGCGACCTCCCCATCGGCGGCCCCGCAGCGCTCCTCGCCGCGCTGGACCGTGCCCGGACCGGCCGGATGACGGACATCGTCTCCACGATCCAGCGCGAGCAGGACGAGATCATCCGGGCCCCACTCGGCGGGGTGCTGGTGGTACAGGGCGGCCCGGGCACAGGGAAGACGGCCGTGGCCCTGCACCGTGCCGCCTATCTGCTCTACACCCACCGGTTCCCGCTCGAGCGGCAGGGCGTGCTGGTGGTCGGTCCCAACCCGCTCTTCCTCCGCTACATCGAGCAGGTCCTCCCCTCGCTCGGCGAGACCGGGGTCACCCTCTCGACGGTGGCCGGCCTGGTTCCCGAGGTCCGGGTCCGCGAGAACGGTCCCGTCGACGTGGCCCGTCTGAAGGGTGACGCCCGGATGGCCAGGGTGGTGGCCCGCGCCGTCCGTACCAGGCAGCGGCCGCTGGCCGAGGACGTCTCGGTTCCCTACGGCGCGCTGGTCCTCCGTCTGCCCGCCGAGGAGACCCGCCGGATCGTCGGATCGATCTCCCGCAGGCCCGGCAGCCACAATGCGCGTCGCCGCCTGGTCGAGCAATCGGTGGCCCAGGTGCTGGCCGAGCGGGCCCGCCAGACCCAGCAGCAACTCGGGATGGGGGCACTTTCGGGGGTCGCCGCCTTCACCGCGGACGACGATTCTTCCGAGCTCGACGAGGACGACGAGTTCGACTTCGAGGACTTCTCGCGCAAGGTGCGCCGCGTGCCGGAGCTGGCCGAGGCCCTCGACCGGATGTGGCCGCGCCTCTCGCCCCACGAGCTGCTCCACGATCTCTTCGGAGCGCCACCGCTCATCGCCGCGGCGGCGAGGGGGATCCTCTCCCCCGAGGAGCAGGCCCTCCTCCGGCGTCCCCGCTCGACCTCGTTCGACGAGGTGGCCTGGACCCCGGCGGACGCCGCGCTCGTCGACGAGGCCCGGCACCTGCTCGGCCCGCGCTCGGGGGGTGGCGACGACGGGGTGCGCAAGTACGGCCACATCGTGGTCGACGAGGTCCAGGACCTCTCTCCGATGCAGCTGCGGATGCTGACCCGCCGCTCGCTCTCGGGCTCGATGACCGTGGTGGGGGACATCGCCCAGGCGACCGCCCCCTGGGCCCCGACCTCGTGGGGGGACATCGTCGAGCACCTCCCCGACCGCCGTCCCTCCCGTACGGCCGAGCTCACCGTGAGCTACCGTACGCCCGCCGAGGTGCTGGCCGTCGCCGCCCGGGTCCTCGCGGTCGCCGCTCCCGACCTCACGCCTCCCCAGCCGGTGCGCCGCACCGGGGTCGAGCCGACGATGCTCGCGGTCCGGTCCGACGACGGCGATCCCGGTCTGGCCGATCTGACCCGCACGGTGGCCGACGTCGCGGCAGGCGAGGTGGAAGCGGTCCGACCCGGGCGGGTGGCCATCGTGGCTCCCGAGACGCTGCTGTCCCCGCTGTCGACCGCCCTGGCCGAGGCCGGGGTGCCGGTGGTCGACGCCAGGGACATGCGCAGGGGCGGCCTCTCCGAGCCGCTGGTGCTGCTCGCGGCCGACTCGGCCAACGGACTCGAGTTCGACTCGGTGGTGGTGGTCGAGCCTGCGGCGATCGCCGGGGAGACCTCGCGGGGAATGCGGACCCTCTATGTGGCGCTCACCCGACCCACCCGGCGGCTGACGGTGGTCTCGCTCACCCCGCCTCCGGCCGCCCTCGCAGCACCCGGTTGAGGGGCCTTCGAACACCACGGAAAGACCGCTTTCGACCGGGTGGCCCGAGTTGGCCCTCCGAGCGCCGGATGGAGTAAAACTTCCTCCGTGACCCAGGCCCTAGCCGCCGATCCGGCCATCGCCAGGCCCACCCGCCACCGCCCGGACAGGCCATCGATGTTGGCCGTGGGCGTCATCATCTGGCTCGGGTCGGAGGTGATGTTCTTCAGCTCGCTGTTCGCCGCCTTCTTCACCATTCGTGCACACGCTTCGGTCTGGCCGCCGACCGGCACCCACCTCGACACGCTCCGGGCCGGGTTCTTCACCGTCATCCTGGTGGCGTCGAGCTTCACGATGCAGAAGGCCGTGTTCGACCAGGAGAAGGGCGAGCGCAGGAGCGCCAAGCTCTGGGTGTGGTTCACCATCATCCTCGGCGGCCTCTTCGTGGCCAACCAGTTCTACGAGTGGGTGTCGCTCTCCCACGACCCGGCCACCAACCCCACCCACACCGCATACGGGTCGCTCTTCTACATCATGTCCGGTGTCCACGGCTTGCACGTCTTTCTCGGGCTGGCCGCAATGGTGTTCCTGCTCGCCCGCCTCAGGGGTCCGAAGGGCGATCCGGGTGAGACAGCGGTGTTCCAGGGCGTGAGCTACTACTGGCACTTCGTGGACGTCGTGTGGATCGGCCTCTACAGCTGCCTCTTCCTCCTCAAGTAATGCCTGCCCCCCACCAAACGCGGGCTTCCCGGGCACGACCGGACCACCGGCCGGCCGGCCGGCCGCGTCGACTCTGGAAGCCCCGGCTCGCGGCGCCGGCGGCCCTGCTCGGCTGCGTCGCCCTGGTCGGTCTGCTCGTCTTCTCGCCGGGAGCGGCCCGGGCCGTCACGACGCCGGCCGCCAACGCGCCGAGCCCTTCGGCCGCCCTCCACTTCGCCGCGCCCTCGAACCAGACCGGTCTCACCTACGTCACCCTGCCGACCTCATTCATCGCCCCGGGCGAAGCCCTGTTCGCGTCCAACTGCTCGAGCTGTCACGGTCGCGAGGCCAATGGCAACACCGGAGTGGGCCCCAACCTGCAGGGGCTGGGAGCCGGGACCATCGACTTCTGGGTCTCGACCGGTCGGATGCCCCTGGCCGACGCGGGTACCCAGCCGATCCGCAAGCCTTCCCGTTTCAGCCGCCTCCAGACCCTCGAGATCTCCGCCTGGGTGCAGTCACTGACTCCGGGAGTGGGCACCCAGGTGCCGGCGGTCAACACCTCCGGCGCCGACCTCGAGGCCGGCGGCACCCTCTTCACCCTCAATTCCGCGGCCTGCCACACCATCACCGGTGCAGGGGACGCGTTGGCAAATGGGGCCGTCGCCCCGAGCCTCCATCTGGCCACCCCGACCCAGGTGGTCGAGGCCATCCGGTCGGGCCCGGGAAACATGCCCCACTTCGGGCCCGGCAACATCACCGACGTCCAGGCGCGGGACATCACCGCCTACGTCACCGAGGTGCTCCAGCACCCCTCCAACCCCGGAGGGTTCGGCCTCGGCGGCATCGGCCCGGTCGGGGAGGGGTTCATCGGACTGCTCCTCGGCGTGGGCGGTCTGATGCTCGTCTGCTTCTGGATCGGGAACCGGACATGAGCGGCAACGGTTCGCGCCTCGACGGCCCGCTGCCTCCCGCAGCGCTCGACGACGCCCATCTGCAGCCGTACGCGAAGCACCCCGACCGCGCGGAGCTGGTGGCGGCCGTGGCGATGTTCGTCGGGTTCGCCGGATTCATCGGGTTCGGAGTGGCCTACTGGGTCGATGCCAACACCCAGTGGCAGGCGGTCACCCTCGGGGTCGGCATGCTGGCACTCGGCTTCGGGGTGACCGCCTGGGGCAAGT
This sequence comes from uncultured Acidimicrobiaceae bacterium, assembly GCA_963777665.1. Taxonomy (GTDB): domain Bacteria; phylum Actinomycetota; class Acidimicrobiia; order Acidimicrobiales; family RAAP-2; genus Bog-756. The sequence goes on from CAVZRJ010000012.1 coordinate 76,284, forward strand.
ACCTCATGCCCCAGGGGCCCTTCGTGGAGGAACGCCACGAGTTCCACTCGACCGAGGCCGAGCGGGATGCCATGACCGCGGCGGTCGTCGAGCGCGGCGGCATGGTGCTCAAGCGGCGCAAGCTCCTGGGCGGGCTCTTCGCGGTGGGATCGACCGTGATGGGCATCGTCCTCCTCTTTCCGCTGTTGCGGTCGCTCGGCCCGAAGCCCACCAAGGCCGCATTCGTCACCAGTGACTCGCTCTTCGCCACCAACTGGGTCAAGGGACTCAAGCTGGTCACGGTGGACGGGCGGGCGATCACCGTCAACGACCTCGAGGTGGGCGGGGTGCTCACCGTCTTCCCCTCCGGCTTCGAGGGCTCGTCGCCCGACCAGGTCATCCTCATCCGACTCGCCGAGATCGGCCCGCACGAGCCACCCCTCGTCATCCTCCCGCCGGGCAGGACCAGCTGGGGTGTCCGCGGATATGTGGCCTACTCCAAGCTCTGCACCCACCTCGGCTGCCCGGTCGGCCTCTACCAGGAGCAGACCCAACAGTTGGTCTGTCCCTGTCACCAGTCGATCTTCAACGTGAGGTCCGGCGCCGTTCCCGAGTTCGGCCCGGCGCCCCGCCCGCTCCCGCAGCTCCCCATCACCGTGGACGCCAACGGGTACTTCCGGGCGAACGGACGGTTCGACCAGCCGGTCGGCCCCGGGTTCTGGGAGCGCCCATGATCGACAAGTCCCTCCGCTGGCTCGACGACCGCCTGGGCATCGCCAAGGGCGGCCGGACCTTCCTCGACAAGATCTTCCCCGACCACTGGTCCTTCATGCTCGGGGAGATCGCCCTCTATTCGTTCGTGGTCCTGATCCTCACCGGTGTCTTCCTCTCCCTCTACTTCATCCCCTCCGCCCACGAGGTCGTCTACCACGGGAGCTACCTCCCCCTGCGGGGCGAGAAGGTGTCGGAGGCCTACTCCTCGACGGTCGGGCTCTCCTTCGACGTCCGCTCGGGGCTCCTCATGCGCCAGGCCCACCACTGGGCGGCGGACATCTTCCTCGGGGCCATCGCCGTGCACATGGCACGGGTGTTCTTCACCGGCGCCTTCCGCAAGCCCCGTGAGTTCAACTGGATCGTCGGGGTGTCGATGCTCATCCTTGGGATCGTCAACGGCTTCCTCGGGTACTCACTTCCCGACGACCTGGTCTCGGGGACCGGGATCCGCATCGCCTACTCGATCATCGAGTCGATCCCGCTCGTGGGCACCTACCTGGGCTTCTTCCTCTTCGGTGGCAACTACCCGGGCAACGGGGTGATCATCCCGCGCTTCTACGTGATCCACATCCTGATCGTGCCGCTCATCCTCATCGGGCTCCTCGCGGCGCATCTCGGCCTCCTGGTCAAACAGAAGCACACCCAGTTCAAAGGCAACGGCGCCACCGAGCACAACGTGATCGGCTCGCCCATGTTCCCGACCTTCATGGCCAAGACCACCGGGTTCCTCTTCATGACGACCGCAGTGATCTTCCTCCTCGGCGGGTTCGCCCAGATCAACCCGATCTGGCAGTTCGGCCAGTACGAGCCCTACCAGATCTCCTACGCGGTCCAACCCGACTGGTACATGGGATGGCTGGACGGGGCGCTCCGGGTCATGCCCAGCTGGGAATGGGTCGGCTGGGGCCACACCATCCCCCTCGAGGTCTTGTTGCCGGCGGTGATCTTCCCCGGCATCATCTTCAACATCCTGTTGGTGTGGCCCTTCATCGAGTCCCGCTACACCAAGGACCTCGCCTACCACAACCTGCTGGACCGGCCCCGCGACCGTCCGAAGCGCACCGCTGCCGGTGCGGCCATGTTGACCCTGCTCGGCATGACCTTCTTCGCCTCGTCGACCGACGTGATGGCCAACTTCCTGCAGTTGCCGCTCATCGACGTGCTCTGGTTCTTCCGGTTCGCCATCCCGATCGCGCCGATCATCGCCTACTACCTGACCTACAAGATCTGCAACGAGATGCGCGAGGCGGAAGGCGTCGGAAAGCGCAAGCGCGCGGTCATCGTGCTCCGGACTGCGGACGGCGAGTACACCACGGTTCCGTCCGAGCCCCGTCCGGGCGACGGTTACGAAGAACTCGAGGCGGTACCCGTCCCGACCTACATCGACCTCGTGCCACCCGAGCTGGCCACCGGTGCCGGTGTGCGCCGGGTCATCCGCTGACCCGGCGCACCCTCTCCGCACCGTCGGCGTCGCACTCCACCGGAACGCACGCCCTTCCGTCAGCGGCACCGGCGACCGGACCGTCCGGCGGGCCGCACGACGGCGTCGGGCTACCATCGCCACCCATGGCGCTTCGCCCTGAGGACCTGGTCGACCTCGGCCGGTATCCGCTGGACGATCCGGACGGGGATGCGTATCGCGCTGTGGTCGCCGGAGCCCGGTCCCAGCTGTGCTCCACGGGAGCGGTCGAACTGTCCGGGTTCGTCACCTCTGCGGGCATCGCCGCGTTGGCGGCCGACGCCGAGGAGCTGGCCACGCGTGCCTTCCATTCGGAAGGGGTGGGCACGGCCTACCTCGAGCTCCCCGACTTCACCCTGCCCGAGGATCATCCGCGGCTGACCTGGGGGCGCTACGCAGTCGGGGCTGTGGCCTACGACCTCATGCCCTACGACGCGCTGCTGCGCGGGCTCTACGAGTGGGAGCCCCTCCGTCGCCTGGTCGAGGACGTCCTCGACCGGGGCCCGATCCACCGCTACGCGGATCCCTTCGGTGCCCTCAACCTCGCCGCGATGGGGGACGGGGACGAGTTGCAGTGGCACTTCGATCAGACCGACTTCGTGGTCTCGCTGGCCATCCAGACCGCTGAGACGGGTGGCGAGTTCGAGGTCGTCCCCCGGATCCGCTCGGCGGCCGACGAGTGCTACGACGCGGTGGCGACCACCCTGTCCGGAGACCGGTCCGGAGTGGTCGTCCTGCCGATGACTCCGGGCACCCTCCTCGTCTTCGAGGGCCGCCACTCGTTGCACCGGGTGAGCCCCATCGGCGGTACCCGGTTGCGGCACGTCGGGCTGCTCGCCTACGACACGGTGGCCGGTACCGTCGGCAGCGACCTGCTGCGCGAGAGCCGCTACGGCCGGAGTGTTCCCTTCGCAACCCCACCGGTGGTATGGCCGACTTCGTGACCCAGGTGGGGGAGGCCTTCGTCGGCTCCGGCGCGGAGGCGGCCCACCTCAACACCGTGCTCGGTGCGAAAGGGGGCCCGGTCGAGACGGCCTGGGCCACCGCGCTGGCCAGCCCGCGGGCGGGCCACGTCGCCTTCGTCACCATCCTGCGACCCGGGATCCCCGCCAAGCCGATGACCCTCTTCGTCAACAAGGCCGCCCTCGACGGGCCGGGGCACTCGGGCATCACCTGGGGTGCGGCCCAGGCCGGGGTGGCCTCAGGGGTGCTCTGGGCGGTCGCCGACGGGGTGGTCGACGCCGGCCTGGTCGACGACCTGCTGCTCATCGCCGCGGTGTGGGTCGCCCCCGAGGCGGCCGACGAGGCACTCGTCTACGACAACAACCGCCTGGCCACGCACGACGCCCTCGAGGCCGGCTCCCGGCGCACCCCGACCCTGGCGGAGGCCATCGCGGTGAGGGACGCACCGTTCAACGGCTACTACCTCCCGCCCGGAGTGGTCTGAGCGAAACGACCCTCCGGGTCAGACGGTGCCGCCGCGCCGGCTCTCCACCGTCGCACCGATGAGCGCGGACAGGCCGAGCGCGACCGCGATCGGGGCCATCCAGAGCCCGAATGCGAAGGTGAGCGTCGCAAAAAGGGCGGCCATCCCCAGGAGGAACGGCCAGATGCTCGACGCGGGGAAGGAGTTGATGGCGCCCGCGCCCTCGTCCATGGTGGCCTCGGGCTCGTCGCCTTCGAGGGCCTTCTTCGTGTGCAGCGACCACCAGATGTAGTAGCTGCCGGGGAGGAGTCCGAGCAGCATCGACCCCATCAGCATCAGGAACCCGGCGTCCTCGTAGCTGGTGAACCAGTACACGACGCCGATGATCCCGAAGAACACGCCGAGACCGGCGAGGAACACCCCGTTGACCCTCATGACGGAGCCCCCACCGGCTCCTCTTCCCGGTCCGGTGTGGGCCGGGACGGATGTCCGATGGTGCGGTGCTCGGGGTGGTTGTAGTCCCAGGTGGGCCGCTCCGAGCGGATCGGGGGCAGGTGGGTGAAGTTGTGGTGGGGCGGCGGCGACGAGGTGAACCACTCGAGACCGCCTCCGTCCCACGGGTTGTCGCCCGCCGGCACCGGGTGCCTCCAGGAGGTGACCAGGTTCGCCAGGAAGAAGAGGAAGGAGGCCCCGATGATGAAGGCTCCCACCGTCGAGAGCTCGTTGAGGCCCGTCCACCCGTTGGTTGGCAGGTAGTCGGCCACGCGCCGGGGCATGCCCTTGAGGCCGACCAGGTACTGCGGCATGAAGGTGACCCAGAAGCCGATGAACAACAGCCAGAAGTGGGTCTTGCCGAGCCGTTCGTTGAGCATCCGCCCGAACATCTTCGGGTACCAGAAGTAGAACCCGGCGAACCCGGCAAAGACCGCGGTCCCGATGAGGACCTGGTGGAAGTGGGCGACGACGAAGTAGGTGTCGTGGGTCATGAAGTCGACCGGCGGCGAGGCAAGCAGCACCCCGGTCACCCCTCCCATCAGGAACGCGAACAGGAAGCCGATGCTGAAGAGCATCGGTGTCTGGAAGCTCAGCTGGCCACCCCACATGGTGCCGATCCAGTTGAAGAATTTGATACCGGTGGGGACGGCGATGAGGTAGGACAGCAACGAGAAGAAGGGCAGGAGCACCACCCCGGTGGTGAACATGTGGTGCGCCCACACCCCGGTGGACAGTGCGGCGATCGACATGGTCGCGAAGACCATGCCCTTGTAGCCGAAGAGCGGCTTGCGGGAGAAGACCGGCAGGATGTCGGTCACCATCCCGAAGTAGGGCAAGGCGAGGATGTACACCTCCGGATGCCCGAAGAACCAGAAGAGGTGTTGCCAGAGCACCGGGACCCCGCCACCCTGCACCGTGAAGATGTGGGTTCCGAAATGGCGGTCGCAGAAGAGCAGCACCACCGCGCCGAACAGCACCGGGAAGGCGATCAGGATCAGGATCCCGGTGACCAGCATGTTCCAGGAGAAGATGGGAATCCGGAACATGGTCATGCCCGGAGCCCGCAGGTAGAAGATGGTTGCGACCAGGTTGACGCCGGTGAAGATCGCCGAGAACCCGGTCAGGCCGAGCGAGAGGAGCCACATGTCGGCGCCGACGCCCGGGGAGTTGGTCGCGTTGGAGAGGGGGGCGTAGGCCACCCAGCCGAAGGCGGCCGCGCCGCCGGCGACCATGAAGCTGAGGGTCATGACCAGCGATCCCCCCAGGTAGAGCCAGTAGGAGAGGGCGTTGAGGCGGGGGAAGGCCATGTCGGGCGCACCGACCTGCAGCGGCACGATGTAGTTGGCCAGGCCACCGAAGGCGAACGGTCCGGCGAACAGGTACATCATGAGGCTGCCGTGCATGGTGAACAGCTCGTTGTAGGTCTGGAAGTTGACCAACGACGAGGTGGGGTTGGCGAGCTGTACCCGCATCACCAGGGCCATGATGCCGGCGATGAAGAACAGGACCAGCGAGGTGATCATGTAGCTCTTGCCGATGACCTTGTGGTCGGTCGAGGTCAGCCAGTTGAGGATTCCGGTCGGCCCCTCGTGGTGGGCGTGCTCGGCCTGGTGCTCGTCGGGTCCCCGGCCGCCGCGACCGCCGGGCTCCTCGGGCCCGATCAGCTCGGGTGACTCGATCGTGGTGGTCATAGGGAACCCCTCTCCGGGGAGGGTGCGGCCAGGGCGTTGGACGGGGTCACGTGGGTCTCGAGGGGTGGCGTGTTGACGGCGGGGTTGCCCGATCGTTGCAGGGTGTGGCCGGCCGCGACCTCGGCGCTCGCCCACTGGGCGAACTGTGCGGGGCTCACCGCGCGCACACTGAACAGCATCTCCGAGTGGTAGAGCCCGCAGATCTGGGTGCACTGCCCGAAGTAGGTGCCCGCGTGGAGCACGTTGAGGTCGAAGTAATTGACCACCCCGGGCTGGGCATAACGGCTGAAGTTGAAGTCACGCACGTAGAAGCCGTGGATGACGTCGTCGGAGACCAGGGTGATCTGCACGGTCTCGCCGACCGGGAGCACCATCTGGGGACCGTGGCCGCCCGGGCCGTTGGTGACCTCGCCGGCCACCCCGACGTTGAGGTTCGGATAGTCGAAGCGCCACCCCCACTGGAACGCGGTGACCTTGACGTCGACGACCGGTTTGCCCGTCGAGCTGGCCGTGGCGTTGACCGGGACGGTCGCGTCCACGTTGTTCTCGGTGAGGACGGTGAACAGGAAGAGGACAGCCACGATGATGATCGGGATCCCGGTGTAGAGGACCTCGACCGGGACGTTCTCGTGGAATTGGGTGGGCATGTCTTCGGAGCGTCGGCGGTACCGGATGAGGGTCCAGATGATGAGCAGAGCGACGAAGCCGCCGACGATGATCCCGGTCGTCATCATCCCCGAGTAGAGCCTGAAGGTGTCCTGGCCCTGGGTGGTGACCCCTTTGCTCGCCCCGTAGGAGGGGTACATGTTGCACCCGGCCAGCGCCAGCGGGACCGCCACGACGAGGCCGACCACCCATCGGTTCCGTCGGGGGGCCCTCGCCGGCCGCTCGGAGCACCCTTCGGAAGACGGGTCGCGTGCCGGGGGGACGTCCGACGGTCCGATTGTGAAGGCGTTCACGGCGGTCAGACTAGTGGGGTCAGGAGCAGAATTAGAAGTTGAGAACCGCGGTGCCTCACGGGCCGTAAAATGCCTGTTCAACGAGGTGCTGTGTCGGTGGTCGCGCGGCCGTCGCCGTGGGTGTCGACCGGCGACGGCGACACCCTTCAGGGCGTCCGGTCCCCGGGGCCACCCGACGTCCCCGACGTCCAGCGCCCGACCGTCCGTCCGGCCTTCCGGAGGCCGCGGCGGACCTGCTCCTCGACCTCGGGCCGGTTGCGCTCGACCACCCGGCGTCCGGCGGCCGAGGCCGCGCCGGCGGCGCGCCCCGTCCGGTGCAGGACCGACTCCGCCGCCGCGCCCACCGGCGGCGTTGCTGTCCGGTCCGGGCCTGCCGCGGCCGCCGGTGGGGTCACCGTGGCCGTGGCGTCGATGACCGGACCACTCGCCCGGGATCGCCGGCGCCAGACGCCGAGCGGCCCCTGGACGCGGGTGAGCGTGGAGAGCCGGAGCAGGCCGACCGCTCCGAAGGTGGTCACCAGGATCCCCTCGATGTCGGAGCGGAGGGCCGGGACCACCGGGGCGAACGCGATGAGCACGGCGGCGGCCGCCACCAGGTGGACGTGGGGGGGCTGTCCGCAGATCCGGAGGACGCCGAAGGGTCCGTCAGCGGACAGCGCGAGCAGTGTGAGCAGGGCAGCGGCGCCGAGCAGCAGGACGGGGTTGTGCACGTGGACCGAGAGCACCGCGAAGGTGAGGGCCAGGCCGAGCTCACTCGCCTGGAGGACGGGGAAGGGGATCCAGCGCCGTGACGGTGGTGGGCCGTCGCCGGCAGGCTCCCGGTCGGGACGACCCCCCGGTTCTGTCGGCACCGGCCCCGACAGTTCAGGGATTCGCGCCCGGCGAGCCGTCCGCGGCGGGTGGGACCGGAACCCCGGCTTGGGGCTGAGCAGCGGGAGGTGCCTGCACTGCGGGCGGCGGGGCTGCCGCGGCGAGGGAGCTGGTCTCGGTGCCGTCGCCCGTGGCTCCCTCGTCGAGTCCCTTCTTGAATTCCTTCTGGGCCGAACCGAGCGACCGGGCCAGCTTGGGGATCTGGGTGGAACCGAACAGGACCACAGCGATCACGACGATCGCGATGATGCCGTCTGTTCCGAGGAGTTCTGCTGGAGGGCTGAATGACACGGCGCTGTCTCCTTGTCGACTGCTGGGCCCAGGTTAGACCTGCGCAGCGTGCCCCGCTGCGCACGCTGCAGCCAGCAGGTTCTTCGTCGCGAACCCGCCCCTGGATGACGGTGGGGTACCCGATGGCTCAGCAGGCAGTCGGCCTCCCGATGGCTCAGCCGGCCAGGAAGACGCCCAGGCAGAGGGCGGCAACCGAGGACAGCGCCCCGACGGCTCCCCAGACGGCCAGGGCGGCCCGCGAGGTCGACCGCTGGTGGAGGAAGACCGCCACCCCGGCGAGGAGCACCACGCCGATCTTGATCCCGAGCACGGTGTTCCAGGTCGACGACGCGTTCTTGACCTGGAGGGCGCCGATGTTCCAGAACCCGGTGACGATGAGCACGGCGTAGGCCGGCCACAGCAACCGGCCGAGAGCGCGGGCCACCTTCTTCGGTGCGTCATCCCCGAGGGTGCGGATGGTCGGGAGGAGGCCGGCCACGGTGAACTGGCCGCCGACCCAGACAGTGGCGGCCAGGATGTGCAGGATGAGCCGGAAGCCGTCGAGTCCTCCGGAGAGGGTGGGGGTGGCGTCGGCCAGCACCGTCACCGGACGCCGGCCGGCTACTTGCCCGACCAGTTGGGCTTGCGCTTCTCGGCGAAGGCGATCGGCCCCTCCATCGCGTCGGCCGAGCCGAACACCTCGGGAACGGCTGCATTGTTGACGGCCCAGCCCTCGGCGTCGGGCAGCGCTCCCGCCTGCTTCATGACCCGCTTGGACGCCCGCACGGCCAGGGGTGCATTCTCGGCGATGGTGCCTGCGAGGGCCAGCGCCTCATCCATCAACCTGGCGGCCGGCACGACCCGGTTGATCAGCCCGAGCTGGAACGCCCGCATGGCATCGATGGGGTCGCCGGTGAGGGCGAGCTCCATGGCGATGGTCGCCGGGATCCGCTTTGGGAGCCGGAAGAGCCCGCCGGCCGCCGCCATCAGGCCCCGCTTGACCTCGGGGATGCCGAAGGTTGCCTCCTCGACGGCGACCACCAGGTCACAGGAGAGCATGATCTCGCACCCGCCGGCCAGGGCCGACCCGTTGACAGCAGCGATGAGCGGCTTGGCGAAGTCGCGCTGGACGATGCCCCCGAAGCCGCCCTTGGCGCCCATGATCTCCCCGGCCTCGCCCGCGGTGAACGCTTTGAGGTCCATCCCGGCGCTGAAGGCCTTGTTTCCGGCGCCGGTCACGATGACCACCCAGCAGTCGTCGTCGGAGTCGAGGTCGTCGAAGGCGGCGGTGAAGGCCCGGGACACCGCGCCGTTGATCGCGTTGCGGGCCTCGGGCCGGTTGATGGTGAGGATCTCGATGTGGCCCTTGCGTTCGCGGAGCAGTACGGACATGGCGGTCTCCTGGTTGCGTCAGTGTTCCGCCAGACGGTAGCGCGCCGGACCCGGCTCGACGACCAGCTCGGTCCCGACCATGCCGGGGACGTCCCGGGTCCCCATGGCCGCCACCACCCCCTCGTCGGCCGGGGCGAGGGCCATGCGACGCCCGTCGGGGAGGGCGGCGACGACTGGTGCGCCGGTCGCAGTGCCGTCGTGGTCCCGGACCACCGTGGCCGCCACCACCGAGGCGACGGCCCTGGTCTCGGACTCGAGGGCGACCTCGACGGCGGAGGCGTCGATGCTGGCCTGGGCCGCGGAGGTGTCCCCGCGGCGGAAGCCACCCGGTGGCGGGGTCGAGCCGTAGACGCCCAGCGCATGTTTGGTCGCGAACCACCCGAGCCCGGTGGCCAGGCCGAGCCGGGTGGACGCGCCGTCGGTCGCACGCAACAGGTCGGTCAGGGTGGCGATGCCGTGGGTGGTGTAGTTGTTCCCGGGCCCGCCGAAGTAGGGGAGCCCGCCGGTCACGGTGAGGCCGCGGTGGTCGTCGGTGGCCAGCCCGAGTGCCGCTGCGGCCAGCTCGACCGCCGACGGAAAGCACGAGTAGACGTCCAGCAGGTCGAGGTCGTCGATGCCGACCGTGCGCCCGGCCGCCTCGGTCGTCGCGGCGAAGAGGGCTGACCCGGCCGCGGCGATGGCAGGCGAGCGCCCGAGGTCGGGACGCGCGGTCACCGACCGGACGTCGACTGCCTCGGCTCCGGACCAGATGAAGACCGCCCGGTCGGCCACGCCGGCCCGGCGCGCCTCGGCAAGCGAGCAGACCACCAACGCGGCCCCCTGGTCTGAGCCGAGGAAGGCCGTCATCCTCTTGGTGTAGGGCTCGCAGACGACGCGGTTGTCGGGCGATGGGGTTGCGATCTCAACGGCGCGAAGCGCGGAGCGGAACCATGCGAACGGGTGGGCAGCCGCCACGTCCGTGAAGGGCGCGAGCAGCTCTCCCATGTGTCGGCGCTGTTCCGTCGCGTCGTGTCCGGCCCGCGCTGCCAGCACGCTTTCGAAGAGCGGGTACACGTGCACCGGTGCCATGAGGCCGATGGCCGCCTCAGCCGGTCCGACGCCCGGGAGGTCGTCGCCGACGACCGGGTCGGGGAGCAGGCTGGTGTCGCCCAGGTGGCGGGGCAGCCCGGCGGCCCGCCGGGCGCGTGACGAACGGATGGCCTCGGCCCCGGCGATCACCGTCACCGTCAGCCGTCCCGCGGTGATCTCCGATGCTGCGCGCGAGACCAGCCACTGGGGGGAGTTCCCCCCGACGGTGGTGACCTCACGCCGGGCGCCGTCCGGGATGCCCAGCCGCGTGGCCAGCTCGGTCGCCGGCGCCGGTCCGGTCGCCGTCATCACGTCGACGACGGTCAGGCGCGCGACACGGCTGCGGAGCCCGGGGACCACGGCCAGGGCGTCCTCGCAGGCACGCGCCATGAGCTCGACGGGGTCGACCAGCGCCTCGCGCTCGATCGACTGCGCCGAGGCGACGACCACCGGCGTGCGTTCGGGGTCGGCGGGGGATGAGGAGGTGGTCGGGTGCATCGGGGTGGTGGTGCGGCCAGGTGAGGCCCAGGGCCGCAAACTACTATCGCCCTCCTGCTGCGGCGGGCGGACCTGCGGCGCACGGCACCCGGAGGACCCGGGACGGAGTGGAAGAGGTGTGACGGTGTCCTCAGCGGGCCGGTCTCCACAGCGCGAGTCTCCACAGGTGGCGGGGCGCGAGCCGGAGACCGGGCGCGGCCCGTTGCCCGAAGGTTTCCTCTTCGGCGTCGCCACTGCCGGCTTCCAGATCGAGGGCGGGTACAACGGACCGGGTGAGCCGGCGAACAACTGGCTGGCCTGGGAACAGGTGGGACGGGTCGAGCCGTCGGGCTTTGCGTGCGGCTTCTGGGACCATCCCGAGGAATCACTCGACCGTGCGGCCGCCATGGGGTGCAACAGCTTCCGGCTCGGGATCGAGTGGGCCCGGATCGTCCCCGACGCGCGGGGCGTCGACCGCTCCGCCCTCGACCGGTACTGCGCCATCGTCGGGGCGTGCACGCAGCGCGGCCTCACCCCGCTGGTCACGCTCCACCACTTCACCCACCCCGCCTGGTTGGGTGAGGATCTCTGGCTCCGGCCCGACGCCCCGAGCCGCTACGCAGACTGGGTCGGGATGGTGGCAGCCGCTCTCGCTCCGTCGGTGCGCCACTGGGTCACGATCAACGAGATCAACGTCCTGGCCATGGGGTCCTATCTCCTCGGGATGTTCCCCCCGGGCCGCACCCTGTCGTTCGCAGAGACCGAGGTCGCTCTGGACCAGCTGCTCACCGCCCACGTGCTCGGCTACGGCATCATCCATCGCGAGCGTCCGGACGCGGTCGTGACCACCAACAACACCTGTCTGAGCATCTACGACTACGACCGCCTGCTGCTCGACCTGCTGCTCGCACGGAGCCTCGGGATCGGGCGCGGGGAGATCGACGAGTGGATCGCCGAGCGCCGGCGTCGTCACGACTCGCTCCTTCCCGCATCCGGAGCAGGGGAGCACGCCCTGCGGCGAGCAGGCGCGCTGCGGTCCGCGTACGGGTCCACCCGGCGCCGGACCGTGTCAGCGCACCGGGCACGACGGCTGCTCGATGTGCTGTACGAGAGCCCACACGAGCGCACGCTCGACGTGCTGGGCCTGGACTACTACGACCCGTTGGCGTCCCGGCACTTCCGCATCCCGGGCCACCGCACCTCCGGGGGCCGCAACCTGCTGCCGACCCGCCAGCTCTGGGACGATCCCCCCGAGCCCCGGGGGCTGTCCAGGTGGCTCGGTGTCCAGCACGCCCTGGCTCCCGACCTCCCGCTGTGGGTGGTCGAGAACGGGCTCTGCAACCGGGTGCGCAACGGACGCTCCTACCCCCGCCTCGACGGGTGGGACCGTCCGCGGTACCTGCCGCGAGCACGTCGCCGCGGTGGTGGAGGCGCTCGACGACGGCGTGCCCGTCGAGGGGTACTGGCACTGGTCGCTGGTCGACAACTACGAGTGGGGCTCCTTCGAGCCCCGCTTCGGCCTCCACGGCATGGACCGTGACCGCGGCGGACCGGCTCGCGGCTGGCTGGACACCGATGCCATGGGCGACGACGCGCCCGGCGCATACCGCCGGATCATCAGCGGCCTGCGTTCCGGGGACCGGTCGGTCCTCGAACCCGGGTGATCAGGCGCCGGCGAGCCGTCCCATGGACGCCAGGACCTGCTCGGCCTCCTCGACGATGCGGGTGACCAGGTCGCCGGCCGGAACGAGGGTCTGGATGGCACCCACCCCCTGGCCGGTCGGATAGCACTCGCGGTCCGGGTCGACGTCGGGTGTGTCCGCTCCGCCACCCAGGTGGAAGGCCCCGTCCTCGATCGACTTGCCGAGCTGGCCCGGGAACGGGACCAGCTCACCGGGATGCTCCTCGAAGTAGGCGGTGTACCGGTTTCGCAGCACCCGCATCGTCTTGCCGGAGAACGCGCGGCTGACCGTGGTGGCGTCCTCGCTGGCCCCCACGAGCGCGTCCTTGTAGCCGGGGACTCCGCGGGCTTCCGGGGTGGCGATGAACCGGGTCCCCATCCACACCCCGTCGGCGCCGAGGGCGAGGGCGGCCGCGAGCCCGCGACCGTCGAAGATGCCGCCGGCCGCCACCACCGGGATCCGGTCCCCGACCGCGTCGACGATCTGTGGGACGAGTGGCATGGTGGCCACCGTCCCGGTGTGCCCCCCCGCCTCGGTGCCCTGGGCGACGACCACGTCGCACCCGGCATCGAGGGCGCGGCGCGCATGCATGACCTTGCCGCACATGTTCACCACCAGGACGCCGTGGCGGTGGCAGAGCTCGACCACATCGGCGGGCACGCCGAGCCCGGCAACGAAGACGGTGGCGCCGCCCTCGATGACCTGCTCGACCTGGGCCACGAGGTCCCCGGGCATCGCGGTGAGCAGGTCCACGCCGAACGGCCGGTCGGTTGCCGCGCGCACTGCGGCGATCTCCTCCACCATCCTGGCGCCGCTCATGGTGGACGCCCCGAGGCATCCGAACCCCCCGGCCTCGGACACGGCGGCCACCAGTGCCGAGTACGAGACACCGCCCATGCCGGCCAGCATCACCGGATGCTCCACTCCCAGGATCTCGGTGAGCCTCGTCTGCATCTGGCCTCCTCGCGGGGTCCGTTCCGGCCTCGAGACCATAGCTAACCGGGATCGGACCCCCGATCGGCCTCCTGCGCTGCCGTGGGCACAGCAGGCCCCTCGCCCACATAGGGACAGTGGCGGCATCCGTGGGTGCAGCAGATCCCACGAGCGGCCAGGTATGCCGAGGTCATCACGTAGTCGCCGGTGGTCGGGTCGGTGTAGCCCGGCGCACCGTCGGCGAGCGCGCGCCGATGGGCCTCGAGGATCTCCTCCCGCCGGGGATGGCCCGGGTCGAGCCGCGACGGGTGGGGCTGGTCCGGCGCCCGCCCGGCCGGCGCCCCGGAGCCGGTCATCGCTTCGGGACGGTCACCCGGCCGGAGCGGCAGAGGGGAGCTCGTCGGCCGGTGCGCCGACGGCAGGTGCCACGGCGGCCGGCTCTGCGACAGGCATGGGCCCTGCCCCGCCAACGGCGTCCGGGGCGTCGGGGGCGGGCGCGGAGCTCGGCACGAAGTCGCGTTGGCGCACGAGGATCAGGCAGCCGACGGCACCGACGATGGCGATGACCGAGGCGATGTCCATCAGGTGGTTGAGGGTCTCGGTGAACCCGATCTGATAGGCGGACAGCAGCGCATGACGCGCCGAGGCGACCGGGATCGCAGCGGCCGCCTGGCGAACGCCGCTCCCGGTGATCGCAGCGGTGACGCGCTGCCCCCCGTGGGCCAGCACCTGCTGACCGGCCGCCGTACCGGACAGCGCGGTCACGGTCGTGCCCTTGATCTGGCTGAGGAAGATCGCCCCCAGTCCGGCGATGCCGGTGGCGAGCCCGACCTGGCGGAAGGTGCTCGCCGAGCCGGTCGACATGCCGCTCCGCTCGGGACGGACCACCGAGACCGAGACCGAGGCAAGGACGGGATTGGTGATCCCGATGCCGACGCCGGCGACCAGGAAGCCGGGGAGCAGGACGCTCCACGTCGAGTCGGGCTGCACCCGGCTCATCAGGCTGCATCCCAGGGCCACCAGGAAGAGGCCCAGCCCGAGCATGTAGCGCGAGTGGACGCGGACGGTGAGCTTGCCGGCGATGGGAGCCACCAGGAACGAGAGCATGGTGATCGGCAGGAACCGCAGGCCGGCCTGGAGCGGGCTGTAGCCCAGCACTTCCTGGAGGTAGAGCGTGAGGTAGAGGAACATGGCGAAGATCGAGGAAGACAGGGTGAACGAGCCCAGAGACACCCCGACCACCGCCGGGTGGCGGAAGAGGGAGAGATCGAGCATGGGGTCGTCCTGGCGCAATTCGGCCACGAGGAAGACGGCCATGAGCACGCCCGATCCGACCAGCATCCCGACAATCAAGGTGCTGCCCCATCCCTTGGCGTTGCCCTGCACGAGCGCGAACACCAACAGGAAGAGCGATCCGGAGAAGGCGATGAACCCGATCCAGTCGATGCGCCGGTCGCTGATGGACCGTGCGTTGTCCACTTTGGACAGGGTGATCAGAATGGCGATGACCCCGATCGGGATGTTGACGAAGAAGATCCAACGCCACCCGATGCCGCTGGTGATCGCGCCACCGATCAGCGGCCCGACCGCGACGGCCCCGCCGACGACGGCGCCGTAGACGCCGATGGCCGTGCCCCGCTCGCGCCCGGAGAACGCCTGGGCGATCAGGGCCAGCGAGGTGGCGAACATGATGGCCCCGCCCACTCCCTGGGCACCCCGCGACAGGTTGAGCATGAGGGGTGAGACCGAGATCCCGCAGAGGAACGACGACGCCGAAAAGATGGCGAGGCCGATGGCGAACACGCCACGTCGGCCGAACATGTCGCCGAGGACGCCGGCGGTCAGGAGGAAGGCGGCGAGGGTCAGCGAGTAGGCATCGACCACCCACTGCAGATCGGCGAAGGAGGAGTGGAGCGCCTTCTGGATGTCGGGCAGGGCCACGTTGACGACCGTGATGTCCAACAGCAGCATGAAGGTGCCGATGCAGACGGCGATCAGTGTCCACCACTTGCGATCCACTAGACCCCCTGGTCCGACCGCCGTGTCACCACCGTCGCGGCAACCGTTTTCGCGGCCGCGTGGGCATGTATAGACGAAAGTCGCATCCCAGGGCAACGATCCCGCAGTGCGCGGTGCCGGTCACGCTCGTCGCTCAGGTGATGTCGCGGCGGGTGAGGATGAACGAGCCGAGTGCCGCAAAGGCCAACCCGTAGAGGAGCATCAACAAGGTGCCCTGCCACCAGTTGAACAGGCCGAAGTCGGCGCCCCGTCCACGGGTCAGGTTTGCCGCCGCGGCCGCGGCGCCGGTCGGGACCCACCGCGCCGCGCCGTGGACCAGGCTGACCAGGATGCCCTCGAGGATGATGAACCAGCCGAGGCTCACGACGATGGCCGCGATCTGGTTGGTGAGGACGGAGCCGATCCCGACCCCGAGGAGTGCGAACAGGGCGAAGACCAGCATCATCCCGGGGGCGACTGCTGGCACCTGGTGGATCATGTCGGAGAACGACCCACCTTTTGCCGCCAGCGTGATCCCGCCGCCGATCACCGAGGCGACCACCATGACCACGGCCAGCCCGAACCCGAGGAGGGCGGCGATGATCAGCTTGCCGGCCACGAATACCGGTCGTCTGGGCGTCACCAGGAACGACGTCGTGACCGTCTTGTGCCGGAACTCGGTGGTGATGCAGAGTACGCCGATCAGGAGGGCCAGGATGTACCCCTGGAAACCCGAACCGACCAGGTTGCGCAGCTGCTGGGCGGTGTGGGGCACGGTGTACCCGGGTGAGATGAAGGCATCCCCCCCTCCTCCGCTCCCTCCGCCGTTTCCGCCGTTCAGGGTGCCGCTGAGGAAGAGGACCAGGATGAGGAGCGCGTCGATCACCAGCGCGATCGCGGTCATCACCAACGGCACCGCCGTCGTGCGCATCTTGATCCACTCGGAGCGGACGATGGCGGTCATGACTGAGCCCCGGGCCTCGGTGACGGGCCGGCCGATGTGGCACCCCACAGGTGCGTGCCAGCCGAGCCGATCCCCTGCGTGAGGCTCAAGAACACGTCTTCCAGGCTGCCCCGTTCGTGGGTCAGCTCGTAGAGCACGATCTGGTGCTGGGCGGCGAAGGGCCCGAACCACTCGGGGGTGGCCCCGTCGATGACCAGCGTGTCCGGAGCGGTCTGACGCCAGCCGACCGGGATGGCGTCGAGCGCGGCGGTCAGCCGGGCCACCTCGGGGGTCCGGATGCGCATTCCGGTGCTGGTGCCTGCCCGGGTGGCCAGTTCGGCGAGCGTGGTCTGCATGACCAGCCTGCCCTCCGAGATGATGACCACGTCGTCCACCGTCTCCTCCATTTCGGAGAGGAGATGCGACGAGACGAGTACAGCGTGGCCGATCGAGGCCTGGTGGCGGATGAATGTCCGGAGCCACTGGATGCCCTGGGGGTCGAGCCCGTTCGAGGGCTCGTCGAGGATCAGGATCTCGGGCTCACCGAGCAGGGCAGTGGCCAGCTGGAGGCGTTGGCGCATTCCGAGTGAGAATTTGCCGACCCGGCGCCGGGCGACGTCGGAGAGCCCCACCAGGTCGAGGGTCTCGTCGACCCTCGACATCGGGATGCCGGCCCCGACCGCCACGGACGCGAGGTGGTCGCGGGCGCGTCGCCCGGGATGGAAGCTGGTCGCTTCGAGCACCGACCCGACGTGGTGGATCGGCTGCTCGATGTCGACGTACCGACGCCCTCCGAAGGTCGCCGTGCCCGCGGTGGTCGAGACCAGTCCCAAGAGGATGCGCAGCGTGGTGGTCTTGCCCGAGCCGTTGGGCCCGAGGAACCCCGTCACACGGCCGGCGGCGACCTCGAAGGAGAGGTCGTTGACCGCAGAGACGGGACCGAAGTGCTTGGTCAGCTTGTGGACCTCGATGGCTGAAGGCATGCCCGACGGTACTCCGGCCCGACCGCCGATCGGCGTCATCGACCCCAACCCGACGGCCGGAGCGACAGGTGTCAGACCCTGGCGTAGATGTCGCTCGGCAGCAGCAGCCCGATGGCCACGACGAGCTCGTCGTGGACGCGTCCCATGTTGCTCCACCCGTTGACCCAGCCCACCAGAGCCGAGTACCAGACGTGGCCGAGGATGCGGGCGCGGTCGCTGATGTCGGGGGGCTGCGGCTCCGCGATGGCCCGGGTGATGATGCCCTCCATGAGGACGGAGACCTGTTGCTGGCACTCGATGGCCGCAGGGTCGGGGGAGGCCAACGCGGTGAACACGGCTCCGACCAGCAGGGGTTGGCGTCCCATCGAGCGCAGTGCCCGGTCGAGGGCGTCGATGACCCGAGCCGCTGGCGTGTCGCCCTGGGCGGGCATCTGGGCGAGCCGGCTGTCGAGCTGCTCGACCCAGTGGACGAGTGCGGCGGCAAGGAGATGGTCCTTGCTCGTGAAGTAGCGGTACACGGTGCCCATCGCGACATCCGCCCGGGCAGCCACGTCGCGCATCTGCACTGCCTCGTACCCTCCGTCGAGCCCGAGCGCCATCGCCGCGTCCACCACGCGCTGCCGACGGGCCTGCTGGGCGCGCGTCAAGGTGCGCGGTATCGAACCGTTCGCCATGACATCCACCCTACTCGGCCTGATTTCGACCTCTCAGGTGGGTCGACCGTCGGCGGAGTGCGACGGTCCATCGGGCAGCGTCGGCCCTCGGTACCATGGGCCGCCATGTCCGTCACCGGCAACGAGGGGCCGTCCCCGCCCGACGACCCGGAAGTCATCGCCACTACCGACGGTCGGGTGCCGGGGCGACGGGGGCGCGCCACCCGCCAACGTCTGCTCGAGTGCACTGCCGAGCTGCTCGTGGCGACACCCTGGCGGTCGATCAAGGTCATCGACATCGCACGCGGGGCGGGCACCTCGCCGGCCACCTTCTACCAGTACTTCGAGAACGTCGAGGCGGCCATCACCGTGCTCGCCGAAGAGCTCGTCGAGGGGGTGGGCGTGCTCGCAGAGCTGGTGGACGGCGACTGGTCCGAGGCGGTCTCCTGGGACACCGCGGTGGCCGTCGTCGAAGGCTTCATGGAGTACTGGGAGCGCAACCGGGCGGTCTTCCGGGTGGTCGAGCTCACCACCGTCGAGGGGGACCTCCGGTTCCAGGGACTGCGGGTGCGGGCCCTCAACGCGGTCACGGTGACCCTCGCCAAGGTCATCGCCGGCAACGCCGACCGGTCGGGCACACCCGCCGGCGCCGACCCGATGGCGGCGGCGGGGACCCTGATCGCGATGCTGGCCCAGGTGGCCGGGCACCGGTACGGGTTCGAGTTCTGGGGCATCCGCACAGCGTCCCTGGTCGACAGCCAGGCCCGGCTCCTGCACTGGTCGGTGACCGGACGTCCCGCCCCCGACGGGGTCAGGGTCGCGGGGTCGGGGACCACTCGGTCCCGGAGCGGACCGCTCAGCGCACGGCGACCGGATTGACCGGCGAGCCCAGCGCCGAGGTGAAGGGGAGGGGGGAGGCGTCGAGCAGGAAGGTGTACCGCCCGTCGCCGGCACAGGCCTCGCCGAGCTCCTCGAGGAACCAGTTCTGACCCTGGGTCATCCCCATCTCGACCAGGTGGAGAAGGTGGACGGGCAGGTAGAGGTCCTCGGACTCGCACGGGTAGACCTCGAGCGCCAGGGTGTCGATGGCGACGGCGGCAACGTCGCGTTCGCGGAACCATGCCGCGGTCGCGACGGTGAGCCCGGGACTCGGCCAGGAGTACGCCACCAGATCGCGTTCCCTGTCCGCGCCCGCGATGCCGCGGCGACCTGGCAGGCCGAGGTGGAGGATCTGTCCGGTCCGAACCAGCACCACGTCGCCTGGCTCCACGTCGATCCTCCCGAGTGCGCATGCTGCGTCGAGGTCGGCAGGGGTGATCGGATAACCCGGCTCGAGCAGTTCAAGACCCTTTGCCCGGGCAACGTCGAGGAGCAGGCCCCGGGAGACGAGCGTGCAGACGTTGTGGATGCCGAGCCTCGATGCCCCCGCCTCGGTGACCGAGGATGCCGGGTAGCCGTTGTAGAGCTTCCCCCCTTCTGGCCCTGCGCCATACGAGGCGTGGGCCAGACCGTCCCAATGGGTCGCGCTCTGGAGGGAGAGGGTCACCACGTCCTCGGAGAAGGCAACCCATTCGGGTTCATCGGTCTGGGGACGGTTGACGGACGTCATGGTGCGGGTGGGGTTCACCCGGCCGGGGACGAACCCCAGTTGGATGCCCTCCGCCTCGGACATCGGGATCCCGAGGGAGAGCGCCGTGCCGTCCACCACGGCGGCCACACCCCGCCTCCGGGCGGCCGGGTCGATGAGGTTGAGAGTGCCCACCTGGTCCTCGGGACCCCAGCGGCCCCAGTTCGAGAGCCGGGCCGCGACCTCGCCGAACCAGGGCGGGATCGACGGGGGTAGAGGCACAGGCACCTGGATGTTTTAGCCGATCCAGGCAACAGTTTCGCCCTGCATCTGCCGATGGAACGGATGAGGGCATGGCGAAAGACTGGAGACCGGGCGTGCCGGGTGCGAGACTGTCCGCCGACGTAGAGGGGCGCTCACGAGTGGAAGACAATCGAGTCGGGACTGTTTCCCTGAAGCGCACTCCCCCCACACCGTCGCGGATGGCTCGCGCCACCGGCCCCACCGATCCCGCACACCGCGGGATCGGTGCGTACGCGGCGCGCGCCCTCGCCGTCCTCGTGCTCCTCGTCGCCGTGCTCATGGCCGGCCTGGTGCTCCGGTCGAGCCCGCTCGACGGCCCGACCACCGCGTCGATCGCCCCGCCGAGCCTCGCATCGGTCCAGTCCCTCTACGCACAGGATCTGCTGGCCCGGATCAACGCCGAGCGCGCCGCCCGCAACTCGGCCGCGATCCCGGTCCCCCAACTTCAGGTCGATCCCAACCTGTCCGCCATGGCACAGTCCTGGTCCACCCAGATCGCGACGACCGGGGTGGTGCAGGATCCGAGCCTTCCCGCGTGTAGCGGGCCGGGCGGATCGAGCCCCTCGGCCGGTCAGGTGTGCATCTTCGCCGCCAACTCGGGCGCGACCGGGTCCGGCTACTGGCCCGGTGACGGCTCCGACGGGATGAACGGGGACTACATGGCGTCGGCCGGCCACCGCCAGAACATGCTGGCCGCGTCCTACACGGCTGTCGGTGTCGGTGTGACCTGCAGCGGCAACCAGGCATGGACGGTCGAGCTCTTCGGCTTCTCCTACGGCGACCTCGGTTCCGCCGACGGCCGTCAGGCCGTCCAGAACACCAACGAGGGCTACCCGGTACCGGCCAGCCCGGTCGTCGCCGGTACCCAGACCGGCGACCCGGTCTACTGCCCGGGACAGACGATCGGGCCCAACGGCGCGGTCACCACGACCGGTGGGCAGTACCCCTACCCCTACCCGGTGCCGCCGGTGCCCGGCGAGCCGGGCGCACTGGCCCCGACGTCGACGGTGGGCATGGCCGCAACCCCGGACGGCAACGGATACTGGGTGGCCCAGGCCGGCGGCTCGGTGACCGACCACGGCAATGCAGTGGACTTCGGGTCGATGGCCAGCGCTTCTCTTGCCGCGCAGATCACCCACATCGTCGCGACCAGCGACGGCAGGGGGTACTGGCTGGTCGGAGCCGACGGCGGCATCTTCGCCTTCGGTGACGCCGGGTTCTACGGCTCGATGGGCGGCAAGCCGCTCAACGCGCCGGTGGTCGACATGGCGCCTTCGCGAAGCGGAAAGGGCTACTGGTTGGTCGCGGCCGACGGCGGCATCTTCGCCTTCGGCGATGCCACCTTCCACGGGTCGATGGGCGGTAGCGCACTCAATGCCCCGATCGTGGGCATTGCCAGCGACCCGGCGACCGGGGGCTACCGGATGGTCGGCTCCGACGGCGGGGTCTTCGCGTTCGGTGATGCCGCCTTCCACGGGTCGATGGGCGGTAACACCCTCAATGCCCCGATCGTGGGCATGGCCACCGACCCTGCGACCGGGGGCTACTGGATGGTCGGCTCCGATGGCGGGGTCTTCGCCTTCGATGCCGCGTTCAAGGGGAGTGCTGGCGGTGCCTCGCCCGGTGCGCCGATGGTGGGCATGACCACCGACCCTGCGAGCGACGGCTACTGGTTGCTTGCGTCCAACGGCGGGGTCTTCTCCTACGGAGCCCGCTTCATGGGCGCCGGCTGAGGCGGTCGCTGCAAGCCTCTCGGAAGGCAGTGCACTACGTTGCGTGCCGTGCCAGATGCTGACGTTGGCGTCGTCCTGTTCGATCTCGGAGGCGTCCTCATCGAACTGGGCGGAGTGGCGAGCCTGCGAGAGCTGGCCGGGATCGCAAGCGATGAGGAAGTGTGGCACAGGTGGCTGGCGAGCCCATGGGTACGCCGGTTCGAGAAAGGCGAGTGCTCGGCGGTGGAGTTCTCTGTCGGTGTCGTCTCAGAATGGGAACTTGCGATCTCCCCCGAGCGATTCTTGGAGATCTTCCGGGATTGGCCGATCGGCCCGTTCTCGGGGTCCCAGGATCTCTTGGTAGAGGTTCAGCAGTCGGTACCGATCGGCTGTCTCAGCAACACCAATGCCCTGCATTGGGAGCACCAGACTTCGCGGTGGCCGATCCTCGGAACGTTCGACTTTCGGTTCCTCTCATTCGAGCTCGGTGTGGTGAAGCCCGATGCAGCCATCTTTCGCGCAGTAGCCGACCGACTTCCGGTGGGCCGAGAGCGAGTCCTCTTTTTGGACGACGTGGCGCTGAACGCGGACGCAGCCCGGTCGTTTGGATTCTTGGCTGAGCACGTGCGTGGCGTTGAGGAAGCCAGGTGCGCGCTCACCAAGGCCGGGATACTCGGTTAGGGCGGGTCGCCGACGTCACCGGACCCCGAGCCTCTTGGTCACGAGGCCCCTACCCGGCCCAGATGATCGACTGCAGCTCCGAGTAGGCCTCGAGGCTGTAGTCGCCACCGTCCCGGCCCAGGCCACTCATCTTGAACCCGCCGAACGGGGCGTCCATGTTGCGTTGGGCGGTGTTGATGCCGACGTGGCCGGCGCGGAGCAGCTTGGCCACCCGGAAGGCCCGGGCCGTATCGCCCGAGAACACGTAGTCGTAGAGACCGAACTCGGAGTCGTTTGCAATGGCGATGCCCTCCTCTTCGTCGTCGAAGGGGATCGCCACGACCACCGGTCCGAAGATCTCCTGGCGGGCGACCGCCATGTCGTTGGAGCCGGTGATGAGGGTGGGCTCGACGTAGTAGCCGGCGGGCATGTGCTCTGGCCTGCCGCCCCCGACGACGACCTCGCCCTCCGATCGTCCGGACGCGATGTGGTCGAGGATCCGTTGGCGCTGCACCGCTGAGATGACCGGACCGACCACGGTCTGCGGCGCGGTCGGGTCGCCAACCGTGAGGGCTCCCGCGAATGTGGAGAGCCCCTCGACCACCCGGTCGAAGATGCTGCGGTGGACGACGGCCCGGGTCGGGGCCGTGCAGATCTGTCCCGAGTGGAAGGCCCAGGTGGAGCCGATCGCGGTGATTGCCCCCTTGAGATCGGCGTCGTCGAAGACGAGCGCCGCCCCCTTGCCGCCGAGCTCCATGAGCAGGCGCTTCATGGTCGGTGCTCCAGCCGCAGCGATCCGCTGACCCACCACGGTCGATCCGGTGAAGGACACCATGTCGACATCGGGGGAGGTGGTCAGCACCGTCGCGGGCTCAGGCCCTTGAGCGCTCACCAGGTTGACGACGCCCGGCGGGAAGCCCACCTCGTTCAGCACCCGGGCCAGCTCGACGACCGCAAGCGGATCCTGGGGAGCGGGCTTGATGACGACGGTGTTGCCCATGGCGAGCGCCGGTGCCACCTTGCCGGCCATGTTGGTCAGCGGGAAGTTGTAGCTGGCGATGGCGGCCACCACGCCGACCGGTTGCCGGTAGGCGAGCGCGCTGATGAGCCCGCCCGGGGCGAGCGGGGTGGCGGCGGTCGCGATGGGTGGGAGCATCGATTCCTGGACGTGGCGGATGTCCCGGCTGTAACGCTCGAAGCGGTCGGCGCTGATCGGGACCTGCATGCGCGAGCCGACGGAGGCGGTTGCGCCGGTCTCGGCAATGACCAGGGGCACCAGCTCGTCGTTCTTGGCACGGATTGCCGTCGCGGCCGCCTTGAGCAGAGCGAGACGCTCGTCGGCGGGCGTGGCAGCCCATGCCGGGAAGGCCTCCCGGGCCGCGGCACAGGCGGCTTCGGCGTCTGCCACCGAGGCGTTGGGTGCTCGGCCGACCACCTCCTCGGTGGCGGGGTTGATGATCTCGTAGGTGCCGTCCCCGGAGTCGACCCACCGACCGCCGATCAGCAGCTGTGTCTCGTCACGCGTGGCCCTGGTTCCGATGGTCGTGCTCATCGGGTCGCAACCACCGACGGGTCGACCGTCACCGTGTCCCGTCCCGAACGGAGGAGGGTGCCCGGGAGATTGCCGGTGGGCTTGCCGTCGGCCACGGTCTCGATGCCGTTGACCAGGACCCGCACCACCCCGATCGAGTCGGCGATGAGCCGTGGGCTGCCGCCCGGGAGGTCCTGGACGAGGGTGGCCGGCTCCGAGGCCACCGTCTCCGGATCGAAGATGAACAGATCGGCTCGAAGGCCCTCTGCGATCCGGCCCCGGTCGTGCAACCCGAACAGGTCGGCGGGGCCCGCGGTCATCCAGTGGATGGCGCGCTCCATCGGGACCAGTTTGCGTTTGCGCAGGCAGTCGCCGAGGAACGAGGTCGGATAGTTCGAGCCGCACATCCGGTCGAGGTGGGCTCCGGCGTCCGAGCCGCCGACGAGGGCTCCAGGGTTCTCCCACACGTCGACGCGTGCCCTCCACGAGGCATCGTCGCCGTCTGACGCCTTGGGCCACAGAACGGTTCGCAGTCCGTCGGCGATCACGAGGTCGAGGAGCGCGTCGAATGGGGACTTGCCCTGCTCCGCCGCGATCGAGCCCACATCTCGCCAGCTCAGACCTTCGTTCTCGGGAGCGAAGGTGTCACCGATGATGTAGCTGGACCAGTTCGACAACCGGCGGAAGACGCCGGCCCCCTCCGAGCGGGCGAGCTCGTCGAGCCGTGTCCGCACCTCCGGGTCCCGGAGCTTCTCGATGCGCTGCTCGAGGGGCAGTCCCATGACGTCGCCCCAGCCCGGGATCAGGAAGAGCGCGCAGTGGGTGCGGAAGCTCATGTTCATCGGCACCAGGGTGGGCATGGTGAGGGCGACGATCTTCCCACCGGCGGCGGCTGCTATGGCCGATGCCTCGAGCTGGCGGGCGGTCTTGTCCGGGGTGCGGGAGTCGACGGTCAGCAGGTTCCAGTTGAGGGGTCGTCGAGCGGTGGTGGTCATGGCGACCATCAGATCGATCTCCTTGTCGCTGAACGCGTCGAGGCAGCCGTCGGTGATGTACTCGAGGGTGGTGCCGGGATGGTCGCGTACCACCTCGCAAAAGGCGAGCATTTCCTTCCGGTCTGCGTGACGCGACGTGATCGGGTTGCCGTCTCCGTCGGAGTGGGTGCGCGACTGCGAGGAGGAGAACCCGAGTCCGCCGGCTTCGATGGACTCGGCGAGCAATGTGGTCATCGTGGCCAGTTCCTCGTCGTTGGCAACCTCTGCGGCGCGGTCGGATCCCATGACCCACCGGCGGAGCGCGCAGTGGCCGACGAGAAAGCCGGCGTTGACCCCGAGCTTCCCCTCGAGCCTCCCCAGGTACTCGCCGAAGGTGGTCCAGTCCCAGGGGACCCCGTTCTCGAGCGCGTCGAGGGGCATCCCCTCCACCTTTGCCATCATCCGCCGGATGTAGTCATGGTCGCTGGCCTTGATCGGCGCGAGGGTGAACCCGCAGTTCCCGGCGATGACCGTGGTCACGCCGTGCACGTTGGAGGGCGATGCGGTCGGGTCCCAGAACAGCTGGGCGTCGTAGTGGGTGTGCGGGTCGATGATCCCCGGGGCGACCACCAGGCCCTCGGCGTCGAGCTCGGTGGTCCCCGGCTCGTCAAGAGTGCCCACGGCCGCGATGCGGCCGTCACGGATGCCGACGTCGGCCCGGGCGCCAGGCGATCCGGTGCCGTCCACGACCAGGCCGTTGCGGATCACGTAGTCGAGCATGTGAAGTTCCCTTCGTGCACGGGGGGCGCCACCGGTCGACGATCACGGCGACGACGCCGAGGACCGACCGGAGCTGACTGACCGTCAGTTTACGATACCGCCGCCCGGTCCGTCGCAGCGCCGACGGTACTGTGTGGGCATCCATCACTCCTGGTTACAGAATCATCTGTTGCCGGTCGTCGTGCTGCTCCTGGGTGCCGGACTCACCGTGCGGTTCGCCCACTGGAGCGGGGCGCGCCGGCGCCACTGGATCGACGTCCAGATCCGCCGACAGATCGAGTCCGGCGCGGTGGCCTCCGAGGCGCTCAAGCGGTCCCGGGCGATCAGCGAGGCGGTCGAATGGGCGGTCGTCGCGCTCATCTACTTCGTCGTGGGGATCCTCGTATTCGACCGCCTCGGCATCCCGCTCACCACATTGGTCGCCCCGGCGACCGTCATCGGCATCGGCCTCGGCTTCGGGGCCCAGCAGATGGTCGGCGACCTGCTGGCCGGGTTCTTCCTCTTCGCCGAACACCAATTCGCCTTCGGCGACGTCATCCGCCTGTCGCTTCCGGGCCAGCCCACCGGCGTCACCGGCACGGTCGAGGAGCTGACCCTTCGGGTCACCAAGCTGCGGACTGCCCAGGGCGAACTGGTTGTGGTGCCCAACAGCGCGCTGCGCCAGGTCACCAACCTCTCCAAGGACTGGTCCCGGGCGGTCATCGACATCCCGGTGTCGGTGGCCGAGGACCTCGAACAGGTCACCAGCCTGCTCAAGGAGGTGGTGACCGCGATGGCACGCGACCCGAGATGGTCCGACCTCCTGCTCGGCGACCCGGTCGTGGCCGGGGTCGAGGCGATCGACGTCGGGTACGTCCAGCTCCGCCTCATCGCCCGGACCCTCCCCGGGCGCCAGTTCGAGGTGGCCCGCGAAATCCGGCTGCGTGCCTCGACGGCCCTGCGAGCCGCCGAGATCACCTCTCCGGGGGTCGCAGGCCCGTCCCCGTCGTCGTCGGTGTGATGCCGGCGGATGAAGGGTCCGGTCCCGACTCCGACGGATCCGGGTCGGACGACACCGAGGAGTTGCCAGGCCGATCCGAGGTGGCTGAGGGATCCTCACCGGTCGTCGACGGTCCGGTTCCCCACAGTGCACTGGTGGGGTTCATGTCGGTCCCGATCTCTCGGCGAGTCCCGATCCGCCGGTCCACTGCGTTGATGGTCGTCGCGTTCCTGGGCTTCGGCACCCTGTTCGTGCTCTACCCGCCCGACAGCACCCCCTCGGCAAACCTCCAGCTCCCGACCTCAGTCCCGGGGATCGTCCCGGCGACATCCACGACCACGACGACGACCCCGCCATCCTCGACCACCTCCACGTCGGGGCGGTCGTCAACCACCGGGCCGTCGGGCTCGACCTCCACCACCAGGGCGCCCAGCTCGACCTCGACCACGAGCCCACCCAGCTCGACGACGTCGACACTCTCGGGATCGACGACCTCGAGTACCTCCAGGTCACTGGGCTCGACGACGTCGACCTCCACAACGTCCGGGGGGTCGACCACGAGCAGCACGTCCGCCCCCTGAGCCGTCGGGTCTGCACCGATGGTGCGCCGGGTCAGCTTCCGACGAGCGGGATGACCTCTGCCCCGAAGGCGGCGACCTGATCGCAGAGCTCGGTGGCGCTGCGGGCCGGGAACCGGACCTGGACCTGACCGACTCCGGCAGCGGTGAAGGGCGAGAGGTACTCGGCGAGCGCCTCCGCGGGTCCGGAGACGGTGCCGGGCGGCAGTTCGGCACCGGTCGGCGGGTTCCCGACGTGGAGGGACGAGGAGATGGCCCCGATGTCGAGCGGAGCACCGTCGCGGTACTCGTCCCGGAGCGTGCGCAGACGGTCCAGCAGGTCGGCGTTCGGACCGAGCGACTGGGGCAGCCAACCATCCGCGTAGCGGGCGGTGCGCCGCAGGGCCGCAGGTGAGGAGCCGCCGACCCAGATCGGCGGCCGCGGGGCCTGTACCGGCCGGGGACGCATTCCGACACCGCTGGCCGGCCAGCGGGGGCCGGGGAGCCGCGGGAACTCGTCGGTCAATCCGGCGGCGAGTGCCGAGATGGCCTCGTCGGTGGCCGGACCGCGCTCGTCGAACGCCGGTCCCATCACGTCGAACTCCTCGCTGACGTGACCCGCACCGACCCCGCAGATGACCCGACCCCGCGAGAGCGCGTCGAGGGTCGCGAACTCCTTGGCCGCCCGGAGCGGATGCCGGAGCGCGATCACGTAGATGTGGGAGAGCAACCGGATCCGTGAGGTGACCCCCGCCAGCCAGCCAAGAGTGGCAACGGTGTCGTACCAGGTCGTGCTCATCGCCCCGGCCAACCGCTCGGGGATGAACGTGTGGTCGCAGACGCCCACGTAGAAGAACCCCGCCGACTCGCAGGCCAGGGCCACCCGGGCCAGCTCGTCGGGTCCGGCAGCCGGCTCCCAGGGCTGGACGTAGATGGTCGACTGCGACTGCACCGGGAGCTGCATCCCGAAGACCGTGCGGCCCGGGGGAAGGACGGTCACGACGTCGGTGGGTGGAGCGGGGAGCGGGTCGGTCACCGGGTCACCCTACGTCGCCGGGCATCCGGACAGAGGGGTCGGCCAGGGAGTCGGCCAGGGCCGCGGCGAGCTCGTCGTCGGTCCCGAACTGTGTGGCCAGGACCCGGGCTCGCTTGTAGGCGAGGTGGGCCGGGACCTCCCAGGTGAAGCCCATCCCGCCGTGCACCTGGATGCACGATCGGCCGTTGGCCAGGGCCGCTTCGTCCGCCAGGAGCTTCGCTCCTGCGGCCGCCACCAGGGCGTCTCCCACGTCCGGTTGGTCGACGGTGACCGCGGCGGCGTGCACCGCGCAGCGGGCGACCTCGGTCCGCACCGCCATGTCCGCGCAGAGGTGCTTGACGGCCTGGAAGCCGCCGACGGGACGACCGAACTGCCGGCGTTGCTTGGCGTACTCGACAGCGAGGTCGGTTACCCAGGCGGCCAGACCCACCTGGAGGGCCGCGGTGAGGACGGCGCCGTCCCGCCACCACCAGTCGGTGACGTCCGGCCCGGCGATCGGTGTGCCCTCCGGCAGGTGGTCCAGCGACCACACCGGGGTCAGGGGGTCCATCGGCCGGCGGAGCTCGGACACGGAGAGGGCGCGCGGGTCGAGGGAACCGACACCCCTGTCGGAGACGACCAGCAGCACATCGAGGTCGGCCAGGTGCTCGATCACCGTCGGCAGGACCACGCCGCCGGCTGGCGGACCGGATGCCTCGACCAGCCCGACCACCGCGGAGCCGTCGTCAGCCCCATCGACCAGTCCGGCGGCCAGATGGGAGGCAACCAGAGGCCCGGGCACCAGGGCGCGGCCCAACTCCTCGAAGACGAGCGCCGCCTCGGCCAGTCCCATGCCGGCACCTCCCGCAGACTCGGCCAGACAGAGGTCGAACACGCCGGCCTCGCCGAGGGCGAGCCAACCGGATCGATCGACGACCTGCGGGCCTCCTTCCAGCGAGCGCAGCCGGTCGAGGGGGAACCGCCCGCTGCAGAGCCGGCGCATGCCCTCGGCCAGCTCGAGCTGCACCTCGCTCGGTTCGAAGTCCATCGTCTGCTCGTTCCTAACCCGGGGGTCCGCCGGAGGACGCCGTACTCACGTCGCGGGGGTTGCGGTCGGGGCGGGCGTGGGCTCCTTGGGCAGGCCCAGGATGCGTTCGCCGACAATGTTGCGCTGGATCTGCGAGGTGCCTGCGGCGATGGTCAGGGAGATGCCCCGCATCCAATCCTCGACGATGGTCTCAGCCGGCAGGAGGCCTGCGCCGTCGAGGCCCGCGACATCCTGGGCGGCCAGCCCGACGCGCCCGAGGAGGGAGAGCGAGAACTCGCCCAGCCGCTGGCGGGTCTCCGAGTAGGCCAGTTTGAAGTAGGTACCGCCGACACCGGGGACCCCGGTGCGTGCGGCTTGGGACACGGTGCGCCTGGTCAGGGCCCAGAGGGCGTCCAGCTCCGCCTTCAGATGGCCTGCCTGCCGGCGGATGCCGGGGTCGGACCACGCGCCGGTGCGCTGGGCCACGGAGACGGTCGCGGACAGCAGCTCGAAGCCCTCGAGCAGGTCACCGACGAACGCGGTGCCGCGTTCGAAGCTCAGGGTGACCATGGTCACCCTCCAGCCGTCGTTCTCGTCGCCCACCCGGTTGGCCACCGGCACCCGGACCTCATCGAGGAAGAGCTCGGCGAACTCGGTGGAGCCGGCGATCGTGGTGAGTGGCCGGACCTCGACGCCGGGGGTGCCCATGGGCAGGATGAGCCAGGAGATGCCCCGGTGGCGGCTGTCCTCACCGCCGGTGCGCACCAGCAGCTCGCAGTAGTCGGCGACCTCGGCGTGGGAGGTCCAGATCTTCGATCCGGTGACCACGTAGTCGTCGCCGTCGCGGACGGCACGGGTGCGCAGCGATGCCAGGTCGCTGCCTGCGTCGGGTTCGGAAAAGCCTTGGCACCAGACCTCATCGCCTCGGAGGATCGGCGGGAGGAACCGGGTCCGCTGCTCGGGGCTGCCCTCGGCGATGACGGTCGGCCCGGCGTGCAGGAGCCCGACGAAGTTCACGCCGACGTAGGGCGCATGTGCGCGTTCGAGCTCTTCCTTGAAGATGAGCTCCTCCACGGCCGAGGCGCCCCGCCCGCCGCCCTCGACGGGCCAGTCCACCCCGGCGTAGCCGGCATCGAAGAGAAGCCGCTGCCAGTGGGTGTCGAACGCGCGCCGTCCAGGCCAGTCGGTCGGCTCGGGCTTGGGTGGCAGCACGGGCAGCGTCGTCGCCAGCCAGGCGCGGAGATCGGTGCGGAACGCCTGCTCGGCGTCGCTGTAGCGCAGGTCCACGGGCAGGCCTACCGCCAGGCGGTCACTGGAGATCGAGGCCGTAGAGGGAGATCGCGTTGCCGCGGAGGATCCGGTAACGCTCCTCGTCGGTGAGATCCTTCATCTGCTTCTCGGCGATCTCCTTGGTGTGCGGCCAGGTCGAGTCCGAATGGGGGTAGTCGGACTCGTAGGTGATGTTGGCCACCCCGATCGACTCCACGTTCTTGAGCCCGAAGGCGTCGCTGAAGAAGCAACCGTAGATCTGGCGGTGGAAGTAGGTGGAGGGAGGTTCTGGCACGATGTCGGCCACACCACCCCAGCCGCGGTTCTCCTCCCAGACGGTGTCGGCCCGCTCGAGGATGTAGGGGATCCACCCGATCTGCCCCTCGGCATAGGCCAGCTTGAGCTCGGGGAACCGGACCAGCACCCCCGAGAACATGTAGTCGACCATCGAGAAGGTGGCGTTGGTGTGGGTGAGGGTCGATCCCACCGCCGGGGGGGCGTCGGTCGAGGTCGACGGCATCTTGGACGAGGACCCGATGTGCATGTTGACGACGGTCCCGGTCTCCGAGCAGGCGCGGAAGAACGGGTCCCAGTAGTGGTCGGGGCTGTGGATCGAGGGGAGCCCGAGGAAGGGCGGGATCTCGCTGAAGCAGACGGCCCGGACCCCGCGGGCGGCGTTGCGCAGCACCTCTTCGGCGGCCAGTTCGGCATCCCACAGTGGGATCAGGGTCAGCGGAATGAGCCGGCCATCCGCCGCGGGCCCGCACCACTCCTCGACCATCCAGTCGTTGTAGGCCTTCACACAGAGAAGGGCGAGCTCCTTGTCCTTGGCCTCGGTGAAGGTCTGGCCGCAGAACCGGGGGAAGGTCGGGAAGCAGATGGATGCCTCGAGGTGGTTGACGTCCATGTCCGCCAACCGCGGGGCGACCTGGTAGGAGCCCGGGCGCATGTCCTCGTAGGTGATGCCCCTCATGGTGACCTCGTCGCGGGGCACGCCGACTGCTGAGTCGACCCGGAGGAGCGGGCGCTTGAGGTCCTCGTAGTACCACCAGTCCGTCGGCGCTCCCTCGGAACCTGGCACCACGGTGAGCTGGCCCCCGATGAAGGTGATCTCTCCCATCGGTGCCCTCACCACCCGAGGACCCACGTCCTGGTACTTCTTCGGGAGGCGGTCCATCCAGACGTTGGCGGGTTCCACGACATGGTCGTCGACGGAGATGATCATCGGCAATTCGGCCATGCGGTGGAGTGTACCCCCCGTTCTGACGGTGCGTCAGGAGACCGAACCCGGCGCCGGGTGTGCGTTCGAGGTTGGAGAGCGGCAGTCCCGTCTGGACCGCGGACACGCCTAGACCATGGCCACACCGCCGTTCGGGCGCAGCACCTGCCCTGTCATGAACCGGGACGCGTCCGACGCGAGGTAGAGCACAGCGGCCGCGATGTCCTCGGGTTCGCCGACCGACCGCAACGGGGCACCCTTGCGCATGGCGGAGACGAGCTTGTCCTGCATCACCTCGTCGACGCTGCCGTCGGGAAGGGAGAAGTATCCGGTGGTCATGCCCGTGATGACGAATCCGGGAGCCACCGCATTGACTCGGACGTGCTCCTTGCCGATCTCGACGGCGAGCGTCTTGGTCATCTGGACCACGCCGGCCTTGCAGATGGCGTAGCTCACGATGTTGGGGCTCGGCGTGTCGGCCGCGGCAGACGAGGCGTTGATGATGCTGCCGCCTTCCGGTTGGTTGACCATCACCCGTCCAGCGGCCTGGCAGCCGAAGAAGACCCCTTTGAGGTTCACCGCCATGATCCGGTCGAGATCGCTCTCCGTTTCGTCGAGGAAGGGTCCCCCGAGCATGATCCCGGCGATATTGCACCAGACCTGGATCCCTCCCCGCTCGGCGACCACCCGTTCTGCCAGTGCGTCGACGTCGGTGCGTACAGACACATCGAGCCCGACCCCCTCGGCGACTCCGCCTGCTGCACTGATCCGGGCTGCGGTGTCATCAGCGGTGTCCGGGTGGATGTCCGCGCAGATGACGGTGGCACCGGCTCCCCCGAGTGCGAGCGCCGAGGCCCGACCGATGCCGCTCCCGGCGCCGGTGACGACCGCGACCTTGCCGTCGACTCGGAACGCGTCGATGAGCGTGCTGGCTTCCATGGGGATCCCTACCTTCGTGCGTCGGTGGCGCCGTGCCGGAGCCCGGCACCGGGTCACCGGAAGAGTAGGCGAGAGGTGTCGGCGGGGTGGCGGCCGGCCGGTCGGGAGGATGCGGCGGAGCGTCAGTCCGCAGATGCGGGACCGTCAGTAACGTGACGCCGGACGGTCAGTCAGTAAACGCCGGACGGTCGGTCAGTAGAGGGCCCAGGCCGCTGCGACGTCCGGCGCGAGCACCCTGGTGATGTCGTCGTCGACGACCTTCCGGGTGCCGGTCGACTCGTCGTGCTGGTCATCCGCTGGCTCCGCGACCTCGGACCCGCCGGCCGAGTCGCTCGAGTCGATCCGTTCCGAGTCGGTCCACACTGACGCGATCGGCTCGAGGGTGTTGTCGGCGAGTGGCATCGCTTCGTCGCTCTCGTCGACCGACACCACGGGCTCGTCGCTCTCGAATACGGATGCCGCTGCCGCCACCGTCTCTTCGATCGACACTACGGACTCGTCGAAGGACGCCGCGGACCAGTCGTTCTCGAATGCCGACACCGTCGGCTCCACGGGCTCGTCGACCGACAGCACGGGCTCGACGGCCGACGCCACGCTCTCGTCGACTGCCGCCACGCTCTCGTCGACGGACACCGTTGCTCGTCGCCCACCGTCGGCTCGTCGCCCACCGTCGGTTCGTCAACCGGATCGCCGCTCTCGTCGACGTGTCCGTTCCGACCGACGACCGCGAGGCTGAGGCCGAGGCCCACCGCGCTGTCGACCAGGACCGGCGTGGTGGAGGCCTCCCGGGCCGTCTGGAGGGCCGCGCCGATCGCCTTCATCGCGGCCGAGGCGATGCGCTTGTGACCCTCGTCCCCGGGATGGATCCCGTCTGCCAGGTGCTCGGGACTGATGATGTCATCGCCGCCCACCAGCGAGAGCATGGTGTCACCGGACACGATCCGGTCCCGGGTGGCGGCCTCGACCGCATCGCGTAGATCCACGAGCGTTGCGCCGAGCTTGTTCGGTGTCTGCTCGGCATCGGTCCGTCGGATCGGGCTGATCACGACCATCGGCGTCGTGGGATGGCCGCTCCGGACCAGGGCCAGGAATCCCCGGACGCTCTCGAACAGCATGGGCGCGCTGTGGGGCGTCCGAGTCCAGCAATTGGCCCCGTAGGCGATAGAGATGACGTCTGCCTGAAGCGCGGCCAGGTGCTCGGCCGACACGATCTCGGCCTGGCCCGAACCGGCGAATCCGAGGTTGATCAGATCGAGCCCCGACTTCCGCGCGGTGATCGCGGTCCATCCCTGCGAGGGCCCCGAAGCGATCCAGCCCTGGGTGACAGCGTCGCCGTACGCCAGCCAGCGCGGGAGAGCCGGTGCCGGTGCAATCTCCCCCTTGACCGCGGTCAACGAGAGCACCAGGGGTTGCATGCCCTCCGGGAGGTAGATGACCGCGGGCTTGTCGGGCGACCCCGACCC
This sequence comes from uncultured Acidimicrobiaceae bacterium, assembly GCA_963777665.1. Classification (GTDB taxonomy): domain Bacteria; phylum Actinomycetota; class Acidimicrobiia; order Acidimicrobiales; family RAAP-2; genus Bog-756. Next base: position 110,331 of record CAVZRJ010000012.1, read on the forward strand.
CAGCGAGAGTCGGATGAGCCCGTCGCCAAGGACCGCCTCCTCCTCGCAGACCTTGCGGCCGCTGCGCCAGACGGAGAAGACGATGCCGGCCCCGTCCCCGCGGTAGCCGAGACTTCCGGTCACCGTCCGATAGGCGATGTCGATGGCCTGGGCGTCACCGACCAGTTCGAGGCGCACGCCGGCCGGGACGGAGCCCGCGTGCCACACGTCGGCTGGCAGGCGGGCCACATCGGCCGGGTTGGCACGGGGGTAGGGGACCCCGTTGGCAGCGGGATAGGGGGCGCCGCGGACGAACGGTTCGGGCTGACTCGGCCTGGCTGCCATCACTCGTCCTCGTCCATCGGTGCCTCCGCTCCGCGCCTAAGACCACTCTCAGTAGTCATACGACCACATTACCACTCAGCATGATGTTTGCCATAGGCTCACGGGGGTACAGCTGGGCCCCTCCGGCACCCGTCAGCGGGCCGTGGGATAGGTCCCGCGCTGGTCCCGAGCTCCGACGCCGGAGCCCTCAATCGCACTCGTATGAGTAGCGCCACCCTGGGAGGGATGCGAAATGCGCGGGATTCGGAATCACCCCTTCCCACGGCCTCCGGCAGTGCCTAGCATGGGCCGCCATGGATTTCGCGTCCGGGCCGGAGACGGACGATGGTGCCACTCTGAGTGGTGAAAAAATGCCCCCCGGCAGCTGGATCCGTGGGCTCGGATCGACCGCATCGGGCACCCTGTGGATCCTGGCTCTCGTCGTCGTGACCATCTTCACGACCTCGCTGACCCCCGTCCCGCTGGGAGCGACGGCGAGTGCCGGAGCCGCCCCTGCGCCACGCGTCTACCCGGGAGGCGGGGTCATCGGCTTCGGCGACGCGCCGTCGATCGACCCGCCCATGGCTCAGCCGCTCAACTCGGTGATGGTGACCATGGCGGCGAATCCGGCTGCCTCGGTCTCCGCCGAGGGTTACTGGCTTGCGTCGGCCGACGGGGGCGTTTTTCCGGAAGGGAACGCCGCGTTCCACGGCTCTTTGGGCGCGCTCCGTCTTCAGGGCCCGGTCGTGGCCATGGCGGCCACTCCCGACGGCGGTGGGTACTGGCTGGCCGCGCTCGACGGGGGCGTCTTCGCCTTCGGTGACGCCGGCTTCCACGGCTCGATGGGCGGCACCCCGCTCAACCAGCCCGTGGTCGGGATGGCGTCGACCCCGGACGGGAAGGGGTACTGGCTGGTTGCTTCTGACGGCGGTGTCTTCGCGTTCGGCGACGCCCGCTTCCTCGGTTCGATGGGCGGCACCCCGCTCGTCGCACCGGTCACCGGGATGGCGCCGACCCGGAACGGCCTCGGGTACTGGCTGGTGGCAGCTGACGGCGGTGTGTTCGCATTCGGCGACGCCGCGTTCCACGGATCGACCGGCGGGACCGTCCTCAACGATCCGATCATCGGCATCGTGACGACCGGCGACGGCGGCGGCTATCTGATGGTCGCCACCGACGGCGGGGTCTTCACCTTCGGGGACGCGGTCTTCCACGGTTCGCTCGGGGACGGCTTCGGAGGCAACCCCTTCGTGGTGCCTCCGGTGGCCGGCATCGCCGCGACCCAGGACGGCGGTGGGTATTGGATGCTCGAGCCCGACGGGTGGAACTACGGATTCTCGAATCCGCCGGACCCCGCCCCGTCGGCGACCGCGTCGGCCATCGTGGCGGTCGCCGACAGCCAGGTGAACAGCGATCCGACCCCGGGCAACTTCTGCAATCCGTACGGGCCGTGTGAAGAGTGGTGCGCCCTCTTCGCCACGTGGGTCTGGCAGCGGGCCGGTGTCCCCATCCCCTCCTACCCCTTCACCGGCAGCATCTTCGACTGGGCCGCCGCCAACACTGCGGTGCTTCCTCCGACAGCCGCCCCCCTCCCGGGCGACGCCGTCCTCTACGGCACCGGACCCTGGTCCACGTCCACGTCGCTGCACGTGGGTGTGGTGGTCCAGGTCTGGCCCGATGGAGCAGTCGTGACCGTCGAGGGGGACGCTGGACCGGCACCGGTGGGCTCCCTGGCCGTGGTCGTCAACGGCCCCTACCTGCCCACCCACTCGGTGGCGTACAACGGGATGCCGGTTTACGCGTTCGCCGAGCCCTGAATCCTGAGCCCGGCCGGTGCGCACTCGGCGCGCCGGACCGGGTCGGCTACTTCCCGATGAGGAGCGACTCGAGCAGGCGGGCGCGGTGGTCGGCTGCCGACCCCCATGACTCGGCACGGGCCCAGGCCCGTTTGAGGAACAGGTGCAGATCGCACTCCCAGGTGTACCCGATCGCTCCGTGTACCTGCAACGAGACCCGGGCCGCCTCGAGGGCGGCCTCCGAGGCATAGGCCTTGGCCATCGAGGCCGATCGTGACGCGTCGCCGGCCCCGGCATCGAGCGCCCATGCCGCCGCGTAGACCGCCGGCCGGGCGAACTCGAGCAGGACCTGGGCCCCCGCCAGGAGGTGCTTGACCGCCTGGAAGCTCCCGATCGGCCGGCCGAACTGGTGGCGCTCCCCGGCGAACTCCGCAGCCAGGGTGACCATGGTCCGGGTCAGGCCGAGCAGCTCGGCCCCCACCGCGACCGCGGCCCGGTCCGCGATCCCCGCGATGAGGGCTTCGGCGTCCGACCCGGCGGCGAGGAGGGTGGCCGGCGTCGGCTCCCACTCGGGAACCCCGAGACGCCGGGTCGGGTCGAGCGATGGCACCGGATGCACCGCGCAGGTGCCGGCCTCGAGCCCGTGGATCGCCGGGCCGCCCGTCCCGGACGCGGTGAGCAGGAGCAGGTCGGCGCCGTCGGCTCCGGCGACCGGGTCCCCGGGGCCCCGGTCGGTGCCGACCCCGGCAGCAAGGGCCCCCGTCGGGATGCGTTCGAGCCATCCGGCCGCCACCGTCGCGGCAGGGCCCCGAGCCCTCGCGACCGCGTCGAGCAGCGGTGCGGCCAGCGCAGTGGTCTCGACCAGGGGTTCGGGCAGCGCCACCCGTCCGGCCTCCTCGGCCAGCAGCACCAGGTCGACCATCCCGAGACCGAGACCGCCCTGCTCCACCGGGACGGTGAGGCCGACGACCCCCAGGTCGGCGAGGACGGACCACCGGGAGGTGCGTGCCGCCGGCGCCCGGTAGGCCTCGCGCAGATCGACGGTCGTGCACTCGCGGGCCAGCACCTGGCGCACGGCATCGCGGAACTCGAGCTGCTGGTCGGTGAAGGCGAAGTGCATGGCCGGGCGCCGTTCAGCCGCGGGGCAGCCCGAGCATGCGCTCGGCGACCACGTTGCGCTGGATCTCGTTGGTGCCCGCGTAGATCGGTCCGGCGAGCGCGAAGAGGTACCCGTCCAGCCAGGTGTCGTCGACCTCGCCACCGTGGAGCTCGGCCGCGGGTCCGAGGAGCGCGAGGGCGGCACGATGGATGGCGAGGTCGGTCTCCGACCAGTGGATCTTGTTGGCACTCGCCTCGGGGCCCACCGATCCCCCCTCGAGGACGCGGGAGGCGGTCCAGAGGGTGTGCAGCCGGTACGCCTCGGCGCCCATCCAGGCCCGGGCCACCGCGTCGGCGCTGCGCCGGGCCGCCTCGGGGTCCGAACGGAGCCGGTCGGCGTAGAGCGCCACCAGCCGGTTTGCCGCCTCGGTGTAGCGAGCGGGGCTGCGGAGGCTCAGCCCGCGCTCCGACCCCGCGGTGGCCATCGCCACGTTCCACCCCCGGCCCACCTCGCCCAGCACCTGGGAGTCGGGTACCAGCACTTCCTCGAAGAAGAGCTCGGCGAAGCCGCACTCCCCGTCGATCTGGGCGATCGGGCGGACGGTGACCCCGGGTGAGGCCAGCTCGATGAGGAAGTAGGTCAGGCCGTGATGCCGTTCAGCCTCCGGGTCGGTGCGGAACAGCCCGAAGCACCATTCGGCGAACGCGCCCCGCGATGCCCAGGTCTTCTGGCCGGTCAGCACCCAGCCCCCTTCGTCGTCGGAGCGGCGGGCCCGGGACCGGATGCCGGCAAGGTCGCTCCCGGCGTCGGGCTCGGACCATCCCTGGCACCAGATCTCGCGGCCCGACGCCATCGGGGGCAGGTACCGCGCGCGCTGTTCCTCGGTCCCGAACTCGAACAGGGTCGGAGCGAGCAGGAAGATCCCGTTCTGGCTCACCCGGAGCGGGGCCTGTGCCCGCCAGTACTCCTCCTCGAAGACCAGCCACTCGAGGAGGCCTACCCCACGGCCCCCGTACTCCTCGGGCCACGAGACGACCGACCAGCGGTCGTCGGCCATCTCCTGCTCCCAGGCCCGGTGGGCCTCGAACCCGTCTGCGGTGTCGAGCGAGGGGAGAGACCGTGGCGGCGGGGCGTGCGCCGCCAGCCAGGCGCGCGCCTCGACCCGGAACGCCTCTTGGGCGTCGGTGAACGTCAAGTCCATGGCTCGATCCGTCACTCCGGTCCCTCGCTCGCCGGCTGTCGGGGGAAATCTGACACAGCGCCAGATTTCCGGCAACCGCTGGTCTTCGGTCACAATGGCGGTATGCCCAGCGCTGTGATCGTCGACGTCGTCCGCACCCCCGTCGGGAGGAAGAACGGGCGCCTGTCCGGCTGGCATGCGGTCGACCTCGCCGCCCAGCCGCTCCGCGCGCTGGTCGAGCGGAACGACCTCGATCCGGCGCTGATCGAGGACGTGATCCTCGGGTGCACCATGACCGTCGGCGAGCAGTCCATGAACGTCGGCCGCAACGCCGCACTGGCCGCCGGGTTCCCGGACACCGTTCCCGGCACGACCGTCGACCGCCAGTGCGGGTCGGCGCAGCAGGCCGTGCACTTCGCGGCCCAGGCCGTGCTGTCCGGAGCGATGGACGTGGTCATCGGCGGCGGGGTCGAGGCGATGAGTCGGGTCCCGATCGGGTCGACGACCGAGCCGGGCCCGGGTGAGGCCTACGGCCCGACGGTGCTCGCCCGCTTCGACTTCATCCACCAGGGCCTCAGTGCCGAGGAGATCGCCCGGCGCTGGGGGATCACGAGAGAGGAGATGGACCGGTTCGCGCTCCGGTCCCACGACCGCGCTGCCCGGGCCATTGCAGAAGGGCGGTTCGAGCGAGAGATCGTGCCCCTGGCCACCCGGCGAGCCCGGGTGGTGGACAAGGTGGCGGTCGCCGGCAGCGACGAGGGCGATCCGGCCGGCGAGGGACCGCTGACCGTCGACGAGGGGGTGCGGGCCGGATCGAGCTACGAGACCCTGGCCTCGTTGCCCCCGTGTTTCAAGGAGGGAGGCCTGGTCACTGCCGCGACCTCCTCGCAGATCTCGGACGGGGCGGCCGCGGTGCTCATCACGTCCGAGGAGCGGGCGGGACAGCTCGGGCTCCGGCCCCGCGCCCGGTTCCACACCTTCGCGGTCGCCGCCAACGACCCGGTGATCATGCTCACCGCGCCGATCCCGGCCACCACCCTGGTCCTCGAGAAGGCGAAGCTCTCGCTCGACGACATCGACCTGATCGAGATCAACGAGGCGTTCGCATCGGTGGTGCTGGCCTGGGAGAAGGAGCACCATCCCGACATGGACCGGGTCAACGTCAATGGGGGTGCCATCGCCATCGGCCACCCCACGGGGGCATCGGGGGCCCGGCTGCTCGCCGGGCTCCTCAACGAGATGGAGCGGACCGGGGCGCGCTACGGGCTCCAGACGATGTGCGAGGGCGGCGGCCAGGCCAACGCCACCATCATCGAGCGCCTCGGGTAGGGGATCCGGCGCGGGCCCGCCCCGCGGCGGGCGCCGGAGCGACCCGCTACGCGGGGAGGTCTGTTTGCGGCGTCGACTCCAGGCGTTTGTTGAAGTCGACGTGGTCGGCGCGGGTCGGGCGCGACATCAGATAGCCCTGATAGAGATCGCACCCGAGCGCGGCGACCCGCTCGAGCTGGACGGGGGTCTCGACCCCCTCGGCCAGGACCACCAGGCCGAGGGCCTTCGAGAGCTGCACGATGGCGGCGACGATGGCCTCGTCGGTCTCGAGGATGCCGAGTCCGTCGACGAAGGACTTGTCGATCTTGAGGATCTTGACCGGGAACCGCTTGAGCCGAGCCAGTGACGACTCCCCGGTGCCGAAGTCGTCGATGGCCAAGCCGACGCCCATGTCGTGGATGCCGCCGAGGGCGGCGATGGTCTCGGGGGTCTCGCTCATCAGCATCGACTCGGTGACCTCGAGCACGAGCGCGTCCGCCGGGAGGCCGGAGTCGGCGAGGGCGCCCGCGATCGAGTCGAGCAGGTCGACATCGGCCAGCTGATGGACCGAGAGGTTCACGGTGATGTAAGCGTTCTCCGCACCGGCCAGCTCCCGCCGCCATCTGGCCATGGTGTGACACGCCTCGCGGAGGACCCACCGGCCGAGGGAGAAGATGAGGTCGGTCTCCTCGGCGAAGGGGATGAACTCCATCGGGCCGAGCAGACCGCGGGAGGGGTGGTGCCACCGCACCAGGGCCTCCATCGCCACGATCCGGTCGTCGGCCACCGAGGCGATGGGCTGGTAGTGGACGACGAGCTCGTCGTGGTCGATCGAGTGCCGGAGGTCGTCGTAGATCTCGAGGCGGGCCACCGACTTCGCCCGGAGGGACTCGTCGAAGACCTCGATACGCCCCCGGCCCTTGTTCTTGGCCTGGAACATGGCGGTGTCGGCCTGCTGGAGGACGTCCTGGGCGGTCTGGCGTCCGCGCATGACGAAGGAGACACCGACGCTGCAGGTCACCACCACCGAGCGCCCGGTGGACAGATGGACCTGCTCGGCGAGTACCGAGGAGTACTCCTCGGCCAGGCTGACCGCGGTCTGGACGTCACGGAGGTTGCGGCAGAGCACCACGAACTCGTCCCCGGAGAACCGGCTGACCACGTCGCCCGCCCGGACGGCCGACTTGAACCGTTGTGCCAGGGTCAGCAGCAGCTCGTCACCGCTCGCGTGGCCGAACGAGTCGTTGACCAGTTTGAACCGGTCGAGGTCGATGAAGAGGACGGCCAGATTGGTCTCGCGCTGCATCGAGATGAGGAGCTCGCGCTCGAGCTCCTCGTTGAAGAGTGAGCGGTTGCCCAGACCGGTGAGCGAGTCGTGGTAGGCGAGCCAATGGAGTTGCGCCTCGGCGGCCTTCCGATCGGTCACATCCGTGAACGAGCAGACCACCATCGGCGAGTCGACCTGTCCGGTCCCCGAGAGCAGCCGGGAGCTCATCGCCAGCCACTGGCGACGGCCGCCCTCGTCGGTGACCCCGATGATCACGTCGTCCTCGGATTCGCCGGTCATCAGCGTCTTGGCGTGGGGGAACATCTCGGGGGAGAGCGGCTGACCCTCCGCGGACAGGGCGATGGACGCGCCGGTGAACACCTGGTGGCCGGCACCCTCGCTGAGCCGGTCACCGAGGATGCGGGTGGCCGCAGTGTTGTGCGCGCACAGGTTGCCCGACTCGTCGAAGAGGATGATCCCTTCGCTGAGCGAGGCGACGACTGCTTCGTACCGTTCCTCGGCGGCTCGACGACCAGCCTCGGCCTGGCGGGCGTCGGTCAACTCGGTGCAGACCACCACCCATCCGGACGGCTGGGTGTCGTCGTCGATGAGGGGGTCGATCGAGACCAGGACGTCGACCTCTGATCCGTCCTTGCGGCGGTGGGTGCGCTGGCCGCGCTCGAGGACGGCGGCACTGTCGGACCGGTTTGCGGTGACGACCGCGCCGATGGACATTCCGGCCACGTCGGCCTCGGCCCATCCGTAGATGGCCTGGGCCGCCTCGTTCCAGCTTTCGATCTTCCCGTCGGCGTCGATGCCGATGATCGCATCCGAGACGTGCGCCACGAGGCTCGCCCGGTAGCGCGCCGCCGCCTCGGCGGCCCTGCGCTCGGAGATGTCGCGCATGATCACCTGGAACGCCGGCTCCCCCGCCCAGCTGGTGCGGACGCTGGTGACCTCCATCCACTTGGCGGTGCCGTCCAGCGCGAGGATGCGCGCCTCGCCGTGCTCGAAGAACTGCCCGTCCTCCTTGAGCTGCGAGATGCGCTCGATGGTGTCCTTGATGTCGTTCGGGTGGAGGAAGTCGGTGATGACCCTCCCGTAGAGGGCCTTGACATCGGTCTCGTCGGCCCCGATGAGGCGGAGCCCGGCCCGGTTGCCGTACACGAGCCGCCCGTTCTGGTGGACGACGACCGCATCCGGGGAGACCTCGCTCAGGAGCCGGTAGCGGTCGACCAGGTCGGCCAGTTCCCGCTCGAACCGCTGGGTGGCGGTGACGTCGATGACCACGCCGACGTAGAAGCGACCGGCGACCCGTGTGTCGCCGGAGCCCCCGTCGGGGAGCACCAGAGGAGACGCCCGGACCATCACCTGGTGCTCGACCCCGTCCGGACCGTAGACCCCCATCCGGAGGTCGTAGTCCGCCGGCGGGGCGCCGTTCCGGATCGGGGCGAGGATCGGGGCGAGCACGGCGGCCCCGACATCGGTCACCGCGACCGGCTCGGATCCCGGACCGGGTCCGGTGCCGTGGGCTCCGACGACCGCGGTCCCGCAGACGGAGAAGCCCTCGTCCAGCGGTCCGAAGCCGAGGAGCTCCTCGAACGGGTACGACCAGTTGATCTCGTCGGTCGACGCGTCGTACACCCAGGTGACCGTCGGCAGTCCCTCGGCGGTGAGATCGATGTCCTGGGACAGCTCGAGCGTCGAGGCAGGTCCCGATTCGATGCGATCGAAGGACAGGGTAGGCCGCTGGCCACCGAAGCCGTTTGCCGTAACCATATGCCGCAACATCGGCATGCTGGCCGGGCCCCTTAAGTGCTACTTCCCCAGCGCACGCCCGGTGGGCCGATCGGGCCGGCCGGCCCCTGCCAGGACCGGAGGGGGTGGCGGGCGGTCAGTCGCCGGGCTCGCCGATCACCACCACGGAGTTGTAGCCGCCGAGACCGATCGAGGACTTGAGCATGGCCCCCGGGACCCGCCGGGTGAGACCGTTGACCAGACGGGGATGGCCCGGGGCGACCTGGGGCGGTGCAGGGACGAACCCGGTCTGGAATGCGTAGACGGTGGCGAGGACCTCGACCGCCGCCGCCGCCGCCTGGCAGTGCCCGGTGAGGGGCTTGACCGAGAAGAGCCCGGCGGCATCGGGGAACAGCTCGTCGAGCACCCGGGCCTCCGCTGCATCGCACTGGGCCGTGCCCGGCCCGTGGGCGTTGAGGTAGGCCACATCCTGGTAGTCGATGCCCGACACGGCCATCGCGTCGGTGAAGCACCGGAAGAGCTGCTCGAGGTCGGGCGCCATGGCGACCGCGCTGTAGCCGTCCATGTTCATCGCCCCGCCGAGCATCGTGGCGTAGGAGCCCTTGGGCTCCTTCGAGAGCACCATGGCGACGGCGGCCTCTCCGCCCACGAATCCGCGGCTGCCCTCCTGGAACGGGCGGCATGCCTCGAACGGCGGTGTGTCCGCGGACGCCACTCCCACGTCGACGAAGCCGCGGAGGTGCTCCCCCTGGAGCGAGAGGTCGGTCGCCAGCAGGATCACGTCGGAGGCCACGCCTGTGTCGATCCACGACTTGGCGGTGATCAGGCCGGCGTTGCCCGAGGCGCACATCGCGGACACCGACATGCTGGGGCCGTGGAAGTCGTGCTCCTTCATGAGGGTGCAGATGACGGTCGACGGCATCATGTTGACCCACTGACGGGCCCGCACGCGCTTGCCGTGCGCACGGTGGAACTCGGCCCAGATCTCCACGTCGCCGAGCACCAGACAGTGCACGACCCCGACGACCGGGCCCGGCTTCCATCCTCGCTCCAGGGCGTCCGTGATCGCCTCCCGGGCCGCGAACCGGAGGGACTGCATGAACCGGCTCGGGCCGTCATGGCGATCGCCCTCGTTGGTGATCGTGGCGATGTAGGCGGACTCCCCGTCGGGGTACCCCTCGAGCCCCTCGGTCAGCTTGACCGCGCTCTCGCCGAGCAGGAACCCGTCCCAGATGTGCTTCGTGCCCCATCCGTACCCGGTGACGGCACCGACCCCGGTGATGTTGACCGGCGCGGTACTCGCCGGCGGAGGCTGGTCCGGCTTACCGGCTGGTGGCAGGGTTTGTTCCGACATTGCAACTCCTCCACGGCGGGTGGGTCATCATGAGTACGGCACCCCTGTCTGAGGTGTCATGGTCGAGGGCGGGTAGGTGTGCGTCGACAGCGATCCAGTGTGGCAGGCCCTGATTATCGCCGAACGGCACCTCGGATACAAGAGCGGACGCTCCCTCACCTGGGCATCCGTCCTCTCCGGACACCTCCGGTGCGGCGGAGAGCACCTGTTGCGCAGGTCAGCCCGGAGGGTGCGGGACGCCCGCGCCGGCCAGTCGGTCGAGCACGACCGCAGCTTCACCGACGATCCGACCGATGAGCTCTGCCACGCTCGGGAGCTCGGCGATCTCACCCACGACCTGTCCGGTGGGCAGGACGCCGACGTCGGTGCGACCGTCCACGAGTGCCGCCTTGGTCATCATCGGAGCGTTGGCCGCCATGACCACCTGGGGCCACGAGAGGTCGTTCCCCTGCTTCATCGCCCGACCCTCCCGCAGCAGTGCGAGGAGCGTCGTGTCGGTCTCCCGACGGAAGGCGTACGCGTTGGCGACCGCTCTCGCGAGTCCGCGCAGGCGGCCCGCACGCTCCAGGTGGTCGACCAGATCGGTGCGGATCACCCGCTGGGGCGCGCCGTCCACCGCGGTCGAGACCACGGTTCCGGTGACCGGCGTCTGGAGGTAGAGCTGCTTGACCGCGTCGGGTACTCGGCTTTCGCGGGTGAGCAGGAACCGGGTCCCCATGGCGATGCCCGAGGCACCGTAGGCGAGCGCGGCGACCAGGCCGCGTCCGTCGAAGAAGCCGCCGGCCGCCACCACCTCGACGCGGTCGCCGACTGCGTCGACCACCGCAGGGATGAGCAGCGAGGTCGGCACCGACCCGGTGTGCCCCCCGCCCTCGCCGCCTTGGGCGATGACCGCGTCGACGCCCCACTCGGCCACCTTCTCGGCGTGGCGCCGCGCACCGATGGTGGGCATCACCACGACGCCGGCGGTCCTACACCGCTCGACCAGCGCGGCGTTGGGAGCCTGGGCGAAGCTGGCCACCCGGACGCCCTGGTCGACCATGAGCGCCACCCGGTCGCCCACGTCCGCCACATCGGTGCGCATGTTGACCCCGAAGGGCCGGTCGGTCCGCGACCGCACCTCGGCGACGGCCGCCCGGAGCTCGGCCATGGTCATGGTGGCCGAGGCCAGGATCCCGAGGCCGCCGGCCTCGGCGGTGGCCGCCACCAGGCTCGGCCCGGCCACCCAGCCCATCCCGGTCTGGACGATCGGGTAGCGGACACCGACCAGGTCGCAGAAGGAGGTGTGCAGCGCCGGATGCCCGGGACCGGAGGCGCCGTCGTGCGGACTCACCCCCGGACCTCCCGGTCGCGCATGCCTGAGGGGTCGAGGACGGTCCGGATGAGGGCAAGCTCCTCGGGAGTGGGGAGCCGGGTCTCCGGCACCGCCTCGGGGATCACCAGGGCGAAGCCGGTGGCCTCGACCACCTCGTCCACTCCGACCCCCGGGTGGACGGACCGCAGACGCATCACCCGATCGGGCGTCTCGAAGTCGAACACCCCGAGATTGGAGATGACCTGGCGGATCTCGTGGAAGCGGGTGGCTGCAGGCCCGGCCGCTTCGGCCCGTGCATACCCGACGCCGGAGACGACGTCGACCTGCTCGACGAAGGTGCGGGTCGAGTGGTTGGGCACCCAGTAGCTCGTCGGGTGGTTGACCGTGTTGCCCGGGGCGCCCCGCACCCCGACCAGCTGGGCCTTGGGGCGGGCCCAGTCGCCGATGGCGCTGATGTTCTGGTTACCGGTCCGGTCGATCTGGGAGGCCATCATGATCAGCGAGCGCCTGCCGGACCAGACCACGTCGAAGACCCGCCGGTAGGGCATGTGCGACTCGAGGACGATTGCCTCGGGTGCAGCTCCGAGCGGTGGTGCCCCGTCGACCAGTGCGGCGTCACCGTCGGTCAGCACCAGATCGGGCGCGAAGGTGAGCCGGGCGAGCCGCGCCCCGAGCGCGGGAGCTGTCCCGAAGGCGCTGGCCATGACCTCGCCGTCGCCGCGGAACACCTCGGCGCAGGCGACCGCGCAGTACTCGGCCCGGGACACTCCTCTGTCGCCGCCGTCGTGTTCGCCCGTGGCGGCGGTCCCGGTCATGTGCCTGGCTCCGCCGTGATGAGCGGCCGGGCGGCCTGCTGGTAGCCCGCCTCGTCGACCTCGAGATAGCGCGTGCTGAAGGCCCGCCAGGCCTCGGGGTCCCCCGCGGCCGCCGCGTACTCGCGTTGGAAGGCCTCGTCGCGGCCGTAGTCGGGCACGCAGGCGGTGAAGTGGGCTCCGCCGGGGGTCTCGATGACGCCGTCGGTGAGCAACCGGCTGATGCACAGGGTCTGGAGCGGCCCCCCGGCAGCGAGACGCTCTGTCCCGACGACCTGCTCGGTGGTCACGAAGCGACGTTCGGCCGCCCCGAGGAAGAGGTCGTCGAAGAAGGGATCGGGTCCGAGGATCTGGCCGGAGCCGGCCCGGTCCGCACGGTTGACGTGCACGACCGCCGCGTCGAGCCGGAGGGCCGGGACGGCCACGAGCTCCTCGCCGTCGTCGTAGGGGGAGGTGACCGTGCGCAGGAACGGGTTGAGCCGCAGCACGTCGGACCCGAGCCCGGCCCGGGTGGGCAGGAAGGGGACCCGCTGCGATGCGGCGAGGAGACCCAGGTAGAACATGCCCTCGTCGAGCTCCGTGGCCCCGACCGCGCCGGTCTGGCGGGCCACCTTGAAGTGGGGGTCGGTGGGGATCGAGTCCAGGGTCACGAACCCGTAGACGACCGAGGCGACCTTTCCCGCCGCGCAGAGCAGGCCGACGTCGGGGCCGCCGTAGGAGACGATCGTGAGGTCGCGGAGGTCGGAGCGGAGGATGGCCCGCACCGCGGCCATCGGCTTGCGACGCGATCCCCACCCGCCGATGCCGATGGTCATACCGCTGCGCAGCTCACCGACGAACGCGTCCAGGTCGAGACGCTTGTCAGCCACCGTGCGACACCGTCCTCCAGGCGTCCCCGCCGCCGTCCGGTGCCGGCGTGCTCATCGGGTGGTGTCGGCGGCGCGCTTCTCGACGAAGGCCGACCGCTGCTCGTCTGCGACGCCGGCCACGTGCAGCTCGTAGGTGAACCCCTGCTCGAAGCGATAGCTCCGCTTCACGTCCACCGGGTCGATCCCGTTGAGGGACTCCTTGGCGCGTCGGATGATGGTCGGGCTCTTGGAGGCGATCCCGGTGGCTACCTCGTAGGCGGCAGCCACCAGCTGTTCGCGGGGCACCACCCGGAGGACCGACCCGTAGTGGTGGAGCTCTGCCGCGGTGGCAGGTTCGGCCGTGTAGACCATGGCGCGCATGCGGTGCTGGGGAACCAGGCGCGACAGGTGGGTCGCCGCGCCGAGCGCACCGCGATCGACCTCCGGGAGCCCGAACGTGGCGTCCTCCGAGGCGACCACGACGTCGGCGTTTCCGGCGATGCCCACCCCGCCGCCGAGGCAGAACCCGTGCACGGCGGCGATCACCGGGACCTCGCACTCGTAGACGGCGGCGAAGGCGGCAAAGCACCCACGGTTGGCACCGACAAGGGCCTCGTCGCCGCGCGCGTCGATCTCTTTGATGTCGACCCCGGCACAGAAGCCGCGTCCCTCCGCCCGCACGATCACCACCCGGGTGTCCGGCACCCGACCGGCGTCCAGGACGGCCTCGGCCAGGGCGAACCAGCCGGCCACGTCCAGGGCGTTGACCGGGGGATGGTCGATGACCACCTCGGAGATGCCTGGTCGTGGCTGACGGGTGGTTATGGGCATGGCTGCTCCGGTGGCCGAGCGGTGCGGGCCGCGACCGCCCCGGTCGCACCGGCGGGAGGCGGGCAGCCACGCACGCAGCGTGATCTGATACAGCGTCAGGACAGTACCAGTCGCAACCAGGGAGGTAGCAGTGGCATCAGCGGGCAACCCGGGCCGGACCGGCACCTTCGACTGCACGGGCCAGGCGGTCGTGGTGACCGGCGGGGCGAGGGGAGTCGGTCGGGGGATCGCCGAGGGGTTCCTCGGCGCCGGCGCGGACGTGCTCGTCTGCGGGCGCACCGAGGTGGGTGGTGACGCACTGCCCGCGGCCGAGGATCCCTCGGGGACGGTGCGCCGGGCCCAGTTCGTCCTCGCCGACGTACGCGACGCGGAGCAGTCCGCCGCAGTGGTCGACGCCGCCGTCGCCCGGTTCGGCCGGCTCGACGCCCTGATCAACAACGCGGGCGGCTCGCCTGCTCGGGACGCGGCGACCGCGTCGCCGCGCTTTTCTGCGTCGATCGTCGGACTCAACCTCCTCGGCCCCTTGTACTGCGCCCAAGCCGCCAACGCGGTCATGCAGGGCCAGGACGAGGGAGGCTCGATCGTCAACATCTCCTCGGTCAGCGGCCTGCGACCGTCGCCCGGCACAGCGGCCTACGGTGCGGCCAAGGCCGGTCTCATCAACCTGACGCAGTCGCTGGCGATCGAGTGGGCGCCGAAGGTCCGGGTCAACGCCCTGAGCGCCGGCATGGTGGCCACCGAGGGGGCCCACGAGCACTACGGCGGGCCCGCCGGGATGGCCGCGATCGCGGCCACCGTCCCGCTCGGGAGGTTCGCCACACCGGCCGACATCGCCGGGATCTGCCTGTTCCTGACCTCGCCGCTGGCGTCGTACGTGACCGGCTCCAACCTGGTCGCCCATGGGGGAGGGGAACGGCCCCCCTTCCTCACCGCACTCGAGGGGGTCGTCGGAACCGCCCTGTGAGGGCCCTTCCGCAAGCTCCCCTGCGGCGAGCCGCGCCGTGACCCGTTCGCGGCTCTCACCTGGGGAAAGAGCGGGAAAAACGGCTCAAGTTCGCCTCAGATCTGGCCGATGCACAGGTCGTGGCCCGAGAACATTCTCCTGCCCCCGAGGAGGGCGGAACCGAACGATGTCGGCGAAACCGGATCGGGTCGTGCTGACCCACCCGGAGGCGACGTTCTCCCTGCTCGGCGCTCCATACCTCGAGTACCTGCCCGTGATCGACCTGTCCAGCGGGCGCCTGCTCGGGATGGAGGCGCTCGTCCGGTGGCAGCACCCGACCGAGGGCAGGATCTCCCCGGACCTGCTGATTCCGGCTGCGGAGGCCAGCGGGGACATCGGTCCCCTCACCCGGTGGATCGTGGCCGAAGCCTGCGAGGAAGCCTGCCGCTGGTCGCCGAGCATCCAGCTCGGGGTCAACTGCACGATCGAGCAGCTGCGGCGCGGGGAGGTGTCCAAGGCGGTGGCCCGGGCGCTCGACCAGACCGGCTTCCGCAGCGGTCAACTCAACATCGAGGTCACCGAGGACTCGGTGGTCGACGCCGTCGCCGCTGCCGATCTCCAGAACCTCTCGGAGATGGGTGTCCAGCTCTCGGTCGACGACGTGGGAACCAACTGGTCCTCCTTCGAGCCGTTCAAGCGGCACGACATCAGCACGGTCAAGATCGACGGGTCGTTCATCGCCGGCCTCGAGTCGAACCAGGGCATCAACCGGCTGGTCGTCGAGACGGTCATCCACATGGCGCACTCCCTCGGCATGTCGGCCATCGTCGAGTCCGTGGAGACGTCCAAGCAGGTCGAGATCGTCCGGGCATTCGGGGCCGACGCCGCGCAGGGGTTCTTCTTCGCGCCGCCCGTCTCGAGTGAGGAGGTGCTGGTCTTCGCCAGAGGTCCGGAGGTCCCGGTGTTCTCCCGCACCCACGTACGGACCCTGGTCAGTGGGGACGACGAACCGATGTCCGTCGAGTCGTTGCTGCGCAGCACGGCCGACCCGGGGCCGCTGGACACCGCCAGCTGAGCCGGGGCCCGCCCCGATCCGGCACCGGGCGCATCGGCACCGGCGTCCTCCCGGCACCGGGCACGAGGTGCGCCGCCGCACCGCACGACCCCGCCGAGGTGGTTCGGGTGGTCCGCACCCCCGACTTGCCTGTATACCTCTGCCCGTGAAGCTCGCTGTCGTCAAGGAGTCGAGCCCCGGGGAGCGTCGCGTTGCGATCGTGCCCGAGGTGGCCGCCAAGCTCGTCAAGACCGGCGTCGACGTCGTCGTCGAGTCCGGGGCGGCCACGGCCGCCCGGTTCGCCGACGAGGAGTTCCGGGCCGCCGGGGCCACGGTCGGCGACGACGCCGCTTCGGCGCTGGCCGGCGCCGCCGTCTCCGCCCGGGTGCAGCCGCCGACCATGGCAGAGGTCGCCGCGCTGCCGGACGGCGTCTCGACGATCAGCTTCCTCCAGCCCCTGGCCGCGACCGACGTGGTGCAGGCTCTGGCGGCCAAGGGGGCCACGGTCTACAGCCTCGACCTGCTGCCGCGGATCAGCCGGGCCCAGTCGATGGACGCCCTCTCGTCACAGGCCACGGTGTCCGGCTACCGGGCCGGGCTCTCAGCGGCCGAGCACCTCGACAAGTTCTTCCCCATGTTCATGACCGCGGCGGGAACGGTTCCGCCTGCCAAGGTGCTGGTGATGGGTGCCGGTGTGGCGGGCCTCCAGGCCATCGCCACCGCCCGCCGGCTCGGCGCGGTGGTCCGCGCCTATGACGTGCGTACCGCGGCCAAGGAGGAGGTGCAGAGTCTCGGTGCGAAGTTCGTGGAGCTCGGCCTCGAAGCCCAGGACGGCGCCGGTGGGTACGCGAAGGAGCAGTCCGCCGAAACCCTGGCGAGGCAGCAGGAGCTGTTGGCCGCCGAGGTTGCCGCTGCCGACGTGGTCATCACCACCGCCCAGATCCCAGGGCGCAAGGCGCCGGTGCTGGTGACCGAGGCGATGGTGCGGTCCATGTCCGAAGGAGCCGTCATCGTCGACATCGCAGCCGACTCGGGCGGCAACTGCGAGCTGACGGTGGCCGGGGAGGACGTCCTCGTGGACGGGGTGACCGTCGTCGGCATGACCAACCCGCCGGCGTCGATGCCGACCCACGCCAGCTTCCTCTTCGCACGTAATGTCGCCAACTTCCTCGCGCTCCTGGTCCGGGACGGCGAGTTGGCCCCCGACTTCGAGGACGAGATCGTGGCCGGCACCTGCGTGGTCCGGGCCGGCGACGTCGTCCACGTCCCGACAGCGGAGGCGCTGGGCCTGCACAGCCCGGCGGCACCCGGGCCCGGAACAGCCTCAGGTCCGAGCGGTGCCGACGGGCCCGAGGAGGTGCGCCCGTGAACACCGGGGTCCTGGAGTTCGTCACGATCTTCGTCCTCGCCGCATTCGTCGGCAACGAGGTGATCGGCCGCGTGCCGAGCATCCTGCACACGCCGCTGATGTCCGGCTCCAACGCCATCCACGGGATCGTGCTGGTCGGGACCATCATCATCATGGGCGAAGCCCACGGCACGACCCAGATCGTCCTCGGCTTCCTCGCCGTGCTCCTGGCCACCCTCAACATCGTGGGCGGGTTCGTCGTGACCGACCGGATGCTCGAGATGTTCAAGGCCAAGCCGGCCGATCGACCTGCGAAGGCCGCGAGCGCAGAGACCGAGGTCGAAGGCGGTCCCGAGTGACGCTCAACGACTGGATCGACCTCGTCTACCTGCTGGCGGCGGTCGGGTTCATCCTCGCCCTCAAAGGCCTCAGCTCACCCAAGCACGCCCGCAACGGCAACCTGCTCGGAGCGGCCGCCGCTGCCCTGGCGGTCGGCTTCACCTTTGCCGCCCCCGGCGTACGGGCCCACACCCTCAACCTCAGCTTGACCCTGGTGGCCATGGCCATCGGCGCGGTCATCGCGGTGCCCACTGCCCGCCGGGTCAAGATGACCGCGATGCCCCAGTTGGTGGCCATCTTCAACGGGGTCGGCGGTGGCGCGGCCGCTCTCATCTCCATTCTCTACTTTCTCATCGAGGACCCGACCAAGCCGGCGACGTACCACCTCGTCGAGGTGGTGCTCGGGGTGCTCATCGGGTGTGTCTCGTTTTCCGGGAGCGCGATCGCCTTCTCCAAGCTCCAGGAGCTCATGACCGGTCGCCCGATCACCTATCCGGGCCAACAGGGGATCAACGGGATCGTCGGCCTGGCGGTCGTCGGCCTGGCCGTGGGCACCATCGTGACCGGCGACGTCCCGCTGCTGGTCGCCACGGCCGTGCTCTCGCTGGTCCTCGGGGTCATCTTCGTGCTCCCGATCGGCGGCGCCGACGTGCCCGTCCTCATCTCGCTGCTCAACTCGTTCACCGGCCTGGCGGTGGCGGCGTCGGGATTCACCCTCGACAACAACCTGCTCATCATCGCCGGCACCCTGGTCGGCGCCTCGGGCATCCTGCTCACCCGGATGATGTCCAAGGCCATGGGCCGGTCGTTGGCCAATGTGCTGTTCAGCGCCTTCGGCTCCGTGGTCACCGCCGGGGCCGGTGCAGACGGCACGGGGGAGACCCGGACGGTCCGTTCGGGGACGCCGGAGGACATCGGGGTCCTCCTCGCCTACGCCCGCAAGGTGGTCATCGTCCCCGGGTACGGACTGGCCGTGGCCCAGGCGCAGCACACCGTGCGCGAACTTGCCGACCTGCTGATGGAACGCGGCGTGGAGGTCTTCTACGCGATCCACCCGGTGGCCGGCCGTATGCCCGGGCACATGAACGTGCTCCTGGCCGAGGCGAACGTTCCCTACGACGAGCTCAAGGAGATGGACGAGGCCAACCCGGAGATGTCGACGGCCGACGTCGCCCTCGTGGTGGGTGCCAACGACACGGTCAACCCGGCGGCCAAGAGCACCCCGGGCAGCCCCATCTACGGGATGCCGATCGTGCATGCGGACGAGGCTCAGAACGTGGTCTTCCTCAAGCGCTCGATGCGACCCGGCTTCGCCGGCATCGACAACGAGTTGCTCTTCGACGAGAAGACCACCCTCCTCTTCGGCGACGCAAAGGACACCCTGGCCAAGCTGGTGACTGCGGTGCGGGAAGCGTAGAATAACACTCACAGTGGGTAGAATTCCACTGTGAGTGGAATACATTGCATTGCCGCAGGTCCATCCCATACGGTCATCCTGATCACAGATGTGATCCACGTCCCGCACCGGGGAAGGCCAGTGGTGCTCGAAGGACGTGTTGCCAGACGAATCCGGGGGGTTTGATCGATGAGCAGGTCCCGTTCACACGTTGGACATGAAGGATCGGGGACGACGGTGCCCGATCGGCGCGCCCGCCGCGCCAGGACGGTCCTCGGGTCGCTCGCCGGGGTCGGCGCGCTGACCATCGCCAGTGTGGGCATCGCGCTCGTGGCTCCGTCGACCGTGGGCGCCGTGCCGAACACCCCCCCCAACAACCCGACCGCACCGGCCATCTCCTACGAGGTCGACTGCACGACCGGGTTCCAGGCCAATGTCGCCGCGCCGTTCGTGACCACCCTCCTGGGCAACACGACCGTCAACTCGGCCGCGCCCGCCGGTGTCAAGTTCGGCTTCACCGGCACCGCCAGCACCACCCTCGTCGGCGGCTTCGTCGCCAACATCTACTTGAACGGCCTGGGTAGCGGTTCGTCCCAACTGCAGTGGACCGAGACGATCGGGTCGACCGACGGGCACGCCACCGGCAAGTACAGCCTCAACACGCCGACCATCACCAGGCCGGACGGCGGGGGCACCACCGCAGGGATCGTGACCTGGACCAAGGGCTCGACCACCCTCTACCGGGGACTTCACCGGCGCCGCGGTCGGCGACGGCCTTGCCTCTGCCACCCCGGGGATCCCGCAGGCCGCACTCATCACGGCCATCAACGGGACCACCTCGATCACCATCAGCCTGCCGACCACGGCGGCGGCGCCGCACAGCGCGGGCGCGACCGTCAGCTGGGGCGCGACCACGACGTTCAGCACTCCTGTCAACACCGGGAACGTCTTCACAACTGCGGGCGCTGCCGGCGGCACCGCCGGCATCGGCCTGGTGAGCGCGCTCCAGTTCACCGCCGAGTCCCTCGTCACGTTCGGCGGAGCGATCGGCGACGGGCCGAGCAACTGCCTACTCACCGGGTGGACCGGGCCGCCCACGCCGGTCGCGGGCCCGCCCCAGACCGGATTGCCGGGCAGCGCGACCGGGGACACCGTCCCGGTCCTGCCGGCCGGGAGCACGACGCCGCTGATCAGCGCCTCGCCGGTCAAGGTGCAGTCCGCGGCCTTCGTGAACCTCAACGGAAAGGCGGCCGTGCCCGACGCGCCGACCGGAGTGAGCGCGACAGCGGGTCCGGTCGGCGGCTCCTTTGCGGCAGTCTCGTGGACGGCCCCAGCGAGCAACGGTGCCGCGATCACCAGCAACGTGATCACCGCCTATCAGGGCGCGACCGCGGTCAGCACCACCTCGGTGGGCCCGGTCACCTCGGGCAACGTGGTCGGCCTGCAGACCGGTGTGCCCTACACCTTCACCGTGGCCTCCACCAACAGCGTCGGGACCGGAGCAGCATCGGCCCAGTCCAACGCGGTCACGCTCGCCGCGCTGCCGTTCACCAGCCCGGCCGGGTTCCGGCTCATCACTGCGAACGGCGGGGTCTTCGCCCAGGGTGACGTGCAGGCGTACGGTTCGACCGCCTCGATCAAGCTCAACAAGCCGATGGTCGGGGGGGCGAGCACCGCCGACGGTAAGGGCTACTGGCTGGTCGCCTCCGACGGTGGCATCTTCTCCTACGGCGATGCGGCGTTCCACGGATCGACCGGCAATATCACCCTCAACAAGCCCATCGTGGGGATGGCCTCGACGCCCGACGGCAAGGGCTACTGGTTGGTCGCCTCGGACGGCGGGATCTTCAACTACGGGGACGCCCATTTCTACGGCTCGATGGGCGCCCATCCGCTCAACCAGCCCGTCGTGGGCATGGCCTCGACGGCCGATGGCAAGGGCTACTGGATGGTCGCCTCCGACGGTGGGATCTTCGCCTTTGGGGACGCCGGGTTCCACGGCTCCACCGGTGCGGTGCACCTCAACAAGCCGATCGTCGGCATGGCCTCGACGGGTGACGGCAAGGGTTATTGGTTGGTCGCCTCGGACGGTGGGATCTTCAACTACGGGGACGCTCCCTTCGACGGGTCGCTCGGCGCCTCCCATCCTGCCGCACCGATCGTGGGCATGGCTCCGAGCTCCATCGGCGGCTACTGGCTCACCGACACCAACGGCACGGTCTACGCATTGGGTACGTCGTACCTTGGTTCCGAAGCCGGGACCCCGCTGACCGGGCAGGTCGTCGCCATCATCTCCTGATCGCCCCGGAGGTGGGTCGGGCTCGTGCAGCCCGGCCCACCGGACCGGGACCGGACGACGGGAGCGGCGTCACGGTCAGGAGAGGACGGCACCTCTCGACCTGACGGGCCGGATCGGGAGGTCCACCTCCTGCTCGTCTGCGGTCGGGTCGGTGGCCAGCTTGGCGAAGACCATGATGCCCTGACTGGTCGGACGGGTGGAGAGCACCATGACGCCCACCGGCCCCTGGTCGATCAGGTGGGTGGCGTCGTTGACCACGACCATGTCGCCGTCAGGCAGGTACCCCACCGCCTGACGGGCCTGACGGCCCTCCTTGACCAGCGTGATCACCAACCGCTCGCCGGGGAGATGATCGGGCGAGAGCTCGCTTGCAACGGCGTGCAGGTTGACCGCGGCGACCTCCCAGGTAGCGGCAGCCTCGACGACCGTCGCCGAACAGGTGCCGATCCGCAATCCGGTCCGGCGGGCCACGGTGAGCAGCTTGACCGTGGGATCGTCGAGCTCCGGGATCTCGTCCGGGGCGATGTGGACGGCGACCGACATCTCCCGGAGCGCCTCCAGTGACTCGAGCCCGCGACGCGCCCGCCGCGAGCTGACCGGATCGGGAGACTCGGCCACCGCGCGCACGTGGTCGACCACGAACTGCGGGATCACCAGGCCGCCGGGCAGGAGACCGGATCGGCCGAGGACGAGCAGGAAACGGTCCATGATGGCTGAGCCGTCGATCAGGAGGGCGTGGCCCTCGGGGGGACTGACCGCCGGGGAAAGGATCCGGGAGAGGCCGACCGCCGCCACGATCTGCCGCCCCTTGGTCGAGCCGAGTCGCCACCCGAGCGTGGCGAGTACCCAGGCCAGCCCCGCGGTGATGATGAACGCATACCCGGAGCGGACGAGCACCATCAGCGGGAGCCCGACGACCAGTCCGAGCATCATCCCGGTCGTCGAAACGCTCGAGGCGGCGAACACCTCGCCGGGAGGGGTGTTGCGGAACTGGAAGACGGCGCGCTGGAGACCCTTGTCGAGCAGCCGGCCGACGACCCCGCCGAGGACGTAGCTGACGCCGGCACCGAGGAGGAGGCCGACCACGGCTTCGGTCCCCCCACTGCCGGACGACCGGCCGATCTCGAAGCCGGTGAGCGCTCCGGCCAGCACGAAGAGGAGGCGGAAGCCTTCGACGAAGATCACGCTGCGGGATCTACTGCTCGAGTGCTGCGTCCTGATGCCGTCATGTCGATGCCCACTTCGGTTGCGCCAAGGGTCCGGCCCGCACGGTAATTGTCGGTATCCCGCGCGGAACCTTGAGGATCGGCCGACTGCCGGATCGGGCGAGGGTCGTCTACAGTGCTGTCCGAAGCAGGCCGGCGGAGGCGGAGCGCCCGCTGGGCGCTGACGGAATTCACATCTCCCCTGGTCAATTAACACGCAGAGTGGTACATTGACCACAGAAACGGGTCAACACTGCCGAGATCGGCGGCGGCCCGGCAATGCCGTCGCGACGATCAGCCATGAGATCCTTCCGCCGCCCGCCACGTCCCGTCGCCCATGAGGTGGATGCCGTCGTCCAGGGCGTGGTGGACCTGCCCGCTCCCGTGCCAGGGGTCGGTGGGGTCGACCCGGACCCGGTCGAACTGTCCCCACTGCACCTCGGGGCGCCCACCGTCATCCGGACCGGCGAGCACGGTCTGCTGATTTGCGGATCGAGCGGTCCGGCGGAAGAGGTGCCCGCCCTCGTGCCATGGTCGGCCGTCGAGCAGGCGTCCGCCGATCGCGTCGTTCGCCTGCCCGGCGGGACGACCGCACAGGTCGTCGCGATCGAGGTCTCCGAGGACTGGTGGATGGGGGAGGCCGGTACCTGGCAGTTCGTCGGTCCCGCCACCGAGATCGGCCCGTTGCTGGCCGCTGTCGACTCCGGTCGGGCTGCGCTCGCACACGCTCCGAAACCGACGCCGCGCCGCACGAGCCACCGGCGCGTCGGCCGACGGAACGGGCGACGAGCTCCTGCCGGTGTGGGCCCGTCACCGAGTGGTGCCGGTACTGGTCACCCTCGCCGCACTCGCCCTGTTCACCGGCGGAACCACCTCGACGTTCCAACCCTCCGCAGGGGGAAGCCCCAAGCCCTCCGTCAGCATCACGGCGGGCAACAGTGCGCAGGCCCTCGCCCACCCGTCCTCCCATCTGCCCGCGGCGACCACTGCACCGAAGCCTGCGCCGCCCTCATTGGCCGGAGCCCCCCCGCTGCAGTCCCACGAGGTCTTCGGCTACGCCCCGTACTGGACGTTGCCCCAGTCGTCCGGGTTCGACGTCAAGGACATGACCACCCTGGCCTACTTCAGCGTCGACGCCAACGGCGACGGCTCGCTCGACCAGAGCGGTTCCGGCTGGAACGGCTACCAGAGCCAGGACCTGGTCAACCTCGTGAACCGCGCCCATGCAGCCGGGGACCGGGTCGTGCTCACGGTCACCTGCTTCAGCCAGGCCGCCCTCGACCAGATCACCTCCGATCCCACCGCAGCCGGTCGGCTGTCTGCCGCACTGATCGCCGCCGTGTCTGCGAAAGCGCTCGACGGGGTCAACTTCGACTTCGAGGGGGAGGGAAGCGCCGACCGGACAGGGCTGACCGCCTTGATCACCCATGTCTCCGCGGCTCTCCACGCGACCAATCCGCACTGGCAGGTCAGCATGGCCACCTATGCCAGCGCGGCTGGTGACAGCGGGGGCTTCTACGACGTGGCCGCGTTGGCGCCAGTGGTCGACGCGTTCTTCGTCATGGCCTATGACATGAATGACCGTTCCCAACCCAGTCCGACCGCTCCGCTCCTCGCCGGGAACGGTTACACCGACTTGAAGGCCCTCCAGGAGTTCACCGCGGTCGTACCGGCCCAGAAGATCATCCTCGGAGTGCCCTTCTACGGCTACGACTGGCCGACCTCGGACGGCTCGGGCACTGCCCAGGCGACGGGCGGCGAGACGCCCTCTGAGCGACGCGGTCATCGCCGCCTCGGGTCATCCGGCCTACTGGGACCCGGTCACCCAGACCGCGTGGACGTCCTATCTGGTCGGTACACAGTGGCACGAGACGTACTTCGACGACCCCACGTCGCTGGCTCTCAAGGCCGAGTTGGCCGGCCTTTTCCACATCGCCGGCGTCGGCATCTGGGCGCTCGGCATGGACGGGAACGACCCGGCCATGATCGCCGCGCTGCTCGGGCAACGCGCCCGCGGCGAAGGACCTGCCGGGCGGCCCGCCCCCGCCCCCCGGATTCGGCTTCATCTCCCTGGGCACGTACGACGGGGTGACCAACCTTCCGCTGACCCCGATCGAACCCCCGCCGTCGGGTGGCACCCAGCAGCTGCTCGGAACTCTGAGCGGCATCGGCACCTCCGACCCGGCTCTCGCCTGCCTCCAGAGCGGCCCACCCCTGCAGGTGTGGGCGTACACCTCGCTGCCCGGAGTGGACGTGGTCGTGGCCAGCCAACCCAGCGACTGTGCCACCGCAATGTGGTCGTTCTCGGCGCCGCCGGGGGCGGCCGCGACCGGCCGTGCACCGGCCGCAGGATCGAAGGGCAAACCCGGATCGCCGACAAAGTCGGGATCGGCATCCACCTCGTCTACCTCCACCACCACGACCGGGCCTCCGTCGACCACGACGACCACGGTTCCGACGACGACCACGACGATCACGGTTCCGACGACGACCACGACGATCACGGTTCCGACGACGACCACCACGACCGGTCCCTGAACACGCGGTTCGGACTGCCGGACCAGTCGGGATCCAAGATGGCTACGGCAACGGTCTGCCGGACTACTCTTTCGGGGTACCCGGGGGTGTAGCTCAGCTGGTAGAGCGCTACGTTCGCAATGTAGAAGTCGGCGGTTCGAGTCCGCTCACCTCCACCCAGTTCACTGGCACCTTTTGGCCTTCCTGATCGGCGGGCCAAACCGCTTCGAGCATTTTCCGTGCATTAGTGGTCGGACGCGGGTCGAAAGTGAGCAGGGTCCGAATGTCAAAGCAGGCAACCTGGCGCAAGTGGGCCGGATACGTGCCCCACTGATCCGGTGTTGTGGGGCAGGGTCAGCCTGTTGATGCCGAGTCCCACGCAGCGGTTGTGGCCAGCCTGCATACTTGATCAGGTTCACCCGTGCCACTGAACGTCAGAGTCGATTCGCCTAGCAATCCCTTGATTGACGTGTGGGTTCCCGGAATGTCCATCCGGATCGAGTTGCCGAGTTGTGTGCCGGTAAAGGTCTCAGCCGGGTATCCGTTGAGCAGAACCGTGCCAGCTAGTCCACTACCTGATCTTGACCAGGTGATGAACTTCCCTCCAGATCCTCCAGGTGTCGTGCTGCACATGAAGCCCATTCCCTTAGGCGTGCCCGATGCAAACGGAGTCTGCGATGCCGCTGACGAGCCCGACGACCCGCATCCTCCGAGGCAGATAGCTGCCGCCACTGCTGCTCCACACATGACCCACGGCACCCTGGATCTCTTCATGTGACTGTATCGACCGGCAAGCCATTGACCTGAAATGGATCGAGGCTCAACCTTTCCAGGGCAACCCGACGAGGAATGCCGCTGCGGACGGCGTGATGGAGGTTGATGGTGGAAGGGCATTCAGAATGAGTTCACGTGCGGGCGGTGGGACCCACTCGACGTTCGAACCGAAGCAGCGACCTCGGGTCGCTCTGAAGCGAAGCTGGGTGCCACCCCAAGGGATCGACCGCATCAATAGAGTTTGCGTGAGGGTTGGGGCCGTGATTCCAACCGCTTCAATGTCAGCGAACGCCACCGGCCTCCAATGGACAGGGCCTGGCGAGGCGATCCAGTCGACGCCGATTGACAGTCCGTTACCCTTGTAAAGGGTTTCTGACGCGGCCTTGGACGAAGAGGGGGCCAGACCCTCAAACTGAGAGCGGTCGTCAAGCGCGATGGAATGGATTGGATCGTTGGGGGCGATGACGATCCAGGCGGCTCCATCCCAGCGGTACACGCCGTCCGGCGAGATCGCTGAGGCCCAGCGATTGCCATCCCAGAAAAGGATTCCGTTCGAAATTCCGCCGATTCCGCTCACGGGCGAGAGTTTTCCAGACAGCAGTTGCTCGGAAGGGTATGGCAGAAGTGCCGTTCTGGGCTAGGCAACGTTCGAGAGCACGAGTGTCTACGCAGGAACCGGGAGAAGGCGCAGGGCGACCACGTCGGATGCGGCGCGGTCAGAGTCGGTGGTGGCCTGCGTGTAGAGGTTCAGCGTCGTGCGCGAGTCGCTGTGCCCCAGGAGTCCCTGCAACGTCTTGACATCGACGCCACCATGGATTGCCAGAGTAGAGAACCCACGGCGCAGGTCATGGAAGCCAGGTCGATGCGGCTTCGTGTCGAATAGCCCCACTGTTTTTAGCGCGGGGTACCACCTGCGGGAACGGAACCACCTGTCATCCATGGGCCTGCCGGATGGGCCAGGGAAGAGGAGAGCTTGATCGTCGGTGAGGCCGCAGGACGGGATAACCCCTTGAATCATCTTCACAAGGGTCGGGGGGATCGGTCTGGGGCGTCCACTGGCTACAGATTTCGGGTCGGACGCCACAGGGCCTGTGCCCCTGCCCCCTCTGATGATGGCTTCATCGACCGTGAGAGTCCCAACTTCCAAGTCAAAGTCGTTCACTCGCAGTGCGGCGCATTCAGACCAGCGCAAGCCCGTGAGTGCCGCCACCCAAACCATCGGACGGTAGTTCTCGTCCATGGCGTCAGCGATGGCGCGAACCTGATCGTCGGAGAGGTCGAACCGTCGCGTTGGCGTCCGGGCAGTGACCTTCGGCACTTTCGCCTGCTTGGTGGGAGGACACGGACTCTGTGCCTTCCACCTGTGGTCCACTGCGCAGTTGAAGATGGCCTGCAAGGTGGCGTACCGGCGCCGAACTGTCCGGGGCGCTGGCCTCCCCTTTGCGGAACGGGCACCTGCCTTGCGAGCACCGGTGCCCATCGTCCATGCCTTGACAACCTTCTCGATCGTCATTCTTGTGACCTGATCGAGTGTGAGGTGGCCAATGGCAGGGATGATGTGGATTTCAACGTCGTTGCGATCGGTAGCCAGCGTGTTTGGAGACTTGGTGAGGTCGCTGGCCAGCCAGAGATTCGCCACGTCAGCAACAGTGCGCGCACTCTGTCGGGGGTCAATCCACGTCCCCTTCCGGAGCGACTCCGAGACCTCGTTGAGACAGTCACGGCACTCGGCTTTCCTGGGGAAGGTGCCGATACTCACCCTCGTGCCATCTGGGGTGAGGTATGACCCTTGCCACTGGCCCGAAGGCACCTTGCGGACGGTGCCAAAGTGACTCTTAGGGTCCTCCGATAGTTAGTACGCGCGATATAGGATGGCCGGGTGGAGGCCAGTCGAGATGAGCTCGCGCGATTCTTCGAGGTGGTCCTGCCCCATCTGAACGAGCTGCAGCGCCGTGTGGTGGCCGGCGCGATGTCCGAGGCGCTCGGGCGCGGTGGCAAGAGCGCGGTTGCCGAGACGTCAGGCATGAGCCGCAACACGGTGATCAAGGCTGAGCACGAGGTGGCCGAGGGCATTGAGCCTTCTGATCGTCAACGCGTACCCGGCGGTGGCGCATCAGACCGCCGGCTGATGGCTGTCACTTCGACGGTACTGGTGGCGTCATCGATCAGGTAGAGGATTCGGTAGTCACCGCGACGAGCCGAAAACGTGGGGGCCAGGGGCGGCTTGAGGGACTTTCCGACGCGGCGTGGATCATCGAGGAGAGCCCCGTTGATGAATGCGTAGGCCGCGTGGGCGATCTTCGGGGGCAAGGTCTTGGTCAGGGCAAGAGCGGCGGGGCGTGCGATGCGCAATCGGTACCGGTGGTCATCCGGCGTCGACATGCCGACCTGCGTCGCTCATGGCCTCAGCGAGCTGCTCGGCGTCGAGCACGTCTCCGGCGCGGAGGGCCTGGCGGCCTTCCTCGTGGGAGCGCAGGAGGGCTGAATCGGACAGAACGGCGATGGTCTCGCTCATGGCGTCGAAGTCGTCAGCTCCGATGAGCACGGCCGCCCGCCGCCCGTTGCGCGTGATCTCGAACCGTTCGTGAGTGGTGCTGGCTTCATCGATCAGTTTCGAGAGATTCGCTCGAGCATCGGCGACGGGTATGGTCGTCATGTACATGATTATAGCGTAAATGGCAGACCGTAGGCACTCCGGTTCTTATTGTGTCCCTTCGCCTCCACTGCAGGAATATCAACGGGACCCAGTTCTTCACTCCCGTTCGGGTGGGAGGGGGGCGGTCACGGCTCAGTACCCGAGATCGATCCCGGTGTCTCGGTCCTTGCCGAGTTCCGCCGATCGCTCCTCTGGCGAGCTCAGTTCGAGTGCTCCTGCTCTCCACACCTGAACCCGAACCCGCAGCTCTTCGAACTGGACGTCGTTGATCGGGAACTCGTCCCGACGAAGACGTCGAAAGCGATCCAACATCTGGGTGAAAACAGCCGGACTAAAGCCACTGTCCTTCTCGTGTGCCAGTTCGAAGAGGCGCGCAAGACCAAAGCGAGGCTCGATGGACATGAGGTCGACGTAATCGCGCGCCTCTGCCCTGCCGAATACGGCCAGTACCTTGTCGGCGGCGAGCTCTTCGGACGACAGGAGTTCGAATCCTGGGCCCGCCTCGGTCGGGAACAGACGGGCATCGCTCGCCAGGTCGACCTCCGTTCTTTCGAGTTGGTCCGCGACGACGAAGCGCGTAAACCCAGGGCTGTCGATTAACCGATCGACCTGGAAACCGGCCTCTTGGAGCGCCAGCTCTGCCGCTGGAACCAATCGGTCAACTGCGTCGGGACTGGTGCCGAAGAAATCCAGATCTCGAGTGGCCCGTTCCACATCGCCACGGACGATCAGTGCAGCACCTCCAGCGAGCGCAAAATCCTCGGCTTCTGCGAGTCCAGCAATGATCCTCGCGACTCGAAGCTGGAGGTCACTTAGCACTCCGCTCGGGCCTCATCGTGGCGTTCGAACCATTCCTCCCATGTCCCTCGGACTTTTGGGGGAAGGACTAGCTCATCGAAGAGCTCCACGAGCTCGTCCGGGTCGATGAAGTGGAGCACATCGGCCTCGGTGCCTTCGCGGAGGACCTGCTCGTATACGCGAATCCGATCCTTCCGGACGGCCAAATCGTAGGCCACTGCCGGATCACTCCACCTCACATGGAACGGAAGCGTGACGATGCCGGAGGCTTTTGGCGTTCCTCGATCATCGAACTCCTCGGGTATCGCGACGGGCCGAGCAGCGGGTCCGAGGGTAAGACTGCGCGTTCTTGCCATTGATCCAAGTCTACGACGACGACGCGAAACGACCTGTTCGAAGCGGACTCGAGGTCTGACCCTCGGGACCCAGCAGGACTCAACTGTTGCCCAGCCGTGCACGTGCCTGCCCTTCGGTGCACTCCGCCGACCACTGGGACCAGAAAGTCCGAACAAAATGCCTGGTCAGCGGGATGCGCGCACGACGTTCGCAAATATAAGAAGTCGGCGGTTCGAATCCGCTCACCTCCACCCGGAAATGCAGGTCAGGCGGGTGCAACAGAGCGGCCGCTGGAAGCTCCGCCTAGCGGTTGTGGAGAACGTTGCTGACGTCCAAATCGAATGACAGATGAGTCCCTCCCTGCGCATGTTGCTCAGGCCGAGAGGTACTGGTCGAGTACGCGGTGGTGATGGATCAAGTTGGCCTCCTGCACCGGATTCAGCATTGCCCCCCGAAACCCCTTGGACTTCATGCCTTTGGTGACCTTGAGCAAGTTCCCGAAGTCCTGGTTATTGATAAGTCCCCAGTCCTTGGTGGTCCAGTCCTCGTAGAACTTGCGCTCGACGGGTTTTGGTTCGGAATCCGGCGGCACCCACTCGAGGGCCCAGTAATCCAGCAGCGTGCTGTCGGGGTCGAGGCCGTTGGGCCTCGCGCGGTACAGAGTGGCGTTGCCATGGGTGATCGGCCCGAGGAAGTTCGGGAAGAGGTGGATGGTTCCTGACCCACGGAGATCCTTATCCGTCAGCCCCTCTACGTCGATCCCGCCTCGGCGCATGGCGTTGAGCCTGAGCTCGTCAAAGACCTTTCCTATTGTCTTCCCTGGAGGAAGCCCGTTCTTCTTGAGGTCTTCGAGGACGGCTTGGTCCTCACGCGGGAAGAGGCCGGCGACGGCGTCTACGCGCTCGGCGAGCACCTCTGCTGGGTCGACGTCCTCCTTCCTGAGACCGAGGCGTGGGCTCGGCCCCGCTTCGCGTTGGCGATCTTCGGGCACGTAGTAACAGCTGTGTTGGCCCAGCTGTTCATAGGTGAAGAGTGTGTCATTGAACCAGGAGAGCATCTGGGGGTGCAGGGTCTGGGGGTGGTAGCTCTCATTGAACGCGTCGACAGCGGTCTTCCAGTTGCACTCGAAGACGATCGTCCGGTACGAGCGGAAGCGCAGGTTGTGGAAGCGGTAGCTCGCGAAGCGATCAGGAACGTTGTCGAGGAACGCGCCGAAGGGCTCGCAGTTCGGGTCCATGTTCACGAAGATGAACCCTCCCCACCGGCCAACCCGCACTTCGCCGAGGCAGACGAGATCGTCGGTCATCGTCTCTGGGAATTCGTGGCGGTCCACCACCTCTGCGATCTCGCCTTCGAAGCTCCAGCGCCACCCGTGGTAGGGACACCGGATCTGGGAGGCGAAGCTACCTACACCCGATGCCAGCCGGGTGCCGCGATGTGGGCAGGCATTGAAGAAGGCTCTGAAGTCTTCGCGGGCCCTGCGGACAACCAGAATCGACTGGTCGCCGATGGTGTACTCGAGAAAATCGCCGGCGTTGGGAATCTCCTCTTCCCGGCAAGCCACCTGCCAGACGCGGGGCCACAGACGTTCCATCTCGAGGTCGAAGAACTCCTGAGACGTGTAGCGAGCGCCCGGGACGACTGTCACGCCGCCGGCCTGCCGTAGTGCGTGTCGATCGTCGGTAATGGTCATCAGCTCCTGTCCCGTCTCGGTTCGTGGGACCGGTCCGGCACCTGCCCCGGCAGCACATCCGAGGACAGGCTAACGAGTCATTCCGTCTTATGCCCATTGGAGCTCCCTAGCGTGAGATGGTTCGTCTCGTAAGTCTCGGAGCGCAGGCAGGGGTCCGCTGAACTCGTTTGCTGGAGTGCGGTCGTCGACCTCTCTGACGATCTGACTGGGCAGCGCAGGGTCCACGAGTCCCAACGACCCGCACCACATTGCAGTTTTCGTCAGATTGACCGTCACGTGCGAAGAGCCGCCTTCGGTGGCACGCTTGGCCAGCGCGGCCATGGCACCGACGGCCCCCATGTAGCCGGTGATGTCGATCCCCGACCCTGTCCTGCATTTTTGGGCGGTCCGTCCTTGGCGGCGGTCACGGACAACTGGCAAGCTGAGATCTCGATGGTCGAAACGTGCCCGAGGGCCGACGTCAAGAGGAGGGCTCCGTGAAAATCCTCGCGGTGGCGACGCCAGGTGCTGGCCACGTCTACCCCATGCTGCCCTTGATGGAGGCGTTCCTGGCCCAAGGGGACGAAGTCACGGTGGCGGCTGGCGAAGATCCCGGTGGTGCGGTTGTTCGCACGGGTGCGGACTTTCGTGTGGCGGGTCGCAGCGAGATGGCTTGGTTCAACGATCTCCAAACCCGGGTCCTCCATGGGAAACCCGGCGATGGGATCTCCGCCGAGCGCATCAACCACTATTTCTTTCCCCGGTTGTTCGCCGAAGTGGCGGCTCCCGACATGATCGACGACATCGTCGCCCTCGGCAGGGAGTTGAGGCCGGATCTGGTCGTATTCGAGACATACGCGCTTGCCGGGCCGCTCGCCGCCGAGCTACTCGGCGCGCCTGGTGTCCACCACCTGATCAGCCCGATGCTCCCCCACGACGTGTGTGAGCTCGCCGATGACGCCGTGTCACCAATGTGGCGCTCGTTCGACCGCTCCACACCGGGTTACGGCGGACTGTACCGGGGAATGACGATTGAGCTCAGCCCACCCTCTCTCGAGGGGCAGACAGTGCCGGCGGGCGAGTCCCTGGCAATGCGCCCGGTCTCTGTGCTTCCCACGGGGCCGATGCGTGCCGGTCCCCCTTGCGTGTACCTGACGCTCGGAACGCTCTTCGGCAGCAACTCCGAGGTGTTCCGGACGGCCCTGGCCGGGTTGGCCAAGGAGGACATCGAGGTGGTCGTCACGGTCGGAGCCAACAACGACCCCGGAGCGATCGGCCACGTTCCGCCGAATACCCGGGTGGAACGCTTCGTCCTGCAGGCCGACCTGCTCCCGCAGTGCTCGGCGGTGATCCACCACGGCGGTGCGGGCACCATGTACGGCTCGCTGGCCAACGGCCTCCCGCAGGTGGTGCTGCCCCAGGGCGCGGACAACTTCGTCAACGGCAGGCTTCTGTCCCGCTGTGGTGCGGGGCTGAGCATCGGGCCCGACCAGCTCAGCCCAGCGGCGGTGCGCGACGCGGTGCGCTCGGTTCTGACCGATCCCTCTTACCGCGACACGGCACGCAAGCTGGCCAAAGAGCTCGCCGCATTACCCGAACCGAGAGACGTGGCTCGGGGACTTCGCGACCGCATTGAAGGCGGTTGATCATCCAACCGGGGCTGTCTCTAGGGGTTGCTCCGCCTTGAGCCAGGGTTGCCCATGGCTGGCGGCGATCTGGGCGGACTTGTACCGGCCGCTGAGCGTCGCGTTCGACCAGGTCTGCACCTTGGCAGGGGGTCCGAAGCGGTTCGGAAACCTAGTCACTACCTCGACCGGCCTCTGTTGGCAGATTTCGCGGGTCCGGCCTGCCTGCTCAGGGGTGAGTTTGCCGTTGTGATCGCTGGTGGCGAGTTGAGCGGACCAGGAACCGACCAGCACGCCCGGGCCGAGCTTCTTCCTCGTGCTCACGATCACGTGGGAACGACACCATTTGGGTTGTGGCGATTCCGCGTGAGCGCCTGGTGACTTTCGGCGCGAGATCAGGTAAGTTCAAAATAGCCTTCAAAGTGAGGGTTGTCGAGAACGGGGGCGGAGTCTTCATGTGGGTGCCTCCGCAGTACGCTGGAGAAACGCGCTCGATCTGGGTTCGGCAATGACCCAGGCAGAACGAGAACTTTCGGGAGTCTTGAGTGAGTTCGCTCGCACCATGCTCACGGATTTTCCGATTCAGGCGATTCTCGACCACCTGGTCACGCGCATCGTGGATGTCCTGCCGATCACAGGAGCTGGGGTAACGCTCATCGAGCCTCCCCTGGCGCCCCGATTCGTCGCCGCCACCGACCCTTCGGCGCTTCTCTTCGAGGAGCTACAGACCGAACTTGGCGACGGACCTTGCCTCGCGGCGTACCAGACCGGAGAGCCGATTTTTGTGCCTGACCTGCGACGCGAAGATCGGTTTGAGGCATTTGCTCCGAGAGCGCTGGAGATCGGGCTCGAAGCGGTGTTCACATTTCCGTTGCGACACGGAACTCATCGCCTCGGAGCGCTCGACCTCTATCGTGACGCGCCCGGTGCGTTCACCGCTGACGAGGCGGGTTCGGCCCAGACGCTGGCCGATGTCACCTCGGCATATCTCATCAATGCTCAGGTGAGGTCCGACCTGCAAGACTCCACTCGCCGCTCTCATGAACGGTCGCTCCGCGATACCCTGACCGGACTACCGAATCGTATTCTGCTCCTCGAGAGGATCGAGCACGCCATCGTGCGAAGCGGCCGCTCTCGGAAATTGGTGGCGGTCCTGTTCATCGATCTTGATGACTTCACGCGGGTCAACGACAGGTACGGGCACCAGGGCGGCGACGACCTGCTGATCGCTGCCGGTGAACGAATTGCGGGACTCCTCCGTCCGGCCGACACCCTTTCCCACCTGCCGGGGGACGAGTTCGTCATCTTGTGCGAAGAGCTCGATGAGATTCCGCAAGTCGAGATCGTTGCCACTCGCATCGTGGATGCACTCGGGACACCATTCATCATCGCCAACCGCAAAGTGGAGATATCAGCGAGCATAGGCATTGCCTTCGCCAGTCAGGCGAACCACAATCCCGAACAGCTGCTCCATTCGGCCGATATCGCCATGCACCAGGTGAAGCGCAAGGGAGGAGCGAACCACGAGATCATCGACTCACGTTCGCACCACCTCGCTGACTATGACATGGATCTGCGAATAGCTCTCAGCAGGGCAGAAGAGCGAGGAGAGCTGCGACTCGACTACCAGCCCATCGTCCGAACCGATGACGGAGGCTTCGAGGGCTTCGAAGCTCTCCTCCGGTGGGACCATCCCATCCGTGGAGCAGTGTCTCCGACGACGACCATTCCTCTTGCCGAGCAGTCCGGACTCATCATCGAACTTGGAAGATGGGTGCTCGAGCAAGCCTGCATCGACCGAATGCGTGATGGCCGCTCCAACACGGACTTGATGATGTCTGTAAACGTATCAGCGCGTCAGATCATGGCCCATGACTTCGTCGCAATGATTACGGGCATCCTGGCTGACACAGACACGGAGCCCAATCTTCTTACTCTTGAGATCACCGAGGGAGCGCTGGTCCGCGACACCCAGCGAGCACATATCGTCCTCGACCAGCTCAAGGAACTCGGCCTGTCAATTGCCCTCGATGATTTCGGCACCGGCTATTCATCGCTGAGCTACCTCAAGCAGTTTCCGGTCGACATCGTCAAAATCGACCAGAGGTTCATCACAGACTTGGATCGGGACAAATCGAGCCATGCCATTGTGTCGAAGACGATCGAGCTCGCTCATCTACTCGACCTCACCGTGGTCTGCGAGGGCGTGGAGACGGAGGGGCAGCATCAAGCGGTTGCCAGACTGTCCAGCGACTTCTGTCAGGGCTTTCACTTTTGCAGACCGACACACATCGGGAAGTTTGATGGCCGGTACATGCCGATCGAGCGATCCGAGCTTGTCAAGCCACAGCTGGGCGCACGCTAGTGCGACATCCCGGACACGCGAACCTGCGCTGAGGCTACGAGGCGGCAGCTAACGACATCGATGAACGTCTCGGGGCTGACCAGCTGTGAAGACGTTGAACATACGACGGAGCATCGACGTTTCGGTGCTAGCCGTCTAGCCCCGCGTCGACAGCTTTCTAGAACCCCGTGATCCAACCAGAAGTTTCAACAGCTCACCGATCGTCTGCTGTCGACCGATAGCCTCGCCCAAGGGAGCGTCGACTTCGATGTGGTAGCGGTTACGACGGCCCTCCTTCTCCTTGGCCACATAGCCGCCGGAGATCAGGTCGTCGACGATGGCGAACGCGCTCCGCTCGGTGATGTCGAGTGTCGAAGCAATATCTCGAAGCCTCACGCCAGGATCGTGGGCGATGCAGACCAGCACTCGGGCATGGTTCGTCAGAAAGCTCCATTCGGACACCTTGACTATGATAGCCGAAAGATTCGTGAAGTAGATTGCTGGTATTCTATAACTAGAGTATGGTCACGTGAGTAGGAGATGGGCCTGGGCCGATCTCCCAGATCTAAGAGCTGGTCGACTCGCCCCTCTGAGGCACCTTGCCTGGACTGATGCAGCGTGCACCAGTCGTACCTATGCCAAAGGAGCCATGTTCGATGGGACGCAAGACATTCGATGCACTGGTCAGTGCAGCCGGCCTGCTACTTGTGGCGGTGCTGTTGGTCGCCGGGGGTCTGCTGGTCTGGACCAGTAGCTACATCAACAACGAGGTACATACGCAGCTCGCGGCTCAGCAGATCTACTTCCCTGCGGCCAACAGCTCGGCCGTTGCCGCCCCCGAGTTCCAGGCTGTGCGTCAGTATGGGGGTCAACTCATGACCACCGGTGCTCAGGCGGAAGTGTATGCGGACCACTTCATCGCCAACCACCTCACCGCGATCGGTGGAGGAAAGACGTACGCTCAGCTGTCGACCGAGTCGATCGCTCAGCCGACGAACACCAAACTGGCCACACAGGTTGCGACGGTGTTCAAGGGTGAGACACTGCGCGGTCTCCTGCTCAACGCCTACGCCTTCGGGACCGTGGGCATGATCGCGGGGATCGCTGCAATCGTCGCCTTCGTCGGCGCCGGTCTCCTGCTCCTCCTCTGCCTGCTCGGGATCCGTCACGCTCGCAAGACCCCGTCGATCGAGGAGCTGCTCCACTCAGATGCCACCGTTCCCCGTGAGTTGGAGACGGTCGGGGTCTGAGGCAAACGATTTACTCCCACCGACGACCAACCTGACAAGGTAGGTCGTCGGTGGGGCCCGACCTTCGGCGGCGTCCACCGACCGAATCCACGACTTCTCACACCGACACAGAAAGAACTGCTCGATGCACGCACTCGTCTACCACGGTCCGGGCTCCAAAGCACGGGAGGATGCGCCCAAGCCGGAGATCCTCGCCGATACCGATGCCGTCATCCGGGTCGACTGCACCACCATCTGTGGGACGGACCTCCACATCCTGAAGGGTGACCTTCCGATGGTGACCGAGGGACGGATACTCGGGCACGAGGCGGCCGGAACGGTCGATGTGATCGGCTCGGCGGTCAAGAATGTGGACGTCGGCGGACCGAGTCCTCGTATCCTGTGTGACCACCTGCGGGGCCTGCCGGTACTGCCGAGAAAACCGCTACGGACAATGCCTGGGAGGAGGAGGGTGGATCCTGGGCAACATCATCGACGGGACGCAGGCCGGGTTCGTCCGGATGCCATTCGCGGACGGCTCGACGTATCCGGCACCGGTCGGGGTGAACGACGAGTCCTTGCTGATGCTGGCCGACATCCTCCCCACCGCCTACGAGGTCGGTGTGCTCAATGGACGGGTTCGGCCCGGCGACGTAGTAGCGATCGTCGGGGCAGGGCCGATCGGACTGTCCGCCATTCTCGGCAGCCGACTGTTCAACCCGTCGCACATCATCGCCATCGATCTCGCTGACACCAGGTTGGAGGCAGCGAAGCAGTTTGGGGCTGACATCGTCATCAACAGTTCCCGCCAGGATCCCCTGCAGGTGATCCTCGACCTCACTGACGGGCTCGGCGCAGACGTGTCGATCGAAGCGGTCGGGGTTCCGGCCACCTTTGAGTTGGCTACGACGCTCATTCGTCCCGGCGGCCACATCGCCAATATCGGTGTCCATGGTGAACCAGTCACCCTTCACCTGGAGGACCTCTGGACAAAGGATGTGACCATCACCACGGGCCTCGACGACACCTACTCGACGCCCACGCTCCTACGGCTCTTGCGAGGGAATCAGATCGAGGCCGACCGGTTCGTAGTCGCCCGGCTTACGGGAGGCGATCGCAGCTGCCGTCGAGGTAGCGCGGGACGGCCGAAGACGCTGGACCGGGCAGGGCAACGGGCCGTGAGCACGACCATCGCCCGGGACATTGCCCGGGCGGAGCGGACCAGGGGCCTCCCGTCTGGCCTGCTCACGAGCGCAGCGTCCGGTTCCCTGGCACAATGATCTCGAGGACGGCCTAGTCGGGTGGCTAGCGGACCGGCTCGGCGGACTCACCACGAGTCGGAGTGGGAGCGGGACGATGCAGCGAGGGACCTCAATCCAGCATGTGCAGGCGGTCGTCGACATCGAGGACCGGGTTCTTCGCAACTACTGGGTGACCCAGACCTACTCCGACCTGGCCGCCGCTCTCACCGGTCTCTTCGGAGCCGATACCGCCAACTGGTGCACCTTCGCGACGTGGGCGTCATGGACCGTGGGCCGGAACCTGCGGGGCGACGAGCTGCCGGGATGGCTGCACCGGCGGGTCGTCCTGCCCGACGGGATGATGGGGCTCGCCCGAGCGGCAAACGAATCCGTTCGCAACGCGCATCCCGGCGGGGATGTTCACCATCTGCTGCCCGAGCATGTCGGTGACGTTCTCCGTTCGCACTTCGGCGTGTGCGCCACCTCCCTCTCGGACGGCAACACCGAGGTCTTCGCCGAGATTGCTCCCGTCGCCGCCCTGTTGCTCGCGTCCACCGTTGATGCCGGTGACGCTCCTCCGTCGGTGGCCCGCGAGCGCGTGTTGGCCGCCTGCGATGGCGCTCTGGAGTTCGAGGGCCGGAACCGGCTACGGGACGGGTTCTCCTTGTGGTGCGATGCGATAGCGGAGGAGGATCCGCGCCTGCGGAGCCAGCTCATACTCGGCGGGTCGCTTCAGCTCGGAGCCCACGAGCAGAACCACCTCCAGCAGCCGATCGCCGCCAGCATGGTGATGGGACTCGACCGGTCGCTCGGCCTGCTCAAGGAACGGATGACGACTGATCTACGGGTTCCCCGGCCAGTCGAACGTCTGATCGACGAGGCACTCGACCCTCTCGCCCGGGCCGCCGCACAGAAGTGGGGCGACCTGATGACCGAGATGCTCGGTACCATCCAGACTCCCGACGGCGTGCTGCGCCTCGACCACGACGTCCCACCGCTGCCAGGAGAGCCCTTTGTCCCTCCTGAGCTCGATCCCGTGGTGGTCGGGGGCCTCGCTGAAGTGCTCAAGCGGTTCGACCGGGCCGGAAGTGACGGGCTCGGCAGTCGGGCTGAGGACTGGATGGTCCTCGACCACCGCATGAACTTCATCAGCAACCTGTTCCTTTCCAGGCACCACCGTCAGTCTCTGTTTCGGGCCCCGTTCACCTCAGAGGAACTTGCCGACATCGAGGCCGACCACATTCCCGAACCGTCCCTCCGGCAATCGGGTTCTCGCTCCCGCATCGACGTTCGGACCGAGCGGGGGCTGCTGCCACCCCAATCTGTTGGGGTGGACCGCTTTACGGACTCGTTCATGGAGGAACTACGAGCTACCGGCGATCAACCAGCCGATGCCGCGGTCGCCTCCTTCTTCGAGACAACTGGCCTGCACCACGACGCGCTCTACCGCAGGTTGGCGTCGACTTCGGCTTGGCGCGCCGCGGACGAAGACCTGCCGGGTGTCGCCGAGTTCGTGACGGAGGTGACACCCTGGCCGACCTGGGCCGACGCCGAGTTGATTCGCGAGGGGCAGCGGGTCTTCGGCGAGTTCGGCCCCCAGCTGGGCATGGGCCTCTTCATGGCGAGCCTGCCGGCCGACTACGGATTCGCCAAGGGCGTCCAGGCGCTCGCCCGCACAGCGCGGCTGAGCAGAGACCCGAAGCGACGGTACGTGGAGACCGGCCAGATGATCATCGACGCAATGACGCCGGGCGCCCTCGAACCAGGTAAGCGCGGCTATCGAACTGTCCGCCATGTGCGCCTGATGCATGCGGCCGTTCGCCACGTCCTTCTACGGCCCGACGAGATCGATGGCGGGAGCATCGGCGCCAGCAAGGTGCCACCGTGGGACGACGCTCTGGGCGTCCCCATCAATCAGCTGCAGTTGCTCGGCACGCTGCTTTCCTTCGGAGTCCAAGGCATCGAGTCCCTTGCGCGGTCGGGCGTGCGCTTGAGCCGTGATCGGGCTGAGGCCTACATCCACGTCTGGAACCTGGTGGGGCAGCAGATCGGCATCATCGACGACCTGCTGCCGCTGTCCCTGGACGATTCCGAGGTGCTCTGGGAGCGGGGCAAGCAAAAGGAGTACGGGCCGACCGACGAGGGCAGAGAGCTGACCGCGGCCGCGATCGAGTGCATGCAGGAGCTGTTCGGGTTCACCCACCTGCCAGGGCTCCCCGCCACCGGCATCCGGTTCTACCTCGGCGACGAGACGGCCGACATGCTGGGCGTCCCTCGTTCCGACTGGACCCGCCTCCTCTTCGAAATGATGCGCCAGACCGATTGGCTGTACAGCTACGCGCTGGTGCGTCTCCCGGGTACCGGCCCTCTCGCAGCGGCGCTCGGTCGACGCATCTGGCAGGGGTTCGAGAGGTACGGGCGTGACGGGGACCGACCACGGTTCGAGGTCACCGACGAGTTAAGGGCGGCGTGGAGGCTGGGCGCCTAGCCCGACACGCGAGGCGCTGGCCCTTGTGCGTCGATGGAAGGCGTTCGTCGGCATGGCGACGACTCGGGGGTTACCGTTGTTCGGCCGAGGGAAGGGAGCGTAATGACCACGGAGAGCGTGGCGGTCTTGTTCACCGACATGGTCGATTCAACGGCGTTGTTCCAGCGCCTGTTGCCCGAGGCGGCCGATCACTGTCGGCACGAGCACTTCACTCTCCTGCGCAGAGCTCTCTCAACAGCGGGCGGAACCGAGGTCAAGAACTTGGGGGACGGCCTCATGGCCGTTTTCTCCTCGGCTTCGGCGGCCGTGTCATGCGCCGTGTCGATGCAGCAAGCCGTCGAGCAGGACAACTGCTCCCGAAGCGACGCCGTCATGCTCCGGATCGGCCTGAGCGCTGGGGAGGTGGCACACGAGGAAGACGACTATTTCGGCGATCCGGTCATCGAAGCCGCCCGTCTGTGCGCGACGTGCGAACCAGGTCAGATCCTCGCGTCCGACCTGGCACGGATGCTGGCCGGGCGGCGCATCCAAGCCGGATTCCGGCTGGTCGGGCCCGTCGAACTGAAAGGTCTCCCCGAGCCCGTCCAGGTGGTGGAAGTCGAGTGGGAGCCACTGGCGCCCGCCCGCTCTCGGGTGCCGCTGCCCGGCCGGCTGGCCGCCCACTGCGCGGCGAGAATGGACCTGGTCGGTCGCGAGGCGGAGCTGGCCACATTGGCCAGTGCCGCCGAGCGGGTCTTCTCGGGCGACGGTCGCCACGCGGTCTTCGTCTCGGGTGAGCCCGGCCAGGGCAAGACGACACTCATCGCCGAGGCCTCACGCCTGGCGTTCGAGGATGGAGCCTGCGTGCTCTTCGGTTACAGCGAGGAGGACCTGTCGACTCCCTACGGGCTCTTTGCCGGGGCGTTCGGTCACTACGCCGAACACGCTCCCGACGATCGGTTCCACCAGCTGGTCGGGGCGCACGGAGCCGAGTGGAGTCGCTTCGTTCCGAAGTTCGTGGAGCGGAGCCCCTCCCTGGCGCCATCCAAGGCCAGCGATCCCGACTCAGAGCGCTACCTTCTCTTTGCTGCCACAGCCGATCTGCTGAGCGGGATGTCGCAGGACGAGCCGGTGGTACTCGTCCTCGATGATCTGCAGTGGGCGGACCCCGGCAGTCTGGCCCTCCTGCGCCACTTGATGTCAACCGATGGTCAGCGCATGCGGGTACTGATCGCCGGCACATTCCGCAGCAGCGAGCTGTCTGTGACGCCGGCCCTGCGTGAGACGCTCGAGATGCTCTGGCGTCACCACGGGGTATCCCGGGTCGAGCTCGGCGGGCTCGACCCGTCATCGGTCGAGGCGCTGCTGGCCGGGGTCATTGGCCGACCGGTCGATGCCGAGGTCAGCCGACTCGCTGAGATCGTCCACCAGGAGACGAGCGGAAACCCGTTCTTCGTGACCGAGGTGCTCCGCCACCTGTTGGACACCGAGGTTCTCGTCGAGGCTGAGGGCGACGGAGCCGCTCCAGACGTACACTTCCTCGATCGGATCGACCTGCCCACCAGCGTCCGCGAGGTGGTGTCCGGACGGGTGGCGCGGCTCGGATCGGACGCGGAGCGAGTGCTCTCGACCGCCGCGGTGATCGGCACAGTCTTCGATCTCGAACTGCTCGCAGGGGCCACCCAGGTTGCCCCTGAGCCTCTGCTCGACGTCCTTGACGCCGCGGAAAGTGCGTTCTTGGTGACTGGGGTCGACGGCCCTTCCGGTCGGTTCGCGTTCAGCCATGCGCTGGTCCAGCGGACCCTCTACGACGGACTGGGTGCGACACGTCGCGCCTTCATCCACGAGCGGGTCGCCCGTGCGCTCGAGGAACTGGCCGACGTCCGGGGAGAGGACCGCGTGGGCGAGCTGGCCCACCACTGGCTGGCCGCTCCCCGGCCCTCAAACCTGCCGAAAGCGCTCCGCTACTCGCACCGTGCGGGCACGCTTGCTCTCGAATCGCTGGCCCCCGGCGACGCCGCCAGGCATTTCGCCAGCGCGCTCGAACTCGCTCAGCGGAGCGACCGGGTCAACGCGCAGGTGATGGTCGACTTGGCCATCGGCCTCGGCACCGCCCAGCGACAGGTCGGTGACCCCGCTTACCGTGACACCCTGCTTGGCGCGGCCCGGGATGCCGATCGCCTCGACGATGTCGGTCGGCTGGTCATCGCCTGCCTCGCCAATGACCGCGGCTTCTACAGCGCCGTCGGCTCCGCCGATACCGAGAAGATCGATGCGCTGGAGCGGGCTCTTGCCAAGGTCGAACCTGACCACCCAGACAGGGCACTCGTCCTCGCCACCTTGTGCTCCGAGCTCACCCACGGTAGCTCGCTCGAGCGGCGACAGTCCCTGGCCGACGAGGCCATCGCGATCGCTAAGCGGTCGGGGGACGAGGCGGTGTTGGTGCGCGTTCTCAACCACGTGCACATCCCGCTCCAGGTCCCTTCCATGCTCGAGCGCACCGAAGCACGGACCGCCGAGGGCCTCGAGCTGGCCGAGCGGGTCGGGGATCCGGTGCTTGTCTTCTGGGCCGCCCAGTGGGGTGTGGAGTCGGCGGCTCGTCGAGGGGACATCGGTGAGATGGATCGATGCCTGGCCATCCACGGCGACATGGCCGACGC
Source organism: uncultured Acidimicrobiaceae bacterium (assembly GCA_963777665.1). Lineage (GTDB taxonomy): Bacteria > Actinomycetota > Acidimicrobiia > Acidimicrobiales > RAAP-2 > Bog-756. Next base: position 153,105 of record CAVZRJ010000012.1, read on the forward strand.
GCTCGGCCAGCCCCTCTTCTCATGGGGCCATGCCTTCGTCCTGTCGCTTCGGGCCCAGATCGCGGGAGACGCCCAGGCGGCCGAGAAGTTCGCTGTCGAAGCGCTCGAGATCGGCACCCAGGGCGGTCAGCCCGACGCCGCCCTCATCTTCGCCGGCCAAATGAACATCGTGGCGGGCCAGCTCGGGACGCAGCACGAGCTGGTGCCGTTGATCGAGAAGATGGCCCACGAGACCCGGGATATTCCCCGCAGCTTCTTCTTGTCATTGCTGGCCAAGGCGTACGTCGAGGGTGACGAATTCGCCCAGGCATCCGAGTTGCTCGACGAGTTCGCCGGGATGGGCTACGAGTTGCCCCTCGACCAACTCTGGCTGACGGGCATGGTCGATTTCGCCGAGGCGACGATCGAATGCAATGACAGAAGGCATGCGGTCCGGTTGCTCGAGGAGCTCGAGCCATGGTCAGCTCAGCTACCGGCGACGGGCGGGTCGGCTCTCAGCCCAGTCAGTCACTACCTGGGCGGGCTGGCCACCGTGCTCGGCGATTTCGACCGGGCGGAGCGCTATTTCGAACAGTCCGCCGACATGTGCCGGCGGATGGGAGCGATCTTTTTCGGAGCCCGGACCAACCTTCTCTGGGGAAGGATGCTCGTGCGGCGGGGATTGCCGGGCGATGCCGACCGGGGTCATCGGCTGCTGACCGAGGCCGTCGAGGTGGCCAGATCGCGATCCTACGGCGGGGTCGAACGGCAGGCGACGACGGCGTTGTCGGGGTCAACTGACATCTGACAATGCCCTGTTCCGGAATTCGGGACGGGCACCTTGCCGCCGGCCGCCGGTGACCACGCGCTACTGTCCTGCAAACCGGAACGGCGTCCACGGTTGTAAGGCAGGGCAGCCGTGCGGTTGCGCGCCGGCGGCGCCAGGCGGAGAGGCGAGATGACCGAGGAGACGGTGTCCGAAGGCGGTGAGCGACAGTCCCAGGGGACCGAATCGGCAGCGAAGCGCGCCACGTTGCATCGCTACCGGGTGGCGCTGGTCCTCTTCATGGTCGCTGTCGCCCTCGGAGTGACCGCCAAGGCGGTCCTCCCGAGTTCCTCGCCGGTGTTCGTCCACGGCGCGATTCAGCGGATCACCGTGACCGGCGACCTCGCAGTGTCCGGCGTCGACCTGAAGGAGACGCCGTTGCCTGGTGGGACGGGGGTGACCCTGGAGGTAACACTGCGGTCACCAGAGCCCCATCCGCCGACCCAACTCGAGCGCCTCGTCGTTGCGGTGCCCGACTCGTCCAAGCACGGCGAGCCGTGTCCCAAGGGCGCCTTGTCCTGTCGACCACCGGATTCCGGGGTACGGACAGTCTATGTGCGGTTCCCGTACCGGGAGTGGACCAACACCGGTACGAATGGAGCGTCGCCCTACCGTTTCGAGCTGTCGGTACGGATCGACCTCCCCGGGGTGGAGGCAAACCTCGTCCAGGATGACCAGGACGTCGCGGCAGCTCTGCCCCCGGTCAGTGTGCTCCAGTAGGTGGCCAACTCGACTGCGGCCCCGACCTACGAATCGTCCGTGGTGGTGACCTACAGCCAGTCAGTGAGGAACGGCGGTGCCTACACCTGGTCCGACACTGCTGTGGCACCCGTGACGATCGCGAACTTGGAGGTCTGGTCCTACGTCGCGGTTACCTCCGTGCCCGCTGCCCTCAGTCCTCAGCTGGACAGCGGGACTGACCTGACGGTGGCGGGTCACAACAACAATGCGGTGTTCCTGGCCGGTGCCCTCCTCGGTATCGCCGGGGGCGCCCTGGTCGGGCGGTGACCGAGGCGATCAAGGCGTGATCTGGTCGGGGACGGTTCCGGAGCCGTCACTCGGCCCGAGTCGGGCGGCGGATGCGCCACCACCGTCTGGGCACGCGTCGGAAGCTCAGAAACAGGCCCACGATGATCAGCGCCAATCCGGTCGCGGCCAGAGGGCCCACCGGAGCGCCGGTGAAGGCGAGGGGTGATCGGACGGTGCTCTCCGAATAGGGAATGGTCTGGCTGAAGCCGGTGGTCGAGGGTGCTGTGGTCGTGGTGCTGGCGGTCACATTCGCCACCTGTGCGGCACCGGTAGCGAAGCCCGATGCCACCGAGCTGTCGTTCACACAGGTCCTCCCGACCGAGTCACTGTTCGCGCCATCCGGACAGATCGTTCCCGACCATGTGACCGCGTTGGTCGACGCTCCAGTCAGATCGGCGCCGATGAGGTGTGCGCCTGTCAGATTCGCACCATCGAGCACCGCACCCGTCAGGATTGCGTTGCTGAGGACGGCATCTGTGAGGTCAGCTCCCGTGAGATTCGCTCCGGAAAGATCCGTGCCGGAGAGGTCGACATCGACCAGCGTGGTCTGGGCCACCTGGGCATACGAGAGGTCCGCACCGGCAAGTCCGGTCACCGAGCCCGGGGCGAAGGAGCTGTTGTACAGGTCGGCACCACGGAGGTCGACGGGCTTGGGTGGCGGATTCGTGAAGCGGATGTTCGGACAGATGGTCACCTGGCCGGGCGACGGGAACGCCACGATCGTGCACCCATCGAGGGTTGTCGCCCAGGACGGCGACGTCCAGCCCAGGACGGCAGCAAAGGCAATGACGACGACGGCCACGGCGCTCGCACCACGGCCCACCCGCTGCCGCATCGTTCGCCTCTGCTCCCTCGACCTTCCCGCCGGATGGCATTGTCGCACACCCGGAAACGTCCTCGTCGGGCGTGAGGCCTGGCTATTCGATCTGCGCGTTCGCAGTGGCCGGAACCTCCGGAAATGGAGGTCGAACCGGACAACCCAGGCCACCCGTGCAAGTGATGCGATGAAGGCGGGGGACCTCGCTACCTTGAACGATCCTCGCTCCTGTTGACGCAGTACTCCGCCAGCCGACGCCGCTTGACCCACCCGGACGGAATCGGCATACTGCTACTACTACAAGACGTAGTTGGAAGCCGAGTCGCTGGGTTCGACAGGCATGCTCCAGTCCCAAGGGCGAAGTAGCGGTCAAGGGAGGACCTGGGTGTCGAGGGAGCCGACGTTGAGCGGAGGGGCGGGAGCCCTAGCTCTCTCGTCGGGTGCTGTGGTCGAGGCGGCCGGGCTTCAGGAGTGGACCAGACCGGATGGTCGGAGAACTCTCCAGCTGGTACTGGCCACCATCTGGCTCGTCGATGGCATCTTGCAGCTGCAGTCATTCTTCTTCACCAAGAGCTTCGGTCTCCAGATGATCTCGGGCATGTCCCAAGGGAATCCCTCGATCATCGCTCGTCCGATCGACTGGTCGGGATCGACGATCGGGCACCATGTCGTGCTCATCGACGCCTGTTTCGCGATGGCACAGACGGCTATCGCTGTCGCCATCGCGTGGCGGCCAACGGTCAAGATCGGGCTGGCCGTCTCCATTGCCTGGGCGGTCGGCGTGTGGTGGGTGGGTGAGGGGCTCGGGGGCGTCCTCAACGGGACGGCCAATCCCGTCAACGGGGCACCCGGAGCGGTGATCATCTATGCATTGTTGGCCGTCCTCCTGTGGCCATCGGATCGGGCTGGCCAGAACGCCCCCTTCATCGCAGCACGGGCGGTTGGTGCAACGGTCGCCAAGGGGCTCTGGTTGGTGCTGTGGGGCTCCCTCTCCTACTTCGCCGTGCTCGGTGCGAACCGGTCGCCGCGAGGTCTCCACAACCTGATCACGACCGAGGCCACCGGCGAGCCCGGGTGGGTGGCATGGATCGACCACCATCTGGCCAGCCTGGTGGATCATCGTGGTCTGGTCGTGACGGTGGTGCTGGCCATGTTGTTGCTCGTGGTGGCGGTCGGTACCTATCTGCCGAGTTCGCTGGCCAATGCGACGGTGGCGTTGGCCGCTCCGATCGGTCTGACGTTCTGGGTGGTGGGTGAGAACTTCGGATCCCTCTTCACCAACGGGGCCACCGACGTGAACTCCGGTCCCCTCCTCATCCTGCTGGCTGTCTCCTATTGGAGGCTGTCCCCCAGTCCTGTTCCCGTGGTCGCCGCTGAACCGGCGATTCGTCCCGAAGGAGCCTGACGTGACCAATCCCGGTTGGTTGAACGACATCTTCGCCGCACTGATGATCGCCGTCGCCGCCTACAGCGCGGGTCGTCTGGTGGCGGCCCGCATGTGGACGCGCCCGACCCATCGGGACGTCGAGGTGGCCCACATCCTGATGGGGACAGCCATGGCGGGCATGCTCGTCTCGGACCTCAATCCCCTGCCCGTCGGAGCGTGGGAAATCGTGTTCTCCGTCCTCGCCGGATGGTTCGTCTGGCGTTGCTACCAGTTCGTCACGGATCGGAGCACCGGGTTCACCTATGACCAGAACGTGCATCGGCTGTCCCGCCGCCTCATCCACCTGGTGATGTCGCTGGCCATGCTCTACATGTACCTTGCTGCTGTTCCATCCACTACGGCATCGGGTGGCAGCATGGCCATGGGGGTTGCCACCGGAGGAACGACGAACTTCGTCTTCTTGCCGCTGACCTTCATCGTTTCCCTCTTCGCCTCGGCAATCTGGGAGCTGGACAGGATCGGGCACTGGTCTGCGTCTCGCACCGCTCAGGGCCAGAGTGCACCCGTGTTTGCTTCGGTGGGGGGCGGACTACCGACCGTCGCCGAGACCTCCGATCCAGCGGATGACGGAGTGAGCACACTCAGTACTCCGTGGCTGGCGCCCCGCCTCGAAGGTGCCTGTCATATCGCTATGTGCGTGACCATGGGCTACATGTTGGTGTTGATGCTGTGACGCAACCATCGAGATTCGACCTGCACCGACCGCCCCGCCGCGAAAGAGAGGTCTTGCCAGTGAGTGCGACCACGACATGTGATAACCCCATGTGCTCCTGTGATCCCTGTGGTTGCATCGACTGCAGCTGCGGTGTGGCACGGCTCGGTGACCTCGAGCGACGAGTCATGGAGGTCCTCTGGAGTAGGCCGGACACCGAGTTGAGGGTGCGCGATGTGGCCGATGTGCTCCCTGAGTACGCCTACACGACAGTCGCGACCGTCCTCAACCGTCTGGTTCACAAGGGAGTGGTGCACCGCCGAATGGAGGGACGCGCCATTCGGTTCACCTGTGTTGGGACCCCTGGTTCCCACACCGCCGTCCTGATGCATGAGGCGCTTGCTGTGGACCGCGACACCGAGGCTGCTCTTCTCCGATTTGCCGAAACATTGTCGCGTTCGGAAGCGGACGTCCTGCGGCGGGCACTCAATGTCGTCGAACGCAAGGCACGGAACCCAACGGTGAGATCCCGGCGCCCGAGTTGACCGGAGGAGAGGTCAAGCTCCCGTTCGGTCTCCATCGCCACAGCCCACCTCGCACCAGCCATGTGAATGGCTGTGTCACCCCACCCGGGGTGACGTGCTCCTCCCGGGACTGCTCGATGACGTCAAACTCGGGACCGAGGATCTCGGCCAGCTCGGCTGCCGAATACCGAGCCACCGGAAGGCCCGAGCAGTATTCCGGTCCGCCCAAGGCGAATGTCGCCATGATCACGATGCCGTCCGGCCGCAGGGCGGATCGAAGGGTATAGATGTACTGCTTGCGGTCGCTCGAGTCCACGAGGAAGTGGAAGACGGCTCGGTCGTGCCAGAGATCGAAGTGCCGCTCTGGCTTCCACGCAAGCAGGTCTCTATTGAGAAGCGATAGGTGGGAGTCGATGCCACGTCGCTGCCGGACAGTCTCCAGAGCGGTCTTGGAGGCATCCAGCACGGACACATCACTGAATCCTCGGTCCAAGAGCTCGTCAGCCAGTACCGAGGCGCCGCCACCGATGTCGATGACGGCTGCGCCTCCGCGGATCCCCAAGCGCTCGATCAACTCGACCGATGTGGTAGCTGTGGGCTGAAACCAACTGACCCCGGATGGCCCACGGGACCCATAGGCCGCATCCCAACGCTCCGCACGTCGAGCATCGGGCATCGGCACATCACCCACCTCCAGAGGTGACGCCGAGTCGACATCCCTGCGCGTACGACGAGGGAGGCCCCTGCCTCCGGCAGCAACTACCCTCGGCCGGGTGAGGGAACCGGGGCCACTCTTGGCGGCCGGGCGAGACGCCGACATCTTTGAGTACGGCCCCGGACTCGTGCTGAGGCGCTCTCGGGAGGGACGCTCGTTGGCACGAGAGGCTCAGGTCATGGACTATGTCCGGTCCCAGGGATACCCCGTGCCTGCGGTTGAGGAAGTCAGCGCCGACGGCCTCAACATGGTCCTCGAACGCATCGAGGGTGCCGACATGGTGGCCGTGATGTCAAAGCGGCCGTGGACGATCCCACGCCAAGGGAGACTCCTGGCCGACCTCCACCGTCGGCTTCATGACGTGAGCGCACCTGACTGGCTGGACGATCCACCGGTGGGTCGTGGGAATTGCATCCTCCACCTCGACCTGCATCCGCTGAATGTGATGATCGGTCCGGCCGGCCCGGTTGTCATCGACTGGACCGGTGCGTGCCGAGGTGATCCCGCTGTGGACGTGGCGTTGGCATGGGTCCTGATGGCGGCAGGCGAGGCGCCGACCGGTCGATTGATCGGCACGGTCCTTGGTCGTGCCCGCTCGGTGTTGGTGAAGAGCTTCATTCGCTCATTCGATCTGGATGACGTGAGGCGGATCGCTTCCGAAGTCGTGGCCTGGAAGGTGACGGATCCCCATATGTCTGCCGCCGAGCAAACCCGAATGTGGCGGGTCGTAGAAGACGCCGGACGGTCCCCTGGCGGGTGACCGCTGACGGCCCGCACCAGTCACCAACCTACTCGTCGGCGGCCCAGATCGAGGGGTCGGCCACGCCAGGGCGGCGATCTGACGTGGCCTTCGACCGTCATCCGGCGCTCAAGCGTCGCGGCGCACGAGGACCCAACAGCCGATCCCCAGGATCACCACGGTGTAGAGCACGAGCAGGGCGAAACCGGTCCACGGACTGAACGCAGGCCCGATGCGATCGGGCAAAGCGCGGGTTGAGAACATGACCAGACCGATGTTGGCCGGAAGGTAGCGGGCCACAGCATTGCCGATCGACACGGGCAACGCCTGGACGATGAGGGGCAGGACCAGCACCAACCCGACGAAGGCGGAAATCGCGCCGGCAGTATGTCGGATGATGGTGGCCAGACCCAGAGCCAGCAGCCCGAGCACAGCCAGATAGAGACCGGCACCGACCACGGCTCTCAGGACGCCTGCTTGCCCCAACGACGCGGAGCCGCTCGAGAGAGCGGCCTGAATGTTGTGGGGGACCGCGAGCCCGAGTTGATGGGCCCGCTGAGTGACCGCCGCCGACGACCCGACAGCGTGCTTGCCCGACAAGATGGCCTGGCCGACGGCGAACGCGCTAAAGCTGAGGATCTCACTGACCACCACCGCCACGGCACCGAACACGAGGATCTTGGCGGCCAGCACAACGGGACGACGGGGCACCGCCGACAACGTGGCTCGAATGGTACCGGTTCCGTATTCGGCGCTCATGACTAGCACACCGAGCACGCCGAAGATGAGCTGGCCGAGGAAGATGCCGATCAGGCTTCGGCGGGTCGGATCCTCGATGATGTCGGATGGGCTCACCGTGCCGGTACCCAGTGCGCACAAGCCCACTACGGCGACCACCGTTGCGACAAGTGTCCACATCGTCGAGCGGACCGACCAGAGCTTGGTCCACTCGGCGGCCATGGCTCGACGCAGACCGACGCGGCCCGGCGGCTGCTCGATTACGAACGGGCTCGGAGCCTCGAGCACCGCAGTCACGATCCACCTCGAAACTCGACGGCTTCGTCGGTCAGCTCCATGAAGGCATCCTCCAGTGACGCAACAGGGGTGAGTTCGTGCAGAGCGATGCCCATGGACGCGGCAAGGTCACCTACCTCCGGTGCTGACAGGCCGGTTACGGTCATGGATCCGTCGGGATCGGAGATGACTGTCCCGCCCCCATTGATCACGGTGTCAGACAACTCGTGCGGAGCCGGCGTGCGCACCTTGACCGACTGACGAGAGCTGCTAGCCACGAAATCAGCCACAGAGGTCTCTGCGATCAGCTTGCCCTTGCCGATGACGACCAGGTGGTCGGCAGTGAGGGCCATCTCAGCCATGAGGTGGCTCGAAACGAACACCGTGCGACCCTCACCGGCCAGCTTCTTGCACAGGGTGCGCACCCAGCGGATACCTTCGGGGTCGAGGCCGTTCACCGGTTCGTCGAACAGCAGCACCCCAGGGTCGCCGAGCAGGGCGGCGGCGATTCCGAGGCGTTGGCCCATGCCGAGCGAGAATTTGCCCACCCGCTTGCCGGCCACCGAGGTGAGTCCTACGAGCTCGATCACCTCGTCGACGCGGACCCGTGGGATGCCGTTGCTCCGGGCCAGTGTGAGCAGATGGGCGCGGGCAGAGCGACCGGGATGGATGGCCTTCGCTTCGAGGAGCCCGCCCACTTCCCGCAGTGGCCAGGGGAGGTCGTGGTAGCGCCGCCCCAACACGGTGACGGAGCCCGACGCGGGCGAGTCGAGGCCCATGATCATGCGCATCGTGGTCGACTTGCCCGACCCGTTGGGCCCGAGGAAGCCGGTCACGGTCCCCGGCCGCACGTCGAAGGAAAGGTCGTCGACGGCCACGACGTTGCCGAACCGCTTTGAGAGCCCCCGGGCTTCGATCACTTGCCCAGCCTTACACGGCGACCCGCCTTGTGGGTATCAGGGAGAACCCTGATCGGGGGAGGAAGGGCCTCTAGCAGGTCCAGGGTGATCCAATCAGCCCGCTACTGGCAGGACAAGAGAGCACGTGGGGCGGAATGATGGGTCATCGGGACCGAGAGCGTTCATGACGTCTTGGAGGGCGATGGGGTCGTAGAGGATGCCCAGATGCTCGGTGAAATCGGTCGAGCATTGGTCCTGTAACAAGATGTTCCGCACACTGGGGGCCGCTGGCAAGAAGGCATTCCGATACGGCGTCACCACCTCGTCGAACTTGCTCTCGATCACCACGTAGCGAACAGCCGTGGAGATGCCTCCCGCAGCGTTGAGGTGTTGGAGGAAGGTCGAGCCGACCAATTGTTGCGTGCACGACACGCAGCCGGCCAAGCTCAGCACCGGTAGCCCGATGTCGCCGAACAGCGAAGCAAGTGCGCCCACGCCGTCCACTGTGGTCCCCTGATTGGAGGGGGCGAGTCCGACGAGCATGTGCACGTGTGGCGCCCCGCCCAGGAACTGGATGTAGTAGCGCGGCATCATGCCGCCTTGAGAATGACCCACCAGATCCACCTGTGCAGCGCCTGTGGCAGCCAGTACCTTGCTGGTGAATGCGGCGAGCTGGCCCGCAGACCGAACGATGTCGGCCAAGCCGTAGAAGTGGCCGGCAGTGGAAGCGTCGGCGCCGTAGTTGAAGGCATAGACGCAGTAGCCGGCGTTGGCCAGCATGGGCGAGAGCGCTTGCCAACTGAAGTTCTCGTTCGCCAGCGTGCCATGGACCAGGATGACCGGATTCGGGTGGCTGGCCGAGGGTCGGCAGCTCCAGAGGTCTGATCCCGGAGGGTTGCCGCCGGGATCAGTGAATTCGGTGGTGAGCCCCGAAGACAAATTGCCGACAGGTAAGGGCGCTGCTTCTGCCACTCCGGACGCGACCAAACAGATCAGTCCGGCGAGCATCGCAGCCGGGACTGCCCGCCGAGCTGTCCGACCCATCCCGGCTGCCAGCCGTCGTACCCGCATCGTGGATCCCCGCATCAATCGTTGTCGAACGCTGCCGTCGTGCTCGGCGACATACCCGGTGGTGACGTATCCAAACCGCAGCGTTGGTCACCCGGAGCGCGGGGCCGGCGCCGTCACTCACGTCGACTGACGAAGGGCCCCATGCAACTCGGGCGACTGGACGCGACGGTCCCCGGAGAACCCGGACGATCGCGGAGCAGAGCTCATCGAACCCGTGTGTCGTCAGTCACCCTGACCACGCAATACGCCGCGGAAATCGGCGGAAAGGCCGGACTCCCCAGGCCATATGAGGTCAGTGAGATGGTCGCACGACGGCGGCACGGCTCATCGTGCGCTGTTCGAGCCAACGGTCGGCGGCGGCACGGACCATCCCAACGATGCCGAAACCCCAGATTTCTGCTGCGCCCGTGTCCATACCCGCTTGCCGCATGAACTCAGCGATAACGCCGGTTGCGTGGAGGCCGACGATGGTGACGTAGTCCTCCAGATCACGGTGCCGAACCACAAATCGATACAACTCCGGACGGGACTCGATGCTGCCCAGGTAGGCGTCGATGCCGGCAGCCAGTTTGGCCCGAGGCGACTTGGCGGCGTCGATGGCGATCGTCGTCTCTTCCACCACCTGTTCGGCCGCGGTGCGCCCCACCTCCACGAAGAGGTCCCCCTTGTCCTTGAAGTAGCGGTAGAAGACCGGTTTGGCGATCCCCGATGCCTTCGAAATGTCGTCCATTCCGACATCGGCACCGAGATCAGAGACGACCGCCATGGCGGCTGCGATGAGTTCTCGGCGCCGGGATTCTCGGTGGGCCTTCCAGCGCTCGCTGCGGCCATCCCGTCGCGACGCACCTGAGGTCTGGCGGGTCGAGGGTCGGGCGGTGAGCGCTGTGGCCCCCTTGTCGGGCCGTGCCGCTGTCAGGTCGTCGAGCTGGCATCTCAGCGCACCGACCGTTGAGCAGCGGATGCATGTTTGCATCTTATCTGTTACGGGCAGTAACATATAACTGATCCTCTTCACGCTCGGAGCCGACCATGAGTGTTCCGACAAAACTGCGTAGGCCCGGGAGCGATCCGAGTTCGACCCATCTGCGGACGACGCTCGTGGCAGCGGCACCGGTCCAGGCTCGGCGGCCACATTCGTCCGGAGCGTCGTCAGCCCGCATGACCACCCCTCTGCTGCCGGACGACTACCTGCACATGGTGAATCCACTGTGGTCGGCCCGCGAGCTGCGCGGGAAGGATCATTGAGGTCGTTCCCGAGACCGGCGACGCCGCCACCCTGGTCATCAAGCCCGGATGGGGTTGGAACTTCAGCTACCAGGCGGGCCAGTACGTCGGCATCGGCGTGCACCTCGACGGCAAGTGGCACTGGCGCTCCTATTCCATCAGCTCCTCCCCCGCCGATGGCAGCCCGAGACGTCGCGGCGGCCAGCTGACGATCACGGTCAAGGCGATGCCCGAGGGATTCCTGTCCGAGCACCTGGTCCGCGGTCTCGAGCCCGGGACCATCGTCCGCCTCGCGCTGCCCCAGGGCGAGTTCGTGCTGCCCGATCCCCCGCCGGCCAAGATCCTGTTCTGGACCGGGGGGAGTGGCATCACGCCGGTGATGTCCATGCTGCGCACGCTGGACCGCCGGGACACCATGCCCGACGTCGTCCACATCCACTCCGCCCCGACCATGGACGCTGCCATCTTCCGCGAGGAGCGGCTCGCCCTGGCGGCGCGACACGCGCGGGCTCCAGCTGATCGAGAACTTCGACGACCAGCACGGCATCCTCGACGTGGACCGTCTCGCCGAAGTCTGCCCCGATTGGAAGACCCGCGAAGCCTGGGTCTGCGGTCCCGCTCCGATGCTGGCCGCCGCGGAGACGCCAATGGGAGCAGCGCCAAGCTCACAAGAAGGCTGCACCTGGAGCGGTTCTCCGCCGTACTCACCACGTCGGCCGAGGGAGGACGAGTCACGTTCGCCGCTTCCGGGAAGGCGGCCGAGGTCGACGGCGCCACCACCCTGCTCGAAGCGGGAGAGGCCGCCGGGATCCAGATGCCGTTCGGATGTCGCATGGGCATCTGCCACACCTGCATCGTCCCGTTGAAGAAGGGCATGGTCAAGGACCTGCGCAACGGCGCGGAATACCACGAGAACGCCGGCGTGCAGACCTGCATCACGGCCGCCGCCGGTGATTGCGTACTCGAGATCTAAGGAGGAATGCCGATGGCTATTTCAGACGTAGCGACGTTCGCTCATCTCAGCGACGCCGACGTCGAGGCGCTCGGCCGAGAGTTCGATGCGATCCGCCAGGACATCGAGGAGTCTCGAGGCGCCGATGATGCCGCCTATATCGGCCGGATCATCTCCATTCAACGGCGGCTCATGGTGGCTGCTCGGCTGACCCTGTTCGCCAGCGGGTTTCCCCCGGCCTGGGTCGCCGGGACCGCCATGCTGGCGGCCGGGAAGATCCTCGAGAACATGGAGATCGGCCACAACGTCATGCACGGCCAGTGGGACTGGATGAACGATCCCGAAATCCACTCCGGCACCTGGGAGTGGGACAACACCTGCCCGGCCGAACAGTGGAAGCACTCCCACAACTTCGTGCATCACACATTCACCAATGTGCTCGGCAAGGACAATGACGTGGGCTACGGCATCCTGCGGGTGACCAGCGACCAGAAGTGGCACCCGGTCAACCTGGGGCAGCCCGTGTACAACGCGCTCTTGGCCCTGCTCTTCGAATGGGGCGTCGCCCTGCACGATCTCGATATCGTGGCCATCCGCAAGCGCGAGAAGGATCCGACTGAGCTGAAACGTCAGCTCAAGGGGATCTGGCGCAAGGTGCGCCGCCAGGTGGGCAAGGACTACGTCATCTTCCCGCTGTTGTCCGGTCCCAATTTCTTGACCACGCTCTCGGCCAACGTGACGGCCAATCTGGTGCGCAATCTCTGGTCCTACATGATCATCTTCTGCGGGCATTTCCCGGATGGTGCCGAGAAGTTCACCGAGGAGGAGCTCGAGGACGAGAGCAAGGCCGAGTGGTATCTGCGCCAGCTGCTCGGTTCAGCCAACTTCGAGGGAAGCCGGTTCCTGCACGTCATGGCCGGCAGCCTGGGCTATCAGATCGAGCACCACCTCTTTCCTGACCTGCCGAGCAACCGCTACCCCGAGATCGCCGAGCGCGTCCGAGCATTGTGCGAGAAGTACGACCTCCCCTATACAACCGGGCCCCTCTACCGACAGTACGGGCAGACGCTGCGCACCATCTTCAGGCTTAGCCTGCCGACCAAATCGATCAGCCCCGTGCTCTCTTTGCCAAAGCCCTGACGAGCAAACCCTCGAGAACTTCGCAACCATGCCGGACCCTGGACCTCTGGCTTGCACGGGGGACCCGGCGGCGACGCGTCGGTGCTAGTGGGCGGTGGGTAGCAGGTCCGTGTCGCGCACGCGCCGGGCGAGTGCCTCGAGCAGCTTGCGCATCACCGGGGGTGCCTTGGCCGTCAGCTTGAACAAGTCGGCGCGGTCCAGCTCGAGCACCTCGAGGTCGCTGGTCGCGAGTCACCGTGGCCGAGCGTGGCTCGCCGTCGATCAGGGAGAGCTCGCCGACCACGTCGCCCGGGCCCAGGAGTACCCGGCGCTTGCCGTCTCGAAGCATCTCTGCCCTCCCGGTGACGATGATGAAGGCGAGCCCGCCGGCCGCGCCCTGGCGGGTCATCACGGTGCCCTTCTTGAGCTCGGCCGGCACCGTGAGGGCGGCGACCTGACCAAGCTGCCTCTTGCTGCAGGTCGCAAACAGCGGAATGTGCCCGAGGAGCTCAATCTTGCGAGCACGTCCGACGGATCCGATCATCGCCACCCAGATTACCGAGCGTCGGGACTGCCGCGCCCGCTCCTGACCCTGCGAAGAAGACCGAGGGCGGCCGCTGTTGGCTCGGGCAGGTTACGGATGAAGTGCTCGGGGTATGACCCACGCCACACAGAAGGGGGACGCATGACCCCGGGGGTCGACGGAGGCAACACGACGGGGCGTGCTCGACGAGGGCGCGCAGCCCTCGATCGACGCGCCGGCGTGGGGGACCGAGGAAGTCTGGAAGGTGGTCGCCAAGGTGACCGCGGCCCTCGCGGTCCTCGGTGACCTCTTCGCCATGCTGGTCGACGCCGTGTGGTCGACCGCCGGTGCTGTCGTCCACCGCCGGTTCTCGTGGGCGGAGTTCGTCGAGCAGAGCTGGTTCCTGATCTCGGTGACCGTACTGCCGACGATCCTGATCGCCATCCCATTCGGCCTGGTCCTGGTGCTGGAGGTGGGAGGCCTCGCCGTCCAGATCGGCGCCAACGCCATCGTCGGCGCGGTCGACGCCATCGGCATCGTCCGGGAGGCGGCGCCGGTGATCACCGCGATCATCCTGTCCGGGGCCGGCGGCTCCGCCATCTGCTCGGACCTCGGATCGCGCACCATGCGCGACGAGATATCGGCAATGTGGGTCATGGCGGTCGACCCGATCGAGCGACTGGTCGCACCCCGGGTGCTGGCCACGGTGGTGGTGGCGTTGCTGCTCAACGGCATCGTGGCGTTCGCCGGCATCATGAGCGGCTACCTGGCGGCCGTGTACATCCTCCACACCAGCGCCGGCGGGTTCCTCAACTCCTTCAGCACCTTCGCCCAGCCGGCCGACGCCATCGAGTCGATGTTCAAGGCGGGCCTGTTCGGCTTGTTCGCCGCTGTGGTTGCCTCCCACCAGGGCCTGAACGCCAAGAGGGGCCCGGCAGGAGTGGGCGAGGCCGTCAACCGGTCGGTCGTGATCACCGGCGTCGGTCTGTTCATCCTGAATCTGCTGGTGACCGATGTGTTCCTGGCCATCGTCCCCCCGAGGATCCTCTGATGGGACTGCTGGTGACCGACCGGCTGCCGGTCGCCGAGGGGTCGACGGCGTCGCGGGTCGCCGCCGCGACAAGACGGGTGGCGTTCCACTCCGTCAATGTCGGCTACCGCATCCGCAACCAACTCATCTGGCTCGGGGAGCTGCTGGTCTTCGTCGATCAAGGTCGTCCGCGCCATTCCGACCGTCCTGCGCCACCACCGCCGCGAGCTGTGGCGCCTGATCGCCGAGGTCACCTTCGGCGGCGGGGTCCTCGCCATCGCGGCGAGCACCATCCTCGTCTCCGCTCTTCTGGCCTCCGTGGTCGGTGTCCAGCTCGGGATCGAGGGGCTCCAGGGACTCAACATCATCGGCCTCGCCCCGCTGGCCGGCTTGCTGTCCGCCTTCGCCAACACCCGCGAGCTGTCGCCGCTCCTCGCCGGCTACGGGCTGGCCGCGGTGATGGGGTGCAAGTTCACCGCCGAACTCGGTGCCATGCGGGTGAACGAGGAGATCGACGCCCTGGAGGTCATGTCGATACCGTCGTTGCCCTACCTGGTCACCACCAGGCTCCTCGCCGCCCTCGCCGCGGTCATCCCGCTGTACCTGCTGGCCCTGTCCGGTGCGTACCTGGCGACGCAGTTCGCTGTGCTGACCATCGCCCATCAGGGCTCGGGAACCTACCTCCACTACTTCTACCTGTTCCTCAACCGGCGCGACGTCTTCTACTCGGTGCTGAAGGTGGTGGTCTTCGCCATCCTGGTCACCATCATCCACTGCTACTACGGGATGACGGCATCGGGGGGACCCGAAGGCGTCGGCCGGGCGACCGGGCGCGCCGTCCGGACCAGCACCGTGGTCATCGCCATCTCCGACATGCTGATGACCCTCCTCTTCTGGGGAGTGTCGGTCCCGGTGAAGGTGACCGGGTGAGCCTCGAGGCCCCTCCTGCTCCGGAGCAGGGATCGGTTCCCGCCGTCGTCGGCGACGGTCCTCACCCGCAGGTCGTGGCGCCTCATGGCACTGGGGGGCGTGCTGGTCGGCGTCGCTCGTCGCCGTCGTCGTCATCGTCCTCGAGTCCTTCGGCGGCGCCTTCTCGACCTACGCCACTGGCCGAGGCGCAGCTCCCGGCGTCGTCCACCGCGGTTGCGTTGGGAGCGCCGGTCGAATATCGCAACGTGACCGTCGGCACCGTCGCCAGCCAGGGGCGATCGGCCCCGGGCGGTCTGGTGGACGCTGACCCTTCACCTGCAGCGTCCGATGCTGCAGGTGATCCCTGCACAGGTGCAGGCCACCGAGACGCCGGTCTCGTTCTTCGGGGACCCGTATGTCGAGCTGGTACCGCCCACCCATCCCGGTACGGCCCGACTCCGACCGGGCGCCATCATCCCCGCGCTGCAGGTCGGCCAGACGGGTTCGCTGCAGGCCACCCTCGGGAGCCTCGACACCCTCCTCATCAAGCTTCAGCCCGCCGAGCTCGATGCCGCGCTGACCGCCCTGGCCGGCTCGCTGCAGGGCAACGGGACATCGCTCGGGCACAACCTCGTCCGAGCCAACACCTACTTCGAGCAGATGCTGCCGCTGTGGCCGACCGTCGTGTCCAACCTGGACACGCTGGTGCCGGTGGCCAACCAGTTCGCCGCCTCCACACCCGACATCCTGCAGATCCTGGCCAACCAGACCGTCACCGCCAACACCGTCAACCACCAGGCTGCGGGGGTCCGCCAGGCCATCGGAGGCGGCGAGGTCCTCGCCGGCCAGGCGGCCCAGCTCCTCGACGGCCATCCAGCAGCCATTCGCCGTCCTGGCTGCCGACTCCGGTCCGTTCCTGACCGCCCTCTCGCAGAACCCGAACGAGATCTCCCAGCTCCTCACGGGCCTCGATGCCTGGGCCAACGCCTGGATCGCCGCCGAGGCATCGGGGCCGTACCTCCAGCTGACCCAGACCGAGGTCGTCGCCAATCCCGCCGACCTCGGTCTGGCCGTGCTCGGTGGGCCACAGGCCGCCGCCTATCTGTCGGCCGGCCTGGGGCCGGGCTACGTGAACCCGCCGACGTATTCCTCGGCCGGTCCTCGGTCACGCCGACCTGACGTCATCTCCGACTCGACCGCCACTCCTCGGGCTCCGTCGTGGCCTCGACGGCCGGGCACGCTCCGGCACTGGTCGTAGCCGAACCCGCCCAGTCCCAGGCCGTCTCGCAGATCGTCACCGCGGTGAGCGGTTCGACGCCTTCCTCGTCCGCCGTCTCCACGCTGCTGCTGTCGCCCGTGCTCGAGGGCCTGGTCACCTGATCATGAGATCGCGCCATCCCCGCCCGGGACTCCCCGGCACCGTCGTGAAGGTGGTCGTGTTCACCGTCGTCTCGGTGATCGTCACCTCGATCGTGATCTCGACGCTTGCTCGACGTGAACACCCACGCCGCCACCGGCTATGTCGCCGAGTTCTCCAACGCATCCGAGCTGCAGCCCGGCGACACGGTCCGCATCGCCGGCGTCGAGGTGGGCAAGGTCGGCGCGGTGACCCTGCAGGGCAACCGCGCCGAGTGTCTCGTTCAGCGTCGACAACTCGCAGCAGCTCACCACCACGACGCTCGCCGCCATCCACTTCGAGAACCTCCTCGGGCCAGCGCTTCCTCGCCATTCTCCCCGGAGCGTCCGGGGGCAAGCCCCTGCCCCCCGGAGGGGTCATCCCGGTCTCGCACACCACGCCGGCGATCGACCTGACCGCGGTGTTCGACGGCTTCCAGCCCCTCTTCTCCGCCCTCTCGCCCGACCAGGTGAACCAACTGGCCGGGTCGATCATCGACGTCTTCCAGGGCGAGTCGGGGACCGTCTCGAACATCGTGGCGCAGACGGCGGCCCTGACCAACAACCTCGCCGATCGCCAACAGGTGATCGACACCCTTCTCAACAGCCTGTCGAGCCTGCTCGACACCGTGGGGGTCCACGACACCCAGCTCGGCCAGCTGATCGGGAACTTCGACACCCTGATGACGGGTCTGGCCGGGTCGCGCGCGCAGCTCGGCTCGGCGATCGACAACCTGGCCACGGCGGAGAGCACGACGAGCAGTCTGCTCAACGAGGCACAGCCGACACTCAACCAGGACATCCAGGCCTTGTCCGTGGCCGTCCAGTCCCTGTCAGCGAATCAGACGGGTCTCGACGGCGTCCTCACAGGCTTCCCCGGTCTGGTCGAACACGCTGACCAAGATCCAGAGCTCGGGCAACTGGATCAACGTCTACCTCTGCAACCTGACGATCAACGTGTCGGGGCAGCTCGACATCTCCCTCGTCCCCGGCGTGAGCCCCACCAACCAGTACCCGAACCCGGTGACCCTTCCGTCCGGAGCGGTCGGCGATCAGACCCGTCACACAGCGAGTTGCTCGTGAAACGCTTCCGCGAGCGCAACCGGGCCACTGACCGGCCTCGTCGGGGTCGTTGTCGTGACCTGTCTGGTCGTCGGAGCGCTGCAGTTCCAACGGCTCCCCCTCATCCACGACAACGCCACCTACCAGGCGGACTTCGCCGACGCCGGAGGCCTCGCCACCGGTGACATCGTCACCGTCGACGGCGTGAAGGTGGGGTCGATCACCGGCATGGCCCTCGACGGCGACCGGGTCCGGGTCACCTTCACCGTGACCGGCGCCAGCCTCGGATCGACGACGACGGCCGCCGCCGAGGTGCTCAGCCCGGTCGGGACCGAGTACATGGAGCTCGTCCCCTCGGGCGCCGGTTCGACTCAACGGGCCGATCCCCCTGTCCCGAACCAGCGTGCCCTACAACCTGGTCACCGCCTTGTCCGGGCTGGGTTCGCAGATCCAGCACTACAACCTCCCCCAGCTCGAGCACGCCCTTCAGGTGGGTAGCCAGGACTTGAACGGCACGCAGGTCAGCGAGACGACCAGCGCCTTCCAGGGTCTGGCCGACATCTCGCGGGTGATCGGCAACGAGGGAAGCGTCCCTCGCCACCATCGTCTCCGCAGGGAGCGGCGCTGAGCGGCGTCCTCTCGCAGCGGAGCCACCAGCTCTTCGACCTCTTCGGCCAGAGCAACCTGGTGCTGTCCGTGCTCCAGCAGCGTCGGGCGGCCATCGACCAGCTCCTCGCCGCCACGTCGTCGCTGAGCCAGCAGATCACCTCGATCCTGTCGGTCAACCGGCCGGCGCTCACCACACTGCTGCAGGATCTCCAGTCCGTGTCGGCCGTCCTGGCCAAGGACAGCAACGACTTCGGGCAGGCGATCCCGGTCCTCGCCGCCTTCAGCCGGTATTCGGCCAACGCCACCGGCTCGGGCGCCTTCGTCGACGTCGCGGTGCCCACACTGCTCGTTCCCGACAACCTGGCGGTCCAGTGCTCGGCGTCCGGGGCCTTTCCGAGCAGCCAACCCGCAGGTGGGATGCCGGCCATGACCCCGGACGTCCGCCCCTCGGGCCCCGGTGGGTTGGCCGGGCCGGCAGGCTCGCCGGCTCGTTCCGCTCGCCCGAGGTACCTGGTGCCTGCGGCGGCGGTGCTCGCGCTCCTGGTCATCGGGGGGATCGTCGCCCTCGTGACGGGCGGCGCCTCTCCCATGACCATCTCCGCCCAGTTCGCCACCGCCCCGGGCCTCTACCCGGGCAACTCGGTCGACATCCTCGGCATGCCGGTCGGGAAGGTCACCAAGGTCACGCCGGGTCCGACTTACGGTGACCGTGGTGATGCAGGTGCCCGCCGGCACGCCGGTCCCCGCCGGAGCCGACGCCCTGCTCATGGCGCCCCAGGTGGTCAACGACCGCTACGTCCAGCTCAATCCCGGCCTACAGCGGTGGACCGCGGATGTCGGACGGTGCCGTCATTCCCGACTGTCGCGGACGGCCGTGCCCATCTCGGTGGACGAGATCGTCGACAGCCTCGACCAGCTGGCCGAGGCCCTCGGTCCCAACGGCGCCAACGCCCACGGTGCCCTGTCCGCCTTCGTCGCCAGCTCCGCTCACGCCTTCGGCGGCGACGGCGCCGCACTGCACTCGACCTTGGTCTCCTTGGGCGGGGCCCTCGACGCGCTCTCGTCCAAGAGCCCACAGTTGACCGCGCTGTTCGACAACCTGGGGAACCTCAGCCAGGTGGCCTCCCAGTACACGAGCACCTACCAGGCGTTCGCCAACAACCTGGCTGCGGTGAGCACCGATCTGGCCGCCGACGACGCCAACATCGGTGCCACGCTGGCCAACCTCCAGCGGGCGCTGTTGGCGCTGGCCCAGTTCACCGCGACCAACTCCTCCGCCCTCGGGACCAGCGTCACCAACCTCGACGCCTTCGCCGGTGCCGTCGCCGCCAAGCAGCAGTCGCTGGCCCAGGCGCTCGAGACGCTCCCGACCGCCCTGGACAACATCGCGCAGGCCGTCGACCCGAACGCGCCCGGTGGTCCGGCCCTCCGGGCGCGCCTCGATCCGATGGGCAACTCGGCCGGGCTTCTCCCAGTCGGTGTGCGGCAACTGCGCTCCTGCGACTCCTGCTGCTCTCCATCGACCGGTCGCAGGACAAGGACCCGACCATCGACCTCGGTTGCGGGGTGAACGGCCTGCTGGCCGGCCTTCCCACCCCACCCGGCGCGTCGGCGGGCCCGAACCTTTCGCTCAGCGCCGCTGGTCGGAGGCCAGCCGTGACCCGCGGTCATCCCCGAGGAGCCAACGCCGCCCCCGGGACCCCGGCAGGCGGTAGCCATCGACGTCGGCAACGGATCCGGTGCGCGGGCCGGGTGAGACGGTGGGCGGCTTTGGCGATGACCATCGGCACCGCCGTCGCGCTCAGTGGCTGCGCCCTCAGCCTGCAGTCCCTGCCCAAGGTCAGTGGCGTCACCGCCGCCACCTATCCGGTGTACGCCGTGTTCTCCAACGTCCTCAACCTGCCCGACGACGCCCAGGTCCGTATCGGCGCCCAAGTCGTCGGCCAGGTGGGAGCCATCTCCACCAAGAACTTCCAGGCCGACCTGACCCTGGACATCAAGACAGTCCGTCCGGCTGCCGGTCGGCACCACCGCTCAGGTCCGCTTCGACGATCCGCTGGGCGACGAGTACATCCTGCTCCAGCCGCCAACCGTCCTGCCGACAGGGGTCGGCGAGGAGAGCAGCCGGTTCCTCGTCGTCGGGAGCGCGGATCCCCGACAGCTCGACGAGCACCGCACCGAGCGTCGAGGACACGTTCGGCGCCCTCTCCCTCGTGCTCAACGGTGGGGGGATCAACCAGCTGCAGACCATCATCAGCGAGCTCAACAACACCTTCAACGGCAACCAGGCGCCGATCCGCTCCTTCCTGACCACCATCGACAACGGCGTGAGCTCCCTGTCCGGTGGGAGGCCGGCCATCGACGGCGCCCTGGCGTCCATCTCCAACCTGTCCAGCAAGCTGAACGCCGGAGGCCCGACCATCGCCACCGGGATCAGCACGATCGCACCGGCCGTCGGGGTGCTGGCCGGCGAGAACAAGCAGATCTCGGGGCTGCTCGACCAGCTGTCCAACCTGGGAGCGGCGGGCGCGGCCGATCGCCCAACAGAGCGGACAGAACGCGGTGGTCGACGCCCAGGACCTGTTGCCGGTCGTCCAGCAGCTCGATTCGGTGTCGTCCCAGCTCGCCCCCGACCTGAGCGCCCTGGCCGCCTTCGAGGCCGAGACACCCAAGATCGCACCGGGTGACTACCTGCAGGTCCGCGCCGTGGTCAACGTGCTGCTGCCCGCCGGCGGGTTCGAGCCCTCGCTCCCTGCCGTCGATCAGCCGGCACGGCGACGTCCGGATCCGATCGGTTGACCGGGGGACCAGGCCGTGTCCGGCCTCCTCACCGCAGGCGCATGTGTGATCGAGTCGAGCATGAAACACAACCTTCTCCCGCGGATGATCGCCTTGGCGGTGGTCGTCGTCCTCGGCGTCTACTACATCGCGTTCGACGTCATGCAGTACCACGTCACCGTCGCAACCGTTCTCGGTGACCGTCCTCATGCCGAGCGCCGGCGGGTTGTACTCGGGGGCCGACGTGACCTACAGGGGGGTGCAGGTCGGAACGGTGACCGCCCTCCACCTCGGTCCGCGGGACGTGGCGGCCACGCTTGGGATCGATGCAGGTCAGCGCATCCCGGACAACGGTCCGGTCCGGGTCAAGGAGCTGTCCGCCCTGGGCGAGCAGTACCTCGACCTCCAGCCGGTCAGCGCGTCCGGGCCCGACCTGGGCCCGGGAACCGTCATCCCGCCCACCAGGGTGATCCTGCCCACGCCCATCGGGACGTCCCTGATCGACCTCAACACGATGCTCCAGAGCATCAACCCGAACGACCTGCAGACCGACGAGAACTTCTTCGCCAGCGCATTCGTCGGTACCGGTCCCGATCTCCGGTCGATCATCGTGACCGGTCAACGGCTCTTCGACGCACTCGTCGCCGCCCAGCCGGAGACGGTGAACCTGGTCGTCGACGGTCAGACCGACCTGCGGACGCTGCAGGCGACGGATGGCGACCTGGCCACGTTCGCGCAGGGCCTCGCTTCGGTGACCGGGCAGCTGCGCACGTCCAATACAGATGTCCAGGCACTGATCCGGAACAGCCAGGCGGCCGAGCAGCAGCTCAACCCGCTTCCTGGCCGCCGACAGTGCGCAGATCACCGCACTGGTGTCGAACCTGGCCACCGACTCCCAGGTGACCGATCAGAACCAGCAGGGTCTCCGGGCCCTCTTCCAGTTGCTGCCCGTCGTCTCGCAGGATCTGGCGTCGGTGGTGGGCGGCGGCCAGGTGCACGGGGAGCTGGACATCAACACGGCCGATCCGGTGTGTCCCTACATCCCGGGCAGTCAGATGCCCGGTCCGACCCAGCAGGTGAACAGTCCATCACTGTCCAACGCCTGCCCGATGGTGCTGCCGGGCATGCTGCAGCGGGGAGCGAACAGCCATTCCAACGGATCGGGAGGTTGAGCCCCGGGTGGCCGGCACCACCGCACATCCGTCGGCCACGGGCGGGAGGTTTGGGTCCGACCCGATTTGGAAATAGCTGGCAGGTAACAAGAAGAACGCACTGCTGGCCAAAGGGGGGAGAGAGAGTGCGAACCCAGCATGAGGGGTCGCGGCTGAAGGGAAGTGACGACCTGCGCAGGCACCGGAGGCGGGCCGTCCACATGCTCCCTGGAGCCATCATCGTGTTGGCGGTCGGATCCCTCCTCTTGGTTCTCTTCGTTGTGCCCGTGGCCGTTCCCGTCGGCGCTGGACATGCCCCCTCCGTCCGACGCACCGCGGCCCCCCGCCCGGACTCGCCGATCAGACGGCTCGACTCCTCGACCGTCCGCCGCGCCATGGCCGACCTCTCCCGGGCGCAGGTCGGCACGGTCGCCCGGCTGACGGCATTGATGACCGGGCCCGGCATGCCGGCCTGCGCCCCGCCGCCGGTTCCGGCGCCCACCTTCCCACCGGGCAGCGCCTACGGTGTCCCCTTCCTCGCCGCCATCACCAATGGTCAGGTCCTGGCCGGCTACGACGCATGGACCGCCAACCACCTGGTCTGGAAGGTGCAGAACACGACGTTCAATCTCTATCCGTGGCAGTCGAAGATCTCCGGCATCACCGGGTGGGTGACGGGACTGCTCCAGCTCCCCAGCCTGACGGCCCAGATTCCCCCCCAGGACGTGGTGTTCTGCGACAATCAGGGAGGAGCGAGTTGTCTGTCGGCCAACTGGCCCGTCGGGCAGTGCATCGAGATCGAGGCCCAGTACGGGCCCTCACCGGCCAGCTTGACGCCACCGCCGGCCATCGGGAGTTATCACCCCGAAGGTGTCCGGTGCAGCAGCTACTCGACTCCCACATTCGAGTGCTTCCCCTATGTCGTGAGCCTGACGCCGGTCGGGACGACCTCATTGGCTGTCACCGGCGTCCAGCCCGACGGTGCCCTCGAGCTCAGCGTGTCGACGGCGGCGGCAACGACGGTCAGCGAGTTTCCGCCACCGCCGTCCACGGTGTCGTTCACCTGTCAGGGGGCCCCTGTCGCGGTCACCCTTTCCACCCAGGCTGCCGGGCTGCCGACCACCGCGCCTGGAGCGCCGGCTCCGCCCAACACCGACGACCGGGTTCTCCAGACGCCGGCACAGCCCCTCACCGGTCCGTTGGCCAGCGCCACCAGCACGGTGGCCAGCAATGGCTTCGGCGTGCCGGCGTTCTTCCCGAGCCCCAGTGGCAGCCCGTGTTCCGTCTTCCTGGCGTTCAGCCTCAACACCTATGCCGGCGGGTGGGACTACAAGTTCGCGGACCAGAGCGAGGGCCGCTACTACATCGACGGCGGCACCAATCCGATCAGCGCGGAGCCCGGTTGGGCCCAGTTCACAGCGAACACCACCGTCGTCACGCTCGGACTGCCGACCGGCCCGCCGCCCGGCTTCAGCTTCTGAATCGTTCGACGTGTCTACCGGATCACCTGTCATGGCGAAGTTGGGAGGAATGGAGACGGTGACCCTGGACAGGAGAGCGACGGAGGGGGTGGAGGAGCCCGAGCCCGCAACCGATGCGGTCATCTCGATTCGCGGCGTTTCCAAGCGATTCGGGAGCCACGTGGTCCTCGAGGACATCACCTTCGACGTCCCGCGGGGCAAGACCTCAGCCATCCTCGGTCCGTCAGGAACCGGAAAGTCCGTGTTGCTGAAGATCGTGATCGGGCTGCTGCCGCCCGAGGCGGGCCAGGTGTTCATCGACGGCGATCCCATCGTCGGCGTCCGCGAGAAGGAGGTCCTCCGTATCCGGCGGAAGATCGGAGTGCTCTTCCAGGACGGTGCACTATTCGGCTCGATGAACCTGTTCGACAACATCGCCTTCCCGCTCATCGAACACACCAACAAGACCGAAAAGGAGGTCCGGAACGTCGTGCTGCAGAAGTCCGAGCTCGTCGGTCTGGTCAATCACCTCCACAAGCTCCCCGGCGAGGTGTCCGGGGGGATGCGCAAGCGAGCCGGCCTGGCCCGGGCGCTCGTCCTCGAGCCGCAGATCCTCTTCTTCGACGAGCCGGACTCAGGACTCGATCCTGTGCGAGTCGCCTACCTGGATGGCCTCATCAACAATGTCCACGACGAGACGGGCGCCACCTTCTTCATCATCAGTCACAACATCGAGTCGGTGAAGAGGACGGCCCACTATCTCGGGCTGCTCTTCCGATCCAGGCTGGTGGGTTTCGGATCAACGCAGGAGATGACGTCCTCGAAGGTCCCGGTCATCGAGCAGTTCCTTGCCGGTCGACCCGAAGGGCCCATCGGAATGGACGAGATGGCCGACGCCGTGGAGGGCGGTCCTGCCCCGGCCGACGATCACGATGACCCGGACCTACCGCCACCGGTCCCGTTGGTCACCGATCTTGGGTCTCGGCGTGGTGACGGGGCCCGGGGAGGTTCCACCGGCCCGGACGCGACGGTTGACGACCAAGAGGCGCTCAAGGGAAGCCAAATGCTCAAAGGAGGAGGTGTTCTGTGAACACGGATGGCAGTGAGACGACGAACGGAACCGTCGACGTCGTGACCCACGAGGGAGGCGCGTCCAACCCTCTTGGATCGGGCCGAGGCGGTGTCCGGTCCTCGCCGGGGAAGGTGGCCAAGGCAAAGGCCGCCAAGAAGGGGAAGGGAAAGTCCACGAAGAAGAACGGCGTCGCCAACGAGGTGCTGGCTCCGATCTCGCTCGACCCGGCGGGCAGGGCGTTTGCCGCTCCGGTACCCCAGGATGACGTGGGGTTGGGCCCGATCGACTTGGGCGCCGTCGACCACGACGCCATGTCGTCGCGCGCCGCCGCCGACGGCACGGCCGATGCAAACGGCGACGGGACGGGGGCTTCGGACGACGGGCCGGCACAGGCGACGGTCACAACGCGGAGACAACGATGGACGGGTTCCCGCGTCCTTCTCCTGTGTGGGGGGGTGGCGGTCTCAGCCCTTGCCGTCGCGCTGATCGTGTCCCTCGTGTCCCTCGGCAACCAGCGCGCGTTGTCGAGCTCGCGGACGAGCGCTCTGGCTGTCGCCAGGACCGACGCCGTCCAGTTGGCGAGCTACGACTACCGCCATCTCGACAGCGACTTCGCCGTTGTCGCCGCTCAGTCGACGTCCTCGTTCCGTCGCAGCTTCACCCAGTCGAGCGACGCGTTGAAATCCACCCTCACCAGGTTCAGGGCGACCGCCGCGGCCAGCGTGGTGTCAGCCGGCCTGGTCTCGGCCAGCACCTCGAAGGCCGTTGCCCTGGTCCTTCTCGACCAGAAGATCGCCAACGCCACCCAGAAGGCACCGACCACCGACCGCACCCAGGTCGAGATCACCCTGGTGAGTTCGGGGGGGAGATGGCTCATCGACCAGGTGACACTGCTCTGAGGCCGAATCGCGCCGGTCGTCGGCCCTCGGAACATGTTCGAGGTTTGACGACGGGAGGCCCTGGGTAGACAGCAAGGAGTTACTGATCGGTCACCGCCGACCGATCGCGTGAGGAAAAGGGGGTGGGTCATCGATGACCCGGTCTTCTGGTCGCCGCTTCACTTCGCGTAGCCGCAGGTTCACAGCGTGTGCCGCTCTGTTCTCGTTGGTCGGTATCGCACTGCTCGGGGCGCTCGCGCCGGGGCGGGCAACGGCTCAATCGACGGTTCTCCCGCCCAACCTGCAGAAGTTCGCCCACTGCCCTGTGGGCGTGGCCAAGGTGGCGACCTGCCTGTTCTCGTCGACCACCAGCACGACGTTCACCATCGGGTCCACGACGGTCACGTCGTCCAAGCCCACGACGTTGTCGCTCGGGCTCCGCTACACCAGCAATGGTCAGGCCGTAGTCGTCCTTCCCGACGACGGCAGCCCGGCGTTGCAGGCCCCGGCGATTCCCCTGCCTGGCGGGCTGACCGGCATCCCGGGACTCGACGGAGGGGTGCTGGCCGTCACCGTCACACCCCAGCTGGTGGGGCTTCCGTCCGTCAACCTCGGGTTCCTCCTGACCGGCAAGGCGCCGGGACTCACGCTGCCCATCGACGTCCTGATCAGCACGCCCACCGGCATCCTCGGGCCGAACTGCACGATTGGAGACCAGGCGAGCCCGATCCTTCTCCACCTCACCACCGGCACGACGAAACCTCCACCGCAAAACGAGCCGATCAGCGGATCACCGGGAACGGTCTCGAGCACATCACAAGGGTTGATCACTGTCACAGGAATGACCCTCGTCGACAACTCCTTCGCCGTTCCTGGATCGCAAGATTGCGGGATCGGCGGTGTGTTGGATCCCGTCCTCGATCTCGAGAAGCACCTGCCGTCGCCGGCGGGGTCGAACACGGCCATTCTGTCCGGGTCCTCCTACACCGCTCCGGCGAGCCTCATCCGCCAGCACCTGTCCTGATCTTGCTTCACAGCAGCGCAAGTGCCGAGAGGGGGGAACGTGCGAGGAGAGCCCGACAGGTCACTTCTCTGGGATACAGCCGTCGTGCGGGGGCCGGAGGGAAAGCGATCTTCATCGGAGCCTCGATCGTCGTGGCTGTCGGGGCGCTCCTCGCGGTGTCTCTCGGGCCAGCGCACGAGTCCGGGCCGGTGGGAACGGTGAGGCCGGCGACCGTCGTCCACACAGCATCGGCGAGCTGGTCACTCGACCGGGAGCCGGCGGGGGGCAACGCTCCCAAAGGGCTCGTGTCGAACTCCTCAAACCTGCCCGCCGACTGTGTGCCCAACCCGACCGGACCTCCGAGCGCGCCCTACGAGCTCGGACTCGTGGGAACGGCAACCAACGGGGCCCTTGACACGCCGTCCGCATCGGTTGCCGGTATCAACGCCAAGTTCTGCGGCATCGTCACCCTCGTCACCGGCACGCCACCCTGTGGGGTGACGGGACGTGTCGACTCACCCGTCGACGGGCAGCTGTACGGCGCCCTTTCGGTCGCGCTCACGCTGGTTCCGGGGATGACTCCGACGATCGGATTCGTGGCCAACCCGGGGACGATCAGCGGAGGGTTCTCCTGCTCCTCCTCCCAGAACGGATTGTCCGTCGGGCTCGACGCCAACGTCAGCGGGAGCACAGCGCCGTTGTTCGGGGTGTCCTGCACCATCGGGCCCATGACGATCCCGCTGAGCGGAACCGTGACCGGGCCACTCACGGACACGACCGGCACGCTGTCGAGCAATGCGTTCGCTGTGCCCGCGCTGCAGCCCTCGCCCACCTGCCCGGCCGCCGTGGCCGCCAACGTCGACCTGATCGCCGGCCTGCCGCTGGCGGCTGGGCACGCCAACACCTTGCTGCCGATCGCCGCCTCGCTCTACCAGCCGGCTCCCTAGTCGATGCCACCAACGCCCGTCGCCGGTGGGGCGAGAAGTCTCAATACAAGCAGACAACACCAAAGGAGGTTCAGACCACCATGTCACGACTCATGACACGACCAAGTAGAGAACAAAAGGAGAAGACAAGCATGTCAAAACTGACCAAGACCTTCGTCGCCATCGTAGGGACCATGGCGCTCCTGTTCGGAGCCGCCACGGCCGCCTTCGCGTCGTTGCCCGCGGGTACGACTGTCACCGGGAAGCTGAAGGTGGGAACAGACGTGACCTTCAAGGGCAACATCAACTCGATCCCGATCACGGTCAAGTGCACCACCTTCACGGTCACTGGCAAGGTCACGAGCCCGCCGTCCAACACCATGAAACTGTCGGTTCCACCGACCATCAAAGGATGTACGGACACGACGGGTGGGACGGACACCATCAAGACCTCCGGGACCTGGACGGCGACCATCGCATCGACGACGCTGACCCTCACCATCCCGAAGGCCGGTGCCGTCTTCACGTCGAACGTCCTGCCCGGATGCAGGATCACGGCGGCTCCGCTCGGAGCGGTGAAGGTGGTCGGCGCCTACAACGGCAAGAACACCGACACGGTCACCAACAAGCCGGTCCCGACCAAGGGAACCGGGTGCACCAGCACCACGGCGACGACCAGCGCCACCGAGATTCTGAGCCCGGCTCCCGGAGCGCCTCCTTGGTAAACCCGCAACGAGCGACCTCGCCGTGAACGGCCCCTGTTCTGGCGAGACGTGACCGCATCAATACGAGCGGGCGGTGCGCTTCCGCACCGCCCGCTCGTCGCGCGGGATGACAGCGCGGGGGCGAGGCACGGTTCGCCTGGTGCCATCGCCGAGGTCGGCCGTCCGCCGCCGGAAACGGCGGGGCTGCTCGATCTCGAACCCTGACCGCGGAGATCGCTCCCGAGATCGACCGTTTCACTCCTGTGGGGCGCTCCTTGCTGTCTGCGCCCGCCCAGCCCGCCCCAGCGAGTGCAGCCGCATTCAGGCTCAGTTCGACCCCGCAGGTGACCCCGGCCGGCCCGCAGGGACCTCAGTCGAAGTATTGTCGAGGTGGGCAAATGCCGACGTGGCCGGTCCACCCAGAGCTGATGGTCCGAACGTCTTGTGACCGGAGGTCGGCAACCGCCCGGGGGGCGTCGGAGAGGTGTGCCGACGTCGGGACGAGGGGTGACTTCGAGCCGGAGAAGGAGTCGAGGCACATGGAGGGGATGTTCGAGGTTTCCAGGGAGAGCGGCAGCGGGTACGTCCTGGTGTCGGTCGTCGGAGAGGTCGATGTGGGGACCGCTCCCCGGCTCCGGGACTGCTTGCGGGAGGCCGTTGCCGAGGGAGTCCCGACCGTCGCCGTTGATTTGACGGGGGTCACGTTCATCGACTCCACGGCGCTCGGGGTACTCGTCGAGACGAAGAAGCTCTGCGACGGCGTCGGCGGAACGATGACGATCGCTGTGTCGGAACCCCGGATACTCAAGATCTTCGAGATCACCGGGCTTTCCGAATTGTTCGACATCCGCCCCACCCGTGACGAGGCGATCGTGGGATGAGCCGCTACCTGGCGACCCTAGGGGGAGCTCGAGCCGATGACCGACGTCGTCGAGCTGAGCATCCCTGTGACCGCCGATCTGGTCGTGCTGGCCCGCCTCACAGCATCCACAGTGGCGTCTCGTTCCAATTTCGACGTGGAAGAGATCGAGGATCTCCGCCTGGCGGTCGACGAGCTGTGCATCTCGATGGTCCACAATCGGACAGACGGAAGGCTGACACTCCGATTCACCCGGGACGACGACGAGGTCGAAGTCTCCTGCAGCTACGTGCCCCCATCAGGAGTCGGACCCACCGGACCCGTGATGCCTACCGCGGACGGCCTGTCCGAGCGCATCCTCGATGCCCTCGTCGACGAACATGGCCACGGTGACGAAGACGGACATGCACGGGCGTGGTTGCGCAAGCGTCGGGTGCGGCAAAATTCGTAATGGCCTCTCCGAGCCAGCCGACCCGGGACGCACGGGAGCTGTTCGTCGAGTTCGCCCAGACCCGGGACGAACACCGGCGGAACGAGTTGGTCGAGTCACATCTGGGACTGGCCCATCAGCTCGCCCGGCGGTTCGTCAGCCGGGGGGAGGCATACGACGATCTGGTCCAGGTTGCTTCACTGGCGCTGGTGAAGGCGGTCGACCGCTTCGACCCTGAGCGGGGTGTGGAGTTCAGCACCTTCGCCACCCGGACGGTCATCGGCGAGCTCAAACGGCATTTTCGGGACAGGGGCTGGTCGATCCGAGCGCCGAGGCGCGTCCAAGAGCTCTACCTCGAACTCGGCCCCGCCGGCGAGTCACTCACTCAGAGACTCGGCCGGCCCCCGACCGTATCGGAGCTGGCCGAGTCGATCGGATCGACCGAAGAGGCAGTATTGGAGGCGATTGAAGCCGGACAGAGCTACCGGATCTCGTCGATCGACGCCCCCGACCGTCAGGACGGCAGCATCTCGACCCGGCTGGGAGAGGTGGACAGCGGCTTCGCCGGTGCCGAGGACCGCCTTCTGCTCGCGATCTCGCTCGCCGACCTCACAGAGCGGGAACGGACCATCCTCGGCCTGCGGTTCGTCGAGGCGTTGACCCAGTCGGAGATCGCCGACCGGATCGGCATGAGCCAGATGCACGTCTCGCGACTGCTGGCGGCCAGCTTGGCGAAGCTCCGTGAGGCATTCGCGGCTGAATCCTGAGCACGCCGCACGACCGATGCAGGCCCGGGCACTGGCCATCGCGCTGTTCTCTGGGGGCGGGCACCACGCTCGGTGGCATCATCGGGCCCTGCTGACGAGCGGCCGGTCGCCAGCGCGTGATCAGCCTGTACCGTATGGGATGCATTTGCTCAGGGCGTTCAGCGGACGGCCCGACGACATCCCTGATCTGTGATGACCGCGAGCGGAGGCGGCTCGAGCGGCGAGGTGCCCGACTCTACGGACGATGGACCGAAACGCATGGGAATGGGTCCAGCCCCGATCACAGTGCTGGTGTTGGTCGTCGGCCTTCTGATCACCGGGGTTCTCGCGTTCGCCACCGCCACCGTCAACGATCGGAACGAAAGTCGCTTGTTGCAGGAGCAGGTGGCCGAGGCCGGCACCGTGGTGACAGGCGTGCTCCCGTCCCTCCTCGATACTCCCCTCGCATCCGGAGCGGCGATCGCAATGGTCACCGGCGGCCAGATCGCCCCGTTCAGCCGAGTCGTCTCGCCCAGCGTCGGGCGTTACGGCCCGTTCGGCTATGTGGCCCTGTGCGGTGAACAAGCCGGTGTCCCCGTGGTGCTCGGCTCCGTCGGAACCCCGGGCCGGGCAACCGGCGAGGAGGGGTCGGCGCAGTGCAACTTCGTGCATGAACCGCACATCCCGCCCGGGCTCTCGGTCGCGGGGATCATCGATCAGGGCAGCCGGGTCGGCCTCTGGTATGCGTCGCCGGGCAGCGCGCCGCCGCTCGGGATCTATGCGGAGTACCTCCTACCGCCGAATCACCATATATCGCTGCCCAAGTCGTCCTCATTCCCGAATCTGGATTTCGCTCTCTACCTCGGTCAGAACGCGAAGCAGCAAGACCTGTTGGAAGCCACCACCAACCAGCTGCCCATCGCCGGCCGGCACGCCGCGACGACGATCTCGTTCGCCAATTCGCAGCTGACTCTGGTGGGCACGCCGACCCAGCCCCTCGGTGGGAGCCTGTCCCGGCGGGTGACGTCGATCGTCATCCTCGTCGGTATCGTGCTCGCCATCGGTGCGGCGTTGATGACCGAGCGACTGGTCCGTCGCCGCAGGTCCGCCGAGGTTCTGGCCGAGGAGAACCAGCGCCTCTACGGGGAGCAGCAGAGCCTCGCTCAGTCGCTGCAGCGCGCGCTCCTTCCGGGGCACATCCCTGAGATCCCAGGGGTCGAGATCGCGACGCGCTACGAGGCCGGCCTGGACGTGATGGAAATCGGAGGTGATTGGTTCGACGTGATCGCCGGTCCCGGCGGAGGGTTCCTCTTCGTGGTCGGCGATGTCTCCGGCAGGGGAGTCCATGCCGCGATCGTGATGGCCTCGCTGCACTATGCGATCCGTGCCTACGCGGCCCAAGGCGACTCACCCGACCAGATCCTGACGAAACTGTGCGCGCTCCTCGATGTCGGCCAGGGCGGCCACTTCGCCACGGTCCTCTGCGGCTATGTCGACGAGGACCGACGCACGCTAGAATTGTCGAGTGCGGGGCATCTCCCTCCGCTGCTGGTCAACCACAGGAAGGGGGCTTTTGTGGAATTGACTATTGGCCCACCGATCGGCACGGTCCCCGACGCCACCTACCCGTCGACGTCCGTGCAGATTCCGGATGACTGCACGCTCGTGGCCTTCACGGACGGCCTGGTCGAACGAAGGGGTGAGCTGCTCGACGTCGGGCTCGACGACCTCCGGCGGTCGGTGATGGGGAGTGACCGCTCGCTCGACCGGGTCCTCTCCGACCTGGTTGCCGATCTGACGCCGGAGGGCTCGGACGACGACATTGCGATCTTGGGGCTCCGATGGGGTCAGTAGGGGACGACCGGTCGGCCACGGTCGAGGGGCGTCGGGACACTTCCGGCGTCCTCACGCTGTCCATTGCCGGCGAGCTCGATCTGGCCAGCGTCGAGTCGGTGCACGAGACCATTGACGAGGTGTTGAACGGGCACCCCGAACGGGTCGTGTTCGATCTGGGTGCCCTGACATTCATGGACAGCTCCGGCATCGCCATGATGCTGCAGGTCTCCAAGAGGGTCGGCAATGTGGAAGTCCGCAACGTCACGCCTATCGTGCGCAGGGTCATCGAAGCGGCGGGGCTCGTCGAGGTACTCGGACTGGAGCCGTGACGGTGCGGCGCCGCTCGTTCGGCTTGAAGCGGAAGTCGGTGGCCGCAAGCCGCCAGTTCGTCGGGGATGCCGTCACCGATCTGCCGGACGAGCTCCGTGAGGCCGCAATTCTGATGATGTCCGAGTTGGCTACCAACGCCATCGTGCACGCTGCCACAGGGTTCGAAGTCGGAATTGACCGGTCTGCGGACTGGCTCCGGATTTCCGTGACCGATGTGGGTGGCGGCGAGCCGGAGCTCCAGTCACCTTCCGTGAGTGACCCTCATGGCAGAGGGCTGCAGATCGTGAGGGAGCTCTCGGACGAGTGGGGGATGATCGACAACGAGGATTACTCCGGCAAGACGGTGTGGTGCGCCCTCCGGCTGGACAGAACGGGTCCACCCGAAGGCGTTTCGACGTCAACCAGTGAGGACACCGGCGGGCGCACCGACCGGCAGCGCAGCCGTCCGGTCCCTCGTCAGCAGGTGCCAGGCGCTGATCGTTCGGACGCGGTCGAAGACGGCCGGGCGCAGTCCTCGTCCAAGTCGGGTGGTCGGGCCCGGACCTGCCGTGTGGTCCACCGGTCCCGTTCCCATCAGGCGAGGAGCCCCGGGACGCGGTGCTCAACGTAACCTGAGGTCGAACCAGACGGTTTTGCCGGGACTGGTCTTGAGGGCACCCCAGTGGTCGGAGAGCAGCTCGACTATCGACAGGCCCCGGCCGTGCAGATCCCACGGCTCCCTCGCCAGGGGGACCGGCATCCGGTTGTTCCCGTCATGCACCGCCACTCGGAGTGCCTGATTGTTTTCACTGGCGATGACGTCGAAAGCGGTGCGGGCATGGAGCACCGCGTTGGTCGCGAGTTCGCTGGTCAGCAGTTCCGCGGTCTCCACCGTCTGACTCGGGTAGATCCTGAACACGTGCCGTACGAAGTGCCGGGCGTGGGACACGCTGTCGACTCGCATCGGGAAACGCATGACTGCAATCACTGTTCGTGCCCACTCTGTTAACGGTCCGGTACCGGCTGCACCCGATGACCGGTCTCATGCCGTGGCCCGAACTGGCCCGGCGGCCCTTCGGCGCAATGCAGCCGTCTTCACGAGCGGCCGTGCCGCGGTGACCGGCTCGAGGGGATCGGTCGGTTCTCTGTTCTCTCTTCCATTGCTCTACCCTGCCCACCTCATCCGACACAATTGGATGCAGACGCAAGGGCTGCAATCGCAGCGCTTCAGCCGGAGATGGTGGCACGTTTGGCGGTCCCGGGGCGTGGGCATAAGTCCCGAGGGTCGTCGATGACCGACGACCGAGGGACCGTGAAATGTCTCAGATCTGTTGAGCGTTCCTTGTCTCGCTCTTGGCGCTCTGAACCGACTCGAATTTGTCAAGGCACTTGTCCGAGCAGAAGAACATCTGCTCGCCATCGTGGCTTGTCGAGGCAGGAGCGTGTGCCGACTCCACCTGCATGCCGCAGACAGGGTCGATGGAGTAGCCCCGACCACCGCCGAGGCGTTCACGGTTCCGATACATCCAGTAGAGGAGGCCGAAGATACCGAGGAAGACGATGTTGAGGAACGTGGTGTAGTTCCACTGGAAGTGGTCGGTCACGATCTGGGTTGGGCGGGCGGTCGGCACAAGACCGACTGCCCGGAAGATGCCCTCAGTGACCAGACCGGCCAAAGACATCACAAACCAGAAGATCGCCAGCATTCTCAACATCAACTGCCAGCCGTAATAGCGGCGGTAGATCAGCAGCAACGGGATGGCAAGCAGGTCGGCAAAGATGAAGGAGATCACGCCACCAAAGGAGATGCCACCTTTCCAGAGCGCCGCTGCCAGCGGCACGTTCCCAACCGAGCAGACGAAGCTGATCATGGCGATGAACGGTCCGACGATGACGTTCTCGAGCGTCGTCCAGAAGCCATGGCCGTGCAGGAACAACGTGTTCCAAACGTGTACCGGTACCAGGGTCGCCAAGAAGCCGGCGATGACATAGCCAATCACCAGCTCTTTCCTGACCATTGTGAGATCGGCCATGGTGTACGTGGCCGAGTCGGCCCAACCTCCCTTGGATCGCAACCTGACTGACCATGGCTCGTGCTGCAAGGCGGTGTTCTCCGGGGGACCGTGTTGGTGGTCATGACCGCCTGCACCACTGGCTAACCGCTCCCTCGCCTCGACGACCCGACGACCTTTGAGCCACAAGCTGGCGAGCAGCGTGAACAGCACGATCATGATGATCCCGCCGACGAATTCGCTCACCGCGAACTGCCAGCCGATGAGCACGATCAGAATGATGCCGAGTTCCACGACGAGGTTGGTCGAGGCGAACATGAAGACGTTGGCAGCGACGAAGTCGGCGCCTTTGACGAAGGTGGATTTTGCCATTGCCGAGGCGGCGTAGGAGCAGGACGAGCTGACCATACCGAAGAAGGAGGCCTTGGCGATCGCCTTTGGTCGGTGGTTCCCGAGTGACCGTTGCATGGCCTCGTGGCTGACAAAGGCTTGGACTGCGCCGGACAGCCCGAAGCCGAGCACCAGCGGCCACAGCGTCTCCCAGAACATGAAGAAGGCCTCCCGCAGGCTCCGCGCGATGTCGAGCACTCCGGGCGCGGTGGCCAGCGTGGTCACGAGCGGACCAACCTCCCGATGGCTTCCGAGGCCTCAGCGATCTTTCGGTTGGCTTCTTCTCCACCTGCCTTGGCGGCGTCGACCACGCAGTGGGCCAGGTGGTCGTTCAACAGCTCCAATGACACCGATTGGAGTGCTCTCGTGACTGCAGACACCTGCTCGAGGACATTGATGCAGTATCGGTCCTCGTCGACCATCCGCTGCAGGCCACGGACCTGCCCTTCGATCCGGCGAAGTCGCTTCTGGATGCCTTCCTTGTCGGAGGCGTAGCCGGGATGGGGTTGCGCGCTTGCTGTCATGGGGTTTACTCTACCCCCCTAAGGTATTGAATCAAGCGCCGACGTCAGCGAGACGAGGAGGACCGTTCGGGCCATGCGACAGGACCGCATCATCCAGCAGCTCGACAAAATGGTCAGCTCAGGCCGAGTGACCGCTGAAGAGGCACAGCGGATCCGGGCGGCAGAGGGAACAGACGGGTTCGAGCAGGCGGTTCTCGACGTCCGCGTCCGGCACGCTTCTGAGCAGCTTGACGTTGCGGTCAGCGGGGGAGACATGAGTCGCGAGGAGGCGGACGACCAGCTCCAGAGACTGCGGGACGGCGAGCATCCCAAAGGCCTCCGGGCTCGTCTACGGAGCCACCGGAGACCGAGTCACTGACAGGACGTGCACCTCACATCGCTGAAGAATCGAGAAGGGCAGTTGCCGCGAGTAGTACCCGACGAAGCTCATCGGAACATCGGCGATGGTAAAGAGGCCCTTTCCCGTCGGAGAGGAGCCAGCTCAGCATGGCGATGCCGCAGACATGGCCAGGCGTCGGAGCAACCAGGACATCGAGCAACGCCCGAATCTTCGGTTCATTGGCCAGGATGCTGTCACGGTTGATCGGTGTCCGTGGGTCACGCGGCCCAGGTGCCCTTCGAGCGTGTCCCAGGAGATCGGCCCAACAGTATGCAAGCGCCTGACGCTTGACTGGAGAGACCAGAACTTGGGCCCGGGCCGCCAGCAACAGATGCGTCTCAGGTGCCCGACCCTCGGCAAGCTTACGGTCGAGGGAAGGTGCCAGCAGTTGCGAGATGACTCGTGACCACCGCCTGTTCGAGCGGGTCGTCAGCCGGTGCGGAGAGGTCCGCTCGTAGACGAGAAGGGTCGGTGCTCCGGTTGCGGGGCGATCGGACCGCATGCTCAGGGACCTGATCGTCTCTCGGCGCTCTCGGCGGTCCTCTGCTTGCAAATGACTGCTCGGGCCACTGGCAATCGTTTGGAGGAATCTGGAAGTGGTCACCCATTGATCGTGGGCCAGCCAGGTGAGTTCCGAAAGTGGCAAGATTGACATGCATGCGCGACAAACCTGCCAACTCCGACGGCTTCCCGGGACGGCGTCAGCCGCCCGAGCGGGAGGTGCACAACATCGCCATCGTCCTCTCCGAGGGATTTACCGCGTTCGAGCTCGGTCTGGCCTGCGAGATCTTCGGCGACGACCGCTGGGTGGATCCTGGCGCTCCGTGGTATCGGCTCTTCATCTGTGGGGACGACTCGGCCCCGCTGACATCGGACAGCGGCTTCCAGATCCTCCTCCCCTACGGCCTCGAGGTTCTGGCGAGGGTCGAAACCGTGATCGTGGCTCCGACCTACCGACCCTCTGAGGTTCCCGAACGAGTGTTCCAAGAGCTCAGACGGGCGCACGCCAGAGGGTGTCGACTGCTGTCGCTCTGCACCGGGGCGTTCGTGCTGGCCGAAGCGGGCCTTCTCGACGGACGGCGAGCGGCCACCCACTGGACAGAATGCGATGCACTGGCTCATCGGTATCCGGCTCTGTCGGTGGATCCCGGCGTCCTCTTCGTCGACGAGGGAGACATCCTCACCGGGGCGGGTAGTGCGGCCGGTATCGATCTCTGCCTCCATATCGTCCGTCAGGACTATGGGAGCGAAGTGGCGACCCGCCTGGCTCGTCAGCTGGTGGTTCCGCCTCAGCGCGACGGCGGGCAGGCGCAGTACATCGACCAACCACTCCCTGAGCTGGACGACTCGGATCTCCTTGCCGACACCGTTGCATGGATGCAGGGCCACCTCGATGAGCCACAGTCCGTTGGGGAGCTCTCCACTCGAGCTGCGATGAGCGCCCGAACGTTTGCCCGGCGGTTTCAGGCCGCGACAGGGACCACTCCGCATCGCTGGCTCCAAGCGCAACGCGTCAAACTGGCTCAGCGTCTTCTCGAAGCCACTGACGTGCCCGTCGAGGTTGTAGCTGCTCAGAGTGGCTTCTCAACAGCAGCAAACCTCAGAAAGCACTTTGGCCGAACGGTCAAGACAAGCCCGCAGGCATATCGTCAAGCATTCAGGCACGAGTCTGCGAACAGTGCGCGAATTGGAGTTCGCTAGAGGCAGTTCGTTGGGAGCCGCGACCCCTGCGATGAGTGCGAACTCGAACCCCCACACGCCCAGGCCGACCCTTCCTGTTGCAAGGAATCGTGATGAGCCTCACTTATGCAGGCGCTGTGGACTGTTGGGCGGCCGGGGCTATGAGACCTTGGGTGAGTCCGTTCCCGAGAACGCCGCCGACCTTTCCGACGAGAACTGCGTCAGGGCCAGGTGTTTTGGGCGACAGTGGACTCGCGGTGGCTGCACCGGGTCGACCCAGCCGCTCTGGCCGTCGACCTCGACGCAGTGCAGCGGCCCGATCCCGCCCTGGTGCTCTTCAGCCACCTGCCGGCCGCACCGGGCTCCATGATCGATCGGTTGCTCGGATCGCTCGAAGCGGTGCCGGGAGCCGACCCCTTCGTCGGACCAGATCAGGTCGCCCTGGAGCAGGTGCTGGCTCAGATGGGCAGCGGAGGGTCCGAATAACAACGGGGTGACCTCGCCTCCGGCGGCGATTACGACAGCGTCGTACAGTGACAGCATGGGCACAGACGAGCTGTGGGTGGAGGCCTACCAGGGAGAGGTGCTCGGCGAGGCCCTGTTCGGGTTGCTGGGCTCGCGTGAGAGGGACGCTGCGCGGCGCCGCCAGTTGGAGATGCTGACGCTGCTCGAACGGGCCACCAAGGAGCTTGCAGACCCGATTTTCGAGCAGCGGGTGCTCAACTGTGGCGACACGGCGGCCTCCGTAGCGGCAGCCGCTGAACTGGCCGACGCTGTCGCGGGTATGACCTGGGAGGAGTTCCTCAGCTCGTTTGAACCGGTGATCACGCAGTTCCTTGACCGGTACCTCCGACTTGTAGAACTGGCTGATGACGACACTGAACGCGAGATCGCCGAGGCTTACGTCGCACACGAAATGGCGCTGGCCGTGTTCGTGCGTCGTGCGCTGGGACAGGAGCACGGCGAACCGCTCCAAGCAATCCTTGCACTCCCGCACGTCGCTGCCCTTGTGCCCTCGTAGCCCGACTCCCGCCGGACCGGCAAACGGACGCCTGACGAGCTTCTCGGGCTCGCTCAAGCTCTCAGGAGGTCAGTCAGGAGTCGTCACGTCGCCGAAGGCCCGCCGGCCTCAGCTCCCAGACGCGAGGAAAGTTGCCTCGAGATGCCGAGTGCTCGGCCCATTTCGCTCAGGTTCGTGCCCTGTTCCATAGCCAAAGCGAATATCGCTACCCGGGCTCGGTGGCGAGCCACCTCGAATGCCTTCCCGGCCTCATTCAACTCGCGAAGCTGCACCGACCCGGTAACGCTGCGTATCGCTTCGACTACCAAGGCACCGCTTTCGACCCGACGGGCAAGTTTGGTCGTCGTCTTCTCAAAGCGCTGCATGACCGAACGTAGATCTCTGTTGCATTGGTCCAAGTGGGAGAGCGCCGCTGCCAGCTGCCTGCTCTTCTCCGTCATCAATCGTGCAGACTAGTTCGCGTCGTCGACACAGTCGGCAAGAAGTAGTGAGAAAATGGGGTTCTCCTCGGGTTTCCGTGGGTCAATCCGACCGCTGAGAACCCGATGCGTCGGTAGCTCGACGTGATCCCACCGCAGCAGAGGTAGATCATGGCGATGAGGGCGGCCGCGCTGTGGTGCCCGTAGCCGCGGTGGTTGATGAGGCGGACCTTCGAGTTCAGTCCCTCGAGTTTGGAGTTCGACAGGCCGAGTTCGACCGCGGCGAGGATGCGCTCGCGGTTGGCCTCGACGGTCTTGGCCAGCTTCACGAAGGCGGGGATCTGACAGCGACTGGGCCCAGCAGAGCCACCAGTCGAGGTGCTCGGGCGCGTCCCTCGGCCGGCGCAGCCGGTAGAGGTCACGAACGGCTTCCTTTAGCTGCCAGCCGCGGTAGAGCACGACGGCTCGAGGAACGTCGAGGCGGCAGCTGAGAGCGAGCACCTCGGGGCTGGCCCTCGGGTGTGCTTGACCGCGTGGCTCTTGCAGCGGCGCCCAGCGGGTGTGCTTCCACCGCGGTCGGCCCCTGGGTGGTGCTGGCGCAGGGCGAGCCGGCGATCCTCGTTCCAGGCCTAGCGTCGGGTCTTGTCGAGGGCCTCGTTGGCCAGCTTGACCAGATGGAACGGGTCCACGCACTGGGTCACGTGCGGTGCCTTGTGTGTCGGTCGCCGACTTGTAGGCGCCGCCCATGTCCAAGCTGATGGCCTCGAGGCGGCGAGTGCGCTCGGTCGCCGAGCTCGTCGTAGAAGGTCTCGAGCACGCCGGTGGTCGTTGCCCTCGCCGACCCAGACGACCGCGCCCTCGCGGTCGTGGTCGGCCACGACGGTCAAGTAGCGGTGCCCCTTGCGATAGGAGACCTCGTCGACCCCGATGCGGTAGAGGTTCTCGAGGCGGGTGTCGTCGATGGCCTCGGCCACCACGTCGATGACGATCTTGGCCACCGCCTCCCAGCTGATCCGCAGCAACTCTGGTGATGGTGGTCTTGTCGATGCGTTGGGCCAGCCAGGCCACGACGTCTTGGAGATCGCTGGTGTGGCGGGCCCCGGGCCGGGCCCAGGGGACCTCCTCGGTGCGCACCCGGCCACAGCGCGCGCAGTCGATCCGGGCGATCTCGGCTTCGAGGAAGCACCTGGTCGCTCCGAGGTCGAGGTGGCGCCAACGGCGCATCGAGCGGTCGTAGATCGCCCAGGTCCTCCACCCGCATGGACAGCGGTGCTTGGCCCGTGCGCCGACGCAGCCCGACCACGATCCCTCGGGGGTGAAGGTGACGCTGGCCACCGATGCGCCGACGAGGCCCAACATCTTGTTGAATGCAGTGGTGACGCGCATGCGTCCTCCCAGGTAGTCAGGGTTGCTTGGTCGCATCCGAAACTACGAGGGCGGCGCATGCGCGTCGCTACGCGAGGAGGCCCCGGCTAGCGCCGGGGCCCATCACACGATTGCTGGCGTCACCTTCACCACGGCGGGCGTCAAGGGTCCACTGCGTCGGCCTGCGGCCGCCCTTGACCCCCGCCTTCTACGTCAAATCACCCACGGAAACCCGAGGAGTCCCAAAAATGGGAGGACAAAAGATAGCCCCCAAAGCTGCAGCAATGGGGGCCATCTCTCGTTTCCGGTTTCCGCCAGAGCGTGAGTATCGCGAGGCATCGCCCTGCTGTCAACACCCCTGGACAGCGACGTCCAGAGTTGTTGACAAGGAGTGCCGGGGCGGCTTGGCGTGGTACACGCTACGAGCCCCAGGGCACCGATGAGGCTCTCGCTCCAGCTCCGCAGGCAGGCATCCTGATCGGGGTCCACGGCGAACTGTCCTACGTTCTGTCCGTGGAGTTCAGCCGGGAACTTCGTGCGGGCGTGCTGTCTGGTGACATCACGGTCTCGTTCCGGCTGTGGCGCCGGCCCAAGGTAAAACCTGGTGGTCGGTACCGCGTGGGCGACGGCCAGATCGAAGTCGACTCGGTCGAACTGGTCCCATTCTGTTCCATCGACAAGGCCGACGTACGCCGGGCCGGCGAAGCGGATCTTGAATCCCTTCGACGGCGGTCCGCTCATGCCGGTCCCGTCCACGATGAAACACTCGTCTACCGGATCGAGTTCCACGTTGCTCGATAGGTGCCTTCTCTGCTGGGTCACTTGGTCGGTCGACCCCGACGGGGCCGGGCGTTAGGGTCTCACCGTGGAGATCTTCAAGGAGTTCACCTTCGAGGCCGCTCACCGGCTGCCAAACGTTGCACCTGGACACAAATGCGCCCGCTTGCACGGGCACTCGTTTCAGGTTTCGGTGCACCTTACGGGGCCGGTCGACGCGGCAAGATGGCTGGGTTCGAGATTTCCACGACATCAGCTGCGCCATGGCACCCCTACTCGGGGTGCTCGATCACTACTACCTGAACGAGATCGACGGTCTTGAAAATCCGACGAGTGAGGTGCTCGCTCGGTGGATCTGGGACCGCCTGAGCGGGTCGCTGTCAGAGCTCTCGCAGGTGGTTGTCCGCGAAACGTGCACCTCTGGCTGCGTCTACCGGGGCGAGCAGTAGGTGCTGTGGTCGTAGCAGATGCCGTCGCCGTCTTGGCGAGCGGCGGCCTCGACAGCGCAATTCTGGTCGCTCATCTGGCGAGCGACGGGACCAAGGTCACGCCCATATACGTTCGGTTCGGACTCACCTGGGAGGACGTGGAGGTCCGACATCTCAAGCAGTTCCTCGCATCGTTGCCGAACGCGAACGTCGAATCCCTGATCGAGCTCGATCTGCCGGTCGCCGACATCTATGGGACGCACTGGAGCGTGACCGGACAGGGTGTCCCTGACGATCGCTCACCTGACGAAGCCGTCTACCTTCCTGGGCGCAACCTTCTGTTGCTGGCGAAATCGAGTGTGTGGTGCGCGCTCAATGGAATTCCGACCATCGCTCTCGGCACCTTGGCCGCGAATCCCTTTCCCGATGCCGACAGCGAGTTCTTCACCGCGTTTTCGGCATTGGCCGGACGAGCGCTCGGCTGCCCACTCGCGGTGGTGACCCCGTTTGCCGGTCGCTCCAAGCAGGACGTCCTTGCAGTCGGTCGACAGCTCGCACTCGACCTCACCTTCTCGTGCATCGCCCCGCACTCGGAGCGCCACTGCGGGCGCTGCAACAAATGCGCCGAGCGTCAACTCGCCTTCAGCCACTTGGGCCTTGTCGACACCACCGAGTACGCCACGTCATGACCACCGTCGGTAGGCGATTCATCGCTCCGGTGTCGTACGGCTTGGGGGATCTCG
Organism: uncultured Acidimicrobiaceae bacterium; assembly: GCA_963777665.1. Taxonomy (GTDB): domain Bacteria; phylum Actinomycetota; class Acidimicrobiia; order Acidimicrobiales; family RAAP-2; genus Bog-756. The sequence goes on from CAVZRJ010000012.1 coordinate 195,530, forward strand.
TCGTCTCCCTCCCGGTGGTGCAGGCGGCAGTGACCGCCGGCAAGTGCTCGGGCACCGAGACCTGGCTGGTGACCAGGTCCCAGAGCCAAGCGGCACTCGCCGCGCGCATCAGCGGTCTCACTGGGACGGTCGCCGAGGGTGACCCCGCAATCTGGCCGCCAGAAGCGCTCGTCGACCTGCGCGACCACCCCCTGCAGCGTGACCACTGGTGGGGGTCGCCAGAGTTTGCAGCCGCGTACGGCGCCCTGTCGATCAACGAGATCATCGCCCGCATCGGTGCCGATCTCGGGGTGATCGGGGACTTCTCCGCGCCGATCCCGCTCGAGTCCCGGGACCGGCCTGACGCAGAGGGTGTGGTCCTGTTCGTCGCCGACGCCGATGGGACTGCGAAGCGCTGGGCCCCTGAGCGCTGGGTCGAGCTTGCCGCTGGGCTTCGACGCGGAGGCCTCGACGTCGCGGTCGTCACGCGTGACGAAGGATGCAACGCCCTGGCGGACCTGGGACTCGCCAGATTCGTTGCACCGAGTCCAGGTGACGCCGTCGACGCGCTCAGCGCATGTCGCGCTGTTGTCGGCGTCGATACGGGTCTGACCCACATCGCAGCTCAGCAGGGGACGCCGACGGTCACCCTCTGCCGGAGTCCCGCTGTCTACTTCCGGGATTGGGACCACACCCGTCTGGTAGCCGGATCTGCCTGTGATCCGGCGTGCCGGCTTGCGGAGAAGGAGTACGCCTACAACCACCGCGTAGACCTGATCGAGGTGCACCCATCACCGCGTGTGTGTCCCGCAGCATCTGCCTGCCTCGAGGCGATTGAACCCGGTTCGGTGCTACAGATGCTCAGTGAACTCTGTTGATGGATTCGTGTTCCGTCAGTCGGGTGGTGAACTCCCAACCGGCCGGCATCGGTCGGATCGCATCTCTCCGCAGCGGGTGCGCGTGGAACAACCTGGGACGCAATGTCGTATTCGCAAATGCCTCACTGCGCCCGGTGGCCATATTCGGGGACACCCTGTTCGCCGATGACGACGAGGCGTCCCAGTTCGACCTCGACATCCACGCCATCCTCGAACTGGCTGACGCCGGACAGATCGCCGTTGTCAACCACCTCGGCACGGTGCGGGTCTTCGCGCCTCCACAGCTCCGTGGTCCCGGACTCGACACGGTGCCATACCTCAACGAGGCCCAGCGGCTCGAGTTTGTCGATGACGTCGAGCGGATCAGTGGGCTGGGCGACCGGCTGGTGACGTCACGGCCCCGCGGTGAGCGCCTCGGCGGTGTCCTGGTAACCCAGCCGGTCGGTTCCTCACGCGAGTACCTCGACGTGACCACAGCACAAGAGTCCTTCGGCTTCGTCACCGCCCTCGCCGCGAGCTCGATACCGGAGGGCACTGGCTGGGTGGCCCTCGGTGGTGAGGGACGGGTCCGACTGGTCGAAGCGGATCGCGGACGGCTTGGCGCGACCCGGTGGGAGGTCACTGTCGATTTTCTCCCCGCCGTCCTGGTGGAAAGCGGGTCTTCGCTCTGGGCTGCGGGTAGCGCCCTTGGCGGTGCCGGCCTCGACGACTACGACTGGGAGCAGCTGGGGGGCGGGGGGCTTGCCCAGCTCGACCTGGCCAGTGGAGTGGTCGTGGCATCGGCCCGGTTCGGCGGCGACCTCGCCTGGGGAAGCGGAGGCGTGGCGCTGGTCGTGGCGGACGGCCTGCCCTGTGGTGTGGGCCGCCGCGGGGAGTTACACGCGCTGCCTCCGGGTGCGCGGGTGACCACCCAGATCACCAGTGAGCTGGGCCCACACTCGCTCGGCATCGCTCATGCGGCGGTCGTTGGCAGCCAACTGGTCATCGGATTCAACCGCGGCGGTTACGAGCTCCACCCGGTGTCGTTGAGCACGATCAGCCAACTGGTCCGGAACGGTCCGGTCCATAGAGCTTGAGGCTCTCGTATACCAGGAACCGCCGAGTGCCCGTCGCGAGGTCGTCGAACAACGTGGCGATCGCCTCCTCGAGCGTCGAGAGTTGGCTCCGCAGTCGAGGAAGCCGTTCAGCGTAGAGGATTGCATCGGCTGATTCCGAAGCCGCTCTGGTCTCGGTCGAGGCGAGTCGGATGACGAGCACCGACAATCGGTCGATTGCCATCCCCGGGCTCTCGGTTACCAGCGGTGCACCGTCGCGTGGATCGATCGTGCACACGATCGCGCGGTCGATCGCTTCGATGAGGCCGTGACGGGCGCTGTTCAGCTGGTCGATCTCTCGCTTCGCGGCCGCAACCATGGCATCGTCCGCCTGGTTCTCGCGAGCGTCGTCTTCGCGATCCCACTGCAAGGCGTTGCTGTGGTGGAGGGCGAGTATCGGATCCATGACCGCAGCCACTTCCTCGTCGGGCTGCTGCCTGTCGCTTGGCTCCGGTCGGTCCAGCAGCGTGGTGAGGATCATCGCTGCCGTCGGGAGGCGGGAGACGCTCATGGGCAGGACGCGAGATAGGCCAGGATGGACCGTGCAGCGAGCGAACCATGGCCGATCGCCGTTGCGATGCGCTCATACGCGCCATCGACGACATCCCCTGCAGCAAATGTGCGCTGAACCGAAGTACGGAGGTCGGCATTGACTGCGATCCCACCATGGACACCGAGGTCCAATTGGCCGCGCACGAGGTCGACGCGTGGCTCGCGCCCGAGCTTGAGGACGAGGCCACCAACGTCGAGCCGCCGATGCTCGCCCGTGCGACGGTTCGACAGGTCGACCCCTTGGAGGTGGTCCGAGCCAACCAGTGTGTCGAGCGTCCACGCTGCCATCTCGGTGATGCGACCCTCTGCCCGGACACGCTCGACGAGGTTCCGTCTCGCCGTGAGGTGGGGCGAGCGGTGGACGAGCGTCACCGGCGAGCCGGCCGCGGCGAGTGCCAGCGCGTCGAGCACGGCGCTGTCTCCACCGCCGATCACCGCCATCGGCAGGCCGGCGAACCGTGCCAGATGCGGCTCGACCAGGTAGGTCACGTCCCCGCCGAATGACCCGTCGGGAGCGTTCTCGAGCTCGCGCCTGCGCGATCCCGTGGCTACCAGGACACTCCGGGTCCGATACCGATGCGTGCCGGAGTCGACGAGCCCGGCCGCAAGATCCAACCGGGTCACTGGCTGGTCGAGGTGCAGGCGGTCACCGAGCGTTGAAACATGGCGTGCCAGAGCGTCGACGAGTGCGTCGTTGCCGTCCATCGCCACAGCCACGTTGCGCACAGTGTGGGGGATCTGATCGATCTGACCCCCGACCTGGCTGGCGGCCTCGAGCACTATGACGTCGAGCTGGATGTCGAAGCACTCGATCGCTGCACTCACGCCTGCCGCACCGGCCCCGATCACGACCACGTCGTGGAGTGCCTCGATTCGCATGAGCCCAGACTACGGCCACGGTCAGGGACAATTGGCGAGGCCGTGGATGTGGTCCCGGCAGGCCCTCAGCCAATGCGCGCAACCCTCAACCTACGTTTGGAGCACGCAGGTGTGTGCAATCTCCTCGGGGCTGCACGTGAGCGGATTGCGATCGACCGTTGCCCGTCGGCGTGCCACCGGGGCGAATGCACCCAATGCCCCTGCAACGGGGGACCTCGGCAGAGCGTAGTTCGTCCACATCGCCCGCGCTTCCACGCACGATCCGGAACCAGAGGTTTCGTGGAGGCCAGGTCATGAACAGTGCCTCTCCTAGTGTGCTGTCAGCTTGTTCCACTAAGAATTCCTGAGACTCGGGAATTTACGTAGCCGGGGCGCGTTCTGTCAGGTAGAAACCCTGACAGAAGGAGCAGTCCATGGCACGTCGTGGTCGACCCACCGTCGAGATCAAGCTGAGCGGCATCGAACGCAAGACCCTGGAGCGCTGGGCCCGTCGACATTCGTCGGCTCAGTCCTTGGCCCTGCGGTGCCGGATCGTGATGGCCTGTGCCGAAGGCCGGACCAACGAGGACGTCGCCGCAGAGTTGAGGATCCACCCGGTCACCGTGTCCAAGTGGCGCAGGCGGTTCGCCGCTGATCGACTGGACGGGCTCATGGATGCGCCCCGCCCGGGTGCAGCCCGCACCATCAGCGATGACACGGTCGAGGCGGTAGTGGTCGACACCCTTGAGTCGGCACCGCCCGACGCCACCCACTGGTCGACTCGTGGACTGGCGGCCAAGCACGGGATCAGCCATCAGACCGTGTCGGAGATCTGGCGGGCGTTCGGCCTGAAGCCGTGGAGGGAGGACTCCTTCAAGGTCTCCCCCGATCCCGACCTGGTGGAGAAGATCCGCGACATCGTCGCCCTCTACATGAACCCACCGGTTGCCGCCGTCGTGTTCGCGGTGGACGAGAAGCCCCAGATCCAGGCCCTCAACCGGACCGCACCGACGTTCCCCATGCTGCCCACCACCCCGGCCCGGGCCACCCACGACTACGAGCGCAACGGCACGTGTGACCTCTTCGCCGCTCTTGACATCGCCTCGGGGACAGTCATCACCGACATCCGTTCCAGCCACACCTCTGATGACTTCATCGCCTTCTTGAACAAGGTGAACCGCAACGTGCCGCCTGAGCTCGACGTTCACGTCGTGCTGGACAACCTGTCAGCCCACAAGACCCCCAAGGTCCACCGCTGGCTGCTCCGCCATCGACGTTTTCACTTCCATTTCACGCCGACCTACGGGTCGTGGATGAACCTCGTGGAGCGGTGGTTCTCTGCACTCACCACCAAGAAGCTCAAGCGCTCCGCCCATTGCAGCGTCAAAGAACTCGCCGCTGACATCACGTCGTGGGCTGCAGCATGGAACGAAGATCCAAAACCGTTCGTGTGGCACAAGACTGCCGAGCAGATCCTCGATCGCCTCGCCGGCTACTGCAGTGCCATCAATACCGGAAACATCAGTGCTTCAAGCTGACAGCACACTAGGTTCGCAAGGTAGAAGTCGACGGTTCGAGTCCGCTCACCTCCACCCGTTTCCTGACCTGGGACAACGTGCAGACAATGAACACAATACGAACCGAGAGGGCGGAGGACCTGTCTCGCGGTGCCGTCGTCTGTCGACAGTGGGAGCTGTCACTGCAGTGTGCTCTACTTCCTTGAGTGTCGGCCTACCGACAATCTCCAGCACTCGTAGATTGGCGGACCTCCCGCCGGGCCAATATTGATGAGTTGAGGCGAGCGCATTCGCTTGTCGGCAAGGCAGGGCCGTACACCGGGGTCGGTCGGCCGCCGAAAGCAGGGACGCAGCAGCTCAACGAAGCGCTCGTCCTCCGGGTCGTGACCGAGTTCCAAGGCTTCGTCCGCGACCTGTTCGACCTTGCTGCCATCAAGATGATCCGAGGGGCCGGTTGTTCGGCCCAGTACCAGCCTCAGCTCATCTCAGCAGCGACCCGGGACCGCATGATCGACCGCGGGAACCCCCATCTGGAAGCCATCACGAGGGACGCAGGCCGTCTCGGCATCGCCCAACTTCGCTCCCACTAGCAGGCCAAGAACGAGCAGCATGCCACCCGAGCCTGTGAACTGCATCTTTGGATCCGGCGACCGGAACGGTGCGCGAACCGTCAAGTACGATGGGCCCCATGGAGTTCACGGCCGCGATCACCCACGAGGATCCCTGGTATGTAGCACGATGCCTCGATGTTGAGGTCACTAGTCAGGGCGAGACGGCTGAGGAGGCCCTCGCGAATCTGAAGGAGGCCCTTGAGCTCTATTTCGAGGGCGAAGTTCTTCCTGAAGGATTGGAACCACCGATCATTGCCACCTTGCGCCTGACTGCGTGAGTCCGGTTCTCCCAGTCGTCTCAGGGGCGGAAGCAGTCCGAGCTCTGGCCAAGGTGGGATTCGTTCGAGCCAGCCAACGGGGTAGTCACGTCAAGTTGCGCCACGAAGACGGTCGAGTTGCCATCGTGCCGCTTCACAAACGAGCTCGCTCGTGGGACGCTACGGTCCGTGTTGCGCCAAGCTGGGATCTCCCCAGAGGAGTTGACTGCGCTTCTGTAGTGGGAAGGCAACGTCCGATCCCCCTGGTGACACTCAGCAGTCCAGGGCGAACATCGGACCGTCGACGCCAACATGCCGGTTCTTATTGTGTCCGCTCACCTCCACCCGGTAGGTTTCTTGGTGTCGCTGGCCATCGTGTTGGCAAGCGGCGTTCGTGGCCAGGGGGACTCACTTCCCGGGAGATCGAAATCCTCAGGCTGCTCGCCCGAGGGCTGTCAAACAAGCAGATAGCCAGCCGGCTGACCATATCTGCGAAGACCGCCAGCAGCCACGTCGAACACATTTGCATCTCCAAGATCGGTGTGAGCAACCGGGCGATGGCCAGCCTGTACGCCGCGAAACACGGACTCATCACCGTTGGAGCAGAGGACCATCGACAACCGAATAATCAAGGCAGCAGCAAGTTCTTCATGCACTCGACGCTGCGCCTTGTGCGCCCTCGGCTCTGCAGGATTGAAACAGAGCAACGAGAAGACGGTGCATTCCGCATGCCGGGGTACGCGCACCGCCGCGTTGTGATGCCTGTCACTCGGACATGACCGATGCATGTTTGCGATCGTCAAGAGGATTGTCCAAGCCCGCGAACGAGGTCGCGTTATCGAGTCCCAGATGATCGGTGAATACAGAAGCGAATGGCGACGAAATGAGCAGGCGGCTGCCACGGCGCCGAAATATGCAAGCTCGGCTACCAGCGGTTTCGCTCGATCAGAGGCGCGAAGGCGCGGGACTGACCGATGTCACCTCCACTGACCTCTCCCCACCGACCTTGCCCACCAGCCAAACCGTGGACCTGGACTTTCCCGGATCGATGATGTCTTGGTGCGCACACCCTCCCGGCGGCTGACCGTCGTCGCCGTCCGATCTGGTGTCCTCGGGCAGGGTCTACGCGTCGACCTGTACTGGAGGCGTGGCCTGGCTGCTGTGCTGCGATACTGAATCCCTGTCTTGGGGAAAGGTTCCCGATGATTGTTGCCATCGCCGGGGCTTCTGGTTTTGTTGGGCGTGCCCTCACGGCGCACCTGCTCGGGAGTGGTCACGACGTGGTCGCCCTCGGCCGTTCCGTGAGCTCCGTCTCGACGGACGCGAGAGCCATCGCTGTTGACGTGGGCGACGAAGAGGCTACCGCTAACGCCCTGGTAGGTGTCGAGGTCGCCTACTACCTCGTCCATTCGATGACCTCCGGTCAGGGCTTCCGCGAGGCCGACCTTCGTCTGGCCACCGCCTTTGGGCGGGCGGCGGCACGGGCCGGCCTCGGCCGCATCATTTATGTCGGAGCGCTCGGGGACACCCCGAGTTCCGCACACCTGGCAAGCAGGCACGAGGTGGGTTCGGCTCTCGCCGCTGCCGGCGTGGCGGTGATCGAACTTCGGGCCGCGGTGGTGTTCGGTTCGGGCAGCATCTCCTTCGAGATGCTCCGTTACCTGACCGAGCGACTGCCGGCCATGGTCTGCCCCCGGTGGATACGCACTCGGATCCAGCCCGTTGCGCTCGACGACCTGCTTGCCTATCTGGAGCAGTCGCTCCACGTCGCCCCCGGAATCTACGAGATCGGCGGCGCTGACGTCACGACGTATCGCGAGATGATCTCTGCGTACGCCAGCGTCCGGGGTCTGCGTCCCCGTCGCATCATTGACATCCCGTGGCTCACACCGCACCTGTCGTCGTACTGGGTCGACCTCGTGACGCCGGTCGATCGCTCGGTTAGCCATGCCTTGATCGAGAGTCTCGTCACCGAGGTGGTGGTGGTCGACCCCGAGCCGGCGAGACGAGCGTTCTCGGTCACGCCGATGGGGGTCGAACGCGCCCTTGCCGCCGCGCTCGACGACCAGGACGACGATGTAACTCGTTCGCTGTTCGCGCGCCAGAACGGCCTGGTCGATGGCGTCTATTCCGTTGTAGTCGATGTCGCAGTGGCACCAGATATCAAGGACGTGGTCGTTCGCGATCTGGGGACGATCGGCGGGCGGCTCAGGTGGTACGGCGCTGCGCCCGGCTGGATGGCCCGCCTTGTCCTAGGGCGACTCGTAGGCGAACGCCTTCGACGACGCCGGCCCGCGGCCGTGGTGCCGGGAGCGCTCGTCGACTGGTGGCGCATCGCCTGGGTTGGGTCGGGCGAGCTGGTGCTGCGGAGTGTCGGATGGTTCCCCGGTGACGCCTGGCTCGGGTACCGCGCCGGTCAACGTACGCTTCATCAGGTAGCCGCGTTCCGCCCTCGTGGCTTACCGGGCTTTCTTTACTGGAAGCTGCTCGCGCCGGTACACCGCGTGGCGTTCGACCGAATGGCCCGCCACCGTGTTCCCCGGGCGTCAGGGCACCTCTGATGGTGGTTCCTCCGAGAGACGGGACCTGCGTTCAGTGATGGCCATGCGGGCCGCGAAGGTACCGACGAGCAGGCGACCCCTGGCGTCGGCCCAGCCTCGGCCAGATCTCCGAGGTGAGCGGATTCGAACCGAGCAACATCTTCGCCGAACGGTTAGTCAGGGCGATGCGGCCGAAGAGGCCCTTGCCAATCTGAAGGAAGCCCTCGAGCTCTACTTTGAGGACGAAGTTCTACCTGAAGGACTGGAGCCTCCGATCATTGCCACCTTGCGCCTCACTGCGTGACCCCGGCTCTTCCGGTCGTCTCGGGAGTAGAGGCAGTTCGAGCTCTGGCCAAGGTGGGATTCGTTCGAGCCAGCCAACGGTGTAGCCATGTCAAACTGCGTCACGAAGACGGTCGAGTTGCCATCGTGCCGCTTCACAACGAACTCGCTCGTGGGGCGCTACGGTCCGTGCTGCACCAGGCCGGGATCTCCGGAAGAGTTCACAGCGCTTCTGTAGCGGATTTGCGGCTTCCGACGGGCCTGATGTCATCTGGCCAGGCAAACGCCGGTCCGTCGATGACAACCGGGCGGTTCGTATTGTGCCCCCCAACGGTCCACTGGTCTGTGTGGCCAGATTTCACGGGTCGTGCCTGCTCAGGGTGGAGTCGGCGTTCTGATCGCTCCCGCTGCTCTCACGGACTCGAACCAAACCTTGTTGTGACCCCGATCGGTATCCGGCAACGATCCGTCAGCCACAGGCAAGCAGATCGTCCATCAACTGACGAGACCACGACGATGTGCATAGGCGACGGCTTGGGAGCGATCGCGACTGCCTGTCTTGGCAAAGATGCGGTTTACGTGAGTCTTGACGGTGGCCTCACTGACGAAAAGCTCCCTGCCGATCTCGGCGTTGGAATGCCCAGCGGCGATCAGGCGCAGGACCTCGGCCTCTCGCTCGGTCAGGCCGTCGGGCAGGGGTCCGCCCTCGCTCCCCGGCAAGGTGGCTACATCCACGAGTCGGGCCTGGACTGCCGGGTCGAGTACCGCTTGGCCCGAGGCGGCGGCTTCGAGGGCGCGACCGATGTGGTCCCGACCGGCGTCCTTGGTGATATACCCGATAGCGCCCGCCCGCAGTGCCCCGACGATGGACTCGTCGTCGGCGTAGGTGGTGAGCACGACGACCTGGGTCTCGGGATGGTCGGCCCGGATACGCCTCGTCGCCTCCACCCCGTCCACCCGGGGCATGCGTAGGTCCATCAACACAACTTCAGGTGTGAGGTCAGCGACCAGGGACACCGCCTCCTCGCCGTCGGCCGCGGACCCCACCACCTCGATGCCGGCCATGGTTCCGAGCAAAGTGACCAGGCCCTCGCGAACGACTGTTTGGTCGTCGGCCACCACGACTCTCACACCGGCACCGCTACTTGGACGGTGAAGCCCAGGGCGCTTGGCTCGGCGACGACCTGACCACCCAGCAACTCGATGCGCTCGCGCATGCCTTGCAGGCCGAACCCGCCGCCCGTCGACTTCAATTCGCTCACCGCCTCAACGTCAGAGCAGAGGCCGTTGGTGACTCGGAGCGTTGTGGACTGAGGTCGGAATTCGAGGCCGATCGACACCGGCGCACCGGGTGCGTGCTTGCGGGCGTTGGTGACCGCCTCCTGGGCAGCGCGATAGAGCGCCAATCCGGCGTCGACCCCGAGCGGACGGGGCGCGCCGGTTACGACCAGCTCGGCGCCATCTCGGGCGGCCAACGACGCCAGTTGCTCGGCCAGGGCCACCGGCTCCTCGCGCAGCGCGTGCACCGCCTGGCGGGTCTCCTCGAGGCCCTGGACGGCAAGCATCCGGGCCTGCTGGACCAGTTGACGGGCCATGGACGGGTCATCGCTGTTCTCCAAGAGCGCATCGGCCGCGTCCAGCTGGACCGACAGTGCCCCGAGGGAGTGGGCGAGGACGTCGTGGACCTCGCGTCCGATGCGATTGCGCTCCGCCAGGGCGGCCGCGCGGTCGCGCTCGGCGTCGGCACGGACGCGCTCGGCCAAGAGCTGTTCGGCTTGGAACGTTCGCTGCGCGTACTGACGCCGGCTGGCGCCGACCATGATCCCGATGACCACCGACACCGCCCCTTCGACGACGAGGACACCAGGAGCACCCACGGCCAGCGTGGCCACCGCCAGTGCCGCGACGCCGACGGCGCCCACACTCAAGGCGGAGAGCCACTCGAAGGCGATCCCCGCACCGAGCCCGGCGACGGCCATGAAGGTTATGGCGATTGGGGCCACGGCGGCGAGCGCTCCACCCGAACCGGCCAGGAGGGCGAGGAAACACCACGTCGTGCGCTCCGGGGCTCGGAGCCGTCGGCTGGCCATCCATCCCAACCAGCCGATCCCGGCGGCGCCCATAATCACCCACTTCGTCGGGTGGTCGGCCGAGACACCCTTCGGTGGCACTTGGTGTGCGCTCGCCCAGAGGAGCCCGACCAGGGCAGCGAGGCGAGCGGCGCTGAGCATGCGCTCCGTCCTCGTACCCACAGCAGCTCGGAGTTCGGAGGCCAGCCTCACGGACACGATGATCCCACCTGGCGGGGGTTGCCTGCGCCTTGATGCTTAGGCCGCCGCCGGGGAGCGGAGCAGGCCGCCCCGCTCGATGACGGCACCGGTGCGGCGGGTCTTGAGGTAGAGGACGCCAGTCCGGCTGGCCACCTCGGCCATGGCCATCAGGACGAACGCCGCTCCCCACGTCGTCCCCGAGGTGATGTGGTGCAGGACGCTGAACCGGGCCACGGCAGCCTGCCCGCCGTGTCCCACCCAGAGGGCGAAACCCATGCGTGCGCCGATGCCCACGATCCACAGGACAGCCGCAACCAGGCCGGCCTTGGCGAATGCGCTAGGTCCGTCGCGTCGGACTGTGGTCAGATACCCCGCCCCTGCGCCGAGGGCAGCACCGGCGGCGGCGAACCCGACGATCAGCACCAGGTCGTTTCCGGCGCTGGGAATGGCGTGGAGGAACTGGGCGGCCACAAAGATGGTGGCGATCAGCGGGAACACCAGGCGGGCCCGGGTCACCTTGTGCCCTCGGATCTGGAGGACGACCAGGGCGATGAGGCCAATGTTCATGAGGTAATCGGTGGTTGTCATATGCCCAGTATCTGAAATCGGAGCCCGGCCGGCGTCAGCCCACCGGTGGATCCAAGGGTGGATCCCGTCTCCACCCAGGCGTCAAGCGCCCAGCCTCGTCCAGATCCCGAAGTGAGTGGACTCGAACCGGGCACTCTGGGTCGTGCCAGACCAGGTCAAGTGCCCTGGCGAGAGGTCCGGAGCGCTTCGCACATATTGTCGTGACAGTGCAAATCAGCCGAGGTACGTTCCCCGTCTGATTCGCGCACGGGGCCATTCCGTGCGCGATCTCTACGGCTAGGGCCCAATAGCTCGATCGGTCGAGCGGAAGGCTCTCCCCGTCTGGTGAGCGTTGCGAATCCGTCTGCGTCTCGTCAGCTTTGGGGTGTGGAGCCGTCGATCTCGTGGAACCGCGACGACACCAGCTCACGCATCTCACCGCTGGTAATGATCCAGAACACGCCGCGCCGCACACCGTCGAGCACGTCGCCCGCAACTTCGGCCGCGGTGCGGGCACCCGGGCCATCGAAACCCGACCGCACGGCGTCGTGCATCAGGTCGCCATCCGGCACGCGCAGTTCGCTGCCGAGCTCCGCCGGCCGGTTGCGCTCGCTCTCGAGGATCCGGGTAGGTGTGCTGCCAGGGCACAACACGCTGACGCCGACGGGAGAGCCGGCCATGGCCAGCTCCATGCGCAGGGTCTCGCTGAGGGCGACGACGCCCACCTTGCTGACGTTGTACGGGCCGAGCGAGGGTAGGCCGCTCGCCAGTCCCGCCAGCGACGACGTGTTCACGATGTGGGCAGGTTGCCCCTGGGCGGTCATCCTCGGCAAGAAGGCCTGCACTCCGTGAATCACGCCCCAGAGGTTCACCCCCAGCACCCAACGCCAATCGTCGAGCGATTGGGCAACGACCGGGTTGAACGTCGAGACCCCGGCGTTGTTGCACAGGACGTGGACGGCACCGAACCGGTTGAAGGCGGCCTCAGCCAGGTGGTCCAGGTCGGCGGCGACACTCACGTCGGTCACGACGGTGAGGACCTCCCTCTCCATGGTGGCGGCCACGGCATCGAGGGCTACCTCGTCGACATCGGCCAGGACGACGGAGCATCCGGCGTCTGCGAAGGCCTGTCCGAGTGCGGCACCGATGCCGCTCGCTGCGCCGGTGACTACGGCGACCGAAGCGTTCGAGAGTTCCATGTGTGCCTCCACTCGTTGCCTTGTACTACTGTCACGGTGAGATTACACTGTAATCAGCGGAAGGACCGGAGCGGCACATGGCATGGGACTTCGAGACGGAGCCAGAGTTCGAGGAACAGCTCGTCTGGATGCGGGCGTTCATCGACCGGGAGCTGATCCCGCTCGAACCCATCTTCGACGAGCTGCCCACTGACGAGTGGAACGTGGTCAAGGTGCACCTCCAGGACCAGGTCAAGGCCCAGGGCCTGTGGGGTGCCTTCCTCGACCCGGAGCTCGGCGGCGAAGGGCTGGGTCAGCTCAAACTGGCCCTGATGTCTGAGATCATCGGCCGCTGCATGATGTCGATGACGATCTTCGGGGTGCAGGCACCGGACAGCGGGAACATGGAGCTGCTGGCCCACGGGGCCACCGATGCCCAGAAGGAACGCTGGCTGTGGCCCAACTTGCGGGGCGAGATCTCCAGCGCCTTCGCCCTGACCGAGCCCTTTCTTGCCGGGGCGGACCCGACCGTCATTGGCACGACCGCAACCAAGGACGGCGACGAGTGGGTGATCGATGGCCACAAGTGGTTCATCACCAACGCCTCGGTGGCCGACATCGTCCTCGTGTTCGCCGAGACCAACCCCGAAGGCCGGCCCCATCGCCACGCGTCTGTGTTCGTCGTCCCGACGGGCACGCCCGGCATGGAGGTCGTGCGCGACATCGGCACGATGGCGCACCCTGACCCCGCCTACGGCCGCATCGGTAACCATGCCGAGCTCGTGTTCCGCGACTGCCGCGTACCAGCCGACCACCTGATCGGGCAGCCCGGTGAGGGGTTCGTCCTCGCACAGCAGCGACTCGGCGGGGGACGCATCCACCACGCCATGCGCTGGCTGGGACAGGCGCAGCGGTCGCTCGACATCATGTGCGAGCGGGCCGTGTCGCGGCGCTCCCACGGCCACCTCCTCGGACACCACCAGATGATCCAGGACTACATCGCCCTGTCCCACATGGAGATCCAATCGGCCCGGCTGCTGACCTTCGAGACGGCGTGGAAGATGGATAAATTCGGCGCCGCCGCGGTGCGCGCTGACCTCGGAATGGTCAAGGCCCACGTGTCCAAGGTCGTCCTCGAGGTACTCGATCGCACCATCCAGGTGTGCGGCGCGCTCGGCTACTCGAGCGACCTCCCGGTCGAGGGGTGGTACCGGTCGACCCGCTTCGGCCCGATCGGCGACGGCCCCGACGAGCTCCACAAGTCGGTCCTCGCCCGCAGCCTTCTCAAGGGCTATACGCCGGTGGAGGGGTGGCCGACCGAGCACCTCCCGAGTCGCCGCCCGTCCGCCGAACAGAAGTGGGCCGAGCTGCGCACCCTGGCCGGGGTGTCGTGAGGGCCGTCCTCTTCGACTTCGCCGGCACCCTGTTCGACGATCGGGCCCTGCGCGACGCGCACCTCCGCCAGCTGCGGTTCGTGGCCCGGGCGGCCGGCGTCGAAGTCACCGACGGCGAGCTGCGGGCCGCCTACCGCCAGGGCATGGGGGTGGCCTACCGGGCCGTGGCGGTGCAGTCCTCCTACCTGCATCGCAGCCTGTTCGGCGCCGCTTTTGCGGCCACCGCCGTCGCCCTCGGCGGGACGATCGACGAGGCCACCGCCGACGAAGCCGTCGATCGCCAGTACCGGGCCACCATCGAAGAGGCCGTGCTGCGACCCGACTGCCTGGAGACGCTGGCCACCCTGCAGCGGTCGTCGATCCATGTGCAGATCGTGTCGAACATCGACGACGAGCAGTTCGAGCCCATGCTCGAACGCCTCGACCTGGTCCGCGTGATCGATGCATGGACGAGCTCGGAGCAGGCCGACTCCTGCAAGCCGGACCCGGCCATCTACCGTCTGGCGATCACCAAGGCGGGCGTAATGCCGGAACAGGCGCTCTTCGTGGGCGACAGCATCCGCCACGACGTCGAGGGGCCGGCCGTGCTCGGCATCCGCACGGCGTGGCTGGCACGTCGGGACGGTGCCGACCCCGGCAGTGCCCGCCCCGACGGCGTGATCACTTCATTGGCGGATGTGCTCGACCTCGCCGGAGTGGGTCTGGTCCGATGACAGAGGAGCGCCTGGAGGCCTACCTCGACGATGCCCTGGGCAACCGGATCCCGCTCCGGGTCACCCCGATGGTCGGAGGAGGCTCCTGCGAGGTCTTCGCCGTCGACCGCGGGTCCGACCGGTGGGTGCTGCGACGGGCGCCGAAGCACGCCAGCTCCTCCACGGCCCACGACGTCCTGCGCGAGTTTCGCATCCTCGACGCCATCAAGGACACGTCGGTGCCCATCGCCCGACCCGTGGTCGCCTGTGGCGACCCGGAAGTATTCGGTGCGCCGTTCTACGTCATGGACCGCATCGAAGGGAAGCCCATCCTGAAGGCCGTTCCTGAAGCATGGGCGGCGGCACCCGAGTCACAGGGCCGGGCGCTCGAGGAGCTCGTCGACGCCCTCGTGGCCATCCACGCGGTCGATTGGCACGCCTGCGGCCTGGGTGACCTGGCCCACGGCGACGACTACCTGGCGCGCCAACTCACCCGGTGGCTCACCCAGCTCGACTCCTACGGCGGTCGGGACCTCCAGACCGCCCACAACGTGGCCGACTGGCTGGGGGCGCACCGGCCCGCCGCCCAGCCGAGCGCCCTGTGCCACGGCGACTACAAGCTCGACAACGTACTGTTCGCGCCGGAGTCGCCCCCCCGGCTACTGGCCGTTGTGGACTGGGAGATGGCGGGCATCGGCGACCCGATCGTCGACCTGGCGTGGGCGCTCATCTTCCACCCGGGGCCCGAGGGGACCCTGCGTCTGGGCATGGCCAATGAGCCGAGGTTCGACGTGGCTCACCTCCCCGACCGGCGCACGCTGTGCGAGCGTTACGCGGCAGGCTCGGGCCGCGACGTCACGGCACTCGCCTGGTACGACGTGTTCGCCCGATGGAAGCTGGCCCTCGTGCTCGAGGGCAGCTACGCCAAGTTCCAGCGCGGCCTGTCCGACAAGCCGGTCCACGAGCACTTCGGCGCCCAGGTCGACCTCTTGCTCGCCAGTGCCGGCACCATCATCGACCGAGGAGGAGCGACATGACCCAGAGGATGCAGGCCTGGCAGGTGACCGGCACGGGCGAGCCGGCCGACGTGCTCCACCTGGTCGACGTCGACGTACCCGAGCCGGGGCCCGGGCAGGCGCGGATCCGGGTGACCGCCGCCGGCATCGGCCTGCCCGACGTGCTCATGTGTCGGGGCACCTACCCGCTGACGCCCCCGCTCCCGTTCACCCCTGGGCAGGAGGCGACCGGCACCGTTACCGCGGTGGGCGATGGGGTGGACCTGGCGATCGGTGCGCCGGTCATGGGCGTGACCGTGTTCTACGAGGGGAGCGGCTCGTTCGCCGAGGAGTGCCTGGTACTTGCAGAGTCGGCCTTCGCTGTTCCCCCCGGCCTGGCCGACGCCGAGGCTGCCGGATTCTGGATCCCGCACCTCACCGGGTGGATCGGGCTCGTCGACCGCGGTCGGATCGTCCCCGGCGACTGGTTGGCCGTGCTGGGGGCCGCCGGCGGGAGCGGTGCTGCCGCGGTGCAGCTCGGGTGCGCCCTCGGGGCCCGGGTCATCGCAGTGGTGAGCGACGAGGAGCGGGCCGAATTCTGCCGGTCGCTGGGTGCGGGGGCGACCGTGATCCACCGGGACGGGCCGATCGCACCGGCACTGCGGGAGCTGACCGGCGGGCGAGGCGTCGACCTGGTCTACGACCCGGTCGGAGGGTCACTGGCCGAGGACGCTGCCGGCGCACTGGCCCGCAACGGGCGCCTGCTGTCTGTCGGGTTCGCCAGCGGGGAGTGGCCGAGTCTGTCCACCATGCAGTTGGTCATGACCAACACCTCGCTCCTGGGCGTATTCGCCGGCGGCTACAGCCGCGTGGAGCTCGAGGACATCCATGCCGGCCTGGCCGGCCTGGTCGCCGACAGCCGACTGCGCAACGCCGTCACCGCAAAGATCCCGTTCGACGGACTGGCGGCGGCCGCACAGTCCATGGCCGAGCGCAACGTGGTCGGCAAGCTCGTGATGGTGCTGTGACCCCATGACCAAGGCACCCGACTTCGACCTCGACGCCGAGGAGATCGTGACCGCGGCGGTCGAGATCTTCGAGGAGTCCGGACTCGACGCCGTCAGCATGCGTAGCGTGTCGGCACGCCTCGGCGTGTCCCCGGTCCCCCTCTACAGCCGGATCGGGAACAAGGAGGCGCTCGTCGATGCAATCGCCAACCGGCTGCTCGTCGACCTTGCGCCACCCAACGCCGCCGGCGAGCCGTGGGACCGGTACGCGGTGCGGTGGGCACGCGAGCTCCGGACCCGCCTCCGAAATGCCCGCGACAGCCGGCTCATCCTGAGTGCGGGACGCGAGGCGTACGTCGAGGCGTCGCGTCCCCTGGTCGAGGCCATGCGGGCCGACGGGATGGCGGCCGACGCCGCCGTGCAGGCGTGCCGGCTCCTCATGTGGGCGACTGTCGGCTTCGGCGCGGTCGAGTCCGGCGTGGAGCCACCACCCCGGGGCCGGCGCCGGACCCGCCCCGGCGGCGACCCTGGGGGCGTCGACGCCGCCGAGACCGACACGCTCTTCGATCTCCACATTCGCTACATCGTCGACGGCATCACGAGTTCCGGCAGAACCAGTCGAACGACAGTGGACCGATGACGATTCCCAGTTTGGATGCCAACGACAAGGTCGTGGTCGTCACCGGAGGGAGCAAGGGACTCGGACGGGCCATGGCGCTGGGGTTCGCCGAAGCGGGTGCCGATGTCGTCGTCGCCAGCCGCAAGCTCGATCGTTGCGAGGAAGTTGCCGCCGAGGTTCGAGTCTTTGGGCAAAAGGCACTAGCAGTGAGGTGTCACGTCGGAGACTGGGACGACTGCGCTGGCCTCGTCGAGACCACCGTCGCCGCCTTCGGCCGGATCGATGTGCTGGTGAACAACGCCGGCATCGCTCCGGTGCCACCGTCGCTGCTAGAAGTGAGCGCCGAGCTCTTCGACAAAACCATCGCCGTCAACCTCAAGGGTCCGCTTCGCCTGACGGCGCTCGTCGCTAAACAGATGACGGCTGGAGGCTCGATCATCAACATCAGCTCCAAGGCGTCGCTTCACCCCACGGCGTCCACCGCGGTCTACGCCGCCGCCAAGGCCGGACTGAACGCGCTCACCAAGGCGGCGGCCAACGAGTTCGGCCCGAAGGGCATCCGTGTCAATGCCATCGTGTGCGGCACCTTTCACACGGACAGTCTCCACGCCTCGCTTCCAACCCCGGAGTTGCAGGCGCAGATGGCCGGCCGCGTAGCCCTGGGCCGGATCGCCTCCGCCGAGGAGATCGTCGGCACAGCGCTCTTTCTGGCCAGTGACGCCTCGTCCTACCTGACCGGAGAGCTCATCCTCCTCGACGGCGGCTGAAGGGGTCTCTACGAAACCTCGACCGGTTCAGAAGTCCTGAACGGGTCGGGACCCCGCTCTCATCGGAGCGATGCGGTGCCGGCTATCGAGGAGTGCGGAAGCAGCAACGGTTGCAAGCATTGCCACCTGAAAGCTCTCAGCGCCCCTTCAGATCGGCCGCGCGGTACGAGGCCGGCTTCAGGCCGAAAACTCCCAGCTCAGGGCACCGATAGGCTAGTCTCGTGCGGGTAGCGGACGATGTCGCCCGCCGGTGCTGCGACTCTGTCGAAGTGCTCGCGGTAGCAAGCGACCTGTCAGCTGAGCCCATGGTTTCGCGACGCGTAACCGGCAGCGTAGGGGCCGGTCTGGGCCACAGGTGGTCAGCTCCCATAGGGCCGCTTGAGTACCTCCATGTTGTGGCCGGAGGGATCTTCAAAAGAGAAGCCGCGTCCGTGATCGTTGATTCGGTTCTCCTGCTGGTGTCCGGGATCAGCCCAATACGTGAGGCCACGGTCTGTGACCCGAGAGAAGATGGCATCAAACTCCTCTTCGGTGACGAGGAAGGCGTAATGATGAGGCTCCAGAGCGCCTCGGTCGTCGTAGTCGAGACCGACGCCATTGGCCGTCTCGAGGCACAAGAACGGCCCGAACGGCTTCGGGGAATCGAGCCCAAGGATTTCGGCAAGGAAGGTAGCGGACGCCTCCTTGTCTTGAACGGGAACGATGGTGTGGTTGAGCTGAACTGCCATGGCGCCTCCCAATTAGATGCCAACATCCATTATCGGACCCGTGGGGTTGGGAGCGCTCGTCCAGGGCAGCCTCGGCTCGGCTCGCTCGGCCACGCTCCGACCTGGGAATGGACACGGTAGCGTCGGCCCCGATGAGCGATGGGTCAACGCCTCCGAAGGCAGGCAAGGGCGAGGAGGGCAGCCCGGCCATCCTCTCCCGACGAGACGTGCGCCGAGGGGCGGGCGGTCGTCACCGGGCCTGGTGGCTGGCGCTCGCCGGGGTGGGTGTGGCGGCGGTAGGCGTGGCCGCTGCCGTCCTGCTGACTCGGGGCGGCACGGTATCCGGGTCGACCTGTCCATTGACCGGGGAGTCGGCCCCGGGAGGAGTGGTACCGGCCCGGCCCGCACTGGCCATCAAGATCGGTAACTACCCCGGCGACCGGCCCTCGGAGGGGCTCAACCAGGCCGACATCGTCTTCGAGGAGCCGGTCGAGGGGGCCATCACCCGTCTGGTGGCCGTCTTCCAGTGCCAGTCGCCGGCCTTGGTCGGTGACGTCCGCTCCGCCCGCGAGCCCGACATCGGCATCCTCTCCCAACTCTCCGACCCGATCTTCGCTCACGCCGGGGGCATCGACCCGGTGCTGGCCCTGCTGGCCGATGCCCCCCTCATCGACGAGAACGTCCTCGGCGGCGCGTCGGCGGCAACCGTCGTCCACCCAACCGGCCGGTACGCCCCGTACTCCACCTTCGTCGAACCACACGCCCTGTGGGCCCTCGATCCCTCCAACGACACGCCCCCCGCCCCCCTCTTCACCTACGCCACCGGGCTGCCGAAGGAAGCGGTGCCCGGATCGGGCTCCGGTGTGCACATCCCGTTCTCCTCCTCGTCGGACGTGACCTGGCAGTGGGACCCGTCCGCCGGCCGCTACCTCCGCGACTACTCGGGTACCCCGGACGTACTGGTCGACGGCACGCAGACCTCGTCGGTCAACGTGGTGGCCATGACCGTCCAGACCGTCACCGGGCCGTGGGTGGAGAACAGCCAGGGGGCCCAAGAGGTGGAGGTGGTCGCCACCGGCTCCGGACCGGTGGTGGTCATGGAGGGCGGGGCGGCCATCACCGGGACGTGGAGCCGATCCAGTCTCACCCAGCCGGCCACGCTGACCGCGTCGGACGGTACTCCCATCACCCTGCAGCCCGGCAACACCTGGGAGGAGTTGGTACCTCGTGGAGTCCCGGTGACGACCACGGCCTCAGGACCGTAGCCCGATCACGCTCTCACTGGCAGCGTGGCGTCGGCCGCCGTCAACTGAACCGAGGAATGGGAATTGGGTGTGCGGCCGGCTCTCTCCGGCCGCACTCGGATGGCTTCGACTGCCCCGTCCTTGGTCTTGCCGGCGCCGGACGCTCGACTGCTGATGGTGGCTCGAGCCTCTCGGATGTTCGGCACCGAGTGGCGGTGCAGTAGGTTCGGCGACCATGCCGCCGTCCCCGGGTCCTCTTGTGCTCCTCCACGGGTTCGGATCGACCTTCGATCACAACTGGGTGCAGACCGGGTGGGTGGACATCCTGGCCGATGTCGACTGCACCGTGCCGGTGATCGACCTGCCCGGTCACGGGAGCTCCGACCGGTCGACCGATCCAACGGCCTACGGATCGGTCGAGGAGGATGTCGCCTCGGTCCTGCCGGAGCGGACGTCGGCCGTCGGGTTCTCGGCTGGCGCCCAGATCCTGCTCCGCATCGCGGTCGCCCACCCTCGGCGGTTCGACCGGCTCGTCCTGCTCGGCGTGGGCGACAACGTGTTCGACGAGTCGGACAATTCGTCGATCGTCGAGGCGTTGGCGTCCGGCGCCGAGCCGGAGAACGTCCAGGCCCGGGTGTTCACCCGGCTTGCCGCATCGACCGGCAACGACCCGACAGTGCTCGCCGCCTTCCTCCGTCGCACATCTCCCCGGCTCTCACCGGAGGACCTCGGCGTGGTGACGTGCCCGGTCCTCGTCGTGCTCGGCCAGGAGGACTTCGTGCCGTCAGCCGAACGCCTGGTCGAGGCCCTGCCGTTGGCCACCCTGGTTCTGGTACCGGGCGTGGACCACTTCGCCACGCCGTCCGACTTCGGCGTCATCGAGGCCACCATGCGGTTCCTCGGCCTGGGGTGACGCGGCGATGCGGTGCGCGGGCCGGGACCGACCGGGCCATCCGAGGACCACCGTGCGAGCCACTGCGAACGAGAGTACGGCCAGGGGGATCTCGAGGCATGCCAGGGCGAGGCTCGTGCCTTCCGCACGCCCTGTCGTTGTCACCACGTCGTACCAGGCGTCGCACAGCATCAGCGTGCCGGTCAGCGCGGCAGCCGCGGCCAGGTTCGGAAGGCGGCGCCACAGGCACCATCCGGTGAGGGCCATCCCGAGGAGCTCGAACACGTCCAGTCCTGTCCACATGAGCCCCAGATGGTGGGCGGCGTGCGAGGAGGGAGCACCCAGCGCGGCGAGGACGACGAGCGGCACGACCGCGACGGCTCCGATCGCGAGGTACGCCGAGACATGGGCTGGTGGCCCATCCGCCGTGCCGAGACGGCGGAGGTGGCGGCGCACCGTCCAGATGCAGACGACGACCACCGGGAGGTGCAGGCCCAACCCGTAGGCGAGCGCCATTGTGAAGCGGGCCCCCGACGTGCTCACGATGGCGAACCACGCGCTCATGAAGGCGACCGTGCCGGTGAACGTGCCGGCTGGCACGGTGAGATGGGAGTTCCTCGAGCACCAGTACGCCGTGGCCACCATCCCAGCGATCATGAACGCCGAGGCCCCGACCCGCAGGACCACCAGGTGGTAGACGACGGCGTTCGACGGCTGGGCGCGGTACAGCAGTGCGATCCACGGGAGGAGGGCGATCGCGCCGCCCCCGTACACGAGGAGCAGGAGGCGGCGCGAACGCAGGGTTCTGGCGCTGCGCCCTGCCAGCCCGTCGGGGCCGAGCCGGTCGACCGCCTGCAGCGTGAACGCCGCACCGGACCCGGCTGCACCACCAGCCACCATCACCGGATGGCCGACCTCTGATGGCAGCGATGCCCGTCGGGCACCGATGACAGAGACGGATGCGAGATTCGCGTTGCTCGCGTCGACCAGTTCGGGCACCTTCACCCTCCTATCATCGGCTCGGGGTCCTCTGCGCTCCATGAGTGCTACCTGTGGGTCCCCTGTGAGTTCGCCGATGCTGCCACCGCCGATTCACAGCGGGCGCCACGCCGGCCGTAATGCCCCCGTCAGACTGCCTCCCTACGGTGTACTCATGGATCGGTCCGTCAGCCGCGACCAGCAACTGCGGTGAGGATCCGGCGCGGGAGGAGGGGTATCGCCGCACTGGCAGTCTTCGTCGTCGGGGGATGGATTCTGCTCGTCTTCGTGTCACCGCAGCTGGGTGACGCCGTGTTCCACTGGTCCCCGGCCGGCGCCCCCAGCGCCCAGGCGCTCTCGCCGGACATGGCCACCGGAGCCTGCATGGCCCTCAGCCCGACCCACGGGGACAACCACCGCACGGTCTTCCTCGACGCCGGTCACGGTGGGGTGGACCCCGGCGGCATCGGGACCACCCAGTCCGGACAGGCCGTCGCCGAGTCGACGGTCAACCTGGCCATCGAACTGCACGCGGCCGACCTCCTCCGGGCCCAGGGGTACCGGGTCGTGGTGTCCCGCACCTCGGACACCACCGTGGTCCGGCTCACACCGGCTGACATGTCTGGCGAGTACCTCTCGGTCCTCGGGGTCCACAACGACGTGGCGGCACGGGACGTCTGCGCCAACCTGGCCAACGCCGATGCGCTCGTGGGCATCTACATGGACGCCGGCGCCAGCTCCAGCAACGCCGGCTCGATCACCCTCTACGACACGGCGCGGCCGTTCACCGCAGCCAACCGGCAGTCTGGCCACCTTGTTGCAGCGCGACGTCCTGTCGGCGATGAACGCCCAGGGATGGCAGATCCCCGACGACGGCGTGCTGCCCGATTCCGGGTACGGCTCCTCCGTCGGCGATCCCTCCGCCGGGGGCCTCGCCGCCCTGGCCGCCTCGTACGACCACCTCATGCTGATCGGCCCCCCGCTCTCCGGCTTCCTGACCACGCCGAGCCAGATGCCCGGAGCGGTGATCGAGCCGCTGTACCTGACCGACCCCTTCGAGGGATCGATCGCCGCCAACCCCGCCGATCAGCAGGTCATCGCCAACGGCATCGCCACTGCGGTCGAGCAGTATCTGGCGCCGGCTCCGACGACCCCGACGTCCGTCGGTGGCTGACCACCCGGCCTGCCCGGACGCCATGCCGGCCGTCATGGACCCGTCAGACTTCCTCCCTACGGTGTGCCCATGATTCGGTTCGTCAGTCGGCGTCGGCCTGGCCGGCGCGCGTTCGCAGTAGCGGCGGGTGCCGCGCTGGTGCTCTGCGGGTGCTCGTCGGCGTCGGCCTCCGGACCCCACGACGACGACCCCGACGACCACCGCCTCAACGACCACGACCACGCTCACTCCGGAGCAGCCTGGATGGACCACGCTCAGCACCGGGCCCCACGGCGTGGCCATCGACGAACAGGTCTTCACCCAGTCGGACGGCATCCCGGTCACCGTGGCCCGGTTCCTCCGTAACAACGTCAGCTACAACCTCCACATCGGCAGCCAGGAGCCGCCGACCAATGGCGCGACCCTGGGCCCGGAGTCCGGTCCGGCGGTCAGTGCCACCGAGCAACCCCAGCTGCTGGCCTGCTTCAACGGAGGGTTCAAGGCGAACGCCGGAGTGGGTGGCGTCGAGACCAACGGGACCGTGTTGCTCCCTCTCAAGACCGGTGAGGCCAGCCTGGTCATCGACGCGAACGGCAGTGCCCAGATCGGCGTGTGGGGATCGACCGCCCCCACCCCCGGCGAGTCGGTGACGAGCGTCCGCCAGAACCTCCCTCCGCTCATCCTGAACGGCAAGCCCGCTGCCGATGTAGGCACCTGGCAGGACTGGGGCTACACCCTGGGCAACGTCCCTCGGGTGCCGCGGAGTGCACTCGGCGAGGACGCGCACGGCAACCTGCTGTATGCCGCGGCCGGCTACTCGCTCCCCGTGGACCTTTCTGGCGCCCTCCTGAGCGCCGGGGCCGTCACGGCCATGCAACTCGACATCAACCCAAGCACCGTGCAGCTGGACACCGCGGCAACCCCGGGCGCCCCCCTGGTGGCGAGGGTTCCCGGGCAAACCCGACCAGCCGACCAGTGCCAGGTCGGCTGGATACGGGACTTCATCACAGTGATGTCCACCGGCTGAGGGTCGCGCCGCGGGGATCGGGCCCACCGGCTACCGGGAAGAAACACCGGACGTTGACCCCGAATATTCGGAGCAGCCCTCGAGGCGTGGGCAATCCTCCACCACCGTCCCTTCGATCCGGACGTTCCAGAGCATTCAGTTACCCCAGGGTTCTGAATCGCCGGTTCCAACGGCACAAGCAACTGTTCTCCCCGTTCAGCAGCGTAGAACCCTGATTCGGGCTCGCTGTCGCCGGGACGAGCGAAGATTCGGGTTCGACGGCACTCACCACGGCTGCCAACGACAACGTCGTGACCAGGAAGTTCGCCGAATCTTCGCATCAGCACATTGAACTGCGAGGTCCGCTTCCAAGAGCAGGCCGGAGAAGTTGCTCAGCGAGTTGGCTGCCCATCCCAGCCTGTCGCCGGACCGTGCAGCAGATCCCACCGACCTCCCGGACGTGGTACGGCTACCCGAACCCCAAATGCGGGTGCGTGCACGATCGACAGGGAGGCTCTCGGCAACGATCCTGGAGAAATGAGATCATCAGTCGCTCCGGGCGAGGTCAAGGGCAGCGCTTTTCGACCTGAGTTGCCGTCGGGCCTCCGGGGATGGCTGTTGGTCTACATGGTCGGTCTGGCCATACAGGCGCTCCATGGGCTAGGCCTGACGGTAGGCGCTGTCGTGATCTTCACCGACCCAGCCCGAGCAGGACTTGCCTCGGTTGTCCCCCTCGGAGCGCTGTTGTTCTACGTCATCACCAACACCGTTCTAGCCATCTACACCGCCCTGGTGCTCTCCCTCATGATCCGACGACGCAAGGCAGCAATTGTGAACAGCATCATCCTCAACTGCCTAACCGTGCTGTTTCTGACGGTGTGGCACCTGTTCGGCGAAAAATCGCCAGTGGGCACGATCGTTGACTCCGTTCCCGGGTTGATAGGTATTGCCTACATCCTGCGCTCGAGAAGGGTACGCGCCACCCTCGTCCGTGTTCGGGGTCATGCACCTTCAACAGGCATCGAGAACTCCCTGTGAGAACGCCAATGGACCGATGCCCTCACCTTGCGTCGATAAGAATCGACTGAATGGCCAGTTCCCTAATGTCGCGGGCGCCCTCGCCAGGGTACGCCTCGCGCGGTCCTAGTCCCTGGGTGGTGGCCGCGGGCGCGCCGTTTACTCGAAGGTCCTGGCGTGAGCTGCTTTATGCGTTGGTGGCGTTCCCGCTCGCTGTCTTTGGCTTCGCGTTCGTGGTGGCGACACTGTTCTTCGGTACCCTCTTATCGGTTGTCCTCCTCGTGGGGCTGGTGTTGCTGGCGGCATCCACCGTTGCGGTGCGCAGATTGGGAACGCTCAATCGGGACATGGTCCGAAGGTTTCTCGACGAGGATGTCCAGGCGCCGCCGCCATTCCGGCCGAGGCCGGGCGTCGCCGGATGGGTCCGCTCTGGCATCACCGATCGACCCGGCTGGCGTGCCCGTGGGTATCTCGTCGTCAAGTTTCCGCTCGCACTCGCAAGCTTCGCCGCGGTGATTGCACTCCGCATCGGCAGCCTGTGGTTGCTTCTCGCACCGGTACAGTGGGTCGCCAACGTCGGCACCGAAACCCTGCGGAACGACGGTGTCGCCCACACTTACGTGATCAACTTCGGCTCCTTCTATTTCGACACGTGGCAGCGGGCCTTGCTGTTGGTAGCGATAGGTGCGATTGGATGGTGGCTCGCACCTTGGGTCTTGCGATCGATCTTGTATCTCGACCGGCACCTGGTCGCGGACCTGCTTGGTCCGACGTCTCTGCCATCGCGGGTTCGCCAACTCGAGCGAGCACGGGCCGGCGCGGTCGATAACGCCTCGGTCCGCTTGCGACGTCTCGAACGGGACCTTCATGACGGCGCCCAGGCCGAGCTGGTCGGGCTGGTCATGAAGCTCGGTCTGGCACAAGAGAAACTGGCACAGTCGGAGCCGCACAGTCCTCCCGAGGTCGCCCAAGCTCGTCGATTGGTAGACGACGCGCACGATCGCGCCGACACAGCGCTGCGCCAGCTGCGCGATCTTGCGCGTGGCATCCACCCGCCAGAACTGGATCAAGGACTTCAATCGGCACTCGGGATGCTGGCCAGCCGGAGCCCACTCCCAGCCCGGGCTACCGTGACGCTCACTGCACGGCCATCACCGGCGATCGAGGAGATCGTCTACTTCTGCGCATCGGAGTTGGTGGCCAACGCAGCCAAGCATAGTGGTGGATCGGCCATAACTATCGAGCTGACCCAAGACAGTGATCTACTGCGGTTGACAGTCGCAGACGACGGCGACGGCGGCGCAGCGATGACCGGCAGCGGACTGACCGGCCTAGCCGACCGACTCTCCGCCGTCGACGGAAGGCTGAAGGTGACCAGCCCGCTCGGCGGCCCCACGGTGCTCCACGTGGACGTACCGGCCAAGCCATGAGCACGAAGCCAAGCTTGCGAGTGGTAGTCGCCGAGGACTCGGCCGTGATTCGAACGGGGATCGTAGAGATCCTCAACGATCGTGGCCATGAGGTCCCAGCCGCTGTCGGCGACGCGGCCTCGCTGATTGAGGCAGTCGCCGAACACCGCCCAGACGTGGCCATTATCGACGTCCGGATGCCACCTACCTACACCGACGAGGGCCTCCGTGCCGCGCTGACCCTCCGATCTGACCAGCCCAACTTTCCTGTGCTGATTTTCTCCCAATACGTCGAAACACGCCTCCTCTCGGATCTCCTCGAACGGAACGGGCCCCAAGGCGTCGCCGGTATCGGCTACTTACTCAAGGACAGGGTCGGTAACGTGGCCGAGTTCACGAGCGCACTCAGCAGAGTTGCCGCTGGCGGAACGGCTCTCGACCCTGAAGTCATTGCCGAACTCATCGGCGCTGGCGGGCGCACAAAGGTGCTGGAGAATTTGACCCTGC
>CAVZRJ010000013.1:0-30830 GCA_963777665.1 uncultured Acidimicrobiaceae bacterium
ATCCGGTGGAGCTGAACAGCAGCCGGTGCAGCCGTTGCGGAGCAGGTGCTGCACGAGCTCCAGGCTCTTGGCGACGTTGGCCTGGTAGTAGCGGACCGGCTCGGCGACCGACTCGGGCACGACGATCAGCGCCGCGCAGTGCACGACCGCGGCGATGTCCGGGTGCTCGGCGAAGATCTTGTCCACCAGCGGCGCCATCGCGATGTCGCCTTCGTAGAACTCGCGGCTCGCGGCCGAATCCCGCCGCCCGGTCACGAGGCTGTCCAGGATCACCGGGGTGATGCCCGGCATCGAGGCACGCAGAGGCGACGGTGCTGCCGATGTAGCCGGCGCCGCCCGTGATGAGGATCTTCACACTGCTCCCTTGCGCCCGTTGGTACCTATTTGCCCGTCTAGGCTAGCGCTGCGCGGTCAGGCGAGTGAGACCGCGCGGACGGGCGGCTGGCCAGCCACGGCTGCTCGGCCACGCCCATCGGCGTCGTCGGCGGCGCCTGCATGAACGGCCAGATCTCCTCGGCGATGGCGCGCCAGTTGGCCGTCGCCTTCATCTCGCCGAGCAGCGCGAACAGGCCCAGGTTGATCCGCTGCAAGACGACGTACGACCGCGGTATCCGGGCGTACTGGGCGACCGGGCTGCGCACGTCGAAGAAGCGGCGCACGACGGCCGAGGCGTACTCGCCGGTCACCGTCACGGTCCGGGACTCGCGGATCAGCTGGTAGAACACCGCGAGGTGATCGGTGATCTGGTCGTCGGTCAGCGGCGCACCCGGCACCAGGAAGCCGGCCTCCTCCAGGCTGGCGCGGAACTCGGCCGGGTCGGCAGTCGACGCACAGGTTGCGCGCCATCTGCATCAGCGGCAGCAGGTCGGTGTCGGTGAAGTGCTTCACCATGCCGAAGTCCAGGAAGGTGATCTTGCCGCCGCCGTGGAAGATGTAGTTACCGGGATGCGGGTCGCCGTTGAACGCGTGCACCTCGTACAGGCTGCGGAAGACGAACCGGTACAGGGTCTCCCCCGCCAGGTCACGCTCGTGCTGCGACCAGCCGACGACGTCGGCGAACCTCGCGCCGGTGACGAGCTCGCTGGTGACGACGCGCCGGGCCGACAGTCGGCCACGATCGCGGGCACGCTGATCGTCGGGTGACCGGCGAAGTACTCGTGCAGCGCTGCTGGTTCGCCGCCTCGCGGCGGTAGTCGAGCTCTTCGAGCACGCGCTCCCCAGCTCGGCGATCAGGCCGTCGACGTCCTGGCTCGGCGCGGTCACCCGCAGCATCCGGCGCAGCAGCGAGACGTTGTCCAGGTCGGCCGTCATCATCTCGGCGATACGCGGGTACTGCACCTTGACCGCGACCGCCAGCCCGTCCCTGGTGATGGCGCGGTGCACCTGGCCGATCGACGCCGCAGCGATGGGCTCGGGATCCCAGCGGGCGAACAGCTGCTCGGCGGCTGGCCGAGCTCCTCCTCGATGACTCCGGCGGCGAGCTCCGGGCTCATCGGCGGGACGCTGTCCTGCAGCCGGCTCAGCGTGCGGCGGACCGACGGCGCGAGGCCTTCGTCGACGTAGCTGGCCATCTGGCCGAGCTTGACCATGACGCCCTTCATGGTGCCGAGCGTCGCGGTCACGTCGTCGGCGGTCTGCATGGCCAGGTCATTGCGGAGCTGCTCGCGGTTCTCGCCTGCGGCGATGAACAGGCGCGGTGCGCTGCCCGGCGTAGCGCAGGCCACCGCGGACGGCGAGCTGGGCGGCGGCCAGACCGCGCTCGAAGCGAGCCGCCCGACCCGCCGCCGGACGAGCGCCAGCCCGGCGGCGGTCGCGGCGGTACCGGCCGACAGCGTGAGCAGCGCGCGCCACGGGCTCCTCATGCGCGCGACTGCTGCGCGCATCCGCAGGGTGATGCGCTGCCTGGCCTCCAGGACTCCGGGCTCGCCGAGGAAGACCGCGTCGAGCACGCCGAGCGCCTGCCGGATCTCCTCCCGGCGCGACGTCGGTCAGCTCCGGCGCGGTGTAGCCGTACATCTGCCTGGCCCAGTCCGGCAGCGAGATCAGCGTCGCCTCCCTGATGTCCTGCCAGATCTCGGCGACCTCGTCGTCCAGGCCGGGCGGGTCGAGCAGGTAGGCCATCGACTCCCGGGCGGCGGCCGTGCACAGCAGCTGCGGCTGGACCCAGGCCATGTACTTGGCGAGCGCGGCGGCTGTCGGGCACCAGCTCGGCCGGCACGCCGACCAGCTGGGCCGCGACCACCATCTCCTCGATGTAGCGGTCGGCCTCTTCAGCCGTCAGCGGCGTGCCGAACATCTCTCTGGCCGCGATGTTGGAGTCGACAAGCGCCGCGTGCACCCACAGCAGCAGCGCTGGATCACCCGCGGCATAGGGCTGACCGGTCTCGTGATCGACGCCGGTGACCTGCTCATGGATCCGCCGGACGCGGGCGGCGGCGCGCTCAGCAGCAGCCCGTTCCCCGAATGTAATGGTTGCCAGGTAGGCCGACGTGGCGGCGAGCCTGCCGACCGGGTCGGCGCGCCAGTCGCTGTGCTGGTCAACGCCTGCCATCGCAAGCGGGTGCAGCGCCTGGATCATGAGCGCTCGCAGCCCAGCGACGGGCGCCGACAGGTCACCGCTGATGCGCCAGGCGACGCTCGCGGGGCCGAAGAACCCGTCATCGGCTGGCTGGTCGGGAATGCCGCTGACTAGGGCCGCAGCCGACCGCTCGACCAGGCCCGGCCGCGTCCGCGTACTCGTTCATGGCAGCCACGTTACCTCGCGCGCCGGCCTGCCCGCCGCAGCCGCGTCAGCGCCCGGACAGGTGCTCGCGGCCAGGCGCTGCGGTCCAGTCGAGCACCGGCCCGTCCGGCACGATCCGGGACGGGTTCAGCTGCGGGTGCGTGGTGTAGTAGTGCCGCTTGATCTGGTCGAACCTGGTGTTGTTGCGGAAGGCGGGGAGCGCGTACAGGTCGCGCGCGTACCCCCACAGGTTCTCGTAGTCGGAGATCCGGCGGAGGTTGCACTTGAAGTGCGAGTAGTAGACGGCGTCGAACCGGGCGAGCGTGACCCACAGGCGCACGTCGGCCTCGGTGATCGCATCGCCGAGCAGATACCGGTGCTCGGCCAGCCGCTCCTCCAGTACGTCCAGCGTGGCGAACAGCCGGCGCTGACCGCCTCGTGATAGCTCTCCTGCGTCGTCGCGAAGCCGGACCGGTAGACGCCATTGTTGACGGTCGCGTAGACGACGTCGTTGATCTCGTCGATCTCCGGCCGCAGCTGCTCGGGATACAGGTCGTAGTCGGGGTTGGCCCAGGCGCCGAACTGGGTCGTCCAGGTCGATCGTGATGTCAGGGAAGTTGTTGCTGACGATGCGCTGGTCTGCCGGTCCCAGAGCACCGGCACCGAGACGTGGCCCTCATAGCCAGGCTCCGTCGCCTCGTAGGCGTCGCGGAGCAGGGCAAAGCCGTTCACCGGGTCCAGGCCGTAGCCATCGCCGTCGCGGAACGCCCAGCCTCGTCCGTCGCGCACCGGATCGACCGCGGACAGCGAGATGACGTCTGCAGGCCGAGCAGGTCGCGCACGATGGCGGAGCGGTTCGCCCACGGGCACGCCCACGAAATGTAGAGGTGATAGCGGCCAGGCTCGGCCTTGTACCCGCTGGAACCATCGGCCGTGATCCGGCCCTGGAACGGATACGCAGCCCGAACGAAATCGCCTGGCTTGGCGCGGCGGGCGCGGCGGTCTTCTTCGGCTTAAAGTCGCCATAGTCGCCGAATGTCGCGAAGTCCACCGGGCTCGCGCCGCTGGCCTGCCTCGTGGTCGTCATCGGCCCCTCCATCCTCTCGCCTGTGCGCACAACCACGCAGGGGCGGCGCCATTCCGGCCAGGCAGGCGGAATAGCGCAGAGCATGCGGAAAGATGGACCCGTGAGCACAGACGCCGCTGCCGCCGTCGCTGGCAGGCCCAGCCGGCCCCGCCAGCCGAACCCGCGGGGCCGCCGAGCCCGCAGGCGGTCGTCGGCCGCAGGCGGTCGTCGCGCCACTGACCGGCGCGGCGATCTTCCTCGTGGTCGTCATCAGCCCCGGCGCGGCCAACGCGGATGCGGCCCGCGACCTGTGTGCGGACGTGGCCGCGCTCGTCAACGCCGTCGGATTCCGGGACCTGGCCGGGCACCTGACCTGCGTGACCGGGGTCGGCGCCAGTGCCTGGGACCGGCTCACCGGGCTGGCCCGGCCCATCGGCCTGCATCCGTTCCCCGAGTCCGGCCGGCCCCAGGCATGCGGTTAGCACGCCCGGAAGACGAGCGAGAGTCCTGTTGGGGCGGCGCTCATATGGTTCGGCCTCTTATTTTCAATCGTAGTTGCCGTGGGGAGGCACGGACTTGGCTACTGGGGCGCCAGTTCTTCGGGTTACACGATCTACGACGTGTGGATATCATCGGCGTATACATGATCTTGCTCGAGCGAAATCTTCATACAACTCGAGGTTCGGCCCGTTCTCCTGAGGGACTCTTCAAGGGGGTACGGTACGTGGTTACACGAAACGGCTATCGATACGCCCTTTGGGTTGTACTGGCCTTCTTTGCCTTGCAGCCCATCATCGGAGTAGAAAACGGCTTGGACGGCGCCGGAGCATTCACGCGTCTGAACTCAGAGCCGTTGCGACGGCTCAGAACATAAACCGGGCGAGTGATGTCGAGATATTGGATAACTTGAGCTTCTACCAGCCCACCTCATTGACCAGAGTCCAGGTACGTATCGCCGAGGCTCTTCATCTAACGCTCTTTGCCGCGAGTGGTCGTTCACACAGGATCGGAAATGGTGTCGGCGTTACGGAACCAGAGCCCGCCTGGGGTTGGCCGCTAGATAGTTCCCCCCGAAAGTCGCCGTAGGTGCTCCACGAATTGATTTCCGATCGAAGGATGGCCCCGAACCGTAGGACCGAGGATCGGAGCGCAAAATCACTGGACGGCAGGACGCTGGCGACACTCAGCGGGGTCATTCGTCACTTCGATTTTTCAGGGGGAAGTAGTCAGACAATTGCTGATATTGCTGACTATAAATCGGTCTGAGTTGGCGTGCCGGCAAAGCGCCGGATTGCGGTTTCAGGGGTCGCGTTGTTTTCGTTTCCGCGTGGCGAATAGACGTGCAGCGACACAGAAGAGAAGTGTTTGGTGTAGCGAGTCCGAACACCTAGAAAGCATAAGTGAACGCAACGCATGAGGCCACTAGTAGCGCCGCACCAACCATTGTTGCCTTCGGACTTGTGATCAGCAGCCGTGAATGCCGCACGGGGTTCTCCACCAAATAATAGGAGCCCGTCGCAATTATTAGCGCTCCCAAGACGAGCAGTACGTGATCCGAAATCGAAAGCACCCTACCGTGGATGTTGGCATACTCAGTCGCTATTGCAAGGATTGGCCAGTGCCACAAATACCATGAATAGGACAAACGACCGATCCATTGCAGCGGCGGTAGCCGCAATAGAGACTCTAGACCCCAAGCTGGGTGCTCGTCCCACCCGCTATCACAAGCACAGCACCAAAAACAGGAAGCGCGAACTCATACGCTGGCGGACTCAGAGGAAAAGTCGTCGCGGTAAAGAAAATGCAGAAAGCACCCACCCACGTAAGAGCCGCAGCCAATCCCCCGGGTAACCTCTTTAGTTGCGTTGCTACCACGGCAACAAGCGCGCCGGCTGCAAACTCCCACGCTCTGTTGAAAGGTGAAACGTAAGGACCAGTCTCACCGGTCTTGAAGCTGACAACGGCGAGAACGAATGAGATCAGGACAATGGCGGTGAGGCCAAGGACCAACCGTCTCCGGTAAGCCAGTTTGCGACGGCCGATCAACAGCAACGCGAACAAGGCGGGATAGAAGAGGTAAAACTGCTCCTCAACGGCCAGCGACCACAGCTGTTGAAGAGGTGCAAATCTCACTACCGCAATATTTGGAGTGGCGGAAGCAAAATGAAAGTTGCCAAGGAATAACGCAGTCCAACGGCTATCGCTTGCGGTCAATACTGCGTCCTCATGACTGAGAAGAAGGGCTGTGGCGATTAGGGTCGCCACGATCACAAGAAGTGCCGCGGGAAGTATTCGTCGAGCCCTTCGGCGGTAGAAGGCGAGGAATCCGGTTCGGTCCGACGATCTGCGCTCACGCAACAACAGACCCGTGATGACGAATCCTGAAATGACAAAAAAGACATCGACGCCCACATAACCGCCCTGCCATTGGTGAAAGCCGATGTGAAAGAGAACAACGAGCAAGATTGCTACCGCTCGAAGGCCCTCTACATCGGGGCGGTATTTGCGATCTTCCGGTGCGGTTCCTGCTTCTTCACCGTTAAGAAGCAAACGGTCTGAGGACGAAGCTCGTGTCACGGCTGATTATCAGTGAGGTGTCGATTGGCGCCTTGACCGAGAACATGAACATCTCCAAGATTCCTTTGCATGTCCCTGCGTGTTTCGGTAATTGTGGGCGATTCGGCCGTCAGTCGCATAACTCGCGGCGAATAGGCTGTGGGACCTGTATCGGCATTCCGGGTGCAACTGCTCGGCGAAGTTTACGACTCCTCGGATCTAAGCGTGTGTTGCCATCCCTGGCGCGTAGCAGGGCTGCCAACATCCTCGGCACAATACCGGATGACGCCTGCGAACCGCATTTATGGTGGATTTGTAGCCGCCACGCGAGTGGCCTTATCTGAGCAGTTGGGCTGATCTGAGACGTCCGAAGAGCAGGTTGCCTGCACCCCGGAGATCGGTCCACCCGTGAATTGAGCCCGTTGCTCAGAATCCTGGGCGAAGGGAGGATGTTCACGATGGCAAGACGCAGGCACACCCCGAGCAGATCGTCCGCAAGCTCAAGGAAGCCGCGGCGGCCCTGGTGATCGACCAGGACCGCACGGTGGCCGACGTGGCCCGGGAGCTCGGGGTGGTCGAGCAGACGCTCGGCAACTGGGTGCGCCAGGAACGGGTCGACCGGGGCGAGCGCGAGGGGCTCGACGCACCGAGGAGCGCGAGGAGAATGGCCAGGCTTCGCCGGGAGGTGAAGCGCCTGACCATGGAGCGTGACCTGCTCAAACGAAGTGTGGCCTTCTGGGTGAAGGAGTTGGACCGGTGAGCCGCTACCGGCACGTCTCTGCCATGAAGGCCGAAGGGTTCCCCGTCCAAGCGGCCTGCGAGGCGGCCGAGGTCTCCACCTCGGCCTACTACGACTGGCTGGAGCGGTCCCAGGCGCCGACCGAGGCCGAGTGGGACGAGGCCATCCTCGTCAACGAGATGCATCGACATCCACCGCCGCCACGACGACACCTACGGCAGTCCCCCGGATGACCGACGAGCTGCCCGACGGGGATACGACGTCAACCACAAGCGGGTCGAGCGCCTCAGGCCGACAACGGCATCTACGCCAAAGACGGCCGGCGCAAAAAGGTCCGCACCACCATCCCCGACGTCACCGCCCCGCCGCTTCCCGATCTGGTCCAGCGCGATTTCGCCCCGGGCGAACCCGGCCAAGCGCACCTGTGGGGACATCACCTACATCCCCACCGGCGAGGGCTGGCTCTACCTGGCCGACGTCCTCGACCTCGGCAGCCGCCGGATCATCGGCTACGCGATGGCGACCACATGCGCACCGAGCTCGTCGAGCCGAGCCCTCGACATGGCCGTCGCCACCCGGGGCGGGGACGTCGCCGGCATGGTGTTCCACCACGACCGCGGAGCGCAATACATGGGCCGGGACTTCCGGGCCCTGTGCGCTCAGGCACAAGGTCTCCCAGTCCGTCGGGCGCATCGGCTCGTGCCAGGACAACGCCGTGGCCGAGAGCTTCTGGGCGAGCCTCAAGCGGGAGCTCGTCTCCCGCTACCGCTTCGCCACCCGGGCCGAGGCCCGACGGGCGATCATCGCCTGGATCAATCGCTACAACGTCGTGCGCCTGCACTCGACGCTCGGCAACGTCCCGCCGATCGAGTGGGAACTACGCTACGCACACCGCGACCTGCTGGCCGCATAACTATGTGTCCGGCTGACAGGGGAAAAGGCCAAAGCTCGCGAGCATGCTGGGCTGTGCGAGTCAGCATCGCTCGGTGACACACTCGAGCGTTGGCGCACCGAGATCTTGAACCACCACCGCACCGGCGTCTCCAAAGGACCGACCGAGGGGCTCAACCTGTGCGTGAAGAAGGTCAAGCGTGCCGGACGGGGCTTCACACGCTTCGATCACTGCAGGCTGCGGGTGCTTCTTCACGCCCGTGGTGTCACCTGGCCCGGGAATCCGTCATCGCCTCGGATCAGAACCCGCTCTCCCCACTCAAACGCGTAGGGCCCCATATCGTCGATACCGTCGGGGTGGGCAGGAACCGCCAATCGCTGCTGAGACGAGGATGTGACCCCTTGCAGTGCCCGCGGTGCCACAAGAAGCAGCTCAGCCCAATTTAGCCAACTTCTTGAACCGCTTGTTGGAGAAGCTCTCTGAGTTGGGGTTCCATGGTTCGTGTAACTTCGCTGGAAAGGTGATTGTCGTCGATGTATGCGGGTTGCCCGTTGAGTTCGAGGAAGCACCGATCAGAGTCGCAAAGCAGCTTGTCGGGGGCAAACGATGGCACATCCTGCTGGCGCAGCACCTGGAGTTCGACCGTTTGAAGCGGACTACCGGTCTTTAGGGCTTCGACGCGACTGGGGTCACATGCGCTGACCGAGTCTTTTTGGGCAACACAAGCAGCTGGGTCTTCTGGCAGCGTCGGATTGTCCAAAATAACGGCCGGACGTATGTTTCCTTTTCGTAAGGAGCGCAGGAAGGTAGCGAATCCTTGCCGCCACAGTGCGACCTGCACGCCAGGAGCAGGGATATTCCCTTGCTGGTCCACAATCGACCCTAAGTAGCCATCATGTTGGGTTAGGACTACTGCCCTCGGTTTTAGATTGTTGAGCAGTTGGTGCACCTGCTTCCGTAGAGCGAGACATTCCTGTGTGTCGATTGGTGCGTTCGCTTTCACGACGACTGGGATGGCGGGGCAACCTGGCTCGGCGATGCCGACAAGGCGCAGATCGAGGGAACTGGCCGCGTCCGAGAGAGCGCGGAACCAGGCGCCAGCATGAGAATCGCCGACCAGTACGATGATTTTGGAGCTTGCCCGGTCTCCGCCAACGCAAGAGGTGAGCTGAGTCGTACTCGGCACCAGGACCACGCACGGACCAAAAAACGTTTGGTCAGCAATTTTCTGCTGAACGTCAAACTTAGTTGCCGTCTCGTTGCCCGCACCCGGTCCGTTATGGACCTGAAGTTCGACGCTCAAAAGCCCAACGGTTATCGCGACCAGGCCAACGCCAAGACCGATGCTCGCCCAACGAATCTGGGACAGAAGCTTGGCATGTCTGATGGGGTTCTCCAGCAGATAGTAAGTGGCAATGGACGCCATGACGGCAACGAGGATCCACACCAGGTTCTGCCGCATGGGCAAGCTCGATTTACCTTGTCGTTCGGCGGCGATGATCAGAATCGGCCAATGCCAAAGATACAAAGAGTAAGACAGCTTCCCGAGCCAACGAACGGGGGGAAGACCCAGCAGCAACTCAACTCCCATTCGCGGTGCCGCCGTACCCCCCGCTATGACTAGCGCAGTCCCGACGACCGGGACGGCCACGAGCGATCCCGGATATGGGGTTTGTGAGTTGAAGGCGAGTGCCGCGACACATATGGCTCCCAACCCCAGCCACGTTATGGCAGCAGCCAGCTGCTTAGGGAGCTTTACAAGTTGTTTCGTCGCGAGGGCGACGAGCGCACCGAGCGCTAGTTCCCACGCTCGGGTCAGGGGAGAGAAGTAAGCCGCTGTCGGATTGGAAGTGGTTTGGACTATCGACCAGATCAATGAAGCGGAAAGAACGAGTGCCAAAGCGATTCCCAACCGAGCCCGAAGCGACAAGCGCGAGCGGGCGCCGGCGACCAGGAGAAAAAAGGTTGGAAAGACAAAGGAGAACTGTTCTTCGACCGCGAGCGACCAGAAATTCAATAGTGGCGATGGGGGCAGCGACGAAGAGAAGTAGTTGGTCTCAAGCCGAATGAAATGGAAGTTCGAGAGGAAGACGGCGGCCCACTTGCCGTCGGTGGCGACTCGATTCCCACTGATGAATCCCAACCAATGATACGAGAAAACAACCGTTACGACGATGACCAACGTAGCGGCGGGAATAATGCGACGAGACCGGCGACCGTAGAAGGCGAGGATCGACGTACGATCAGACGTTTTGCGTTCGTGAAGAAGGAGTCCTGTAATGACGAAGCCGGAGATGACAAAAAAGACGTCGACGCCGACGAATCCCCCGCTGAGCTGAGTAAGTCCGGCATGGAACAGAACGACGAGAAGTACGGCAACGGCCCGTAGGCCCTCTACGTCGGGCCGGAAGGGTCGATCCTCCGGCGCAGTTCCCGCTTCGTCTCCCGATGGGAGAAAACGACCATCAGACGCCCGTGTGCCAGGAGCCGGCAAACCGTTGACCTTCGTTAGCTCAGTGCGTTCCCGCAAAGTACGTTCCCCTGACGTGCGCTGGGAGCGCCCTAGTGTCCCGCCAAAACATTCGTTATTCTCAAGACCGAAAAACGAGCAGTTGCCCCAATCGTAGTGTGCGTAGAATTCACCGGACAGTTGTTGTGACTCTACGCTGCCGTATCGTAGGGCCCCTGGGGACAGCTCAGAGGTGTCCCGTGAAGCGCCCGCGCCTAGGCCGTTGGCTCGTCGTAAAGAGTTGGAGCACGTTGACACCCCGACTCCGAAACTTTGTGATCCAGAGTCCGCCCGGCGCCGCTTTGGTCGGCTGTTCCCATTGTGCTGTTAGATAGTGGATCGTGGATCGTCGTCGCGGACGAAAAGCCGTTCCGGGCACAGACAGATTGCCTTTCCGCGGAGGGACTCGCTATTGACACGCGAGAATTCGCGAGAAGCCACTCCTACAGCCCAGCGAGTTGGCGAAAGGACGATCGGGACGATGGCTAATGATCGTAGCGACCGTATTGGGATTTGCTGTGCCTGTTATCGCATACTTTTGGTTGATCCACGACTATGGCGTCAACTCGATCTGGCAAGACCAGTGGGACGATATCAATGTCATAGCGCATCCCAACCTCGGCAACCTCTGGGCGCTCCACAACGACAATAGGATCTTCTTCCCAAACCTCGTCGTCCTCCTCCTCGCCCACACGACACACTTCAACGTTCACATTGAGGACTACCTGAGCGGCATCATGCTCGTGCTTGCGATAGGGCTACTCATAGTCGCGGACAAACGCCGCTCTCCTTCAACTCCCTGGCTCTACTACTGTCCTGTGGCCATCATCATGCTGTCGTTCGTACAAGTTGGGGACACACTGTGGGGTTTCCAGATGGCGTGGTACTTGGTCATGTTGGCGCTGGCTGGCGCTGTGTTTCTCCTGGACGAACCGATCCTCACCTGGCTATCACTGATAGGGGCGATGGCCCTGGCTATCGTCGGGAGCTTTTCTTCTTTGCAGGGACTTCTGATCTGGCCTGCAGGCCTGGTGCTTCTCTACTGCCGCAGTCGACCGAAGCGTTTCGTCATCACTTGGCTCGCCGGTGGGATTGTTACTGGCGCCGCGTACTTTTATCAGTTTCGGCCGACTAGCCCCGCATCGAACGACTCCTATGTCTTGAGTCACCCGGTCTTGACCATAGAGTTCTTTCTTTCGGCCATAGGTGACGTTGTGGGCGAGAGCCTTCCGTCCGTTGGCCGCAATAACGGCGTCCTCGTCTTGGGAGTTGTCATTGTCGCCGTGGCGATCTGGGTCATAATCGTCTACGGACTTCGCGGAGACAAATCTGGAAGTCCGATCGGTGTCGCGTTGATTTCCTTCGGGCTGATGTTCGCTGCGACTATCACCGTGGGGCGCACGTCTTACGGACTCTATGTCGCAGGGGTGTCCCGGTACACGACCTACGGTCTCTTGATACTGGTCGGCTGTTATTTGGCGATTCTCGATCGGCGCACCGAACCGACGAAGGTGTCGCCTCAGAAAGAGACTCAATCGCAAGTCGCATGGACGGGTGATGGAAGCCCGGTCGTTCCGCAGACGCTTCGGACGTGGAAGACCAACCAACGGGATGACAAACTGCTTCTTGTCCTTCGAGTGATCGTGACGTCTACGATCGTCATCCTCGTCATTCTCGGGACCAGGAATGGCCTCAATGGGGCCAAAGGCTGGCATCAAATTCTTTCGGATTCTGCCGATGTGACCGTCAACGTGCAAAAGGCCCCGGACGGCGTTGTCGCGAGTGTGCTGTATTCGTTTCGCGACACGGCATTTACTCGACAAATGGCGCAGATAGCCAAGACCCAAGATCTCAGCGTGTTCGCAACAGGGGCCGCCCGCCAGTACGCGAAAGAGGG
The DNA here is from genome assembly GCA_963777665.1 of uncultured Acidimicrobiaceae bacterium. GTDB lineage: Bacteria > Actinomycetota > Acidimicrobiia > Acidimicrobiales > RAAP-2 > Bog-756. The sequence continues at coordinate 12,382 of CAVZRJ010000013.1, forward strand.
ACTTTCCGTCGAGTCACGACCCGTCACCAGGGTTGTATCTCCCATGAACGGAACAACGTTGAACGGTAACGCGCGGTTGACTGCGACTGCGGGGGTCAACATCGGCACGTTTGGGTTCAACGCGAGCAGGGTCGAATTTTCGGCTACTGGCGGAACCCTTCGAGACGAGAATATCGGCTCAGCTGAAAGCACGGACTACGGGTGGTTGTACGTGTGGAACACGACCAAGGTCCCCAACGGCCAGTACACCTTGCACAGCATTGCGTACAATTCCAACGGCAAGGGCACCCTGAGTGCGGGTGTTTCAGTCTCCGTGAAGAACGAGTGACTGCTGCCTGCATTCGGTTCGGTAAAGTTCACCGAGGCATTCGTTTATTTCTGGCGTGATCTTCCCGAGGACGATGACCCGACCTCTCGGACTACGGGTATCCGGCCCTGCTGCTTACCGAGATCGGGCGGTTTCGTCAGGCTGATGAACTCGGGGGTTGACTGCCGCATACTTTGACCGCATGCCCCTCTGAGGGTGCCCCCGATCGCCGGCATTGGGCGCAGATCGTTCGATGTGCACCGGCGACGATCAGTTCAGCGGGGTTGAACCGTGTCAAATGGTCCGTTCTGTGCCATCAGCGAAAGTGTCCGGTTCGGTCGTGCCGGATCGTCCGAATCGTCCGAGGACGCTGTGAGCCGTGTCCGCACGCCTGCGCGCGGATTGAGACGGCGCGAGCAACGGTGTGGTGAGTGACTCGGCGTCAGAGGGGGACGTGAGAGAGAGGGTGTGACAGCGGACACGCGGGTTCTGAGCGGTTGATCTGTCAGGTTTCACAAGGCCGACCGGGTCTCAACCGGATGGTAGGGCTTGCCGTGTTTAAAGGTGATGCCCAAGGTAGCGAGCTCGATTTCCATGCCGCTATGGCTGCCCCGGTAGGCCGTCGTATAGATCGCACCGTTGTCAGAGAGCACTGAGGCCGGTAGGCCGTAAAGAGCCGCAGTTTCGTAGAAAACCCGCACCACCTCGGGGGCCGTGGCGACGGGCACCGCCACGCTCGAGAGCGCCGCACGCGAGTAGTCATCGACGAAATTGATGATCTCGACGGGTTGGTCATCTTGGAGATGCCAGTGCGTCATGTCGGACTGCCAGGTCTCGTTGGTCAGGTTCGACTCGAAGCGGGCCCAGCTCGAGCGGGGACGCTTTTGGGGCTGGGGGACGACAAAGCCGCGACGCCGGAGAATCCGGTGGATGGTCGAGAGCGCCGGCACTGCTGATCCGCTCTGGCTCATGTGCCAAGAGATAGTCCGGGCGCCGGCGTCGAGGCCGTCTTCGGCCAGGCGTTTGCGCCAGGCCACGATCTCGTCCTCGACCCGAAAGAGGTGAGGTTGGCCGGCACCTTGGGACCCCGCTTCTTGGGGACCAGGGCCTCGTCGCCACCAGCTCGGTACAAGGCGCCGTGGCGGTGCACCCACGACTTCGAGCGACCAGTGGCGGCCGCCACGGCCCGCACAGAGCGTCCCTCGACGAGCACTGCCTGGACGCAGTAACTGGCCAGATCCATGGGGCCCCCTCACATTGGGTGTCCCAGAATTGCTGACACATCGTGTCCCAGAAACTATGGAACCTCAGACCATCGCCTTACACCAGCGCCTCCTCTCGTACCCACAGGCCATAGACTCGTCGAGGTTGCGCGCACGTCTGGGCGAAGACGGCTCTCCGACGAGACCCAGTCAGGGGTTCCGAGCGCGAGCCCCGTACGACTGGGCATCCGCCCAACAGCACTGAGACGGAGGACGCAAGCCCATCGAGGGACCCGGTCGAGGGCTGCCAGGTAGTGCGCCGATGCGGATGAGCAGTCCAAACAGAGGGCGAACGGGTTGTAAGGCATGTCTTTACTGTGCTCATATGCCGAGAGGAGGACCTGCGACAAAATGCCGAGATATGTGCGCACTCTTGGGGCCGGACGTGCCAACGCACGTTCCAGTCTGCCATTAGCCGACGGCTTCAATAAGCCCATTGGACGGCGGGCTTTGTCACTGTTAGTCGGGCTCCTCCTTGTGGCCGGGGGAATGGCTCTCAACTTCGCTGCATACTCCACAGTCGCTTCTGCCACGACGCCGGTCATGTACTACGTAGCGATGGGAGACTCCCTGGCAGCCGGAGCAGCGGCGACCCAGCCGGCGAACGACTACGTGAATCTCCTCTATCAGCACGAACTCACCCGCTATCCGAGTCTTCAGCTTCTCAACCTGTCGTGTTCGGGCGCCACCACTACGGATGTTTTGAGCGGTAGTGGTGGGTGTTCGTATACGACCGGCACGCAGCTGGGAGACGCCGAAGCCTTTCTTCGAGCGCATCCTGGCCAGATCGCTTTTCTCACCATCGATATCGGTTTCGACAACGTCGTCCCCTGTCTCTATTTTTCTGTTACTTCCGGGATCGACGGAAAATGTGCTCAAAAACGCGATGAATGTAGTGAGCTCAGAACTTCCGCAAATCCTCGGCGGACTCCGGTCCGCATATCCAGCGCTATCGATCTACGGCATGGACTACTACGACCCATTTCTGGCTGGGTGGCTGCTCGGGGGAAGCGACCAAACTCTGGCCCAGGAGTCCGTGCCATACGTGGTGTCCCTCAATACGCTTCTCGGACAGATCTATGGCGCGGCTGCTGCATCGATGGCCGACCCGGCAGCGCCATTTGAGACGACAAACTTCGCGCTGACTGGGTCCTACCTCGGGATCGGGGTGCCGCAGAACGTGGCGCTCATCTGTGAGTGGACGTTGATGTGTTTCGAGCACGACGTCAATATCCATACGAATGATTTGGGTTACGCCGTATTGGCGGACTCCTTCGAGCAATTGATTGACCCGGGCTACTGGGAGGTGGCTTCTGACGGGGGGGTGTTCGGTTTCGGTTCGGCCCAGTTCTACGGATCGATGGGGGCCAAGCCGCTCAACGCACCCATCGTGGGCATGGCCGCCGCCCCCGGGGGAAATGGCTACTGGGAGGTGGCTTCTGACGGGGGGGTGTTCGGTTTCGGTTCGGCCCAGTTCTACGGATCGATGGGGGCCAAGCCGCTCAACGCACCCATCGTGGGCATGGCCGCCGCCCCCGGGGGAAATGGCTACTGGGAGGTGGCTTCTGACGGGGGGGTGTTCGGTTTCGGTTCGGCCCAGTTCTACGGATCGATGGGGGCCAAGCCGCTCAACGCACCCATCGTGGGCATGGCCGCCGCCCCCGGGGGAAATGGCTACTGGGAGGTGGCTTCTGACGGGGGGTGTTCGGTTTCGGTTCGGCCCAGTTCTACGGATCGATGGGGGCCAAGCCGCTCAACGCACCCATCGTGGGCATGGCCGCCGCCCCCGGGGGAAATGGCTACTGGGAGGTGGCTTCTGACGGGGGGGTGTTCGGTTTCGGTTCGGCCCAGTTCTACGGATCGATGGGGGCCAAGCCGCTCAACGCACCCATCGTGGGCATGGCCGCCGCCCCCGGGGGAAATGGCTACTGGGAGGTGGCTTCTGACGGGGGGGTGTTCGGTTTCGGTTCGGCCCAGTTCTACGGATCGATGGGGGCCAAGCCGCTCAACGCACCCATCGTGGGCATGGCCTGACGGAAGCGTGTCTTCCGTTTTGAGTTTGGATCCTCGACACATCTCAATCGAGAGGATCAGACTATCCACTCTCTCTGCCAGTTCCGTATCCTTGCGATAAGACTCGCCGCTCCGATACGCCACCCGATAGTTGAGCCCGCCCCACTTCGGGACGCTTGGGTCGTGGTTCTTGTCATCGCGATTCAACACGACTCCTCAGGACGAGCTCAGGCAGCATCAAACCTTTCCGGGGAGTTAACCGACTGAGTCCTTTGCGCATATGTCACGGGTCAGGTCGCCGATCGGCAAGGCAACCTGCAGATGAACGAGACGCGGGGACCGGCCACGTCATGCGCAACCGTTGCCGGCTGCAGGTCTGCCCCAATGCCCGATGGAGGTAGTTGGCCCAAATCGATTGAGGTAACCAGCCCAGGTATCCTTTCCAGCCCGGGGAAGGACCGCCACGCGCTGTCTTAACGGGCGGACACGCGAATGCGGAGCCGTACTCGTTTCGACCGGGCTTGCCGTGCGGTCGATTGGAGCCCGAAGCGTTCCAGCCATCGTTTCTCGGGAACCTCGGTGTTCTTCTGTCTCGGATTCGCCGGAGATCAACGAATCGAGAGTGGCGGCGATGAGAAGCAATATTGAGACATGAAAGAGGGCAGCAGTTTCTATGAACTCGCGCGGTAGTTCGGTAGCGGCGAAGTTCCAGATCGTGATTGACCATACGGCTCCGAAGAGCAACGAACCAACCGCTACCCAGATCACCCGCGTCAGTCGATGCCGAACGGCAGCTACACAGAAGAGAAGGCCCCCGACGCCACACAAGGCGACGAAGTAGAAGGGATCTGATGATCTTGGTGCGCCCGAGGGGGCAGTCGGTGTGGCAAGCGAGCTCAGGTTGCCGTACACGGCGGTCGATGCCCACGAGGGCAGGCCGGGAGTGGATATATAGTCGGGGTTCATCGTTAACAGTTGCGCAGCATTGACAAGCGGCTGAAACAACGTTGTCGTCGGATGACTAATGAGGTATTTCAGATAGACATGTTCACCGCTACCGTCTGCCCAGTGCTTGAACTTGGGATCGTCAGCCAGACGGTATTCGGCGAAGGGATCGGCGAACTGAGAGACGTTCACAGGTTGGCCGACCGCGAGAAGGGCGGCGGAATCGTGAGCGCTGAGGTGCGAGGTAGTCCATGGCTGTACAGATAGGAAAGCTCTCCGACATTGGTGCTGGCGCGGTATTGGATGATCCCTGCTAATTGAACTTCCGAAGGGTTGGTCGCGGCTATGCCAGTTGGGCTCGCTGAGGAGGTTTGAAGAGCTGTCAAAGTGCCCCACACGCCGATTACGGCGATGCCAGTTCCTCCGACTAGAGCCAGCTGCCGAGCTTGTGGCCGTCGCCAAGCAAGTAGAAGCAATGGTATTGCGAGGGCAATTACGATAAAGGCCTGGACTTGACGAGTGAACGTCCAGAGTACGGCCACGACCAAGAAGGCTGTCAACGCTCGCAGATCCATCCGACGAGCAAGGGCCAACGAAGCTGCTAGGAGCAGAACGGTCAGTGAGATGGCAATCGACTCGCTCAGGACGGTCCGATTCCATTGGATGATCGGGGGGCAGAGTGAAACCAGGAGGACTAAGGCCTGGGCAAAGCGACGAATGAAACGAGTCCGGAGTACTCGACCGAACTGGATGGCGAGAGTTACCCAGCAGGCGACGCCAATCAGTGTCTGAAGTGCGACCCTGCCCGCGGGCGTTTCCCCGAAAAAATATACAACAGGTACGGTCCAAAGCCGTTCCGCGTGACCGAGGAAGCTGACTGTTAGATAGGTGTGGCTATCGGCGAACTGGTCGAACACGTGGGGAGTAGCAGCCCAGCTGAGCGTCACATATGTGATGACGTACACCGAATAGCAGATAATGGAAGCCCAATTCTTTGCGCCCATATGTGCAGCAACCTAGATCTCCGGCGGACCCGATATTTGCTATCCATGGAATGCAACTCTGGTGAAATAACGGCTTCGAGTTAGGAACGCTCGAACACAAATAGATGGTTCAAACCAAATTCGAACCGCGATGCTTTCAAAAGGCGCATCGGCGGAATCAAAAACTCGTGAGGGACAACCCGGGGGTCAAAGCCGTGATGGTTGGCAGCATCCATCCCGTGCAGCAGTCGGAATCGGATACCGACATCCAAGATCCGGTCGACGGCGGGGGCGGGCACTGTGATAATCAGCCTTCCGCCTCGCCTTAGCAATGTCGGCACCCTAGTAGCCCAAGCTGTTCGGACTTCGTCAGATATATGTTCGATAACAGCAAGCATCACCACGATGTCGAACGTGTCGTGGTCGTCGAGAACTTCTGGAAATGTGCCATGCCGAAATGTGTACGGGCCGGTGGGCCACGATAACGGCTCTTCGGTGTCGATTCCGATGCCCGACTTGATCAAGGAGGAAGCCTGCCGAAATAGTGCACCATCGGAACATCCGACGTCGAGCACATTGGCATCCGACGGAATCCAGCGGAGCGCTTGCGCGATTCGCTTGCGCTGCAGCCAACGGTCGACTCCGTTCATGTTGATCCGAACTGGACGCTACGAACCATTTTCGCGACGTGCAGTGTGGAGCCCAAATGAATCTGCGTATATGGCGGCCTCAAGAGGAGCTCTCCGTTGGTACTCTCGATCGGTTGTCGAATGCGCCTCCACCTGTAGCCGGCAATCGCGCTGCCCGTGCTCTTGTGAATCGAGTGACTATCCCGAAGCTCGCAACCGTACTCCCGACGATAATAAGGCTCTCCGAAAGTGAGGCCATTCCAAAGTGGCTCAATGGTGTATTTGCTTTGTCACTCAACCAAAGTGCGAAGAGCGCCAGATTGACTGCGACACCGAGGATTGCGAAAGCCACGCCCGCTCCTATGCAGCGGTTGGGAAAATTGGCCTTGCCAACAAATGCGAATCGGTGACCGATGCCGGTTGGAGTGAGGGACGAGTTGTGGGCGAGGACCGCTCCTGCGAGCAATCCCTGCATACCGAGGACCAACGCAATCCCCGAGAAGAAAACTGGCTGCCACACGAGTGAACCGATCTCGACTCCGCGGGGTTGTGCAAACGACACTCCCAACATGGCTATACCAAGCGCCAGCAGAGCCAAGCCGGGACCGATCAACAAAAGGTCGGGCGCCAACATGAAGATCAAAGAGAGGTGCCTCCAGCCATCAGACCATGTCGCCAACTTCGACTGTCCGATTCGGGGCCGGTAGCCGGTCTCGATTTCCTCGATTCGCAGGCCGGCTCTTGCTGAGTTGATCAGCATCTCACTCGCCAGCTCCATACCCGATGAGCTCAGTTTCATGGCTCCGAGCGAATCATGCCGAAAGGCTCGAAATCCGGATTGGCTGTCCGTCACGACCCGGCGTCCGCAGGCGCGGGCGGTTAAGAATGTCAGCAGGGGAGTGCCGATGAACCGATGGAGATACGGCATGGTTCGTCGATTCGCTGCATCAAGTCGAGAGCCCACAACGAGATCAGCGCGATCCTCAATAATCGGATTTACCAGATCAGGGACTCGACCTAGGTCATAGGTGAAGTCAGCATCGGCCATGACGACGATCTCGTTTTTCGCGACTTCGAACCCAGCCAGAAGGGCGCTTCCGTAACCCGGTCGAGACTCCTTGACAATGCGCGCCCCAGCAGCTTCAGCCATCGGTATCGAGTCATCGGTTGAACCGTTGTCGACGACGATGACCTCGCCTCTCAGATTTCCGGCCGCAAGAGCGTCCAATGCCTCGTGGACGCAAAGTGCGACCGAGTTCTCTTCGTTCAGGCAAGGCAGCACCACTGAGACACCGACGTGATTGGATCGCACCGTACTCCTCTCCCTCCCTGAAGGCGGCCTCCGGCAAGATCCTAGCCAAGCTCGATGAGGCGCCCGTATTGACGACCATCGTGGGCAGTTGCGCCGCCGCGGTCGCCCCAGGAAAGCAAGAGGAGATGGACGGGTTTCGGGCAATGTGGCACCGCATGCGGGAATTGTGAATCGGACTCGGAGCGCAGTCAGCTCTGGCACCTGTAGATTTGTGAGCCGGCGGTGTCCTAAACGAGTCGAGAAAACTCCATTCCCGTCGCCCAGAGGGTGACGGGAACCCAGGACCACCGACACGCCTGCCACACGTGACAGGCCCAGGCCCTGTTGCGCCAGCTTCGTGGCGTCTATCCCAGCCTCGTTTCAGGTCTGTCGATCACCTTGGCGGAAATACAGCGCGGAGCGATCGTGACCCCGGCGACGCTGAGACGCATGAGCTCTCGTCGTCTATGTCAACGGTTTGGAGTCGATCCGAGTGCGCGAACGTGGTGGTCGGTGTGCGTGCCCTGGGGTGACCGATCGGTCCTCGCGCTGGCAACCACCTGTCCGCTTGACGAGCCAAAGGCTCACTCCGTCGGGGTATGAAGGCGGCGTCTGGCGGCAGATCCAGGATTTGGGCTTAGGAGTCACTTCGTCACGTGTGTTGCCATTCGTAGAGACGGACAAACGGAACCCTTCCCAAGAGATACACCCACCTGATTCGGAACATATCCGTCCGCACTCGCTGGGCGTTTGCCGAGCGACATGACGTTTGCTTTCCTGGGGGCTTCATTTGCCTGGTACGGTCCGCGGAACACGAGAGTCAGAACCCGAAGGACATGATGAGGACCGTAGAGCGGCCGCTCGACGACGAACCGAGCCACGAGGCGCAATCGAGGGAAGTTGTCCACTTCTGGCGGTGGCTGAGTCTGATCACAGCCAGCGGGCTCGGCCTCCGTTTGCTCGTCGTCGTGCTCTCCCGACACGAGAAGGTGGGAGGGGACGGATACGAATGGTCCGCCCAGGGAAATCTGAATGCCGCAGGCCATTGGTTCGTCAGTCCCATGTCGCTACGTCCAGACGCTCTCCGACCTCCTGGCTGGGCCATGGTCCTCACCGTGTGGGCGTGGTTCGGTCAGCACAGTTGGTTCTCCCAACAGATCCTCGCGTGCGTCATCGGCTCTGCCACCGTGCTCCTGATCGGCGTGTGTGCCCGGCGAGTGGTGGGAGACCGTGCCGGCCTCGTTGCTGCAGGGATCGCAGCCGGATATGCCGCATTGTGGGTCTACGAGCGGGCGCTGCTGTCCGAGGTTCTGCTGCTACCGGAAATCGCGGTCTTCATACTCTTGGTCTATCGGTTCCGGGGCAATCCCTCGATACGGGGCGCGGCCGTTCTCGGAGGCATGTGCGGAGTCATGGCGATGACACGGTCCGAGCAAATCCTTATATTTCCTTTGGTCGTGCTCCCGGTTGTTCTGGCGGTCAACTGGGGTAGCTGGCGTCGCGCCGTCGCTTGGCTCGCCGTGGCACTTGTGGTTCTCCTTGTGGTGATCGCGCCATGGACGATCTTCAACCTCGGACGATTTCAGCGTCCGGTGCTGCTTTCGAACGGATTCGGCCCCGCCGTCGCCACGGCCAACTGTCAACCCGCCTACTACGGACCCGATATTGGTTATGGAGAATTGAGTTGTCTCTATCCGTTTTACGGCGGGGACCAGTCGATCAACGACGGCAAGTATTTGCATAACGGGGTCAAATATGCGGAAGGTCACCTGAGCCGGCTACCGGTGGTGGTCTTTGCCCGGGAGGGTCGAACCTTCGGTTTCTGGAACCCATTCCAGCAAACGAGCATCGATGCGCAGTGGATGGGCACCTGGGACGGGGTCACCCGCCTGGCCATGATCAGCTACTGGCTCCTCCTTGTGCCGGCGTGCGCTGGGGTGGTCGCGCTCCGCCGGCGGGGAGTACCCCTTTACCCCCTCCTGGCGTTTGTGCTGACCGGCGTCGTTGCCGTCGGACCGAGTATCGGCGACCCGCGCTACCGAGCAGCCGCAGAGGTGCCTCTGGTGTTGCTCGCGGCGACCGGGATCGATAGTTTGATCTCTGGGAAACGACCGCTTTCGTCGCGCCGGGAAGAGCCCTTGGCGGAGATCGAGCCGGCGCCTCCGAGGGCTGTCGTGTCGGATCGTTAGGCAGGGTCTGCGCACGACTGGATTTGGCTAGAGTTGGCGAAACGCATCCCATGCGCCACTTTTGGCAGGGGGAGAGGGACGCCTGGTGTCGGACATCGTGTCAGTGAGCGAACGGGGCCATGACGATGGTGGTGACCGTCATAACGATGCCGTTGTCGAGCTTCTCATTCCCGTACACGACGTCGCTGATCCCGAAATTTCGATCGTGGTTCCCGCCGTCAACGAGAAACTCACCATCTCTGAATTTGTGTCGTGGTGCCAAGAGGGTCTTCGCAATGCCGGCGCGTGCGGTGAAGTCTTGATAGTCGACAGTTCGGACGACGGTACCGCGGAACTCGCGCTGGCGGGAGGAGCGCGAGTGCTCCGCACACCCAAACGGGGGCTCGGGCGGGCCTATATAGATGCGGGCTCGTACATTCGCGGACGATACGTCGTGATGGGCGATGCCGACTGTACCTATGACTTCCGTCAATTGGGTCCCTTCGTGACAGAACTTCGCGAGGGATATGAGTTTGTTATGGGTTCCCGGTGGCTCGGCAGCATCGAAGACGGTGCGATGCCGGCGTTGCACCGCTACGTGGGCACGCCCCTTACCACGTGGATCCTGAACCGCATATACGGCAGTCGGTTCACAGACATCCACTGCGGAATGCGTTGCATCAGCCGAGACGCGCTGCAGCGCATGGGCCTCGCATCACAGTCGTGGGAGTACGCATCGGAAATGGTTCTCAAGTCGGTCTTGATGCAGCTCCGGACCACCGAGGTACCCGTAACCTTCTACCGCGACCGCAATGGCAGGGTGTCTCATCACAAGCGATCTGGCTGGTTCTCTCCATTCCTGGCTGCCTGGATCAATCTCCGGACCATGTTCGTCTTTCGGGCGCAGTTCTTCATGTTCAAGCCCGGACTCGTGCTGTTGGCTCTCGGACTCCTCCTCACCCTGCCGCTGAGTTTCGGCTCGATCACGATTGGGACCTACACCTTCAGCCTGTACTGGCAGTTGCTGGGGGTCACGCTTGCCGTCTTGGGTCTGCAGAGTGCCTTCTCCGGAGTCCTTGCTCAAGTCTTGTCCGACTACTCAGGAAAGTCAGGTGCTCGCTGGAAGGCGCGCTTTCGCTACACCCGAACGGTCCTCGTGAGTTTCGCACTCTTTCTCGTGGGCGCTCTTCTGGTTGGCGTGCTCCTCGTCAAGTACTTCGTTGGTGGCCACAAGCTTCCTGGCCCATCGTCGGGTGTGGACCACCTGGCAGTGACCGGCTTAATGTTCGTGATCATGGGGTTCTCAACATTCTGCTTCACCCTGTTGCTACACGCCACGGGAGTGAAATTTGGCCGAAGTACCGTCGTCGTCCGACGACGGTGTCTAGGACCGCCACCGACCAGGACCCGATCCGACATTCCAGATGTCCTTCACAGAGAATTTCCTCGAGGAATCCGTCCAGGTACTGAGGAGGGTCGACCCATCGGCGATTGAGGCATGCGCGTCGGGCTTGGCCGATGTGCGTCAACGGGGGGGACGGCTCTTCGTGCTCGGCGTTGGTGGATCAGCGGGTCATGCGTCTCACGCCGTCAACGACTTCCGCAAACTGTGTGGTTTTGAGGCCTACGCGCCTACGGACAACGTCTCAGAACTCACGGCTCGAATCAACGACGATGGGTGGGACCGCGTCTTCTCGGATTGGCTGGACGGATCTCATCTGAACGAACTCGACGGACTACTGGTCTTGTCCGTGGGGGGCGGAGACGCCGAACGGGGAGTGTCCGCCAACTTGGTGTCGGCCATGGAGTTGGCGCGAGGCCGTCGGGCGTCGATCTTCGCCATCGTGGGTCGCGACGGAGGGTTCGCGGCGAAGGTCGCCGATGCCGTCGTGCTGATTCCTCCTCTGTTTCCCGAGCGCGTCACTCCGCACACGGAAGGATTGTGCGCGGTGATCTGGCACCTGCTCGTCACACACCCGCTGCTGGCCCGCCGAAGCGCCAAATGGGAAGGGCTGAAGTGATCACTGAGCGAGGTTCCGACATCTCGAGAGTCTGCATCGTGGGAGGTGCCGGATTCATCGGTAGTCACTTTGTCGACCGACTTCTTGGACAGCGCCGGAACCGAATCGGTGACCGTTTTCGACAATTTTTCCTCCGGGCGAGAATGGCATCTCGATCGGCACGCGGAGGATCCGAGGCTACGCGTCGTCCGTGGGGACGCGGCCGACGTCGATGGCTGTCACGAGGGCGGTGACAGGGAACGACACCGTCATCCACCTCGCATCGAATCCCGACATTGCGCGCGCGGTCGTCGAACCAGCGATTGATTTCGATTCGGGAACTCTTCTGACACACCGTGTACTGGAAGCGATGAGACTGTCGGGTGCGACGCGGATCTTGTACGCGTCTGGTAGCGGCGTCTACGGGGACCTGGGCGAAGTAGGAGGTTGACGAGGACCATGGTCCCTTGTCGCCGATCTCGACCTATGGCGCCAGCAAGTTGGCCGGAGAAGCCCTGATCTCCGCGTATTGTCACATGTTCGGTCTCCGTGGCTACGTGTTTCGGTTCGGCAATGTCGTTGGACCCCGTCAGACGCACGGCGTCGGATACGACTTCATTCGTCGGTTGTCGAGCGATCCTGGGCATCTCCTGGTTCTTGGGGATGGACGACAGAGCAAGTCCTACATTCATGTTGCCGATGTCGTCGAGGCGGTCCTGATGGCGGCCGCTCGGACTTCGGCGCCCGTGGCCACATACAACGTCGCCACGGGCGACTACATCACAGTGGGTGAGATCGCCCGAGATGGCTGTCGAAGTGATGGGTCTCGATCCTGAGGCGACGGAGCTCGAGTTCACAGGCAGCGACCGCGGTTGGAAGGGTGACGTACCGGTCGTCAGGTTGAGTACCAAGCGCCTACGCGCCCTCGGCTGGACCAATGCCATGTCGACTCGCCTGGCGATGCGGGCGTCCTTGGAGTCGATGCTCGAGGACGTCACATTCGGGAGGCTCGCATGAAGGTCCAACCGGATCTGGGCCAGCCGGCCGTGTTCCTCGACCGTGACGGGGTAATCAACCGGCCCATAATCCGCGAGGGCCGGCCGCACCCACCCGATTCGGTGGAGGACCTCGAGGTCTATCCGGACGCCGCATCCTCGCTTCGTCGGCTGCAGGCTGCCGGATATGTCCTGGTGGTCGTGACAAATCAGCCGGACGTGGCCCGGGGGTAGCAGCGTGCGGAGGTGGTCCACGAAATCAACCGGGAATTGCGCAAACAGCTTCGAGGTGGCGGCGGTGTACGTCTGTTTTCACGACGACGCCGACGGATGCCGTTGCCGGAAGCCGGCTCCGGGCCTGCTCTTCGATGCCGCGCATGATCTCGGGCTCGATTTGAGCCGCAGCTTCATGGTGGGCGATCGCTGGCGAGACGTGGAGGCGGGGCGAAGAGCTGGATGCCGTACCGTCTACATCGACCGCCAGTACTCCGAGCGCGCGCCCCAGGACGCGGACGTGGTGACAACGAGCCTCGCCGAGGCCGTGAGCTGGATCGAAGGTGCAGAGATATCGTGGTGGGCGATGGAGTGGACGGTCGCAAGGGGGAGTGGTTTGCGAATAAAGGTGTTTGCCGACGGGGCGGATCTCGAGGGCATCCTCGAGCTCGCCGGCGACCCCATGGTCCGTGGATTCACCACGAACCCGACTCTCATGCGCAAGGCGGGAATCGAGGACTACGAGTGGTTCGCCCGCAAGGTGCTCGACCATGTCAAGGACCGACCGATCTCCTTCGAAGTCTGCGCGGACGATTTCGACGAGATGAGGCGGCAGGCGCATCGGCTCTCTTCATGGGGACCAAACGTCTACGTCAAGATTCCCGTGACAAATACCGAAGGGATCAGCTCAAGTCCTCTCATCGCCGACCTCACGCGCAGACGGAGTGCACCTCAACGTCACAGGCATCCTCACCTTGGCCCAGGTTCGGGAGGTGTCCGAGGCATTGTCCGAGAGCTCCGGTGCCGTGGTATCCGTATTTGCCGGCCGTATTGCGGACACCGGCCGTGATCCGGTCCCGCTCATGGCGGCGGCCGTCGAGTTGCTGCGGCCGTATCCGAACCTGGAGCTGCTCTGGGCGAGTCCACGTGAGGTCCTCAACGTGTGCCAAGCTGAGTCGATCGGTTGCCACATCATCACGGTGACTCATGATCTTCTCAAGAAGTTGGGAGGCCTCGGCCGGAGTCTGGAGGACGTGTCGCTCGATACAGTGAGGATGTTCTACCGCGATGCCGTCGACGCAGGCTACCTGCTGTAGTCGAACTCCGGCCGTTCTCATGACAGAAACGGGACAGCCCGAGAGCGACGACTGGAATCGACATTGGGGAATGTTCGTGATGCCGTGTCGGGGAATCCCGCCACTGCGTACCGATGCCGGCTCATCCTCCAAAACTTGGAACAGGTGAGTTCGGGCGGCCGTGGTTCTCGAGATCGGATGTGGCCAGGATGAATTCACGTTGATGTTGGCTGAGACCTTTCCTCAGGCCGAACGCGAGGCATCGACATGGGCGCGGAGAATCGAGCGCGCCGTACCGCCCGCGCACGCCCGGAAATTGCCCGCCGATTTCGCGCAACGTGACCTCCTACAGAAGGAAACCCGAAATGAGGACCAGCGGGCCTGGCGTTTGCTGGTTATTCTGAGGTCCTCAAAGTTACATCGGATACCGCTCTTCGGTTCGAACGCGTCTTCCGTTACAACTTGGACTCCTCCCCGTTTGGCTGGCAGCTGCTCGCGGTGGCTCGGCGATCGGAGCCCCCGTCGTCGTGATCATTACGCGAACGCCCCTGCGCATCACTCTCGGAGGAGGTGGTACTGACTTGCCTTCCTACTACGAGCGTTTTGGTGGTCTGGTCTTGTCAGCGGCAATCGACCGATACATCTACATAGCGATCAACCGCACATTTACCGATGATTACTTCCTCAAGTATTCCAGCCTCGAACGTGTCGACGCGATTGATGACATCGAGCATCCGATAATCCGGGAGGCTCTTCGGCTCCATCCAATCGGACCCTCTATCGAGCTGGTGAGCGTGGCGGACATCCCGGCCAGCACAGGGCTCGGTTCTTCAGGGACGTTCACAGTCGGATTGCTCCGTGCGATCTATGCGTATCTTCGACAGAGTCTGACGACCGAACAGAATGCCGCCGAAGCGTGCCACATAGAGATGGATTTACTCGGTCGTCCGGTCGGCAAGCAAGATCAATATGCCGCGGCATATGGCGGTCTGCAGTACATGACTTTTGCGCACGATGGCCACGTGACGGTGGAGCCTCTTGGAGCATCGAACGATACGCTGCTCGATCTTCAGGAGCACCTCTGCATGTTCTTCACCGGATATTCACGCAACGCCGACTCGATTCTCGAGGAGCAGCGTGCTGGTTCGGAGCGTGGCGAATCTGAGGTCATGGACAGCCTGCACTTCATCAAGGAACTGGGGGATTCCAGTCGTGACGCGCTGCAGCGCGGTGATACCGGCACCTTTGCTGCCCTCATGAATGAACACTGGCAACACAAGAAGCGCCGGTCATCGACCATGTCCAACGACGCAATCGACCATTGGTATCAGGTTGGGATGGACAACGGAGCTCTTGGTGGGAAGCTGGTTGGGGCTGGCTCCGGAGGGTTTCTGCTGTTCTACGGCAAGGATACCGATCGACTTCGTGCGGCGATGAATGCCGAGGGCCTGAGCGAGGTGCGGTTTCAATTCGACCACGACGGTTCCGTCGTCCTCGTGCGAGATTGATATGCAATGCGTCGTTCTGGCGGGCGGACTCGGTCGGAGAATGCTGCCCCGCACTGAACGTCTGCCCAAATGCCTTCTTCTCGTAGCCGGGAGACCGTTCGTCGATTGGCAACTGGAGTGGTTGGCTGCGCAACGCGTCGAGCAAGTCATCATGAGTATTGGCTACCGAGGCGACCTCGTCCGACGTCATCTCGGCGACGGAAGTCGGTTCGGACTGCAAGTGTGCTACGTCGACGATGGCGATGTGCCGCTCGGGACAGGTGGTGCTTTGCGATTGACCGTCGATCAAGGAATCGCCGAGCCGGTGTTCTTCGTCGTCTACGGTGACTCATATCTCACGGCTGGTCTGGGCAAGATCGAGACCGAGTACACCAACCGTGGTGCTCCGGTGCTCATGACTGTCTATCGCGATCGCGATGATCTCGAGAAGCCGAATGCCGTGTTCAATGGGACAATGGTGACACGGTATGAAAAGGGACTCCAGGATCCGCCGGAAGAGATGCGCTACGTCGATTATGGGCTCTCCGTATGGGAGCGACGAGTCGTCGAGTCGATGGTGCCGGAGGGCGCCGTCGGCGGATCTGGCGGACCTGTTCAGGACGTTGAGTGAGTCGGGTCAATTGGCGGGAGTAGAGATGCAAGAGCGCTTCTACGAGATTGGCTCTCCCCGCGGGTTGGCGGATCTCGAGTTGCATCTACGAGAGGTTCACGCTCAGATCCCTCCCAAGAGCCCTCGATAGGGAGGCTTAGAGATGTCGTGGCCGAAAGAGCGAGCACCGCTCACCGATGAGCAGTCCGCGATCATGGAGGACTGGATACGTGAGTTTCTGACGTCTGTGAAGTCGTCACGGTTTGGATGGGTGAGTCGATTCGATCACACGTTTCCCGGTCGCACGGCCTCGTCGGCTCTCCGAACATTGGAGATCGGGGCGGGGACTGGGACGCATCTCCAGTTCGAATCGAGTGGTGAGTATGTCGCTCTGGAGGCATCGGATCAGCTGGCGGCTGAAATCCCGCGAGCGCGAGGTCTCTCGGTTGTCGTCGCCGATTGCGAGCAGAGGCTCCCTTGGGATGACGACTCGTTCGATCGGGTCCTCGCCATCCATGTACTCGAACACCTGTACAACCTTCCAGCTGCGTTGGAAGAAGTTGCGAGAGTCCTCCGGCCTGGCGGTATCTTCTGCGTCGTGATTCCATGCGAGGGAGGCCGTCTCTACTCGCTGGGTCGACACTTCACCACGAAACGGATGTTCGAGAAGCGCTACAAGACGCCCTATGAATGGATGATCCGCCAGGACCATTGCAACACGGCTCGTGAGGTGCTTGCCGAATTGGACCGCCGCTTCCGAGTGCGTACACGTCGCTTCTTCCCCCTGAGGGTGCGGGCAGTCGACCTCAACCTGGTGATCGGTCTCGAGTTGTCACTCGGTTCGTTCGACACTCCGACCAAGGCCGACCTACCATATGGTACTTAAACAGTTGAGGCATCTTTGCGTCATGTGGCGAGTTGGCCCGTGCAGTGTGTCCTCCAACTCGCGTTCGTAGGTTCGCGAGGGGATTTCAAGAGGAAGCGGCGCTGGTGGAGAGAGTCGCACCCTGGTGCTCAGCTGAATAAAGAATGCGCTGATCCGCTGCCCGTGGGCGTGACGCGCTGGGTGTTGCGCCCCTCCATTCGTTCGATAAGACGCTTCAGCCATATACGCCGAAGGTCACAGGAGGCCTGAGCCGAGGGGTATCGTGCGGCAATGGCGCCATTTGGGCACGTACGTCCGATTGACCCGCCCGCCTATGACGTGAGCGAAGGACGCTATGAAGCGAGAAGGCCCGTTGTTTGGCGCGATCAGACCCAGCCACCGCCAGAAGTGCACGACAACCCTGGGTTGTTCCGAGTGTCTCGGTTCGTCGAGCGGCTGCTCTACGGTTCGCATCTTGTCCTTCGGGATCTGGCTTCCTGTCCCGCGGACCGTACCAGGCAAATGAAACGCCGAGGCAAGGGGAGGTCAGGAAAGCCCGTTCTTACCGAGCAAGTGCGAGGACGGATACCTTGTGCGGCCATCAGCCAGCGAACCCTATCGAACACCAACTTGTTCAGGGATCATTCCAGGTTCTCGGCGACGCAGAATAGGTTCAGCCCGATGGGAATCTTCACTCGTCGCTCGATTGCCCTTGTCAACGGTGTTGCGTATCGGTCCCAGAGATCCAGTGGCCCTGCAGCGCTATCGCCTGCCTTGAGCATTCGTCCCGAAAAAGGCCAGCTGGC
Organism: uncultured Acidimicrobiaceae bacterium; assembly: GCA_963777665.1. Taxonomy (GTDB): domain Bacteria; phylum Actinomycetota; class Acidimicrobiia; order Acidimicrobiales; family RAAP-2; genus Bog-756. Next base: position 30,032 of record CAVZRJ010000013.1, read on the forward strand.
AAGACCGAGCACGTTGACATACCGTAAGTCTCTCAACGTCAGACCGGCTTCCGACATAACCCCAGCAAGGCGGCGCTTTGAGTAACGACGGTAGTGCCCGACGTTGCGGTCCCACGCCGTAAAGTAGCCATTGAGTGCCGGGACATACAGAACAACGTTTCCGCCGCGTTTCAGGTGGCCGCGAAGCGTTGCAAGGGTCCCGGCGTCGTCGTAAATGTGCTCGAGGACATTGGTCATTACGATCGAGTCGAACACGTCGTCTGTTGCAATTGCCGTTAGGTCTCCGCGAACAACCTGTACGTTCGGAGTACGCCGAAAACGTTCGTGCAAGGCAAGGCAGCACGTTTCGGAGGCATCGAGGGCAACCATGTGTCTGCCAACCGCCAGGCGTTCGGTCACAGCTCCAAAGCCCGCTCCGACGTCGAGCACTCGATCACCCAAATACGGAGCGCACAAATCTGCCACCCAACGAAGATAGTTTTGATTCGTATCGTTGGCTACATCGAGTAAGTAGTCACCCGCACCTTCGCGGAGCGCTCTCCGATGGACATAGCGGGAAACAAGAATCGAATAACGGTACCAGGTTGGATGCCTAACCGACGTCAGGTTCACCTCCCCCATACTTGGCCGTCTGGAGGGCTGAGAGTTCGGCACCATAGGCATGGACTCCGCTGCGGACTCGGCTGAATCCCAGTTGTCCAGGCAGTCTTTCGGTCATAGGGCCGTTGTCAGCGGGCATCCCAGCGTTCACCGGTACGACGGATCGATCGTTCGAATGAGGTCGGTCGCCGCCGCCGAT
>CAVZRJ010000014.1:0-39861 GCA_963777665.1 uncultured Acidimicrobiaceae bacterium
CCACCCAAACGATTCGCCGAAGTTGAAGCTGTCGATGTCTAAACCGTGCTCGGAGTCATCGTCATGGTGCCAGCGCGGGGCAGTGAAGGTGAACACGAATGTGGATCGGGCGGCTCAACACTGGATGGCGAAGCGCGCCGCAGCGCACGCGCGTTGGAGCTCTGGCGTACTCAGGCGCCCGACGTGGTGAATGAGCTTCTGCTTCGGCAGCGGCAGGATGTTGTCAAAGTTGGCCACGCACCGGCGAGCGAGGCCCTGGGCCGGCCCAAGCGAGACCTCGGTCGGGATCTCTCTCACCCGGGTGGTCACCGGGGCCACGAGGATCGTCGTCAGTCGGGGCAGGACCGAGCTCCTGGTGAGCACGACCACCGGCCGGTGCTTGTCGCCGGGAACATCCGCGAACCAGACGTCACCTCGTTCGGGTTGAGGTGCCGTCTCACTCATTCCTCGTCCCAGGGCAGGTCGGCCCACACCGTCGAGTCGACGGCCCTCACCGTCTCGCCGTCTTGTGGCATCCGCCTGTAGCCCTCGGCGTGGATTCGTTCCAACTCGTCTTCTATGAGGGCCGCGAGTCCCCGCTCGAGCACCGCCGAGACACTCCTCAACCCGGTCAGCTCCCTCGCCCGCTCGAGGCGGGCGGGATCGACGGTCGCCGAGATCTTCACCTTCGCCATGCCCCACAGCTTATCCGATTTCTAGATTGACTGAAATCCTACCCAAATCGGTGAGGGGGTCTCGGGCGGGCGTGGACGCCCCAGAACGGCGGGTCCGAGCTTGATTCCCATCTCGCTTGTTCTCAGCAGTCGACAGCGGTGCGCAGTGCTGAACACGCCTCGACGAGTCGAGTGGATCCCAGCGCGCAGATGCGATCGACGAGGGAGGCCTTCGGAACGACACGCAGGTTGTCGAAGCTTGCTGCGCACTCCGCTGGCATCCCGTCGTCGAGTCCGAGCAAGAGCTCCGTCGGAATGTTCCTGATGGTGCGGGTCACCGGGGCGGCAAGCACGCCGTTGAGCACGGGGATGGCCGCTGACCTCGTCATGACCAAGAAGGGGCGACGACCCAGACCCTCGATCTCACCCCACCAGACCTCTCCGCGGCGGGGCTCGCTCACCACGGTTCCTCGGCGATGGCATCACGGAGCGAAGAAACGGCAGCGCCGTGCTCGGCTGCGGTGGCCGGAATGCGCTGGTAGCCGGAGACGATGGCTCGATCGGCCTGGTTGCGGCGTTCGCGGGCAGTGATGACTTCGACTCCAGCTCGCACTGCGGCTGCCCGGCTCTCGTAGGTGCCCTGTGTGACGAGTGCGTCGAGCTCACCGAGGAGTTCCGTGGGAAGCCGGACCGCGATCTGTTCGGTGGCCACCTCTTCAGCATACCGTTGTGGGATTCGTTCTGGTATGCGCCGGGATCAGCTCCCTGTCGCTCACGACGACGAGGCTGTGGAACGGGGGTGGATCGTCTCACCTCGGGCCAACATCTCGACGAACAGGCCGATGCGCCTGGAGCGGGTTTCGGGTTTCTTGGCGTTTCCGATCCTGTAGAGGATGGAGTACCGATTCGCACTTGTGAGCGTCTCGCAGACGGGTGGCGGTGAACTGGCGCTGCACCAGATCCAACCAACGGAAAGAGGACGTTCTGGGTCCGTCCGAGCTTCGTACGCTCAGCTTCACACGTCTCGTTGAGTCGGGCGCTGAGCGTCGGGAGTGCCCCACCCGTGTTGTTACACGGGTGATCCGCTGGCTCTGGACAGAGGATCATCGAACCACACTCAGACCGCGTCGCCGATAGTCGCCGTGCAACCGGTGATCAGGGGCAATCCCAGTTGCACCGCAGGCACGTGCGGCGAAGCGGAAGTGAAGTGCGGCAAACGCCCGGGTGTCACGGTTCCCGACGATGTGCGTGGTCGGGGGCACTCTGCGATTTCCGCCAGTTCCTGAAGGCTGGATGGCATCCTGTCATCAGTGAACGTCAAGGCGGGTCGATGAGCGACGGGGCTGATTGCCACCGGGGACGCGGCTCGCAATGAGTGCTGACGGCACCTCCGAAAGAGGGGTCGGGCTTCCTCGGCTGACGGGTCTTCGGTGGTATGCAGCCTTGCTCGTCTTCCTCTACCACGCCGAGACATTCGTCCCCATCCGCCTGCTCCGGCCGTTCAACTTCGGGACGGTCGGCGTCACCTTCTTCTTCGTCCTCTCGGGATTCGTGCTGACCTGGTCGACGAGACCGGACCTCCCAGGGTCGACCTTTTACCGCCGTCGATTCGCCCGCATCTACCCGAGCTACCTCGTGATGTTCCTCCTCACCGTGGTGGCCATCGCCATCTGGCCGGACATCGGTCTTGCCCGAGGATGGCTGGGCATCGTGACCACCATCTTCATGCTCCAGGCGTGGTTCCCGATGGCGAACTACCCCGTCTTTTCCTACAACGGACCGGAGTGGTCGCTGTCGTGTGAAGCGTTCTTCTATGCCGTCTTCCCATTCGTCCAACGGATCCTTCGGTCGCTCACCCCTCGTCGGCAAGACGTGCTGGTCCTCGGGTGCCTCGTGGCGGCCGTCGTGGCCTCGGCCTTGCTCATCCGGTCCCACTACAGCGTGGTGTACACCAACCCGCTGATCCGCCTCCCCGAATTCATGGTCGGCATGTGGCTGGCGTTGAAGGTCGAACAGGGGTGGCGACCGAAGGTCCCGATGTGGATGGCCATCGTGATTGCTGCCATCGCCTACGAGCTGGCCCGCCGTGCCGGGGTCAACGTCCTTTCGGGGCACGGCGACTACGTCGTGCTGCTCCCGCTCGGTTTGCTGGTTCTTGCGGCTGCGGTCGCCGACCTCGACGGCAAGACCGGCGTCCTCACCAAACCGGTGTCGATCTACCTTGGCGAAGTTTCGTTCGCCTTCTACCTGGTGCAGATTCCGATGATGGCGCTGCTGGCCCATCACCGGAGCTGGAACCACTCGTGGACCGAAGTGCATTCGGTCGCGGCGGTGTTGGTGGCCTTCGTGGCCAGCCTGGCAGCAGCGATCCTCCTCCACCATATTGTCGAGCTTCCGATGCAGCGCAAGCTTCGTGGTCCCGGAGCCGCGTCGATCGCGACCGAAGACCCTGAACAACTCGCATTGGCCAATGAGTCACGACGGACGCCAGCAGACGATCAGGACGAGAACACGTAATCAGAACATGAACTTGGCACACCGGTCAGGACATAGACCACCCACTGCAGAATCAAGTGAGACGGCGTGGTGACGATCGTGCCGAAAGGCCACTACCCATTCGGCGTACCGGGATTTCTGCCGGCAGTGAATCGTCTGCTCGGGTGATCATGGAGCCTGGGGGTGGATCGTCTCACCTCGGGCCAACATCTCGACGAACTGGCCGATGCGCCGAGAGCGGGTTTCGGGTTTCTTGGCGTTTCCGATCCTGTAGAGGATGGAGTACCGATTCGCACTTGTGAGCGTCTCGAACATCGCCTTCGCGCGAGGATTGGCACTCAGGGCAGTGGCGAGATCCTCCGGCATCTCGATGCTGGCTTGCCCGGCGTAAGCGGCCTCCCATCGACCGTCCTCTTTCGCCCGCCGCACCTCTTCTTCGCCCGATCGATGCATCCGGCCAGTGGCGATCAGCCTGTCAGCGATGGCAGCGTTCCGTTGAGACCACGGGCTGCGAGCTTTTCGTGGCGTGAAGCGTCTTCGGAACGTCGCCGCGTCACGACGCCCCAGTTGACCGTCGATCCAGGCGAAGCAGATCGCCTCGTCGAGCGCCTCGTCGTACGAGACGGTCGTCGGATCGACCGTTCCCTTCTTGGCCAGTACCAGCCAGACACCCGGTGAATCGGCGTGATGGGCGCTCAACCATCCTCGCCATTCGCCGGCGTCCCCGACCAGGAGCTCTGGGAGATCCACGACGTCCACCGTATTCCCCATGCCGTTCGGGGACGCCCGCCAATCGACCCTGAAGCGGCCCTGAGTAGCATCTGGCCGACTTCGACGCGGGGAGAGCCGACTGATGGGACACGATCCGGTCGTCGCGGAGGCCACTCGGCTGCGCGACAACCTCGAACCGAGGTTCGTCCTCGAGGAACAAGAGCAGCGGGCGGCTGCCGCGCTGGACCGGTACCGGTCGTCGGGGAGGCGGCCCAACGTGCTCGTGATCCTCTTCGACGACGTCGGTTGGGGCGACTTCGGCTGCTACGGGGGCGGGGTCGCGGTCGGTGCACCCACTCCCAACATCGACCGGCTCGCGAGGCGGGGGCTGCTCCTGACCTCGTGCTACTCGGAGCCATCCTGCACGCCGTCGCGTGCATCCCTCATGACCGGACGCCTGCCGATGCGGCACGGCCTTCTCCGTCCCCCGATGTACGGGCAACCCGGCGGGTTGGAAGGCGAGGTCACCCTCGCGGAGCTGCTCTCCGATGCGGGCTATGCGACCCAGGCGGTCGGGAAGTGGCACATCGGCGAGAACGAGGAGTCCCAGCCCCAGCACGTCGGCTTCGACGACTTCTACGGCTTCCTCTCGGTGTCGGACATGTACACCGAGTGGCGTGACCCCTACTTCTTCCCGGAGATCGTCTACAGCGAAGAACGGACCCGTTGGGTCGAGAACATGCCGTTCAACAAGTGTTTCGTCCACGCGTCCAAGGGCGGCGCCACCGAGAACGTCGAAGAGGTCACCCTGCCGGTCCTGTCCGAGCTCGACGAGAAGTGGGCGAACTACTCGCTCGAGTTCATCCGCCGCATGGGAGAGCCCGACGCCGACCGCCGCCGCCCGTGGTTCCTCTACCACTGCACCCGGGGTGCCCACTTCGACAACTACCCCCACGAGCGCTTCCTCGGGTCGTCGCCCGCAAAGCACCCATACAAGGACACCATCATCGAGCTCGACGACATCGTCGGACGGTTGGTCGCCGCGCTGGAGGTGACGGGGCAGATGGAGGACACCTTCGTCTTCCTCTCCTCTGACAACGGACCCGAGATGGAGACCTGGCCCGATGCCGCCTACTCGCCGTTCCGGAGCGCGAAGGGTTCGACGTGGGAGGGCGGCCAGCGGGTTCCGGCCATCGTGACCTGGCCCGGCATGATCGCCGCCGACCGCGCCTCGGACGGGATCTTCTCCCAGATGGACCTGTTCAACACCGTCCTCGGGCTGGCCGGAGCCGCGGGATCGATTCCCGGCGACCGGTACATCGACAGCATCGACCAGGCGTCGTTCCTTCTGGACGTCGACGGGTTCTCCAACCGGAAGTACCTCTACTACTGGCTCACCAACGTCTTCTCCGGTCTGCGGGTCGGGGAGTGGAAGTTCATGGTCGCGTCGTCGTCGGACGACGACCGGGACTGTTTCAACCTCGGCGGGTTCACCGGCGTGACGCAGAAGTACTCACATGGGCGGCTCTACAACCTCTATCTCGATCCGAAGGAAAGCCACAGCTACATGATCCGCAAGCTCGCGTACATCGAAAGCTTCACCAGCGGGATCGTCGAGCACCTGACCACCTTCGGCACGTATCCGCCGAAGCACCAGATCGCAGCGATGAGCTGATCCGACCCACGACTGACGCCGCGACTCGTCCCGGAGGGCGGGGCGGTGGCGCGGGCGGATTGCCGAGAGGCGGCCGTGACCGCGTGGCAGTCGCAAGAGGCACCCTGGGCATAGGATGAATCCGTGTTCAAGAACCTGAACACGGCCGATCAGGTCCTCTTGCTGGTCTTCGCCGTGATCTGCGCGGCGTTCGGGTACTGGCTCTCCGAGCGGGACCGGAAACAGCTCGGCCGGACGCCGTGGGGCCTGCCGTCCCTGCTCTGGGCGTTCTTCTGGTTCCTCTCGCTCATCCTCGGACTGGTGCTGTACGCGATCGCCCACTCGGCAGGTGTACGCCGTGCCCACCAGGTGCCTCCGGGTCAGTACGGCGCGGTCTTTTCTGGTCCGCCGAGCGCGGCCGACCAGTTCCCGGCCTACCCGAGGCCCGCGAACGTCCGGCCCGGCGATGTCCCCGACCTGTCCCAGCCGGCACCCGGGCCGGTGCCGACCGCCGCGCCCGCTTCACCTCCGGCCTGGCATCCCGATCCGGGCGGCCGGTTCCACTACCGATGGTGGGACGGTCGTGAGTGGACGTCCCACGTATCCGTCAACGGAAACGTCATGATCGACACCAGCCCGGATCAGCGGATCGGACCGTACTGAGGCCCCCCTCCTGAGGCCCACCGTCTGGCGATTGCCGGTCGGCGTCACCGTCGGCGGTTGGGTGGTGGTCGTCCTGCTCGGGGTCGTCGCGACGACACGGTTGGTGGCCTGGGACGCAACGTCGGTCTTCGCCATCCTCGATGCCGTCACGGCCGTGGTCTACCTGCCGGCATGGGTGGTGGCGATCCTCGCCGGAGTGGGTCGGCGATGGCTCCTCTTCCTCGTCGCGCTCGCCGTCTGTGGCGCGGAGGTCGCCTTCGTCGCCCCGGAGCTGGCAGCCTCGCAACCGTTGCCGAGTTGGGCGAGCTCTGCGACGAGGATTCGAGTCTTCGACGCCAACGTCTTCAATCAGAACCCCTCGATGTCCGGTTACATCCGGGACATCCAGGCGTCGGCACCTCAGCTGGTGACCCTCGAGGAGGTCAACCCGCCCGATCTCGTACAGCTCACGCTGTTCGGCGCGCTCGAAGGGGCTCCCATACCAGGTCGAGGTCAAGCGGTTCGACCCCTGGGGGTTCCTCATCGCGTCGCGATATCCGATGACCGGAACCAAGGTGATCCGGTTCGGCCGCCGACCGTTCGTCGTCGAGACGACCCTGCGGTTGCCGTCGGGCCCTCTAGAGATCTGGGTCGTGCACACGATCGCGCCACTTCCCGTCTCCTTCGAGACGTGGAAGGGGGAGCTGAGCGACGTCGCCCGGCTCTTGCGTGCCCGTGGCACGGCTCGTCTGCTGGTGATCGGTGACTTCAACGCGACGTGGGGAAATCGCGGCTTCGCGGACGTGCTCGGCACCGGGCTGCAGGACGGCGCGGCGGCTCGTGGTGACGCGTTCTCGATGACCTACTCCGAAGATCTCGGCCCACTTCCGCCCCTGGCGAGGATCGACCATGTGCTGACCGGTGCCGGATTGGCCGTCGGCGCGATCCGGACGGAGGACGGCCCCGGCAGCGACCACCGCTCGCTGGTCGCGACCGTCCTCGTGCGCGGCAGATGACGAAGGTGATCGTGGTCGTGACCGATGGGTCGAGGGTCGGTCAGGCGACGATGCGGCGCTTGGGGGAGCGCTGGCGCAACGGGATGGGCGCCACTGCAGCATCGTCGTGCGGTCGCGCCTCGGAGCGCGCCCCAGGTTGTACGTCGGCGGTGCACTCGGCGCAGAGCCGGCCGTACGTCATGCCGGTGTCGAGGGTGCGGCGCTCGCGGCGACTCACCTTCGCGACCGGGCCCTTCCATCCGCATCGATGGCACGTACCGGATCGTGCCTGCGCCGCCCCGCTCTCGTCCGCTCGATCCATCGTCCCGATCGCTTTCTCGATGACCCGCAGTGTCATAGGAGATCTATCGGCGGGTCGGGCCCGAACTGTAACGAAGTCTTCGCCTGATCTGGTGTCTTTGCACGTAGTTCGATACCCCGCCGTGGCCGATCGCCACCGGAAGGAAGGTAGGTTGAGACGGTGGACGCAGGGTTCGCCTACTTCGAGCAGCTCGGCCAAATCGTCGACCAACGGTGGACGTCGGCGGGCCGGCGCGCCGACCGGTTACCGCACGTCGCCGAGGTGGCGCTCACCGAGCTGGCGGTTCCCGAGGGACTGACCGCAACGGCGGTACTCGGAATCCTCGCGACGGGTACCGGACTTCCAAAGCAACGTCCGTCGGCGGACCGGTTCGGTCAGCCGCCTGCGGTGATGTACAAGGGAACCGACTTCGAGATCCAGGCCCTCACGTGGATGGAAGGGACGACCTCGATCCACCAGCACGGGTTCGACGGCGCGTTCCGGGTCCTGTGCGGTTCGAGCCTGCACGTTCGCTACTCCTTCGCGAAGGAGGAGGGTCTCGCCGACGAGCACCTTCTTGCGGGGCGCTTGCGCATGGAGGAGCCCGAGATCCTGCGTGTCGGCGACGTCCGGCCGATCCCCTCCGGATTCGACTTCATCCACGCGCTCTTCCATCTCGAACGTCCGTCGGTGACCATCGTCGTCCGGAACTCGTGGTCGGACCATCCCTTCCCGCAGTACGACTACCGGCTCCCGGGTGTGGGGGTGGATGCACTCTTCCCCGACGACCGATTGCAGATCCGCCTCCGGGGCCTGCACTCCCTTCACCGGATCGAACCGGGTGCCGCCATGGCAGTCGCGCTCGACATCGTCGGGACGCAGGATCTCTGGACCGCCTTCCGCGTCTGCGACGACTGGGCCTACAGCTTCGGCGGGGGTGCGGAGCTCGACGAACTGGTCGCCCGTCTGGCCGGGCGGCACGACGCGCTCGGCGAGTTGCTCGACCCGATGTACGCAGAGGAGGTGCGGAGGATCCGACTGCTCGCTCGCCGAGGGTTGCTGCGCGAGCCCCATCACCGCTTGTTCCTCGCCCTCATCGTGAACCTGCCCGATCGCCGGTCCATCAACATGGCGATCCGCCAGCTCTTTCCAGGCAGCGACCCCGACAAGCTCGTCGCCGAATGGATCCGGGAGCTCGCGTCACCCGAGTTCCGAGGCATCTCCGGTCTCACGCTCGCGGACGCCGAGCTCGACACGCTCGAGTCCCGCCTGGCAGATCAGGGGTCGGACGGGGGCCTCGGCCTCGTGGCGGACCGGTGGAACCCGCCGTCACTGCTCGAGAAGCTGTTCGTCTAAGAGCTCCCGCTCGTCGAGCTCCGGATCAGGCCACCTTGCGTGGGCGCTCGGAGCGGAGGCGGTTCGTCGTGTCCGTCGGGCCCGGGGCGGGCAGGCGAGCCGCCCGCCGGGGTGGACAGCCTCTGGACACGCTGTCGAACCCACCTTGCGGGGTTCCTTGACCGGCACCGCACCGGGCACCACGCCCGGACCGGGTGTTGCGGAGTCGCCGGGCGCATCGGGCGTGATCGCTGCGATGCCGCGAGCGCTCACGTCCGGAGGTCCACTCCCTTGCGCCGTGGCCAAGGTGCTTCCGATTCCTAACCTAGTAAACTGACTGATTTAATAGGTTATTCTGTCTCGGAAGTCGGCGCCCTTCAACTTCGGCCACCGGTGGCCTGGGAAGTCACGCTCCGTAGGAGGTGTCCCACGCTATGTATTCGGATGATGGGAAAGAGCATCCCGGAGCCGTGTCCACGGAGGTTGATCTCCCCACAATTGGTGATGCGCACGCGAAGTTCGGTGTGAGAGATTTTTCGTGCGAGCGCTTCAGCCAACGCAGTTCGGCGGAGGGTGAGCGACAAGGTGTCCGCGGCGGGTTCCGATGTGGGCACCCAAGCGAGCATGGGCAGGACACGAAGGGCTGGAGTGTGTTGCAGAGCGGGTGGAGTCGTTGTCGGCACCCGGTGGGCGTCGGTGGAGTTGGGCATCTCGAAGCAGCCGGGCAGGCTGGTCGGTCGTACTGGGCAGGGGGTGGCAGGAGATGAGCATCGTGGACCCGTGGAAGCACTCACAGCAGCGGCGGACCACGGCAACTGAGGGACCGCACGACCGCGGCCTTCACGTCGTTCGGAGTCCATTTCGGGCGAGTACGTCGCCGAGTCACGAGCCGACGGTGAGCGTGGTCATCCCGGCGAAGAACGAAGCCCGCAACCTTCCCCTGGTGCTGCCGGCGTTGCCGGCCGGGCTCCACGAGGTCATCCTCGTCGACGGGAATTCCACCGATGCCACCGTTGAGGTCGCGCGGTCGCTCTACCCGGAGATCATCGTCGTCAATCAGAACCGGAAGGGGAAGGGCAACGCGCTCGGCGTGCGGGTTCGCTGCATGCACCGGAGACTTCATCGTGATGCTCGACGCGGACGGCTCGACCGACCCGGCGGAGATCCCGAGATTCGTGAACGCACTTGCTCAAGGCGCCGACTTCGCCAAGGGCTCTCGCTTCATGCCGGGCGCGGGGAGCTCGGACATCTCCCGTCTTCGCCAGTGGGGGAATTTCTGGCTCAACAAGTTGGTCAACCTCCTCTACGGCACCCGCTATACCGACCTGTGCTACGGATACAACGCCTTCCGGCGCGGCTGCCTCGACTCGATCGCGCTCGATGTGACGGACCGGGACGACGTCGATCCGACGGTCATGCTCTGGGGCGACGGCTTCGAGGTCGAGACGCTCATCAACGTCCGGATCGCCAAAGCCGGCCTGCGGGTCTTCGAGGTGCCGAGCTTCGAGCGCAACCGGATCCACGGCTCGAGCAATCTCAATGCCTTCTCCGACGGGCTCCGGGTGCTGCAGACGATTCGGATCGAGCACAAGCGTGGGGTCCGCCGGGCCACCTTCCAGAACTCGATGCTCCCCCGCGACGACGGCGAGTCGTGGTCGGTGCTCTCGACCGTCTCCCAAGAAGCAGGCTGAGCTTCCTCACCTGACGCGGCCCCACGGGCCGTGCGCCGCAAGCCGAAGGCCGCGCTCTTCGATCGGTCGTCCGTGATGTCGACGGATGGGTTCGTTCTGCAAGAGTGGGTCGGTGTTCGTGACGAACCACGTCCTGTCCGGCGCGCTGATCGGCCGCGCCGTCCCGAACCGGTTGGCCACGGCCTTCGCACTCGGACTCGGATCACACCTGGTGCTCGACGCGTTGCCCCACTGGGGCTGCGATCTGGGCGAACCCGACGGACCTGCGCGGTTCCTCCGTGTCGCTCGCCGAGACGGGCTCCTCGGCCTCGGGGCCGTCGCCGCGACCGTGGTGCTGGCCGGCCGGGGTGCCCGCACCGCGACGCTCGCTGCGGTGGCGGGCGCCGTCCTCCTCGATCTCGACAAGCCGTGCCAGCACTTCTTCGGGGTGGATCCGTTTCCCGACGCGGTGAGCAGCCTTCACCGGTGGGTGCAGAACGAGTCGCCCCGTTGGATGCCTGCGGAGGTGCTCGCCGGCGTCGTGTTCGCGACCTCCGATGGATTGGCAGCGCGGGCAGCGCGGGCGCGCATCCCCTCGGGCAGTGCGAGCCCACCGGGCAGTGCGACGAGGACGACCGTCAGAGGCGGCCTGACGAAGGTCTGCGGCGGCTGCCTGCAGATGTTCATCGAGCGTTGGCCCGGGCTTCACGCAGTGGCAACATTGCCGCCGTAGCGTCGAGATCGTGAGAATGCGTCGGACAGATGATGCACATGCTGGGTGGTGTGCCCTCGGCGGGTGCTGCGGTTTTCGCAGTGTCCGTGGCTCGGAGACGGCGCAAATCGCACACTTCCACCGGTGAAGAGTCCTCCATGGATGCGCGCTCGCCGGGGACCCCGCACGTGGTGCGGCGGATCGCGGGACGAAGATCCAGAATCTGTTTGTGAGTCGTGTCGAAGCGTGGGAAAGTAGCGGTCTGTCGGAGTAGTGCATGTCGATGCGGCGGTCACCAGCGAGGGGTCTCGATGCACTTCGGTGTCGGACGGACGAGCGGGACGGAGGGCTGGAGCAGATGAAGCTCAGCGAAGCTGAACGCGAGTTGCGCCGTTCGGGCGGCGAGCGAGGTGCGGAGCCGACGGTGAGCGTCGTCATCCCCGCGAAGAACGAAGCGCGCAACCTTCCACACGTCCTCGATGCGCTGCCGCGCGATCGGTACGAGATCATCCTCGTCGACGGACGGTCCACCGACGACACGGTCAGCGTCGTCCAGCGGCTCCGCCCGGACATCACGATCATCGGCCAGTCGAGGAAGGGGAAGGGCAACGCCCTCGCCTGTGGATTTGCCGCTGCGTCCGGCGAGTACATCGTCATGCTCGATGCGGACGGCTCGACCGATCCCGCGGAGATCCCGCGTTTCGTGAAGGCCCTCGACGAGGGAGCCGACTTCGCGAAGGGCTCGCGCTTCATGCCCGGAGCCGGCAGCAGTGACATCAGCCGGCTGCGACAGTCCGGCAACTACTGGCTCAACAAGATCGTCAACCTCCTCTACGGCACCCGCTACACCGACCTGTGTTACGGGTACAACGCCTTCCACCGTGACTGTCTGTACGCCATGGGCCTCGACAGCGGCGATCCGAGTCAGGACGAACCGGACGTCATGCTGTGGGGAGACGGCTTCGAGGTCGAGACGCTCATCAACATCCGGATCGCGAAGGCCGGGCTGCGGGTGGCGGAGGTGCCCAGCTTCGAGCGTTCGCGGCGCTACGGCACGAGCAACCTCAACGCCTTCTCGGACGGAATGCGCGTGCTGCGCACCATCCACATCGAGCGTCGGCGTGGTGCGTCGCCGGTGGCGCCGCAACAGGACTTCAGGCAAGGCGATGCACCGACCGAGTGGCCGGTGCTCAGCGCGCTCACTGAAGAAGCCAGCTGACGAGTCGCCGGCAACGGCGCACGGCGCCGTGGCCGAGCATCGTCCCGGGCTGTCGGGGCTGTCGGGGCTGTCGGGCTGTCGGGGCTGTCGGTGGGCTCTGGACGACGCAAATCCCGTATCCGTCCTCGGTAGGCTGCCTGCGTGCTGGGCAGAGGCAGGGTCGCAGTCGTCGTCGCGGTCGTGGTCGTCGTCGGAGGCCTGGTCGGCTGGATCACCTTCGGGCACAGCAGTTCCTCGTCCACTGGCACGGCGACCACCTCGACGACACCGGTCACGACGTCCCCCGGAGGGACGGCGCCGGCGACCGCCTTCAGCGGCTGGCTCCACACGTCAGGCACCACCGTCGTCGACTCGACCGGTCAGGCGGTGCATCTCACCGGGCTCAACGTCACCGGCATGGAGAGCTCGAACCCACAGGGCACCAACGTGCCGGGGACCTGCAACAACGGATGGAAGGAGCTCACCCGCGCCGAGGTCGACACCATCGCGGGGTACGGGTTCACGACGGTCCGACTGCCGATCGCCTGGGCGAACCTCGAACCCACCGCGCCGACCGTCGCGCCCAACGGCTCGCTGGTGCACACGTGGAACGGCGCCTATGTCGCTGCGCTCGACAGCGAGATGCAGCTCTTCGCGGCGCACCAGATCCACGTCATCCTCGACATGCACCAGGCCACCTGGAGCTACCAGTTCCAGACGACCGGTACCAACGCCCGCCCCGGTTGTCCCGGTAGCGGAATGCCCGGCTGGATCAACCCGAGCGCGATCAACGAGACAGCGAACCACGCCCGCTGTTCGTTCCTCGCCGATCGGACCGAGCCGGGTGTGCCCGGAACCGACTGGACCGACTTCGAGGCCGCATGGAGCTTCCTCGGTGCGCACTTCGCCAACGTGCCGACGGTGGTGGGGCTCGACCTGCTCAACGAGCCGAGCTGCCAGACGGTCGGCCTCGATGCCTTCTACGGCGCGGTCGCCCCGGCGGTCCACGCATCCGACCCGAACGCCCTCATCGTGCTGGAGGACAAGGAGCAGCCCGGCACGTATCAGCTGACGCAGATGCCGGCTGTGGCCAACGCCGTCCTCTCCATCCACCTGCACGAGGACTACTGGTCGACGCCGAGCTCCGGACAGACCGCGCAGCCGTACAGTGCATCGGCGGTGATGGCGGCCAACGTGGCGCGGTCGAGCCGGTGGAACGTGCCGCTCTACGTCGGGGAGTTCTACGCCTTCGATGCCGCCTCGGTGCAGGAGAAGGGCAAGAACCAACGCGATGCGAACTTCGTCGCGGACACGGCTTCGTTTCTGCAGTACAGCCGCGCGCACGGGATCGGCTGGACGTATTGGGCGTGGATTGCGCAGAAGAACTACGCCAACCAGGTGTCGTTGCCGCCCGCCGTCAAAGCCGCACTGACTCAGGGCTGAGCGCTCGGGATCACCTCAACGTGGCGTCGTGGCGGTGACGTCGACCGTGCACTCGTCGCAGAGCCAGCGGTGACGGAAGAAGAGGGCCTCCCCGGTGCGGATCCCTCGACGGATCGGCCAGAGCGTCGTGCACCAACCGCAGCGATGGCAGCGTGCCCGGCGGGACGGTCGATCCTCGGCGGACCCGGTGAGGACGAGGTGCGGTCGATCGGACCCGAGCAGGGACCGAGGGGACTGTCTGTCCGGAGGTGGAGAACCAGTGCCATCGGAAATGACGTTAACGACCCCGTATGACGAGCGTGCGGAGAATTGTTAGGGAATCGAGAAGATCCGCGCCGATGGGGACCTTGCGCCGACCGAACGGAATTAGGGGGCGCTACCGTTGCGCCGCGGCAGAGACGGGTATGGGCAACAGGTGCAACGGACGAGCCGCCGACAAGGAGTCGAGGAGACGTGAGGTTCCGGCGCAGTCCGGTCGTGTCGTTTCTGGTCGCGATGGCACTCACCGTCGTCGCCGTGGTGGGTGCCGCCGGGCTCGCGGCCAGTCAGGCTGTAGCGTCGAACCGGCACCGCCCACGGGTTCCCGCCGCGAGCGGGCATCAGGCGTACCGGATCGTCGGCAATGAGTTCGTCGATCCGAATGGACAGCAATTCATCCCCTACGGGTTCGTTCTCTACTGCCTTGCTCTCGTCTCGCTGTCCTGCGAGCACGCGAGCAGCTCCGATCCGAACACCGACAGCGACCGCATCCGCGCCGCGGCGACCTTCTGGCACGCGAACACGGTGCGGATCCAGGTGGCCCCCGAGCACCTGTTCAGCGTGTCGCCCGACGACACGTCGTACGTGGCAGCACTCGACGGCGAGGTGCACCTCGCGAACAAGCTCGGGATGGTGGCCATCGTCACCATGCAGACCGAGCAGTTCCGGGGCCCGCCGCTGCCGACCAACTCGGCGATCAGGTTCTGGCGCTACATGGCGAAGCACTACGAGCACGAACCGATGGTGTTCTTCGACCTCTACAACGAGCCTCGGCTCACGCCTCGACTGGGTGCGGACTGGATGTGGTCCCTTTGGCGGAACGGTGGGACGGACCAGGTCAAGGGCAGACAAGAGACATTCGTCGGCATGCAACGCCTGGTCCACGAGATCCGCCATGCCGGCGCGCACAACGTGATCATCGCCGAGGGCAACCAGGGCGACCACGACCTGTCCCTGTTGCCCGAGTATCGCCTCACCGGATCCAATATCGCCTACGGAACCGAGCCGGATCTCACCTCGTCCGACTCGACCCCGGCGGAGTGGGCAGCAAACTGGGGCACGCTCTCGAACTCGTTGCCGATCGCGATGGAGGCCTTCCAGGACTGGCCCGGTACCGCGGTGTGCAATCCAGACTCACCGACACTGATGCCGCAGCTTCTCGGCTACCTGAGCTCGAAGCACCTTGGCCTCATCGCATGGTCTCTGGCAGGGGGCAATCTCATCGAGCACGGTCAACTCGACCAGCCGACCACGTTCGCGGGCGCTTCGGTCTACGACTGCTCGGCTCGGTCCTCCACCTCTTCGGCGGCGCCGGCATCAACGGGTCGCCATCATCACCCACGTCACGCAGGGATCGCGTCGGGCAGTTCGGGGCAGCAAGGGACGGCAGGTCCGGGCGCGCTCGATCCTCGGATTCTTCAGCGCCAACAGCCATCCGGCCTCACCAGGCGCCGTTCCGGCCAGGGGCCTGCCGGCGGGGGCCTCGAGCACCTTCCCATGGGCGATCCTCGTCATCGTCCTCGTGCTGTCAGGGCTCGTGGCGGTGGTTGCGACCCTGCTCGTCCGCAGACGACGGCCGAGGAGCCGGTCTCGATGATGCAGTGGAAGGAAACGTCGAGGCGCGGTGGACCGATGCCGAATGTCACGCTGCGCGCGTGCTTGCGACTCTGCGTGTCAATTCGAACCTTGTGACCGGAACGTGAACACGATCGGTGCCTTGCGGGTGCGCGAAGGCGGATCGTAGACTTTGCCCTTCAGCGGCAGTCTGCGCTGGGTCGGGGCAGCGTGTGGTCACCATGTCTCGAAGCAGACGTCTTCGGCGCCGGCTTCTCGAGGCCGGTGCTCGGCGCCGACACGCAGAGCTTCAGGGGGCGAAGCGAGAGTGGACGTGACGAACAGTTCGTTCGAGAGTCCGGAAATGCCGCGCTCCGGTCCGTCCACACACGCGGACGCGGTGTGGCCACCCGGACCGGAGAGTCTGCTCGTGGAGCTCCGATCGACCGTTTCGGCCCTCGAAGCCGAGGCGGTTCGCCACGGCGAGGTCGAGGTCGAGATCGCGGCCCTCGAGCACCGGATGGAGGGCCTGCTCGCTGCCGATCACCGGCCGCAAACGAGTCGCCGACTGACATCGAGCGCTGGTCGGATCAGTCGTCGCAAGCTGATCGGCTGGACGGGCGCGGGTGCCAGCGTGGTCGGGGCCGCGCTCTTGCCGTCAGGCCGGGCAGGTGCGGCGGGACGCCCGATGACGGCCGGACCCGGACGTGGAACCGTAGCGACGCACCATTCGGCGAACTTCCTGGCGTCCGCCAAGACGCCGTCTTCGAAGATCGTTGTGCCACCACCGACCGGTTCGGCGGCGACCGACATGGTCAACATCCTCACTGCGCTGAGCCAGGCGGTCGCAGGGTCCGCGGTCGTGTTCCAGGCCGGACCGAAGGGGCCGTACGCCATCGACCAAGAGCTGCCGATCCCCCGTGGAGTACGGATCACGGGGTCGGGCGTCTCGAGCGAGCCGGCCACCGGTGGTCCGAACCCGAACATGCCGACACTCCAGCAAGTCGCCGGCACGCCGCTGCAGTGCATCGCCGCGTCGTCGGCGTTCCTCTCGGGGAAGTACGGCCCGTCCAACCCGGGCAAGTACCCGAAGTTCAACAAGCTCTACGACAACGGGAAGCAGCGACCGCAGAGGAACAATCCGGCCGACAGCGCGATCGAGGTCGACCACCTCGCCTTCGACGGCCAGAACGGCGGCACGGGATCGGGGAACACCTCGGGGCACGGTGTGGTCCTCCTCTCCAACGGCTCCGACGTCCACGACTGCTACTTCATCGACATCGCCAACGCCGGAATCCTCGTCGCGGACTTCAACTACGCCGGCCTCTACTGCACGGTCCAGACCTTCGAGAACCGGGTCCACGACAACACGATCGTGAACCCAGGCTGGTTCGGCATCTGGAACACGTACACGAAGCATTCGCTCGGATGCACCGACGGCTACGTGACCAACAACGTCGTGATCGCTCCGGCCCAGGGTCTGCGCACGAGCGGGCCGGCGGTCAATCCGAGCAGCGGGAAGTACTACGAGGCCATCCACATGGCGAACGCCGCGGGATGGTGGGTGAACGGCAACTTCCTCCAGGCATGCCCCGGTGACGGCGTGTTCACCAACACGACGTGGGGGCTGCACCTGGTCGACAACACGGTCGACGGATTCGGCCTCAACGCTGTGGCACGCGGGTCGTACTCCGCGTACAACCTCACGACAGCCGGCCAGTTGAAGACCCACCCCGGGTTCATCATCGGAAACCTGGCCGTTGCCTACGAGGGCGCCAACCCCTTCGCCGGCGCGGTGACGGCGCCCGAGAGTGCGACGTTCGCCTACTTCAAGGTTTCGATGCAGACGAGCGCAGGGAGCCAGGCACAGCCGATCTACATCGCCTACCTCGTGGAGTCGGACAACGTGGCCCATCAGGGGTCGCAGCCCCCGGGGCCGATCGCCGGCGCGACCATCCCGAAGAGCAACCTGAAGAAGGTGCAGCTGCCCGCGGGTTCGGCCGCGGGCGTCCTGCTCGGTATGGCGATCTCGGACGCCCAGGGTGCCATTCTCCCCGGCACGACCGTCACCAAGGTGACCCCCGGCTCGGGAGGCGCACCCGATGTGCTCCAGCTCTCGGCGAGCGCGACCGGTGCGACCACGGGCGACTCGGTCTCCTTCGCGCGGACCAACTCGATCGCGTGGACCTACGTGAACAACCTCTACAACGCGGACATGCACGTCTACCGCTCGAACGAGACCGCGACCGGCACCATCCGGCCGACCCCGGTGCTCTCGATCACGAGCAAGCCTCCACCGGCCGGTTCGACCACGCCGACGATCACCATCACCGACCCGTCCGATTTCGCGGGTGGCCTCCCGCTGGGCTCGGCCGCGCCGCCGGCTGAGGGTCAGATCCTGCTCGCCGCCACCAGCGGGAGCGCGGCGTGGGCGACCAGCAGTGGCACGGGACCGCCGACGACCGCGGCCGGCGGAGTGCTCGCAGGCAACTTTCCGAATCCGACGTTCGCGGATGACGCGGTCACGACGATCACCGCGTCGGGGACCTACCCGCTTCCGGCTTGGGCGACCCGCTTGCGGATCACCTGCGTCGGGGCCGGCGGCGGCGGTGGAGGTGGCAGCCGGCTCGGCGGTGCGGGTGGCGCGGCGGGCAGTGCGTCGGAGCGGATCGTGGAGACCGGAGGGGCCACGTCGGTGGACGTCGTGATCGGAGCGGGCGGTCCGCCGGGCCCCGGTGGGAGCCCGACCGTTGCGGGAGCCGACGGCGGGGCGGGCGGAGCCACGCAGGTCACGATCGGCTCGCTCGTCATGACGGCCGGCGGTGGGAGCGGCGGCGGGGGAGCGCCCGTCGGATCCGCCGGGGCGAACGGCGGCGCCTACGGTGCGGGTCCGGGCACGACGTCGCCGGATGCGGGTGCGTCGAGTGGTGGGGGCTCGGGATCGGACGGAGGGAGCCCGTTCTTCTTCTCGCCGGGCGGGGGCGGCGGAGGCGGCGCGGCCGGCAGCGGACTCGGTGGAGCGGGCGGTGGCGCGGGGACTTCGACGGCCGGAGGGAGTGCAGGCGCATCCGGATCTGCGGCCGGCGCGTCAGGCGTACCCGGCGGCTCGGCGAGTTGGCCGGGTGGTCCGGGCGGCGGTGGCGCTGGTGCTGCCAACGGCGGCACGGGCGGTGCGGGTGGCACGGGTGCCGGCGGTTTCGTGGTGGTCGAGGCGATCGGATGAGGGGCGGCGCGATGGACGATCAGTCCGAGAGCGATGGGAGAGTCATGCACGAGGAGACTGGTCTTGCGGCGCCGGAACCCGTCGGGGGCCGGGCCGACGGCCCGGATGCCGTCGACCGGGCTCGCGCAGCGATCACATGAGCTCTACCAGGAGGCCGCAGAGCGCCATCAGCGGATCGGCCTGCTCCGCGCCAGGCTCGACGTCCTGGCCGACCGCCTCTCGAAAGGGACCGGAGTCGTCGCGCCCGGTGGATCGTCGGCTCCTTCGGTGCCGGCCGTCGCCACGGCCGGAGCTGACCCCGGGACGCCGCCAGCCGCGGTGAAAGAACGGGTGAGCCGCCGGAGGCTCCTGGCGCTCACGGGAACCGGGGTGGTCGGCGGAGCGGTGACCGCCATGGCCCTTCGTGCCGACCCGGCGGGTGCCGCCCTTCCCTCAGGAACCGGCACCGTCGGGTCAGGTCCGCCGAACGGCCCGGTCGAGCTCGCTTCGACTGCGACCACCGGTACCGTGTCGGTCCCGCCGCCGACCGGCGTGGCGGCCACGGACACCGCGAACATCCTGTCGGCACTCGCCACCGCACCGGCGGGGAGCAGCATCGTCTTCCGGTGTGCGAACACCTCGGCGGTCTACGCGATCGACCAGGAGATCCCCGTGCCGCCAGGGATCCGCCTGACCGCGGACGGCGTCAACGACGAGCAGCCGTTCGACGCCTCGAGATTCAACGGTTACATGGCGACGCTGCAGCAGGCGCCCGGCTCCTCGCTTCTCTGCCTGGTGGCGTCGGCCGGCTACCTCGCCGGCCTCTACGGGCCCTCCAACCCGGGCAAGTATCCCCAGTTCAACGCCCTCTACAACAACGGCACGGCGAAGACGACGCCGGACAGTGCCATCGAGATCGACCACCTGGCACTCGACGGTCAGAACGGCAACAAGGGTGCAGGCAATACCGTCGGGCACACGATCGTCCTCTTCTCCAGGGGATCCAAACTCCATGACTGCTACGTCTTCGACACGCCGCAGATCGGCCTCGTCGTAGCGGACAGCAACCACGCCGGGACACCCTCGACGGGTCCCGTCGTCGAGAACCGCATCTACGACAACAAGTTCTTCAACAACGGCGAGCAGGGCATCTGGGTCACGAGCACGCCCGGATCGGCGGGCGCCACCGACGGGTTCATGCTCAACAACGTGGTCGAGTCGCCCTCGAAACAAGCGCCGATGCTCGTCGGGGGACTACCGAACATCGACGGCGCCACCGGACTGCCGTACGAGGCCGTCCGGATGGACAACTCCACGGGCTGGTGGGTCGTCAACAACCACGCGTACTCGTGTCCGGGGTCGGGCTGGTACCTCGGCCAGGCGTGGGGACTGCACTTCGTCGACAACAGCACCGACACCTTGGGCGCCTACCCGACGAACGGCGCTACGTACGTCGGCTACGACTTGATGCTCGACGGGAGCGGACCGACGTTCCACCCGTCGTTCGTCAACGGCAACCAGGTGTCGGCCTTCGAGGGCTTCAACACCAACGGGTTCGTGTCCACCAACCGTGCGCCGAACGACACCAACACCTATCTGTACTACCGGGTGACGATGAAGGTGGCCGGCCAGCAGAACCCGATGCCCGAGTCGTTCATCGAGCACGCCGACAACGCTTCGCACCAAGATTCGCAGCCGGCCTCTCCGGTCAGGTACGGACTGGTCACGGCAGGGTCGTCGACGGTCACCTTCCTCCAGGACGTCAGCTCACTCCTCCAGCCGGGCATGTCGGTGACCGATGTCACCGCACCGGGCAACATCCCGCCGGGGACGTTCATCGGGAGCGTCAGCGGAGCGTCCATCACCCTGGTCAACGCCTCGGGGACACCCGTTGCAGCGACCGGATCGGGCGGGGCCGACACCATCGCTTTTCCGGGCCCGACGTCCGTGGGTTGGACCTATGTCAACGACCTCGCCGGATCGACCTTGGTCGTGTACCGGACCAACGAGTTGGTGAGCAAGCCGATCGGCAGTGCGCCTGCGATCTCCGGAGCCGGAACGGTGAGCCTGATCGACCCCGCCGACTTCGCCGGCGGTGTGCGGGTGACCGGGACCCCGACCGCGGGTCAGACCATCGTGGCGAGCTCGGCATCGGCGGCGACCTGGGGAGCTCCACCGGCCGGCGTGCTTTCCGGACCGGCCGGCGGCGTGCTCGCCGGGAGCTTTCCGAATCCCACCCTGGCTCCCGGCCTCAGACGCGTCCCTCACTGCGTCGGGGAGCTATGCCATTCCTGCCGGCGCGACCCAGTTGCGCGTGACGTGTGTGGGCGGGGGTGGCGGCGGAGGCGGCGGCGGTGCCGCGTCGACGGGGATCGCCCAGGTCGGAGGTGCCGGTGGCGCGGCCGGCACCACCTCGACGCAGATCGTGCCGGTGGGGGCCAACACGCAGCTCGCCGTCACCGTCGGCAATGCCGGCGGGGGCGGGGCCGGCGGCAGTGGCGGCGCGAACAGTGCGGGCGGCAACGGGGGCAACGGGGGGGCCTCGATCGTGACCGGTACCGGCATCGACGTCCAGGCGACCGGGGGTGGCGGTGGACGCGGTGGTGCGGCCGGATCCACGACGGCGAGCCACGGGGCCGCCTACGGTGCGCCCGCGGCGGGAACTGCCTCGTTCACGGGCGGAGGGTGTGGAGGACCGTCCGGGCAGGCAGGTGGCGCCTCGATCGCCTCGTCGCCGGGCGGCGGAGGAGGTGGCGGGTCCGCTGGAGGCGTGCTCGGAGGTGGCGGCGGCGGCGGCGGGAGCAACCTCGGGGGCGGCAACGGGGGGACCAGCGCATCGGCCTCGGGCGCGGGCGGAGCACCGGGGCTCTCCGCGACCGACGCCGGAGCAGGTGGCGGCGGTGGCGGAGGCGGGACCAGTGGAGGAGCAGGTGGAGCCGGAGGCGGCGGCGCCGCCGGGTTCGTGGTGATCGAGGTCGTGGGGTGAGCATGCATCGGATCGTGGGCGTGTCGGCGACCGGCGCATCGGGCTTGTTTCCAGTCCGGTCGGTCGTCGGGTTACCGCCGTTGTCGTAGGCTTCCCGGATTCGACAGCGCACCATGACCCGGATGTCGACCTATGCGGTCGAACGGTTCGAGGGCAAGATCCCAGGCCCGCCCTGGCACGACGATGAGCGCGACGCCGTCTTCCAGCTCACCGACTGCTCGTGGAGGCTGATCTTCCGCGACGCGATGGGCGGCGTCTCCTGCGGCCTCCTCAACAGCCGGCTGAAGGTCGAGCCGGCCGGAGCCCGCGCCTGCACGGTGGCGATCGAGCATTCATCGAATGGCGCGTCGGGAACCGTGGTGCTGCGGGCGCCCGCCGCCAGAGTCGAACAGGACCTCAACCATCGCCTCGCCTCCGTCGGGCGTTCGAGCGCGACATTGGCGGCCGTCGAGCGTGGCGAATGGTGGAGCGATCCCCGACTGTTCGAGGCGCTCGACTGGTCGGGCAGCCTGTCCGTCGCCGGCGTGCACTACCGGGCCGGATGGTGGGGCACGGGGCGGTTCAAGCCTTCGATGTCCGCGAAAGTGCTCGACTTCGGACGTTCGGGCATCGTGCTCCGGGGCTGGAGGCCCCGCCTCCTGATCCCCTGGGATGCGGTTGCGTCGATCGAGTTCCTTGCCGGGGACTGCTGGCGCCCCGAGGAGCTGTTCGACCAAGCCGACGAGCCCGGTCCGGCGGAGGACCCTGAGCCGGTGAGCAATCCGGAGCCGGCGAAGGAGGCTGGAGCGGTGCCGGTCCCCGAGCTGACGACGGACAAGCTTCACGGCCCCGAAACCCCTGTGGAACCGGAGCAGCGGAGGAAGACCTGGCGCGAACGGAAGGCGGAGCAGAAGGCGGAGCAGCAGAAGGCGGAGACGCGAACGGAAGGCGGAGCGCAAGCTGCGACGATCGCCCGAACCGCCTCCCGCGAGGGTGCCTGAAGGACGACCGGTGCAACGCCGCACTGCGTCATCGGCCGTCGACCTGCTGGGTAGTCGTGCCGGGCAGGTCGAGGTGCAGGTCGAGGTGCCCGCGGTGCCCGGCGGGGTGCCCGACGGGGTGGCAGCTGTGTCCGAGCCGACCGATGTCGGCGATGGCGTGCAACCGCTGGGCGGTCCTGTCGGAGACTGATGAAGATCCTGACTGGGCACGTGCTGCACCGGAACCACCGGGCGACGTCGACGCCGTCGATCTCGAGCCGGAGCAACCTGACGAGGTCGGAGCCGTCGATCCGGCGCCGGAGGGGGCGGGCGACATCCTCGAAGTTCCGATCGCGGGCGAGGAGTCCGTCGCGAAGGACCGACGCCTCGTGGATACCAAGGGCACCACGATCGTCGTCCGTTCGGTTGCGCATCAGGACGCGGTCTTCTTCACGCCGCTCCGGCCGCCCGAGGCGGTGCAGGACTTGCTCGAGCCCGTGCAGGTGCGGCTCCGGACCTCCTCCACGATCGGCTGAACCGCCCCACATCGCGCGGGAAGGAGCGGATGGGACCAACGTCCCAATCGGATCGACCTGGTTCAAGATAGGGCTCGGCAACGTCGATATGACGGTATGGGTTTGTTCCGTGGGCAGGGAACAGGGCCTGATGAGGACCGCGATCTGCGTCGGCAGTTCGAGAGGTCCCACCGGGCGAGCAGGATCCGGGTGGTCGATGCGAGCCTCGTCGTGCTCATCGTTCTCTTGTTCTTGACCGTGGGCGGTGTCGTCACGCGGTCGACGGGTGCGTTGGCAGGGCTCGACCGGAACGCGGAGTCGTCCGGCCTATCTCAGCGCGGCGGTCACGCACGTCACTTCACCGAGCGTTCCGCCGGCGCTTCCGGCGCGGCACCTCTCGGTCACCACCTCCGGTCTGGCGACGGTGGGACGGGCGTTCTCGTACGGGTACGACCTCGCCTCGATGGTGCCGGCGAACACCGCCGGATCCGGCGCGCAGGCGTCGCTGCAGGTCGCCGGCAGTCTCTCGGGCGGCGTCGTTGCCGTGCCGATCATGGGATGGGGACTCGGCAATCCTGAGATCTCTCCGGGCGTCTACAACTTCTCGCAGATCGCGCGGCAGGTCGCCTTCGTGCAGGCGGCGGGCGGGACACCGGTCATCACGCTCTGTGCGGCGCCCGACTGGATGAAAGGCGGACTTGCAGGGACCACCGACTGGACCCAGATCAACGTCGCACCTGTTCCTCAGCACTATCAGGACTTCGCCACGCTCGGTGCCTCCGTGGCCGCCGCATTCCCACAGGTCAAGTACTTCGTCGTGTGGAACGAGCTCAAGGGTTTCTGGAGCCAATCGACCCACAGCTGGGACATGGCCGGCTACACGGCCATGTACAACGACGTGTACACCGCAATCAAAGCAGCCCGACCTGATGCGTCGGTCGGTGGCCCGTACGTCTCGATGCAGTCGTCTGCGGCAGGCGCGGTCCAGCCCGGCACACCGTCTGGGTCCTGGGGACATCTCGATGCGGGGGCGATGAACGCAGTCACCTACTGGCTGTCCCACAAGATCGGAGCGGACTTCGTCGCCGTCGATGGTCGTGGGTTCACCTCCGACCAGGGGCTGATCACGGATCCGCTGACTGCCACCCAGAAGTACGCAGCCGTCGATACCTGGCTTGCGTCGCAGACGACACTCCCCGTCTTCTGGATGGAGTCACACGCCCTCCCGAACCCGGCCGCGTACTCCCTGACCCAGCAGGCCGCGATCCGGATCGCCATCGTGCTCCAGATGGCCTCGAGCGGAGCGAGCGCCGGGTTGCAGTGGAACGCAGTGGAGGACCCGTCATGGGACGAGGGGCTCTGGATCTCACCGCTCTACCCGGGCGGTGGGCAGACGACACCGCTCGCACGCGAGCTCCCGGCGGTGCTCGCCGTCCTCGCGTCGCCGGTCACCCTGGTCCCCGGCCAGCCGGCCGGGACGCTCGTGGCGACCGGAGCCGGGGGAACGGTCACGGTGACCGTGTCGGCCACCTCGGCCACCGTCTCGGTCAACGGCCGGCAGCTCTGATCACCGCCATGCTCGACTGGGGCGACGGCCCAGTGCCGAACGATCAGCCCTCTGACGAGTGGTCTCAGCGGTCCGTCCTCGAGCCTCAGACTGCCGGCAGACTGTGGGCTGCGAAGTAGGCCATCACATCGGCACCGGAACCCTGAGTCAGACCTCCAGCCCCAGCCCCAGCCCCACCGCCACAGACGAACGGCGTCCCGGGCGCGAACGACGTCGGCTGGTCGAGGTGGGTGCCGACGACGAGCACGCCGGGTGAGAAGGACCACGCGATCAGACCGACTCCGTGGTCCGAGAGGTACGAAAGGAACTCGGGTACGAGGGTCGCAGCATCCGTCTGGCAGCTCGGGCGCGAGGTGCGGTACTCACCCCACTCGTCCGCCACGATCGGATACCGGTTGGTCAGATCTCCCCAGTTCTGGTCCCAGGAGGCGGGAGTATTCCACTGAGGGCCGGCGAAGTAGGGATGCACGGCGTAGGCGATGTTGTCGCCGGCAAGTGCAGCGGCCGGGAGGCCGTCGAGAGACTTGGCGGTGTCGATTCCTTCGGCCAGGACGATATTCGATGCTGATGCCCGGACCGCGTCGACCAGCTGCTGCATGCCGACGTACCCGTTCCCACCGTTCCGCCAGATGCTCCAGAGCGTGCTCGTTCCGGTGGCGTTGCCTCCCCCGAGGTGCGGCTCGTTGAAGAGGTCGAACCAGACGCCCGGGTCGTGTGCGAAGACCGGTGCGAACAGCTGCCAGAAGGTCAAGGTCGAACCGTCGGGCATCGGGATGTCGTCGGTCCGCTGGTACTGCGCGGAAAGGATGACCGTCAGACCGTTGGACTGCGCCGTCGAGACCTCCGACTCGACGGCGGAGAGGTAGGCGCTGTCATAGGGTCGCTGGTCGAACAAGTTGGGAGGAGCCACCTGGATCCGCACGGCGTTGCCGTGCCAATACCTGGCGATGGCGAGGATCTCCTGTTGGTCCATGCCCTCGCTCCCTTGCCAATTCGGAGTGGCAAGACCGAACACGGTGACCCCATACGGAAGGAACACCCGACCGTCTGCGAGGAGGCGGTCACCCTCAACCGTGAAGATCGGACCGCCTCGAGTTACCGGGCTTGGTGGGCCGCCACCGGAGCCGGTCGCCACCGATGTGGCGGGACTCGACGGAGGGAGGGTCGTCGCCGATGAGAGCGGCCTCCGGTGGTGGGCTGGTCGCAGGACGAAGTACAAGCCTGAGGTGGCGGCCACCACTACCAGAACGATCAATGCGGCTCGTCCGGCACGGTATCGCTGCACCTCCACCTCGCTTTCCCCGAGCTTTGATCGACCGCACCCGAATCGATCAATGCTCAGTGCGCAACAGAATCCGTTGGTCGACTCCAGCGGAGCACGCAAACATGCCACATCTCACCCGGGTCGCGTTTGCACCTCTGGTCGACGACCGAAGGAGGCAAGGAGTTGTGAGACATGGCCATCCAACATCGAGCCGACCGAGTCGAGGCCGGCAACCGTATTCATCCGCGCGTCAGGTTGCTATGGTTGCGTCTCCTCCGTGGCGCGACTGAAACGCGAGGGGCTTGGTTCGATGGTAGGGGCAGCGTGAATCGGGTACGAGGAACACGGCGCCGCCGACTGCTAATTCCGTCGTTCGTCGTGGTCGTGCTTCTCAGCGCATGTGTTCTTTCATCGGGCGGAGCAGCATCGGCGGCACAGCTCAGGAAGCCACCTCCCACCTCGATCGGGACGATTGCGGCGGTCGAGGCCGCGCCGTCTTCGGGTTCGGCCCCACTGCTCGTCAACTTCAATGGGGCCCAGAGCAACGCGAACGGAGGGACGATCGCCTCCTGGGACCTGTCGTTCGGCGACGGGAGCCCCGACGCGACCGGAACTGGTGCTCCTGGCGCGGTGATCGACCACACGTACCTGACGGTGGGGACGTTCACCGCGACGTTGACGCTGACCGACGCGAGTCTCGGCGCGGTCACCGCAAACGCGACAATCACGGTGTCGGGACCACTGGCCACCGGGGGTGCAAACGGTGCGATCGTGGTCCCGGTGACCGGTGCGACGCTCACCTCGTTGACTTCGTCCTCCCTTCCGTTGGTCCCCGCGTTCGATCCGGCGACGACCGACTACGTGTGGTACTGCGCCTCGTCGGGATCCAATCAAATCACGCTCACGCTCGCCGGCAATGGATCAATCAGCGCGGGCGGAGTCACCGGAACGACGGTTTCTCTTCCCATCTCCATGGTCCCGAACCAGGCAACCGTCGTCCAGGCCCCCAGTGGTACGGACTACTGGATCCGGTGCCTGCCCCCCACGTTCCCTCATCTCCAGGTCACAACGACAGGGACCGCTCAGTCCGGTTACTACCTCACCGGAACCTTCAAGTCGACACCGCGGGGACTACCGGGGTACGCCATGATCCTCAACAGCGCCGGCACACCGGTGTGGTATCTCACCGGGCTCCCAAACTCCGGTGACAATGTCGAACTTCTCCCAGGGACCCATACGGTCGCGTGGTCGAATCACGGCCCTTATTCCTTGTACAACATGGATACGCAGACTGTGTCGTGGTTGGCACCGCCCGTCAATCCTCCCGACGAACACGAGCTCTTCATGGATGCCAGCGGCAACAGCTGGATGATCTCGGTTCCGGTCCTATCGGGGTACAACCTCAGCGGCATCGGCTACCCGACGCAGCACAACATCGTCGACTGCGTGGTACAAGAGCTCAGTCCCACCGGCCAGCTGTTGTGGTCGTGGGATGCGAGCCAACATGTCAGCCCACTCGAGACCAACAAGCTCTCGTACGTCATGACCGATCAGGGCGTTCCAGCTGTCGATGTCTACCACTGCAATTCGCTCGACGTGAACCCGATGCACCCGAACGAAGTCCTCGTGTCGATGCGAGAGGCCGGGGTCTTCCTCATTGACAAGACGACCGGCTCGATCGACTGGAAGTTCGGTGGAACATCGGCGATTCCGATGGGCGGCGAGAAGGTGCTCGCTCTCACCGGCGATCCGGAAGGCGCGATCCAAGGCCAGCACGATGCTCGATTCCAACCGAACGGCGACGTCTCGCTGTTCGACGATCACACCGGACTGGCAGGTGCCGCACGGGGGGTCGAATATTCGATCGATGCGGCGGCGGGCACCGCGGCCATGGTCTGGCAGTACGCAGCGCCCTCTGGCCTGCACACCAGCCGGATGGGCAGTGTCCGCAGATACGACATCACCGGACAGTCCTACGATCAGTCGGGCAGCTCCTACCAGGGTGCCTCCGAGACGATGGTCGATTGGGGACAGGGAATACCGTCTGCGGGATTCTCCGTCGTCGACTCGACGGGAACGCAGCTGATGAACGTCGTCTTTCCCAAGGCGTATGTCGGCAACCGCGGTGAATTCGTGCCACTCTCGGCACTCGATCTGGCCGAGCTCCGCAACACGGCCGGATCAGCGTTCCCTTGACCAGTACCGCAAGTACCCGGCGGGAAAGTCGGCACTGACGACCGGTGCCGTTAACTCCGGACTGACGATCCCAAGGTCGCCCGGTGGATGAGAGAAGGCTCATCGACTTTTCACTCCTCCGTCAGACTCCCCCCTCACACTGTCCTCAGATCGTCACGAGGGATGCACAGGGGAGGTGGCCATGGGCTTGAGGTCATGGAGCCGGGCAATGCGCAACGGTCGGAGTAGGGACTGCTACCGCTGCGGTTGCTCGCTCCCCCTCGAGCGCGTCCCGTTGGCCGCGGCCGAGCACGCCGGACTGCACTTTCTCCACAGAATGCTCTGTGGCGGGGGTGTCGCCGACCTGATGGTCGACCCGGTACTGGTCCCTATTCTTGCGGGACGACCCACAGGCGAGCCGGTCGAGCGGACCGTAGCGGACCTGCGTCATGCCACACCCGAGCCCTGTCTGATCGGTGCCACGACGGCGGCGCCCGTCTACTCCACCACGTTCGCCATGACAGCCGGGGCCCGAGATCGGCGCGCCAATTGTGTGGCACGCCCGTGCACCGGCGCTCGGCACTCAAGTTGGCCACGCCCAATGTTGATATCACCTCTTGAGGAGAGAAGGGGCTGCGGACGAAACGTGGAGCAGTCGGGGCAAGCGCGTCCTGCGCGGAAACGGTGTCGTTGGTGAAACGCGCCGTGCTCGTCGCGGCCGTCGTGGTGCTCATGGCGTCGACAGCCGCCGCGGTATCGGGCGGTTCGAATCGTGCCAGTGCGGCCGGCACGACCAACTGGGATCCATCAGGACAAGGCGCCTCGCGGAGGGCAAGACCCTCGACGAGCTCTCCCGCCACTTGGAGATCACCGAGTCGACCTGGCACCGGTGGCGGAACCAGTACGGCGGGATGAAGGCCGACGACCTGAAGGAGCTGAAGGAGCTGGAGAAGGAGAGCACCCGGCTCAAGCTGATCGTCGCGGACCAGGCGCTTGACATCGACATGTTGAAGGAGCTGAACCGGGGAAACTTCTCACCCCGGACCGCCGACGAAAGGCCGTAGGTGCCTGCCGATCCGGACTAGCTCCGCACCCCGAGCAGCCTGCCGGCCAGCCCCACCATCTGCAGCCGACCGAGCAGGTAGCCGAACGTCGTCGCGAACAGTCCGGCGACGATCATGCCCGATCGCGCAGGTGAGAAGCCCTGCCCACCGTCGGTCGGAACGAGGCCCCGCACGAAACCGCTCGGCAGGGCGTGGGTGACGTACCGGCGCTCGCTGGCGAGGCCCGCCTGATTGCCGACGTGCTCGGTCACGGTCGCCTTGGAGAGGCCCTCCGCGATGCAGCGGCGGAAGAAGTACGCCAACGTCGTCCGGTCGGGGCTGACGAAGTGGTCGACCACCGCGCCCGGCACCTGCACGATGCGACCATCGGGGACGTACCGGCGGAGCCGGATGCTGAACTCGGTCTCCTCGCAACCGAGCGGGAGCGTGCCCATCCGTCCGAATTCGCTCTGGAATCCGCCGGCTTGCTCGAATGCGTCTCGACGGAAGGACATGTTGGCGCCGATCGGGTTCCGGATCGTCGCCTCGGTCGTCGGCAGCCCGCGATAGCTGCACCCCACCACCCAGTCGAACTCCTCGGGAAACCAGGTGGGCCGCACGTCGTGCCAGTCCGCCCGTGCGACGCCGCCGGTGCCGATGACGTCGGGATCGCGAAAGGGAGCGACCAGCGCGTCGACCCAACCCGGCTCGGCTCGGGCATCGTCGTCGAGAAATGCGACGACTTCACCCTTTGCTTGTTCGACGCCCGAGTTTCGGGCACCGGAGAGACCTTTCGGACCGGTGTTGGGAATGACGTCGCAGCCGTCGAGGTCACGGTCCGCCCGCTCGAGCAGGCCGGGATTGTGGTCGATGACCAGCACCACCTGGTCCACCGGGCGGGTCTGGCGGCCGAGCGATGCGACCGCCTCGACGATCTGGTCCCAGCGTCGCTCCGTGTAGGCACAGATCACCACGGTGACGGTCGGCGCGTGACTCACGGCCGCCTCCTCCGAGGCGACGTCTCCGCGACCCGGCCTGCAGCGTG
Source organism: uncultured Acidimicrobiaceae bacterium (assembly GCA_963777665.1). Classification (GTDB taxonomy): domain Bacteria; phylum Actinomycetota; class Acidimicrobiia; order Acidimicrobiales; family RAAP-2; genus Bog-756. The sequence goes on from CAVZRJ010000014.1 coordinate 30,379, forward strand.
GCTGATCACGGTGCGATCGGCACGGTGAACTGGAACGCCTGTGCCGGCTGGCTCTGCCCGTTGGGCTGGGCGAAGACGTGGACGGTACCGGTCTGAGCCGACGACACCGTGAAGGGGATGAACTGCTGGAACTGGCCGCCGACCACCGCCGTGTTCGTCACGTTGGCGAGGAGCTTGCCCGATGCGTCGGTGAGCTGGACATCGTAGGTGCCACTGAACGAGGTGCTCCCCGCGACCTCGAGCTGCCCCTTCAGGCTGCTTCCGACCGCTGGGTTCTCGAGCAGGACGCCGGGGAGTGCGCCGGTCACCTGGCTCCGACCGACGGGACTGGACAGGTTGACGCCGGCGAAGTTGACCACCTGGGTCCTGCCCACCTCGATGACCACGCCGGTCACGTTCGGCGTGTCGGTCAGGGTGTAGACGACCTGGGCGAGCCGGGCGGAGAGGGAGGAAGGGGATCCGGGCGCGACGAAGTTCGGACTGAAGTTGATGGTCGCGACGCCGCTCTTGATCTGGAGGCCCCGGACGACGGTCCCCTGGGGGATCTCGGTGCCCAGTCCCTGGGACGCCTCGGAGGCATTCGGTCCCTGGACGAGGTTCTCGAGCGCCGCGTAGCGCGGATCCTGCACCGTACCGACCGTGCGATTCGCGACTCCGAGCACCGAGCCGCGGACGAAGAACAGGTTGAAGGTGCGCACCGGTGGCACGGTGGTGGACGTCGTCGAACCGGGTTTCGTGGTGGTCGTCGAATGCACCACCGTCGACGTCGTCGAGGTCAGTGCGGTCTGATTGCCGCTGCAGGCGGCGAGCACCACTCCGAGGAGGAGTGAGCCCGCGATCGCCGCGGATCGCCGGGGCGGAACGAACCGGTGGATCCGTGCGGAAAGCCGGAACCGGCAGTGGTTCGTCGGCCGGTCGTCGAAGGGCTCGTCGCATCGGCGTGGGGTGGGGTGTCAAGGGTCTGCCTCTCAAGATGTGCTCGGCCTCCGCTCAGGCCGTTCGCAGATAGTAGAAGCGGGCGACGATGAGGACCGCCACGACGATTCCGAACACCATGGAGGCCCGGAAGAGCCACCGCCTTGCGAGCACGAACCGGTCCGAGGTCCCGGCGATCGCGGCGAGCAGTTCGTGGGTGACGATGAGCGCGATGACGCCGGCGACCGAGATGATCGCGAGCACGGAGTTCGTCGTCAGGGACTTCATGGTTCTTCCCGCCCGTTGGCGGGGACGCCGTGCCATTCGCCCTGTCCCCTCGAAGGATCGGTCGCGTCCCACGGTGCAGCCGATTCGACCGCATCGGCCCGATCGGTCGTCCTGGTGAGGTGGAACACCACGGCCACCAGATTGACCCCGGCGGCGGCGATCAGGAGGCCTCCGACGCTGCCGATGGGATGCCACCAGTGGACCTCGACGAAGATCAGTGCGTAGAAGCAGATGATCGAGACGCCGGCACCGATCGCCAGCGTTGCGGCCATCGCTGCGTCGCGTGACCTGATCCAGCAGGTCGCGGCCCAACCGGTGCCGAGCACGAGGGCTGCGACGGTCAGACCGGACCGGATCGGTGTCAGGACGTTGGCGAGGGTGACGAGCGCCGCCGCCGCGCAGCCAAGCGCGGCAAGTGCGTCCACCCCGGTCCGGAGCAGCTGCTCGTTTCGTGTCATGCGTCCCTCCACGGGCGCGGCGGTCGTCGTCGAGGTCGCGCTCACGATGTCACCGTGCCGAAGCCGAATGCAGGGTTCGTGGTGGTCGTGCTCGGCGGGCGGGTGGTCGACGAGCTCGGCGCACGGGTGGTCGTCGTCGTCGAACGAGGTGGATGAGTCGTCGGCGGCGGCTTCGGCGGCAGCGTCGTCCGGGGAGGCTTCGGTCGGACGACCGGGGTGGGCTTGGGTCGGGGCGGCACGACGACGTGGACCTTCGGGTGTGGGACGACCACCGGCTTCACGTGCTGTGGCGGCGGGTTCTTCACGATGCGCAGGACGATGGCCGTGGAGCTCTTGTAGACGACGTGCACGTAGCCGGTCTTGAGCAGCTGGGTGGTGAACGTCGAGAGCCAGTCGTTCGGGTAGCCGAGGTAGTCCGAGCCGTAGTTGGCCTGGCTCCGCGTGAAGTAGACGTAGGTCGGCACGTGCGTGTACGGGAGGTGATCGGAGAGCTGCGTCCCCGACAGCCCCAAGATGACGCCGAACTCGACCAACTTGTACTCGCCCACGTGGGAGAAGTTCAACGGTTCGTCGCGGTTGACGACGTAGACCCTGGCGCCCGCCGGCACATGGGCGTGCACCCACGCCGCGGCGGCCAGGTCGCCAGGTGCGATCGCCTCGAAGACCTCGTTGCCGAAGCGGTCGAGCGGGAAGAGCACGAGCAGGACGGCCACCAGTCCGGTGACGAAGATCACCGAGCTGCGCCGGAGGGCCCGGTAGTCGATGAGGCCGGCGGTGAGCACCGCAGCCGGCGCGAGGCCGAAGAGGAGGACCCGCAGCGCGACCTCCCCGCCGTAGCTGACCGCACCGGCGACGAGCACCGGTGCGGCACCAACGATGATCATCGTCCACATCGTGCGTCCGCGACGCCACAGCGCCCAGGCACCGGCCGTCGCTCCGATCATGGTGACCGCCGCGGTCAGCAATCGGCCGTCCTGCACCACGGTGCGTCCCAACGTGCTCCCCGACAGTCGAGCGGCGACCGTCGAGTTGATGGTGGATCCGACCTGGCCGGCCGAGCCGAACACCTTCGCGAGGTGGTTGGACCAGTAGGCACGGGCTTCCCACGACAGCCAGGCCCACACCAGCACGGCCATCAGCAGCCAGATCATGCGCAGATTGGTCCGGCCGGTCATGGCCAGCGCGAAGAAGACCAGACAGAGGGCGGCCGGGGTGATCTGGTGGGTGACCGCGGAGGTGCCGAGGACCGCGAGCAGCACCACGAGCATCCCGACCCGGTAGCCGACCGTGGTACCCGTCTCGGGCTGTTCGCTCGGGACCGCGCCGTACGGCAGTTGGAGCGCTTCGACGCTGAAGGTCTTGACGCGGGCCCAGATGCGGGCGTCGGTGACCCGCTGGACGAGCAGTGGCAGCGAGCCGTTTGCGAAGACGCGAATGGTGATCGCCACGGCAGTCAGGAAGAGGAAGAGGTTGACGCCCTGGGGGGAGAAGTAGTCCTGGTCGATCCAGTTGCTGGCGAGGAAGATGGCGAGGACGGTCCAACGTGCCCGTGAGGTCCGCAGACAGGTGTTCGAGATCGCCTTGAGCGGGGCGAGGTAGGCGAGGTTCAACACGAGCGGGCACCAGCGCAGGAACCAGAGCGTCGAGACTCCCATCGCCCGCGCGGCCATGCCGGTCGCGGCGAACATGGCCGGCCAGGACATCCGCACGTCGAGTTTCGGAAGGGCGTGCCCGGTCAGGCCGATGTAGTTCGAGAACCCGGCGACGACGTACGCGCTCGAGAATCTCGGCACGGGTTCGGTCGCCGGAAGCGTGCCGTGCAGGATGAGCGCGAACCCGACGAGCGTGAACACCATCACGAGCGTCCGGGGCGACTCGCGCCGGAGCTCGAGGAAGACGCCGACGGCAGCGAGTCCGAGGCCGAGCCACCAGAGCGCGGTCAGCTGCGAGACGAGTCCGATGGACGTCGACTGGTACGGGTGGATCGACCCGAGCGAGGCCGACCACGACGCGACGCCGAGCACCGTCAGCATCACGGGAAGCACGCTGCGTGCCAGCGAGGATGCGGCACGTTGTGAGGTCGCGGTGTCGGGAACGACGTCCCGTCCAGACGAGTGCCCTGACTCGACGTCGATGGTCGCGTGTGTCGTCAATCGCCCAGCGTCTCTCGCACGGTTGGTGGCGCTCTCGCCCAAGGCGGCGTGCGCCACCGTGGTCGGTGGACCGGTGAATCCTGCCCCTGTGGCGCTGCGCGGACGGTATAGTACTCGGCACGGCTAGTAGGTCGCCAGCAGGGAAAACACGCGCGAATCGGGTGACCACTCGTGACCGGACACGGCGACCGACTCCACCTCGAGTCCCTGCGTCAGGCCGCTCGCGCGTGGGCCGACGCCTGTGGGCCGGCCCACGGGGAAGGGTGAGATGAACGAGTTCGAGCTGCACCGAGAGGCCGAGCAACCGCTCCAGGTGATCCAAGCCACCTTTCCTGGTCGGCGTCGCAGGAGGATCGCGCTCGGTGCCGTCTCGGCATTCGTCGTCGTGGTCCTCGTCGTCTGGGCGGCGCTCTTCGTCTCGCTGAACAACCGGGTCCATACGCTCGATCGGACCACGGCCGCTCAGGCCGCGCAGATCCACCAGCTCCAGTCACAGCTCTCGACCGTCGGGTCGTCCCTCAGCGCGGCGGTCGCGTGCCTCCAGACGGTCGGATCCACACAGGGGCTGTGCTCGAAACTCGTCAAGGTGAAATAGCCCGTCGGACCGCCCCGTCGGAATTCACGCCCTCAACGGGTAATGTCCTACGCTTCACGGATTCGATTGGTGAGGGCAGGAGCCGACCGGGAGGAACGATGATCTCGAGGCCACTGATCGTTCTGGGTGCCCCCCGGTCCGGGACGACGATGATCTTTCAGGCGCTCTCCAGCCATCCGGACCTCTGGAGTCTCTACCGCGAGAGCCAGAGTGTGATCAACGAGTACTTCCCGATCAAGATGGTGCCCGGCTCCTCCGCGCTCGTCACCGCCGAGGACGTCGACGACGCGACCGCCGTAGCCATCGACCGCCGGTTCTTCGAGGAGGTCGGCAATGCCGAGGCCTCCCTCAAGCTCTTCGGTCGGGGAGTCCCTCTCATCGCGCGGGTCCGCCTCAGCAAGCTCCTGGCCAAGCTCGGTGGTGCGCGCAAGATCGCTCCGATCAGGATGGTCGAGAAGACGCCGGACAACTGCTTCCGCATCAAGATGCTGCAACGGGTCTTCCCCGATGCCCTCTTCGTCTACGTCGTGCGTGATCCCCGCGGGTCCATCGCCTCGATCCACAAGGGATGGACCGAGGAGTCCCGCTTCCAACGGTACGAGTTGCCCCCCGGCTTCGTCATCAAGGACTACGGCGGGAGCTCGTGGTGCTTCGGCCTGCCGCCGGAGTGGGAGAGCCTGGACGGTTCGACCGTGATGGAGATCTGCGCCCACCAGTGGCGGCTGTACAACGAGTACTGCCATCGTGACCTTCCCGACGATGCCGCACGCGTCTTCACCGTTCGCTACGAGGAGGCGAGCGCGGCGCCGGGGCCGGTCCTCGACGAGCTGGCGGCCTGGGCCGGGCTCGACCCCGCGCCACTGGAGCGATACGGCGACAAGCTGCCGGTGGTCAACACGTGGACGAAACCGAGCTCCGACAAGTGGCGGCGTGTCGAGGAGCAGATCGCCGACGTCCTCCCCCTGGTGTCGGCTGAGGCCGCACGCCTGGGCTACCCGGTGTGAGCGGGAGATGAGCTCGGCGGCGGGGCGGACCAAGGTGCTGTTCATCGGTGGTGAGGGCCGCTCGGGCTCGACGGTGCTCGAGCGACTCCTCGCGGTGCGGTCGGGAACCTGTGCGATCGGCGAGGCCAAATACCTCTTCGAACGGGGCATCGGCAACCGAGAGCTGTGCGGCTGCGGGGCGTCGGTCCCCGAGTGCGAGCTCTGGTCGGTCGTGGGCAAGGAGCTGTGCGGGGGCTGGGACTCGCCGAGGGGCCGCGAGCTGGTCGAGTTCTTCACGGCGGTCGACAGGCGCACGAACCTGCCGAAGATCGTCCGCGGCAGGGGTGAGATGGTGCGGCGGGCCCGGGGGGTCCTCGCCGAGCTCTACCCGCTCGTCGCCGAGCTGTCGGGGTCGTCCGTCGTGATCGACTCGTCGAAGCATCCCGGCTGGGCCTACCTGCTCGCCGGGACGGAAACGGTCGATCTACGCGTGGTCCACCTCGTCCGCCATCCCTCCGGTGTCGTGCAGTCGTGGAGCCGTCCGATCGCACGGCCACAGGTGGGCAGCGGCACCGGCGAGGAGGTCATGCCCGCGCACGCACCCGCGGAGGTCGCGTTCCGATGGGACCTCTTCAACCGGCTCTTCCACCGCCTGGCCCGCAAAGGGGTGCCGACCGTCCTCGTGCGCTACGAGGACTACGTCGGCGGCGTCGAGCAGACGCTGCGGGCCTGCTTCGGGCTCGTCGGCCTCGACTACGAACCCGGGCCGCTCACCATGGGCGGGGGGCACGGCATCGCGGGAAACCCGGCCCGATTCGCGGACGGTGCCGTCAAGATCTCGGTCGACGAGCGGTGGGTGAGCGAGCTCGGCAAGGGCCGCCACGCCCTCACCTCGGCGATGACCTGGCGTCTCCGGCGCGCGTATGGCTACCGGTACAGCCGGTCGGCTCCGATCCGACCGATGCTGCGGCACGCGGACGGCCGGTTCGTCCGACCGGAGGGCCTGGTAGCCGGCGAGGTGACGTCCTCGCGCTGACCGGTGCCCTGCGGGTCAGCTCCTCTGAAGCGTACGGAACACTGCCAACGTGGCGACGACGCACGCTGTCGTGCCGGCGAGCCGGACCACCGTCGAGATCCCGTGGTTGGGCAGCCAGGCCGACGCGATGATGATCCCCTCGGCGGCAGCGACGAGGCCCCAGAGCTCGAGCGGAGGCCGCGGGATGTGTCGCAGCCGCAGGCTGAGAGCGGCCATGCCCGTGGCGAGCAGCCCGTAGGACAACAAGGTGGCGAGCGCCGAGCCGTTGATGTGGAGCCGGGGGACCATGACGAGGTTGAGCCCGATGTTGATGAGCGCCGCGAGGACGGTGACCACCGCGACGGTTGCGGATCGTCCCTCCGAAAGCAGGTGCCGCGAGTGGACGAAGGAGGTGCACACCGGAAACGTCGACGCCACGACCAGCGCGACGACCGGAATGAGTGACTCGGTCTGGAAGCTGCGTGGTGCCCACAGGTGGAGGATGAGTGGGCCGCCGAGCGCGATCCCGACGGTCACGGGGATCAACAGGCGGTAGAGCCCGTCGCGGCTTGCGGCGAGCACCGCGGCCCTGGTCTCCGGATCGGTGATCCCGAAGATGCGGGGGAGCCAGGCGAGGTTGAGGAAGTTGAGGAGGCTGATGCCGATCGCCCCGAGCGTGTAGGCGACCTGGTATCGCCCGGTCTGACCCGGGCCGAGATCTCGCAGGATGATGATGCGGTCGGAGGCGGAGAGGATGAACGTGGAGATCTGCAGCGGGACGATCGGGATCGAGAACCTGAGCGTCGCGAACAAGGTGTCGAAGTCGATGATGCCTCGCCACCTCGGCGTGATCGTGCAGAGGGAGAAGACGACGGCGACCGCCTGCACGATGAGCGCGCACCACAGCACGTCGGTGGCGAGCCGTTGTCCGAAGTACGCGACGATCGTACCGAGCCCGACCCCGATCACCGCCTGGAGCAGGCAGACCGTGGCGTACGCCATGAGCTTCTCGTTGCAGCGCAGGATCGCGAGGCAGATCCAGGTCATCGCGAAGAGCCCCGACCAGACGACGGTCAACCGGGTCGAGAGCGGGAACGCGTCGCCTTGGACCCCGAAGCCGAGCCTCGGACTCCACAGCGGCCCGAGGACGAAGATGATCGTCGTGACCAAGGTCACCAGCACCAGCGCGGCGGCGAGCAGGTTCCTGCTCTTGGTTGCGCCGTCGGGCCCGCTGAAGAGCCGTTGGATCCCGATGTTGAGCCCGAGGTTGGCGACGTAGTACAGGACGTAGAGCAGGGCGAGGTCACCGGCGAAGATGCCGTACTGGTGCAGGCCGAGCACCCGGGTCATCACAGGCGTGACGACGATGCCCGACAGCAGTTGCAGCGACGAAGCCACCATGTAGAGCGAGTCGCGCCGGAACATGGTGCCGACCGTGGCGTCGACCGACGGACCGGCGTGCTCCACGTTGGTGGAGGATGCGTCGGGTCCCGGACTCCCCGACAAGCCATTCGGCGTCGGAGCGTTCATCGGGTCATCCACCGACGGCACCGGGCGCGGTGTGATCCCGGTCGCTGGCAGATCCGGCGGCGACTCGCTCGGGGTGCTCATGAGGAGGGGATGGCCGTCAGGCGGTGGGATCCGCCGGCGGCACCCGTCCATCGTGGCGCGCCTCGCGGCCGAGGCGCCAACGCTCGAGCGCATAGGCGAAGGGCCCGAAGGCGAGCCCGGTCAGCTCGATGGCGAGATGGCCGAACGGCATGCCGTAGTCGAGAGCCGTCTGTCGGTCGTGGGCGAGATTGCGCGCCCCGAGGAGCGTGCCGCGCACCATGTCCATCTTCCCGGGATGGAGGAACTCGCTGCAGGCGACCGCGGAGAGCCCCTTGCCGTACCCGAACAGGATCTTCCGGAGTGTCCGGATGTCGCTGATGTGCATGTGCCAGACGATGGCCGACGGTTGGAACCGGAGCTCGTAGCCGCCACGGAGGACACGGACGAACATCTCGATGTCCTCGCCGCCCTTGGTGCGGGTTCCCGCCCCGAGCGCCTCGTCGAAGCCGCCGAGGTCGAGGACGACCTTCCGGTCGACGGCGAAGTTGGCACCGGTCCCGAGGTTGCCGGCGGAGTACGGGAACGCCCATGGGTAGGACGAGCGGTGCTCCATCGAGAAGGTCTCGGGCGTGAGGTTGTTGCTCCACTTCAGCCGCTTTTCGAAGAGCGCCTGCGCCTTGGTCTCGATCTGGGCCGGCGGGACGATCCCGGTGACGACCGCCACCTTGTCTCCCGCGGCGAAACCCCGGTGGAGCGCATCGGGCCACGCCGAATCGGCCAGCGCGTCGTCGTCGGTGAACGCGACGTAGGGGGTGTCCGCATGGACGAGCGCGCAGTTGCGCGCTTTCGACAGCCCTGGTCGTGGCTCGACGACCCGTTCGATGCGCATGCCGCGGTCGGCGAAGAGCTCCACGATCCGCCGGGTCGCGTCGGTGCGCGGTGCGTTGTCGATCACGAGCACGCCGTAGCGGTCGCCGACCGCCAGGCTCACCCGTTCGAGACAGGCTCGGAGGTAATTCGGTCGCTCTCTCGTGCAGACCACGACGGTCAGGTCGCCTTCGGGTGGCCGGGGAAGCTCGGGACGGTGGTCGTCTGCTGCCATCGCGGCCAGGCGCTCCGCGACGCGGTCTTTGCCTGAGTCCTCAGGACCGAGGAGGAGCCAGTCGACAGGGCCCCGGTCGTCGACGATCAGGATCTGCGCATGGTCGTGTCGCCCGCTCCAGGTCTCGACCGCCCCCTCGATCTCGATGGCGTGGTCGCTGCAGTGCGCGACGCCGAACCACGTCCGATCGGCGATCTCCGGAGAACCCGGCATTCCTCCCTCATTTCCAAAGCTGAGCAGGCGGACAGCTGTTCCTGACAGCTGTACAGAGACTAGCGCTGGGCCCTCGATACCCCTCTACCAGGCGCGATGCGGGCGGTATGCCCGAGACGGCGCGGCCGATGATCAACGAACGACCAGCGCGCTCCGTTACGACTCTTCGTGCGAACGAAGGTCCGGACCTGGCGCGGGCTCGACCGGGTA
>CAVZRJ010000015.1:0-32173 GCA_963777665.1 uncultured Acidimicrobiaceae bacterium
TTGGCGTCGGTCGGACCTCCGCCGATGTCGCCAGTGCGCGATCAACCTCTCCGCGTGGACAGCCTCGGCGAGTGCGTGTGGCTCGCGCCAAGAGAGACGTGCGTCGAAATGACATCACGGCACAAGAATCTCCAGTTGTACAGCGGAGAAAATGACGCGAATCTCCATTGACTCCTATCGGGGCCAGGTTGACACTGAGTCCAGACACAATGAGTGAGGTGATCTCAACGTGAACGCCAAGAAAGAAGCCTCGCTGGGCGCAGTAGCTCTCTCGTTGACCTCGATTGCATGGGCCGCCGGCGTTCCGTGCAGCACTACTGGCAGCGGCAGCGATAGGCACGAAGGGATCGACGCCCCCTGCGGTCAACGCCAGCGACTACACGCTCTCGTGCGGGACGGTTTCGGGCAAGATCGGCTTTTCGCCGGGGCTCACCGAACAGTCAACCGGCCCGGTATCGCTGACCGTCAAGATCAAGGCCGTCCAATTGCATGGCGTCTCCGCCGCCGGCCGGCGGACCTCTGGTCAGCATCTCGAAGGTCACCATGTCCGGTGCACTCGCGCTTTCGTACGCCCGCTGTGCCGGACCTGCTTACCGAACTCTGACCGGCGGTCTCACCACGAAGGAAAAGACCGCTCACGGCACCGCGAAGGTTGCGGTGGGCCCCGGCCCGGCCCAGGTCATCTGGGGCAGCTGGTCCTGGGTATGCAACAGTACCGGCACCGTTTCGGTGTCGTTGCCGGCTGTCCAGGCAGGCGCCCAGCTTCCGGCCGTTCAAGTCTCCGGACCGTTCGCTGGGACCGACGGTGGGGCCTCATCCAAAGTCGTCCTCAATCGGCGGCACCTTCTCTTCCAACAAGCTGTCGTCGCCGGGCGGCGTCAAGAGCGTCAACTGCCAAGAGATGCCCGGAAACAGTCTTTTCCTTGGTTGACCCCCGCGGGTCCGCGTCGAGGCTCGGAGCCCGTCCGTCCTCGCCCGAAATTGTGAGCGTTCGCATCCCGGAACGACCAGGCATCGACAGCAAAGGCGACACCTCAAGGCATGTGGTCGTGTCCGGCGCTGCGGCTAGTCCGCTCGAGTACCTGTAGCGACTCATCAATCAGGAGCCGGGCCGCGCCTCATTGCGGCGGGCCACGGCGATAGTCGAGCTCGCGCCGGTCCGTGTCCGCCGCTCGCGGCCTGGGTTGCTTCGAGACAACGGACCTCGCCGTCTCGAAGGCCGTAGTAGACGAGGGTCAAGAGCTTGCGTGCCACCGCGACCCGTGCCTTGTACTTGCCTCGGCGCTCGGCGATGCGCCGGTAGTCGTCGCGGAGCTTCTCGTTGCCGCGGGCCCCAGTACTTCCCGACCGCTTCGATGGCTGCCCAGCGCACGAGGGGTGATCCTTGCTTGGTGATCGACCCACGGTGGACGCTCTGGTCGGACTCCCGGTGCTTGGGGTAGACCCCCACCCACGAGCAGAGCTTCTTCGGGCTGTCGAAGCGACCGATGTCGCCGATCTCGGCGACGAAGATCGCCCGAGGACTATGCCGACAATGGGGAGCTTCATGTCGGTGTGGTTCGAGGCTCCCGACATCGAGAAGGCGTTCACGGACCTCGCCACCTCCGGTGACGAGTTCACCATCTGGTTTCGTGGCCAAGTCAAGGATTTGACTGGCGTCGACTTGGGCGCTCCACCCGAAGGCCCGCCCCCCGACGTGCTAGTCGACTGGACCTCCTGAAGCACGACCCCCCTCCTGCAGGGGCATCATCAGCAGCGAGGGGTTCTCGGGGGCAGAAGGGCCTTCGCCATACGTCCCTTCGGCTGGGTCTTGTGATCGCCAGAAAGTCGGGCACTGGCGTCCACCAACGCCGGCTCTGGTATGGCGGAAGGCGGAGTCCCTGCCCGATGCAGCCGCCCTTCCCGACTGCCAAAATGGGCATGTGCCCACGCCGATGCAGGTCCCGCTCATGGCGGCGCCGCTACCGGATGTCCGAACCCGCAGCGACTCGACTTGCGCCGCTTCGATGCCGACGATCTCGACAAACTCGCGGCAGTCTCTCGCGCACGCCGAAGTCTGGCAGTTCCCGTTCGGTCGAGGGTTCACGCGCAACGAGACCGAGGACTTCCTCGACCAGCAGATCGCTGAATGGAACGCCCTCGGGTTCGGCTGCTGGGTTGCCCGAACCATGGAGGATGGCCGCATCATCGGCTATCTCGGACTTTTCAGTGCCGACCTTTCTGCCCGAGATTCTTCCGGCTGTCGAGGTCGGATGGCGACTCGCACCGGCTGCGTGGGGGAAGGGCTACACGACCGAGGGTGCGACTGCTGCCCTGAACCAGGCGTTCACGACACTTGGACTCGACCGCGTTGAGGGTTGCGCAAGCAAGCAATCCTGCCTCGGCAGCGGGTTGCGGAGCGGTTAGGCATGACGCTTTTGCGGGAGGTAGCGATCGCGGCCAACGAGCGACGTGGCGATGTCAGGGGACTTCTCTACGAGACCACGGGGGAGACCTTCACGCCGACCGTGAGCTGACGGGAAGGGACAGCCGTCTTCCTGATCCACCGCCGAAAGGAGTTCCCTCAGCAGCCCTCGTAGCCACTCGTCCATCGAGATTGCGTGCCTCCACGGATCGAACGACAAGCCGTATTCCTGATCATCGACTCTCGTAACTCGTTCTCAGGCACCTCGTCAGCCAGAGGGCGTCGTAGGTTAGCGATTACAGCCTCAACGAACGCCGGAGACTCAGTGGGCACGAAATCGCCTACAACTTCGCGCCTCGAACGCTGCGTCCTCCTGCCAATCTGTCGCCGACGGCTGAATACTGACCCCTTATCACCGCCCGAAAACTGACCCCCCTTCCCGGTGGTCCACCACTGAATGTGCTGGGCCACAGACCCTGGCGGCATCGCCGGCCGGGAGGAAGGAAATGATCAACGTGGACGACTGGGCTAGATCCGTCGCCTGTATTTCGCTGAACGCCTGGGGGTCCAGACGATCGCCCGGCAGCTGGGGGTGGCTCGAAGCACCGTGGAACCGCGGTGCGGGGCTCTACCCGCCGAACTACCGACGCAAGGCGAGGGGGTCGCCGGTCGACGCTCGAACTCGATATCTGCCAGCTGTTGAAGGAATGCTCGACCATGCCGGCGACGGTGATTGCCGAACCCATCGGCTGGGACCATGGGATCACGATCCTCCGGGACCGGGTGGCCGAGCTGCTGCCCTGTTCCGGCCCCCCGACCGTGCCGCGGACGTTCTTCAACCGGGTGAAGTCGTGGAGTTCGAACTGTGGAGCCCGAGACGCCCATCCCGCTCGGCTTCGACCCGGCCGAGGAGCTCTGGGTGGTCACGTCGGTAAGCGGGTACCCGCGGTTCATGGCGGCGTGGATGGTGCCGACTAGGGCGGCCCATGACGTGCTGTGCCGGCATGCTCAGCTGCCTCGACCAGATCGGAGCGATCCCGCGCCCCGCGGTGTGGGACGGCGAAGGCTGCATCGGCCAGTCGCGGCGCGGCAAGGAGTGCTTGACCGAGGAGTACCAGCGCTTCAGGGGCACGCTCGGGATCGGGGCACGCCTCTGCAAGCCGAATGACCCCGAAGCCAAGGGGATGAACGAACGGGCCAACGGTTACTACGAGACCTCGTTCCTGCCCGGACGTCGATTCGAAGACGTCGACGACTTCAACGGCCAGCTGACCACCTGGCTCAAGCGGGCGAACGCCAGGGTGCACGCCACACGCGGGCGGTGCCAGCTGAACTCATCTATGAAGACCGAGGCGCCATGCGTCCGTTCCCACCGGTCCTGCCTGATTCCGCACAGCGCCTCTCGACCCGGTTGCCCCGCGACCATTACGTGCGAGTCGGCACCAACGACTACTCAGTCAACCCGCGCTTCGTCGGACGGCGCATCGAAGTCCGGGTCGACCTGGACTGGGTGGTTGCCACCTGCGACGGGGTCGAGGTGGCCCGCCACCGACGCTGTCTGGCCAAGCACCGCACCCTGCTCGACCCCACCCACGCCATGACGCTGCGCCTGATGCGGGTCGAGCAGAAGGCGGCGGAGCTCTTCGCCGACGTCGTCGAAGAGCGCGACCTGTCCGACTACGACAAGGCCCTCGGAGTGGCGTGATGGTGACCAAGACCAAGGCCCCGAGCGACCTCGGCTATTTGTGCCGAGCTCTCAAGGCGCCATCGCTGGCAAAGGCGGTCGAACGTCTCGCCGAGCGCGCCCGGGCCGAGAACTGGACCCATGAGGAGTTTCTGTCCGCCTGCCTCGAGCGTGAGGTGGCGGCTCGCCAGTCGAACGGCGGCGAGATCCGCATCCGTGCGGCGCGCTTCCCAGCCCGCAAGACCCTCGAGGAGTTCGACTTCGACTATCAGCGCACCCTCAAACGCGACGTCATCGCGCATCTCGGCGCTCTCGACTTCGTCGAAGCCAAGGACAACGTCGTCTTCTTGGGTCCACCGGGCACCGGGAAGACACACCTGGCCATCGGACTCTCCATCCGGGCCTGCCAGGCCGGACACCGCGTGCTCTTCGGCACCGGGGCCCAGTGGGTCGACCGCCTGGCCGAGGCCCACAACGCCGGGCACCTCCATGACGAACTCACCCGGCTCAGCCGCTATCCGCTCATCGTGATCGACGAGGTGGGCTACATCCCCTTCGAAGCAGAGGCCGCCAACCTCTTCTTCCAGCTGGTCTCGGCCCGCTACGAGCGAGCCAGCACCATCGTGACCTCCAACAAGCCTTTCGGGCGTTGGGGCGAGGTGTTCGGCGACGCCGTTGTCGCAGCCGCCATGATCGACCGCCTCGTCCACCACGCCGAAGTGGTCTCCATGAAGGGCGACAGCTACCGCCTCAAGGACAGAGATCTCGGGAGAACACCCACCGACGACGATCAATGACCGTGACCCCGCCGGGGGGTCAATTTTCAACCGGTGGCAGGGGGTCAAATTTTCGGCCGGTGTTGACACCAATCTTGATGGAATCGGGTCAAGAAGAAGTGCGCAGCACCCCGTATCGAGCGGTCACATCTGAATACTTGCCTACGAGTGGAGAGAATGTCCCCGCCGCCGGAAGCGGGGCTGTCATCAACCGTGGACCAGCTGACGGATAGGGTTTCGGCACCCGCACGGAGGGTCCCCGGACGATTCGGAGGCGAGCGTGGCATCACGCGACGAACAGCTCTGGGACCAGGTGAACGAAGTCCTGCGGGACCGACCTGGATGGAGCGTCCAGGAGTCGCCGACTCCCGGTATCGGACCGTACTGGGCGCTCACCTCCCACGGCAAAGTGGACTTCTCGGTCTTTGTCGACGGGGCCGCGGCGCACCTTTACGAGGAGGAGACCGACCGCGAGGTGCAGTTTGGGACCGCTGAAGAGCTGGGAGCCTGGCTCGACGGAAACCGAGCCGCTTCGCTTCCGGGCGCGACCCCGGAGCCGCGTCACCACTATTTGGAGTGGAACTGATCGCACGACAAAGGCGACCCGACTGTGGTCGTCGATTGCCACATGAGGGGCGAGCCGATGTTCTTTCGGGTGACTCGCCGGGCTGACCCTCGGCCCTTCCCCCCTCCCCTCCTCGCCTCCCCCCCTCTTATTCCATAGGCCCCCTCGTAGCGAACAACGGTCCGGGTCCCTCAATGCCGGCAGCGGCGGCGGTCAATCTCCACCCGGTTGACGAGCAACTGCCTTCCGAGCACGGTGAGCTTTGCCCTAGCGTGAGCCACAGGCCCTCCCTTTTCGTTTTTGTTCTTGGTCGAACCTCAAACGATCAGAAGGGCCGCTATGTCACCTCAACCTCCGTGGATCACATCTAGAGTCGTCACGAAAGGGACTGGCTGTGATCCGCTCAATGGCTCCGAGAGGGCGCCGGCATGGGGAGAGAACGATGAGATCGATCGTTGGCCGCAGGGTGTCGACGCGGTGGCTCCGACTAGTCGCCGCTGCACTCGCCTCGGTGATGGTCGCAGCGAGCTCGACCTCTTGCACCTCGACTGCGACGACAACCGCAGCCGATTCCTCCTTGACCAAGTCGACGATTCCTCAGTCGGCCTTCCGGGATTACACGGGCATTACCCCGACCACCGTGACCGAAGGCAACGTGTCTACCTTGACCGCCGGTCTCTTCGAGGGGGCTGTGGTCGGCACTAAGGCTTACGCGGCATATGTCAACGCGAAGGTGGCATCCGTGGCCGGCGGATCGTCGTTGACAGCTATGACGACACCTATGAAGGCGCGGCCAACAAGCAGTACACACAGGAGGCGGTGGAGAAGGATTTTGCCACGGTCGGGGGCTTCTCGCTGCAGGACAACTTCGGGGGCACAGTCCTCGCCGCCAACCCGCAGGTCCCGAATGTGGCCGTGTCCCTCGACCCGGCGGCCGTCTTCCTTCCGAACAGCTTCAGTCCTGCCCCGGCTGTGCACGGATGGCCACTCGGGCCCCTGACCTACTTCAAGAACAAGTTCCCGGACGCGGTGACCCATACCGGATCACTCGTTGCCGACCAACCGTCCACGATCGGCGAGTGGAACGACCAACGCACCGCCATGGAACACGTCGGGTACCACATCGTCTATGACCAGCAGTTCGACCTTTCCCAGACCGACTTCGACCAGAACGTCATCGCGATGCGCAACGCTGGGGTGAAGATCCTCTTCATCGAGCAAATGCCGCAGAACTATGCGGCCGCGGTGATCAAAGCCATGAACCTGCAGGACTTCCACCCTCTGCTCGTGCTGGGCGACCCGACCTACAGCGAGGAGCTGGTGCCCAACGCCGGCGGAGCCGCCGCAATCGATGGGGCATATCTCGAACAGTTTTTCGCGCTGTACCTGGGTGAGGACGCCGACTCGATCCCTGCGGTAAAAACCTTCCTCACTTGGGTGCAGAACGTCTCGCCTGGATTCAGGCCCGATCTCTTTACACTCTTCGGATGGCTGTCCGGCGAGCTATTCGCCGAGGCCCTCAGTTCGGCCGGTCCTCATCCCAGCAGGGGCTCGGTTCTTCAAGCGCTACGAGGGATCAGCTCGTTCACCGGTGGGAACCTCATAGGGAGGACAAACCCTGCCGCGAAAACGGGGCGAGCGGCTGTTATATCATCGCTCGGGTCGTTGACGGCAAGTTCCTGCGCCTCGACGACCCACCATTGGACGGTCCTACTCACGGGTACCGCTGCGATCAGCCCTTCTATTACCTTCCGTCCTAATCCCCTTCTCCAGACGCCGTCCTGACCCACCTCGACTCTCCGGACGCTTGCTCTGGCGATCGAAACCGATTATCAGGCAAATGACGACGACGCTCGGCTGCTCGCGTCGATCCAAGCAGACCGGGACGCACTGGAAGAGGTCGCTCGACTCTATGGACAGAGAACGATCACTCGGTCCGAATGGCTCCTTGTTCGAGATGGAATCGAGCGGCGGATACGTCGATCGTGGTGACGACTAGAAGAGTCCGGCGCCGCATCGGGACCTTGCTCGTCTGATCGGGAGAGTTCTCGACTCAGGAAACAGTGGGACGGTCTTGACGTTGGCCGTCAGGACGCGATCGGTGCGGGCTCTTGTAGATCACGTAGTCGTGTCGAGAGGACGGCCGGGTATCCGCCAACTCGATCCGACGCGCCTAGAGATCACTTGGCGCATCTAGGCGATCATGAAATCGCCGCGATGCCGCACAGGGCCAATCGGGACCGCTCACAAGATTCGAGAAGGATCAGCTGGATTGGGTCAACGTGCCATGCGACGGGTAAAGACCGGATCCCGTTCAACTCTCGACTGCGTGTGTCCCAGACGGCACGAGTGGGGCACCCTGGACCACTCGCGAACGACCCCCGGCCAAACCGGCTGCCATCGCCGGTCGAAGGTGACTCAGGTGATCGTCAAAGGAATGGTGGCCCGGGCCATAGTCTTGGTCTTGACCTTCTTCTTACCGTTGAGGGTGATCACCGTCTCGGTCACCTGAACTGTCACTGAACTCGGACCCGCTCGCCGTGGGTGAACATCCCGAGGAAGTGTCCTCGGATGGCACCCACGTCTGGGTGCCAGTGCGGAGCGGGGAAGGTGTCGGTGTATAGGGGAATCCGCAGAAGTGCTATTCGCTCACTCTTAGTGGGATCAGTGCTGGTCGGCAGCACATCGCGGTGATCGAGGTGAGCCGGCCCAACCGGGAGGAGCGGCGCCGCAGTGGCAAGTCCGATCCCCTCGACGCCATCGAGGCGGCCCGAGTGGCCCGCACCGCCGCGCTCGTCCAGATGCGCCAACTCATCGTCACCGCCCCCGACCAACTTCGGAGCCGTCTGCGGGGCCTGACCGTGCACACACTCGCCACCGAGGCAGCTCGCCTGCACCCGGCACGTCACGGCGATCCGGTAGTGACCGCGACCAAGGCCTCGCTGTGCGCGCTCGCCCGTCGGGTCCGAGGACTCGACGACGAACTTGCCGAGCTCGACGCTCGAATCGGAGCGCTCCTCTGGCGCTTCGGCGTCGGTCCGGACACCGCAGCTGTATCGGTGGTCTGTGATGGGGACAGCTCCGAACGTCTGCACTCGGAGCCCGCCTGGGCGCATCTGTGCGGGGTGGCCCCCGCCCCGGCCGGCTCCGGGAAGACATCTGGACGGGTCCGAGTCGATCACGCCGGTGACCGCCAGGCCAACGCCGCGCTCTGGCGCATCGGGATGGTGCGCATGCCCACCATCCCGAGACCAGCGCCTACTTCGGCCGCAAGGTGCAAGAAGGGCGCCCCAAGCACGAGAGCATCCGTCTCTTGAAGCGCTACGTCGCCCGCGAGGTCTACCGCTACTCGCCTCGCGGCTGAAGACCGCGGCCGTGGGCCTGGCTCATCCCCTATCTGTCGCCCGTCCGACGGGCTGACTTCCCGGCGACTCGTCGACCCACGGCCCGGAACCCATTGCAACCCGTGGCCTCATAGGAGCTTGTCCTCGAGATCGAGTGAATCATCATTGATCTGCCCGCTTGGTTGCACTCTGATGAAATTGGCCTGGACAAGTGATAGGAGCGTCGCCGGGAGGAGGGCGATCGCTGGGAGTCCTGCTGCCGTCTCTGAGTCACTGACCGGACTCCGGAATGATCGTCCCCTCCCTGCTAGGGGAGCCCTGCCCACTGTCCTCCTACGCAGCGCCTGTCGTGCTCTCGGACCACTCCCTTTGCACCAGTGACAACGACGGGCTCCCCGTGTTCGTGCTGGTCCGGGCGATGCCCGACCCGCCGACCGAGTAGAGGGAACTGACGAGTCCCTCGAGGTGACCGGCCGCGCAACGCCCATAGCGGTCTGTCCCGACCGGCCATGCAGCGCTTAGCGGACGGATGGCGGCCTCGCACACGGTTGAGGACCACTCGACCAGCTCGACCTGTACCCGAACCGGCCGGCAGCCGAACCAGAGAACGCTGCGCACGACGCGCAGGACTTGAGTATCGGGATCGGACTGAAGGCCGTCTGCGGAGAGCCAGAGGCCCTCCGCGAACCGCACGAACCGCCGTGCGACACCGACGGGGGGAAGCCCGCTGTACAGGGCATCGAAGACGAGACCTGCCCTCGTCGGGTCAAGGTGAAGGAGCTGGGAGACGTATGCACCGTTCGGTCGGGAAGCCATCCGACACTCCTCTCACGGGGCATCCGCTCTGTGTCTGCCCAGTTCGACCACGGATCGCCGATGTTCTGTGATCCACCCGTAAGCCGCCGTGCACCGCGTGCCACGGACTACGTGCATCATGAACCACGGACGGGAACGGAGGGTTGCGGGACCGTGAACGCTCGATGAACCCACTGCCAAGGACCTCAGCACTGTCCGAGTGTTCGGCACGAGTACCTCAGGCTGCCGGGTAGGACGCTGTCTCAGGCGAGCTGCAACGACTGCCGATCGTCGTCGAACAGGAATGGCTCTGCGACGGCTGTCACATCGATACTTTGGAGGTCGACAAACCCGCTGATCACAGCAGCGAAGGCAGCGTCCGCGGCATCCCGACCGGTGGCAATGCGCACGAGGGACGCCCTTGGAGCAAGTCCGGTGGGATCGTGGACGTTCCATCGTCCATTTTCGAATGCTTCAAATACGGCATGGAAGTCCATTGGATCAAGGCCCGGCGCGTAGACGGCAGCAAATCGAGCAGGGATTCCGGTGGCTCGGCAGAGGGCAATCCCGAGGTGAGCGAAGTCTCGGCAAGTTCCCTCTCCGGTGAGGAGTGTGTCCTCCGCGGAGTCATGCACCGTGCCCGAACCAGGGACGTACTCGATTCGTTGCCGTATCCAGTCAGCGATACGGCAGATGCGCCTCCCCGTGTCCGAACCGGTTCCGAACTCGGCCACCGCGAAGCCGACGAGGTGCTCGCTCGGGCAATACCGACTCGGACGGAGATACACCTGGCGTTCGTAGGCCTGCCGATCCTCGATGCCGGCCGCAGAGAAGCGATGGGCAGGCTCTCGGGCCCCAGTGGCGCTTGAACGGATTCGGGCCCGGTAGGCGACCGTAAGGCGACCCGGATCAGAGCGAATGATGTGCATAGTCGCTCCCTCGGGATCACGGACCTCTGCCATCGAGGACGGTGGCCCGCCATCGGTCAAGACCTCGAAGCGTCCTTCCTCAACATGGCCCGCCGAACTCGCGGCCACGACCTGCATGACCAACTCTGCTGGCGCTCGGATTAAAAAGGCCATATCGCAGGTGACGATGCGGGTCACATCAACCCGGTGCCCCACACCTGTTTGGTCGAAGTTCGTCATGAGACAGCGCCCCACGGATTGCCAACGGAAACTGGCGAACGTCATCGAACCAGTTAGTGCTCGCAGCGTCCGCTGGTACCCATCCGATTTCTAGCCTCTCGCTTTCTCGTCTTCGGCCGGGATCGTGGCCATTCCGTGCCGATCCCCCGTCCGAAGGTCGCTCCGCCTTGCTGAGGTCCCATATCGCCGCCGGATCAGTGGGGCAACGACACAGCAGCACAGGTTCAAAGAGCGGGGAAGCATCCGTCACGCCGGGGGGTGACGTGACAGAGCTTCTACCCACGGTCCGCGGCCCTCCTATGCCCACCGGGGAACCGGACTGCCTCCATCGTGAACCACGGACGGAAACAGAGGATTGCGAGAGCATGAACGCTCGATGAACCCACTGCCAAGGCGCACCTCAGACGCGGCTTAGCTCACCAGCGTTTCAGTGATGACCCTTTGATTGGGTGGAGGGTCCAAACGGCGACCGGGCTTCATCGGTCTCCCTGTGGATTTAACAGAGCCGTCATCACGAGGACCCAGACGGTTCACCCGTCGTCGATACGGTGCGAATAGTGAACGAGTCAGTGCAATCTCAGGGCCGAGGCGGCGAGGAAGCGACGGCCCTGTGGTCCTATCGTCCGAGCGCCGGCTACGACGAGCTGATCGGTACCGACGGTCGCCCGCGGCCGGTGGCGGCCGGCCTCTCCGCGGCCGCCCTTCGTGTCGGACTCGAGGGTCTCGTTGACCGTCAACGCGCGGCCGACGAAGAGATCCGCCGGATCGGCGTGACCTACCAGATCGGCCACGACGCGTCCGCTTCCGACCGTCCCTGGCCCTTCGACGTGGTGCCCCGGATCATCGACGCGCACGAATGGCAGTCGATCCGTCACGGACTGGTACAGCGTCTCCGTGCGCTGAATCTGTTCATCGACGACGTTTACCACGACCAGCGCGTGATTCGCGACGGCATCGTGCCCGCAGAGGTCGTCGTCGGCTCTCCGAACTTCCGGCCGCAATGTGTGGGCATCGACCCGCCCGGGCGCATCTGGGCGCATATCTGTGGCAGCGACCTCGTCCGGGGCGAGGACGGCACGTTCTACGTGCTCGAGGACAACCTGCGCGTGCCGTCAGGGGTGTCGTACCTGCTGGAGAACAGGATGGTGGCCAAGCGGGTCTTCCCCGAGCTCTTCCGGGCCTACAGCGTGGAGCCGGTGCATCCCTACATCGGGAAGCTCGCCGAGATGTTCGCCGGTCTGATGCCCGACGCGATCGGGTCGACGACAGTCATCCTTACACCCGGAGCGCACAACTCGGCCTACTTCGAGCACGCGTTCCTGGCCCAACAGCTGGGAGTCGAGCTCGTCGAGGGGAGCGACCTGGTGGTTGAAGACGACGTCGTCTTCATGCGGACCATCGGCGGACTCGAACACGTCGACGTGGTCTACCGGCGGATCGACGACACCTTCCTCGATCCGGAGGTCTTCCGACCGGAGTCGATGATCGGAGTTCCGGGAATCCTGCGGGCCTGGCGGGCTGGCAACGTGGCCATCGTGAGTGCTCCCGGCGCGGGGATCGGCGACGACAAGGCCATCTACGCCTACGTGCCCGAAATTCATCCGCTACTTCCTCGACGAGGAGCCGATCCTGCCCAACGTGGCGACCTGGCGATGCGGTGACGCGGACGAATGTCAGTACGTCCTTCAACACCTCGCAGCCCTAGTGGTCAAGCCGGCGACCGAATCGGGCGGTTTCGGCGTGGTGATCGGGCCGAACGCGGGCCGGGAGGCTCTCGACCGGGTCGCTCGTCGCATCGAGCAGTTCGGACCCGCGTGGGTGGCTCAACCGGTCATCTCGCTCTCCACCATGCCGACTCTCGTCGACGGCTCGCTGGAACCCCGACATGTCGACCTCCGCCCGTTCGCCATCCTCGGTCCGACCGATTCGTACGTGGCGCCGGGAGGGTTGACCCGTGTGGCACTGGAGGCGGGTTCTCTGATCGTGAACTCGTCGCAGGGTGGAGGTAGCAAGGACACCTGGGTGGTGAACGCAACCCTGCCGCTCGAGCGCGCCACCGCGCCTCCTCCGGCAGGGTGGCGCGCGCACGAGGAGAGGCGCGATGTCGGTTCGTTCGTCCAATAGGAAACCGAACGACCGAGGGACGACTCTCCTCGCTCGGGCGGCGGAATACCTCTACTGGGCAGGGCGTTACCTCGAACGCGCCGAGGACGCCGCCAGGGTGGTCAACGTCCACGGAGAGACCCACTTCGATATGCCAGTGGGGGAGGACGTGGGCTGGTCGCCTCTCCTCGAGGTGACGGGATCGGGGTCCCTCTACGAGGAGCGCTTCGGGAGCCTCGAGCACAGTCCTCTCCCGACCGGACAGATCTGTGCTGAAGATCGGATCATCCGGTTCGTCCTCATCGACCGCGACAACCCGTCGTCGCTCCTATCGTCGATCGCCCAGGCTCGCTCCAACCTCCGCCAGGCAAGATCGGTGGTGCCCCGTGAGGTGTGGGAGCTGTGCAACGAATTGTGGGCGGCGCTCACCCAGCGCGAAGCCCACGTGTTCAGTCGCGACACACGTGCTCGATGGCTTCGATTGGTCGTCGACGAGTGCTACCGGATCAACGGCGTCCTGCTCGGAACGATGCGACACGACGAGGCCTTGACCTTCCTCCGGATGGGTCAGCAGCTGGAGCGGGCCGAGATGACCTGCCGGGTCCTCGCGGTACGGGCGACGAACGCACTCGCCGGCCTTCCCTTCGACTCGTACCAGGATGCGCACCATATGGCGATCCTGCGCTCACTGGCCTCCTATCAGCCGTTCCAGCGGACCGGTCCGACCGGACTGAAGACCGGGGCGTTGCTGCGATTCCTCATCCAGGACGATGAACTACCCCGATCGGTCAAGGCGTGCCTCGGGGAGTTGCACGGGTTGCTTTCGACCCTACCGGACCATGGCGCGGCGTCTTTGGCGTGTACCGAAGCCGTGGCACTGATCACCCCGGCTCCCATCACCGACCTAAGCTCGGAAGGACTTCGGACGTTGTTGGATAGGACGCACCAGGCCATCGCGGGGATCCACGACCGGATCACGATGTCCTTCTTCACGGCAACCCGGGCGCTCGCGAGTGGTTTACCCGCGGAGGTGGGTACGGGTCCGAGCATGCGAGTCCGCGCGACATCCCCCAGTTCGCCGGAGCCGGCGGACACAATTGCGCCGATGGCGGAGGAGCGCGTGTGGCGAGTCACCCACGCCACGATCTACGAGTACGACGGCCCGGTCGACTACTCGTACAACGAGGCGCACTTGCGTCCGCGGGACGCCGACGACCAGAGGTGTCTGGAGCACCGTCTTGAGGTGACGCCCGAACCAACAGGGTTGCGAGAGTTCGTTGACCCGTTCGGAAATTGGATCACGGTCTTCTCGGTGAGAGGGAAATTCGACCGCCTGTCGGTCACCGCGACGAGCGAGGTGGCGAGGACGGCGCCCGCTGCGCCTCCACCTGGGCTCCCTTGGGAATCGGTCCGCAAGATCCTGGACATCGACCGCCAGCCGGCTGCCCACGACGCTCGGCGCTATCGGGCCTCTTCCCGCACGGTCCCCACGGCCACCATGTTCGCCGAGTACGCGGCCGAGTCCTTTAGACCGTGCCGTCCCCTTGTCGAGGCAGCGATCGACCTCTCAACCCGCATCCACCGCGACTTCGTCTACGAACCGGGCTTCACCTCGATCGCCACTCCGCTGTCGGAGGTGTTCGAGCATCGCCGCGGCGTCTGTCAGGACTTCGCCCATCTGATGATCGCCTGCCTGCGGTCGATCGGTCTCGCGTCGCGTTACGTGAGCGGGTACATCCTCACAAAACCGTCGGCCGGCTTCGGCACCTTCATCGGGGCCGATGCGTCCCATGCCTGGGCGTCTATCTACCTTCCCGGTTGGGGCTGGGTCGATATCGATCCGACCAACGACCAGCTGGTTGGCCAGTCGCACGTGATCACCGCGTGGGGACGTGACTACAGTGACGTCTCGCCGCTCAGGGGCTCGGTTGAGGGTGGCGGCCGATCCCATCACCTCGACGTCGCCGTCGACGTGCGGCCTCTGGTCGGAGCTTGACCGCTCACCGACTTGTCGTGCGACCCCGAGCCACTTGGATGTGTCGCGAACTGGTCGGAGGTCGCTCACGAGGAGGAGGAGGAGGAGGAGGAGGAGGAGGACGAGTCCGGGCGCGACGATGCGCAGGACCAGCAGCCGCCAGGTCTGGTCTCCTCTACAACCTGACGGATCAAAGGCGCTACGAGGAAGGTGGACGCATCTACAAACTGCGGCACTGGCGTGATAGCCCGCATGGCGTTAGGCGTCGCATGGAGATGAGACGCATCCGTCGGCTCTGGAAAGCACGAAGCAAGGAGATCGCGAAACAGGAGAAACGCCGAAGCAAGGAGATTGCGAAGAAGGGGTGAAGGTCCTGTTACGTCCCCTATCGGCATCACCTCGGGGGCGCGTTCCTTTCCGCCCCGCGTAGGGCCGTTCCGACTCTGACACCCTCACTGACGAATGGAGCCTCTTGACGTTTCAACATTCCAAGGTCAGTCTTGGAGCAACAGGCCCGTCGAGTTGGTCGCTCTCCGCCGTGCGGCTAACTCCGGGCCTCGTTCGCGTTCCTGAACGCGCCAAGGGAGGGCCGAAGCCCTCCCTCTCCGCCCTCAACGCTCCGCCTCACAGCGAAGGTAGTACACACCCGGCTTCAAAGCCGAGACCGCTACAGGTGTTGCCGCAACCCAACTTGCAGGTCGAGGCGGGCGGCCCTTAGAGTGAGGGCTAGGCGGAGCAACAGTTCGCGCTAGGCGGAGCAACAAGGCCCATCTAGCCTGCCCTGGGTGGTCGCTAGGACCACCCCCCCAAAGCAGACCGACCTTGGGCAGCGCGCCCATCGGTAGGTCGCACGCCGCACCACGTGCGTCGGCAACCTTGCCTCCGACCGGCAGATCGGGGCCTAGCCGCTCAGCGTGTCGTTGGTGAAGACCGCCGTCGTGTTGCTACCAGCCGCCACCGCAAAGGTCGCGGTGCCGTTGGCTAAGTTCGATCCCAGGAGTGCACCCGAAGGGACGGCGAAGAGCGAACTCACATAGTCCGGCGGGGAGAACGACTCGACGACAGTCTACTGCCCAGGGTTGAGCTGAACATCGTGCGCCGTTCGAGAGGTCTACGACGGCAAGTTCATCCGCCGTCTCGGTACCGACGGCGGGCGGACCTTCGCCTGGACGGGTCACGCGGGGTTCATCGGGGCCTGCACCGGTGGCATCGACGCACCGTCTATCGACCTTGGGACCCTCGGCGAGCGCTTCACCTACTTCCGGCTACCCGATACCACGCCGGAGGATGAGTTCGTGACCTGCGTGGTATCCGACGAACACGCCGGTCACCTCGGGGAGATCCGGGCCAAACGGGCGAACATGGTGCGGACGTTCTTCGAGGGCCTGCAGCTACCCGACGAGTTCCCGGCTCTGTCGGATGCCGAGCAGGAGCGGCTGGCGACTCTGGCGACGCTCGGGGCGACCTGTCGTTCTCGGTGGTCCGCAACGGCTACCCGCGGGAGATCGAGATGGTTCCCGATCACGAGCGATCCACCCGTCTTTATCGGCAGTTCCGGCACCTACATGGGGGCCTCACTCTGATCGGAAAAGCCGAGGAGGTGACGTGGACCCTGTTGCCGCAGATTGCTCTCGATGGGATGACGCCGGACAGGAGGACGGTGCTCGAATACCTGATCGCCAATCCCGTGGACCATTCCACGGCCGCGGTGGCCGGCCACTGCCGGCTACCGGAGACCCCCGTCCGCCGACACCTTCAGGACTTGACTGCCCACGGCGCTGTCGACCTCACTGGTCAGCATCCGGAGCGGTGGGCCGCCTCTAAATGGCTGCGGGAGCAGTGGTGGGCAGTTCCTGCTCGGGATTCACTGTCACATTTGTGACAGACATCGTGAGTGATCGGGGAGCAGTATGCGTTCGTCAGCGGTCACTTGTGTCGAATGGGCTGATCGGCGAGATACATGAGCTTTCGTTCGACACGTCATTTGAGGCGACGATCGAACATCTCAAATTGGTCTGGTCACCATAAGGCCGCTGTAGCGGTCTTGGCGGATGAAGGCTCAACGGATTCCAAAGGAGGTCGCGATGTCACCAACCGGATTTCATGGCAATCGAAATGGCTTTCATCTCAGCCATGGCGGGGAGGGGTTGCTCGCGAACCTTGGCCCCCTGCGGTCAATGCCCGGCACGTGGACGGGTCACGGGTTCAATCAAATCTGGAGACCGTTCAGCGGCGGCGGCTCGGATCACTTCTTGGCGCTCAATCTCACCTCGGAATCGCTCGATTTCATTGGCATCGGAGGGACGGTTCCAGATCGTGGGCTGAATGAACCGGACATGCTCCTGAACGGGATTCACTATCTCCACCAAATCAACGACGCAAATTTCCCACCGCCCGAAGGTGGTAATGCACTCCATCTGGAGCCCGGGTTCTGGCTCTCCCTGCCGGAAAATCAGGAAACGCCGGCGCCCACAGTTGTGCGACTCGCGTCCATACCCCACGGAACCACCGTTCTCCTACAAGGGGGGTTGGCTCAGCACGAGATTGAGCGCATAGACGGACCCCCCGACATCGATGCAGCCATGGCTGTCGGTGGGCCGCCCGACTTTGACGACATCACACCTTCCTTTGGCCCCTTCCTTGAGCAAACGTTCGGGGCGCCCAATGCACCACCTCCGACGCCGTTCGTAACCAATCCATTACCACTTGGGATAAATCCAGACCTCGTGGATGCGAACACGCAAAACTTGGTGCCGCGCCGAGTACTCACCTCCAGGTTGCATCGGATTCATCATTTGGGCTTTCATGTTCGACACACCCAACAACTCAACGTCAGCACGGCAGAAGATGGTGGCGCACTAGACATTCCTTTCCTCGGTCCAAACGCCGACGTTGCCGAAGTGTCTGCCTTCTTTTGGATCGAGCACGTCTACAAGGACGACGAGCTGCAGTTTCTTCAGCTGCAGTACGCGCAGCGTGTGATCCTGACCTTCAATGGCATTGCGTGGCCTCACGTTTCCTTTGCAAACCTCGTCCTAACCGGAGGCTGACGTCCCTAGCAACGCTAGGAGCGCCCGGAGGTCGGAGATTCTCAGCACCTAAGCCAGATCGAAGCGACAGCTGCCGAGAGGAGGTCCCTATTTGGAGAATGCGGCAGAGGCTTACGTTGCGTACCGGAAGCAGATTGAACACGAGGACGACCTGATCGGCCTCCGGATCGGATGGTTCATCGCTGCCGAGGCTCTGCTCTTCGCGGCGTATGGCGTGGTCCTCGCGGCTCCGTCCTTCGCACTCGGAGGTACCGTACCAATCGACCGTCGCGTATTCACCATCGTTCCGATTCTCGGAATCGTGATGGCGGTCTTAGTCGCGGCCGGGGTTTCCGCCGCCATGCATCAGATCGTGGTTCTCCGGGAGCAGTATGACGTCAAACTATCGTCACCTCCTGACTTATATCCGGCACTCCGATCAACGAGAGCGATCTCCGGTCTCGGGCACCTCCCCGCCATCATATTGCCGGCTCTCATGACGATCTCGTGGGGATGGCTATGGCAAAGCTGGTTTGGTGTGAATCACGATCCAAAACAGCAGCGCGTGATGGCCGAAAACGGCAGCACTGCGGTTGTCTGAAGTTAGCTTGGGGTCGGGGTCTCGTCCACAGTTTCAGTGGCTGATTTGGCGGGCCGGCTCGTCCGTGCCTTGGCGTCTTGGAGCCGGTAGCTCTCGCCCTTGGTCTCGATGATCCGGCACCGGTGTGTGAGCCGGTCGAGGGTGGCCCCGGTGAGGCGTTCGGAGCCGAGCACCTCGGTCCAGGACTCGAAGGGCAGGTTGGTGGTCACGATCAGGCTGGTGCGCTCATAGGCCGTCGAGATGACGTCGAAGAGCAGCTCGGAGCCGACCTTGGAGGCGGGCACGTAGCCCAGCTCGTCGAGGACGAGCAGGTCCAGCTTCGGCCAACTGGCCCTTCAGGCGCAGGAAGGTGCGCTCGTCTCGGGCCTCGATGAGGGCGGTCACCAGCTCGGTGGTGCGGATGAAGCGGACCCGGTAGCCCTTGGCACACGCCTGGGCGGCGAGGGCGGTGGCCAGATGGGACTTGCCCGGTCCCGGGGTTGCCGACCAGCAGGATGTTCTCCTTCTTGTCGATGTACTCGCAGCGCATGAGCTCGGCAATGAGCACCTTGTTGACCGAAGGGCGGCGCCGCGAAGTCGAAGGTCTCGAGCGTCTTGATGGTCGGGAAGCGCGCCGCCTTGAGCCGGCGCTCGGCCGCCCGCTTCTCCCGTGTCGAGCAGCTCGAGCTCGCAGAGCTGCAGCAGGTAGGTGAGGTGGTCGGCATTGTCGGCGGCGGCGGTTGTGCCACCTTCTCGCACTCGGCCCCGACGGTCGGCAGGCGCAGTGCCTTCAGATGGTGGTGCAAGAGCACCACGGACTTGGTCTCGGTCGCTTTCATGATGCTTCTCCTTTCGTTGGCGCCTCGGCGCGCTGGTGGGTGAACCGTCCCGCTCAGATGCCCTGAGCGGCGATGGATTGATGGGGCTGAACCCTGGGACCCGGATGCGACCTGGGAGAAAATGCTCATGAGCCGACCGCGGTGAGGGCCCGATAGGCGGAGAGGTCCGGGGGTTCGATGGCCACCGACTTCAAGTGGGGGTGGCCGTCGAGGCTGAACAGGCCCACCGGGCGCTCCGCGTGGTGGAACAGGATCAGCGCGATGGCGTCCGAACCCGTCGCCCCGATGGAGATGGCCGTCTCGATCGCTCTGGCCAGTGCGGGAACGCTCGAGTGCTCCAAGAGCCGCAGCACCTTGATGAACTCGCGGGTGCCGCCGTGGCCGAGATCGGCTTCGAGGCGTCGGCGCAGGGTGGCGAAACATCCCGGCAGCTCCCAGTCCTCGAGGGGTCGGGCGAAGTCGATGGCACCGGGCTTGCGCTCCAAGAGGGCCAGGTAGTGCAGCGGGTCGAAGGTGGTGTGCTCCTTGCCCCAGTGCCGGGGGTGACGGGCGACGACGGTCGTGCCGCTGGTGACAGTGACGTCCTCGATCCCGCCGACGACCGTCACCTCGTGATGGGCATAGGCGGTCGGGACCGAGTAGTCGTTGCGGTCGAATCGCACGAGTGAGAGCGAGTTGGCGTGGCCCTGGGCCACCCGGCGGGGCTCGAAGGCCTCGGTGGCAGGGCCAACATGGCGGCACGGTCGTCTGCCAGCCGATCGGCCTTGGTGCCGGCCTTTCCCCGCACCCGTCGGAACAGGTCGGCATAGCAACCGGCGGCCAGGTACTCGTTGAGCGCCGCCCAGGACGGGAACGCCGGGACCGGGACCAACAGGTTCCGCCGCGAGTAGCCGACATGGTTCTCCACGTGGCCCTTCTCGTTGCCCCGCCCCACCCGGCAGAAGTGGTGCTCGAAGAGGTAGTGGCTCTCGAGGGCCAGGAACGCCCTGGTCAGCTCCCGCTCGCGCCCCATCACCTTGGTGACCGCGATGGTGGTGTTGTCATAGGAGGTGCGCAGCGGCACGCCACCGAAGAACTCGAACCCCGCCACGTGGGCGGCCTGGAAGGTCTCGGTGCACTCGCGGGGATAGGCGGAGACGAAGTAGGTGTCCGAGTAGGGCAGCGTGATGACCCCGAGCGCGGCCTTGCACCGGCCGCCGGCGATCTCGACCACGGCCTCGCCGAAGTCGAACTGGGCATGGCCGGGTGGATGGCTGAGCGGGACGAACGCTTCCTTCGAGTACGCCTTGGCCCACTTCACCGCCGTCTGGACCTGGGAGTAGCAGCCCGTGTAGCCGTATTCGTCCCGCAGGCGCTCGAAGATCCGCCTCGCCGTGTGCCGCTGCTTGGGCGGGGCCTCGCGGTCGTCGTCCAGGATCTCGTCGATCGATGGCCAGGTAGGGCCCGAGCACGGGCTTCCGACGATCCCGGACATCTGATAGCCGGGAGGCTCGGGGTTGGCCAGGATCTTGGCCAGGGCCTGGTGCCCGATCCCGTAGTCCCGATGGATGGAGCGCTTCGACGCGCCTTCCACCAGGACCTTCCGCCGGATCTCGGTCCATTCGTCCATGTCGGTGTGCACCCTTCTCCCGTTCTGCTCGTCCGCTCAGGCACGAAGCCTTGAAGCGGGGTCGAACAGACCCGGGGATGGTCAGGTGCTGCCGTTTTCGATCATGTTTTCGACACGCTCAGGTGCTGCCGTTTTCGATCATGATTTACAATCCCCGAAGACTTTGTCCCAGAGACGCTCAGTGAGAGAGCGGTCGAGTGGTCACGCCGGCCGCGGAGCGAACCCATCGACGAGATCGTTCTCCACCCGGAATTGATCACCTACAGCGGGCGCAGCCTCCGGAGTGATCGACGCCGAAGCGGACGGGTTGGAGAACTTAAGGCGCCACCGTCCGATCTATGCCGATGCGGGTCGGAGAGCTTTCGTCTGCCGAATCGCCAAGGAGATGGGTCCGCGCCCTTTCCACCGTCGTACCGGCATTCCGCTGAAGTGTGCCGAACGCCTCGCCCTCGGCCGTCCCGTCGCCGATCGTACGGTCGAGGCGGCCTTTCTCGCTCTTCAGGTTCGCGATGACACGCCAGTGTGCGCACTCGATGGATGCGAAGAGCCTGTCCGGCGACTCGATGCCAAGTATTGCTCGGCCGCCCATCGCCGGCGTGCCAGCTGCCGGTCAAAGGCCGCTCGATTGGACCCGTCTTCGATGCCCGATCACCCGGTCGTCTGCCCGACGTGCTCGACCTTTCTCCTCGGGTCGGCCCGCGACGCCTGCCCCGTCTGTTCCACCAATCAACAACCAAAGGAGAAGAAGCAATGAATCAATCAGAACGCCTTGCCGAGATCATCGAGGAGTTTCAGAGCTCGATGTGGATGCCCGATCCGGGTGTCGTCTACGTCGTGCTAGCAGCGGTTACCGCGAACCGGATGGGGAGCCCTCCAGTCTGGCTCCTAGTAGTTGGACCACCCTCCAGCGGGAAGACAGAGGTACTAGACGCTCTGTCTGAACTGCCCGACTTCCTCGCGATATCGACCTTCACCGAGGCCGGCCTGCTATCCGGTTCCTCGACCCACGAGGGCGCGCGGCCACCGGCGGGATCCTGCGACAACTCGGCGAACGCGGTTTGCTCGTCGCCTCCGACTTCGGGACCCTGCTGAACGAGCACAGCTCCACCCGCAGTCGGCTCTTCGGCTGTCTCCGCGAGGTTTACGACGGCAAGTTCTTCCGCCGCCTCGGGACCGATGGCGGACGGACCTTCGCGTGGACCGGTCATGCTGGGTTCATTGGCGCTTGCACTGGTGGTATCGACGCGCCGTCCATCGACCTCGGGACGCTCGGAGAGCGCTTCACCTACTACCGGATGCCTGAGACCACGCCGGAGGACGAGTTTGTGGCCTGCGTGGTTTCCGACGAACATGCGGGTCATCTTGGCGAGATTCGAGCAAAACGGCGGCATTGGTTCGCGAACTTCTTCGCCGACTTGGAGCTGCCAATGGAGTTCCCACCCCTGGACACCGAAGAACAAGAGCGCCTCGCGACACTCGCGGGACTCAGCGCTACATGCCGATCCTCGGTGGTCCGCAACGGCTACTCGCGGGACATCGAGATGGTCCCGGATCACGAGCGATCCACCCGCCTTTACCGCCAGTTCCGACACCTCCACGCGGGGCTCACGGTGATCGGCACTCCGGGGGCCGACAAATGGCGGCTGCTCTCGCAGGTGGCGCTCGACGGAATGATTCCGGGCGGCACATGGCCCTCGGCTACCTCGTCACGAAGCCGGGTGACCATGCAACATCCACCATTGCCGCCCACCTTCGGCTCCCAGAAACGCCTGTTCGCCGCCATCTCCAAGACCTAGATGCTCACGGTGCCGTCGACCTCGTGGGTCGCTTCCCCGAGCGCTGGACAGCGAGCTCTTGGCTGAAGGGCCAATGGTGGGCGGTCACATCTAACATTTTCCCTGGATAGAGAACTAATCTCGGGCATGGCTGCGGCACAAACAGGGGGCGATCTGTTCATCGTCGACAACAGCGTGTCCGGTTGGACGGGGCTTCGCTACCTCAAAGAGTGGTGCGGAATCGCCCAGGGTTTCGATATCGCGACTGGGTTCTTCGAGATCGGTGCACTTCTGGGGCTCGACGGCGAGTGGCAGAAACTCGACAAGATTCGGATCTTGATGGAAGCCGAGGTCACTGCTCCCACTAAGCAAGCCCTGCTCCAGGCAGTACGACTGCGAGCTGAAGAGAAACTCGACGAAAGCATCGAGGGCGAAAAGACCGACAACCCCTTTCTGCAAGGAGTTGGAGCCATCGTTCAGGCGATGAGCGACGGACGGATTGAGTGCCGGGTGTATGACCAAGCCAAGTTCCACGGAAGGCTTACATCACCCACGCCCGCCTCGAAGTAGTAGGGGCTCAAGGCTTGGTCGGCTCCAGCAATTTCACCAGGCCAGGTCTAACTCAGAACGTTGAACTGAATATCCAGGTACAGAGCGGAAGAGAGGTCGCGCAGCTTCAAGAGTGGTTCGAGCGGCACTGGCAGCAAGCTCACGAGGTAACTCAGGACCTTCTGCAGCTGATAGTTCGCCACACGAAGGAATACTCTCCGTTTGAAGTCTTTGCAACAGCGCTTGATGAGCTGTTTCGAGGCCGAGAACTCACTGCTGGGGAATGGGACGAAACTCAATCTCGAATGTTTCCCGTGCTCGACCGCTACCAGCAAGAGGCATATTGGTCCCTCGTCAAGATTGCCCGTCAGTACAGCGGCGCGTTCCTGTGTGACGGAGTCGGTCTCGGCAAAACGTTTGTCGGGCTGATGCTCATCGAGCGCCTCGTTGTGCACGAGAGCAAACGTGTCGTGCTATTCGCACCAAAGGCGGCCAAGGAAGCTGTATGGGAGCCGCACATCCGCGCGTGGCTGCCGCACATTGGCGGGGCGGTGGTGCAGTGGAGTTCAGCAATCTCGCCGTCTTCAGCCACACGGACCTCGGTCGTAAGGGCGACTATCCATGAACAATTCTCGTCGGATCGCCGAGCTGGCGGATGTAGTCATAATCGACGAAGCTCACCGTTTCCGTAATCCTGGCCACTTCGGCAGCCTGGACACGTCGCTTGAACGCCGTTCACGGTACTCGCCGGCTGTACGATCTGCTGGACAATGCCACTCGAACGAAGGCGCTTTTCCTTTTCTCCGCGACGCCCATCAACAACCGTCTGGCCGACTTCCGTCACATGGCCGAGCTTTCACGCGACGGGAGGAAGCCTGTTTTTCCCGCACCCTGGGGGTAAACAGTCTTCCCCGCCCACTTCAACGTGATCGAAAAACAGCTGCAGTGACGATGTCGGTGACAGTCCCACGGTACTCCAGGAGGGTCTATGGGACGAAGCGCACGGCTTCTGTCCGGAGAAGGGTCTTCGAAACGTCGTAGTGCAGCGAAGTCGAGCTTACGCGCGAGCGAGCCAGATCCGGGAAACTGGGAAGGCTGCCGTTTTCCCAGATCGAGACCCCCGCAAGTGGCTAACTACTCTGATCCGAGCGACATATGGGCGGTTGCTCGAAATCTTCGAAAAGGCCTTTTCCAAGGAAAAATCCGTCTGTCTCAGCTTGCCGATCTACTATCCGTTGTAGTACTACATTGGCGCAGACCAGAGCATCGATCCGATCGAAGCAGGGTCGGCAGCAGCAAGTCGTCGGCCTCATCGGGACTCAGTTCTCTGAAGCGCTTCGAAAGCTCGGTCGACGCCTTCGAACGGTCGTGCGATAGGCTGCTTCGCAAGCTACTCGCGTTTCGTGTCGGTTCATAGCGAGCCGTTCGGGAGCAAAACCGTCTACAGCGATGGAAGGCCGTCAGCACGCTAAGGTCTTGGCTATCACCCCGATCAGCGTTCTCACTTTGGGATGAGCAAGACGAAATTCCCGACGAAGATATTGAAGACGACATTATTCCGCCGGAAATGCTCCAAGATGTGAAGGAGCTGTCGACGCGAGGAGTACGATGTGCCCGAAATGATCAAGGAGACGTTCCTCGATCTGGACCAGATAGCGGGGTTTCTTGAACTAACTTCACAGTTTCGACCCCGGCACAGGACGATAAGCTTCAGAAGCTGATTCGCCTGCTCGAAGGCAAAGGAACTTGCACGGGCAGAAAGGTGCTGATCTTCACCGAGTTCGCTGACACTGCCCGGTACCTGAGAAGCATCTATCAGCTGCGGGCATATCCGATAGTCGGCCAGATGGACAGCGCCTCCCAAACGAACCGTGCCGACATGATCCAGCGATTCTCTCCCTATTACAACGGGGAAACAGCGCTGAAGCTGGACCAGCCGGCCAAAAGGAAATTCGGGTCCTGATTTCTACCGACGTGCTCTCAGAGGGCCTGAACCTTCAGGACACGACACGGATGATGAACTACGACATTCACTGGAACCCCGTTCGTCTGATGCAGCGAATCGGCCGCGTCGATCGGCGCATGAATCCGGCAGTGGAGGAGATGGTCAGAAGGACCACCCGAAGGTGGCTGACGATCGAGGGAAGGTCAGCTTCTGGAATTTCTTGCCGCCGGATGAACTAAACGCGCTGCTCAGTCTCTACAAGCACGTCACCGAGAAGGCGCTGCGGATTTCCAGACCTTCGGTATCGAAGGAAAGAAGTTGCTCACGCCCGAAGATGACTACGAGGCGCTGCGGGAATTCAACGAGGCATACGAGGGTACGTGGAGCAGTCTCGAGGACATGCGGTTGGAATACCAGAGCCTAATTAAGGACCTCCCCAGATATCGCGGACCGGCTGCATGCTTTGCCGGGTGCCGTCTTCAGCGGGCGGCGAACGGGTCAGCAAGGGCGCGACTGGCGTGTTCTTTTGTTATGCGTTGCCGGCCCTCGACCAGCGCTTGGAGAGTTCACCGTGGAGGCGGGCACGACTCACTGGTATCTCTACCACGTCCCGCGAGGAGATCCTCGAGGGACCTGGAGAGATAGTCGCCAGCATCAGATCGCAGCCCAACACTCCTCGGGAGTGCTCGGAAGACGAGCCGACCTTGCACGAGATACGCGCCAAGGTCCACCAGCACATCAAAAACACCTACTTGAAGCGCCTCGATGCGCCCGTAGGTGCACCCTAACCGGCTCTCAGGTGTTGGATGGAACTCGGTGGATAGCAACCGGATGACCGGGCACCGCCAGAACTTGAGGGCTATTCGCACGTTTCCGTCCCTGGTCAGGTATCTCCGAGAACGAGATGGGTTGGCCCATCACGTCGGCGACTTCGAGGACTTGACGTTCGATTACTCCCCCGAGGAGCTTGGGATCGACGCGGAGAAGCGCAGCCGAATTTGAGGAGATCAAGCGACTACGTCCCCTTGTCGGCGAGGCAACCCTGGGGAATTTTTTTCGTCAAGTTCGAACCCGAAGAGTTGCCGGTCGTCGGCGCTTCGGAGGATTTTAAGCCAGGTGGTCCTGAAGAAGCGCGCCATCTACTAAGAAGGCTGATCGATCCGCCTGGGCAGGCTGACGATTTACTATTCGTCTCGAACTACGGCGAGGGCGATGAGCGGCACATCACCTTTGCTCACTTCTCGATCGGCGCGAAGGTGCCGAACTGCCGACGCTAAAGGTGCTTGGATGGGACAGCCTGGACACCCGCTTGCACCTCGACGACATCGCCGAGAAGCTAACGCGCGATCTGGCATGGCCAGATGACGACTCAGATGATGCGAAGGCGTGGCGGGAGCCATGGCGCGGCGCCTTCGCGCTGCGCAACCGAGAGGTCATCACCACATCCCGAGATCTCTCGATTCGGCTGGCCGAACTAGCCCGCGCCATCCGTGCCCGGATCGGCGCGGCACCGCGATCGAGACGCAATCGGGGCCACTGACGAGGCTGATGTAGGCGTTCCAGGCGGCCCTGGTCCATGATCTCGACGCAGCCGGCTTCGCCGACATGTACGCCCAGACCATCGCGTATGGCTTGCTTTCTTCTCGGATCGCTGATCCGAGGGGGAGCACGGGGGACAATCGATTACCCGTCCTATCCGTCACCAATCCGTTTCTGCGGGAGCTGATGCAAACATTCCTCCATGTGGGTCAGCGCCGAAGCAAGGCGGACGGGCCTGACATCGATTTCGATGAGCTAGGCGTCGAGCGAAGTCGCCGACCTGCTTGATCGCGCCAACATGGAAGCGGTGGTGCTGCGATTTCGGCGATCGGAATCCCAGGAGGATCCGGTCATCCACTTCTACGAGCTGTTCCTGAAGGAGTACGACGAGAAGAAGCGGATGCAGCGAGGCGTCTTCTACACGCCGCGGCCAGTTGGTAGCGTACATCGTCCGCTCCGTACATGAACGGCTCAAGACCCAGTTCGGATTGGAGGAAGGTCTCGCTGACACCACGACATGGGCCGAAATCGCGGCACGTCACCGGAACCTGAGGACTCCTCACGACGTCGAGCCCACGTCGCCCTTCATCCAGATTCTCGATCCAGCGGTCGGCACAGGCACGTTTCTCGTCGAAGTTATCGACGTATGAGATTCATCAACAGGTGGTCGAGGCATCGCGAGCGGCGGGAAATGACGCGGGACAGACTGCGACTGTCTGGAACGAGTATGTCTCAACGCATCTCTTGCCTCGTCTACACGGTTACGAAATCATGATGGCGCCTTATGCGATCGCTCATGTGAAGATCGGATTGAAACTTCATGAAACCGGCTATCGATTCGATAGCGACGAGCCGTTACACGTCTTCCTCACGAATGCTCTTGAACCACCACAAGATTTCGAAGGGCAATTTGCACTCACAACGCCCGCCATCGCTCACGAATCTGAGGCCGTGAACAGGATCAAGAAAGACCGGCGGTTCACTGTCATCATCGGCAACCCCCCATATGCTAACTACGGTCGGCTGAACAAGATCCAGTACATCCTGGCGTTGCTGGATGATTACAAGCGGGGGCTTGGCAAAAAGAATTCAACCTGGACGATGATTTCGTAAAGTTCTTTCGGCTGGCTGAGCACTCAATCCAAGAGGCCTCCTCTGGAGTGCTCGGGATGATTACCAACAACACGTTTCTCGACGGTCCCACTCGCCGAGTGATGAGGGAACATCTCCTCACCACTTTCGATGAACTGTACGTGGTTGATCTGCATGGCAACAGTGTCGAGCGGGAGGTCTGTCCTGACGGATCTCCAGATGTGAATGTGTTTGACATCCAACAGGGGGTTGCTGTCAGTCTCTTCCTGAAGTGCCCCGAGCCTGAGGATCACGGTCTTGGAGGTCTGTGGTTGTGGAATCTGCAGGGATCCCGACAAGCCAAGTACGACTGGCTCACCGGAAACACCTCTGGTACGACGGACTGGCAGGCAGTGCCGATTTCACCGCCCCTTTTCCTATTTCAGGAGACCGATGCGGAGCTGGTTAGTGAGTATGA
Source organism: uncultured Acidimicrobiaceae bacterium (assembly GCA_963777665.1). Classification (GTDB taxonomy): domain Bacteria; phylum Actinomycetota; class Acidimicrobiia; order Acidimicrobiales; family RAAP-2; genus Bog-756. The sequence goes on from CAVZRJ010000015.1 coordinate 28,209, forward strand.
GCGATTCGTGGGATACAAAACATCTTTGGAACTTCCGGAAGCGGAGTTAAGACTGATCGAGACGATCTCTGCTTTGATCTAGATAGGCGGAAGTTGGCCCGCCGAATGAAGGAGGCATTTGCGGGGAACTGGAGTCCAGAGTTTGTGCGGGACTACAGGATTACGGACTCTTCGAGCTACCCGCTGACCGGCCGGCTCCACGAGATGTCGTTCGATAGCGAATGCATTCGGCAATGTCTATACCGACTGTTCGATGCTAGGTGGTTGTACTACCAACAAGGGTTCACGAGTCAACCACGTGGAAGGTAATGCAACACATGATCCGACCGAACCTCGGGTTGGTAGTGAAGCGACAAGCGAGGGACGGAGATTACAACTGGTTTTTCGCTTCCAACGGACTGATCGTTGATGGCTTGTTTTCCATCGACAATAAGGGCAGGGAACAGATATTTCCCTTGTATTTGTACGAAGCGGGGTTGCTCGAAGAGCGTCGACCGAACATCTCGAACGAGTTTGCTAGTTCGCTGGCGGAACGTCTCGGGGGTGAAATTGAATGACGGCTTGCCTGATGGAGTCACGCCCGAAGACATATTCCACTTCGTCTATGCAATCGTGCACAGCGCCGAGTACCGGGAACGCTACTCGTCACCCCTTCACTCAGATTTCCCCCGGATTCCCCTGCCGGGGGGAGCCGAAGTGTTTCGCTCGCTGAGCTGCTTAGGGGAGCGGCTTATCGCCTTTCACCTGATGCAGTCTGCAGACCTCGACGAAGTTTCGGCAACCTACGTGGGACCGGAGGACCCGATGGTGCGTCGGGTTGCTTGGATGGGGGACAGCATCTGGCTTGATGCCGCCCCGTCAAGGGCTGGAACGATGGGATTCCCCAAGGTACCGGAAGCTGTCTGGAACTTTGAGATTGGTGGCCACCAGGTATGCGAGAAGTGGTTGAAAGACCGTGGCGGCCGGCAACTCTCACGCGACGATCTCCGTCATTACGAGAAGATACTGTCAGTGGTTCAAGAGACGATCCGCCTGATGGCTGAAATTGGCAAGGTAATCGAAGTACACGGCGGGTGGCCGGGGGCGTTTGAGCCGGTCTCGGAGTTTGCATCGAGTTAAACGTTCCGCCGCTCGTTAAGCGAGCGGCCAGAGAAGATATAGCGATCGGCGACTTCAGTGTTGTCGGTGGACTGAAGCTCGGGCTGGTGAGGCCATGCAAGCCTTCGAGATCCACGTCGGCGAAGAATACGGATATCGGGACACTCCGAAACGTGCTGACCCGCTGCAGCGAGTCAGGGTGCTTGATCATGTCCGGTCCAAGTGGAAAGTCGAATGGATTGACCCCAATCCGGGGCTCCAGGAGTACGTGAAGTCAGTCCAGCTCATTGTGCCGTGGAGCGAGCATCGAGACTTCCTTCGAGAGGAAGCGGGCTGGACGCGGCTCGGCGACGTGTGCGATCGCACCTGGCCCGGTCACGATCACCCGGTTACCGAAGCCGTTCAGTTGGTTCTCGATTCGACGGGCGAGCAAGCATGGGTCGAAAACATGGGGGCCTTCTCGGCTACGCCGGATGGGGCTGACCGAATCGCGACCCGAGCACGAATTTGAGTTGTCGAAGTCCCTGCCGGCGTTCGTCGACCGACGAGGTACGGCCCACTTCCCATTCGAGACGGGATTGGGTCTCCGCGCGCCTTCGCGGCTGCAGAACCTCGGACGGTCCTGTTGGAGGTCGAAACCAACCAGCGCAAGTACGAGCTAGAAGCGAAGGAATTCGGGAACGAATACCTCGTTCCACTCCTGAATCGATGGAAAGCCGGATGGGCGCTCTGCCGTCAGTGGGCGGGTTTTGATCAGGCACTGGCCCAGCGTGATGCTGAGATCGAACGGCTGAGGCGAGTGATTGAGGACATCCGCTACGAGCTGCGCAGAGCAGAGGCCGACAAAATCGCCGCCAAGCTAGATCGGAAGCTCGGACGCACATGAAGTCCAATACACTGACCAGATAAGTGCGCGCTCGGAGGGATTCGAACCCCCAACCTTCTGATCCGTAGTCAGATGCTCTGGTCCGTTGAGCTACGAGCGCAATACGAGGGCCTGTCGCTGGCATGCAGCACCAGGCTCGTCGGGCTTACATGATTCTACTCTCGATGCTCGAAGCCGCCTCTTCGCCAAGGAATGCCGACGACCATCATCCCTTCCGCCTTGCCTTCGCAGACTTCGAAGCGAGAGCAAGGAAGTATGCCTTCTTAGCGTGCTCGGCCCTCTTCGCCCGCTCCTCGGGCGACAACCGTCCTTCCGGATCCACCTCAGCCTCGAATCTGGCAAGGAAGGCTTGCCGAGCCGGCTCAGTGTTGGTTCTCCCCGATGCGTGGAGACGATGGGCGGCGATCCTCGCCTGCAGAGAGCGCTCTTCGGGATTAGCCATGTCGGCCGACTCTAGGCGCTACTCCTCGCACCGTGCTCCGGTTTCCGCCCCCAGAGCAGGTGTGCCAGCAGCTCCAAATGTGGCGGACACACGGTGGTGGGGGGCGTCAGCAGTCCATTGAGATCGAGCTACTCCGACTGCTGTGCAGAGTCGCTTACGGCCTTGGTTATTTCGATCCGGTATCGACGGATGAGCTCTGCCATCTTCCCGGCGACGGCCGCAATCTCGTTCATCTGCACCTGGTCAGGCGCTGTCGCGTAGCCGATTCCATCAACGATCACCTCAAGAATTGCTGTCGCATCGTTCACGCGCCAGTCAAGGACGTAGCCGTGAAGTTCCTTTTCTACTTCATCTCGGTGCGCCTCAAGTACTCTCATCCCAGCATGATTAACCGCCGGCGCATTCTCTTTGGAGAACCAGATCTGCACATATGTGGAGTCCTTCCGAGGACCGTACGTGACGGAGACACCTCTGATGCCGACAGCACCGCTCTTCCAGGGATTCCTAGAGGGATTGACGCGCATGAACGAACCGGTTGACTTTCGGAGTAGCGGCAGAAGCCTTTCGTGAAACGTGTAGACCAAGCTGTCCCGCTCTGAGAACTGCTCCTGACTCACAAGGTCAACCGCTGCTTTCCACTCGTCAGGAGCAGCGATCACCTCAAACTTTGGATGTACGACCTCGGAGCCCGGCAATGTCTCAACCGCAATCCTGACAAGGATGACGCGCGATCCCATGTTCCTCATACGCAAGACCAGCGGCATTGAGATATTGAGCAACGGCGACAAACTCGGGGCGATGAGATTCGGCTACGACAATCACCGTGTTGGTTTCGAGACCGACTGCGTATGCCAATGCTCGAGTTAGGTGGTCATGATCGGACTCCAAAAACTGGTTCTCGATGGCGACTCGCTCCCCACTTTCGAGCTCCACGAGAATGTCAAGGCTCCGAAGCAGGCCCGGAATCTTCACTTCGGTCCGGATCGTGGGTTCGCTCCCCATCTCGATCCCACATTCATCGAGGAGGTGCTTGAGTGGCTCTTCGCATGCCAACCAGGGGGTGAAATCTCGATCCTCGCGGTTCAGACGAACGAATCTCAACTTCTTCTAGGAATCGAACATCCATGTGATCTCAGTCCTGGGCAGGTGTAACCGGCTCGTTCTCGGGCGAGAGGAGAGCTTCAGGGTACGTTGATATTGCGCACCACGGATGGTATCGGCGCCTCATCCGGTGGTCTTGAGGCTTCCCAGATGTGTACTGCCGAAGGCACGCGCGCACCTCTATCGAGCACACACACGTCGGGTCTGTCCGCGTTGCACGTTCCTGCCACACCAGGCCACCGTGTACCTGGCCCTTGTCACGCCGCGTAGGGATAGGGGACAGCAGGCTCCCGGCCAAGCCCCCCGCCCCTCCGCGCCCCGTTCCCGGCGTCTCGGGTGGCGCCGCCCGTGCCCGTTGCGCTCCGGTTCCCGTGCCTGGTGCGGCGCCTTTGTCGTCGCCGGGGGCCTGTCTCCCTCTCTCCCCTCGCGACATCACAG
>CAVZRJ010000016.1:0-10981 GCA_963777665.1 uncultured Acidimicrobiaceae bacterium
TGGTCATCGCCGCTGAGCACGCCGGCAAGAACACCCTGCCGTTCAGCCACAACATCTTGCCCATCCTCGTCGCCGTGCTCGCTTCAGTGGCCACCTACCGCTGGGTCGAGAACCCGATCCGGCACTCGCCGACTTTCGCCTCGGCGGAGCGTGATGATGGGTCTGACGCTCGTCATCTCCACGATCCTGACCTTGACCCTGATCATAAGGACGGAGGCCGCCTCCGCCGCGACTTACCGCGTCACCCCGGCGGCGAACGAACAGCAGGTCACCCAAGCCGTCGCCGCAGCCGCGGACATCACGTCGCTCCCGAAGAACCTCGAGCCGTCACTGGCTGGGATCGAACAGGATTGGGGAGGTGACTACGAAGGTCCTCTCTGTCAACCGAGCATCGGCGGATCGACCGAGCGAATCTGCACACTGGGTGATCCGAACGGCCAGAAGCTCATGGTGCTCTACGGGGATTCGCACGCCCTGATGTGGATCCCCGCGTTCGCAGCAGTCGCAGCATCGGCCCACTGGCGCCTGGTCGTCCTGGGAAAGCAGTACTGCCCTGCCGAGATCACGCAGAGCACGAATCCGCCCGGTTGGCAGCAGGTGAACGGGCGCTACCTTCCGTGTGAGCGGTGGCACCAATGGGCCATTGACTGGATCACGCGACACCGTCCCAACCTTGTGGTGGTCACCCAGCGGGATCTGTACAGCTACCCCTCTGCCGGTGGAGCGCCGCCGCGGTTCATCCCGTTGGACGCGTGGCAGCAAGGTTTGACGGAGTTCCTGTACGACATCACGAAGCCAGGTATCGGGCGAATCGTGCTGGGAGACTTGCCGGTCCTCGGGAGATCACCGGCGGCTTGCCTGTCCGAGCACGCCGCGAATGTCCAGGCTTGTTCGACATCTGCCTCATTGGCGGTGGCCCATCGCTTCAATGCCGCAGAGCGCGTGGCGGCGATGGCGACGAATTCTCGTTACATCGACATCACGCCGTGGTTCTGCGCCACGTCATGCAGTGCGGTGATCGACCACTACGCCGTCTACATCGACTCATTCCATGTGACAGCTACCTACGCGCTATACCTCCAGCGAGTCCTCTCGTCGGCACTCCTTGCCGGACGAGGCCGTTAGGGCATCTTGGAATTGATGAGCTCGAGATTGGCACTTGTGAGGGGCAGGATCTGGGCAACGAAGGGCCGCACCCGAGTGATCACTGCTGAGGCGGAGGACGAAATGTGATTGCCATCGATCATGTACTTGAAAGCAGGAGCGCCCATGACGAAATTGGAGGGACCGCGCGCTCCAAGTGGGAACTGGTCCCAATTCTTATTGCGGCCGTTGAGTCTGTCGTGATCATCGGACGCGGAGCGACGACGGTGGGCGGAATGCGCGCCTACTTGCTGTTCGACGATGCCGCGATCTCGCTTACGTACGCACGCAATTTCGCGAATGGGCACGGTCTTGTCTGGGTTGCTGGCCAACATCCGGTCGAGGGTTACAGCAACTTCCTCTGGATCATGGTCATGTCCTTAGTCGAGTTGGGTCGCCCCAGTGATCAGATGGCCGGATTCTGGATCATGATAATCGGGGCAATGCTGGTGATCACCAATGTCTATTTAATCATGCGGATCACCGCTTGGTTTGTTCCCGGCAATGTGCTAATGACTGTTGCGGCCGGACTGGTAACGGCCACATTCTTTGGTCTCAATGCCTGGACACTCGTCGGCATGGAGACGGGTCTGGTTGCAGTTCTATCTTCAGGGGCGCTTCTGTGCGTCCTCAAGGCGTCGAACGACTCAATTGTGGCTCGGAGACGAGACGCTCTGCTCCTTGGCGCAGGAAGTCTCCTTGCTCTCGACCTTCTCGCTCGAGACGACGCGCTCATCCTCGGAGTGGTCGTTCTCGCGTGGATATTGCTCCGTATGGACAACCGATGGAGATCCATCTTCACCGTCGGAATTCCAATGTCGGTTGCCTTTATCGGGCACCTTGCATTCCGACTGATCTACTACGGTTATCCATTCCCGAACACCTACTACCTCAAGGTATCCCGGATTTCCCTGATGACCCGTGTCGACCGAGGATCCACGGTAGTACTGCAAGCCGTGTTCATGGTCTTTTTGGTCCCCGTCGTGCTCGCCACTGTGTACTTCGTTCTCAGGCGTCGAAGAGGTGGCGTCTCGAGAGGTGCGGGTCTGCTGTGCGCAGCTGTCGCAGCTCAGGCGCTATATATCGTTTACGTGGGCGGGGACTCGTACGACACGACGTTCCTGGATCGTTACCTGGTGCCGTATCTTCCCCTCCTCTTCGTGCTCGCCGTACTTGGCACAGCCGAGCTGGCGGCGCCGGCCCCAGACAGACGAAGGGCAATGGCTATCACCGGGGCCGCGATTGTAATTGGCTCCTTGCTGACACTCAGTAATGTCCTGCCCGTTGAGAATCTTCAGCAAATCGGAACGCAGCAGACGTCCGACATCAATTGGTGGGGTTTATTATCTCTCGCTGTAGGACTTGGAATCGTTTTGGCCGTAGTGTTGAGCATGCTTGACCATTCAACAGGTACGGGCGTAGTAATATGGCTTACTGGAGCCATGGTGCTGTGTATGAATTCCGTTCCGGTATATATCTGGAATCAAGACGGAACGTGGGCCAGCGTATTTGACAGAGTCTTGGCGGTAGATGGCACTGCCCTGGCAAATTCAGTTCCGGCCAATGCAACGATTGCAGTGCGCGGAGCGGGGAACATCGCCCTCTTCGACCACCGAACGTCGATCGATCTGCTTGGCTACACGGATCACACAGTCGCGAGTGGTCCGCCGCACCAGACTCCGACATTTCAGCCCGGTCACGACAAGTGGAATTATCGGTACAGCATTCACAAGGAACGGCCCGACATAGTCTTCGGGTTATACGATCCAACGGTTCGGGATATTGCGAATATGAAGCACTGGGGCTATTTGCAGTACTCGTCGATTCAGACTGGAACGATCTACTACCTTCCTGGCGAATTCTCACCGCTGAAATTTGATACCGCATATGTAAGAGCACAGCGGTGACCGGCGCAATATCGTCACCATGTACTTCAGGGGACCTTGCCCCGTCGCAGGATCGGCGTGACAGGTCACCCATGGCGATGTATGTAGGTCGGAAGGGAAGCACGATCCGTTCCTTGGTCCTGTGGTGCATTCAGTAGAGCGGGGGAGGGGCGGCGTGCAGCAGACCGCGGTGGCAGAGAGTCGCTTCCTCGCGTCCGGTGACGAGGCCGGCACGGCGCCAGACGACCGCCGCTTCCGGCCGGACGTCGAGGGGCTCCGCGCGGTGGCGGTCGTGCTCGGTGGTCCTCTACCACGCCGGCGTACCCCGCCTCACCGGCGGCTACATCGGGGTCGACGTCTTCTTCGTGATCTCCGGCTTCGTGATCACCGGGCTGTTGTTGCGTGAACGCCAGGGCACTGGTCGGACATCACTGCTCGGGTTCTACGCCCGCCGGTGCCGGAGGATCCTGCCGGCGGCGACGCTCGTCATCCTGGTGACGGTCCTGCTCACCTACGTCTTCCTCGGCGTCGTCGAGGGGAACAACGTCGCGAACGACGGGCGCTGGGCCGCTGCGTTCTTGTCGAACTTCCACTTCGAAGCGGTCGGCACGAACTATCTGTCCTCGCTCCGTCCGCCGTCGCCGCTGCAGAACTTCTGGTCGCTCGGTGTCGAGGAGCAGTTCTACCTGGTCTTCCCGGCGCTGTTCCTCGGCGTGGCAGCGATCCGGAACGCCGGGTCGCTGCGCGTGCGGCTGACGTTCGTGCTCGCCAGCGTCATTGTCATGTCGTACTTGTTGTCGATCGCACAGACGAGCTCGAATCCCGCGGCCGCATACTTCTCGCCGTTCACCCGGGCCTGGGAGCTCGCGCTCGGCGCGCTGATCGCGGTCAACACGACGTGGCTCAAACGCCTCCCGGTCCAGCTCGCGACCGCTGTCACGTGGCTCGGCCTCGTTGCGATCGTGTACGCGGCGTTCAACTTCAACTCGCAGACCGCATATCCGGGCTCACTGGTTGCGATCCCCGTCGTCGGGGCAGGTCTGATCATCGCCGGCGGCGTGGCGGTGCCGCGCTCCGGGACCGAGGTCGTCCTCGGTCTTGCCCCCTGCCGTTGGCTGGGCAAGATCTCCTACTCGCTCTACCTCTGGCACTGGCCGATCCTGGTCATCGCCGCCGAGCACGCCGGCAAGAACACCCTGCCGTTCAGCCACAACATCTTGCCCATCCTCGTCGCCGTGCTCGCTTCAGTGGCCACCTACCGCTGGGTCGAGAACCCGATCCGGCACTCGCGACTTTCGCCTCGGCGGAGCGTGATGATGGGTCTGACGCTCGTCATCTCCACGATCCTGACCTTGACCCTGATCATAAGGACGGAGGCCGCCTCCGCCGCGACTTACCCGCGTCACCCCGGCGGCGAACGAACAGCAGGTCACCCAAGCCGTCGCCGCAGCCGCGTACATCACGTCGCTCCCGAAGAACCTCGAGCCGTCACTGGCTGACGCTGGAAATGACTGGGCGGGATACAACGGTCTGCTCTATACACCGTGTGCCAATACTGCGCCTGTGTTCGCGCCGAACGAGCCCATTTGCACGATGGGCGACCCAATGGGCAAGCACCTCATGGTCGTATATGGGGATTCCCACACGATCATGTGGGTGCCTGCCTACGAAGACATCGCAAAAAGGTATCACTGGCGCCTGGTCGTATTCGTGAAGTATTTCTGCCCCGCGTCGCTGATAACTGTGGTCGATCCACCTGGTGGGGGTCATATAGGAGGCCCATATCGCTCCTGCACGCAGTGGCATCGCTGGGTCGTGAAGACGACGGCGAAGTTGCACGCCGACTTAGTCGTGGTATCCCAGGACAACCTCTACAAGACGCCAGCCCTGCCCGGAGCACCGTCGTACTTCTTTTCGAAGTCCGCATGGCAGAATGGCCTGGCGCAGCTCCTCCGACAACTTCGGCTCGGAGGCGCGTGGACAGTCGTACTCGGAAACATCCCAATGCTGTCGCAATCACCCCCGGACTGTCTCGCCAGGAATCCTGGTGATGTGCAGTCGTGCTCGATCGAGAGGCGCACACTCGGGGTTGGCTTCGATGTGGCGGAAATGCGAGCAGCGACAGAGACCGGCTCGACCTACGTCAATCCGACATCGTGGTTCTGCTCATCTGTTTGCACTGCGGTCGTCGATCACTACACGGTGTATCTCGACGTGTTCCACGTGACAGGCGTCTACGCCGTCTTCCTCGAGAATGTGCTCGCCAATTCGCTCGGATTCGATGGGTGAGATGCGCGTCACGGCCCCGATGCGTTGTCCGGTTGCAGAGCCATTCCAGGTGTCGGCGATGACCGACCCGACACTCCCGACGATCCAGGCCCCCACCTTCGGCGTGGGGATCCTGCACCACCTCGCTGTCATCGGCCGTCGGTCGCGGCGACTGACGGGATCCCGATCGGTGATCAACCTGATCAGCTCAGTGGGATCGGGTGAACCTGTGGATGTCCTTCGAGAAGCGGACGTGGGACGTGGGACCGATGAAGATCATCAGTTTGGTCGCAGCGCTCCGCCAGCAGTCCCTGGCCCGGCCCATGAGCGCCTCTGTCCATCGCCAGATGCGTCACGGCGAACCCGGGCCCTCAGCCAGACCGCCCGTGGGCGGCATCCAACACGCACTCTGTGGCGGCCTCGACCGCCACAGTTCCATGTGGCCGCACTCTCGTCGTGCACTTCGAGTAGCCGATATCGGTCGGGATCGCCGGGGACGGAGCGTGGTTGACCCCGATCCACACCCAAGCATCCGCTTGACGAATCGGTCGCTGCCCGGTCGCCGCGGTGATCAGCGCGGCAGCAAGGGTCACTGACAGCGTCTGTTCATACTCCGGGAGGTTGGTCTGGTCCGGAATGACCACCATGGTCACCCCCCATCCGTCCAAAGCCTGGCGCACAGCGGCAACATCGCCTGCCGTCGTCAGCGTATGCATGTCTGGGGTAAAGGGGAACGATGCGTTCGCAATTGCGATCTGCCCCTCGCGTTCCTTGCCGGCGTGGGAAATGACTGCTCCAGGTCCCACGCCTCCAGCTATCGAGTAAGGCATCCGATCGACAGCCTGCCAAGTGACGGAACTCTCTTCGAAAGCGAAGGGCACAGGAAATACAAGGAGTACTTGGTTTCCTTGAAGTTTCGGTGCGACGGTCCGAAACCAAGTCGGAAGCACCACTGGTTGGGAGGTGATCGGTATGTCGGCGGCAAGATAGGTGGCGATGGGCATCAGTGCGATTGCAGCAACAGTGAACCCTGCCGCGGCGCCGATCCACCGTGGGTACTGTACCGCTCGTCCCGCGAGTGGCCGCACTGCTGATCCGGCAGGCGGACTGTTGATTCGACCATTGACGGTCACATAGGTGTGGTCGACGATCACGCCCAGCATGACCGCGATTGCGAGGTAGGTGATGACCAGAAAGCGACTCGGAATGATGTTTTCAAGCAACGGAAGACGTGACACCAACTGCCAAGGCAGCCACTGGCTCCTCTCGACCCCTAGTGACAACGCCACCGATATCACGGTGATCGCACCAAAAAGCCACAGTCGACGGTCGCGACGCCAGGCGACTATTCCACCGATCAGAACGGCCACCACCCCGAATCCGAAATACTGGTCGGACAGTATTGGCCCTTGGTAGCCACCACCTCGCCGAAACAATGCACTCAAGAGGCGCGAAGGTTCCGCCGGGATCACAAAGTCCTTGATGACAGCGCCTGCATAGCTGAGGTTTTCTCCGGGCCAGATGGGCCCCGATAGATGTGCAGGGCCGGCAAGAGCGAACCACGCCGGGTAGGCGAGGAGAACGAATGCCGTCGCCACCCCGGCGGAGAGACCAACGAGGGCATAGCGGGCGTGCTGCCGAAAGGATTCGGGATGCCGCACGAGAGCGTATACAGCGACAAGAAGTACACCGATCACGCCTCCAAAGAGGATGATCACCAGCAACTCGGTCCCGAGAAAGAATTGAAGTGCTACAAGGAGCCCAAGGAGCACCCCGGTCACCACTGGGCCGCGTCGCTGTCGGAACAGCAATTCGTCGAGACTGACGACGACCAGCGGTGGAACCACGGCCATTCCGAGCATGAGCCAGCCCTGGGTCAGGCTCACAAGAACGAATGGACAGAAGCCATAGAAGAGGCCCCCTACGAATGCGGCTGGCATCCATGAGACCCAACGGCGCAGAAGCACGAACATGGCCAAGGCGGAGAGGAATGGAGCCAAGGTCAAGGCCACGTTGAATGTGGCAATCGGCCCGAAGAGCCAGGTGATTGGAACCAGAAATACTCCGATCGCCAATTCACTTGGTATTAGCCGGCAAGTTGACACCAGAAGGGTGGAACATTGCCGTCGAATACAGCGGGTTCAATCCATGGGGGATCGCGTACGCCGGCCACTCGAGGAACCAGGTGAACAATGAACTGTCGCCGCACCCACAAGTAGTCGTTGACGTCGGGTGCCTGGCCCATACACTCGAGAACACGATCAGTGAGAGCATCAAGTAGGCGGCGGATGCCAGCAGCAGCGGATGCGCCTGATGAGCCGGTGGTGAACTACGCCGGTCATCAGTCGCTACGTGGCGGTCGGAGCACGACACGGCAGCGGAGGTCCCGGCCATCGGCGAATCGTCCAGCTGTGGGTTTCTGGTGGTCACGCCTGCCCAACAACTCGAGATCGCAAATGCCTACTCCCTGTCAACTAATCCGGCACGAAGAAAGCTACTCCAGTGCGCGATGATATGCTTCAGAAACCAACGTAAGTTTCCACATTGCATCGGAGCTGATCACGAAGGCACTCCGACCGAATCGTGTGCAGTGCTTGACACTGGGGATACGCGATCGCACGTCTTGCAGGCGAATGATCCTCGGAAGTGGGGCCGAGGCTTTCCTGCAAGAACTGTGTCCAGACGGCTAACGTCGCTGTCATCATTACCACCACCGAGTTCACGCCCGCATCAATATCAGAGTCCGCAACGGTCGAGACGAATCGATTCGCATCGTGGGTTGTGCTTGCGGTGCCCCTGATCGTGGTCCTTGTTGGTGCGTGGTCCTATCGATGGGTGCAAGAGGATGCATTCATCAACTTCCGGATCGTTGCGAACCTACTGGCCGGCCACGGACCTGTGTACAACGTCGGTGAGCGTGTCGAGGCCTATTCCGATCCCTTGTGGCTGTTCGTCGTTGCAGGGCTCCACGGTGCCTTGCCTTTCATCTCCATCGAGTGGCTATCCGTCTTGCTCGGGCTTGGAGGCACTGCCACCGGTGTCGTCCTGGGTGGGCGGGCAATTCAGCGACTGGGTTCCACACGTGGCGACGCCCTCGTCGTGCCAATCGGGCTACTCATCTTCTCGGTGGTGGCCGGAGTCTGGGAGTTCTCCACCTCGGGGCTCGAGATGGGGATGGTCTTCTGTTGGATCGGCCTGTCTTTCTGGCTTCTCGTTCGCACGGAAAACCGCCGCACTTCGGCGCTGTGGTGTGCATTCATCGTTGGATTGGGTACGCTCATCCGACCCGAGCTCATCCTGATGTCAGCTGTGTTTCTCGCGGCGTTGGGTCTCGTGGTTGCTGCCCCAGGCTGGAAGGGGCCGCCCTCGGTCTGGCGCCGATTCGTCATGCCGCTGCTGGCTGCAGCCGCTCTTCCCGTCCTCTACCAGCTGTGGCGCATGGCTTACTTCGCCCTCATCGTTCCCAACACCGCCCTCGCGAAGTCCGCAGGCTCATCGTGGTGGTCTCAAGGGTTCTACTACCTTTGGAATTTCGTTGTTCCCTACGCCCTCTGGGTGCCAATGATCCTCGTCATCCCATTGACGATTCCCCGGATCAGGCGGTGGTGGACCACCGGGGACCGCATCGGCGTCGCCGTGCTCCTCACACCGGCTTGTGCCGGAATAGCCGATGCAGTGTACGTCGTGCACATCGGCGGCGACTACATGCATGCTCGACTGCTATTACCCGCGTTCCTTTCGCTGTGCATTGCGCTCTACCTCGAAATGAGCCAATTGCGTTCCTACTTTGTCGTGGCAGTAGCTGGCATTGTCATCTGGTTGATCGTGTGCGCGGGGATGTTGCGGTTCGATGCCGGCATTGGTTACCTTGGTCTACCAGGGAGTTATCACAACATCGAGGACGAGCGAGCCACATGGATTGCAGTAGCCGGTACCTCCCATCCGATCACCACGACCGACTACCGCGATCTTGCGTCCGCAGGAAATGGATACCGAACAATCGCGGCCGAAGCGAATCACCTCGGACTCCAGGTAATGGTCTATGTCGCTCACGAGCTCTCTTCTGTTCCAAGAAGGGACATTCGCGCCGCTACGTCTACGCTGCCGTTTCGCCTCGTGGTCAATTTAACCAACATCGGGGTCATTGCCTTTGCCAGCGGATCCCAGGTCTATGTCTTCGACAATCTCTCACTGGCCAATCCAATCGGGTCGCATACTATAGTTGAACGTCGCGGTCGGCCGGGCCATGAAAAGGCCATCGGTCCGGTATGGATGATTGCCCGCTTCGGACTACCCGGTGAACAATTCCAGGCAAGTGAAGTGTCAACCCGATCAATCGCTGCGGCACGCAAGGCACTCGGTTGTCAACCCCTGAGTTCGTACCTCCACGCCATCACTTCGCCGCTGACCCTTAGCCAAGCGTTTTCGAACATGACCCGCTCCTTGACTTACACCACAATGAGTTTCAGCTCTGATCCGATAAAAGCCGAGCGACAACTCTGTCAGTGAAAGTAGTTCGCGTCAACCCTCGGCCCGAAGTGGACTGAAGCTGCACATGATTACGGGATGGGCGCTCGTAGCGGGTTATCAGGGAAAGAATTGTTCGATCTCTGAAGGAGCGCAGTCTGTCAAGAGGGTGCCGAAGGCTCCGTTGGCAGTTGCCGGTGCGTAGATGACGATGTTGTCTTTGATCGACGAGCGCGCCAAAGTGGGTCCCGGGGATTCGGGAACCGGGAGGGCGGTCAAGGCCGGCCGCAGGTCGCCCGAAGGGGAAGCCTTGAGGGCCCGGTCAGTTGCACTTCACAACATGGACCACGAAGCCCGTGCGGGCTTCGTGGTCGTCCCCGGTGTTGCCGAGTGGGGGACGCGTTGCGGACCATCTCCAGAGCCAGCACGTGCTGGCGGGCAACCCGAACTCCCGGGTGCCGTTCATCTCTTCGTCCGAACTGCGACATGGAGTGGGTTCGGCCACAACCTGGTGGGCTCAATCAGATCCTCGGTCTCGCCGCATTGCGGGGACCATGAACAGTGCCGAGCGCGCACCGGGTTGCGTCCGTTCCGGGTCTCACCCCGCCTTGGCCAGGCAACGGATCTCGCCGTCACGCAGGCCGTAGTAGACGAGGATGAGAAGTTTGCGGGCAGCCGCCACCCGTCCGATCTGGGTGCCGCGGCGCTCGCCCACCCGTTGATGATGGGCGCGAATCGGTGTGGCGCCGTGTTGGCGGGAGACCGCCTCGACGGCCGCCCAGCGCACGAGCCGCGAGCCCTGCTTGGTGATGTGGCCCCTGCGGACCTTCTCGTCGGACTCGTGGTGGGTGGGGGTGAGCCCGGCCCAGCTGGCCAGGTGACGAGCGCTCTTGAACCTCGAGATGTCGCCGATCTCGGCGACGAAGACCGTGGCCAGTACCGGACCGACCCCGGGGATGGCCTGGACGGCGTGGTAGCCGAGGTCGCCGGCGAAGAACGGAGCGGTCTCCTGCTCCAGCAGGGCGATCTCCCGGTCGCAGAGCTCGATCAGGTCTCGCAGGCTCTCCACTCGGATGCGGTAGGCCTTGCCCAGCTCAACCTCGTCGAGCAGGCGCTGGCCCCCGACCCCGAACAGGTCGGTCATCGGCACCGCCACCCCTTCCTTGGCCAGCACGGCATGGACCTGTGCCTTCGCGTTCCAGCGCAGGTGGACTGTT
>CAVZRJ010000017.1:0-28105 GCA_963777665.1 uncultured Acidimicrobiaceae bacterium
GCCAGCGATAGAGGATCTTGACCGGGTCCCCGTGAACTGATCCACCCGTTGTGCGAGTCCGAGCCCCACGATGTGGGGAAGGAGGACAGCACGACGATGAAGAGACGGCGGCACACGCCCGAGCAGATGATCCGCAAGCTGGCCGAGGGCGAGAAGCTCCTCGGCGAGGGGAAGTCGATCGAGGAGGTGGTCCGTCACCTCGAGATCACCGAGTCGACCTGGCACCGCTGGCGCAACCAGTACGGCGGCATGAAGGCCGACGACGCCAAGGAGCTGCGGGAGCTGCGCAAGGAGAACGCGCCTGAAGAAGCTCGTGGCCGAGGCCGAGCTGGACAACGACATGCTGAAGGAGCTGAACCGGGGAAACTTCTGACCCCGGACTGCCGCCGGCGGGCCGTCGTGGCCCTCTGCACGCAGTTCGGGGTGACCGAACGCCGGGCCTGTCGGGTGGTCGGCCAGCCCAGATCGACCCAGCGCCTCGCGGCCCCGGTGCCCTCCGACGACGAGCTCGCCCTGCGGGCCTTCCTGCGTGACTTCGCCCGGCGTCGTCCCCGCTGGGGCTGGCGGCGGGCGGCGCTGGCGGCCAAGGCGGCCGGCTGGAGGGTCAACCACAAGCGGATCCACCGCCTCTGGATCGCAGAAGGCCTGCGTGTGCCCTATCGCAAGCGCAAGAAGCCGCTGCGGGGCATCGGCAAGGCCATGGGCCCGTTCTGCCCGATCCGGCCCAACGTCGTGTGGGCCCTCGACTTCCAGTTCGACCAGACCTCCGACGGGAGGATGCTCAAGATCCTGAACGTCATCGACGAGTTCACCCGCGAGGCGCTCGCCACCGACGTCGAGCGTTCCATCGACGCCGACGGGGTCGTCGCCTGCCTCGATCGCCTGGCCGCCGAGCGCGGCGCACCGGTCTACGTCCGCTTCGACCACGGGCCCGAGTTCATCGCCTACGCGGTGGCCGACTGGTGCCGGTTCAACGGCACCGGCACCGTCTTCATCGACCCGGGCAGCCCATGGCAGAACGCCTGGATCGAGAGCTTCAACGGGCGGATGCGCGACGAGCACCTGAACGGCCAGCAGTTCGACATCCTGCTCGAGGCTCAGGTCCTCACCGAGGACTGGCGGATCGACTACAACATGAACAGGCCCCACAGCGCACACGGCTGGCTCACCCCGGTCGAGTTCGTCGAGGACTGGCTCAACCGACAACAGCTACAGCTCGCATAGCGAGTGGATCAACTATCGGGGCCCGGTCAATCTCGATGGTGATTCCGAGCTCATCGGCGAGGTCCTTGATCGCCTCGCCGGCAAGCATCCGCTCACAGGCTTCACGTCGGACCTCGGGCGGGTAGTGCCTTGGCATATCTGGCTCCTGGTGCTCGGGCCAATTGCCATATAGGTGGTCCACTTTGGGGTTCAGGTCAGACCTTGTAAGAGTTAGGTCGTGAGCTACCAGGAGGTAGTCCATGCCCAAGCGATACGCACCAGAGTTCCGCAGGGCCGTCAGTGCCCGCCTCGTCGCCGGTGAGAAGGTCACCGCGCTCTCCAAAGAGGTCGGGGTTTCAGAGGCCACGCTGTATCTGTGGAAGCGCCAGGCCCTGATCGATGCCGGCCGGCCGTGCCGAGGGTGTGAAGTCCTTCGAGGCCGACGAACTGGCTCAGGCGCACCGGACCATCGCCGAGCTCGAAGCCGAGCTCGAGATCGCCAAGGCGGCCGTTGCCCTCTTCAACGGCGAGGAGCCGGTCAGCCCAAAAGGCGGTGCCAGGTCGCCACAGGAAGACGGACGGTCGCCCGCAGCGGTCTGCAGTTCATCCTCGGGCCCTTCTCCATCGCCATGTAGGGAATGGTGTCGGTTGTTTTCTCACGTTGCCGTTTAGGCTGAGAAATTTGCGCCTGCCCTGTTCGTAGGTGAGTCGGTTTGGGTCCGGGAAACACCGTCCGTCATAGGGTCGCTCGTCCTTCCATCTCTCCCGAAGGATTGCGCAGGCGTCAGCAACGGAATGTTCGTAGGTAGGAGAGTCTCATAGAGGCCCGATGCTGATCCCGATGACTGGACATCGCCGGATAACCACATATCAAAGTCAATCCCTCGTATTTGAGAACCGCCGTATCAAGCGCCTTCACTGTCAACCTGGGTAGCCCGCAAGTGATCCCGGTCGGGCCGGGGCATACCCGGCGTACTGGGGCAGTGGCGGCCCAACTCAGTTCGCTCTCAGTCCGACCGCTTCAACGAGCTTCTGAAGCAGTAGGGCGCGATCCAAGATTGGAATACATCCGTCGGACACGACGCTTGCGGTCCCTGGGTCCACGGGATCTGTCTCGGCCCAGTTCGGTGGGGCGAATCCGAACTCAATCTCCAATCCAGATGCCACTCTGATCCGGCGCTCCGTCAATAGCCCCCACTCCTTAGTTCTGGTGAGTTCCGCTGGCTGCGAGACGGCCATCCAAGCCCAGTCTTCGCTGGCTGAGTAGGCGGCCTTGTCTGTTGTCAGAATCACAAGATCGATGTCAGAGTCAATCCTTGGTTCTGATCTGGCCCACGAACCTACGACGGCCACTCCCTTGATGTCGGGCCGCCCGCTTGCCCAGTTCCCGACGGCGTTACAGACCTCGATGTACTCACTCCGCCGCTCGTCGGTCACTACGGTTTCTAGTGTCCCACTGTCCCGGCGTTCAGGGATGCTCTGAATCAGCCATCGAGGTGCGGTAGTGGAGGAATACAACGCCGCTGCGGAAACGGCGCTCGCTGAGCAGTTCGAGGTCAAGGCGGACGTTGTTGGGCAGTGATGGTTTGCCACCTCCCACGACAATGGGCGTCAGGAAAAGCTGGCATTCGTCGACGAGCCCAGCCTTGAAAGCCTGCGCTGCCAGGTTGGGGCCGCCCACGGTGATGTCTCGTTCCTGGGAGGATTTCATCTCTTGGATCACCCTCGGGTCGAACTTGCGCTCTATGCGCGTCTTGGCGCTTGACACGGTTTCCAGCGACTTGGAGTACACGATCTTGTCGGCTGCCTGCCATAACTCCGTGAAGTCCCGTACGCAGGGCGGCTCGTCGGCAAGAGCCTGCACGGTCTCCCAGTAGACCATCGTCTCGTACATCCGGCGCCCGTAGAGGTAGGTGCCAACCGGTCGTTCCAGGTCATTGACGAAGCGGTGCACCTCCTCGTCAGGCTCCCCCCAGTCGAAGTTGCCATCTTCGTCCTCTATATACCCGTCGAGCGACGTGATCACTGAGAAGATCAGCTTGGCCATGGTGATCAGCTTTCGGAGGATCGGAGCTTCGTCCCAAGGTAGTCCGCCCAGTTACCTGAATCGAGTGACCCCAATGTGCCGTTTTGAGCGCAGCAACTATCGCGAGCACGGGAGAGGGCAGACCACCAGACCTCGGGGGTTGTACGGAAGGCGTGAGATCGACAGGGATCTCGGATCGCTTGAGGCACATACATCAAGCGTGAGATCGACCTGACTTCGTACAAGTCCTCAGGCCAGCGTTCGCACGGGGAGGGGACCTTGTCAGATCCAGGTCGCTGCGCTCCCCGCACCCCCTCTCACGACCGGGCTGCGCCCTCTCGGCAGCCGGACCCTACGGGTCCTGCCCGTTCTCTTTGGGATGGCGGGTGCTGGGCGCTCCCAGTACATGGGATGTCCCTACAGAGCGTGGTCACTTGCTCCGGGTTCGGCCTTGCCGAGCGCCACCTTCCCGGCGTACGGGGGCACCCCCAAGGGCGATCCGGCCCAGTCAGTTTCCAGCCGGAGCAGCGAGATCCCGAGCCTGAGGCTTCACACTGCGAGGACGGTTGTTGCGGGCGTCGCGCTGGCTCGGGCGGGGGCTACTGCTCGATCATCGCCACACGCTGGGGTGGGTTCGGCTAATCGACCACCCGAGGTCCTCGACTGGACCCGGCTCGTACACTTCTTGGTGTGTCGGACTACGAGTGGCTGGTGGAGCTGGCGGCGAAAGGGCTGGCCGAGCGCGACAAGCGTCCGATGCCCAAGTCCGTCACGACGCCCGAAGCGTTCTACGAAGTCATGGCCCGAGCGGCCCTTGACGCCATCGGCCTCCAAGCACTCCTTGAAGAGTTAGCACGAGCAGAGCAAGAACTGAAAGATGCCGACGAGGCACCATCCCAGGCCGTGAACGCCACTGCCGCCACGACGCTCCCCGAGGAGCCGTCTGTCTCCCCCAGTACGTGCTGAGCATGACCGGGGAAGGCCGAGAACCGCCTCCTCCGGCGCAGGTGGGCGACTACTGCCGAGGAACGGCTGGCTGTCGTTACCGCTGCGGTAGAGCGTCTTCGGAAGGTCTTCGACATTGCGAGGGCGATGCCGTCCGAGGCGTTCGCGGAAGTCGCGTCAGAGGTGGTCACCGCTTGCGGCATCCTCGCCGAGTGGCTGAGCAGCACTCGTGTACCAAGAGGTTTAGGTAAGGTCGAAGGTGAGCTTGGGGCCGCAGCGGGTGTCTACCGGAATGCCGCGGTCATCCTGCGGAGCTTAGAGGATGTAGACGGATATCAGCGAGCAGGCTCGGTCAAATGCCTGCGCCACGTTGTTGGAACAGGGTGACTATCATGTCGAGACCTTCGTCGCAGCTTCTAACAAAGAGGCTTCGCGATGACGTTGCCGTCGAAAGACGGTCAACCGGGGAATCGGAAACGCCTGGTGGCGCCCTTCCGTGAACGATCGACTGTCCCAGTCGTGCCCGTATGGGGCAGGGGAAGGTATCGACCCCGCGGCCCATGGATGCCAAGAGATCGTCCCCCGCCCGGAACTGTGATGGAGGCGCTACGACGGGGCCACCGAGCCGCTCCTGCCTACAGTTGGTGCGGTGGAGAGCCTCAAGGCTGACGACCCTTCGCGCAGTCGGTTCCTACCGGATTGTCAGCCGTATTGGCTCGGGAGGAATGGGCGTCGTCTACCTAGCCGAGGATGCGTCCGGTCGTCGGGTGGCCCTCAAGCTGGTCCGACCCGAGCTGGCCGACGACCCCGCCTTCAGGTCACGGTTTCGTTCGCGAGGTCCAGGCCGGTGACCGTCGGAGGTATCTGCACCGCCAAGTACCTCGACGCCGAACTGGAGTCTGACCATCCATACCTCGTCACCGAGTACGTCGAGGGCGGGAACTTGGCTGACTACGTGGCCGCCCATGGCCCTTTGTCCGGTGAGCAGCTCATAGGGCTGGCTGTCGGCCTTGCTGAGGCCGTTGTGGCCATGCACGCCTCAGGGGTCATCCACCGGGACCTCAAGCCCACCAACGTTCTCATGGCACCCTCTGGACCCAAGGTGGTCGACTTTGGGATCTCCCACGCCATGGACGCCACGTCTGTCACTCAAACCGGTGTAGTCATGGGGTCACCTGCGTGGATGGCCCCGGAGCAGGCGCAGGGTCGACAGACCACTCCGGCGGCAGACGTGTTCTCCTGGGGGGCGACGGTGGCCTTCGCCGCAACCGCTCGACCTCCGTTCGGGGAAGGTCGACCCGAGGCCATCATCTATCGAGTCATTCATGAGGAACCTGACCTTCAGGGCTTAGATCCACGTCTTCTGCCAGTGGTCACTGAGGTCATGAAGAAGGACCCGGCATCGCGGCCGCAGTCCGATCAGGTGCTTGTCAATGTCGTCAGATCAGCGATGGGTGGCCAAGTCCCCACGGGGGACGCAGACGCCATGACAACCGTCGCGCTGGACAGGACTTGGGTGAATGAACCGCCAAGTCCAACACCGCCCAAGACCCGACGAGGCCGACAGGTGGCACTGATCGCAGCGTCAGTCGTTGTGATCGCGGCGTTTGTGGCTGGCACGCTTTACGTTGCCCGTGGGGATGCAGCCCGGAACACGCCAAGCCATGGGCTCGCAAGCGGCCACAGTCAAACATCGACAACCTCGACGACGATGGCGGTAACCACGACCACCTTTGCCCGCTTCGACTATGTCGCCGCGTCACTGCGTCTTCAACAGATGGGCTACCAGCCCGACGACAGCAACCAGGCCGCTCTTGGTGGCGAGGTCGGGCCTCTATATGTCATAACCGGTACGTGCCCAGGGAGTGCCGGGGGATTTTGCCAGCACGCCTTCTTCTTTTACGACAACAGGTATCTCGGTCCTGACAATTCGTCCCTTGGTTTTTCTTTGGTCTCCATTCAATGGACAACGAGCGACCTCGCCGCTCTGAGCTATCCCCTCTACGCACCCAGCGATGCACACTGTTGCCCCAGCGGCGCCACACGATTGGTTCGGTTTGAGTGGAACGGATCCCGAGTGGTTCCACTGGACCCCCTGCCGCCCGATCCCAACAGCACGACTGGCAACACGGGCAGCACAGGCAGCACGGGCAACACGGGAAACACGGGCAACACGGGCAACACGGGCAACACGGGCAAAAACGGGAAACACGGGTAACTCCTGACAGCCCGTCGGGGTATCTGCTTGCCCATCAGATCGGCGGTGGCTAGTTGGTGATGTCCTCGTCCTCGTCCTCATCCGCGTAGTCAGCCCACGGGGGAGCATCCGCTGACGGATCAGATGAGTCGAGGAGTAACTTCAGAGCGCCTGGATTGGCGGTTGTGGTTGTCAACGAGCCAAGGGACTTGTAGTCAGTCACAAGTTTTTTGAACTGACTTCCGTAGACCCACGCCCATGTCTGCAGAGACACTTGCTTGGGCTGAGAGGCGGCCCCCGACGTGTCTGCCGGACCGGACAGCACCCCAACGACCAACCCCATCACACCCGCTCCTCCCGTTCTCATTGTGCCTTTGATGACCCCAGTTCACGGAGCACTGGCCGAGTCGTTTGCAGTGATCGACTACACGGTATGGGCCTTGTTCGCGCTGGAGTACCTCATCAAGATCTCGCTGGCACCCGACAGGGGACGCTTCTTCAAGACCCATGTTCTGGATCTCATCGTCATTGCCGTGCCGTTCTTCCGACCGCTGCGACTTCTGCGCTTGTTACACGTGGGGGTGGTGTTCGCTGAGGTCATTAGGAGGTCGCGGTCGATACTCACCCACAACGGGTTCCATTTCGTCGTGCTTGCTGCTGCGGCACTGGTGTTCGTCTGTGCAGGCCTGGTGACCGTCGCCGAGCACAACGCCAAGGGTGCAAACATTCATGACTTTGGTCAAGGGTTGTGGTGGGCCATCGTGACGGTGACCACCGTTGGGTATGGGGACCGCTATCCGATCACGCCTTTCGGCCAGGGTGTCGCCGTCTTTTTGATGCTCGTCGGCATCGGGCTGATCGGTGCCTTGACCGCGACCGTTGCAAGCTACTTCGTGCAAGAGCGGTCGAACGCAACGGATGAACGTCTTGAACGAATCGAAACGCTCCTGGCTCAACTGCTTGGCAACGGCAACGGGATCAGTGACAGTCATTCGATCGAGCCACTGAATGGGCAGGAGCGCTCGACGACTGGAGCTGAATCTTGAGTGCGTGAGTTTTCCCGAGGGCCGCTTACCACGTTGGAGGCGAAGGACTGTGGGACAACTCAGTTCCAGGTCTAGCTGTGAGCGAAACGGGCGACGTCTCCCACTCTCTGGCGGATTACGTCGCTCGCGAAAGCAAGCACACCGATGCCCAGTGGTGCCGAAACCGTCGCCACCATCCGGGCGTGCTGGGGCGGTCGCGGCACACCCGACCCCGAGGCGTTAGGTGGGTGCCCTCCGCGCCAGACCGGCACTAGGCGGCGCCCGACAAGGCTCAGGGCCGTCGATTGCTCAGCTCAGTGGTCGCCCGGGTCGACCGATCCACGCGTCCCGCTGCTTCGCTGGGATCGCGTTATGACGGGTGTCGGAGTCGCCCGCACCGATCTTGAAGCTCGGAGATCGTCGCTCGTTCGCGGGCGTTGACGGCACCATCCACGTTTGAGACTCGGTTGGCCACGTCGAGGAGGTCGCTCATATCCCCGGGCTCGGCGTCGAGGCGTGGCCACACCTCGGCGGGGTCGACATCGACCAGGCGAGCGAGCTTCTCATCAGCCACCTGATGCCGATCCCGGACGAGCCTTGCCAGATGGCGCATCAATAGGGCCTCGTCGTCACTGATCTTGTTGTCCGCCATGATGACGAGCCACGCGACCCACAGCGTCAGCTGCTGGTGCTGACTTCGCTCACTCAGGTTCTCAGCAAGCTCGATCACCGCGCCTCGTTACGGAAGACGGCTCGTGCGTGCTTTCCCGCGATCAGCGTCGTGTAGCGGTTCAGCACGGCGGCGAGCGGAATGCCGACGAGTGGGATGCCGACCTTGATGGCATTGCGCTGCAGGAGGTACTTCCCGACGATGGGAAGCGCCGTCATAGCCTCCCTCAGCGGTCCAGAGTAGAAGCGCTTGATCAGCGGCCGCACCATGGCCGGGACCACCTTGGTAACGCCTTCGCGGACCGCCTCCCCGCCCCTGATCGTGAAGGCCACCCGGATGAGCTTCCACATGTCATCGGGGTCGGACAGGTCGATCGGGATTCGATAGAGGACCGCGACGTCGTAGGCCAGGCGGAGCTGAAGCTGGGTGATGAACGCGACATCGACCATGACGGTCGCGACCGCGGCCGGGACAGTCGCCGGTGAGCCACCACCACCGCTCCCGAGGGTGGCGACGATGGCCGCCGTGTACGCCGCGCCAGAGAGTCCACCCTCGAGCGTGGCGTACCGAGCCGCCATCTTGATCCGCTGATCAACGATGGCATCAGCGGGTACGCCCTTGTACCGCTCCTGGAAGTATTGCCAGTCGACCTTGTCGGTGTACAAGGCCAGGGCCTGAGCAATGAGCTTGGTGAACCAGCCGCCCGACTTGATCTCGTCGGGGCTAAGCCCAGCGACGAACTCCCGTAGGTTGGCGCGCTCACGCTCGACAAGCTCCCGGTCGGCAGCGTCGTCGTCACCGCCCGCGCCGAGGGCGTCAACTGGAACGTCTGGCATGGCGTCCCCGCCTGGCGTGTGGCGAACGCTCGGGCACGTCTCGCAGGTCATCGTTAGCACTCCTGTCCGTGCTGGCAGGCACGATCGCTGTGTTCATGGTGACGCTCCATTTGAGACAGCAGAAGTGGCACCATGGAAGGGCAGCACTTCCAGCTTGCTCCCCGCTGGAGCGGCGTATAGGGCCAATGGTCCTCACCCCGGCGGGTTGGTGGTCCGATTAGCCCCGATGCTCCAATCCTTTCAAGTGGTCGATCACGCTGCGACGGGCGACGCAGAGGATGTGGTCCGAGTACGCCAGCTCGTTCACTTTGGTGTCACCGGGGTGTGTCGTTCTGATGGCGACGCGTTCAGCGTCTGTGACGAGGAAATCTGCCTGCCCCCGTCGTGCCGAAGTGGGCGCAGCAACTCTCGCGAGCAGAGGCCGACCACACACCCTGCCGTGGTTCGGAGAGCCAGCACTTCCCTACGTGACGCCTCCCAGCTCAACACGAAGAGCCGGTAATGGAGTTCGTACCCACCTGTTGGCAAACTGGTCCGCACCGGTGACAGGCAGGGGGCAATGTGTACGTAGGCGGGTTCAGCCACGGATGATCGCTGTGTGTCGCAGCTACGTCCGTCGTGCCCGCCGCGTGCCCTAACTGTCGAAAACTGCCGCGGAATGATGAGAAGTGGTGCGGCCGTCAGACCACTTCTGAACTGGGCGGATCACCATCGCCGCTGGTGTCGGACTCATCGGTATCCACCCTCTCAAGGTGGCGACACGGGTTCGAATCCCGTTGGGGCTGCAAAGTGCCGTTGACCCCGTTGGGGCGACAGACCTTGTAAGAGTTGGGTCGTGAGCTACCAGGAGGTAGTCCATGCCCAAGCAGTATGCAAGAGAGTTCCGCCGGGCTGCCTGTGCCCGACTGGTGGCCGGCGAGAAGGTGAGCTCGCTTTCCACTGAGTTGGCAGTGTCCGAAGCGACCCTCTATTTGTGGAAGCGCCAGGCCCTGATCGATGCCGGCCGCGCCGAGGGCATCAAGAGCTACGAGGCCGACGAGCTGGCACAGGCGCACAGGACCATCGCCGAGCTAGAGGCCGAGCTCGAGGCGGTCAAGGCGGCGCGGGTCCATTTGTCAGTTCCCGCGCACCGGTGGCGCGATTCCGCGACGCAACGAGCCAATGGTCTGAAGACGCATCGCCTGCGTCCTCGACCTCGACTCGTTGTTCTGTCCCGTCGCCGGCGACGTCAGAGAGCGGTTCCGCGTCTCTCCCCTGAGAAATTGGCTCAGAG
This sequence comes from uncultured Acidimicrobiaceae bacterium, assembly GCA_963777665.1. Lineage (GTDB taxonomy): Bacteria > Actinomycetota > Acidimicrobiia > Acidimicrobiales > RAAP-2 > Bog-756. The sequence goes on from CAVZRJ010000017.1 coordinate 10,176, forward strand.
CTGTAGTGCGAGGAGCTGCCATGGCTCAGGAATGCCCTTGAGCTCATGAACTCCGCGATCTTCGAACCTCAGTCCTGACCCGGCGGTGAGGTCCTTCACCGTTCTCGTTACTACCACCTCACCCGCGCCGGCGGCCTTCATCACGCGGGCTGCGATGTGCACTGCAATCCCCCCGATCTCATCACCCCTCAGCTCGATCTCACCGACGTGGACACCGGCTCGGACTCTGATCCCGAGAACGCCGATTTCGCGACAGATCGCTTCGGCACACCGAACGGCCCTCGCCGGGCAGTCGAAGGTAGCCACGAGACCGTCTCCCATTCGGTTGACGAGCCGACCCCAGAATCGCTTGACCAGACGCTCAGTGACTCGATCGTGCTTGTCGAGCAGTTCATTCCACCGCCGGTCGCCTACGGCCGCCAGTGTCGCCGTCGACACGACGACATCAGTGAACACGACGCTGGCCAGGACTCGAGCCCGTATGTCCCCGCGGAACGTCAGAGTGCCCAGGAAGGAGGTTAGTTGCTCGACCGAAGGGCCGTCTTCCTCGAACTGGACCTCCTGTCCGCGGATCTCAATCGGGTCGGACACAGGCAGGGGCTTTGTGAGAAACGGTCCATAGGCGTTCCGGCATGCGTCCCCGTCGACGACGCGATTGTCGCGTCCTCTGCCGTGAGTGATCCGTTGTGTTGGCTGCTCTGCCAAGCGCTGAGCGTCCGCCATGATCGCGTTGACGATCCCCTCAATCGCCCGAGTCGCATCTCGCTCATAGCGTTCCGTTAGGACTGGCCACCCGATTTTCGATGGTCGCAGCGCTACCTCAGAGCCACTTCGCGAATACTGCACGAGCTCGATCTCCACCGCCACAGGCCACCAGTTCACCCACAGCGTGCCGAAAAGCCTGCGTAGCAGGAGGGGATCGAAGTCCGTCGATTCAAAGGACTGCCGGAGGAGAAGGCCGTGTCCGGCGACAACTCGCTTTCCGCCAGCCATTGATGCAAGACCGCTATGCCAAGCGTCAGTTGCAGCTGTCGCTGTCGCCATGTCCAAAGGAAGGACACGGGAAATGTACGGGATGTCGAGCACGGTCGCCTCCTTTGGGCGTGCACGCCGGGGATCTCCTCAAAGCGCCTCTCCTTGTCCACCTCGATCATCCACGAGGGTCTTCCAATGTCCGTCCAAACGGCTGCCAATAGCCATCATCAGGGTGAAACGCCAGTTCGGAGGGGAATCCTGAAGGGGGAGTGCCGGCGCTCGCGAGGTCGGCCACCGGTGCCGATCAGATGCAACCACAGTGCACGAAAGCCTGGTGCTTGATCGAAGGACCTATCGCTTAGAGCGAGTGCGGGTGCGCCTCGAGGGCTCGCGCTCAACCGCGTCCACTCGGTTTCCGAGCGTTCGCCCAGAGCAGATCCGAAGGGGTGTCGCTGTCGTCCAGGCGCGCGATAGATAACCAACGCACTAGCGAGTGACGGCGTTCCCCGGCCTGCCGGGTGCACCGGCTAGGGAGTTTGACCAGGAGCGGGTTCCCCTCGCAACACGTTGTCAAGTCTGAGCATCAAGCGAATTGACCGGGGTTGCGAACGCCACACCCTCGGTCAATTGACTCTGGCGGACACCCTTGTCGGCACTATCTCCTTGGCTGTGGGCAGATCCTCAACCAATAGCTGTCCCAGCTCCGTCTCGGTAAAGGTGCGCCCCCCGAGGATCTGGCGATGCAACCGATCATGGTGACCGTCGATCGCCATCTCGAGCATTTGCCGGGCAAAGCGCCCGTTGTGGAATTGGTTCCCCGGCCGCTTCCACGCGCTGCCGACGAGTTTCAAACATGCAGCGTCGACGTCAGGACTCGTTTCATACCCTCTGTCGGCACACATGGTGCGGAATATCTCCAGAATATGCGAGTCCTCGTAGTCGCAAAAATGGATCGTTTGTGCGAAACGACCCCTCAAACCGGGGTTCGCGTTAAGAAAGAACTCCATTTCTTCTGGATATCCTGCAACCACAACCAGGACTTCGCGGCGATAATTCTCCATGAACGGAACGAGTTCTTCGATCGCTCGGTAACCGAAGTCCCGCCTGGACGAATCGGGCGGGGCCAACGTGTGCGCCTCATCAATGAAAAGTACGCCACCAAGAGCCTTTCGGAACTGTTTCTTGGACCTCTTTTCGGTATCGCCGTAGTGGGTTCCAACGAGGTGCTCACGCCTGACCTCATGCACAGTTGACTTTTCCAGCAGTCCGTGTCCGGCGAAGATCTCGCCAAGAAGACGAACAACCGTCGTCTTCCCGGTTCCGGGATTCCCAGTCAGCACGAAGTGTCGCGTATTCGTTGTCTCTGGCAGGTTGGCGAGCTTCCGCAGCTTTTCGATCGCGACATATGCAGCGATCCGGCGTACAACTTTCTTCACTTCCTCCATGCCAATGAGCTGGTCGAGCTGATGGAGCGCGCTGTCGACGGGATCGATTTCCGCCTTGATCGGCGATGACGTGGTAGGTCTGAAGAATTCGCCACCCGAATCCGCTGTGACTAACGGCTTTGAACCGGTCTTTCCGGTCGATTTCGATCTAGGAAGAGTTTGTGGTTTTGTTACTGGCGGCTTCGGGTGGGCCGAGGCTTCGGTCGACTGTTGTCGCAGCATGGTTCGGAATTTTTCAACCACCGCAACTGCATTAGGTGAAGGTTGCGGTTCAAGAGCAAGCACCGCTCGTAGCACAGGCGAGATAGCTCTGTAGTAGTCAAAAGCTCGCGATCTTCCCGCACAGTTCCGAACCTCCAATAGTTTTCTGAATAGTTCTGGCGTAGTTGTCAGGTGTTTCCCAAGGTTTGGCCACTCAAGTTTCTTCTTGCAATCGTGGGGAGACCACAAATCCAGGTCGTCTACGCGCACGCCCCCAATCGGGTGAAAGACTGCCGCTGACAACAAGGCCCACAGCTGGGCGTCTGTTTTGCCACTTCGAGCGATGACGGCCGTCGCCGCCCAGAAAGCGTCGAACGCGGCCTCTTTGCCTCGCTCCTCGATGTAAGGCTCCAAAGATGCCAGAGTCACTGCGTCTTCAAGTCCGGCGACACAGGTCTGCCATGCTGCATCGAGCCGGGTAAAGCCTCCCGGTCCCACGAACGGCAAGTCCTTCCAGCCGGTTTCCGGGTGGCCATACCCTTCAAACTCGATGTCCTCCGCCCTTTCCCAGCGCGTCCAGGTGGACATACCTCGAACGCGAACGGTGGCTCCCGTCTTGACCGTGAGTGTGCCGGCGATGAAGCCCCTGTGATCAAGGCAGCCACCCGGTTGGACCTTGCAGTCTCCATGAATCGTTCCACGAAGGACGAAGGATTCTCCGTCCCTCACCTCAAGCGGACCGTGGGTCTGTTTCAGGACGACAGGACTGTCCATGGGTGCTCCGATGTATGAGGATCTGGGCTACTAGGCAATTTTACTACTCCCGTTGATATATTTCTGTTGCGCACAGAACGGTAGGTCGTGGTGATCGAGTTCGGAATCCTCGGGCCGCTGGTAGTCCGGGCAGATGTCGGCGAAATTCGTGTCGTGGGAGCACGCAGGAGAGCGTTGCTCGTCCGGCTCGTGTCGGCTGCGGGCCAGCCGGTTGCTGCGGAGCGCCTTGCCGACGACCTCTGGGAGGGGTCGCCGCCAGCGGGCGCCAAGTCGACGTTGTCCAGTCACATCTCGCTGTTGCGCGGCCTCATCGGGTCAGACCGGATCTGGAATCGAGACGGCGGGTACGTGTTGAAAGCAGCCGAAGCGGAGATCGACAGCGCGGTCCTTTGAGTCCGAGGTCGAACGTGGCCGCGACGCTTCCCACCGGGGCCAACTTCAGGCGGCCGCGGTACTGTTCGAGCACACGCTCGGTCGTTGGCGCGGAAATGCTCTGGCTGACGTGGCAGCGGCTGCCTGGGCCCTTCCCGATATCACTCGGTTAGAGGGCCTGCGGCTCTCCACGTTGGAGGCTTGGATCGACGCGTTTGGCCTTGGGTGAGCATGCCGTAGTCGTCCCCGACATTGAAGCTGCGATGGCGGAGCACCCCCTCCAGGAGCGGTTGTCAGCGCAGCTGATGCTCGCTTTGTACAGATCTGGACGCCAAGCGGAGGCTTTGAGGACGTATCGAAAGCTTGAGGCGCTCTTGGGTGAGGAACTCGGCATCGTGCCATCCGCAGAGATTGCGGCCCTAGAAGAGGCCATGGTTCTCCAGGACCCCAACTTGGCATGGAAGAGCTCGGCTGTGGGCACGTTGAGCACCCCGGCGCCTCCAACCAGCGTCCCCGACCGGCCAACGAAGCCTCGGAACAAGTGTGAACGCACTGAACCGGTGGTCGTCGCGGCGCCCGACCCAGGTGCCGAGCCGCGCCTCGCATCGGATCTGCGATGGCTTCCGTCGCCCGACGACCCTGCGTTCGTTGGTCGGACTGAGCAACTCGAGCAGCTACAAGCTGAGTGGCGTCAGACCGTCTTTCGCCCGCGAATCGTGGTTGTCGAAGGTAGTGCAGGCGTCGGGAAAACCCGCTTGGTTGGTGAAGCTGCAAAGTCAATTGACGCCAAAGGCGGCATGGTGCTCTTCGGACGCTGCGACGAGGATGCCACTCGACCCTGTCAACCCTTCGGCGAAATTCTCGACTATTTGGCCTCATCCCTACCCGAGGCTGAGTTCTATGGACTCGTCGCTCCGTACGCCGACGAACTGAGCTCCCTGTCGCGCCCTGTCGCGCGGCGACTGCGCATAGAGCAGCCATATCTCACACCCCACGCGGAATCGGACCGTTACCGATTGCTCGAGGCCGTGACCGGGTTTCTTGCAGGCGTCGGGGCTCTTCGCGCCCTCGTTCTGGTGATCGACGATGTGCAGTGGGCAGATCCGTTGGCGCTGGTTGTTGTTCGACACCTGCTTAGTCGTCTCGACCCGACACCAGTCACGATCGTCGCTACGGCACGGGACGAGGAGCCCGAACAACGGGAGGCCGTTGCCGGCCTCCTAGGTCGCCTCGATCGTGCCGTTTCACCCACCCGCGTCGAGCTTCGAGGGTTGCCTCGTGATGAAGTGGACCTCCTCCTCCGGCATCATCAGCCGACCCCAGGCCCCTCCGACCTGATATCTGAGGTATGGCGTGTGACCCAAGGCAATCCCTTTTTCGTGCTTCAGGTCGCCCGTCAAATGTCTGAAGACAGTCGCATCCGGCCCGAACCGGGCGACCTGGCGGAGTTTCACGTCCCGAAGCGGGTCCAACAGCTCATCGACCTCAGAATCTCCAAGCTCACCGAAGATGCAGTCCTGCTCTTGACGGTGGGTTCGGTGTTCGGGGAGGTCTTCGCCTTGGAGCACACAGCAGAGGTGGCGGACCTGAACCTGACCCGAGCGCTCGCAGCGGCTGAGGAGTTGCTTGGCACACGGCTCGTCTTTGCGCAGGATGGTGACAGCTACCGGTTCGATCACGACCTCGTACGGCGTGTCGTCTATGACTCTCTGGCGCCGGGACGGCGACTGCGTCTCCATCGGCACGCCGGCGAGCGTCTCGCTTCCCGAGTCACCGAGCGCGACAAGGTTCCGCTGGGCGAGATTGCCCACCACTTCGCGCGGGCGGCGGCGCTCGGTCCGGAGGATGTCGAAACTGCAGCGTCATGGGCCCGCATGGCCGGCGACAGCGAGTTCGGCCAGCTAGCCTTCGAATCCGCGGCGCGCAGCTACGAATCTTCGCTGACGTTCGCGCAGATGCTGCCGGAACCCGATCTGGGTCTCGCTGCCGAGCTCAGTCTCCGCCTCGGCGAGGCCCTGAATGGCGCGGGTGAGACAGAACGGGGCAAGCGTGCGCTTCAGAAGGCATTCGACTTCGGTGCGCGGACAGGCAAAATTCAGCTGAAGGCCGCGGCGGCGCTCGACTACGGCGGTTCGCTTCCTCTGGCGACAAATGTCGACGACGAGCATCCAACGCAGATGCTGGAGCATCTGCTCACAGAACTTGACGACAACGATGATTCGACGAAAGCCCGCTGCCTCAGCAGGCTTGCACTCTGGCAGTACAGGAGTGGATCCCGATCAGACAGACAGACACTTTGCGACCAGGCTCTGGCGCTCGCACGAGCCTCCGAGGATCTATACGTTCTCGCAGCCGTGCTGCATGACCGGAGCTGGGCTCTCTCTGGTCCGGACGGCTGTCGTGACCAACTGGAGGCGGGAAAGGAAATGGTCGCGATCGGCGAGACGCTTGACGACGCAGAACTGATTCTTCATGGGCAACAGAGCCGGCTCCATGCGCTTATCGAATTGGGACCTGCCGATCAGGCGCGATCTGCCGGTGACGAAGTCGCGCGACTGGCAAGCGTGCTTCGTCATCCCGCTCACCTGTGGAGCTCCACCGTCTACAAGGCTCTTTGTGCTGCGAACGAAGGTAGGTTTGTTGAAGCTGAGGACCTAGCCGACGCGGCGCTTCGGCTCCACCGACCGAGTGATCAAATTCAGGCGCTCGTTGCATATGGCACCCAACGGTTTCAGCGTCACATGCTGCAAGGGCGCCTTAGCGAGGACAGAGGGACTCTCGACGGGATCATCACAAGGTCACCAGGACGGCTCTCAATGGTTGCGGCGATGCTGTGGACTGAGGTGGAAGCGGGTGACATCGACCATGTCCGCTCACTTCTCACGGCGATCGCCGATGCGGGATGGTCTTCCATACCCAAGGACCTGGAGTGGTGGCCGATCATGGTGAGCGCAGCCATCGCTGCTCGTTTCATCAAGGACCAGGGCGCCGCCGACGAACTGTACCGACAGATCTTGCCGTATCGCAGCCACAACTGCGTTTCCGCCGGCGTGGCGTTCTTCGGAAACGCCGATCACGTTCTTGGACTGTTGGCAGCGACCCTGGGTGATGTTGGACTAGCTGGCAATCATTTGCGGGCTGGCATCCTTCGCTACGACGAATGGAGGGCTGCTCCTTTTGGAGCATTGTGCAGGCGGGACCTCGGCCTTCTCCTGCTCGGAGGGGATGAGCGTGCTCATGATGAGGGCTGTCTTCTCCTCGGCCAGAGTCTCAAAGATGCGCAACGACTAGACATGATGAGCCTTACGGATGATTTGCGCTCGCTCAAAGGAGTCGCCGGTGTCACACGTTGAACCAGATCGGACGAGCCCGACGTCGGAGTCGATCGAGGAATTCTGCAATCTCGCGTCGGCCGAAGAGCTCCCCACTGCGCGGCCATCGGGACAGTGCGAGCGGCGCTCTTGTCGAACGCTCACGCGCAACCGAGCGCTCCGGCCTTCTCCTTTCGAACTGGTGAGGACTGGACCACGTGGACATGGGCCGACACAGCCCGCATCGCCTTGGCAACGGGCCGTGCACTTCGATCGAAATATGACCTCGAGGTGGGAAGTGCCATCGTCCTCGACGTACCGAATGGTCCTGTGTGGCTCGCGGTTGATCTCGGAGCTCAAATGGTTGGCGCGTACACGATTCCCATCTACGCCGGAGCTCCAGACTCATCGGCGCAATCCGCACTCGAGACGATTAGGACGCTTGCCAATCCGAAGGTGCTCTTGACCCATCGCCCGGCTGCGTTCGAGGGATTCGAGTCTGACGGCGACGTGGAGCTAGCAACAGTCGAGTACTTGCTCGATCTTGTTCGACGAAGCTACGAAACTGATGCGTCGGGCTTCTCTGACAACCTGCCTTCTGAGCAAACACCTGACATCGTGTGTGGCGTGTACGTGCGTCCACGCACCAGTGACGTCGAGGGAGGCCGAGTGCTTGCGGCGTCCCAGCAGCATATTGCCGAACAGTGCTCCGCCCTCAAAGATGCCTTCGAATACACGGGATTGGCCGAGGCCAGCGGCAACCCTGAGCAGGTCGATCGACGGCTGTCAGTCATGCCGTGGGCGCACATCATCGAGCGTATTCAGGCGGTCTACTCGGGCATCGAAGCGGGGATCCCCACTTATGTGCCGTGCAGCCCGCGGGATCTGCTTCTGGACTTCGGAGATGCTGAACCGACGCTCTTCTCCGCCTCGAGCCAAATGTATGACCACCTGCGTGATCGGCTCATCGACTCTATGTACGAAGTAGTCGGTGATGCCGTCGACCTTCCCCAGGCCTTTGACGCGTTGGAGACACAGAGTGCGATGTCGCTCTTCGGACAAGATGTTCCACGAGATCTTGCAGAACTGGCAGAGCACTGGCGGGATGCACTCGAGCCGGTCGCACAGGATCTGCTCGGAGGAAGTCTTCGATTGCTCACATCCGCGTTCGCGGCTTTTCGATGCTGATACGGATCTCTTCTATGAAGCTATTGGTCATCGGATCTATCGAAGCTACGGAGGAAACTGGCTTGGCGGGTTGATCGCAACCAATACCCCCAAGAACTGGCAAGTCGATACATTTGGCCATGAGGTTTCCCCCTACAACATCTCTGCCGACGGACAGCATCTGACAGTGGAAGGCTCATTGGTCTGGCCGCTCTCCGAGACAGAGCAACTCCACGATTTCGTGGGCGCCATCTCCACAGCTGACGTGGGGGAGATCGACGATGGTTGGTTGCGGATCTTCGGCGCCGACGCGGCAGTCGCTCGCGCACGGGTGAGCCTGCAAGGAATCAACCTTGTGCCAACGACCGAAGAGACATACCTGATGAACGATCCTCTCGTGGACCAAGCCGTTGCCGTCGAGGGAGCAATGTTTATCGTGCCGGACCAAGACGCGCTGGGTGACTGGGCGCAGCGCTGGGGACTCGGGACTGAGTCCCTTCAAGGAGATCCCGAGGTAATTGAACGGTTTCAGCTGCTGACGGACCTTAACGTGGCATTACAGCAAAGCCGGCAAGAGTTAGGGAAAGAAGTCGCGGCGGCCGACGTCTGGAGCCATGTCGATGAGATTGCAGTCGCGATCTGAAGATGCAAGCGCGGTCGATGCGGCCGACGCGCCAGCAATATCGTCTGAAGACGCAGGTACCGTCAGACGATGTCGCTATTCCGTCAAAAGGGGATCCGAAGAGAAACAAAGAGAAGCAGAAGAGGAAGAAGGACAAAGGCCGCGGTCGAAGTCCAGGTCAGGCTTGACGAGGATGACAACCCCCGACCGTTCCCTGGACGTCCACAGCATCGTTGCTACCTTGGACAACGATTTCCAAGGAGAATATACGACAATCAGCTCGGGAGCGGACTGAGGTCACCGAGGAGGCAGTCGAACAACTGGTGAAATTGCCGCTCTTCCCGAGGTCGAGTTACGGGCCACCCTGGTCACCTTCGCCACTGAGAGAGAAGCGATTCCCGCCGCCTCATACGCGGATCCTCTTGTGAAACGGGTTGCGGACGAGCCACGATTCGGACGGATTTATTCATTTGCGTTGCGCAACGCATGGCAGGACGAGGCGCTCCACACGAATTTCCTTCTTGAATGCGTCCCGAAAAACACGGCTGAGCGGCGGGTTGACAAGAAGGCAGCAAAAGCAAGGCCGCCACGCGGGGCGGTGGGCGGCGCGGGTCTACCACGACCCAGGACCCTTCACGAAGTTGGCGCACAAAGCGGTCGTGCAGTATGCCATTCGACGTCGAGGCGCACCGATCAAGGCGATCAAATCCATCCGTCCCATGAAGACGGCATCCGAATATTTCTGCATATCCGTCGATTTCGAGTACGCAGCCGCACTCGGATGGAGAGTAATCGCGAGCGCCGAACTTCCAAAGCGAAGGATCGATCATGGGAACGGCGAACGGAATCGACGCTTCTGGCGAACACAGCGCACAGAGCCCAGCGATCTCGGGAGGGTTGCCCGGCGGATCGCCGAAGCAGAAATCCGGCACGCCAAGACCTTCTGGCATTTGGCGCAGCCCAGCAATAGGAGGACGCTGATCGCGAAGCTCATGTCGGTGGACGACGCGTTCGTTGCACCGGAATTCCGGATCACCCATTTGCCCAAGCCTCCCTACACGTTCTGGCGGTCCGATCCTGCGACTGACCCCGCCACCGTGATCAAGCAGTTGCTGAGGTCGGTGCGCCAATCAGATGGACGGGGCCACGAGGCGAGGAGCGTTGTGCTCGCGATGACCAACTGCTCCCCGCGCACCGCTCAGAGTGTCAGCGAGTGCTTCCATGATTCCCGACGGTGGCAATTTCGGTCGATTGGCGCTCCGAGTGGAGTCACTGTCCCAGGTGCTGAAGGCGCCTCCGAGGTGTTCGAGTTCGAAGCGGGATGTGCCAGAGCGCGGTGGCCGTTAGCGTGGAAGGGCGCGGATGTCCGCGTCAGCATCGCCGACGTCGGTACCTCAGTGCGACCGGATCTGAGCCTGGGAGCCGTCGGTCGCCTCGTCGAGGTATTCCCAGAACAGCTGCGGACACCACTTGAGGACACCCCAGATCCGCAGCTCTACGGGCTGATGTGGCTTCTGGAGAAGTATCCCCCTCACCTTTCGATCATCTTCGACCACGATGGAACGCTCTACGTCGACGACCAAAGGGAGCTCGTCGCCTTTGACGACGCGGTCACCAAACACCAAGGATTTCGACGTTCGGCCGCATTGGAAGAGGCGATACGTTGGTTCGGCCCCCTGGTCCCCGCCGTGGACTTGGGCGGCGTCCCCTGAGAATTTCTCAGACTTCGCGTTGCGCGTCAGCTTGTCACGCGGCAGTACGGATCTCGGCCTCGATCAGCCAAGGAGGTTTTCCGCGAACTCGACGGAGTATGGAGAGGACCAACGGACTCACGCCACGCGTGAACTTCGATTCCTCCACATGCAGTTGCTCCTGTGCCCACGGCGGAGTGAGGCCTTGCGCGGCATTGAAGAGATTTTTCTGAATCCAACCCTTTCGCCGAACCCACCCAGTCGCAGACGTTGCAAGACGTTCAGTGCTTCGCGCCCCTGAGAACTGAGAGAGAGGTTCTTGTTCATCATACGGAAGTACTCCGAGACCTCACGGCGATCACTCGGCACATCCGTCGCGCCGAGCCTCCTTGCGATTTCGGACGTCTCACGGAAGTAGCGGTCTTGCTCCGACGGGCTGATGGGGTCAGGGTGGTACAGGAGATGAGCTCGCAGGAAGCTCGACACCTGGGCGGTGTGGACCCAACACAATAGGGATGGGTCGTCGGCGCGGTAAGACCGGCCGTCGGGTGCCGTTCCGTGGACGCGTGCGTGCCGCAGTTTGACCTGCTGAATCACACCTTCGGCAACCTCTGTCGAGGCAAAGGTCGTCGCCGTGACGAACGAGGCAGTTCTCGACAGCCGCTTGATCGGATCGGCGACCCAGTTGGAATGGTCGGCCACGCCGGCCATTGCCAAGGGATGGAGCATCTGTATCAGGATGGCGCAGAGGCCCCCGACGAACATCGAGGGATCCGAGTGGACCCTCCACGCAGGACTGTCCGGTCCGAAGAGCCCTTTGTCGCCGACGGGATCGGTGTACTGCTCGCCAGGAAATCGGCTGGTCCAGAGCATGTCATGAACTGGAGCCACAGTCTTCTGACGTAGCCAGGTGATGGGTCCGGTCATATCGATCCTCTCCGGGGCCAGCTCAACCCTGAGAAAGGTACTCGGCGAACCCTCCAGGGTTCGGTTTGAGGACGCCACCCGCGAAGTTCGTGCTGTCTTCTCTCTGCTGCGGCGACCGGTCAAGCACCGTGCTCGCGCCCGTGGTGATGGCGGCGACGACCTCTTCAACGGCCCGAGCCGCATCCTTGCAGTAGCGTTCGATCGCCACCGGGGAGCCGAGAGTCGTGGGGCGCAGGGCGATCTCAGAAGTGAAGCGTGAGTACCTCGCCAACTCGAGCTCTATTCGAACGGGCCACCACCTCACCCATAGGGTACCGCAAAGCCGGCGCAGCAGCAGGGGATCGAAGTCGGTCGGCTCGAAGCATGGCCGCAGGCGCAGCCTGCGCCCCCCGACAAGCCGCCTTCCACCCGGCGCGAACGAAAGGTGGCGGTACCAGGCTTCGGTCGCCTCGATGGCATCGGCAGGTCCCAGTGGGAACACCTGCGAGACATAGGCAGACGAGACACTCACAATGTCGAACATGAAATTCCCTTTGCTGTTCGGGCAGACGTGGGATCTGGACCCAACGCCGGAGCGACTTTCCTCCACCCAGGGATCATCAGTGCCCGGCTTCCAAAGGCCGTCCAATGTCTCGCCAAGTGCTGGCGGCGTACGAAGAAAGACCTGCTGAGCGTTGGAAGAACGCTCGGGGTGGGCATCGTCGACGTCCCGCCCGCGGTGCCCAGGCAGCGAGGCAGAGGGCGGCCACTCCCCGCCTGAGGCCATGGAGCAGCACACGCGTGCCATCGGGTCGACATCGCTCCTGACGGAACCGTCGTCCTGACCCGAGGCGACCAGCTGGAAGAGCCCTTCGTAACTGCGTCGCTCCGCCTCAACCATGCCGTGGACGGACGCGTTCGAGGGGGAGGTCGAGCCCACATGACGAGGAAGGTCCCCGTTTGGTCCGGCCCCGGGTCCTCGAAGAGCTCGAAGTAGGCGTCCACGCCAACCAGGATCTCGCCGAGGGCGGTCAGCCCGCCGGATCGTTCCCGCTTGAGAGGCTCCGCCTGGTTGATCGCCCGTCGGATCCTGGTCTGCACCCGGTCGGCCAGCTGCGTGACGAGAGGGTCTTTCGAGCCGAAGTGCGGGCCGACACGTTCACGCGCCCCGAGAAGCTGGAGACCCTGGAAGAACTCCAACCGGGTGCCTTCTCCTCGTGCGCGTTCGCCGTTGGTGAGAGGCACATCACCGTCTACAACCCGTTCTCGTCACCAGGCAGGACCCAGAGCGAGATCGCCCACGAGATCGCACACAGCTGATCTGAAACATGGGATGAACCCGGTCGAGAACCGCGGTACCACGCGCCCCCGGCAGAGACAGACGCGCCCCGATCGGACGCGCCCCCAACGGACGCGCCCCGGCAGTGCGCCCCCGGCAGTGTGTCCTATGTCCCTTGGATTCAGGCGGTCCGCGCACCACTCCTCAGCGAGCAGCAAGTTAGAGCTGCCATGAGGAGGTGCCATGAGGGATCCACGGAAGTTCACCGGGGACGAACGGGCCGAGATCTGGGATCGGATCAGAGCCGGCGAATCGACCCCATCTATTGCTGAGTCGTTCGGTCGTTACCCGAGCGCCGTTCGAAAGCTGTTGATGGCCACCGGAGGTGTGCGTCCGAGGGAACGACATCGCTCGGAGCGGAACCTCAGCCTGGACGAACGCGAGGAGATCTCCCGCGGTTTGGCCACCGGGAGCTCGCTGCGATCGATCGCCGCTCGGTTGGGGAGGGCGCCTTCGACAGTGTCGAGGGAAGTGCTGCGCAATGGAGGGGTGGGCGCCTATCGAGCTTGTCCGGCCGATCGGCGGGCAGACGGCAAAGCCCGGCGCCCAAAGACCGCCAAGCTGGCCCGTTGCCCAAACTCCGCCCCCGGGTCGAGACCAAGCTGGAGCTCGAGTGGTCGCCCATGCAGATCTCCAGGTGGTTGGCTATCGAGCACGCCCACGACCCGGAGATGCGGGTGTCGCACGAAACGATCTACCTCTCGCTCTATGTCCAAGGCCGTGGCGCTCTGCGCAAAGAGCTGCACCAGGCCCTTCGAACCGGCCGGGCACTGCGACGCCCGAAGCGCCGGCTCCCCAGTGGTCGGGGCGTGATTCCCAACATGGTGATGATCTCCGAGCGTCCGGCCGAGGTCGAGGACCGAGCAGTCCCGGGCCACTGGGAGGGCGACCTGATCTTGGGGACCCGCAAGACTTGTATCGGGACCCTCGTCGAGCGCTCGACCCGCTACGTCATGTTGATGAAGCTTGAGAAGAACACCGCCGAGCAGGTTCGCCTGGCCATGAGCAAGAAGATCCGGTCATTGCCCACCGAGCTGCGGCGCAGCATCACCTGGGATCAGGGCAAGGAGATGGCTGACCACCTCAAGTTCACTGTCTCAACTGGTGTGCAGATCTACTTCTGCGAGCCGAGCAGCCCCTGGCAACGCGGCACCAACGAGAACACGAACGGACTGTTGCGTCAGTACTTTCCCAAGGGCACCAACCTGTCGGTCCACACCCAGGCGGAGCTCAACGCTGTGGCCAGGCGACTCAACGGGCGGCCTCGACAGACCCTTAACTGGGTGACACCATCTCAGGCGCTTGCCGAGGTCGTTGCATCGACCGCCTGAATCCAAGCCTGGATTCACACACCGTTGGGGCTGCGAAGTGAGCTTGACCACATTCAGTGGGCCGCGTGGGCTTGACATTCGTCTCACAGATCAAGGAGTCGGCGCCAGAATGACCAATGACCATTTCCGAACCTCGCCGGCTCGGCGGCCGCGCGCCTCGGACTCGCCCGAGGGATGATCGCTGGCGAGTTCGTGACGAGGGTCGGCCCGACGACGACCTCGAGAGATAGCAACTCCTCGCCTGAGTCGGACTCGGGCCTTCGGACCATGAAAGAACAACTTCTCAACAAGGACTCTGTGTCATGAATCTCTGGCGTAGCCGAACCGATTTCACCCCACGGCGCAGGTCATCGCCGAGCCTGGGCATGATTCCAGGCGGATCGGCGGCGACCCTCCGCAACGCGATGGCATCGCCTAATGACCTAGATGACGCTCCACTCAATCGAGGTCGCAGCCAGGAGCTGACCTCATTCGACTGGACGTCAGCCAATCCGTCAGGAACTGCTGCGGACACCAGATTGGAGATGATCACCCTGTTCTTGTTCGGTGACGTGAGGCGAGTGAGCGGCCTCGACTGCTATCTGCCGGTGCGCTCGCGGTGCTTGCACCCTGGCCAGCAGCAGGGCCGACGCTGGCCTTCCTCCAGCTCCTCCTGGGTCCGGCGAATGCGGCGTTCTCGGGTCATCTCCTGCTTGGCATCCTCGACCCAGCAGATGAACTCGTTGCGGGCCAGAGGCGTGATGTCCTTCCAGGCATCGAGTGCCGTGGGGTTGGCGATCAGCGCCTCGCGCAGGTCTCCGGGAAGCTTGTGCACCACCCCACCGGGCACTCGCGGGCTGCTCACAGGGCCACGGTAGCGGGTCGGGGCGAGTCGCTGCATCGAGCACTGGCGCAAGGCACGCACTGGCCCTCACGAGTTGTCGGCACGGTGTGCCGGAGGTCACCGCTTACACGGAGCTGGTCTGCCCCGTCTCGATCCTCGAACACCAGAGTTCAGCTGAACTGCGGTGTCCTCGCCGCATCAGATGTTGGCAACCCCAGCTGGATGCGGTCTGCTTCAAGGACTACTACGTTCACTCGTACACCAACCTCTTCTGTGAGATGTGGCATGGCCATGTACGGACTGTCAGGAGAGCAGGCCCCGTCCCTGCGATCCCGCCAAGGTGAGCGAGATGCGGGTCGAACGGGTTGAGCACCTTGCGTTGGTGGTCGACGCGCTGCTCACCAACACCCTCGCCTTGCGGCTGATCTATTTCAGATCGACACGCAAACGTGGGCGATCCACGGGTTCATTCCGGTCGACGGTGAGGTGATTCTGGCCGAGTTCGACCATCCCGACACGGCAAGGACCCTTCTCGACCAGCTCGCCGCAGCCCTGGAGCTTGAGGGCCATGAGTAACGTTTCTCGTGCTCGGCTCGGTGAACAGGTTGCAGTGCCCGCGATTTTTGAATCTCCCCACCCTCGATCACTGAAATTCCCCACCCTGAGCCCGGTGAGCTGAACCATCCACCCGCGGCGGTGGGCCCCCTTCGATGCTGACGAGCGACCAAGCAAGCCAGCTCGAAGGGAGACCCGCTCCGCATGCTCACACATGGGGAAGACGTGGAAGCACATGCACTGAGAAGCAGGGGCTGGACGATCTCGGCGATCGCCCGCCATCTCGGCCGGGACCGCAAGACGGTCCGGGCCTACATCAACGGGACGAGCGGGTTCCCGGCGTCCGGGCCAGATCGGCGCCCGACCCGCTCGAGCCGTTCACCAAGTACCTGGCGGCGCGGTTCGTCGACGATCCGCACGTCTGGGCCTCGGCCCTCTATGACGAGGTCAGGCGGCTCGGCTATCCGCTGAGCTACCCGAGCTTCGTCCGCCAGGTGCGGGCTGGCGGGGCTCCGGCCGCACTGCGAGGCCTGCTCGGGCGTCAAAGGACGCGACACCATCGAGATCGACCATCCGCCGGGCGAGGAGATCCAGTGGGACTGGTTCGAGCGCCGCAACGCTCCGTGGGGAGCGACGGCCTACGTGCTGTTGGGCACGCTGCCGCACTCGGGCAAGGTGCGCGGCGTGCTGGCCGAGAAGATGGACCAGGCCCACCTCATCGAGGCCATGGACGAGGTGCTGCGGCGCCTGGGCGGGACGCCGCAGGGTGTGGCGGACCGACCGCCTGGCCACGGTGATCGTGCCGGGAACCCGCGACGTCCAGGCCTCCTTCGCTCCGGTGGCCAAGCACTACAGCGCCGTCGTCGAGCCCTGTCCGCCGAGGCGCGGCAACCGAAAGGGTGCGGTCGAGTCCTCCGTGCGCTTCGTCTCGGGACGCTGGTGGCGCACCATGAGCGGCCACGAACCCCGAGGACGCCCAGCGCTCCCTCGACGTCTTCTGCGCCACCACCGGCGACGACCGCGAACGCCGAGGACCGAACGGTGAGCGCACCACGGTCGGCGAGCTGGCCGACACCGAGCCGCTGCTCGCCCTCCCGCCGGCCCCGTTCCCGGCCACGACCGAGGTCTCGCGCATCGTCGCCGACAACGCCAGCGTCGCCTTCTGCGGGCAACCGCTACTCGGTGCCGCCGGGGCTCAGCGGCACGACGCTGCTCGTCCGGCACCGCCTGTGCGTCTCCGACCATCGACGTGGTGGCTCCGTCGGGGGCGATCCTGGTCACCCATCGCCTCGCCCCGGCGGGATCGGGCGCCCTGGTGCGCAGCCGTCGAGCACAAAGAGGCCCTCGAGGCCGCCGTGCTGAGCGCCTTCACCACGGCGCGTCCGTGCGACAAGAAGGCGAACCGGCCACCGGGCCGAGAGGCACTCGAAGAAGCAGCACGACTGCTCGGGCCCATCGGGCGTGAGCCCGTCGTCGACCTGTCCGTCTATGGCGAGATCGCGGAGGGACGATGAGCGAGTCCTCCACCTATCAAGAGATCCGCGGCCCACCTGGCCTACCTGCGTCTCGGTGCTGCCGCCGAAGCGCTGCCCGGAGAACTCGACCACGCCCGGGAAGAGAAGCTCGGCCACTCCGAGTTCTTGCACCGCCTCCTCGAGGTCGAGGTGAACGCGACCGAGATCAGACGCCGGGCCGGGCTCGAACGCTTCGCCTGTCTGCCCTCGCCGTGGACGCTCGAGGACTTCGACTTCAGCGCCCAGCCCTCGGTCGACAAGAAGCTGATGACCGAGCTCGGCACGCTGCGCTTCTTAGAAGACGCCACCAACGTGCTGTTGATCGGACCGCCCGGCGTCGGCAAGACCATGCTGGCCGTCGGCCTGGCCCGGGCGTCGATCAACGCCGGCTATCGGACCTACTACACGACGGCCGCCGATCTGGCCGCGCGTTGTCACCGGGCCGCCCTCGAGGGACGCTGGGCCACCACCATGCGCTTCTTCGCCGGACCGAGGCTCTTGGTCATCGACGAGGTCGGCTACCTGCCGCTGCAGAGCGAAGCGGCTGCCGCGCTCTTCCAGGTCATCACCCAGCGCTATCTGAAGAGCTCCATCGTCATGACGACCAACCTCGGCGTCGAGCTCGTGGGGGAAGATCTTCGACGACCCGATGGTGGCCGCCGCCATGCTCGACCGCCTCCTGCATCGCAGCGTCGTGTTCAACATCGACGGCGAGAGCTACCGGATGCGCTCCCATCGGGCCCGCACCGAAGGGCTCCGGAAGGGGGTCGCCAAGGTCAAGGAGTAAACTCGAAGCAAACAACTCACCGGTCAGTCAACTGGGGAATTTCGTTGATCGCCCCTGGGGAGTTTCGGAAATCGGCGGCACCAATGATGATTTCGAAGAATCCGCGGCGACCGAAAG
>CAVZRJ010000018.1:0-85169 GCA_963777665.1 uncultured Acidimicrobiaceae bacterium
GGCGAGGAAGCTCGTGGACTTTCGATCACAGAGAGCACGGAGGTTCACATGATTCTCGTCGTTGTCAAACACCAGGTGCGGTCCAAATACGCGGATGAGTGGCCGTCGTTGGTCGAGGAGTTCACGACGTCGACACGAGCAGAACCGGGCAACATCTCCTTCGATTGGTATCGCAGTCCCGAAGACCCAAATGTGTGGGTACTGGTGGAGGTGTTCCGTGACGCCGAAGCAGGGGAGGCCCATGTTCAGTCGGCCCACTTCAAGGCGGCAACGGAGCAGCTGCCCCACCTTCTCGCCGCCATCCCGGAGATCATCCACGTCGACGCACCCGGAGACGGTTGGTCTCGCGTGAGCGAAGGCTCCTGACCATGGCGGAGGGTGTCTACGGACCTCAGGACGGCGTGCGCTGCGAAGGTCCGGAGTGAAGACGATGGAGAGCGCCAGGGGCGTGCCTTCGGGCGCTGTTGCGGTCAGGCGGCTACGGGGGCCTCGAAACCCAGGAGCCCACCCAATGTTCCGCCGAGTATGGCGGCCCGTTCCTCTGCCGGAACGCCGGCGAACTGCGTCGCGATGAGCTCCCGGCTGCCGCGGAACGTCCCTTCGGCGTGCGGATAGTCGTTGCCCCACACGATGGTCGACACCCCTGTGATGTGCCGGCAGGCGAGGGCCACCGGATCGTCCTGGAACTGGACGTGGAACTGCCGCTTCACGTACTCGCTCGGCATCAGCGGGTACAGCCACTTCTCGTTCAGGCGGAACAGCTGAGCCATGTTGGCCTGGTCATTGGGCGGGCGACTGTCGTCCCACGTCCCGATCCACCAGTCGGGATCCTGGCCGATGCCGGTGATCCAGCACTTGTCCATGGCGCCGACCAACGACGCCAGCCAGTGGGCGTTGAACTCGATCAGCGAGAAGTGGAGGTCGGGGTAGCGCTCGGCGACGCCGCCGCCGATCAGCTCGGAGATCAGCTTCCCGGGGACGAGCCCGGCGTAGACCGCCTGGGTCACCATGCGCTTCGACGCCGTCGCCTCGGTCATCGGCCTGTTCACCTGCGCCGCCGACTCCATGACCACCTTGAGCGTCGTGGAGGCCGGATCGTTGACCTTGACACCGCCAGTCTGGGTGTGGAAGAAGACCTGCACGCCGTTGGACTGCGCCGCTGCCCAGATCGGGTCGAAGTCCCGTGAGTAGTAGGGCTTGGGCGGCGTCGCCGGCAGGAGGATGGCGCGGAACCCGGCCGCGGCGACGCGCTCGATCTGGACCACAGCGTCGTCGACGTCGGTGATCGGGAATGGGAGCCGTCGGAGCCAGACGCGAGAAGTACGACGCGAACCGCTCGATTACGTAGTCGGTGTAGACCCGGGCGTGGGCCATCGAGAGCTCGTGGTCGTCGGAGTACAGCCCGAACAGCGACAGGTTCGGGTGCAACACCTGGGCGTCGACCCCGTCGAGGGCCATGTCCTCGAGGATCATGTCCGGATCACCCTCCGGCATCCGCCCACGGGTCTGGCGGTACCGGGAGATCGTCCAGCCCTCGAACCCGGGCGTGTGCAGCCGACGGAAGACCCTGGCGCCGCCCTCGACAAGGGGCTCGACCTCGAAGTCCTCTTCCCACACGGCCCGGTCGCGCAAGTGCTTCGGGAGGCGGGTACGGAAGAGGTCGGTGGGCTCGAGGAGGTGCCCGTCGCCCGAGACGACGAAATCCTCTTTGATCATGGTGCGCCCTCCCTCTCCGCCAGGCGGATTGTACCGACCGGTTAGTATACGCTTCCCGCGAAAGGACGCGCTCCGACAGGGGAAGGAGGGTCGCTGTGGCGATCGTGGACCAGAAGCGGTCGGCGCTGCCGGTGCCCTACGCGATGGATCCGTCGCTCCCGGACCGGGTTCCCAAGGAGCGCTACTTCGACCCGGACTTCTACAGGTTGGAGGTCGATCGGCTGTGGTCGAGGGTCTGGCAGATGGCGTGCCGGCTCGAGGAGATCCCGCGACCCCACGACTTCGTCGAGTACGAGATCCTCGACCAGTCCGTCGTCGTGGTCAGAATCGACGACATGGGGGTGCGGGCGTTCGAGAACGCCTGCCGCCACCGGGGTGTCAGGTTCGTCCAGGGTCGAGGGAGGTGCGAGAGCGGGTTCACCTGCCCGTTCCACGGATGGTGCTATGGCCTCGACGGCGCGAACACCGGCATCCCGCGGCGCAGGTCGTTCGCCCCGCACAACGTCGAGCGGAGCGACGTCGACCTCGTTCCGGTGCGCTGCGAGGTGTGGGGTGGGTGCGCGTGGATCAACTTTGACAACGACGCACCGCCCGTACGCGAGTGCATGGAGCCCGCCGCCACCATCCTCGACGCGTGGAAGGTCGAATCGCTGCGGGCCGAGAAGTGGTACGCAGCCCGACTCCCGGTGAATTGGAAGCTTGCGATCGAGGCGTTCGTCGAGATGTACCACGTGGTGGTGACGCATCCCCAGCTCGACATCCCCGGCATGCGCTACTCGCTGCGCCCGGGCGCTCCGTTCGAGCCGCATGCCTTCATCGATGCGGAGATCGAATACCTCCGAGCGATGAGCGATGGCATGGACGGGATGGTCCACACGAACGACGTCCGCGTGGCGGAGGGCCTGCGCAGGCATGGAGCTGCCCGCCGACCCGGAGCTCGCGATCTCGGTCTGGAACCGCGCCCTCAACGATGCTGTGATGCGCTGGCACCGAGAGCGGGGCGCAGACATCCCCGACATCAACGAACTCGACGAGCACGGGTTCAACGACACGTTCTATCAGTGCTTCCCGCACTACTTCGTGTTGCCGATGTACAGCAGCGCCTCCTCCTACCGGTTCCGACCGTTGGGGCCGGAGGAGACCCTGATGGAGATCTGGTCGCTGGCGCGCTTCCCCGAGGGAGAGGAGCCGACGACACCTGCGCCACCCGAAGTCTGGGAGTGTGACGACCCACGATGGCCGCCGATCCCGGCGCAGGACTTCTCGAACATCCCGAGACAGCAGAAGGGCCTCCACGCGAACGGGCTTCAAGTACATGCGCCTGAACGAGCGGCTCGAGGGGCACGTCTCCAACCTCGAGCGGACGGTCGACGGCTTCCTCGCCGGCCTGCCCTATGAGCGGCTGCTCCCGGCCTTGCACGTGGTCAACGTGGCGCCGTTCGACAAGCCGGTCCTCGACCTCGGCTTCTGAGCGCGAAGACGCCGGCCGTGCAGGAGCAGAAGGTGTTGTTCGTCGGCGGGCAAGGGCCGGTGAGCGCGCCAGCGCTGCGGTTGCTCACCCCCGACAACGACGTGTTCGTCGTGGCTCGCTTCTCGAAGCCCGGGGCGAAGGAACGGCTGGAGTCGAGCGGCGTCACGTGCATCCGGCAGGACCTGTTCGAGCCGTTCGACGATCTGCCCGACGACTTCGACTACGTGTTCCACAGCGCGCTGCCCTTGACCCGGAATGCGACGGGCCGAATCGACGTCCCGTCGAGGGATCGATGGCCGAACTCGTTCGACGCGTACGCCGACGCAACGGGACGGTTGATGGAGCACTGCCGATCGGCAAAGGGCTTCCTCTTCGCCTCCACCATCTCGGTGTACGACCCTCCTGGTGGCGACACGCCGGTCCCCGAATCCCATCCGTTCGGGATCCACACCACGAGCGCTTACTCGTTCACCAAAGTGGCCAACGAAGCGGTCGTCAGCTATCTGTCGCGCAGCCTCGACATCCCGGCGACGATCATCCGCGTAGGTGGTGCGTCAGGCGTGGACGGCGGCCCGATGCGGGACCGTCTCGACCGCATCGTCCAGGGGAGGCCGGTCCGACTCCATCCTGACACGCCCACGTCTACGCGACCGATCTTCGAACCGGATTGCGCCCGACTGGGCGTGGCCGCGCTCGAAGCGGGCCGTGTGCCTCCTCTCGTCGTGAACTGGTGCGGAGACGACGTCGTCACCGTCGAGGAGTCCTGCACGTACATGGGCGAGCTGATCGGCAAGGAGCCGAGCTTCGAGTACTCGAACGCGGCATGGTGCTCACTGGTGGCCGACACAACCTTCCGGCACGAGGTGCTCGGACCAATGCGAGATCACCTGGCGCGAGGGTTGCCGCATGCTCGTCGCGCAGTGTTACCCGGAGATCGTCAAGTAGCAACCGACAAAGGAGCGTAAAGCCGTGACAAAGCTGTGGAAGCAACGCCCGCCTGGCTCGACCTGGGGCGATTGGGGCGACGACGACGAACTCGGCCGGATCAATCTGCTCACCCCCGAGAAGGTCCTCCAGGGGGTGCGGGAGGTGGAGGTCGGAATCACCTTCTGTCTCAGCCTGCCGCTCGACTATCCGGGTGGCTCGGCCCTGAACCAGCGGCGCTTCCCTCCGGTCCTCGCGCCGACCGAGGACATGGAAGGCAACCGAGACACCTTCTACAACGTCCATCAGAGCCAGATGAAGGAGTGGGGGCGCCCCAAGTACGTCGACGTGTGGAACGACGACGTGGTGACGCTCTTCCTCCAGTACTCGACACAGTGGGACTCCTTGGCCCACGCCGGCGCCGAGTTCGACGCCGACGGTGACGGGATCGAGGAGGCCGTCTACTACAACGGGTACCGAGCCGGGGTCGACCTGGTCGGACCGAAGGCGGACGCGGCCGGGGACGGCGGTAAGCACCTGTGCTTCGCGCACCATCTCGGATTGGAGCACATGGCCTTCCACGGCGTCCAGGGCCGCGGGGTCCTCATCGACCTGGCGCACCACCTGGGCCATGATTGGCGCGGCGTCGATCGGAAGACGCTCGAGGAGATCATCGCGGCCGACGACATCGTCATCGAGCCCGGCGACATGGTCCTGCTCCACACCGGTTTCGCCACCAAGATCCTCGAATGGGACCGCAACCCCGATCCCAAGCAGCTCTTCACGACGTGCCCGTACCTCGACGCCCGCGACGAGTCTCTGCTGCAGTGGATCACCGAGTCGCAGATCGCCGCGCTGATAGCGGACAACTACGCGGTCGAGGGGCTGGTCGGGAGGGACCGCGACGAGAGCCGGCATTCGCTCCTCCCGATCCACCACCTCTGCCTCTTCAAGCTCGGCGTGCCGCTCGGAGAGCTGTGGTACCTGCACGAGTTGGCGACGTGGCTGCGCGAGAACCAGCGCAGTCGGTTCCTCCTTACCGCTCCTCCGTTGCGGCTGCCTGGCGTGGTGGGCTCACCGGCGACGCCGATCGCGACAGTCTGAACGCCTTGTAGTCCGTTTCGCGGACCCTGGCGATCTCCTTGAAGAGCTTCGGCCGTCCGCCTGAGTTCAGGAGGAACCGGCGCGGCTTCCCGGGGATGTTGGTGCCGAAGTAGTAGCTCTTCTCCGTGAACGAGGAGAAAGCCACGTTGCGTTCGATCATCTCGCACCACCGCTCCTCGGCTTCCAGCGTCACCTCGATCACGTCGTAGCCATGGTCGCGGGCGTAGACAAGGGTCTCGGTGACGCAGTCGACCTGGTCGCCGTTGTACCGCGGGTTGTTGCCGGCTGCAGCGTGGGGCCCACCGGGAAAGAAGAGATTCGGGAAGTTGGTGGTCTGCACGCCGAGGAACGTGGTCGGGCCATCAGCCCAGTGGTCGGTGAGCGCGAGACCGTGCCGGCCGCGGATCCCCATGCGCATGAGCGCGCCCGTGCCGAAGTCGAAGCCGGTCGCCCAGATGACGATGTCGAAGGATCGTTCGCCCTCGGCCGTCTCGATCCCGCCCTCGGTCATGCGCACGATCGGCGTCCGCTCGAGATCGACGAGCGAGACGTTCGGGTGGTTGAACGCCTCGTAGTACCCGGTCACGAAGGGAGGCCGCTTCTCGCCGAAGCGGTGGTCCTTCGGGACGAGCATCTCCGCCGTCACGGGATCCTCGACGATGTCCCGGATCTTCCGGGCGATGAACGCACACCATTCGGCGTTGGCGGCCTCGTTGAACAGGAGGTCGGTGTAATTGCTGATGAGCTTCATGAAACCAGGGCTGTTCCACATCTCTTCGAAGAACGCGAGCCGCTGCTCCTCTGAGTCGTCGAAGGTCGCACGATCGTGCGCGGGATGGAGGAAGCCTGCCGGTGAGGTGTTGAGGATCTCACGCATCGCCTCGAAGCCGGCCCGCAGCTCCACCTGCTCGCCAGGCGTAATCGGCGCGTTGTTGAGCGGCGTACACCAGTTGGGGGTGCGCTGGTACACCGTCAGCGACCCGACCTCGGCGACGATGGCAGGGACCACCTGCACCCCGCTGGATCCCGTGCCGATGACCGCAACGTGTTTGCCGGCGACGTCGACCGGCGTCTCCGGCCAGAGGCCCGTGTGCAACGAGACGCCCCGGAAGTCCGGTCGTCCGGGTACGTCCGGGAAGTACGGCACCGAGAGGACGCCGGTCGCGGCGATCAGGAACCGCGTCCTGAACACAGAGCCGTCCCCGGCCGCCACCGTCCAAGTGCCGGTCGCCTCGTCGAACCCGGCCGAGGTGACCCTGGTGCCGAATCGCATGTGCCGCCGAAGGTCGAACCGGTCGACCACGTGGTTGAGGTACTGCTCGGTCTCGGGCTGTTCGGCGAACTGCTCCTGCCACTCCCACTCGTCGAAGAGCTCCTTCGAGAACAGGTAGGCGTAGGTGTAGCTCTCCGAGTCGAACCGGGCCCCGGGATAGCGGTTCCAGTACCACGTCCCACCCACACCGCCCCCAGCCTCGACCAGCATGGCGGAGAAGCCCGACTCGAGAGCGCGGTACAACTGCAGGATGCCGGTGATGCCGGCACCCACGACCAGCACGTCGACATCGGTGGCAGGCAGTGCGGGTTCGGAACGAGTGGTCATTGAGCCGCGAATCGTGAGGTCACCGGGTCATCCGCGGCATCCGATCGTCGGATGCGCCGATCTGGATTTTGTACCGACCGGTTAGTATACTCTCGCCAGTCGGCAAGGGGAGAACGGGCCACATGGCGATCCTGGATCAGAAGTGGTCGGCACTGCACTCGATCAACGTCAACCCGCTCGAGCGACCGATCGTCGACCTCGGATTCTGAACCCACATGCCGATGCCCGAGCAGAGTCCCCAGACGACCTATGCAGATGTGGTCGCGGGCACCCGCGCCACCATGGCCGCGTATGCCCAGGCCCTGGACGACGGTCGGACCGACGACATCGTCGCGACTTTCTGCCCCGACGGCGTCTGTGAGATCCCGGGACTCGGCACCCACGAAGGCCATGACGCCCTCCGTCTGGCCTTCGCCAAGTGGAAGCCGGCGCGGCCCCAATGCCATCTCGTCGTCAACACCCTCGTCGGTGACTGGAGCGACGACGAGGCCCACGCGTCCAGCGATGTGATCTTCCTCCTGAAGAGCGAGGCCGGCTGGGCGATCCAGCTCGTCGGCCGGTACCACGACGTCCTGCACCACGCCGACGGCAGGTGGCGCTTCCACCGTCGGACGGCGGAGTTCGTGACATAACATGCCGACGAAGGGAGAGCACCGATGCCTGTCATCACGACCGAGAAGCTGACGCCGACCGTGGGTGCCCTCGTGGAGGGGATCGACCGCGAGCAGCTCCTCGACGACGAGACCGTGCCCGGATGGACGCTCGAGGCACTCGAGGCCAACGGCGCCCTCGTCTTCCGCGGGCTCTCTCTCGACGACGAGGCCCAGGTGGCCTTCAGCCGCAAGCTCGGCGCCGTGGAGAAGCTCGGACAGGGCGAGCACCCCGAGATCTTCCTGGTCACGCTCGACCCGAAGAAGAACCGGGCGGCCGCGTATCTCAAGGGCACCTTCGACTGGCACATCGACGGCTGCACCGACGACATCCCGATCATGGCCACGATGCTCAGCGCCCACGATGTGGCCGACTCGGGTGGCGAGACGGAGTTCGCGAGCTCCTACCAGGCCTACGAAGACCTTTCCGACCAGGAGAAGGCGCGGCTCGGGTCGGTCCGTGTGGTCCACACCATCGAGGCGTCCCAGCGCCTGCACAACCCCGACCCGACCCCGGAGGAGATCGAGCTCTGGCGCATGCGGCCGGCCAAGGAGCATCCCCTCGTCTGGACCCACCGGACCGGTCGCAAGTCGCTCGTGCTCGGCGCCACCACCGACCACGTCGTCGGCATGTCCGACGCGGACGGCCGGGCCCTGCTCGACGACCTCCTCGCCCGGGCGACCACCCCGGAGCGCGTCTACCACCACGAATGGCAGGTCGGCGACGTGGTCATCTGGGACAACCGCGGTGTGTTGCACCGGGCACTGCCCTACGACCCGACCTCGCCCCGGGACATGCACCGTACGACGTTCACAGGCGACGAGCCCATCCAGTGAGTGGGCGCGGGTGCCGCTGACCTGCGGCGCCCGTCGACTACACGAGCGGACGGCGATCACCCTCGAGACCCCGGATGAAGCGCTCGACGAATGCCACCGTCTCCTCGTGCCCGTAGGTCACCCCGAGGGTCTCCAGCTCGATGACCAGCACCCGCGAGATGCTCGACAGGAGGACCGTGCACACGATCGCCGGATACTCGTCGGGGTCGACCCCGTAGCGCTCGAGCAGACGCTCGAACCCCTGCAGCTGTTCGAGGCGGAAGCGCTCGGCTGAGCGCGCGATCTCAGCCCGGATGGCCTTGCGGTGGTTCGCCACCGCGATGAACTCCATGGTCAGGGCCGTTCCCCTCGGGTCGCGGCTGTAGTCCCAGAGCGCCCAGAGGGGCTGGGCCGACTCCAGCGCTCGAGCTTGGCGTTCGAGGCCCTGCCCGGCACGTGTGCGGAACAGCGCCAGGAACAGGTCGTCCATCGTTCGGAAGTAGTAGTGGACGAGCGCCGGCTTCACGCCGGCCATGGCTGCGACCCGCCTCGAGGTGACCGCGGCATAGCCTTCCTCGACCATGAGCCTCTCGGCTGCGTCGACCAGCATCGCACGGGTCTTCGAGGTCTCGGTGCCGATCCGGCGGGTAGCGCTCATTCGATCATGCCCGCACCGGGAGCCCGCGGTCAGAGGTGGTCAGATGTACATGCCTCCGTTGACACCGATCACCTGTCCGGTGATGTAGCTGGCCTCGTCGGAGCACAGGAACGCACACGTGGCGGCGATGTCGTCCGGGGTTCCGGCGCGCCCGACCGGGACCATCTTCCCCATCGTGTCGACGCTCGGGACGTCTCCGGCTCCCTCCGCCTTCCTCGCCATCGGCGTGTCGACGATCGTCGGGGGAATGGTGTTGACCGTGATGCCGCCGCCCGAGAACTCACGCGCGAACGCCTTGGTCAACCCGATCACGCCACCCTTCGACGCCACGTAATGGGCCATCCTGGGTGCTCCGGATTGGGCGCTGGACGAGGAGATCGTGACGATGCGACCCCAACCACCGGCGAGCATGTCGGGTACCGCCAGCTGCATGCAGACGAAAGTGCCGGTCAGGTTCACGGCCAAGATGCGGTCCCATTTCTCCGGCGTGATGTCGAGCGCGGCGTCGAAGGCTTCGATCCCCGCGCTGGTCACCAGGATGGTGACCGGCCCGAGCTCGTCGCGCAGGGCGGAGAAGGTCCGTTCGAGCGCTCCGCGGTCGGCCACGTCGACCTCGTAGGCGACGCACGTCGACCCTCGCTCCGACAGCTCCGCGGCAGCGCTCGCGGCGGCGTCGCCGTCGCGATCGAGGAGGGCAACCGCATGGCCGTCCGCGGCCAGTCGGCGGGCCACGCCGAGACCGATACCAGAGGCGGCCCCGGTCACCACGGCAACCCGGCCGCTCACCGGGCGACCTCCATCGGGGTGAATTCGATGTGCAGGTCGTGGAGGCCGCGGAGGACCCAGGTCGGCTCGTACGAGAAGCGGTGGGCTCCGGACGGGCCGTGGTGCTGCTCGGAGAGCCGGATGTCCCGCATCCGGTCGAGGATGCGCTCGATGCTGATGCGGCCCTCGGCCCGGGCCAAGGGGCCGCCGGGACAGGAATGGGCACCCCGTCCGAAGGCAAGGTGCTCCTTGGAGTTCGGCCGGTCGACCCGGAACTCGGCCGGGCACTCGAACCGCCTGGGGTCGCGGTTGGCCGCCCCGTTGAGCAGCATGACCGGCGTCCCGGCCGCGATGTCGACACCGCCGACGGTGGTCGCCCGCCGGGCGAGCCGGAAATCGGCCTTGACCGGGCTCTCGATCCGGAGCGCCTCCTCGATGAAGTCTGGAATGCGTCCGCGGTGCGCCCGGAGCTCGTCCTGCAGCTCCGGGTACTCGGCGAGGTACTTGAGCCCGGTCGCGAGCAGGCGGGCGGTCGTCTCCTGGCCGGCCGCGAACAGGAACGTGGCGGTCCGCACGACGGCGGCCACCTCGGGGGTCGATCCGTCGGGATAGGTCGCGAGTGCGAGGTCGGTCAGCACGTCTCGGCGGGGTGCACGCCGCCGGTCCTCGATGTAGCTCGCGAACCACCCGTCCAATGAATCGAGCATGTTGAGGGACTGCTTGCTCTCTTGGCCGCTTCTGGTCTGGCCGGTGACCTTGCCGGGCGTGGCGCTCAGACCGAAGAACTGCCGGAAGTTCGGGTGATCCGTCTCGGGCACCCCCAGGACGTCGGCGACCACGAGCATGGCGAATGGCTGCGCATACGCGCCGATGAACTCACAGTGGCCGTCGCCGATGAACTCGTCGAGCTGCTGATCGACCGCGCGCGCCATGAACGCCTCGTTCTCCTTGAGGCGCTTCGGGGTCAACAGCCGCATCAGCAACGCCCGCTCACGGGTGTGCATCGGCGGGTCCATCGTGACCATGTGCTCGTTCATCGGGAGCTGGTCGCGGTGGCGGTCGATGATCCCCCCGACGTCGTCCCCCTCGAGGGGCACGGGAAAGGTGGCGAACGGACCGACCACCGAGATGCACGAGGAGAACGTGTCGATGTCCCGGTAAACCTCGGTCGCCTCGTCGTAGCCCGACACCGCCACCACCCCGTAGTGCGGCGTGGCCACCACCGGGCACTGCGAGCGCAGGTGCTCGAAATACGGATAGGGGTCCTCGACAAGCGACTCGTCGGTGAAGAAGTCGACCGATTCGTAGTTGGTCACCGCAGCTCCGGTCCTCGGCACTCAAATGCTGAGCAAGTGCTTAGCATTTCGGCCCCCTGACCGGCAACCGGTCACGGATTCCCAGTTCAGCCACCTGCGCCGGGCTGATCACCCACCCAGTGCACGCCGCCACTCCAGCCATCGGCAGGGTGCTCGCTGGATAGTGTTGGACCCGAGATGAGCATCCTCGGCGACCTGGGACTGAGAGTCGGAGCGTTGAGCGAGGACTGGAGCGGCGACGCCCGGTACTTCGAGTACTCGACGGCGGCCGACCCGATCGGTGCCGGCCTCACGCCCACGATGCCGATCGAGACGTTCCCGGCCACGCTGCACACGAGCGGGCCGAGCCGGATCGTCCCCCTCGACCTGTCCGCGTCCCTCGGCATCGAGTCCGGCCCGGCCACCAGCCCGGCCCTGCTGGCCCATTTCGTCCGCATCTGCCCCGGCGAGAAGGTCTCGACCGCGCCGAACGCCACCTCCGAGCTCTACTACGTCATCCGGGGCTCGGGGTGCTCATTCGTCAACGGCGAGGCGGTGACCTGGCGGACCGGTGACTTCCTCACGCTCCCGGCGCAGAGCCGGTCCACCCACCACGCGGAGGAGGATGCGGCGCTCTACTGGGTGACCGACGAGCCGCTCCTCCGCTACCTGGGTGCCGAGGCCACAGAGCCGCGTTTCGCCCCGACCAAGTTCGACGCCGCGACGGCCAGGGCCGAGCTCGAGCAGGTCTCCGCAGAGCCCGACGCGGGGCGGCGCAGCAGGATCAGCGTCCTGTTGGCCAACGCCAACCAGACCCAGACCCGCACCGTCACCCACGTCCTCTGGGCCATGTTCGGTGTCGTGCCCGCAGGCTCCGTGCAGCGGCCACACCGGCACCAGTCGGTCGCCCTGGATCTCTGTGTCGAAGGCGCACCAGGGTGTTACACAGTGCTCGGCACCCACCTCGACGGGCACGGTGAGATCGCCGACCCCACCCGGGTGGACTGGACCCCCGGGGGAGCGTTCACGACCCCGCCGGGCATGTGGCACGCCCACTTCAACGAGTCGGGCCGACCGGCATGGGTCATCCCGATCCAGGACGCCGGGTTGCAGACCTATCTCCGCTCCCTCGATATCCGGTTCGCCCCCCAGATCAGCACGGACTGACCTCCGACCAGCCCCGACCCTCGTTCGGCCGTCCCACGGGCACGGCCCAGGACCGTGAGGGTCCGGCGTCGTGCGCTGGTCGACGTGCCCATTCCGCAGGGCTCAGACTGGCGACGACCTGGCACGTGCCAAAAGAGCGGCACCAAGTGGGTGGGACACCCGCTGGGGAGCGTTCATGACAGCGCACGGACGAAGAAGTCTCTGGACTCTTCCCACCAGCGCAGTCTTCGGTCGTACCGCTCCATGCCGCCCATCCCTTCGAGCATGCGGACGAAGTTCGGATCACCGGCGTCGACTCGATGCTGTACGAATGCGCCACCGCCCCACATTGATCGGTCGAGATGCTGGATCAACTCCTGCCGCCCGCCGGCATCGAGTCCGTAGGTGTCCGCCACCAAGCGCAGTCGAACTGGGCGATCGGCCGCCTCGAATCCAAGACGACTGGCGTTCCGGTCATCGTCGATCGGTACGCACATCCGTGCGCATGCGGCCAGATCGAAGATCGGTCGACCCGGTGCCGCAAAGTCGAAATCGAGGAGACCGATGGCTCGTCCGTCCCCGAAGACGACGTTCTCCAGACACACGTCGTTGTGGCAGATCATGGACCCTCCTGAAGGATCCGCTAATTCGTCGCTCCAGGTGCCCGATCCAACAGGGACTCGGGAGGACGCCTCGTGGAACGAACCCATCAATACGGCAATCGACGCCAAGGCGTCGTCGGTCTGAGCCCAGGCCGGAAACGGGGGAACGGGAACGTCGCCCTCGATGAAGATCAGCCGCTCACGCCCGTCGGCCCGTATCTCGATCGGTAGCGATGCGCCCTCAAACCCTGTCGACCGGAGCGCCCTCAAGAAGGCGTGTACCGACTTCGAGTGGGAGTTCGAGGGTCGCAGGACGAACTCGCCACGCCGTACAACGCCTCCAGCGTTTGCCACGCCGCCCGGCAAGATCTCGTCCACAACGTCAGTCTCTCAGGGACCGACCCCACAAACGCCGGGGAGCGGGTTGCTCGTGAGGCGATGACGCAGTCAGCGAGCCAACGGTTTGTGACTCTGCTCTTTTGCCTTCTTGGCCTGGCGCTTCTCTTTGAGCGATTTGCCGGACTTCTTGGAGGCGGTCTTACGGGGAGACTTGTCGGACATGTCAGCCCCCTTTCCTACTGCGACCGTACTCCCAATCTCACCGCTCCAGAGCGAACGATGGAGGGGCCGAGAGTGTGGTGGCTCCCCGCCGTGGGTCACGGGGTACCCAGGGTGCCCTTGACCGGCAGGTCGGCAACACTCTCCACAGAGCGATTCGGCTCCACCTCTGCGGTGGCTACTCGGTGCTGAAGCTCTCTCCACCAGCTGACGCACGTCCGATG
This sequence comes from uncultured Acidimicrobiaceae bacterium, assembly GCA_963777665.1. GTDB lineage: Bacteria > Actinomycetota > Acidimicrobiia > Acidimicrobiales > RAAP-2 > Bog-756. The sequence goes on from CAVZRJ010000018.1 coordinate 13,530, forward strand.
TTGAGTGACACCAGACCGGCGGACAACGCCAACATGCCAAACGGTACGAGTACGAGCTCGAGCACGTGTCGGTCCGGGTTGGCCCGCCGACCGGCTGCTGCGTGGCCGGTCCGGGACCGATAGGTTTCTCCTATGAGACGAGACCGCCGGCCCGCGAGGCGCTACGACCGACAGGTCGCCGTCGTGACAGGTGCTTCGTCCGGCATCGGGCTCGCCCTCGCACTGACCCTCGCCGACCGGGGTGCGTCGGTCATCGGCCTGGCCCGTCGTCGGTCCCTGCTCGCCGACATCGGGGCGGAGCTCTCCCGACGCTCGCCCGGCAGTGCGACCGAGGTCTGCGACGTCAGCGACGCCCAAGAGATCCGGGAAACGCTCGGCCGCGTGGAGGAGCAGCGAGGGTCGATCGACATCTTGATCAACAACGCGGGGGTGGATCTCATGCTGCGGGTGCCGGGCGGAGACGATGCCACGGTGCACCAGGTGTTCGACGTGAACTTCTTCGGCACGGTCGCCGGAACCCTGGCCGTGGTGCCCGGCATGGTCGACCGGGGGTCTGGCATCGTCGTCAACGTCTCGTCTGACTCCGCCCGCGCTCCAGAGCCCGGACAAGGCGCCTACGCCGCGTCGAAGGCAGCCGTCTCGGCGTTCACCGAATCGGTGGCGCACGAGGTAGCACCACGCGGGGTGTCGGTCCATGTCCTCTACCCGGGCTGGGTCCCCACGGCCATGGGCCTGTCGGGCAACGAGGACGGTGGATCGCTCCCTCCGCGGATGGTGCGGCGGACGGCGGACCAGGTGGCTGCACTGGTGGCCGACCGCATGGGCGGCCCGAGAATCGACATCAATGCGGCCTGGTTGCCGTTGCTCGCGCCCATGGCCCGGACACTGGCGCCTGTTGCGTAATGGCAGGTGACGTCGGTGGAGTTCGACGAAGTGATCGGGAAACTCGAGATCGGATTGGACTTCCCGCGTGGATCACGGTTCGCCTGTTCCATCGAGGGCTGTCGGGAGTCAGCGTGTCCGGTGCACGACGCGGCAGAGAAGCGTTGGCGACATCTGCATTTCTCCGAGCACCAGGCGACCCTCGTCGCCCGGGTGCCGAGCGGATGAGTCACCCACGGCGTCCACCTGGTTGCGGTTCCTGGGCCTGGTCTGGTAGCGGGTTCACGCTCTCGATGGAGGTGGCGATGCTGACCTTCGCGAAGCAGACGCCGGTCGCTCTGCTGCCGGCGATGGTTCGCGAGCACGACACCTGCATCTGGCGGGTGATCGAGAACGACGTCAACGTCGACCGGGCCGGCCTCGACTTCTCCGGCGTGACGAAGAACGGCTGCGAGGAGACCTCGGCGCGGCGCGGCAGGACCACGTGTCGCTCTTCATGGACCTGGAGGCACGCAGGGTGATGTTCGTCACTCCTGGCTGGTATGCTGACATGGTCAAGGCCTTCGCCGAGGACCTGCTCGACGACGGAGGAGCACTGAAGACCGAGGTGGAACAGGCGCGCTGTGACATGAGCCCGCCTTCATCAGTGGCATCGGCGAGTACCTGAGCCAGAAGCCGCCTGAGGAGGGAACAAAAGAGGAGGCAGGCACCGCAGTCGAGGTAGTTGAGCTGACTAGAAGTGCCCTGGCGGTGGATGTGATGGCTGACTGAGCTGGTCAAGTGTCAGTCGAGGCGACAGAGGCGTCAGCAGACTGCACAGCTCACAGATCGTTTTCGACGTGACCACGTGGCTGTGAAGGCCAACGAGGCGGTCGACGAAGTGCGGCGTGCCGAGTCGAAGATCCGTCGCGAGCTCAGCGATCCGGCTACGTCGGGCTGAAGAACGAAGCGAACCTGACCTCCAAGCAACGCGAGAGGCCGCCGTGGCTCACACGCTCCGAGCAGCTCAGACTGCACGGTGGGCCCGTTGGCGCGACGACTCGACGAGTTCTACACAAGGCGAGTGCCGAAGAGGCCGAGACGTACCCGAGGCGCTGGGCTACCCAAAAGACCATGCGTCGTCTCGCCACCACTGGTTAGCCCGGCCGCGATCGGCCACCCATCGAGGCTGCTTCCGACGGTCGGCAGACGCCCCGCCCGTCGGCGGTCTGCGGGGCACTTTCGAGATAGCCTGCGGGGCGACAGGGATCATCGGTGGCGGCCTGTCGGCACCCCCTACGACAGGCTGTTGGGAACGAAGGACCGGACATGGTCAGAGGCGAAGGCACAACGGTGGCCAAGGGTGTGACCCCCGAGGAGGCGTTCGACTTCGTGCTCGATCCGGCGCAGTACACCAAGGCTGATACGAAGATGGTCTGGGTGACCAAGCTGGCGGACACTCCCGACGGCATGCTGGCACGGGAGGATGGCAAGTTCCTCGGTCGATTGCCCGGATCGGTCGTCACCCGGTACCGGTGGGAGCGACCCCGGAAGATCGACGTCACACTGGAACACGGTGTCCCCCGGAGTCTCCACGCCTGGTTCGAGATCGACGCCGTGGAGGGCGGCACCAGGATCCGTCATATCGAGGAGCTCGATCTCGGGCGCGGCCCACTCGGCTGGCTGCACGATCTGGTGGCCGGCCAGTGGTTTGCCCGCTCGGTGCGTACGGAGGTAGCAGAGATCGGCCGGCTCCTCGAAGCCGGTGAGCGCGGCCGGGGTCCAGGCACCCGCTGAAGGCCGCTACCGCCCGGATCGCGCCCAGTTGCGTCGGTAACGGTCCGGGCGAGGTGATAGAGACGTCTCCGATGGATCACCGAACGTCGACGGTGCAGGTGGATCCCGACGTACTCATTTCTCATAGGAGCCTCGCTCCTCGTGGAACTGCCGTGAAGAGCTCCAGACTCGATCTCGAGAGTGGACGTTCACGGGGAACGGAGGCCCGGCTCCTTCATTGCATCACTTGCGGGCCTGGTACTGGTGTGGAGCGGCTCACCACACCCAATCTGAAGGTTCCGTGGTACGCCGCGGCACGTCCGTAGACTGCCTCGCCGGCATCCAAAGGGAGAGGGACTAGTACGTGGAGCACGCAGGACATCCCTCCCGCACTGGAGGTGGCACGGTCATCCGCGTCTGTTGCCTTGTGGCCGCCGCTTTTCCCATGGTTGTCGTCGCTCTGCGATCCCTGTCCACTGGATGGCTACCCACCTCAGACGGTGCTGTCCTGGCGCTTCGGGCCTGGGATGTCCTGACCGCCCACCCCACCCTCTTGGGCGCACCGACTCATGCGGTCACGGGAGGGCAGACGTTCGCTCCGGGACCGGCGTTGTCATGGCTCGTTGCCATCCCTGTTCACCTCGACCCTCGCGGCGGATTGCTGTGGGGATCGGTCCTCGTCGGCGTTGCTGCAACCTCCATTGCAGTAGAAGCTGGAAGGTCGGCGTGGCCGAGGGGCGGTGGAGTCGTCGTCGCAGCGTCCATCGTCATCCTCCTCATGTCACAGACCGATGTTGCATTCTTTCCCGTCTGGACCCCGTGGCTTGGCGCACTCTGGCTCGTCGCAGCGCTCGCGTGTGCCTGGACGGTGGCATGTGGGAACTGGGGGTGGTGGCCGGTATCGGTCGGGGCTTCGTCGGTGGCCGCGCAGGCGCATGTCGTATTCGCTCCAACCGCCGTGGTCATCTGTGTGGTGGCCCCATTGGCGGCGTGGGTCTTTGCGAGAACGCCGGCGGGTGACGCGGTGCATCGGTGGCGGTCGCTTGCGATTGGAGGGGCAGTTGGAGCGGTGCTGTGGCTCCCAACGGTGATCAATCAGATCGCTGATCGACCGGGCAACCTCACGCTCATCTGGGAAGCGGCCAGGGCACCCGGAGGCACGACTGGCCTGTCGTTCTCCCTTCGTGCCTTGGGAGCGGCAGTCTCTCCGGTTTCTTCGTGGATGCACCGGCTACCCACGGCTGGGGGACCGGCATTCCTGTCGATCTACGCAACGGTCACGAGTGCCGCAACTTGGCAAGGAGTGGTCGTGCTCGCAGCGCTGTCGGTCGTGGCTGCCATCGCTTGGCGGACGCGCCAGATCCTGTTGGCTGCTGCCTCGGTGATTTCGCTCGTGGCGGCGGGTGCAACTGTTCTGACTGTTGCTGGCATCCCACGGTCCGACGGGCTGGAGTTGGCCTACGTCACTGTTATCTACTGGCCGATCGGTATGGCTGCGTGGACGGTACTCGTTGTTGCTCTGATTACGCTCATCCGATCACTCGGAGGCCGACTCACCGTGGGATTCGAAAGTCGCCAACTCAACAAGGTGCGTTCCTTCGCTGTCGTGTCGGTCGTAGCTTCCCTCTTGTGCGCCTCCCTTCTCCTAGGCATCTGGGATGCGGCCGAGGTGCCGAACGGACTCACCATTGGCGGCGGGCCGTCGACAGCCGGCGTCGTCAACGGGGCAACCGATGCGGTGCTCCGAATCGCTCCACACGGACCGTTTGAGTTGCATCTCGATGAAGTCGGCAAGGCCGAGTCGGCCGACACATACCCGGCTCTCGCCTACACGTTGGTTAGTCGTGGGGCAGAGGTTCGTCTGCCGGTTGCGAGCGCGTTGGGCATTGACGCTCGCTACGAGTCCACGATCGGGTTGCCGACGGTGACAGTGAGTGTGCTACCGAATCGCCAACCGCTCGTCACGGTTCGACCAGGCCGCTCCTAACCGTTGTCGTAACCCCGGGTCGGTGGGACACAGAGCGTGCATCCGTCCGGCACCGTGAGGACACCCCTCATTGACCATGACGAGCGGCCTCAATCCACTTCAGGCGTGGCGATCTCAGGGAGTGTGATGCAGTCTGAACTCGAATGTGTGTTGGCCTTCTGGTAGGGAGGAGTCCTCCAGAACAGGGAGAATCTCCATATCTCCAATCGGAGACTTGAGATCTTGGGCAATCAGATCTTCCAACTTCTGTCGCTCCTGTGGTGAGACGACGAGGAGCGCGGCATCCAATGGCTCTTCGATAGTTCTCTCACTCCGCACATAGGGAAGATCGTCCATAGCTCATCATGTCACGTGGTCGAGCCGCTGATCTCACAGAGACCCGTCAGAGGTCGTTTGCTTGTCGCGACTGCAGACCGAGTCGGCGAACCGGCGCTCTTGCCCGACCGATCGATGACCCCCGCTCACCGAAGGCATCCGCCGGGGCGGTTGGTTTTTTGCCCATTTCTTACTCCTAGTGAAGTGCGATTCTTACTCTCGGCCAGGAGAGTGAGGTACGGAACTCGGTGTAAATCAAGGAGAAATGACGATGGGAGTCGAATTTGGGCCGGTCGTTCGCTGCGATGCAGACGGGTTCCGCAACGCCCTGCCTCTGGCAGCGGGCGAAGATGCCTTCTCTGTTGTGAGTGCCGAGGACCGGTGGACATGGTCCCGTTCCTTTGGCTACCTCTGTCCCGACCACACTGAGACGGCCTATCAGGGTCGAGTCACTTCTTTCTCTTCTTCAGCGAGGCTCTCGTAACCGACCCAGTGATGAAATGGCCAGCCGTACCGCAACGAGGACCGCTGCAGGGGTATCCAGATCCCGTAAGAGGACAATCGAGACTACTGGTGTCCTCGCCACCCCGATCGCCGGGTCAGCGCCGCACGAATCGAACGGTGACCTCGCCTCGGGCTTGGCGCGACGTCATCCCGAGTGGGCCCCAGGTCATGTCGAACAGCGTCCGGTCCACCACTACCTCGGAGTGGAGGACAACAGCGTCGCTGCTCGCGCTGACCACATCGAGGGGTGACTGAACGTCGGCCCGACGGCCGGCCGCTTCAAGGGTGATTCGGCCACGGAAGGCACGCTTCCCGTCGGGAGTGAGATGGTCACCGTTGGGTGGTGCTCGACATCGAAGAAGTCCGCGGAGCGGAGATGCTCGTCCCGCTTGCGGTTCTTGGTCGTGAGCGACGTGGCGTCGATGACCAGGTGACCTGACACAGTGCCGTCAGCGTTGACGGTGCCCTCTCCGTCGAATTTCTGGAAACGACCGTGCACCGTGATCACACCCCAGAAGTGTTTGACGTGGAACTGGACCGAGGAGCCTGCCGGGTCAAGGGTCCAGTGGCCTGTCCCGTCTTTAAGGAGTGTCTAGGTGTCCGTCGTGGTGTCAGCGGAGTTGTCAGTCATCCGGTTCTCCCTGTCGCTCGAAGGGACACCTCGACCATACCCACCGTCTGTGGATATTCCTCCACCACTGGATGGGACGATGGATCGCAGTACGTACGTCCCCTGCCACGAGGTCAGGAAGGCACCCCAGGGTGCCTCAGGAGCGAATGCAGATCAGTGTGTGGGGAGACCTGACAGGCTTGCAGCACGGCTCCACCGACTCGTGTGAGCCAGGCGCGCCGATCCCCTCGGCGGAAAGAGGATTGGCGCAAAGCGTCAGTTCGGAGGTCGGGGCGGCGGAACCCCTGCTCGACGGTCTGACGCCTTACAGAGTACCCATCATCCCTCCGTGTCAAACCTCGGAATTTGCACCACGACCCGCAGCGCCAACCCCATCGGACCGCACCCTGGCAGCTCGAGGGTGCCCTCCATACCGGTTGGGCAGGTCAGACTGCGGAAAGCCAGTCTGACCTAACACGCGAAAACGCCCGTCCCACGAACTGACGGGGATCGGGCGCTCCACTTCATTTGTATTCCGAAAACGGACCGCTTCGGATCTGGCAACCAGAAAGGACTTCCTTGCCCTTATCGTTACAACGCTCCCACTTCGAGCCGCTTGCCTTCGACGACCTGGGCCTTACGGGATTGCTCCCGTCGAATCCTCTGCCATCCGCCTCAGGATGATCCACCTCGCATGCTGCTCATAGGCGCCTCCTTCCGGGATCCTCCCGGATCCCTCATTGCTCTTGCCATTATGTACTCGACGGATCGGATTGAAAAGGGCCAAAGGACCCTCTCACGCTTCGACCCCGTGCGGGACTCGCGCCACCTTTCGGGCAACCAGCCGCTCGGCGGGCGGGCGGCCCTGGTAAGCATGACCCCAGCGCTCTGAGCAAGGTGCAAGTCCAAGGGTGTCCCGTATACCGCGGGGACCGAGGCGCAGGTCGAGGTGAGGCCGGTGTGCACGTGAACGGCACAGAACCGGTCCCGCGGTGCGTCAGGGCTCTTCGACCGCTGAGATGACGTACCGCATGACAGTCGCCGACCGAATCGGAGGAGAATCAGACGACGGCTGTCCGGCACCTCGGAAGGCGAGCAGATGGTCCTCCCGTTCCCTGCGCTCGAAAATGTTGATCCCGACTGGGGTCAATCGGATCGGCCGCCTGCACGAAGTCGAGGCACCCGGTCGCTTGGCGGGCCCGGCCAACCACGTCTGCATTCGCGGCAAGAAAAGACACCCCGTCAGCCGGATCCACGATCAAGCTCCCGGCGATGATCAGCATCAGCCCATCGTAGGCATGTGATCCCGATGATTCTTCGTGTCGCGATCGCGGGACCCCGCCCATCTCCGACGGGTCAGACAGTGAGGACCGTCCCGAGCCAGGTGCCGATGCGCTCGAAGGCGAGGCCGGCGGCGGGAAAGCCGAAGTTCACGAAGCCGTGGGGCTGGCCCGCATAGCAGACCTCGTCGACCGCGACGCCGTCCTCGCGGAGCCGCTCCGCATAGGCGCGGCCCTCGTCCCGCAGCATGTCGCAACCGCCGAGCACGACCAGCGCCGGGGGCAGTCCGCGCAGCGATGCGGCGCTCAACGGGGCGGCGTACGGGTCCCTGTCCAGGTCCCGGCCACCGCTGTAGGCAGCCCAGTACGCCTTGGTGGCGGTGCGGCTGATGACCAGCCCGTCGAACTCGACCGAGGAGGGGCGCTCCTGCGACCCGGACACCCCCGGGTAGATGAGCACCTGCCCGACCGGCAGCGGTCCCCCTGCGTCCCGCAGTCGGAGGCACACCGCGGCAGCGAGGTTCCCGCCCGCACTCTCCCCGGCGACGGCAACCGCCGGGGCCGGCAGCCCGAAGCTCCGGCTCTCGTCCATCGCCCACCGCGTCACCGCTTCGCAGTCGTCCAGCCCGTCCGGGTACGGATGCTCCGGTGCCAGCCGGTAGCCGACCGAGACGACCACCGCTCCGGTGGCATGGGCGAGCTCGCGGGCGACCCCGTCCATGATGTCGATGCTGCCGAGGACGAACCCGCCGCCGTGGAAGTACACCACCAGACCCGTCGGCTCACCGCCGCCCTGGTAGAAGCGGATCGGGACGCCACCGACCTCGTCGTCACGGACCTCGGCCAGCTCCCGCGTCGGCGGTGGTCCCCAGGGGCCGCGGGCCAGCTGGAGGATCTTCGGGGACAGGTCCTCCAACGGTGTGGCCAGTTCCGGATTGTCCGCCAGCCATGTGGCCACCCATGGGTCGAGGACGCCTTCGTCGCTACTCACATCTGCCTCGGGGGCCACGGGACCAGTCTGTCAGCAGCCGCCTTTCACTGCGGGACATGAGCCTCCGATCGGTACTGCCGTCCCACCTCACGGCACCCGCGTCCCGAGCGCAGCCACGACCTGGGGAAGATCGACGGTGGTCCTGATGCCCGGAGCGGCCTCACAGACGACGGGCACCGCGTTGACGGCCCGATTGGCCGTGTAGCCGGGGGTGGCCTCCGCCATCCGCTCGGGCGGGACCGCCAGCCGGATGTCCAGCTCCAGCGGGCAGTCACCCTCGACCGTGACCCGCCAGCCTCCCTGCCGCAGGTCCCACGCAGCGTCGAGCTCGGTCGAGCAGTACCAGGTGGCGCTGAAGGTGAGCAGCTCGGCTCCGTCGCGCCGGCCGACGACCGTCATCCGCTGGCCCGCCACCGATCCGGTCGGGATGGTCCCGGCGGCGATCACGGTGTCCCGGACGGCACAGGCCACCTCACCGCTTGACTCGACCGAGTCCAGGGGCAGCCCGAGCGCGTCGGCGACCTGCCGCAGCGACGGCCCGAAGGCCGCCGCGCCGTGTGCCCAGCGCCTCGGGTCGAAGCTCGAGGGAGCCTGGCCGAAGCCCATGATCTCGAAGAGCAGGGCCGGCGAGTCCCGGCTCGAGAGATCGGCGAACTCCGCGATCTCCAACCGGTCCAGGCGGCGCTGGATCGAGGTCAGGACGATCGGCAGCGCTTCGGAGATGAACCCCGGACTGATCCCGGTGCTGTGGATCGAGGAGCCGCCGCGTTCGCACGCGGCTTCGATCCGGTTCCGCTCATCCGGGTCCATGCTCCCCGGGTGGTGGAACCCGCCGCAGGTGGCCACGACGTTCACCCCCGACTCGAGGAGCGAGCAGAGAACGTCGACGTCGTACCCCTGCTGCATGTAGAGGACGCAGTCGGGTCGCAGGGCGCGGATCGCACGAGCGTCCCGGGTGGCCGCGACGCCCGTCGGACCGAGCCCACAGAGGTCCCCGGCGTCGCGCCCCTCCTTCTGCGGATCGTGCACGAGGAGGCCCACCAGGTTGAGCTCGGGATGCTCGATGACCGCGCGGAGGGAGCGGGACCCGATGTTGCCCGTCGCCCACTGCACGACCCGGTAGGTCACTGCCCCGACCGCTCCGTTGCGACGAGCGCCGCCTTGTGGAGCACGTTGGCGGCCAATCGCATGTGCGCGGCGTCCACGAGCCTGCCGTCCCGTCCGATCGCTCCCACGCCCTCGGCTTCCGCAGCACGGTAGGCCACGACCGACTCCTCGGCCTCACGGACCTCCGCCTCGGTGGGCGCGAAGACGGCGTTGGCGATCGGCACCTGGCCGGGATGGATGGCCCACTTGCCGTCGTAGCCGAGGAGGCTGGCGTGCTCGGCGGACCGGCGGTATCCGTCCGGATCCTGGAACGCGGGATACGGGGCGTCGATCGCGTCGATGCCCGCGGCGCGGGCTGCGGCGAGGATCTGGACCCGGGCGAAGTGCCAGAAGTCCCCCGGGTACGGGCCCACCGGATCGAAGTTACCGTCCACCCTGGCCCGCAACGAGGCGGAGAGGTCTCCGGCCCCGAAGATGATGGCTTCCAACCGGTCACTCGACCGGGCGATCTCCGCGGCGTTTGCCAGTCCTTCGGCCTCCTCGATGAGGACCTCGAGGGCGATGCGCTTGCGCAGGCCGAGCTTGGTCTCGAGCTGGGTGAGCAGGACGTCGAACCACCACACGTCACGGGCCGAGCGCGCCTTCGGCACGATGATCACATCCAGCGCGTCGCGGGCGCCCGTGACCACTTCGACCACGTCGCCGTAGCACCACGGGGTTTCGAGACCGTTCACCCGGACGGCCCGCACGACCCTGCCCCAGTCCTGATTGACCAGGGCGTTGACTGCGATCGCCCGCGCCGGCTCCTTCATGACCGGCGCGCAGGCATCTTCCAGGTCCAAGAACACCAGATCGGCTCCCGATCCCGGCGCCTTCTCGCACATGCGCTCGCTGCTGGCCGGGGTGGCCAGCTCCGATCGTCGGGCCCGCGGTTCGTACACGATTGCCTCCGTCCAGGATCCGGTCAGATCACGCCGGCCGCCCGCAGGGCGACGATGCGGGCAGGATCGATGCCGAGCAGCCCACCGTAGACGGCATCGTTCTCCGCGCCCAGAGCCTGGCCGAGGTGGTCGATCCGCCCCGGGGTCTCCGAGAGCTGCGCGACCGGAGCCTGCACGGTGACCGGGCCGAGGTCGGGGTCGATGATCCGGGGGAAGGTCCCCCGGGACTGCAGATGTTCGTCGGCGAGCAACTGCTGCGCGTCGTAGACCGGTGCGGCCGCAACCTCCGCGGCGAGGAAGACCTGCATGGCCTCGTCGAGCGTCCGATCGGCGACCCACGCGGCGACCATCGCATCGATCTCGATCCCCCGGTCCTGACGCCGGATGGGGTCCACGTAGTCGGGGTCCTCGGCCAGGTCGGGTCGGCCGATGGACCGGAAGACCCGCACGACGATGTTCGACGAGGCGCTCGAGATGGCGAGCCACCTGCCGTCGGCGGTCCGGTAGGCGTTGCGGGGCGCACTCGCCGGGAGGTGGTTGCCCACCCGGGTGGGCACGATCCCGAGCTGGTCGAAGGCCAGTGTCGACGACTCGACGAGGCGGGCCAGGGGCTCCACGAGATTGACGTCGATCAGTTGACCGGCACCGCCACGCACGTCCCGGTGGTAGAGGGCCATCATCACCGCCCAGGTCGCCGACTGTGCGGCGACCCCGTCGGCCAGCATGAACGGGGGGAGCGTCGGAGGGCCGTCGGGCTGCCCGGTCACCTGTGCGAACCCGCTCATGGCTTCGGCCAGCGTGCCGAACCCCGGTCGGTCGCTCGAGGGACCACCCCGTCCGTAGCCGCTCACGTGGAGCATCACGAGGCGCGGGTGGCGCTCGTGGACAGACGCGTAGTCGAGGCCCCACCGGAGCAGGGCACTCGGCCGGTTGCCGACGACCAGCACATCACTCACGTCGAGCAGTTCGTGGAACACCTCCTGTCCCTCGTACTTGCGGAGATCGAGGGTGACGCAGCGCTTGTTGCGGCTCACGCTCTTCCAGACGAGGCCGATGCCCTGCTTCCGGTCGCCCCAGGTCCGCAACGGGTCTCCGGTACCGGGCAGCTCGACCTTGATGACCTCGGCGCCGAACTCCCCGAGCATCGTGGCCACCATCGGTCCTGCGACCAGCGTCGCCGCGTCGACGACCCGGAGCCCCTGCAGGGGACCTGCGGGGTCAGGCACGGGGCGAGCACTCGGGCCTGGCCAGCCCGAGATTGTCGCGGAGGGTGGCGCCGGTGTAGCGCTCGCGGAACACCCCGCGTCGCTGGAGCTCGGGGACGACCAGGCGGACCACCTCCTCGTAGGCGCCGGGCGTGTGGGTGGCGGCGATGACGAACCCGTCGCAGGCGTCGCCGTGGAACCATTCCTCCATCTGGTCGGCGACGTCGGTCCCGGTGCCGACGAAGCGCGGGCCCTGCAAGAGCGTGGCCCGGTGACCGGCCAGGTCCGCCAGAGTGACCGTCGCCCCACCGATGTGGGTCCGGAGGTTCTGGACCAGCCCCCGGATGCCCGAGACGGACTCGATGAGCTCGTCGGTGATCGGCGCATCGAGGGCGAGACCGGAGAAGTCGTAGTTCATGAGCTCAGAGAGGAGGGTGAGGGAGGCCATCGGATCGACGAAGTCGTCGAGGAACATCTGCTCACGCTCCTGCGCGTGCGCCTTGGACTCCCCCACCACCGTGTAGGCCATCGGGAGCATCTTGACCGAGTCGGGATCACGTCCGACCTGTCCGATCCGCTCCTTCTGGTCCGCATAGTGGGACCGGGCCACCTCGAGATTGGGATCGCCGGTGAAGATGACCTCGGCCCACCGCGACGCGAAGTCCCGTCCTCTCCCCGACGAGCCGGCCTGGAGCAGCACGGGGCGGCCCTGGGGTGAGCGCGGCACGGTCAAGGGACCCCGCACCCTGAACCAGTCTCCCTCGTAGCCGAGCTCGTGGACCTTGTCGGGATCGGCGAACACGCCGCTCACCCGGTCGAGCACCAGGGCGTCGTCCTCCCAGGTGTCCCAGAGACCGGTGGTCGCCTCGAGGAACTCGTCGGCGCGGTCGTAGCGCGCGTCGTGGTCCAGCACCCCGTCGACGCCGAAATTCTGCGCTTCGCTGTCGTTGACCGAGGTGACCACGTTCCAGGCCGCACGTCCGCCGGTGAGATGGTCGAGGGTGGCGAAGGTGCGGGCCACGTGGAAGGGGGCGTAGTAGGTGGTCGAGTAGGTGGCGCCCAGCCCGATCGACCGGGTCGCACCGGCCAGGACGCCGAGCACGATGCTCAGGTCCAGCTTCACCGGCCGGGCACCGTGCCGGACCGCCTCGGCCACCGATCCTCCGTAGATCCCGGGCATGGCCAGGCGGTCGTCGAAGAACATCATGTCGAAGCACCCCTCTTCGAGGGTGCGGCCGAGCTTCTCGTAGTAGCTCGCGGTGAGGAACCCGTGCTCGGTGGCGGGATGGCGCCACGAACCGGCGTAGACGGTGGCGTTTCCGGCCTGCATGAACCCGACCAGCGCCATCTGTTTCACCGGCCCACCCTGACTCTCGTTCGACTGGTTCTCGTTGACTGCGACCTGTATTGAAATATAGAATGTGATATGTCAGATTTCAAATCGATCGGGGGGACGGTCCGCTCGCGTGCCGCCCGCGAGCTGCGGGACCGGATCCTGACCGGGCGGCTGCGGCCCGGGGACCGCCTCGACCTGGACGAGATCACCCGGGAGTTCGGCACCAGCCGGACCCCGGTACGCGAGGCGCTGCTCGAGCTCTCCTACGAGGGGCTGGTGGCGGTCACCCCGCGGAGCGGGATCACCGTGATCGGGATCACCCCCGAGGATGCCGTCGACAACTTCGCCGTCCTGGCCGCCCTCGCCGGCAAGGCCGCAGAGTGGGCCACCCTTCGGATCACCCAACCACAACTGGCCGAACTGCGAGGGCTCGCGGCGGCCATCGACGAGGGACCGGACGTGGTGACCGCCAACCGGCAGTTCCACCGAGCGGTCAACCTGGCCTCGGGCTCGCCCCGCCTGCTGACCTACCTGCGCCAGGCGGTGCGGGTGGTCCCGGGCAGCTTCTTCGAGCTCTTCCCCGAACAGCAGCGTCGGAGCCGCGCCGAGCATGCCGCGCTCCTCGACGCCATCGGACGGGGGGACGGGGTCGCGGCCCGCACGATCGCCGAGGCCCACGTCCTCGACGCCGGCGCCGCGTTGGGGAGCTGGTTGCGGGCCAACGCCACCCCTGCCGCGTCCGAGTCGACACGCTAAGGACGAGGCCGCGGCTCCCTCCACGGTGCGCGCCGTCAGTGCTGCGCCGCCACTGCTTGGCGTGCCCGCCTGCGGAACCCCTCGAGCTTCTCGTCCGGCGTCCGGACCCGGGTGCTCCGGGACATGATCGAGACGTCGTGGCCGACCGCCCGCCGCCGCAGCGCGCCGACCGTCGCCTCCTCCCTCGGGACGTGCACGAAGGGGTCGAACGAGTACCAGCGCATCGCGTTCTCGTGGGTCATCTTCGCGATCTCGGGATCGGGGACGGCGTACTCGGTGAAGACGCTCCCCAGCTCCTCGGGGGCCGTCGGCCACATCGAGTCGCTGTGCGGGTAGTCCGCCTCCCAGGCGATGTTGTCGATGCCGATCCGGTCGCGCAGTTGCACGCCCACCGGATCACTGATGAAACAGGTGAGGAAGTGCTCCCGGAAGACCTCCGACGGCAGGCGTCCCCCGAAGTCCTGCAGCGTCCAGGCGCTGTGCATCTCGTAGGTCCGGTCGACCCGTTCGAGGAAGTACGGGATCCACCCGGTCCCCCCTTCGGAGAGGGCCACCCGGAGGGTGGGGAACTGCTTCAGTACCCGGGACCACAACAGGTCGGCCGCGGCCGACTGGATGTTCATGGGCTGCAGCGTGATCATCACGTCGGGAGGTGAGTCGACCGCCGGGATGGAGAGCCGGCCCGACGACCCGAGGTGGATCGAGAGCACCGTGCCGGTATCACAGCACGCCCGCCAGACCGGGTCCCAGTACTCGTCGTGGAAGCTCGGGTACCCGAGTGCCGCCGGGTTCTCGGTGAAGCTCAGCGAGTGACAGCCTTTTGCGGCCGTGCGCCGGATCTCGTCGGCGGTCTGGTGGACATCCCAGATGACCGGAACCGCCATCGGGATGAACCGGCCGGGGTGTGACCCGCACCACTCGTCGATGTGCCAGTCGTTGTAGGCCCGCACGAGTGCCAGCGAGAGCTCGGGGTCCTCGGAGGCGAACACGCGGGCGGTAAAGGTCGGGAACGACGGGAAGTTCATGGATGCGAGGACCCCCCCGGCGTCCATGTCCTTGATCCGCTCGTCGACCTCGTAGCAGCCGGGCCGCACCTCGTCGAGGCTCTGGGGCTCGAGGCCGTACTCCTCCCTCGGACGACCGGCGACTGCGTTGAGGGCAGCGGTCTCCATGACGACCTTCCCGAACGTCCAGACGTCGGAACCTTCGGCGTTCCGGACGAGTTTGGGCGCCCGGTCCAGGTACCGGGGGGCGAGATGCCGCACGAACAGGTCCGGCGGCTCGATGATGTGGTCGTCCACGCTGACGAGAATGAGGTCGTTGATGTCGACCATGTCGCCTCCCCGAGAATCCGATTATCTCTGGTGCAGAACCTAGTGCCCCTGCGTCGCGGCGTCTCCGCGCCGGCGCGGTTCAGGTGGTGAGCCCGCCGTTGACACCGATCACCTGCCCGGTGACGTAGCTCGCCCCGTCGGAGACCAGGTACGAGCATGCGTGGGCGATGTCCTCGGGCGTCCCGGCGCGCCGTACCGGGGTCCGTTCGGCGGTCTGGTCCACCGTTCCACCGAGGAGACCCCGCTGCTCCGAGCTGCGCAGCATCGGTGTGTCCACGAAACCCGGCGGAATCGTGTTGACGGTGATCCCGAGCGGCCCGAGCTCGAGCGCGAGGGCCTTGGTGAAGCCGATGAGCCCGGCCTTCGACGTCACGTAGTGGACCATGTACGGCTGACCAGACTGCGCACTCGACGACGAGATGTTCACGATCCGGCCCCAGCCCGCCGCTGTCATGTCCGGGACCACGGCTTGGGAGAAATAGAAGGGCCCGGAGAGGTTGACCGCCATGATCCGGTCCCATTTCTCGTCGCTGATCTTGAGGAACTCCTTGAACCCGGGGATGCCCGCGTTGTTGACGAGGACGAGCGGCGGGCCCACCGCGGTCCGGACCTGCTCGACCGCGGCGTCGACCTGCGCCCGGTCCGACACGTCGACTCCCCCGCACGCCAGTGCCCGGTAGCCGCGCCCGGAGAGCTCACCGGCGACGGTCTCCGCGGCCTGCTTGTCCAGATCGAGGACCACGACCTGGAAGCCGTCCTCGGCCAGGCGGACCGCGATGGCACGCCCGATGCCCGAGCCGGCGCCGGTCACGATGGCGACACGCCCGCTGGTCATGCGCTCCATCCTATGAAGACCACCTTCTCCAGTCAAGAGAACCTGATTTTCAGAGCTGCTCGTACTCGACGCGGAGCGGCAAACCGTCGGGCACCGCCTGGCAGGTGAGGATCCACCCCTCGTCCAGCTCCTCCTGGGTCAGGGCGTTGTTGACGCGCATGGTGACCGATCCTTCGCAGAGGAGGGCCATGCAGGTCGCACAACTTCCTGCTTCGCAGGAGTACGGGGCCGGGAGGTTCGCCCGTCTGGCGGTCTCGAGCACGGTGTCACCGGGGTGGTAGGCGACCTCGTGCCGCTTCCCGCGCAGCTCGAGGACGATCGTCGTGGGGTCCTCCGTACCGGGGGAGCCGACGGGTGACGCGGGCCCGCGGTCGTCCGGGGCGGTGAACCGCTCGATGAGGATGGCGTCGGGCTCGACGCCGAGCCGGACGAGGGACTCCTCGACCAGCTCCATGAACGGACCCGGTCCACAAAGATAGAAGTCCGCGGTGAGGTCGCCGTCGACGAAGTCCCGGATGGCGGCGGCGGCCGGGAGCCCGCTGACCGAGTCGAGGTGCCGGTCCACCGAGAAGCGATCGGGGAACCGGGACTCGAGGGTCCGGAGCGCGCCGTCGAAGATGATCGAGTCCGCGTCGCGGTTGGCGTAGAGGAGCCGGACCGACCGCTCGGACGAGGTCGAGCGCGCTCTTGGCGATCGAGATCAGGGGTGTGATGCCGCTCCCGCCGCAGAACCCGATGATCGGGCCCGTGCCGGCCCGGATGAGGAACGCACCGGACGGCCTGGTCACTTCCACCACGTCACCGTCCGAGACCTGGTCGAGCAACCAGTTGGAGACCGCACCACCCGGGACCCGCTTGACCGTGACCGCCAGATCGTCGTCGGTCTCCGGCGCGCTCGACATCGAGTAGCACCGGAACTGCTCGTCCGGGCCGATCCGCACGCGGAATGTGCAGAACTGGCCCGGCTGGTATCGGAACGCCTCGACGAGGTCGTCGGGCACCTCGAGTACCAGCGACCGGGTGTCGGCAGTCTCCTGCACGACCCGCTTGACCCGGAGCCGGTGGTAGCCGTGGCGTTGCACCACGTCGTCGTGGTCGATCACAGCGACCCGGCCGGGACCGCCATCCTTGCCGGACCTCCCCTCACCGACGCCAATCTAGCAGCAAGGTGAGAACCCGATTCTCCCGCTGTCGGGGGTGGAGACCAGGGAGGACGGCGGCGTGCGTCGTCGCCCGTGACGGGCTCCGACGGCCCTTCCGACTCACGGCTCCTTGCTACGGTAACTGTGGTCGCACGCACCGGAAACCTATTTGCCACCTGTGGACATCGTGGCCACCACCTGGAGGAGCTGACATGGCACGTCCGACCACGCCCCGGCCCCCGGTCCACCTGCTCAGTGCCCGGATGCTCGACGGGGCCGGGAGCCGGTTGCTCGAACCCGGCGGACTGCTCGTCGAGGGTGAGTGCATCACCGCGGTCTCGCCCTCGTCGGTCCCCTCCGACGCCACGACGATCGACCTCGGGGACGTCACCATGCTCCCGGGGCTGATGGACATGGAGGTCAACCTCGTCATGGGGGGCCCCGACCATGCCAGCCCACTCGTCCCCGTCCAGGAGGATCCGGCCCTCAAGACCCTGCGCGGGGTGGTCAACGCCCGCCGGACCCTGCGGGCCGGTTTCACCACCGTGCGCAACCTCGGGCTCTTCGTGCAGACCGGCGGACTGCTCCTCGACGTCGCCCTGATGAAGGCCATCGACCGGGGATGGTGCGAGGGTCCGCGCATCGTCCCGGCCGGTCACGCCATCAGCCCGACCGGAGGGCACCTCGACCCCACCGTGTTCCAGGCCCTCGCACCCCACGTGCTGCCCCTGACGGTGGAGGAGGGGATCGCCAACGGTGTGGCCGAGGTGCGCAAGGCCGTCCGGTACCAGATCAAACACGGCGCCCAGGTCGTCAAGGTCAGCGCCTCGGGGGGGGTCATGTCGCACACCGGCCCCGCCGGTGCCCGCCAGTACTCGACCGACGAGCTCGAGGCCATCGTCGACGAGGCGCACCGCGCCGGTCTGCGGGTGGCCGCCCACTGCCACGGGGACGAGGCCATCCGGGTCGCCATCGAGTGCGGCATCGACTGCATCGAGCACGGATCGCTCATGAGCGAGGAGACCCTGGACCTCATGCTCGAGCGCGAGACGTTCCTCGTGGCGACCACGTATCTGGCGGACGGCATGGACGTGTCCCACGCCGCTCCCGAGCTGCAGGCCAAGGCGGCCGAGGTGTTCCCGCGTGCGAGGCAGACCATCAGCAGGGCCATCGAGCGGGGCGCACGGATCGCCTGCGGCAGCGACGCCCCC
The DNA here is from genome assembly GCA_963777665.1 of uncultured Acidimicrobiaceae bacterium. Taxonomy (GTDB): domain Bacteria; phylum Actinomycetota; class Acidimicrobiia; order Acidimicrobiales; family RAAP-2; genus Bog-756. The sequence goes on from CAVZRJ010000018.1 coordinate 31,721, forward strand.
GCCATTCCGCACGGCCGCAACGCCAAGGAGCTGGTCGCCCTCGTCGACCGGGGGATGACCCCGGCGCAGGCGATCGGGGCCGCCACCACGGTGGCCGCCGATCTCATCGGTGTCGACGACAGGGGTCGCCTGGAGGAGGGTCTGCTCGCGGACATCATCGCCGTCCCGGGCGATCCACTCAGCGACATCACCATGACCGAGTCGGTCTGCTTCGTCATGAAGGGTGGCCAGATCTCCCGACACCAGGACGTCACCTCCTGACGGCCTGATGGCCCCCGGGCCGTTCAGATCGATCCGGCCAGCGACGCAACGTACTCCCGGGTCCGTCGCGCCGAGGCGAGCTTCTCCTCGCGGGTGCCGCCGATCGGCACGATCCGCAGGGACAGGTCGGTCGCGCCCGCGTCGCCGAACCCCTGGAGCCGCTTGCGGATCGACGCCTCGCCCCCGGTGGCGAGGATGTCCCCGACCGTGCGTGCGTCCCCGTGGTCGAGCAGCTTCTGGTAGTTGGGTGACACCTCGGACTCGGACAGCACCCGGTTGGCGCGGCTCACCGCCACCTCCACCTCGTCGTCCCGGCACAGGCAGACCGGCACGCCGGCGACGATGCGGGGCGGCGGGCGGCCGGCCCCCGCCGCGGCTGCGTTGATGGTCGGAGCGACGTGCGTTTCGATCGCCCGCTCGTCGGCCAACCAGAGGATGGTGCCGTCCGCACGCTCCCCGGCGATCCGCAGCATCACGGGACCCAGGGCGGCGATCATCACCGAGGTCGGCGTGATGTCGGTGATGTCGATCGGATTGTGGACCCGGAACAGCTCGTTCTCGACGTCGACCATCCCGGGCCCGGCCAGTGCCCCGTCGAGCACGTCCAGGTAGGCGCGCATGGTGGCGGCCGGGTGCTCGTAGGGGAGCCCGAGCATCTCGTCGATGACCCAGTGGTGCGAGACGCCGAGGCCCAGGGTCAGCCGACCCCGACAGACGGCCTGGGTCGAGAGGACCTGCTGGGCGAGCGCGATCGGGTGACGCGGTTGGATCGGGACCACCGCGGTCCCGATCTCGATGCGGGTGGTCCGGGTACCGATGAGCGTTGCGGCCGTCAACGCATCGAAGTCGTCGGGGATCTGCGGTACCCAGAGCGACGCGAGTCCCACCTCCTCGGCCCACTGGGCGTCGGCCAGCATCCGCTCCACCTTGGTGGCATAGCGACCCCGTTCGGGGCCGACCATCACGCCGATCCGCACGCCCGACCCTTCAGACGGCGGGCTCGACGACGAGGTCGATGCTGGCCGCACCACTGTCCGGCACCCGGGCCTGGCGCCACACTTCGACCGGGAAGGACACGTTCACCAGCGAGTAGGTGAGCCACAGGAGCCTTGTGGCATCGTCAGCAAGCGAGTCAAGGCTCGTCGAGTCGAGGTAGGCCAACATCCCCTCGAGCCGGGGGAAGGCTGCGTCGTAGAAGGTCTGCATGTCCTCCATCGAGCTCGCCAGCCGCTTGGCATAGCGCTCGGCCTCGGTCGGGAGGCACCAGGCGGAAAAGGGCTCGAGGTCGCCGAACTCGGGAGGCAGTGTGGTGCTCATCGGTCTCCTCGCTCAGGACGCGGCCGGAGCGTCGGCCCCGTGCGCGGACTTGGTGTGATCGGCGACGTACCCGCGTGCCGTCTTGTGCAGGTGACGGAGCAGGATCTCCTGGTCGTTGAGGGGGAACTCGGTCACCGCTCGCGACTCGATCATCGACTGGGTGGCCTCGAGGGTGTTGCCGTCCTGCAGCGCGTACTCCTTGAACGTGACCGCCGCGAGCTCCTGTCGGAGACGCTCGGTGGCGTTCTTCGGCGGGACGAAATAGAGCGCGCCCTCGAAGATGTGCGAGTTGTAGGAGGTCGGCCAGTAGTGATAGGTCAGGTACCAACCCGGGGCCCAGATCAGCAGCATGAAATTGGGGAAGAAGACGAACGAGTCGATGCCCCAGGTCGGGCTTCTCGACGGATTGAGCCCCGTGGGAAGGGGATCCAGGCCCTCGATGTCGGGACGGTCCCAGGGTCCGAAGAGCCCGCTGCGCAGCACGCGCTCGATCGGCTTGACCATCATCGGGTCCTTCGGGGGAGCCATGCCACCCCACGAGGACACCATCCCGTGCGGTCCGTCGAGCCCGTAGGACAGGCCTTCGAACCCGTGGGCGTGCACCTTGGCCGACTCCTCACTGATCGCCTGCTTCGCGTGCAGCACCGGTGCGTGGTAGAACTCCGCGAACGCGTCGATGAAGAGCTTCCAGTTGCTGCCGACCTCCGCGCGGTACTTGTACACCTGGGTCATCTCGTCGAACGGGTAGCCCTCGATCCCAGCAGCGAGGCCCCCGAGGTACTCCTTGACCGACGTCGTGTTGTCAGGATCCAGGTTCACGAAGATGAACCCCTCCCAGACCTCGGTCTGGACGGGGACCAGCCCGAAGTCCGCCTTGTCGAGGTCGAAGAACTCGGACTCCTGCTGGACGAAGGACAACGAGCCGTCCAGGTCGTACCGCCACCCGTGGTACTTGCAGGTGAACTGTCGACAGGTCCCGCTCGTCTCCTCTCGGGGGTAGTCGTTCCAGACCAGCTTGTTGCCCCGGTGGCGGCAGATGTTGTGGAACCCGCGGACGCCGCCCTCCTTGTCGCGGACGATCACCACCGAGGTCCCGGCAGCCTGGAGCTCCTTGGTGAAGTAGCGGCCGGTACGCGGGACCTGCTCCACGCGGCCAACGTTGAGCCAGGTCCTGGCGAAGATGGCGGCGCGTTCGAGCTCGTAGAATTCAGGCGAGATGGAGTCCTCGTAGTTGACCGGGCTCGTGCCCAGTTCGGGGTAGTGCTGGGTCCAGCTTCCTTCCGGAGGCTTCGGGAAGTGCGCCATCTGAACATTCCTTCTCTCGGGGGCCGCCAGGGTACGATAGCATCGATCTCTCAAAAAGAGAAGACCGTTATCACTGAAGGTCGTCGTCGAGCGGGACGTCGAAGGTGCGGAACACCATGGCCAGGGTGTCGTAGGCCCCAACCGTGAACACGAGGTCCATGAGCTGCTCTACCTCGAGCTCGGCGGCGAGGGTCTCCCATGTCCCGGCAGCCACTCTGGCGTCCCGGAGCAACTCGTCGACCGCGCTCACCATGGCCCGGTCGAATCCGGACCAGCCTGCCGCGTCCGGGCCTTCGGCGATCCGGTCGACCTCCTCCGGCGTGATGCCCGCGTCGGAGGCCAGCACGACGTGCTGCCTCCATTCGTAGGCGGCATCCCGGACGGCTGCCACCCGCAGGACCAGGAGCTCGCGCTGGCGAGGCGAGAGGGTCGACGCGAAGAGGATGTGGCCGTTGAAGGTATGGAAGGCCCGGGCGAGCTCTGGATGGTGGGCCAGCGTGCCGAGCGCGTTGAGGGCCTTCGGGCGCCCAGGTTCGCGTGAGGGGAATGGATGGCGGGGGTTCGGCGGTCTGAGCGCCGCGAGCGCCTCGTCCATCCCCTCCGGCCATGCCGAGGGTGCCAGCGGGACGAGGCGCGGCGCATCACCGGGGTCGGTCACCCTCTTGCCTCGTGGTCCGCCGACGTGCGGCGCTCGATGATCAGTGTGCTCATCTGCTCTCCGTTCTCTGCTCGAACTAGAACCGTCATCAGACCCCCGACGTGACCTGGCTGCCCTGCTACAGGGTTCGCATCGTTCGGCAGGCTACTTCTCCGGAGAGTGGAACATCGATCCTCGAAGGCTCAGCAGTACACCGACGAGACAGCCAACATCCAGTCGAATGTTCCGAATGCGTCGGTGCCGGTTGCTGCGCACTACAAGAAGACAATTCACCCGTTCAGTGGATCGACTGACGCCGGTGCCAATGCCGCCGTGACCTTCTCCTAAGAGCGGGCAACGATTGGGTCCACCGTGATGGTGACAGTCAATGGTGGAGCGGCATCCTGTTCGACGAGTGTCATGTTCCAGCGACACCTGCTGCGGCGAGCTGACGGGAGGCGGCCGGGCGGACGAGCGATTTCGCTGACTGCTATCCAGACCAGTCCGGTGAGCAGCGCACCCGGTGCGTAGCACCGCCGGGTCGATCAAGCGGAGGACCACATGGAAGTCTGTTCGCAAGATCCAGTAGGTAAGGCACCGTATTCGAATCTCAACGACTGGGCCAGGACGTGCAGTGCCGAAGGGATCTCTCAAATAGGGACCATGCCCCTGAACGGCACCACCATGGGGCTACCCCGACCGACCATTCGCCAGATGCCTTCTGACGCGGATTGGGTACTACTCCTTGCGTTACTACTCAAGACGTACTATCATGTAGTCATGCCGAGACCGGGACGACCAAAGGGTCTGCGCAGAGTCAACGATCCGCCGCTCCTGATCCTGACGAGCCTCGCCCATGGGCCGAAGCACGGCTACGCGTTGGCCCAGGACATCGGCGAGTTCGCCGGCGTCCAGCTCAGCCCCGGCGCCCTGTACGGCGCGATCGCTCGGTTGGAGGAGCGTGGTCTGATCGAAGCGCTGCCCGAAGTCGAACGGCGGCGCCCGTACCGGCTGACCGCCGCCGGTTCGGCCGAACTTGCCGAGGCGGTGCGTGACATGCGCCGGGTCGTCGATGTCGGCACCCACCGACTCGGTCTGTTGCAGGGCAAGCTGGCGTGACGAACGCGAGCCCACGTCCCGGCCGCAGCGTGAACTGGTATCCGCCGACCTGGCGAGAGCGGTATCGCGCCGACTTCGAGCAGTTCCTCGAGGATCGCTACGGGGACGGTCCGCTCCCACTGTCAGCTCGCCTCTCGATGGTGCGCTCGGGAATGGTGGAGCGTCTCCGATCCGGAGGGATCGTCGGATCCTCGGTCGATCCGGACACCCAGGTTCGGGGCGCGTCACTCCTCGTGCTGTGTGCGTGGGGCGTGTTCATCGTGGCGGGGTCGGCCTTCGCCAAGTACACGGAGCACTGGCCGCTCGCCACACCCCAAGTGGACCACTGGCTGCCAGCAACAGCGATGGCCGCCGTCCGGGCGGCCGCTGCCGCCGGTGTGCTAGTCGTCATCATGGCTGGACTCGCCTGTCTTCCGGCGTTCGTCGAGTTCATCCGATCGGAGGGATGGCGCGCACTGTGGCCGCTGGCACGGCCGATGCTCCTGTCCGGGACCGCGGCGGGCGCGGCATCTGCCGGGATCGTTGCGTGGAACAATCACCTCGGTCCCAGCACCACCACGCCGTTGGGTCTGCGCATTGCCGGCGTGCTCGCGGGGCTGGTGGTGATCGGTGCACTTGCCGTGAGCTGCGGCACGCTGACCGCCATCGTCTACCGGCTCCGCTTCTCGCCCCAAGTCACCCGGATCCTGGGCGTCCTTGCCGTGGCGATGACGATGGCACTCGTGGTGATCTTCGCCGGGGCCCTCACGTGGTGGATCTCCACCGCGCTCCATGCCCCGTGGTTCTTCGGGAGTCTCATCCCGCGGTCCCCCACCTCACCGGCCCCACTGGCCATGATCGTGCTGGGCCTCATGATGCTGTCGGGCCTGGTCCTGGCTGGGATCGGTGCCATCCGCATCGGCACCTTGCGGCGCCACGTCGATGAGATGACGTCGCCGACCGCGTCCTGACCACCAAGATCCACTCGCCGTGGAGCAGGCTCGCCGGTGTCGCCAATCCAGATGAAGGAGAGCACGTGACCACGATCACCATGGACCGGATCTCCCCGTCGGACGCTGCCGACAGTGAGTGGGCCGTCGAGACCCACGGGCTGACCAAGCGGTTCAAGGACAACGTCGCCGTCGACGGGGTCGAGCTGCTCGTCCCCCGGGGGTGTGCGTTCGGCTACCTGGGGCCGAACGGCGCCGGCAAGACGACCCTCATCCGGGTACTGCTCGGCCTCACCCACGCCGACGCCGGGTCGATGTCGCTGCTCGGCTACCCGGTGCCCCATCGTCGAGACCGGGCCCTGGCCCGGATCGGTGCCATCATCGACGAGCCCCGGTTCCACGGCCATCTCACCGGGCGCCAGAACCTCACCATCCTGGCGGCCGCCCGCGAGCCGGCGGCCCGGGGCCGCATCGACGCTTCCCTCGACCGGGTGGGCATGACCCAGCGAGCCGACGACAAGGTGTCGAAGCGACATACGTGCCGCCCAAGGAGGAGGAACCGGGGCACGACTGACCGGGGTCGCCCCGAACACCGGTTCAGTGCCAGGGTGGACCGTTCCGAGTAGTGGCTGCTGTCTCCCGCGAGCCGGGTGCGGGATGTGTACATAAACGGATAGGGCTATGTCCCAGCCTTGGCTCATCAGCTATGCATGCTGATTGCCCACTTCACGGTCTTCCTTGCCGACCTCGGCCATCCCATCGAAGGCCGCTGAAGGTCCAACGGGAATCGGGAGTCTTACTTCATCAGGGCGTTCTGTGCTTCCGCAGCCCGGTAGAGCATCATCTCTTGCGCAGTCGTTATCGGGGGTGAAGCGACGGTACTCGACGTGGTTCCGGAAGCGGCGATGTTCACATCAACCGCAGTGATCGCCACCTTGTTGTCCCGCTGCCACACCACGAGATACTCCGGAGCGATACTCGCTGTTGCGAACGCGGACCTTCCTAATGCTGTCGGAACTGCTATCGCTGCATCGGCACCGTAGTGCTTACGGATCGCAGAGAACGCAGCGGATGCCGATGCGGCCGAATCACAGTTCAGAACGTCGGAGATGAGAGCTGTCTGTTTGACCGAGTCCTCGTAGACTGCACCGACAGAATTGGAACACCCCTTCTGAGACGTCACGGTGGACTTCTTGGCCGCGTTGACGGTCTGGGGAAACCCTGCGCTTCTCGCATAAGTTGGAGTGAGGACTGTGCCAGTGGGTGTTTGCGTTGGTACAGCACTGGATGAGCTGCAAGCCGTGGCCAGTATCGAGACCCCGGCGACAAAGAACACGGCGCACCAGGCACCACTGGGGGAAGAGCGTCGCGTCTGAAGATTCGTATCCATGCGGGGGAAGGTAGTGCCACGACATAAGAATCAACGGCGATCCTTCTTAGAAAGGCCGCTGGCGGGCCAGGATCTGGACTGGTCAACGGGGGCAGGACCGGGCGGTGGCGTCAGGCGCTCAAGAGTGACCGTGCAAATCAGCATGCCATCATCGCCGGGACGGGTCGGTTATCAACCGTGGCTGAACGGCACTTTGGCCATACCCCTCTGGCGCCCAAATGGCCCCGGCGGTGAGCCGGAAGCCATCGGCCAGGCAGCCAATCCGATGGTATCTACGGCCGGGTGATCGTTAGGGGATTCGAGGTGGCACTCGTGGTCGGATTGCCGAGCAGGATGTCTGCGGGCGGAACGAGGGTGCCGTTCTCTTTGAGGTTGGTGAATGCCATCTCACTCCCGGAGGAGACGAACTTCACTCCGCTGACATACCCAGCGGTGTGGAACCGGAACGAGATGGTGTGAGGGTTGACCATGGTCATCGTGTCGCCGGAGTCGTCGTTCAAGGTGAGGGCCACGTCGGAGAAGGTGCCGTTGGTCGTGATCGTCCCGGTGAAGAGGTCGGTCCCCGACACATTGTGCGAGTAGAGCTTCCAGATGCTGTCCTTCACCCCGATCAGGAACCCCGGCGGTGGGGTGTCCTTCGCCGGGAATGCCGGATAGCCCTGGACCTGGCTCTGCCACACGCCGTGTTGCTCGACAGCACCGATCGTGCACTTACCGATACTGGCGACGCCACGCTGGTCGATCCGAGGGCAGACCTTCACACTATTGAGTGTGGTGTCGGTCGGGATGACCTGCACGGCCGGGCCGTTCGCTGCCGGTAGCTGTGTGAAGGTCGGGCCACCGTTGTTCGTGAGGGGACCGAGGCCGGGCTTGGCATCGAGCACGTCGGTGGATGCAGTGAAGCCGCAGTAGTTGGCGTTCGAGGGGTCGTCGGTCAGGTTGTAGCCGAGGCTGGTGAAGCTACCGCCGGGCGAATAGCAGTTAGGTCCGGTGTTGGCGGCCACGATGGAGGCACCGGTCGTCACCGTCCCGCCGTAACTGTAGATACCGCCCCCACGCTGGGCGGCGGTGTTGCCCGAGACGGTCGAAGAGTTGACGGCCAAGGTGGCACCGTTCATGCCCCCTCCGACGGTAATAGCGTTGGTGATCCCGCCGCTGAACCCGCCGGTATTGCCCGACACGGTCGAGGAGTTGATGGTCATCGTGCCGGCGTTGCAGATCCCGCCGCCCTGGTTGGCGTAGTTGCCCGACACGGTCGAGGAGTTGATGGTCATCGTGCCGGCGTTGTAGATGCCGCCGCCGATATGGGAGATGTTGCCGCCCGACACGGTCGAGAGGTCAAGCGTCATCGTGCCGGTGTTGTAGATGCCACCACCAGCTATGTCGCCATCGCCGTTCGACACGGTCGAGGAGTAGAGCGTCAGGGTGCCGTTATTGATGATGTCGCCGCCTTCGACAGTGGTGGCAAAGCCATTCTCGAGGGTGAGTCCCGAGATGGTCACCGTGCCGCTGTTGACGGTCAAGGGCGTCCCAAACCCAGGCGGGGTTACCGCTGTGGTGGAGGACCCCGCACCGATGATGGTCAGCGAGTCGAGGGACGAGGCATTGATGGTGTCGAGTTCGGAGTAGGTGCCGGCAGCCACGTTGATGGTCACGTCGTCAGTGGTGGAGTAGTTGCTCTGGGCTTCGTTGATGGCTTGCTGAATCGTGAGACAAGGTGTCGCACTTGCGGTGCAGGTGCTCGACCCACCACCGTCGGACCCCGAGGTGCTCACGTACAACGAGTCGGCGGTGTTTGCCGAGGCGGGCAGCGACCCGACGGCCAGCGAACCGACGGCGACGCTTCCCAACAGCAGCGACCCGGCCAGTAGCGCCCGGAAACTTCTTCTGATTCCAACGCCCATGCTCGACACCTTCCGCTCCCGGTGTACCGTCCGCACGCCGCTAACACGATGGCCTAACACCGAAAGGCCTCCCGAGCCACCAGTGTCACTCTGCCGTCACACGGTGCTCTCGCTGAGCGACAGGGTGGTCACGGACGATGACCAGGGGTGCCCCCGATCAACCTGATATGGATGCAATCGTCATCGCCTTTCAGTACAGCGATTCGGATGCGATTACATGCATGATCAGGCGTTATACATGCCCGAAGGGCGAGGTAATCTCCGATTACATGTATAACGCCGAAAGCGGGTCAGGCAGACATTTAGCGAATAGGCCCTCCCGACCCGGCTTGAACGGGCTGGCTCCCTCTCCAAGAACGGGCAATCGGCCGGGCGGCAGCCGACGCCCAGCGCGGGTCCGCTCCCATTGTTCCGCAATGGCGCAGAAGTGACCACGTATCCAGGGCAGCGACGCCAGGTCACCTGCGGCGCCCTGACTTGGCACGTTCCTGCCGGGGACCTACGCAGTAAGACTGCGCGGGCCTACGCTTCAGGAGATGCGGACAGTCGAGCGGGTGTTCCGAATCGTTGTGGCGTCGGCCCTGACGGTCATCTTCACGGCCTGGTCCGTCCACCTGTTCGAGTCGCAGCCGTCGGAGGTGCCGACCGTGCAGATCCCGAAGTGCCCCACTAATCCACCCGACCGGGCCTGCCTCGAACACCAGCTAAAGGTGGCCTTCTCGGGCAACTTTGTCGGCCACTGGTCGTTGTGGGTGGTCTGGGTCTTCTGGGTTCTGATTGCGGTCGTCTGGCTGGCGGCCAGTGTCCTCATCCTGTGGGCACCCCGTCGAGCCAACAACTCGGTCTCTGCCAAGCTCGATGAGCCGTCCGTCGACGATCCACTCGCCGGGTCAGTCAAGTCGACCGTGAGCCCCTGATCCCCAACACCGGCTCGGAGGCGTTTATCGCGGGAGCCGGCACCGTTTCCTCCTCACATGGAGATCCACTCCATGAGACCGGTCTCAGCTCCGTCCGGCTTGTTTAGAAGGTCAAGGCAACAAATACTGGGGCGCCGAAGAAGGACGACCGAGCCTAAGCGAGTCGTGCGCTGAGAGCCGCGTTGTGATCAGTGGGTTGGATGAGGTGGCCAGTCCCGCTTGGAATGAGAGTCACGACGTCGCCCGAGGCGGTTTGGGATATCTCCACGTCCACGGTGCTTTGGTTGAAGATGAGCCAGAGACTGCCCGCCTCTTTCGTCCCGATATCACCTTGCTCGACGAAGACCGGAATCGCCTGACTGAAACTCCCGTCTCCCGTCTGAGGGAGACGACCGATAATGATGGACCCGACAATCTCTTCGCTTATGACGAGCCCCCTTTCAGCGACGAACTTGCTGAGCTTACGACCTCGACCGCTGCGCTCGTCGCAAACCTGATCTTGAGATGGAATTTTGAGTGGCACGCAGCAGCCCCTGAAGCGGCCCAGCAACCCCTCCTCCGGGGACGATCCAGTTCGGGCTCCGATCAGTACGGTTGACATGCGCCTCAGAGCAACGAGGGCTTCGACCGATGGCTCTCAGGTGGACGACACTCGCTCGGCCTTCGATCGTGAACCTGTCCCCGACCGTGGTGCCCGTCTCGCGCACACGCCCTCCTCATCCGACCGGTCGGCGGCCACTCTCGCGCGCTCGCCCGCGATGTCGCCACTGTGATTGCCGATCTGGGAGAACTTCGTTATCGTCGGCCGACGTGCAGCCCCCCGTCGCCGACGTGATCGAACTCGAACAGCTGCTCGCCCGGTACGCCGTCGGGATGACCATGGACGACATCGACACGGTCATGCAGGTGTTCACGGCCGACGGTACCTACAGCGCCTTCGGGGATATCTACCGGCTCACGGATTTCCCTGCGCTGGTCGCTGCGGCGCCAAAGGGTCTCTTCCTCGTCGGGCCCCCGGTCCTCGACCTCGACGGCGACACTGGTTCGGGTCGGCAACCACTCTGCTTCGTCGATCAGACGACCCACGAGATGCGCATCGGGTACTACAGCGACACCTACCGTCGGACCGATGGCGGGTGGCGGCTGCAGACCCGGGCCATGACCTTCCTGCGCAAGAGCGGGGCACGTGACTCCGGCCGTGCCCACGACCCCACCCGGCCGCAACCCTCCGCTTCGTGACCGTCGTCGAGGGCGCCGCCGGTGACCTCGACGAATTCCGGGCGTCGCTGGACGCCTGGCTCGACGGCAACAGCAGCGCACTGGCTGCCGGGTTCGTGGGAACAGGGACGCTGGACCAGCAGATGGCACAGCTCTCCAAGGTCAAACGCCTCGTGTTCGATGCCGGATGGATGCGGGCCGGGTGGCCGGAACGGGTCGGTGGCCTCGGGGGGACGACGCTGGCCCGCGCCTACCTGGGTGAGGCACTCACCGCCAGGGACCTGGTCGAACCCGGCCTCTACTCGATGACCGAAGTGCTCGCACCCACCATGATCGACTACGCAGAACCGGCCCTCGCCACCGCCATGGTCCCTGCCCTGCTGCGCGGGGACGAGACCTGGTGCCAGGGATTCTCGGAGCCCGCCACGGGAAGCAACCTCGCCTCGCTCACCTGCCGGGCCACCCTCGTCGACGGGAGCTGGCGGGTCACCGGGCAGAAGGTCTGGACGAGCCTGGCGCAGTACGCGCACCGCTGCGTCCTGCTCACGCGAACCGGGACGACCGAGTCCGCACACCGTGGGATCACCGCCCTCTTCGTGGACATGGACTCCCCCGGCATCACCGTGCGCCCGATCGGCACCATGCACGGCGGGGAAGAGTTCTGCGAAGTCTTCTTCGACGACGTGGCCGTCCCCCGGTCTCGCACCCTCGGAGCGGTCGGGGCCGGTTGGTCGGTGGCGATGGACCTGCTGCCCTACGAGCGCAGCACCTCGCTCTGGCACCGTGCCGCGTTCCTGCACCGCCGGCTCCAGGAGCTCGTCGAGACCGCCCCGCCCGCTGCCCTCGACCCGGCCAGGCTCGGGGAGGTCACCCAGCTGCTCTACGCCTTCCGGGCACGGTCGCGGGCGACCCAGCACCGACTGGCGAACGGTGAGCAGCTTGGTCCCGAGACCTCGATCGACAAGGTCCTGCTGGCGACCGCCGAGCAGGCGGTGTTCGACCTGGTTCTCGACTGCCTCGGTGCGGAGGTGGCCGTCGGGGACGACCCGGCCAGCGGGCGTTGGCGCTCCGACTACCTCTACTCTCGGGCGGCCTCCATCTACGGCGGCAGCGCCGAGATCCAGCGGAACATCATCGCCCGCCGTCTCCTCGACCTCGGGAGCGACCGGTGATCGAGGGCGAGGAGCTCGCGCTGTTCGAGCGGAGCATCGCCAACGCGACCGGCACTGCCACCGGCCGGGGGCTCGACGCGGCACTCGACGCGCTCGGGTGGGCCGACGCGCTCTCGACCGACCCACGCGTGGCCATCTCGGTGCTGTTCGCCCATCAGGGCGCCGCCGACGCGACCTCGTCGGCCCTCGGGACGGTCTTTGTGCATGCCCTCGGACTGGGCGACGGGCCGGGGTCCAGGATCGTGCTGCCGGATGCCGGTCGCAGCGCACCGCCCGGCACCGTGGCCGGAGACCGCGTGCACATCCGCGGCCTCGCTCCGGGCGCGCTCGGCGACGAGCAGCACGCGCTCGTCGTGACCTCCGACGGTTCGGAGCTGCGCGTGGCCACCGTGCCGACGACGTCGCTCTGGATGCGGCCGGTCACCGGCGTCGATCCGTCCCTCTCACTGCTGGAGGTCACCGGCGACGCCGTCCACGCCGGACCCGGAGGCGACGTCGCGGACGCGGACTGGGCCGATGCGGTGTCGCTCGGCCGACTGGCACTCGCCCACGAGTTGGTCGGAGCGTCGCGGACGATGCTCGAGCTGGCCTGCGAGCACGCCCGCGGCCGCATCCAGTTCGACCGCCCGATCGCCTCCTTCCAGGCCGTCCGCCACCGGCTCGCCGAGACACTGGTCGCCGTCGAGATGGCTGAGGCAATGCTCGATGCGGCGTGGCTCGTTCGCACACCGGACACGGCGGCCATGGCCAAGGCGGTTGCCGGCAACGGGGCGCGGACCACCGCACGCCACTGCCAACAGGTGCTCGCGGGCATCGGCTTCACGGTCGAGCACCCGCTCCAGCGCTACGTTCGGCGCACCCTCGTGCTCGACCTGCTGCTCGGCTCGGCAGCCTCGCTCACGACCGCGCTCGGCCACGACCTCATCGACCGCCGGCGGCTTCCCCCGCTGCTTCCTCTCTGAAGCCGTCACCCTCGGCGGCCGGCGCGACGTCGATGACCACCTTCCCGATGGCCTTCCCCTCGGCCACCAGCCCGATGCCGGCGGCGACCTCGTCGAGGGGGAACGTCGCCCCCACGTGCGGAACCACCTGCCCGGTCGCGAAGAGCTCCCAGAGCTCGTCCTCATTGCGGACGAGCTCGTCCCCTGCGTGCTCGGCGAAACCCAGGAACTCGAAGCCGAGCACCTGACACCCCTTCAACAGCACCAGGTTGAGGGGGATCCGGGGGATCACCCCCGAGGCGTAGCCCACCGTCACGAAGCGACCGCCCCATCGGAGCGAGCGCAGGGCCGGCTCGGCCAGGTCCCCCCCGACCGGGTCGACCACGACGTCCGCCCCCGTTGGCAGCAGCTCCTTGAGCGCACCACGCAGCTCGACCGCGGGGTGCTCGACGAGGTTGACGGCCCCCTGGGCGGCCGCTGCCTCGAGCTTTTCGGTGGACGAGGCCACAGCGGTCACCGTGGCACCGAGATGGCTGCCGAGCCGGACCGCGGCCAGGCCGACCCCTCCGCCGGCACCGAGGACCACCAGCTCGTCGCCCGTCTGCAGGCGGGCGACCGAGCGCAGGACGTGATAGGCGGTCCGCCACGCCACTCCGAAGGCGGCGGCGTGGCGGTCGTCGACTCCGGGGGGAACGGGCCGCACCAACCCGGCAGCCACGGTCACCTCTTCGGCGAACGCGCCGACCAACCCGGTGCCCGCCACGCGGTCGCCGACGACGATCCCATGCACGTCGTCGGCCACCTCCTCCACCGTTCCCACGAATTCGCTCCCCGGCACGAACGGGGTCGGCACGCTGATCTGGTACCGGTCGGCCAAGACGAGCACGTCGGGAAAGTTGACCGCGGCGCTGGCAACTCGGACCCGGACCTCTCCGACTCCGAGTTGCGGTGACGGGAGCTCCTCGACCGTGACGACCGCCGGTGGCCCGTAGGTGCGGCACACCGCGGCACGCACGTCAGCGGCCCCTCCAGATCGGGTCGCGCTTCTCGACGTAGGCCCGGGCTCCCTCCTGGGCGTCCTCGCTGGAGAACACCACCGACGTCCACTGCTCGTGCCGTGCCTGCACGGCGGCCGGATCCGTCACCCCGAGGCGCACGAGCTCCTTGGTGGCGGCGAGTCCGAGGGGACCGTTCGCCGCGATCCGTTCGGCCATCTCGACGGCCCGCGCGAGGACCTCCGTGGGCGGCACGACGGCGTTGACCAACCCGATCTCATAGGCGCGGGCGGCGTCGATGAGCTCTCCGCTCAGGGTCATCTCGAGGGCGACGGCCAACGGGATCCTGGCGCCGATCTGGGTGCCCCCACCGGCCGCGAAGAGCCCGCGCTTGACCTCCGGCAGGCCGAAGCGGGCCTCACTGGAGGCGATGACCACGTCGCACCCGAGCAACAGCTCGAGCCCACCGGCCACCGCGGACGCGTTGGCCGCCCCCACCACCGGCACGCCGACCCGTCCCCGGAGGAGGCGCAGGTATGCGTCCGTCGCCTCGCCGGGGCTCGCTCCCGGTACGTCCCCGCCGGCGAAGGACCGCAGATCCATGCCCGCGCAGAACGCGCGCGCTCACCGGTTCCGGTGAGGACGACGGCCCGGACGTCCGGGGTGGCCTCGGCCTCGAGGATGGCGGTCCCGAGATCGGCGAGCAGCCCCGAGGTCAGGGCGTTGCGCGCCTCGGGGCGGTTGAGCCGGAGGATCTCGACGGCGCCCTGGCGCTCGCGTACGAGCTCGGTGGTCGGCTCGCTCACGAGCGGTAGTCCGAGGTCTCGGCCAGCTCGGCGGCACCCTGCATGAGATCGAGGATGATCGGCCCGTAGACCTCGAGCTTCGGGTCGTCGCCCGCCCGCTGGAACCCCTGCTCGAGCACGATGGCCAGCTTCCACTTGGCCAGCACGCAGTAGTAGTCGATGTCGTCCACCTGCCGTTGGGACACCTCGACGTAGCGGTCGAGGAGGGCCGAGCGTGGCGGCATGCCCGTCATGTCGACATAGCTGATCCCGCCACCGTCGGCATCGGGATCCTCGGGCCAGCCGTTGACCACCCAGGCCAGATCGAGCTTGGGGTCGCCGACTGTCCCCATCTCCCAGTCCACGATGGCCGCCATCCGGGCAGGTGCCCCGTGCCGGAACATCACGTTGGCGAACTGGTAGTCCCCGTGCATGAGGCCGGGGACGAAGTCGATCGGCCGGTGCTCGCGCAGCCAGGCCGACGCCACGTCGAACCCGGGGAGTTCCCGTCCCTTGATGCGGTCGAGGAACGCCGTCCACCGGTCGACCTGGCGGTCGTGGAAGCCCTCGGGATGCCCGAGGTCGTGCAGGCCGGAGGCCTGCCAGTCGACCTTGCCGAGCTGGGCGATGCCGTCGACGAGCTCGAATGCGAGGCCCCGCCTCGCCTCGAGGTCGGTGTCGAAGGGTGGCGGCCACCCGTCGGTGTTCATCGGCGACCAGCCGTCGACGTAGCCCATCAGGTAGAAGTTGCGTCCGAGGACGGAGCGGTCCTCGCACATGGCGACGGCCGCCGTATGGGGGACGTCGGTTCCGTCGAGCGCCTCGATGATCCGCCACTCGCGATGGATCCCTTCGTCGTGGGACCCGGGGGCCGTCGGTGGGGGGATGCGCAGGGCACAGTGCAGCTCGCCCCTCCGGATCTCGTAGATCTCGTTCTGTGAGCCCCCGGACACGAAGGCGTGCTCGACGGGTTCACCCTTCCCGAGCCCTCGCTCGTCCATCCAGGCGGTCAGCTGTGCGATGTCGATCATCAGAGATTCCCCACTTCGAGCTCGAGGAGGGCGGCGAACTTCTCGCGGGCGGCATCGCGGCGCGTCGGGAGGTGCTGGGTCGGCCAGGGGCCGTCGGTCGCCTCGTGGTCCCGGAGCACCTGTTTGGCGACGGTCACCTTGTGCACTTCGGTAGGGCCGTCCGCGAGGCCCATCACGCTTGCGGCGACCAGCATCGAGGGGAGGGACATCTCGTTGCTGACCCCGAGCGCCCCGTGGATCTGGATGGCCCGCCAGGCGATGTCGTGCAGGACGCCCGGCATCAGGACCTTGACGGCGGCGATGTCCTTGCGCACCTTCCGGTAGTCGTTGTGCTTGTCGATGAGCCACGCGGTGTACAGCACGTAGAGGCGGAACTGCATGAGCTGGGCGTAGGAGTCTGCGATGTAGCCCTGGACGAATTGCTTGTCCGAGAGGCGTCCGCCCTGTACTTCACGGCTGAGCGCGCGCTCGCACATCGCGTCGAGGGCCCGCCCGGCCATGCCGATCGTCCGCATGGCGTGGTGGATGCGACCGCCACCGAGGCGGGTCTGGGCGATCGCGAACGCCTGACCCTCCCCTCCGAGGAGTGCCTCGGGGGGCAGGCGCACGTCGTCGTAGTGGATGAGGGCGTGCGAGCCCTCGCCTGCGGGCTCACCGGCGAGGCCCACGTTGCGGACGATGTCGACGCCGGGGGTGTCCGCGGGGACGAGGAACATCGACATGCCCTGGTAGGCGCTCACCTCGGGGTTGGTCACGGCCATCACGATGAGGAACGAGGCCGTCCTGGCGTTCGAGGAGAAGAACTTCCACCCGTTGAGGATCCACTGGTCACCGTCCCGCACGGCACGGGTCTCGAACCGGGTCGGGTCCGAGCCTCCCTGCGGTTCGGTCATCGAGTAGCAGGAGAAGATCGCCCCCTCGAGAAGGGGACGCAGATAGCGCTCCTTCTGGGCCTCCGTCCCGTAGTGGGCGATGATCTCGGCGTTGCCGGTGTCGGGCGCCTGGCAGCCGAAGATGATCGGTGCCCAGGAGGATCGGCCGAGGATCTCGTTGAGGAGCGAGAGCTTGAGCTGCCCGTGACCCTGGCCGCCGAGCTCGGGGCCGAGGTGGGTCGCCCAGAGGCCCTCTGCCCGCACCTTCTCCTTGAGGGGGTCCACGATCGTGCGCAGGGTCCCCTCCGGCGGCGTGAACTCGAGCCCCCGCCAGAGCGAGTCGATCGGCTCGACCTCCGTGCGCACGAACTCGTCGGCCCAGTCGAGCTTCTGCTGGTACTCAGGATCCGTTTCGAAGTCCCAGGTCATCGGGGTCTCCCCTCCTCGTCCATTGGCAGAATATCATTCTGTCAATGGAGAATCTATCTTCGGCGGAGCAGAACGACGTGGCGTCCCGGATCGCTCGTGCGACGCTCGTGAAGCGCGGGCCGGACTATACGGGCGAGGTCCGCCGGCTGCTCGACGCCGGACGGGCGGTCATGCGGCGGTGCGGGACCGAGTCGCGGCCCCGTGTCGCCGACATCGTCGCCGAGGCCGGGCTCTCCAACGACGGCTTCTACCGGCACTTCGCCTCGAAGGACGCGCTGGTCGCGGCCATCCTCGACGACGGCACCGAACGGCTGGTGAGCTACCTCGCCCACCAGATGAGCAAGGCGGAGAGCGCCGAAGGCCGGGTCCGCCGGTGGGTCGAGGGCGTCCTCGCACAGGCCTCGGACGCGGACAGTGCGGCGACCACCCTCGCCGTCCTCTGGAACGCCGGAAACCTCGGGTCGCGGTCCTCCCCAGACGCATCGACCGCCGCCAGGCTCGCCACCCTGCTCCCCGAGCACCTCGGCGAGATCGGGTGTCGGGACCCGGAGGTCGACGCCGTCCTCGTCGCCCATGTCGTCGTCGGGACGCTCACCGACCTCCTCTGGCAGCACCGCCGGCCGACCAGCCGGGACGTCGACCATCTGGTCGGGTTCAGCCTCGCGGCCTGCACCGCGGACGCCCCTGTGGCGGTGTCGGCGGAGCCCGACCGGCCACCGGGCCCACGGCGCGCGGATGTTACTAGGAGTGATCCCCCGTCCCCACGCCGCGGACGATGAAGTCCCAGAGCTCCTCGGCCGGATCCCGGTCGTCGGCGCCGGCGGAGGTCCCGCTGATCGTGCTCGCGAACGCGTTGAACATGACCGCTTCGAGCACCATCCCGGCGATCGGGCTCCGGCGGAGACCGGGGCGCACCTGGCCGGCGGCGTCGGCCTCGTCGAGCAGCTCACCGAACATCGACACGAGCGGGGCGAACGCGAGGGCTGCCTCGGCGGGATGGCTGGTGAGGAGCTGCTGGGCGAAGTCGGTCATGACAGGGACCGTGGACCCCCGTCCGGTCTCCGCCTGTCGGTGCGGGGGACGGCAGAGTCGGTAGTACTCGACCACGAACTGGTGGATGCGCTCCATCGGATCGTCCGCGCCGGCGATGCGCTCCTCGAGATAGTCGGTCGTCCAGCGGACGGACTCCTCGAACAGGGCCAGCAGGAGCTCGTGCTTCCCACCGAAGTACTGGTAGAAGAGCCGGAGCGACTGCCCCGAGCGTTCGACGACCTCGTGGACCGTGAAGTCGCTCCCCGGGCCCCCCTCGTTCATGAGCTCGAGCGCGGCGTCGAGGAAGCGCTGCAGTCGGGTTTCCGCCCTCGCCCTGGCGGTGAACAGCGACCTGGCGACCGCCAGCTCGCGCCTGCTCACACCCGGTTCGCCGGCCGGTGGTTCGGTCTCAACGGGATCGGCCCCGGCAGCGGCTTCGATATCCGTCATTCGCCGTAGTGTAGTGGAGCGACGGAAATGGCGGTGTCTCCGCTGGTGAAGTGCGTTCTCGGGCGCCTCCCGACCTCAGCGGTCCTCGCCACGTGGCGCGAGGAGCCGATCCAGGTTCGCACGGAGCTCGGAAGAGGTGAACGATCGGTCCTCGGCGGCCAGCGCGAAGTCGAGCGTGGCGACCACGGCCCGCTCGAGGTGCAGATTGAGGATGCGCTTGGTGTCCTCCACCGCCTGGCGGGGCAGTGCGGCGATGCGATGGGCACAGGCGAGCGCCTGTTCGAGGACCTCGTCGTCGGGACAGACGTGGTTGGCCAGTCCCATCTCCGCGGCGCGGGCGGCCGGGATGCGGTCGCCGGTGAGGGCGTACTCCTTGGCCAGTTGCAGGCTGCAGAGGAGCGGCCAGGTGACCGGACCCCCGTCGGCGGCCACCAGACCGATCATGACGTGCGGATCGGCCAGGTGGGCGCTCTCGGCCATGAAGACGATGTCGGAGAGGGCGACCAGGCTGCACCCGAGCCCGACCGCGGGTCCGTTGACCGCGGACACGATCGGCACGCGGCAGCGCACCATGCCGGTCACGATCTGCTTTCCGTGGACGAGCGTCTCGCGGCGGAGCGGGGCGTCCCGGGCCAGCTCGTCGAGGTAGGCGAAGTCGCCGCCGGCCGAGAACGCCCGTCCGTTGCCGGTCAGCACCACCGCCCGCACCTCGTCGTCCGCGTCGATCTGCGGGAAGAGCTCGGCGAGCCCGCGGTGGAGTCCGCGGTTGGTTGCGTTGAGCTGCTCGGGCCGGTTCATCCGGACGATCCGGACCGGCCCGTCGTCGTCGACGACGAGCTCGTCGGTAAGGTCGTACGTGCTCACGGCGCCGGCAGGTGGAGGATCCGCGCCGCCACCAGGTTCCGCTGGATCTGGGAGGTACCGCCCATGACGCTCTGGGCCCTGCTGTAGAGGTACACCTTCATCCAGGTGTCGTCGGACCCGGCGGCACGGACCCCGCCCATCGAGAGCGCCGCGTGCCCGACGGACTGCTCGGTCCGGGTCATGAGCAACTTGTCCACCGATCCCTCCGGTCCGTGGGAGATTCCGTCGAGACGGTCGGACAGCCGCCGGCAGACGTGGCGCCGCAGCATCTCCGATTCGACGATCGCCCAGGCTAGATCACGGACCTGCTCCGCGCCGTACCGCTCGGGAGCGGCACGCACCTGCGCGACCAGGTCGTGCACCTGCTTGGCGTAGCGGCCGGCGAAGCCCAGCTCGTGCGGCTCCCGTTCGTGGCTCACGATGGTCATGGCCAACGGCCACCCCTCGCCCGGCTCGCCGATCATGTTGGCGACCGGGACCCGTGCGCCGTCGAAGAGCACTTCGCCGAACTCCTTGGTGATCCCGTTGATCATCCGCAGTGGGCGGCGCTGCACACCGGGCTGCCCCATGGGCACGGCGAATGCCGAGATGCCCTTGTGCTTGGGGAGGTCGTGTCCGGTCCGGGCGAGCACCAGGCACCACTCCGCGTCGTCGGAGTAGCTGGTCCAGACCTTGTGGCCGGTGATCACGTACTCGCCGCCGTCCCGGTCGGCGCGGGTCCGCAGCGCAGCCAGGTCGGAGCCCGCATCGGGCTCGCTGAACCCCTGGCACCACCGGTCACGACCATTGACGATCCCCGGGAGGAAGCGGTCCCTGATGTCACTGCTGCCGTGCTCGAGGATGCCCTCGACCAGGTAGCCGAGGCTCGGTCGGGCCGGCGCGCCGGCGGCGGCCAGCTCCTCGTCCACGATCACGTCGTAGACACTCGCCAGGCTCTGCCCGCCGATCTCCCTCGGCCAGGTCGCGCCGAAGAAACCGCCGTCGTAGAGCGAACGGTGCCACGCCGCCTGCCCGGCCCAGTACTCGTCGTCGGTGGACGACGCGGGCAGCCCGGGGTTGTGTGCCTCGAGCCACGAGCGGAGGCGGAGGCGGAATGCGGCCTCCTCCGGCGAGTCACCGAAGTCCATCACGCGCTCCGATCCCGTGGGCGGCGAGGACACGCTCGAGATTGACCCCGACCCCGCCGAGCACCTCGCCCGAGAGGAGGGCCCGCCGGAGATGGACGTGGGCCATGCACTCCCAGGTGTTGCCGATGCCCCCGTGCACCTGGATGACGGTCTCGCACACCCCGAGCGCCGCCCGGGTGCAGTAGGCCTTGGCCACAGCACCGGAGGCCATCGCCTCGTCGGGTGTGAGCGCGTCGACGGCCCACGCGGCATGGAGGGCGACGCTGCGCGAGCCCTCCATCAGCACGAAGGCATCCGCCAACAGGTGCTGCACGGCCTGGAACGAGCCGACCGGCCGGCCGAACTGCCGGCGGGACGACGCGTAGTCGACCGCGAGGTCGATCGCACCGCGCATCGTCCCGACGAGGTCCGCGCAGCCGACGGCCAGGCCGAGTGCCGTCCACGTCGAGAGGTCGTCGGCGGTGATCGGGCGGTCCCCGCAGGGCTCGACCCGGCGCACGGCCGACGCGGGGTCGACGGCGGCTCCGGGCCGGGTCAGGTCGGTGCCCACCTCCGCCCCATCGACCGGGACCTCGGCCAGGCGGTGGCCGGCCCCATCGGGCACCAGCAGCAGCGCCGAGGTCGCGCCGCGGGCATCGACCGCCACGGTGCCGTCCGGAATCCTCCCGCCGGCCGCGACGGCGGGCCCGGAGAGTGAGCCGGTGAAGACGACCGCTTCGGCGGCGTCGGCGGGCGGTGCACCGGCCTGCCGTCGCAGCTCTGCTGCCAGCGTCGGGCCGAGGAACGGGACGTCGGCCGGGCCGCGACCGAGCTCCTCGGCAACGACCGCCACCTCGACGCCCGAGGCGAGCGGAGCCCTCCCGTCCACCGGGACACGCAGTTCGCGCCATCCTGCGGCCGCCACCGCGGCGTCGAGCGTTCCGGACCGCCCGGCGTCTGCGAGGTCGGCGACCGCACGGGGACCGAGCCGGTCGACCATCTGGGCGGCCGAGTCGCGGAGCGCCTGCTGCTCCGCGGAGAGCCGGACGTCCATCAGGCCGTCCGGGACGATGCCAGCAGGACCGGGGTCCACTCGTCGCGGAGCGTCCGCCGCAGCACCTTCCCCGAGGGGAGCCTCGGAACGGTCTCGACGAACACGACGTGGTGGAGGCGTTTGTAGGTCGCAAGCGACGCCGCGACGCGCGCCTGGAGCTCGTCTGCGGTCGCACTCCGATCCGGATCGAGCTGCACGGCGGCGACCGGCACCTCGCCGGCGCGCTCGTCGACGAGTCCGAACACCGCGCAGTCGAGCACGGCCGGATGTCCCCGGAGGACCTCCTCGAGCTCGGCCGGCGCGACCTGGAACCCGTTGACCTTGATCATCTCCTTGGCGCGGTCGGTGAGGTGGACCCATCCCTCCGACTCGAGCCAGCCGACGTCGCCGGTCCGGTACCAGCCGTCGGCGAATGCAGCAGCCGTCTCCTCCTCGGGCAGGTAGCCGGACATCACCGACGGACTCCGCACCTGGATCTCCCCGACCTCCCCCGGGGTGAGCACGGCACCGTCGTCGAGGTCGACCACGCGCAACTCGACGCCCTCGGGCGGAAGGCCGGCGGAGTCGAGCCGCCAGGACCCGGGGTCGTCGACGAGGTTGCCGGCGATGACCGGCAGCTCGCTCGCCCCGTAGGCGGGCAGCCAGTGCACGCCCGTTCGTTCGGTGACCCGCCTGGCCACCTGCTCGCTGACGGGGGTCGCGCCCCACATGATGTAGCGCAACGACGACAGGTCGTAATCCTCGAGCGTCGGATGGTTGGCCATCGCCAGCGCGATGGGAGCGACCGCCATCTCGAGGGTCATCCGCTCGGACTCGATGCGGTGCAGGACCTCGTCGAGGTCGAACCGCCGGTGCAACCGCACGGTGGCGCCCGCCGAGACGGCCGCCAGCAGGTTGAGCAGGCCCAGGATGTGCGAGGGCGGCGTGGCGACCTGGAAGCGGTCGTCGGGACCGAGACCGAGCATCCGGCACCAGTGCGCGGTGGCGTGGCCGATCGACCGGTGGGTGTGGCGGACCGCCTTGGGCAGTCCGGTCGTTCCCGAACTGAACACGAGCACCGCCTCGTCGTCCTCACCGACCGCGGTGGGACCTGGCCCGGCGCGGTCGTCCTGCCCGTCGGCAAGAGCGGCTGCATCGTCGTCCAGATCGGTGACCCGGTCCTCGCCCAGGCATTCGGCGAGCAGGGTTGTGGCCGGACCGTCGGCGACCGCGCGGACCGGTGTGGTGATCGAGAGCGCGTGCCGTACCTCCTTCTCCTTCCACGCGGGACTCAGCAGCACGGCTGCCGCACCTATCTTGCTGATGCCGTGGATCGCGACCACGAACTCCGGCCGGTTGGTGGTCATCGTGGCGACGCGGTCACCGGGGTGCACGCCGAGGGCCCTGAGGCGGCGTGCGAAGGCGGTGCTGCGATCGTCGAGGGCGCGGAACGACCAGCGTTGGTCACCAGCGAGCACCGCGTCGCGGTCACCGAACCGTGCCGCGGCCCGTTCGAGCGGGTGATGCATCAGCGCCGCAGTCATCGGAAACATTCTTCTCGCTGATGAGATCGACGTCAACATGGAGAGGATGTAGTGTTCTCGGCCATGGCAGAGGAGGCCGCCACTCCGACCACGGGCACCCCCACCGATCCCGATGTGCGGGAAGCCATCATCGAAACGGTCCGCCGATTCGTCGCCGACGAGGTCATCCCGGTTGCATCCGTCCTCGAACGGGAGGACAGCTTTCCGGCCGAGATCGTCGCCCAGATGCGGGACCTCGGGCTCTTCGGCGTGACCATTCCCGAGCGCTACGGCGGGCTCGGCCTGGACCTGCTGACCTACATCGGGATCATCGAGGAGCTCTCCTACGGGTGGATGAGCCTGACCGGCATCGTCAACACCCACACCATGGTCGCCACCCTGCTCGTGGCGCACGGCACCGAGGAGCAGCGGCAGCGCTGGCTGCCCACCATGGCGACCGGTGCAGCGGCGCGGGGCGTTGTCCCTGTCCGAGCCCGACGCCGGCAGCGACACCCGCAACATCTCCTGCCGTGCCGTGCGCGACGGCGACGAGTACGTCATCAACGGGACCAAGGCCTGGGTCACCAACGGTGAGCGCGCCGGGATCGTGGCCCTGGCCGCACGCACCGGCGAAGGGATCTCCGCGTTCGTCGTCGAGAAGGAGCCGGGTCCGCGCTCCGGGGGGATCACGGTGTCGAGGAACATCGGCAAGCTCGGCTACCGGGGTACGTCGAGACCGTCGAGATGGCCTACACGGACCACCGTGTCCCCGCCGGCAACCTCGTCGGCGAGGCCGGGCGCGGCCTGTCCGCTCATCCTGAGCGTGCTCGAAGTCGGCCGGATCAACATCGCGGCGCGTGCGGTGGGTGTGGCGAGGGCCGCCTTCGACGCCGCACTCGACTACGCCCAGCAACGGGTGACCTTCGGCAAGCCCATCGCCGAGCACCAGGCCATCCAGCTCAAGCTCGCCGACATGGCCACCCGGCTCGAGGCGGCGCGCCTGCTCACAGGAACGCAGCCGTTCGCAAGGCCGCCGGGCTCCGCTGCGACGTCGAGGCGGGGATGGCCAAGCTGTTCGCGAGTGAGACCGCACTCGAGCTGGCCACCGAGGCCATGCGCATCCACGGCGGCGTGGGCTACACGACCGACCTGCCGGTCGAGCGCTACTACCGGGACGCCCCGCTGATGGTCATCGGTGAGGGGACGAACGAGATCCAGCGGCTGGTCATCGCCCGGGGCCTGTTGGCCCGGGCCCGGGGCTGACCGAGGTCGCGTCGGCCCCGTCCCGGTCCGGACCGTCGTCCCCGCCTGCGATCCGGTCCCGGGCCAGCTCCCCGAGCACCTCGTCGGTGTGCGCTCCGAGCTCGGGGACGGTGACCGGGCGGCGCCGGCTGACTCCCGAGAAGGTGACCGGACCGTTGACCGACCGCACCGCGCCACCCCCTACCTCCACGAACCCGTCGTTGGCCAGCAGCTGCGGATCCTGGACCACCTCCGCCGGTGTCTGGGCGAGCGCCCACCAGACGCCTTCGCGGTCGAACCGTACGGCCCACTCCGCGAGCGGTCGCTCGGAGATGATCCCGTCGAGGAGTGCGATGAACTCGCCCCGGTTCCTGCGGATGGCGGCGGCACTGCAGAAGCGCTCGTCCTCGAGCAGGTCGGGTCGGTCGAGTGCCCGTGAGACCGCGCCGATGTGCCGGTCCATCTCGAGACACGTGAAGAAGAACCACCGCCCGTCGGCGGCACGGTAGGAGTTCATCAGCGGGGACTGGTTCTGCTGGCGGTCCTCGGCCGGTGCGACCTTGCCGAGCATCATCTGGAGGCCCAGGTCCCACCCGAGCACATAGGCCCCGGTGCGGAGGAGCGAGACCTCGACCACCCGACCGGTTCCGGTCTGGCGCTGCTCGAGCACCGCGGCCAGGATGCCGGAGAGCGCGGCCAGTCCGGTGATGTGATCGCCGATGCCGCCCCGCGCGTTCAAGGGGTTCCCGTCGCGGTCGGCCATCTGCCTCGACAGCCCCGAACGGGCCCAGAACGCACCGATGTCGTAGGTCGGGCGGTTCCGGTCCTCGCCGCGCAGCCCGTAGCCGGTGACGCTGCAGTAGACCAGCCCGGGATGGCGGGCCACGGTCGCCGCCGGCTCGAGGTCGAGCTTGTCGAGGGCGTCGGGCCGGAGGTTGCTCACGAAGACGTGCGCCGTGGCCAGGAGCTCCTCGAGGTGCTGACGGTCGACCGGGTCCCGGAGATCGAGGACGACACTCCGCTTGCCGCGGTTGTCGAGGGCGAAAGCCGGATTGGGGAGCTCTCCTGCGATGCCGATCGAGCCGAACACGTTGCGCATCGGATCGCCGGTCGGCGCTTCGACCTTGATGACGTCGGCACCCCAGTCGGCGAGCAGCGCTGCCGCCGACGGCGCGGCGACCCACACGCCGAGCTCGACGACCCGGAGACCGGTGAGCGAGGACAGGCCGTGCGCCGTCGCCGTTCATGGGGGAGGCCCGGAAGGCCCGGCGAGGGCGCGTGCCGCGCAAGACGTCCTTGACGACCTTCCCGGTCGCGTTGAGGGGCAGATCGTCGACGAGCTCGACGACCCTCGGCACCTTGTAGTTGGCCATCTGGTCACGGCACCACCCGATGATGTCGGCCCCGGTGACCGCGGCTCCGGGCCGCACCACGACGAACGCCATGCCCACCTCGCCCAGACGCTCGTCAGGGATGCCGATCACGGCCGCCTGCCGGATGTCCGGGTGGCGGAGCAGGCCGTTCTCGATCTCCGCCGGGTAGGCGTTGAACCCCCCGACGATGAACATGTCCTTGCTCCGTCCGACGATGCGCAGGCAGCCCTCCGGATCCACGGTGCCGAGGTCACCCGTGCGCAGCCAGCCGTCGGCCGACAACGCCGCGGCGGTCGCCTTCGGGATCGTCGAGGTAGCAGGACATGATGCTGGCCCCCCGGAGGAGGATCTCCCCCGGCGACCCCGGGGGGACATCGTGGTCCTCGTGGTCGACGATACGCAGCTCGAAGCCCGGTCGCGGACGCCCGACCGTCGTCGCAACGGTCTCGACATCGTCACCGGGAGCGGTCGCGGCGGCCGTGCCACCTTCGGTCAGCCCGTAGCCGGTGATGATCGTGGAGAAGGGGAGCTCGGCGTCGAGGCGCCGGATGAGCTCGACCGGGATGTCGGCTGCGCCGGTCACCGCGACCCGGAGGCTCGACAGGTCGTGGCGGTCGCGATCGGGATGGTCGAGCATGCCCTGGTAGAGCGTGGGGGGGCCGGGCAACACCGTGACCGCCTGCTCGGCCACCGTGCAGAGCACCCGATCGACATCGAAGACCGCCTCGGGGATCATGGCGGCCCCCGCGGCGACCGCGGCCAGGATGCCGGCCTTCAACCCGAACATGTGGAAGTACGGGTTGACCATCAGGTAGCGGTCCTCCGCGGTCAGCCCGGTCATGGCCACCCAGTCGGCGGCCACCCGCAGGGTGCTGCCGTGGGTCTGCACGACGCCCTTCGGCACGCCCGTGGTTCCCGAGGTGAAGAGGATGTCGCACGGGTCGTCGGTGCCGACGGCGGCTGCGCGCCGCCCGACGTCGGACTCCGCCGCGGCGGTGGCCCGCTCGAGGAAGGCCTCCCACGGCTCGGTGCCGTCGACCGCCGGTCCCCGGGCGACCACCACGGTCGCGAGCTCCGGGAGGTGCACGCCGGAGCCCCGCAGCATGGTCACGTAGTCCGTGTCGAGGAAGGCGGTGACCGTGACCAGCGCCTTGGCCCGGCTCCGCAGCAAGATGTCGGCGGCCTCGGCCCCCTTGAACCGGGTGTTGACCGGGACGAGCACGGCGGCCGCCTCGAGGAGCCCGAGTGCGGCCACGATCCACTCGGCACTGTTGGGCGCCCAGATGGCGACCCGGTCACCCGGCTCGATGCCGGAGGCGACGAGGGCCGCACCGAACCGTCGGGATCGCTCGACGAGATCCGCGTACGAGAGCTGCCTCCCGCCCTCGATGATCGCCGGCCGGTCTCCGAAACGCTCGGCGGCTGCGGCGGTCATCTCCGGAATCGTGCTCCACTCGCCGGCGCGAGCGGGGACCATCACCGCACGGCGCCGTCGACGTTCATCAGCCGGGCGAGGTTCCCGCCCATGATCTTGCGTACCGACTCCGCCGGGAGTCCCTCGAGCTCGTCGACATAGCTCACCGGATCGGCGAGCCCCTCCGGGTGCGGGAAGTCCGACCCGAACAGGACATGGTCAACGCCGACCAGGTCGGCCAACGCGCCGAGGTCCTCCTCCCAGAATGGGCTGATGTACACGTTGCGGGTGACCACCTCGACCGGGTCCTCGGCGAAGTCCTGCGGCATCTTCTTGTAGACGTCGGCCAGGTTCTTGAGCAGCGGTTCGACCCAGCTGCTGCCGTTCTCGATGACCCCGACCTTGAGCGTCGGGAAACGCGACAGCGCGCCGTGGACCACCAGTGCCGCCACGGCATCCTCGACCGGCCGCCAGGCCGAGAGCATCCGGAACGCCTCCGGCTCGAACGGCAGCATCTCGCTGTCACTCCCCAGCCAGTCGTTGGTGTAGCGCTCGTACCCGCTGTCCGACGAGTGCATGGCCACCAGCACGTCGTGTTCGACGACCTTCTCCCAGAAGGGATCGAACTCCGGCAGGCCGAACGAGCGCGGCCCGCGGAAGCCCGGGACCGGCGCCGGCCTGATCAGCACGACCTTCGCCCCGCGCTCGACCACCCACTCGAGCTCCTCGATGGCCTTGTCGACGATGGGCAGGGTGATCACCGGCGTGGTGAAGATCCGGTCCTCGTAGGTGAACCGCCACGTCTCGTAGATCCACTCGTTGAGCGCATGGACCACGACGTGGGTGAGCTCGGGGTCGTCCCGTAACCGCTCCTCCACCAGGCTTGCCAGCGTGGGGAACATGAGCGTGCGGTCGAGGCCCTGCTCGTCCATGAGCTCGAGCCGCGGACCTGGCTCACGGAAGGCCGGGATCGAGCGCATCGGCTCGCCGAAGATCTCCCTGCGGCTCTTGCCCTCGGGATTGCCGAGGCGGAAGTACTCCTCCTGGGCTCCCGGCCGTGCCACGACCTCGAAGGTGGGGTTCGGGATGTACTCGCTGATCTGACCGCGCACCACGATCTTGGTGCGGCCCCGCACGTCCACGTAGTCGATGACCCGGCGATGACGCTCCGGGAGGAACTTGGTCAACGAGTCGCGGGTCTCGTAGAGGTGGTTGTCCGCATCGAAGACCGGCACGTCGAGTGTGCGCAGCGCCATGTGCCCTCCCTCTCACAGGTGAGAACGACCTTACTGCCGAAAGAGAGTACCGTTGCTCACCGGATGCCGCCAACCACCTCGGGGCAGGTGCCCGGATGGTTGCTCCCGGCGATCGGCGGCACCCGTGACACCACCACCGCCGTCCGATCGACCGCGCCGGCACGGACCAGGTCAGGCACGTACGTGACCCGTGGCCGTCGCGGCACTGGCGACCCCACCGAACGATGTGAGAACCTACTTCTTGATCATATGGAACGCCCGTCCCGCTCGACGCGACCGGGCGCTCCGAGACCAGGGGGTCGGGTGACACCAAGGGGTCAGGCCACAGAGCATCGGCGTCTGTCCTCCGGGGGCGGGTGGGCCGCACCGGGCACCGAAGACCGTCGTCCCGGACACGACCGGACCATGCAGTACCGTTCCGCACTGGACCCCGAGGGAGCACGATGACCGCGACCGACGCCGACCTCTACTACGACCCCTACGACTTCGAGATCGACACCGATCCGTACCCGATCTGGCGGCGCCTCCGGGAGGAACGCCCGCTCTACTACAACGAGCGGTACGACTTCTACGCGCTGAGCCGGTTCGACGACGTCGAACGCGGGCTCATCGAGTGGAAGACCTACAGCTCGGCCAAGGGGACGCTTGCTCGAGCTCATCAAGAGCGACATGGAGATGCCACCGGGGTCGATCATCTTCGAGGATCCGCCGAGCCACAACCTCCACCGCGGACTGCTGTCGCGGGTGTTCACGCCCCGCAAGATGAACGCGATCGAACCCAAGGTCCGGGAGTTCTGCGCACGGAGCCTCGACCCACTGCGGGACGGCGACGGGTTCGACTTCATCGCCGACCTCGGTGCCCAGATGCCGATGCGGACCATCGGGATGCTGCTCGGCATCCCCGAGCAGGACCAGGAGGCGCTCCGGGACTCCATCGACGCGGGCCTCCGCCTCGAGGAGGGCACCATGCCCGACACCTCGTACTTCAATGCGGACGAGCAGGCCAGCAATTTCGACGAGTACATCGACTGGCGGTCGGAGCACCCGTCGGACGACCTGATGACCGAACTGCTCCAGGCGGAGTTCGAGGACGAGACGGGGACGACCCGCCGGCTCACCCGCTCCGAGGTGGTCAACGTCGTCAACCTCATCGCCGCAGCCGGCAACGAGACCACGACCCGACTCATCGGGTGGACCGGCAAGGTGCTCGCCGACCACCCGGACCAGCGACGCAGGATCGTCGAGGACCGGAGCCTCGTGCCCAACGCCATCGAGGAGCTCCTGCGCTTCGAGCCGCCGTCGCCGACCCAGGCCCGCTACGTCACCCAGGACGTCGGTCACCACGGGGAGGTGCTGCCCGAGGGGAGCGTCGTGCTGCTGCTCAACGGATCGGGCAACCGTGACGACCGCAGGTTCCCCGAGGGCGACCGGTTCGAGGTGACCCGCCAGATCGACCACCACCTGGCGTTCGGCTATGGCCTGCACTTCTGCCTCGGTGCCGCGCTCGCCAGGTTGGAGGGGCGGGTGGCGCTCGACGAGGTGCTGCAGCGCTTTCCCTCGTGGGAGGTCGACTGGGCCAACGCCAAGCAGGCCCGGACGTCGACGGTGCGGGGCTGGGAGCGCCTCCCGGTCGTCGTGACCTGAGCCGCGTGCCACGAGACCGGAGGAAGTCGGGATGCCGTCCATGAAGGTCGTCGTCGTCGGCGCGTCGAGCGGCCTCGGCCGCTGTGTGGCGGTCGGGCTCGCCAAGCGCGGCGCAACGGTTGCGCTCATGGCACGCAGGCGCGACCGGCTCGTCGCGGCGGCGAACGAGGCGGGACCCGACGCACTCCCGGTGACCTGTGACGTGACCGACGAGTCTGGCTGCCGGGCGGCGATCGAGGAGGCCGCCGACGGGCTGGGTGGCATCGACGGACTCGTCTACGCCACCGGGATCGGGCCGCTCGGACGGCTCGCCGAGTTCGACGTCGCGACGTGGCGGCGCGTGTTCGACACGAACGTCATCGGGGCGTCGCTGGTCACTGCGGCCGCGCTCCCCCATCTGTCCGCTTCGAGTGGGAGCGCCGCCTATCTGTCGTCGATCAGCGCCTCGACGACGCCGCCGTGGCCGGGTCTGGGTGCCTACGCGGTCAGCAAGGCGGCGCTGGACAAGTTGGTGGAGGCCTGGCGGGCGGAACACCCCCGGATCGGGTTCACCCGGGTCACCGTCGGCGACTGCGCAGGCGGTGACGGCGACTCGATGACCGAGTTCTCCTCCGGATGGGACCAGGAGCTGGCGGGTGAGATGGCCTCGATCTGGATCGCACGACAGCTCATCGCCGGGGCACTGTTGGACGTCGACGAACTGGTCCGGGTCGTCGACACCGTGCTGCGGTGCGGGCCGACCGCGAGCATTCCTACCGTCACCGTCGTGCCCCGGCCACCGTCGTGACCGTGTTGCGGCTCGTGACGGGAACGGTATTCTTTTGAATCACCAACGTCATATCAGCGGCCGGCCTGCACGTAGCGCCAGCCCGGGGAGCGCCATGGACGACAGCACGACACTCGATCCGGAACCCAACATGCTCATCGACGGCAAGCTCGTCGAAGCATCGACTGGTGAGCGGTTCGACAACATCAACCCGGCGACCGAGGAGGTCATCGGCCAGGTCGCCGATGGCTCGGTCGCCGACATGCACCGGGCCATTACGGCTGCGCGGCGAGCCTTCGATGAGACCGACTGGTCGACCGACCGGGACTTCCGGAAGCACTGCCTCGAGCAGCTCCAGCAGGCCCTCGAGGCCGAGCGGGAGCAGCTTCGTGAGCAGCTCATCCTCGAGGTGGGCTGCCCGCGGATGCTCACCCAGGGACCGCAGCTCGACGCTCCGCTGGCCGACTCCCTCCGCTACCCGATCCGGCTCATCGACGAGTTCGAGTGGGAGACCTACCTGCCCGAAGCGACCGATTTCCGCGGGGGCACCAATACCCGCCTGATCGTCAAGGAGCCGGCCGGGGTCGTCGGGGCCATCACCCCGTGGAACTTCCCGTTCGAGGTGACGCTGGCAAAGCTGGGCCAGGCACTGGCCACCGGCAACACGGTCGTGCTCAAGCCCGCCCCCGACACGCCGTGGAACGCCACCTTCATCGGCCGGCTCGTGGCCGAGCACACCGACATCCCGGCCGGCGTGCTCAACGTCGTGACCTCCGCTGACCATCTCATCGGCGAGGAGCTCACGCTCTCGCCGGAGGTCGACCTCATCTCCTTCACCGGGTCCACCGCCGTGGGCAAACGGATCATGGCCAAGGGCGCGGACACCATGAAGCGCCTGTTCCTCGAACTGGGCGGCAAGTCCGCCACGATCGTGCTCGACGACGCCGACTTCGACTCGGCGCTGATGATCGGCCTCGCGGTGTGCGCGCACGCCGGCCAGGGTTGCGCCATCCCGACGCGGATGCTGCTCCCCCGATCGCGCTACGACGAGGGCGTCGAACGGCTCACGGGCTACCTGGCCATGGTGCCCTACGGCGACCCCCAGCGCGAGGACGTGATCATGGGGCCGCTGATCTCCGCCAAGCAGCGCGACCGGGTCCTCGGGTACATCGACCGTGGCGTCGAGGAGGGAGCCACCCTCGCCGTCGGCGGTGGCCGTCCCAAGGACCAGCCCAAGGGCTTCTTCGTCGAGCCCACGATGTTCACCGGCGTCGAGAGCGGGATGACGATCGCCCAGGAGGAGATCTTCGGTCCGGTCCTGGTGGTCATCCCCTTCGAGGACGACGACGATGCGGTGCGCATCGCAAACGACAGCACGTACGGGCTGAGCGGCGCCGTCTTCTCCGGTTCGCAGGAACGCTCCCTTGCCGTGGCGCGACGGGTCCGCACCGGCACCATGGGCGTCAACGGCGGCGTCTGGTACGGAGCCGACGTCCCGTTCGGGGGGTACAAGAGCAGTGGGATCGGGCGACAGAACGGCATCGCCGGATTCGACCAGTACCTCGAGATCAAGTCCCTGGCGTGGCCGAGTGCCTGATCTCCCGAACAGCGCCATTGCGCGGACGGCCCCGGTCAGGTGCAACCCGGGACGCTCGCTGCGGCGGGGTGGCCCGTGCAGCTGAACCTGACATCCGATCAGGAGTTCTTCCGTGACACCACGTCGAAATTCCTGACCGAGCACGCGTCTCCGGCGGAGATCCGTCGCCTCCGTGACGACCCCGTCGGATTCGGTGCCCGCTACTGGCAACGCGGCGCCGAGCTCGGGTGGACCTCCCTCCTCGTCGACGAGCAGTACGGCGGCGGGTCGATCAGCGGCAACGGGCTCATCGACCTCACGCTGGTGGCCCACGAGTTCGGGCGCCACGCCGCACCGGGCCCGCTGCTCCCGACCAACCTCGTCGCCGCGGTTCTCAACGAGGATCCGGAGGGTCGTCATGGCGACCTCCGGGCGGGTCTCCTCGACGGCACGAAGCTCGCGTCCTGGGGTTACCGCGAGCACCGGCCGCACGACGGCCTCGGTCAGATCGCGCTCGAGGTCCGGCCCGACGGATCCGACATCGTCCTCAACGGTGTCAAGCGCCCGGTCGAGGCCGCGGAGGGGGCCACCCACTTCCTGGTCACCGGCCGCACGGACGGCGGGCTCACCCAGGTGCTGGCACCGGCCGGCACCGGGGGCATCTCGGTCCGCCCGATGCAGACGGTCGATCTCACCCGTCGGTTCTCCGAGGTCACCTTCCGCGACGTCCGACTGTCTGCCGACGCCGTGGTCGGCGCGATCGGTGAGGCCGACCGTCCCGTCGAGCGCCAGCTGCAGGTGGCACTGGTGATCGCAAACTCGGAGTCGGTCGGCGCCATGCAGCGCGCATTGGAGATGACCATCGAGTGGGCGTTCGACCGCTACTCGTTCGGGCGGCCCCTTGCTTCCTACCAGGAGCTCAAGCACCGGTTCGCCGACATGAAGACCTGGCTCGAGGCCGGGCACGCGATCAACGACGCGGCAGCCGCGGCCGTCGCCTCCGGATCGGCCGACGCCGGCGAGCTGGTCAGTGCCGCCAAGGCCTTCATCGGCGACTACGGCTCGGAGCTCGTGCAGGACTGCGTACAGATCCACGGAGGGATCGGCCTCACATTCGAACACGACATCCACTTCTACCTCCGACGCGTGGTCGTCAACCGAACGTTGTACGGCACGCCTGCCGAGCACCGGCACCGGCTCGCGTCGATCGTCGAACACCTGCCAGGTGCGGCGTGAGCACGGACACCGTGGAGGACGTCGCCGACTTCCGTGAGCGGGCCCGCTCGTGGATCCGGGCCAATCTCGAGCCTGCCGCGGAGCGCGCGGCGGAAGGGGTGCTCCGCAACACCCGGACCGACGAGGAGGAGCTGGCCGAGGTCGCCCACGACCGGAAGCTGCAGGGCCGCCTGTTCGACGCGGGCCTCGCCGGCATCTGCTTCCCGACCGCATACGGCGGTCAGGGACTGACCCCGGCACACCAGACGGCGTTGAACGAGGAGCTGGTCGGGTTCGAATACCCCATGCGGTTCCAGGCCCCGACCATCTCGCCCTGCGCCGCCGTCATCCTGGAGTTCGGGACGGAGGAGCAGAAGCTCCGGCACCTCCCGGCGATCCTGCGGGGCGAGGAGCTCTGGATGCAGTTCCTCTCGGAGCCCGGCGGCGGATCGGACGTGGCCGGCGCCCAGACCACCGCCGTGCGCGACGGTGACGAGTGGATGCTCAACGGTTCGAAGATCTGGACGACCGGCGCCTGGTGGTCGGACTGGGGGCTCTGCCTCGCCCGCACCAACTGGGACGTGCCGAAGCACCGTGGGCTCACCGTCTTCATGGTCCCGATCCGGCAGTCGGGCGTCGAGGTCCACCGGATCGAGATGCTCAACGGGACGAAGGAGTTCTGCCAGGAGTTCATGACCGACGTGCAGGTACCGGACCACGACCGCGTCGGTCAGGTGGACGACGGCTGGACCGTCGGCATCCGCTGGATGTTCCACGAACGCATGCTCCACAACTCCCCCTACGTCACGGTGCCGGCCGGCCAGGCCCACGGTGGTGTCGGCGGGTCGTCGGTGCTCCAGATCGCCCGGGGTACCGGTCGGGTCGATGACCCCCAGGTCCGGGACCTCGTCGGCGAGGCCAGGGTGCTCCAGCTGACCAACGAAGCGCTCCAGCACCGCCTCGCCGCCGGACTGCGCTCCGGCGCCTTCTCCGACCAGGCGGCCGCCATCGGTCGGCTGTTCTCCGGCGTGGTCTCGGCCCGGATCCACACCATCACACTCGAGCTGGCGGGTGGGGAGGCCGGGGCCTGGACCGACGACGACGGCGTCATCGGCCACTGCGGCACCGACTTCCTGATGCGCCAGGTGTCCACCATCGGCGGGGGAACGACCGAGATGGCGCGCAACGTGATCAGCGAGCGGGTCCTCGGCATGCCGAGGGAGCGCACACTCG
Source organism: uncultured Acidimicrobiaceae bacterium (assembly GCA_963777665.1). Taxonomy (GTDB): domain Bacteria; phylum Actinomycetota; class Acidimicrobiia; order Acidimicrobiales; family RAAP-2; genus Bog-756. The sequence continues at coordinate 66,670 of CAVZRJ010000018.1, forward strand.
ACCGGGACGTCCCCTTCCGCGACGTCCCGCGCGGCGCCCCGGGCTGAGGTGACCAGATGAGCGCGGTGATGGAGGGGGTGCGCGTCCTCGAGGTGGCCGAGCACACGTTCGTCCCGGCCGCATCGGCGCTGCTGTCGGACTGGGGTGCCGAGGTCATCAAGATCGAGCACATCGAGCGCGGGGACGCCATGCGGGGCCTGGCCTCGACCGGCCTCGCCATCGTGCCCAACGACGTGCACGTCCTCCTCGAGCACTCCAACCGCGGGAAGAAGAGCCTCGCCCTCGACCTGACCACGCCGGACGGGCTCGAGATCCTCTACAAGCTGGTCGCGACCTCGGACGTCTTCCTCACCAACAAGCTCCCGAGCGTCCGTCGGAAGCTGCACGTGGACATCGAGGATGTCCGGGCCCACAATCCGGACATCATCTACGTACGCGGCACCGGCCAGGGCGAGCGGGGCCCTGATGCGGACAAGGGCTCCTACGACTCGCTGGCGTTCTGGGCCCGTGCCGGGGTGGCCGCCGGCGCCAGGCGACCCGAGTACGAGCTCGTGCCCGTCCCTCCCGCCCCGGGTTTCGGTGACTCGATCGGGGCGATGACGATCGCCGGAGGCATCATGGGCGCGCTGTTCCACCGTGAGCGGACCGGCGAGGCGACCACCGTCGACGTCTCACTGCTCGGCGTAGGGCTCTGGGCGATGGGGCAGGCCCTGGCACTCTCGCTCATCCTCGACCGTCCGTGGGCCCCCCCGCCGGCCGACTCCCTCGGGTCGAATCCGCTGTCCCGCACGTACCAGACCGCCGACGGGCGCACGCTCTGGTTCACGTGCCTGCAGGCCGGCAAGTACTGGCCGACCCTCTGTGCGGCCATCGGGCGACCCGAACTCGCGACGGATCCGAGGTTCGCCGACCATGCCTCGCTGCTCGCCAACAGCGCCGAGGCCATCCGGGAGTTGGAACCGGTGTTCGCCGACGCGACCCTCGAGGAGTGGCGCCGGCGTTTGGAGGGCTTCGATGGCCAGTGGGCCGTCATGCAGGACACGATCGAGGCCGCAGGCGACCCGCAGACCGTCGCCAACGGCTACGTCCAGGACTGTCAGACCGCCGAGGGCACCCCCTTCCGTCTGGCGGCCGCCCCTGTACAGTTCGACGGGGAGCCCGCCGCTCCCGGCCGCGCCCCGAGCCTCAACGAGCACGGCGACAGCATCCTCGAAGAGCTCGGGTTCGACTGGGACGCCATCATCGACCTCAAGGTACGCGGCATTGTTGCCTGACCCCAACCACATCGACCCCCCGGGAGGACACGACCATGACCCTGTTTGATGCGTTCCGCTACGACGGCAAGAGAGCGCTGGTGGTCGGAGGAGCGACCGGGATGGGCGCAGCGGCGGCCGAACTGCTGCAGTCCGCAGGAGCGGAGGTCGTGGTGATGGACTTCGCCGAAGATCAAGCTGAAGGGAGCCACCGCAATCCAGATGAACCTCGCCGAGCGCGACTCGATCGACGGAGCACTCGCCCAGTTGGGAGGCCCGATCGACGCGCTCCTCTCCTGTGCCGGCGTGGCCGACGGCACTCCGGGCATCGAGAAGATCAACTTCATCGGACACCGGCACCTCATCGACAGCCTGCTCGCCAAGGACCTGCTCCCCCGGGGCTCTGCCATCGGGTTCATCTCGTCTGCGGCCGGACTCGGGTGGGAAGCCAACCTCCCCCGGATCCGCGAGTACCTGGCCACCCCCGACTTCGACAGCGCGGTGGAATGGATCGCGGCCAACGGCGGCGCCGACTACCTCTCGACCAAGCAGGCGATCTGTGCGTATGTCGCCATTCAGGCGTTCCCCATGGCGAAGCGCGGGATCCGGATCAACGCGATCTGCCCCGGTCCGACCGACACCCCGCTGGCCCAGGCGAACAAGGAGCTCTGGCTCGGCTTCGGTTCCGACTTCCGCGCCGAGACCGGTGTCGAGACGTCGACTCCTCTGGAGCAGGCCTACCCGCTCGTGTTCCTGTGCAGCGCGGCAGCCGCTGCAATCAGCGGGATCACCATGGTCACCGATTCGGGGTACTTCGCGGCCGGGGTCACCGAGGAGTTCCCGCCAGCCACGCCTGTCGCCCAATTCCTGCTCGGGCGGCTCGGATGACCGGCTCGAGCCTGGTCTGACCGAACGATCGGACGGTCAGTCCCAGGTCGGGAGGGCTCGGCCCCAGCCGGGGCAATTTAGTAGGACGTCGTAGTAATATGGCCGAGTGACGTGCACCGGGTCCCTCCGCCGCCAGCCCCACCTGGTCCGGGCGTGAGCGACCTCCACCGACCGGCCCATCCGGTCAGGTTCGTGACCGCGGCCAGTCTGTTCGACGGGCACGATGCCGCCATCAGCATCATGCGGCGCCTCCTCCAGGCCCAGGGCGCCGAGGTCGTCCACCTCGGGCACAACCGCTCGGTGGACGAGGTGGTCCGGGCGGCGGTCGAGGAGGACGTGCAGGGGGTGGCGGTGAGCTCCTACCAGGGTGGCCACACCGAGTACTTCAAGTACCTGGTGGACCGGCTCCGCGGCCGAGGGCCGCCCCGAGGTGCTGATCTACGGGGGCGGCGGGGGCGTCATCGTGGCGGAGGAGATCGAGGAGCTCGAGGCCTACGGCGTGCGGCGGATCTTCTCCCCCGCCGACGGCCAGCGTCTCGGGCTCGAGCGGATGATCAATCTCCTCATCGAGGAATGCGACCGCGACGTGACCGCCGACGGGCCGCCGTCGCTGGATGCACTGCGCAGTGGCGACCACCGGTCGCTGGCCCGGTGGATCAGCTGCCTCGAGGCCGGATCCGTCGACAGCGCCGCCATCGAGTCGCTGCTGCGCGCCTCGACGGCGACTCCAGTGCCCGTGCTCGGAGTCACCGGCACCGGTGGGTCGGGCAAGTCCTCACTGACCGACGAGCTCATCCGGCGCTTCCGACTCGACCACGAGGACAAGCTCTCGATCGCCGTCCTGGCCGTCGACCCCACCCGCCGGCGGGGCGGAGGTGCCCTGCTCGGGGACCGCATCCGCATGAATGCGATCGACGCCGGCAACGTCTACTTCCGATCGATGGCCACCCGGAACTCGGGGTCCGAGCTGCCGGACCACTTCCCGCTCGTCGGTCGCGGCCTGTGCTGCGGCCGGCTTCGACCTGGTCATCGCGGAGACCCCGGGCATCGGTCAGGGGGATGCCGCGGTGACCGAGATCGCCGACGTGGCGCTCTACGTGATGACTCCGGAGTACGGGGCCGCCTCGCAGCTCGAGAAGATCGACATGCTCGAGCTCGCCGACGTGGTCGCCATCAACAAGTTCGACCGGCGCGGTGCCGACGATGCGTTCCGACAGGTCTGCCGGCAGTGGTCCCGCGACCATCGGGACGCTGCGGGCCCTCCCGGGGCGGAACCGGTGTTCGGCACGATCGCCTCCCGGTTCAACGACGACGGGACCACCGCGTTGTACCACCGGCTCGAGACCGAGCTGATCGGCAAGGGTCTGGTCGTCGGCGACGGCATCCTTCCGGCCACCACCGTGCGCACCTCGACCCGCGCCTCGGCCATCGTGCCATCGGAACGGCACCGATACCTGGCGGACATCGCGGCGTCGATCCGCGAGTACCACGCGACCAGCGCGCGCCTTGCCGCCGAGGCCCGCCAGGCCCAACAGATCGGCGCTGTCGTCGCCCTGGGTGCCGACCGCCAGGTCGAGATCACCGCCCTTGCCGAGCTGGCCGCCGAACTCGATGCGGCCCGCGATCCGGAGGGGCGGCGCCTCCTCGAGGAGTGGGACGCCCTGCGGCCGACCATGGTCATCGGCGATGACCCGACCGAGCCCGGCGGGGACGACCGCTCCCCTGCGTTGTGGCGCACCTCGCTCTCGGGAACCCGCGTCCCCCGGGTGGCGCTCCCGCGGGTCACCGAGCACGGAGAGCTGGTGCGGTGGCTGCGCTCCGAGCACCTGCCCGGCCGGTTCCCCTTCACGGCCGGGGTGTTCCCCTTCAAGCGGACCGAGGAGGACCCTGCCCGCATGTTCGCCGGGGAGGGCGATGCCTTCCGGACCAACCGCCGCTTCCACCTCCTCGCCGAGGGGCAGGCGGCGACCCGACTCTCCACGGCGTTCGACTCGGTGACCCTCTACGGCTTCGATCCGGACGAACGGCCCGACATCTACGGCAAGATCGGGACCGCCGGAGTCTCGATCGCCACGCTCGACGACATGAAGGTCCTCTTCGGCGGGTTCGATCTCTGCGATCCGACCACGTCGGTCTCGATGACCATCAACGGGCCGGCACCGACCATCCTGGCGATGTTCCTCAACGCTGCGGTCGACCAGCGGCTCGAGCGGTTCGAGGCCGAGCACGGGCGTCCGGCCGACGAGACCGAAGCCTCTGGAATCACCGCCGACGTGTTCCGCACGGTACGGGGCACCGTGCAGGCGGACATCCTGAAGGAGGACCAGGGCCAGAACACCTGCATCTTCTCCACCGAGTTCTCCCTCGGTGTGATGGCCGACATGCAGGAGTGGTTCATCGAGCACCAGGTCAGGAACTTCTACTCGGTGTCGATCTCCGGCTATCACATCGCGGAGGCGGGAGCCAACCCCATCACCCAGCTCGCCTTCACCCTGGCAAACGGCTTCACCTACGTGGAGTCCTACCTGGCACGGGGCATGGACGTGGACGACTTCGCCCCGAGCTTCTCCTTCTTCCTGTCGAACGGGATGGATCCCGAGTACACGGTGATCGGCCGGGTGGCCCGCCGGATCTGGGCCATCGCGATGAAGGAGCGCTACGGCGCCAACGAACGGTCGCAGAAGCTCAAGTACCACGTCCAGACCTCCGGACGCTCCCTGCACGCCCAGGAGATGGCCTTCAACGACATCCGCACCACGCTCCAGGCGCTGTGCGCCATCTACGACAACGCCAACAGCCTCCACACGAACGCCTACGACGAGGCGGTCACCACGCCGACGGCCGAGTCGGTCCGGCGCGCTCTGGCCATCCAGATGATCATCACCAAGGAGTGGGGGGTTGCCGCCAACGAGAACCCCCTCCAGGGGAGCTTCATCGTGGAGGAGCTCACCGACCTGCTCGAGGAGGCCGTCCTCGCCGAGCTGGACCGGCTCAGCGAACGGGGCGGCGTGCTCGGGGCCATGGAGACCGGCTACCAACGGGGCCGCATCCAGGACGACTCCATGCTCTACGAGCACAAGAAGCACGACGGTTCGTTGCCCATCGTCGGCGTCAACACCTTCACCGCACCCGGAAGCGACGGTCCCCCGGAGGTGATCGAGCTCGCCCGTTCGACCGAGCAGGAGAAGCAGGCGCAGCTCTCCCGGCTCAGGGACTTCACGCAGCGCCACGCGCTCGACCGTGACGTCGCCCTGGACGAGCTGCGCCGGGTCGCACTCGGCGGTGGCAACATCTTCGCCGAGCTCATGTCCACGGTGCGGCACGCCACGCTCGGCGAGATCACCGGCACCTTGTTCGAAGTGGGTGGCTCCTACCGCCGGAACGTGTAGGCGGCCCGCTCAAGCGGCCCCGGGATCGAGCGCCTCGGAGATCCTGGCGGTCAGGGTTGCGCGGGCGGTGACCAGCGACGGTCCGTACCAGGTGAGCGCCCGTCCCTCGACCAGTGCTGTCGGCGTCCCGGAGAACGCCTCGGGCCCATCCGTCGCGGAGAACGAGTAGGGCTCGTCCGGCAGCAGGACCAGTTCGGGTTGGAGGTCCCTGAGCGCCGCGAGGGCGCGCTTCGGGTAGCGCTCCGGCCCGTCGGCGAGGACGTTGACCAGCCCGAGCCGGCCAAGCAGGTCGCCGGCGAACGTCCGCGCACCGATCGCCATCCAGGGGTCGCGCCAGATGGGGGCCAGAACCGACAGCGCGGGCAGGTCGGGGGGCCGCCGCCACTCGCTCTCGGCGCTCGCCAGCCACGAAGGCTCGTCGACGGCCAGCACGTCGCCGAACAGGCGACGGAGAGACCGGAACGCCTCGTCGATCGAGTCGATGACCGTGACCCACACCCGGATGCCGGACGCCTCGAGACGTTCGACGTCGACGCGGCGGTTCTCCTCTTGGTTGGCGATGACCAGGTCGGGTCGGAGTCCTCCGATCGCAGCATGGTCGGGATTCTTCGTCCCCCGGACGCGGGGCAGATCGAGACCGTCGGTGTGCGTGCACCAGTCGGTCACGCCGACCAGAAGCTCCGGCACCGTCACCGCCAACGCCTCGGTCAGCGACGGCACCAGGGAGACCAGCCGCAGGGGCCGTGTCGGCAGACTGACGGGCCGACCCAGGTCGTCTCGAAGGGTGGGCATCTCGGTCTCCTCGCATCAGCTCGGCCTCTCCACCATCGTGCCCGGATGACGGTCCAAGGCAAAATTCGCCCATCAGGTAATCTCCGGGCGGTGGCCCGCCGTCCCCTTCCATTCGATCCCATCGAAGAGGCCCGGGTCAGGTGGTCCGAGCGCTGGGATGCCGACGTCAGCGAGGCCATGGCAGCCGCCACGTCGATCATGCGGGCCCAGCAGATCGTGCTGGCCGCGGTGGACGGAGCGCTCCGTCCGTTCGGTCTCACCTTCGCCCGCTACGAGGGCCTGGTCCTCCTGCTGTTCAGCCGCCGGGGCGCGCTGCCGCTGGGCATCATGGGTCAACGGCTCATGATCCACCCGACCAGCGTCACCAACATCATCGACCGCCTCGAGGATCAGGGGCTGGTCCGCCGGCGTCCCCATCCCACCGACGGGAGGACGACCCTGGCGGAGATCACCGAGGAGGGCCGGCTGCTCGCCAGCGAGGCCACGACGGCCGTGAACAGCGTCGCATTCGGGTTGGACGCCCTGAGCCGGGCCGACCTCCGCGACCTGCAGCGGATCATCGGCACGCTCCGGCGGGGGGTCGGCGACGTCGAGCCGTGATGGGCACTCCCTAACGCAGATCTCGGACTACTGCCCCAAACCGCGGCGCACCAAACCCATCGGTCACACCGTACCGTCCAGCCGACCTGGTCAGTCCTCCTCGACCGAGATGGCCTGTTTCGGGCAGATGCGGACTGCCTCGAAGACCTTGTCGCGGAGCGACTCGTCGGGTGTCTCGTCGAGCACGACCAGGAGATCGTCGTCATCGAGCAGGAAGACGTCCGGGGCCACACCCATGCAGAGACCGTTGCTCTCGCACTGGCTCATGTTCACAACCACACGCATAGGAACCCTTCCGTGCCATGTGGGCCCCTCCGTCTCCGGAGCCGATTCTGTGGCATCGCTGGGACATCGCACCTGGACCGAGAGCAAAATACCAGCACCTCTCCCGGCGAGGACGCTATTACTAATCGATCAGTCGTAGAAGCGACCCAGTTCAGTCGACGGGCGTGAACTCGAGGTAGAGCCGGTCATGCCCCCGGAGCATCCAGGTGGGCGTGTACTCCCAGTGACGGGCTCCGGCCGAGCCGTGATGCGACTCCGAGATGCGGATGTCCGCCATCCGGTCGAGGATGCGCTGCAGCGACACGTTGGACTCAGCTCGGGCCAGTGGGGCCCCGGCACAGGTATGGATACCGTGGCCGAAAGCGATGTGCTGGCGCGCGTTCTCGCGGTCGAGGCGCAGTTCGTCGGGATGCTCGAACTCACGCGGGTCGCGGTTGGCCCCGCTGGGCAGGATCATGACCGTGCTGCCCGCCGGGATCTCGGTCTCCCGGACTTTGGTCGGCGTGCGCGACAGGCGGAAGGTGCCGTTGATGGGAGGCTCCAGGCGCAACGTCTCCTCGATGAAGGGGGAGACCAGACTGCGGTCGTCGCGGAGCTGCTGCTGGAGGTCGGGGCGCTCACCCAGGGTCTGGAGGGCGGTGCCGAGGAGCCGGGCCGTGGTCTCCTGCCCGGCAGCGAACAGATTGGAGGCGATCTTCATCACGTCTTCCACCGGGGGCAGCGAGCCGTCGGGGAAGGTGGCCGTGGCCAGCCCGGTCATCACGTCGTCCCGAGGCTCGCGCCGCCGGTCCTCGATGTAGCGGGTGAACTGGGCGTAGAGATACTCGAGCGGGCTGTGGGTCATCTCCAGGGCGTCGTGGTGCATGAGTTTCTCGAGGAACTCCGGATGGTCCTCCTCCGGCACGCCGAGCAGGTCGGCGATGACCAGCATGGTGTAGGGCTGGGCGTACTCGCCGATGAACTCGCACTCGCCGCGGGTGTGGAAGCGGTGGATCTGGTCATCGGCCAACCGCTGCAGCGAGGCTTCGTTCTCCTTGAGGCGTTTCGGGGTGATCAGCCGCATCAACAGCCCGCGCTGCGCGGTGTGCTTGGGCGGGTCGAAGGTGGGGAGCTGGTCACCGAACGGGAGATCGTCGCGATAGGTCTCGATGATCTCGGTGATGTCGTCACCCTCCAGGGGCACAGGGAACTTGGCGAAGGGCCCGATGGCCGAGTTGCAGGCGGAGAAGGTCTCCTGGTCGTGGTAGACCTCGATCGCCTCGTCGTACCCCGTGACCATGAACACACCGCGGTGCGGCTCTTTGAGCACCGGGCACTGCTCACGCAGGTGCTCGAGGTAGGGGTAGGGATTGTCGACGAGGTCCTTGGTGCGGAAGAAGTCGATGGAATCGAACTGGTCGTCGCTCAACGCTGCTCCTGGATGGTCACGGGCGGCCGCCCTGATCGGACGGGTACGACGGTCGAACCGGTCCGTCGAGGATCGACAGCCCGAGGTCCGTTCAGTCGGCGCGCCGAACTCGTGGGCGGAGTCATGTCGGCCCCCGACCGTCCCGAACGGCCTCCTCGACCAGTCCGATGACCCAGGCGATCCCCTCGATCGCCACCGTGTGATCGATCTGCCAGTCGACGACCAGTCGCTCGTACGAGGCCACGCTCCACAGGACGTCGAAGACGGCGGCCGCCACCGTCCGTTCCGCTTCGGGCCACCGCTCGGCCGTGGCGGCGATGGCACCGAGGAGTGCCTCCCGCTGGCGCTGATTGGCGTCGACCAGGGTCGGGTCGAGGGGTGGGCGCGGCTCCCGCGGATACTGCGAGACGTGCTCGAAGACCTGGGTTGCCACAGTGGCGATGTCCTCGAGCCGCATGCCGGCCAGCTCGATGCCGGCCTCCTGCTCATGCCGGTGCATCACCGCGTCCCGCAGACCTCGCTCATTCCCGAAGTAGCGGTAGACGGTCCGCTCATTGACGCCGGCCCGTTCGGCCACGGCCCGCACGGTCAACTTCTTCCAGTCTCGGACCGACGTGCGGTGGAGGAGCTCTGACCCGGCGACGATGATCCGCTCCCGCGTTTCCGCCGCCCGCTCGCGGCGAAGGGTGCCGTCGTAGCGTCGACCGGCTCGCGCCGGGGGATCCTGCGGCATCTCGGCGGTGGTCACGGCGCCCATTCCCCTACGCCAACTTCGCCGACCATCCCCCGTCAACAGGGATGACTGCACCGGTGATGAACGAGGCCCGGTCGGAGGCGAGGAAGGCGCCGACTTCGGCGACCTCGGAGGGTTGCCCCGCGCGGGCGAGCGCGGCCTTGGCCGCGATGTCGGGAATGAAGTCCTCGGCACCTTGGGCCATGATCTCGGTGAGGATGAACCCGGGACAGATGGTGTTGACCCGGATCCCCTTCGTCCCGTACTCGATGGCAGCGGACTTGCTGGCGCCGATGATCCCGTGCTTGGCCGCCTGGTACACACTGGTGAACGCGGAGCCGTTGAGGCCACCGACCGAGGACCAGTTGATGATCGATCCACCGCCGGTCGGGAGCATCGTGCGGATACCGTGCTTCATCCCGAGCATCACCCCGCGCAGGTCCACGTCCATCAGCCGGTCATAGAACTCCATGGTCAGGTCGGCGAGCGCACAGCCGTCGGCGATGCCGGCCACGTTGAGCACGGCGTCCACCCGTCCGAACGCCTCGACGGCGGCCGCCATCACCGCTTCGACGTCGGCCTCCTGGGAGACGTCGCAGTGCACGGGAAGGACGTCTCCGCCGATCTCGGTCGCCGTGTCCTGCTCGGCACCACTGATGTCGGCGGCCACCACCTTGGCGCCCTCCCTGACGAAGACCTTGACCGAAGCCTTGGCCATCCCCGACCCGGCGCCGGTGATCACGGCCACCTTCTCGTCCAACTCGCCCATCAGGTCAGCTCGGCGGGGCTCAGGCCCGGGGCCAGCGACCGCATCCTCCCGCGGGTCACGACGTAAACGCCGGGAGCGTCTCCCAGCCCCTGACCGTCGAGGTGGGGGCGAGTTTGGCCTGGTCCATGTCGATCTCCCAGGTGGGGAACCGCTTGAGGACCTCCTCGAGGGCAACCCGACCCTCGAGGCGGGCCAGGGCCGCACCGAGGCAGAGATGGATCCCGTACCCGAAGGTCAGCGGCTTCCCGTCTTTCCGGTGGATGTCGAAGGCGTCTCCGTTCGGGAAGCGCCGATCGTCGTGGTTCGCCGATCCGGGGAGGAGCACCATGATGCTGCCCTCCGGCACCGTCTGGCCGTAGAGCTCGACGTCCTGGGTGACGTACCTGGCCGCGTGCGGGCGCGGGGGTCTCGAAGCGCAGGAGCTCCTCGATGGCGCCGGGGATGAGGGAGGGGTCCTCGACCAACTCCTTCCGCTGGTCCGGATGGTCGGCCAGCACCTTGCCGGTCCATCCGATGAGCCGACCGGTGGTCTCGTTGCCCGCACCGGTGATGACGCTGATGTAGGTCAGGAGCTCCTCGCGGGTCAGGTTGCGGACCGTGCCGTTCTCGTCCTCGAACTCGGCCTGCAGTAGCTCGGTCATGATGTCGTCCGACGGATGATCGACCCGCCAGTCGATGTAGTCGGCGAAGATGTCGGTCGGGACGATCTTCTCCCCCACCTCCATGGGCTGCCCGGCCTCGGTGCGGAGGTTGGCGTCGACCTTGTCCCGCACGGCTTCCTGGTCCTGCTCGGGGATACCGAGCAGCATGCCGATGACCCGCATGGGCATCTGTGCTCCCAGATCGGCGATGAAGTCGAACTCCTTGGCGCCGACCAGCGGGTCGAGGCAGCTGACGCAGAACGCCCGGATCTGGGGTTCGAGCGCGGCCACCCGGTTCGGCGAGAAGACCCGGGACATCAGGCGCCGGTGGATGGTGTGGACCGGCGGGTCCTCGAAGATGAGCACGCCCGAGCGGCATCTCGATGTTGGCCCTGATCAGTTCGATGATGCCGCCGCGGCCGGAGATGAAGGTCTTCGGGTCGAGATAGCCCCGCTCGACGTCGGCGAACCGGCTCACGGCGTAGAAGTCGTGGGGCTCGTTGTAATAGAGCGGCGCCTCCTCGCGCAGCCGGCGGAAGACCGGGTAGGGGTCGGCGTCGATCGCCACGTCGTAGGGGTCGTAGTACACGTCGCTCACACCCTGCATCGTCATGACACGACCTCCCGCGGTTTCATGTCTGACTATGACATCAACCGGCTGATCGATCAAGGGGTCGGGCATCCGCCGTTCCTCAACCGATCTCGGGTCGCGTCCCCGGACGCGGTCCGTCCGGACCGAGCTGGACCTCGTCGAGCCGGATGGGCACGCCGTTGACCAGCACGTGACGGAGCCCGGTGGGCTCCTCGGCCGTCAGCCGCTCGCCGTCGGCGGGAAAGTCGCGGAGTCGCTTCGTCGGGTCCCGGCGACACGGTGGCGGGGTCGAAGACGCAGACGTCGGCCCAGTAGCCCTCGCGGAGGTAGCCCACGGCGAACGAATCCGAAGATGTCGGCCGGCTCACCGGTCAGCTTCCGAACGGCGTGTTCGACCGGCATGATGCCGCGGTCACGGACCCACGTGCCGAGCAGATCGGTGGGCAGCGGCGCATCACACAGCTGGCCCACGTGGGCACCTGCGTCGGAGAGCCCGAGGACCATCTGATCGTGCGTGAGCAGCTTGCCCACGCTGACCGGGTCGTCATTGGCGATGTAGATGCGGAACCGGGTGGCGAGATCCTCCTCGACGGCGAGCTCGCAGATGACGTCGAACGGATCGCTGCCGCGCTCGGCGGCGATGGTGTCGACGCGTCGACCTTCCAGCTCCGGATGGCTCCTCGACTCGGAGACCTCGCAGGTCTCCCACCGGGGTCGCATCGGCTGCTGCGCGAGATCCGCCGCCGCCCGGGCGCGCCAGGCCGGGATCGCGGTAGGCGGCGATCCTGGCATCGCGGCCCTGGTCGATGAGCTCGGCGACCACCGGGCTCACATTGAGACTGAACGGGCTGTCCATCGTGAACTGCATGGTCAGGGGCCGGGGTGTCACCTGGGGCCAGACCTGGCAGCCCTCTGCGAGGGCCTGCTCGTGCAGGTCGAGCTGGGGCTGATTGCGCCCGCCGGTCAGAGCGAACATCGGATACATGAAGGGCCGTCCGATCCGGGGTTGCAGCTCGTACATGTCCGCGTACGTGCACTGTTCGCCCGCGGTGGCGAGCACCACACCCTTCCCGGTGCTGCCGGCCGCCATGAAGAGTGCCTCGACCTCGTCCCGCTCGGCGAAGCGGCTCGGGACCGGCAGGCCGTTCATCCCCCGGTGGGTGTAGGCGAAGCTCGTCGAGAACCCGGCCGCCCCGGCATCGATCGCCTCCACCACGAGCCGGCACATCCGGTCGATCTCATCGGGGGTCGCCGCCCGTTCGTAGGCGGCGTCACCCATGACGTACAGGCGCACGGAGCTGTGGCCGACGTAGCAGGTGAAATTGAGGACGGTGCCGCGCGACCGCACGAGCTCCATGTACTCGGGATGGGTGCGGAACCCCCACACGATGCCCTCGGTGAGCGACGCCGGGTCCATGTCCTCGACGTTCTCGAGGGTGTGCACGATGACGTCGTGGTGCTCGGGCCGGGTGGGCGCGATCGTGAAGCCGCAGTTCCCGGCGACCACGGTCGTGACCCCCTGGTAGGAGGAGGGCCGGAGTGCCGGGTCCCAGAAGACCTGGGCGTCGTAGTGGGTGTGGATGTCGATGAACCCGGGTGCGACGATGCAGCCCGACGCGTCGACCTCGTGCGCCCCGTGCAGGTCCTGCCCGATCTCCTCGATCACCCCGGCGCTGACCGCCACGTCGGCGCTGCGACCGGGACCTCCGGTCCCGTCGACCACTGTCCCACCCCGAATGACCAGTTCAGCCGGCATCTCCACCTCCGTGCGCTCGGGCCTCGGCCAGGAGCAGCTGTGTCTGTGCGAAGGACGGACCGGCCGCGGTTCCACCGTCCACGGAAAGGACGGTCCCGGTGATCTGGGCCGACCGCGCACTCGCCAGGAAGAGCACCGCGTTGGCCACGTCGGCGGGCGTCCCCTGGCGCTGGAGGGGCTGGCTGGCCCGGATCACAGGGCCGAGATCGTAATTGGTGATCCCTGTCGCGATGTGCCCCGGCGCCACGGAGTTCACGCGGATGCCGTACTCCGCGAGGTCCGATGCGGCCGACCGGCTGAATTGGATGATCGCCGCCTTCGAGGTCCGGTAGACGATGGGCAGCGACCCCCCGGTCAGGGCGCCCATCGACGTGGTGTTGATGATCGAGCCACCACCGTGCTCGGCCATGTGCAGGCCCGCGAACCGGCAGCCGTACATGACCCCGAAGAGGTTCACCGCCATGACCCGTTGCGCGTCACGGAGGTCGTTCTGCAGGAGGCGGCGGAAGGAGCTCGGCACACCGGCGTTGTTGAACATGACATCGAGCCCGCCGAAGTGGCGCACCGTGAACTCGACGAGCGCCTGGACGTCGTCCGGGTCGGCCACGTCGGTCCGCTGGAAGGCAACCGACGCGCCGAGCTCGGCCGCCAGCGCTTCGCCCCGGTCGACCTCGATGTCGGCGATGACGACCAGCGCGCCCTGTTCGGCGAAGAGCTCCGCAGTGGCACGGCCGATCCCCCCAGACCCTCCGGTGACGATCGCCACCTTGCCGGCGAGCTCCTGGTCCATGCCTCGTGCCTTCCTCTCGGTCCACCATGGCACCCGCCGGTGCCCGGGTGGACGCGGTTCATGGTCCTCGACCCAGCATCGGTGCCGGCCGCCGGGTTCCCCCTTGGCAGCACCTGCAAACACTATTCTCTCCGGCGAGCTACCGGCGACCCGGTCCGGGCGCCATAAAATACCGAGGTCAGCGGCCTGTCGAACCGGTGATGTCCTCTCGCAGGCCCTCCAGCCGCCCCCGGTCGATTCGGCCCTGACGATTGCGCCGGATACGACACTCTCCTACCATGCGAACCATGTCATCAACCACATGAGGCCTGCTGGACGAGCTCCCCTCGAGCTCACGCCAATCGGGTGAACGAGCCCCACGGGAAGGGTCGAGCACCCGATCCCGCCCGTCGACACAGGACAGGCATCAGATGAGCACCCCGCCAGCGACACCGAGCTCCGTCGATCCGCTCGATCTCGTCGATCCGAACCGCTTCGCCCAGAACGGCTATCCGCACGCAGTGTGGGCCACGTTGCGGGCCGAAGCTCCGGTGGCGTACCTGGAGCCGCCGGGCTACGTCCCGTTCTGGGCCATCACCAAGCACGCCGACATCGTCGAGATCGCGGCCCAGCCGGAGAGGTTCTCGAACGCGCAGGGCCTCATCCTCGGGCGCCCGGGCGCACCGGCTCAGCCCTCGGAGATGGTGGTCATGCTCGACCCTCCGCGCCACGGGCCGCTCCGCCGGGTGGCGATGCCGCGGTTCACCCCGCGGGCCATCCGGTCACGCCACGACGAGATCGACCGCATCGCGGTCGAGGTCCTCGACGACCTGGCGTCCTCCAACGACGCCGGCGAGTTCGATTTCGTGGAGCGGGTCGCCGCGCCACTGCCGATCGGTGTGATCTCCTGGATCCTCGGCGTGCCCAGTGACGACTGGAAGCTGCTGTTCCGGTGGACCAACGAGGTGATCGGCAAGGACGACCCGGAGTTCCGGCAGCCGGGCGAGACCCCGGGCCAGACGATCCGCCGGGCACGTGGAGAGCTGCACGGCTATCTGAGTGCGCTCATCGAACGACGCCGACGCGATCCCGGCGACGACATCGTGAGCCAGCTCATCGCATCCGAGATCGACGGGGAGCCGCTCACCGAGGAGCAGCTGCTCGACTACTGCGAGCTCATCGTCGAGGCCGGCAACGAGACGACCCGCAACGCGATCAGCGGCGGCCTCCTCGCCTTCTCCGAACACCCCGACCAGTGGGAGCGCCTGCGCCGGGAGCCCGAGCTGCTGCCGAGCGCTGTGGAGGAGATCCTCCGTTGGGTCAGCCCGATCATCCATTTCATCCGCACGGCCACCGATGACGGAGAGATCCGGGGCGTGACGATCCCCGCCGGCGACAAGGTCGCGCTCTTCTTCGCGTCGGCGAACCGCGACGAGGAGGTGTTCGACGACCCGTTCGAGTTCCGGGTGGACCGGCAGCCGAACCACCATCTCGCATTCGGTTCCGGCCCCCACTTCTGCATGGGTGCCAACCTCGCCCGCGTCGAGCTCGAGACGCTCTTCCGGCACCTGTGCGCCCGCCTCGAGTGGTTCGAACTGGCAGCAGAGCCCGAACGCCTCAATTCGGCGGTCAACGGCGGCATCAAGCACCTGTCGCTCCGCTGCGGCCTCAGGTAGTCGCGACATGAAGTTCGGCATCGCATTTGCCAACATCGGCCCCAACATCGAGCCGGAGCGGGCGTGCGCCCTCGCCCGGGTCGCCGAAGCTGCCGGGTTCGAGTCGATCTGGACGGTGGACCACGTCGTGGTGCCCGCCGGCTACCGTTCGACGTACCCGTACGATCCCTCGGGGCGTCTGCCGTCGGGAGAGGACGCCCCCTTCCCCGACCCGCTCATCTGGCTGTCCTACGTGGCCAGGGAGACCTCGACGATCCGGCTCGCCACCGGCATCTTGATCCTTCCCGAGCGGAACCCCGTGGTCCTGGCCAAGGAGCTGGCCACCCTCGACTACCTCTCATCCGGTCGCGTGACCCTCGGTGTCGGCATCGGTTGGCTCAAGGAGGAGTTCGAGGCCCTCGGCATCCCGTTCGAACGCCGCGGACAGCGGGCAGAGGAGAGCATCGCTGCCATGCGGGCCCTGTGGCGCCAGGAGCGGGCCGGCTTCGACGGTGAAACCGTGCAGTTCAAGGATGTCTATCTGCGACCCCAACCCATGGCGGGGACGATCCCGATCCACATCGGCGGACACACCGAGATCGCCGCCCGTCGGGCAGGACGGATCGGCGACGGCTTCTTCCCCTTCGGCGTCGACCGAAGCGAGCTCCGCCATCTCCGCGACACGATGCGCACGGCAGCGGTCGAGGCGGCGCGCGACCCGTCCTCCATCGAGATCACCGTCAGCAGCTACTGCATCGGTGCCGACGAGGCCGTCGCCGATGTGCAGGCCCTCGACGACCTGGGCGCGACCCGGGTGGTCATCCCCGCCGCCCTGTTCGCGGGCGATGTCGGCAGCGCACTGCTGCACTACGGTGAGCACGTGATCGCCCGACGGTAGATTGAGCACAACATCGCGCCGTCCGAAACGCGGCTCTGGTGAGCCGCACGAGAGAAGGTCCCCATGTCCCTGAAGAACACCACGACCTCACCACTCCGGCACGCCGAACGCTTCTACATCGGCGGAGGCTGGGTGGCACCCAGCTCGGAGGCCACCATCGATGTGCTCGACTCGGGCACCGAGGAGCTCTTCTTCAGTGTGGCCGAGGCCCAGGCAGAGGACATGGCCCGAGCCGTGTCGGCTGCCACGACAGGCCTTCGACGACGGTCCGTGGCCCCGGATGGCACATGGCGAGAGGGCGGAGTTCCTGCGGGCACTCGGAGCCGGGTTGGCAGCCCGTGCGGACGAGATCGGGCAGATCTGGCCACGCGAGTCCGGGGTGATCCACAGGATCGCCCAGTACGCGGCCCAGGGTGCCGCGGGTACCTTCGACTACTACGCCGGGTTGGCCGACACGTTCGAGTGGGAGCAGGAGGCGAAGCCCAGCACCGGCGGGTTCGGCCTGCTCGTCCGGGAGCCAGTCGGTGTGGTCGGCGCCATCATCCCGTGGAACGGACCGCTGAGCCTCATCAGCTACAAGATCGCCCCGGCCCTCATCGCCGGCTGCACGGTCATCCTCAAGTCGTCACCCGAAGCGCCAGGCGAGGGATACCTGGTGGCCGAGGTCGCCGAGGAGATCGGTCTGCCACCGGGCGTCCTCAACGTGGTCACTGCCGATCGGGAGGTCTCCGAACTCCTCGTGCGCGACCCGCGGGTCGACAAGATCACCTTCACCGGCTCGACCGCTGCCGGCCGTCGGATCGCCGCACTGTGCGGCGAGCGGATCGCCCGCTGCACCCTCGAGCTCGGGGGGAAGTCGGCCGCGGTGATCCTGGACGACGCGGACCTCGGCCTCGCGGCTTCGAAGCTGGCGCAGGCCGAGTGCATGATGACCGGCCAGGTGTGCTCGTCGCTGACCCGGATCGTCGTGTCGCAGAACCGACATGACGAGCTCACCGAGGCCCTCGTCGGCGCGTTCTCCCAAGTCAAGGTCGGGAACCAGTTCGATCCGGAGTCGCAGATGGGACCCCTGGCGATGAGCCGCCAGCGCGATCGGGTGCTCGGGTACGTCGCCAAGGGGGTGGCCGAGGGGGCGACACTGGCCACCGGCGGCGGGCGCCCCGCCCACCTCGACAAGGGCTGGTTCGTCGAGCCGACCGTCTTCGCCAACGTCGAGAACTCCGCCACGATCGCCAGGGAAGAGATCTTCGGGCCCGTCCTGAGCGTCATACCGGCAAAGGATGAGCGCGACGCCGTGGCCATCGCCAACGACACCATCTACGGGTTGAACGCGTCCGTCTTCACCCCCGACGTCGACCGTGCCCGCGAGGTGGCCGGTCAACTGCGCTCGGGGACCGTCGGGCACAATGCGTTCCGTACCGACTTCGCCATCGCGTTCGGGGGCTTCAAACAGTCGGGAATCGGTCGCGAAGGTGGGACCGAGGGCCTGCTCCCGTTCCTCGAGGCGAAGACCGTCATCCTGGAAGAGCGCCCCTCCTCCCATCCCGGCTGACGGCAGGACGACGGAGGTGCCGGACATGGAGGGTGAGTCAGGACGCGGAGAAGCCGTCGCGTTCAACCATGTCGGCATCTGTGTCACCGACCTCGACCGGTCGCGGCGCTTCTACGAGGGCGTCCTCCAGTTCCGCTACTGGTGGGAGCTGGACGTGCCCGACGAAGGGACGAGCCGTCTGCTGCAGCTGCCCGAACCGGTGGGAGCGAAGGCTGTCTACCTGGTCAACGGACGTTTCGTCCTGGAGCTGATGTTCTACGCCGACGTCGGGATCCATCCTTCCCCCCGACGGGTGATGAACGATCTGGGCTTCACCCATCTGTCCGTCGCCGTCGCGGACATGGACGCCACGGTGGCCAAGGTCGTGCCTCACGGGGGTGAGATCCTCCATGACACCGACATGGGAGGCCGGGCCATCATGATCAGGGACCCGGACGGCCAGCTCATCGAGCTCACCACGTTCGGATTCCAGGCCATGCGACCCCCGTGGCCCGACCTGCCGGTAACCGCCTAGGGAGGC
>CAVZRJ010000019.1:0-6591 GCA_963777665.1 uncultured Acidimicrobiaceae bacterium
CGCCGCGACCTACCGGTCCGAGGCGGACCAGCGGGGTCTCACGGTCGCCCGCTCGGAGGCGCAGCTGGTCTCCCGGACGGCGGTGGAGCCGATCCTCACCTCGACACCACTCAGCCGGGGCCTCACCGCGGAACAGACCTCCGACCTGCAGCGGCTCGTCGCGAGCGCGGTGGGGAACCAGCAGATCCTGCGACTCCGAGTCCGGACGCTCGCGGGGAACGTCGTCTTCTCCGACGACGGCTCGGGTTTCCACCAGGCGCCGGAGGACGAGGCGCTCGACGCCGCACACGGAACCTTCGTCGAGCGGCTCACCCGGCTCAACTCGGACGCGAACGACCGAGGGACGATCGGGCCGGAGTCCGTCGAGATCTACCAGCCGCTCGTCGCGGGTACCCCCGCCACGCGGGTCGGAGTGCTCGAGATGTATCTGCCGTACGCGCCGATCCGCGCCGATCTGACAACCGGCCTGCACACCCTCTACTGGAGCCTCGGCATCGGCCTCGCGGCGCTCTACGTCGTCTTCTTCCTGCTCTCGCTCTTGATCAGCCGGGGATTGCGACGCCAGATCGCATTGAACAGGTACATCGCCGAGCACGACGCCCTGACCCAGCTGCCCAACCGCGAGCACTTCCAGCGACACGCGTCCGCACTCGTGCGCCGCGGCCCGGGACGACAAGGATGCACAGTGCTCGCGATCTTCGACCTCGACCGCTTCCGCGAGATCAACGACGCCCTCGGCCACAAGAACGGCGACGACGTGCTCGTCGAGCTCGGGCGCCGGCTCGCGGCGCACGTCCGGCCGGAGGACTGCGTCGCCCGGCTCGGCGGTGACGAGTTCGGAGTCGTGCTGTCGAGCTCCCAGGAGCCGGACGCGGCCCTGTGGCGCCTCCGGGACGTCATCGAGCACGAGGTCGACGTCGCGGGCCTGCCGATCACGGTGGAGTCGAGCGTGGGGTATGTCGTCGTGCCGGTGGACGGCACCGACGTCGGACAGCTCATGCAGAAAGCCGATGTCGCGCTCCACGTCGCGAAGGAGAAGCACCTCGGACTCGTGCGCTACGAGGCGAGCCAGGACCAGTTCGATGCCGAGAGCCTCACCTTGCTCGCGCAGCTGCGGCACGCCATCGACGACGATCAGCTCGTCCTCCACTACCAGCCCAAGCGTGCGATCGGGAGCGGCGCGGTCACGGGGGTCGAGGCGCTCGTCCGCTGGATGCATCCGACCCACGGCCTCATCCCTCCCGACCGGTTCATCCCGCTCGCCGAACAGACCGATCTCATCGACCGGCTCACGGAGTGGGTGCTCGGGCGGGCACTGACCGATGTGGCAGGCCTCCGGAGCAGCGGCCACGACGTCACCGTGTCGGTGAACTGCTCGGCCCGGAGTCTGGCGAAGGACGACTTCGCCCGGCGGGTGCTCGAGACGGTGGCGGTCCTCGGCTTCGATCCGCACGCCCTGACCGTCGAGATCACCGAGACGGCGCTCCTCGCCGATCCGGACCGGGCGGCGTCCGCCCTCGCAGAGCTCGCCCACCACGGTGTCGAGATCAGCGTCGACGACTTCGGCGTCGGGAACACCTCGCTCGGCTACCTCTCCTCCCTCACCGTTCACGAGCTCAAGATCGACCGGTCTTTTGTGACCGACCTGGCCACGGACGCAGCGCACGAGGTCATCGTGCGCTCGATCGTCGACCTCGGGCACAACCTCGGGTTCCGCGTCGTCGCCGAAGGCGTCGAGGAGTGGAGCGTGGTGGACACCCTCGGGGCGATGGGTTGCGACCTGCTCCAGGGATACTGCTTCTCCCGTCCGGTGCCGCTGGTCGAGCTCCGGACGCTCCTTGCCGGCCTCGACGCGACCGTCGCCACCGCGGCCGGCCCATAGGGTTCGGGCCCCGGCCCGCGTGGGGGAGGAGAGCGGTCAGGCGGCGACGTCGCCCAGGGTGAAGCAGGTCATCGAGAGAGAACCGTAGGCGTAGCCGCTGACCAGGACGTCGGTGGGTTCCCCCGCCGCCGCGGCGAGACCCGCCAGATAGAGGAGCGGCAGGAAGTGGTCGGGGGTCGGGGCCGCGTCCCGATAGTCCGGGTGCTCGATGAGCGATGCCGCGTCCTCCGGGTGCTCGGTCATGACCTCGCGGGCGGCCTCGTCGAAACGTCGCGCCCAATCGGTGCCCGCGTCGGGATGCGACCAGTCGATCCGACTGAGGTCGTGCACGACGTTCCCGCTGCCGATGACGAGGACGCCCCGCTCGCGGAGCGGTGCAAGCCTCCTCCCGAGGTCGAAGTGGTAGTCGGGCCCCTCGCCCGCGTCGATCGAGAGCTGCACGACCGGGACCGTCGCCTCCGGATAGGTGTGGACGAGCACGGACCAGGTGCCGTGGTCGATGCCCCAGCCCTGCGTGTCGAGGAGCACCTCCGTCGGTGAGAGCAGCTCGGCGACCTCGGCCGCCAGCTCCGGGTCGCCCGGTGCGGGGTACTCGACCGCGAAGAGCTCGTCCGGGAAGCCGATGAAGTCGTGGATCGTGCGAGGGGCGGGCATCGCCGTGACCGCCGTGACACCGGTGTACCAGTGGGCCGAGACGGACAGCACCGCCCGCGGCGTCCGCACCCCGGCACCGAGGGCCCGCCAGGACTCGGTGTACCGGTTGGTCTCGAGCGCGTTCATCGGGTTGCCGTGTCCGAGAAAGGCCGCCGGCATCAGTTCGTCGGACATCGCACCTCCTGTACCCCATCCGGTCGAGCAGCTTCGAATCCCCCGACGACGGTACGCCACCCGTCGGTCGGTCCGGCGCCTCCACGCAACTACCATTCCTCCCTGCGGCAACAGCCAGCGGGCCTACACCCGCAAGGAGAGGAGCGCACGCACATGCCCAAGGCGACGTCGTCCAAGGGTCAGTCACCCTCGGAGCTCATCAACGGGAGGATCAAGGAGCTGGGCGATTGGCGGGGTGAACTGCTCGCCCACCTCCGGGCGCTTATCAAGGAGACCGTCCCCGACGTGGTCGAGGAGTGGAAGTGGCGGGGTGTCCCGACCTGGTACAACAACGGCAGCATGCTCTGCACGGGAGAGACCTACAAGGCCGTCGTGAAGCTCACCTTCGCCAAGGGAGCCGAGCTCGAGGATCCGACAAAGCTCTTCAACTCCAGCCTCGAGGGGAACGTCCGGCGCGCCATCGACTTCCACGAAGGCGATCGTGTCGACGTGCGGGCCTTCAAGAGCCTCGTGCGGACGGCAGCGGCCCTCAACGTGGCGAAGGTCACCAAAAAAAAGTAGCGCGTCCTGCCACGGACCGGGGACCGATCCTGCGGCGCTCGAGATTCAGGCGGGGGTCCAACTGGTGCCGGCGGACGCCAGCCAATTGAGGACGTGACGTCGCGTCGTCGGTCCGTGCGGGCTCCACGGAGACGGGAGGGCTCCGTCGTCGCGAAGCTGGGCCGCCTCCTGGATGTTCGCCGTGAGCGGATCCGTCGTCAGCGCGCACCTCGTCGCCGCAGCGTCGACGCCGAAGAGCGTGGCGGCATTGCGGCCGAAGATGTCAGCCTTCACCTGGTCGGTGAGCGCCGGATAGCCGTAGAGATCTTGGTACTCGCTCGTGATCTGAAAGGCTCGCATGGCCATGATCTGGGGCTGCGGACTTCCGTACCAGATCGCATCGGTTCCCCACAGCACCCGCTGCTGGCCGACCCGGTTGAGCAGCTTGCCGAGCGCGTGGGCAGCCTGGTCGGGCAGGGTGAGAAGCTGGCGCCACAACGTTCCGAGGTCGACCCACACGTTGTCGTTGGCCGGCACGCTGTGGCGGTCGAGAGCCGCGAGCAGCGTGTCGATCCCGATCGTGGCGTTGGGATCGTAGGGGCCTTCGACATGGGACGGATCCCAGGCTGCGTGGTACACCACGAACTGCATGTCCGGGAACTGACGCGAGACGGCGACGATGTCTTCCGGATGGTTGAAGACGGGGTCGAAGTTGACGAGGGGCAGGCCCTTGTGCGCCACGAAGATCCTGACGCCGAGGTCGTGGGCGTGCTGCAACGTCGGGAGTCCGATGTTCGGATCCTCCAGCGAGAACCCCTGCCCGGACGGGCTCCAGGCCGTGTAGACCTTGAACGCCGCAGGATGGCCGGACTGCACGGCGCTCGACATCTCGTCGAGGGTCGCGCCCAGGGGACCGACGTTCGGAGCGATGACGTTCTCCACGAGCAGGCGGCCGGCGCCACCGTGGACGAGCCCGTCGGTGATCTGCTGGGTGCTCAGCGCCTCGGCGAACGGAATCGGTGCGGTCGACGGTCCGGAGTTCGGAACGTCCGTCAGGACCGCGACGGTCGTGTCGCTCGCCAGAAAGAGATCATGCAGGTAGGTGGCCCGATCGGCGCAGTCCAGTCGCGGCGTGTCGGTGCACTCGCTCGGGAGCATGCCGAGGACGAGGTTGACCGTCTCGGGAGCGTTCTGGACCCACGGGCCGCTCGGGATCACATGGTGGGTGTGGACGTCGAAGATGAACTCGCCGTTGCCGGCTAGCGCCTGCTGACATGCCTCGGTGTCCTGTGGGGGTGGGACGGCATAGGTGCCGCCATGCCCGCCGACGTGGGGACCGGCTCCATGTGTCGCGGCTGCACTGCACCCCGCGAGCTCGAACACTGCCAGCGATGCGGCAACGGCACCGGCGCTCTGGAGGAATCTCCTGCGGTCCATGCCCATCGAGGCCGCCGAGTCGTCGACCGATGATCGGATCAGCCGGTTGACGGCACGGTCGTGCGACGTCTCGGCAGCCGGAACGAACTCTCCGTTGGACACCGGTCCGGCGCGGAAGGGGAGAGGCGCACCGCCATCTTCCTGATCTCGCTGCCTCCGGGTGAACCGACCGATCGCAGCCACGCCGCTCAGGATAGGACTTGCCCGTGTCGTCGCCGGGGCGAGCGGGATCCGCCGCGGACCACTGGAGAGACGGACCGCTTCGGCACGGGCCCCATCGAGTCGCGTCTCAGCAAGAGTGACGGCCTCATGCACGGCGGTCGGTGGCAGCGCCGTTAGGTCGACTTTGGTGATTCGGACGCAACTGGAGGATCGGCAGTAGCGGACCCGGCTCGGTTCGCTTTCGGTGTCCTGTTGAGCCGGATACCGATATCAGCAACCAACATCACAACTCCCACGAGCATCACCCTGGGCTGCCGAAGCCCAGCGGCAACGATCGTGACGGGGGTCCCGATGACCGTCAACCAGCGCCGCTGAATCGCTGCCCAAGTCAGGCCGCCCCAGATGCCCCCGTGGAAGCCCAGATCAGACCACGGCTAGAAGCATCTCCTGGGCGACCGAAGCAACGATTTGCCCATCGGGGTTCCGCATGACTCCGCGCAGCAGCCCACGCCCTCCCGCATTGACGAGTGAATGGACGTCGTAAAAGTGCCACGAGTCCACCCGGGCTGGACGGTGGAACCAAACCGCGTGATCGAGGCTCACCATTCCTTGGGTGTCTCCCTCCAAGTTCCGAGGTCGGCCACCCACACCGGTCCAATCACTGGCGAAGCCAAGCAGAGCCGTGTGGAGGTTGGCATCGTCGGGCAGATCGCGAGGGACGCGGAACCACATGCGATGGGTCGAATCCCAGGCACCCTCCGTGGATGCCGGACTCGGGCCCAGGCGGATGGCCTCCCAGGGAGGAGGTCCTGGTTCGACCGTCCCCTGGGCCAAGGACGGGAGCGGCGATGTCCCTGGCGGGTCATAGACGTAACCGGCGGTGTCGGATGTGAGGGAACCCGTCATTTCGAGCACAGCCTTGCCACCTTGAGTCGCCTGAAGACGGCGCGTTGTAAACCTCCGTCCATGGCGCAAATCGCTGACCTGGTAGTCGATCACGGCGTCCATTCGGACTGGGCGCAAGAAGTACGCGTGCATCGAGTGGATTCGGGTACCTACTGGAGGATCCAGGCCCACCGCCATCAACGCCTGTGCCACGACGAATCCGCCGAAGAGGTAGTCACCAGGCCACTCGGGTGGCTGTCCGGTCCACCCTCCGGGAGTTCGGCGCAGCGTGAGGAATCGGAGGGTCTGTGCAACTGCGTCGTCGTCGATGTTCCACTCCGGATGCTCCGTCATAGACGACGGAGACTAGGAGATCAGGAGTGCTCCGGTCAGAGAGCGCAAAATGCCGGTCACCGAACGCAAGTCCCAATCACTACGGGGCCTAGCCCCGGCGTGCCGGTCGATGACAGCTCGCGTCCAGCAAGCACGTCGCCCGCCCGGTCGAGCGCCCACAGCCGGCGTGCGGAAACCTTCGCCCGCAGCTCTTCGAGGATGGTCACTGGTCAGCCCGCCACGCAATCTCGCCACGCTCCTCAAGCTCAGCCCGATTCAGGCGGGGGAGGGGTAGCCGAGACGCAACGTCGACGCCGTGCGCGAGCGCCACCCGCTTGGCGACGATCGCCGCCCCGAGCTCCGTCACACTCGGCAGACGACCGAACACCTCCAGTTCTGGAGCAGGTGACGGTAGGAGCGTTCCAACGCTTCGCCAGCATCAACCGTGTCGGGTACGACGCGGGAGTCTCACCGACCCTACAGGACTCGCACCTGCCTCGACCTGCCTGAACGTCACCTGTAAC
>CAVZRJ010000020.1:0-22434 GCA_963777665.1 uncultured Acidimicrobiaceae bacterium
GTTATGTTTATGTGTACTACTCTTTGACGGTTCGTCTGTGCTACCGAAGGAACACAATCCACCCTGACACATACCCAGTTGCTCACTGCTCTGACCAGGACTTTGAGACACTGAGACAGAATCTGTGTCAAAGGGTGCCACGCCTACAACAAAAAAACCCACCACTTGCATCAACCACAATCACCCATCACTACCTATTCCTGGTGGTTCCACCCCTGGCTTGGGATGATGACCGTTGCCCCATCGCCTCGTACCCGGCGATTGCACGCTGTACCCAGGGACGATACCACCGGCGTTGTGCCAGCGATGCGCTCCCGGCCGAGCGGCACCGACCCGATCGCCCCGCGTTCTTCCTTCGCATGCTTGACACACGTGTCCGACCGATCTATGCTGACAGTGAGGAGCGGCCGGTGATGGCCTTGAGCGGGATGGCCCTCTTGATCCGTGACCATGGCTACGCCTGGGCGTACATCAGCCGGCGCAGCGCAGGCAACAGCGAGGACACCACCGACCAAGGAGAATCATGACCGCAACCCTCGAGACCGTCCTCGGCCAGCACAAGGTCGAGATCCCAGCCCACCTCGAAGCCCAGGCCGAGATCGCCCTCATCTCGGACAAGCCCATACGGCAGGGCGACGTGTACGTGATCCCCCACCGCGCCGGACACGTGGACGGTGCCGCCCAGGTGCCGCCCGAAGGCGTGCCGGTCGTGCGCGGCGAGGCCGGCGGCAACACCCACCTGCTCGTGGCGGAGGGCACCGTGCTGTGGGCACCCAGGACCGGTTCGCCCGATGCGGCCGACATGGGGACCCTCGTCGTCGAAGAGGGCAGCTCCGCGTTCCTCATCCATCCCGAGCACGGCGCGGCGGGAATGGGTCCGGGCCACTTCACGATCCGTCGCCAGCGCGAGCAGGCCGAGGAGGTCCGGCTCGTCGCGGACTGAGCAGCGTTCGTTCGTTGCGGGCGGTCCGGGGCAGCGGGCCGCACGAAGCGCACGAGCGGATCGGAGAGCGACGAATGGGCACGATCGAGCGGCTTACGGCCGAGCAGACCGAAGAGTTGGATCAGTGGCACGCGGATGCGCTCGCCGCGGGCCGCTGCACGGATCTCGCCGACCGGCCGCGTGCCGAGGCGGCGATCGCGGAGATGTACGAACTGATCGGTGAGGAGCGGCCGACCTTCCTGTGGACCGACTCGCCCACGACCGCCGCGCTCGCTATTGACCTATTCGGCAGGCCGCTAGATGAGGTGTCGTCGCTCGGGTCGTCGCTCCGGTCGTCGCTCGGGTCGTCGCTCCGGTCGTCGCTCCAGTCGTCGCTCCGGTCGTCGCTCCAGTCGTCGCTCCGGTCGTCGCTCCGAGTCGTCGCTCCGGTCGTCGCTCTGGTCGTCGCTCCAGTCGTCGCTCGGGTCGTCGCTCTGGTCGTCGCTCCGGTCGTCGCTCTGGTCGTCGCTCCAGTCGTCGCTCCGGTCGTCGCTCGAGTCGTCGCTCGGGTCGTCGCTCCAGTCGTCGCTCCGGTCGTCGCTCCGGTCGTCCTTTTGGGGCCAGCACGAGCTGTACTGGATCACCTTCTACCAATTCTGCGAGCACCTCGGCGTGCGCTACGAGCCGGAGCGGTCGCGCCAGCTCCACCTGTGGCACGAGATCGGGCAGTCGTGCGGCTGGTGGTATCCGTATCGCGGGCGCGTCATCTGCACCGAGCGGCCCGAGGTGTGCGAGATGGAACCCACGGCGCCGGGCTCCGCGCGAGTACCGGCTGCACCGTGAGGACGGCCCCGCCCTGCTGTACCGCGACGGCTGGCCGGTGTGGGCGATCCACGGTGTGCTCGTCGACGAGCGGATCGTCCTGCGCCCCGACAGCCTCACGACCTCCGAGATCCTGGCCCTCTCCAACGCCGAACAGCGGCACGTGGCGATCGAACGGTTCGGCTGGGACCGGTTCGTCGAGGACGCCGGCCTGACGCTCGTGGACGAGTGCCCCGATCCCTGCAACGACCCGTTCACCCTGCGACTGTTCGACCTCCCCGAGCAGCTCTACGACACCCCGATCCGGGTGCTGCTCTGCACCAACGCGAGCCCGAGCACGACGGGACGCGACGCCGCTTCGGGCTCACCGTCCCCGCCGAGCAGCCCAGCGCGCTCTCGGCGGCCGCGTGGCTGGGCGGGATGACCGAGGAGCAGTACGAGAAGCTCGGGAGCGCGTCGTGATCCGCGCCTTCCTCGCCGGCATCACCGCAGGAGCCGTCATCACCGCCCTGCTCGCGTCCCCCTGGTGGGTGCTGAGCGCGCTCGCGCTCTACGCGGTCGCCTGCATCTGGCAGTGGGACCGGAGCAACGAGGCCAGGCGCATCGCGGCTGCCCGGGCCAGGACCGGGACCGAACGTTCGCACATCCGACTGATCAAGGAGGAACGATGACCGACGAGGCCGAGACACAGCGCCAAGAGGAATGGCTGGCCGGGATGCGCGAGGTGGTGCGGTTCTACGAGGAGCACCGCGACCTGATCCCCGAGAGTGGCTTCGATCTGACCGACTACACCGGCGACGACGAGCGGGGTCGCGCCGTCGCCTACGCGCGAGCCCTCGGCAACTGCTCGAAGGACTGGAGCGACAGCCTGCTCCGGGTGGTCTCGGCCGGCAGCCGCTTCGGCCCGCACAAGGTCCGCTACGTCGCCAACCGGTCGGCCGTCTGCACCAAGACCGTCACCGAAGTCGAGGAAGAGGTGACCGAGCGCGACCCCGCCATCGTCGCACAGCGCCTCGCAGACGTACCCGAGGTGACCCGTACCGTCACCGCGAGATCGTGACGTGGGATTGCCCGGAGAGCCTGTTGGCGGGTGAGAGGTGACGCCATGGCGGAGATTCGGGTTCAGCGCGGCGTGTGGGACTGGTACTTCGGCGTGCGCCGGGAGCCGATCGTGAGCGTCAGCATGAAGGCTCCTGTGGTGACCGGACCCGTCACCTACCCCGCCACCCGTTGCCCGGCCGACCATCCGAGCATCGCGGACGTGCAGTGCGAGCGCGAGAACGACCACTACCCGCTCGACCACCGCGGCCACGAGGGGGACGTGCCCGTGCAGTGGTTCCCGAAGCCCCCCTACCCGCGTTCGTGCCTCTACCGGTACGCCTGTGGGGCGAGCGGGCGGTGCGAGGCGAGGCCGGTGTGCAGCGAGTGACGCTACCCGCGCTCCCGTCCGACCGGGGGCGGAGAAGTCGCCTCTTCGCATGAGCATCGTCTGCAGGGCTGAGGGTGACCTACGATCGGCGTGGAGCGGTAACCTGGTGCGTGAAGGTCCGCAAAGACGGACGACGGCACGGTCTCATGGATCTTCGAGACGCCTCGACGGCACGCGATCATGGACTCAGCAGCGAGCATCGTGCAACATCTCGAAAGCAGCGCGGCGTTCCACCGGAAGAGCAGGGACCGATCGCTGAAGGTGCATCCTGGCCGATGAGGCCTGCGACTGGCATGGCGGATGAGCGTCGAGCCGGTCCTGGACCGACTAGCTGGCAAGGTCCCCGAAACGACGTTTCTTGGATAAGGAACGCTACCGAGGCCAGGTTATGCGGGATCACCGACTGCCGAGGAAGATCCCCGTCCACGTCACCTTGAGCAGTCCTACAGCGAGGGGTCTTGCTGCGTGGAATTCCACCGGATAGCGGACAAGCCCGTAGGACGCAACGGAGCAGGCCGGACGTGAAGCTGGGCACGTGCGCCTTCGTGACGTGGCCACGGTCATCTTGGACATGACAGGTAGAGCTCATCGATTGTCATATACTCCGCGCAGTGGATCGATATGAACAGCGAGTGCTCGGTCTCGTCCGAGTGGGGATGGATACGCAGCTCCCAATGGGGCAGACCAGCACCTGCTGCTACCACCTTCATCGCTTGCGTGTTCGCAAGCTTCTCCCTTTCGATCCGTAGCTCGTTGGCATAAAGCAACAGGGACACCGCGACGAGGCCAAGTGCCACGTCCCATACCCACGGCCAGAACCCTCCGGACCAATGGGCGAAATGATGAGCTAGCCCGCTGGCGGCGACCACTACAGCTACCCCCGCTCCCGTCCGACCGGGGGGCGCCGTGCCTTCGGCAGCCAGCTCACGCCGCGCCCCCTTTCAGCACCTGCTCCACGAGGTCGAGCGCGGTGCCGTCCCTCACCATCGACCCGGTGACCCGCATCACCCGGTAGCCCTGTGCCGAAGCCAGCGCCACCTTCTCCGCGTCCCTGCGAAAGCCCGCCGGCCGCTGGTGGCGTCCCTGGACCCATTCCCCGCCGTCGACCTCCACCGCGAGCTTCTGTTCGCGCCACACGAAATCGAAGCGGAACTTGCGGCTGGGGACCAGCAGCACCTCGCGCTCGGGCTCGGGCAGTCCCGCGGCCCTGACGTGGAAGCTGAACAGATCCTCGAGTTCGCTCACTCCTCCCCCTCTGTGTCAGGGGAGGCCGAGCGACCAGTTGTCAACGTCGCCGCCTCCGGCAAAGATGCGGTAGCCCTGGCCCATCGGTGAAGATCCTCGGCGTGGGACAGGAGGGCGTCGGCAATCGCACGTTCGGCGGCGATCTCGTCGCTTCCTGTTCCGCCATGTGCTGTGCTGCCACGCTTGGCGGTCATAGTCCTCGCTCACGTCGTTTCCTTGTCAGGGGAGGCCGAGGGGGTGCGGGCTGACCTCGGGTGCTCCTTATACCACTGTAAGTACGGCACGTAGTGGTCCTTCTCGTCGGTCCTGATGTAGCGGTAGTGAACATCTCGCTCTGTGCGGGAGTCCACGAACCCACCGCTATGCACCCACTCCAATCCGGCCTCGCTCGCAGCCTCAACTTCGGCACGAGACTTGTGCCAGTCCCCATACAGGTGACTCTTGGAGAACGAACTAGCCCACTTGGCCTTGAAGTCGGGCCAGCACTTGGCACACACATGATCGTCCTCGGGTGGGTCCAACCCCTCTAGACCGGTGCCCCCAAAGGGAGCGAAGGAATCCACCGGTCGGCAGAAGTGCCCGCACAGAGTGCACAGATCACGGCTCCGTTAGCGCACCATGTGCATAACTGTCCCCCTTCCTTGTCAGGGGAGGAGAGGGCGGCTTCTCGCCACTCCTCTGCGGCCGATTCGATCACCGCTTGCCACGCTCAGGTGCATGTAAACCTCCCAGCGCGCCGCGTTGCTCAGCGATTCCCTCGTTGACTGCATCGCCCGTCGACAGTCGTGGAGCGCCTCTCTTGCTGCCTTTAGTTCAGAGAGGAGCGGAGCGAAACTGACTGCGAGCATCTTCGGCTCGGTCGGAATCTCCGGACACGGCGGAACGGCCCCCGTTGGGCCTCGGGACAACTCGCCCTGGTCCGCAGCGCACCCATCGCTCGGGGATCGACCGTCGTTGTCATGCCAAGGCGCTACGACCAGTGTCGCCGCTGCCTCCAACCGTTCCAGTTCTTCGATCATCGGTTCATCGGTCACGGGATCAGTCATTCCAGCCCTCGCCTTCGACCCACGTTGCGATCTGCACGTAGACGGGGCTGTAGCTGCCAGTCTCATTGCGGCGGGCGTCCGCCTCTAGGGAATAGAACGCTCCTGACTGGCCCTGCCACCCGACCGGACGGAACATCGTCTTTTCCTCAACGATGAGGTCGCCCCCTGACCAGTGATTGTGCGGCTTGCTCGGTTCATCGGTCATTCGTTTCCCCCTTTGGGCGGCGGGAGGGTAGCGCTGCGATGCGCTGTTGTCGAAGTGGTACTGGGTTATCGCCGGGTCCTGCTGACGTGGTGCCGAGGAGGAGAGGGCGGCTTCTCGCCACTCCTCTGCGGCCGATTGATCACCGCTTGCCACGCTCAGGTGCATGTAAACCTCCCAGACGCGCCGCGTTGCTCAGCGATTCCCTCGTTGACTGCATCGCCCGTCGACAGTCGTGGAGCGCCTCTCTTGCTGCCCTCAGTTCAGAGAGGAGGGCGGGAAGGGACGGTCCAGCATCGTGAACCACGACTCCCTCGTCGTACTCGATGGTGACGGGGATCACGGTGTCGACCAGGTCTTGGGTGTCCAGGGAGTCCCGATCCCCGGCCTCGTACCATGTCTGCGCCCAGCACTTGTCTAGGGCGACGGCTCCGTGGGCTTCGATGCAGCCACGATCCGTGTCCTCGTGGTCCACCGGGCAGTCGATGATGGCGCACGGACGATCCGACCCGGTGAGCAGACATTTGAGCGTGAGGTACTGGTAATCGCCCTGCTCCCAATGCACCGTCAAGACGTGCGCCGCCTCCAACCGCTCCAGTTCTTCGATCATCGGTTCATCGGTCACGGGGGCCTTCGATCTGAGCGGCGAGTTCGGCCAGTCGTGTCGATGGCACAAGCTGGCTGACGGTGGGGATGCATGCCAAGAAGGCATGGGCCTCGGCTGACTCCAGGGCACCGACCGCCAGTTCCCTCAGCAAGTCGGCCTCTTGGCGGTCGATGGTGGTGAGGGCGGACTGCACCTTGGCGTCGATGTCGGCGGCGGTCTGACGCTCTAGCCGGTCCTTGTCGGTGCCTCCCCCGGCGTACTTGTTGCCCCACATTCCCGTCGGTGCTGCCAGCCACATGCGCTCCGTGTCGCCTCGGACCTCAAACCCCTGTTCCCGCAGAATGTCGTTGATCTTCCGGTTGGCTTCCAGCACCGCCTGGTTGACGAGGAAATCGACATTGGCACGCTTCTTGTCGTCCTCAGTCTCCTTGTCGTTGAGCATCCCCCGAGCCTCGGCTTTAAGTTCCGCCGACCGCTGGGCCACTTCCGACCGCAACACCTTGAACTGCTGACGCACCACGGAACGGAGTTCAGTCCGCTCCCCCTTGGTCATGCTCATTTCGTTCTCCTGTCGGGTTCATCGGTCACCGGGGCCTCCAGATTTCTTGGACGCCTGCGGCGATGATCGTGGCGGTGCGGGCGCTGCCGATGAAGTCGTCGTTTCCGTACTTGTCGC
Source organism: uncultured Acidimicrobiaceae bacterium (assembly GCA_963777665.1). Classification (GTDB taxonomy): domain Bacteria; phylum Actinomycetota; class Acidimicrobiia; order Acidimicrobiales; family RAAP-2; genus Bog-756. Next base: position 6,950 of record CAVZRJ010000020.1, read on the forward strand.
CGGGGAGACTGACCACAGTCGAGACCCACGTCAGGGCGCATCCATTCCTCCAGCACCACGTCTAGGTAGTCGGAAGGCGTGGGTCGTCCGTCTCCGCCCATATCGCTGCTGAATCGGGCAGGTCGTCGGCCCAGATACCGTCCACGAAATCGTCAACACCAGTCGCTTCGTCGGCTTCGGTTCATCGGTCATGGCTGGCTCCTCTGAATCTGGACAGTTCGGTGTCGCCCTTGACGTAGAGCGGGTGGCGTGGGTATCCGTCCTTCGTTACGCCGAGGCATCGCCAACTGACACCACAGCGCCAGCGGTCGGCGGCGTGGGATGCGGGCAGGTGGCCCATTCCGGCGTGAGCACCCCAGGCGGCGACGACCATGCCGACCTTGTGGTTGTGCAGCACGTCCGTCCAGTGCTCCACGTTCTCCGGTCCTTCGGGGTCCGGCGTGTCCAGCAGATGTGACGGCTTGGTGGCACGGAGGGCGTACAGGTTGATGACCTGGATGGCGTCGTAGCCTTCACGTCGGGCGAACCCCATGCAGCGCCGGATGGTCGGGTCGTCCACGTTGGCGTCAGCGGTCGATGGGTTGAGCATCGCCCACACCATGATTTCGCCGGTCCCCAGTAGCGGCCCAGGCTGTAGCGGTACAGACCACAGTCCGACACCACGGCGGTCCTAACCATCGGTTCATCGGTCACTGGCGTCGTCCTGGGTGGCGAGGCGGTCGATTTCGGCAGCGATGAGTGCCCCGGCCTTGACGAGGTTCCGGATCGGATCGCTCAGGTCGGGCTTCCATCCGTCGAACCACGGCCAGCCAGCCAGCCCCATCGGCGTGTCCATAACGGGAGCGGCGGCGCACGGGTGCGTCGGTCGGTCGCTTCAGGCCCACGCTCAGATAGCAGTAGGCGGCGGCGAGCAGGCTCCCGTCGGTGTGTTCGGCATCGTGCTCGGGCGTCCAACCCTCCTCGTCAATCTGGCGCTGGCGCTCGGCTGCAATCAGTTCGGCTCCGCTCGGTTCATCGGTCATTCGTTTCCTCCTGTGGGGCGGCGAGGCGGTCGGCAGCCACGGTTGGCTTCACGTAGAGCAGCGGGACGAGCAGGCAATCGAACTGCGCGTGTTCGAGGATGGCGTGATCGTTGCCGCGGGAGAAATCGCAGGGTTCGTCCTCATCGCACTCCACGACGCCGTTGTGCGTCAGGCAGTACCGCAGCCCCGACTCTTCACGCGGCGCAATTGTCGCTCATTGCTCTCCTTGGGTTGGCTCGGGAGGGGCGGGGCGATGAGCCGATGGTGGGCGACCGCAGATGGCGCACCCCGGTTGTCCGTTGTCGTCCAGGGGATTGAGCGTGCGCTTGGAGAACGGGTGGTTGGCGAGCATCACTTCACCCGACCGTGGCTGTGCATCGGGTCATCGAAGTGGGCATCGCTGGCTTTGTTCAGGCGGTCGTGGGACTCGCGGACCTCGGCCATCTTGCGATGGAAGCGCACGCCTTCGCTCCGGTCCCATGCTCCGAGCATGTTGTGGACGGTCGCCAGTAGGTCACGGACCTCTATGGGGCAGCAGATACACGGATCGCTGCCGTCAGGGGTTGCGGGTATCGGTGTTCGTTCCATCGTCAGTTCCTTTCTCGGGAGGGGAGGCGGCGGGGGAGGTGGCGAGCCAGCGATCAATGACGTTGAGGTCAAGGTCCAGCCGGTCAATCTCTCGGCGCAGAAGTCCCCTCGTCCACCAACAGACAACTCCACGACTGCCGATGCGGTGGCTGTGACGGACCGGAGCATCCCGATCGCTTCCTCCACTACTCCTAGCGCCTCGTCCGTCCTCGGTTCGGGGGTCGGGTCAGTCATCGCGAGGCTCCGGGGGGAGTCGGGGCTTTCGGACATCACGACACCAGCAAGATCGAGAAGTGCAGTAGCTGGCCGTTTGCCATCGGCTCGCAATCGTGCATCCGTCCTTCTACTGAGTCGAAACCAGGCGGCTCGATGGAATCGCCGTTCGGATCACCAAATCCCCAAGCCATCCATGCCCGACTATTGAGTAGTACTCCAGGAGCGTCTCATCGGACCCACTCGTCGCCGTGCTCGATAATGTCGGCCATGCGGAGGACAGTGGCCTCGACCCACATGAAAAAGGGGAAGTAGCCGGACCGATGCCAGTTCCATCTCGCGTACTGACGGAGCGTCAGCGCCAGCTCTTTGCGTTCGGCGGCGGTAGCGGGTGCGGGCTCAGCCACCGTTCCGTTCCAGAGCACCGTGTCTCCCTTCGGGGTGGGGGCGGTCACGATGCCTCTCCGATCTCGTAGCCGTGGCCCCATGCGTCCCAGCCGAGTCGGGGCTGACGGGCGAACAGTTCGACGTAGGGGCCGGGGCTGACGCGCTCTACGAGGTCGAAGAACGAGGCTGGCTTCTGAGAGTGCCCACGCTTCTGAGCCTCGAACCAGTTGCGCTCTCTCTTGTCGGCGGGAATCGGGGCGTTACCGCGGATGCCGAACAGGACGTGCTCGGTTTCGCCGCGGAAGTAGAACCCCATGCCCATCGCTCCCTTCTTGAGCCAGGTGAGCAGGGTGATGTACCGGAACCCCCACGCCTCCATGATTTCCAGGGGGCCGACCTCGCCGCGCTTGCGCTCTCCGTACAGCTTCGGGTTCGTCGTCCAGAGGTACAGGTGCGCGTCCGGTGCGGCCAGATCCGCCACCGGCAAGCCCATGATCCCGGCATTGTCCAGCGTCGAATACTGATCGTCCGCCGCCATTCCCGTCTTGGCGGTCGTGGTGGTGTCGGTGGTGCGATACCGCCACGGCGGGTCCGCCACGATGGTCGAGTACGGGGGGTTCAGTCCCTCGAAGTGGTTCACTTCCTCCCCTCCCCTGGTTGCCCGGTGGAGTCGATGGCCAGGTCGCGAATGATCGGATGCACCCGGTCCGGCTGGTCGGTCTTATCCTGGCCCAGCAGCAGCGCCAGACATTCCTCGACGCACACCGCCACATAGTCGCGTGCGATCCGGTGTCCAGTTCCAGCCATGTGGGCACTCTCGTTGCCATTGCCATCACTCGCTCTCCTCATCGCTGATCGGTTCGGGGGTCGGGTCAGTCATCGCGCTTCTCCCCGCACTCGCTACGGGTGTCGAACTCGTGGGTGCGGACAGGCCCGCTGGCGGAAGAGAGGGTCAGCTACCATGCGGCGCAGACTCCTTGATCGGGGACATATCCGGGGTACACGTAGCGGGCCGCCACGCGCTGGGCGACCGCGATCTGCGCGGCCGGCGAGACATCGGAGCCGCCCCCGTTGCCGTACCAGTTGGCAGCGTCGATGCCGAGACTGTCGGGGTAGGCCGTCCCGGCGTATCCGATCCAGCCGCCTTCCTCGCACGCTGCGACCCTCGTCCACTCGGCGTAGACATCAGCGGATGGGCCAGTCTGAGGTGCGGCTGGGACCATCGAGGTAGTCGTCGTGGGCGAGACCGTGGTCGACGACGATGAAAGGATGCTCGGCGCGCTCGATGGCTGCGACAACGCGCCCAAGGGCAGAAGCGGTCGCGATGCGGGCCGTGCGTGACGTGACCACGTGGTGGTATTCCTCACGGATGGCGAGGATGTCGGCCATGCTGAGATCAACAAGCATGTCGCTCCGATCAGAACTGGGGAAATGACGGTGATTCGGCGCACAGGTGATGCCTCCTTGGTCGAGATTGCGCTCGGTTCGGGGTGGGCACCACCTGGTCCGTCGAGGCTGCACGCTCGTAGCGGGAAGACTTGCGAGCGCTGGGCGACGTGCGCCATCAGCTGCGGGGCGGTGTTGGAATCCCGGTCAGTGGGTCGTGATTGCGCTCCTGACTCGTACCGGCACCGCGGCCGGGTCTTCGTGGGCATGGACGAGCAACCCGAGCGAGTAGGCGAGGGCCGGGTCGCAGTGGATCGCCGCGTGGCAGTTGGCGCAGACGTGCAGGAGCTGCTCCCACTCGTCGCGTCCTCCCTGTGAACGCAGTTTGCGGTGGTGGACCTGCTCGCCGCGTCCCACACAGTCCCGGCTCAGTCGCGCCTCGCAAGCGCCCTTCGACCGCATCCGCAGCCCCCGGCTCACGTCGGAGTAGGACGCGATCCGTGCGGCGCGCTTCTCGCTGACCTGACGGAGACGCGTCTTGCGGCGGAGGGGCGTGCGTTTCACGGGACCTGCGCGATCGTGAGGGTCCAGATCACGTCCGCACCGCGTACTGGCTCGACCGCCTCCGCCGTCGCTGACGTTCGCTCGTCCCGCCCCAGATGCCGTGCAGGCTCGCGTCGGCCAGCGCGTACGCCGCGCACTCGGAGATGACCGGGCAAGTGGCGCAGACGGCCCTGGCCGCCCCCCAGTCCTCCCACGCCTCGGGGAAGAAGTTGACCCCCGACGCGTCTCGGCACGCCCCCTCTTGCATCCACGCCGTCATCCCCACGCCACCTCCACCGAAACGATCTTGCCGGGCACCAGATCCTCCGCGAGGACCAGATCGTCCACGAGGTCGTCATCGTCCGACCGCCGGTCGTACTGGATCACCGTGCCGTCGAGGTCGCGGGTGACCCGGATCGTCACGCTCACCCCTCCGGCCCCTCGCCGCGGTGCCCGTACCAGACATCCGTGCATCCCCACACCTTCGCCAGTCTCCCACTCGCGGTTCGGCGGGAGCCGAACCCGGTCACCAGACCGTCCCGCTCCAACTCGATCCGCCGGGGCCGTACCGAGGAGGGGTCCATCCCGAGGCGCTGGGCCAACTCCTGGTCGGTGCTCGGGTACATGGCGAGGTAGGCGAGGATGCGGTCCCGCTGGGTCGCCCGATGGGGCGCGATGGCCGCCGCCGCCAGGACCGAGGTCGCGGAGTGGGCCTGTGCGGGCGGGAAGCGTTCCGCCGGCTCGGGGTCGAACAGGGTCATCATCGCCGGTCCTGAATCCAGCCCCATCGCTTCATCTCCTCGAGCACCGCCCGTTGGTCCGCCTCGTCCCACTTCCGGGCGTCGTGGCCCATCGCCCTGTTGAGCACCCGTTCTCCGATCTCGTCGCACTTGTTGGGCCAACCGTTGTCCTTGCAGGCGAAGAAGATCAGCCCTCCGCGCTTCTCCTGGGGCGTCTTCTCCGGCTTCGCAGGGGGACCGCTGGACGCTGGTGGCCCGGACTGGGCTTGCGGGGCACCTGGAGGCGCCAGGGAGGCGCTGGCGGGCTGTCTGCGCATCTGTTCGGCCAGGGTCTCGACCGCGTGGGAGAGCCGCAGCACCGCGGCAGCGAGGTCCGGGGAGCCGTAGGGGGCCGAAGTCTCGGGGAGGGAGCCAACGATCGGAGGCGGCTCGTCGGGAGGGTCGGCCACGGGTGAGCCATCGGGCCACGTGGTCATGGGACCGGCACCCCCGCGAGCGGCAAGGCGACCTCTCCGCGGCCGGCGAACGAGCACAACGACCTCATCTGGCAATAACTGCATTGCCAGGGGGGACGCTCGGAGTCGGGGTTCAGGTAGACCGGCTCCATCTCGTCGTCGATCGCCCACCGGTCGGGGAGGAGCTGGCTGTCCAGCACCGAGAGGATGTGGGCCATGCGGGACCGCTCGCGATGCGCCCACGGCTCGAAGACCTCGCGGGGGTAGGACCATTCGGCGAGGAATCGCTGCTCGTCGCCCCAGTTGACCCGCTCCGCGAGCTGCTTGGAGACCGCTTCCATCGCGATGATCCCGATGCGCAGCTCGTCGGAGTCCGAGGCGACCGCGTTGAGCGCCCCTTGCAACTTGGCGAGGCTTCCCGGTCCCTCGGGTCCTCTCGGATCGAGCTTGTACCCCTTCCGCTGGAGCCCGACCGCCTTGTCGAACGCGAACGAACCTTTGGTCTTGAGTTCGAAGGTCACTCGGCGGAAGCCGCGGGGCGAGTCGTCGGGGATGTCGATCAGGGCGTCCAGATGGCCCGACGCGGAGAGGTCGTCCCACCGGACCCGTGCCTCGATGGTCGCCGCAGAGCCGTACTGCTCGGCGATGACCTCCTGGCACGCCTCGTGGATGCGCGACCCGAGCCACATGACCCACGTGCCCGCGGCGTCGACCGGCTCGGACGCCGCGTAACCGGCCACTTTGAGCCCGATCTTCCGGGCACATGCGCCCGCGTCGGAGTGGCGGAGCAGGGTGTCGAAGGCGTGCTCGAGGACAGGCGTCGCGGCGGCTTCCTCCAGCAGGTTTCGCACCAGCAGATTGGTGAGCAGCACGTCGTTCGCGGGATGGTCGGCCATGATCCTCCTCAGTAGGGCGCTACGTCGTAGTCGGGCTCGCCCCCGCGGATGTAGGACTCGACGGAGGCCCGGTAGATGCGCCAGCCGCGCCCCGGCACCTTGAACCCGGCGATCAATCCTGTGTCGAGATACCGGCGGAGGGTGCGCGTCGAAACGCCGAGCATCTCCGCGGCCTGGGCGGGACGGAGCAGTTCACCGGCCACGCGAGCCACCGTTCCGGTCCCCGTCTCTGCGGGCGTCCTCGGCGTCCATCTCGCGCGCCCATTCGAGGACACGAGGTTCGAGGTCGGCGAGACCCTGCTGCCACAGGAGTTGCAGGTCCTTCATTTGGCTCATATGTCCAAACTAGTCCACTATGACCGCAACTGTCAAGCACTATCGCAGGGGACGGAACCTCCGGGCGACCGGCGTGCCGTCGTACGCGTGGGCATCGGGTACGTCTGCCGAGTTGACGGTCTTCTTCGCGACCAGGGTCCGCATGAGCCTCACGCCGAGATGGCGGGTGACCAGCGGGACCGACTGGTACGGCGGGTGCGCCTCGACTGCCCCGAGCGAGCGCGGGTTCTGTTCTCCGGTGCGCGGCGCGGAGCCGCCGATGACGTTCTCGGCCACGTCAGGCGATGCTGACGGTCAACGTCCCGGTCGCGGTGGCCCCGACGGCATCGGTGACGGTGACGGACACCGCCGCGGTCTCGGCGGCGCCAGGTGTCCCCTCGACGGTGCCGGCGGTGTCGGCGAGGTCGGCGGGCAGGCCCGAGAGGACGAAGGTGTAGGGCGCGGTGCCGCCGGTCGCCTGGAGGGGGAACGAGACCGCCGCCCCCGCCGTCCCACTCAGGGTCGCGTCGGGGAAGGCGAGGGGCGGCACCGGGCTGAGGAGCCCCTGGATCTGCGCCTGGAGCTGGAGGATCTGCGCCTGGGCGGCAGCGAGTTCGGCCTGGGCGTTCGGGTCGATCGCCGCGAGCTGCGCGGTGAGGGACGCGTTCTCGTCGGTCAGGGTCTTCACCTGGGCACGGAGTCCCTGGTCGTCGGTCACGAGGTTGCCCACGTCGGTCACGAGGGCGGCGAGGTCTTCTGCGAAGGTTGCCATGATCAGGTTGTGCTCCTTGAGGGTGGCGATGAGGGTCTGGCGGAACTCGGTCTCGGTCTCGAAGGTCATGCTACCGACTGGGTGGTCCCGGCCGCGGGAGGCTGCGTAGGGGGAAGGGCGGGCACCGGGGAGGGGGTGAGGGCCGCGACCGCCGACGGCGCGCCGCCGCCGGCCGTGCCGGTGACCACCAGGGCCAAGAGGGCGAGGATCTGGCTGGAGCCGAAGACGTTGTGCAGCCCGAGGGCGGTGACCGCGCCGAGGATGCCCACCCCCACGACGAGGTGAGGCAGCGCGTTGGCGTTCGACCAGCTCGAGGCCAGGACGTAGATCCCGGTGGCCCCGACCAGGCCGATGAGCGACATGATCGCGGCGTAGGTGTCAGCCGCGTTGAGGTGCCCGGTGTAGCCGAACACGGTGATCGCGGCCAGCAAGGCGAGGCCCACGATGGTCACGGGGAGGGTCTTGAGGAAGGTGGTCATCGGGTCTCCTTGGCATGTCGATGGGCGAGGTGGATGGTGTCGAGCGAGACGGAACGGCGTGAGCCTTCGTGGGCCGGGTGGTGCTTGTGGCAGGCGCGGTAGGGGGTTCCCTCCACCTGTTTGCCGAACCGCAGGCACCAGGGCACGTGGCAGTTGGAGTGGCGGAACGCCTGGACGATCCCGATGAAGATGGCGAACTCGGTGATGTCCGAGCCGAAACCGGACCAGAACCCGTAGTACGCGCTGCCCGAGCCGCCGCCGACGGAGCCGGTGTGGATCTCTACCCACCACCAGAGGTGAGCGAGGGGGTTGGGATCGGCCGCGAGGAGGCGCATCACGCCATCATCACCTTGTCCGGCGAGGCTGGGCTCAGGTTGTCCGCGTGTATCCACCGCTTGCCGAGCAGGGTGGCAATCCCCGTTCCGCAGAAGTTGGCCGCCGAGAGGGCCGCGAGGATGATCCAGGTCTGGCGGGTGAGGCCGTGGACGACGATCGCGTTGATCGAGACCCCGAACGTCGCCACCTGGGCCAGGAACCCGAGGCAGTCGAGCGCGCCGGCGAGCACCCAGCGGTCCCGCGCCTCGCACTGGACCATCCAGGTGAGCAGCACGTCCTGGGCCAGCATGGCGAGCGCGGCCCACAGGGCTACCACTACCGCCTCCTACGCGTCCCGTAGAAGTGCCGGTCGGCGGTGGTGAGGAGCAAGGTCGGCACGATGCCGGCGACGAAGATGAGGAACCCGGCGAAGGGCGAGCGCACGACCCCGGCCACGACCGCCATCCCGACCACGGCCGAGAGCACGCCCCGATGGACCCACACGTCGCTCGGGTGCATCCATCAGTCCCCGGGCTCCGGGGCGATGGTCTCGGGGTCGAGCCCGACCTGTGCCGCGACCGCCCTGGTCAACGCCTCGTTCCGGTCGTTCGAGTCCCGCAGCGAGTGGCCGTGGTTGAGCTGGAACTGCTCCTCGATCGGCCGGAACCGGTCGGAGAGCGCCACCAACTCCTCGCGGATCACCGGCACGTCACGCAGCGGCCTCGCCAGGTGCTTCTCCATCCACCGCCAGAGCCACACCGGCACCGAGAGGATGACCCCGCCGACCACGATGGCGATGGCCTGGCTCGCCCAGGCGGGGATCGCGTGCGCGGCGGCGAGGAAGCTCACGGCTCAGAAGGTCCCGTTGCGGTTGACGTGGTACTTGTCGTAGGGGCCGAAGGAGCCCACGCCGCTCGCAGGCTTGGTGAAGAAGGTGTACCCCCACGATCCGTCGCCGTCCTTCTCCATCGCGATGCCGACGCACGGGTTCTGGCCGGCGCTCTCGGCCTCGCCCGCCTGCCACTGCGGGTGGTTGACGAGGTTCTGGACGACGAGGTCCTGCACCCCCGGTGTCACGTAGAGCGCGCCGTCGGCATCGGTCGCGATGGCGAGGCCGGAGACGGGATCGGTGGTGAACATGGTCGGCGCTCCTTGCGTGACGGGGTTGAGGGCGAGGGACGCGAGGTAGAGGATCGCGCCCCGCTGAGGCTTTCTGAGGTCGCCGGGACAGCCGGGGTGGTTCCCCCAGGCGACGCCGCCCATCCCGTGCCAGCCGAATCCGGGCACCAGAGGGTCCTCGGACTCGCTCAGGGGCCATCCGTAGACCTGGTGGCCCCAGACGTACAGCCGGGCCAGGGTGAGGATCTGAGGGCCTGTGAGGGGCTCGGTGGGGTAGCCCTCGGTCTCGACGCCGTTCCAGGTGAAGTTGCCCGCGGCCTGGGTCCAGGCGGCGAGGTCCGAGTCGACGTACTGGACCAGTTCTCCCGCCTTCGACACCCACCAGGTCGAGGACGCCTGGTTGGCGGGGTTCGAGAACTCGCCGTAGCAGTCCCCGTCCCCGACCTGGACGTGCAGGACCGGCCCGAGGTGTGCGCTCATCGGGCCTGAGTGGCTTGGGACCGGTTCGTAGGTCGCGAAGGGAACCAACATCAGTCGATGGTGAACGAGATGCCGTCGAGGGGAGTGTCGCCACTGGGACCACCTGCTGCCAGGTACGGTCCGACCTGACCATTGGCGCTTTGGATGACCACCTGCCCAGAGAACTCTCCCGAGGTCACGACCGGGAAGCGGCAGTCCTGGGAAGGCCAGTAGCCGCTCGGCAGTGCGAACGCAGTCGTGCTGTTCGTCCCGCCAGTGATCGCGCCTCGAAGCCGGACCACGTTGGCCTGGAGCCGGTACTGGACGGTTGTGAGCACTTGACTCCAGCCATTGCTGAAGCTGGACACCGTGATCCACCCCGAGTCGGTCAGTCCGAGATCGGTCTTGAGCGTCGCCACCGACTCCCGGCCGTGGACATGATCCGAGCGGGCCGGGGTGGTCGCGGTGCCGGGGGCTTCCGAATCGCCGGGCGCGGAACTCAGACGCGGTCGTCCCGAAGGACTCGCGCCCGTGGACGTGGGACGCGTCCGTGGGCAACCCGGAGGCCCCGCCGGCGGGAACGTCCCCGACCGCGGAGGTCGACGGAGTGCTTGTTCCGGCCCCGGCCACGAACGCGTCGTGCACGTCGAACTGGGTGGCGTCGAGGGAGTGGAAGACGGTGCCCGTCGGCCCCGGATTGTGGGAGACCGGCGCGGTCCCGTCATAGCCGCGGACCAGCGCGTGGACCGAGGTCCCGGTGTAGGAGTCGCACAAGACCTTCTCCTCGGTGACGAGGCCGCCGTCGATCGTGATGACGAACGGCCCGATCGCGGTGTCCGGCCAGTTGATGGTCGACGCGACGGGGAGCGTGGTCGCCGTCGACGAGATCGACGCGGTGAGGTTGGTCTCGACCGCGACCCCGGAGAAGCTGTGTCTCACGTCGTCACCCTACCTGTGGCATCGTCGCAGGTCACTGATCTATGTCCAGGGTCAGCAGCTTCACCAGGAACAAGCCCTCCATGAAGCTGAAATCGTCGGTCCACTTCTTCGGCTTGACCTCGATCTGGTCCACCACGCAGGAGTAGCTCGCTGCGCCCTCTTGGTAGAGGACAGGCGCCGCAGCGGACTCGAGCCCCTTCAAGTACTGGAACTCGGCCAGGGGGTCGTAGGGGACGATCTGGCCCTCTCTCACCGGAGAAGTCACCGTCTGGCCCATCATGATCGGCACGATGATCTGGTCCTGCCGGGTCACGATCGGAAGGGCCTCGGAGACCCACTGGTGCATGGCCGGCCCTTGGGTGGGGTCCGTCGTCGAACGATTGAGGGTGAACAGCAATTGGAACGCGTCGACCACCCGGCTCCCCGCGTCGAAGGGGATATCCGGGCCGACCGACTGCGGGACCGATGAGGTGCCGACGAGGAAGGTGGACGCGTTGGAGGGGACGCACTGGATCGAGACGGTGCCCTGGAGCGGGTCGTGGCGCAGGTCGACCGCCACCAGCACCTTCGCCTGGGTCAGCCCGTAGCGTATCCACCCGGTCTCGAAGAACCCGTCCTGCACCAGGTTCCCGGTCGGCCCGTAGATTCCTACCCCGTCGATGGTGAAGAACACGTTCCCGCCGATCACCGCGAGCGAGGTGACGGCGCCGGTGGTGCCCAGGTCCGAATGCACATCGGAGGCGTAGGCGGGAAGCAGCGGGTCGGTCGTGTAGGTGGAGAGCGAGAGCCTTCCGGTGCCCGAGGTGGTCGCCGGGAGCGGGTTCACCCCGTCGTTGGTGTCGTAGTCGGTCCAGCCGAACCAGCAGTACGGCCCCCAGGGCGCGAGGCACTTGGTATCGCCGGGGTCGGTGATGACCGGGCCGCTGGTCAGGTGGCCGTTGGATTGGGTGTCCTGGGCGGTGCGGACCCCGAGCGAGGTCGCCAGGATCATCAGTCCCTCGTAGTAGGACATCGCCCGGACGAGTTCGCCGTTCCCTACTTCTCCGGCCAGGTAGGGCGCCGAGAGGCCGCTGGTGGTCGAGTTGAGAGTGGTCGCAAAGATCTCGCTGTTGCCGCCCCCGTCTCCGGCCAGGTAGATGCACATGGGAGAGGGTCCCGAGGCCCGCCACCGGAAGTTCGGGTTGGGGTGGGTCCAGAGCAGCGTGGTGGTCCCGTTGACCGCGATCGAGACCAGGAGGGGCCCCGAGGCCCCGATCAGGAAGCCATTGGCGTACCCGAGGAAGTCGGCCTGGAGGTTGTCCGTCGTCGCCGTCGGGGGGACGTACGCAGCCGGGCTCGCGTTGGTGTCGATGAACGCGGCCCCGGTCTGGGCGAGGCCCACCGAGAGCGAGGTGGTGCCGCGGAGGATGTCCCAGGAGATGATCCCCGGCGTGCTCGGCAGAGTGACCGTGTTGTTCGGGCTGGCGTTGCCGTTGGTGATCGTGGTCCCGAGCGACGGCAGGGTCTTGAAGCCGTTGACATCGGTGCCGACCAGGTAGTAAGTGTACGAGGTCGAGCCGGTGGTGGGGTTGGCGACCACCGTGGGAGCCGTCGGGGTCAGGCGCACGAAGGTGGCCGAGCCCGCGCCGGCGGTGGTGTGCCCGATCCCGTCGGTCCCCGCCGCCATCCAGAGGTTGTTCCCGTCGGTGGTCGGGCTGGCGAGCGTCCCCCATCCTCCCGCGGGCGCGGTGACCGTGGCCCAAGTGAGCGTGCCAGGTCCTGGGTTCGCGGAGTACCGCAGCGTGGTCCCGTCCCAGTAGTAGAGGTAGCCCGCGACGTTGATCGCCCAACACCCGGAGCCACCCGCCAGTTGGAGGGCGTTCTCGGGCAGCAGGGAGACGGTCCCCTCCACCCACGGGTCGATCCCCTGGCTCCTCCAGAAGCGCGTCCGGACCGAGGGGTTCTCGCCGTTGCGCATGTAGACCGAGAGGAAGGTGAAGCGGTTGTCGAGGTATTCCTGGCCCGCGCCGAGGAACAGGTTGTCCTGGCCCCGCCGCCATACCCCCTCCTGGCTCAGGCTCTGCTCGCCCGGCTCGATCGAATCGTCCATCGGCTGGCGGCGGATCGGCAGGGTGGAGCGTGAGTACTGGCTGAGATCGAGGAGGTACCCGTGGCCCCCGATTGCACACTGGAACTCCGCGGGGACGAAGTTGCCGAAGACCGGCGCCCCCGAGAACCACGTCGTGTCGAACGGCTGGCTGAACCGCTGGAGGGTCGGGCTCATCGGATCGAGACCGGGAACAACCCCCGCAGCCTGCGTTGCGCGTCACCGAGCCGTCGGTCGCGCTCGGTCCGGTAGTAGTCGGCCTCACGCAGGATCGCGCCCGGCGGCACCCCCTGGTAGTCGCCCGAGGTCTGCATCGGATTGAACAGGTTGCGCCGCACCTCGAACCCCTGGACCAGTCGCCAGGCCGCGCCGTAGATCAGAATGTCGATGTCCGACTCGTCGATCCCCACCTGGTTCACCAGGTCCACCGTGTCGGCGAAGGACGTGTCCACGTCGAACGGGGCCGCGTACTTGAAGTGGATGGTCTGCGGGGACTGGTAGATACCGCCGGGCTCGGTGACGGTCAGGGAGTTGCCCGAGGGGAAGTCGGTGGTGTTGGCCTCTTGGTCGATCTCGAAGGAGATCGTGTCCCAAGAGAGGTCGTCGACCCCCGGCGTGACGGTGTTCGGGCTGATCGTGGCGCGATACGGCGGCATGAAGGGCTTGATGTCGCCAAGGTCGTAGCCGTTCTGGAAGTCCACCGCGACGAGATCCAGGGTCTTCACCTGGAATACCTGCGGAGGCCAGGATCGGATCTCGTCCCTCATGCACTCGTGGATTTCATGGCTGGAGAAGTACGGATTGATGAGCACCAGGGAGAGCGAGCCGTGGGCCGCGGGGACCGTGTTGCGGTAGCCGCGCTGCACCACACAGGTCGACCCGTTGCTCGACGGGGTCACCGACCAGACGTACAGCAGCTCGTCGTCCACCGAGAGGATGGTTCCCGGTGTGACCACCGTCGCGAACGCGAGCACGACCGTCGTGGTCACGTTGTCCACCGCGGTCGCCAACTGTGCGACCTGTTCCCTCGTGGTCCCCAACAGGAGGTCGACGATCCGCGAGACCACGGAGCCGACCGTGTAGGTGACCGGAGTCGGGGCGTAGACGGGCACCGATCAGGTCCAGTTCGTGGCGTGCATCTGCATGTAGATGATCGGTCCGTCACGAAGCGGTCGCTGTATCTGCAGGCATTGGCCCGGCATCACGCGACCGCCTGGTAGTGGATGGTCCCGCTCATCGAGTCGAAGTAGTTGGCCTCGTTGGCCCAGTCGAACGGGGCGACGTTCGACATCACGAGGGCGGTCGAGCACTTCACGGTGTAGCGGAAGGTGGCCATGGGGGAGATCGCGAACCAGGCCCAGCGCGCGACGATCGGGGCGAAGCCGTTGCGGATGACGGAGAAGAACGTTCGCGTGAAGCAGGCGGTGGCCGAGCGAGTTGGGTGGGTGCCGTCGTTGAGGAGTATTTGGCCTGCGTGCCCAGCAGCGTGTCGATGTCGACATACTGGACGTTCTGACCGAGCGTCGGCTCCGCTCGTTGCCCGAGACGACGTTGTTGGTGAAGGTGAACGTACCGCCGGTGGTGGGCGCTCCGGAGGCGAGCGTGACCACGCCGGTCGTGTAGTTGACGGCAGTCACCGCGATCGAGCCCGACAGTCCCGTGCCGGTGCATGTCATGTTGGTGTTGACCAACGGAGCGGGAGTGGTCGGCACGGTGATGGTCGAGCCCGAGGTCACACTTGTAGGCGGTGTACGGACCGTTGACGACGCCGGCGCTCGCCGCGTTGAGCGCGGCGGCGTTGTTCTTCTGCGTCGTCGTCTGTCCCGAGGTCCGGGCGATGTTGGCCCACAGCACCGGGGTCGGGACGCTGTGGCTCTCCAGCCCCACCCCGTAGACGAGGAGCGCTGAGTTCGCTCCGGTCGCTCCCTGTGATCGTGACGGTGACCGTCTGCGCGCCGGCCGCGAGACCGGTGATGCGCTTGACCATCGGGCAGTAGCCCGCGAGCGTGCAGGTGGTCGACGTGAAGGTGACGGTGTTGGACAGGGTGATCGAAGTGGTCGATGCGATGGCCGCGACGATCGTCCCCGCCGGCACCGAGCCGGTCACGGTCCCCGTCGGGATGAACACCTTGCCGATGTCGGCGGCGGTGAAGTTGGTCGACGTTCCGGTCACGGTCGACGTGGCCGAGGCCGAGCACGCCACATCGTTGCGAGTCATCAGCGACGTGGCCGAGACGGACTCCGTGTTGAACGTCCCCGAGTAGCTGCCGCACGCGAACCGAACCCGCGGCGCCGTACCCGACGCCCGCGACGGCGAGGAGGAAGAGGTCGAGCGTGCCGCCCTCGAACGCCGGGCCGATGCTCAACGTCAGGGTGTCCGACGACGTGGGCGACGTACCGGTCCAGTAGGCGATGGTCCCTGTGGTCGTGGTGGTGAGTCCGGTGATGTAGGGCAGCGCACCCGCCGCGACGGGGATGAGCGTGCCCCACGTCCCGCCGCCGTTGACGGTGACCGTGTTGGCCTTGTCGGTGTACTCCATGCTCGGGCAGCAGACGCGGGCCGCACACGCGCTGCGCCGTTTCGATCCGCAACGTGGGCACGTCCTGGGTCACGTAGTCCGCTTGTTCAGGCCGTGGGTCCAGACGTTGATCCCGCTGGGGTTCAGCGTCTCCCATCTCCTCGTCGGCCCCGACGTGCTTGAGTAGTGGCCCTGAGCGTTGGCGGCGATAGTGAAGCCGACGCCGCCAACCGGGCCGACCGTGATAGTCGT
>CAVZRJ010000021.1:0-18113 GCA_963777665.1 uncultured Acidimicrobiaceae bacterium
TTCTACCCTTCGTCACCCAGGCGGGGTCGCAAGACGAAAATGGGGCGTCTGCTCGTGAACCAGGGTCGTCGCTGACTTCTCATCCCCTTTCGCCGTCGTGGGTTCGCCATGCGTCTCTCCGATCGCCATGTGCCCCCCGTCATCCCCCTGACGACTCGTCCCGGGCCTCCTCACCTCCAGCCATGACGGTTTGCGCTCGCTCCGCTGCTTCTTTGTCCTGCTCAGGAAGCTTCCTGATATCGCGCGGCGCCGCGAAGGGTCTCACGTCCCCCGGCAATCCCCTGGCGATGGCTCGCGTGTGTTCAACCTCGGCGTTGACCTGCGCCCCAAACAGCAGCGAAAGGTTCGTCAGCCACATCCACAGCAGGAATATCACGATGCCGGCCAGAGCACCATAGGTCTTGTCGTACAACGAAAATTCGTCACATAGGCGGCAAAGAGTCCCGATGCCAGGATCCATAACAAGGTCGCGATCACGCCGCCAAGGCTGATCCATTTGATGTGACCTTAATTTAGATTGGGGCTGGCCCAGAACAAGAGAGCGAGCAGCACAGACACCAGGACCACGAGTACGGGCCACTTCACGATGTCCCATGCGACGACGGCGGTATGCCCGGCTCCGATGGCGTTTCCGACCGCGTCGGCGATCGAACCACTGACCACTACGATTACGGCACCCAGCACGAGAACCAAGAGGGACACGGCGGTCAAGGCCAAGCGCAGCGGGATCGTCTTCCACAATGGGCGTCCCTCCCGAATGCCGTAGATGATGTTCGACGCCTGGCGGAAGCTGTTGACGTAGCCTGACGCCGACCAGAACGCGATCATTACGCCGACGATGGCTGTCACACCGGAACCGGTTTTGTGCTGCTGCGCCTGCGCGATCAGGCTCTGGACGAAGTGCCCGCTCGATCCGGGGCCACTTTGATGACCTGGACAGAGACGCTGTGGGTGACATTTGTTCCGGCGTACCCGAGTGCGATGAACAGCAGGATGAGTCCGGGAACAGCCGCCATCACCCCGTAGTAGGTGAGTGCCGCCGCGAGCGTGGTCAGATTGTTCATGCGGAATTCGGCCGATGACCGCCGCAGGACGGGTAGGAGGTCGCGACTCATCCAGGCGGGATGCTGTCGAGTTCGAACTGCCTTGCCTTGACTAAGTGCAGCAGGCATCGGGGCTCCATTGATCTCGGGGTATCCAGCGGTCTCATAGCCCGCCCCTCTGTATCGCTGCTCGAACGACAGTGATCAACTCCAACCTGTAAACGTCGTCAGCACTGGCGCCCCTTGATTTGGATTGGGTGAGCCCTGAGACTGCCTCAGGCCGGCCAAGGACCCATCGTCCAGAAGTGGCGAGAAGTCCACAAATTCTTCGGCGTGCATTTCTCATCGACCCGACGTACAGGATGTCAGCGCTTCTTCGCCTTTCCACCCTTGAAGAGGTCCCGCCAGTCTTTCTCCGAGATTTTGACGTCGTACTTCTTGGCGGCCGTCGTGATCCGCTTCCAGGCCCGGTCCCGCTCGGCATCGTTCACACCTTCAACCTGGTCGAAGCGGGCGATGGCGTTTCGGACGTGCTTCGCGTCGTTCAGTGGCTCCTTGCGCTCTTTGGGAAAGGCGAACTTCTTATCGGGCAGTCGATCCTTCTCCGCCGTACTCATGCCAGGACTCTTTTTCGAGACTCTCTTGCCCTTCGCGCGCAAACTTTGGACTTCTTGTGCCCGCTTGATGTTGCGTCGGGCGACCTGCTTCTGCTTCGTTGTGGCCATAGCTATCACCTCCGATTGACGCCTTGAGTTTGCGAAATCCGAACACGCACTTCACTTCACCGGACATCACCAATCAAGTGGGTGTCCTTGTCATCCCGGTTTTCCGAGTCCTCACGGCCTCGAGACCTAACGGGTCTGAGAGGCACTGGGCCGATCTGCCAGGGTCAACCCTCACCGGCGAAGCGACCCACGGCTCGAGCCCCGACTCAGAGCGAAGCTCGCGACCCACACGACCGCCAGGACGACAGCAGCGATCCACAACAGGTGAACGGCAAATCCGGCGCCGAAAAGAATCAATACCAAAAGAGCCAGCAAAACAATGAGCATGATCGTTCCTCAGTTCCCAGGTGCCCGATCGGACACGCTTCTCGACTACTTGTTGACGAAAGGGTGGCCTTAACCACAACAAGGAGAGGCCGGCGCGACCTACTTCGTGAACGCGTCCTTCACTTTTTCTCCTGCCTGCTTCACGTTGCCTGCGGCCTTGTCGCCTTTGCCTTCTGCTTGCAGAGAGCGATCCTTGGTGGCCTTCCCGGTGGCCTCTTTCAGATGACCCTTTGCTTCTTGGACTTTGTTCTTGGCCTTGTCCACCGTTGACATGGAGCCTCCTCTATCTCGGTTCGCGACCTACATACCCGCCTTGAGGAATGTCAAGCCAAAATCATCCCGGCCCCTCTGCCTGGAGGTCGGAATGCCAATTCAAAGGCTTCGAGGGTTCGAGTCGTTGCCGCGTTGGGACGCATCTGGAGCTACGAGGGGTTTTCCGGGACGATGGATTGATTTCTTTAGCTTCCGGGGATCACTTCACGCATGGGTGAGGAAATCGCACCACAGGCCGTCTACATCGCGCACCCTGCCGGGAGTTCGGCCTGGCGCGACAGCACGGGGTTAGGCCGGCTCATGGACACCTATGCCTGGCATGTGATCGCCACTCGAGACCAGCGAACGCTTTGCGGCATCGATGCCTCTGGGGGGTCCCAGAGGAGGGCCTGGAAGGACACTCCCGCCGGACATCGGTGTCGGTGGTGCACCAACTCTTGTACCACGTTGCCGGCGGCAACCTCCATTGAAACGCGACAGCCAGAGCGGGCATGACGGTAGCCCGGGTTCAGAACGGGAGACTTCGTCGATGCGAACATCTCAGGACCGCAGAACGTGCCTCTGCGGTCCGGGCGATTCCTTGCAGCTACTGGGGGCGCCTCGGAATTCGAGCGTGGTCGTGGTTCAGTATTGCGGCGAGCCGGATTCTTGAACTCGACCACGAGGCCGCCACGCTGCGAGGCGAGGTAGCCCGACGCCATGAGGTCCTGGGCCGCTCGCTGCATGCTCGCTGACCAATGAGCCTCCATGGGGACCCGGTCGCTGTCACCGAGCCGTACGGACGGATACTGCCGTACATCGGCCGCTGCCTTGCTGCGAATGCGCCCTGGACTTTCGAGAGTTCAGTACGAGGGGGTCCGAGAACGCACGTTTAGCGCCGCTCTGGTCGGGTAGCGCTGGAGGCGAAACCTACCGAAGGGACTGCTCATGGGCATCGCACCTGCAGACGACGTTGTTTCACTCCTCACGCAGGATCACACGGCTATCAGCCAACGTCTCTCGGAATTCGATTCCGCTGGAGCCCAGTCGCGCGCGGAGTTGTTTTGGAAGCTGACTGATCAACTGGTCCGCCATGAGGTTGGTGAGGAAGTCGTCGTATATCCCGCTCTCAAGAATCTCCCTGGGGGCGCCGCCGTCGCTGAAGCTCGGAAAGGGGAGGAGTCTGAGGCTGAGAAGCTTCTTGCCAGCATGGAAGGCCTCGATCCCACTTCGCGACAATTCGTCGGCGCCGTCGGCGATCTGCGCGCGGCAGTCTTGGAGCACGCCCAAAAAGAGGAGTCAGAGGTCTTCCCCCTCCTGCTGGCGCACGAACCAAGCGATCGATTGCTTTATCTCGGCCAGAAGTTCAAAGGGGCTAAGTTGGCCGCGCCCAACCATCCCCATCCCCACGTGCCCTCGGGCAGCACTTCTCAGCGGGTCATCGGACCGATTGCGGCGTTCTTCGACCGCATGCGAGATGCCGCACACTCTTAGCGTGAGCTCATCCGCTCCTCGACGCCGACCTCCGCGCTGCCCATCCTGCGCTTCACCTATCGTGGACGAATACACACGCACCACGATTGCCCAGAGGGCAGCCCGCAGAGTTCGCATCAGCATTGGGTGTGCGCCGATTGCGACTATGGATGGACAGTTCTTCATTCTTCGCAAATCAGTGCTGGCAGCTCACCTCAGTGACCTGCGAGTGCCTGCGTGAGTGGGGCCAGTGACTCAGGGGTTCGCTTGAGCGCAAATGCGGTTCTGGGTTCTCGACCATCGACCGACTTGAGATCTGAGGTCTCCTACAGCTGACCGCACCACTTGGGCGCCGCACTCTCAGGTGCCGAAGATCCACAGACGGTCGTAGATTGTGATGAGCCGACGGGCACTCGCTGGCATCGGGTGGGACCTTGGGAACAATGCAAGTTGGCGCGTGCCTCGAGATGCTCCGCGCTCAACTGTAGTTCTCGACCGGCGCGGCTGCGTCCGTTGGCCCGACGTCTCGGGCCGTGCCCGCAACGGGCAGCTGCGACGACGGGCGCCATGCTAAGCGTCGGACGGGTCCGTCCTGCTGTGGCTACTCGTTGATCCGATCCGGCAAGTTCAATCGAACGTTTCTTTGCTCTTCCTCAACGTCGAGCATGGCCTCCCGCGGTGCTTCCTCCAGCATCATCAGAGACTCGTTCGCGCCGGGGAATGCTCGAATCAGCTCGTCCAGCTTGCGTTGGGTGGCCGCCTGCTCCCGACCCTGAGTGTGTTGGATCGCGAAAACCATGATGAGAGTGACAGATGACGTGCAGAGCTCAAAGCCCGCTACCCAGTTCTTTGGAAAGTCGAGGACTGATATCGCAACGAGAAGCGAGACGAGGATCGCGGTGACCACGAGTGCGATCGCTGGGAGAACGGTGTAGTGCTCAATCTTGTACAAGATTCGGCTCCACACCGGGAAGAGGTGCTCTCAGAGAAGATATGCGCTGTAATATGAGAGAAGTAGAGGAGGAAATATGGCTATCGCAGGGTGAAAACGAGCGGATAAACGACAAAGAGAAGAGCAGGTAGGTAGAGCAAGGGGTGGAAAGGCTGATGAGGAGAGGCTGGGATAAAAGGAGTGAAAGGAGAAAGTTCTGAGGCAACAAGAAGAAGGGAAGACGGGGAGAGCGACGGCTAAGGAACTCATGGAGCGCAACTTCAGCGGCGGGTACGGAACAGCGCTGGGTGGCAGACAACACCTACGTGCGGACGTGGGCAGGGTTACTGTTACTCGCTGTCGTACTCGACGTCTACACGGGTCAGGTAGTCGGCTGGTACATGGCAGCGAACCAGAACACGGAGCTGGTCACGAGGGCTCTCTCGATGGCTGTCCGGCGCCGGCGGCGAAGCGGGGTGAGTAGTGCACCACTCGAGACCAGGGGTGCCAATACACGAGCTACGACTTCGCCAAGGTGAAAGAGCTGCGATGTTCTGTGACTGATCCGGCCGATGTTGAAGCGCCGACTCGTCATCCTCAAGGCGGCGGCTCTCCACCAACCAAGACTACAAAGATGGACTGACGCGGCAATCGAACGTGACGGTGGACGATGACGGCTTCCGCTCTGGGCTGAGGAGCTGTCCCGCTTGGGCCGGGGCGTCGCCCGAGGGTGCGTGATGAAAGCACATCTTGGGTAAGGAACGTTCGGCAAGTCCGGTCTGAAGGGGAGGGGCCATGGCGACGATCATCACGGAAGCACCGGTACGGCCGAACGGCGACGGCCCCCCCGAAGGATCGATCCGGAGCCTCATCCCGGCCCGGCTCGACCGCCTGGGCTGGTCGCGGTTCCACACCCGGTTGGTCATCGCCCTCGGTGTGGCCTGGGTGCTCGACGGCCTCGAGATCACCATCGCCAGCAACGCCGAAGGTCTCATCAGCCAGAAGCAGGCCCTCAACCTCTCCTCCTCCGAAGTGGCCTTCGCCGTCGGGACCGTCTACCTCCTGGGCGAGGTGGCCGGAGCCCTCTTCTTCGGCCGGATGTCGGACAAGTTCGGCCGGCGCAACCTGTTCATGATCACTCTGGGCGTGTACCTCTTCGGCGGCGTGCTCACCGCCCTGACCTTCGGTCACTCGCCGGGCTGGGCCTACTGGGTCTGGGCCTCCCGGTTCATCGCCGGCATGGGCATCGGCGGCGAGTACGCGGCCATCAACTCGGCCATCGACGAGCTCATCCCGGCCAAATACCGGGGCCGGGTGGACATCGCCGTGAACGGCACCTACTGGGGTGGCGCGCTCATCGCCACCGTGCTCACCATCCTCGTGGTGAACCACCTCCCCGTCAGTTACTCGTGGCGGGTGGCCTTCCTGTTCGGGCCGGCGCTGGGCTTCGTCATCCTCTTCGTGCGCAAGAACCTGCCCGAGAGCCCGCGCTGGCTCCTCATGCACGGCCGAGAGGAGGAGGCCGAGAGCGCCGTCGCCGAAATCGAGCAGCACACCGAGCACAGCGGCGGCACCCTCGGTGACGTCGATGAGTCCAAGGCCATCGAGATCACTCCGGCCAGCAACATCGGTTTCGTGGCTCTGGCCCGAACGCTCTTCGTCCACTACCCGAGGCGGGCCATTCTCGGGGCCACCCTGATGATCACCCAGTCGTTCCTCTACAACGCCATCTTCTTCACCTACGCGTTGGTGCTCACCAAGATCTACAACGTCCCGGCCACGGACACCGCCTACTACTTCATCTTCTTCGCCCTGGGCAATCTCATCGGCCCGCTCACGATCGGGCATCTCTTCGACACCATCGGGCGACGGAAGATGATCGCCGGCACCTACATCCTGTCCGGTGGTCTCCTCGCCTTCAGCGCCGTGCTGTTCAATGCTGGTGTCCTCAACGCGGTGACCCAGACGGCGTGCTGGTGCGTGATCTTCTTCTTCGCCTCGGCCGGCGCGTCGTCGGCCTACCTGACCGTGAGCGAGATCTTCCCGGTCGAGGTGACGGGCCAAGGCCATCGCCGTCTTCTTCGCCATCGCCCAGAGCTTCGGCGCCTTCGGTCCTTGGCTCTATGGCGAGCTCATCGGCAACGGGCAGGACCACTTCAGGCTGTTCATCGGCTACCTCATCGGGGCCGGCTGTGATGGTCATCGGCGGAGTGGTCGAGATCTTCCTCGGCATCGATGCCGAGCAGCAGTCGCTCGAGGACATCGCCCAGCCGCTCTCGGCCACCACGCCCGTCGCCCCACCTCTCTGCGGTGACCGGCGCACCCCGGTCCGCCGGCAGCACGGAGCACGCTCATTTAACGAACTCCGAAGGCAGTGGGTGTCGTCCGGTGGAGCGGTGTCCCTCGGGTACGCTTCGATCGGTCATTCACTGCTCGAACATAGCGGTGTGGCTCCGGCTGGCAGCAAGTGAGGTCAAGGGCAACACCATCAGCCGAATCAGCAGCGGTAGGTCGCTGCCGCCGATTCCTTGAGGGTCATGCCGTGACCCGGGACATCGAGGTGGGGCACGAGGTGGCCGCCTTGGGGATCGAGCGCACCGTCGAAGAGCATCGTCTCGATGCGGTGATGGTTGTAGAAATATTCGATATGCCGCATGTGGGCACGCTCACCCCCACGTGCGCATGTGGGTTCGGGGCGCAGTGCGCCGACACCTCGACGCCGTGGGAGCCCGCGACGGCTGCTGCCCAAAGCCAGGTGGTGTACCCGCCGCAGCGGGTGACGTCGATCTGGAGGCAATCTTCCGCCTCGGCTGCACCACTGCACAGAAGTCATAGCTATCGGTCTTTTCACTGGAACAGACGTTCAGGCCAGATGGTCCAAGGGTAAGAACTCGATATGCGTCGAGTCGCGATCGAAGTCCCGCCGCGGCCGGTAGCCGGAGAGGACGCAGGTGCACGCGAGGTTCACGGCTCTGGACTCATCGGTGAGCTCCAACGATACGCGGCCGAGAGAGCTCATGGCGTTCCGCTCCCCGGGCACGACGCGACACGGCACCGCTTCGCTGAGCTCGACGAAGTTGCTGCACGAGACCTGGCCCTCGGACGTTTGGTCGAAGGGCACCTCGACGCGTTGGCCATCCTCCGCGAAGCCGACACGAAGCCCGTCGATGCCCGAGCAACGTACGGTGTCTGGGCGGCGCGGTCCCCTCGGTATGTCACCGAGGCGCTCCTCACCGCCGACGGGTGGCATCTCTGGGGCGAGAAGGCCTTCTGTTCCGGCAGCACCAGGCTCGACCGAGCGCTTGTCACCGCCGAGACGCCTGGCGGCTACCGCCTCTTTGACATTTCCATTGCTGAGAGCGTGATCGAAGCTCGGAGCGGCTCATGGCCCGCCGTCGGGATGGCCGATTCGATCAGTGAGACGCTCGTGTTCCGGTCCCCGCCGCTAGCCGGGCGGTTCGCGATAGGCCCTCCAGGGTTCTATCTGGAGCGTCCCGGTTTCTGGTTCGGCGCTATCGGAGTGGCGGCGTGCTGGCTAGGCGGGGCCCGAGGCTTGGTCGAGCGGGTAGGCGAAGCATTGGCCCCTTCGGCCTCCGAAGCCCAGCTTGTCGAGCTGGGTCATGCGGTCGCCCACGTGAATGCCATGACCGGACTTCTCGAGTGGGCGGCTGATGCCATTGACGCGGACCCGACCGACTCCTCCTCGACCGCACGTAATCGCGCCATGGTGACCCGGCACGCGGTCCAGCATGCCGTGCAGCAGGTGCTCGGGCACGTGGCCGCAGCCGGAGGAGCTGGGCCCCTCTGCCACGATGCACAACAAGCCCGGCGCGCCGCAGACCTCTACGTCTACCTCGCTCAGCACCACGGGCCCCAGGACGCCGCGCTCCTGGGCCGCGAGGCGGTTGGAGGCTCTGCGTGAGCCTCATCGTCGACGACCAGCATCTCGGGACAAGCGAGGCCACCTGGCGGCGGTCCCAATCCTTGCGTTCTCTGCCTCCTTTGGACGTCCCATCGAGGCGTCGGGCGTGGGTGGTGTCACCCCATCCTGACGACGAAGTCCTTGGATGTGGGGGTCTGTTGCAGACATTGTGTGACCAAGGGGTTGACGTGCGGATCGTCGCAGTCAGCGACGGCGAGGCTTCTCACCCTGGCGTGGCAGACACCGGATGCGATGTCCGTAGCGTCCGGACGCGTGAGGTTCGTCTCGCCCTCGATCGGGTTGGGTGCGGCCAGGTTCCTGTAACGCGACTTGGTCTACCGGATGGCGGAATCGCCACGCGCGTCGACCATCTGGCCGAGTGGCTGGGGAAGAACATGTCGGCTGACGACCTGTGTCTGTCACCGTGGTCCCGCGACGGGCATCCTGACCATGACGCGTGTGGTTTCGCCGCAGCCCGCGCTGCGCAATTGAGCGGCGCGCACCTCTTGGAATATTTGGTGTGGGCTTGGCATTGGGGGCGCCCTGATGACGAATCGTGGCCGTGGGAAGACTGCCGGACGATGCATTTGTCCCGTCGGACTGCAGCCAGAAAACGTTGGGCCACACGTGCCTTCGTCTCCCAGACCAGACCCTTCGGCTCAGGCCACGATCGAGAGCCCGTTCTCCCGCCCGCAATCATGCGCCGCTATTGGCGCCCATTCGAGGTCTTCATAGAAGCCGCAGGCGGACGTATGACCTCGACTCAGCGGGCGTATTTCGAGGAGATGTACCGCGAGACGGCTGATCCGTGGCAGTTCGAGACGAGTCCGTACGAAGCGCGCAAGTACGACATCACCGTGGCCAGCCTGCCGAGGACGAAATACCGCTCTGCCTTCGAGCCAGGTTGTTCGGTCGGCGTGCTCAGCCATCTCCTGGCCCAGCGCTGTCGAAGCGTCCTGGCCACAGACATCATCCCTCTGGCGCTCGAACGGGCGACGGAGCGGCTCTCCGGGTCTCCCAACGTAAGGGTCCAATATCGTTCGATTCCCGAGGATTGGCCGGCCGAGCAGTTCGACCTGATCGTCCTGAGCGAGATCGGCTACTACTTTTCCGAGTCCGAGCTCGAACGAATCGTTCAGTTGTCTCTAGGGTCGTTGGATCTCGGCGGCCATCTCGTCGCCGTCCACTGGCGGGGTATCACCGACTACCCGCTCACGGGCGATCGCACGCACGAGGTGATCGATGGCATCGGAACGCTCCGAAAGGTCGCGCATCACCTGGAAGTTGAATTCTGCCTCGACATATGGGAGCGGAGCGCGTAGTGGCCCCGACTCGACAGCCACTCGCGCTCGGCGTGGTCATGCCGGTCCATAACGAAGAGTTGGTGGTCACGCCCGCCTTGGAGGCTGTTGATCGTGCCATTCGGCGACTCCCTTCAGGCATCCACTGCCGAGTTGCCGTGGTGCTCGACACTTGTGAGGACGGCAGCTCCAATCGGGTCGCACAGTGGTCAAGGGGTTCGTCTGCCCTCGTCCTGTGCAGCCGGGGCCGAAACGTCGGTCGGGCACGAAAGAGGGGCTGTGAAGCACTGATTTCTACCTTCTCTGAGTTCGATCGCAATGCAATCTGGCTGGCGACGACAGATGCAGACTCGATCGTGCCGGTGGAATGGCTGAGGGTACAGATCGCATCCTTCGAAGAAGGAGTAGACGTATGGGCGGGCCGCGTCGGGGTTGCTGACTCGACGGAGCGGACGCCAGGCGTCATAGCCCGCTGGAAGAAGTTGTATGCCTCGGAACGGATCGCCAATTCACGGAGCCAGCCTGGGATTCACGGCGAGCGCCTATGTCGAGCTCAATGGGTTTCGTGAGCTGCGCTCAGGCGAGGACAGGGATCTGTACGAGCGCGCCAAACACATCGGCCTACGAGTGCACCACGACAAGAGAGCCGTGGTCATGACGAGCGCTCGGCAACAGGCTCGCGCCCCGTGCGGTTTTGCCCATGCCCTCAATGAACTAGTCGAGGTGCCACTTCAAGCCTCGGTCGCCGGTTCGCCGGTGATGAGTACCAGAGGAATCCCGGACCCTGCTTGTTCGTAACAGCACAGATTCGTGGCAACACGATGGTTATGCTGGCAAAAGGCTACCCACTTCAGCGCCAGCCGGTCAGCTAGGCCGATGGTGGTGGGACTCCAAGTGGCGGCTTCCCGCCTCCTCCGCGTCGGAGCGACTGTGGAAATGCCCGAGCAGATCATGGGCCGGGTCAGTGCAGCGAGCAGTCCACAACATGATCGTGGGATCATCGGCCTCCGGAATCTCACCGACGATTATCTCGGTTCGGTCGGTAAGGAGACCTTCCGCTTCTCCGGTCTCGCCCGCCGAACACGTGTCTTCCGGTTCCGGCATCATTGCATTGGATCCACCGATCTGATCTTCATCCGCCTTGGCGTTCGGCTCGGAACCTTACCCGGGCAAATGCCCGCAAACGGAAGGACAAACACGGGCGCATGGCCGGCATCGACTCCCTCCACGAACACGTTTCGTGCTGTCGAAACTGGGAAATCCCCATGCAGTGACACGCTACGGCTACACCTTGATGTGCGAGCAAACCGGTCCGAAGGAGCTTGTTTTGCAGGCGCGGGCCGCCGAATTGGCGGGATTCGACTTCGCTGTCATGTCCGATCATTACTTTCCCTGGCTCGACGAGATGGGCCATTCGCCCCATGCGTGGTCGGTCCTCGGGGCGGTCGCGCATGCTACGGATTCAATCGGACTCATGACCTACGTCACGTGTCCGATAAAGCGGTACCACCCAGCCGTCGTGGCTCAGAGTGCGGCAACGGTGAGCCTGCTGTCCGATGGTCGCTTCACCCTCGGGCTCGGGGCAGGGGAGAACCTGAACGAGCACGTGACGGGGGGTGGCTGGCCCTCAGTAAACGTCCGCCACTCCATGCTGACTGAGGCGGTGGAGATCATCAGGCTGCTCCTGGACGGCGGCTACGTGAACTATCAGGGCCGTCACTTCGAAGTGGATTCGGCCAAGGTATGGGATTTGCCCGACGAGCCACCACCGATCGGCATCGCCGTTTCTGGACAGCAGTCATGCGAGCTGGCGGGAGCCCTGGCAGACGTCATGATTGCCGTCGAGCCGAGGGCCGAGTTAGGTCAGATGTTCAGTCGTCATGGAGGCGAAGGAAAGCCGCGAGTCGGGCAGATCCCGGTCTGCTTCGACCCGGATCGGAATGCCGCCGCCGATCGGGCTCATCGACTTTTCCGGTGGTTCGGGGGTGGCTGGAAGGTCAATGCTGAACTTCCCGGTACATCTTCGTTTGCCTCGGCCTCTCAGCACGTACGTCGTGAGGACATTGCCGAATCAATCCCATGCGGAGATGACGTCGACGCTTTCGTCAGCGCCGTACGTGATTTCCCGAAGCTGGGTTCACCGACGTCGCGCTCGATTCAGATCGGCGGCGAGAACCAGGATGGAATTCATCGAGTGGAGCGAGAGCGAGCTCTTGCCCGCTCTCCGCAAACTGACCTGATGACCCATGACCCGATGACCCGCAACGAGCAGGGTGCGGTGCTGTTCGACCTCGACGGCACGCTTCTCGACACGAATTACATCCACACGCTTGCGTGGTGGCGAGCACTGTCCGAGGCCGGGAAGGAGGTACCGATGGCAGCGCTTCACCGGCTCATCGGGATGGGCAGCGCGGAATTGTTAACCCAGATACTCGGACGCCCTGACGACAAGATCAGTCAGGCACACGGAACGCAGTTTGCCGACATGCATGACCTGATTCGACCGTTGCCTGGTGCGGCCGAACTGGTTCGCGCCGTTGAGGCGAATGGAACGCTGGTCGTGGTGGTCACATCCGCAGAGAAGGGGGAGGTCGACGTCCTCATCGATGCGCTGGGGTGCCGTGATTCCATCGACGTGGTGGTCCATGGCGAGTCGGGAGCGGCGAAGCCTGCTCCCGATCTCTTTGAGATCGCTTTGGAACGGGTCCGCTTGGACCCTTCGTCGGCGATTGCCCTCGGCGACAGCATCTGGGACATCGTTGCGGCGGCAGGCGCAGGAGTAAAGTGCGTCGCGGTGGAAACAGGCGGAATCGCCCGCTGCGTCTTAGAACAAGCTGGCGCGGTGGCT
Organism: uncultured Acidimicrobiaceae bacterium; assembly: GCA_963777665.1. Classification (GTDB taxonomy): domain Bacteria; phylum Actinomycetota; class Acidimicrobiia; order Acidimicrobiales; family RAAP-2; genus Bog-756. The sequence goes on from CAVZRJ010000021.1 coordinate 12,823, forward strand.
GTATACGAATCGAGCTTGGAGATCGTCAAGTCGTTCGCGTCAAGCCCCTTCGCTTTGTCGGCGTAATGAAAATGGATATGTTGCGTGGGCCGAGACGACAAGTCTGAGCCGGATGGCCGGCGGGCGCGGCTACGGAGGAGCCGCTCGGCATTCACTGGGCCTTCTCCCGTCTGCGATCTGCTCGGATCCTGTCTGCGATCGGGAACACGAACCACAGCGCCACGAAGCACCCGGTTACCAAGGCGGCGAGGAGTCGCCGTCGGCCAGTTCAAGCCGACGAAGAGGAGAACCAACCAGACAGCGACGCACACCGCGAGCGCGACCATGCCCAGCCCGACAATGGCCTGCGTATTGGCGAAGCGCAGCAACCGCCCCTTCTCGTGTCGACGGAATATCCACCGGTGGTAGGCAACCGGACTTACGAGTAGAGCGATAGCCAACGCTGCGGTGAGGAGGCTCACCCTGTAGAGATCTCGTTCCAGGGCGTCGAGCTGCTTGAAGCGCATGGTGAACGGCAGCGAGAGCAGGAATCCGAACAGCACCTGTACGCCGAGCCCCGCAACGCGTAATTCCTGCAGCAGATCGCTCAGATTGCGATTGTTGCGGTCGGCTGCCGATTCACCTGTCTGGCTTGCGCTGAGCTCGGACCCACCCATGCTGCCTCGAATCCGTCCATTTGTGCTCACGAGATGGGTGACGACACTATCCCCGGACTGCCCACGATCGAAGCATCGATACGGCCGAGGCGGTCTTCTTCTGCGCGCGCGATCGAGCTCCTCGACTTCGGGATGTGGGAGCTTCGTCGCTACTAGCAAAGGGGATCTAGCACCCGTCACGGGGATGCGTGTGTCGCCGCATGTTCGAGCGCAGATGCGGCAAGGTGGGCAACGGACTACGAGGAAAGGACATGATCGAAATGAAACCAACTCGGAAGAATGAAAATCGAGCAGACGGGCGACCACCCGAAGAGGCTGAGAGTGAGGCCCGAAGAGCAGGGCTGAGGCCGTCCTCGACGAGGACCTGAGGAACCGCCGAACCACGGCGACGGACCGGTCAGCGCCAAAATGAAGAGTGAGCGTTGCTCATTTTCGATGAATAACCATTTGAAATCCGGGTAGATGCACCTCAATGGCACTCTCTCGTCGATTAGCACGTCCGTTGCTCGCGTCAATCTTTGTCGTAGGGGGATGGGATGCATTCTGGAATCCGGCTGGGAAAGCCAAGAAGGCCGAAGCGGTAACCGAGCCCCTCGCCGAGAAGGCTGGTGTCAACGGCCTCGATACCGAGACATTTGTGCGCGTCAACGGTGCGGTCCAGATCGGCGCTGGGATTCTCCTGGCGGCCGGAAAGTTCCGAAGACTCGCCGCCCTGGCTCTGATCGGTTCAATCGTTCCCACCACCTACGCCGGCCATCGATTCTGGGAGGAGTCGGACCCGACGACCCGGAACCAGCAAAAGATCCACTTCCTCAAGAACCTGGGTCTCTTGGGAGGGCTGATACTGGCCGCCTTCGACACCGAAGGCGAGCCGTCTCTGGCCTGGCGAGCGAAGCGGCAAGCACGACAGCTTGAGTCCGCCGTTTCAGTCGGCCGAGCGACCGGCCACCGGAAAGCAGGTCGTGCTCGAACGAGCCTGGCCCCCACCGTGGCGCAGGTATCGGAGTCCGGCCAGCAGACGATCCGGCGAGGGCGCGCCGCGAGCCGGCGTACCGGGCGGCGCCTCGGCGCAGCCAGTCATGACCTTGCTGAGAAGGTGGCTCCCAGCCCCGAGGTGCTCAGTCACGTTCATGAGGTGGTCGCCGACGCGGTCAAGGGTTCGAGTGAGTCTGCTACTCAGGCGGTCCAGCAGGCCGCCTCCTTCGTCTCGGACGCAGCTCGTCAACTGGAGCCACTGACCCGTAATGGTTCCCATCCAACGGTCGACGCGATCGTCCCCTACCTTGCGTCAGGGGCGGAGCGTACGACGGAGGCTCTGTCGAAGTTGCGAGAGCATCTGCCGACTGACTGAGCCCGAGATTGATGGCGGAATTCACTTATGACGCAAGTCTCGTCGCCTCGACTGCAGTCGCTTCACTCAAGGCGAAGTACTGACGACGTTCAGCACAAATGTTGCCCGTTGACATGCGGTCTGCACGCGTTAGCCTTAGCGTCCATGCCAGGCAAGATAGATAAAGCCGCCGAAGTCGTTGGAGATGCTGTAGGTACCGTCGAAGCGGCTGCTGCCGTCGCTGGATCAAGAGTCCGACAGGGTTTGAGTGAAGCGGCGACCGCGATCGGGTCTTCGAAGGCTGCTGGACGTGTAGAAAAGCAGGCGCATCCCATCAAGAAGGCTGCCGCAAAGAAGGCCAAGAGCATCAAGAAGACGATCAAGAGGCAGGCGACCGTCGCCAAGCGAAGGTCATCACGGCCAAGAAGGTCGGCAAGAAGCAAGTGGCGGTTGCCAAACGCAAGGCTGCTGGGGGTGAGAAGGCGGCCCAGAAGAAGGCGACTGTCGCGAAGCGCAAGGCCACCACGCTAAAAAGACCGCCAAGAAGCAGGTCGGCGTCGCCAAGCGCAAGGCCACCACTGCCAAGAGGACCGCCAAGAAGCGGGCACGGCCGCAAAGAAGGCAGTAAAGAAGCGGCCACGGTCGCCAAGCGCAGGGCCACTGGGGCCAAGAAGACTGCCAAGAAGCGGGCCACGGGCCAGAGACGGCCAAGAAGCGGAGCTGACTTTCTGGTTCCACATCGCCTGGAGACACCGGCGATCAAGCAGGCAGAGCGAATGGCTTCCGCTACACCGCTCTTGTGAACCTGGAGATCCCTCAGACCTTTCGGCTCTCCACCCCCTTGGTCGCCCGGAGACGTCCTCCAGGTGCGACCAGCCGGCTCGGGGAGCAACGTCGTGACGGCGAACCCCAGGACAGCCGAAACACCGCCACGGCCAAAGGCCCCGCAGGCCGATGTGTCCTGCAGCTAGTCGGACCAGAACCTCTGGCTATCTCGGATTGCCGTGGCAGATGACCCCGCTGGTTATCCCATCGCTGATCGCTGCCCGGCTTCCCGGCATTTGCGTGAGGGACTCCACGCGGTGGGAGCCCCGCTCCGCGTTTCAAACCTCCCGTGATTACTGGTTACTTGACTGCTCGTTTGGTAAAGGAGTGGTTAGGCGATGGGTCCATTCCCCGCAGCGCACAGAACTGGCCCCGGTTTCGATCGGGGCCAGTTCGCGTCGCTCGGATTGCATTTATCGTCCCAGTCTGGCGACCACTTCACGATCTACAGCACGAACCCGACGATTTCTACGGCCGCAGGGACGATCGCGGTCCAACGGAATGTTTGGCTCTGTCTTGCCATGGGTACAGCCAGTGCAGCAAAGAAAGGGGGGCTCCATGATTGGGGTTGGTGGACTGGTTGCAAGCATCATCGTGTTTGCGGTGGGGGCGGTTCTTGATTGGGCAGTTACGGAGCCTTATCAACACGGCATTAACGTCAACAAGGTGGGCTGGATATTGATGATCGTTGGCATTGTTGGAGCCGTGGTGTCAATCATTGTCATGGTGGCAGGGAACACTCGTCGGCGGCGGACCGTGGTCGATGACGGGCAGGGAAACGTCGTTCGTCGGGTCGATTCGACGTATTAGCCTCGATCATTCGTCCGACCTCCGGGGAGCTGGCTCCAGCACGGAAATCTGGCTCGCTGACCCGTTGATGGCGTAGTGAATGCTCTCGGGGCGTGACAGGTCCCGGTCGCTCGTTTGATCTCGTGATGTCACGCCCTGCGGAATCGCTTCGGGGTCGGGCGCCGGGACCCGTCCTGCTATGGGAAGGCGGCGCGTAGACGCGTAAAGGCGGTGGCCAGTTCACTGGCCCAGGGCCAGGTCTGATCGAGACGCATGATGAGGTCGCGCCCGCGGTGGACCAGGACGGCGGCGACGTGCAGGACGCGGTAGCGCATGGTTTTGGGTTCGGCCTTGGCCAGCGCGCCGTCGAAACAGGTCATCTGGCTCCAGGCCAACAGTGCGCCGGCGATCAGCGAGACCGCCACCCAGGCCTCGTTGGCGCAGAAGCCGTCGAAGGGCAGGTTGGCCAGTCCGCACGCCTTCCAGCAGCGCACCCGGTCCTCGACTCGGGCGTGGCCGCGGTGGCGCAGCTCGAGGGCGGCGATGTCGTCGCCTTCGGTGTTGGTGATGAAGCAGGTGTGGCGCCACCCGGCATGGGTGTCGAAGAGCGAGAGCTGGGCGCCCGGGTGCGGGCGTTCCCGGCGACAGATCACCCGCATGTCAGCGGGCCAGCCCTTGAGCTCGATGACCTCGGTGAGCTCGATCACCTCGGCGCCCTCTCGGATTCCCCCGTCGAGCTCGGTGGCCGCCACCCAGTCCTCTTCTTGGGCGAGCAGCAGGGCGTCACGCACAGAACCGCTGATGGGAAAGCCAATCGAGTAGTCGAAGTTGGCGATCGGCGAGGGACTGGACGAAGCGATGCGAGGCCCCGGCCGAGTCGGCCCGGACCAAGATGGGGTGGAGCACCAGTGCGGGATCGTCATCTTCTTCGTGGCCGAGCGCGTACTCGGGTGGCACGGCGCGGACCACCTGCTCGAGCAGTTCGAGGTGGTCGTCGGTGTTCGCCCGGGGCGGCGTTGCCCGGGCGCAAGCATGGCGGCCAGGGGCTCGTTGGTGTTGTCGCACCACACGGCCAATGGGTTGAACCCGAAGCCGTGCTTGTACGTGGCGGCGGCGTCCTCCTTCTCTGAGTGCACGTTGAGCAAGGTGGAGTCGAAGTCCCAGATCATCGGGCCGACCGGTGGCTCGCGCCGCCCAGACGCGCGCACGGGCCGTGGCCAATGCGAGCGGGATCGCCCGCAGCTCGAAGACGGCGGTGGCGTGCACGGCCCGCCAGGCTGTGGCGACTGAAGCCACCGGACCGAAGAGATCCTCTTGTTCTTTGAGCGCGGCGATGTCGGCCAGGCAGTCCGCCCCGTCGGCGATGGCGACGGCCAGATGGGTGAGCACGACACCGGGATCGTGGGTGTGCCAGGAGATCCCACAGTCCTCCATGGCCACCGACATCGCCTCGGTCAACCCGCTGCGATCGGCCAACTCGGCCAAGAGCGCGGCACCGGCATGGCTGACCAAGTTCTTGCCGTCGGGTATCACTTTGGCGCGACGGACCGAGCGACTACTGTGCACTTTCAAGGAGCTCTCCTCCTGGTGGATTGCGTTGCTGTGGTAACAACCATTCTTCCAGGAAGGAGAGCTTTTTACGCGGACGCGCGCACCACTTGATTCAGTGGTCGGACGAATTATCGAGGTTA
>CAVZRJ010000022.1:0-29840 GCA_963777665.1 uncultured Acidimicrobiaceae bacterium
GCCGTTGCCGGGGGTCACGATGGTTCAATCTCCCATTCGAATCCTGGCCCGGAGCGCCGCAAGGGCGAGCGAGATGCCCACCAGCGCGAGTCCTGCGACTGCGGCCAATCCCTCCAACAGCGGTCGGATCTGCCACCCCGATGTGATGAGGGATCGAAGCGCACCGAGCAGATAGGTCACCGGGTTGTAGGTCGCAATGACGGAGAACCATCCGGTGAGCAGTTGCTTCGGAACCACCGCGTCGGTGAGGAAGAACAGCGGGAAGAAGACGACGTAGCACGCATTCACGGCGGCAGGACTGCCCGTCTTCAGCGCGACGGCGTAGGGGAAGCAAGTGAACGCCAGGCCCCAGAGGGCCGAGAAGCCGACGAATACCAACGAGACCCGGTAGCCCGGTGGCAAAGCGCACCCCGACGATGGCGCCGATGGCCAAGACGGGCAGGCAAAGGGCGGCGATGACTGCCACATCGGCCACCATCAGGCCGAGCAGGAGCGCGGATCGCCTGATCGGAGTCATGCACAGCCGGTCGAAGTACCCGCCCTGGATGTCGGTCACGAGCGCGGGGGCTCTCGACATTCCGGTGACGGCAAAAGCGATCGCCATGGGAAGGAGGAAGGCCTTGTAGTCGAGGGCCGTGCCGGCCAGCTTCTCGAGTGCGCCGAGGTTGACCGCTGTAGAAGAACGCCGGGACGAAGACAGCCGGAATGACCGCGGCCGGCTCCCGCGGGATCTGGCGGAGCGCCCGGCCCGCGACCGCCCGAACGTCGTGGACGAAACCTGCTTCTCGCCCCATGACGCCTGCTGCCTCGACCGTGGTCACAGGTGGACTTCCTCTCGCTCGATTCGAGACCCCGTCATCTCCATGAAGACATCGTCCAAGGTCGGGGTCCGCATGGTGAGGCTCTGATGTGCAGCCCGGATCGGCCAAGAGCCACGGCGACCGTACCGAGGGCCGCCGGCACCGTCCGGGGTGGTGACGGTGATCGTGCCATCGGCGTTCCATGCGGGCTCGAGCCCCTCGAAGGAACGGAGGGCGTCGACGGCCCGGGTGCCGTCCCCCTCGACTTCGGCCACGATCACGTCGTGGCCCACCGAGTGCTTGAGGGCGGCGGGGGAACCTTCCGCCACCAGCCGGCCTGACGAGATGATGCCCACCCGGTCGGCCAGGGTGTCGGCTTCCTCGAGGTACTGCGTCGTCGAGAAAGATGGTCATGCCGAGCTCACGGTTCAGCCTGCCGACCTCGGACCAGACCGCCATCTCGGCTGTGGGGGTCGAGCCCCGTGGTGGGCTCGTCGAGAAACAGGACCTCAGGGTTGTGGACCAAGGCAGCGGCGAGGTCGAGACGCCGCTTCATTCCCCCCGAGTAGGTGCCGATACGCCGATCGATGGCGGCACCGATGTCGACCAGATCGAGGACCTCCCCGAGTCGCGTCCGGATCTGCGACGCACTCAGCCCGTAGAGCCGGCCCTGGAGCGTGAGCAGCTCGCGCCCGGTCTGTCGGTCGTCGATCGCCGCGTCCTGAAGCGCGACGCCGATCCGGACACGGACCGACTGCGGGATCCTGCGCGACGTCGTACCCGGCCACGCGAGGCCGTCCCGGCGCTGGGCTTGCAGCAGCGTGCACAGGATCCGGACGACTGTCGACTTGCCGGCGCCGTTGGGTCCGAGGAATCCGTAGATCTCCCCCCGCCGAACGCAGAGGTCGAGACCATCGACCGCGACCGTCGAACCGAAACGGCGGACGAGCCCTGCGGTTCGAACAGCTGCGTCGACGGGATGGTCCTCGAGAGCGACCTGGCGCCTTGCCCTCGGCTGCATACTCGAATAGGAATCACTCATACTTATTAGTATCTACTATCCTGACAGGTAGCGCAACCTATGGCCCTCCAACCCCTCACCCCCGAGCGTCGGCGGCAACAGACCCGCGAGCACCTCCTGGCCGCCGCCGCCGAAGTCTTCGCCGAGCGGGGGTTCCACGGGGCATCACTGGACGAGGTAGCGGCTGTCGCCGGGTTCACGAAGGGAGCCGTGTACTCCAACTTCAAGAACAAGGAGGACCTCTTCCTCGCCTTGTTCAAGGCGAACTACGAGCAGGAGATGCAGGCGCTTCGAGCAACGCTCGAGGACTCCGAGGTCCCCCCGAAGCCCGCATTTCGGACTTCGTTGGCCTTGATCCGGGACAGACGAGACGTCGGGCCGGAAATATGGGCTTGCTCTACCAGGAGTTCTGGCTCTATGCCGCCCGAAATCCGGCGGCCCGCGAAGAGCTGACACGGATCGACGATGAAGGAGTGCAGGCGCTTGCCGAGATCATCGAGGCGAGAGCGAGCACGACTGGGCATCGAGCCATTGGAGTCGCCGTTCAGAGCCGCAAGGCTCATCGAGATCCTCTTTCGCGGCATCGGGCAACTGACGCGTCCTCCAACCGGACGTCGCCGATGACGAGCTCGTCGAAGCTGCCATTTCATTCGTGGCGCGGGCTCGGCGCTTCCATCGATTGATCGGGACCTCCGCCTTATCAGATCTTGGCAATCCGATTTGGCATTCGAATCAGCGGGACTCGCAAGACGCTGACGGGCGATCTGGACGAGAGAGCCAGTTCGGGACCAGAGAAGAAGACGAGCTGGACCACCTGGACGAACGGGACTGGCCTCCGGAGCCGGTGGCGCAGGTTCGAGTCCTGCCGGGGGCGCTCGTGTGATGTCTCAAGGGATAGGTGATAGGGCTGGCGGAAACGTCCTCTTGAGCGCATTACTCCTGGAATCGGGTGGACCTAAAACGTTGGTTTCATATCGGAGCGGCCTTCATCAGGTTCATCCGGCCCTCCTGCCCTTTGCAGACCCGCCGCTATCTAGCATCTCGCCTATTCTCTGACTGACCTGAGCGAGCGCGAGGTCTGCTAGCTGAGCGGCGTCATCAGCGATCCGCTTTTGTTCGTCCCTAGTCTCAATCGTATCTCCGATGGGGTTCTGCAGATTCACGAGCGTCACACACGAATCCCATTCATTCGGAAGCCCGCTCAGCATCAATTCCTCCCGCAGAAAATCCCGGTCTTGCCCCCATGCCCGAGCCTCGCTACGTGCAGCGTGGCTGATCTTCACGAGGAGCCTGGCAATTCGCTGCAGTTGTTCCAGCTCTCGTTCGCGTCGTGCCCTTGTCAAGGTAAGTTGTGCCTGCCAGATGCTACCTAGTGCAGCAAGAGCTGCTACAGCCGCGGCGAGGGTGCTGACAAGGATCATCCAATCGGTAGCCGAAGTCTGCTCAGTTGAAAACATGATGGGACACGGCTTCGCTCACTAATCGCTCTAGTCAGAGTCCTTCGGTTCCCGGCTTACGAGTCTTCTGCTTTCGAAGATTATTCTGTTCCATCGGAACTCGCGAGCCGGACAGAAGCGTACGAGCCCGGTCCTTGATTTTGGTTCGAATCATGCGCCGCTGCCCCCTGCGGGAGAGAACGAAGAGGGGGTTAAGAGACTAAATGTAAGGAGGGCGGCATGGATGACGAGCCGTGCTTAGCTTCCTCCATCCAGCTAGGTCGAAGGACTTAAGAGCAGAGCTAGCCGACGTCATGACACCTGCAGTTGATCGACGGCGCTGTAGCCGTTCCGCACAACAGCCAGATCAACGGGGCCAGCTGGGATACCGGATGGCACCGTTATGTTGATTTGATTGTCGCCAAGTATTGTTGCGTCGACCTCTTGTCCGTTCAAGCTGACGACGACCGGCGGTGCTCCATCAGGCGAACCGGATGGTGGCTGAAAGTACTGGCCGAAGATGCTGACTAAATTGCCGGCGGAGACGCTTCGAGCCGACAATCCAGTGATCACTGGCTTGTCTTGAATCACTTTCAGGGTTGGGAAACCAGGCTGGCTCGTGGCACCGACGGTGGTGGTCACGACGACCGGAAGCTGCTCACCGAGATCTCCCACAGGTATGTCAACTGGCACGGTGATTGTGAGCTGGGAGTTGGAGAAGCCGTCTTTGACCTCAGCGACAATGTCGTCAACCGTAACGGTTGGGTTGCTCACAGCTTGTCCGGGTGCATTCGGGGTGTCGGTCCCGGCGGGAGCGAAGTTATTGCCCGTGATGGTCACGGTCTGGCCGACACGGGCGGTTCCAGGAAGCACGTTCGTCACGGTTACGGGATTTGTGACTGCCGCTTTATTGACTAGGTAAACGGCAGAGGGACCGAGAGTCAGAACTACCAGCTGGGAAGGAATCGCGGGGAATCCGAGACCAGGATGGTCTGCGAACATGACAATCACGAAGATCGCCGCGATCAAATTGAAGATCAGGTACTGGAAATCGACCAGGTCGACGTGCCCACTGTCGTCGTTGACCACGTCGCTTGGGTGCACCGTGCCGTCACCGCTTGGCTTCTGGAGCGACTGATTGGCGACCTTGCTGCCGACGATGAGTCCGCCTCCAATCAACGATGCGAAGGGTCCACCGAGAAGCCCAAGGTACGTGCCGCCAAGCTGGCTGAGGACCCCGCCCTGGAACCAGGTGAGGGGATGACTCTCATAAGCAAACAGGGCCACATAGATGAGCGTGAGGAGCAACCAGCTGACGACGAGAAACCAGCTAAACGCGATGGTCTTGGACGTGCTGAGCCGCCCGTCTAGGCCCATCAGGATGCCACTCTTCGGTTGCGACTTCCCGACGTCGTCCGGCACCGCTTCGTTGGGATGCTCCAGGCGGTACTTGGCCCTCTGGCGAGAACGGCGCCATGGACCCAAGATCCAACGGGTCAGCCCGGCGAAGAGTACGAGGATGACGGCCAAGGTCGCGACCGCGTACCACTGGTATGCCGCAAAGTGGTTGTAGTTGACAGCGAACATCCGCCACACCCCCCATTCAGACTACGGTTATCTCATGAGCCCATCGAGTCGCCTCGGTTTTATCACGGGCAACCGGAATTCGGAAGCATCTGGACTCCGCCGAGTGCTCAATTGCGGACATGACAGGGGCAGCGAGAAGCTGCGGGCAACATAATTTGACCACAGCAGTCTTCCGCCAATCCGTAGGCGATGATGTCAAGCCTGGATTCGATTTTGTTTGGTCAGATAGCCACGCTGGTCGTGTCAGCCCTACGATTACATCCAATGTGGCGAACGTGAAACCGGATCGAAGCCAGTTGCCCAGTACTAAGACGTCAGTGAATATCATCGCCAAGGTGAACGGTCAAGCGACGAATGAGGTATCACGTATTTCAGCTCGTAAGATCGAGTCCCGATGCGTCGCCCTAATCGACACCCACGGGCACGAGATCGCCCCGCACTGCTAGCGTCCCACCGAAGTTACGGGTTCGGGCAAGACCCGCACGGTTGTCACGATCGAAAGCGTTTCCGAAAGAGAATCGTCGGTCGGTCGGAGGAGGGACCACGATGTCTGTCCAGACTCTGGATTCATACATCTCCGAGCGAGTTCGAAAACGAACCAACACGTACCACGACAACAGCAAGCGGACAGGTGCTCGACTGGATTGCCCGCAAGGGTCAAGCCCCAGCGACAGCCCCGCCGGATGCGAGGCTGCCCAAGGCATCCGATCCTAAGTCGGTCATCGCCAAGTTTGAGCTCGACGACGACGCAGCGGAACGCGGGCCGGACGGTTCCGTGCCGATTCTTCGACCGCGGTCCTCAGGGAACCGGAGGACACGGAGGCCGCGCGCGACCTGTCGAAGCCGCGTGCTGGTTCGTATACCCCGACCCCAGATCCCGATCTGCTAAACGGCTTCTTCCACGCCTCGTTGGATTCGGAAGCGATCACCTACGGAGCAGAGGTCGTCTTCAACGTCTGGGACCCCAAAATCGAGGACATCGAGGACCACTCGCTCATGCAGCTGTGGCTGGTCAACTCCGATGGACCAGTCGGGCAGTCCGTTGAGGTTGGTTGGATGGTTAGCAAATACCAATACGGTGACACGCTGCCGCACCTCTTCACGTGGTTCACGACAAACGGTTGGGGGCAGGCCGGAGATCTCGTCGGCGGTTATGACGCAAGGCAGAGCGGCTGGGTCCAAGTTGATACGACGATATTCCCGGGCGCAGTGATCAGCGACGTCAGTGTGGCCGATGGAGCACAGGCAACGCTCGGCGTCAAGGTGTCCCTATGGCAGAACAACTGGTGGGTGGCGGTCCAGGGAAAGTGGATCGGCTACTACCCGACCTCCCTATTCTCCAGGGGACCAACAGAAATGACCCTAGCGAATCGAGCCACTCGCGTACTCTTCGGAGGAGAAGTCTTCTCCTCAAACCCTTCACCGCTCACGACCACATGCCAGATGGGTAGCGGATCCACGCCGGCCGGTGGTATCGGAGTGGCCTGCTTTCTGGAGCAGATGCGAGTGCAATCAGACCTTCTAGGACCGATGCAAGACTTCTCGGCAGCGTCGCCGAGCGAGGAGCATCCGGAAATCTACAGCCTTGCCTCCTTCCTGAAAAGCCAAAGCCCGCGGCAAGCTACATGCTGGCTGGCGGATGCGGGAAAGGGCCCTGAGTCGCCGTTCGCACGCCCGCAGTTCCAATCCTGAGCTTGCCATTTGGCCTGTGCTCAGAGGGCTTCCTCACCACAGCAACGTCTTCCGACCCCTCCACTAAAAGGATATTTGTCGGAACCGAGCGATGACTGATGAGATCGCGACGGAAATCCTCTCGAACAGTCCAAGCTTCTCTCTTCAAACCAGAGCGGGAGCATGAGGATTGCATTGCAGAAATTGCGATTGAGCGCCGTTGTGCGGGACCAGGAACTCCTAGCTTGGAGGAAGCTTGGAGACGATGGCGGCGTATTGAACCTCACGGATCGAGACGAATCGAGTTCTTTGTAGCAAGTCGGGTTAGTTCATCTCTGTGCAGAGAGTGGGGGAACGACCGTGTCGAGAGGATATCTCTTACGCGTCGCTCGCTTATTCCAACCTCCAGGGAGACTGAACAAGCTCCGATGCGTCGCAACTGAGGGACGATCAAGCGGTATACCACCCATCGTAATCCTCGTACGTTGTAAGCCACTGATCAGCGTCTTCCCGAGTCAGTTCGCCGGATTCCCGTTGTTATGAGGTCGATCGACGAACAAGAGCTGCTCAGGAACCGGTGGCGTTGTGAAACCAGCCCGCATCGTCCCACGCGCAGCGCCTGAAGTCGTCAGGCGTCGCCCGCCAAGCATCGTTACCTCTTACCATCAGCTTGTCGCGGCCGTTCCTACAATGGGTTTGTTGAGCCTGGTACCGCCAATTGAGCCGAAGAATCCCGCGTCGCCGTACGTGAAGATGCCGCCGTCGGTAGCGACCAGCAAGTAGCCCCGGCCGTCGGGAGTGGCGGCCATCCCGATCACCGGCTGGTTGAGCGGGATGCTGCCGGCTGAACCGAAGAACCCGGCGTCGCCATAGTTGAAGATGCCGCCGTCGGTGGCAACGAGCCAGTAGCCGAGCCCCGTCGCCGAAGGGGCCATGCCAACCACCGGCTTGTTGAGAGGGAGGCTGCCCGCTGAACCGAAGAAGCCGGCGTCGCCAAAGTTGAAGATGCCCCCGTCGGAGGCGACCTCCCAATAACCCCTCCCGTCGGACGTGGCTGCCATTCCCACGATGGGTTTGTTGAGCTTGGTGCCGCCCATGGACCCGTAGAAGGTGGCGTCGCCGAAGCTGAACAGGCCGCCATCAGAAGCGACCTCCCAATAGCCGCCACCATCTGGTGTTGCGGCCATGCCGACGATGGGCGCGTTCAGTGGATGGCCACCCATCGAACCATGGAACACGGCGTCGCCGTAGCTGAAGATGCCGCCGTCGGACGCGACCAGCCAGTACCCGGATTTGCCCACTGTGGGCGCCATGCCGACCACCGGCTTGTTGAGAGGGAGGCTGCCCGCTGAACCGAAGAAGCCGGCGTCGCCGAAGTTGAAGATGCCGCCATCAGAAGCGACCAGCCAATAGCCATTGTTGGGCGGCCCTCCCAACACATGCCAAGTGCCGTCTGCGGCCGCCTCAGAACCGAGAGCGACGCACGACGAGCTGCACGTGATGGCCGTCAAACCGGCGACGTTCGCGGGGACAGTCTGTTGCGTCCACGTCTGTCCTCCGTTAGCAGTACCGATCAGCACGTTGCCCCCCACAAAGCACGTCGAGGTCGAAGTGCACGACACGAGGCTCGCGTGCGGTTGCGGAGGCTCGGTGAAGCCAGTGGGCGGGTTGAGCACCTGCCAGCTGGAGCCGCTGTTGGTCGTCGTGATGATCTCACCCGCCCCTCCCGACCCAGAACCGACGGCGTAGCACGTCGTAGTCGACGGACACGCAACTGACGACAGATAGCCAGTCAAAGATGGTGGGACCGCGTGCACTTGCCAAGTCGCTCCTCCATCTGAGCTTGTGGCGATGTTGCCACCGACTGAGTAGCAAATGGATGCGCTCGGACAGGTGACCGTGTTCTGGGCAAAGAGAGTAAAGGGTGGAACGCTCGCTGTGGACCAGGTGGCTCCCCCGTTCGTCGTGGTAAAGATGGCGCCCGATCCCGGCTGGGTTCCCGCACCAACGACAATGCAGTCCAGCGTCGTCGTGCAAGTGACTCCGGAGAGGCTGCCCGGTGCCGGTGGAACCACTTGGCTCGTCCACTGCGAACCGCCGTTCGTGGTGACAACGAGCACGTTTTGGTTGCCCGTGCTCGCATAGCAGGTAGACGCCGAAGGGCACGAAATGGAGCTGATGGCCCCGATCCCCGAAGGAACAGATTGGCTGTTCCATGTTGCGCCTCCGTCGGTCGTCGCGAAGATGACCGAGTAAGGGCCGCCAAGATTCGGGGTGAGGAAGTTTGCGGGGGCATAACACACTGAGGCCGAGGGACACGCGACGGCGCCGATTACGAGGTTGGGGGACGCTGGATTCGGTGACGGCGGGAGCGTTCCCAGCTGCGACCAAGAGCCTGGGGTTGCGGCTGAAGCCTCGAGTATCGACGGAGCGAACGTTGCCGATGCACACAGGAATGCCACGAAGGCCGTGATGACTCCCACTCGACGTCCCATAAGATGTTCTCCCTCCTCAAAGAGCTGCAGGAGCGCCCCGAGCCGCCGGGAGTGTAGATACGGGGGTTGATAGTCGTCAATGACTCCGTCTCTGGGAAGGTCCCAAAATCTGGCTTGAGTCCGGTGGTTTGCACCCATCGGGGAACGGCGCGACATGGATGAACCGCCCCCGAACAGTGACAATGGTCTGAAGGATCCACCGCTGCACTGCTCGTCCTGAATAGCTTCAGGAGTGCGGCAGGTTCGGCCTGACTCGCATACAGACAGCGGCACGTCCCGTCTCCGAGAAAGGGTGATTGGTCCGGGTTGCTAGAACAACCCGGACCGCCCGTCGCTCCGATCCGGAACGGCCGTGCCATCCCTAACACCGTTAACAGAAGGGATGACCATGACCATCGTAGAAGCTGCGCGGGGTGTGACCGGTGGCGTCGACACCCACCTCGACGTCCATGTCGCCGCCGCCCTCGACCCGCTCGGAGCACTGCTCGGCACGGAGCGCTTCGACACCGACCCTGCTGGCTACAAGGCGCTGCTCACCTGGCTCGAGGGCTTCGGTGCGCTCACCAAGGTGGGCGTGGAGGGCACGGGCTCCTATGGAGCGGGCCTGGCCCGGTTCCTACGCCGGGCCGACGTCGAGGTGATCGAGGTCGACCGGCCCAATCGGGCCGAGCGCCGGCGCTCGGGCAAATCAGATCCCCTCGATGCCGTCGAGGCGGCTCGAGCCGCCCTCGGTGGCCGGGCCAAGAGCATTTCGAAGTCCAAGGACGGGGCCGTCGAGGCCATCCGGGTCCTCGTCGTCGCCAAGCGCTCGGCCCGAGCGGCCCGGGTCAAGGCGCTGACCCAGATGCGCCACCTGGTGATCACCGCCCCCGACCAGTTGCGATGCCGCCTCAAAGGCATGACCGTGGCGGCGCTGACCGCCGAGGCCGCGAGGCTGCGCCCGTCGCGCTCGGGAGATCTCGTGATGGCGGCCCACAAGGCATCGCTGTGTTCGCTGGCCCACCGGATCCAAGGGCTGGAAGACGAGGTCGCCGAGCTCGACGAGCGGATCGAGAAGCTGGTGGAGGCCGTCGCCCCCGAGCTGCTGGCCCGCTTCGGGGTGGGCCCCGATACGGCGGGCGCCCTGTTGATCAGCGCGGGCGACAGCCCCGAGCGCCTGTACTCAGAGGCGGCGTGGGCCCATCTGTGCGGGGTCGCCCCCATCCCGGCCTCGTCGGGCAAGAGCAACCGTCACCGTCTCGACCGCGGTGGCGACCGCCAGGCCAACAGCGCGCTGTGGCGCATCGTCATGGTCCGCATCGCCCACGATCCCACCACCACCGCCTACTTCGAGCGCAAGGTCAAGGAGGGACGCTCCAAGCGAGACGTCATCCGCCTCCTCAAGCGCTACGTCGCCCGCGAGCTCTACCGCTACCTTCCTCGCGGCTGAATCCTCGGACCGTGGGTCTGGCTCACCCCCTAACTGTCGTCCTTCGGGGCTGACTTTCCGGCGACTCGCCGGCCCACGGTCCGGGACAACGCTCTGTGAACGCGTGGCCTGATAAGAGCATGTCCTCGCCCGAGTGACTCATCACTGTTCTGTCCGCTGTTCGCACAAGGGGGCTTGACAACTGATAGGAGCGTCCCCGGGACGAGGTGCAACCTGCGGCACCTCGGGGCACGAAGTTCAGGACCTCAAAGTCGGTTCAGACACCCTCGGGGAATGACCGTGTGGGAGCCCCGGCGAGCCAGTCCGTCCATCGTTTGAGCCACGTGGGCGACAGGTTCGGGGGCCAGGATGCCAGGCTGACCATGTGACCGAGCCCACTGGAACCGGGACACCCGAACCCTCCGGCGACCCCTCACCACCGCGCGGGTGGTTGACTCGCAACCTCTTCGTTCTCTCGGCCGTGTCATTCCTTCAAGACACGGCGAGCGAGCTGATCTACCCGATCCTCCCGATATTCATCACGGTTGTCCTGGGTGCTCCAGCGGCCGTCCTCGGCAGCATCGAAGGCCTGGCCGACGGCATCAGTGCGATCGTGTCGCCGTTCGCTGGCCGAGCTGCGGACCGCATCGGTCGCAAGCCCCTGATCACCGCAGGCTACGGCCTGGGGGCACTCGGCAAGCTCCTCATTGCGTTGGCTACCGCTTGGCCCACCGTCCTCGTCGCCCGGTGTGCCGACCGCTTCGGCAAGGGGCTGCGCGGATCTCCCCGTGACGCGCTCATCGCTGACGGTGTTGTTCAGGCGCAGCGGGGCAAGGCTTTCGGCTTCCACCGGGCGATGGATACGTTCGGCGCGGTGGTCGGCCCACTCATCGGGCTCGTCGCGTACCAGGCCCTCGATCACCAGATCCGCCCCCTCTTGTGGATCGCCGTGATTCCGGCCGTCTTGAGCGTCGCACTGGTCGCACTCGTGCAGGACCCGAGGCGCGACCGGGTCAAGCTGCAATCCAGGGAGGCAGCCGAGACCCGTGATCCCGTCCGGACCGATCCGGCCACCCTGGCACCGCTTCCACCGGCGTTCCGGCGTGTGGTTGCCGTTCTCACGCTCTTCAGCCTGGTGAACTTCCCTGACGCGCTGTTGTTGCTCCGGCTGCACTCGATCGGGTTCTCCGTGGCCATGACGATCCTGGCCTATGCGACCTACAACGTCGTGTACGCGGTCTTCAGCTACCCGGCAGGAGCGCTGAGTGACCGACTGTCGCGAGCGCGGATCTACGCGGTCGGGCTCGCCTTCTTCAGTCTCGGGTACATCGGCCTCGGACTGACCCGGAATACGGCTGTGGCATGGGTCATCTTGTGCGCCTACGGGATGTTCGCGGCGTGCACCGATGGGGTCGGCAAGGCGTGGGCGTCGTCACTCGTCGGCCCCGCCCTTCAGGGCCGGGCGCAAGGTGTCTACCAGGGATTCACGGGCATGGCGATCGTCGTCGCCGGGGTGTGGGCAGGACTCGCTTGGCATGGCACCGGCGTTGTGCCGCTGCTGATATCGGGCATTGTGGCCGGCCTTTTCGCCTTGTGGCTCTGGGTGGCGCCACCCGACCGGCTCCGCCCAGATGCCCCGTTCACACACTCTCAGTGAGCAGAACGCCTCTGCGCGGGGACCGTGGGGTTAAGGGTGTCCGGCCTGTAGCCGCGCGAGTGCCGTTGTCCGTTGCATGCAGGTGCACCCGAACACCGAGACGGGGCGCATACGCGGCTCGGAAGACACCCAACGCGCATATCGTATTGAAGGTGACCGAACACTTCGGCTACGCGATCGACAAGCGCTACCTGCCGGCGTTGTTGCCCTTTTTGCTGAGGCCCGCAAGGGATGGCGTCACGCTCACTGATGAAGGCGCTTTAGTAGCGACATTCGGTTTCTTTAAGATCGCGACGCCGCTTTCAAACATCACTGGTGCGCATATCACTCGGAACTACCGCTGGTGGACGGCGGTTGGGGTTCGCATGTCACGTGCCGACGACGGGTTGACCTTTGGAACGAACCACGACGGAGGTGTGTGTATTCACTTCGCAGAGAAAGTGGCGTCGCCCTTGCGAAGAAGCGGCCATTCAGCGCTAACTGTGACCGTTGCCGACATGCAGGGTCTGACGACGGCGTTAGACGGAGAAGAAAGGAAGATCCAGCTGCACCCTCAGCCTGATCGATCAGAGGACGATGTCGGACGCGGCCTACTTCTAAATCGAACTATCTGCCCCAGTCGCCGGCTATGGGCCATATCTAGCCCCGGCTCGGGCGAGGCCAGCTATTCGGAGCCCCACTCACTTACGGGCCCGAGCGAGTCTCGGTGAGACCTGCTTGGAGCTCGCAGATGATGGAGCCGAGTTGATCTGAAGTGAGTAAGCCGGGACCCAAAGGGCCTGCCCGGTCTTCGCCGACAGGCGGGAGAGCCCGCAGGGCGGCGCGAACTTCTACGGTCACGTGGTCGAGCTGCCAACGCATCTCGGCTTCGACGATCCCTGGCCGGTCCGGGTCCGCAAGGCGGACGGCTTGGGCGGCATACGCCGCTGCGCCTAACGCGTGTGCACCCAAATGGCACGTAGCGACTGCCTGACCTGCGGCTCGGGCGGCTCCCGCTGCAGCGGGAGCCTTTACTTCACCGGCACCGACCCCACCGACAAACCGCCGACGAATCTCTTCGGCAGTGTCTAGTTCACCCCGGGCGAAGGCCCGGGTCCGAGCGATGAGAGCGCGAGGGCGGTCATCATCAGGAGCCTCGGCTTCAAAGATGTCTAGGACCCGCTCTGCGCAGTCGGCGGCCCATGCTGCGACACGACGTCGGTCGGATTCGCTCAGCGTCTGCGGGGATCGCATCACCTTCCCTGGCTAGACGGTACGGACGCACAGAGCGCCACCTCGGTCGATGACAACAACCAGATACTCGTTAGGTGTCGGATAGCATCGCATCCGGCGAGTTGGCATGCCTGTCTCAGAACGCCGGCTAGGGGGCGGTTTTCGCGCTGGTGCCCGCGATTTTTGAATCTCCCCACCCTCGATCATCGAAATTCCCCACCTTGAGCCCGGTGAGCTGAACCATCCACCCGCGGTGGTGGGCCCCCTTCGAAGCTGACAGCGACCAAGCAACCAGCTCGAAGGGAGACCCGCTCCGCATGCTCACACATGGGGAAGACGTGGAAGCACATGCACTGAGGAGCAGGGGCTGGACGATCTCGGCGATCGCCCGCCATCTCGGTCGGGACCGCAAGACCGTCCGGGCCTACATCAACGGCGAGCGGGTCCCCGGAGTCCGGGCCAGATCAGCTCCTGATCCGCTCGAGCCGTTCACCAAGTACCTGGCGGCCCGCTTCGTCGACGACCCGCACGTGTGGGCGTCGGCCCTCTATGACGAGGTCAGACGGCTCGGCTATGCGCTCAGCTACCCGAGCTTCGTCCGCCAACTGCGAGTGGCCGGACTCCGGCCGCACTGCGAAGCCTGCTCGGGGGTCAAAGGCCGCGACACCATCGAGATCGAGCACCCACCGGGCGAGGAGATCCAGTGGGACTGGTTCGAGCGCCGGAACGCTCCGTGGGGAGGGACGGCCTACGTGCTGCTGGGCACGCTCCCGCACTCGGGCAAGGTCCGCGGGGTGTTGGCCGAGAAGATGGACCAGGCCCATCTGATCGAGGCCATCGACGAGGTGCTGCGGCGTCTGGGCGGGACGCCGAGGGTGTGGCGAACCGATCGCCTGGCGACGGTGATCGTGCCGGGGACGCGCGACGTCCAGGCTTCCTTCGCTCCCGTGGCCAAGCACTACGGGGCCGTCGTCGAGCCCTGTCCGCCCCGGCGCGGCAACCGGAAGGGTGCCGTCGAGTCCTCGGTGCGCTTCGTCTCGGGCCGGTGGTGGCGCACCATGGGAGCAACGAACCCCGAGGAGGCCCAGCGCTCCCTCGACGTCTTCTGCTGCAGCATCGGCGATGACCGAGAACGGCGGGGCCCGAACGGCGAACGCACCACGGTCGGTGAGCTGGCCGACACCGAGCCGCTCCTCGCCCTCCCGGCCGGCCCCTTCCCGGCCACCACCCAAGTCGAACGCGTGGTGGCCGACAATGCCAGCGTCGCCTTCTTGGGCAACCGCTACTCGGTGCCGCCCGGAATGGCCGGCACGACGTTGTGGCTCCGGCACCGGCTGTCCTCTCCGACCATCGACGTGGTGGCTCCCTCAGGAGCGATCCTGGTCACCCACCGCCTGGCCCCGGCGGGATCCGGTGCCCTGGTGCGCAGTGTCGAGCACAGAGAGGCCCTCGAGGCCGCCGTGCTCAGCGCCTTCACGACAGCTCGGCCGTGTGACAAGAAGGCGAACCGTCCCCCGGGCCGAGAAGCGCTCGAAGAAGCTGCACGGCTCCTCGGGCCGATCGGACGCGAGCCCATCGTCGACCTCTCCGTCTATGGCGAGATCGCGGAGGGACACCGATGAGCGAGTCCTCCACCTATCAAGAGATCCGCAGCCATCTCGCGTATCTGCGTCTTGGTGCCGCGGCCGAAGCGCTGCCCGGCGAGCTCGACCATGCCAGAGAGGAGAAGCTCGGACACTCGGAGTTCTTGCACCGACTCCTCGAGGTCGAGGTGAAGGCGACCGAGATCCGACGCCGAGCCGGGCTCGAGCGTTTCGCCTGTCTGCCGTCCCCGTGGGCATTGGACGACTTCGACTTCAGCGCCCAACCCTCGGTGGACAAGAAGCTGATGACCGAGCTGGGCACGCTGCGCTTCCTCGAAGACGCCACCAATGTGCTGCTCATCGGGCCGCCCGGCGTCGGCAAGACCATGCTGGCCGTCGGCCTGGCCCGGGCGTCGATCAACGCCGGCTATCGGACCTACTACACGACGGCCGCCGACCTGGCGGCGAGATGTCACCGGGCCGCCCTCGAAGGCCGCTGGGCCACCACCATGCGCTTCTTCGCCGGACCGAGACTGCTCGTCATCGACGAGGTCGGCTACCTGCCGCTCCAGAGCGAGGCGGCTGCAGCACTCTTCCAGGTCATCACCCAGCGCTATCTCAAGAGCTCAATCGTCATGACGACCAACCTCGGCGTCGGCTCGTGGGGGAAGATCTTCGACGACCCGATGGTCGCCGCCGCCATGCTCGATCGTCTGCTGCACCGCAGCGTCGTGTTCAACATCGACGGCGAGAGCTACCGGATGCGCTCCCATCGGGCCCGCACCGAAGGTCTCCGGAAGGGGGTGTCCAAGGTCAAGGAGTAGAATGAAGGAAA
Organism: uncultured Acidimicrobiaceae bacterium; assembly: GCA_963777665.1. Taxonomy (GTDB): domain Bacteria; phylum Actinomycetota; class Acidimicrobiia; order Acidimicrobiales; family RAAP-2; genus Bog-756. Next base: position 15,706 of record CAVZRJ010000022.1, read on the forward strand.
ACTCACCGGTCCATCAACTGGGGAATTTCGTTGATCGCCACTGGGGAGTTTCGGAAATCGGCGGCACTGGTGTTACCCGCCACCTGCAGTGTCATCAGCCGTTCGCGGGCACTGCATGACGTCCGGGGCGAGCCTCATAGGGTCGTCCTGAGCGACGCGGCCGAGCGTTCCCGTTTTCCCACCCCCCGGGGGACGGTAGAGCGCCCGGCCGTCAGTCGCTGCGGCGCAGTTTCTTGCCCAGGATTGAGGGGCGGGGGTGTTGCCGGTTAGGTGGGGCACTCCGGCACCTTGGAGGTATGCCCCCACTTGCTTATGCACCGTCAAATTGGGACACCTCGATGGGGGCGCTGGGTTTCTATGTTGCCGACGTACGCCGTTTCTTCCGTCACAGGCTCTCGTCGCCGGACTCGGACGAAGCGCTCGCTCAGGCTGGGCCAATGGGCCGGTCGCCGCTCAGGGTGACCCGATGCATGACGCGGCGCTCCCCTTCGTAGTCGAAGATACCGTAGTGCATGGTGGCCCGGTTGTCCCAAAAGCCAAGCGTGCCCGGGCTCCAGTGATAGCGGACGACGAAGGTCGGGTTTGCCATATGGTCGTAGAGCAATCGGAGCAGCCCGGCGCTCTGCCTTTCGGGTAGGTCGTGATGCGCACGTAAACTTGGGATTGACGAAGAGGTTCTTGCGACCTGTCTCCGGGTGGACTCTCACGACCGGGTGGAGCGCGGGCAGCAGTCGGTCGAGTTTCTTGCCCTCCCACACGTTGCCGTGGCCCTCGGCGACGGCCTGGGCGTAGTACGGCTCGTAGTGGAAGGCTGAGAGCTCGTCGCAGAGTCGCTGGAGCGGCTCGGCGAGAGTTTCATAGGCCGCCCGGGTGTCGGCCCACATGGTGTCTCCACCGACGAGGGCACCTCGATCGCGCGCAGCATGACGCCATGGCTGGCCGATTCATGAACGTGATGTCGGTGTGCCAGAAGTCAGTTCGGTCCTTGCCGCTCTGGATGGAGTGGATCTCCTTGCGCTCAACCACGTGCGGCTCGACCGGGTGGCTCTCGGTGAGATTGCCGAACCGCCTGGCGAAGGCGATCTGAGAGTCGTCATCAAGATGCTGGTCAGGAAAGAACACGACCAGGCGCTCGAGCCAGATCGCCCGGATAGCCGAGATGGTCTCGTCGTCCAGGTCTGCCGAGCAGTCGACGCCTTGTATCTCAGCGCCGATGGTGGGTCCGAGGGGGCGGACGTCAAGTTCGACCTTGGTCAGCGTCATGCGCCCATGATGTCACCGGCAGGACCGGCCTCCTAGCGCGGCGAACGTGTCGTCCCGTCCACTGCCGGATTCAGTCACGTCATGACCTTGGCGGATGAATGCTTGCTCCCCGTGAGCGGTTGAAACAGAGTCCGAAGGTTGGGCGGCCCGAGCATTGTACGGATGGATCAGCTAGACGGCTCGGATGTAGGAAGGATGCCCATAACGCCCGTGCAAATGGTCATTGACTGTGCCCCACAACGCCGGGGTGAGGTCGCTCCTGACGTGCGTATCACGAGCACAGTCCGGTCGGCAAACGTTTGCTCAGGGCTCTTCGACTGCGGCGATGACCCTGCCAGGTTCCTTACTTTGCCGGCCGCGCCGTCTCCTTCGACTGAGGTGTTGCCGATACCCATATCAAGGCCTCCTGTGGCGAGGGCCGACTAAATGGGGCACACCAGAGCGCGGCTAGACGACAGCACCAATGGGTGGCATCTCGCCGATCTGCTCCGTGAGCTTGATGTAATCGAGGTATGTGTCCTTGCGGGTTACGAGGCCGTCTGCGACGGCGATCACGTCTACGCCGTCACAGACGAACGGCGATCCGTCGAAGGTTCCAGACATGTCGTACTCGAAGACGATGTGATCGTCTCCCGAGTAGAGCCTCTTCGGTTCAAACTTGAGATCTGGCACCAGACTGAGCAGAGCGACAATAAGTTCCCGGACGGCATCTCTTCCGGTCGCTGCCTCCGCAGCTCCGTGCAAGTGAAACACTGTTTCGGCAGAATGCAGGGCGATAATCGCGTCGGGGTCCAGCTCGACCCATGCCCCGTGATACGCCATCGTCAGTTCTTCGACATTAAGACTCATCGAGTCTCCCTTCGTGCCCCCCTACAAGTGACCGTAACACCTCGCCGTAGATGTCAAGTTGGCCATGCGATTCGAGTGTCTTAGACGGGCCGGAGCGCCCCACAGCCGGGCGGTAGGGGACACCCACTAGGGAGGGGAGGGACGTTCTTCAGGCGGTCCAGTCGACCAGCACGTCGGGGGGTGGGCTTTCGGGTGGAGCGCCCAGGTCGACGCCAGTCAGATCTTTGACTTGGCCACGAAACCAAATGGCGAACTCGTCGCCATAGGCGGCGAGTTCTGTGAACACCTTCTCGATGTCGGGAGCTTCGATCCACACCAACATTAAGCTCCCCATCGGGGTCTCCTGCAGAGCCCAAGTCTCCCGGGTAATCCCCGACCTAGCCGGCTGGGCCTCGAACCCTTTGCGGCGCTCCCCCATGCATGCGGCCGCGAAGTCCCTGCCGCTTTGTTTTTTGCCGGGAAGAATCGGGAATGCGCCATTGGACACTAGCCATTGGACTCTTCTCCTCTTCCGCCGCAGTCCTGCGACTCTCATCGCCTAACACGGATGGCGTTTGAGTGCTCCGTGGGGTGACGAACTCAGCCATCGAGACGAACTAGGAGTCCTGGGATTCAACCCAGGACGAGACACGCCCCGATGCCCGGGTATCCCATACGTGATGGCATGAAGGAGCGGGGCCTCCGCTCCCCGTGACGGCTCCGGTCTCTCAGATCGAGACTGGGGTTGTCACACAAACCCTCACGACAAGGGAGGCCCCGATGGCACAAGAGTATGTGGGCATCGACCTGCACCGCAGACGGTCGGTCATCTACCGCATGGACCAGGCCGGGGACAAGATCGACTCGGTCCGGGTCGATAACGAACCCAGCCATTTCGCCAAGGAGGTGAGTGCAGCCCCGGTGGGCAGCGACGTCATCGTCGAGGCGACCTATGGCTGGTACTGGGCCGCCGACCTCCTCGCCGAGATGGGCTACCAGGTCCATTTGGCCAACCCGCACGGCAACGACTGGGGGCACCGGCGGGTGAAGAACGACGAGCGCGATGCCAGGGACCTGGCCGACCTGCTGCGCCTCGGTCGCCTGGCCGAGGCCTGGATCGCCCCGCCCAAGACCCGAGAGCTCCGCGAGATGGTCCGCTTCCGCATGAAGCTGTCCAACCTGCGCTCCGGGCTCAAGGCCCAAGTCCACGCGGTCATGGCCAAGAACGGCATCCTCCCCTCACGGGGCGACATGTGGGGCCCGGGCGGTGGCGCCCAGCTCGACGCCCTCGAGCTGCCCGACGCCTACTTCAACCGCATCGCCGTGCTGCGAGACCTCGTCGAGCTCTACGACCGCGAGATCGGCTTCTTGGACCGCGACATCCACCGCATCCTCAGCGACGACGCCGGCTACAACGCCATCCAGGCCATCTATGGCGTCGGGCGCGTCTTCGCCGCCATCTTCGTGGCCGAGATCGGCGACGTGACCCGCTTCGACTCTCCCAAGGCCCTGTGCTCGTGGGCGGGGCTCACCCCCAAGCACCGAGAGTCCGACACCCACGTCCACCGGGGCAGGATCACCAAGCAGGGATCACGTCTGGTGCGTTGGGCCGCCATCGAGGCGGTGGTCCGCTACCACGGCGGGGAGCCCTTCCGGGCCAGGTTCGAAGCCATCGCCGAGCGCCGCGGCAAGACCAAGGCCAACGTGGCGATCGCCCGCAGAGTTCTCACGCTCGTCTACTACGGCTTGCGCGACGGAGAGATCCGCTGTCTGGCCGACCAAGAGGCGGCGTGACCCTCGGCACCCGGCCGGGTGCGCGCTCGTGTACGGCATGGCTCCCACCTCCTTGGTGGCGCAGCCGGGAAAGTGATTGAGCCCATCTGGTCGTGGCCGAAGACCACCATGCCGAACAACCTCGGCGAAGACATGCCTCAGCAGCCGAGCCTGCTGCAACAACCTTCTCGCTACAGCGAGAGACCCTGGTGGCCTCACCCGGCGTCCCGACGGCGCCATTGACAACCTGAATCATTTTGCGTGGCGAGGCTCCGGCCTCAAGGTCGTTCGTCCTCGCGTCGCTGCGGGCGCTCCACCTTGACCCCGAGCGCCATCGCCCACGCGCGCCCGCATGCAGGTCGCAATGGCAGCACTCGAACGCCTTCAGAACAAAGAGGCACCTCGCAGGTATTGACACGGCCCCGCTCCTTCAGACATGCCGAACGGGCCCCCCACTCCCGGCGACGCTCCTATCACTTGTCAACCCCTCTTCGGGGTTCGGGAGTGAAAACAGCGGACAGAACATTGATGAGTCACTCGAGTCGAGGACAGGCTCTTATTTGGTCACGCGTTTTCGAGATCGTGAGCCCGGAGCTGAGGGCCGGCGAATCGCTGGGAAGTCAGACCCGAAGGCCGACAGAAGTGGGGAAAGCCAGACCCCCAGCCCGGGGATTCAGCTGCGAGGCAGGTAGCGATAGACCTCGCGGGCGACGTAGCGCTTCAAGATGCGGATGACTTCATGTTTGGTCTTTCCCTCTTTCACGCGACGCTCGAAGTAGAGCTGAGTCTCAGGATCGTGGGCGATGCGCACCATGACGATGCGCCACAGCGCGCTGTTGGCCTGGCGGTCCCCACCGTCGTGAACCTTGACCCTGCCGCTCTTCTTGCCCGACCCTTTCGGGATGGGCGACGCACCGCAGAGGTGCGCCCAGGCCGCTTCTGAATACAGGCGCTCGGGGTTGTCGCCGGCAGCCATGACCAATGCTGCTGCGGTGTCGGGACCGACGCCGAAGAGGTTGAGCAGATCGGGCACGGTGGCGATGAGAAGGGCCTCGATCCGTTGGTCGAGTTCTGCGAGCTCGTCGTCGAGGGAGCTGATCCGGTGCGCCAGTGACGACAACGATGCTTTGGTGGCCGCGATCACTGGGTCGGCTGAACGGGTAGGTCGGAGCGTGATCCCTTCGGCCACCAGTGCCGGCACCGAGAGGCCCTTGAGGCGGCAACGGAGCTGCTCAGGTGCGCTGTAGCCGAGGTGACGCATCTGGATGAGCGCCTTGACCCGGGCCTGGCGGGCCGACCGCTTGGCGACGACGAGGACCCGGATGGCCTCGACGGCACCGTCGCGCGACTTGGGCTTGCCTCTCGCCCGACCGCTCAGCGCGGCCCGGGCGGCTTCGATGGCGTCGAGGGGATCGGACTTGCCAGCACGCCGGCGCTTCTGGCGATCCGGCCGGTCGACCTCGATGACCTCGACACCCACCCGGCGGAGGTAGCGGGTCAAGCCCGAACCATAGGAACCGGTGCCCTCCACGCCGATCTTGGTCACGGCTCCGAAGGTCTCGAGCCAGCCCAGCAGTGCCTTGTAGCCGGCCGAGTCGGTGGAAAAGCTCTCCGAACCGAGCAGCCCACCCAGCGGATCAGGGCGGCGGCTACATGGACGTCGCGGTGCGTATCGACACCACCGGTGATCCCGCGCAGCTTCTACGATGGTCATGGTCATCCCTTCTCGTAATGGTGTTGAGGGATGGCACGGCCGTTCCGGATCGGAGCGACGGGCGGTCTGGGTTGTTGGTAGCAACCCGGACCAACTCACCCCAACTCGGAGACGGGACGTGCCGCTTTCAATGTGCCGCTGGAGGGCCTCGGTCGACGACGTCTTGCGACGTCACGGGACTTCAAGTCAGGCCGAACCCACCAGCACTCCCGAAGCTATTTCGGACCAGCAGTCAAGCGGTGGACCCCTAGAGAAGTATCAATGAAGTGGGGCATTTAATGGCCAACCGATTGTCTCGGTCAGAGAATGTCCCCGTCGCTTTCACGGGGGTGTTCTAGAAGCCTTGGCTCATTCGGTATGCCCGACGTGAAAGGGACTCATCACGACACCGGCGCTACCGCTACCGGGCGTTGAGCGTCTGCGATTGGAAGTCGATGACCGCCAGGAGGTGCCCGAGGCGCCCTATCACCGCGTCGGTATCGGCGGATGGATCGGTGATCGCCCGCTGCGCGGTGCGTGCGACCTCGGCGTATGTGTTCAGCATCAGGGCAACGCGCCGCCCAAACTCCACATCCGGGCAGGCGTTCACTGCCATCCACAGCGTCGCGTCCCAGGTAGCTACCTGCAGCTCGTCCGCGGCTGCCAACATTGTGACTTCGTTCACCATCATCGACGCTGAGAACCGACTCTCGGCGCCCGCGACGCGTTGCAGGAAGGCCGTCGCCTTGATGAGCCAGTGCTGTGTGGTTGGTTCTTTGTCCATGATGATCGGATGCTTGGAGCGCTTCTCACCGCCCCAGCAGTCGACGGTCGATGGAGTTTGATCGGCAAAGATTGCGGTTTTCTTGAGAACCGGCCCGATCGAACGATGAACCCCGGTTCCGGCTGGAGATCGTTCGTCACCTACGGACTCCCCCTGGGGTACCTGGACTAGCCGCATGTGGTGGACGCGGGGGCACCCCAACCCGGCAGCGAGTACTGGAACACCTCTGACCGAGGTGGGAATGGCGGCGAAAATGACAACTAATGCTTGTGTTGGAAGTGGTGGCGGTGGGGGTCGTGGTGCGCGGCAGCTTCATTGGCGGCGGAACACGCCCCGCACCAGATCAGCCGAGCCGGTGGCTCAATCCTGATCACCTGATCGATTGGCTCGGTGCGAGTCAGATAGTGATCTAAGAGCAGTGCATGGTCCTTGCATACCCCGGCACCACAGGAGTGGCAGACCGCAACGGCGACCGTGGACACGTTGGAATCGGTGCAATCTAGGCAGTTCATCCGATGCTCTCCTTGTTTGGATTGGTGCGAGTCTCAGCCGAGGGATAGAACCGGTGGCGAGCCCAGAGGGCGACGTATACGAGGCTCACCAGGACCGGAACCTCGATGAGGGGACCAACTACACCGGCGAGCGCCTCACCGGAGGTCACCCCGAAGATACCGATGGCCACGGCAATGCCGAGTTCAAAGTTGTTCCCGGCAGCGGTGAAGGCGACCGCCGTGTTGCGCTCATACGGAAATCGCATTCGGAGTCCGAGAGCGAAAGCACCGAACCACATGACTCCGAAATAGGCGAGTAGCGGCAGTGCAATCCGGGCCACGTCCCACGGGTCGCTCGTGATCTTGTGGCCCTGTAGGGCGAAAAGGACGACGATGGTGAACAGCAGCCCGTAGAGCGAGACAGGACTGATCCGTGGAATGAACTGCTGTTCGTACCACTCGGACCCCTTGGTCCGCTCACCAATCGTGCGGGTGAAGAATCCCGCGGCGAGTGGAATGCCAAGGAAGACCAGCACGATCTTGGCAATCTCCCAAATGGTCACGTGGAGAGCAGCCGTGCCCAGGCCGAGCCAACCGGGAAGGACTTGGAGGTAGAACCAGCCGAGCAGTGCGTAGGCGATGATCTGGAACACGGAGTTCACGGCGACCAGCACAACCGCAAGTTCCCGATCACCACAGGCCAAGTCGTTCCAGACGAGCACCATAGCGATGCATCGAGCCAGGCCCACGATGATCAATCCGGTGCGATAAGCCGGAAGGTCGGGCAGCATCAGCCACGCCAAGGTGAACATCAGTGCTGGCCCGATGACCCAGTTCAACAACAACGAGGTACTAATGGTGCGACGGTCCCGCGCCACACTGCCAACCTTGGCGTATTTCACCTTTGCCAACACGGGGTACATCATCAGAAGCAGACCGATCGCAATCGGTAAGGAAACCGTCCCGATCTTGACGGTGTCGAGCCACCCGTTGAGGCCGGGAATCGTGCGTCCGAGTACGAGTCCTAGGGCCATCGCCGCGACTATCCAGAGCGGCAGGAAGCGGTTCAGCAAGGACAACCGGTGCAACACGTCAGCCTCATTGGGTGCGGGTGCAGCCGTGGTCAATGACCCATTGCCCCGCGGGCCCGATCCGCCTTTGCTCCGGTCGAAGGTGTCGACAGCCTCCGGCCGGACGCGAAAGACATGCGGGATCCGGGAGCCGCTCATGACCTGACGGTATGACCTGGACCCCTTCGTGGCCAGGGTCCAAAGTCCTGCCGAATCCGACGGAAGGGCGTGCAACGGTGGGGTTGTAGGCAATGCCCCCCTGAGCGCACAGCCGAACGGTGGCACCCCGTACCGATGCTCCTATGGATGATGTCAAGCCCTTTCGAGGGAATTTCGGGAGTGAGGACAGCGGACAGACCAATGATGGGCCACTCGTCGAGAGGGCAAGCTCTTATCAGGTCACGCGTCTTCGAGAGTTCGGTGAACCGGGCCATGGACCGGCATATCGGGTAAAGGTCAGTCGCATCGACGACAGGCGAACGGTGAGCCAGGTCCATGGCCGGGATCTAGGGCGCGAGGCAGGTAGCGGTAGACCTCGCGGGCGACGTAGCGCTTGAGCATGCGGATGGCCTCGCTCTTGGAGCGGCCGTCTTTGACCCGGCGCTCCATGTAGGCCTGGGTCCTCGGATCGGAGGCGAGCCGGGTGATGACGATGTGCCACAGCGCCCGGTTGGCCTGGCGGTCCCCACCGCGGTTGAGCCGGTGACGAGTGACCTTGCCCGAGGAGGCCTCGAGCGGTGAGACCCCGCACAGGTGCGCCCACGCAGCTTCTGAGTGCAGGCGTTCGGGGTTGTCGCCGGCGGCGACGAGCAGTGCGGCCGCGGTGTCGATGCCCACGCCATAGACGCCGAGCAGCTCGGGCGCAGTGCTCTGGAGCAGCGGGGTGATCATGGCGTCGAGGTCGGAGATCTCGGCTTCGAGGTCGGCGACGCGGTGGGCCAACGAGGAGAGCGACGCCTTGGTGGCCGCGGTGACCGCATCGGGCGAGCGCGTCGGACGCAGGCCCTGCGCGGCAGCGACGAAGGCGGCGATGGGGAGGCCCTTGAGCCGGCTCTGCAGCTGGTCAGGGGCGCTGAAGGTGAGCTGGCGCATCTGGCCGAGCGCCTTGATCCGCGCCCCGCGGGCCGAGCGCTTGGCGACGACGAGGACCCGGATGGCCTCGACCGAGCCGTCTCTGCTCTTGGCCCTGCCATGGGCCCGGCCCGACTGTGCGGCCCGGGCGGCCTCGACGGCGTCGAGGGGATCGGACTTGCCGCTTTGGCGCCGGGCCTGGCGGTTCTGGCGGTCCACTTCGACGACGTGGATCCCGGCTCGGGCGAGGAAACGGGCGACGCCGGCCCCATAGGACCCCGTCCCCTCCACGCCGACCTTGCTGACTTCTCCGAAGGCTTCGAGCCAGGCCAGCAGGTCCGAATAGCCGTCGGGGTCGGCCCGGAACGATTGCGTGCCGAGCAGGCCACCGACCTCGTCCAAGACGGCGGCCACGTGGACCTCCCCATGGGTGTCGATGCCACCGGTGACGGCGCGCGTCGGCTTCTACGATGGTCATGCCATCCCTTCCTTTCCTTAATCCGGTTGAGGGGTGGCGCGGCCGTCCCGAGAAGGAGTGACGGTGCGGGTCGATCTGGTCCAACAGAGCGGCCCATCACCCCTCTGGAACGGGGCACGCCGCGCCTCGTCTGAGTTTTGCCCGGAGCTCCGGTCGACGGGGTGCGGACACCAAAGGGGTGTCCGTCGTGATCTCAAGTCAGACCGGTGGCTCCGGTGCTCCCGAAACTACTGACGACCAACCTTGCAGCGGTGGACCCTCACGGGAGCTTCACAACATCATTGGCGAACGGGGCGACCCTGAGGCGCCGGGGCCGATGAACATATGGGGACATTTAGCGTTGGTCCTCGGGCATCCACCGACTAGGCGGAAGCCCTTCGTAGGGTGCGTCGGGTCGGTTCTTCTGGCTTGACTTTACGGGGATCGGAGCGAGCGACAGTTCGACTCCTCAACGGTGATCGTCGACTAGACGAGCCTCCCGACGCACGTGCATCCCTTTTCTGGAACTCGGCGGCCGATCATGGAGTCGGACCCCTGCTTCTGAATGTCTGGATGGTCACACCCTTGCGGAACGTGCACCGGTCGACGACGAAGGGCCGACCGATCAGCCATCGAGCGAAAGGACCACGTCATGAGTGAAGTGAGGTTGGGCATCGACCTCGCCTGTCGGGCCGACCACCGGGCCAGCCTGGCCGACGAACGAGGCGAGTTCCTATGGTCGTCATGGAAGTTCCGCACGACGACCGCTGATCTCGAGCGCCTGTGGTCCAAGATCCCCGACGGTGCCTCAGTGACCGTCATCCTCGAGCCGACCCGCAACGCCTGGGTGCCCGTGTCCGCTTGGCTCCAAGCACGGGGTGCCACGGTGATCTTGGTGCCACCCGAGCAGTCGGCAGATCTGCGCGACTACTACAACAAGCACACCAAGACCGACCGGTTGGATTCACGGGTGCTGGCTCGCCTGCCGATGCTGCACCCCGAGGGCCTCCGTGGCATCGACAACCTCGGCCCGGCGCAGTCACTGCGCCGGGCCGTCCGTCACCGCTCCAGCCTGGTCAAGCGCCGCACTGCGGCCAGCCTGCGTCTCGAGGCACTGGTCGAGCTGTTGGGTCCGGGTTGGGCTGATTCCCTCGGATCGGCCACCGCCTCCAAAACGGCCCTGGTCATATTGGAGAAATACGCAGATCCACGGGCGCTCAAGCGCCTCGGGCGCACTCGCCTCGCCGCCTTGTTGATCCGCTCGAGTTCGGGACTGTGGCGCCAGGACAAGGCCGACGAGCTCTTGGCCATGGCGAGCGAGACCCTGGCCCTGTGGTCAGGCGGGGGCATCGACTTCACCGAGTTGGCCCACGACATCGCGTCGGAAGTCCGGGTGCTGCGCCAGCTCGACGACGAGATCGCCGCCGCCGACAAGCGGATCGCCGTTCTCTATGACGAGGCCGATCCCAAGGGCGTCGTCGCTTCGGCGCCGGGGCTCGGGCCAGTCCTCTCTGCGGCCATCTTGGCCAACGCGGGCGACTTCAACCGCTTCGCCAACCTGGCCGGCGTGCGCTCCTTCACCGGTTTTGTGCCCAAGATCGACCAGTCCGGACTAGTGGCGGCGCACAAGGGCATCACCAAGGCCGGTGATGCCGGCCTGCGGCAGGCCCTCTACCTGGCAGCCGATCACGCTCGCCACATCGACCCCACGCTGGCTCAGCGCTACTACCGACTGGTCATGGTCGAGGGCAAGCACCACAACTCCGCGCTGTGCTCGGTCTCGGCCGTCCTCATCACCCGGATCGCCGCCTGCTGGCGCAAAGGAGAGCTCTACGACCTCCGAGACGAAGACGGCGAAGCGATCACCGAGGCCGAAGGCAAAGCTGCATGCGCCGACCGCTTCAAGATTGACCCCAGAGTCCGCGCCGCCCGTCGTCGCAACACCCCGGCCAAAGTCCTGAAGAACAGGGCGGCGGGTCGAGGCAGAAAGGAGTCGGCCCAGAAGGTCGCTCCGGCCACCGACCCGCCACGAAAAGACGCTAGCGAAAATGTGGCGTGAGGGGCTTGACTGCCGTTAGGAACTCACCCGTGGAGACCACAGCGAATCACCTCCACAGCATTAGGACGTGCTGGCTACCACACTGAACGTTGATCGACGCCCGATTGTTGCCCGCTCCAGGCGAACGTCGGTGAAGCCGTGTTCGCAGCATCGATCGGCAAAGGCGGCGGCTTGTTCGTCGGTCCAGCCATGGCTCCCGTGCCCGCGGGCACCTGGTTCTGCCTTCCGCTCCATGGCGACCAGACGGCCTCCGGGGATGAGCACCCGCCGCGCCTCTCGAAGCCCGGCGTCGATGTCCGACCAGTGGTGCACGGTCGCGATCGACCACACGACCGAAACAGAACCCTCTGAAAGTGGAACGTCCTCGGCGGCGCCCTTGGCGTACCGCACCTTCGCCGAACTCCGGGTCAGAAGTCTGGCGACCCGGAGCATGACGGGCGCCGGGTCGACTCCGGTGACCGTCGCACCCAGTCGGGCCGAGTAGCGGACCGCGACTCCGGGGCCACACCCGATGTCGAGAACTCTGTCGCCCGAACCCATACTGCTCAGTCGCACGGCAAGTTGCGCATCGCCCTTGCGACCGAAGGCCATGCTGAGCGCGGCGACAAGCCCAGCGACACCCCTAAAACCGGGATAGTCGGCGTGGTGATTGGGTGGTGCTTGCTGCTCGTTCACATCTCCACCTTGACAGTTGAACCCGACTTCAAGTCAAGTGGGAGCATGTCGGAGATCTTGTTGACCATCGGGGAGGTCGCCGAACGAGCGGGCGTTGCCACCTCCACGATCCGCTACTACGAGCGCCTCCACCTGCTGGTCGCCGATGCCCGAGCGTCCGGCCAGCGCCGCTACCGCGTCACCACCCTACGAAAACTCGTGTTCATAGGCATGCTCCAGGACGCAGGGCTCGCCTTGGTCGACATCGCCGGGATCCTCGGCGCTGCCGATGTCAGCGAGTGGAAGGCCATAGCCACGCGACGACTTGAGGTTCTCGACGAGGAGATCGCCAAGTTGGTGCAGGCCCGTGCGTACCTCTCTGGTGCGTTGCTGTGTCGCTTCGACCACCCAGCAACGGACTGCAAGATCATGGGAGCCGAGATCGATCGCCGACTCTCAGTGGGCGACGGAGCGGAGTGATGCACTCCCGGTGAGCTCCTATGACTTGTCAACCCCTCTTTGGGGGCTCGGGAGCGAAAACAGCGGACACGACATTGCGTCTCCAATGCGGTCTATCGCCAGCTGGTACTCGATGCCGAAAGGGTTCCGGGAGGACACTAGGAAACGACTCGTAGCCTGCGTGGTCGGCTCTACATCCTGAAGGCCGGCTCTTTGGCGAAGTCACTCCCGGACCGCTCAGAAGCCTATGCACCTGCGCCGTCTCGTGACGGGTCGATTCGTCGCGCCCTCGAAACCCTGAAATTTGGGGTCTTGACTCAAAGAGGATTCGTACGGGGCGACCCCGCCGTCCGCGTTCCGCTCGTCTCGCCGAGCCGCTCACAGGGACCCGTGCCCATCCCCGACCCCGCGCCTACCCCGGCCCGGCGTCCGCCTTCCGCTCGCCTGGACGCCCCTTACTCCCTAGCGCGGCGTGTTCTGTCGGGGTTAGGAGTTAGAGGCCGCCCGAACGCCGCCAACCTGGCCGAGCTGGAAGCCGCGGCGGTGCCAACCAACCTGTCCACTGGGTTGACGCCGGCATCCCCCAGCATCAAAATTGGTTACCGAGTTGGACGATTTCGGCGGGATCCGAACCATGGACGCGGTGCACCTCCGATCTCAGGGTCTGCCGGAGCAGAGGATCTCTGGTCAACCGCCACTGCCCCATCTGCTGTTCGTTCGGCCGCAACGCGTCGAGGACGGCGGTTCGGCCGGCGTCGCGCCCGAGCTCACGGATCACCCCCTGCCCGCGAGGTCGTCCTGGCTTGGGCGGCTTCATCTCGTGAGCTCCGCCGGACTCTCTGTCTTCGTCGTGGCGATCTTGGCACTTCATGGACTCCAAGCCGGCTTGAACCCGCCAAGCACACCATCAGCGAATATTCACTAGGCAGTTGTGGGTGGGTCATGCGGGTGGCGTTCTTGGCCCTGGGGGCCGGGACACTCACCACAGCGGCCAGCCTTCGGCTGAGCTGCGGACCGTCTGGGTGGCGACGTATCGGGCTGCTTCTGCTTGCCGGCACGGCAATCGGCCTGTTTCTCGATGCGGGGTTCAACACCGATCACCTTCGAGTTCCGGAAACCGTTGATGGATCAGTCCATGGCCTCGGAACGTTGATCATCGCTCTGGCGCTGCCAGGTGCTGCTTTCATCCTCGGTTCCGACTTCGTCCGCAACTCGATATCGACGCTGATGGCGAGGTTGCTTCCGATCCTGGGTGCAGCACAACTCGGCGCCATCGTTCTCTTCGAGGTGAGCCCTAAGACGTTGCGGGGCTGGGCGGAGCGATTGGTCACTGTGTTCGTGGTGGCGACCTTGGGGTTGATGCAGATCCACTCTCGCATGAACGCACACGGGGGACGACCGCGGACGGTCGCTCACAACTATCGAAAGGGCCCGGTCTTCGGTCTTTCGCCCGTTGCGACTGGTGACTGAGCCACAAACAATCCCGGAGAGGGGTGCTTAACGCCGCTCACGCGTACCTTGACCCTCCTGACT
>CAVZRJ010000023.1:0-11525 GCA_963777665.1 uncultured Acidimicrobiaceae bacterium
CCGGGCCGGCCGGGCTCCCGGCTCCGGGTTACCTTTTCGTGACCCCGGGGGGACCGTTGATCGTCGACAACGTCGGCGAGCCGATCTGGATCCATTCGGTACCCCATGCCAGCACCAACCTCCGGGTGCAGCGGTACCGGGGCCTACCCGTGCTCTCGTGGTGGCAGGGCGAGGTCGCTTCGTACGGGGTCGGCCAGGAAGGCGAGTATGTCGTCATGGACAGCTCCTATCGCCAGCTCATGCGGGTGACGGCGCGCCACGGGCTGCCCGCCGACCTCCACGAGTTCCTCATCACCGGAGACGGCACGGCCTACTTCACCGCCTATGAGACGTTCACCACCGACCTCCGGAGCGTGAACGGCCCGAAAAGTGGCACCGCTCTCGACGCCACGATCCAGGGTCTCGATCTCGCCACCGGCGACCTGGTATTCAACTGGCGCAGCCGGGACCACATCGCCCTGTCCGAGTCCTACGCCGCCTACGCCGCCTCCTCAACCGCCCCCTTCTACCCGGTTCACGTCAACTCGATCGACACAACGGCTGACGGCAAGCTGCTCGTCTCGGCCCGCAACACGTGGCCAAATCTACAAACTGGACCCGGTGACCGGTCGGATCATCTGGCGGCTCGCCGGCAAGAAGAACGACTTCACCCTGGGCGACGGGGTGCGCTTTGCCTGGCAGCACGACGCCCGGGGGCACCCCGATGACATCATCACACTCTTCGACGACGAGGGCGACCCGCCCGAGGCGAAACAGTCTCGCGGCCTCACTCTGAACGTCGACGAGACGGCGATGACGGCGCAACTGGTTGCGCAGTACCATCACCCAGCCAAGAAGCTTCTTGCCGGAAGCCAGGGCAGCCTCCAGGTGCTGCCCAACGGCGACGTGCTGGTGGGCTGGGGGTCCGAGCCCTATTCGAGGTCAGGAACGACGGCACCTGGTCCTCGACGCGGAGTTTGCCGAGGGTCAGTCCTCCGAGCTTTCCGCTTTCCCTGGATCGGTACGCCCACCGAGTTTCCGGCGGTGGCCGTGAGCCGCGATGGGGTAGGGCACCTGACCGTCTACGCCAGCTGGAACGGGTCTACGGAGCACCACCTGGCAGGCCTTAGCGGGTGGGAGCCCTGCGGAGCTGGCCCCTGTGGCGACCGCGCCGCGGACCGGGTTCGAGACGTTGGTCCGGGTGGTGGGCAGCGCCTCCTACGTCGCCGCCCGTGCCCTCGATACCTCCGGGGCCGTGCTGGCCACGTCGCCGGCGATCAAGGTCTGACGGAGGGCTCCGTCGAAAATTCAGATGCTGGGCGCCGTGGCCGTGCAAACCCACACCGGGCGACCGGTGAGGTAGCTGGGCACCGAGGGCGAGTCACTGGGCACGTTTTTTTCGGTTCCGTCGAAGGGAGGCGCTCCTGCTGGTGGGCGAGAGGCGAATCTTCATCCAGTCGCAAGGTGGAGGCGCTACGCTCATTGCAGCCGAACAGCCAGCCTTCGTTCGGTCCTTTGTTGCCCCAGACCCAGGCAGCTTCCGCCAACTCTGGCTCGGGGCCTGATTGTGAAGTGCGCCTATGTCCTCAAACCCTCACGGTCGTGAGGCATTCCCGGCCGAATTTGTCCAATTCCGGGCCGAGGTTATCCAGTTCGAGTTCGACAGCCGCGTCGTCGTGGCACTTTCTGGCGAACTCGATCTCGCAACTGCACCGATGCTCAGGGCGTGTCTCGACAGTCCCGTATTGCATGGCACGGCTGATGTTGAGATCGACATGGCTGAGCTCACCTATCTCGACTCCGCTGGTATGTCCGTGCTCGTCCAACACTGGAGAGAATTGGATGCCTCGGGCGGCTCGCTGTTCGTGTTCAACGCCTCACCGATGGCGCTGAAGCTCTTCGGTATCACGGGGCTGACGCCTCTTCTGTTGAATAGGGACGAGGACAGATTGCTTCCAATGCCTCGCTGATGCTCCATGTCGAGCGATTGCGTCGCGGCGGGCGAGTTGTCATGCGACCCCGGCAACACCTATAAGCGCCCCTTCGGGGTCTGTGAAATGACCGACGACGAGGCCATTCGGTGATGTCGCCGGGCCCATGACCCGTGTACCTCCGAGCTCTTCGGCGCGCAGCAACGCAGCCTCAACATCAGGCACGCCAACGTAAAAGACAGCATGACTTTGGTAGCCCGGGCCGCCTCCGACACCACCGGGGATGTCTGTCCCACCTTCGGAGGTGACCAGGTTCAGAAACCCGTAGCTCTCCGGTTCTGATACCTCTCGCGCCACCGGCGAGGGCACGTCGAATTCCCAGCCGAAGAGTTCGCTGAAGTACTTCCGGAGGCGCGTCGGATCCTTATCCACGACCTCAAAGTGCACTACTGGTTGAGACATCCACTACCTCCTGGTTCAGCGGGCAGGCGTTGCACCGGACATCGCAATCTTCGCGCGTTGTCAGGCGTTGCGACCAAAGTAGTAGAGGGTCATGACGTTCTGGTGGCGCACCCGTGGTAGGTCGCTCCAGACGTTGGACCGATGATGCAGACGTCCGTTGACGTGGCGTTTACGGTGTCCTTACCTCCTCCACCGACGATGCAATTGTCTTGGCCGAGCTCGATGATGTCGTCGACGCCTGCGCTTCCGAGAATGAGGGTGTGCGAGACATCGTTCAAAAGAAACCCAGATCCGTTGAGCAGCGCGGTGATGCCGAGTGAGTTGCAGCCCGCCGGTGTCAGTTGGGAGAATTGTCGGGCATTCAATGACGATCCGACGTGGCTCACCGGAACGCTCGTACTCGCAGTGAAGCTCGTGACGAGCGTTGCCGCCACGATCAGTGTAAGGAGCCCGGCGCCCGCACGTGCCGCCGTCGCGCACGCTTGGACCGACGACGCCAAGAGGATCCGCTCGACGTTCGCCGGGACGGCTCCTTTGCGTCCCTTGGCATCTCGCCTGGCGATGGTGCGGGCTCAGGATTTAGTGAGGGCCGGTAGACGTAGCGGTGCGCGTCATCGTCGATGGCATAGGTCCGATTCCCATCGCTGATCTCATAGAGGATCGGCTGTTCGAGAAACTGGGCGAGTCCCGCCAGGTCCGCGAAACTGGGCACGTCGATGGCAGCCCCCGGTGCCGACAGCGACACGACCGGCACGATGAGTGAGTTGAGTCGGCTCGCGATCAATTCTTCGTCGCTTCGCACCGACTTTCGACGGCGAGTGAGTTCGTGGAGCCCCGCGAGGATGAGCGCGAAAGCACCGAAGACAAAGCCAAGCACCCGGAGCAAGGGAACGGGAATGTCGTACTTGGCGACGGATATCTCGTTGGCGACGAGGTGCGGGATGCTTCCCGTCTGCGTCGGGTGCACCGTGGAGGAAAGCGCGGTGCTGGCGGAGGGCGCGACGTAGGTCGCCCCCGGAGGGGCAGGAGCGACGGCGGCGTCGAGCGTGATCGTGGTCTGTGTGACCGTAAAGGGAAGTACCGGCGAGAAGGTCGCATCAATTGGCTTGTTGTCGACCGTGCCGGTGATGTGGATGATGGGTTGAATATCGGCCGAGTAGGTTTGACTTGCGCCGCCCGACTGAGTCGACACGTTTGCTATGAGGGTGTAGAGGTCCTGCAACGGAAGTGAGCTCGTCACCGAGGTGCGATCTCCGCTGAAGGCGGTGATGGCCTTCACCGTCGTGAGCCGCTGCCAGGTGTTGGTCTGGGACAAGAGGAGCGCGTCAAGCTTGATCGTCCCCTTGATGTGATGGCTGAGTGCCGAAGCGAACTGGTACTTGAAGTTCAGGACGACCGAATCGACGAGGCTCGAATAGATGGGCTCACCGGTCCTGACGAACCCCGACGGGTAGACGGGGGTTGGGGCGCTTACGGCTGCCGAGTAGGAGAAACTCCCATTTTGCTTGTACGCACCGGGCAGAGGCGCCAGCTTCTGCGGCGGTCGCCCGAAGCCCACTCCGAGAAGGACCAGTGCTATCACGAGGAAGCCACCGATCAGTGCCAGCATTGGTGTAGGACCGTCAAGAAATGAAGGCGGGTGACGCGCGCTCAGCTGCTGCGGGCTCATCGCGATTCCCGATCGCCGTTCGCGGGCCGACGACCTCATACCACTCGAAGCTACGTCTTGTGGTGTGGCCGCCTTGGCGCGGCGGTCACCCATTGGAGGTTCTGGGTCGCTGGAGTGCTTTGGGCTGTCGGTAGGCGTCTTGTCACCGACCGTCGAATTCTCGAAGTGCTTCTTGGACGTGCGTGATCTGCGACGCCGACTCCGTTTGCGCTTGGTCGTCGTGGCGCCGGTCAGGACGACGACCATCGCAGCAAGTCCGGCGAGCGGTGCGGCGTGCCGCGGTTGGCCGAACCAGCCGAGCACTGCGCCGACTCCACCCATGTGAAACCAGAGCTTGCCGGTGAGCTCGGCCCGCTGTCGCATAGCCGGGGTCGACGAAGTTGTTGTTGTCGCCCTTGAAGAAGTAATTGCCATTCTGGATCAAGATGATCCTGTGCAGCACCGGCCTGTGCAGCAATTGATTCTGATAGAGCACCACGTCGCCGACGTGATACGAGGACGCGGCTCGGACGAGCGCCAGGTCGTTCTTGTAGAGCATCGGCTGCATGCTGATGCCCGACGTGACCGAATAGGTCGTGGACCCGCCGAGATTCGTCGGGGCGAAGAAGACCCACAGTCCCGCGACCATCGCAGCGCCGATGAATGCGCCGATGATCTTCATTGGCGACGACTTCATCGTGGTTCTTCAGCTCCCCTCCGATTAGGCCGAAACAGACGAGGATTCGCGCTGACGTCCCCTTTGGTCCGCCCGCCTCGACTTGAGCGGGTGCGCTGGCCCCACTCGGCTATTGGGCCGCGACGACGGTCACACCGGTCAACAGCGCGGCGGTGAGCTGCGGGCTCGTGGTCGCACAGGTAACGGTTGCGCCGGTGGAATCGGTCGAGCACGTGTAGTTGGTGGGCCCGCCGGAGCTGAGTGCAGCCGAGATGGTGACTTTGCCTGCCCCCGCGCTCGGCACTACCGGGCTGATCGTGAAGGTCAACGAGTCGATGTTCGCCGGCGTGGTGGCATCGAGCGAGTAATGGAGGGCGGTCACCGTAAAGCCCGAGACGGCCCCGGCACCGGCGCCCGCCGTTGTCGCGGGAACGGTGTTCGACGCCGTGAACGCGTAGGCCCCGCCTCCGATGGCCAGGGCAATGCCGATTGCAAGGATGGTTGTGATCTTTCGCCTGTTACGCATGAGGAACACCTCGAATTCGTAGTCGATTGAGGAGTCCTGCCAGGCCCCACGCACCCAATCTACTCTAGATATTAAAAACTAGCAAACTATTTCCAGAATAAATAGTTCATCTAGTCCGGTAGGCATAGGAACAGAAAGTGTCTTTCGAGCTGAGCTATGGAGATCCTTTAAGGACATTGCTCGCATTGTGCGCAGAGGCTTCGTGCCATAGCCCGATTGGGATCACCGAAAGGAGCTGGCAAAAATCCGAACCCAAAACGCTCGGGCCCGAAGGGCTAGGACCGGTTAGCCGAGTCCTTCGGATCTCGATTCGAGGCTGACATTCCCTGCCCTCAAGTTTGGTGGGTATCTCCGTTTCTCGTGCAGTAAAACCGCACTTCGATCCGTCCGAGAGGGCCGCCCAAGGGGAGTGGTGGGATTTTCCCACAGACAATCTCGAGCAGCACCCGATGTGTCTCCGATGTCTTGACACATCACGGGTGGTTGCTTGGTCGTTGCTTTGGTTGGTGGGATGTTCACGAAACAACCTGAGCAGGAACTGGGTGGTGGAGTCAGGGAAGTCCCCACAGGTTAAGGGCCCGGGTCTCAATCAGCTGGTAAGGGACCCCAGCTCCAGCATGGACAACCCCGGCACCCACCGGGTCGGGTCGTGACGGGATTCTTCGGGTTCGGCACCAGCCAGGCCGAAGCCAGCCAGCAATCCGGCCATTTGCGAGTGGCACGTTGACAAGAAAGCCGATCCCCACCAGAAGTGGGCCAGCAGCAACCCACCCAGGATGGGACCGGGGGCGACCCATTCCTTGGCATCTACAGATGTCATCCCGTCTTAGGGAGCGCTGCCCAATTCTGCACCACGACCCAGCAGACTCCCGCCGCAGGTGCCGGAGGCTTTCCTCGCTTGCACTCACTGGTTGGCGGGTGGTTGTCGTGCACCTTGACCACGCGGTATTGCGTCGGGCCATAGAACTTATTCGGTCCATAACTGAGCACGGGCGAATAACCACCCGGGAAATCAGTGATGCGCGACATCGCCTCAACGAAAGTCCGGCGGTTGAGCGCTTTGCCCGCCATGGTGGCCGCTTGGGCAAAGAGGCGAATCTCCTGGCACCAGCTTTGGACTGGTCCTTGTTCTTCGATATTGTCGTTGATATTGCCCTTGGGTATCTGCGGGTACGCCTTGTGCCACGTATTCCAACAACTGCGTACACCTGGGTCGTATCCGCCCTGGGACTCAGGAACGGGGCTGTCGATACCGCCGAGCGTTTCCGTCGTAACTCCTTCTTGACCGTTGAGTGCCTTCTCGTAGGGAATTGGGATCAGTCCGAGTGCGATTTCGATCTCGGACTGGTAGTCGCTAAGGAGGAGCGTCGGGAAATAGTTCTGCGAACTCTCGGCGCTTATATAGGGTGTGAACGTCGTTCTCGGGCAAGAGGGGAATGACGGATTGGACTCCGGCCGATTTGAGTCGCTCAACCGCCAATGCGGCGTCTGAATCGGTGCTGGCGGTATCGCCCAGGTCGGCTGGGATTGATTCCACCTGTGGTGTCACGCCGATTTTCTTCAGGTCCGGAAGGAGGTAGGAATTGAGTGCGTCTTGGTCGCTGGATTGATCAGAGACAACGACACCGACCTTCTTGCGGTGGCTCAGTCGACCCGAGCTCAGCCCCCAGTTCACGGTGGCAGCGAGGACGGGCGCGGTCATCAGCTCCGGTCCACCAGAGATAGGGAGAGCCCGCTTCGGTCCAGTTCGTGGTCGTCGTCCATTGGGCCAGCATCGGGGTGTGGCCTTCTTGGGTGACACAGAGCTGATTGTCTCCCTCCCAGGTGCCGAGGCCATCAATCACAGCAAAGACTGGCGGATTTCCTTCGGTCCATTGCTTGCACAATGATCGCTGCACTGCCGCGTCTGTCGGATCGAAACTCTCGATCATTGGATTGATCTTGCGGCCGTTGATTCCACCAGCAGCATTGATCTGGTTGACGAAGAGATGAATGGCCTTTACCTGCTCGCCATACTCGGCATCGGACTCGATCTCGAATTCACCTTCAATGCTGCCGAACGAAATCAGTGGAAACACCACGTTGATTGCGCTCGCCGAGACACCCCGGCTACTCGTGCTGGCCTGGCTGACCGGAGTCGGCGCATCGGTGGCCCCGGACGGCATGGCGAGACCGACGGTCACCGCACCTGCGAGAACGGCAATGGCTCCGCTGGCCCTCACCAGCACTCGCTGCCTGAGCGATCCAACACTGCCTCGCATCTGACCCCCCCAGCCATGTGACTCTCCGTCGGGCCCGACATTAGCCAGAGCGACCGTCCCGCACCTGTCAGAACAATCTCTGCCGACCCGCACCATGATGTCCATAGCTCAGTTCCAACCGGAGTTCGCAGCGCCAGCTGTTGTCGAATTGGATGGCGTTTACACTCTTCCACGACATGTTGGTGCGCCGGTTAATCACAGAACATACCGAACGAGCACGCCCGCTCTGATGGCGATCGATGTTGCACCCTGCGACCTCAAGTGCAATTACCTGTCAAATCCACTGGCGATTCGAGATGGACCTCCCGCCTTCAGCTGGTCCAGCTCCCTGGCGAGCGCAGCGATTCGCCAGCACGCGTATCAAGTTCTCGTGGCGAATGACGAAGGCCAGCTAAGCGGGGACAACGGCAACGTCTGGGACAGCGGTGTACGCGAGGGCGATACCTGCTTCGACGTGCTCTATGAAGGGGACACGCTGGAACCCCTCCAACGCTATTACTGGAAAGTGTGCACCTGGAGCAGGACGGGCGCTCGTTCCAGCTGGAGCGATACCGCAACGTTTGAAATGGGCATCGGCGGAACGGGAGCATGGACCGCCTCGTGGATCTCTTGGGATGATCATGTAATTGAGTTCGATCCCGCCACAGAGATGGGTCCAGTGGATGCAGTTGCCCTCGGTATGGCGCCAGCGCCCTATTTTCGGCACGAGTTCGACGTGCGAGATGGACTTGACCGTGCTCGGCTCTATATCACCGCCCGCGGACTGTATGAGGCGCGCCCTCAACGGCTTTCGCGTCGGCGACGCGGTTCTGACTCCAGGCTGGACGGACTATTCGGTTCGGCTGCAATACCAGGCCTACGACGTCACGTCGATGCTCTGCAGCGGCATCAACGCCATGGGCGCGATGCTCGGTGACGGTTGGTACTGCGGGTACTTTGGCTTCCGACCGAAGCGGAGCGGCGCCCATTACGGCGAGCATCCCGAGTTGCTCGCTCAGCTCTCCTTGCGCTACCTCGACGGCACTTCCGAGTGGATCGCGACGGACAAATCGTGGAAGACAAACTGGGGAGAGATCATGCATGCCGACCCCCTGATGGGCGAATGCCACTTCTCTGGACTCCATCCAACTGGTTGGGACACAGCCGGATTCGATGACAAGCGATGGTTTTCGGTCCTCGCCCGCGGTCGCGACACCACGAGCATCGTTGCCGATCCTGGACCACCGATTCGCATTACGGATGTGATCGCTCCGCTCGCTCTGCCCAATCGAATCCGGGAAGACAATCGTTGACTTCGGACAGAATCTCACAGGATGGCTCCGAATCAAGGTTGACGCCGAAGGCGGACGGACCGTTCGCATTCGCCACGGCGAGGCGCTCGATGCGAACGGTCACCTGTATGTCGAAAACCTTCGCACGGCCCGCCAGATTGACGAGTTCGTGACTTCAGGCGGTCCGCAAGTCCTCGAACCACATTTCACGTGGCACGGTTTCCGGTACGCCGAAGTTACCGGCTATCCCGGCACTCTGTCTGCAGAGGACATCTCAGCGCTGGTCGTACACTCCGACGTAGAGATAGCCGGCACGTTCGAGTGCAGCGACCCTATCGTCAATCAACTTCACACGAACATCGACTGGAGCCTCCGAGGAAATTTCATCAGTGTGCCGACCGATTGTCCGCAACGTGACGAACGGCTCGGATGGCTTGGAGACGCTCAGATCTTCGTGCGGACGGCGGCCTACCGCCGAGACGTACTGGCGTTCTTCGACAAGTGGCTCGATGACGTCATGGATGCCCAATTGGAGTCGGGAGCGTTCACCGATATTGCGCCCAACCTCGGCCTTGAGTGGTGCGGAGCACCGGCCTGGGGTGACGCCGGCGTCGTTGTGCCGTGGACGCTTTACAAGATGTACGGAACCTTGCAGCCGGCCGCTCGCTGTTACGACGCCATGTCGAAGTGGATGGAGTTCATCGCAGGTGGAAATTCTGACCACCTGCGAACGCGACACCTCGGAAACAACTACGGCGACTGGCTTGCGCCCGGTCGCGATGAAACCCCACACGAACTCCTGGCCACCGCATATTGGGCCTACGACGCCTCGCTCATGAGCGAGTTGGCCACCGCGCTCGGTCGCCACGAGGACGCTGCCCATTACCAAGACCTCGCCGATGCTATTGCAAAGGCATTCGTTGAGTCGTTCGTGGACGAGACCGGACGTGTGACTTCAAACACTCAAACCGCATACACCGTCGCCCTCTTCATGAATCTATTGCCCGCCCACCTTCACCTCCATGCCGTCGACCACCTCGTCGAAGCAGTGCGCGATCGGGGGTGGCATTTATCGACCGGATTTGTCGGTGTCGGTTACATACTTCCTGTTCTGAGCGCCAATGGATACTCCGATATCGCCTATCGCCTGCTTAATCAAGAGACCTTTCCTTCTTGGCGCTATCCGATCCAACAAGGGGCAACCACGATATGGGAGCGCTGGGACGGATGGACGGCGGAAAGAGGATTCCAATCGCCACACATGAATTCGTTCAATCACTATGCGCTTGGTTCGGTCGGCGAATGGTTCTACCGTTTCGTCGTAGGAATCGACCAGCACAGGGAGAGTGCAGGCTTTCAGCGTGTTCTCTTGCGGCCCCATCCCGGCGGCTCATTGAAGTGGGCAGCCGCAACTCATCAGTCCCGGCGTGGGCCGATTCGGAGCAGCTGGCGCTGCGATGACGACACGCTCTCACTCTCTGTGAACATTCCCGAGAATGTCACCGCGACCGTCCATTTGCCCAGTAGCGACCCTGCTCACGTACAGGACCAGTCCGGAAGAGGGCCACTCATGATCGAAGAGTTCTGTGGGAATCACTCAGTGAACGAGGCGGTTTACGAGCTGGGTCCAGGCGAACATCGCTTCGTGGGGCCTTACGACATCCCCGTGCAGGTCAGGAGTGGTGAGGAAAGGTACTGACCCAGGATCGGCCAACGCGTTGCGTCATCGGATTGTGTTCGGCTCTGTCTTCCAACCGCCCAGCATCTCAGGCACCGTGGAGGCCGGCGGCGGCGATCCCCAATGGCCGTAGCTCGAAGCTTCCTTCGAACGGGCTCTCGGGGTACCGCGGGGTCGATCAGCCAGCCCGAGTGGCCTTCGATGGTGATGGTGGTTTGGTTCGGGTGGGGATTGAAGACCCGTAGTGAAAACTACGCCCGTTCACGTCACCAACGCTTTGGCCATGACGGTTACTTGGCGGCCGTCGTAGGCGACCACGTCCAAGATGCGCCAGCCAATTGGGATATAGAAGTGATCGGCGGTACGTGCAGCGGTAAAGAGGTAGATCTCTGGGTACCCGAGTCGCGCCGCCATCGCCTCACAGGCACCGACAATGGCCGGGCCTAACCCGGTGCCGCGTCTCTGGGGATTACGAAGACCCCCGAGAGCCAGGGGGTGAGGTCCTCGCAGCCCGCCGCCGGGGGCGCCATGTCGTGGACCACCAGGGAGGCCGCGCCCAGGGGCACACCGTGTTCCACCGCGGCATAGGTGAGTGGCATGGATTCCCGATTGGCCCAGGTGGACAGCCGGACCGCTATGTCCTCGACGGTAACTTCCGAGTCGATGGGGTACCACTCGTCGAAGTGCCAGCGAGCGATGGTCGGGACGAACTCGATGTGGTCGGCCAGCAACTCGACCGAGGCTTCGCTCGGCGCGCTCATGGCACTCAGCCTAGCAATGCCACGCTCGCGGCTCCATGCCCGCCGCCCAGCCGTCGTACGTCCCACTTCGCTTGTCCTCGAATCACGTCGGCCTCTGACCCTAAACGCCGGACCGTGGCGGAACTACTCGCCTCGATAGGCGTTCGCCTTCAGGCAATTTTGGGAGTTCCGTTGACCTTCCGTTGACAAGCGGGGTTCGCGGTTGCTCAGGCAAAAGGTCGAAATGCACTTCCACTGGGGAAGTGTTGGTCTTGGTTGGTTGGTGGGTTGGTGGGTTGTTCACGAAACTCCTTGACCTGGGGCCGCGGTGCACGCCGGGGGAGTCTCCACAG
>CAVZRJ010000024.1:0-27953 GCA_963777665.1 uncultured Acidimicrobiaceae bacterium
TGTGCGCTCTCACCGAACCCCGCGATCTGCGATCAGTGAATCTCGCGTTTGGCGATCAACCGAATCCCGCGTTGAGCTGACCCCGGTTCCTCGAGTGGAAAGGTTAGCGGCGCCTCCTTCCTGAGTCCTGATCGGGCTCGGTGGTGGCCTGTCTCGAGGGCGTGGTGTTCACGCATCCGCCAGGACGGTCCTTTGATGTTGAAGACCACGGCGTTGTGCATGAGCCGGTCCAAGATGGCGGCGGCGACGACCGGGTCGCCGAAGATCTCGCCCCATTCGGGCAGGCCCCGGTTGGTGGTGATCAGGGTGGGGTGGCCACGCTCATAGCGGGTGTTGACGACGTGGAAGAAGACGCCGGCTCCGCCTCGTTCGATGGGGAGGAGCCCGACGTCGTCGATGACCAGCACGCTCGGTGCGGTGAGGGTCTTGAGCTTGGTGGCCAAGGTGCCTTCCCGTTTGGCCTGCACCAAGGTGTTGACCATGTCGTCGGCGGTGGTGAAGTAGCCCCGATAGCCCGGCCTCGACGGCGGTGGTGGCCAGGGCCACGGCCAGGTGGGTCTTGCCGCACCCGGGCTGGCCGAGGAACAGGATCGGCCGGTTCTCCTCGATGAACCGCAGCGTGGCCAGGTCGTCGACGAGCTTGCGGTCGACGCTGGGCTGGAACTCGAAGTCGAAGTCGGACAGCGTCGCGCCGGAACGGGAACCGGGCGAAGCGCAGCCGGGCGGCCAGCTTTCGATTGACCGTGGCCGTTGGCCTGTTCGCCGATCACCCGGGCCAGGAACTCGATGTGGCTCCACTCCTCGGTCTTGGCTTCTTCGGCCAGGGTGGCGAAGCACTCGGCCGAGCGGGTGAGTCCCAGATAGCCGAGGTCGTCTTTCAGCTGCTCATAGAGCGAGTTGGTCACGACCCGGCCCCTCGGTCTCATAGCGGGAGAGGTCGGGGACCGTCGACGTCCACGTCGCCTGTCGATGTCGAGGCGGAGCGGGAACGTGCGGCCGGTGCGTCGTCGGGGAGCACGACCGACGAGGTGGCGGCCCCGGCTGCGCGACCGAGGGCGGCCTGCTGGGCGGCTTGCCAGTGCCGCGGCATCCCAGACCTCGCCGTGCCGTCGGTGTCGGCGACGGTGTGGGTGGCCACCACCTCTCCGGCCCAGCGGATCTCGATGATGGACGCGTCCACCTCTTGGCGCACCTCGACGCGTCTGGCCGAGACAGCGCGGTGGCACCGAGTAGCGCACCCCGCGCCACTCGATCTGGGGGATGGCCACATGGACCCGGCGGGCCTCGACATAGGCGGTGTCGAACCGCCGGCGGGGCAACGGCGCCGAGCAGCGGGCGCTTCGATGACGAATCGCTCGGCCGGGATCGTCCCCGATGCCCCGGTGCAGCCGGCCATGGATGCGGCTGCTCGAGCCAGCGGGCCGCCCGCTCGTTGAGCTCGGCCACGCTCTTCGGCGCCCCGGTGGCGCGCTGCACTCTTCGAGGAACCGTTCCTTCACGTCACGGAAGGGGCGCTCGACCTTGCCCTTGCGCTTGGCGTCACGGGCCTGGCAGGCCCGGATCTCGGTGCCGTGGAACTGGGCGAAGCCGTGCCGCCGGCGGGTGGAGCGTGAACCGCCGGCCCTGGGACTGGCCCGAGTGCCCCCATGCGGTCGGTGCGCAGCACCTTGGGGACGCCGCCGACGAACTCGAAGAACCGGACCAGGCCCTCGAAGGTGTACTCCCGGTCGATGGAGCGGGCGAACCACCAGATCCGCACCCTCGACCAGCGACAAGATGGCCGAGAAGCACTGGACCTCGCCCAGTCCCCACTCCCTCGTCCAGTGCGACACGTCGGACCAGTCGAACTGGCACTCCTCACCCGGTGCGGTCACGATCCGGGTCGACGCCGCCGGGGCGGCGGTGAACCTCGGGCCCCGCAGCTCGTTCAGGTGCCGGGCCACGCTGACATAGGAGCCGGTATAGCCCTCGGCCCTGATCAGCTCGAACACGCTGGTGGCCAGCAGCCGCGGTGCGGCCCGCAACAGCTCGGCGATCCGGGCCGCCCAGTGCTCGTCGATCACCGACCGGCGGTGCCTCGGACCGCTGCTCGGGCGGTCCGCCGTTCTTCAGCCAGCTCGCTGATGGTGCTCGGGTGATAGCCGGTCTCCTCGGCGATCTCCTTGATGCGTCAGGCCCTGGCGTTTCATCGCCATGACGTCCATGAACTCCTCCTGGGTCATCATTTCGGTGGTCCCTCCAGTGGGCTTGGTGCAGTGGGTGCCCAAGACCCTGGAGGGGCCCTTGACCGACCGGGTGGATCCCGGCCAGGAGGAACCAGGAGTCAGCTCAACGCGGGTTTCGCTGATCGCAGAACGCGACTTTCGCTGATCGCCGATCGCGAGTTTCGGTGATTACAGAACGCGGGTTTCAGAGATCGCGCACACCCGGCTCCCCCGCATGCCTCGGCAGCCGTCGGCGGGTCGAGTTCGGCTTCGGGCTACTGGCTCGTCGCCTCGGACGGAGGCATCTTCCCCTACGGCGACGCCCGTCGATCAGGACCACCCATGGACCACATGGACCCGCTCGTGGACCGCATCAAGCAACGATCCCCGAGATCAGTCCTCAATCGGTCCTCAAAACGATGGGCATTGCCGGTTAACGATGAGAAATGACCGGCAACAAAATCCCAGGTCAGACCGTGTCAATAGGCATTCTCCCTGGTCAGCGACGCAATGCTCACAGAATCCCGCCTACAGGCCGGCTCACCGTCATTTATCACTCTGGCCTGGGCGATCCACCGTCGCGCATTGCAAGTTGTGGCGTAACGCCGCTCCCAGAGCGCCCGTCCGGTGTGTCTATTGCCCGGAGTCGGCGTCGTGATCTGGGCTAGCAGCTCACTGAACGGGTCTGGGCCGTCCTGCGCCTGGTTTCTAGGGTCTTCAGCACGGACAGATGCGCCTGAGCCAACCGGTCAAAGAAATAGCGCCGCTCACCGATTGCCACCACCTGTCGAGGCTCTGGGTGGAGGTCAATGCCCCGTGCCAACGCGATGTTCACTTCGGTGATCCACTAGGAATGCCAAAGCGCCTTGATCATCCGCGGGGTCCTGGACAGGTTTGAAGCGACGGCATCACTGCACGGCTCTCCACGTTGAAGTAATGAGCACGAGTCTGATCCGAAGCGGTGCGGGACGCTTGGCGGGTGACGCCTCCCGCATGGAGGAGCTACGCGTACTTGGTAGCGCTCAATGCAGGAGAAGCCGCGGGCGAGGCGATTGTTCTGCTTGACGCACGAGTGGAAAATTCGGTCGGGCCGATTGTCGCGCCGTTGCGGTGATCGTTCAAGATCTCGGTACGTACCGTCATCGACGGGCGGGAGGACGCGGAAATGCCCGAGCTGAGTAGAGGTGAATAGTCGAAAGTAAGTACACGGCTGACGTCGAAAGTCAGTACGACTGACGTGCGGTGCGACTTGTTGGGCGACTCGAGCGCTACCACACCCCGATAGGCGACACCATCCTGCCGCGCCTCACACCAAACCGCACTTCGAAGGGACGCCCGTGCTGTGGTCGGCATCGACTCTCACAACACACCTACCGTGGTCAGGAGCTCACAAAGTTGGTCGTTTTCTTCAGGGCACCGGACAGCCAGCCGAAGGTAACCCTGGCCGTCACGAAACTTGTCTGACGCGTCCTTGACGTGCACGGAATACTCCTCCATGAGACGATCCGCAAGACTCGCCGTGAGTGCCGTGCTGATGTGCAAGCGAAGAAGGACAAAATTTCCACCGCTCGGAAATACCCTTTCCACTATCGGTATCTTCCCCAAACAGGCTGCGAACGCCGCGCGATCCGAACACACGTGTTGGAACGAATCTTCGAGAGGTACACGGTGCTTGAAAATCACCTCAAGAAAGTTCTCCGCTATCGAATTGACGTTCCAGATTGGTATGTCCGACCAGAGCCTCTTTTGCACCTCCGGGTGGGATGTATAGACGAATCCAAGGCGTAGGCCGGGAACGCCGAGACACTTACTCATGCTCTTCACAACTATGGCATTAGACAGGTGCAGCTTCTCGACAATTGAGATGACCGACGGTTCTTCAGAGAAGTCAATGAACGATTCATCGATAATAAAAACTCGCTCCGGATGATTTGAAACGAGGTCAATGATGCGAGCGGAAGGCAAAACAGTACCGGTTGGATTATTCGGGTTTACGATCACGATAACGTCAACATCGAGCACACCCTTTTGCAGACAATCCTCATCAATGGCGCCGGAATCCGCATACGTTGCCCGTTGGGAAATATGCGGGAGTACTCGCCAAACGTTGGGTTCGGGATCAACACCCGTAGCTCATCGAAAATACTTTGCAGAATAGGAAATGACTGAGAAGCACCGTTGAGCAGAAATATGTTGGATTCGTCACAGCCCTGAAAATAAGACAGCTTGCGGTTGAGTATGGATTGAGATCAGCCGTAGTTCGACATCAGGACTCCGAGATTCTCGCGCAATTCGGCCGTAATCGCGGGAGTGGGAAAGTAAGTATTGCGGATGAAGGCAAAATCGAGGTGAGGCATGTTCCAGTACCCACCCCAAGAATGTTCCAGGGTCGATCGTCTCGAAGCCGGATCAAATGTAAATTCTGCGGACACTAAGTCGTTCGGATCATCGACCTCCGCCCACGGGTGTTGTACGTGTTCAGCGTAAACGGTCGCAGCTCTCATGTAGATGAGAACGCCGAGTACGTGCTCATAGTAGCAATTCGAATCGATAGATCGCGAGTAAAAGGAAAGCAGCTCCCGAAAGGTCGACCGAACAAACTCTTTGTCAAATTTGTAGATATTTAAGGTCTTGTATTTGTCAGAAAAATCAAACTTCTCGCCCTGTAGATGAGACGGATAAACGCCAGTGATCTCGTCGTTACCCGCCACGCTAACAACCGTCCCGTCGAGCCCGACATGGTAGCGATCGACGAGGGCCGCATTCGCGTGGCGTGTATGCACAATCTGCTCCATTACTCGGGGATCGACGATGAGGTCAGACTCGACCAAGAGGATGTCGTCGTCGACGGAGATTGATTCCAGGGCGAGCGCCATGGAGAACACGTTGTTTGTCACCTCATACCGGGGATTGTGCACGAACTCAACATTTAGGTCAGGGAACTCGCGGGATATCGCGAGAACCAGATCCTGTCTCCGGTAACCGGTGACTATGCAGAAGTCTCGAACATCGCAATCCTGAAGGCTCCCCAGGAGACGGTTCAATATCGTCGTCCCCGCGATCGGTAACAATGTCTTGTGCGTTTGGTTTGTGAGCGGACGCATCCGCCGGCCAAAACCAGCCGCGAGAACAATTGCCTTCATGTCTCCTCCTTACCTCAGCAAATTGAGGAGTTCGTGGACGGCGACTTTCCGGCCGACATCGAGCTCCACTCCGACCGACGGTGCAGTCGGCGGTCGTGAGTACTTGGACGGCGGTTCTGCCGAATGATCGAATTGAGACGGCTGAACGTCCATGGATGGGAAACAGACGTGGGAGGTACTCGAAAAATGATGCTGCCTTTCTCGGGTCGACAACGCAATTAACGTTCCTCCTATTGCACTTGAAGTGAGCGTCGAGGTTCCGTGAAAAAGTTCGGGAGGAGTCATGGGACTGACAACCCGGAATCGTCCATTGTTGTCGCAGTCGGAACACGAACGAGTCTCGGCTGTGATCTGACGAGGTGGACCAAGTTTGGCAGCAGGACAATGGCGACGATGGTCTGGCAACCCAAGTACGCCACTCCAATACCGTCGATGTTCGTGCCAAGGTGCAGCGCAAGCGCTGAAGTTGCGAGGAGGAGGCCGCCCAGCGTCGCCTGGATTGCAAAAATTCGTCCGACCCGTCTGTACACTCTGTTAATACTCATCCATAGGATGATCACCACTCTGGGCGCAACTGCCAAGGCGAGTAAGCGCAAGAGCGTAGAGGAGTGGACCGAGTACGTGTGGCCGAACAACAGGAGTAGAACGGGTGCGCCGATGACTAGAACTGCGACGACCGGTGCCAGCAGGATGAGAATGTGGCGAACGAGTTTCCGAGTGAGTACACCAAGCTGGTCAGGGTTCCTTGCCGCCTCCGCGACGAGTGAAGACCCGAGATTGTTCAGCGCCACATCGAATGCGCTTGCC
This sequence comes from uncultured Acidimicrobiaceae bacterium, assembly GCA_963777665.1. Taxonomy (GTDB): domain Bacteria; phylum Actinomycetota; class Acidimicrobiia; order Acidimicrobiales; family RAAP-2; genus Bog-756. Next base: position 6,155 of record CAVZRJ010000024.1, read on the forward strand.
GTCACCCACACCACATAGAAGTACGCGTTGTCGACCGCTCCGAGGCGCGTCAGAACCATTATTTGAATCAATGTGGATACCGCCGTGGCCGCCAAGCTGGTGAAGTATTCGAACGTCACGAACTCTCGAAGATGCCGCCCCGACACCTTCTCCGTCAATCCACCGGCCCGCCGTTGAGCCGGTAACAGTGAACCGAAAATGAGAAGGTTCATCGCTGGGATAGTCAGCACCATTGGAATGGTCCAAGAGATGAAGATTCCGAGATGTGGGGCGGTTGTTGCCACGGCGACGAGTACGACGAGTTTCACTAGGCCATACGTAGCGTTTTCCAGAGGTACCCAAACCGAACCTCGAAGCGCGATGGCAACGGCATCTTGGAGTGCGAACAGGCACCAGGTGACTACTGCCAGGATGAACCAGATCGTTCCGCCGGGTCCAAGTGCGATCAACTGACGACCCAGCAGCAAGTGACGAAGCAACGGTATCGATGCAGCGCTTATAAGTATCGCGAGGCAGGCGACCGTGGCGTAGGACCGAATGACGAATGCCTTGGCGCGGGCGCCTGCCGTTGGCAGGAATCGGACCATTGCGCTCGTCAGGTTGAGCTCCGCCGCGTTGGCCAGCAAAAGCATCACGGAGATAACGGCTGCAGACGCACCAACGACTTCCGGCGAGTATCGACGTGCGGCGAGGATCCAAAATGCCATTCCCACAAGGGACGTTCCAGCTGTATTGACGACCAGTGCGGTAGAACTCTTGAACAATGGATCTCGTCGTCTACTGATCCGTCCGTCCGACGGACCCCCGATCATCCCAGCCACGGAATATCTACTCTGGAACTAGAGAGGGGCACGTAGATGAAGATCGGCGTCTTCACGGTGCCGAATCCGAGGATGCGCGACTACAGATGCTATTCACGGCGATCGCCACAACACGCCGCCCTATGCGTGGTTTCCTGTTGTTCTGCATAGGTCAATGAACCGACAGCGAGTTCCTTGATCGTCATCGTCGGGACATGCAGCGCCATGGCGGAGTTTTGGAAGTCATCCACCTTGCCACTCCTCGCGCTGTACGATTCCTCCCGACTCCAGATAGTTCCATGCAGGATCGGGCTTTCTCCAATCTCCATAGAGCGCAGAAAGCTCTGATGCGTGATCTATCGGTTTCAACCAACTTCGATCCAAAAACTCAAACGGCATAAGCCGTTGGCTGGGCAAACGAGCTGTCAACTGGACTTGACGATTCTGCTCGGAGCCGTACATGTGGTACTCCCATTCGGATTCAACCAAGCTCATTCGGAAGAATCGAAATTTGGCGCCGTGCCGAACCAGCGTGTGTTCGGTCACGTCTCCCGCGTTGTTACGGAAACTGAATCCCCGCTGGAAGCCTGCGTCCACCAGCGCTTCAATCCCCTGCAGCATCAGAGGCTCGTCGTCCTCGACAAAGGCAAAATCTGCATCGTGGAGGTCGTGACGCAAGACCCGGCCTTCGCGTGCCCAACCAAGCAGCAGGCCAGACCACACCCAATAACAACTAGAGGCCGGCGAAAGACTCAGGACGTCGTTCAAGTACTGAAGATCACTTGCGAATAGCCGAGTACGCGCAAACTGATCAATGGACGCCAAAACGGGTATTCGAGTTGGGATTCTCCCAACAAGAGGCCCGTACGCTGCGCGCCGAGATACCCGATCATTCTCGGGTGTTTTGCGTAGCGTGCGATAGAAGTCATACCGTCGCTTGAGATCCGCAACCGGTCCGACCTTCTGTGGCATGGACACGTCAGCTCGCCTCTTTACTTACGGTGGATAACAGCGCCCACGATGCTCCCGTTTTTCGTTCGGCCCACGGGGAATCCCTGGCACCGTTCCGTGAAGCGCCCCTGCGCTCTGCATGTATGGTTCGCAGCACTCGTAAACCGTCGGAGAAAGCGTTGAGGTTGCTCGCACCGAAATGGCGGACGGACTCGAAACTCGGAACCTCCGTCACCCGGAGACCTGCTTTTGCAATCCGCACATTGATCAACGTCTCCACCTCGAACCCGTCTCCCCAGAGCATTGCGCCTCTGTCACACCCCTCGATTTCAGTCGCATTGAGCCTCATGACGTTGAGGCACTCTCGCCGGAACGCGTTGTAGCCGTAGCAGAGGTCCGTGTAGTGAGTTCCGTAGAGCAGGTTGACGATTCTGTTGAGCCAGAAGTTGCCGATTCTCCTGAGCAACTGATGTCCAGGCTCCCGCCACCAGTGACGAACCTGGATCCTTTGGCAAAGTCGGCCCCTGTCTTCAGGGCAGTGATGAAACGCGGAATCTCGGCCGGGTCGTTCGAGCCGTCAGCGTCGATCATGACGATGAAGTCACCCGTGGCCGCGGCAAAGCCGCAAGCAAGGGCATTTCCTTTGCCCTCACGGGTCTGGCCGATAACGGTGATGTCCGGCCTCAGGCGCTGGGCAACGCTAATGGTGTCGTCGATCGAGTTCCCGTCGACGAGGATCACTTCGCAATTTCCCGGGAGGCCTGCGAAGACGTGCGGCAGATTTCGCGCCTCGTTCTTCGCCGGAATTACGATGCTGAGCGCAGGCTCTGTCTTTCGAGGTCCCTGTATGGGACGGACTCGTGGAATCGCTTCCAACGGCCTGGTGTAACCCGGCTTAGAGCCCTTCCGCGCGAAACGAAAGCCTCCCCCCCTCCGAACTGTTGCATCCGCCTTACCATTGGAGCGCAAGGTGCCTACCCCGTTTCTTGTCCATGCGGACGTTACGGGTCATCAAATAGATTCGCCGGTATTCACCTTACAGACTGGGCCCCAGAGGTTCCACTGGGACTGATCAATACCGGACCGATGCGAGCACGATAGCAGGACAAGACTGCCAGTCGCTTAGCCCCCCGCCTTAGGAGGGCGTGAAACATGATCTTGAACAGGGCACTTCGTTGGATGCGGTGCTCTAGGTCATCGGGTGTGACATCTCGTGGCCCGACCTGCTGACGGAGGAGGGATCCGCTGGAACCTCGGAAATATCTGCCCTTTGCGTTCGAGACGAAAGTCCAGAAGCGGAAACCCCGCATCGTCCTCCACAGATAGGTGATAGTCCCCGCGGTATCCGTAGAAGGCGAAAGGGATTAGGAGAACCGGCGAAGAAAGCAGCAGCTGGGCTATCGGTGCCGGATTGTTCTTCACAAAGTTGACTGCGAAGTTCCTGCCGAGACAGCTTGTTTCCCATGCGCTCTCAAGTTGAGCCTTGATCGAAATCCTTAACTGTGAGATAGCGAGATTGTCCTGTTGCAAAGGCGATCATCTTTCGGGGTGGGTGCTTTGAGCTAGGTCGAACCCAGCAGCAGCGCCGCTTCCCCTCGAAAGTCAAAAGAGAGTTGCGCCACTTAGCCGTGATCTGAGCACGTGCGAGGTCAGACCCGCGCAATTGTGTGTAGAGGGAGTTGACCCGCACAAAGATTTCAGCGACTTCGTCGTACGAGAGTGGCCTTTCCAAGACATCCATGCTGTATGTGTCATCACGAGTCGCACAAAGCTTGGCGATAACCAACCTTCTCTCGATGTCGTCAGCAGGTTCGATAGCAAACACCCACTCGATCTCCCGGAGAGGACCTCCCGCTCAGCAACTCGCGATATGTCTACAACCACTCCCAACATGTCAATTGTCGGCTTGGGGGTGAACGCTGGCCGACCCAAGCTCGCCTGGCGATCCCGTCGAAGCGGATGGGCTACATTCGCCGACGTGGGCCCGTTCCTATCCGGCGTATGACCCAGGAAAGGTCAATGGCAGGACGTCAAACGGGCGCAGGTGTTACGCGACGAAAGGCGTGCCGCGAGTATGGGCCAACCTCAGAATGGCAATGGATCAAGCGTTGAACGAGTGGCAAAGCAACTGAACAGGCCTTCGCGGTTCATCATGAAACGGGTGAGTACACCGCTACCCAGTCGATCTGCATGTCGACCTCGGGAGGCGTCAATGAACTCGGGCAGGTTTCATAAGGGTCCGCACAGGGCCAGACCATCTGCTGAAGAGTGAGGTGGGTGGGCGTCACGACGTAGTTGGGCATCGTCGCCCATGTTCTTCCGTCAACGGTGAAGGTGATTGTGCTCGGGGTTGTGATGACGCCCCACGTGTGCCATTGGGTCAGGTCCACCCCGGACGGCACCCCTGGCTGAAGCTGCGTCGCCCCGTTCGCCCCGTTGTACCACTCGGTCGCGCCCGACGAGTTGGTGCCATTGGACTCGTTGAAATCGATCTCTGGTGGCCAGGTGGTGTCGGTCCAAAGGATCATCACTTGCGTGACGCCAGCGGCAGACGTCACTCGCGAGCGAACGAGATACTCGCCGTAGGTGAGCGAGCTATTCGGCCACAAAGAGACGCCACCCTCAACCCACGGACTGTTCGGCCCAGCGTGAGCGGAATCCTGGTATGTGCGCAACGCAAGAAGGCCATTGCCGACTGTCACGTGCGACGGATCCCACGTCGTGCCCGCCTGTCCGTCATAGACGCCAAAGTCGTCACCGCTATATTCATGCCAGTTGCTGCCCAAGGTGGAGCTTGTGAAGTCGTCCGCAAAGAATGGTTGATAACCGGCGGGTGGTGTCGTTGGCACTGGTTGACCCGAGGGATCGTCGGGTGGCTGGGTCGTCGTAGTCGAAGGAGCCGTTGTGGTGGTTGGTGCCGCCGTTGTGGTGGTAGCCACCGTGGGAGTCTTTGTTGTCGATGTTCCTGCGGTCAATGTTGAAGATGCGGCCATTCCCACGATGGGCTTGTTCGGTGCGAGACCGCCGGTGGAACCGTAAAAGGCTGCGTCGCCGAACCCGAAGATGCCGCCATCCGAGGCCACGAGCCAATAGCCCTGGCCGTCGGGGGTGGCGGCCATTCCCACGATGGGCTCGGCTGGAGCCGGAGTGCCGGAGGTGCCGTAGAAGACGGCGTCCCCGTAGGTCAAAATGCCGCCGCCCGAGGTCACGAGCCAATAACCCTGGCCGTCGGGGGTGGCGGCCATTCCCACGATGGGCTTGTTCGGTGCGAGACCGCCGGTGGAACCGTAAAAGGCTGCGTCGCCGAACCCGAAGATGCCGCCATCCGAGGCCACGAGCCAATAGCCCTCGCCGTCGGAGGTGGCGGCCATTCCCACGATTGGCTTGTTCAGGGTCATGCCACCGGTGGAACCATAAAAGGCTGCGTCCCCGAAGGCAAAGATGCCTCCATCCGAGGCCACGAGCCAATAGCCCTCGCCGTCGGAGGTGGCGGCCATTCCCACGATTGGCTTGTTCAGGGTCATGCCACCGGTGGAACCGTAAAAGGCTGCGTCCCCGAAGGCAAAGATGCCTCCATCCGAGGCCACGAGCCAATAGCCCTCGCCGTCGGAGGTGGCGGCCATTCCCACGATTGGCTTGTTCAGGGTCATGCCACCGGTGGAACCGTAAAAGGCTGCGTCCCCGAAGGCAAAGATGCCTCCATCCGAGGCCACGAGCCAATAGCCCGAAGCCGATTTCGATCCTCCGGGGGCTGCAGAAGCAGGTGACAGAGCCGCGGCCAGTACAGGGAGCATGCAGAACAACGCTGCCACGATCGTCAGTACAGCGGCTCTTCGGAAACCGAGATACGTTGCTTCGGACATCAATACGGTCGATGGGTGACAAGAGGACCAAGTGGATCACCGAATCGCGCCCGTTGGTCTCGGCCCATCCTCTCCGCGTCGGCAGAGAGTGGGCCTCCCTGACTCTGGTTGTGAGAACGTTGAGATAGTGATCAAAACCGTGGGTGACGTTTAGTCGACCACTCGGTAGGTTTCCGGCCGCAAAGCCGATCTGATAACGAACCCCAGGCACTGACCAGTGACCTGACCGCTCGCTTCGCGACATCTGATCGGAATTTGACGGCACCTCGCAGATATTCTGCGGACGTTGCCAGTATCAAGGGAGGCACATCGCACACCAGCGGTTACCTGAGAGCACGAAACACAGGCCGGGAGCCACAACTTGCTCGCATCAGGACGGCGCGCCCTCAACCTCCGCCTTGAGTCTAGGGGTGTTGACGGTGAGCCGGCCGGTAGACGGGACCCCGGCAGACCCAAGGACTTGAGAACGAAACCATTCGTGACCTGGCAAATGACTACTCGTTTTCTTGGGGGTCAACTGACAGGACTTGAATGGATCTCGCGGACGACAAGGGGCTAGTGAGCGCGTTCTAAGTAGTCCGCACGCAACTGGGCAGGCAAACACGGTCCGGACTGCTAGATCAGCCTCACCATGGGGGCCGGGCGACGGAGAAATTTGCTGTCACGATTGGGCCATCCCAGTTACAGTGAACCCGAAGTACTCATAGTGCCGGGCCGGGAATCCATTCTCGGCCTTCGCGAACTCAGCTACGCCCCGACCCGGCGTTGTGGGGCAGCCTCGGCCATCTCCTGCGCAGGCAACCGAGGGAGAAAATGTTGAGGGCCATTTCACGCGTATCAAGGTTGGGCGACAATCCCGATGAGGGAAGGGTCGTGTGACTCGCGCCCGCCACCTATCCCAGGTACAACTTGGCCGGATCAGCCACGCCCGCAGGCTCTGCTTCGCTGTGGTGGTTGCCCTGGTGGCCGCGACTTCGACGATCACGCTTGTCCCGGGCCCCGCTCCTTCGACTACGACGACCCAGCCACCCGACGATCCCTCGGGTCAACCAGTGCCAACGACACCACCCGCCGGTTATCAACCATTCTTTGCGGACGACTTCACAAGCTCCACCTTGGGCAGCAACTGGCATGAATATAGCGGTGACGACTTTGGCGTCTATGACGGACAGGCGGGCACGACGTGGGATCCGTCGCACGTGACAGTCGGCAATGGCCTTCTTGCGTTGCGCACATACCAGGATTCCGCTCACGCTGGGCCGAACAGTCCGTGGGTTGAGGGTGGCGTCTCTTTGTGGCCGAATAGCTCGCTCACCTACGGCGAGTATCTCGTTCGCTCGCGAGTGACGTCTGCCGCTGGCGTCACGCAAGTGATGATCCTTTGGACCGACACCACCTGGCCACCAGAGATCGATTTCAACGAGTCCAATGGCACCAACTCGTCGGGCGCGACCGAGTGGTACAACGGGGCGAACGGGGCGACGCAGCTTCAGCCAGGGGTGCCGTCCGGGGTGGACCTGACCCAATGGCACACGTGGGGCGTCATCACAACCCCGAGCACAATCACCTTCACCGTTGACGGAAGAACATGGGCGACGATGCCCAACTACGTCGTGACGCCCACCCACCTCACTCTTCAGCAGATGGTCTGGCCCTGTGCGGACCCTTATGAAACCTGCCCGAGTTCATTGACGCCTCCCGAGGTCGACATGCAGATCGACTGGGTAGCGGTGTACTCACCCGTTTCATGATGAACCGCGAAGGCAGAAGGCGCAGATATCCCTCTCTTCAACCGGCCGGGCCGCGAATGACGACGACCACGGCGACAAGAGACCTCGCCGGCGTCGAGGCGTACTCGTAGTGCTGCACCCAGGCCGCGCCTGACGGATCGCGGCACACTCGGACGGGTTGGTTTACGAAGACGACTACTCCCTAATGTGAGACGGAACAATGCCGGCGATGGTCGCCAGCAGCCAACACGGGGAGTGTGAGCATGTGCCAGCCGACCATCGGGCGACGGTTGACGTGAGGTACGTCCCCTCCCCGATCGTGATCACCCAGCGCGTACCCGATCATGGCCCAACCAAATCTGCTTGACATCCCACAACTCAACGGGTGGGCTTTGGAGTGGGATCGACTGGTCGATTCTTCCCCCCTTCCGTCGCCCTTCCTGCGATCGTGGTGGCTAGCCGGAACCGGTGGATCTAGCGTCCACTTCCTTCTGGTAGTCGACGATGCGCGACTCCTCGGCGGCCTCGCCCTGGAGGAGCGCCACCTGAACTCAAGCATCCGGATGATGGGAGACGGTTCGCTGTGCCCGGATCATCTCGACCTGCTGGCCGCCCCCGGCCACGAGGCCGAGGTGGTCAGCCTCCTCGGGAACTGGCTCCGTCGTCCTGGAGGGCGCCTCTTGGACCTCAGGGGTATCCGAGCCGGCTCTCGGTTGATCGAAGCCCTGCCCGGCCATGTTCGCCGGGAGCCGATGACCGTGGCCCCCTTTGCGCCGTTGCCCGACAGCGCCGAGGCCTACCGTGCCACTCTGCCTACGCAGTTCCGTCGCAACCTCCGTCGTTCCGCCAACCGCCTCGCGGCCGAAGGCGTAACTCATCAGACGATCAGAGGTCCGGCGGTTCTCCGAGGCCTCAACACCCTGCGCGACCTTCACCAGTCGCAGTGGGGAAGCCGCTCTCGGTTCCTTCCCTCCTTCGATCGTTTCGTGAGCGGATGCATTGGTGGTTACGCGGCCGATGAGGTGGTCGTACACGAACTCGGGAGCGATCACCTCGTCGTCGCCACCGTGATGGCGTTCGAGGTGGCCGGTCGCGTAAGCCTCTATCAGAGCGCCCGGCTCACCGATCCCCGCTGGCGGGATGCGACAACCGTACTGCTCGCCGCCATCATCGACTACGTGTGCGCTCGAGGCTTCACGGAAGTGGATTTCCTCAGAGGCGAAGAGTCATATAAGGGACGCTTCACTGCTAACCATCGAGAAATATTCAGGCTGGTGGCCGGCAAGGGAGCTGTGGGCCGTCTCGGCTGTGGTACAAGTGCGGCGAAGTTCCACGCCACGCAGGCAGCTGTCCAATGCGTTCGCTTCGGGCGTCTCGCCGTTGCCCGGTGGAGGGCCTAACTCCCTTCCACCCGGTAGCCCGGTCCATCAGCAGAGGTTTCGACGTCGCGGTGCATCGTGCCGACGGCCGCGGACCAAAAGCGTCTTCCAATGGCCCAGACGCCCATGGCGCAGATCTTGGCGGTGTCGACTGTGGCGGAACGCCCTGGTTCCCGTAGGTTCAGGTGCATCCGCCGAGCGCGCGAGTTGAAGTCCTCGATGCGGTTTTCGCGAACCGTGGCGGCAGTGAAGTACGTGAGGGTCCACGGACATGGATATGTCGGGTCCGTTATGCACCCAGTGCGGCGTGCCGGAGGGTATGTATAGCCCCCGGCCAGGCGTCAGGACATGTGTGGCCACCTCCTGTGGCAGTGCCTCGATTCGCCCATGGGAGCCATCCCAATACCTGTTGATCTCGTGTCGTTGGACGGTGTCGCTCTCGAAGCGCCCGATGCTGACGGTCTTGCTCCCTCTGACCTGCATCAACAGGCTGTGTTCGATGTCGAAGTGAACTGGCGTGACCGAATTCGGGGATGAGACAAAGACGAATGCAACCCGGTTGCGCATCTTGCCCCGCAGACCGATCATCCCGTGCTCGAGCTGGTTGAGCATTGTGTTCATCAGTTCCGCGCAGCCGGCATCGTCCTCCACGTTGAGCAGGGTCAGCCAAGCGTTGGCGGTGCTCAAGTTGCGGATGACGTCGCCCGGTCGGGCCAGGGCACCCCGAGGAGGTCCTCCCTGAGGAACCAAGAGAGGCTGAGCCGCGGTGTCATAGATGACCGATCGGAGCGGCAGCCGGTCGGCGAGATCTGCGACCGCTGCGTGGGTCAAGCGGGTGTCGAGGTGAAGATCATGGACGAACTCCACTGGTCGCTCGGGAAATCCACCATCCAGTGGAATGTGTCCGATCGTCGCGAGAACCTGCCCTACGGGTTGTGCCACCAACGCTCGCCTCCCACAACTGTGTGTTGATATTGCTCCCCTGTGGGGGGGCTGTCAAACGGTCTTCTTAAGTTCGGGCCGAGCCGCTACAGGTGCGCCCACGACCGGATGCCGGGCAGGTCGGCTACGCCCGCGACCGTCGTTCCCGTCGCATCCGACTCAACTGCCACTCTCCTCGTCCTGCCACGTGACCGGCCCCTGCCAGAACAATCCCGACCAGGATGGATCCTGCCCTCGCCGCTCCCCAGAGGTCTCCCCGGAATGCCTGTCGCAGTCCCCTGGACACGCCCCGGGACAGCGCTCGGCCTACGAACCCGATGTCGGATGACAGATTCGGCCGCTCCTTCCATCTGACGAAAGGCCTCAACCTTTCCCTTGTTCACGAAGAAGCAGCGTCGCCAGAAGTATGCCCACGTCGTCCGCGCAGTCGGAACGAAGTGATGGACCAGTGCCATCGGCTCGTAGACGATCTGTTCCGCCGGACGCAGATGCAGCAGACGATGGCACATGTCCATATCGTCATGGTTGTCAGAGTGGAAACCACCGATCTCCGCGAGGGCCAGTCGCCGCACCGACATGTTGGCTCCGATGAGTCGTGCGAGCGGTGCCTGCTTTTCAGGAAGTCCGGAATACGCGCATCCGAACACCCAGTCGAATTCGAACGGAAACCAGTCAGGTCGTGCTCGTTCGAACTCGGGCATCGGGGCTCCGCCCACGGCGACGACGAACTCATTTTCGTACGGCAACAAGAGCCAGTCCAGCCAATCCGGATCTGCCCATGCGTCGTCATCCACAAAGGCCACGATGTCACCACGGGCGACCTCAGCTGCCGAGTTTCGAGCCGAGCCGAGCCGACCCTGGTACCTGTTGGGGAGCACCACTACAGGGACCGAGGGACTGTCAGCCTGGTCCGCCCATTGCTGACGGCAGCGCTCGAGGAGCGAGTCGTTGTGATCCACGCAGACCATGATTTCAGTCGGGACGCAACTCTGGTGTTGCACGGAGGATACGGATCGCAGCAAAAGCGGCCACCGATCCTCTGTGTACGCACAGATGACGACGGACACCGTCAAGGGCGCACGGTTCATCGCCAGCCGCTGCGGCTCCTCGGAAAAGGCGGGGAACTGAGGCATCGACAACCCACGGACCGCCCTTCTCGCCTTGCCACTCGTCAACACGCGTTCGGAGACGCTCAAGCGACACTCTACGACCCCCTGCAGGGCTGTTCCACATGGTTCGAGTGCCGGTCACAGGCCGGGTTTCCCCACGACCGGCATCCGACTTCGTTCGGGTCGCGCCTTCGACAACATTCCCGCCCAGAAGGCCATCCCCCGGCCGCCGACTTCGGGCCACGCGGAACTATGTCGAGAAACGATCCACGCGCAACTATGTGGAGAAATAGGCCTGATTGGGCTGACCGCGGTCCGCCCTCCCCCTGCGCCACGATGGACTCAGCAATCAGAAGCGGGCGAAAGGATTTCCTCGTACAGCTCGAGGAGCTGGTCCGCACAGTCGTCCCAGGTCGGCAGGTTGGGAGCCGCCGGATCGGGACGTACCGCCACCCGAGCGAGCACGTCGGCCAGGACGCGAGGGACACGTTCGGCAGGACGGCGGTCGCCAGTCCCTCTGACGCCAGCTCCGACAGCCCGGAGGTGTCGGCGACCACCACCTTCCGACCGAGGGCCAGGGCTTCCATGACGGCAAGAGGATTCGCCTCGTAGTCGCTCATCAGAGCCACAACGTCACTGGAGCGCAGCAGTGCGCCGAGTGCTTCTCTCTGTCCGGCGTCGAAAGAGGTGAACGTCACGGCGTGTTCGACCTGCAAGCGGGCCACCTGACGACGGAGCTGATGCTCGAATCTCCCCCGACCGACCACAGCCAGATGGGCATCGGGAGCCGATTGGAGGAGTTCCGGCATGGCCGCGATCAGGCGCTGGTGTCCCTTGTACCTCTCGAGACGAGCCACCGAACACACCAGAGGAGAGCCCGAGACCTCGGGCACCGAATCGCCGACCGGGAGGGGCTCGGCTCCATTTCGGATGAGCCGGATCCTCTGCGGTTCAAGGCCGAGTCGTTGAGCGAAGATCCCGACCTCGAAGTGGCACACCCCGACCAAGCCCTTTGTCCGGCGCAGCAGTGGTCGCAGGGCTTGCCACTGTGCTCCCCTGACCATCGTCCGCATACGGCTGGAGTGACCACCGGTATGGAAGGTTGCCACCGTCGGAATCCCCGACCGTTGGGCAACAGAGAGCGCCAAGGGAGGAAGGAGGTTGTTTACGCCCTGCACATGGACAAGGTCGTAGCCCCCCTGGCTGATCTGCCGGACGAGCGTCGGCGACACGTAGAGGTCGGCCCACCTGGGCCAGGCAGCGAACCGTCGCACGGTCAGCGAACCATCTCGCTCCACTGGTGACAGCTTGCCCGTGAGGTCGGTGGTGAGCACGGTGAGGTCGAGACCCCTCGCGGCAATCCTCCGAGCGATTTCGTTCACGTGCGTCTCGACCCCGCCCAGGTAAGGAAAGTAGCGGGAGCACACCATGGCGACGCGAAGCGGGCTCATCGTTCGTCGAGGAGAGTTGCGGAGATCAGTGCCGCGGGACGAGTCTCCACCGCTGCAAGGCCGCCCGGAAGCGAAGGCGACCCCAGTTCATGACGACGCGGCGCGGGAGGCGGTACGGGTCCGAGGTGAGCGTGGCGTTGCCGGGGATGGTCGTGCATGCCGTTTCGAAGCCGGTTGAGCGCGCTGCGTTGACGGAGCAGTCGTCGAAGCTGTCGGCGCCTCCGTAGGGGTACGCAAAGTGGGAGACCACATGACCGCTCAACCGCTCGAGTTCCTTCCTCGAAGAGGAGATGGTCTGCAGCTGGTCCTGGGCTGGAAGATCCCGGAGGCGGACGTGGTCTACAGTATGGGCGCCGATCGTGACCACCCCGGACGCCGCCAACTGAACGAACTCGGATGGCGTCAGCGATCGAGCATCATCAGGTGGCTCCGCAGAGGTCCCCCATTGCTCAGAGACGACATCGAGGACACGGTGGATCTCTGTCACCGGAAGCGGTAGCAGGACGCGACGAACCGACTGAAGGTCTTCACTCGCCTTCGACGAACCGAGTCCAATGCGGACGGTAGCTTCGCTCGTCGGCAGGCAGATCTCCCGGGTACCGGGTGGACGCGAACGCAGAAGCGTGCCGAGGCGATCCCACCAGAACCCCTTGCGGGCACCCAGTGCACCGCTCGTAACGAAAACGGTGATGGGAAATCCTTTGGATTCCACGATGGGCACCGCGTTGGTCAGATTGTCGACGTACCCGTCGTCGAGGGTTACGACGATCCGAGGGCGACGCGAGGGAACGGACAGTTCGTTCAGGGTCGACGGCTCGCCGTACCGAGCGATCTCGTCGAGCTGGTCAGCAAAGTTGGCGGGGGTCACGCAGAGTAGGAAGGGATCATCGAAACCTTCCACGACCCGGTGATAGCAGAGAATCGAGCGCGCTGCTACGCTTCATGGCTCGTTCGCAACACGTTTTGGCTTTCGTCGGCCGCCCACGCAACCGAGCCGAACGATCGCATAATCGCTCCTACTCGTGCACCCATTGTTGCGGCATCTAACGAGTTGGGGCAAGGGCTTCGCGACCAGCCGATCGGATGAGCCCTTTCCAACGAAAAGCGGCTGCCGTGGTCGCATCAGTCGCTCAACGCCTACAGTTCCGGGCATCCCACGAACGAGTCCCACCGCGCACGGCAAAGCCTCTCGACTTCGGGGTGGAGCTCCGTCACCTGCGACCCATCGGGCTGAGGTCGGACCTTGAAGGCAATCGAGCTCTGGGGCAGCGGAATCTCGAGGTAGTCCGAGAGTGCATCTACCACTTCCCCGGAGTAGCGGCAGGCTCGCTCATAGCGGATGATCCGAACCCGCTCATCACGCCAAAGTTGCTGTTCGAAGTAAAGCTGATTCCGAGCCCACCAAAAGAGCGCAGCCGCATCGAAGGGGGAGAGTCCTTCGTTCAACAGTCCGATCACCGTCTCACGGATCTCTTTGGCAGCACCTCGGCAACGCCAGTCCAGCGGATCATCACTGCAGAACGGCTGCAGGTCCCGATAAGGATTATCTTTGCCGAACCGCCTGACGTTCGAGCGTGCAACCCCTTGGTAATGACGAAGCATCCAGATCGCCTTCACGGGATCCGCGGCGTCCATGAGCTCAGTGGCCCGGTCGCTTTCCACAAGAGGCTTCGCCGCCACCACCTCAAACGGTATCTGGCGTAGTCGCCCCACCACGGTGTGATAGTCCTGCCAAGCCGTCTCTCCGGGTTGCTGATCGCTGCCAACCAGCCGACGGTCGTGTTCCTCGATGATCAGAACCCGCCAGGATCTATCGAGAAATGTCTGCTGGAGCATCGTCGTCCCCGAGCGCTGGCACCCGAAGATGAGAACGATCCTGCGTTGATCCCGAGGCGTGCGGAGAACGGAGCGGACCAGCCGCTTTGCAACGGCCAGCGCCCTGCGTCGGACCAGCGGCTCCTCGTCCCAGTGCCTGTCGCGTGCTCGCAACAGCTTCAGAGATACGTCACTCACCACCTCGCAACGCCCTCTCGATCTTTGTTCTGACCACCTGCTTCGAAAGGTAGGTGGACTTACGACCGCAAACTCACATCCTTGAGGAATCCGAACAATAGACGATGGGTCGGGAAACCGCCTCCCTGGCGCTACCCGAACCGACGGGTCGCGACGAGCATCAGTTCATCCCACAGCAAGGTGACAAGGTAGTGGGACGAACCGCGATGCCTTGTGTGCTGGGGTTTGATGGTTGCCTCGGTTGCGTCTCGGCTTTGTCGTGCCGCGGGGGTTTCCTGCGACCTAGGTTATGCACTGGCATGCGCGTGCTGATGGTAACTCAGTTCTACCCCCCGGTAGCTGGCGGACAGGAGCAGCACGTGCGAAACCTGGCGCACGCATTGGTGCAACGGGGCCATCGCGTCGAGGTGGTCACCATCGCGATTGACGGTCTTGCTGGCACTACTCGAGACCGATCTATCCCGGTTCACCGCGTCCGGACGACAGCACAACATCTGCCCCGGCTTTACAGCGATCCGATGCGACCCCACGCGATGCCGATCGTGGACCCTGGGTTTCGAAGCGCCATCGTGCGACTGCTTGCGGCGGACCAGTTCGACATAGTGCATGCTCACGACTGGAGCATCAGTTCGACCATTGGTCCGGCCCGCCGCTCCGGGATACCAGTGGTGTTGACCCAGCATGACTACAGCCAGGTCTGCGCCACGAAGAGGTTGATGCGCGGTGATGAGGTCTGTCCGGGCCCGTCGCCGATTGCATGCGTCCGCTGTGCGTCGTCATGGCACGGACCCGTCATCGGCCCGGTGGTCGCCCTGGCGAACGCCCTCGGCCGCCACACCCGCACCAGACACGTGGACACATTCGTCCCCGTCAGCTCAGTCGTCGCCGTCAGCACGAGACTGCCCGGACGGAGTCCTTTTACGGTGATCCCCAACTTCATTCCCGACGACCTGCTCGTCGGCGAGGCCGTCCCCTGTCCCGATGGGCCGATCGTGTTCGTCGGTGACCTGAGTCGGGACAAGGGCATCGAAGTGCTCGTCGAGGCGCACCGGAGACTCAGCGGCCTTCCCCACCTCGTTCTGGCCGGAAGGGTGTTCGAAGACACGCCGCTCGACCTTCCCGACCAGGTGGAGTTGCGCGGATTGGTCGATCACGCGGCAGTCATCAATCTCATGCAGACGGCCTGTGTGGTCGTCGTGCCCTCGATCGTTCCCGATTGCTGTCCGACAGTGGTCCTCGAGGCAATGGCCGTCGGGCGGCCGGTCGTCGCTGCCGCCAGTGGAGGGATCGTTGACCTGGTGGACGACGGCGTGACCGGGCTCCTGGTGGCTCCTGGCGACCCCGTCGCCCTTTCCGCTGCGCTCGCGGCCGTGGTCAACGACCGCGATGGCGCGGCGGCGATGGGGCGGAGGGCACTCGACCGTGCACGGTCGTTCACTGCATCGGCGGTAGTAGGACGGATCGAACAGCTCTACGAGTGTCTGGTCAGTCGCCCCCGTCGACGTGGCTAAAGTCCCGTCATGCGAAAATGGGGGTTCGTCATGCCCACACGTCCAGGATCGAAGCCAGAATGACACGAGCCTGATTTGGCGGCTCGCGAGCGCTGGATCGGGGGGTCGTGGTTTTCGTCCCGGTAAGCGTCCTACGGCCGGCAATCTGCGAGGATCTCGCCGTAGCTCTGGGGGAGCTTGGTTCGTGAGCGAGCACATCGAGCGTGACATCGAGGGGGTGATGGAAGCCCGCGTCGGACGCGAATGCGTGTTCATGCCGTCGGGTCGATTTGCCATTTATCTCGCCTTCCAGCTGCTCCTCTCGCCCGGCGATCGCATACTCATGTCCCCACTCGAGGACGACACAGTGTTTTTCGGCGCCCTCGCGGCCGGGCTACGGCCGGTGATGGCGCCGGTGTCGACTCACGATGGAAACATTGACATCGACGCAATTGATGACGCAACGTGGTCGGCCATTTCCGCTGTTCTCACAGGCAATACATACGGCCTTCCCGATCGCGTCGTCGAGCTCGGCGCAACGTGCGAGCGATTCGGCCATTCCGCTGATCGAAGACGCCGCCCATGCGCTCGAGACAGACCTTGACGGGCGCCCCATAGGGAGCTTCGGCGCTGTTTCCGCCTTTAGCTTATCGAAGCACTTCCCTGGGCGAGGTGGCGTTCTCGCGCTCGACGGGCAGGTCAGCCGCAAGGATGTCGTCCGCTTGCGCGATCGGTTCATGTTACCGAGGCCGACTGGAAAGGGTGCAGTCGGCGCCGCGCGATCGGCGGCCAGGGCGCGGCTCGAGACCCTCCATCTCATGCGGGGGCTTGATCGCGTTCGCCGCCTGATACATCCCACGAGACCCACCCCATGGCGAGTGCCGCTGCGTGCGCCTCAGCTGGAGCACGCGTGCTCCGGCGGTGACCTCGACCAGTTTGACGCATGGATGGAGACGGCGTACCCGGACTACAGGATGCGACAGCGATCGAGCCATCTCAAGTGGACGCTGCGCCGACTGCGCGACCTCGAGCGGGACCGCGAAGATCGGATCGCGGGCGTGCTTCGGCTTCGAGCGCTCGATGCGGTTGCCCCGGCGGCCCGTGAAGGCGACCTGCTGCCCTTGCTCCGTGTGCCGCTCCTGATCGAAGACCGGGACGCCGTGGCCCTCGAGCTGCGGCGACGCGGGATAAACGTGTTTTTCGTGTATGCGCCGCCGCTGGACGACTACTCCGGGCCAGAGTTTTGTGAACCTTCTCGGCATCCGGATGCAGGCCGATGGTGGGCTACCCATATCCTCCCCGTCGACCCACACGATGCAGAGCGCGTTCTCGACCTCATCGGGACGGACCAGATCCGCCTGATCCCCGCAGCCCGCCGCCCCCGGGACTGAAGTCGCCGCCCACGACCCTGCCGGCGCCGACCCTTGAATCCAGGTGGGCATAAGGAATTTCCGCACCATCGACGTGTCCATTCCCTCCGATGATGTCCGACCCTGCCTCCACTATTCACTGGAGCAGTGCGCGCGTTCAGGGCGTCCGGAGTGGTGGGAAGCGTCGAGAACCTTTACGAGCGGCTGATCGCCGGCGGATCGACGCGCCAGTCATCGACGGGTTGTACACGCGCAGGTGCGCCGCCCGCGCTGCAAACTGCTGTCACCCGGATGACTCGCCGGAATCGTGATCGACCGTGGGATTTCGATGGAAGACCCGAATCACCGCTGGTAGCAGGACGACGGCCTCACACCAGGCGGCGACGGCCCAACCGATGCAGAGGCACGTCATGCCCCCGGCGATTCCACCCAACGCGGCGCCGACAGCTTCTGCGGACGTGCCCGCCGCCATCATCTTGGCCGCATGGCCCAAACGACCCTGCGCACGGCGGATCGCTACGTAGTGGTCCTTTATGACATAGGCCGGGCCCACCAGGATGAGGATGCGTAGCGCAGTCGTCCCGTTGGCGGCGTAGGCGGGGCCGAAGATGCGAAGGACAAAGGGGGCAGAAATCTGCACGGCGACCACGAGCGCACCACAGAGGGCGAGTCCGAGGGGGAGTGTCTGGCGGACGTGGCGGTGGAGGAGGCCCGGGTCGCCGGAGCTCTCGGCGAACAGAGACAGCGCCAGCAGGTACGGGACGATCATCACAGTGGAAGACAAGAGGAATGCGGTTGAGAAGTAGGCCACCTGCTGGGGCGAGATGATCAGAACGGCGATCAGAGGAACGATGTAGGAGATGGAATTTATCGACAGATTGAGGACGTGGTGCTTGAGGGAGAGCACGCCGTAACGGCCGGCGAGTGCCATCCGACGGCTGAGGTTCCCTTCACCGGCCGGGGTGGGTTCGAGTCGAAGCATGGGAATGCAGACGATGAGCGAGACGAAGAGGGCTAGTGCCCAAGCGAAGATCAGGCCTTCGCTCGTGCGAGTCGACGCAAGTACCAGGAGGCCGACAATGGCGAGCTTCAGCAAGGAGCTCAGCGTGCCTCGCCAAAGTTGAGCTGCACCGCGGTGCAATCCAATGGCCGCATTGTCGAGCGTGAGCCCAGCGACCGTAGCTACTGATCCCACGACGAACAGGAATGCTGTCACCGGGTCCGCGCCAATCATTTTCAGGCTCTTCCCCAACAAGGGGGATAACATCATGGTGGCGATCGACAGGATCAGGACGACTACTCCAGAGATGGCCATGCCTGTCGTAAAGACCACGCGACGCTCGGAAGCCTCAATGGATTGGATCTCCGCGAGGATGAGCAACGGAATCCCAAGGGCGCCCGCTGCGGCCAGGAGCAGCGCTGTCGACGCAGCGGCGGCCGCGAGTACCGACATCCCCAGCAGGAAAGAGGTGCGTCGCGACCGCCCAATAGGCCAGGCCGATCCCCGCGGTCGCGCCTTGTTTCGAGACGAGGAACCCGAAGGTCGTGAAGAGGCGCTGCACCTCCGTCGCTTGTCTGGGTTCTCGACGGCCGAACCAGCTCATATTCCCGTCTCCGCTTTAGGGGCGGGCACGGAGGCCCTCATGCCCAAGCGCGAGTTCATTCACAGACCGAAACGCCGACGCCACACACGTGGATCCGCCCACTTCACGAGCAGATCCTAACTCTGACGATTGGTACAGGTCCCCTGCCTGAGCGGGCGCGTCCTACAGGACCCGCTCGGAAGAAAGGTATTGCGGAGGTGTAGGTGCGTCACCGCGCCATGGCCGTCCCCAGAACCGACGACTCGGCTGGAAGCTTTGCGACAGGCCAACTTGCTATTCGACCATCTCGCGAGGGAGCGCTCGCAACAGAGTGCCCAGGGTCACAAGCTCCTCGGTGCCGGGTACAAGAACAACTCATGTGACGGAGATCGGCTCCCCGGGTGCCACATTGCACCACGGCAACAGAACATATGAGCCACCCTGGCGCCTCACAATCCGCAGCGGGGCGCCCACAAGCCTCGACCTGTGCAGGAACAGGCTCGAGCAAGCCTGCCGCAGCTCTCCAGCTCGACCCAGGCCCAGCCGAGCGTCGCGCACCGGTTCCCGACGTCAGTTCCTGAAGCCGGTTGACCGTCAGAGAATGAGCACAAACCTCGCGATAACCACTGCAATGAACAGAGTGAGGAGTGCGATTGAGATCGAGCCCAGACACCATCGGACTCTACGAAGTTGATTGGCTTCCGCGAGAACCTTTATTGCCTCGAAAACTATCAACGACAGCAACAGAGGAACCACCGTTACGTAACCAATGATGGAGTCCTGAACTAGCGTGCGCACTTCGACCGCCGGGCCATGTCTCTTACTACATGCAGCAAGTTGCCCAGGCAGGCTGCAGCAAGAAGGACCGAGACTGTTGCCTCCGGATGCCACCACTTCGCTGCCACGGCGACCAGGCTCACGAACATCACTACGACTACACCCATGGCTGCGACCAAGGTTCCAACGAACGCCGCTTCGGTTGTGTCGATCCATCCCACGATGGCCCACCCACAACCAGCAATCAGCGCGAAGAGAATGATAATGGGCTTCGCTGGAACGTACTGACCTGTCGCCGACAGGTAAGATCCCGTCGTGGACGCGACCGCTAGGACAACGTCCACGAGCAGCCGAAGGCTTAGTGCCTGTCGATTCATGTCTTCGATCCCGAGTTCCCAACGACCTTCATCACCACCGCCGTATGTGATCGGTACTTGATCTCTACACTCCCGGTCGCCGAGAGCCTCTTCTCCAGCTTTGAAAGCCAGTCGGATGGATAGCCACCGACCACGGTGCCATATTCGTATTGGCTTCGAGTCAGAAGAATCCATGCGTTCGGACCCGTTGTTGCCAGCACCCAGCGGAGTTCGTCGGTCGGTGCAAATGCAAGACCATCCGCCACGTCCAGCGAAAGCGATGGTGATTCGGCCATCGGGAGATCGTCGATCGGAACGAGAATGGTCGAGCCGGTCGAAACATGACCCTGAATCCAATCTGCTGCGGCGACATCGCCCGGCGCCATGGCTTCGAAGCTCTCGTTTCCATAGCGTGCAAGTGGGAACATGGCAATCATCAGTGCGATGACGACCACGACAATGGCTAGCGAGATCCGAGTCGTGATCCCTTCGTCTACCAGGAGTGCGATAAGAACGGATGCGGGAGCGAGACTGAAGAGGAGCACGCGAAGAGCAACCTCGCCGCCATAGGAGGTCAACAAGGCAACCCCGATCGGCGCCACTGTCAGAATCACGAGCGTCCACTGAGTGCGGCCGCGGCGCCACGACCACCAAAACCCAAAAGCCGCGGTGCTAAGCACTATGACGGCCGAGACTGCCAGCCGAGAATCCTGCACGAGCAGCCTCTCGGCCGAGGCATTTTGGAGCCGAGTCCCCACCGTCGAGTTGACCACACCACCGACCCCGCCGATTCCACCAAACACTGCATGAAGGTGACCGGCCCAATAGGTGCGAGCTAACCAAGAGAACCAGCCGAAGGCCAGTACTGCCGTGATGATCCAAAGCAGGTTCAATTTCGTCCGGCCAGTCATCGCGAGCACCAACAGAACGACGCAGAGGGCCAAGGGTGTGAATTGGTGGGATGCGACAATCGCAATCGTGATGGCCAGGATGATGGAGTAAAGGAAAGCGAGCTCAGCAGTGCTCCTCTGCGGCGCCGGCATTTCACCAGGTTGCGCTGTCTCGGGAAGCCAGAAGATCCGCCTTCCGCAAGCCATTAACGCGACCCCAGTTCGAAACTCCATCAATTTGCGAATGGCCCATGGTTGTCGGCCGCGGTAAACACCGTCACAAGAATTGCCATGACCGCCAAGTACAGCAACAAGTCAACAGCTTGGGGCGAGAAGTAGTCCTGGTCGAGCCAGTTGCCGAGGAGAAACACTGAAAGCGCCAGCCACTTCGCTCGAGGACTTTTCAGCGTGGCGTTGGCGATGACCTTCAGCGGCACGAGGTACAACACATTGAGCACCAGGGGCGCCCAACGAAGGAACCATCTTGGGTCTACTCCCATGGCACGAGCAGCCATTCCCGTGGCCGAAAAGAGTGCGGGCCACGACATCCGCGCATCAAGTAGCGGAAGTGGAGTGCCAGTCTTCGCAAGCTGATCGCTGAATCCTGCAATCGTGTAGGCGGCGGCGAATCGGGCGTGACTTCAGTGGCTGGGAGTGTTCCGTGGAGGACAAGGGTCAGCGCAACAAGGCTCAGAATACAAGGCGTCGTTCTCGGTGTGTCACGCTGAATCTCCACCGTAAGGCCGACGAGAGCCAGGAGCAAAGCAAGCCACCAGGCGACGGGAAGCATGGACACGAGACCGGTGTCCGTGGCCGCATAGGGATGGATGGACGAAAGGCTCAGCGACCAAAGCAAGATGCTCAGGGCGCACGCCGTGACGCTTGACCACTTCCATTGGAGCATCGCTCGAATCACAGAGGACGCTGCGTCACTCGTGTCAATACTCCGAGAAGCTATCCGGTCATCGTCGACTGTGTTCCCCTCTTCATCACTCATTTCGCCGGACCACCGTGCCACAGGTGCTCTGCGATCGGCCCCCTTCATGGAGGGTCAGGTCTCCCCAGGGCCGGTTGATGATAACCCGGAGCGCATGT
>CAVZRJ010000025.1:0-52923 GCA_963777665.1 uncultured Acidimicrobiaceae bacterium
GTCTGGGAACACCCAAGATAACCAGGTTGGTCACAGGAACGGGTGCGGCTAACCACCCACCGCCACGAGGCGGGAGTTTGCCGTTCAAGTCGACAGCCCTTTGTTCTTGACGGACTAGGGTGCCCGAAGCTCCGGTGGACGAGTTATCCACCCGGCCGCATTTTCCGTTGGTGGGCAGGCAACAATCGCCAACGTACAGTGGATGGCCCAAACACACCGAGACTCTCCTGCAAGTCTGCGCTCCCGGTCGCCATCAGCGTTTCGCGGCAGGGGCACCGTAACGTCGTCGAGCTGCCTCGCCCGATATTCCGACCATCACTCCAATCGGTGCCCAGCCGTGGCCCTCGGTTCGCGCGGCAGCCACTGCATTGGCCAGATCGAGCTCCACAGCGGCACGGCGCTGAAATGCCCTCCGAACCCGCCGCAATGCCGCCGCATCGCGAACTCTTGATCCGTCCGGGTCGTGGCTCTCGAATCGACTTGCGAGTGGGTCAGCCTGCTCGATGATCTCCTGTGCAGTTCTCGGCATGGCGTCACCTGGTGTATTTCGGTCGGGCTGTCATTGCGTGAACGACGACCAGGCCTACGCCGGAGTCGACGACTCCGACCGCGAGCAACCTCCCGGTCCTGTCCGGCCCAACGAACATGGAGGGCCCTTCGTCGAGATCATCGACCCGTACGGGGTCAGGGCGTGGAGTATGTCCTCGTCACAGAAGCGAGGACCTGGTCCCCAAACGAGCTCAGGGCCTCGCTGCCACCGACGCGACCTCGGCCGGCGCACCAATCCGAACTTGCCGCCTTCTACCCACGAGCGTAGAACGTAGACCCGGCTGTGACGCCGGCGTCTGCTGACCCAGATCGATCCGGACCGCGACGGGCGCTTCCCCGCGCCGACCGTCGAACACCGGACCGAGTACCGAATCCGAGCAGTCCCAACGGGGTTCGAACCCGTGTCTCCGCCTTGAGAGGGCGGAACGATTCCTCCCGCCAGGACCCGACCAGTCCCGCGGAGTCGCATTCCTGCACCTCGACGGGGTCGCCTTCATCGACCTATGGGATCTACTGATTCGCCCTGCAACGCCCTGGCACGGAGTTGTTGGGTGGAATGTTGGGTTTTCGCGGTCCTGATATTGGGCAGCTCAACGTGGACACGCGCCGTGACGCGGGCCTGAAGGGGAGCGTCCGATCCGTTCACGACGATCCTGGCCCCAAAGGGACCAATAGTGGCTACAATTGAACCAGTGATCAGAGTCGAGCTTGAACGAATCGAGGCACTTGAGCTTCTCGGGATGACGTTGGCTCACCTCAACGATGCCGAGGCCAGAGCCGAGACGTCACCCCGGGTGCCGATGCTGATGGCGATCCGGGACAAACTCGCTCTCGGGCTCAGGGAGGAACTATGAGCTATAGCGACGTCGAGGTGTCAGCGGCGACTGCCGCAATGGACAAATACAGGGGCGGCGAAAAGGGCGAGGCTGGCGCGGCGCTCGTCGTAGTAGGCCTCAGTGCAGCACGGGCCGCCAAAGAATCGGAACTCCGCGACGACATGATTCGGGTTGCGCATCGCGCCGGTGTGTCGATTCGTCAACTCGCCGATGTCTCAGGACTTGGTCGGAAAACCGTCACGGCTATCGTGTCCTCCTAACGCACGTTTGCAGGACTGACTGAGCCGGCACCGAGCACAATCGATGCCGGATGCCCTCGGCGAAGGCGCACATCATGAGCGACCAGTTGGGGACCCTACCTTCCGCGAAAGACTGGTTACCCCTTCGCCGGGTGATGGCGACTACCAGAGCCCACTGAGACCAATGTCAACTGCTTTGCTGACAGGCAGCGATGCGGCCGGCATGGGGTGATCGACCCGGCTACGTACCGCCCGCATCTCCATGAGGCCGTCGAGCTCGGGAGGAAGAAAGCGGGTTCGTTGGGCGTAGCTGTGCTTGTCCGTCCACCCGCCAGGATCGCCATGGTGATATCGGAGCGGCGCGTAGATGTGCAGATGGCTACGAGCCCGGGTCAGAGCCACATAGAACAGCCGCCGTTCCTCATCTACGCCCTCCGCAGTGCCAGTCGCCATGTCAGAAGGAAACGCACCGTCGGCGGCATGGATGAGGTGCACCACGTCCCATTCACCACCCTTCGCCGAGTGGACCGTGGACAGCGTGAGCCAGTCGTCGTCCAATGAAGGCTTCCCGGCGAGATCGCCCGTCGAACTGGGCGGATCAAGGGTCAGGTCGGCGAGAAAGGTGTCAAGGTCGGCGTAGTCGGCGGCCAGCCCGGCCAGGGCGTCGAAATCGGCCAGGCGGGGCTCGGGATGATCGTAGATTCGCCTGATCATCGGCTCGAGAACGCCACAGAGGAGCTCCACCCGGGCTCCCATCGGAAGGCTCTGGTCCCGGCATCCGGCCAGTCCGTCGGCGATCCCCCGAAGCTCGACACCCGAACGGTTGTTCGGCCGATTGACCGTGGGATCGGAGCAGAACCTGTCGAGTGGATTCGGCACGGCAAAGCCAATGTCCCGCACTCCGAGCTCCTGCATCATCCTGCTCGCCAACTTGGGACCGACTCCGTCCGCCAGCTGGAGCACCCGTAGCCAGGCCAACTCGTCCCACGGGTTCTCCACCAGTCGCAGCCCACCGAGCAGATCGCGAATGTGCGAGGCCTCCAGAAATCTGAGTCCCCCGTACTTGACAAAGGGAACGCCCCGTCGCCCGAGCTCGACCTCGAGTAGGTCGGCGTGGTGCGACGTTCGGAACAGCACGACCTGGTCCTTGAGCGCCCTGCCCGACTCGTGGTGTTCGAGGATCGTCGTGCACACCGCTTCTGCCTGACACTGCTGATCTTCGCACGTCGCCAGGACGGGGCGTACTCCGCCACTCTGATCGGTCCACAGCCGCTTCCTGTGGCCCTCGGTGGCATCAGCGATCACGGCATTGGCCAGTTCGAGGATGGGCCCGGTGGACCGGTAGTTGTGCTCCAACGTGACGGTCGTGGAACCAGAGAACTGTTCAGAAAAGTCCAGAATGTTGCGGACCGAGGCCGCCCGAAACGAGTAGATCGCCTGAGCATCGTCCCCGACGACAGTGAGCCTGGCGTCCAGCGAGCGGAGCGCCCGAAGGACGTCGGCTTGAACAATGCTGGTGTCCTGGTACTCGTCAACAAGCACGTGGTCGAACATCGAAGCGAGAACGGGGCCGACGCTCGGATCCTTGGCCGCAGCTCGCCAGAAAAGCAGAAGGTCGTCGAAGTCCAGCAACTGCTGGGCTCGTTTCCGTTCGGTATAGCCCGTAAAGATCGACTTGAGACCATCGATATCCTCTGTACACCACGGGAAGTCACGGGCGACCGTCTCCTCCACACTCACCTGAGAACTGACCACTCGTGCATACACCGCCGCCACGGTCGAGGCCTTCGGAAATCGACGGTGCCGATCCGCGGCAATCGGTGTCCGGAGGAGGGCGAACAGGTCGACCACGTCCCCCTGGTCCATGACCGTGAACCCTTCGGGTAGGTCGAGCGACGAGCTGTAGCGACGCAGGATCCGGTGGGCTATCGAGTGAAAGGTCCCCGCTTCGACCCGCTTGGCAATCCTGGGATCCACCAGCTGGCAGGCCCGTCTGATGAGCTCGGAGGCCGCCCGACGACTGAAGGTGACAAGCAGTACCCGCTCGGGAGGTGTCCCGTCTTGGAGCAGGCGGGCCAGCCGGCTGACCAAGGTCCGGGTCTTGCCGGTGCCTGCACCAGCGATGATACGGAGCGGGCCGCCATCATGGTCAACAGCTCTCAGCTGCTCGGCGTTCAGTCCGAGGGCCCATGTCGGTGCTGACTCGAGTGACGTGACCACTGTGCCAGGCTAATCCAGATTGCGAACACTTGTTCGTCTTCCCCCAGGCCGGCGAACCCTCGCCCGGAGAAGGTTGGCGAGGACAATGGAGCTGATCCCTGTTCAGGTACTGGCCAGCAACTGTCGGCGAGAGAACCGAATATGGATTGGCAGATGGCCTTTGAGGCCGGCCTCGGCATCATCCGTCGGCGCGCAGTTCGTCCGGGGTGACGATGACATCGACGAGGGCTTCGGATCGGAGCACGGTCAACGTCAATGGCCGGCCGATCGCGTCGCCGAGCATCAGACGCTGCAACGATTGTGCGCTCGTGACCGCCTCGCCGTTGGCGCTGACCAGAAGGTCGAGGGGTCGCAGTCCAGCCTTCGCGGCCGGTCCTTCAGAGACGACCTGCTCGATGCGCATTCCGGTCTTCTGATTCAGCCGAAGGGCCAACGGCGGAGGCAGCGGGGCGAGTGTCCCCGCCAGGCCCAGGTAGGACCGGCGGACATGGCCCTCGGCCATGAGGGTGGAGATGATCTGTCGGGTGATTCCGTTGATGGGGATTGCCAGGCCGACCCCCACGCCGGCGACTGCGGTGTTGATGCCCACGACCTCTCCAGAGGCGACGACGAGTGCGCCACCCGAGTGTCCGGGGTTCAGGGCGGCATCGGTTTGAATGACATCATCGACGATGCGCGTGGGCTCCCCTGCTCGGGTGGGCAGTGAGCGGCCCAGGGCACTGACGACCCCGGCGGTGATGGTGCCGGCCAACCCGAGCGGGTTGCCGACGGCGACGACCAGTTGTCCCACCCTGAGCTGCGAGGCCTCACCCAACTGCGCCGGCGCCGGGGTGAGGCCGTCGGCGCGGACCACGGCCAGGTCAGACAGGGGGTCAGAGCCAACGACGCGGAATGGAACGGTGGTGCCGTCGGCGAATGCAACCTGACCGGTCTCTGCCTTCCCGACCACGTGCGCGTTGGTGAGCAAGAAACCATCGTTCGTGAACACGACGGCCGAACCTGCACCGGTAGCGATGCTCCCATCACGACCGCGACGGGACACATGCAACGCGGCGACCCGGGGGGTCAGTTGTTCGGCGACAGAGACGACGACCTGGGAGTACGCGTCGAGTGCGGCGACGTCAGGTTGGGTCGAGCGGCTGAGGGTATCGGTCATCGGTGGTCCTCAATCGAAGATTACATGATTACTTATCCCTGTCATTCTCGTGCCGGCGGACGGTGGCACATCAGGACGCCGGACGTCTTCTGCACCGCGGCCGAACGCGAAACCGCTGGTCAGACGCCTGTACCCTGTGGGCTAGCGACCGCCGACCAGGGACCATGTGCCCCCATACCGACTTGTTCCGGCGTCTTCGGCAACCGGCCGTTCCAAGCCGTCGACAAGCTCGCCAAATGAGCAATCCCAACGGGGTTCGAACCCGTATCTCCACCTTGAGCGGGTCGGAACGGATCGTGTCGGCGACGCCCGGCCAATGCCACGACGTCGCATTTCTGCACCTCGAGTCGGGTCGTCCCCAAGAACCGATGGCACCACACTGCGCCGCTCTGGACCTGCAACAGAGTTCTTGGGTGGAATGTTGGGTTCTGTGCAATAACGCTTGCCGTTATTGACGCCCCCCGTTATCGTTGTCGACGTGATCCGGTCGTTCCGAGACAAGGAGACCGAGAGGATCTGGAACAGGCAGCGAGCCCGCCAGCTCGACGACGGTTCCCAGAGGATCGCCCTCCGGAAGCTGTTGATCCTCGACGCCGCCGACGTGCTCGGCGACCTGAGGGTGCCTCCTGGCAATCGACTCGAGAAATTGAAGGGCGACCGCGCTGGTTCGTACAGCATCCGAGTCAACCAGCAGTGGCGAATCTGTTTCAAATGGTCCGATAAAGGCGCCGAAGATGTTGAGCTGGTCGACTATCACTGAAAGGAGAATCCCGTGAACACAGCCGCAACCATGCCCCCGATCCATCCCGGCGAGGTATTGATGGAGGAGTACCTCGAGCCCCTGGGAGTCACTCAGCATCGCCTGGCAGTCGCCATCGGAGTCCCGCCTCGGCGCATTAACGAGATCGTCCACGGCAAGCGCAGGATTACCGCGGACACTGCCCTACGCATGGCGCGCTACTTCGGTACGTCCGAGCGATTCTGGATGAATCTTCAGGGGCGCTACGATCTCGAGGTCGAGCGAGATCGTCTCGTCGACAAGCTCCAGAAGATCACGCCACTGAAGAGCGCCTGACGGGTCGAGCGCCTTCTTTTCTTGAGCAGTCCCAACGGGGTTCGAACCCGTGTCTCCACCTTGAGAGGGTGGTGTCCTAGGCCTCTAGACGATGGGACCCTGCCGGGCATCCGCATGCGGATGACCCGTATGTGCGCTCCTTCCGGAGCCAACGAACCCCGGAGGGTCGATCTCCCACTTCGCCCTCGTTCCGGGGTCGTGGAGTGCGCTCGGGGGGGAGGGCTCGAACCTCCAACCTCATGAACCAGAATCATGCGCGCTGCCAGTTGCGCCACCCCCGATTGGGCGAACCGTCAATTTAGCCCACGCAGGCCGGGCGGGCGGCGCCGAGTACGGGAGCTTCAATGCCGGGCAGGCGACCGCTCGACCCAGATCTCCGATCCCCGATGGGACGCGGATCTCCGCACGGGCCCGGTCGTGAGGTTCCTGTCAGCCCGGCGGATCGGGCACCTCGAGCCCGACCGACCTGGCCGGACGATCCAGACCCGGCTGGCCGCTCCCGCCCGTCGGTACGATCGCCGGCGTGGACGCGCGGCGGGTGGTCATCGTTGGCGGCGGTGTCCTGGGCACGATGCACGCCCTCGAGGCCTGCCGCCTGGGCTGGCAGGTGCTGCATGTCGAGGCCGACCCGGGCCCCCGCCGAGCCTCGGTACGCAACTTCGGGCTGATCTGGGTGAGCGGGCGCCGTGCCGGTCCCGAGCTTCGGCTGGCCCTCCGGGCCCGCGAGCTCTGGCAGCAGATCGCCGATCACACCCCGGCGGTCGGCTTGCGCCCGGCGGGCTCGGTGACCGTCGCCCGGACCGAGGCGGAGCTCGAGCTGATGAAGGCGCTCATGGCGCAGCCGACGGCAGCCGACCGCTCCGTCGAGCTCCTCGACCCGGACGGGGTGCGCACAGTCAACCCTGCCGCACGCGGCTCCCAACTCGGGGGCCTCTGGTGTCGCACCGACGCGATCGTCGAACCGGGCCAGGTACTCGGCGCGCTGCGACGGACCCTCGAAGTGACCGGCCGCTACCGTTGGCTCCCCCACCGTCAGGTGGTCGACGTGGAGCCGACCACGACCGACGGCACCGCCACGGCGATCGACCATCTCGGCCACCGCCACGAAGCATCGCTGGTCGTCCTCTGCACCGGCGATCGCCTCACCGGTCTCGGCGGGCGAATCGGCGCCACCCTGGCTGCCGCTCCCCTCCGACGCTGCCGGCTCCAGATGATGCAGACCGCGCCCTCGCCCGAGCGCGTCGCCACCGCCCTGGCCGACGCCGACTCGATGCGTTACTACCCCGCCTTCGACCTGCCCGAACGGGCCGGACTCCCAGAACCCGAACCGGGGACAACCGAGTCGGGCATGCAGCTCCTCCTGGTCCAGCGGGCATCGGGGGAGCTCACCATCGGGGACACCCACGTCTACGACGAGCCGTTCGACTTCGCGGTCGACGAGACCCTCTACGACAAGCTCCGGGACCGTGCCGAGCGCCTGCTCGGGTGGCCCCTCCCTCCGGTCGTCCGCCGCTGGGCGGGCGTCTACGTGGGAGTCACCGACGACCGGATCTACCTCCGCCAGACCGTGGACCCGGGGGTGCTCGTGGTCACCGGCCCGGCGGGTCGGGGCATGACACTCTCCCCTGCAATCGCGGAGCAGACCTGGGAGTCTCTGTCCCGGTGACCCCTCCCATCCGACTCGCCGCGCTGGATATGGCCGGCACCACCGTCGCCGACCATGGTGCGGTCGAGGAAGCCTTCCAGGCCGGGCTCGACGCGGTGGGGCTGACCGCCGGCGACCTGCAGGGCGATACGGGAGCGTTCATCCGACGCACCATGGGCCAGTCCAAAATCAGCGTGTTCACCGAGCTCCTGGGCGGTGACCGCCACCGGGCGGAGCAGGCCAACACGGCCTTCGAGGCCGCCTTCGACCTGGCCGTCGACCGGGGTGCGGTCCCGGCACTCCCCGGTGCCGAGGCGACCTTCGGAGCGCTGCGCAAAGCGGGGGTCCGAATCTGCCTCACCACCGGGTTCTCCCCGGCCACCCGGCAACGGATCGTCCATGCGCTCGGGTGGGAGGGCCTCGTCGATCTGGCCCTCTCCCCGGCCGATGCCGGACGGGGCCGGCCTTGGCCGGACATGATCCTCACCGCGGTGCTCCGGCTGCGGATCGACGACGTCGCCGAGGTGGCGGTCGTCGGTGACACCACCAGCGACCTCGTGGCGGGTACCCGGTCGGGCGCTTCGCTGGTCGTCGGCGTGCTCACCGGCGCCCACTCGAGAGCCGAGCTCAGTGGGGCCCCGCACACCCACCTGGTCGACTCGGTGGCCGACCTGCCCGCGCTGGTGCTCTCCTAGGCGGTGAGCGGTCAGCCGAGCGAGGCGTGGAGGCTGCTCAGGTGCGCGAAGCCGATGATCCGGCCCAGCGCCACCCCGACCGTCTCCTTGGCGTAGTAGGGAACGCTGGAGATGCCGGTGATGGGTGAGGTCTGGGTCGGGGTCGGGTAGGCAGTGAGGCCCACCGACGAGGCGATGGCCAGGCTCCGGTCCTCGTGGAACTTGTCGGTCACCATCAGCACGGGGTCCTGCCGTCGGGCCAACAGGGTTGGCGCCGCGTCCACGAGGTTCTCCCACGAGTCACGGCCACCGGCCTGCTCGATGTCCGCGCCCGGTATCCCGGCAGCGACCAGGTACCGGGCCGAGGCCTCCGCTTCGGTGTAGCGGTCGCCGGCCTCCTTCGAGCCGGTCACCATCACCGTCGAGGCAACGTGCTGGCGCCAGAGGATGATCGCCTCGTCGAGCCGCGCGGCGAGGTCCGGCGAGGGCACCCCGTTGTACTGCGCCGCGCCCATGACCACGATGGCCCCGGCGGAGCGTTGCTCGTAGCGACGACCGGTCATCCAGACCTGCACGGCGGTCACCGCGAGGTACACCACGATAGCGGCGACCAGGATGGCGATCACGCGGAGCACGCTGCGGAGAAGGCGCAGACCGGCGAGGCCGGCGAACAGGCCCACCGGGGTCAGGGGTCAACCCGGCGCGGTCCGCCGACGTCCACGGTCACGGCGCGGGAGGGCCCTCGCCCGACGTGACCCGGTCGAGCGCCGCGCGGAGGCGGGCCAGTGTCCGATCGCGCCCGAGGACCTCGAGCGACTCGAAGAGGGGCGGTCCGACCCGACGGCCGGTCACGGCCATCCGGATCGGGGCCTGGGCCTTACCGAGCTTCCTGCCCACCGACTCGGCCACCGCCAGCGTGGCGGTGTGCAGTGCTGTGCTGGTCCATTCGTCGCCGAGGGCCGCGTAGGCCTCGATGGCCGCGACCAGGATGGCCGGGGCCGCCTCGTCCCCGGTGATCGCCTTGTCCCACGCGTCGGGTTCGACCGCCGGCGCCTCGAGGAAGAGGAAGTCGACCATGGCCGGCACCTCCTCGAGCACCGCGACCCGTTCCCGGACGGACGGTGCCATGGCCTCGAAGGCGGACTGGTCGAACGCCCCGGGCGGCCAGGGACACGCCTCGCCTTCGAGCCACGGCCGGCACGCCTCGACGAAGGCGCCGGTCGGCAGTGCCCGGATGTACTCGCCGTTGATGTGGGTGAGCTTGACCACGTCGAAGAAGGCGGGGGCGTGGTTGACGTCCTCGAGTCGGAACGACGTGCGCATCTGTTCGACGGTGAAGATCTCACCTACGTCGTCGGGCGGGCTCCACCCGAGCAGACCGAGATAGTTGACGAAGGCCTCGGGGAGGTAGCCCCGATCGCGGTAGGACTCGACCGCCACCGGGTCACGCCGCTTGGAGAGCTTCTTGCGCGCTTCGTTGACCAGCATGGGCAGGTGCGCGAAGAGCGGCAGGTCGGGGGTGGGCGTGCCGGCCGGCACCCCGCCGAACCCATCGGTCGTCCATCCGAGCGAGCCGAGGGCCTCCCACACCAGGATCCCCTTGGGGGTGGTCGGGAGAAGGTCCTCGCCCCGGATCACGTGGGAGATCGCCAGGTCGATGTCGTCGACGACATTGGCCAGCACGAACAGGGGCGCACCGGAGGACTTGACCGCGACGAAGTCATCGATAGCGAGGGCGGGGAACTCGACGTCCCCGCGGATCACGTCGTGCACGACGATCGCTCTCTCGTCGGGCGTCCGGAACCGGAGGGCCCGGCCCTCCCCCCGCGGCAGTCCGAGGTCTCGACAGAAGCCGTCGTAGCCGGGGGTCAGGATGCCTGCGGCCTTGTTGCGCGCTTCGACCTCGCTATGGGTACAGCCGCAGGCGTAGAGGAACCCGCCGTCCCAGAGGGTGTCGACGGCCAGGCCGTAGCGGGCCGTGCGCTCGGACTGGCGGTAGGGACCCTCGTCGGGGTCCATCCCCAGCCAGTGCAGTGCCGTCAGGATGCCGTCGACCCACTCCTCGCGCCCTCGTTCGGCGTCGGTGTCCTCGATGCGCAGGACGAAGGTGCCGCCCGACTGGCGGGCCGCCAGCCAGTTGAAGAGTGCGGTTCGGGCGCTGCCGACGTGGAAGTAGCCGGTGGGTGACGGTGCGAATCGGACGCCGCGGGGGGCTCCCGGACACTCCCGGGTTACTCGTCCTCGACGATGGTGATGGCGCCGGTCGGACAGCCGTTGGCCGCCTGACGCACCTTCTCCCGAAGCTCCTCGCCGGGGTGCTCGTTGAGCACGTAGAGGAAGCCGTCGTCACGCACCTCGAAGACCTCGGGGGCGATGCCCATGCACACGGCGTTGCTGGCGCACTCGTCGTAGTCCACAACAATCTTCATGCGATGCCTCCGGCGGCTCGGCGAACGGGGCCCACTGTACCGGGCGCCGCCGGACCGGCAGGACCACGGGGAAGCCGTTCCCGACCCCCGTCACCGAAAGGTGTCAGGGCTTCTCGCTCCCGACCACCCACATGGAAAAGAACTGTGACCCGCCGCCGTAGGCCTGGCCGAGGGCCACCCTGGCCCCGTCGATCTGGTGCTCGCCGGCCTGGCCCCGGACCTGCATGGCCACTTCGAGGAACCGGAGCATGCCCGAGGCGCCGATCGGGTTCGAGGAGAGCACCCCGCCCGAGGTGTTCCAAGGGATGTCGCCCTCGAAGGCGGTCGCCCCCGACTCGGTCAGCTTCCACCCGTCTCCGAGGTCGCAGAAGCCGAGGTTCTCGAGCCACATGGGCTCGTACCAGCTGAAGGGCACGTAGACCTCTGCCACGTCGATCTGGGCCCGCGGGTCGGTGATCCCCGCCTGGGCGTAGACGTCCGCCGAGCAGTCGCGACCGGCCTGTGGGTTGACCTGGTCACGCCCCGCGAACATGGTCGGCTCCGACCGCATGGCCATGCCGTGGATCCAGGCCGGCGGATAGTGGCCGGAGAGCGCGTCGTCGGAGGCGAGCACCATCGCCGCCGCCCCGTCCGAGGAGGGACAGGCCTCGAGGTAGTGGAGCGGGTCCCAGAGCATGATCGAGTCCTCGACCATCTTGAGGTCGATGTCGGGCAGGTGCAGGTGGGCGTAGGGGTTGCGGAGCGCGTTCTTGCGGTCCTTGACCGCCACCATCCGACCGATGTGGTCGGGCGCCCCCGAGCGGCGCATGTAGGCCCGGATGTGGGGGGCGAAGTACCCGCCGGCGCCGGCCAGCAGCGGTGCGGCGAACGGCTGGGGAACCGAGAGGGCCCACATGGCGTCCGAGTCCGACTGCTTCTCGTAGGCCACGGTGAGGACCCGCTTGTGGATGCCCGCGGCGATGAGATGGGCGGCCACCAGGGCGGTCGAGCCCCCGACCGAGCCGGCCGTGTGCACCCGGAACATCGGCTTGCCCACCGCGCCGAGCGCGGGAGCGAGGTAGAGCTCGGGCATCATGTTGCCCTCGAACATGTCGGGCGCCTTGCCGATGACCACGGCGTCGATGTCGGACCAGGTGAGCTCGGCGTCGGCCAGCGCCATCTTGGCCGCCTCGCGGACCAGGCCGGCGATGGACACGTCCTCCCGCTTGGCCTTGTGGTGGGTCTGGCCCACCCCGATCACTGCACAGTGCTCTGCCATCAGGCACCCTCCAGGACGCAGACCAGGTTCTGTTGGAGGCACGGCCCCGAGGTGGCGTGGGCGACCGCGCGGTCGGCCTGCCCCGCGGCGATGCGGGAGGCGGCCTCGCCGATGCGGATGAGTCCGGCCGACATGAGCGGGTTGGCTGCCAGCGCACCGCCGGACGGATTGATGACCACCGAGTCGTCGAGGCCGAGGGCCTCCTTGAGGATGATCTCCTGGTGGGCGAAGGGAGCATGGATCTCGGCGAGGTCGACCGTTCCGCCGGCTACGCCGGCCAGTTCGGCCGCCTTGGCCGTCGACGGGGAGGTGGCCAGGTCCCGGGCGCCGAGCGAATGGGTCTCGATCCGGTGGTCGATCCCGGTGATCCACACCGGTCGCTCGGACCAACGCTCGGCCTTGTCCCCCGCCGCCAGCACGATGGCCGCGGCCCCGTCGGTGATCGGGGGCAGGGCGTGGCGGCGGAGCGGCGACACCACGTAGTCGTCCTCGAGCAACGTCTCGACGGCCACGTCCTTGGCCACCTGGGCGTTGGGATTGCCGAGCGCGTCGCGCCGGCTCCGCGAGGCGATGGCGGCGAAGTCGGCCTCGGTGGCCTTGCCCGCGTCGATGAGTGCCCGGGCCTGCAGCGCGTTGAGGCTCACGACGTCCGGCCAGAGCGGAGCAAGGTAGTAGGGGTCGAGCTGGAGGGTCAGGATCTCGTTGAGGTCCCCGAGTGACGAACGGCCGAACGAATAGACCAGGGCGGCGTCGGCCCGACCCTCCTGGAGCAGCACCCACGCCTCGTAGAGGGCGAAGGCACCGTCCATCTCGACGTGGCTCTCCGAGCGGGGTGGCCAGACACCGACCGCGTCGAGGGCCATGACGAAGCTGAACGGGCCGCCGATGAGGTAGTCGGTCGATCCCGAGCAGATGAAGTCCACGTCGTCCTTGCTGATGCCGATGCTGCCGAAGACCTCGGCGATGACCGGCAGCAGGCCCTCCGCCTCGTTGTACTCATCGGCGCGCCGCACATTGGGTGCCTGGGCGAACGAGGCGACGGAGACCGGCCGCACGGCCCGACCGGAGCTGGCGCTCACAGGTACTCCTTGTAGGTCTCGTACTCGGCGTCCGGCTCGCCGTTCGGGCGGAAGTATTTGACCGAGGCGAGGGAGGGCTCGAGCTCGGCGGGCTCCACCCAGACCGCCTCGACCCGCATCCCCATCCGGATCTGATCGGTGGGGATCTCCTGGATCAACCCCATGAACGAGAGGTTGGCGCCGTCGAGCAGGACCTGTGCGCAGATGTAGGGGATCTCGATGGCCTGGCCGGCGAAGGGGACGTTCACCACGCAGTAGGTGGTCACGGTGCCCGAGTTGGAGAGCTCCACATCCTCGGTCGTGGCGACCCCGTCGGTCGGGCACGTTCCGCGGCAGGGCACGTAGACCTTTTCGCACTTCGGGCAGCGCTGGCCCAGGAACACACCGCGCTCGAGGCCCCGGAGGAACCGCGACTGGGCGACGCCCGGGGTGAATTCGAAGTCGAGCCGGATCGGGGTGGCGAGGGAGGTCACCGGCCCGCGGGGCCCGTTCGCCTCGTCGTCGGCCATCAGGCGGCACCTCCGACCGGCACGAATGCCTCGATGTCGGCCATCGACCCGACCCGGTCGGCCGCGGGACGGAAGCGGGCGGTCACCCGGTCACCGGTGGCGAGGGCGTCGGGACTGCCGGCGTCCACCACGTGGAGCAGGGCGGTGTCGGCGCCGTCGAGCCGGATGAGGGCCCAGGCGAACGGTGTGGACAGCGGGTGCTTGCGCAGCGGGTGCGAGACCCAGGCCCACGTCTCGACCACACCACCCGGCCCGACCTCGACCAGCTCGCCGGTGTCGTCGCCGGTGGTCGGGTCGTACTCGGTCGGGGGGACGATCACCCTGCCCCCGGATCCGGTGGCCCCGAGGAACCGCCCCTCGCGGAGCGCTGTCAGGAAGGCCCCGATGACCGGGCCCACCGATCGCGAGTACGGGTACTCGAGCGTGTGCCGTGCGTGCAGGACCTCGCTTTCTGCCATCCGGTCCTCCCCCTGGCTCGCCTCGATCGGTACGGGCGAAAAGTAGAACACATTTCAGTTTTGTGCGCCAGACACCCGCTGTCGCCACGGACGCTACCGTGAGCGATCATGCCCGACACCGCCCGCCAGCGCCCCAACATCCTGCTCGTCGTCTCGGACCAGGAGCGCCAACGGTCGTGGCTCCCGCCGGAGGTCGAGCTGCCCTGGCGGGACCGGCTGCGGGCCGAGGGCCTCGAGTTCACCCGGTTCCACGCCCATTCCTCGCCGTGCTCACCGAGCCGGGCCAGCCTGTTCACCGGGCGCTACCTGCCGGGACACGGGGTGCTCGACAACGTGATCATGCCCGAGCACACCGAGCTGGCGCCCACCACGCCGACCCTCGGCTCGCTGCTCGACGGGGCCGGCTACCGCTCGTCGT
This sequence comes from uncultured Acidimicrobiaceae bacterium, assembly GCA_963777665.1. GTDB lineage: Bacteria > Actinomycetota > Acidimicrobiia > Acidimicrobiales > RAAP-2 > Bog-756. The sequence continues at coordinate 14,546 of CAVZRJ010000025.1, forward strand.
ACATCGGCAAGTGGCACCTGTCCCACGCCCCCCAGCCCGACATGGAGGCCTACGGCTTCGCCGACTGGGACGGCAACGACCGCCACTTCATGGGCTGGGCCGGCACCGGCGTCCACTTCGACCCGATCATCGCCTCCAACGCCGCCCACTGGCTGAGCGAGAACGCCGGTCCGGGACGGAACGGGCACGCGCCCTGGTTCCTGACCGTGGCGCTGGTCAACCCGCACGACGTGATGTGGTTCCCGGTCGACCAGCCCGGCTACCGCGAGCGGCACCCCGAGGAGGTGAGCGGGATCCGGGGGGTGCTCGAGTCGGCCGCCTGGAAGGACGACGACCCGCTGCCCGTCTACACCGACGGCTACCCCGAGGTGGTCGACCGCCTGCCGCCCAACTTCGACGACGGCCTCCATGCCAAGCCCGAAGCCCACCGCCAGTGGCGCTGGGACCAGCAGCACGGCCTCTGGGGGTACATCGATCCGGCGGACACCCGCTCCTGGCTCCGCCATCTCGACTACTACGTCCATCTCCACCAGCTCGCCGACCGGAGCCTCGGCACCGTGCTCGGCGCGCTCGAGGCCGCCGGCGCCTGGGACGACACGGTCGTCCTCTTCACCTCCGACCACGGCGACATGTGCGGCTCGCACGGCCTGCGCTCGAAGGGACCCTTCGTCTACGACGAGATCATGCGGGTCCCCCTCTACGTCAAAGCCCCCGGCACGACCACGCCGGGGACGACGACCTCTGCTCTCGGGTCCCACGTCGATCTGGCGGCCACCATCTGCGCGCTCGCCGGTGTCGACCGCGACACCGTCGAGGCCACCGTCCAGGGTCGCGACCTGACCCCGGTGCTGGCCGACCCGGCGGCCTCGGTGCGTGACCACATCCTCTTCGCCCAGGACTCCGCCCAGACCACCGGTCTCAACCAGGTGCGTTACGCGCTCCGCGGCTTCTACGACGGCACCACCAAGTACGCCCGCTACTACGGCGTCGGCGGGGGCAAGCCGTCGACCGGGCTCTGGGGACGCCCACCGGGGACCAAGCTGTTCGACGTCGACTGCGCGTTCGACGACAACGACCACGAGTGGTACGACCAAGGCGCCGATCCCCACGAACTGGTCAACCTCGCCAACGACCCGACCCGGCGCGACGGGCTGCGCGACGCCTACGAGCGCCTCCTCGCCTACGAGCGCGAGTCGTTCGTAACGGTGACCTGACCGGCATCCACGCCGACCACCCGACCGGCCGGAGCGAAGCCGTACCGTGGTCAGGGGGTGGGGCCGGCACCTCCCGCCGACAGGTGGTCGACGAGCCCGCGGCAGCCGGCCTCGACGAGGTCGAGGCAACGCTCGAACCCGTCGTCGTCCCCGTAGTACGGGTCGGGCACGTCCACCTCCCCTCCGGATCCCCGCTCGAAGGAGCGCAGGAGCACCAGTCGGTCCTCGTAGCGGTCGTCCCGGGCGCCGGGCGCGGGCGAGGCCCGCCAGGGTCTGGCGGTGGTCCCGGTCCATGCAGACCACGAGGTCGACCCCGGGCAGCCAGGCGGTCTCGAAGGCGCGGGCCGGTGGCCGTGGTCGGTGTAGCCGCGCTGCTCGAGCGCGGCGCTAGCGCGCGGATCCATCGGCTCGCCGGCGTGCCATCCCCCGGTGCCCGCGCTGGACACGAGCAGGTGGTCACCGAGGACCGAGCCGTCGTCGAGCACCCGGTCCGCAGCCAGATGGCGGAGCACCACCTCGGCCATGGGCGATCGGCAGATGTTTCCCGTGCAGACGAAGACCACCGCCACCGGCCGGTCGCGCGCGGTCCGGGGGCGGGCGGTCACCAGGTCATTCTGCCCCGCTCGCCGCCCGGGTCGGTCCCGACGGTCCCGCCCCGGTACGCTGCCGCCGAGAGCGGCGCGCCCCCGGGGGTCGCCCGAGACCGATGGAGGCCCGGATGAGCGACGTGCAGGTGCCGGGGGAACACCGGCAGATGGGACACGGGGTCAAGCAGCGCGACCAGGTCAAGATGACCCCGGAGGAGATCGAGGCCTTCATCCACGAGCGCCGCCCGATGACCATGTGCACGCTCAACCACGACGGCTCGATCCACGCGGTCGCCATGTGGTACGGCTTCCTCGAGGGCGCCATTGCGATCGAGACCAAGGCCAAGGCGCAGAAGGCGATCAACCTCGGGCGTGACAGCCGGATCACCTGCATGATGGAGGACGGCGACACCTACGAGGAGCTCCGGGGCGTGGAGCTGGTCGGCAGGGCCGAGATCGTGGAGGACGCCGAGCGGCGATTCGAGCTGGGGGTGAACCTGTTCGAGCGCTACTACGGGTCCTATACCGAGGAGCTGCGCCCCTTCATCGACACCATGCTCCACAAGCGGATCGTGGCCAAGGTGCACGTCGAGCGCACGGTCTCGTGGGACCACCGCAAGCTCGGCCTCCCCCGACCCGTCCGGCCTGAGCCGGCAGGGACGCGAGATGATCCTCGACCGCTTCCGGATGACCGACAAGGTCGCCATCGTGACCGGCGCCGGGCGCGGCATCGGGGCGGCCTCCGCCGTCGCGTTGGCCGAGGCCGGCGCCCATGTGGTCCTGTCCGCCCGCACCGCCGGCCAGCTCGCGACGGTCGCCACCGCGATCGAGAGCGCCGGGCGCCGTGCGGTGGTGGTCCCCGCCGACCTCAACGACCTCGAGGCGGTCGCCGGACTGGTCGACAGCGCACGCAACGAATTCGGTCGGCTGGACCTGGTGGTCAACAATGTCGGCGGTGCGTTGCCCCGGCCGTTCCTCGACACCTCCCCGGGTCGTCTCGAACAGGCGTTCCACTTCAACGTCTCGACCGCGCACGCCCTCCTGCGGCCGGCGGTGCCCCTCATGCTGCAGGGCGGCGGCGGCTCGGCCGTCAACATCTCCTCGACCATGGGCCGGCTCGCAGGACGGGGCTATCTGGCCTACGGGACCGCCAAGGCGGCCCTCGCCCACTACACCCGCCTTGCCGCAGCGGACCTCTCACCGCTGATCCGGGTCAACGCCATCGCGGTCGGCTCGATCGCCACCTCGGCCCTCGACATCGTGATGCAGACCGACGAGCTCAAGACCGCCATGGAGGAGAGCACCCCGCTTCAGCGCATCGGCGATCCCGCCGACATCGCCGCGGCCGTCGTGTACCTGGCCTCCGAGGCCGGCTCGTACATCACGGGCAAGGTCCTCGAGGTCGACGGGGGCATCGGCGCGCCCCAACTCGACATGCACCTGCCCGACCTCACCGGCTGACCCCGACCCGACCCGCACCCGGACAAAGGAGCACCAGTGCCCAAGACCTACCGTGTCGTCGCCTGGAGCACCGGGAACGTCGGCCGGCACGCCATCGCCGGCATCGACGCACGCCCGGACCTCGAGCTGGTCGGCGTCTGGGTGTCCAGCCCCACCAAGGTCGGCAAGGACGCCGGCACGCTGGCCGGGCTCGACCGGACGCTCGGGGTGACCGCGACCGACGACGTGGACGCCCTGATCGCCCTCGCTCCGGACGCGATCGTCCACACCGCCATGGCCGACGACCGGTTGATGGAGGCCATCGAGGACATCCGACGACTCCTGCGTGCCGGCATCAACGTGGTCTCCTCCGGGCCGGTGTTCCTCCAGTATCCCTACGGCGTGGTCGACGACTCGCTCATCGCGCCGATCGTGGAGGCGGCCACCGCCGGCGGGGCGTCCCTCTTCGTCAACGGTGTGGACCCCGGGTTCGCCAACGACGCGCTGCCCCTGGTGCTGTCCGGGGTGTGCGAACAGATCGAGGAGGTGCGGGTCGCCGAGATCCTCAACTATTCGACCTACAACCAGGCCATGGTCCTCTACGACATCATGGGGTTCGGCCGCCCGATGGACGAGGTCCCGATGATCCTCCGCCCGGGGGTGATGACCATGGCCTGGGGCAGCGTCGTGCGCCAGCTGGCCGCCGGGCTCGAGGTCGAGCTCGACGGTGACCTGGTCGAGTGGTACGAGCGGGTGCCGGCACCGGAGACGTTCGAGATCGACGCCGGGACCATCGAGCGGGGCACCGCGGCGGGGCTCCACTTCGAGCTGCGCGGCGTCAAGGACGGCAGGGCGGTCATCGTCCTCGAGCACGTGACGCGTCTCCGCGACGACCTGGCGCCGGACTGGCCCCAGCCCGCCGGGCAGGGTTGCTACCGGGTGGTCCTCACCGGGGAGCCCACCTACACGGTCGACATGCAGCTCATGGGCCGGGACGGGGACCACAACACCGGCGGTCTCAAGGCCACCGCCATGCGGCTGGTGAACTCCGTGTCCGCGGTGGTCGACGCGGCACCGGGGCTGCTCACCGCACTCGACCTCCCCCCGGTCTACGGGCGCGGCCTGGTCGTGTGACGCGGGACCGGGTCCTGCACCGGCCCGGTAGGGTCCGATGCATGAAGCCCGCAGGGGGAACGCCGCGATGAGCATGCCCGGTCACGGCATGGGGATGGGCGGCGGTGGTCAGTTCGCACCGGTCATGCGGTCGATGCGCCGCGACGAGACGGTCACCCAGCAGCGGGTCACCAGGGGCACCGCGCGGCGGATGATCACCTTCGCGACCCCCTACCGGCGCATCCTTGCCTGGTTCCTGGTGCTGGTCATCGTCGAGGCCTTCATCGGGATCGTGAACCCGCTCATCTTCCGGTCGATCATCAACAATCTCACCGGTCACAGCCCGGACAAGACCTTCATCGTGACCCTCGCCCTCGTCGCTGCCGGTGTGGCATTCGTCGACAACGGGCTCACCATCGGCATCCGCTACGTCTCGGCCAAGGTGGGCGAGGGCCTCATCTACGACATGCGCTCCAAGGTTTTCGAGCACATACAGAAGATGCCGATCGCCTTCTTCACCCGCACCCAGACCGGGGCGCTCATCAGCCGGCTCAACAACGACGTGATCGGCGCGCAACAGGCCTTCACCGACACGTTGTCGTCCGTGGTCTCCAACCTGATCAGCGTGATCCTCGTCCTCATCGTCATGTTCATCCTCTCCTGGCAGATCACGCTCATCAGCCTGATCATCCTGCCGATCTTCGTCCTCCCGGCCAAGCGGGTCGGCCGGAGGCTCTCGGCCATCACCCGCGAGTCCTACGGCCTCAACGCGCGAGATGAACAACACCATGAACGAGCGCTTCAACGTGTCCGGGGCCCTGCTGGTCAAGCTCTTCGGGCGACCCGAGGAGGAGCGGGGCGCCTTCGAGAAGAAAGCCGGACGGGTACGCGACATCGGGGTGACCCAGGCCATGTACGCCCGGGTCTTCATCGCCGCGCTCACCCTGACCGCGGCCCTGGCCACCGCTGTGGTCTACGGATGGGGCGGTGTCCAGGCCATAGACGGCGCCCTCACCGTGGGCACGGTCGTCGCCCTGGCCTCGTACCTCACCCGGCTCTACGGCCCGCTGACCCAACTGTCCAACGTCCAGATCGACGTGATGACCGCCCTGGTCTCCTTCGACCGGGTCTTCGAGGTGCTCGACCTCCCACCGATGATCACCGACCGCCCCGACGCCCGGCCGGTGCCGCCCGGGCCGACCACCGTCGAGTTCGACCACGTCGACTTCCGCTACCCGACGGCGGAGGAGGTCTCGCTGGCGTCCCTCGAGTCGGTGGCGGTGCTCGACCCCTCGATCTCCCAACAGGTGCTCTTCGACGTGAGCTTCGTCATCGAGCCCGGCCAGATGGTGGCCCTGGTCGGGCCCTCCGGCGCCGGCAAGACCACCATCAGCCACCTCCTCCCCCGCCTCTACGACGTGCAGTCCGGGGCGATCCGCATCAACGGGATGGACATCCGCGACGCCACGCTCGAATCCCTCGCCGCGACCGTCGGGGTGGTGACCCAGGACGCGCACCTCTTCCACGAGACGATCCGGGAGAACCTGCTCTACGCGCGGCCCGCCGCGACCGAGGCCGAGCTCTCCTCTGCCCTCCAGGGGGCGCAGATCGCCGCCATGGTCGCGTCCCTGCCGGACGGGATCGATACCGTCGTCGGCGACCGCGGCTACCGCCTCTCCGGCGGCGAGAAGCAGCGCCTGGCCATCGCCCGCCTCCTGCTCAAGGCCCCCGAGATCGTGGTCCTCGACGAGGCCACCGCCCACCTGGACAGCGAGTCGGAGGCGGCCGTCCAGATTGCGCTGGCCACCGCGCTCGAGGGGCGCACGTCGCTGGTCATCGCCCACCGCCTCTCGACCGTGCGGGAGGCGGATCTCATCCTGGTGCTCGACCAGGGCCGCATCGTCGAGCGCGGGCGCCACGACGAGCTCCTGTCCGAGGGAGGGCAGTACGCCGAGCTCTACCGGATCCAGTTCGAGGGCCAGGACCCGGACCGGGCGGCCTGAGGTGGCGGCGACGAGCGGGCGCCCGGACGGACCGTCGTTCGCGGTCCGGCCCATCGGACGGGTGCACAGCACCCGGCACGCTGCGGTCGACGACGACTGGGACGGGGTCGCGGCCCGCATCGATCTCGATCCCGCAGTGCTCGACCCCTCGGCGACCGACGGGCTCGACGGATTCTCGCATGTCGAGGTGGTGTTCCTCTTCGATCGGGTGGACGCTGCCGACGTGTGCCGGGGCAGCCGCCACCCGAGGGGGCGGGCCGAGTGGCCACGGGTGGGCATCCTCGCCCAGCGGGCCAAGGACCGGCCCAACAGGATCGGCACCACCGTCTGCCGGCTGCTGGCCACCGGGCCGAACTCGATCGAGGTCGAAGGCCTCGATGCCATCGACGGCACCCCGGTGCTCGACGTGAAGCCGTTCTTCAGCGAGTTCGGGCCGCGGGGACCAGTGCGCCAGCCATCGTGGGCCAACGAGCTCATGTCGGGCTATTGGTAGAGCACTCGCGCGATGGCCGGCCCGCGCGCGATGGCCGGCCGCGCCCTGCCGGGTCAGGCGGCCTCGCCCTGCCGGGTCAGGCGGCCTCGCCCACACAGAAGGACTCGCCCTTGTCATGCGAGTCACCGGGGTCGACGCCGTGGTCCGGTGTCCATGAGGCGATCCGGTCGTAGTGGTCGCGCACGACCCGCTCGACGCGGGTGGGCTCTTCTGTTACGGACGCGGCACGCTGCGCGTCGTGAGGGGTGGTCATGTCGGGCTCTCTTCCAGTCAGTCGCGTGGCGGGCCCCGAACGAACAAAGGAGCCGCCTCGTGTGAAGCGACTCCCCGACGGTTCCGGACCTGTGACTGTCCGGTCAATCCGTCGAGAGCGCCTCCCGAACCGCCTTGGCACTCGAGGCCAGGGCGTCCTTGCTACACGCCGTCGATACGCCGGCGATCGATACCGCCATCGATGAGGCTTCGGGGTCGGTGTCCGACGGGTCGGTGCCCCCTGCCTCCACCATGGCGAGGGGATGGCTCCGGGATGCCGGTCGAGGGTGTCCCGCTGCCTCCATGGACTCACAGCATAGCGTGCCCGCGCGGCGCGTACGTGCCACCTCCGCTGTCCGGGACGCCCGCCCGGGGCCCGGATCCCGGTGGACCGGCGGACCCGTCCGGTCCGGACCCGTCCCCTGGCGGAGGCGCTACACCCTGGACAGGCGGCGCAGCTGGACGGCGAGCACCAACTCGAGGAGTGCATACACGATGAGCCAGATCCCGATGATCACCCCGAAGGCGGTCAAGGTCAGGTGGGGCCACACCAGGGTCACGATGCCGGCGGCGAAGGCGATCAGACCCAGGCCGATCCGGAAGCCCCGCGTCTGCGACCCGCGGTCGCTGTAGGCGGTGAAGAACTCGATGATCCCGCCGATGACCCAGAACAGGCCGAGCAGGAACGCCAGGGTGGTCACCGTCTGCTCGGTGTGGCGCAGGAACAGGATGCCGATGATCACCGACAGCAGGCCGAGGACGGCGACCATCCACCGGGTGCCGGCCGTGTCGTCGTCGTCGGCGATGGCGATCACGATCCGGAAGAGCCCGGCCACGAAGAGCCAGATCCCGATGACGACGGCCACGAAGGTGATGGTGTCCTTGGGTCGCGTCAGCACCAGGACGCCCACCACGAGGGTCACCAGTCCGAAGAAGAGGACCCAGCCCCAGGATCTGCCGATAAGCCGGAGGACGTCCCGGTCCTCGGAGCTCAGGCTCTCGCCAGCCGTTTCGTTCGCCATGTCGACCTCCCGCTCGAAGCGCGCGCCGTCCCAGCCGGCGCCGTCTTGGGCCACCCTATGACCGCCGCGGCCTGCGATCGCGGAGGGTCAGCGGGTGGCGGCCTCGGCGATGAGCTGCTCGCTGACCGACCAGAGCCGGGCCGCAGCTTCGGTGTCGCGGGCGTTGGCCGAGGGGGTCTTCTGCTTGCACTTTGCGAAGTAGAGACCGGTCAGGTCGGCCACCTCGGGTGAGGAGGCGAGGTAGATCGAGGTGCGCGCGCCCTGTTCGGGGGTCAGGCTGAACGGCTTGATGAGCCTGACCCCGAAGGTCAGGAACCCATGGGTGTCGCCGTCGCGTGCGTAGCCGGACGCAACCGAGCCGGGGTGGAGGGAGTTGGCGGTCACCCCGGTCCCCGCCAGGCGCCTCGCCAGCTCGGTCGTGAAGAGGATGTTGGCCAGCTTGGAGCGCCCGTAGACGTCCATCTGCCGGTAGGAATGCTCGGCCATCAGATCGTCGAAGCGCATCCCCCGCCGGGCGAAATTGTGCGCGGTGGACGCCACGTTGACGATGCGGGCGGGTGCCGAGGCGATCAGTCGCTCGGTGAGGAGCTCGGTGAGGAGGAACGGGCCGAGATGGTTGATCTGGAAGGTCGCCTCGTACCCGTCGGTGGTGAGCACCCGGTCGGACAGGATGAGACCGGCGTTGTTGACGAGCACGTCGATCCGGTCGCAGCGGTCGAGGAGCTCCGCCGCGCCGGCCCGCACGGCGCCGAGGTCGGCGAGGTCGAAGACGGCCAGCTCCACCTGCGCCGAGCCGCTCGCCGACGCGATGTCGGCCACCGCCGCCTTCCCGCGTTCCTCCGACCGGGCGGTGATCAGGGTGCGGGCGCCGGCACCGGCGAGCGCGACCGCGGTGGCCTTCCCGATGCCGGAGTTGCCGCCGGTGATGATGACGGTCTTGCCATCCATGGCTGGGACGGCCGGCGCTGCTGGGCTCATTCGTGATCCTGTCGGTCGGGCGCGCCCGGCCACCGGGCGCTGGCCCGGACCTTATTGCGTCGGGGCCTCGGGTGCAGCCCCCGAACCCGGCGCGAGGGTGAAGGCGAGCGGCAGCGACGCCGGGCCCCAGATCCCGAACGTCGCGGGCTTCCACTCGACCGGACCGTCCAGCCGCACCGTTGCGAGCCGCCGGGCCAGGACGAGCAGTGCCTCCTCGAGCTCGGCCCGGGCCAGTGCAGCTCCGAGGCAGCGGTGGATGCCCGACCCGAAGGTGAGCTGCTCGGTCGAGCGCTCGGCGGTCAGGTCGAAGGTGTCCGGACGGGTGAACTCGGCAGGGTCGCGGTTCGACGCGGCGAGGTGGGTGACCACCACGGTCCCCTGCGGGAACAGCACGTCGCGGTACTCGATGTCGCAGCTGGCCACGCGCACCGTCGCCCGCACCGCGCCGAGGTACCGCATGGTCTCCTCGACCGCCCGCGGGGCCAGCTCCACCGGCGACGCCACGAGCAGCGCCCACTGGTCGGGGTGCCGGGCGAAGAGCGCCATCGCGCAGCCGAGCTGGTTCCTCGTTGTGTCGGTGCCGGCCATGAGGACCGCCTCGGCCAGCATGCAGAGCTCGTCGCTCGAGAGTCGATCGCCCCCCTCCTCGACCGCGATGAGATCCGAGAGCAGGTCCGGACCGGGCGCGGACCGCCGGTCCTCGACGAGCGCCGCCACGTAGGCGTCGAGGTCACGCGACGCCTGCTCGACCGCGGACAGGTCCTCCCCGAGGTTGCCGTTGAAGATCTTGAAGATGTCGGTCGCCCACCGGCTGAAGTGGCGCCAGTCCTCCTCCGGCGCGCCGAGCACCTCGCAGATGATCGGGATCGGGTAGGGCTCGCAGATGTCGGCGACGAACTCGCACCGGCCCGCAGCGATTCGGGACTCGAGCAGCGCGGCGACCACCCGCCGCATGGTCGGCCGGTGCCGGTGGGCCGCCGCAGGGGTGAACGCAGGCGAGACCAGACGGCGGAGCCGGGTGTGCTCCTCGCCCTCGGTGGCGAGGATCGACCGCCGGCGGTTGGCCAGGTAGTCGTCCGGGGCGGCCCCGCTCATCTCGGGGATGAGCGCGAGCGCGTTGTGGAACCGGCGGTCGCGCAGGATGGCCACCGCGTCGTGGTAGCGGAGGACCGCCACCCCCATGTCGCTGCGGACGACCCAGTGGTCGGCGGCGAGGGCGGCCGCGACCGCAGTCGCCTCATCGCGCGGCAGACCCTCGGTGTCCAGAAGCGGGAGCTCGAGGTCCCCCACCGTCGGCACTGCGCCCATGACCCACTCCTCGCGCCGACCCGGCCGATCACCCGCAACAGTAGCGGCGGCTCGGCCCGCCGGAGCGGGACGGACCCCTCAGACGCCGCCCTGGGGCCGCACCAGGGGACCCCCGGGAGGGGTGGCCATACCGGCGACGGAACCGGGAGCCGTCGGCGCCGCACCGTCGGGGCCGACGCGGGTGAGGTCGGCGGGACCGCCGGTACCGGCGCCGTCCCGATCGGTGCGCTGCCCGCGCGGCGACCGGCGCCCCATGGCCAGGAAGACAATGGAGGAGGTCGCGACGAATGCGATCCACACGATGGCCTGCAGGACCGTCGGCTGTTCGGCATAGCCGAGGAGACTGTGGAAGACGTCCCCGAGCGAGCTGCTCTCGCTCAGGAAACCCGAGGTGTTCCACAGCGGGTGCTCGAGGAAGGGGAGCCAGCCCAGCTGCTGCATGTTCTCGACCGCATCAGCAAGGAGCCCGGCGGCGAAGACCATCAGGACGATGCCGAGGATCCGGAAGAACAGCCCGAGGTTGAGCCGGCGACCGAGCCGGAAGATGGCGAACGCGATGCCGAGGGCCACCGCGAGGCCGAGGATGGCGCCGATGAGGAGGCTCCGCCCGTGCGCGTGGGTCGCGGCCTGGCCGGACGAGGCGAAGACGATGGCCAGGGTGAAGACCATCGTCTCGAGGCCTTCGCGTCCGACCGCCTGGAAGGAGAGTGCCGCGAGGCCGAACCGGGCCCGACCGTCGAGCGCCGCCTCCGATCGGCGCTCGAGATCTGCGGAAAGGGTGCGGCTGTGGCCCTGCATCCAGAACGTCATGTAGGTGAGGACTCCGGCGGCGACCAGGTAGGTGACTGTCTCGAAGACGGTCTGCACCGTCGAGCCCTCGTACCGCTTGATCACGAAGTAGGCCGCCACCCCCCCGGCGATGACCAGCACCAGGGCCGCGGCCACCCCGAGGAACACGTCCCGGAAATGGTGACGCTGCCCGGTCTTGTCGAGGTAGGCGAGCAGGATGGCGACGATGAGGCTGGCCTCGATCCCCTCACGGAGGAAGATCACGAAGGTTGGGATCATCGGGCCACCCGTTCGGCAAGGGAACACGTCGTTCAGATATTAGGTAAACCTAACTCTATCGTGCGTGTCAACCTTTGGCCGGACCGGCCTCCGCCCGGGCGGCGACCCCGCCCCCGGTCAGCCCACCTTTCGCAGCGTGTTTTGGTCGGTGTGGGCCAGCAGGTCGGGGAACTCGGTCATCCGAAGCATGGTGGCCTCTGCATAGGACCAGTTCCCGTCCCCGATGGTGATCGTCACCTCGTAGCTCACCGAGCTCGCGTTGGCGGTGAGGTACCGCCCCTCGCCGATCGGGTACTGGTCATGGCCGAGGGCCGCGGTGAGGGTGAACTCGGTCGCGTCGGCCGCGGCGTTGCCCCCGGCCAGGACCGTGATCCCGCGTGGCACGGCGAAGGCGCGGAGGATCTCGCCGGTGGCGCCGTCCCAGAGCCAGTAGCCGACCTCGGTGTGGAACGGGTTCTCCTCGTCGCCCCGCCACATGGCAGTGCGGTAGTCGAGCCCGTAGAGGTGCTGGTTGCCGTTGTCGACCGGCCCGAAGGGCTTGAACGAGAGCTTCTCCAGGTAGGGGGTGCCGACGACCGTGCCCTTCGCGTGCGAGAAGGCCGAGTCCAGGCCTCCCTCGCCTTCCCAGTCACCAACCATCGCCCCGAGGGGACCCCATTCGTTCGGCATGCTTGTTTCCATCCTTCCGGTGATCGGCTGGGGCGAGCCTACCGGGCACCGCCGGTCGACCCGCGGCTCAGAGGCCGCGCACCGTCACCGAGCCGACGACGACCGCCCGGTCATCGGCGCCGACGTCGTGGATGTCGACGCGCACCGCGGTCCGGCCGCCCCTTGACCCGAGCACACGGCACCGGGCCTCGATCGGTCCCACCCGGGCCGGCCGGAGGTAGTGGAGCACCGCGTCGGTCGCGGCGACCGCACCGCCGGGTCCGACCGCCTGGGGGGACCCGGACCGGGCCGCTCGGCACGCGGCCTCGTCTGCCAGCATTGCGATCGCGCCGCCATGGAGGATCCCCCAGGGGTTCCGCAACCGGTCGTCGAGCCGGAGCCGGGTGACCATGCCGCTCCCCGGCTCGATGCCGAAGAACTCCTCGGGTCCGGGGGCCCCGGGAACGAGTGGCGGCATCGGCGCGACGACGGGCCGCACGAAGGAGAGGTCCATGTCCCCCGGGTCGAGGACCGCGCAGGTCATGGTGGCCGCCGCGACCCGGCGGTTGTGCGCGCCCTCGTCCAGGATGTCGATCCCGGTCACGACCGAATTGCGGCCGCGCCGGAGCAGGGCGCCCTCCAGACGCAGCGGTCCGGCTTGGGCCAGCCGTGACACGGTGGCCATGATCGAGGTGGTCACGATCCACTGCGGCAGGACCGCCATCCCGCTCAGCTGCCCGCCGAGGGAGTCGACCGCGGTCAGGAGGCCCCCCGTGCGGAGGCCGCCGCCGGAACCCCGCAGGTGTGCGTCGACCGGGGCCCGGGCGCCGAAGGTCGACGGCCGTTCCTCCCCTGCCGGTGGTGGGATCTCCCACCGCTCGAGTCGGAAGTAGTCACCGACCGGGTGCGGACGCCCGTCCACCCGCGGGACCCGTCGGTCGGCCCGGCACTCACCGGTCCGCTCCGCTCAGGCGTGCCACGGGGACGGCCACCACGTTGACCACCGTCGTGAGCCGGCCGTCTGCGCCCGCGTCACGCAGCTCGACCACCGCGCTCGCCGCGCCGCCGGGGCCGCCTTCGAGCACCCGCGCTTCGCTCACGATGGGTCCGACCCGGCCGAGGGACAGGTAGGCCACCTGGAGGTCGGTGACCACGACCGACGACGCGTCCCCACCGAGCGCCGCACCGACCGCCTCGGCACCCGCGGCCTCGGCGATGATGGCCATGACCCCGCCCTGGACGGCCTGGAACGAATTGTGGAGATAGCTGCGGACCGGGAGCGAGAGGCGTCCGGAGGCCGGGTCGATCACCGTGATCCCGAGGGCCTTCAACACCGGCACGTCCAGCCCGTCGCTGCTGAACTCCCACCGGGACCGGAGCTCGGGCGCCTGCCGGGGCGACGCCCCCGGCTCGCCGGGCAGCACCGAGAAGGTGATGGTGGCCCAGGCCACCGGATCCGGCTCCGGCTCGTGGTCGCCGTTGCGCTCGTCGGCGGCGACCACCAGGACCTCGAGGACCATCGTGGTCCGGCCCCTGCGCAGCACCGACGCCCGGGCCTCGACCCAGGCACCGGTCACCGGCCCGACCACCTGGAGGCAGAGGTCGGCCGTGGCCAGCCGTTCCGGACGTAGGACCCGTGCTGCGACCATGCCGCCCACGACGTCCACCAGGGTCGCGAGCACGCCCGCCGCGGACCCCGCCGTCGGCTGCGGCCACCTGCGGCGTGGCCCGGGTCCGGACCACCCCGGTGGTCTCGGTCGTCGTCTCGCCCAGCATGCCCAGGTCGGCGAGGATGTGGCTGGACGGTGGGTACCCGTCGAAGGCCACTCAGCCGTCCTGCCCGGTGCGTCGGACCCCGCACGCCCCGGGGACGGGTCTGACGGTGGCTGTGAGTCGTTCGGTCATCGCGTACCTCGGTGTCGGGGACGTGGGTCCCGCAGTGTACCGAGCCGGTCGCCGCCCGATCCCCGGGCAGACCCGCGAGGCCGGTCAGGCCGCCGACTGCCGCCGGCGGCGGCTCGTGCTGTTGCGCCGCCGGCCACGCGGGCGACTCGAGGTGTCGAAGGGGCGGCCGGTTGCGGCCGGGCTCTCGTGCAGCGCGCACCAGTCGGTGCTGTTGTAGCGGGACAGCCGTACCTCGCACGACGGCTCGATGCACACCCGGCCGGTGCCGTACACCGGTGGGGGTATCGCCCCGTTGATCCCCTCGGCCAGCAGCGAGCCGTCCTCGACCGTCCGTCGTTCGACCATCGCACCTTCCCCTCGTCCGTAGCGTCCGTCTGTGCTGATGGGTACTTCGGCAGATCCGGCCCCAAGCTGTACCGGGGCCAGGACCTGCCCCCGGGCCGAGCCCGGTTGGTATCGTCGGGACGGTGGCCGGCACTGCGGGGACCAGGGAGTTCGCGCACCCGTCGCCCGGGCCTCCCTGGTGGACGGAGGCGGTCTTCTACCAGGTCTATCCCCGGTCGTTCGCCGACAGCGACGGCGACGGGGTCGGGGACCTCGCCGGCATCCGTGCCCACCTCGCCGACCTGGCCTGGTTGGGGGTCGACGCCCTCTGGCTGTCGCCGTTCTTCCGATCGCCGATGGCCGACTTCGGCTACGACGTGAGTGACTACTGCGACGTCGACCCGCTCTTCGGGACGCTCGCGGACTTCGACGCGCTCGCTCTCAGAGGCCCACGCACTCGGGCTCAAGGTCATCATCGACTGGGTCCCCAACCACACCTCGGACCGCCATCCCTGGTTCGCAGACGCCGCCTCCGCCCGCGACAGCGCGCACCGCAACTGGTACGTGTGGCGCGACGCGCGCCCCGACGGATCGCCGCCGAACAACTGGGTGGCCGCGTTCGATCTGACCGCTCCCGCGTGGAGCTATCACGAGGGCACCGGCCAGTGGTACCTCCACCTCTTCGAACCGGCCCAACCGGACCTCAACTGGGACGAGCCGGCGGTCGTCGACGGCCATGCACGAGGTCCTGCGGTTCTGGCTCGACCGGGGGGTGGACGGGTTCCGTGCGGACGTGATCCACGGCATCGGCAAGGACCCGGCCCTGCCCGACGACCCTCCGGAGACGGCCGGCGTCCCCCACTGCGTGGTCAACGACGTCCCGGTCACCCACGAGCGCCTGCGGGCGCTGCGCCGGCTGGTCGACGGCTACCCGGGGGACCGGATGATCATCGGCGAGGTCTTCCTGCTGTCGACCGAGGCGGTGGCGACCTACTACGGCAGCGGGGACGAGCTCCACCTCGCCTTCAACTTCCCCCCGCTGCATGCGCCCTGGCTGGCCGACCGCTGGTCCGACTGCATCCGCGTGACCGACGAGGCCTTCGGCCCCCGCGGGGCCTGGCCGAGCTGGGTCCTCTCGAACCACGACACGGCGCGCCACCGCACCCGCTACGACCGGTCGGCCGCACGGGCGGGCGAGGACCCGGCCACCACGGCAGTGCGCAGCGAGGCCCGCGCACGGGCGGCCGTCGTGCTCCTGCTCACCCTGCGGGGGACCCCGTTCCTCTACCAGGGGGAGGAGCTCGGCCTGACCGACGCCGAGGTGCCCGCCGAGCGCCGGGTCGACCCGGGAGGCCGCGACGGCTGCCGGGCACCCCTGCCCTGGGACGGGGACGTCGACCACGGGTGGCCGACCATCGGCGACGCGGTCCCCTGGTTGCCCTTCCCCCCGGAGGCGGCAACCCGGAACTGGTCCACCCAACGTGCCGATCCCGGCTCCGTCCTCCACCTCTACCGGGCGCTCCTCGAGTTGCGCCACCGGGTGCGGGCGCTGGCGACCGGGTCGTTCGAGTTGCTCGAGGTTCCCGACGGGGTGCTCGGCTACGAGCGCACGCTCGACGCGGACCGCTGCATCGTGCTGATCAACTTCACCGACCGCGAGATCGACCTCGGCGGGCGGGGTCCGTGGGAGGGGGGTGCGGTGCTCCTGGATTCGAGCGGCACTGCCCTCGCGCCGACCGGCACGGCGGGGGAGCGTCCATTCTCCGGGACGCTCGACCCCGATCAAGCAGTCGTCGTGCGCCCGTGAGGAACGCTCAGATCCAGTTCTCCTGCCAGTAGTCGACGGCGCCCAGGTCGCCGAGCGACATCGAGTGCTCGTCCTCGTGACCACTCTGCCGGATGCAGCACACCAATGTCCCAATCCAGGGCCCACCGTCGATACAGTGGACAGCACCGCACCGTCGCCACTGTGGCTCGGTCGGCAGCGCGAGGTCGTCCAGATCGAAGTCGTCGTCAGACCAGTGATGGAGTTTCCGTACGGGATACGGGTCGATCGTCACAGTTGTTCCTGCCCCTTGTTGTTGCGGATACCTCACCGGAATTGTCGGTCCTCAGACCCGCCATCTGTAGCGACAATTGCGGTCCACCGGCCGTGGCCATCCCGGGTCGGGACCCGCGGGCGCCGTCGGAGCCGGGCCGGTGCACCAGGCCACGCCGATCCCCTGGGCTCGTCACCACGATGTTCACAGTCCGAGCACCCGTAGGGACAGGCCGCCGCCAGAGTGCCACGTCAGCCGCTGTACCCCTCCTTGCAGGGGATTCGGGGATGTTCATTTTTCTTACACCCGGTCGATAGACTCGCGGCATGAACGGCGACGCGGTCACCGGCATCGAGGACATCGTCCGGCGCAACGTCGCGACCCTACGCTCCAAGGCCGGGCTCACCCAGCAGGGGCTGGCCGACCAGATGCTCCTGCGGGGCATCGCGTGGACCCGCGAGACCGTGGCCCAGGTCGAGACGACCAACCGTCGTATGGGCCTGACCGAGGCGGTGGCCGTGGCCGCCAGCCTGGACGTCCCACTGGCCCGCCTGGCCGCGACGGGTGCCGACGCCGTGGCGGTCGGCGACGCCGAGTGGACCACTGCCTACCTCGGCGCCGCCATCGCCGGCACCGCGGGTGACGTGTTCCCCTCCGGGAGCTACTCGGTCGGGCCGTCCCGCCGGGTCGAGCGGTACGAGGACCCGATAGCCCCCGAGACTCCGATCCCGCCGGACGCGGTGGCCGAACGCGGACGCGGTCCCCGCGAGCGCCGGACGGGCGACGTCGAGGAGTCGGTGCCCACCGGACGCCGCTCGACGGACGCTCCCTCGCAGGCGCCGCAGAAGACGGCCGACCGGATCGAGCGGCGGCTCCGCCTGCGGGTGACCGCGGGCGACGTTGACACCGCGGCGCAGCAACTCTGGTCACGCAGCCTGGACGCAGAGCGCGAGCGGCGGGTGACCGACCGGCATGCGCTGACCGGCGGGTCGTTGCAGACGATCCGCGGCCACGTCTCCCGGGACCTCGACCGCGAGCTCGCCCACGAGATGGAGCGGCAGAACGGGGACGAGGAGGAGCGGATCGAGCCGTCCGGTGTCCTGAGCGCCGACGAGGCCGCATGGGAGGCCACCCGCCTCAACATCATCCTCGCCAACAAGGGCTACGGCGACAGCGACGTGACCCGATGGTGGAACTTCACCCAGCACCGCGAGCTCGGCGACCAGACCATCGCCGAGGCCTGGCGGGCCGGCGAGTACTCGGCGGTGAGCCGGCTGGTGCAGTCGCTGCCCGACAAGCGGAACGCCGGAAGGGACCTCCGCCTGGAGGGTTGAGGCCGGTCGGCCCGGGGGATCCCGGGGTGGTGGCGGATCGGGCAGAATGCAGGTGCGAGCCCCCGGGTCGGGCGTGGGCACGGGGTGCCGGCGCGGGTCGGCGCCGGAAAGGAGCGGGTGCACCAGGGCTGGCAACGGGTGAGGACAGCGCTCGCAGTGGCCGCGGCGCTCGCAGGATCACTGACCGTCGGCCACTCGGCCGGGGCCACGGTCCCCGAGGTGCCCGCTGTCGCCCACGGAGCAGTCGAACGGATCCTGGGCGGACAGCACGGCTCGGTGACGGGAGCGACCGACGCCCAGATCAGCGCCAACTGGTCGGGCATGATCGACGAGGGTCGGACGTTCACCGCGGTGGGCGCCGACTGGGTCGTTCCCGCCGTCCAACCCCGCCCGTACACCACCGACTCGTCCACGTGGATCGGCATCGGCGGTGCGACCGACTCCTCGCTCATCCAGACCGGCACCGATCAGGGCGCCTCGGGCGGAAGCACCGTGTACTCGGCCTGGATCCAGGTCTCCCCCGCCCTCTCGGTCACCCAGTTCACCGTCTCGCCCGGTGACCACATCGACGCGTCGGTCGTCGAGGGAGCCCCCGGAAGCTGGACCGTCTCGATCGCCGATCTCACGCTCGGCAAGTCGAGCTCCCAGACGTTCGCCGACACCGTGCCCGCAAGCTCGGCTGAGTGGATCGAGGAGGCTCCGACACTCGGGACGACGCCGTCCCCTCTGGCCGACTATGGATCGGTGACCTTCACCAGTATCAGCGTCGCGTCGCAGACGTCCGCTCCGCTCGTTCAGATCCCGGTCGAGATGTCCGATCTCTCCGACGCCATCACCTCCTACCCGGGGAGGGTGGTGGGCTCGAGCCTGACGGTGACCTACGGTTCGCCGGCACACGGGTACTGGCTGGTCGGGGCCGACGGCGGCATCTTCGCCTACGGCGCGGCCGGCTTCTACGGGTCGGCTGCGGGCACCGTGCTCCAGCGTCCGGTGACCGGCATCTCGCCGACCGCCGACCGCCGGGGCTACTGGCTCGCCGCGGCCGACGGCGGCATCTTCGCCTACGGGGATGCCGGATACTTCGGGTCGATCCCCGGGCTCGGCATCGCTCCGACCGGGTCGACCGGCGGAGGAAAGCACCTCGACCAGCCGATCGTGGCGATGGTCCCCTCGGTCGGCGGGGGTGGTTACCTCATGGTGGCGTCCGACGGCGGCGTGTTCGCCTTCGGCGACGCCCACTTCGCAGGGTCGTGCCCGGGGATCGGCGGGTGCGCCGGGCAGGTGGTCGCGGTGCTGCCGGACGCGAGCGGGCTCGGGTACTGGCTGATCACCTCCGCCGGCAGCGTCTACGCGTTCGGTGACGCCCCCTACTACGGGGGTGCCGGTGGGACGGTGTCCCACATCACCGCAGCCGTGCGGACCCCCGACGGTGGCGGCTACTACCTCCTGGCCGCAGACGGCGCAGTGACCCCGTTCGGCGACGCGGCCGACTTCGGCGGGCCGACCACAGGCACCGAGATCCACACCGCCCACGACGCCATCTTCGCCACCGCCACCGGGGACGGCTTCTGGGTGGCCGGGGCGGACGGCGGCGTCGACGGCTACGGGTACGCCCCCTATGCCGGAAGCATGGCCGGGTCGCCGCTGAACGCACCGGTCGTTGCCGGGGCAGGATGGTAGCGACCGGTCCAGCTGATCCCTCCCTCGCAGGACGGGAGGGCGACCCTGTCGGACCGGAGGCGTTCTTCGACGTCGTCCTCCGTCAACGGGCGACCCGGCGGTTCGCCGACCGACCGGTCGAGGACGCGCTGCTCGAACGGTGCCTCCGAGCCGCGACCCACGCGCCGAGTGCCGAGAACCTCCAGCCCTGGGCGTTCGTGGTCGTCCGTGAGCCGGGGCTCCGGGCGGGCATCGCCGACCTCACCCGCCGCGCCTGGCGGGACGGAGGGCGCAGGTTTTCCGAGGGGCGACTGTCCCCCGCCCTCCTGGCCGACGTCGATTCCGGGGCCGAAGGGGGGATCGCATCGGCCCCGGTCATCGTGGTGGTGTGCGGTGACAGCGAGATCGGCCTCGAGCGGACCCTCCCGGCATCGGTGTTCCCGGCGATTCAGAACCTCCTGCTGTCGGCCACCGCGCTCGGCCTCGGCTCGGCCATGACCACCCTGGCGACCGTGTTCGTCGACGAGCTCGCGGGCCTGCTCGCACTGCCGCCGTCGGTACGGCCGATGGCGGTGGTGCCCATCGGCTGGCCCCTGCGACCCGCGGGGCCGCCGCGGCGGCTGCCGCTCGGCGAGCGGGCGTACCGCGACCGCTATGGAACCCCGTGGTGATCGTCGACGGGCGTCGTCGACGGGCGTCGTACGCAGGACGCCGGTGTGGCCCGGTCAGGTGCCCGTCCCGGTGAGGGTCACCGTGACCGGTCCGAGCCCGTCGTTGCTGTTGTAGATGTAGCGGCCTGAGAACGGGCCGACCGCGGTCGGCCGGAAGGTCACCGGCTGATGGAGGAAGGTACCCGGGTCGATCTGGGTCCCCTGCGGCATCGGGACCGCCGACGAGAACACCCCGATCGGGGCGATGGCCCGGGTGATCACGAGGGCGACCGTGCCGCTGTTGCCCACGTCGAAGGTCACGGTCGCCGCGTGCCCGACGCGGACCGACCCGACGTCGACGACCGTGCTCGAGACGGCCAGACGGGCGAACCCGGTGACCCCGGTGCCCGAGACCGGCAGCCCGAGCGATCCGTGGTCGGTCGAGATGGTCATCCTCGATGGGTACGCTCCGGCGACCGGAGGGTCGAACAGGACCGAGAAGGTGACCGACTGCTGCGGCGCGAGCACGGTGCCGACCGCGGGGAGGCCACTCACGACGTAGGGAGCGCCAGGGCCCCGGTACCCGGTCAGCGTCTCGGGGTGGTCCCACGAGTTGCTGATGGTCATGGTGAGGGTCTTCCCGCCCGATCCGGTCAGCACCGTGCGGAAGGCCAGGGGCTGGGCCGACGCCAGGAGCCCTGGAGCGGTGCCGTAGCCCGAGACCGACACCGTCCGGGTGCCGGCGCTGGTGGGGATCGAGAGGGTGACGACCACCGGTCCGGGGCGGGTCGGGGCGAAGGTGACCTGCACGGGGATGGTCGATCCCGCCGGGATGACGGTCCCGCGGCGAGCCTGGCGGATACGGAACGTTGTCCCGCCGATGGGCGCGGTGCCCGAGGGTGGGATCGCCTTCGGACCGGCAGTTGGTCCGGCGGCCACGGTGGTGGACGGTGACGGCGTGGTCGTCGGGGATACGCCTGCCCCGCCGCCGGTGCTCCCCCCCGTGCCCTCGTAGCCGCTCGCGGTCACCGGTCCGGTCAGGGTGAGGCGTTGGGTGGTCGACGCGTCGACCGTGAGGGTCTTGCTCGAGCCGACCGGCACCGACCCGAAGTCGACCGCCGCCGCCTGCACCGGCGCGGCGGAGGAGGACCCGAACGCGAGCAGCCGGCCGCCCCGGGTGCCGACGAAGATCCTGCCGTTCCACGCGGTCGGCGTCGCGAACTTGGGTGCGACACCGATCGGCGCGGACCACACCAGGTGCAGCACCCCCTTGGTCGGGATCGCACCGTAGGCGCGCAACTGCGCCCCGGTGCCGGAGGGCCCGCTGCAGTAGACGACCCAGAGCAGCGCACTCCCGGGGGTGGTCCCGTTGCTGGTCACCAGTGGGGACCCGGAGGTGTACCCGAAGGACCCGGTGCTCGTCGCGGCAGAGGCCAGCTTCGGCACGCCCTGGCCGTTGAGGCCGTAGGAGAGCGCACGCAGCACGCCGCCGCCGGCACTCTCGAGCACGTAGACCCAGCCACCCTGTCCCCCGTAGGCGGCCGGGTGGCCCCACACCCCGCCGAAGGGCCCGAGCTGTTCGAGCACTGCGTTCGAGCCCGACGGACCCTGCTTGAACCCGCCCATCTGGTTGGCGTCCAACAGGAAGATCTTGCCTTCTTTGCCCACCGACACCACCAGATCCGGATGGGCGGACGTGCCGAACTGGGCGGGAGGGAGCGCGATGGGTCCTCCGGAACCGAAGTCCTCGTCGCTGGAGTCGAGGTTTGCGGCGTTGCTCGGCGAGAAGAACTGGACCGGGGACACCGACCCGTCGGCGTTGACGGCCAGTCTGATGACCGATTCCGAGAGCGTGGCCGGCGGGGTGCCGGACGCCGCAGGGTGGGGTGAGACGCCGTTCCCGGTGGTCAGGATGATCCGGTTCGGACCGTCGGACACCAACCCGCCGCCGCTCTGCCAGATTCCGGCCATGGAGTTCTGGTCGGTGCCGATCCCGGACTCGTCGCTCCACATTGGTCACCGTCCTGGTGGTGGTGCTCACACCGACCACCACCCCGCGGTAGGGAGTGAAGTCGCAGTCCGAGGCGAACCCCATGTAGACGGTCCCCCCGAGCAGCAGCAGACCCGGCCTGTTCTGCGAATAGGCCTCGTTGAAGGGAACCCCGGGCGTGTCGGACGGCGTGCCGGCGATCCGCACCGGATAGCCGGGCGCCTCCACCCCGGTGGCCGCGGAGATCGCCTGCAGGTACCAGTGGGCGTTGGCCAGTCCGCCCGTCCCCTCTTCGAGCCGGGTGGTGAGATAGACGGTGCCGGTGGCCGGGTCGACCACCGGGGTCGCAGTGGAGCCGAGGTTCGGGGTCAGATCGGAGCAACCGATCGTGTTGGCCGAGAACGGGATGCCGAACGACCGGTGCCAAACGATGGCACCGGTGGTGGCGTTGATCCCGTAGGCGGACGCGTGCTCGGTGGTCACGATGACCGTCCCGTTGACCACCAGCGGTTGGGCGTAGATGGACCCGTCCAAAGAGGTCGCAAAGAGCTGGCCGAATGTGGACGATGTCACAGCCGTGGAGCTGAGAGCGGGCTCGTTGGGATCCCAGTTGTCACGCAGGTTGCTGTAACCGGCGGTGGTCACGTTGGGCGTGCCCGCCGCGAGGGCCACCGCGATCGGTGTGACGACACCGGCGACCACAACGACCGCCGCGAGCGCGGCAATCACCAGACGTCGACTGCTCATGCCTCTTTGCCCCCCCGGACCGCCGCACCCCTTGTAGCAAACACATGCTAGAGGTCGGCGTACCGCTTCCGTCCATGATTTCCTTCGACGGGTCACTGCACGACCGGATGGGCGGTCAGACGCCGCTCATCGGGCTCGCCTGGCCAGTGCGGTCGGGTCGTCGACCACGATCCGTCCCCGTGCGAGCGTGACGAGACCCTCCTCCTGGGCCTGGCCGAGCACCCGGTTGACCGTCTGGCGGGTCGTGCCGGCCATGCTGGCCAGGTCGTCCTGGGTCAGCGGGATCGCCCGGGACGGGCGGTCGGCGTAGATGCCGGCGAGGTGCACGAGACGCCGGAGGACACGGGTCTCGACCGGGAGGGTGAGCGCGTCCAGCAGTGCCCGTGAGGTCGCGCGCAGGCGCGCGTCGAGCATCGCGGCCACCGCACGGGCCGCGTCGGGGTGGTTCTCCCAGAGCGCTTCGAACTCGCCCCGGGTGAAGGACATCGTCTCGGTGCGTTCGAGGGCCACCACCGTGGCCGATCGCGTCGACTCGTTGCCGAGCAGTGCCTGCTCACCGAACGCATCCCCGGGTACCAGGACGTCGAGGGTGACCACGTCGCCCATGGGACTGGTCACCCGGACCGCCACGGTCCCGCTCTCGATGAGGTGCGCGCTCTCGCCGGGATCTCCCTCGTGGAAGACGAACCCACCCCTCGGGAACCGTCGCCGTCTGCAGCGCGCCAGGAGCGACCGCCGGTCGACCGCCGACAACGACTCCAGCACCTGCCACTCCATCGCCCACCTCCCGAGCAGAGGCGCCCGATCCGGAAGGCAGACCCTATCCCAGCCCACCGGGAGTCGGCCCGGTGCAGGCACTGCCGGTGCCCGAACATCGCGACGAATCGCAGTGCAGGTCGTCCGACTCAAAAGCACGCGCGACGAGCGCACCGACCGCGGCGGCCTCACACGGGAGGCCCCGAGCTTCGAGGACTACCGGCTGCCGACAGATGGAGCATTCCGCCCGGGGACCGATCCGTGCAAGCCGGAACGGTCCGGATTCCGAGCGCCGCCCGGCCCGCGCATCGGCCCCGGGCAGGAATCCCGGGGCCGATGTCGCTCAACCGAAGCGGTCAGGGATACGTCACGACGATCTTGACCGAGGGATTCAAGGCGATGGTGTCGATGCCCGAGGGCTTCGCCACCCCGATGTAGCAGCGCAACGCGGTCGGTCCCACATGGACTCCTGCGGGGCAGAGCTCGGCCTTGAACTTGGTCCGGAATCCTCCGAGGGAGTTGGTCGTCACGGTCACCGAGTTGTTGGTGTTGCAGGGGTTCTGCGGCACGATCCAGTTGGTCTTCCCGCATTCGGTGAGATGGACCTTCGCCAGCGGTGCGAAGTTCCTCCCGGTCAGGACCGTGAAGGTATTGACCATGAGGTTGTTCGGATTGGCGGTGATCGATGGCGGCACCGGCGAGACTGCCGAGGCCGGAGGACGCGAGTCCCCCGAGAGGCAGGGCGAGCATCAACGCTGCCGAACCACCGACCACGCACCTACGGATGAGTTGACCTTGCATGCGGTCCTCCGATCGCTCTCTTCGCCCCTCTGTTCGGCCCGGCTTCGCTGTCGGTAGGGTCGCCAACGCATGCGGCAGGGCGCCACCCTATTGAACGATCGGCACCAGGGAACCGTTACCGCCGCCCGATTCGTCACTCGAACGTCACACGGGCATCGGCGAGCGGCGGGTCCGTCGATGGTGACGCCGGCCAGCGGATGGCATCCCGCCGTCACGCCCCCTTGGCATCGCCGACGCCGGCGATCACCGCGTCGAGCAGACCGGGGAATCTCGAGTCGAGCTCAGAGCGGCGGAGGGCGACCAGCTTGCGCTGACCTTCGTGCCGCGTCGTGACGATGCCGGCTCCGCGCAGGACCCCGAGGTGGTGGGTGGTGGTCGACTTGGCGAGGCCGATGCCGGCCTGGTGACCCAGGTCGGCGCACGAGAGCTCCGGTGCGCCGTCGAGGGCAGCGACCATCCGCAGGCGCGAGGGGTCCGCCAGGGCGTGCATGACCGAGGCCAGGTCGATCTCCTCTTCCGCGAGCTCGGCTCGCTCACGCATGACGCACCTCCTCAGATCCTCGTCACCCGATCGGGAATACCCGCACCGGGCCCTCTGTCCGATAGTTCTATGAACATCGAACTATCTGGCGCATTCCCCTCCCGCTGAAAGTGAGCCAGCCGATGACACTGACCCAGCGAGCACCGTCCTCCGTGCCGGAGACCCCAGCAGACGCGTCCGATGCCGGCATCACCGACGAAACCCCAGCCTACGACCCCCGCCGCTGGATGGCGCTCCCCGTCGTGCTGACAGCGACATTCATGTCGCTGTTCGACGTCTTCGTGGTGAACGTGGCCGCGCCCAGTATCCAGGGGGACCTGCACGCCTCGTCGGCGACCCTGGAGCTCATCGTGGCCGGGTACTCCTTCAGCTACGCGTCCGGCCTGGTCACCGGGGCGCGACTGGGCGACCTGTTCGGTCGTCGACGCATGTTCACGATCGGCCTCGCGATCTTCGCCGCGGCCTCGCTCCTCTCCGGTGTGGCTCCGACCAGCGCAGTCCTGGTCGTGGGGCGTCTGGCCCAAGGGTTCGGGGCCGCCGCCATGGTCCCCCAGGCGCTGTCCATTCTCAACGTGAGCTTTCGCCCGGACGAGCGCTCCCGGGTGTTCTCGCTCTTCGGCGTGACGGTCGGGCTGGGCACGGTCGCGGGACAGATCCTCGGGGGCGTGCTGCTGCACCTCGACCTCTTCGGGTGGGGCTGGCGCCCCATCTTCCTCGTCAATGTGCCGATCGGGATCGCCGCCATCGTCCTCGCCCGCCGCCTCCTCCCGGAGTCGCGACCCGATGTCGCGGACAGGCTCGACCCGCTGGGCGTGGTGCTGCTGACCACGGGCGTCGGGGCCATCACCGCGCCGCTGGTCCTCGGTCAGGCAGAGCACTGGCCGACCTGGACCTGGGGGTCGTTCCTCGCCGGGGCCGCGCTCATCGCCTCCTTCGTCCGGTGGGAGAGTCGCCTCGGCAGGCAGGGCGGCCACCCGCTCCTTCCCCTCACGCTGTTCGAGCACCGGGCGTTCAAACTGGGACTGCTGGTGAACTTCGGGTTCTTCTCGTTCTTCGGAAGCGTGCTCCTCACGCTGACCATCTTCCTGCAGGAGGGCCTCCACTACTCCCCCATGCGAGCCGGCCTCACCTTCGCACCGCTCGGTGTCGCGTTCGCCCTGTCGTCACTGCGGGGACGCCGGCTGCACGCCCGGTACGGCGCCTCGCTCATCTCGGCCGGGGCGGCCACCGCGCTGGTCGGTGTCGTCGGGCTCGCCATCGTCGTCAGCGTGTCCGGCCTGTCCACAACCTCGCTGGAGCTCGCGCCCGTGCTGGCACTGATCGGTGTGGGCAACGGCCTGGTGATCCCCCTGATCGTCTCCGGAGTGCTCCTGAGCGTTCCGGCCAGCGCAACCGGTGCCGCGTCAGGGGCCCTCACGACGACGCAACAGTTCTCGATGACGCTCGGCATCGCCGCCGTGGGGACGCTCTACTTCGCCCGGGAAGCCACCGCCGGCATCGTCGCTGCGCTGCAGGCCGGACTCGTGGCCGACATCGGTCTCGTGGCGTTCGCATTCGCGATGACGATGCTGCTTCCCCGCAGTCCGAGGTCCGAAGCGGCAGGATCGCCTGCGCCAGCCGACGCGGAGTGCGAGGGCCTCCTCGAGCCGGTGATGGAAGTCTCGGCCTGATTCGTCGGGTGGACCCGACGCGCGACCAGGGACGTCAGGTTCTGGAGGTGTTGAGGGTCACCGCGGCGCGAACGAGCGCTTTGAACGCCTTCTCGTCGATCTTCTCGCCCTCGTGGAAGTCGATGGCACGCCGTGTGTTCCCCTCGAGACTGGAGTTGAAGAGACCCGACGGGTCCTCAAGGGACGCCCCTTTGGCGAAGGTCACCTTCACAACGGTCTTGTACGTCTCGCCCGTGCAGATCATGCCGCCGTGGTACCACACCGGAACACCTCTCCACTTCCACTCCTCGACGACGTCGGGTTCGGCTTCCTTGATGAGCGCGCGGAGGCGGCTGAGCGTTGTGCCCCGCCAGTCGTCCAGCTCCTCGATCCTCGCGTCGATCAGCTGAGATGGAGCCTTGCTGTCTTGCGACCCGCTCTTGGGCATGCCCGCATCTCCTCCTCGGTCCCGACGTGTTGACGAACAGGGGTCGTCCCCACAGGGCCGATGCTACTTTGGCTCCAGAGGGCTATGGCCAGCGTCACGTGGGGACTGTCGGAAACCCGCAGCGCACGGCCAGGCCGGCGTCTCTGTAGGAGACGATTTCGGTGACGACTGTCCGCTCGCTTCGCCGACGGACATCGAGGACCTGGAGACCACTGACCGTCAGAGACCCGTCCGCTCCCGGTTCGTAGATGGCGAACGCTGGTTGACCGTTGCACCAGCCCTGCACGAGGGTGACCCCGTATGGCCGGGCGGCAGCAAAGATCGCCTCCTCGACAAAGGTTCTGACCGCGGCACTCCCATCGAACCATTCGCTGAGCGGTGGCATGGACATCCGGACGTCGTCGGCGACGAGCTGCAGGAAGGCACCGATGTCGGCGAGTCGCCAGGCTTCGATGTAGCGAGCCAGAAACGCAATGAGCTCCGGATCGTCCATGGCCAAGGGCGGAGAGCTGTCACGTGGACGTACCGCCTGACGGGCACGGAAGAGCAGACTGTTCACCCCGCCGGGCGAGATCTCGAGTGCCTCGGCGACCTCCGTTTGGCTGAATCCGATGACATCGTGGAGCAGCAGACATGCCCGCTGACGAGGCGCAAGTCGTTGGAGTGCCGCGACGAAGGCAAGGCTGATGTCCTCGAGACCGAGCACATCGTCGGCCGGATCGCCGGGAACCCGGGTACCCACCGGCTCGACCCAGGCCAGTTCGAGATCCGGGGCGCCTGGCATCGTGCCCCGTGGGCTCGGTGGCCCGAGTGTCGTGGGCTCCGACCGCGAACGTCTCGACCGCAACAGGTCGAGACAGACGTTCGTGGCTATGCGTGAGAGCCACGCTCCGAGCGTGCCGGTGCCGTCGAATGTCTCGAGTCGCCGCCACGCCCGGAGCAGCGCGTCCTGCACGGCATCTTCCGCATCGGCTCCCGATCCGAGCATGCGGTAGCAATGACGGAACAATGGTCGTTCATGAGGCGCCACGAGTGATGCGAAGGCGCCTTCATCGCCGTGCACGGCAGCGGCCAACAGATCGGCTTCGCCCAGGTGTCCTTCAGTCACGTCGTTTGTCGCCTCAACAGCTCGGTCGGGGACCGTCAGGCTACAGGCGTTGCCACACCGACGACCTGGCCATGGGGATCGGCAAACAGACCGAACCGGACCCCCGGAACGTCGGTCGCCGGTTGTACGATCGTTCCGCCCTTCTTCACCGCCATGTCCAGTGTCGCTGCCACGTCACCAACCCCGACGAAGAACGTGACCAGGGGTTTGCCACCTTGCAGCGGACTGATCCCCCCTGGGATCGCACCCTCGACACCGGTCTCGACGTATGTGTATCCCGGGAATCCTCCTTGGGGAAAGCTCCATCCGAAGAGGTCTCCGTAGAACGCGCGAGACGCGTCGGGATCGCTCGAGCGGATTTCGAAATGGACGATGGGACTGGGCATGGCAACTCCTCCTGATCGGTTGGAAGGTCAACGACACCCAGTACGACGAAACCAGTGGCCCGATCCTCGCGCTGCGACCACAAATTGCTCAGCGACGTATGCTGTGCAGCGTCTCTCTCCTGGTCAGGATGCCTGACCGGTGCCAAGAGCTGCCCTCGGCCCTCGGAGGAGGTGCTCAGGGATCCACCTCCGCACACAGGGGGCCGTCCTGCGTTTCGGAGTGCACAATCCGTTCCGGTGATTGCGTCGACCTCCGACCCGGTGCGCAGGTCGGATCGGTCTACCAACCTGACGACGACGTGGTGTCGATTCGCACCGGGGAGGCTCTCATGCGGCACCCGGGAGAGGGTGCCGTCGGCGATCGGACAGGTCGCCCGCGGAATACCAGGGACCGGCCGAGTCGATCATTGATGGCGAGACGGCGAGGCACGTCACTCGTCTGTCACCTCTCACAGCCGCGCTTCCTGCGCAACGACGCCCTTCAGCCCGCCCGCCTCGACGCGGCCGCTCAGGACCGCTGCGGCAACGGTGCGGTCAGCAGCGCGGGTACAAGCACGCGAGACACCTGGAGACGCTGGGTGGAATCAGCAGGCGACGTGACGGTCGACATCGCGCCGCCACCTACCCAGAGGGTAGTCGTCAGACGCTGACTCCCCCTCCGGTGATGTGGAAGGAGGTGGTCGTCCCGACGCAGTGCAACCCCGGTGCCGGAAGGGTGGTGATGATCTTGGTGGTGCGCGCTAGCCCGCCAGCGAAGGACATCGCCTTGACGGCCGTCGGGGCGATGAGCTTGATCGTGTCGTATGTGTTCACCGGACCCGAGACCGTTCCGACGTTGTTCGTGTAGGTGATCACCGTCGGGGCGATCGGACCGCCGGTCGTGGTCCAGTTGATCGTGACCTTGATGTTGCCGACCGTGTCAGCACTATGGAAGTTCGCACAGGAGCTTCCGTGGGCGATCGCCGAGGGAGCGTTGTAGTAGCCGGTGCCAACGAGGGAGCCGCCGAAGACGTGCACGCCGGCCGGTGTAATCACTGTTCCACCGCACGGCGCTCCAGTCGAGGTACCGAGCTTCGCCGCGAAATTGATCTTCACCCCACCGGGGCTTCCCGGGATAGACAGTCCCGGGCTCACAGTGCCGGCTCCGCTGCTGACCGGGCAAATGGCGGTACCGGTTGCGTTCGGAGCAGCGACAGCAGTCTCCTGTGAGGCCACGAACAGCAAGCCCGCGAACGTCGTGACCACTGCGATGAAGAGAAGCGCTCTGCGAAACATCGGGACCTTCTTTCGGTGAGAGAACGAATCGACGATCAACACCAACCGCCTACACCCAATGCCCCTCCAGGTGTCTCAGCAGAACCTAGGCCCCGAAGCCAGGAGCGTCAACCTGTGTTGCACTGAGGTCCGGCGAGGACGAGTTACGGGTCCACGTGATCGGCGGCAGTCAGAACCAGGCAGCCGCCATCACTCTCAGACGTGGCGAGCCTCGGTCCCGGTCACGCTGTGCGGTCAGTCGCCTTCGGCGAGCCGTTGAAGGGCTTCCGCGGTGCCTCGGATGAGGGTACCCGGGCCGCTTGCATCTTCGACGCCAGCGAGACGGCAGCCCGATCCCGTCATTAATCCCCATCGACAACAGGAAGACCGTGGTAGGGCGCGCCGACGGCCTGCCAGTCGTCGTAGAGGTCGAGGAAGCCCTGTCCAAAGGGATCTTCTCCGAGCAGTGGCATCGCCGCTCGGCGCACAGAGAAGTCCATCGGGGCAAGCGCGCCAGCTCGGCGAAGGTGCGCTTCGGCGGCTTCCAGGTTGCCCTGGCGGCGCGCCTCGATCCCGATCCGGAAATGTAGGCGGGCATCGATCTCGTCCTCGCTGAGATCGGCCACGGCCCCGGCGGCATCCGTGGCGGTCAATGGGAGCTCGCCATGGAGGACCCAGCGTCGTACGGCGTCGAGATGGGGTGCGGAAGTGATGCCGGTGAAGTCCGAGAAGGTGTCGGTGCTGAACGCCACACTGTTGGGCCGCACGATGATGCCGGCCTCGTCGATCCAAATGACCGTTGGGACATTGGAGACGGCATACAGCTCGGAAAGCACGTGCTGGCGGTCGATGAGCACCGGCATGGCAATGGCGCTCGTGAACGGCCGAACGTCCTCGGGATCGTCGTCGAGGGCCACAGGAGCGACGACCAGACCCTCGTCGCCCAGTTCCTCAGCCAGTGCCTGCCAACCTGGCAGGTCGTACCGGCACCCGCACCACGAGGCGAACGCCACGATCAGCCGTTTTGAACCGGCGCTCTCGGAGAGCCGATGGACGTTGCCGTCGAGGTCCGGCAAGACAAAGTCCGGGGCTCGCAAACCCTCGAGCGCGCCTTGGCGATCGGTGGCATCGAGCCCGATGGCTGCGACCGCAACCTCGGGCGCAACGACACAGCGCCGACCCAGCATCCGTGCGAACACGGCGAGATCGAGAGCCGTGCCGGCCTCGAAGGTCGCCGGGTCAGCTACCGGCACGCAGACGTCCCCCCGACACAATCCCTGCGGCTTGCGCACCCATCCCGTCGCTTCCTCCAGATGCGTGGCGTTCAGGAGTACCCGGGTTCCCTCGACACGGCCGGGCACGGTGACGGCCTGGTCGGTGATCACCGTGATCGTGCTCATCGCTCCCTCTCGCCTGGTGGCTCTGGCAATCAAGATAGCGGCCTCCATGCGGCGCGGTAGCTCCCGAACCAGAAGTTCGGCCTGGCAGCAGACTTACTGGTCGTGTCTACTTGTTCCCAGTGGAACCCGACGAACTGACAGCTCTCGGCGTGTACGACTGCACCGGCGAGGACGCTCCGGCTCGGCTAGAGCTGCTGGACTACGTGACTGCGTTGGGGGCCACCCCCGAAGAGCTGGTCGCATACCGCGACATGCTTCCGGCGTTGGCGGGAAGGCTGGCGATACGCGACGGACCAGTTCTGACGATTGACGAGGCGGTCGAACGATCTGGACTGAGCGCTGACCAGGTGCGTCTTCTGGCTCGAGCGGCCGGTCTTCCTGATCCTGAACCCGGGGCTCGGGTGTTGACCGAGGGCTTCGTCGCCCTCGCCGAGGGCATGAACGCCGTCACGGCTGTCTTCGGTGAGGACGTCGCCTTCCAGTTGATGCGGTGTTGGGGTCCTCGATGGCCCGTGTGGCCGACGCGGTGGTTTCGGCCTTCTTGGTCAACGTGGAGCCCGGCGCTCGACGCGAGGAGGGTGCCCTCAGCATCGCCCGTACCAACGTCGAGGCAGCCGCGCTGTTGCCCGGGGTCGCGTCTGTCCTCGATCTTCCGGGTCTTCGGATGATCCGAGCGGGGGTGGGTACTCAGTGCGAGGTAACCGCCATCCATCGAGTCCGGCCGGGTCCGGGTGACCCTACATCAGCGCTGGCCTCGTGCTTCCTTGACGTAGCGCGCCGCCAGCTGGCGGGAGAAGCCATAGTTGCGAGCTAGTTCCCCGATGGTCATTCCATGATCCAGGGCGACAGCGAAGATTGAGACCAGCACGTCGTGTCGGGCTCGCGTGAGACGACGCAGGGCCTCGTCCACTTCGCTGCGATATTGCGCCACCGGGTCGGCCCGCAGGGCCTCTGCCGTCGGAAGGATCGGGCTCTTGCGCCGCAGATTCCTTCGGAGTAGGTCCTCTGCCGTCTTCAGTGCTGACCGAGCGTCCCTGAACGCGTCGGCAACATCGTGCATTGCTCGAAGTACGTCTTTTTGCCGTTCGACCATCGGCGGATGGTAGGACGCACAGATCGGCAGTCGGGCTACGGAGGCGGATCGCAGGATACTTGCCTAGCGGATAGTGATATCTGCCTAGGGTGACGACGAGCGCCAGCGGGAGGAACCCTCGACCAGACACGCTGCACGCCTCTCTCTCCCAACACAATCACGTGGGAGAGGAGACAGCGGAACCGGCGACGACGAAGGCGACGCCGACCCGCACCCGAGACGGGGAGGGACAGCGGCGGCGACGAGGGGCGAGTTCTGGGTCGCCGATAGAGCGCGGAAGCCCCCGGTCAGCGACTTGGAAGGGCTTGGCTGCAAGAGGAGACTTCGACCAAAGTCTGAGCGGCCCCACTATCGCCTGCAGCTCGATCCCTGACGCCGCTCCTCAGTCCATGAACATCATTAGGTCTGAGGAGCTATCGAGCGAGTAGGGATCGAGTCCGAGAACCGCCTCAAGGTCTTCACGGCTGTCGAATCGTCGAATGAGTTCACGAGCATCAACGATCGCAGAGGCAAGTTCTGGACCGATACCCTCGACTGCGGACAACACGCCAAGGGGTACATGATTAACATCGATCAGTCCTCCGTCGTCGTAGGCCCTCGGCTGGTCTGGGCGACCGATCCTCAGTTCTCTAGCGAGCGTCGGATCATCAGCAGCAATTCGTCGCGCCTCGTGCCGCCGCCGCAGCCTCGCCCGGGCAACTGCGATTGGGGTGTCATCGCCCCCGCTCTCAGAGAAGACAGACCGACGAATGATGAGGGCATGCAGAGTGGCCGATGTCACCAGCACCATCGTTGTGAAACCGCCGACCTCTGATTGGAAGTTGGTTTCTGAATCAGTGGTGCTGCCCCAGACGACGAGAAGAGTCAAGGCCGAATATGCGACGACGGCCAAATACAGAGCTCTGGTCCGCAGTCTGCGTGCCGCAAAGACAAAGCATGGAACTGTCGCCAAGCCGAGGGTCAGCAGAGGGGCGAGTGCCCAGATGAAGGATTCGGTCGTCTTCGCTCTTACCCGCCTCGAGGATCTGATCGACTCGGCTCTTGACGGTCGGTGCTGCGACGCTGCCGTGCTCGCTGACCGCTCCAGAGAAGCTGCGAAGGCGACAAGATCCGAGACGACGAGTGGCTGAGTTGCCACCATCGGCAGTCGGTCGTTTATGCCGAGAGAGCACCCCGAAGGCATGAGGTAAGCGTCCGGGACAGCCCGCGGAGGGCAACTCTTGGGTGGTTCGACCTGGACATCTGGTGCCATGGGAAACCTCCTCACCGAGTGTGGCTGACCATTTCATGAGGAATCACCGTCCACCCGTATTGTGCACTCGGACTGTTGTCACCACAATGGCGAGTTCGTTACGAATCCATGTCCCCACCGAGCCTGCTACGGCACCATATTGCGCGAAGGATCGGCCATCGGAAGACGATCTTTGGCGCTCGACTTCTGACGAGCAGAGCTAAGGTCAGATGTTCTCGTGGGCCCCCGTCACACCTGGTGCGTCGGCAATGCGGCATCGCTCACAATCACCTTGATCGAACGGGTTCCCGCTGCAACGGTTTCTGGCACCGTGCCGGACAGCAGGCCGCATCTGCTCAACTTGAGGCCGGTTGGACGCACCGATGACTCGAGCCACGAGTCCGTAGGCAAGGCTAGAAGGAGGCGACGCTGGGGTCGCCGATCGCTGCTGCGGTCGGGACCTTTTGGGTGCTCCATCCGACGTTCGGTGCATACCAGGTCTGGTCGATCCCGCCGGTCACCCGGTAAACGAGGTGAAACTCGTTGTTGTACGAGGCGACGCTGGGGTCGCCGATCGCTGCAGCGGTCGGGATCTTTTGGGTGTTCCATCCAACGTTCGGTGCATACCAGGTCTGGTCGATCCCGCCGGTCACCCGGTAAACGAGGTGAAACTCGTTGTTGACCTTGAAGGTGGTAGTTGCCGTCCCACCTGTGGTTGTTACTGAAAGGTTTCCAGTGGTCGCTCCAACTGGAACGGACGCCACAATCTGCGTCGCAGTATTGCTTGCAACAGCGGCGACAACTCCGTTGAACTTCACACTCGTGGCGCCGGAGAGATTGGTGCCGGTGATTGTGACGGGGGTGCCGATCGGTCCCGAATTCGGGGAGATGCTTGTGACGGTCGGGATTGAGCTTCCGCCAACAGCTCGGAACCAGCCCAAGACGGTTGACGATTGACCCCTCCATGCAGTGATGCTGCTACCGGGGAGGAAGTTTCCGTTCTGCAGAGTCCAGC
The DNA here is from genome assembly GCA_963777665.1 of uncultured Acidimicrobiaceae bacterium. GTDB lineage: Bacteria > Actinomycetota > Acidimicrobiia > Acidimicrobiales > RAAP-2 > Bog-756. Next base: position 49,002 of record CAVZRJ010000025.1, read on the forward strand.
TCGCAGTGGCATACGTCTCATTCTGACCGACCGTGAAGACGTGTGAAGCGTCCGTTCCGGTCACTACCGACACGTGACCGACGCCATCGGTTGCCTGGATGACGATGATGTCTCCAGGCTGGGGTGGACTCTGCCCGTTGGCTATGACATTCAACGCGGAGTTGGTCTGAGCCGTTGCGAACATGTTCTGGGCGTTCTCATAGTTCCAGAGAGACGGATTGACCCCCATATAGTTGGATGCCCACCGCGCAGCGAACTCAGTGCACTGGTAGAGGAGGCCGTAGCTGTTGCTCCCGACATTGCTGAAGTTCGCGCAATTGCTTCCGTCCCAATTGCTGTAAATGGTGTTATCGCCAGGCACCCCGGGCGTCCATGTCGAACCGGCAAGCTGCACGCCTCCTCGAGTATGAGGCCAAGGATACTGATCCCCACCCAGTTGCACGACCGAACCGGATGACGTGAAGCGTCGGAGGGCTGAGTTCAATCGGATGTGCGATGACCCGAGCAGTTGTACCGAGCTTGCATGAGTTTCTAACGGGCATGGCTCTCTCCATTCCCTGCCGGGGTCGGCGTTTGAACTCCTTGGTGCAGCATGCGCCGTGGAGCGACGGGAAGAGAGAGGTTGAGCTGCCCCTAGTACGTGGGTCGTTCTACCCAATTTGTACCGTTCTGCGGCCACCCGGCGGACGCCGAGGCCAAATGGGGCTGACGGGATCCCGACTAGTTGAGCCAGTCGATCAGCTCACGGGGATACGGCCAAGGCAAGCACACGCCAGCCCCGTCTCAACCCCATGCGAAGCACCTATTGCGATCAAAGGTGGCTCTGCGGACTGCGTCAGCTCAGAGGTTGGGCATCCTTGGATCATCGACAGCCGAACCGGGCCTGTTGCGGCGAATTCAGCGCACATCATTCCCGGGTTCGCTCCTACCCGCCGGCTGCGTCCTAGAAGGGGACGGTAAGTTGCCGCCGTTGCCGCCGACAGGTAAAGCGCCTGAGACGCCGGGTTCCGATGTTGCCTTGTCCGAGGTGAGGTGCCCGATCAAATCGAGGAGCGCCAACCAGGACGCCAATGATGGCTGTCTGGTTACGGTAACTACTACGGCCTGCTCGTTGCAAACAACGTCCAGGCTGGCATGACACACTCCATCGCCCGTGCTTCGGAGAGCCAGATCTGCGTGGGATGGCGCAACTTCCTTGATCCCCGCAAGAGCGGCCGCACGCTGCAAACCAGCGAGAAGTAGCGGGTCTCTGGCCTCAAACGTCGCCCCGATTATAGAAGGTCTGTACACTGCACAGAGTATGACGAATGGCGCCCTGGCGGACGAGGGTAATTCTACCCCTCTTGAGTCCGAGGAACGCGCCGCAACCGAACGGTCGTTTGCTCGTGGACTCCTCACCGTTCGATCGCTGCAGCTCCTGCAAGGCCTGGTGTGCCTCGTTACTGGGTGGCGAGCCTACCGGCGGCCCCGTCTTGCACTTCTGCTCTTTTTGACGACGTGCGCGGAGTCCGCATGGCTTGCTCGGCGAGTGTGGAGGGTGCAGTCATACTCAGAGCCCAACGTTATCTGGCTCGACGCAGGGTTCGGGGTTGCCGGGCTGGGTGTGATGACCACTACCCTCTTCCCTGATGACCGCACTGCATGGATGAATTGGATGTGTCCTCTGACCATCGGGGTGGGCTCGGGAGCGAGCGTGGCCATCGAGGGCAAGCAGTCGATGGCGGTCCCAGCCCTGCTAGGGAGCGCCTATCTGTTCAGCGTCCGATCCTGCCTTGATCGTGGGGGGAGTCAGGTAGCAACTGCCTTGGCCAATACCACCAGCTACGCAGGGTTCTATACCGCGGCCAAGTTGGCAGTGGGCAAGCTCCGGTCCGACTCAGAGAAATTGCAAAAGGCTCGGGAGCAGACCGTGATCGAGCGGGAGCGCCTTGCGGCTGAACGCCAACGCAACCGGGAGCACCGTCTGCTGCACGACTCCGCCCTCCAGACCCTCGAACTGGTCGCGACGAATGTGGACCTCGATCCCGAACTCGTCCGTCGCCAGGCTCGACGAGAGGCGGCGATGCTGCGACGTGCCATCGCCGGAGGAGCGGGTACAGACGCATCCTTGACCGAAGCGATTCTGGATCTTGCCCACCAGTCAATCCAAGACGGCCTCCGAGTCGAGTTGGCGCTCGTCGATGCCGACGCCGATGTAGCTCCTGACACCGCCGAAGCGCTGCTGGGCGCCGTGCGCGAGGCCCTGACGAACGTCGCCAAGCACGCAGGCGTCTCCCAGGCTCTCGTGACTCTGTCGCGTGACCAGAACGGATTCAGAATCAGCGTCAGGGATCGAGGTACGGGCTTTGTCCATGCGACTGACACCGATGGGTTCGGGATCAAGAACTCCATCATTGCCCGCTTGACGGAGGTGGGAGGATCAGCGTCGATTGACTCCACGCCTGGACACGGGACCAAGGTGACCTTGTGGGTCCCGAATGAGACCAGCTAGGCCCAGCTAGGCCAGAACCGACAAGCCACATTTGATGAGGGAACTCAGGCTCTGAGGACGCAGAGTTCCGGGGTATCCTGAGCTGCCTGTTCAATATCTGGTTCCTTTGCCTTCAGGCCATCCGGAAGTAGGGAATCTATGGCAACCATCGCAAACGTAGTCCTACTCTTCACCGATCTGGTTGGGTCGACAGAGCTAGCGGCCGAACTCTCACCCCGAGCAGCGGACGAATTGCGGGCAGCTCACTTTTCGGCACTCCGTGGTGCGATAGGAGCCTCGGGCGGCTCGGAGGTGAAGAGCCTCGGCGACGGTCTCATGGTGGTGCTCCCGAGCGCCGCCGCGGCACTGGATTGCGCTGTTGACATGCAGCAAGCCATCCAACGTCACAATCGCAAGGCACAGCGCCCGTTGCGTGTTCGTATCGGCGTTTCGACTGGAGATGCCACGGTCGAGGATGGCGACTACTTCGGTGATTGCGCGGTGGAAGCTGCACGGCTATGCGATGCCGCGCACGGCGGTCATGTTCTGGTAGCCGACGTAGTCAAGACTCTGGCTCGTAGGAGTGGCCACGATTTTGTCGAGCAGCGGACGCTGGATCTGAAGGGTATTCCCGAACCCTTCGTCGCATGGGAGCTAGCGGTGCCCTCCGTTCAAGGATTTGGTGTCGCCGTCATCGAGGACCACCCTCTCTACCGGCAGGGCCTGATGCAGACCATCGAAGGCACTCCGGGTTTGGACCTCATCGCTGCCGCCGGCACCCTCAAGGAAATGGACACCTTGGGCTACGCCGGTGTCCAGGTAGCCTTGCTCGATCTCCATCTTCCTGACGGCACCGGGGGTGTCGCCGTCTCCCATGTGAAATCGCGTGGACCCACTGTTCTCGTGGTGTCGGCCTCGGATGATCGTGAGAGCGTCATCGACGCGTTTGGCGCGGGAGCGAGCGGCTACTTGCCCAAGTCCTCAGCAGCAGACGAGATCGCCAGCGCAACCACAATCGTTGCAGGCGGCGGAACCTACGTTTCCCCCGTACTCGCTGCTTTCCTCCTCCGAGCGGACCGTGACCGTGCCACTGAGGAGTCCGTGCTGACCAATCGCGAACGCGAGATCCTCGCGCTGCTGGCGGAAGGCGAGACCGATTCCGAAATTGCCGAACGGCTGTTCATCAGCGTGAGGACCGTCCGATCCCATCTTGACCGAATCCGAGACAAGACTGGACGGCGAAGACGTGCTGACCTAACGCGTCTTGCCCTGGAACAAGGCCCTCATCACCAATAGAAGCCCGCAATTTCTTCCCTGCGCATGGGGATCTCCCAGAAGACCCTCGCCGTCTCTCACCTCCGGTGGTCGCGCCTCCGGCGGGCATGGGTAGGGGGGAGATGTCGAGGAAGGACGTTTCGGCGGCCCTATCACCTATCCCCCAACACAATCAAA
>CAVZRJ010000026.1:0-13296 GCA_963777665.1 uncultured Acidimicrobiaceae bacterium
GCATTTCACAATTTCGGATTCGGATTCGCGTGCCCGTCCGCCGGGGTGCAAGCCGCTGACGTGCAGCCTCGCGATCGGCCGTCGCGTTCCCCGGAGGTTTTCGAGGCGGAATTCATCGGCGAACTATCACGGGTGCCGTACGCAGCCCTATGCAAGTGAGCACGCGCCACACCGTGAACACGCTGGACGTTCGCGCGAGGTCGGCATCGAAGGTGTGCCGGTGCCGTATGCAGCTGTAGGACAGCCATACTGGCTCTTCGCGTTGCCGTCGAGAACCCGAGATACGAGATTCGTCCGGGTGGGCGGCGACATTCCACTCAGTTCGCCGCATGATCGGACGACGCGCCATGGGCTCACATGCTCCACAGCGCTTGGGTGGGTGACATCCGGGCGGCACGCAGCGCGGGCATGAGTCCGGCGAACGCGCCGATGACGAGGGAGGCGGCGAAGCCGCCGAGCCAGGCTACTGGTGGCACGACGGTGGCCCAGCCTTTCGTGTGGGCGTACACAGACGTAGACGCGACGCCGAGCGAGACGCCGACGACGCCGCCAAGGAGGCCGAGAAGGACGGCTTCGGAGAGAAACTGGGTGCGGATATGGCCTCTCGTGGCGCCGAGGGCGCGGCGTAGGCCGATCTCGGAGCGGCGTTCGAGGACGGAGATGATCATGATGTTGGCGACGCCGACCGCGCCGACGAGGAGGGCGACGGCACCGAGGCCGAGAAACAGTCCGCTGAGGGCGCTTTTCGCGTCGGCCTGGGCGACCAGGGCGGAGGAGGGTTGGCTGACGGTGACCTCGCTGGGGTTCTCGGGGTTCGCGGTGGCGGCGAGAAGGTTGTCGACGGCGTTGACTCGGTCGTTTTGGGCGCGGAGGTAGACAGTGGAGGGATGGCCGTCGAAGCCCAGGTACTTCTCCGCCGCGGGGTAGCCGACCAGCACGGAGGAGTCGACGGCAGAGGCGAGCACGGCCGGATCGAGTGTGCCGGCCACGTAGAACCACTGGCCGCCGACCCAGATCCGCTCGCCGGAGTAGACGCGGTCGATCCCGAGCCGTTCCGCGGCCGCGGCGCCGAGCACGGCAACGGGCTCTCGAGCGGTTGCCGCGTTGAGGTAGTGGCCCTGGGCGACGCTCGTGGCGACGACCGGGAGAAGGCCGAGAGATGCGGCTTGGACGGTCACGGCGTTGGTGTCAACGGAGGGGATGTAGGGGTTGCGGTAGGCGTTGACGTCGCTGATCACCCCGGTGGCCTGCACCTGCTGCACACCACTGATGCGGCCGATCATCGCGGGTGTCGTGGTGGGCAGCTCGGCCGGGCCGCCGGTGAGAGTCTGGCCGTTGCCGACCGTGAGCAGGTTGGTGCCGAGTTGATTGATCTCGTTGAGCAGGCCGGCCTGGGACGAGGCGGACAAGCCGAGGACGGCGACGATGGCCGCCACGCCGATGGCGATGCCGAGAGCGGAGAGCCCGGCCCGAATCTTGCGGGTTCGCAGTCCGACGATGGAGAGTCGAGTCAGGTCGGAGAGCTGTAACCGCCTCCGATCCAGGGCGGAGGGGGTCACGACGGCTGCTCGCCGACCGGCGCGTCGGATGCAGTGTGTGGTGCGTGGGTGGGGGGCGGAGCGAGGCGAGCGCGATGGCGGCGGGGGTCGGTGCTCGCGGCGCCGGTGTCGGCCACGATGTGGCCGTCGAGGATCTCGATTTTGCGGAGCATCCGCTCGGCGATGGTGTGGTCGTGGGTGATGACCACGATGGTCGAACCACTTTGGTTGAGCTGGTCGATCAGCGCCAGGATGGACTGTCCGGTCGCCTGGTCGAGATTGCCGGTCGGCTCGTCGGCCAGAACGATGGCGGGCTGGCCGACCAGGGCTCGGGCGATGGCGACCCGTTGTCGTTGTCCCCCGGAGAGCTGGGTGGAGCGGACGCTTGGCCGGCTGCCCAGACCGACCAGATCGAGGGCTTCGATGGCCCGCTGCCGGCGCTGCTCGATGGGTACGCCGGCGTAGAGGAGCCCGTCGGCCACGTTGTCCAACACGGTCGCGTGTTCGGCAAGGAAGAACTGTTGGAAGATGAACCCGATCCGAGTGGCCCGCAGGTAGGCGATATCGTCATCGGCCATGGTGGCGACGTCTAGCCCCGTGATCCGCACCCGGCCGCTGGTGGGCCGGTCGAGGGTCCCCATCAGTTGCAACAATGTGGTCTTGCCCGACCCCGACGGACCGACGATCCCGACCAGTTCTCCTTGGCCGACGGCGAGGTTCACCCCGCGCAGGGCCTCGACCGGTGGATCCCCGGGATAGCTCTTGGTCACGTTGTCGACTTCGAGCACCGGAACCTGTGCGGCGTCAGTGATGGTGCCGTTGCTGGCGACGACCGAGGGTTGGTCGAGCGGGTGCGGCGAGGTGTGGGTCATATGGTCGGGACCACCACTGCTTGCCCGGCGGCCAGGCCCGAACCCGTGACCTGCACCAGCCCGTCGGCATCGTCGAAGAGTCCGAGCGAGACCGACACGAGATGGTGGGTCCCCCCTGGGTCGACGATCTCGACGGCGTAGCCACCGCCGGACCGGGCCAGCAGCGCGGTCACCGGCACCACCAGGGCGCCGGGCACGCTCGCGGTGGTGACGGTGACCTGCACCGGGGCCTGATCCCATGTGCCCGTGGCGGGCGGGTCGGAGGGGGTGACGTCCACGGTGATAGTCGGCGTGGCGCTGCTCCCCGAGCTGCCCGACGAGCAGGTGTCGGTTCCCGGTGCAGCGGAGCTGGAGCTCGATCCGCTGGACGCCGAGTTCGACGGGCAGACGGCGACCGTTCCCACCGAGGAGACGACACCTGGGGTGGTCTGATCGTTGGGCAGAGTGATCGTCACCGTGTCCCCGACCGCCACCTCGCTCTGCTGCGAGGCGTCCACCGCCACCTGCACCTCGCGAGTCGTCGAGCTGCCCTGCATCACCGTCTGGCCGCTCTGGGTGCTGCCCCCGAGCTGCGCTGACAGGGTCGTCACCCGCACGGCGGTGGGTTCGATCACGGCCTGGCCAAGAGCCAGCGTGCCGTTTTGGGTCATCCCCATGGCGGCTTGGAGCTTCTCCACGGCCGTGGTGGTTGCCGGCCCGAAGAAGGAGGATGTTGTGCTCAACTGAGCTTCCGTGGCGTAACCGAGCGCAATCAGGTCGGCATCGAGCTCGGCCACATCCGCGCCGCTTGCCCCTGCTGACAGGGTCCGATAGGCAGGTGTCGAGCCGTACAGCAACACCACCGGGCTGTCGTTCACCCGGTAGAGCACCTGGCCCTGAGAGATCACCTGACCGGGCACGGGCAACTCGGTGTAGGTCCCTTGGGCCTGGTTGATGACGGAATACGGCGAACCGTCCATGGCCGCGAGATAGGTCAGGGTCCCGCTCAGGGAGACCATGGCCGAGAGTCCCCGCTTTTCCACCTGCATCGTGTTCGGCGCCGGCCCGCGCGGCTGAGGTCGCTGGCTTCCCGCTGGACGCGACGACCACGCCGTCGGTGGCGACGACGACAGCCAGGACGGCCGCTCCGGCAAGCACCCAGGTCTTCCGCGTCATCGGGTCCGCAGCCCCAGCTCGCCGGAGTCGATAGCGGTGTACTCATCGGCCCGCGCCTGGATCCCCGAGCTGCTCCGAGCACTCCGCCTTGCGGCGGATGGGATTCGACTCGTTTCGACGAGGGGCTCGTGCGAGGTGGGGTCCGGGAAGTCCTTCATACGGTTGTCGCGCGCGTTCCGGGCGGACTTCACCGCCTTCTCGAGATCGGTGACGGTGTTGTTGCCACGGCTCCCTCCGGCGCCCACAGGGCACTCGAGCCTGCGAGCTGCGTGGCAGCCGTCTTCGCGCCGCATTGGGTTGGACGTCGCCACCTCCGTGCCCGCAGGGGAGGGGACGAGCAGCTCAGACTCTGGCCTGAAGTCGCCGGTCATCCGCCAAGGCCACCGACGGACGGCCGCTGCGAGTTGCACGCGTCCATCGCCGACTGCAGCTGCGGCGAGTTCGACCCGACGCCGGAGTCGTGCACTTCGGTGCCCGAGAACGTCGGGTCGGGAAAGTCCGGCACCCCGTGGGCACGGATGCACTGGGCCCAGTGCAGCCACGCCTGCTGTTGGGCGGGCGAGAGCTGCTGGCCGGTGGAGTTCCACGGCGACGGCAAGCCCTTGCACGCCTGGAGGGCCCCTTGGAACACAGTCGAGTTCGGGTCAATTCCGGTGGTCCTGTACCCGTAGCCTCCGCTGGGGGTCTGGACCGGGTCAGGGAAGTTCGGGACGCCGTGGCCGCGTATGCATTGGGAGTAGGCCACTGCTTCAGCGAGCGTCGACGCCCCTGACGAACCTGATCCTCCCGCCGCGGCGGCGGTCGGCTGCGAGCCGGCGGTCGGGACCGTCGATCTGGCCGAGCAGCCGGCGACGGTGACCCCCAGGGCCACAGCCGCGGCCGCCCACACGTGGGATGGACGCACGATTCCCCGTTTCGACACAACCGGGCCCTGAGGGTGACCTTCCGAAGGACTGCCACCTGCTACCTGTCCCGGTTCGCTGTAGGTCATGCCCCCAGTCAAGCCAGCGTGATGTTGCCAGCACGTATGTGCTTTTCGATACGCCGACGATATGCACCAACGCGTACGATGACCTGAATGTGCGTGTGTTGATCGTCGAGGACGAGCCCTACATGGCAGAAGCCGTCCGTGATGGCCTACGACTGGAGGCGATCGCCGCCGACATCGCCGGTGACGGTAACACCGCACTCGAACTGCTGAGCATCAACGCTTACGACATCGCCGTCCTCGACCGCGACATCCCCGGGCCGTCCGGCGACGAGATCGCTGAACGCATCATCGCCTCCGGCAGCGGCATGCCCATTCTCATGCTCACCGCTGCTGACCGGCTCGACGACAAGGCTTCCGGGTTCGGACTCGGCGCGGACGACTACCTCACCAAGCCGTTCGAATTTCGAGAGCTCGTGCTCCGTCTCAGGGCGCTCGATCGCCGGCGCGCCCACCACAGGCCACCAGTGCGAGAGATCGCAGGCCTGCGTCTGGATCCGTTCCGCCGCGAGGTCTACCGCGACGGCCGCTATGTTCCGCTCACCCGCAAGCAGTTCGCCGTGCTCGAAGTGCTCGTCGCCGCCGAAGGAGGTGTCGTCAGCGCCGAACAACTATTGGAGCGGGCGTGGGACGGAAACGCAGACCCATTCACCAACGCCGTACGCATCACGGTCTCGGCCCTTCGCAGACGACTCGGCGAGCCCTGGTTCATCGCCACCGTGGCCGGCGTCGGCTACCGCATCGACACCCAACCGGGCGCCGACCATGAGGGAGGAGACCGTGGATAGAGCCCCTGGGTTGAGTGTTCGCCTCAAGCTCAGCCTCAGCTACGCCGGCTTCCTCATGTTCGCAGGTGCCTTGCTGCTCGCCGCTGTGTGGCTGTTCCTCCTGCGCGACTTGCCCGATACTGCGGTCAGCCCGGGTGGAGTGGTGGCCATCCGGTCCATCACTCTGCACGACTTCGCCCCGGCGACCGCCATCCTGTTCGCGTTCCTGCTGGTATTCGGTCTCCTCGGAGGATGGCTTCTCGCCGGCCGGATGCTCGCCCCTCTGACTCGCATCACCGACGCCACACGCATGGCCACGACCGGGTCGCTGTCCCACCGCATCCGGCTACCGGGCCGCAGAGATGAGTTCCGCGAGCTCGCCGACAGCTTCGACGCCATGCTCGCCCGGCTCGAAGCTCAGGTCGCCGAACAGCAGAGATTCGCAGCCAACGCCTCCCACGAACTGCGCACTCCGCTATCCATCACCCAGATCCTGCTCGATGTGGCCCGCAACGATCCGAACTACGAGAACAGCGAACTCGTCGACCGGCTCCAGGTCGTCAACACCCGAGCGATCGATCTCACCGAAGCACTGCTCCTGCTCAGCCGCGCCGACCAGCGTTCCTTCAATCCAGAACTCGTCGACCTGTCCCTCATCGCCGAAGAAGCCACTGAAACACTCGTTGCTCTCGCGGAACGACACGGCGTCACCATTGAAACCTCCGGCGACATGACCCCCACCATCGGCTCACGCGCACTCCTGCTGCAGCTGACGACGAACCTCGTCCACAACGCCATCGTCCACAACCTGCCCGAACAGGGCACCGTAAGGATCACGACCAGCCTTCACTCCAATACCGCGGTGCTCACTGTCGAGAACACCGGCGAGAAGCTCACCTCACAATTCGTTCCCACCCTTGTCGAGCCGTTTCAGCGCGGCAGCGAACGCATGCACAGCGAACACGCAGGTGTCGGCCTCGGCCTCGGCCTCGCCATCGTCAAGAGCATCACCGCGGCACACGACGGAACTCTCACCCTCACCGCCAGGATCGCTGGCGGGCTCTGCGTCACCGTGCAATTGCCCGCCGCACCACGGGGCACTGTCATGACCCCCACAGAACTGTCCGACGGCCCGGCCCCGACTTGAGCCGACGATCACTCCGAACGCGTCGTCACAGGTCGGCGACTGCTCGTGGCTGACTCGTAGCAATTCGGATATCCGCGGCCCGATTTATAGGCTTGCTGCGACCACATCGGTCGTCTCGTAGCTGAGTCCTGCTCATTTGCAGAGGGCCCTTGCTCACGTTTCTTTGCCGTTGACGCATGCTCGCAGAGTCGGTACACGGGGCCGACCGAGCTGGTCAAGGTAAGGATCGCGGCGCGCAATGACCATGACGAGCGTGAGGGTTGATCCGCTGACCAGAGGTCCGGTGCCTATGGCGAACGGTCCATCGTCGGCGCGCAGCTGCAGGCCGGCGAATGTTGTCCGACTTGGAACCGTGAAGTCGTGGCGTGCGAAGAGTTCAGCCGCTGCCGTCAGCGCCTCCACCTCTGGCTTCCGTGTCAATCCCAGCGGCTGACGGATGTCTTGGGTGTGCACGACGACCGCGCCAAGGTGCGCCGGAAAGTGCCAAATGGGAGCGCTCGTGGTGCCGATTATGGCTTCGAACCGCCTGAGGGCCTCGTGTTGCGCTACGAAAGTCTCTACGGTCCAGGGACTGCGATCAGTCTCGCTTCTGATGCTCAGATGGCGGCGCTCGTGCGCAAACGCCGGTTCCCGATCGTCGGGGACGGCGCCGGCGTCTGGTCGCACGTCAACGTCGACGACGCCGTGGCAGCGACGCTCATCTCGGTTGAGCAAGGTGAGGTGGGCATCTACAACGTCGTCGACGACGAACTTGCTCCGGTGCGGGAGTGACTGCCGGTTCCGACGAGCGCGCTCGGCGCGAAACCTCCAATGCGTATCCCAGGCTGGCTGGCGCGACTGGCGGCTGGCGAGATGGCAACTGTCATGATGACTCAAGTACGGGGAGCATCGAACGCCAAGGCGAAATGTCGACTCGGGTGGGAGCTTCGATACCCGAGCTGGCGAGAGGGCTTCGCGTAGGGACTCGGCTAATCCAGGTGCGGCGGGGAGTTCGACCTGGGAGAGACCGCAGTGATCGAACTGGGTCTGTTGAGACTCGGGTGCTTCGATCCGAAGCTGACCGATGAGGGCCGGTTCGGCGGTTGTGCAGTTCGCGAGAGCACCACGGCGGAACTCACCGATCGCCTATCGTCGGCACGATGGACGGCGGGACGGGGACACCTGGTCGGCAGCGCCGATGACGATGGGGCGGCGGCAGTTCCTCGCTGGCGGATTGGCCGGTGCCTCAGTGTTCCTCGGCGCCTGTGGCCGCGTTGCGTCTTCCGGTTCGGCCCCCCGACCTCCCCGGCGGCTGTTGCGTTCGGTCGGGATGCCCCCTCGAGCGGATGTTGCCGCCGGAACCGATCTGGTGCCGCAGATCGAACATTTTGTCGTGGTGATGATGGAGAACCACTCCTTCGACAACATCCTCGGGCTCATCGGTCGGGGAGACGGCTTCACCATCGGCGCAAACGGCCGGCCGACGGCAACCAACCCCGACGGGCACGGCAACCTGGTCCACGCCTTTCACATGCCGACCGAGTGCGCGACGAATGGCATCGGCAACGACTGGAAGGTCGCCCACGAGGCCTACGACGACGGCAGCTGCCAGGGTTTCGTGACCGGGACAAGCGCCGAGGCCATGGGGTACTTCACCAAGGAAGACCTTCCCTTCACCTGCGGGTTGGCAAGCACCTTCCCCATCGCCGACCGGTACTTCGCCTCGGCGATGGCACAGACCGACCCGAACCGCCGGTTTCTCCTCGCCGGGACGTCCTTGGGCCTCGTCGACGACACCTTTCCCCTCGAGCTTCCTCCCAACGGGGTCATCTTCGAGCAGTTCGACGAGCACGGGATCACCTGGAAGGACTACTACACGTCGGTGCCAACCCTTGGAGTCTTCCTGCCCCTGCTCGGGGAGCCGGCATTCACGAAGGGTCTGGCCCACATCGACCAGTTCTATGCCGACGCCGCCGCCGGAACACTTCCATCGTTCTGCTTGGTGGAGGAGGACTTCACACACCAGTCGGAGGAGAACCCCCAGGACGTGCAGTTCGGCGACCAGTTCATGGAGATGGTCGTCAACGCTGTGATGTCGAGTCCCAACTGGCCGACGACCATGCTGATCTGGACCTACGACGAGCACGGGGGCTACTACGACCACGTGCCGCCCCCCGTTGCGGTTCCGCCCGACGACATCGCCCCGATCTTGAAGCCAGACGATCCGCCCGGTGGCTTCGACCGGTATGGCTTCCGAGTTCCGTCTGGGGTCGTCAGTCCGTACGCCAAGCGCGACCACGTATCGCACACGATCTACGACCACACGTCGATCCTCCGGACGGTCGAAGAGAAGTGGAACCTTCCGGCACTGACCCGACGCGATGCCAACGCCAACAGTTTGTTCGACCTGTTGGACTTCACAGCGAAGCCGGCCTACTTGACGCCGCCGAAGCTCCCAGCCGCCGTCGACCCGACGACCAAAGCCGGATGTCTGACCACCGGGGCGGGGACGATCCCCCCGGCGACGGCGGTCACACGGATCTAGATCGCGCGGGTCGTCCTCGAATCTCCGGCCCGATCGGTTGGTGCAGACTTCGTTGCTTGTGAGCGGATCCCGCTGAGGCGATCAGGTCAGGTGGCTCAGCTATCGGGATCCCGTCAAGCGTTCGCGCGTAGTCGGCGTCGAAGGGGGAGGCGCCGCCGAATTGGAGCCCATGGCAGCTATGGCGGCCGCCATACTCAAGGATGCGAGTCATGGACTCCGCCGTGCGGGCATTCGACTCATTCAGCGTGATGACGGGATGATGGGTTCCTGGCCGCCGAAGTCCTTCCGCGGCACTTGGTTCTTGTCCCTTGTGTGGGGTCACCTGGTGGCCACCGCGATCTCGTCCCCTGTTCGCTGCAGTGAATTCCCAGCGATCGTGGGCGACCGAAAGCTCACCCGAACCGACAGGCCGCCATCTGGCCTCGGATCGGCCGTGATGGAAGCGCCATGAGCCGACGCGATGGCCCGCACAATGGAGAGGCCGAGTCCGTGACCCTTGGTGTTGGCTGCTCGGCGTGGATCGAACCGTTGGAACGGCCGAAAGAGGCGCTCGACATCGGCGATGGGAATCACTGGCCCCGTGTTGGTCACAGACAAGAAGGGCCGGGCGTCTGTCAAGCCGGTCATGACCCTCAGGTCCCCTCCGACGACGTTGTGGCGTACGGCGTTGGTGAGCAGGTTGACGACGAGCCCCTCGATGAGGAGGGAGTCTCCGTCGAGTGACGCCGGTGTGGTGCCTTCGTCGACGTGAATCTCCAGTCTGTCGATCTCCGACTGAAGGCCGGCAAGGGTCTCCTCCACCACCGGCGCCAGAACCGGATCGATCAACATTGTGGGCGGCCCTGCGAACAAACAGTAGTGACGTGCTCGGCGTCAACCCCGGTCTTTGGACGCACACGGGCCCCCGATTGCGGAGCCACCTTGACGGCACGACGCGACCGCAGGTAGCAACTGAAATGCTAGCATTATGCGACATGCGGACGATCTACCTTCGCAATGTGCCGGACGAAGTTGTCGAGCGCCTGGAACGGCTGGCCGCTCGTGACCGGATGTCCGTATCGGCGGTGGCGGTGAGGGAACTCGAGGAAGTGTCGCGTCGGGTGGACAACCCAGTGCTTCTGCGCGCCCTCCCGGACCTCGGCGTCGATCCGGTCTCCGTTGTCGCCGACGTGGAAGCGGGGCGCGCTGAGAGGTGATCGTTGTCGACGCGTCGGCGGCGGTCTCCGCGCTGCTGAACGCCGGTCCTGCTCGCCAGGCGCTGGCAGAAGAACAGGTGCACGTCCCTCACCTGATCGACCCCGAGGTCGCCAACGCGCTTCGTCGTGGGGTCGCAGCCTCGCGGGTCCAGCCCGGCGATGCATGGACTGCGCTCGATCGGTGGCGCCGGCTCGGCATGTCGCGCTACGCCGTCTTTCATCTGTTGGCGCGCGTCTGGGAGCTCCGGGAGAACCTCTCGGCCTATGACGCTTCGTATGTTGCATTGGCCGAATCACTCGGCTGCGCACTCCTTACGGCGGACGCCAGGCTCGGTCGAGCCCCAGGACTCCGCTGTTCGGTGACCGTGCTCCCGCGGTAGTGAAGGGTTGACAGTGCATCAGGATGATCGTGATCAGTCGATCGAGTTCGACGAAGCCACCCAACCTGTGCGAGATCGTGCTGACGACCGCTCTGGCGCCGAATGCAGGGGATGCCTACCAGCGGGCTGGGTCGCTGCTCGGCCCACAGGGTCGATCGGAACGAAGGTCTAGCGCGGCGCCGCTTGGAGCTGCGGATAGAGGGCGGGTACGCCGCCGGCAAGCGCAGCTTGCATGGAGCGACTGACATCGTCGGCAACGATTTCGAAATGATCCCGCTCGAGACCGTCGATGGCGATCGTGGCGACGACCGCGGGATCTGCCTTCGGTGCGGTGATCGATGCCGTCATGTCGGTGTCCATGTAGCCGACGTGGAGCCCGGCCACCCGGATGTTCTGTTCCGCCAGCTGCACGCGCAGGGCGTTGGTCATCGACCATTCCGCCGACTTCGCGGCGCAGTAAGCGCCGCTCCTGGGGAAGCTGACCCACGAGAGCACGGAGAGGATGTTGAGGATCGACCCTCCGCCGTTGCTCGAGATCTTCGGGGCGAAGGCTCGGATCACCGACAGTGTCCCGAAGAAGTGGGTGTCCATCTCGAGGTGGATCTGCGCTTCGTCTCCGTTGAGCAGGTCTGTGCCGGTCGATGAGCCGGCGTTGTTGATCAGGAGGGTGACGTCACCGGCGATCTCGGAAGCGCTGGCTACCGACGCCGGGTCGGTGATGTCGAACGCGACCACCTTGGCGCCTGGCAGGTCGACGGCGTCGGGGTTGCGTGCCCCGGCATACACGGTGGCGCCACGGCGGAGCAGTTCGTGAGCGAGGTGGCGGCCGAGGCCCCGGTTCGCTCCCGTGACGAGTGCGGTCGATCGGGCGATGTCCATGATGTCTCCTTCTGTCTCGGACGAACGGGTCAGGCTGTGGCAGTGGCAGAGGCAGTGGCTGTGGCTGGTGCGGGGCGCCGGAGCAGGCTGAGGGCGGGGGCGATGCCGACGAAGGAGATCGCGGCAGTGACCCACCAGCCGTGGCGAAACGCGTCGAGTGCGGTGCTGTTGTGACCGGCTGCGGTGCCGAGCACTGCCACGAGCACGGCCACGCCGAGGGCCAGGCCGGTCTGGCGGATCATGTTGATGACCGCAGTGCCGGTGGCAAATGACTGCGGCGGGAGCGAGGAGGCGGCCGTGGCCATGAGCGTCGGAAGGGTGAGGCCCACTCCGACACCGGTCGAGATCATCCCGCCGAGTACCCCGGTGACGTAGTTGGCTGGGACCGTGATCGCAAGCGCCCACCACGACACTCCGGCGCCGAAGATCAGGCTGCCGAGCGCCATGACTCGGGCTGGGCCGTAGCGGGCGATGAGCGGCCCTGCCACGACGAACGAGATGACGGGGACCATGATCGGTCCGGGCGCGATGGACAGCCCGGATCGCAGCGCCGACCATCCCCACGCGCCCTGCTCCCACAGCACGATCGAGAGAAGCATCGCGGCGAACGATGCGGAGAAGAAGATGGCGACCAGCGACGCCGCGGTGAAGCTCCTGGAGCGAAACAGCGACGGATGGATGAGCGGCGTGCGGCTCCGAAGGCAGTGGAGCACGAAGAGCGCGATGAGCGCCGCAGAGGCGGCGAGTGTCCAGGTGATGGCGCGTGAGCCCCAGCCCCAATCACTGCCCTTCACGAGCCCGAAGGTGAGCGCCGCCACGCCCGTGGTGACAAGCACGGCCCCGAGCGCATTGGGCCGCTCGCTGGGGTGACCGGGTACCGGCGGCAGTCGGCGCCAGCCGACGACGAGGGCGATGATCCCGACCGGCACGTTGACCAGAAAGACCCACCGCCAGCTGGCGGCCACCAGCAGGCCGCCGACGACGGGGCCCACTGCGGCGGACATCCCGCCCACCGCGGTCCAGGCGCGGACGGCACCTTGCCTGCGTTCCGACGGATAGGAGGCGAGGACCAACCCGAGGGAGGTCGGTGTCAGGAGGGCTGCACCGGCCGCCTGCACGAGGCGGAAGCCGATGAGCATCCCGACGCTCGTCGAGGCGGCACAGGCCGCCGACGCCGCGGTGAAGATCGCCACGCCGAGGAGAAAGGCGCGGTCGCGACGGTAACGATCGGCGAGACGTCCGAAGAAGACCAGCAGCGAGGCGTAGACGATGGCGTACCCGTTGAGGATCCAGGACAGCTCGCCCAGGTTCGAGGCCTTGAGGTCCCGGGCGATCTGGGGCAGGGCCACGTTGACGATGAAGAGGTCGAGGCTGGCCAGGACCACTCCGGCGCAGGTGATGACGAGCACCTCACGGGGGGCTGCCGTGGCCCGGGTGGAGGAGGGCTCGGGTCCGGCCTTTGGGGGCGGTCCGGGACGCTCGAGCAGGCGAGTGAGTTCCGTCATGAGACTCACGGTAGAGGATTGCGTTCCATAATGCAACCCATTACGCTCGATTCCGTGGAACGCAAGAGCTTCGCCGACATGCACTGCTCGGTGGCCCAGTGCCTCGAGGTGGTGGGCGAGTGGTGGTCGATGCTGATCCTGCGAGACGTGTTCCTCGGCGTGACCCGCTTCGACGACTTCCAAGCGCGCCTCGGGATCTCGCGCAACATCTTGAACCAGCGGCTCAATCACCTCGTCGAATTCGGCGTCCTGGAGAAGGTGCCCTACAGCGATCACCCGCCCCGCTACGACTATCGACTCACCGAGAAGGGCCGTGACCTGTGGCCGGTCCTCACCGCGATGCGA